>NZ_KE384531.1:0-184578 GCF_000426505.1 Nisaea denitrificans DSM 18348 | reverse complement strand
TGCCGACGCTGGTCAGGTTTGCAGTCCCGGAGCCGGGATCGAAATCCGCTGTTCCCTGGAACTGCCCCGTGACATAGCTGTTGCCGCTACTGTCGACCGCGATCGAATTGCCGTTGTCTGAACTTGAACCACCTATCCCAAGCGCAAATTGCATCGTAGACCCTCACTCCATTCACATGACGACAGTTCAACCCGCCACCCGGGCAGTTCTGGCGTGCCGAAACTGCCCGCCGCCAAAATTGCGAGCCGGTACGGATTCCGTTTCCGCAAAGCGCGGCCGCGACTTCCCCCAGCGGGATGCCATCACCCGGCGGGCCTTGATGCGAACATGCTGACCGCCGGATCGATGAAGAGAACAAATGTTGCCGTTGCCGCAGGCGTGGCTCTTGTGCCGCTTCAGTCCCTCACGAGTTTGGAAAAACATAGGGGCACATCCGAACGGATACCGTTCCGGACGTCCGGAATTCTTCGCCGTGTGTCCGGAAAGACCGACTCAGAAGGCCTTTATTTAAGAAAAAATGTTCCGCACACACGAATTCTCGCACTTTCGCAAGACGCCGCAATCCGCTGCGCCCGCAGTTTTTCCGCACGGAGCGCTCTGGGCAGTTGATTGCGATCCGGCCTTCCTAAAAAATACCGGGAAAATTAATTAAAACTCCTTGAGTTGAAATCGGGGAAGATTGAGGAAATGAAGGACGGATGGGGAAAACTATGAGCGCTTGCATTTCCGAACTCGCGAATGCGGACGCCGCCAGCTCTGTACCGCATGCCGTCTTCAACGTCGCCGAGACCAGGGAAAAGGAGCGGTACGATCTCTGGCAGTCGAGCATTTCCTGCATCTTCGAAGTCGAAGCCCACCGCCAAGAACAGCGCGACGACTTCCAGGCCGAAGTCGACGCCAGCATGTTCGGCCCGCTCATGCTGGCCCGCACAAAGAGCCAGAACCAGAAATGGTCGCGCAGCCCGGCGCTCGTGGGACGCGACGGCGTGGACCACTACATGGTCCAGCTCTACGAGCAGGGCCGTCTCAACAGGGGCACCAGACAGGGCGAGTTCGAGCTGCCGGAAAACTCGTTGCTCGTATTCGACCTGACATAGGAAGTGAGCAGTCATTCGGAGAGGTTCACCAACCTGTCCCTGATCATCCCCCGGGCCATGCTGGAGGACCAGGTCAAGTCACCGGACAACCAGCACCTGCGTATCCTGTCAGGGAACGAACCGATGGTGCAACTTCTCCGGGACCACATGCTCGCCCTCAAGCGCCTCTCGACGCAGATGACGGCGCGGCAGGCGATGGAGGTCGCGCCGGCGACCGTCGGGCTGCCTCAACGCTGCGGCCTCCGACCAGCTGGATCAGCAAAACGGCGTTGCGCTCGTGCAGATGAAAATGGTGCGCCGGCTTATAAAGCAGAACCTTTCCAGTGCGGACTGGATTGCGAAACATGTGCACGTGTCCCGCACCAAGCTCTACAAGCTGTTTGAAGGACTCGGCGGGGTGGCGAGCTATGTCCACGAACGCCGTCTCCGGAAGGCGCTGCTGGCCCTGGGGGACCAAAACGCGCGTCACCGCTCCATCTACGATGTCCTGCTCGACGCCGGCGATACTAGCGATGCCGCCTTCGCCCGCGCCTTCCGGACCCGCTACGGGATGCCCGGCGGGACGTGCGTCAGGCAGGCCTGAGCGACGGTGTCTCCCGAAGCGGCCAGCAGGGGCCGGATCGCCGTTACGAGCGCTGGCTCCACCATCTCTCTGTGTGACAAACAACCGCGCCGCTCCGCCTTCCTAGCGGACGATCACGTCCATTTCCTCTATACGCCCGCGCGCAGCAGCTGCGGCTCGCGAGTCGGGTGCAAGCCTGATGACCTGCAACCAGTCACCGCGCGCACCATCCAGATCGCCCTGATACTGGCGGAGGATTCCCCGTTCAAGCAGCGCATCCGGATTGAACGGCGCAAGCTCCAGAACGATGTCGACCTCTCTTGCAGCATCCTCCAGACGGTCCAGTTGGCGCAGCGTCACCGCCCGGTAGATATGGGCTTCCACCAGTTGTGGGTTCCACCTGACCGCTTCGTCCAGATCGGCGAGAGCGGCATCGTATTTTTCCAGCTCCATCAGCGTGACGGCACGGTCAACCCAGAGCTCCGGGTCACTTGGCGCGAGATCCAGCAGTCTGCTTTGCAGCTTGAACGCCCTGTCAGGCCGTCCGGCGAGATACCAGGCTTGCCCCGCCTGCATCAGGATACCGCCCAGCAGGGCCGTGCGCGCCGTTCCAAGATCGGTCGCCAGACGCTCCAGCCGCGACGCCGCCTCGTCATACTGATGCAACTGCAACAGGGCCACCGCAAGACAGTGCCGCGCCGGAATACCGCCCCCCTGCTTGTACCAGGCAAGGCCGCTGCTATAGGCCTCCTGCGGCCGCTCTTGGGTGAGCGCCATGCAGGCCTGATATTCCTGCTGGTGATCGATCTCGGCTGCGGCAGCCGGAAGGATCGTGACGAGAAACGCGCTTCCGGCGAGCACTATGCCCGCGAGGCTCAGCCCCCCGCGTCGCACAGCGCAGCCACGGTCTGGGACAAAATCTCGAGATCGCGATCGGTCGAAAGCCGGTGATCGCCGTCCTTCACGAAGCGGATCTGAACGTCTTCGCTCTCGACATTCTCGGCAATGCGCAGCGAAAGCTCGTACGGCACCGATTCGTCGCGCATGCCATGCAGCAAACGTACAGGGCCGGTGATCGGCATCTTCTCCCGCATGACCAGATGGTCGCGGCCATCCTCGATCAGCTTCATGGTGATGGTGTAGGGCTCGTCGCTATATTCCGAAGGTTCGTAATAGACACCGTCGCGCTGCAGCGTCTGTTTGATCTCGTCGGAGAATGTCGCCCACATCAGATCCTCGGTGAAGTCCGGCGCGGCGGCAATGCCGACCAGACCTGCAAGCCGCTCCGGCCGTTGCAGGGCTGCCTGCAGCATGATCCACCCGCCCATGGAGGAGCCGACGAGAACCAGCGGGCCGTCCGTGACCCGGTCGATCAGAGTGAGCGCGTCGGAAAGCCAGATCCCGATAGAGCCATCCTCGAATTTTCCCGAGGACTGGCCATGCCCCTGATAATCCAGCCGAAGAAACGCCTGGCCGCGTTCACGCGCCAGAGCCTCAAGCGTCAATGCCTTTGTACCCGTCATGTCCGACATGAAGCCGCCAAGAAAGACAATTGTGGGTCCGCGTCCGTCCAGTTTGTGATAAGCGAGACGTGCGCCGTCCGGCTTTTCGAGATAGAGGGGTGCGGGATCCGGCGACTGCTGGGTTTGCTCGGTCATTGTGGTAAACTTCATGACAATGAAAACAACATGCTTGGAACGCCGGTGAACGACGGCCCCTCCATGAGGCCTAACATACCGAACCTCCGCCAATCGAGCGGCGATTACGATATGTTCCGCCGACCGCCGGAAGACAAGAAGCCGGTCGTTCTTCAGATTCTTCCCGCCCTGGTGTCCGGCGGAGTGGAACGAGGTACGATTGATGTCGCGCGGGCGCTTGTTGAAGCGGGCTGGGACGCCCTGGTTATTTCCGCCGGCGGGCCGATGGTGCACGACCTGACACGAGTCGGCGCCCGTCATATCCAACATCCGCTCGGCTCCAAGAACCCGCTGAGCTGGCGGCAGAATTTCGACTGGCTGGTCGATGTCATCCATCAGGAAAATGTCGACATCGTGCACGCCCGCTCGCGCATGCCAGCCTGGATCGCCTGGCGCGCCGCCCGCAAGAACAAAGTGCCGTTCGTCACCACGTTTCATGGCCGCTTTCCGGACACCAACCCGCTGAAGAAACTCTATAACTCGGTAATGGTGCGGGGCGACCGGGTGATTGCCATCTCGCATTTCGTGGCCCACGAGATCGAAACGCGCTTCGGTACCGGCAGCGACAAGCTGCGGATCATCCCGCGCGGGGTAAATATCGACCTGTTCAATCCGGATGCTGTTTCCGCCGAGCGGATGATCAAGCTCAGCCGCGAATGGCGTTTGCCGGACGGTGTGCCTGTGATCGTCATGCCGGGGCGGATCACACGCTGGAAAGGGCACGATGTCCTGATCGAGGCTCTGACAAAGCTGGGCGACCAGCCGGTCCACTGCATCATGGCCGGGTCTTACGAGGGCAAAGAAAACTACAAGGCGGAACTTGAAGAGAAGATCGCCAAAGCCGGACTCAGCGCGTCGGTGATGTTCACCGGTTCTGTGGTGGATATGCCGTGCGTCTACCAGATTGCTGATGTCGTGGTCTCCGCCTCCATCGACCCCGAACCGTTTGGCCGGGTGATGATCGAAGCCCAGGCCATGGGCCGCCCGATTGTCGCGACAGATCACGGCGGCGCTCGGGAATCCGTGATTCCGGGCAAAACAGGCTTTCTGGTCAAACCGAACGATGCCGAAGCACTCGCGGAAGGCATTCGTGCAGCGCTGGCCCTGACGGCAGAGCAGCGCGCGGTGGTGACCGAGACAGCCGTCGCCCATGTCCGTGAGAATTATACGACCAGCGACATGTGCGCCCGTACCCTCTCCGTCTATGAAGAAGTCCTGCCGCTCTCGCCCAATGCCGGATAAGTCGACAAACCCATCCGGGCCTGGCCGAAGCCACCCGCGCATTCTGGTCATCAAGCTCGGCGCGCTTGGCGATTTCATCTATGCACTCGGCCCGATGCAGGCAATCCGCCGCCATCACCCGAATGCGGAGATCACCCTGCTGACGCGCCCCGCCTATGTCGAGCTCGGCGAACGCAGCGGATTGTTCGACAAGGTCTGGAGCGACAACGAACCCAAACTCTTCAATCTGCCGGGCGTGCTCGCCCTGCGCGCCAGACTGACCGGCGCGGCATTCGATCGGGTGTACGACCTGCAGACATCGGACCGGACCAGTTTTTATTACCGGCTGTTCTGGCCGGGCCCGAAACCCGAATGGTCCGGCATCGTCCCCGGGTGCAGCCACTATCACCACTACAAACGCCCGACCCTGACCCACACCCAGGACCGGCAACGTACCCAGCTCGAAATAGTCGGGATCAAGGATGTCCGACCGTCTGACCTTGCCTTTATGGACAGTGACATCCGTCGGTTCGATCTGCCCGCCCCCATCGCATTGCTGATCCCGGGATCGTCCCTGAAAATGGCGATAAAGCGCTGGCCGGCGACATCATATGGTGAGATCGCTGGCCGCTTGTCAGCGACCGGGATCACACCCGTTCTGATCGGCGGCAAAGAGGACGAAGATGCCATCCGGATAATCCGCGGAGCCTGCCCACAGGCACGGGATCTATCGGGGGAAACGACACTCTACGATATCCCGGCACTCGCCCGGGCGGCCCGCCTGGCTATCGGCAACGACACTGGACCGATGCATATAGCCGCTCTCTCCGGCTGCCCGACCGTTGCTATCTTCTCGACAAAAAGCTTTCCAGACAAAGCGGCTCCGCGCGGAGACAATGTCGCTCTTCTGATAGAGGAAAACCTGGATGGCCTCACGGTCGAATGTGTCTGGAACACCGCAAAATCAGTCCTCCGCGAGGATCCCGCCGGTCATCGTGAGGCATCGGATTTATTACACGGCTAGGCGCCTGGAAGATCCTTTTTGAAGCCTGCATTGATGGTCGCAAGATTCTCTTCATCAAGAATCTCTTGTCGATAAATCGACCCGAGAACCTCCATCTGATTTATGCCGGGCGGAACGGCGATGGCGCTCGCGCAGACTGCGTTGGGTAGATCATCGATCTTGCGCGCCTTGAAGTTTGGCCATGTGTATATGAACGCCTTGATCGCAAAGATCCTGTAGCCACGCTCCTTCAAGGTCGACACCCAGGAAATATCATCCTCGGAGTTACCGATTTCCAGACTAAGACAAGGCTGACACCGGTCAATGGTCCGAAGTGCTCCTCTTATAACAGCAGCTTCGAAACCTTCGACGTCAACCTTGATGAATCCACAATCGTCCAAGTCCAAGGAATCGACAGTGATGATATCAGTCGGGACATTACTTCCTGCTCGTGCCTCGATCGCATGGCCGAGGGACAAGACACCATAATTGAAGCTGGAGATCGATGCCGGGTCAGGATTGGCGAAGAGTGTCGTTCCAACTGCGTCGGACACTGCCGCGCGGCGTACTTTCAGATTGTCGCATCCATTGAACTCAACGTTATGGCGCAATAAGCCATTGGCGAACTTACTGGGCTCGAAGGCGTGTACAACCCCCGCCTCTCCTACAAGGCCAGACATCAGCAAACTCATCAGCCCGATATTCGCGCCAACGTCGAGGACGGTCATACCCGGCTTGATAAGCCGTTCGTACACTTGCATTTCTCCGAAACAATAGTCGCCGCATTCTGCAAGTGCACGGTAGAGATAAACATCGTTCGCAGGGAAAACGACACGCCCAACACGGGTTTCTGTACACATACAATTGTCGAAGTTCGGCTCGGAGTAGGACATCAATTTCGCCGCAAATGAGAAAACGAACCAATAACTGTTCTGTCCTATGGACATGAAGCCCGCCGGACACAACGAACCACACCCCATGCCGGTCTAAGTTGCACTTTACCAGTCTTTCCTTGCGGCAGAGCCATTCCGGCGCTACATAGCCATCCATGCGCAACGGCAAATTTTACGGACCCATGTGGCATCCGACCCAGACAATCGTGACTAGTTAGCCGTTTCGGCCTGGCCGGCCGAGACGGCATACGGATCGGGGACGCTCCCGTCCCAAGGCCTTGCGAAAAATTTGCCACGAAAACACCCCTCAAAAGGGTCCCACATCATGCCTGCCATTACACTTCCCGACGGCTCCGTCCGTTCCTTCGATGCCGCCGTTTCCGGCGCGGAAATCGCCGCCGATATCGGTCCCGGCCTCGCCAAAGCTGCGATCGCGGTCCGCATCAACGGTGCGCTGAGCGATCTCAGCCTGCCTATTGCCGAAGACAGCCAGGTCGCGCTTGTCACCAAGAAAGACCAGGAAGCGCTTGAGCTGATCCGGCACGACTGCGCCCACATCATGGCCGAAGCCGTGCTGGAGCTGTATCCCGAGACCCAGGTCACCATCGGCCCCTCCATCGAGAACGGGTTCTATTACGATTTCTTCCGGGAAGAGCATTTCACCCCGGACGATCTGGAAAAGATCGAAAAGCGGATGCACGAGATCGTCGACCGGGACGAGACCATTACCCGTGAGGAATGGGACCGGGACGAAGCGGTCCTGCATTACAAGAAGGTGCATGAGCCGTTCAAGGTCGAGCTGGTCGAGACCATTCCGTCTGGCGAGACCATCAGTTTCTACCGCCAGGGCGAGTTCCTCGATCTCTGCCGCGGCCCGCATATGCCGTCGACCAAATATACCGGCCATGCCTTCAAGCTGATGAACGTCGCCGGTGCCTACTGGCGCGGCGACAGCAACCGGCCGCAGCTGCAGCGCATCTATGGTACGGCGTGGCCGGATCAGAAGCAGCTCGACGCCTATCTGCACATGCTTGAGGAAGCCGAAAAGCGCGACCACCGCCGCCTCGGCCGTGAGCTGGACCTGTTCCATATTCAGGAAGAGGCCGTCGGCTCCGTGTTCTGGCATCCGCAGGGCTGGACGCTTTACCGGCAGATCGAGAACCATCTCCGCCGGAAGCTCGACCGTGCCGGTTATCAGGAGGTGAAGACCCCGCAGCTGATCGACCGTTCCCTCTGGGAAGCCTCCGGTCACTGGGAAAAGTTCCGCGAGAACATGTTCACGGCCAATGCCGAGGACGACAAGGTGCTCGCCCTGAAGCCGATGAACTGCCCGGGCCATGTGCAGATCTTCAAGCAAGGCCTGAAGAGCTATCGGGACCTGCCGCTGCGGCTTTCCGAATATGGCTCCTGCCACCGAAACGAGCCATCCGGTGCGCTGCACGGCATCATGCGGGTGCGCGCCTTCACTCAGGACGATGCCCACATTTTCTGCACCGAAGAGCAGATCACCGAAGAAAGCGTGAAGTTCTGCGAGCTGCTGTCGGCGGTCTACAAGGATTTCGGCTTTACCGACGTGCGGGTAAAATTCTCCGACCGCCCGGAAGTCCGCGCCGGTGAAGATGCGATCTGGGACAAGGCCGAGAAGTCGCTGAGCGATGCCTGTGATGCGGCCGGCCTCGATACCACGCTGAACCCCGGTGAAGGCGCCTTCTACGGCCCGAAGCTGGAATTCGTGCTGACCGACGCGATCGGCCGGGACTGGCAGTGCGGCACCCTGCAGGTCGATTTCGTCCTGCCGGAGCGGCTCGACGCCTCCTATATCGACGAGGACAGCAACCGCAAGCGTCCTGTCATGCTGCACCGGGCCATCTTCGGCTCGATGGAGCGCTGGATCGGCATCCTGATCGAACAATATGCCGGCCGCTTCCCGCTCTGGCTCGCACCGGTCCAGGCCGTGGTCGCCACCATCACCAACGATGCGGACGATTATGCGGCTGAGGTGATGGCCGCCGCAAAGGCCGCCGGATTGCGGGTTGCGATGGATCGACGGAACGAGAAAATCAACTACAAGATCCGAGAACACAGCGAGGCCAAGATCCCGGCAATCCTCGTCGTCGGCCGTCGCGAGGCGGAAGAAGGCAAGGTCGCGCTGCGGCGACTCGGCGGAAAAGCGCAAGAAGTGCTTGCACTCAACGACGCCATTACTAGACTTAAAGAAGAGGCTCTGGCTCCGGATCACCTCTGATCCGGGTCAGCACCTCCCCACACAACAGAAACAGATAACGAAGGAGGCGATAGATCGCCAGACCACCATTCAATCAACCGCCGGCCAAGGATGGCCCGCGGGTGAACCGCGACATTCTCGTAGAACGAGTCCGCTGCATTGATCCCGACGGGGAAATGCTCGGCGTACTGACTGTTCGCGAAGGCATTCTAAAAGCTGAAGAATTTGGCCTCGATCTGGTCGAAGTGTCCCCGAATGCGGACCCGCCCGTCTGTAAGATCCTCGATTACGGTAAATTCAAGTACGAGGCTCAGAAGAAAAAGAACGAAGCCAAGAAGAAACAGAAGATCATCGAGATCAAAGAAATCAAGCTGCGTCCGAATATCGACGATCATGATTTCGAAGTGAAGATGAAGAACGTTCGCAAATTCATCGCCGAAGGGGACAAGGTGAAGGTCACCCTACGTTTCCGTGGCCGTGAAATGGCGCATCAGGACCTCGGCATGAACGTGCTGAACAGGGTCCGCGACGAGATGGAAGAAGCGGCGAAGGTCGAGTCATATCCGAAGATGGAAGGCCGGCAGATGATCATGGTTATCGCGCCCCGCTAACCACCGGCACAGTCTCTTCTGCGCCGCGACATTCCGTCGCCCATATGGTCCGATGGCCCCGCTCTGGCGGGGCCTTGGCATTTTCGGGATCAGACGGGACTGGTTTCCGACGCCAAGCGTCCTATGTTGGAACCGTTCCAAGTATAACCAATGGACCGCTTCATGGCCCTCGCCCCCAGACAGCTGCCTTCCGACCATCCCGCCCTGCCAGACGAAAAGATCGGCGTTCTGCTGCTCAATCTCGGCACGCCGGACGCGACGGACTATTGGTCGATCAGGCGCTATCTGAAGGAATTTCTCTCGGACGAGCGGGTCATCGAGGTGAACCCGCTGCTGTGGAAGCTGATCCTCAACCTGTTTATCCTGCCCACACGCCCTTCCAAGACCGGCCACGCCTACGAGCAGATCTGGGTCAAGGAAACAGACGAGTCCCCGCTGCGCCTCTACACGCGTAACCAGTCGGAGAAGCTGGCAGCCACGCTGTCGGCGAAGCATCCGAATATCATTGTCGACTGGGGCATGCGCTACGGCAACCCGAGCACCGAAAGCAAGATCCGCGAGCTGAAGGACAAGGGATGCGAGCGCATCCTGCTGGTCGCACTCTACCCGCAATATGCCGCAAGCACGACAGCGACTGCCTATGACAAAAGCTTCGAAGCGCTGATGAAATTGCGCTGGCAACCCGCAGTCCGTACCGCCCCCGCCTATCATGACGAGCCTGCCTATATCGAGGGTCTCGCCAACTCCATCGATATGCACTTGAAAGGCCTCGACTGGACGCCCGACCTCCTCATCACCTCTTATCACGGCCTGCCGGAACGCTACTTCCTGAACGGCGATCCCTATCATTGCCATTGCTTCAAGACCACGCGGCTGGTGCGCGAGAAGCTTGGCTGGGGAGACGACAAGATGATGGTCGCCTTCCAGTCCCGCTTCGGCAAGGAAGAGTGGCTGAAACCGTATCTTCAGGACACGGTCGAAGGGCTCCCTGCAAAAGGCGTAAAGAACCTCGCTATCATTTGCCCCGGCTTCTCCTCCGATTGCGTCGAGACGCTGGAGGAAATCAATATCGGCATTCGCGAGACTTTCGCGGAAGCGGGCGGAGAGAATTTCACCTACATCCCGTGCCTGAACGATAGTGATGATGGCATGAAGGCGATTGGAGCCGTGGTCGAACGGGAACTGATGGGCTGGGTTTAAACCCTTTCATCCGTTCTCTCCGGATACGCAAAAAACGACAGTTACGCCAAAGCCACGGTCTGTCGATGTTAACGCCCCCCGAGGCTTCCGGCACCTGCGGGAGTGGATGTGCGCCCGGTTCTTCTGCATCCAAGTCGTAAATGCGCCCACTCCGACCAGCATGCCGCCAGGATCGCATCAACCGATTCGTTAACCTTGGTAATACTTAAGTTGAATTTTTTCGCTTATTTTCTACTCACGCTGAAACACTCGAACAATCAGCGAATCATCAGATACATGAAAAACAAAAACATCAAATCCAATAAAAAATATTGAAAAAACCTCAAGTATTCGAACTTCTTTTTTATGGATAGTTTCGAATTTTACACTATTATGAATAGGGATAACTGAGAGATCCTCCGTTAAGTGAGGACAGGAAACGCCAATGTTCGGGTTCGGTAAAGAAAAGAGCGCCAACGAGGAAGCTGAAGAACGCCGCATCGAAGCGATGAAGCAGTCGATCGAAGCAGCTCTTGTTCAGATGAAGAAGCAGGCGGATGCCGCCCTCACCGACCGCTGTGAGGCATCGGCAAAGCGTCTCACCGAATTTCTGAAAAATCCGAAACTTCCCAAAGATTACGCCAAGCAGGTCCGGGAAGGCGTCGATAGACTGATGCTGCAAGCCTTCATGAAAGCAACAGCGCTTGCTGCGAAAGAGGCTGTCGATGCAGGCAAGAACGACGACAGTGAGAAGCGTACCGCCAAAATCAAGGAAGCGCGCGAAAAACTGTCCGGAGCCATGAAGAACAAGGCTCCTCAGGAATTCAAACAGCAATGCGAGCGTATGCTTGAGGTTGCCATGCTTTCAGGCGGAGTCAAGGCGAAGGGGCCGACCAAGGCCAAGCCTCGCGACACGGCCCCTAAGGTTGAGAACCGAGCCAAACCTGTCGACACTGCGCCGACAGCGGTGGCACCGGCGAAAAAACCGGAGACCAAAAAGCTCAAGACCTACGCCAAGCCTGTCGGAGCGTAACGCCGTTTGGCACCGCTGACAGAACCCGGATAAGAAACGCCGCCCAACAGGGCGGCGTTTGCATTTGCTGGCGCCATCAGGCGCGCTGTCCCCACGCTCAAACACAATAAATCCGTGTGGATTGCATTTTTGTATAGCAATTACATAAAAAGCATTTTAATATTTACAGATCATTAACCACGCACCATCAACAGAAAGTTGGAGGCTGCCGATGTTTGGTCAGACGAATACCGGAATTATCGAGGACGAAGCGGCAATCCGCCGGATCCACGAGTTGGCGCCCGCCGTCAACGGAGCTCTCTTCCAGATCAAGAAGCAGGCAGAAAGCGGTCGCACTGACCGCTGCGAAGCGTCTGCCAAATGCTTGAAGGAAGCCATCAAGAGCGCCAAGCTCCCGAAAGATTATACCGACGAGGCAACCGGTGCCGTCGATGCCATAATGCTTCACGCCTTCATGAAAGCGACCTCGATCGCCTCCAGAGCTGCTATCGAAGCCGCCATGGAAGACGAGAGCGAGCGGCGCGCGATGAAGATCAAGGAAGCCCGCGAAAAACTGGCCGGCGCCATCCGGTACAAGGCCCCTGAAGAGTTCCGACGCAAATGCGAGCGCATGCTGGAAACGGCACTGTACTCCGGCGGCATCAAAGCGAAGGGCCCGACGCGGGCAAAACCGGGAGATATGCTTATGGAGGACGTGGCAGGCGCGGAGCTGGCCCAGGCGTAGGGGCGAACAAAAGCTCGCTATCCCGTTCCTGCCCTCATCGCCGTCATCCCGAACGTGATTCAGGATCCATGTGGGCGGGCATTCTGCCTTACGAAAAGATAGGTCCCGGCTCTCCGGCCGGGATGACAATGGAGAGAAAAAGGCCGGGCATACCCCGGCCTTTTCGCGTTTGAGTGGAAGCTGTCCTTAGCCGCGAATGCGTCCGCCGGTGGCCTTTTCGACCTGGGCCACGATCTTGCGGGTGACCTCGCCGATCTGCTCGTCCGTCAGGGTCGCGTCGACCGGTTGCAGGGTGACCTGGAGGGCAATGGATTTCTCCGTCTCTTCCAGACCCTTGCCCTGGTATTCGTCGAACAGATGCACGCCGGAAATCAGAGCCTTATCGGCACCGGTTGCCGCCCGGACCAATTTTTCCGCCGGCACGTCCTTATCCACCACGAAGGCGAAGTCGCGGGTCAGCGGCTGGAACGGGGAGAGTTTCAGGAACGGCTTGGCCGGGCCCTTGGCTTTCGGTGTCGGCACCTTGGCGAGGAAAATCTCGAAAGCCACAGCCGGGCCTTTCAGGTCCATCGCCTTCAGCACCTTGGGATGCAGCTCCCCGAAGGTCGCCAGCACGTTCGGGCCAAGGCGCAGCGCGCCAGAGCGGCCCGGATGGTACCAGGAAGGCGCATCGGTCGAGACCTGCAGATTACCCGCCGGCGCATCCAGAGCCTCCAGCAGTGCCATAACGTCCGCCTTGGCATCGAAGGCATCGACCGGGCGGGTCGAGCCTGCCCAGTCTTTCGGGCCTGTTCGGCCGACGCGCAGGGCCGCCACCACCGTGGACTGACCCTTCGGTGTCGCGTCCGCATATTGCGGGCCGACCTCGAACAGGGACGCATCGCCGATCCCCATATTGCCGCCGCGGACAGCCGCCGCGATCAGATTCGGCAGGATCGAGGGACGCATCACGTCCAGCTCGCTGGAGATCGGGTTCACCAGCTTCAGCTCGTCAGCGCCACCGCCGAAGAGCTCCGCCTCGTCCTGCGACAGGAAGGAGAAGGTGACCGCCTCCATCATGCCCCGGGACGCCAGCAGGCGCTTGGCCGTGCCTTCACGGACCTGCGTCTTGCTCAGTGCCGGCTCCGGCACGACATGGCCGGTTTCCAGGGAAACCACCGGGATCTCGTCATAGCCGTTGATCCGGATGATTTCCTCGACCAGGCAGGCCTCGCCCTCGACATCGCGATAGCGCCAAGGCGGCATGACCGCGCTGATCGCCTCGCCGCTGCCGGAGACCTCGAAACCGAGCCTCGTCAGGATATCCTTTGCCCGCTCTTCCGGCACGTCGATACCGGCAAGGCCCTTGATCCGAGAATGGCGCAGCGTGATGGTTTGCTTCCAGTTCTCTTCCTGACCGTGCACGACCAGCTCGCTCGCCTCGCCGCCGCAGATATCCAACACCAACTTGGAGGCCAGATGCACGCCCCAGGTCGGGCCGGTCGGATCGAGACCGCGCTCGAACCGGTAGCGGGCATCGCTCAGCACGTTCAGCTTGCGGCCCGTCATGGCGACCGAGATCGGGTCGAAAATCGCGACCTCGAGGAACATGTTCACGGTCTCATCGCCGCAACCGGTCCGCTCACCACCCATGATGCCGGCCATGTCGTCGATGCCGTGCTCGTCGCCGAGCACCAGCATGCCGTCCTCGAAGGTGTAGGTCTTCTCGTTCAGCGCTTCATAGCTCTCCCCCGCCTTGGAAAGACGGATTCGGATCTTGCCACCCGACACCTTGTCCGCGTCATAGGCGTGCAGCGGGCGGCCGACATCAAGCATCATATAGTTGGTGATATCGACCAGCGCGGAGATCGGGCGCAAGCCGACGGCAACGAGTCGGTCCTGCATCCATTTCGGGCTCGGGCCATTCTTCACGCCCTTGAAATAGCGGCCGACCACATAGGGCACCAGCGACGGCTCCGGCACGTCCACATCCCAGCCTATCGGGCTTGCGAAGGTGCCTTTGACTTCACTCGTATCGAGCGGCTTCAGGGTACCGAGACCGGCAGCGGCCAGATCGCGCGCCACACCGCGCACACCGAGGCAGTCCGCTCGGTCCGGCGTGATGGCGATGTCGATCACCGGATCGTCCAGCTTGGCATATTCGGCGTAGGACATGCCGATCGGCGCATCTTCCGCCAGATCGATGATGCCGTCATGCTCGTCGGACAGACCCAGCTCGCGCTCGGAGCAGAGCATGCCGTTGCTCTCCTCGCCACGGATGACGCCTTTCTTGAGGTCAACACCGGTGCCCGGAACATGGCTACCGGACGGGGCGAAAACGCCCTTCATGCCGGTGCGTGCGTTCGGCGCACCACAGACCACCTGGATGGTCTCCGTGCCGGTATCGACCTTGCAGACGCGCAGCCGGTCCGCGTTCGGATGCTGCACCGCCTCAATGACATGGGCGATGGTGAAGGGCGACAGCTTTTCAGCCGGATTGATCAGCTCCTCGACCTCAAGCCCGAGCATCGGCAGGGTGTCGCAGATCTGCTCAAGCGTGGCATCGGTCTCGAGATGCTCTTTCAGCCAAGACAGAGAGAACTTCATCGGTTGAGCCCTCCGGCCAGATTGGGAACATCGAAGGGCATGAAGCCGTAATGCTTCAGCCAGCGCAGGTCGCTGTCATAGAACGGGCGCAGGTCGGGAATGCCGTATTTCAGCATGGCGATCCGCTCGATCCCCATACCGAAGGCGAAGCCCTGATATTCGGTCGAGTCGATGCCGCAATATTCCAGCACCTTCGGGTGCACCATGCCGCAACCGAGGATTTCCAGCCAATCGTCACCGGCGCCGATCTTGAACTCGCCGCCCTTGCGGGTGCAGCCGATATCGACCTCCGCCGACGGCTCGGTGAACGGGAAATAAGACGGCCGGAAGCGCACCGGCAGATCGTCGACACCGAAGAAGGCGCGGCAGAAATCGATCAGGCAGCCCTTCAGGTGGCCCATATGGGTGGCCTTGTCGATCACCAGCCCCTCGACCTGATGGAACATCGGGGAGTGCGTGGCGTCATGGTCCGAACGGAAGGTCCGACCCGGGCAGATGATCCGGATCGGCGGGGTCTTCTTCTCCATGGTGCGGATCTGCACCGGGGAGGTATGTGTGCGCAGGACGCGCGGCGTGCCGCTCTCGTCCGGCGGCAGGTAGAAAGTATCAAGTTCCTGACGGGCCGGATGCTCCGGCGGGATATTGAGCGCGGTGAAGTTGTAGTAATCGCTCTCGATATGCGGCCCTTCGGCGACGGAGAAGCCCATCTCGGCGAAGATCTGGGTCAGCTCTTCGATGGTCTGGGTGATCGGATGCACCCGGCCGGTCGCCTCGGGGCGGGCTGGCAGGGAGACATCGATCCGCTCGGCCAGCAGCCGGGTATCGAGCGCCGCATCCTCGAACGCGGTCTTGCGCGCCTCGATGGCCGCCTGGATCTCGTCCTTCAGACGGTTCAGGGCCTGGCCGGCTTCCTTGCGCTGCTCCGGATCGAGACCGCCGAGCTGCTTCATCAGGCCGGTGATGCGGCCCTTCTTGCCAAGAGCGCCGACACGGAGCTCTTCGAGTGCGGCAAGATCTCCCGCGCCATCAACGGCGGCGGCAAGTTCCGCTCTCAGTGTTTCAACGTCCTGCATGATCTTTTTCACCCCAAATCGGTGCCGGTTCCGGTCCAGCGCGGGTTCCTTAAAGCAAAAGGGGCCCGGCTAAGGCCAGACCCCTTTTCAACTCTATTACCGATAGGCTGCCGGATGATCCGGCATGCCTCGTATTAGTCGGCAGTTCCGAGCGCGGCCTGGGCTTGATCGACCAGGCTCTTAAACGCCACCGGCTCATGGATCGCGAGATCCGAGAGCACCTTACGGTCAAGCTCGATGCCGGCCTTCTTCAGACCATTCATGAACTTCGAATAGGTCAGACCGTAGCTGCGCGCACCGGCATTGATGCGCTGAATCCAGAGCGCGCGGAAGTCGCGCTTGCGGACCCGGCGATCGCGATAGGCATACTGAGCCGCCTTCTCCATCGCCTGTACGGCAACGCGGAAGACATTCTTCCGGCGGCCGTAATAGCCTTTGGTCTTGTCCGTAACTTTCTTATGACGGGCGTGAGCCGTGACGCCCCGTTTTACACGTGCCATCTCTGGTGCCCTTTCTTAAGCGTACGGAAGGAATTGTTTGACGATTTTCGCATCGGCATCGGACAGGATCATCGTCCCCCGGGCCTTGCGCTTCATCTTCTGGGACTTGTTCGACAGCTGGTGGCGCTTGTAGGCGACGTTACCACGCACCTTGCCGCTGCCCGTGAGCCGGAACCGCTTCTTGGCGCCGCTCTTGGTCTTCATCTTGGGCATTTCGATCTCCGTTTTTGGCGGTTACTCACTACCGGCCAGGCATGCCCTACAAGCCACGACACGGCGCTGCCCCACGATTGCTCATGGGGAGGCGGGTTTATACAGAGCGGGAACGGGAGAATCAAGCGGTCTGTGAGACCCGCATACCTGCCTGTCCATCAGCGGGCATGCTCCGGCAGATACATGTCGATCGCAAAGGGCCCAGTCAAAGGCCCAGCGTCATCGAGATTATCCTAATTCAAGAAAAGTTCGCCGCAGTGTCCAGGCACTCGATCACAGCCTTATATATAAACGAAAGAGGTGTATCGACCGGTTTGTCCGGAGGCGACAAACATGGGGCTAGCGGCGCTTTGTTCCATTGGCAGCCAGCCGCAACTCCCGCAACTGGCCTGTCAGCTCCACCATATGATTGGAAACGACAACCTGCCGCTTCTCCCCGTCCGCAACCGGGCACACCACACGCTCCCAGTCGCAGGGCGCCCGCGAATGGACATAAGGGTTGCGGCAGAGGATCAAACATTCCTCCCTCATGGCACGCAAATACTGCTCCCGGAGAATATCGCCGACGTCGGGGCCCAGATCGGCGACCCATTTGCCCGTCAACTCGAACCCTGTGCGGCTCGCGATCTCGCTTCCATAGAGGCGATAGCGGAAATCTTCCCGGGCCGGGTCAAATTCGAGAATCATGATATTGCCGAGCCAAGGCTTCAGGGTCTCAAGAGAAAAATCGCTCCTGGACGCCATGCCGTCACGTGGCTTCACCTTGAGGCAATATTCAAGAAACGAAACCGAGCGCTCATGCACCGGCGTGTTTTCATCCGTTTCAGGATACCAAATCGAAAATTCGCTCGGATCGATCAAGCGTAACTCCAGCCCTATACAGCGCCGACCCCAAATCGATTAAACCATAAAATTCCATTTAAATGCTAAAAACAGGGAAAGACTGCATCCGCGACTTGTGGGCGCCCGAAAGGCACGGCCCCGCATCGCGCGAATCGTTGACCTCAGGCGCGCCGCGCCCTAGCTTCCCGCGCACTATTGCAAGCTCAAGGAAAAAAACATGACCTCCCTTATCCCCACCGAGATCGCCGAGAACGCCCGCGCCTGGCCGTTCGAGGAAGCGCGAAAGATCGTTGCGCGGATCGGGGGCAAGAAACCGGAGAAAGGTCATGTCATCCTGGAGACCGGCTACGGCCCCTCCGGCCTGCCGCATATCGGCACTTTCGGCGAGGTTTTCCGCACTACCATGGTGCGCCGCGCTTTCGAACAGCTCATGCCGGATGTCCCGACCAAGCTGATCGCCTTCTCGGACGATATGGACGGCTTCCGCAAGGTGCCGACCAATCTGCCGAACCAGGAGATGCTGGCGGAATATCTGAACAAGCCGCTGACCCAGGTGCCGGACCCTTTCGGCACGCATGAGAGCTTCGGCGCGCATAACAACAACCGGCTCATGGAATTCCTCGACAGCTTCGGCTTCGAGTACGAATTCATGTCCTCGACCGAGTGTTACAAGAGCGGCATGTTCGACAAGGCGCTGCTGGAAACCCTGCAGCGCTATGACGAAATCATGGCAATCATGCTGCCGACCCTCGGCAAGGAGCGGCAGGCAACCTACTCGCCCTTCCTGCCGGTCTGCCCGACCACCGGAGATGTCCTTCAGGTTGCCATCGCCGAGCGCAACACCGATGCGGGCACCGTGATCTATGAAGATCCGAATGGCGGCGGCAAGGTCGAGGTGCCGGTTACGGGCGGGCACTGCAAGCTGCAATGGAAGTGCGACTGGGCCATGCGTTGGCATGCGCTCGGCGTCGATTACGAAATGTCCGGCAAGGATCTGATCGACAGCGTGAAGCAGAGCTCCAAGATCTGCCGCACTCTCGGCTCCAAGCCGCCGGAGAGCCTCAGCTATGAGCTGTTTCTCGACGAGGAAGGCGGCAAGATCTCCAAGTCAAAAGGCAATGGCCTCTCGGTCGAGGACTGGCTGCGCTATGGCTCGCCGGAAAGCCTGTCGCTATTCATGTACCAGCAGCCCAAAAGGGCCAAGCGGCTCTATTTCGACGTGATCCCGAAGAACACGGACGAATATTTCCAGTTCCTCGACAAGCTGGAAGACGAGAGCGACGAAGCCAAGAAGGTCGAGAACCCGGCCTGGCATATCACGCAGGGACGCGGTCGCGGCAATGAAGAGAAAGTGCCGCTCAGCTTTGGTCTGCTGCTGAACCTCGCATCGGTCTGTCATGCCGAAGACACTTCCGTCCTCTGGGGCTATATCGCCCGCTACGCGCCGGGCGCTACGGCGGAAAGCCACCCGGTGCTGGACCGGATGGCTGGCTACGCCGTGAACTACTATCAGGACTTCGCCCGGCCGCAGAAGCAGTACCGCGCGCCGACGGAGCAGGAACGCGCAGCGTTCGAGGATCTGGTCGGTGAGCTGAAAGCCCTTGCGCCGGACGCCGATGCCGAAACCATCCAGACCCAGGTCTACGAAGTCGGCAAACGGCACGATTTCGAAAACCTGCGCGACTGGTTCAAGGCGCTCTACCAGGTTCTGCTCGGCCAGGACCAGGGCCCGCGCTTCGGCAGCTTCATTGCGCTCTACGGACGGGATGAAACGGTCGAGCTGATCGAGAAGGCACTGGCGGGCAAGGATCTGGCGGCTTAAGCAGCACGCCTTCCCCTGAACATGAAAACGGCCCTGATTTGCAGGGCCGTTTTTATATTAAGCGGCGGCGCCTCAATCAGAAACGGTAACCGACACCTATACCGAACACCCAAGGGTCGAGGTCCGCGTCGACATTGATCGGGCCACTGCCGACATTCGTTGTGATCGTGGTGTTGAGAAATATCTTTTTGACGTCGACGTTGAGCGACCACGGGCCAGAGATCGCGTAGTCGAAGCCAGCCTGAAGCGCATAGCCGAAGCCGTTGTCGTAGGAGATCGACTGCGCAGCGCCGGGCTTCTCATCATAGAAGAAGGTGTAGTTGATACCTGCCCCCAGATACGGGCTGAAGCGCTCCTTGGGCATGAAGTGATATTGCAGTGTCAATGTCGGCGGCAGCAGCATCACCGAGCCGAGATCGACGTCCGGATTCTTCCAATCCAAGTCATGCTCTGTCGTTGCCGCGATCAGCTCCAGGGCGATGTTGTCGGTGATGAAGTAGGAGAAATCGACTTCCGGAACATAGTCGTCATTCAGCTCACCGCCGCCGGTCGTAAGCTGATTGGAAGAGGTCGATTCATCCGGAACCATGGCGATGCCACGGGCGCGGATAACAAAATCACCAGCCTGCTTTGGTTTGAATTCGTCAGACCCGGCCAGCGCCGCACCGCTGACAGTCATGAGTGAACCCAGTACGGCAAATGTGGCTGCCGTCGCCATCACTTTCCCGAAGGATGTCATCAGTCCGTCCTCTTGTATCAAAATTGCTGGCGGCAAAGTGCGCCCCGCCTTTGCAGGCGGCTTTGACACAGATCAACGGCCGGAATGAAAACGGCGTTATTTTTGAATGCGTTAACTGATCCAGATCAGTTAACTGGCAGAGTGAAGAGAGCGAGAGACGGGCTGCTCAGCCGCCACTCACTCCACCAGCTCCCTCTTGATCGCCCGGGCGAGGAACTTCGAGTAGATCCGCGCCTGCGCGAAGCTGCCACCGGTGTACCAGAGGCCGGGCTGCGGGGTCGGAGTCCACATGTTGTTGAGTTCCTCGATCTCCGGATCGATATCCCAGACCTTGCCGACCCGGTCCGCCACCGCATCACCAAACAGCACACGGGTCATGTGGTCCTGGCCCTTGTAGCCGGTGGCCAGCACGATCAGATCCGCCTCGCGCGGTGTGCCGTCCTTCATGCGCAGTCCGCCTGCCTCGAAATGCTCGATATCCGCATTCTGGATCAGGCCGATCCGGCCTGCCGCCATCAGGTCCGAGGCGCCGACATTGAAATAGTAACCGCCGCCACGGGTGCGGTATTTCAGCGGCCAGCCGGTGCCCCCCTCGCCGAAATCGAGCCGGAAGCCAACCTTCTCCAGACCGTCGAGCAGCGGCTTGTCGATCTCTTTCACCTTGTCGGTGATGATCTTGTGGGCGACGCGGACCAGATCGAAGGGGGTTGCCAGGTTGATAAGATCCCGGTCCTCCCAGCTCGGCCCCTCGCCCCAGTAGATGCCGTCATAGAGCTGCGCGCTCGGCTCGATATTGACGATCAGGGTCGGGCTGCGCTGGACGATGGTGACGTCGGCATCGTTGCCTTCGAGATCCTGCGCGATGTCATGCGCGCTGGTGCCGGTGCCGAAGATGGTGACCCGTTTGCCCTTCCAGTCGGAGCCAGCGGTGAACTGGCTGGAATGCAGCACCGGGCCCTTGAAGCGGTCGATGGTCGGGATCTCCGGAATATTCGGGGTGCCGCTGACGCTGGTCGCCATGACGATATGGCGCGGCCGCATTTCCCGCACCGTTCCGTCCGCCAGTGTCACCTGGGCGGTCCAGCAGCCGGCTTGTTCATCATATTCCGCGCCCTCGAAGGAGGTCTCTGTCCAGAAATTGATGTCCATCGCGTCGACATAGGCTTCCAGCCAGTTGGCGATGCGGTCCTTCGGGATGTAAGTCGGCCAGCCTTCCGGGAAGGGCATGTAAGGCAGATGATTGCTGTGAATGTAGTTGTGCAGCCGGAGCCCGTGATAGCGCAGCCGCCAATTGTCTCCGACCCGCTTCATCCGGTCGACCACAAGCGTATCGACATCAAGCCGGTTCAGCCGTGCCGCTGTCGTCAGTCCGGCATGGCCGCCGCCAACAATCAGCACTTCGGGATCACGGTCCGCGTAGGCCCGCTCCTTCTCGCGCCTGTCGAGCCAGTTCGGGCCATGGAAGTTCGGGTTGAAGGCAGGGTCGTCATTCTGCTCGAAGATCCGGGCTTCCTCGAAGCCTTTTATATCCTCGAGCGCTGTCATGAAGACCCAGGCGCGCGGCGTATCGGACGGGTACTTGATCCGCACCAGACCAAGGCCGATGCCCTTGTCCGTTTCGAAGGACAGGAAACCCTCGATCACGGACGCTCCCGCCCGCTCGACGATGCGGGGAGCGACATGATCCTCTGCGATGGAAAAGCTGCCCAGACCCTCGCCTGCCGCTTCCGCCAGAAACCGCTCGGCGATCGCCGTATTACCCGGGACTGTCCGCTGCTGCCCGGACAGGATCAGCACGTCACGCCAGTAGCCGCCCGCGTCGAAACAATCGGCAAGTGCACCGGCGTCCGGCGCCGCCAGGGCCGCGTTCAGACCGGCGATCCAGCCCTCCAGTACCCCCGTGACGTCGGGTTCCGTCATCCGGTTCATCAAGCATCCTCCCTTTGGTCTTTTCCACAAGACTAGAAGCCGTTCGGAAGGGTGTAAACGCGACTGGAAGGCGATTTCACGCCTCAGAATAGAACAACCGGAGCCAGGAGCAGGCGCTTAGCTGCCGCAACCCCGGCGCGACAGAAGATTCGACGCGGCGAGCGCACCGATAACCACGAGCACCGCCCCGACGGCAACCCCGGAGGAAATCGGCGTCACGTCGAACAGGGCGAGCAGAAAAAGCGATGCCAACGGGGTCATATAGGCGATGCCGGAGATCAGGGCGGTTTCATTCCGCCCCGTCCTGCTCGCCTGGTCCCAAAGAGCATTGGAAAGTGTCAGAGGAGCGATACCGATCCCCACAATCGCCAGCCACTGGGTCTGACTGAGCTCCGTCGGTGCCTCGAACAGGGCATGCGCGCTGAGCGCCATGATGGCAAGCAGGCCCATGGACGGACCGATCACGTCCTGGGCTTCACGCCCCTGCGTCCGGATGGCCGCATAGATTGCGAAAGTCAGGCCGCTCAGGAAGGCGAGGAGAATACCTCCCGGATCGAGGCCGCGCTCAAAGGTCGGCCCGATCGCCAGCGCCGCCCCGGCAAATCCAATGATAATTCCCGCCGAACGCGTCAGACTCAGCCGTTCCCTGCGCAAGTGGGCGATGATCAGTACCAGCATGACCGGCCAGAGATAAGAGATCACATTCGCTTCGGCGGGGCCGATCCTCGGCATGGCAAAGAGATAGAGCGCATTGTTCGCAAGCAGGGCCAGCGCGACGAACGCGACCGTGCGCGGCGGCGTTTTCAGATATGGCTTTGCCCGCCCGCGCAGTGCCGCAAGCGAGAAGGAAACGGCAAACCCGATCACAGCGGCCAGTCCGAAAACGAGAAACGGTGGAGCCGGGCTCGCCAGAGTGGCCAAGGTCGGCCAGGTTGCCCAGAGCAGCACCGCCCCGAACGCGAAGGACGCGGCCCGTGCCCGGGGGCCCAAAGGCGGAACCATATCGAGCGAAAGGCGCGAGCGGAGAACGAGTATGGCTGTTTGGTCTGTCATCCTCCTAAACTAGCCCAACTCCCTGCGCTGAAGGCAAGCACTCGCATAGCCAGCCGATGAGGCGACGACTGAAATTGCCCCTGACGCGCTATTCCGACGCGGTTCAGGCGTCACCACCGGTCAGGGCTCCAATCGCTCCATCACCTCTTCGGCAATTGCCAGCGAGGAGGTCAGGCCCGGAGACTCAATGCCGTAGAGATTGACCAGACCCGCAACGCCATGATCCGCCGGCCCCTGGATCATGTAATCGACGGCAGGTTCCCCTTCCGCCTGGATTTTCGGGCGGATGCCCGAATAGGCCGGGGTCAGGCTGTCGTCGGGCAGGCCCGGCCAGTATTTCCGGACCGCAGCGTAAAAGCTGTCGGAGCGGCGCGGGTCGACGTCATAATTGATCTCGTCGATCCACTCGACATCCGGGCCGAACCGGGCCTGGCCGCCGAGATCCAGCGTCAGATGGACGCCGAGCCCGGCCGCTTCCGGGGCCGGGTAGATCAGGCTGCTGAACGGCGCCGAGCAGCCGGTGAGCTGATAGTAGTTCCCCTTGCAGAAATGCTGCGGCGGGATGGCGTCCGCCGGAAACCCCTCGATGGTGCGCATGATGCTCTGGCTGTGCAGGCCGGCGGCGACCACCACCGTCTTCGCCGTCAGTGTCATGCCGTGCAGACCGCCAACGCGCAGCTCGACACCGTCCTCCGTTACCTTCCCGCCCTCAACGCGCGAGAGGAAGGCGATCATGCCGCCATGCTCTTCCAGATCGCCCTGCAGGGCCAGCATGTATGAATGGCTGTCGATCACCCCCGTCGACGGAGACCAGAGCGCGGTGACGCAGCGCAGATCAGGTTCGCGCGCGGTGACCTCGTTATGGGACAGGAATTCGAGATCGTGGACGCCGTTCTTCTCCGCCCGCTCCTTGATCTGCTGCAGGGCCGGGATCTGGTCCTCGGAGGTGGCGACGATCAGCTTGCCGAGGCGCTTGTAGGGCACGCCGTGGCTCTCGACATAGTCGTACAGCAGCGCCTTGCCGCGCACGCAGACATCGGCCTTCAGGCTGCCCGGCGGGTAATAGATGCCGGCATGGATGACCTCGGAATGACGTGAGCTGGTCTCGGAGCCGATCAGGTCATGCTGCTCCAGCACGATCACCTCGCGCCCGGCCATGGCCAGCGCCCGGGCCGCCGCAAGGCCGACAACGCCCGCCCCGATCACCACTGCGTCGACTAAGTCCGACACGCCTTGTTCCTCCGTTTTCTCGGTCGTCATCCCGGACTTGATCCGGGACCTTTTTGATCATGAGGCCCTGCCCGTCATTGACGTACCGAGGGACGGTATCTTTCGCCAAAAGGTCCCGGATCAAGTCCGGGATGACGGCCTTATTGATTGATTATGGGGTTAGAACGGCACCTCGTCCGCGTCAACTGACGGTGTTGGAACAGGTGCCGTCCCGAAAAAGGAACGGGTCTCCGCCACCGCCTCGGCGAGCCCGCAGCGCCGCACCTCAACACCTTCCGGGAAGGCACCGAGCAGCCGGGTCGGCATCATCGGGTCGAGCAGCACGAAAACGCCCCTGTCGTCCGCCCGGCGGACCAGCCGGCCGAAGGCCTGCTTCAGCTTCAGCCGTGTCAGCATGTCCGTGTAGCTGCCACCGCCAAATGCCGAGCGGCGGGCGCGATAGAGGATATCCGGGCGCGGCCAGGGCACCCGGTCGAAGACGATCAGGCGGAGCGCGTTGCCGGGCACATCGACCCCGTCCCGCACCGCGTCCGTGCCGAGCAGGCAGGCGTTCTCCTCTGCCCGGAAGATATCGATCAGTGTGGAGAGGTCGAGCCCGTCCACATGCTGGGCATAGAGCGGCAGATCCGCCTCGTCGATGGCTCCGCCAATCCGCCGGTGCACCTCGCGCAAACGCTGGATCGCGGTGAACAGGCCGAGCGCGCCGCCGCCAGAGGCAAGAAACAGCTCCCGGTAGGCAGAGGCGACCTGGGCCATGTCGTCCTTGCGCACATCGTTGACGATGAAAACGCGCGTCCGGGTCGGATAATCGAACGGCGAGGCAACGGCGGCATGCACCGCCGGCGCATCCAGCCAGACAGCTCCGGTCCGTTCCTCCGCCGCCTGCCAATCGCGGAAATCGTTACCGGTGCCGTCCCGCAGGGTGGCCGAGGTCATGACCACGCCCTGGGCCGGCTTCACCACGGCTTCCGCAAAGGGGCGGCCCGGATCGATCCAGTGCCGGTGCAGGCCGAGATCCATGTCCCGCCCGTCACTCCGGTCGATCTCCAGCCAGTCGACATATTCCGCCGGGGTTTCATGCGCCAAAGCCTTCAGCATGTCGCGCCAGGCACCAAGGGTCATCTCACCGCGTCGCTGCAGGGAGCGGGCGACGGCCTCAATGCGCAGACGCATGGCGCTTTCCAGATCCTCCGCATCCTCGTCCAGCCGGTGTTCCAGCCGCTTCTTCAACTCCTTCAGAGGGGTCAGGATACGGGCCAATGCGGCATCCAGCGCCTCGGCGGCGTCCAGCAACCCTTCCACCGGCGGATGCGTGTCCGTCTGCATCGAATAGGGGCTGTCCGGCTGTTCGGTGCGGGCATAGACTTGGGAGCGTACCAGTGCCAGGAAACGCTCCGTCTCGCCCTTTGTCTCGCCCTCGGCGATGCGGGTCAGCCAGCCCTCGCCCGGCAACACGCGGGCGGCATGCATCACGGCTTCCAGCGCTTCCAGCGCCGTCTCGTCATCGGCGATCAGATCCTCAACGCGCTTCTTCAACCCACGCGCCCGGCCGGACCGGCGGCCCTCCGCGCCGATCAGCCAGCGCCGCAGCTCCACCGTCTCGATTGCCGTCAGATGCGCTGAAAACGCGCTGTCCGCCGCATCGAACACATGGTGCCCCTCATCGAACACATAGCGGGTCGGTAGCGCCCCGTCGTCGATGCCGCCAAGCGCCGCCTGGATCATCACCAGCGCATGATTGGCGACGACGATCTCGGCCCGGCGCGCCCGGCGCACGGATTTCTCGATGTAGCATTTGGAATAATGCGGGCAGGCGGAATAGATGCATTCGCCGCGCCTGTCAGCCAGCCCGACAGTGCGCCCGCGCCCGAGCAGGTCGGCCAGCCAGGCCGGGAAATCACCGCCCTGCACATCCCCGTCCCGCGTCACCTCCGCCCAGCGCGCCATCAGGCCGAGAGCGGTGCCGAACTGCGGCATGGTCGGCAGGGTGTTCACCGCCTCTTCCAGATTGAGCAGGCAGAGATAATTCTCCCGCCCCTTGCGCACCACCGCCTTGAGCGCCTTGCGCACCGGGTCGGGATAGAGCCGGTCCAGCTCGCCGTCGATCTGGTGCTGCAAATTGCGGGTGTAGGTCGAGACCCAAACCGCGCCTTCGTTCTTCTCCGCCCAGACGCTGGCGGGCGCGATATAGCCGAGGGTCTTTCCGACGCCGGTGCCCGCTTCCGCCAGCACCACATTCGGGCGCCGCTCTTCTTCGCGCGGCATGAAGGCGGCGGAGACGGCGGAGGCGTAATCCGCCTGGCTCGGCCGCGCTTCCGCTCCGTCGCCAAGCAATGCCGCCAGCCGCTCCCGCGCTTCCGCATCGAGGACGGGTTTGTTCCCGGCAGGCGGCTCCGGCGCATGCTCGGACCATTCCTCCAACCGGCGCCAGACCTGCAGCCCGCTCGGCCGCACCGGTCCCGGTGGCGGTAATTCCCCGGCACCCAGCGCATGCAGCACCGCATCCCCCCAGCCCCAGCCGCAATTCCGCATGGTCTCGGCAATCGGCCGGGCGCTCGGGTCCCGGTCCCTGTCGGCAAGTTCCGCCAGCAGGGAGGCGGCGGCCGATGACAGAACCAGCGCCTCGTCCTCATGGTCCTGTGGCGGCGCCAGCATCAGCGCCTCGGCGAGGCCGCGCGGCGTCGGCAGACAGAACTGGGCGGGGCGGACAAAGGCGAAGAGTTCAAGCACGTCGATTGCGGCGATTCCGTCGAGCCGGAGCCGCCGGGCGATGGCGCGGGCATGGGCGACGATGCAGGGGCCTGAGCGCAGCCGGCCGGCCGCTTCCTCGTGGCTGATCTGTTCCAGATCACCGTCCGTCCCGAGCCAGACCGCGAAACGCGGGGCGAGGACAAGGCTCGGCAATGAGGGTATACGGATCTCGCGCTCGGAGGAGGTCATCCCCTCCCTTTATCAAGGCCGCGCCGGGTTTGCCAGAAGTGCTTGGAGCCTGCATTCTGTGCCCGCCCGAAGTGAGGAAAAAAGATCATGTTCGCGAGCCCTGCGATCCCGGATGAAAAAGCGACGGCGCTGATCCAGTGGCTGATCTATCAGGCATGGGAAAAAGCGCCTAACGAGGAGCTGGTCGCGGCGACGGCGGAACGGATCGTTGAGGCCGGGGTGCCGCTCGATCGCTGCCGGGTGGCGATGTATACGCTGCATCCGGAAATCGGCTCGCTGATGTTCGACTGGGATCGTGCGGAGAACACTGCCGTCACCGGCCACCGGCACGAGATTGCCTATAGCCGGGACGAATCCGAGGAATGGAAAGCCAGCCCGCTGCGGCACATGATGGCGACCGGTACGCTGCGCCTCCGGCGGCGGCTCACCGGGCCCGGGGCCGAGCTGGATTTCACTGTCTTCGAAGAATTCCGCGACGAGGGTTTCACAGATTATTACGCCTGCATGTTTGGCGGCGCGGAAGCGCTGCGCCTGATCCGTGAGGGGGAGCGCAGTTGCGGCGCTCTGCTGCGCTGGCTGACGCGCCACCCCGACGGTTTCTCAGAGCATGACATTGCCTTCATCGACAGCATCGTTCCGGCCCTGACCTCGGCCATTCAGGCGCATCTCGATCAGGAGATCGCGGCGAACCTGCTGGATGCCTATGTCGGCCCGCTGGTCGGCGGCCGCATCCTGAAGGGCGAGATCCGGCGCGGCATGGCGGAAAGCCTGGATGCCGTGCTGATGATCGCCGACCTGTCCGATTTCACCAGCGTCAGCGACATCGTCTCGAAAGAGGAGATGGTCTCGGCGCTCAACCGCTATTTCGATGCCATGCTGGCGCCGGTCCATGCCGCCGGCGGGCAGGTGCTGAAATTCCTCGGCGACGGGTTCCTCGCCATCTTCCCGTTCGAGCCGGGCATGCAGCGCGAGGTCGCGCAGAAAGCCCTGGAGGCCGCGACAGAGGCTCTGACCGCCGTCGATGCGCTGGCCGAAACCGAGGCGGATCTGGAGCGTCCGGCCATGGGCCTCAACGTGGCGCTGCATCTGGGAGAGGTGATGTTCGGCAATGTCGGCTCCCGCGACCGGCTCGACTTCACGGTGATCGGCCCCGCCGTGAACGAGGCCAGCCGAATGGAAAGCCTCTGCCGTTCGCTCGGCACCGACATCATCCTGTCGGAAAGCATCGCCACCCTTCTGCCGGAGCAAACCCGGTTGCTGACCCGGATGGACCTGCGCGGCGTGAAGGGCGAGCGCGCGCTCTATGCTCCGCTCCCCGCAACCACGGGAGCCGTGCGATGAGCGAGCCGAAATTCGACACCATCGACCGCGCCATCCTGACCTTCATCCAGAACAACGGCCGCGCCGCCTATGCCGATATCGGCGCCCATGCGGGTCTCTCCGTCTCCGCCGTGAACGAACGACTGAAGAAACTACAGGCCGCCGGCGCCATCCGGGGCTATGGCGCCATCCTGGAGCCGGCAGCCATCGGCCTCGAAGTGCTCGCCTACGTCTCCGTTCTGATCGACTGGAGCGCCCATAACGACGCTTTCCTAGAAGCGGTTCTCGCGATGCCGGAAGTGCTCGAATGCCACCACGTCACCGGCGACTGGTCCTACCTGCTGAAAATCCGCACCCGCTCCAACGACGCGCTGGAAGACGTGATCTCCAACCGCATCAAGCTGCTGCCGGGCGTGACGAGAAGCCAGACGGTGATCGCGCTGAAATCCCCAAAGGAAAGCGCAGTCCTGCCGGTGTGATTGGCAACGCAACGACTTACGCGTCACCCAAGGACAAGCTGGAAAACGCATCAACATCAGACAGGTACTTACTCGCCCCCATTCTCAGTCTCAGTTGATTGCCCCACCACCGTGAACCGTGGTGCATGCAACCCAATCGGGACTTAGCGCACATAAATCGGCTCTTTGGTCCTGCCGCCCGTTGCCGACAGGTGGTGAACTCTCCGATACGCCTCTTCGACGAACCGGGTGTATTCAGGGAACATTGCGGCGTCGCAATTTTTCACACGATGGCGTAATGTCTGACGGTAATACCGCAACGCTGCAACGTTTCGAGATAGACCCGACGCCTTTCTCACAAAATCAGCTGGACCGGTCGCAATCAACTCCGGCAAACCCGCTACGTTGAGAATCGATGACGCAACGCGTTGGGCCAAGACATCATCCAGAAAAGAGACGACCGGAACGCCCATTGAGAGCGCTTCCCATGTCGTCACGCCTCCGGAATCGGGACTGGTATCCAACGCGACATCAACCAGCCTGTATGCGTCCAGGTGATCCCGTTGGTTTGTCCTGCCCAAGAAGGTAAGCCGCGCCGGATCAATACCTCCTTCTTGCATATAAGACTCGACGACATGCCTCCATGCCGGGGATTCGGAAGAGGAACATTTCAACAGCAGACGAGTGTTTTCCGAGGCGTGCAAGATTTCCGTCCATAATCCCAACGCGGTTTTTGTGATCTTGATGCCACGGTTGAAGCTTCCGAAGGTTGCTACCTTGTTCATGAGAACTGGCGGATCAGAAACATCCGGCAGGTCATTCGGCAGCATGAACGGGACCGCACTCGGAAGATAAATCAGGGTTTCCGAAAAATATTCGGCAGCTTCCGGCGGAGCATATACTTCGTCCATGATGAAGTAATCCATCGACGAAAGCCCTGTTCCGTGAGCGTACCCCCAAGCGGCAATCTGTATTTTTGCGGGACGAAGTGAAAAAACCGGAAGGCGGTTTCCGGCCGAATGACTACTTAGATCGATCAGAATATCGACGCCGTCTGCCTTTATCTGACACGCCACATCAATGTCGCTCATATTGGATATATCTCTGAACACATCGACAAAACTAATAATGTCTTTGGTCTTTTCATCTCTGAGCGACGAGTTCGAATACGCCAAAATTTCGAATTGGTTGCGGTCATGATTGAGGATGACAGGACCGAAAACAGAAAACGCGGAATGCTCGCGAAAATCGGCCGATACATAGCCGATCCGAAGTTTGTGGCGGGTTGATTTCTTCAAAGACGCTGCAGATCCGGCGACCATCGCGGCATCTTCTTGCAGCGCAGCTTCATGCCGTGCCCAATGCTTCCGGCGAAAGTCTTGCCCTTCGGCAATGCTCCACGAGAGAAGGTGATCAAGCCTGAAGATGACGCTGGAAGTAAGTTCGGGATCTTCAGGAGATATTTCCAGCAGCAATTTGAGACATTGCGCCGCTTGGTCAAACTCTCCAAGTGCTTTGAGGACGTGATATCTGTTGTTCAAAGCGGAGAATACGGACGGGTCGGAGACAACCGCGCGCTGCAACACTCTGTTTGCTGTATGCAACGCCCCCGCGTCCTTATGCAGAACGCCCACGATTTCCAACCCTGTCGACGTCCCTGGATCGAGACAGATTTCTCGAATGGCCGCTTTCAGTGCCCCAACCGTATCGCCTCGCCCCGCGAGAATTTTAGAGAAGACCCGATGAGATCTCGCAGTGCCGGGACTCACATATATGGCACGCCTGATACACACACATGCTTGATCAGGATCACCATTAAGGAATCTCGTAACAGCGAGATTGGACAAACTCTTGAGTTCGGAAGGGTTTGACAGCAAGGATTTTTTTAGGCTGATCAAACTTGGCGGTTGAAGCGGTTTTGGTGCATCGCCCAAATTTCCTGATGCGGGAATCGAGCTGTTTTGGCCCAGGCTGCTATCTTCCAAAACCTTCAACTCCAGGGCGGATAAACGAGGAAACAACAGAGCATTCAAGCCCGCCACTTTCTAATAAAGATGATATTTGGGTCGCGTCAATCTGACCGACGTTGTGAAACCCTCAGCACGCGCTCCAACGACGCGCTGGAAGACGTGATTTCCAACCGCATCAAGCTGCTGCCGGGGGTAACAAGGAGCCAGACGGTCATCGCGCTGAAGTCACCGAAGGAAAGCGCGGTCCGGCCGGTTTGAGGGTTCTGGAACCCCCGGAACTCCCACCGCAATCCGCCCGGCTTGAATCAGTCGGGTTCAGGAAGCGGGATGTAGTGAATGTCGAGCCCGGTCGTATCCAGGCCATCGCCGCGCTGGACCCATTCGCATTCGGTGTAGCCAATCAGCCCGCTCGGCTCGCCGTCCTTCCGATCTGACAGCGGCAGAAGAATCCGTGCCCCAAGAGGAATGCGTTCGGCCGCAGCATAGACCAAACCGGACATGTAGACGATGTCGCCGTTCTCGGCGAGTGGGCGCCATCGCTCGCGAACGACGGGCACTGATCCGGGAGGCAATATCTCGTCGAGGTTGACGTGCCGCATCGAGTGTCTTTCAGTGAACCGGGAAAAGATGTCTTCGACCTCGTTTCCTGCGACCCGGTAGCTGTATTTCTCGGTTTCGCGGTCGTAATCGACCAAAAAAAATCGGGATAAAGCCCAAGAAATGTCGATCGGGTCGATATCGGTACGGCTCGGCATACGGCGCCCGTCACACCTCGATAACCAATAGTCGGCGATCCGGCGCAGGTTGGGTTCGGCTATCACAGAAAGATCGAAGAACTCGGCCCTCGAATAAGTGGCGATATCATTGGTCGTGGCGCCCCGGTAGGTCGCTTTCCCCGTCGCCGCTGCGCTTCGGTTCATTTATTCAAAGCCTCATTCTTCAGTCGCTTATTCTCTGGGCATAGAGTGACCCGTCCAGATCGATGAAAACCCACTAACAACGAAGAGTGAATATCAAATTAATCACGCTTTTCTGACTTGAAGACAGCATGCTCCGGTTCTGCAATTCGAGACTCTGAAGTCCGGGTTATACGGCACGGCTCTGCGTCAAATTACTGTCAACGCAGTTCGCACTAGCGGCCATTCATGCCGCCATTCATTCCCTGCACACCGTTTATCGACGCGCATTCAGCCGCCAGAATACACTCAAAACAAGACCGGTCCGCGCCCAGGGGAGGGCCATCCAGAATGACACCGACACTCGACAGTATCCTCGCCCTGCTCGCCATGGCCCTGCCGCTGATGGGCAGTCCCGGCCCCTCCATCGTCGCGGTGACGGCGAACGGGGCGGCGTTCGGGGTGCGGGCCAGCCTGCCCTTTCTGTTCGGCATCTATGCCGGGGTCTTCACCGTGCTGTGCCTGACCGCGTCCGGCGTCGCCGGGTTGCTGCTCGCCCTGCCCGGTGCCGGCCCGGTGCTGGTCGGTGCCGCGGTGCTCTACATGCTCTATCTGGCGTACAAGATCGCCACCGCCCCGGTACCCGGCATGAATGCCGACGCGGGCGCCGTCGCGCCGGGCTTCATGCCGGGCTACGGTGTCTCGCTGGTCAATGTGAAGGCCTACACGGTGTTTACCGCGCTCTATGCCGGGAACGTTCTGATCGAGACGGACCCGATCACCGACACTCTCTTCAAGCTTGGCGTGCTGACCTGTATCATGCTGTTCGTGAACGGCACCTGGCTGGTGTTCGGCGGTGTGTTCGCCAGCTTTATCCGGTCGCCGAGAATTGGCCGGGCCTTCAACATTGTCATGGCGATATTGCTGCTGGTCTCGGTCGCGCTTGCGGTAAAGCCGTGAATACGGCCTAACTGGCACTTGCTCTTACCTCCACACGTCTGGATCCCGCGTGTCCCTTTTTCTCTTTGTCAGCACGGCCCTAATCTGGGCCACGGGGGCGTTTGTCACGACCCTGCAGGCCGGTATCGTGCCGATTCCGGTTTCGGTCGGCTATCGCATGCTGCTGATGACTGCCGCCATGCTTGTTGTGATCTTCGCGACACGCACCCCGCTCCGGATACGCCGGGAGGACGTGCCCTGGCTGGTGGTGCACGCGGCGACCTTCTTCGCCCTGAACTTCATCTGTTTCTACAACGCCACGACCTATATCCCGAGCGGCGTTGCGACGCTGGCCCTGTCCACCTCGCCGATCATCGCCACCATCATCGGCTTTCTGATGCTTGGAGAGACCGTGCGACCACGCGCCGTCCTCGGCATGGTGATCGGTATCGGCGGACTCGGCGTGATCGTCGCACCGGACATTGCCGGTCTCTCCGGCGGCTCGACATTGCTATTCGGAATGCTCTGGGGGCTCGGGGCGTCGTTCGGCACCGCGGTCGGGACCGTCATCGGCGCCCGCAACCACCGCGCCAGCGTCCCACCCTTCGCCGCGAATTTCTGGGGCGCCCTCGGCGGCGCCATGATCTGCCTCGCGGTTGCCGGCGTAGCCGACCAGCCCTTCACCTTCGACTGGTCGCTGCGCTATGTCGGGTCCCTGCTCTATCTCGGGATCGCCGCGTCCTGCGTAGCCTTCCTGATGTTCTTCAGCTTGGTCACCCGGATCGGGCCCGGTCGGGCAGCCTATATCTTCACCGTTGTGCCGGTGATGGCGCTGCTGATCTCGACCGTCCTGGAAGACGTGGCGCTGACCGCAGCGATCGCCGGCGGCACGGCCATGATCCTGACCGGCAACGTGCTTGTCCTGAAGCGCTAACCGGGCCTGACACTATCCGGAGCGGCGCCGATCCTCTTCCAGGGCTTTCTCGTCCCAGACCTGAACAAAGCGCATCTGGCTCGAATTGATCTCCAGCGCCGTCAGCACACCCGTATTCACCGCGCCCGTATCGATACCGATGCGGTGATCGTGCACCAGCGGCTCCCCATGGTTCCACTCGACCGTGTGGCCATGCACAACGGTCAGCTCGAACGGCCAGACGTCCGGGTGGAGGAAGGGATCGCGAATCCAGCAGAGCGTTTTCAGGGTCTGCGCATTGAGTGGCTGGCGCGGATCGATACCTGCATGGACGAAGAGGTAATCGTCGACGCGGTAAGTGACCGACATATTCCTGATAAAGTCCAGCACCGGCTCCGGCAGGCGCCGCCGGGTCTGCATGATCATGTCGCGGGCGCCGACCAGCCGGCTGATACCGAGACTGTGCCAGGTCTCCTCGCCGCCATTGGCGCCCCAGAACCGGAGGTCTTCATCCTCGAGTGTGCCGTCCACTGCCTGCCGCAGCCAGTAGTCGTGATTGCCGACAAGGCAGATATCCTCGACCGGCTTTTTGGTGAACGCGCTCAGACCGCCCAGCGCAAGGCCGAGCACTTCCAGGCTGTCCGGCCCCCGGTCGATCAGATCGCCCAGCAGGATCGCCGTCACCCGCTCCGGTTTCAGCCGGGCGACATCCTCCGCAATCGCTTCATAGAGCGCGGTCAGCAGATCGGCCCGGCCATGCACGTCGCCGATCGCCACCACCATATGCCCGTTGCTGACCTGCCGCGGTACTTCGCGCCATTCATAGCGGCGTATTTCAAGTTGCGAGTCCAGTTGGCTCTCCAGCTTCGATTTCGACAAAGGGCATCTTAGGGCGACAGATCACCATCCTGTCCAGACCGCAAATCGACGCGTCCGGGTGCCGCATCGAAGAGAGGGACGGCGCCGCCCCATAATGGCTATGATGCGCCGGGCCCACGGACAGAGCTTTGATCGCATGGAAAATTACGGGACACCGATTGTGCGAAAGGTGCCGCTTCTGGCAGGCCTCGTTCTGTTCTGTATCATGCTGCTGGCAGACCCGCCGGCGGCTTTCAGTCCCGCCGGGTGGACCGCCATGGCCGTCGCTGTCCTGATGGCGGTCTGGTGGATCGGCGAGGCATTGCCGCTGCCCGCGACAGCCCTTCTGCCCGTTCTGCTCTTCCCCTTGCTCGGGGTCACGGGTGCGAAAGAGGCGGCCGCGCCGTACGCGCATCCGCTGCTGTTCCTGTTTCTCGGGGGCTTTCTGCTCGGCGCGGCAATCTCCGGCTCGGGGCTTCACAAGCGGCTCTCCTTCACCATCCTGCGGCTGACCGGCACCGGAAGCAGCCGGCTTATCGCCGGGTTTCTGCTGGCCGGCGCCCTGCCCTCGATGTGGATCAGCAACACGGCCAGCGCGATCATGCTGCTGCCCGTCGCCCAGGCAGTTCTCACCGGGGCGCCGCCACGATGCCAGAAGGCACTGCTCCTGGCTGTGGCCTACGGCTGCTCCATCGGCGGCGTCGCAACCCTCATCGGCACCCCGCCGAACGCGATGCTTGCCGCCTATCTCGATCAGGCACATGGCCAGGCGCTCGGATTCGGGGAATGGATGCTGGTCGGCCTGCCAGTCAGTTTCCTGCTGCTTGCGCTGGCCTGGCTGGTCCTGAGCCGGCTTGCCTTCGGCACGGTCGAGCAGCTTGAAGCAGAGGCTATGCCTGCGCCGCCGGGTCCAATGACAGTCCGGGAGAAGCGCGTGCTCGTCATCCTGACCCTGACAGCGCTGGCATGGGTTTTCCGACCCGCCCTCGCTGTCTATTTCCCGGCGCTCAGCGATACCGCGATCGCGCTCTCCGCCGGTCTTGTCCTGTTCGCAATTCCCTCGGGAGAAGAACGCCGTCCGCTGCTGACCTGGGAGGAAGCACGCGGCATCCGGTGGGGCGTTCTGCTGCTGTTCGGCGGCGGCCTCTCACTCGCCTCGGCCCTGACCGAAACCGGCCTGGCCGCGACACTTGCCGCTTCTCTGTCGGATATGACCGGGGACCTGCCCGCTGCCGCGGCGACCGGGCTTTCAGTGCTTACGGTTCTGCTGACAACGGAACTTGCAAGCAATACCGCATCAGCGGCTGCTTTCCTGCCGGTCATGGCCGGGCTGGCCCAAGCGCTCGGGCTGCCCCTTTTCGCCCTGCTGGCTCCGGTGACCATGGCCGCGAGCTGCGCCTTCATGATGCCGGTGGCAACGCCGCCGAACGCCATCGTTTTCGGCGCCGGCGGGCTGCGTGTCGCGGACATGGTCCGCGCCGGTATCTGGATGAATGCCGGCGCGGTCGTTGTTCTGACCGCGCTCGGCTGGGTGTTGCTGCAGCTCGCCTAGATGCGGTTGACCGCGCTCATGACGGCCCGGATCGGTGCCATGGTGATCGAGGTATCGATACCGACCCCGAACACGCTGCGGCCGTTCGCATCCGGCACATTGAGCTCGATATAGGCCGCCGCCTCGGCTCGCGAGCCGACAGAGCGCGTGTGCTCGGTATAGTCCTTCAGCCGGAAATTGAGCCCGAATTCATGGCGCAATCCGTTCACGAAAGCCGAAATCGGACCGTTGCCTTCGGCCTCGACCACATGATCCTTGCCCTCATGCTTCACCACCGCCGTGATGTGCTCGCGCTCGTTCGAGCCTTCCAGCGATCTGGACTTGAAGGACACCAGGCTGAAAGGCGCGCCCGGCTGATGGATGAATTCCGCATCGAAGGTCGACCAGATGGTCTCGCTGTCGATCTCCTTGCCGGTTGCATCGGTGATCTTCTGGATCGCCTGGCTGAACTGGGCCTGTGCCGGCTTCGGCAGCTTGATCGCGTGGTCGGTTTCGAGCAGGTAGGCAACCCCGCCTTTACCAGACTGGCTGTTGACCCGGATGATGGCCTCGTAATCACGCCCAATATCCTGCGGGTCGATCGGCAGGTAGGGCACTTCCCAGTGCGGATCGTTCGCCTTGCGGATCGCCTGCATGCCCTTGTTGATCGCATCCTGGTGCGAGCCGGAGAAGGCCGTGTGCACCAACTCGCCCGCATAAGGGTGGCGGGGATGGATCGGCAACTGGTTGCAATATTCCGCCGTCTCCATCAGGCCGTTGATGTTGGAGAAATCCAGCTCCGGATCAACGCCCTGGGTGAACAGGTTCAAACCCAGAGTGACCAGATCGACATTGCCGGTCCGCTCGCCATTGCCGAACAGGGTGCCTTCGACCCGGTCCGCACCGGCCATGACCGCCATTTCCGTCGCCGCGATGCCGGTACCCCGGTCATTATGCGGATGGACACAGAGGATGATCGAGTCTCGGCGGGTGAAATTCCGGTGCATCCACTCGATCTGATCGGCATAGATGTTCGGGGTCGACATCTCGACCGTCGAGGGCAAGTTGATGATCACCGGGTTCGCCGGCGTCGGCTGCCAGACATCCATCACCGCTTCGCAAACTTCCAGCGCGTATTCCAGCTCGGTGCCGGTGAAGCTTTCCGGAGAATATTGCAGGCGCACCTTCGTGCCGGCCTCTTCCAGACGGGCGAGCCGGTCCTTGACCATGATGGCGCCTTCGACGGCGATCTTCTTGACGCCTGCCTGGTCCTCATTGAACACAACCCGGCGCTGCAGCTCCGAGGTCGAGTTGTAGAGATGGACGATAGCGCTCCTGGCGCCCATCAGGCTTTCGATGGTCCGTTCGATCAGATGCTCGCGGGCCTGGGTCAGCACCTGAATGGTCACGTCATCCGGGATCAGGCCGCCCTCGATGATCTCGCGGACGAAATTGAAATCGGTGTCTGACGCGCTCGGGAAGCCGACTTCGATTTCCTTGAAGCCCATCTCGACCAGCGTCTTGAACATCCGGTGCTTGCGCACGCTGTCCATCGGATCGACCAGCGCCTGATTACCGTCCCGCAGATCGACGCTGCACCAGATCGGTGCCTTGTCGATGATTTTCGAGGGCCATGTCCGGTCCGGCAGATCGACCCGGGAATAGGCGCGGTATTTTTCGATCGGCATGTGGTTCATCACTTCAACTCCCATGGGCGGCGCATTTTCCTGTGAGCGCCTGCCCGTTTTCAACATTCAAATTCTATTCCTGAATGCGCGCGTCCTTCGAATCGTGCCTGCAAAAAGGCCGACGGAGAAGAGTCTCTGTTCGATTGTGTGAGGCGGGATGGTGATCCATCGGCAACGCATCAGCACGGCTCAAGCATAGACGAGCGACGTGACCCGGACTCTCTAAAGAGCCGGGATCCTAAGTCGTAGCGCCAAGCCGAGGTGCGTGTGCGTCAACATATCGCGCGAAAAATAGCCAGAATCCGGTATACCAGTCAAGCCAAGAGCGTGCGGATTGACCTGGATCATTAATCCCGGTTGAAAAACACAAGAGACTGAAGCTGCAAAAACCGGGAGAGAGGCCGTGAACCTCTTCGATATCTGCCGCAACGAGCTGGACCGGATCAAGGCCGAGGACCGCTATCGCGTGTTCGCCGATCTGGAAAAGCAGGCGGACAAGTTCCCCTATTACAAGCACCACCGGGACGGCGGCGTGGAGCAGGTTCTGGTATGGTGCTCGAACGATTATCTGGCGATGGGGCAGAGCGATGTGCTGCGCAGCGCAGTGCATGAGGCCGTGGAACAAACCGGCGTCGGCGCCGGCGGTACACGCAACATTTCCGGCACCAGTCACTATCATGTCGCGCTTGAGGAAGAACTCGCGGACTGGCACCAGAAGGAAGCGGCCCTGCTCTTCACCTCCGGCTATATCGCCAACGAGGCCAGCCTTTCGACCTTGCTGAGCGCGTCGCCGAACATGGATGTGTTCTCCGACCAGAAGAACCATGCCTCGATGATTCAGGGCATCCGCAAGGGCAAGGCCCGCAAACATATCTTCCGGCATAACGACCTCGCGCATCTGCGCGAGTTGCTGGAAGCGGCCGATCCCGAAAGCCACAAGATGGTCGCCTTCGAGAGCGTCTATTCAATGGACGGCGATATCGGTCTGATCGAGGAAATTTGCGATCTCGCGCATGAATTCAACGCGATCACCTATCTCGACGAAGTCCATGCGGTCGGCATGTATGGGCCGCGCGGCGCCGGCATCGCCGAGCGGGACGATGTGCTGGACAAGGTTGACCTGATCGAGGGGACGCTGGGCAAGGCCATCGGCGTGCATGGCGGTTATCTCGCCGGCCCGGCCCACGTGCTGGATTATGTGCGTAGCGTCGCGCCCGGCTTCATCTTCACCACCTCCCTGCCGCCGATGGTCGCCGCCGCGGCCACCGCAAGCATCCGTCATCTGAAGGAAAGCGGTCAGGAGCGGGCGATGCAGCAACGTCAGGCCGCCCGCCTGAAGGAAGCGTTCCGGGAGGCTGGCCTGCCGGTAATGCCGTCGGAAAGCCACATCGTGCCTTTGCTGGTCGGCGATGCCGCCAAAGCCCGCGAATTCTCAAACCGGCTTCTGTACGATCACAATATCTACGTGACGGCGATCAACTATCCGACTGTGGACAAGGGAACCGAACGCCTGCGCTTCACCCCGACACCGCGCCACACAGACGCGATGATCGCGGAGCTGGTGGATATACTGGTGCCGATGTTTCAGGAAGCGGGTATCCGGAAGAGCGCCTAACGAAGCTCAAAATCTAACCGTCATCCCGTCGAAAGACGGGACCCAGGGATCGAAGAGCTGAGCTCCATGTTCATCTGGGTCCCTGCTCTCCGGCAGGGATGACGATTTTGTTTGATGCTCGCAACAGCCCGCTTAAACCCCGAGTTTTTCCTGGATCAGCGCCGCATTTTCATCGAGCTCGGCAGTCGTGCCCGTCCAGACAACCTGGCCCTTTTCGACCACATAATGCCGGTCCGCGATCCGCTTCAAATCATCGATGTTCTTGTCGATGACAAGGATCGCCTGACCCGCCTGTTTCAAACGCTCCAGACAATGCCAGATCTCCTGACGGATCAGCGGGGCCAAGCCCTCGGTCGCTTCGTCCAGGATCAGAAGCTTCGGGTTGGTCATCAGCGCCCGGCCGATGGCGAGCATCTGCTGCTCGCCGCCGGACAGCAGGTTGGCCATCGACGTCATCCGGACTTCCAGCTCCGGGAACATCGCCAGCACGCGCTCGACCGTCCATGGGTCCCGGGAATTAAACCGGTTCGCAGCGGTCGCTATGAGGTTCTCGCGCACACTGAGGTTCGGGAAGACCTGGCGGCCTTCCGGCACCAGCCCGATGCCGTAGCGGGCGATCCGGTATGCCGGCGCCCTGGTGATGTCGTCCGCCTCGAAGACGATGCGGCCTGAAGAAGGCCGAACGATCCCCATGATCGAATTTACGGTCGTGGTCTTGCCCATGCCGTTCCGCCCCATCAGCGTCACGACCTCGTTCGAGCCAATCTTCAGGCTCATTCCGAACAGAGCCTGACTGGCGCCGTAGAATGTCTCGATCTCTTCAACTCTCAACATCACGCCACCTCGTCGCCGAGATAGGCCCGGCGCACGGCCTCGTCACCGCGAATCTCCTCGGGTGTCCCGGTCGCGATGACGCGACCGTAGACCAATACCGAAATCCGGTCCGCCAATGCGAAGACCGCGTCCATATCGTGCTCGATCAAGAGCATGGTCTTTTCGCCTTTCAGACTGCGCAGGATCTCCACCATGCGCTTGGATTCCTCCACCCCCATCCCGGCCATCGGCTCGTCAAGCAACAGCAGGACCGGTTTTGTCGCCAGGGCCATGGCAATCTCAAGCTGGCGGTGCTCACCGTGGGACATTGCCTGAGCAACGTCATTGGCTCGGTCCTGAAGCCCGACAGCCGCAAGCGCGGCCATTGCCGGCTCCGTCAGAGCCGGATCCTTCCGGGCCGCCCGCCAGAACCGGAACGAGTGTCCGGCGTGGGCCTGAACCGCGAGCGCAACGTTCTCAAGCACGGTCATATCCAGCATCAGGCTGGTGATCTGGAAAGACCGGGCAAGACCGAGCAGCGAACGCTTGTAGGCCGGCGTGCGTGTCATGTCCCGCCCGTCAAAGCGGATCGTGCCGCCGTCAGGATCGATCTCGCCGGACAACTGGGAGATCAGCGTGGTCTTGCCGGCACCGTTCGGGCCGATAATCGCATGCAGCTCCGACTGCCGGACATCGAGATCGACATGATCCGTCGCGGCAATCCCGCCATAACTCTTGTAGAGGTTCCGGACCTCGAGAAACGCGCCGCTCATGACCGTCCTCCGATGCCGGATTTCATACCGAGCCAGCGGAACATTCCGTTGATGCCCCCGCGGGTGAAGATCACCACCAGGATCAGCATCGCTCCGAAGGGAAAGTGCCAGTACTGGGTCAGGCGGGAGAGATATTCCTCCAGCAGGATGAAGACCGCCGTGCCAAGCACCGGCCCGAACAGGCTGCCCGCGCCGCCGAGCACGACCATGAAGATCAGCTCGCCTGAATGCACCCAGTCGCCCATCTCGGGCGTGATGAAGTTGGTGAAGTTACCGAGAAGCGCTCCGGCATAGCCGCAGATAGCGCCGGAGATCACGTAGCAGACAAGGCGATACCGATAGGTCGGAAACCCGACGGCCTGCATCCGGCGCTCGTTCCCCTTGGCGCCGGAAATCACCATGCCGAAACGGGAATGCACGATCCTGTAGACCAGCCCCAACACTGCGATCAGTGAGACCAGCACGAAGTAATAGAGGGTGAAATTGTCCTCTATATCGAGCAGCCCCGCGAACTCGCTGCGCATGTTGATGGTCAGGCCATCGTCAGCCCCATATTCCTCGATCGACACGAAGGTGAAATACACCATCTGTGCGAAGGCCATGGTGATCATGATGAAATAGACGCCTTTGGTACGCAGAGCGATGGCGCCAGTCACGAGAGCGACTGCCGCCGATGCGAAGATGGCGATGGCGAACTGCAGAAAGCCGTCATAGATATCGTAATAGGCCGGGATACCAACGGCATAGGCGCCAATCACCAGATAGGCTGCATGACCAAAACTGACCATCCCGCCATAACCGAGAATGAGGTTGAGGCCGACCGCAGCGATGCTGAGGATCATCAGGCGCATGAACAGATCGATCAGGAAGATGTTGTCGACCCATTCGGCAAGTAACGGCAGCAGAGCCAGAAATGCCAGCCCGGCGACCATGACGTAGGCCGGAAGGCCCGTTCTGATTAGCGATGTCATTGGTCAGCGCACCTTCGGCGGGAACAGGCCCTGGGGCCGAAAGGCCAGCACCATGGCCATCAGGATATAGATCGCCATGGCGGACAGGGCCGGCGCCGATGTCTCGGCGCTCTCGGACGACATGAAGATTTTCAGTAGCTGGTCGAGGAAGGAGCGCCCCATCGTGTCGATCAGGCCGACAAGCATTGCGGCAACAAAAGCGCCTTTGATGGAGCCGATACCGCCGATGATGATGACGACAAAGGCCACGATGATGATCTCGTTCCCCATGCCGATACTCGCTTCCGTGATCGGCGCGATCAGCATGCCGGCAAGCCCCGCAAGCGCGGCCCCAACGGCGAAAACCAGCGCGAACAGTTTGCCGATATCGACCCCAAGCGCCATCACCATGGTCCGGTTCGATGCACCGGCGCGGATCAGCATGCCGATCCGGGTATGCGCCACCATGACATAGAGGAAGCCTGCGACGGCAAGCCCCGTGCAGATGATCAGGATCCGGAAAACAGGGAATGTATGGCCACCCATAAGATCGATATGGCTGTCGAGGATTTCCGGCAGCGGAATGGCCATGCCGGTCGGACCCCAGATGAAATCCACAGCCGTATCGAAGCAGAGGATCAACCCGAAGGTCGCCAGCACGTGATCCAGATGATCATGCGTGTAGAGCGCCCTGACGACGATCAGCTCGACAAGCCAGCCCAGCAAGGCGGTCAGTGGCAGCGCCAGAATGACGCCGAGAACGAAGGAGTCCGTGAGCTGCACCAGGGTGGCGCAGAAATACGCCCCCATCATGTAGAGCGAGCCATGCGCCAGATTCACGAAGTCCATGATGCCGAAGACCAGCGTCAGGCCTGCGGCGAGCAGAAACAGGAGTACGCCAAGCTGCACCCCGTTCAGCATCTGAATTGTAAAGAGTCCCCAGTCCACCCAGCCGTCCTACTCAAACTTTATTTTGCGCCAGAGGCGAAAACTGAAACCGGCGAAGCTCTCGCTCCGCCGGTTTCCCGTCATCCAAGGAGGATGATTACATTTTGCAGTCTGCTGCGTACGGGTCCTGGTGGTTTTCCAGGACCGTGCTGACGATCTTGGTTGTCCAGACACCGTCTGCATCCGCAACGACTTCACGCAGATAGAAGTTCTGGATCGGGAAATGGTTGTTGCCATAGCTGAACTTGCCGCGGGTGGACGGGAAGTCGGCTTTCTTCATGGCGGCGCGAATGCCGTCTTTGTTCGACAGATCGCCATTCACCGCTTCGACTGCGCTCTTGATCAGGAAGATCGTGTCGTAGGACTGGGCAGCATAGAAGGACGGATAGTGACCATACTTCTTCTTGAAGCCCGCGACGAACTTCTTGTTCTGCGGGTTGTCCAGGTCAGGACCCCAATGCTGGGTATTGCGGGAGCCGAGAACACCCTGAAGATTGCCAGCCTGCAATTTCGGAAGAGCAATCGAGTCGACCGTGAAGACAGTGTAAAGCGGCATCGTATCGCGCAGGCCTGCCTGCTCGTACTGCTTGATCAGCGCACCGCCGGCCTTGCCCGGATAAAACACCCACAGGGCTTCAGCACCGGAGGCTTTCGCTTTTGCCAGTTCAGCAGAGAAATCGAGCTGCGCGTCCTTACCCCACTTGGTCAGGTCACGTCCGGCGATCTTGCCTTTGAAGGTCCGTTCGACACCGGCGATCATGTTCTTGCCGGCCGCATAGTTCGGAGCCATGACATAGACAGACTTGACGCCGTTCTGGTTCAGGACTTCGCCCATCGCCATCGGCGTCTGGTCGTTCTGCCACGAGGTGGAGAAGAAATTCTTGTCGCACTGCTTACCGGCAAGCTGAGACGGACCAGCGTTCGAACTGATCAGGAAAGTGCCGGAATCGAGCGCTGGTTTTTTTGCGGCCAGCAGCACATGGGACCAGATAAAGCCGCCGATGAAATCGACCTTGTCCTTCTTTACCAGCTTGTCGACCTTCTGCTTGCCAACCGGAGGCTTGAAGCCGTCATCCTCAATGATGAGCTCGACATCAAGGCCAGCCATCTTGCCGCCGATATCTTCCATCGCAAGATTAACCGCATCGACCATGTCCTGGCCGATGACACCAGCCGGCGTGGTGATGGTGGTAACGAAACCTATTTTAACTTTATCGGCCGCCATTGCCGGAGCAGCAAGAAAAGCTCCCATGGCCGCGAGGGCCGTTATTTTTTTGATCATTGCACAAGCCTCCCAGAATGATGCGGCAACTATGCCACAACAAGTACATGCAACATAGTGCACACCTTCTTACGAAAGTGCATTATACTTTCGCCCTTGGCAATCCTGATACGTAAGGCAGTATGCGCTGTTCGTGGCATGGATGCCGCGCCGCGGATGGCTCTCCGCGCAAAAGAAAAACCATCAGATACTTGATTTCAATCAAGATTCCCCCGCTGCTTCCCGATCCACATTTTCCGGCGCGATGATCGGGAGCATAATGGCTATCACAGTGCCCTTTCCCGGCTTTGATGACACGGAGACAGTGCCACCGAGCGCGCCATGCACGATGGAATAGACCAGGTGCATGCCGAGGCCACTACCACCACTGCCGAACTTCGTCGTAAAGAAAGGCTCGAACACCCGGCGGACAACCTGTGGCGACATTCCCTTGCCATTGTCGGTTACCGAGAGCGTTACAGTACCGCTCCTCCCGAATTTCCCGGCGACGACAATCCGTTCAGCTTCGTCTTTTTTGACACCGTCTTCGTCAAACCCGTGGAAGATGGCGTTCTGGATAAGGTTAATCAAAACTTGCCCAAGCGGTCCGGGATAGGAATCGAGGCGAATTCCTTCCGGCACCTGTGTTTCGATTTTCACAGAACGGCGCCCGATCGTCGCCGCCATGGTCGTGACGATATCGCTTACAGTTTCCGAGAGTTCAAACTCGCGTCGTTTGAGACTGGTCTGATCGACAGCGACCTGTTTGAAGTGGGTGATCAGCTCGGCCGTGCGTTCCAGCCCTCGATGAATGATGCCGAGCCCCTCGTCCATTTCCGCGAGAAATCGTGAAAACTGAGACTGAGAGATTTTGCCCTTTAGAAATCCGTCCTGTAGATCGGCCAAAGTGGCAATCAATTTGGTCACAACCGTGAAACTCGCGCCTACAGGCGTGTTGATCTCGTGAGAAATCCCCGCGACCAGTCCACCGAGCGACGCTAGGCGGTCAGTCTCAATGAGTTGCGCCTGGGTTTGTTTAAGTTCGCTGATATCCGCGGTCGAGCCATGAAACCCGATGAATTCCCCATCACTCCAGACCGGCATTGCATTGATCCGAACGGTCCGGATACCGGTTGGATGATGCCGTTCAATCTCAATTCCCCGGACCTGTTCCCTGGCTTCCAGTTTCCCCAGAAACGTGGACCAGACATCCCGCTGATCGACGAGACGTTCCTCATCCGTCACCAGCGCAATCATAGACTTGCCGAGATAGTCCTCGCGCTTTCGGCCGGTTGCTTCGAAAAAATTCTCCGAACACCAGATGAAATTCAGGTCGGCATCCAGCTCCCACAACCAGTCGGCTGATGCGGAGGCGATATTCCGGAACCGCTCTTCACTGTGCCGGAGTTCCAGCGTGCGCGCCCGAACCGTGCTCTCCAAGCCTTCGTTCAACTTCTTGAGCGCATCCTGCGCATTCACAAAGTCGGTAATATCGTATCGCATGCTCGCGACAGCCCTGACCGAACTGTTTCGTCCGGCTATCGGGAAATTCACCACACGGAACTCGGTTGCCCGTTCACTGTTGCCGGTCCGGTGGGAATAGTCGTAGGTCACGGCACCAAGCGTCGCGACTACCTTATCGGCTGCGTTGGTCATGAGCTCGGCATCTTCCATACGATCACATTTAGCTATAACTTCCTCCACCGTGTGACCGAGCATATCGTTGATGCGTAATCCAAGCTGGATTGCGGCTCTCGTATTGACGCGGATGAAGCGATCGCTGAGGTCGCGAACGACAATGCCGCAATCCGCATTCTCGAAGACATCACTCATCAGTGCTTCGGCGTCGCGCCGGGCTTCCTCCGCAGCGACCTGTGAGCTCACATCCGCAATCGTGCCGAATGTGCGCTCCAGCTCGCCTCTTTCAGAGAAGTCGAACTCGCCCGCAATCAGTAAATGAGCGATGCTTCCATCCGCGCGAAAGACCCGGACCTGACGCTCAAAGCCGGACCCTCTAGCCCCGATTTTCTGCTGGATTACCTGAAGCAGTTCATGGTCATCGGGATGGATGCGCTTTCGCGCCTCGGCAAAGGTGAAGCGATCCACTCCATCCGTGCCGAAGATCTCCTGCGCCTGCTCGGACAGATGGATACACCTTTCGGCGCGCTCGAATGTCCAGTGGCCGATACCGCCAAGCCGCTGCGCGCGCTTGAACCACTTGTCACGTTGCAGGACCTGCCCCTCAAGCTCCTTGAGAGGCGTGATATCCTGAATGGTTCCCATCGTGCCGATCAGACTGCCAACGCGATCAAAGAGCGGATGGCCGTTGATCTGAACCCACAGCATCCTGCCATCCAGACGATGCGCCCGAACGACCATTCCGTAATCCCGTTTTTCCCTGATCCCGGCTTCGCGTTCCTGCAGATAGACGGGGGCATCCTCCGGATGTACCAAATTATCCCAAAAATAGTTCCTCGTCCGGACTTCCCCGGACCAATCGGCGATTCCGAAAATATCCCTCAGGGCTTCAGACCAGTAGGTCTCCTGGATCGACGCCTTGCTATACCAATGGCCAACGCTGGCGATCTTCTCGACCTGTTTGAGCGTCGTTTCGGCGCCCCGATGTTCCGTTACATCCCGATAGACAGCAAACAACCCGGACCGGGAAACTGCGTCCTCATCATACGGCTCCAGATAGAACAGAAAATGGCGGCAATCGTAGAGATCACGCCCGAACCGGAGTTCGACTTCTTCCGATACGCATTCTCCACGGCTCCGCCCCCAGAGTGCGTCGAAACGCTCGATATCCGAGGCAAGTAATCCCGCTCGAATATCCTCTGCCGAAACAGCATCAAGGCCCGGAGAAATAATCTCTTGAAGAGGCCCTACAATTCGATAATGACCAGTCGCCGCATCGTGCAGGATGTAACCGGCCTTCCCGACGTCCTTGATCCGCTCGAAGAGACTCTCATCTGCAGGTTCAGGTTGTCGGTATGGAGAAGCTTCACGCACACCGACACAAGAGCCAAACCCCGAGAAACCCTCCGGCCGCGCCGCTCCGGCAGGAAAGCCCTTCCCACTCAAAAGAACCCGGCATTGCCCGGTTCCGTCTGAAATCGTCAGGGAAAAATTGTGGAAAGCTTCGCCACGAAGCGCGTGCTCGCCCCAAACAGCCAGAGCCTGCTCCATGCTCTCGGAACACCCGAGCAAGGGGAACTTGGACAAAGCTACTGGATTGAGACCCGTGAGCGTTTCGAAGTTATCTGAAAGAGTCGTCGTTGTACCGTCCCGGTCGCACCGCCACTCGAAGAAGTAATCTTCCGCTTTTGCCGAATGTGGCTCGGCGGCCTCCGGGCTATCCATTCCGGTATTACTCCGGGGGTCTATCACGCTTTACTCGGATCAGAGCCGCTCACTAGTCAGCATTGGCCGTTCTGATGTCGATCATGGTGGTCAGGTTTTTCAGGAAAACATCCACCACCGTCGGATCGAAATGACGGCCGCTTTCCTCCTGAATAAGCTGCACGGCTTTTTCCACCGGCCACGCTTTCTTGTAGACCCGCTCCGAGGTCAGCGCGTCGAAGACATCGACAAGCCCGATAATCCGTCCCTCGATCGAAATATCCTCGGCCTTGATGTTGTGCGGATAGCCTCCACCGGCCCATTTTTCATGATGCTCAAGCGCGATCCGCGCTGCCAGCTTCAGGATCGGCATGTCCGACGACCGCAGCATTTCGTAGCCGATCGTCGTGTGCTCCTGCATCGCCTGCCACTCGTCCGGATCGAGCTTACCCGGCTTGCACAGGATGGCGTCAGGAATGCCGATCTTGCCGATGTCATGCAGAGGAGCAGCCCGGAAAAGAAGTTCGGAATCAGACTGGCTGAACCCCAGCTTGTCTGCGATCTCGCGGGCATAGAGCGCAACCCGCGAAACATGTCGCCCGGTTTCACCGGACCGGGTTTCTACGGCCTCGCCCAGACGCAGCACGATTTCGCGTTGTGCGCGCTCGGTTTGGTCATGCAGGCGAAGGTTATCGAAGGCGGTCAGAACCTGGGAAATGAAGATATCGACAATTTGGGCATCCGACCCGCTCAACCCCTGTAATTCAGGCAGGTAAAGAAGGCTGGTCTGGCCGTTACGACCAACAATCCCGGTCATCAGTGTATTTGCGGTCCGGCTGGTGTGAATACCAGGTCCTCGGCCGGCCAATTCCCCGACCAGTTTTTTCGTTTCCTCGTCAAGCGGCAAGTCCGTCAGCTTCCGCGCATCTCCATTCCCGCGGGGCCCGGCCACAATCTCGAAATCCTGCGCCAAACTGCAATTCGCATCCGCGACAGCAAGAACTCCGGATGATCCGATTTTGTCCTTCGGATCGCGGTTCATATTCGCAATGTCTCCGAGATTCTCGAGAATCCCGTCGGCAAAGTCATCTAGTCCCGGTTTTTCGAACAGTGCGGTAGAGGCCTGCAACACTTTCATAAGGCCGCGACGATTTTGCTCCATGGCAAGATACTGCTGGTAGGAGCGTAAGCCCGCATAGGCGAGCGAGAAGAGCTTCTGCGCGCTGAGCTCAGTCTTTTCCTTATAGTCGCTGATATCGTAATCGATGATGACGCTTTGTTCCGGCGCGTGCCCTGGCTGGCCAGTCCGCACCACCAGCCGGATCAGCTTGTTGCCCATCTCCTGACGAATGTAGTGAATCAGATCGAGACCGGCATTCGGCGTTTCCATGACCACGTCGATCAAGGCAAGGCCTATATCGGGATGTTCGGCGAGGACCTGCTTGGCTTCCGCCGCCGAGTAAGCCGACAGGAGGTTAAGCGGCCTGCCCTCGACCTCAACGTCGCGCAACACAAGAGTCGTCGTCGCGGCCACATCGCGGTCATCATCCACGATGAGAACTTTCCAAGGCTCAGCGCAAGAAGCTGACACGCCGTGCTCTTCGACGAGAAATTCCAGGATATTCAGATCGTCGTCGGACATTCCGCTACCAGTGCACCGCACACATTCATGCTCGGCGCAACTCCCCTCAACTCTTCAGGGCTCACTAGAAGAACCCCGTCATTCAATATGACTAGAAATATCCGGGAATCCTGAACTAACGATTAACATCAGCATTAGAAAAGACTCTCTTCGCTTTGTTGCGCCTCAGGCACAGATGTCCCTCGAACAAAATCGCGATGGCATCTTGCCTCACGATTCGCCGCAGTAATCCGCCCACGCTGCGGTGAGTTTCTCCTCGACACCGCGCGCATATCGTTCCTGATCACACAGCGGCGACACAGAAACCCTTTGGCGCAGCGTCTTGCGGATCTGAGCCAGACGCTGAATATCTGAAGCCAGATCCACCCCTATAGCGACGAACTCTTCGGCACTCTCACCGACCCAGTCCGGAAACCCGGCATTGCTTAAGTGGCTGAGGGAATGGCGGCCGGCGAAATGGCTCTGCGCCGCAAGCGATATAACGGGAACGCCCATCCAGAGCGCCTCGCAGGTCGTCAATCCACCGGAATACGGCATCGTATCCAGAGCGATATCCATCAGGCCGTACCCGCCGAGAAATTCTTCGTGGTAGGTGAAAGTCTTGAACTCGACACGCTCCGGCGCGACACCGGCTGCACTCAGGCAGGACCGGACATCGTGCTGAATCCCCGGATCGTCGAAACCGCGATAGGCGAGCAGCAACCTTGATTCAGGAACGGCAACGAGAACGCGGGACCACAGGTCCAGGGTTTCATCGGTCAGTTTAGCCGGATTATTGAAGCTGCCGAAGGTGATGAAGCCGTTGGCGAGCGCAGGGCTCGGCACGACCGGCGGCGACGTCGGCGCAGCCAGAAAACAGATATAATCGTCCGGCAGGGTGAGCCAGCGCTCTGAATAAAACTCTTCCGTCTCCGGCTGGGTCTGGAACCGGTCGGTAACGATATAGTCCATCGTATCGAGACCGGTCGTGCCGACATACCCCATCCAACTCATCTGCACGGGTGCCGCACGCCGGGCAAACATCCCCATGCGGTTTGCGGCCGAATGGCCGGCGAGATCGAACAGGATATCCACCCGGTCTTCCAGTATCCGGCCCCGCAAGACATCGTCGTCCTTGCCTGTCACATCGAACCAGTGATCCGCGTGACGGCGGAGCTCCAGCGTGAACAAATCGCCTTTCCCGGCATCGGAATAGACCGATATCCGAAACCGATTACGATCGAGGTGCCTTAATACCGGCAGCAGGAAAAAACCCACCGGATGCCGCTTCAGGTCTGGCGAGACGAAGCCAAGATGAATCCGGCGACCAGCCGTCCGGTCCACATCGTAGCCAAGCGGCTCCTCAAGCGGCGCCCAATCGGCCGCCCATGCCTTGTGATCCTGATAGAGAGACCGCGCGGAAACACCACTTTCATAATTATGCCCCATGAGGAGGCCGGACTGGATCGTCCGATCGTCCGGAAAGGCGGATCGGGCCCAGCGCAGAAAGCGCTCCGCCATCTGATGCTTTCGCGATTGTCGGTATGCATTCGCCAGCCCGACGAGCATATCCCGGTTGGTGTCTCCGCTGACGAGGGCCGACTTGATCGCGTCAGCGGCAGCACTGTACGCACCTCGCTCGAGCAAATACTTGCTGAAGTTCGCCCAGGTTCGAGTGCTTTTCGGGTTAACCCGAAGCGCGCGGCGATATCCGGCTCGAATGCGGTCTGCTGGTACATCCGCCTTGGCCATCTGCACGAGATAGTTTTCGAGTGCGGTCAAGCCTCCTGGCTCCAGCATCAGAGATCGCCGGAATCCGATTTCGGCCGCCGCCGACAGATCGCTCTCGTGCAATGCGTTCGCCAAGGCAAGCCAGTTTTCCGCCCTTGTCTGGTCCAACGTCACACACAGTCGCAGCATCGACACTGCTTGCCGGTGATAGCCCTGTTCGGACAAAGAACCGCCCAACCTGGCGCAAACGACTGTATCGCTCGGGATGAGAAGAAGAGAGCGTTTTAGGGCTTGATCGGCTGAAGCAACTTCCTTCTCGGCCTGCGCCACCAGACCGATTGCCTTCCAGGCAGTCGCGTCCAGGGGATTGCCGCAGATCGCCCGGCGCATCAATCGTGCGCCAGCCAGCCGTTCTCCCGAAACAGTCATCTCAGCCAGCAACTTCAGATGCCCCGGGTTCTCCGGATTGATCAGGATGGTTTTGCGAGCCAGCGCCCGCGCAATATCAGGATGCCGGCTGCGCACCAGATTGGCCCAGTCGCTCATCGCTGAAACATTCAGGGGGTCGAGATTCACAGCTGACGCATAATGCTCAGCGGCCTGTTCGAGATTTCCCTGCGAGGCCTCGGCAAAGGCCAGAAGCTGATGGAACGAGCTTTTGCGCGGCTCAAGCACAAGAGCCCTGCGCAGCAAAGCCCCACCGGCTATCGAGTTGCCGTTCGAGGTCGCGGCATCTCCGGCGAGGGAAAGTACAAGCGCGATCGGCGGATGTACGACGAGAACCTGCCGATAGAGAAGCGCGGCCTCACTCAATTGCCCGGACTGGTGCCGTGCAAAAGCCTCGTTCACCAACGCCTGTAAATCCACTCTGCTCGTCCCCCGTAGCGACGCACCCGGTACAGTCTGTCTAAACTTTTATCGTGATGAGGAAAAGTTGGCAGAAGGATTCTGCCAGACGGGAGAGCAGCTTGTCATTGATCCTAATGCCGCTGCATGATTGAGGTTACTCCTGAGCTATCCTCACTTCTGCCCCCGATCGGAATAAATTCATGCGCGACACTTTGCTTGGCGCTCTCGTTTCCCCGGCCTCCATTGCCCTGGTAGGCGCCTCGAACTCGGAAGGCAAGCTCACCGCGCGCCCGATGCGTTTTCTGCGCCGCCATGGTTATGCAGGCCGGATCTACCCGGTGAACCCCGCTCGCGAAACGGTACTCGGCGAGAAAGCCTGGCCATCGGTCAGCGCCATCCCGGAGAAAGTGGATTTCGCCTACATTCTGGTCGATGCCGATCCGGCCATTGAGGCCCTCAAGGATTGCGCGGCGGCGGGCGTGAAGGTTGCCGCCATTCTCGCCGACGGATTTGCCGAGGCCGGGGAAGAAGGCGAACGGCGCCAGGCCGAAGTCCAGCGCATTGCCCGCGAGGCGGGCATGCTGCTGATCGGCCCGAACTCGATGGGCGTCGTGCACACCCCTTCCGGTTTTGCCGCAACAACGAATGCGGCCTTTGGAGCCGAGGAAATCGGCCGTGGCCGGCTCGCCGTGATTTCCCAGAGCGGCAGCGTCATCGGCACCCTGCTCAGCCGGGGGGCGGCACGGGGCATCGACTTCTCGACTTTTGTCTCGGTCGGCAATGAGGCGGCATCGGGTATCGGCGCAATTGGCGAGATCCTGGTCGATCATCCGGAAATCGACGGTTTCCTCTTGTTCATGGAAACCATCCGTGACCGGGAAGCACTCGGCCGGTTCGCAGCGAAGGCCCACGCAGCAGAGAAACCCGTGGTCGCCTACATGATCGGCAAATCGGAGGAAGGCCAGGCGCTTTCGGTCTCCCATACCGGCGCTCTCACCGGCTCGACCGAGGCGGCCGATGCCCTGCTGCGCGGTATCGGCATCCGCAAGGCCGACCAGTTGGAAACATTGCTTGAAGCCCCCGGCGCCCTCTTCAAGGCCCGCCTTAAACCCGGGCGCCCGAAGAGTGCGACCGTGATCGCAACGACCGGCGGCGGCGGGGCCATGGTGGTGGATCAGCTCAGTGCACGCGGCGTGACCATCGCCGGCGCCAGTGCGGCAACCCGCGCGCATTTCAATGAACACAAGATCCCGTGCGGGCACGGCAAACTGGTCGACGTAACCCTTGCCGGTGCCCGTTACGAGGTAATGAAAGAAGCCGTCTCGACTTTAATCAGAGACCCGGAAACCGGCGTGCTGATCGTCGCTATCGGCTCGTCCGCCCAATTCGACCCGGAGCTTGCAGTAAAGCCCATCGCCGATGCCGTTGCCGAAGCGCCCGCGGACGCCGCACCGGTGCTGGCCTTCCCGCTGCCGCACGCACCGGACAGCATGCGCCTGCTGGAAGCCGGCGGAGTGCCAACCTTCCGTACCGTCGAAAGCTGCGCCGAGACAATTGCCATGCTGATGACGGATGCCGCTCCCGCCGATCGACCAACGTCTGCCTTACCCATGCAAGCGACGCGGTTGATCGCAGAACTCGCACCCGGAACAGCGGATGAGGTCGCTTCAGGCGCCGTTTTCGATGCGCTCGGGCTGAAGGGGCCCGCTCAGATCGTCCTCGATCCGGAAATGACGGCGCCGGACACTCTTCCTCTCGCCTATCCGCTTGTCGCCAAGCTGGTCTCGCCGGACCTGCCCCACAAAACCGACGCTGGCGCCATCAGGGTCGGCATCGCGGACCGTGCGGAACTCGTCACCGCCATTGCCGAAATGCGGGCGTCCGCCGATGATTATCATCCTGGTTTCAGGCTCACCGGCATCCTCCTCCAGGAGCTCGCCCAAGGCCTTGGCGAGGCCCTGATCGGCCTGTCCCGCGACCCTGTCGCCGGACCTGTGGTCACCGTCGCCATGGGCGGCGTGATGACGGAGATCTATTGCGATAGCGCTGTGCGCCCGGCACCAGTAACGCTTGAAAGCGCCCGGGAGATGATCCACGAGGTGAAAGGTTTTGAGTTACTTCGCGGGTTTCGGGGACGCCCGAAAGGCGATCTGGAGGCGCTCGCCGAAGCGGTCGCCGCGCTCTCCCTGCTGGCCCTTGACGAGCGTATCGAGGAAGCCGAGATAAACCCGGTGCTCATCAAAAAGGAAAATGCCGGTATCGTGCGGCTGGACGCGCTTATAAGGAGTTCCAAAAGAGAGGCTTGATCGGCAGGTTCATGCCCAGCACACAGTACTTCCCGCCTCCTAGGCTCCGATCAGAAAAACGGCCTTGAGGGCGCATAAGTCCATAAGAAAAATTGTCGTTTTTAGCTATTCTCCGGCCAGCGCTCCGAGGGACGCGGTCAGAGCCTGATCATTGGCACTCGCCGCCTCTGCCGGGCCATCACCCGTCTGGACCGCATGTAGACTGCGGTAGCGGCCGTGCGGGCGGGCGAGCAGCTCCGCGTGGCTGCCCTCTTCAATAATACGACCTTCTTCAATGACGAGGATACGGTCGGCATTAACGATCGTTGCCAGGCGGTGGGCGATCACTAGCGTCGTGCGGCCGTCGGAAAGTTCGGCCAGCGATTGCTGAATGGCGCGCTCTGTCTCGGTGTCGAGGGCAGAGGTTGCCTCATCAAGAATCAGGATCGGCGGGTTCTTCAGGAATATCCGGGCAATGGCCAGTCTTTGCTTCTGCCCGCCGGAGAGTTTCACCCCGCGCTCGCCGATGACGGTGTCGAGACCATTAGGGAGCCCCGCGATCACATCGTCGAGCCGGGCACGCCGCACCGCTTCTGCGATCTCTTCCTCTGCCGCGTCCAGTTTGCCATAGGCGATGTTTTCCCGGATTGTACCGGCGAACAGGAAGACATCCTGCTGCACGATGCCGATATTGGAGCGCAACGATTTCAGTGTCAGGGCGCCGGTGTCGATACCGTCGATGGTGATCGATCCACCGCTGATCTCATAAAAGCGCGGCAGCAACGAACAAATCGTCGTCTTGCCTGCCCCGGAAGGGCCGACAAAGGCGATGGTCTCCCCCGCCTTGATGGAAAGACTCAGATCCTCGAAGACCGGCGAGCCCGGCTGATAGTCGAACCGCACGGCACGATATTCGATATCACCCTTGAGACGGTCGACGGTTTGCGCATCGGAGCGGTTTGTGATGTCTGGCCGAGTGTCGAGAAACTGCGCGTAGCGCTGGAACCCGGCGAAGCCCTTCGGATAGGTTTCGATGACCGAGTTGATCTTCTCTACCGGCCGGAAGAACACGCCAATCAACAACAGAAAGCCGACGAAACCGCCTGCCGTAAGTTCCTCATGCACGACGAACCAGGCGCCGGCCAACATGACCACGACCTGCACGAAACGCATGGACAGGTAAGAGAGCGACATCGAGGCCGCCATCACCTTGTAGGCTTCGAGTTTGGTGGTGAGGTAACCGGCATTGTTCTCGGCAAACAGCTTGCGTTCGTGATCTTCGTTGGTGAAGGCCTGCACCACACGAATGCCGCCGATATTCTCCTCAATGCGGGCATTGAAGTCAGCGACCCGGCCGTAGAGCGCATGCCATGTCCTGGTCATCCGTCGGCCGTAACGTGTCGTCACCCATGCCGTCAGCGGGACGATCAGGGCCGTCAGGATCGCCAACGGCACATGCACCCAGAGCATCAGCACGAAAGCACCGATCAATGTCATCAGCGCAATGAACAGATCCTCGGGGCCGTGATGGGCCACCTCGCCGATCTCTTCCAGGTCCTTGGTCAGCCGCGCCACCAGATGGCCGGTCTTCTGGTTGTCGAAGAACCCGAAGGACAGCTTCTGAAGATGATCGAAGGCTTTCCGCCGCATCTCCGTTTCGATCTTGATGCCCAGCATATGCCCCCAATAGGTGACGATGACCTGGAGCCCGGCATTCAGCATATAGATGAGAAGCAAGCCCAGCGCCGCGAGCGAGATCAGCCCGAGCTGGTTGGTCGGCAGCAGCCGGTCGATGAAGATCGTTACCGCGATCGGAAAAGCCAGCTCCAGCACCCCGGCCACCACCGCACTGGAAAAATCGAGCGCGAACAGGCCCCGATGCGGTCGATAATAGGCAGCGAAGCGCTTCAGCAGATCGGTCACGGCGTGAGCCTTGTCGTATGTGTGAATGAGGAACCGTTAACCCGAGGAATCGGAATTGGGGCGGCCGCAGAATTGTCATTAACAGGCGTCTCCGCATCTGTCACGGATGCCAGCCGATCACTCCATACGATCAACGGCGTACTGCGCCGTGCAGGAAAAAATCCCAGATCTTTGCGAGAATGGATTTTTCACGGCTCGTCGCCGGTATTCCCCGAACTATTCTCGCGTTACTACGCTGGAGAAGATCGGCAAACGCTATCTAAGTTTTTGAAAGGAATGGTGCTGCCGGAGTGATTTGAACACTCGACCTCTCCCTTACCAAGGGAGTGCTCTACCCCTGAGCTACGGCAGCATCTTGCGGCGAAAAAGCCTGCAGCGAGGAAGGCCCCTCGCAAAGCGCGGCGGAACATGCCACAGGGACTCCTGAGGTGCAAGTACGTTTCTTGACTGGAAATCACGACCCTCTCGCGGCATTCTCCGGCCATGGCAAAGCCCCCGAAAACAGCCGCTTCGGGCGACCAGAAGACCGAGGCTGATCTGCGCGCCGAGCGCCGCGCCGCCGCGCTGCGTGCGAATCTGCACCGCCGCAAGGCCCAGGCACGCCAGCGCACTGACGAAGCTGACGCGTCTTCATCCGGCGCAAAGAAAGATAACGCGCAGTGACGCACGGCTGTCCGAGGGGCAACGCCCCTGACAGGCCGTGATTTAATCGCCGCCACTGCAAAAGGCCCAAAATCCTGCCGCATTCTCGGTAAAAGCTCTGCTTACGCGGGCTTGTGAGAGCGTGCGGGGATAAAGTAAAACAAATCGGGGATCGGTGCCGTTCGGATTGGATCGGATCGGCCCGCATGAAAACTGGGGACCTTGATGGACAAATTGGTGATCAGGGGCGGCACGCCGCTCAAAGGGCAGATTCCGATCAGCGGAGCGAAGAACGCCGCATTGCCGTTGATGGCAGCAACCTTGCTCACGGACCAGCCGGTCACCCTGACCAACATGCCCAAGCTTGCCGACATCCACTCCATGGCAGCCCTGCTGGATCAGCACGGCGTGAAGCGCAAGACCCAGGACGAGGCAAGCGGCGGGCAGACAGTCGACTTCCATGCAAAGACCATCGAAAGCACCACGGCGCCGTATGACCTTGTGCGCAAGATGCGGGCCTCCGTCCTGGTGCTCGGCCCACTGCTGGCCCGGGAAGGACAGGCCACAGTGTCGCTGCCCGGCGGCTGCGCTATCGGCAACCGGCCGGTAGACCTGCACCTGAAAGGCCTTGCCGAGCTCGGCGCGGAAGTCGCCCTGGAAGGCGGCTATGTGAAAGCGCAAGTCCCGTCCGGGCGTCTGCATGGCGGCCGTGTGGTGTTCCCTGTCGTTTCCGTTGGCGCCACCGAAAACCTGCTGATGGCAGCCTGCCTCGCGGACGGGGAGAGCATCCTGGTCAATGCGGCGCGCGAGCCGGAAATCACCGACCTTGCCGAATGCCTGATCGCCATGGGCGCGGAAATCGAGGGTCACGGCACCGATACCATCCGCATCCAGGGAAAAGATAAACTCGGCGGCGCTGTCCATAAGGTGGTGCCGGACCGGATCGAGACCGGCACCTATGTCATGGCCGCAGCCATCACCGGCGGCGATGTCGAGCTGACCAATACCCGCTCAGGCCTGCTCGAAAGCGTCTTCGAGATCCTGCGTGAGGCCGGCGTCACCATCGAGGAAGGCGAACGCTCCATCCGGGTCTCGGCGAAACGCGGCGGGCTCAAGGGCGTCGACGTCATGACCGAACCCTTCCCGGGCTTCCCGACCGATCTGCAGGCCCAGTTCATGACCTTGATGAGCGTCGCGAACGGTGCCTCCATGATCACCGAAACGATTTTCGAGAACCGCTTCATGCATGTGCCCGAGCTGGCCCGCATGGGTGCGAACATCAATGTGCATCACTCCTCCGCCCTGGTGCGCGGGGTCGACCGCCTGATCGGCGCGCCGGTGATGGCAACGGATCTGCGCGCATCGGTCAGTCTCGTGCTCGCCGCCATGGCGGCGGACGGCGAGACGGAAGTGAACAGGATCTATCATCTCGACCGCGGGTATGAGAATCTGGTCGAGAAACTGAGCGCCTGCGGCGCCAACATTCGCCGTGTCACGACGAATGCGGACGCACCCGCGGAAGAAGAAACCGTCTGATTGGCAGGACCTATGGCACCCAGAGACATCAGCCTGCTTGAAGTGGGCGACAAGCCGTTCCGGGTCCGGGCTGAGGATGCCGAAGATCTGGCTGTGGCAGCGAGTTTGCTGCAGGACGCCCTGTTGCCGGTCCGTGAGATGACGTTCGAGGAAAAGGACGGCCGTTTTGCCATGGTCGTCCAGCGCTACAAGTGGGAGACCGCGCCATCAGCAGATACGGTCCCCGCTGACGGCGACACGCTCTACAGCGAGAGAGTGCATTGTGGCATCCGTTTCGAAGGGGTCGGCGCGGTCCGCACCCATGGCCTTGATCGGGGCAAGCGGGAGCGCATCCTGAACCTGCTCACCATACACGCATCGCCGGGACAGATTGACCTCGCCTTTGCCGACAACGTGACCATTCGACTCGCAGTTGACCGCATCCTGTGCCATATCGAGGACCTCGGCGAGCCTTGGCCGACCGTCTTCACCCCGTCCCATCCCGATTCCGACGATGAGACGGCTCCGGCGGACGAAGCCTCGGGCGCCTGATCGAACGGCCAGCCGGGCACGGCGGCGGCTGTCGGGCTAAAACAGGAGAGACGCGGTGACCGCGAACCAGCCACTGATCCTCGCCCTGCCGAAGGGCCGGATCCTGAAGGCCATCACGCCCATTCTAAAGCGGGCGGGGATTGAGCTTGAGGACGATTTTTTCAACGAATCTTCCCGGCGCCTTCAGTTTCATACCAATCAGGCGGATCTTGAAGTCATCCGCGTGCGCAGTTTCGACACGGCGACCTTCCTCGCCTTCGGCGCCGCTCATCTCGCCATTGCCGGCAGCGATGTGCTGATGGAATTCGACCATCCGGAAATCTATGCGCCGGTCGACCTCAATGTCGGGCACTGCCGCCTTGCCGTTGCCGAGCCGGCGGAGCTTGCCGCGAAAGAGAACCCGCAGCACTGGAGCCACCTCCGGATCGCCACGAAATACCCGAACGTCACCAGGCGCCACTTCGCCGCCCGTGGCGTGCAGGCGGAATGCATCAAGCTGAACGGCGCCATGGAGCTGGCGCCGGGTCTCGGCCTTTGCCGCCGCATTGTGGATCTGGTCGAGACCGGCTCCACCCTGAAGGCAAACGGGCTGGTCGAGGTCGAACAGATCGCCGCCGTCAGTGCCCGCCTTGCCGTCAACCGGGCCGCCCTGAAAACTCGGCCGGGCCCTGTGAAGGATCTGGTCGATCGCATCGGGGAGGCAGCCCTTGCCGCGTAAACTGATTGCCGGTGCGCCGGATTTCGATGGCGCATTCGAAGAGCTGGTCGGTTCCAAGCGGGAAACCGACAGCGATGTCTCCGATACCGTCGCCGGTATTATCGCCGATGTAATCGCACGCGGCGACGCCGCGCTGATCGATCTCAGCCGCAAGTTCGACAATATCGATCTGGCGGAAACTGGGATTGCCATCTCGGCCGAAGAAATCGCACGCGCGCGTTCCGCCTGTTCCGCCGGGACACTTGCCGCACTGGAAAAGGCAGCGGAGCGGATCGAGGCTTTTCACAAGGCGCAACTGCCGGAAAGCATCGACTATACGGATGCGGACGGCGTTGGCCTCGGCCTGCGGCATACCCCGGTTGATGCGGTCGGCCTCTATGTGCCGGGCGGCAAGGCCGCTTATCCGAGCTCCGTGCTGATGAACGCCATGCCGGCCAAGGTCGCGGGCGTGCCACGCCGGGTCATGATGGTGCCGACACCGGGTAACGAGATCAATCCGCTGGTGCTTGCCGCCGCCGAGCTTGGCGGGATTACCGAGATTTACCGGGTGGGCGGCGCTCAGGCCGTGGCCGCGATGGCTTACGGCACCGAGAGCATAAAGCCGGTCGACAAGATCATCGGCCCCGGCAACGCATATGTCGCCGCGGCCAAGCGTCAGGTGTTCGGCAAGGTCGGCATCGACTCCATCGCCGGCCCGTCGGAAATCCTGGTGGTCGCGGATGCCGAGAACGATCCTTCATGGATCGCCATCGATCTGCTGTCCCAGGCAGAACATGACGAGGTTGCCCAGTCGATCCTGATTACCGACGACGCTGAATTCGCCGGCAAGGTCGAGGCGGCGATTTCCGAGCATCTTTCCACCCTGCCCCGCGCCAATATCGCGGCCGCGAGCTGGAACAACCATGGTGCGGTCATTGTGGTCGAGGATCTTGAGGACGCAATCCCATTGGTGGACCGGCTGGCACCGGAGCATCTGGAGCTTGCCGTCTCCGATCCGGATGCCATGGCAGCGAAGATCCGCCACGCGGGGGCCATGTTCCTTGGCCGCCACACACCGGAAGCCATCGGCGATTATGTCGCCGGCCCGAACCATGTGCTGCCGACGGCTCGGACCGCGCGCTTTTCCTCCGGCCTTGGCGTGCTGGATTTCCTGAAGCGGACCACCTGGGTGAAATGCGATCCGGCCAGTCTCGCCGCGATCGGCCCGGCCGCCGTAACCCTGGCGGAAGCGGAAGGGCTCGGCGCCCACGCTCGTTCCGTCGCTATCCGTCTTGGAGCAGCCGCCGAGTAGGCGGCATCAAGCCATGGCGCGCGATTTCGGCGACGGCCCGATCGAGGAAGACGAGGATGCGGGCCGCGCCAATGCCCGCATTTCCAAGATCGAGCTTGATGAACCGGCCGTAATCCGGCGCAGTCCCGAGGTCGAGCACGAGCGCGCCGTCGCAATCTACGACCTGCTGGAAGATAACTGCTTTGCCCCGGCCGGCGACGATCAGGGCGGTCCCTACGAGCTGAGATTGCGGATCGAGGAAAATCGCCTGCTGTTCGACATCACCGACCCGGAGCGGGGTGGCAATTACCAGATCTGGCTCGCGATGTCGCCGTTCCGCCGCGTGGTACGGGACTATTTCAAGATCTGCGAGAGCTATTACGACGCCATCAAAAGGCTGAACCCGTCCCAGATCGAGGCCATCGACATGGGGCGGCGCGGACTTCATAACGATGGCTCGACGCTTCTGATGGAACGGCTGTCCGGCAAGGTCGATATCGATTTTGATACCGCCCGGCGGCTCTTTACCCTCATCTGCGTTCTTCATATCCGGGGCTGAGCCGGACATGACGGATCGCCCCTCACCCCCCGACGCCCCGTCACCTCTGGGCGAGCCCATCGATGAGCCGAGCGCGGTCTTGTTCGCCTGCACCCAGAACGCCGTCCGCTCACCCATGGCCGAAGCGATCATGAAGCATCTGATCGGCATGAAGGCCTATGTGGATTCCTGCGGCGTGCGGAATGGCGATCTCGATCCCTTTGCAGTCGAGGTTCTGAAGGAAGTCGGTATCGATATCTCGCGCCACGCGCCGAAGAGTTTCGATCAGATGGAGGACGATTTCTTCGATGTCATCGTCTCGCTGTCACCGGAAGCACAACACCGGGCCATCGAAATGACACGGACAATGGCGTGCGATATCGAATATTGGCCAATGCTGGACGCCACCATCATCGAAGGCTCGCGTGACGTGCGTCTCGACGCGTACCGGCAGGTTCGCGATGAGCTGATGCGGCGCATCAGGAAGCGGTTCGCGGCGCTGCTGGATGAAAACAAAACAGCTGAATAACCCGTGCGCAGCCCGGTCATGCTCAGAAAAGGCCTTGACCCGCTGCACTCCACGGCGCACTTAGTTGCCCGACTTTTAAGACTTGAAGGAGCAGGAATGCCGAAAGAAGACGTTATTGAATTTTCCGGGACCGTTTCGGAACTCCTTCCGAACGCTATGTTCCGGGTGAAGCTGGACAATGAACACGAAGTGCTCGCCCATACCAGCGGCAAGATGCGCAAGAACCGGATCCGGGTTTTGGCCGGTGATCGGGTGAACGTGGAAATGACCCCGTACGATCTGACCAAAGGTCGTATCACTTTCCGCTTCAAGTAACTCTTCAGAGGTGACGGCCATGTCTGGCCCCCTTCGATTGCGCGCCCCTTCCGGCGCGCATTTCGTTTTGGCCTCCGCCTCGCCGCGAAGGCTGGATCTGCTCGCCCGCATCGGGCTTGTCCCAGATGCCGTCAGTCCCGCCGATATCGACGAGACCCCGAAGCCCCGCGAATTGCCGGATGCCTATGCCGAACGCGTTGCCTGGGAAAAGGCCAACACGGTCGCAGCCGCGCATCCTGATGCTTTCATTCTGGCCGCCGACACCGTTGTCGCCAGCGGGCGCCGAATCCTGCCTAAAGCCGAGACAGAGGCCGAGGCTCGCAAATGCCTCGGGCACCTTTCCGGCCGCCGTCACAAGGTCATCGGTGCAATTCGGCTGATCGCACCCGGTGGTGAGACACGCAGCCGGATCGCCACCACGACGGTCGCCTTCAAACGGCTGACCGACATGGAAATCGACAGCTATATCGCGTCCGGCGAATGGGACGGCAAGGCTGGCGGCTATGCCATTCAGGGCATGGCAGCGATCTATATCCGCATGCTCTCCGGTTCCCATTCGAACGTGGTCGGCCTCGACCTTTATGAAACCCATGCTCTTTTGGCCGGGCTCGGCTTCCGCTACGGTGGGAGCCATGCATGACCCCGACCGCCTGATCATCGACCGCTCGCCTGGCGAGACCCGGATTGCCGGGCTCGCGGACGGCACACTGACCGACCTATGGATCGACCGTATTGGTGGCGCGGCCCGGCGGGCCGGCGAAATCGTTATTGCCCGCGTTACCGCCGTCCGGCCAGAGCTGAACGCAGCCTTCGTCGATCTCGGCCATGGCGAGGCGTTCCTGAAGCTCGGCAAGAAGGCGCCGCCGCCGGAAGGTTCACTCGTCGCCGTTACGGTGACGACCGACGCCGCAGGGCGCAAACAGCCTCAGGCAGCACGGCAGATCGTGCTTGCGGGACGGTTTGTCAGTCTGCGGCCGGACGAGCCCGAATTTGCAATCGCCGGCACACTCAAAGCCAAAGGCAAGCGGGAACGGCTGAAAGCCCTTTTGCAGCCACTCCTGCCACCCGACATCGGCCTGCTGGTCTCAGCAAAAGCCGCCGAAGCCGACGATATTCAGCTGATTACCGACCTGACCGCGCTGCTGACCGAATGGAAAGCGGTCGACGATGCGCTTGCCGCAGGCGACGGCCCTAAAATTGTACGTGCGGCACCTGACCTTGAGTCCCGGATCCGAACAGCCTTCCCCAGCGCCGCGCTTGCGGAAAGCAGTAACGGATCGCTCTTCGTTGAAGAGGATATCGACAGCCAGATCGACCGGGCGCTTGCACGCCGCCTGCAACTCTCCAATGGCATTGCGCTCACCTTCGACGAGACAGAAGCACTGGTCGCCATCGACGTAGACATCGCGGGGGCTTCGGCCAGCCTGAAGGCCTGGCCCCAGCTTTTCGAAGGCATGACCGGAGACCTTGCCGCCGAGATCCGGCTACGCCGCCTCTCAGGCCTTGTTCTGGTGGATTTCCCGAAACTTCCGCTGAAATCGGACCGGGACCGTGTCGCTGAAGCGATGCAGGCCGCTTTTGAGGACTGGCCGTCCCTGATGCAGGAACAACCTCCGCAGGTGCTCGGCTGGACCCGGAGCGGTGTGCTGGAAATCACCGTGACCCGGACCGGACGGTCGCTGCGCGACGATATGATGCGCCCCGTCGAGCAGCACCCGCGCGCCGCCACGATTGCGCTTGAAGCATTGCGCCGGCTGCTGCGTGAAACGCAGGGCATCGCGCAGCCGGAAATGATCTGCGCTCAGGACGTAGCGGACTGGCTTGACGGACCCGGACGCAAGGCTCTCGGAGAGACAAAAGACAAACTGGGCGGTTTCCTGAAACTGACGCCCGATCCGGCATTCCGGCTGGACCAGATCGAAATCGGCCCGGCGCGGCGATAAAACGGGGGAACGGGTCCATGGGCGATATCAGCACGTTCGACAAAAAGAAGCGCAAGCGCAAGGCCGGCTGCGCGATCTGCGGCAAACCGATGGTGACCGAATTCCGGCCATTCTGTTCGGACCGTTGCAAGACCATCGATCTCGGCCGCTGGCTCGGTGGCGATTACCGGCTGCAGACAAACGAGGTTCCCGACGAAGGTGAGTTGCTCGATCTCGCCCGGGCAATGGAAGAACGCAAAGACCGCTAGCGCGTCAGGCCTGACACCAGAACTGGTACATCGCCAGAAAACTGTCCGGGTATTCCCGCTCAAGCACATCCCAGTTGGCCGGGCTCGTTGCCGCCGGATCGTTCGGAAACCGCTCCCGGTAAAGTGCCTTCAGAGCCGCCGTCGCAGTTTCGACCCCAACCAGATTCAAATCCAGCTCCGCAATAGCCGCACCGATTTCCGGCCAGCCATAGCGCACCTCGCGCCGGTGAAAGAGCAGGTCCCGGCAGCCGCTCAGAGAGTAGAAATCACCGGTCTGCCAGACAATAGCGGCCGGGTCGTCTTCCCCGAGTTTCAGAATCTCGTTCCGACGACGACGAATCTCCGCCGAAATCCCGGCTTCATCTTTAGCCTCGATCTCTGCCTGCAATTTGGCGAAACGGGCACGGGCGATGTCACTGTAAAGCGCGACCCGCATAAGGCCGCCCGGCTTCAGCAAACCGCGCAGGGCTTTCCAGCCCGCCATCGGGTCCGCCATATGGTGCAGCACGCCGGAGCACTCGATCACATCGAAACGCTCCTCGAGGGCGCCCAGTCCCAGAATATCGGCCTGGGCGAAGCGGATGTTCGTGCGCCCCAGCCCCTCTGCCATGCGCGCCGCATAGCCGAGCGACCGGCGGCTGAGATCGATAGCCGTGACCTCGACGCCCTCGTAACGCGCCGCTGTCTGGATTGCATGCCGCCCGGTACCACAACCGGCAACCAGCAGCCTTGGACGGGCCGTATCGATGCTGTCAAACCGGATGGCCGGAAAGCGCTCACGAAGATGAGCATCCAGCGGTTTGCGCCGGATCTGGCCGTCGACACTGCGCCAACGCGGATAAGGATGGATCTCGTACTGATCGCGCACCCTCTCCGAAGTCGCATCCTCGCCCATCGGGGTCAGCGCGGGCAGTGCGCCCGCCAGCACCTTTTCCGCCGTCGGCTCCGTGACCGCTCGCTCGAATACGAGCGCTGCCGTGCCGCCCTCTGCGCCATCCCTCAGAGCTTTGATCGCGGCCGGAATGCTCGCCGGATCCCGGTACAGGGTAATCAACAGCGCTTGTTCCAGGTTAAGCGCATCCTGTGAAAGAAACGCGGCTACCGCCTGGGATTCATCCGCCGCTTCCATCCAGGCATATTCCGCAGTCATCGCCTGCAACGCCAGAGCGGCAAGCGTGCCTGTTTTCGCCGCGCCCACTCCTTCGAGCATCAACCGACGACGCTCTGCGGTCATCCAGGCTTCCAGCCGTGGATCAGGCAGCGTGGTCCAGACAAGCAGAAGCTCCAGCAACGGATCATCTGGAAAAGGCGGAGGGACATCACCATCCTCGCGTAGCCAGCGCCAGGCCGTGTCCGCTCCTTTGGCATAGGCTTTATTCGCGAGCACAAGGGATAAGGCAGCCGGAGCCAGCCGCTGCAGATCAATATCCCGACGTGCAAACAGGCTGGACATCAGAGCCTTCGTTTTTGCATCCGGGCTTGTGAAGCGCAGACTGGCAAGCGCATCCAGCATCTCCACCAGATACCCTGCGTCGGGGGCACGCCGGTGTGCGCTTTCGAAATGCCGCACCGCTCCGGCACCATCGCCGAGCGCGCCCAGCACCCGCGCGAGATTGCCCTCCGCAACGGCATAGTCCGGCGCAAGCTTGAGGGCGCGGCGATAAGCTTGCGCCGCCTCTTTCAGGCGCCCGGCTGCTTTCAATGCAACCCCGAGATTGTTCTGGAGTTCCGGCTGACGGGGGTTGGCGCGCGCAACCTCGGCGAAGATCTCGGCCGCCGCTCCAGCGCGCCCCTGCCGCATCAAGGCCGATGCCTCGCGCAGCCGCACCATCGGATCGGAGACCATCATTGCTCAGTCATCGACATGCAGGTCGAATGCAATGCTGATCCGCTCTCCGCCGCCCCGGAACGGCACCGTGCTGTGCCAGACATAGGAGGGAAAGACCACAGCCATGCCAAGTTCCGGACAGACCGCGTCGAGCGGACGCGTGCCGCGATGGGGAATGCCATAGCCCGGCCGATTGAACTCCAGCCACCCTGCCCGCTCCTCATCGTCAGGCGACACCGTCTCCGGGATTGCCGCGTAATAGGTCCCGCTGAGCCAGCCCGCATTATGGATATGGGCGCTCTGATGCCCTTCGTCGCCAAGGATATTGGCCCAGATATTGACGGCATAGCGCTCCGGAATACGGGCGAAGAATGGATGCGACCGGTCCTTCGCCAAACCGGCGATATACTCATTGAGGCCTTCCGACAGCATACGCTCGAACGCGGCAATGGCCGGGCCTTTATGGTCAAAGAGCTGCGGCACAAAGGCGCCGCCCCGGATCGCCCGGCGCAGCGGATCAAGCTCGCCGGAGATATTCGGGTGGTTGCGTATTTCCTCAGACAGCGCCGCGTTGAACTCCGCGTGATCCGCATAACCTGCAGGCACGGGGAAGCGGATTGGTCGGGTCGCGTTGCCTTGGGCGATCAACCGGTCAACCTCGTCATACCGCCCGAGTTCCTCAAGTGCTATGGATTGGTAGGCCGTCGCCCGGACATGAGTGGGGTGACGCTCCAGCACACGCTCCGTCGCCACCAACGCGCCCTTCACATCACCTTCGATCAACAATGCCTGGGCCAGATTGTTCGCCGCCGCGACATTTCCCGGCTGCCCAATCAGTGCCCGGGCATAAGCGCGCGCCGCCGCACCCGTTTTCTTATCCAGCTGTAACTGATTGCCGATGCCGACAAATGGGCCGGTATTGGCCGGGTCGGTCATCAGGGAACGACGCCAGGCTGCCGTCGCAGCATCCGGCTGCTGGCGGGCATCCAGAACATCGCCGCGCGCATTCCACGCCTGCATGAAGTCCGGCGCGCTGCGGATCGCCGCAGATGTCAGTCTGTCGGCATCTTCAAGCTCGCCCCGTTTCAGGTGAATCCGGGCGCGCAGCGTGGCTGCAGGCGGATTGCCGGGGTCGATTTCCAGAATCCGGTCATAGATATCCGCAGCCGCCTGATCACGGCCGGCATTCTGGTGTGAAATCGCGAGCGATAAAGCCTCGGATAACTGCATTGGTGCGCCACTCCCCGGCAAGCTGATCCTTGGATAGCGCCGATGTGCCGCGCCATCAAGCGGGCCACGAAAAAAAGCACTTATTGGGCGCTGGACAGCCCCAAAGATATCTTCTATACACCTGCCTCTCGTCGGTTCTGCGGCGCTTGCGCGGCGGCATCGACAGTGTGCCCAGGTAGCTCAGTTGGTAGAGCAGCGGATTGAAAATCCGCGTGTCGGTGGTTCGAATCCGCCCCTGGGCACCACTACTCCCTTCCCCATCGCCACAATCATCTACGCAAAATCAGGCTCGCATAGCGCGTCGCCTCCAGCCGCTTCGCGGCATCCGCGTATTCCTCGCACAACTTGAGTCAGCACCGGTTGCCGTGTCGGAGATTTTCGACGCCCGATTTTTCCGCATCGCAGCATAACTGTTGGAAAGCTTGGATTTCCGGGTCATGAGAACATCCATGCCGGATCCCCGGAGACGAAGGAGCAAGAAATGGATGTCATACGCACTAAAGCCGCGCTCCGCGCGCAGGTGGCCGCGTGGCAGCGCGCAGGCGAGACAGTCGCTCTGACACCGACCATGGGGGCCGTTCATGAAGGCCACCTGTCACTGGTCCGGCTTGGTCTGGAACGGGCCGAGCGCTGTGTTGCCACAATCTTCGTCAATCCGCGCCAGTTCGGCCCAAACGAGGATTTCGAGACCTACCCTCGTGATGAGGAAGGGGATCTCGCCAAATTCATGTCCGCGGGCTGCGATGCCGTCTATATGCCGGATCCAGGCGAGATGTATGCCGCCGGCTACAAGACAGAAGTAATTGTGCACGACATCTCCGAGGTCATGGAAGGGGCGAGCCGGCCGGGCTTCTTCACCGGGGTGGCGACCGTGGTCTCCAAGCTCCTCATCCAGTCGCTTCCGGACATCGCTATTTTCGGCGAGAAAGACTTCCAGCAACTGACCGTGATCCGAACAATGGCCCGCGACCTGGATCTGCCGATCGAGATTCTCGGGGCGCCGACGGTCCGTGAAGCCGATGGTCTGGCCTTGTCCTCGCGCAATGCCTATCTCGATCCGGAACAAAGGGGCACCGCCCCGGCCCTTCACCGCGCCATGATCGCGGCGGCCGAGGCCGTCCGCGCCGGTGCCAATCCGCGCGCCGCTGCGGCCAAAGCGCGCGAAGACGCCCTCGCGGCCGGTTTCGACGACGTGATCTATATCGACATTCGCGATCAGGACAGTTTCACCCAAGCGGAAGCCCCTGCGGAGAATTTGCGGATCTTCGCCGCCGCCTTGCTGGGCAACTGCCGTCTGATCGACAATCTGGGGATCTGATCGGACTCGCGCCACACGCTGTTCGTTTGCGGTATGCTTCCATCCTCAAAGTCGCGAACAAGCGAACAAAGAGGAGGAAGCACAATGGCTATCGAAACGCCGAACTATCCCGACCATGCGGGGCTGGGACCTCTCGACTCGCGGATGGTGGACCCGGAGCGGTTGTCCTGGACTCCGACGCGCTTCGAAGGCGTCGACATGAAGATTTTGATGGAGGACAAGGAGACCGGCCTGATGACGGCGCTCTTCCGCTGGGAGCCCGGAGCGGTTCTCCCCTTCCATGAACATGTCGAAATCGAGCAGACCTATATGCTTGAAGGCCGCCTCGAGGACGAGCAAGGGTCGATCGGCCCGGGAGAGTACGCCTGGCGGCCGACGGGCAGCAGACATGTCGCGCGTGCCCCGGACGGCGCGCTCATGCTCAGCATCTTCCACAAACCGAACCAGTTCCTCGACGCGAGCGATTGAACGTTATTTCACCTGACCGCTAATGCAGCGAAGAACCAGGACCTTCCAATTTATCGGACCTTTGGCTCAAGCCGCTGGCATCTGCATACCAAGAAGCGACGACTCATTCAGGAAACAGAGACGCTAATGAATATTATAATGCGTCGCCTCGACAAGGAGACACGCACTCAAAGTTCGCAATAGAGTTTGGAATCGTTGCCATCCCGCCACTACTGATAATTCAGATTCAATTTTAGAAAACCCAAAGACATTAACGTTTCGCGCCACCCTATCAATTTAAGCTTGTCGAAAGACTTCCTTCACTTATTCTTGATACGAAAATAGAAATATTAGTTTTACTTTTTTTGGCCCTTTATGCCGAACGACGAACGACATTATGCCAGCTCCGTAGCGGACGCCTCGCTCCTGACTCACCCGGAACATCGAGCGCTGTTCGATCATTGGGCTGAGAATAGGAGCGGCGAGAAGGTGCCCCTACGCGGCAGTTTCGATCCGCTCACCTTTCACCGCTCGATGCCGCGCATGGCGATCATCGAACGGAGCGGCACGAAAGACGCCCCGATCTTCCGTTATCGCCTTGCAGGGACCGAAATCGTCAGGCGGGCGGGACGAGACCCGACCGGCAAGAGTTTCGAGGAACTCTATGAAGGAAGCTATCTCGAGACAGCGAACCAGACCTATCTTGAGATCGTGGAGAACGGGCAAGCCCACTTTTCCCAGCGGGTTTATCCCATTGGCGATGGAAGCAGCAGCCTACGCTACGATCGTCTGATCCTGCCCTACAGCTCACACGGATCGGCGATCGACCAATTCGTGCTCCTGATTGTCGTCGTCGAACAGGACACCCCGAAAAAACAGATCGGCAGTTTTTCCATTTTCGGCGGGCGAGAAAACACCTGAGCATCCAGCTACACATAAAAAAACAGGCGCCTTCAAGGCGCCCGTTTCTTTAGCCTGATCTGTTGATTTACGTCAGAGCGCTTCGTCGACCCACTGCTGAAGCTGTGCCTTCGGCATCGCGCCCATCTTGGTCGCGGCAACCTGGCCGTCCTTGAACAGGATCAGGGTCGGGATGCCACGGACGCCGTATTGCTGCGGGATCTGCGGGTTTTCGTCGATATTGATCTTGGCGACGGTAACCCGATCACCCATCGACTGCGCCATTTCCTCAAGAGCCGGGGCAATGGCCTTGCAGGGGCCGCACCATTCGGCCCAGAAATCGACCAGAACCGGTTTGTCGGAATTCAGAACGCTGTCGGAAAAGCTGGAGTCGGTGACTTTAACCGTCGACATGGGGCAATCCTCGTTTGACTCATCTCACATGCCGGGCTCGACCCTCGCATGGACAGTGAATCTAGGAAGCCGGAACACCCGCGTCAAGGCAACGGGTGTCGCGTTCAAATTTCCGGAATGAAATCAAAGGCTGCCTTATCCAGCGACGGAGCCCGGACCATATCCGTCGAGCAAATCACCCGGCAAATCGGTCAGAAACGGCCCGTCCGTCCAGAGCAAAAGGCATCGTACCTCACGGCCTTCGAACATTCGGGCAAGCAGCGCCCGATAAGCCGCCATCTGCTTTAGATAGGCTGCAGGCACGTCCTCCAGCCGCTCCGGCGGCGGCCGGTTGGTCTTGAAATCCACCACCGTCACCCGGCCCGCCTCGACCAGCAGACGGTCAATCTGCCCCGAGACTACCGTCACCTCGCTCCCCCCGGTCCCGACCTGTCCGACAATCGGCACTTCCGCGCGTGAGCCCGGTGCAAACAGTCCGGCCCAGTCCGGATGTTCCAGCACGGTCATGATCTCGTTGACATAACGCGCGGCAAGCCCCGGCGCGAGCCCGTGAACGGGACGCTGCAGGAATGCCAGTCCTGCCTCCTTGCGCCTTTCGGCGGGAAGATCAGGCAGTACCTGAAGCAAACGATGCAACAACTGCCCACGCTTGAACCGGCCTTCGTCGGCCGCAGAGAGCGGCGAGCGGGTGGCCGGCTCCTGCTCGCTCGGACGGGACGGCATCAGAGGACGCGGCGGTACCGGCTCCGGCGCGGGCTGTGCCAGCGCCCAGAGCGGCAATGGCGGCTTCTCGGAGACCTTAGCCGCCTCCGTAGCCTTTGCTTCCACCGTCCGCTCCTGCGGCGTCTCATAGCGCAGCACCGGCAGGTCGGACCCGGCAGATCCGGAAACGACGGGATCTTCCACTGGCGTTGCCATCTCGCTCAACGCATTTCGGATCAACTCGTACCAGTTGCCTTCCGGCGCCCGCTGTTTTGTCGCCCAGCCGCCGACATAAAGCCGGTCCTCCGCCCGCGTCATCGCGACATAGAGCAGACGGCGGTATTCCTCGTTCCGCTTGCGCTCCGCCCCTTCCTTCGCCGCCGTGCTGGCGGGTGCATCCTCAGGCTTGGCCGGAGCACAGAGAGGCACCGGCACGCCGTCCTCCCGCTCGCCCCAGAGAATCTTCGCCGTGCCGCGCGGCAACTGCAATGTGTCCGGCATGAAGACGATCGGCGCCTGCAGGCCTTTCGAGCCATGCACGGTCATCACCCGGACGCGGCCACCCTCGCCGCCTTCCATGTCCCGTTTGATGTCGCTCTCGGAGGCTTCCAGCCAATGCAGGAAGCCCTGCAGGGAGGCGACATGGCCACGCTCATATTCCAGCGCCTGGGCCAGGAACTCGTCCAGCGGATCGGCGGCTTCAATGCCGAGCCGCTCGAGAATGCGCCGCCGTCCGCTCGGCTCACCCTCGGCAAGAATGCCGGCGAAAAGCTCATAGGGCGGTGTCGTGTCGGTTCGTGCGAGATAGGATGAGAGCAGCCTGTCCGCCCTTGCGAAGGACGAGTTCTCCGGCGCCCGGCGGCGCAGCTCGCGCCAGAGCCGGTGCTCCTTGCGGCCATGGGCGAGATCGAACAGCTCGTCCTCGTCGAGCCCGATCAGAGGGCTTTTCAGCACCGTCGCCAGGGTCAGATCGTCGTCCGGCAGCAGCAGAAACCGGCCGAGCGCGATCAGATCCATGACAGCGATCTGGTCGCTCAACACCATGCGATCGACGCCGGCAACGTCGATATCGCGTTCTTTCAGGGCGCGCACCATCTCGTGCACGAAACCGCCCCGGCGGCGGACCAGGATCATGATGTCCCCGGGTCCGACCGGGCGGCCCTTGGAGGGCAGCATTTCGCCCCGGTCGATCCACTGGTGAATGCGTCCGGCGATGGCCCCGGCGAGGCGGGAGGCAGGGTTGTCGAGGCCGCGCTGGGTAACCGGTACGGCCCAGGCGCCTTCATCCTCGCTCTCCACCGGCTCGAACGGCGGCCAAAGCTCGACCAGGCTGGCATCGCCGCTGCGGGATACGCCATGCCGGATCGACAGAAACTCGCCATCCACACCGGCCTCCAGCACGCCCTCAGCGGCGGGACGGCTGTTGAACAGGCGATCCACCAGGCCGAGCACGGCGGCGCCGGAGCGGAAAGACACTTCCAGATCGACCGAGGCCCAGCTCTTTGACGCCGTTTCCACCCGCGCCGCGAAGTGCCGCCGCATGCGCAGGAAGCCTTCCGGGTCGGCCCTTTGGAAGCTGAAGATCGACTGTTTGACGTCGCCCACCGCGAAGATGCTGCGCCCGGCCCCGCGCACTTCCTCGAAAGCGCCTTCGCCGGAGAAGAATTCCTCGGTCAGGGCACGCACCACGTCCCATTGCTCCGGGTTGGTGTCCTGCGCCTCGTCGATCAGGATATGGTCGAGCCCGCCATCCAGTTTAAACAGCACCCAGGCGGCGACACCGGGTCGGCGCAACAGCTCGCAGACGGTCGCGACCAGATCCTCGAAATCCACCAGCGCGCCACGCCGCTTTCCCCCTTCGTACTGTTTGAGTACGGCGGAAGCGATGCGCAGCACGGCGGCCGTTCGCTCCGCCAGTCCGATGGTGTTCAGCAGTTGGCGCACAGCGATCAGGCGTTCCGCCTCCCGCGCCATGACGGTCTCGATATCGGCGAATGCCTCGACGGCTTTCTTCGTGGCCAGCCGCTTGCGCATATCCCCGTCACCGGTGAGAAAGACCGAGCCGTAACTCTCGAAGAGATCGATCCTTGTATCGGGGTCAGCCGCCAGGAATGTCGCAAGGCTTTCCGCCCGCTCCGCATCCGTCTTGCTGCTGCCCGCAAGGGCCTCCATGGCCCGGCGCAGGCCGACCGCATCGAACGCCGTGTCGGACACAGCGCCCTGCATGACGCTCTCCCGACTCTCCCCCTCAGGCAGGTCGAGATGGGCGAGCAGCGCCGGTGTGATCTGCCCCGGCCCGCCGATACCTTCGAAGAAGCGGGCCAGCCGGGCCCGTTCCATCAGCAGCTCCGAGACGAGCCCGTCGAAGGTCTCTTCCGCGAAGCGCCTGTTGATCAGGCGCAGCGCCTCGCCGAGCGGACTTTCCGGCGCGGCGGACGCCGCATTCAAAACCCGATCTCGGGCATCGGAGAGCCGTTCGGCGGCCGTCCTGTCATCCATAACCTGGAAATGCGGCGGCAGACCAGCCTCCAGCGGGAAGCGCTTCAGCACGGCCTGGCAGAAAGCGTGAATGGTTTGGATCTTCAGGCCGCCCGGGGTGTCCAGCGTGCGGGCGAAGAGGCGCCGGGCAAGGGCGATCTGGTCCTGCATCGGCTGCCGTCCGAGCAACTTTTCGAGCTGCTCCGTCAATGCCGTTTCACCGATGACGGCCCACTCAGAGAGCTTCGCGGATATCCGCGCGGACATTTCCGCCGCCGCCGCCTTGGTGAAGGTCAGGCAGAGGATACGGCCCGGATCGGCGCCCGCCAGCAGCAGGTTCAGCACCCGGTCCGTCAGCACCTTTGTCTTGCCGGTTCCGGCAGAGGCCGCGACCCAGACCGAGGCGGCGGGATCGGCGGCACGGCGCTGAGCCAAGTCAGCCTCGGCGATCACCGCATTCGGATCATGCTCCGCCATCGCCTAGACCTCCCCCGCCGCGGACCATTCCTTGACCCGGGCCAGATGCTCATAATCGGAATAGCGCGGCGCGTGTTCCGGAGCCGGACGGGAACGGTAGGGCGTCACGGGATCATCGAAAGCCTCAATCAATTTCAGCAGCCCATCCTCTGCTTCCTCGATCAGCTCTTCGAGATTGCCTTTCAGGGGTTTCCGTTCGCCTGCTGGCTCACCCCCACTCAGCCGCCAATATTCCAGCGCACCGATGGCGCCTGCCGGAATTTCCTCGAACCCGTCCATGGCCAGCATCATCGCTTCCAGCGGAAGCTGCGGAGAGAGTCCGGCCCGGACCTGCTTGTCGGTCGGCGGCGCGCCGGTCTTGTAGTCGACAATGACGTAGCTGCCATCCGCCTGCCGCTCGATCCTGTCCGCCTTGCAGGTCAGTTCCACGGGTGCGAGAGGGCCGCGGAGCATGATCTGCCCCTTGCGTTCGGTCCAGATCCGGGAAAGTTCGGCACGGCGCGGGCCATCCATCGTAACAACCCATTCCGCGATCCGCTCGAAGCGCGGCCACCAGAAGGCATGCACCGAGGGGCGGAGCATGGCGGGGGCAAACTGTTCCCGGCCAATCTCCAGCAATCGTTCCAGCGCCTTTGGCGGAAGCTCTTCCGGGAACTCCCGGACGAAAAGATCCAGCGAATCATGGATCATCGTGCCCCGGTCCGCAGCGCCCGGGTCCTCGTCGATCTCATCCAGGCTTTTCAGGCCAAGGATGCGCTTGGCATAGATGGCATAGGGGTCACGCACCCAGGTTTCGATCTCCGTGACGGAGAACCGCCGGGGCCGGACACCGACCGGCGGACAAGGCGCGGGAGGACGAACCGGCTCCAGTTTTTTCGGCGCATCCAGTGCTTGCTGCCAATGCGGATAGGTAGAGACACGCCGCCCAACCTTGTCCTGCAAGCTCAAGGCCCGGAGAACCGTTTCCATGCGCAACCACCAGCGCGAGGCAACAGTCGGCGCACCATCGACGCGCTCGGCCCGCGTCAGCACCACTTCCGGCGCCGATGCAGCCATCTGGAAATCATGCGCCGAGAGGCCAATACGGCGCTCCGGCGACGGCAGGCCGAACTCGGCCCGCATCGGACGGCTCATCCAGGGATCGGCGCCGGGATCGGGCGGCCATGTGCCTTCGTTCAGACCGCCGAGGACCATCAGATCGAATTGCTGCAACCGGCCTTCGAGCGGACCGAGAATAGCGAGGCGCGGGTGCGTGCCGTAACGCGGCCGGTGTACCCGGCCAACCATCAGAGCCTCCAGGAAGGCGCCATAGGACCGGCCCTCTATGGGCGGGAAATCACGCACCGCCTCAACCAGCTCGCCAAGAAAATTAGCCGCATCCTCACCCGCCTCGCCAGCCCAAAGCCTGCGGTCGCCCGCTTCATCTTCCGTTGCCGCCAGCGCTTCAGCCAAGGCGTTATGAGCGGAGAGCAGATCGATCAGGGAAACCGCATCACTGTCCAGCCGCTCCGAAAAATGCCTGACCGATGGCGCCAGCCGGTCAATCCAGCCGAGTGCATCCCGCTGTTCCTCTTCGGGGTATGAAGAGCGCACCGCATTCAGAAGGCCATCAATGCCCGGTGCAGGGCGCGGTCCGCGCAAGACGCTTCGCTCCAATGTGCGGACGCGGCGACGGAAACGCGGCGTTTCCATGCCACCTGCGGCAAGAGGATGTTTCAGGGCAGCGAGCAGCGAAACCGGCGCGCAGGCGCTGGCCGCCATTTCGGCGGTCGCCAGCCAGAAAGTCATGGGACCGGTCGCGGCCAGTGGTTGCCCGGCGGAATCGTCCACCTCAATATCCCAGCGCCGGAGCGCCGACTTCACCCGGCGTGCCAGCACCCGATCTGGCGTCACCAGGGCCGCCGTCCGGGTCTCGTCCTCCAATGCCTCACGCAGCATAAGAGCAATGGTTTCCGCTTCCTCGTGATGGCCGGGACAGGCCAGCATGGAAAGACCGCCGATGCCGCCGGAGAGAAGCTCCGCATGTTCTTCCGGGAGCCGTCGCCAGGCTTCCGTCGTTTCCGCCGGGCGCAGGGTCTCCTGGATCAACCGGCGGCGTGGTGACCGCACCGCACCGGCTCCGGACGACCGCCATTCGCGCACGTCCGACCGGTCGCGACCAAGACTTTTCAAGAGATGAGCCAATCCATGCTGGGCATGGCCCGGGTCCTGCCCGATGGCGGCCCAGGTTACCTCATCCGCATCCCGATCCAGTCCCGGCAACACCACGGCACCGAGTGGCAGATCCAGCACCGCGCCCATGAGGCGTGCGGTGGCCGGAATGCTACCGGTCGATCCGGCGACGATGACCGGGTCCTCCGGCGGCTGTTCCGCCCAGCGGGCCGAAAGCCGGTCGACCAGTGCGGAATGCCGGAGCGGCGCTTCCACCGCCCCTTCCTCCGCCAAGAGAGCCGGCCAGAATTCGGTGGCGATGGACAGAAACTCCAACACTTCCTGCCAGTGCGACGCGTAACGCTCCTTCGCAAGGCCTGCGAGGCCCTGATAGGGCACCTGCTCGGTGTGGACCTGATCGAGGAAGCCCGCGAGTTCGCCTGCCAGCAAAGTCGCATGATCGACGCTAGCGGCCTGAATCGCTGTCCCACTGTCCTTTCGCTCGAGAAAGCGCTGGACCAGCTGGGTCAGCAGTAGCTGACGGCGCAGCCCCGGAATGGCGGGCGGCAGGTCGCCAGCAGCGGCGGCACCATCCAGCCCGCTGAACCCGGCTTCGTCATCGTCGATATCGCCGACCGGCCGGAGCGACGGCAGCAACATCGGACGACCATTGCCGAGACGGAGAAAACTTTCGCGAAGGGTACGGACCGCACGGCGGGTCGGCACCAGGACGGACATCCGGGCGAGAACCATCGGGTCCTCACCGGCCTCCTGCCAAAGCCCCCGCGCCAGGGTGTCGGCGAAACCGTCTGTCGCCTCAATGGCGTAGAGCCCGCCGATGCCCATGCCGTCTCCCTTGTTAGCGAACCTCAGAAGAAAGGCACGTCGGGCACGTGGCCCTGCGCGTAAAATCTCCGCGCCGTCTCCAGGTCATCAATTGTGCTGATATGATACCAGAGCCCGTCATGCAGGGCACCGAAGAGACGCTCCCCCTCCTCGGCCTTGTCATAGAGCAGGTTAAGGGAGAAGGCCCCGTCCGGCGCCCCTTCGAACAGGCGCGGATGCAGGATCGAGGCACCCATATAGGTATAGGGCGCAACCCGCCGCTCTTCACGGCGAGTCAAATTACCCATGGGGCCCATGGTGAAGTCTCCCCGGCCAAGAGAGCCTGACACGCGGGCGGAAGGATGCAACAGCAGCAGCGCATCCATGGTCTTCTCGTGCCAGGCCTCGGCCAGTCTCTCCAGCGTCGGTTTCATCGCATCGACCCAGAGACTGTCGCCATTGATGACGAAAAACGGCTCCGTGCCCAGCAGCGGCAGGGCATTCACAACACCACCCCCGGTATCGAGAAGGCTGTCCTCACGGCTGATGACGATCTCCACATCCGTCCGACCGGCGAGATGCGACTCGATCTGCTCGCCGAGATGGAAAGTATTCACCACCACGCGCTTCACCCCAACCGCGATCAACCGCTCCAGGATGTGATCGATCAAGGCCTTGCCATCAACTTCAGTCAGCGGCTTCGGAACCGTGTCGGTCAGCGGCGCTAACCGTGCGCCTCGCCCGGCCGCAAGTACCATCGCGGTCTCGGGGATCGTCGTCTTTTTCGTCTTCAGTCGGGTCAGCAGCATTGTGTTCGGAACTTCCTCAGGCAGCGCATCCGCCCGGCGGCGGTGTCACGCGATGTGACTCTGGCACGTGTTTTTCGATCCATTCCCGGACGGGCGCAAGAGCCTCGTCGGATAAATTCTCCAGAGTCAGTCTCCAGAGCCGCGGCATATGCACCAGATAGCCGTGGTTGCCGTAAAGTACCGTCTGCCGGGCAAAGATCCCGAATACCTTGAGATGGCGCTGCGCTCCCAGCACCCGATAGGAGCTGAGGAACGCCTGCCGGTCCACGATCTCCGGCATGGCGGCGAAATAACGCTCCATGGTCGATTTGATGACAGGTTCGGAGATGTCCCGGCGGCAATCCTGCAACAGCGACACGAGGTCATAACTGGCGGGGCCGGTCACCGCGTCCTGAAAGTCCAGCAACCCGCAGGCCGCTATGCCGGGTCGGTCCGGGAGCAGCATCATGTTGTCGACATGGTAGTCACGAAGAACAAACACTTCCTCCCCGCAACGGGCAGCAGGCAAGCAGGCACGCAATGCGTCGGCAAAACTCTCACGCGCCGCGTCATCGATCTCAAGTCCGACACCGGGGCGAAGATACCAGTCGACGAACAGCATCGCTTCCTGCAGAAGCTTTTCATCGCTGTAGGCTGGAACCCGCCCCGTGACGCCGTCAACGCCGCGCTTGGCCAGATCAGTCAGCAAATCGGCCGCCAGACCATAGAGAGCATGTTCGTCCTCACCCGCGGCCAGCGCGCGGGTATAGGTGGTGTCACCCAGATCCTCCAGAAGCAGAAAACCCTCCGCTTCATCGGCGGCCAACAGCCGGGGGACGCTGTAACCGAAACCCGAGAGGATTTCTCCGACAGAGACGAACGGCCGGACGTCTTCCTTGTTGGGCGGAGCGTCCATAACGACCGCAGCCCGGCCATCCGTATGTTTCAAGCGGAAATAGCGTCTGAAGGATGCGTCAGCCGCGAGCGGCGCTTCCGTGGCGCCGTCCCACCCGGCCTCTTGCCAGAATGCACGACGCTTCGCCTCTCTCACATCCGTCACATTCATTTCACTCATCTGGTCCCCGCGTGCGTCACTCCGGCTTCGTCACAGGCGGCGACAAAGGCCGCGCGCCATTTGGCCGGAACCCTCGCTGTGACATCGCGCACTTCCGGCCCCGCGGCTTTATCCGCTGCAAAGTCGAAAATCAATTCAATGGCGTCTTTCGGGGCAAAAGAACCGAGACGGTCCGGCCATTCGACAAGACAGATCGTTGTTGCGAAGGCTTCATCCAGCCCCAGCTCAAGAACTTCATCCGGATCGCCGAGCCGGTAGAGATCGGCATGCCAGACCTCAAGCTCTGCACCGTCACGATCGAACGGACCATATTGCTGCACCAGAGTGAAGGTCGGACTTGGCACCTCTTCGTCCGCCCCGATCAGACGACGGATGAAGGCGCGGGCGAATGTCGACTTGCCTGCGCCGAGACCGCCAGAAAGCAGAAAAACACAGCCCGGTGCGGCGAAGCCGGCACAGGCGCGGGCCAGATGCTCTGTTGCCAACTGTCCGTTGAGGACAAGGCGCACCGACTCTGCGCCTGATGTCATAGGACCAGCTCACCTGCCAATTTAGTCGCCTCGTCCGGCGTGGCGGCATGACGCGGCAAGCGGCACTGAATACACAGACCTGCCCCCTCGACCGGCTCCACCGACATGGCCCCGCCATGCAGCTCGACCAGACGCCGGACAAGTGGCAGCGCCAGATCCGGCCCCTGCGCCCTGCCACCCCGATCAGGTCCGGAAAAGGCTTCAAAAATCAGGTTGCGCATTTCGTCCGGCACACCACTGCCCTCATCCATGACAGAAAACAGAATATCGTCGCCCTGTGCGCGTACGGAGAGATTTATGCGCTCCCCTTGCGCCGTAAACTGCAGCGCGCTGGACACCAGATTGAACAGGATTTGCCGCAACCGCCGGTCGTCCGCCTCGATCCCGGACACCGCTTCATCGACATCGACTTCAATCTCAACGCCCTGGCTGCGGGCTCTTTCCTCTATCAGCAATATCGCCGCATCGGCGACCTCACGAACATCAAGCTCCTGCGGATCGAGTGTCAGGTAGCCCGCCTCAATGGAGGCAAGATCAATAATATTGCCGATCAATGACGAGAGCCGGCCCGAAGAATCTAGAATGGCTTTCAGATATTCCCGCTGCTTCTCGGTGACATCGCCGACATAGCCATCGTTGAGCATCTCGGCAAATCCGATGATCGCATTCAGCGGCGTGCGCAGCTCATAAGAAACATTCGCGATGAACTCGCTCTTCAGCCGGTCCGCCGTTTCCAGCGCCTCGTTCCGATCCTGCAAGGCACGCTGCACATTCAGGGTATCAGTCACGTCCAGGAAATTGACCAACGTCGCGCCATCGGGCAACGGGACGAAAGAATATTCAAGGGCGGTTCCATCTGGGCGCTCGGTGCGGCCATGCTCGGACACCCGGTCGGCAAACCGGGCAGAGAATTCCTGTTTGTAGTCGTCCCAATCACGCTCCTCCAGAGGCGGAAAAAGAGGCCGCATGGCATCAAGGACTTCCGACACATGAAGAGACTGATCCCGGAAATCCGGGTCGAGATCCCACATACTGAGGAAAATCGGATTGGACAGCGTCATGCGCCCGTCCGCCCCGAACACGACAACACCTTCGGCAAGGTTGTCGATGGTCTCGCGCTGCACCTCGTTCAAGGTGTTGTAGTTCCGCTCCAGGGCGAGCCGATCGGTCACATCTTCGAAGGTCAGGAACAGCCCCCCGAAAGGGTGCGGCATCACCACCATGCGCAATGTCCGATCGTCCGGCAGGAAGAAGAAATCCTCCATCGGATCGATCAGGCGCGTGAAGAGCCCGTTCCAGTGGTCCCTGTATGCCCGGAAATCCGATTGCTCCGGCAGCCGGCGCAACTCGCGCAGCAATTCAAGAAACTCCGTGATGGTCGGGTCGGCGTCGAGCTGCGCCGGATCGACTTGCCAAAGTTCCGCGAAAGCGCTGTTAAAGAATTTCAGCCGCTTGTCCGGGCCGAAAATCGCGATCGCCGTGGACAGTCCCTCAAGCACGTCTTCATGCGCTGCGATATGCCGCGCGATCTCGGCCTGCGACTCTTCCAGAGACGTTACATCAATGGCCCAGCCGACAGTCCCGCGCACATCCGGGCTCGGTGCTTCGGTCACCTCGAACAGCCGGCGTTCGCCGTCAACCACGATAAACCGGCTTTCCGAATAGGGCGCCCCAAGCCGGCGGGCGCGCCGCGAGGTATCCCGCGCCGATTCTGAATCCAGATCGATGATATCCGCCGCGATATTCGCAAAGCGGATGTGCAGGTTTTCGTCGCGCCGCCAGAATGGAGTGGTCTGCAGATTGATCGAGGCGAGCAAATCCTCGTTCCGGCGCCTTCTGCTGCGCGCTTCTTCTTCTGCGGCCGCGCGGCTCTGCACTTCCTCGGAGATATCAACCATCGCCAGAGCCGCCCGGGGGGACGCGCCCGTGCCAACTTCCACCGGAATGCCCGAAACCTTGAGAGCGCGCGATCCGTTGCGGATCCCCGCAACGAATGAAAAGGCTTTCCCCTCAGCCATCAATGCGCGGACCGCCGACCCCAGTGTGACTCCCGCACCTTCGGCGAGATAGCCGGCGATATCATCGATGGTCTGAAGCCGTTCAGCGTCGGCGCGCAGCAACGTGCAGACGGACGGGCTGACATAGCGCAGTACAGACTCGTCACCCGACATATTGTCCGTGATCAGTCCGATCACTCCGACATATGGCATCTGGAGCGCAGCATCACGTCCGTCCAGCGCAGCGGCAAGGGCATCGCGCTCCGCGCGCAAGGCTTTGAATCGGCCAAGGTACAAAAACTGGATAGCGCCCAGTGCGACAGCAGAGGCAAGCGCAAATGCGAGAACCACTGCTGTGAACGGGTTTGAAGAAATGCCTCGAGCGAGGCTGTTCATGCCCTCAACAGGTTCCGCATACGCGGCCGGAATGAAAGCGGCCAGACAAAAGGCCGACAAGGACAGGGCGTAACAACGGATCGCATAACTTCTCATGCGCGTGAGACTACGCGTCCGGCAAAGTCCGCTCAAGGAAAGACGCTCCGCGCTTACCGGTTGTTCCCAAAAAGAAAACCGTAAATCGTCTGATCCAGACTGGCCACGGCGACACCGGCTTCTTCCAGAGCCTCCATAAGTCCATCATTTGCGTCCCGTACCGACGCCTCCGTAGCGCCATCCAGCAGCACAACCCATTCAGGGGTCTGTCCCGGCGGCACCGGTTTCCCCTGAGCAACCAGGCCGGCGTTACTGACATCGATGTTGTTCTCGGCAAGGCAGCCACCAAGCATGTTCAGGCGCTTGCCCAGCTCAGGCAGAACCGTTGTCTTGAGAGTTTCGCGCAATCGGTCGCGCACGCCTTGGTCAGGGAAAAACCGGGTTACTCCCAGCCAGCCGGAAAACCCATGGGTCTGATCGACAGTGATATCGGCTGTCAGCCGGTCGAACTTGGTGAAGCCTGCCATGACCTTCTGGCTCCACTCGCTCTGCACAGCGAGCCGGGCCATATAATCAGGATCTGACAGATCCTGCACCGTACCGGTCTCGTAGCTGGCGAAATACTTCACCCGGGCATCGGCATCCGCCGCGACATAGCGCCGGGCACGATGGAAACCCGGCATCCAGACGCGCTCGTCGATATGCTCGCGATTGTACCACTCGTTGTATTCGTCTTCGTCCTCCGGCGCGACCTCGGTGAAGGTCATCAGCATGCCGGTTCCATACAACCCCATAAGTCCTCCTGACTCCTGTTGTTCAGAGTCCCATTTTCAGACTACGTGCGATTTCGGTGACCACATCCCAGCCTTCGCGGACATGACGCTGCTCGGTGTTCGTCTGCCCGATGGAAAAGCGGATGGCCGCCCGCCCCCGAACCTTGTTCTGGGTCAGATAGATCCGCCCATCGTCATTGATCCGCTCCAGCAAGGCCGCGTTGAGACGATCAAGCACCTCCGGCTCGTCAACGCCGGCCGGGTGATAGCGGAAATTGATCAGTGCCAGAGAGCGCGGCGCCACGATTTCAAAATCCGGCTCGGCCTCTATCCATTCCTCAAGCTCCGCTGCGAGATCGATATGTTTGCGGATGATTTTGCGCAAGCCCTCGGCGCCATAGGACCGGATCACCATCCAGAGCTTCAACGCCCGGAACCGGCGACCAAGCGGCACGCTCCAGTCCCGGTAATCGATAACCGCGCCCTGCTCCCTGCTCTTCAGGAATTCCGGCAGGATCGAAAGTGTGCGGATCAGCGCATCGGGATCGCGCACGAAATGAGCCGAGCAATCGAAATTCGTCAGCATCCATTTGTGCGGATTGAAGACGATGCTGTCGGCATATTCGATACCGTCCAGCATCCAGCGCTGCTCCGGCAGCAGCCACGCCGTCCCGGCCCAGGCAGCATCCACATGCAGGAAAATGCCATGCCGCTCGCAGATCTCGCCAATGGCTCGCAGCGGATCGACAGCGCCGACGCCGGTGGCGCCGATGGACGCAACGACACATGCAGGGACGCATCCGGCTGCGATATCAGCCTTGATCCGTTCCTCCAGCACCTCCGGACGCAGGGCAAAATCCTCGTCAACGTCGATCAGCCGAAGGTTTTCCCGACCGAGACCGATAATCTTCACATTCTTCTCAGTCGCGGAATGGGTCTGATTGGAAGTGTAGACGGTCAGTACCGGCTGTTTGCCGAGCCCCTGCTCGTTCGCTTTCCAACTCGTAACCTTTTCCCGTGCCGTCAGCAGGGCGCAGAGGATCGCCCCGGAAGCAGAATCCTGGATCACGCCGGTCAAACCCTGCGGCAATCCCGTCATCTGCCGGAGCCAGTCCAGCACCCTGGTTTCCATTTCGGTCGCCGCCGGGCTTGTCTGCCACAGCATGCATTGCGCGCCGAGGGTTGCCGTCAGCATTTCAGCCAGTACGGAAGGTGGCGAGCTATTGGCAGGAAAATACGCGAAAAAGCGCGGGTGCTGCCAATGGGTAATGCCCGGCATCACGTCCGATTTGAAATCCTCGAAGATCCGCTCCATCGGCTCGCCCGCTTCCGGCGGTGTCTCGGGTAGCTTTGATGCGATCTCGCCCGGCGCTGATTGCGCGCGCACCGGATATTCCTCCACCGCGTCCATGTAGTCGGCCATCCAGTCGACAAGGTCGTGCGCATGACGGCGAAAATCTTCAGGAGACATGAGACATCCAGGAATCAGGATCAAGCGAAGTCAGACTAGACCGACGAGCTTTCCGGCGCCAGTAGCGCTCCCCGCACAGGTATTGCCGAATACACGACGCGATATAGGGTGCAATTAACTAAAAAAATTAATCGAATTTTAAGAAAATCGCTCCATATACGAAATTCGAGATTCCAGATTTAGCCAGCTACCCGCCTCCCCTGCTGTCCGCATCACGGTAGCGCCTGCTGATCACTTGCTGGCCGGTTTCAGGCATCAATCAAGGCTTCAGAATGGAGCCGGAAAAGCGTTCGCACCATGATCCTGGGTCATTATCGAGCCGATCATAAATACCGACGCGATCACAAGCATGCCGGCAATCGGGCGGAGGGCCTCCTCGCCTACTGGCACGCCAGTTGCGAGGGTGACGGCATCCCGGACCGGAATGCATTCGAACCTCAAGCTCTCCGTAAATGGCTGGGTTTCATCAGCGTTTATAAATATGTCGAAGAGCTCGACGATTTCGTGAATGCGCTCGAGGGCACCCTGATCTCGCAAATCACCGGGCAGGACTGGACCGGAAAGCTCGCCTCAGATGTCGACAACGAGTTCGGCTCGACATTTCACTATGAATTGTGCGAGGTCCGTAGATCAAGAAGCCCCTTGATGGACCATGTGAAGATCTATCAGAAAGACTACAAATCCGCGACCAGACTGCTGCTACCCATCGCCGACAAAGGCAGCCAAGAAGTGGATCAGGTCTTCCTTGGACTGTTTCCGGACTGGTCATGACAGGCCGCTGAAGCCAACTCCCCGTCTCAGCCATTCCTCCCGGACATCAAGGTCGTTCTCGTCTTCAGACAGCTCTTTTGCCAAATCTGAAAACCGCTCCGCAGGCAGCAGCCGCGACAACGCCCAGACAGCCATGGCGCGGACAATCGCGGACGGGTCCGTCAAAAGCGCCCCAATCATCGGCACAAGAAGCTCATCGCCGCTATTGCCGCAGGCGATCAGCACATTGCGCAGAAACCTGTCCCGGCCGATCCGCTTGACCGGCGATCCCCTGAACCGCTCCCGGAAAGCCGCATCGTCAAGGCCGAGGAAGCCAGCCAGTGGCGGCAGGGTCAGGTCATCCCGCGCGGCGAAGGCGGCTTCGGCGGATTGTTCGGCGAACTTGTTCCAGGGACAGACGGAAAGGCAATCGTCACAGCCATAAATCCGGTTGCCCATCGGCACCCGGAATTCCTCCGCTATATGGCCTTTATGCTCGATGGTCAGATAGGAGATGCAGCGCCGTGCATCGAGGGCATAGGGACGCGGGAAGGCGTCGGTCGGGCAGATATCGAGACAGCGGGTGCAGTTGCCGCAATGGTCGATCTCCGGTGCATCCGGCGCCAGCTCCATATCGGTGAAGACTTCGCCAAGAAAGATCCATGAGCCGTGCTCGCGGGAGACCAGATTGGTGTGTTTGCCTTGCCAGCCAAGTCCGGAGCCGGCGGCGAGCGGCTTTTCCAGCACCGGCGCCGTATCGACGAACACCTTCACCTGACAGCCGAACTCGGCAACCATCCATCGGGCCAGCCGCTTCAGGCGTTTCTTGATCAGGTCGTGGTAATCCTTGTTCCGGGCATAGACGGAAATATTGGCCCGATCCGCGGCGTCGAGATTGGCCATCGGATCGTGGTCCGGGCCGTAATTCTGGGTCAGCACGATAACGGACCGGGCGTCTGCCCAGATCCCTTTAGGGGCAATCCGGCGCTCCACATGGGCTTCCATCCAGCCCATGTCGCCATGCTCGCCATTATCGACGAATTCACGCAGCCGATCCTGCTCCCGCGTGCCGATATCGGCAGCGGTGATACCGGCGGCGGAAAACCCGATCGCCGCCGCTTCCTGCCTGATCCGCTGTTCCGGCTGCATAAGCCCTTTCCGTCCGGAGACCTTACTTAGAGGCGCTCGATATCGCCCTCCGCCTGCTGAGCCCGGAAGGCCGCAGCATGGGCCGACAGAGTGCCGGTCTCGATCGCGCCGCGCAATCCGGCCATCACTTCCTGGAAGTAAGAGAGGTTATGCCAGGTCAGCAACATCAGCCCGAGCACCTCGCCGGTTCTGAAAAGATGATGCAGATAGGCCCGGCTGTAACTGCTGCAGCACGGGCAGGAGCAACCCGGGTCAAGCGGGCGCGGGTCGTCCGCATGGCGGGCATTGCGGATATTGACCGTGCCGCGCCGGGTAAACGCTTGGCCCGTGCGCCCGCATCGGGTCGGCAGCACGCAGTCGAACATATCGATGCCGCGCTCCACCGCGCCGACCAGATCGTCCGGCTTGCCGACGCCCATCAGGTAGCGCGGCTTGTCGGCCACCATGGACGGCGTGGTGAAATCGAGGGTCGAGAACATCATCTCCTGCCCCTCGCCCACAGCCAGACCGCCGACCGCGTAGCCGTCGAAACCGATCTTGGTCAGCGCCTCGATGGATTCATGCCGCAGATCCTCGAACACGCTGCCTTGCACGATACCGAACAGGCCGTAGCCGTCACGGTCGACAAAGGCATCGCGGGAGCGCTGCGCCCAACGCATGGAAAGCCGCATGGACTCGGCGGCTTCCTTCTTCTCCACCGGGTAGGGCGTGCATTCGTCGAAGCACATCGTGATGTTGGAATCGAGCTGATGCTGGATCTTGATCGAGCTTTCCGGGGTCAGCTCGTGGGAGCTGCCGTCGACATGGCTCTGAAAGGTCACGCCCTGTTCGGTGATCTTCCGCAGTTTGGAGAGTGACATCACCTGGAAGCCGCCGGAATCCGTCAGGATCGGGCCGTCCCAGTTCATGAACTTGTGCAACCCGCCCAGCTTCTCCACCCGTTCCGCGCCGGGACGTAGCATCAGGTGATAGGTGTTTCCGAGCAGGATTTCCGCTCCGGTAGCCTTCACCGATTCCGGCATCATGCATTTTACCGTCGCCGCCGTGCCGACCGGCATGAACGCAGGCGTCTCGATGCTGCCATGCGCCGTGGTCAGGCGGCCGCGTCGGGCGGCGCCGTCGGTGTTGATCAGTTCGTAGCCAAGGGTCATGTCACGTTATCCGCACGTTCGAGCAGGCAGGCATCGCCATAGGAGAAGAAGCGATAGCCTTCCCGCTTGGCATGTTCATAGGCGGCGAGCATGCGCTCGCGTCCGACCAGAGCCGAGACCAGCATCAGCAAGGTCGATTTCGGCAAATGGAAGTTTGTCAGCAGCATATCGACGGCCTTGAAGCGATAGCCCGGCGTGATGAACAACCCGGTCTCGCCGGAGAAAGCCGGCACGGTTCCATCTTCCAGTACCGCGCTTTCCAGAAGGCGCAAGCTCGTGGTGCCGACGGCGACCACCCGGCCACCTGTGGCCCGAACCCGGTTGATCTTCTCCGCCATCTCCTGGCTGATTTCACCCCATTCGAGGTGCATCTTGTGATCGTCCGTATCCTCTGCCTTAACCGGCATGAAGGTGCCGGCGCCCACATGCAGGGTCAGCTCGGCACGCTCGACACCAGCCGCATCGATCTCGGCCAGCAAACGGTCGGTGAAATGCAGTCCGGCGGTCGGCGCCGCAACGGCACCGTCACGGGCAGCGAACATGGTCTGGTAGGAGGTCGCGTCATCGAGCGCCTCTTCCTTGCCGCGCTTTATATAGGGCGGCAGGGGCATCCGGCCGACCCGCTTTAGAGTCTCGATCAGGGCGGCGCCGGTTTCCGGGAAACCGAGGATGACTTCGCCGCCATCGCGCTTCTCGCGGACTTCCGCTTCGAGTTCGCCCTCGAAGAGAATGATATCGCCGACACGGCATCGTTTCGCAGGGCGTACGAAAGCAGCCCAGGATCCATCGGCTTCCGCCTTGTGCAGCGTCGCCTCGATCTTTCCCTCGCCCCGGCGCCCGGTCAGCCGGGCCGGGATCACGCGGGTGTTGTTGTAGACGAGAATATCGCCCGGGCGCAGCAGACCGGGAAAATCCGAGATGGAGCGATCCGCCAGCCCCGCCCCGGTCAGGTCGAGAAGCCGCGCGCTGTCGCGCGGCTCCGCCGGTTCCGTGGCAATAAAGTGTTGGGGCAGTTCGTAGTCGAACAGATCGACGTGCATGCGGAGACCTTACTGGGCAGCGTCCGCCGCCGTCTCTTCCTGCGCAAAGCGCTGCGGCAGAAGCGAGATGAAGGCGCGGAATGGCACCAGAAGGACCGCTGCCATGGCCAGCTTCGCCCCGTAATCGCCAATCGCCCATGTCACCCACGGCAAGCCGGTGGCGTAGAAGGCGAGAGAGAAGAACAGCGCCGTATCGAGGGCGGAGGACAGCAACGAGGAAATCACCGGCGCTTTCCACCAGCTTTGCTGGCGCAACCGGTCGAACACCCAGATGTCCAGCAGTTGGGCGGTCAGGAAGGCGGTGCCGGAGGCGAGCGCAATGCGCTGATCGGCGAACCACAGGGACAGCGCGACACCGGTCGCGAAGCCGGCATAGACAACCTTGCGGGCGGGTTTCGGGCCAAAGATCCGGTTCACCAGATCGGTAACGAGAAACGCGATCGGGTAGATCAGCGCGCCCCAGGTCAGCCAGTCATTGATTGGGTAATTGACCGCGATGTTCGAGGCGAGCACGACAACGCCCATGGCGCTCATACCCGCGACAAGCCCTGTACGGCTGAACGCAGCGTTTTCTGTGGTGGTCATGGACCAGGTCCTTTTCTGTTCTTGCCGATGCGGGAAGCCACATCGGCACGATGTCTTCTGCCGGTGTGGGAAGCCTCACCGGCCAAACAGTGGGGCAGCTCATATGTCTTTCACTGCGCTTTGTCGATGCGAAACTGCCCTCAAGGCATCAACAGCCCGCAAGGCATGTAAACAAGCCCGCAGTATACTGCAGCGCAACATGCATGATACTGCACATTCATGCTGGCTGCGATGCATTCTCCTGCTGCATAGCAGCCTCCATTTACATCCATTTTGGCATCAATTTGATGTCAAAAATATTAATTACCGGATTATCGGCAATTGTTATGCTGCACTCATAGCCAATTCAAAGGAGGCCGATATGAGAACCACCCTGATCCGCACTCCGAGTAACGCCGAAATCGTTGCCGGCATTGCCCATGGCAAGCGCGAGCGCGCAAAGGCAGTAAAATTAATGATTTCCGATATCTACGATACTGTCAGGAAACACTTTGAATGGCGCGCGAACATGAGCCGCACCGCCATTTCAGCCCGGTGCCCCGATTGCAGTTGCTGATTACAGGGCACGAAATCGCCACTGCGCGGCATCTCGCACATGCATCATTTCCAAAACGGCATACCAGCCTTGCTGCATTGCAACATTGAAATGTCAATGAACCTGACCTAAATTGTCAGTCATTGGGAAACGCAAATGGCCAAGCAGCAAGAATCAGCGGGCTCGCCGAGCAAAAGGAGCACTGTTATGACTGCTACAAAAACCCTCATTAATCGAGAAACCATCAACTTCTCTGAAGTCGAGCGTTATGTCGCCGCCGGCCGCGCCGAGCGGTCCAAAGCCGTCCACGAAGCGCTGCGCGCTCTTGGTCGGAGCATCGCGACACTGTTCGACCTTCATGCCGCGATGCAGAAGAAGGTGAGCTTCGAGCCGACCATCAAGGTCGCCCCGAAGCACTAAACTAATACCTCCCCCGAGTTCGAGGCCGGGAAATCGCCGATCAGGCGGTTTCCCGGAGCTTGAACCGCTGGATCTTTCCCGTCGCCGTCTTCGGCAGCTCATCCGCGTAGATAATCCAGCGCGGATATTTGAAGCTCGCCAGATCCTTTTTGACGAAAGCGGTCAGATCCTCCGTCAGCGTATCTGACGCATCGACCCCTTCCGCCAGCACCACATAGGCTTTCGGCTTGATCAGACCGTCATGGTCCGGATGGCCGACCACAGCGACTTCAAGCACGGCCTCGTGCTTCAGCAGCGCGCCCTCGACTTCGAACGGCGACACATAGATGCCGCCGACCTTCATCATGTCGTCATTGCGCCCGCAATAGGTATAGACCCCGTTTTCGTCCGCGACATACTTGTCGCCGGTCCGCGTCCAGGCGCCCCGGAACGTGTCGATGCTCTTGGTCCGCTGGTTCCAGTACATCACCGCAGCTGTCGGCCCGGACACCTCCAGAATGCCCATTTCGCCGGGCTTGCAGTGGGCCCCGTTCTCGTCGACCAGACGCAACTTATAGCCCGGAACGGCCTTACCGGTCGCCCCCGGCACGATCTCCCCGATCCGGTTGGAAATGAAGATATGCAGCATTTCCGTGCTGCCGAGTCCGTCCAGAATTTCCGTGCCCGTTCTCTGTTTCCAGCGATTGAGCAGTTCTTCCGGCAGCGCTTCTCCGGCCGAGACACACAGCCGCAACGCGTGCTCCTCCCCTGCCGGTAGATCCTTTGACGCGAGCAGCATGCCGTACAGCGTCGGCACGCCGAAAAACAGCGTCGGCTTGTGCTCCCGGATGATCTCGCAGACTGCGGCCGGCGCGGGCGGGCCTTCCAGCAGGATTGCCGTTGCCCCGACCGCGAAGGGGAAGGTCAGCCCGTTCCCGAGCCCGTAGGCGAAGAACAGCTTGGCCGCCGAATAAACGACATCTTCCTCGGAAATACCGAGCATTGGCACGGCGTAGAGATTGGCACTCTCCATCAGGTGGGAATGCAGATGCACCGCGCCTTTCGGCATGCCCGTCGTGCCGGAAGTGTAGAGCCAGAAACAAAGATCGTCCGGCGTGGTCTCCTCAGGCGCCGTGTCGTCCCCCGGTGCCGCAATGAAATCCGCGAAGGATTGCCGTCCCGCCACGTCGGCGCCGGAGACCACGACATGGCGCGGCTCCGCCCCGACTTCCGAGAGCACGGAGTCGATCAGATTGTCGGAAACGAACAGGGCTTCGGCCCGGCTGTCGGACAGGATGTAGGCATAGTCCCGCGGTGCCAGCCGGGTGTTGATCGGCACCGGGATCGCACCGGCCCAGATCGCCCCGAGAAAGGCCGTCGGAAAATCGATGGTGTCATGCAGGGCGAGAATGACGCGCTGCTCCGGCAGCACACCCGCCGCCCGGATGGCGTTCGCAAACCGCTCAATCCGGTCCGCCAGCTCCTGATATGTGTACGAGCCGCCACTGTCGATAACAGCGGTCTTGCCTCCTCGGCCCGCCTTGAGATTTCGGCCGATCAAGTCTTCTGCCGCGTTATAGAAACGCGCGGCAACGGCGTCCTCCGCCATATGTCCCTCCCAGTTTGGCCGTTTTGGCCGAAATGAACGGGTGCCGTTTACCGGCACTCCATTTTTCTTAGATTGAGACGCCGCGCCAGGGAATCAGGCGGCGGCTTTCGCCTGCAGCGCGCCGATCCAGCCTTCGATCCATTCGATGGCCTCGTCTTCCGCGAGCGCACCGGAGTTGGCATCATGGATATGCCGCTCGATCACACGTTCGGCACCGCATTCCGTGAGAATCGCGTCGAATTTCTCGCCGGCGAAATTGAAGGTGTCTTCGTATGTCGTATCGCCAAGACCGAAGACTGCGAAGCTGACCCGCGCGAGGTCCGGCTTTCCGGAAACCAGAGCTTCGAAGAATTCGGTGCCGTTATCGGGGATCTCGCCATACCCGTAGGTCGCGGTGCAGATGATGACGTGACCGCCCTCATCGAAGACCTCGATACCGAAATCTCCCATCAGAGTCGCTTCCGCCTCATATCCCCGGTCTTCCAGGATGTCGACCATCTCCTGTGCGCAGAGATCTGCCGTACCGCCTTGTGTGGCAACGAGAATCTTTACCTTCATTCCTCGAATACTCCTCTTCGGCCGGGTCCCGGTTTGGTAATATGAGCTAAATCAGACACGCACTATAATTCATGTTATCGTAAGGCGCAAAGAATGATAATTCAGGTTCATCCGGTTTATCGGAAACCGGTACGACAACCGCAAGGAACTGTCCCAGGGCCATGAGGCAGAGAACGCACAGCGAAGTGCCGCACCAGCGCCGCAATACTCTCGGGATCGAGGATTACCTCACCCGTCTCGGCGATCGGGTGCGCGCGGCGCGGGCGCAGCGCGGCATGTCCCGGAAAATCCTGGCGCGGGATTCCGGCGTCTCCGAACGCTATCTTGCCCAACTTGAAAGCGGCCGCGGCAACCCGTCGGTTGCGGTGCTGCACCAGGTGGCCGACGCCATGGACATGTCCGTGATGGAACTCGCCGACCCGCATGGCGGCACCGATCCGGCGCTGGCGGAAATCCAGGCGCTGCTCGCGCCGCTGGCACCGTCGGAATTGTCGGAAGCGGCAGAAATTCTGGAACGGCGTTTTGCCGGCAGCGGCACGCGGGGACGGCGGATTTCGCTGATCGGCCTGCGCGGCGCCGGGAAAACGACGCTCGGCAAGGCGCTGGCGGACACGCTCGGCTTTCCCTTCATCGAGCTTAACCGGGAGATCGAGCGGGACTACGGCGCCAGCATCGGCGAGATGCTGTCCCTCTCCGGCCAGCCGGCCTTCCGGCGTTACGAGAATCGCTGCCTGAACGCCATCCTGAACGAGTATGACGAAGCGGTGATCTCCACCGGCGGCGGCATTGTCGCCAATACGGACACCTACACCATGCTGCTGCGCCGCTCGCACACGATCTGGTTGCAGGCAAGCCCGGAAGAACATATGCAGCGCGTTGTCGAACAGGGTGACATGCGCCCGATGGCCCAGAACCGCGAAGCCATGTCAGACCTCCGCGCCATCCTCGAAGCCCGCGCCCCGCTCTATGACCGGGCCGAGACCAGCGTCGACACGGCGGGCGAAACGCCGGAGTCCAGTCTCGCAAAACTGACCGAAACGGCGCGTGAGCTGATCGCCTAGGCGAAAGCGGAGATATCGACGGGCAGGCGCTTCTGCCCCCAGTTTCCCGGTTTCGGCTCGAAGACGCCGGCGAGTTTCGTGCCGCATCCGGTACAGCAGCCCTTCTCATCCAGGTTCCAGTCCGACAGCACGTACCAGTCCCGGCCGATCACCCTCTCGCCGCAGCCGCTGCAATAGGTGCTCTGCCGGCCGAGATCGTGCACGTTCCCGGTATAGGCGTAGCGCACGCCATTGCGGCGGGCGATCCGGCGCGCCCGGGCCAGGGTATCGAACGGCGTCCGCTCCTTGTCCAGCATCCGGTAATCGGGATGGAAGGCTGAGAAATGCATCGGCACGTCGGGGCCGAGATGCTCGACCACCCAGCCGGTCATCTCGTCGATCTCCCGCTCGCTATCGTTCTCGCCGGGGATGATCAGGTTGGTGATCTCGAACCAGACATCGGTTTCTTGCCGCAGATAGAGCAGCGTATCCAGCACCGGACCAAGCTCGCTCTTGGTCACCGACTTGTAGAAACTTTCGGTGAAGGCCTTCAGATCGACATTCGCCGCATCGACATTGCGGAAGAAGGCGGGCCGCGCCTTGTCCGTCAGATATCCGGCCGTCACCGCGACGGTCTTCACCCCGGCTTCCCGGCAGGCGATGGCAACATCGTCGGCATATTCATGAAAGATGATCGGATCGTTATAGGTGAAGGCGACAGAGCGGCAGCCGAGCTTGGCGGCGGCCCGGGCAATCGCCTCCGGCTGCGCCTCGGACTGCATCGAGTCCATCTCGCGGCTCTTCGAGGTGTCGTGGTTCTGGCAGAAATTGCAGGCCAGATTGCAGCCCGCCGTGCCGAAAGACAGCACAGGCGTGCCGGGCAGGAAATGGTTCAACGGCTTCTTCTCGATCGGATCGACACAGAAACCCGAGGACCGGCCATAGGTGGTCAGCACGATCCGGTCATTCTGCCGCGCCCGCACGAAACATAGTCCGCGCGCGCCTTCCTTCAGCTTGCAGTACCGCGGACACAGCTCGCACTGCACCCGCCCGTCATCCAGCAGGCTCCAGAACTCCGTCTCGACAATAGGCCCTTTGCCCTTCAGCGCGGGAGGCGCGCTTTCGGCAAGGCCCGGCGCTTCGTGCATGACCATTTCGCTCACCAGCAATGTTCTCTCGCCGGGTTCTCGCCCGGGTTTTTAAACGATTATACTCCGCCCCGGTTTTGACCGCTTCCCCAAACCCGGGATCGCTCCTTGTTCTCCACACTCATCCTGCCCATCGCCCCGATTTTCCTGCTCATCGTCCTCGGCCACCTGCTCCGCCGGGGCGGTATTCCGAGCCTCGAATTCTGGAACCTGAACGACAAGCTGGTCTACTGGGTGCTGTTTCCCTGCCTGCTGTTCAACAAGATCGCCACCATCGATTTTTCCGGCGTGCATCTGGGCGGGCTGGCGGTCGCGGTCTATAGCGGGTTCGGCGCAGCGGTGCTGTTCTCTCTGCTGCTGTTCTTCCTGTTCCGCACGGAGCGGCCGCTCTGGACCTCCGTGCTGCAGGGCTGCTCCCGGCACAACACCTTCATCGCGCTTGCCGTGGGGGAGCAGGTCTTCGGCGCCGAAATCCTCGGCACCGCAGCGCTTGTCACAGCCCTGCTGATCCCGGTTACCAATGTGGTGGTTGTCTGCCTGATGGCAACCGCGCTGGCCAAAAAGGACGGCGGCAGCCTGACGGCGGCGATTTTCCGGGACCTGGCGCGCAACCCGCTGCTGCTCGCCATCGGGCTTGGCCTGGCGTTCAACTTCATGGGCTGGGCCGAGGTGCCGGTCCTGACCGACATGACGACGATCCTCGGCGCCGCAGCCCTGCCCATCGTCCTGCTCTGCGTCGGTGCCAACATCCGGATCCGGGCCATGGCTACCGATATCAAGGCGACCCTGTTCTGCGTCGTCGGCAAGATGATGGTGTTTCCGGCGGCAATGGCCTTTGCGGGTTACGCCATCGGGCTGGAGCCCACCCTGTTCCTGGCCGCCATGCTGTTCGGCGCCTCGCCGACGGCAGCGGGCGCCTACACGCTGGCCCGCGCCATGGGAGGAGACGCACCGGCAATGGCCGGGATCGTGACGATCCAGACCGCGTTGTCTTTTGTGACCATGCCTGCGACGCTTTTGCTCGCTCAACACCTAATCGGGCAATAACCCCTCCCGTTCGCACCAATCGCTCCCTATATTCGGTGCATGGAACAGGAAATGACCGCAACCACTGCCGTCCGTGCTCCGCATGTCGCAGGCGCCTTCTATCCGGGTGAGCCGGGTGCGCTGGAGAACATCGTCACGGAGTGCCTCACGGGCGCCGCGGAGACGCCGGTGCCGGATGCGAAAATCATCATCGCGCCGCATGCTGGCTATGTCTTTTCCGGCCCCATTGCCGGGACCGCGTTCAAGCCGCTCGGCAGACGCCGCGATAGCATCAAGCGCGTGGTTATCGTCGGCCCGGCCCACCGGGTCGGGTTCAAGGGGCTGGCGACGACCAGTGCCGATGCCTGGGCGACGCCGCTCGGCACCGTGCCGGTTGCCTGGGACGCTTTGCGCACGCTTATGACCCAGCCGAACTTCCACGTCTCCGACCGGGTGTTCGAGGGGGAGCACAGCCTTGAGGTTCATGTCCCCTTCCTGCAGCAGGTGCTCGGTGATTTCGAGATCGTACCGATCCTGGTCGGCGATGCCGGTGCGGGTGACGTCGCACGGGCGCTCGATGCCGTCTGGGGCGGGCCCGAAACGCTGATTTCGGTCTCCTCCGACCTGTCGCATTTCCTCGATTACGACAGCGCCCGCACGCTCGACGCCAGCACCATGCAGCGGATCGAGCTGCTGAAGCTGGAAGAGATCGACGGAAAAGGCGCCTGCGGGCACCGGGCGATTGCCGGTGCGCTCAGCCTCGCCCGGCGGCGGGACATGCGGGTGACGGCGCTCGATACCCGCAATTCAGGCGACACGCATGGTCCCAAGGACCGGGTAGTCGGCTATGGCGCGGCAGCGATGGAATATGCCGGGAGCGCGCGCATTCCGGAGGCTGACCGGGAGCAGATGATCGAGGCCGCCCGCTTCGCCCTGCGCTTCGGTGCCGAGCATGGCCGCCCGCCGGACGCGCAGCTTGGCAAAAACCTGTCCCCCAGCCTGACCGCCATGCGGGCCAGCTTCGTCACGGTGAATATCGGCGGCAAGCTGCGAGGCTGCATCGGCAGCGTGATCGCGCATCAGCCGCTGCTGCTGGATGTCATCACCAATGCCTACAAGGCCGGTTTCGGCGATCCCCGCTTCCCGCCGCTGACCGCCGAGGAGCTGGCAACGGCGGACCTGCACGTCTCCATCCTCTCCACCCCGCACGCCCTGCCCTTCACCAGCGAGAAGGATCTGGTGTCCAAAGCGCGGCCGGACGTGGACGGGTTGATCATGCAGGAGGGCAACAAGCGCGGCCTGTTCCTGCCGAGCGTCTGGGAAGGCCTGCCGAAAGCCGAGGATTTCATCCGCAACCTGAAGCGCAAGGCCGGTTTGCCGATGGACCACTGGTCCGACAGCCTGCGGGTGTTCCGCTATACAACGGAGAGCTTCGGGGCGCCGTTCTCGGATCGCTCCTAGGGAGAGGAATACGCAAGATGACCGGCACCGGGCCGACCGCGAACTGGCATGTCCACTACGTCAACGCGCGCGGCAAGCTCGACGATTTGAAGCCGCATGTCGAAGCCGCCCTGCAAGACGTCTATCCACGCATTTCGAAAATATGCGAGCCACCAGTCGTCGATATTCTGGTTGAGGCCGTCTGGAACAGTTCCGTCATTCCGGAAAGAGGGCATCTCGGTCGCGGGAACGAAGACCTCGTCACGCTCTGGCTCGCTCCCGAGCATCCGATGCTTGCAGAAAATCTCGGGGAACCTCTGGCCCGGGTGATCGCGCACGAAATGAACCACGTCTTACGGTTCCGCAGTGCGGGCGGATCGAAAACCCTGGGCGATCTCATCGTGAGCGAAGGTCTTGCCTGCCAATTCGTCAAAGAACTCTTCGGCAACGCGCCGGAGCCGTGGGAGCAAGCTCTTTCGAGATCCGAGCTTGGTCAATTCATCCCGCGTGCCACAGAGCACTTCGAATCTTCTGCCGACTGGCGCTCGCAAGAGATAGATATAAGCGAATGGATGTTCGGCACCGGCGCTTTACCGCGCTGGCTGGGCTACACGCTCGGCTATGAGCTGGTCGGACAATATCTTGAAGACCATCCCGACCTCAGCGCGTCCGGCCTTGTCGACATACCGAGCACCGACTTCAAACCGGCACTCGCCAAACTCTCGGCTTAACCCGCCGCCACGCCCGGCAAAGCCGTCACCTGTTTCGACCAGACCGCCAGCGGTGCTTCGAAGCCGCGGATCGTCCGCTACGCCAGCGATCCGGCATCTCCCGGTGACGGCATGTGACATCCCGTAAAGGATCGAAAGGCGGACTTAACTGCCATTCATCGCCCAATTCTCAATGGGGGTTTTCAATAACCCGGTGTCACTCAGCCAGTGAAACCCGGAACAGCAGTGTTGCATGCCCACCCAGTGATTTTGCGGCGGTATAGCTCCGCAACAACGATCCACCAGATTTTTCAATTACCCGGATTGACGCGGGGTTATCGGGACTGGTTGTGATATCTACATACTTCAGGCCGAAAGCGTGCGCCTCTGGAAGAAATGCAATCAGTGCAGCGGTTGCTAATCCTTCTCCCTGCCTCCAAGGCACTACAGAATAACCAATGTGGCCAGAACATGTGGGCGGCAAATCCTCGGTTCCGGGTTTCCAACGCAAACCAATATGGCCACAAAACTCATCGTCCCACAGCCAGCGCCGGATACTTGGCAGACGCGGGACTTCAGACCCGTCAGGTAATCTTATTGGACCCGCTTTCGCCGTAGGATCATCCAGACCAGAGACAAATAATGCTGCGTCCTTGGAGATCCTCGAAAGCTGTTCCTGTGTTGTTTCTGGTCTCAAATTGTCTGGTGACCATCCTCTCTCCAGCGCATCAACATAAGCCGGAATTTGATCCATGCTGGGCTTGAGCAGTTTCATTCGTGGTCACATTCACTCATTTGCAAATCCGAGCGAACACTTGTCCATCACGTAAAACGAGTCAAGATCCGCTCGAAGCTGCCGTTAACCATATGGCCGATTCAATCCCCATTCGGGCATGCGGCGCAACTGCCGTCCAAGAGCACAGCAGAGCACCCCAAGCATCTGTTCGATGACGGCTATCGGGTTCCATGTTGTCGTCGCAACTGTCTTGGTGCCTGATTTTGACGATTTTGCCGAACCTTCACGGCCAGCGTGACCAAATATCCAGGCCGTTTTTTCTTTCACGCCCAGAATTCGTGACATGACAGCACGAGGAAAAGTGCAGCTATCACCCTAATTCGCCGTCCCGTCGGGCAAGGCTGTCATCTGTTTCGACCAGACCGCCAGCGGCGCTTCAAACCCACGGATTTTTTGTTCGCCGAGCGGCTTAAGCAGATCATCCGGCCTTGCTTTCCCCGCCACACCGGCATCGGCCAGCACGGTCGCGCCGACATCCTTCGCCAGAACTTCCAACCGGGCCGCCCGGTTCACCGTGTCGCCATAGATCGTGAAGGCCTGCCGCTGCTCGGAGCCGACACGGCCCGATGCGATCTTCCCGGCGGCGAGGCCGACGCGAACGCGGAACCCGCACTCATCGGCGCACTTCAGCAGATCGGACGCGGCATCGAGGGCCGCCCGTTCAGGCTCGCGGATCTTCAGCGGTGTGTTGAAGGCAGCGAGCAGGCCGTCGCCGGTAAAGCTGATCACCACCCCTTCCCGCCTCGAAATCGCCTCGGCGGAGCGGGCGAGGAAAGCGCCCAGCGTTTCGATCACCTCCTCCGGCGGGCGGCCGTCAGCATAGGCGGTGAAATTCTCGATATCGAGCACCAGCGCGACCCCGTGCCGCACCTGTGGCGCGAGAGCTCCGCGGGACGAGGCCAGTCGCTCTGCGATTGTTTCGGGAACGAACCGGCCGAAGGTCCGGACTGCCCGCTCACGCGCCAGCTCGGCCTCCACCTGGGCCACGAAAACGCAGCGCGCCCGGTAGACCGCGAGTGCAAGAATGAGGGCTGCGATCATCAGCAGCACGGTTTCCTGGAGCCGGGTCCCGTAGCCGACGAAATCCGGGGAGAGAAACAGGCTGAGATACTCGGACGCCGTCGCTTCGGGAGACAGGTCGCCCCATGAAAGCCGCTGCTCCATCCCGGCAATGGCGAGACCGAAAGCGGCCCACCATCCGGTGACGGCGATCACACCGGACCAGGCTACCAGACGCCAGGACAGGGTCAGGCAGGCCATGGCAACCAGTGGAAACAGGAACTGGACGCCGAAGGCACGGAAGGCGAGGATTTGCGGCAGTTCCGGCGCGGACTGGCTGACCGGAATGACAACGAAGACAGCACAGACCCCGAAGATGTCGCTTGCGTAGAGGGCATATTTCAGCCACCAGCGCTCGTACCGCGTACCGATCACAACATAGCTGGCGATCCCGATGGCCGCGAACAGGGCAAGCGCGGAAAGGGCCATCAGGTTGGGCGTGAACCCGGAAAGGTTCAAGCCGACAGTCAGCCAGAACATGCCAACCGCGATGGCGGCAGTACGGCACAGGATCGCCAGTTTAAGGCCCTGCCGTTCCGCGACCAGCAGCCGCTCCCTTGCCACCCGACCCGCCATATTTCGTCCCCGGCTCACGCGGGCACAAAAGTGCGCGCCGCAATCACTGCATTCAGCCTGATCGCGGCGCCATAGGCTAGACCGCGAGTGCTGTCGATAGCGGCGTCGTCGGATGCGCCGACGCCGTGACCCCGCTATCGGAAACCATTGCCCCGAGCGGGCAGGCATACATGATCGGGTAGGTGGTCGCCGGCCAGCTCTCGGTCGGGGCCACAGCCTTCAGTGCCGCCATGGTCGCTTCGTCGAAGCGGGTATCGGCATAGATTGTGTCGATGGCGCTCAGATCAACACGCGGCATGTTCAACGCGGTCTGCATGTCCATGCCGAAATCGTTCATGAAGGAACAGAGCTGGTAGACGGCGGGCATGATCTTGCGGCCGCCGGAAGCGCCGAAACCGAACCAGGGCTTGCCGTCCTTCGTCACCACAGCCGGCACCATGTTGCAGAGCGGCTTTGTGTCCGGCTTCAGCGAATTCGGCCGGCCCGGGCGCGGATCGAACCAGTTGATGCCGTTATTCATCATGATGCCGGTTTCCGGGAACAGCACCCGGCTGCCGAAGCGGGACAGCAATGTCGTCGTGATCATCACGATATTGCCCTCGGCATCAGCGGCGGCGATATGGCTGGTGCAGCTCCGGTCGCCATGGTCTCCGGCATGGCCGAGATTTTCCATCCGGTATTCGTAGGCAGCCTTCAGGGTGCGGGCGTAGGCGGCATAAGTTTCCGCGTCCGGCGCCGAGCTGGTGAAGGCAGGCAGATCTTTCAGGGCATCGGCAAAGCTCGGCCCTGCTGTCAGGCCGCCCGGCACGTGATAGGTCGCCTCGCCGCGCCTCATCGACAGCGGCTCCTGGATTTCCGCTTCGTAGGCCTCTAGGTCCGCCATCCGGACAGAGGAGCCGAGCCGTTCCGCGTCCCTTGCGATACGTTCACCGATAGCGCCGCGATAAAAGCTCTCCGCGCCGTCCCGGGCGAGTTCTTCAAGCGTGTCGGCGAGATTGCCGAGGGAGAGGAATTTCGGTGCCGGGTCGGCGCCCATTGCCGGGGGGAAGCCGCCGGGAAGCCAGGTTTCCGCCGTCGCCGGGCTTTTCTGCAGTGCGGGCATGTCGGCACCGCACATCAGCATGGTCCACCAGGTCACCCGGTGCCCGCGCCGCGCGAGTGCGGCAGCAGGCGCGATAACATCGGCCAGGCTCTTGGTTCCGTATTTCTCCATCGCCAGCGCATAACCGGCGACCGTGCCCGGTACGGCAATCGAATACGGGCCGTTAACGTTCCGGTCGTCCACCACCGCCGGCCAGCCGAAAAGATCGGCGCCGGTGCCTTCAGCCAGCGGATAATCGGCCGGGTTCAGCCCCTTGGCGGACTTCATGGCGAAATCGACGACCCGGACCGCCTTTTCCTTCGCCGAATACAGCGTGATGTAGCCGCCACCGCCAAGACCGCTCATCCAGGGTTCGGCAACGGTCAGGGCAAAGGCCGTCCCGATTGCCGCATCCATGGCATTGCCGCCATCCTTCAGGATTGCCTGCCCGACAGCGGCCGCTTCGACATTCTGGGAGGCCACGGCACCGCGCGGACCGGTTGCCGCCGGCTTTTCCGATTGCCATGTCTCATAGGTCCGCTCGAACGCGGCGACGGAAGCGGGAACGCTCATCAAAGGTACTCCGGGCATGAAGGTTGCATTGCCGCAAGAGGGTGCGACACCCTGAGTGTGATATCGATGGTATGTAAAAAGCAATTCGGACGTCAGAAAGGGTGATGTTCCAATGACCAGCGACGGGAAATCGGCCCGCTTGGCTGTCCTCGCGATCCTGACGGCGCTGTGCCTGCAGTTTTCCGCGCTGCATTCAGCCGGAGCGCAGCAGACACCGCCTGACGAGCCCCCGAAGGACGTCAACGACGAGGACTGCTCGAAAATCCCGGGCGGCAATGCGCCAATTAATATTCTGGCCCGGCTGAAAGGCGGCATGGCGGTCGAGAATCTGGAATTCACCTACTTCACGAAAAAGCTCCACGAGCTGGCCCAGGAAGATTTCGACTACCTGAAAAAACTGATCCCCTATTGTGGAAACCAGAACTCAGAACAGATCGGATACATCCTCGACCGCCTCTCGGTACTGGTTCTCGAAGCGCAGCAAACGCGGCAGAAATCCATCGACTGGATCAAGGAGACAACCGAAAGGCTTGAGAAAATGCCCGCGACAAAGGCATCGATCGAGGAAGTGCATAACATCGAGATCGAATTGAAGAACCGGCTTCTGGAGATGACCCGGGCCGACGGGAATTATCTTGCTATGAAGCTGAACGAGACCCGTAACCGGCTCTATCGGGACGCGAGCGTGGAACCCACAGGCAAAGAGCCGCAGGACCCGGACCTCATGATCAGTCCCTTCCTGCCGGAGATCCCCGCAGACGAGCGGAAACCCGATCCGAGCTGACACGACAGCCTTTGCATTTTTCCGCGTGCCAAGCTGCCCCGCGCGCGACACACTCCCGCTCTCAAACGAATAAAATGGGAGGAAAAAATGTCGGGGAGTGGAAAAACCGCACTCGTAACCGGGGCCGGAACAGGTGTCGGTCGTGCAGTCGCGCTGGCATTCCAGAAAGAAGGCTACAATGTCGTTCTCGCCGGTCGCCGGCTGGAGCCGCTTGAGGAAACCGCATCGATGGCCCATGAGGGCGGTGGGGCAATGCTCGCGGTGCCGGCGGATATCGGCAAGGTGGCCCAGGTCGACGCGCTGTTCGATGCGCTGAAAAAGACTTTCGGCCGGCTGGACCTGCTGTTCAACAATGCCGGCATGGGCACACCGGCGATCCCGATGGACGAGCTGACCGCCGAGCAGTGGCAAGCCGTGGTCGACGTCAACCTGACGGGCTCATTCCTCTGCGCCCAGCGCGCCATGGCGATGATGAAAGCCCAGAAGCCCCAGGGTGGACGGATCATCAATAACGGCTCGATTTCAGCCCATACGCCGCGGCCGAATTCCGCGCCCTACACCTCCACCAAACACGCCATCACCGGGTTGACGAAATCGATCTCCCTCGATGGCCGCGCCTTCGACATCGTCTGCAGTCAGATCGATATCGGCAATGCGGTGACGCCGATGACCGAACGCATGGTCAAGGGCGAAGGCGTGCCGCAAGCGGACGGCTCGATGATGATCGAACCGCGCATGGATGTGGAACATGTGGCCAGCTCGGCGGTCCATATCGCCCGCATGCCGCTCGACGCGAACGTCCAGTTCATGACGGTGATGGCAACCAAGATGCCCTTTGTCGGGCGGGGCTGACTTGGGTCGGGCGGGGCTGACTTGGGTCGGGCGGGGCTGACTTGGGTCGGGCGGGGCTGACTTGGGTCGGGCGGGGCTGACTTGGCTCAGAGATAATCCTGCAGCATCGCCACCAAGGGCACATCGGCGGGCGGCATCGGGTAGTCCTTCAGACGCATCGGACGCACCCATTTGACCGCCTGCCCTTCCTGCGGCGTGATATCTCCCCACCAGCGGCGACAGAGATAGAGCGGCATCAGCAGGTGGAAATCTTCATAGGCATGTGACGCGAAGGTGAAGGGCGCAAGGCAGCTCTCCTTCGTGTCGATGCCGAGTTCTTCCTGCAGCTCCCGGATCAGCGCGTCCTCCGGGCTTTCCCCCGGATCGACCTTACCGCCGGGAAACTCCCAGAGCCCGGCCATGGATTTGCCTTCCGGCCGCTGCGCCAGCAATACACGCCCGTCCGCATCGATCAGGCCGACGGCAACCACCATGACAATCGGTTTCGCTGTGGCGGCACTCATACCGGCACAACCTTCCCGCCGCGCGCCTGCCAGTCGGAACGCAGCATGTCGAGTTGCATCATATCAACCTCATCACCGAAATTCGGGCGTTTCACACGCATCGTGCCGGCATGGACAAGCCCGCATTTCTCCATCACCCGGATCGAGGCCGGGTTGTCCGGCATCGCCGCGCCCCAGATCCGCCTCAGCCCGAGCGCACCGAAGCCGAAATCGAGCAGGGCTGCAAGCGCTTCGCTGGCATAGCCCCGCCCCCAGACCGGTGTGGCGAGCCAGTAGCCGAAATGAGCTGTTTCTTCCGGGTCGAAACGCAGGTCGATGGTGCCGACAGGCTCCGACGTATCCCGATCGAGGATCAGGTAATAGAGTCCCTTTTCCTCCGCACGCCCGGCCCGCGCACGTTCGATATAGGTATCGGCATCCGGGCGCGTGTAGGGCCACGGAACGGAGGTCAGATATCTGACGATGCCGAAATCGTTCATCTGCGCATAGAGCACATCGCCATCACTAGGCTCCGGAGCCCGGAAGGCGAGCCGTTCCGTCGTCACGCTTTCCATCGGACGGAACCCTAGCTCCGGTAATCCGCGTTGATGCTGATATAGCCGTGGGTCAAGTCACAGGTCCAGACGGTCGCGGTACCGTCTCCGGCACCGACGCAAACGTCAATGCCGATTTCCTGCCCCTTCAGATGGGCGGCTACCGGCGCTTCGTCATAATTCGGGTTCCGCTTGCCATCGACGGCAATATCGACACCGCCGAAGCCGATACTGATCCTGGAGACATCGATCGGCTGTTCGGACTTGCCGACGGCCATGACCACTCGTCCCCAGTTCGCGTCCTCGCCCGCGATGGCCGTCTTCACCAGCGGTGAATTGGCAATCGAGAGCGCGATCTTGCGCGCGGAGTCATCGGAGACAGCGCCGGTAACGCGCACCTCAATCAGCTTCTGCGCGCCCTCACCGTCTCGCACCACGAGCAGGGCCAGCTCGCGCAGGACCGATTCCAGGGCCTGCTTGAAGCCATCAAGTGCCGGCTCCGACGCCGAGGCCGGAGCCGCATTCCCGGCAGAACCGGTCGCGAACAGCAACAGCGTGTCGCTGGTCGATGTATCGCTGTCGACGGTGATGGAATTGAAGGTCCTGTCGACAACCGGAGAAAGAATTTCCTGCAGGATTGCCGCCGGAACCGCCGCGTCGGTAAAGACGAAGCTCAGCATCGTGGCCATATTCGGCTGCACCATGCCGGAGCCCTTTGCGATACCGGCGATGGTTACCGTCTTGCCGTCGATCTCGGCCGTGGCACTGGCGCCCTTCGCAAAGGTATCCGTCGTGCGGATCGCGCCGGCCGCCGCGTCCCAGCCACCTTCGGTCAGCTTGGATTTCGCATCCGGCAGTTTGGCGATGATCTTGTCATGCGGCAGGATTTCGCCGATCACCCCGGTCGAGGCGATAAATACCTCATCCGGCGCACAGCCGAGCACACCCGCCGCCGCAGACGCGGTTTCCCGCACCGATGCATCACCAATGGCGCCGGTGAAGACATTGGCGTTGCCGGCATTGACGACAAGCCCGCGCCCACTGCCTTTGGCAAGGATGTCCCTGCACCAGGTCACGGGCGCGCCCGGTGTCGTGGAACGGGTCAGCGTTCCGGCGACGGTGGTTCCGGGCGCAAGCTCGGCAACCAGCACGTCGTCCCGGTTCTTGTATTTGATCCCGGACAAGACCGTTGCGGTACGCACGCCGGCAATTGCCGGAAGTGTTGGAAAAGAGGCAGGAGCGAGCGGCGAAACCTGGTCGGTCATGGTCGGGGTCCTGTGAAAGACTATTTCGTCTGAAGTTCGGAGCCGTCCGGCCCGAAACGCTTGATATCAACACCAGAGCGAAGTTCCTCGACCGCCTTGGTCAGGATTTCGCGGGTCATGTCCTGCGCCAGCTGGGGCTGCACCTGCTCGAAGCTCGGCGGCTGCACGGCGCGCCGGTCTTCAACCTTGATGACATGCCAGCCGAACTGGGTCTTCACCGGCGTTTGCGTGAATTCACCCGCCTTCATGGCAAAGGCCGCCTCGGAGAACGCCGGGACCATGGCATCGGCCGTGAAGTAACCGAGATCGCCACCGCTGGAACCGGACGGTCCGGTGGATTTCTCAGCTGCGAGCTTGGCGAAATCGGCGCCTTTCTTCAGCTCTTCGATAATGGCTTTCGCATCGTCTTCTTTGGCGACCAGAATATGGCGGGCTTTGACTTCTTCGCCTGCATCGGCATCACCCTTGATCGTCTCTTCGTAGCGCTTGCGTAACGCGTCCTCGTCCACCGCATCCTTCACAATATCGGTCATATAGACCTCGGAGATGATGTCGGTTTCAGCCCGTTTCACCCGCACTTTGACCTCGTCCCGGTCCTGAATCCCCGCTTTGCGCGCCGCTTCCGCGATCAGGCGCGAATCAATCGCCCGGTCCAGCATCGGCGGATAGATCTGCTCCATCGGCGCCTGCTGATACTGCTGCGGCAGCTGCTGGATCTGCTGAAGGATTTCCGAAAGAAAAATCGGCTCGCCGCCAACGGTCGCAACGACGGTGGTCGCAGGATCGATCGCTACCTGCTCGGCCGGTTTGGTTTGGGGCGCGGCATTTGTGGTCTGTGCGGCCGCTGGGAAGGCCGACAGGATCGCGCTCAGGGCCAGGACTGGAAGCAGTGCCGTCAACGAGAAACGCAAAGCCGGGACACACAGGGCTGACCGGAAGCGGAGATGTTTCATTAAGGCGCCTTTCACCGGACCTTCGGCCCGCGCTTTGTTCTTGAAATAACGCGGGAGCCCGGCTTCCGCGCGACGAGCAGCCCTATCAGATCGACCAGGGAGCGGCAAGACGCGTTTGCGGCCTGCAATATGACAAATGCGCGGGTAACGGCGGCTGAATATCAGGGCTTGCGGAACGGCAGGATCAGATCGAAGCGCAGCCATTCTGCCGGAGCGCGGTGATCCGAGAAATCGCTGTTATCGGCGCGGATCAGGACAATGGCGCCTTCTGTGTCATCGCTTCCGCCAAAAAGCGGCAAATCCCGCCGGACCGTCTCGATGATCCTGTTGGCGATGGCCGCTCCGTGTGCGCCGGTATCGACGAAAATCCCCGGACGCGCATCATGCACCGCGGCGTTGCCGCGCACATCGAACACAACCCCGGTCGCCCGCATGTCGATGCGGTCCAGAAAATCAGCCGCACCGATCTCGATTGTCGCCGTACCGCGCAGCCCGTCATAGCGCACCGAAATGTTTTCGAACGCCAGCCCGCGCGGATTGCTGTTCGCGCTGCCAGCCTTCCGGAGATACCGCTCCCGCCCCAACCGCACCGCACTCAGCGCGGCGATATGAAAACGCCGTTCAACATCGTGGGAGGCACTATCCGGAACCTGCATCAGACCATGCACGAGCAGCCCGACATTGGTGACCGCACGGCGGATCAGGCTGCTGAGATCCTCCGTCAGCAGGACCGCAGTGGACCGGGAAATCAGCACATCGTCAGAACTCGACGACGAAGACGGGGCCGTCGCATTCGCATAAGGATTTGCCGCATAGGGCGACCGCGACCGGGCTTGCGGATACGTTGACGTGGAACCCGCCCCACCGGAGAGACGGACCTCTACAACGCTTTCGTCCGCATCGCTTTGCCTGCGGTTATGATTGGAATCCTGATCGCTCGCACTGTTTCGGTCGCGCCGTTCTTCACGGCGCGGCAAAACTCTCTGATTGAGCGCCTCTCCAGCAACCTGGCGGCTTCTCCGCCCTGCTGTCGGCGCGATCACCCCGGACGTGTATCCGGTGATCCGATCAATCATGCGCTCACCCTTTCTAGGTAATGCATCAAATGCATTAACGAATTTTAACCTAAATTAATCGTAATTTCGAATCATCTCCAGAAATCGATTTTCTTTAAAATGAATGCCTAATGTAACACGCATTGCAGCTTGATTCACACTCATACCGAGAACACGTCGTGACACCCCACGATTCATGGCGGCGGAGCGTCCCTGACGGAACGCATCACAACCCCACCGATCTCAGCGAAAAGCCACGGAATTCCGTGTCAGATCCTTGACGCTGCTGCAGCCCATCAGACGCATGTCGCGCTCGATTTCCGCCTTCATCAGGGTGAGAGCCCGCTCGACACCAGGCTGTCCGGCCGCCGCAAGCGGATAGAGATAGAAGCGTCCGCCGCCCACCGCCTTGGCGCCGAGCGAAAGTGCCTTCAGGACATGGGTGCCACGCTGCACGCCGCTATCCATGATGACGTCGATCCGGTCGCCGACCGCCTGCACGATGGCGTCGAGCTGATCGAAAGAAGAGCGCGAGCCGTCGAGCTGCCGGCCACCATGATTCGAGATCACGATGCCGGTGCAGCCGATATCAGCCGCCTTCTTCGCGTCCTCGACTGACATCACGCCCTTCAGGCAGAACTGCCCGTCCCAGAGCTCGACCATCTTGGCGACATCGTCCCAGGTCATCGAGGGATCGAGCATTTCGGTGAAATACCGTCCAATCGACATCGCCCCGCCGCCCATATCGACATGCTCGTCCAGCTGCGGAAGCTTGAAGGCTTCGTGCGTGACGTAATTGATGCCCCACATCGGCTTTATGGCGAATTGCAGCATGCCGCCGAGGGTCAGGCGGAAGGGAATGGAGAAGCCAGTCCTGAGATCGCGCTCCCGGTTGCCGCCGGTAATGCTGTCCACGGTCAGCATCATGACATTGATGCCTGCTTCCTTGGCCCGCTCCATCATCGCCTTGTTCAGGCCCCGGTCCTTGTGGAAGTAGAACTGGTAGCATTGCGGGTTGTCGTGCTTGCGGCGCAATTCCTCGAGACTGACCGTGCCGAGGGAGGAAACCCCGAACATGGTCCCGAACTTCGCCGCCGCCGCGGCCACGGCCCGCTCACCATCATGATGAAAAAGCCGCTGCAGGGCCGTCGGCGAACAATAGATCGGCATGGCGAGCTTCTGCCCCATCACCGTCACGGACATATCGACATCCGCCACCCCGCGCAGGATGTTCGGCACCAGATCGCAGCGCTCGAAACTCTCCGTATTGCGCCGGTAGGTCACCTCGTCATCGGCGGCCCCGTCTATGTAATTGAAGATCGGGCCAGGCAGACGGCGTCGGGCCAAGTTGCGGAAGTCCTGGAAATTATGACAATCGGAAAGTCTCATTTTTCCTCGCACGCCGTGGCCATGGTGATCGGTAATCTAAGTGCTAAACCAAGTTGAAGCGGCGTGTAACGGGAAATTCACAGAGCAAGGCTGCGGAGCTTGGACACCAGAATTGTCTGAAATAGTCGCCGATCATCTATGTCGGTACTCAATGTGGCCTGACGTCAATTGCTTCTCTACGATACAAGACGAGCGAGGCTGGGCACGACCACATACGCAAAACGTTCCGTCCCGGCATCATGCAAGAAGCCGGGACGGAATTAAGTCGCGCACCTCTTAATTTTGCGCGCGGTGAAACTTGGCTAAACATCAACTATTGAAATGTGTTGCAAATGATTCTGTCCGAAATGCCAGCCCAATTTCACGACCGACTCCGATTGAACCAAGCTTCAAAAAGCGAGTGTGTTGCTACGGTCGATGCGTCCATCGCAAACAAACGGCCATTAGAAGCAATCTATATTCTCGATCGCGCTCTGGTGCGCTTCCCGTCGAGCAAATTTCTGCACACACGCGTTTCCGACTTAGTGGCTAGCTTGATGAATTCCGTCGGCTCCGCGAAGGAAATGTTGGACCTTCAACCCATGGCAAAGGAAGATTTTTCCGAAATATTCAATAAAGTAGAAAATAGGTTTCTTCCTCTGCACGGCGTCAACTCCACAGAATGGACAGATAATATATTCCTGAATTGTGTGATTTTCAAAACAATGTGCATGATGATAGACAACGAAGAACCCATATGGAACGTTTTAGCCCGATTATCTGAGGAATTTGGCAGACGTTCCGCTAATATCAATTTTGGAGGAACGGCAAGATCTGCTGAAATTAAAAACAATATTGCAAAAATTTTAATTGGCGGGACTCTTGTAAAACACCATGTTTCGAACAATTTCATTGATTTCAGGCTTAAGTACTTTTTTGCACACGAGCCGGGCCTACTACGATTGATCTCTTCATTTAATCATGACGATATTTTCATCGATATCGGAGCTAATATTGGATCTTTTTCGATCGTTGCTGCAAAGACGAAAAAATGTCGCGTGTTTTCACTCGAACCATATTCCGTTAATTATTCAGAATTACAAAGAAACATCTCCCTCAATAACGCCACCAACTTGGTAACCCCGCTTCGCGTAGCACTTTCTGATACAACCAAAGAAGGGGCACTATCGTATCAGCGTCAATATCCAGGAGCTGCGACACAGGCCTTCGACGGCTCGGATACTGATGCAGCACAGAACGGGAATTCCATAGAGCAGGTACAAGGATATCGCCTTGATGACCTTATCTCCGAAGGCCTTGTCGATTTCCCCAACCATATCAAGATCGATGTCGACGGCACCGAACATCAAATTATCGCGGGAATGCAACATACGTTGAACGACTCCCGACTCCGCTCGATCCGATTGGAGATTCGTATTGAGGACCCCAGAAACGCCGCAGCACTTCGCACCATCGAAGCGGCCGGGTTCACATGCAAAGTCGGAGATGACCTGAAGAACATGAATTGCTTACGGGGTTAACGCAAAAGAGCGTTCCGAAGACTAGTTGGGGCACGCTTAAATTGTCGCGCGAAAACATTTCGTTCGCCATCGGGCACATCTGACCTAGCGCTCCTCCGGACCGGGCGCGTTGACAGAGTTTGCGCGACCCCCTATCTGTCAGCCACCCGGTTTTTAGCCGGGTACCCGTTTCCATATCAGAGGTCGGCATGTTCGGCGCACTCGCCAAGGCCATCTTCGGCTCGGAAAACGAGCGGATACTCAAACGTCTGCAAAAAACCGTCGACGCGATCAACGCGCTGGAGCCCGAAATTTCGGCGCTCGACGATACGGCTATTGCAGGCAAGACTGATGCATTCCGGCAGCGTCTGAACGACGGGGAAAGTCTCGACGACATTCTGCCCGAAGCCTTCGCGACTGTTCGCGAAGCGGCGAAGCGGACGCTCGGTCAGAGGCATTTCGATGTTCAGCTGCTCGGCGGCCTGGTGCTGCATCAGGGCCGGATCGCGGAGATGAAGACCGGTGAGGGCAAGACCCTTGTCGCCACTCTCGCCGTCTATCTGAACGCCATCGAGGGCAAGGGAGTCCACGTTGTTACCGTGAACGACTACCTTGCTAAACGCGACGCCGGCTGGATGAGCCAGATCTATAACTTCCTCGGCCTGTCAACCGGCTGCATCGTGCATGGCCTCAACGACGCCGAGCGCAAGGCCGCCTACGAGTCCGACGTGACCTACGGCACCAACAACGAATTCGGCTTCGACTATCTGCGCGACAACATGAAGTTCCGTCTGGAGGACATGGTCCAGCGCGACTTCAATTTCGCCATTGTCGATGAAGTTGACTCGATCCTGGTCGATGAGGCGCGGACTCCGCTGATCATCTCCGGCCCGGCCGAGGACAGTTCAGCCACCTACACAGCCATGAACACCGTGATCCCCGGGCTGGTTCCGGAAGATTACGAAAAAGACGAGAAGCAGCGCACCGTCGCCTTCACCGAGGCCGGGCAGGAACATATCGAGGAGCTGCTGAGCAACGCCGGCATGCTGGAAGAAGGCGGGTTGTACGACATCAACAACATCTCGCTGGTGCACCACGCCAACCAGGCGCTCCGCGCGCACCATCTTTTCGCCAAGGACACGGATTACATCGTCAAAGACGACAAGGTCGTCATCATCGATGAGTTCACCGGCCGGGCGATGGAAGGCAGACGCTATTCCGAGGGACTGCATCAGGCGCTTGAAGCCAAGGAACAGGTGACCATCCAGAACGAGAACCAGACGCTGGCCTCGATCACCTTCCAGAACTATTTCCGCCTCTATCCGAAGCTGGGCGGCATGACCGGCACGGCCATGACCGAGGCTGCCGAGTTCGCTGAAATCTACAATCTCGAAGTCGTCGAGATGCCAACCAATGTTCCTATCGCGCGGAAAGACTATGACGACGAGGTCTATCGCACGGCCGAGGAGAAGTGGGACGCCATCATCGACACCATCGCGGAATGCCGCGAAAAGGGTCAGCCGGTGCTGGTCGGCACCGTCTCCATCGAGAAGTCGGAGTTGCTCTCCGGCCTGATGCACAAGCGCCGGATCGAGCACAAGGTCCTGAATGCCCGCTTCCACGAACAGGAGGCAACAATTGTCGCCCAGGCCGGTCAGCCGGGCGCAATCACCATCGCCACGAACATGGCGGGCCGCGGCACCGACATTCAGCTCGGCGGCAACGCCGACATGCGGATCGCGCTGGAGCTCGGTGAAGACGCCGATCCAGCAAAGGTCGAGGCTATCCGAGCCGAGGTCGAGGTGGCGAGGAAAAAAGTTCTGGAGGCCGGCGGCCTCTATGTCATCGGTACCGAGCGACATGAAAGCCGGCGCATCGACAACCAGCTCCGTGGCCGTTCCGGCCGTCAGGGAGATCCGGGCGCCTCCAAGTTCTTCCTGTCCCTCGAAGACGACCTGATGCGGATCTTCGGCTCCGAGCGCATGGACGGCATGCTACAGCGTCTCGGCCTGGAGAAGGGCGAGGCGATCGTCCATAGCTGGATCAACAAGGCCCTCGAGAAAGCCCAGCAGAAAGTCGAAGCCCGTAACTTCGACATCCGCAAGCAGCTGCTGAAATACGACGACGTCATGAACGATCAGCGAAAGGTGATCTTCGAGCAGCGCAAGGACATCATGCGCGCCGAGGAAATCGCCGCGACCGTCGCCGACATGCGGCACGAGGTGATCGAAAATTTGGTGGCCCGTTGCATTCCGGAAGGCGCCTATTCCGAACAATGGGATATCCCGGCCCTGCACGAGGAATGCCTGCGACTGCTTGCGCTCGACCTTCCCGTGACCGAATGGGCAGCGGAAGAAGGCATCGCCGATCAGGAGATCCTCGAGCGGATCACCAAGGCATCGGACCGTGCGATGGCCGAGAAGGCCGCGAATTACGGCCCCGAAGTCCTGCGCATGGCGGAAAAAAGCCTGCTCCTGCAGATCCTGGACCAGCAGTGGAAAGAGCACCTGCTATCGCTCGATCATCTGCGCCAGGGCATCAATCTGCGTGCCTATGCCCAGAAGGACCCGCTGAACGAATACAAGCGCGAAGCCTTCAATCTGTTTGACGGCATGCTGACCGGTCTGCGCGAGACTGTCTGTGGTGTGCTCTCCCATCTGGAGATCCGCATTCAGGCGACACCCGAGGAAATGGAAGCGCGCATGGCGGCGGAGCGTGCCTCAGCGGAAATGCATGAGGGCCGTGAAGATCCTGCCCTTGCCAAAGGCGCAGAAGGCGATTCAGCGGACGGGGAAACCATGGTCCGGTCCCGGCAAAGTGCGGTCAGCGTCGACCCACAGGACCCGTCGACCTGGGGCAAGGTTCAGCGGAATGCTACATGCCCCTGTGGATCTGGCAAAAAATTCAAGCAATGCCACGGTAAACTCTGAGCGTGCGGCAGAAGCGGAAAAGCATCATACGGCCTAGCGAACGAGTGAAATAACCGTCCCGCCAGTGCGGACTGCCTCGTTGTCGGCACTGACCAGACCGACCAGAACGACATCGACCGCGCCGAATTCTCCGCTGAATGGCAGGCAAAGGATCTGCATTTCGCCTATGGAACCCGAAGCCGGTTCCTGGCTCTTTGCTGCGGCGAGAATACAGCGGGTGAGTTCGCCCGGCAAACCGCCGTCAGGCTCGGTTGTCGCGCCGATCGGGGTCCCGCCCAGCAAACCGCTGGCGGTATCCCCCGCGAACTCAACCTGAAATCTGGAATTTTCTCCATAGACGAGCAGCACATAGGGCATCTCGTCGACAAGATCGGAGATAAACAGGTTCTCGGAAAGTGGAAGGGTCAGCTGAGCACGGGAGAAGTCCCAATAGACTCTCAGATCCCGTAATACCGGGGACAACGGCTCCGCCTGCGCGAAACGTCTGTCCGGTTTAAAATCCAATATCATATTCCCCTCCATCGGCGTTGCCATGCGCCGTGGCTATGGATGGCCGACGATGATTTTTCATCGTCCGACACAACTCCAAGCCACCCCCCTTGTTCCTTTCGTTCCGGTTCCAGCCGTCACCCAGATCCGGCCCGCCTCGCTCTGTTTGCGCTATTTTAGGCGCTGATTATTCTTACAGCATAGCACCAAAGCGTATGTGACAAGGCCAAGCCCCGCAACGCCCCGTAGGGCGTGTGCGCGTTTTTCAATCATGAATTCTCACCATGCCCAACCATACCTAACCGCGGTGAGATTAATTATCAGCTATCTGGGGCATATTTCTGACCGCTGCGATCCGCTGGATACAGGCTGGCGCCGGAACGGTTACCGTCAGGTCTTCAAATGCGATAACCCTGAGTTCAGGTCTGCATAAAATCAGGAGTTCTTCATTGTGCAGCAGGAAATCCGGGTTTTTAGGCCGGCCAAAAGCCTCGTTACCTCTGGCGAAAGTCTCGTAGATCAGCATCCCACCCGGAGCAACGGCCGCAACGATATCCCGCATGATCGGCCGGTGCAGATAGTTCGTCACGACAACACAGCCGAACCGACGGTCGGCAAGCGGCCAGGGTCGTCCGGCTTCCAAATCGAATGCGACAAGCTGAACGTCCGGGTCGGCGGCCATATCGGCGACGGGCGCGATGTTCCGGTCCAGCATGACAACCGGATTCCCCCTGCTGCGAAAGAACCGGCCGTGACGCCCCGCGCCGCAGGCGACATCGAGGACCTCAACGTCTTTCGGCACCAGATCGGCAAACCGCTCGACCCAACTTGATACCGCCTGGACAGATCCCGTTTTGGCGCGCGCCCCGCTCATTCCGCTGCCTCGGCTTTATCAAGCACAGGGATGACCGCGCCGGAGAACGAGCAATCCGCAACCGCGAGCCGCAGGAAAACCGGACCAGCCGCCTTGACCGGTGAGACCGAGCCCGGGTCCTCATCAGGAAAAGCCGTGGCGCGCATGCCTGTGCGCATCGCGCCAGGATCGACGGCGTTTGCCCGGATGCCGAACTTCCTGTTCTCAGCGGCATAAACACGCATCATGGCCTCAATACCGGCCTTGCTTGCCGCATAGGCGCCCCAGTTCGCATGCGCCCCCCGGGCAGCCCCGGAAGTGACGAAGATACACCGGCCGGCATTGGACGCGGACAGCAGCGGATGCAGCGCAGCCAAAAGTCGGAACGCCGCGCTGAGATTGAGATCGATCACCCTGTCCCAGGATGCGTTTTCAATATCCGGCAAGGGTTTAAGATCCCCCAGCACCGCGGCATTGAGAACAAGTACATCAAGCCGCCCGCCGCCATTCTCGATAGCTTCCAGCAGCACTGCCATCCCTTCGGGGCGGCTGAGGTCGGCTGGAACTGACACTGCAGTACCTCCTTCCGCCTCTATCTCCGCCTGCCGGGCGGCGAGTCCTTCTGCATCACGCGCAAGCAGAAAAACGGTGGCGCCGGCACGGGCGAAAACCCGGGCGACCTCGGCACCGATCCCGCGGGAAGCACCCGTGACAAGCGCTACCTTACCGGCGAGCGGCTCCGCCGTGTGTTCAACCACGTCGGCAACCTTCTGCTCCTCGGCGATAATGCCCAGCTCTTTGCGGATGTATTCCAGAGCTGCTTCAAGCGTATCCACGATATCGTCGACCTGATCGTGCGTGACCACGAAAGGCGGCGCGATCAGCAGTGTATCCCGCACGGCGCGCACAATGATGCCCCGCTCCCTGAGGTTCTCACGGCAAACCGCGGCAACCACGCCGGGCGGATCGAACAGGATATGCCGGGCCTTGTCCTGGATCAGCTCCACCGCTCCAAGCAGCCCAAGGCTGCGCACTTCGCCGACCAGTGGATGGCCTGCAAGACGGGTAAGCGCGCGCTGGAAATAAGGGCCGATATCCTGCGCGACCCGCTCAATCAGCTTTTCCCGTTTCAGGATATTCAGGTTCTCCAGCGCCACGGCGGCTGCAACCGGATGCCCGGAATAGGTAAAACCGTGGGCAAGTCCGCCTTCCGCATCGCGCAGCTTGTCCGCGATCGGGTCCGAAATCATCAGCGCCGAAATAGGCTGGTAGCCGGAAGACAGGCCCTTCGCCAAGGTGATGAAATCGGGGCTGAGACCAAACAGTTCCGCCGCCGACCAGGCGCCGAGCCGGCCGAACGCGCTGATCACCTCATCCAGGACGAACAGCACGTCATGGCGCTGGCAAATCCTCTGAACCTCCTGGAGATAGCCTTCCGGCGGAAAAATCAGGCCGCCTGCCCCCTGGATCGGCTCGCAGATGAAGAGCGCGACGTTCTCTGCGCCCAACTCCTTGATCTTGATCTCAAGGGCGTGCGCAGCCTGCTGCGCGAACGCCGCCTCGGACATGTCCTGGCCGCGCAGGAATTTGTATGGCGCCTCGATATGAGCGAAATCCGGCATGCCGATGCCGCCCTGCGCGTGCATGGCCCCGACCCCGCCGGCGCTGATCGTAGCCAAAGTGGAGCCGTGATACCCTTCCTCCCGGCCGATCACGATCCGCTTCGACGGTTTGCCGACCAGTTGCCAATAAAAGCGCGCCAGACGGATCGCACTGTCGCAGACTTCGGAGCCGGAATTCGCGAACAAGGCGGTATTGAGATGGCCAGGCATTAAGGCCGCCAGCGTCTCCGCCAATTCAACCGTCGGCGCCGTCGTCGTGTTGAAGAAGGTGTTGTAGTAGGCAAGCTGCTGCATTTGACGGGCAGCTACGTCGGCCAACTCTTTGCGGCCGTATCCGACATTGACGCACCACAGACCGGCAAGCGCGTCGAGATATCGATGCCCCTGATCGTCCCAGAGGTAACAGCCCTCGCCCCGCTCGATCACGGTCGGCCCACCCGCGTCCGCGAGTTCCCGGTTATCCGTGAAAGGATGCAAATGATGGGCGGCGTCTCGCTGCCCCAGGGTCTTGCCGTCCGGATCGCTCACACTTTGTCCCCCGCGCAACGACACACTGGCTTATTAGTGAATATTACACTATTTCGACAGCATGCTACCTGATAGCTGACAGGATGACAGTGGGTCAGTTGGATGATCAAATACAGATTACGGTGCGACAAGGATCACAGCTTCGACGCTTGGTTTCGCGATAGCGCGGCCTACGACAAGCAGGCAGACGCCAGTCTGCTGACCTGCCCAAGCTGTGGCTCGTCCTATGTCTCCAAAGCCCTGATGGCCCCCAATGTCTCCTCCTCCAAGAAGAAGAGCGACAGAGAGCCGCCACATACCGATACCGTGCCTGCGATCAACGAAGTGCCGCCGGAAATGATCGAGATTCGTCAGAAGCTCGCCGCGCTCCGTTCCGAGGTGGAGAGTAATTTCGACTATGTCGGCAAGGATTTCGCCGAGGAAGCACGAAAGATCCATTACGGCGAAACAGATCCGCACGGCATTTACGGAGAAACCAGCGCCACCGAAGCTGAGGCCCTGCGAGACGAAGGGATCGAGTTTGGCGCCATCCCCTGGGTGCCAAAAAGCGACGCCTGATCAGGCAGCTTCCGGACGAACCGCCAGCATGGCGTAATTAATTCCCAGATCCGACGAGCGCTCGAACGAATCGCTCAGCGGATCGAAACGGATCCCGGTCTTCTCTGCCAACACCAGCCCAGCCTCGGTCAACAACGCCCCCAACTCTTCCGGTGTCAGGAACTGCCGCCAGTCATGGGTGCCGGCGGGCACCCAGCGCAGCACATATTCGGCCGCAAACTTTCCGAACAGAAGCGATTTCATCGTTCGGTTCAGCGTGGTGACGAAGACAGCACCACCCGGACGAACCAGCTTGGCAAGAGATCCCGCAAAAAGCGCCGGATCGGCAACATGCTCGATCACTTCAGAGGCAATCACCGCATCGAATGCTCCCGGCATTTCAGCGGCCAGGTCTTCCGCCAGAGAAACCCGGTAATCGATCTCAAGGCCCATCTGCTCGGCATGCAGCCGCGCTGTCCCGATGGTCCGTGCGTCCGCGTCAATTCCCGTCACCGTGGCGCCTAGTCGGGTGAGCGGCTCAGAGATCAGGCCACCGCCGCATCCGATGTCGAGCACCTTCAAACCATCGAACGGTGTCCCTGCGGCCTCGGGCAGAACGAAATGGTCGCTCAACCACTCCCTGATCAATCCGAGACGGACAGGAGTGAATTTATGCAGCGGGGCAAAAGGTCCCTCCATATCCCACCATTCCGCCGCCACGGCGGAGAAGCGTGCGACATCTTCCGGATCGATCGTGCTGGCGGCTGCGTTCTTCTGGTTCATGGGCGCTCCATTCAACACCGAGCCCGGCCTTGCCGGGACCGCGACGTGTCGCTATGTATAGCCCCGCCGGGAGCCATTAGGAACGCTCGCGTTCCGGTTTTGGGCATTGGGGATACATTCCTGAAAAGCGGAACGAAATGGCGCGTATCGTGCAAAAGTTCGGCGGCACGTCCGTCGCCGATATTGAACGCATCAAGAATGTGGCTCAGCGAGTCAAGAAAGAGGTCGATGCCGGCAACGAAGTAGCCGTCATCGTCTCTGCAATGGCCGGGGTCACGAATCAGTTGGTCGGTTATGCCCGTGAGATGAGCGTCCTACATGACGCCCGCGAATACGACACCATCGTCTCGACCGGCGAACAGGTGACGAGCGGCTTGCTGGCCATGGCCCTGCAGAATATCGGCGTCAACGCCCGCTCCTGGCTTGCCTGGCAGTTGCCATTCCGGACTGACGGTGTGCATAGCAAGGCCCGGATCGAGAACATAGAGACCGACGAGATCGTCAAACGCTTCGAGCAAGGTCAGGTTGCCGTCCTCGCGGGTTTCCAGGGCATCGGGCCGGACAACAGGATTACCACGCTCGGCCGCGGCGGCTCCGACACCTCGGCCGTTGCCCTTGCCGCGGCGCTCGATGCGGACCGCTGCGATATCTACACGGATGTTGACGGCGTCTATACGACCAACCCTCGGATCGTACCGTCGGCCCGGAAGATCGACCGGATTACCTACGAGGAAATGTTGGAACTGGCCTCTCAAGGGGCCAAAGTGCTGGAGACGCGCTCCGTCGCGCTCGCCATGCAGCACAATGTCAGGCTCCAGGTGCTCTCCAGCTTCATAGAAGCCCCGGGCACCCTGGTCTGTGATGAGGATGAGATCGTGGAACAGCAAATCGTCAGCGGCATTGCCTACAGCCCCGAAGAAGCCAAGGTCACCGTGCGCCATGTGCCGGACCGGCCGGGCGTTGCCGGGTCGATCTTCGGCAGCCTTGCCGATGCTGCCGTCAACGTCGACATGATCGTCCAGAACGTCACCGAGGACGGCAACACCACCGATATGACTTTCACTGTCGGCAAGACCGATCTCGAACGCGCCCGCCAGGTGCTGGAGAAATTGAAGGACGAACTCGGCTTCAAGGAAATCAACGCGGACCCGAACGTTGCCAAGGTCTCGGTCGTCGGCGTCGGCATGCGCTCCCAGCCGGGCGTCGCCAAAACGATGTTCCACACCTTGGCCGACAAGGGCATCAACATCCAGGTGATCTCGACTTCGGAGATCAAGGTCAGCGTCCTGATCGCCGCTGAATATACTGAACTGGCGGTCCGAGCTCTTCACACTGCATACGGCCTCGACGGGCCGCCGGCGAGCTAAGGCATGACGGCGGCGGTCGAGCAGAACGGCTTCGGCCGCAACTCCCGCACCATGTTGCGCAGACTGCGCGATGTGATGGCGGATACGCGCGCGCCGCAGGAACGTCTCGACAGCATCACCTCGATCATCGGCGCCGACATGGCCGCAGAGGTCTGCTCAATCTATGTCCGCCGTTCAGATAACCTGCTGGAACTCTGTTCTACCGAGGGCCTGAACAAGGACGCCGTCCACCGCACGCTGATGCATTTCGGCGAGGGCCTTGTCGGCGACATCGCAGCGCGCGCCCAGTCGCTCGCCCTATCGGACGCGCAATCCCATCCGAAGTTCGCCTATTTCCCGGAAACCGGCGAGGAGATCTACCAGTCCCTCGCCGGCGTGCCGGTGATGCGCGCCGACCGTGTTCTCGGCGTGCTGGTGGTCCAGAACCGGTCCCGCCGGCAGTATTCCGACGAAGAGATCGAGACGCTCGAGACCTTCGCTATGGTTCTGGCGGAACTGCTCGCCAACGGCGTTCTCGACGGGCAAGAGAACAAGCACGATGCCCCCGTTCGCCTCGCCGGTCAGTCGGTTGCCCCCGGCGTCGGGATCGGGATCGCACATTTCCACAGACCGAGCACCGCGATCCGCCGTGTCGTTGCCGACAACCCGGCGATCGAAAAGGAACGGCTCGACAACGCCATGCAGAGCGTGCGCTCACGCATCGACACACTGCTCTCGGCGCCAGACCTCGCCGAGGCCGGCGAACATCGTGACGTACTCGAGACCTTCCGCATGATCGCCCATGACCGCGGCTGGCTGACCCGGATGAACGACGCGATCGACAACGGCCTGACCGCGGAAGCCGCAGTGCAACGCTCACGCGCCGACATGCGGGCCCGTCTCGGCTCGGTGCAGAACCCCTATCTGCGCGAACGCCTCGCCGATTTCGAGGATTTGACGAACCGCCTGCTCGCCCAGCTCGCCGATGAAGAAGAGAATGGCGATGTCGCGGGGAGTATCGACGACGATCAGCCCTATATCGTCGTCGCCCGGTCAATGGGCCCCGCCGAGCTGCTCGACTACGACCGCACACACCTTGCCGGCCTCGTCCTCGAGGAAGGCTCGGCAACAGCGCATGTCGCCATCGTCGCACGGGCTCTGGACATCCCGGTCCTCGGCAACATCCCTGGACTGCTGAGCGAGGTCAATCCGGGCGACCACCTGATTATCGATGCCGACAACGGCCAGGTCCTGCTGCGGCCGACAGAAGACGTTCAGGATTCTTTCCGTGCAGGTCTGCGTGCCCAGGCAGAAACCAAAGCACGCTATCAGGCACTCCGCGACCAGCCGGCCCGGACGCTGGACGGCGTCGATATCAGCCTGTTGCTGAATGTCGGCTTGATGTTCGACCTGCAGCAACTCGATGCTACCGGGGCCGAGGGGATCGGGCTTTACCGGACCGAGATCCCCTTCATCGTCCGTCGTGACATCCCGGACGTGTCGCAACAGACCGACGTCTATCGCCGTGTCCTCGACGCGGCGAGCGGACGGCCCGTCACCTTCCGCACCCTGGATGCGGGTGGCGACAAACACATCCAGGCGTTCGACCATGACCCCGGAGACAATCCAGCCCTCGGCTGGAGGTCGATCCGGATATCCGTCGATCACCCGAGCCTCCTGCGCAACCAGATCCGCGCGATTTTACGAGCCTCTGCCGGCAAGCCGGTCGATTTGATGTTTCCAATGGTTTCCACCGTTGCGGAGTTCGATACGGCCCGCTCTATTCTTGACCGGGAGCTCGAACGGGCGGTGCGGCGCGGCGACATTCTGCCGGCGAAGTTGCGTCTTGGCAGCATGCTCGAGGTTCCGTCTCTGGCATGGCAACTTCCCGAAATCTTGAGCAGAGTCGACTTTCTCTCTGTCGGCAGCAACGATCTACAGCAGTTCTTCTTCGCAGCGGACCGGGGAGACCAGCGCGTGACCCATCGGTACGATGCCGTGTCCGTTCCCTTTCTCCGACTGCTCAGAGATATATCCAATGCATGTAAAAAGCACGATAAGCCATTGACTTTATGTGGAGAGATGGCCGGATCAAGAATTGGAGCAATGGCCCTCATCGGAATCGGCTATCACCGTTTATCCATGGCGGCAGCCTCGATCGGCCCGATCAAAGAAACCGTAAGATCGTTAAATTACAGCGACTTGCAAGTACTTATGTCTAGATTACTGGAAACGCAGGAAGGTCGCATCACTGATCATTTGAAGGCTTTCGCACGCGATCATCAAATCCCAACCTGAGTCTCCAGATCGAAAAATCCGAATAGATCATTGATTCATTAGAGAATTTAATCTAACTTGGCTTTGACGGTTGGTTACTCCATGGTGTCGCAGTGAGTTTTTCGGAATAATAACTGCAAAAATTGTGTAGCCAAACAGACGCAATATTCGCGGGCAACCAGGTCGTGGATGATATGAGCGCAAAAGCAAAGTTAAGACTCCGGCATATCGAAGATGCCGCAAAGTCAAAGACCGCAAACACTACGCCGCAAGCAGCGACGGTGAAACCTTTTGCGTCGCCAAGCCTTGTCTCCAAAACGAAAGGCACTGCCCCTGCTGAGCGAAATCCGCTCCCCCAGGTTGAACAAGCCGAACACGGGTCTGCAGTAGGCGAAATCTTGCAGCGGCACCGTATTGAAAGAGATCTCTCTCTTCAGGACATTGCCCAGCAACTGCGCATCCAGCGCAGCTATCTTGATGCACTGGAAAACGGGGACTTCGACAGTCTTCCCGGACTGACCTATGCCATCGGATATGTTCGCAGCTACGCACAACTTCTTGATCTCGACGCAGCGACGTTGATCACTGACTTCAAGGCCGAAGCCAAAAAGCTGCAGGAACCGACGCAACTCTCGTTCCCGTCACCGGCGCCCGAAGGAAAAGTACCCGGCGGGGCATTGGTATTTGTCGGTGTCTTCCTCGCGGCTCTCAGCTACGGCGGCTGGTATTATTTCTCGACCTCGGAAACCGCGGTCTCCGATCTCACGCCCAAAGTACCGGACCGGCTGGCCTTCCTTCTGGAAGAGCCTGCAATCGACACCCCGACAACAACGGAAAGCGCGTCGGCCACGACGCAGCCTACCGCAGTTGGCGTCGTCACTACGGCGCAGGCTTCCAGCAAAGAGCCTTCCGCCCCAACGCAGACCGAAGTCGCTTCAGCGCAGCCAGAGCGGGCAGGAGAGCCTGCAGCCGAGGCGACAACCGTGGCACCAGTTGTCACAACACCAGTCGCGGCATCGGCAAGCCCGGAACCCGCGCCCCAGTCAGACGACATACCGATAGCGGTAAGCCCCTCGGAAACGGCTCCGGCCGCGCCTGAAACGGCAGCAGCGACAAGCATCGACACAGAGATACCTGTTGCTCCGTCAAGCAGCGAAGCAGTAGCGACTGTCGAACCCGCCGCGGAGACGCCGGCACCAGCCGAGACGGCCAGCACCAATAGCACAGCATTGCCTTTATCCGCGCCTGAAGAGCCAGCGGCGGCGGAACAGATTGCCAGCGCACCGGCATCCGCTCCCGAACCCGGTACCGCCCAAATCCCGGACGTTCCCGAAATGCCCCGGCAGGAAGTCGCAACGGCCGGGCGGTCGGTCGCGGAAGCAGAAGCGGCAGCTATCGACAGCCGACCGAAACCTATTTCAGCCGTCGCCGGACCGCTTATCGTGATCAGCGCGACAGACGACAGCTGGGTCCAGGTCCGCGGCACCGATGCCACTCCGCTGCTGACCCGCATCCTGCGCAAGGGCGAGCAGTACAAGGTTCCAGCCCGCACCGGGCTGAAGCTCTTTACCGGGAATGCCGGAGCCCTGAAAATTTCCGTGAATGGGGCGGAAGTTCCGAGCCTCGGCCCGTTCGGCAAAATCGCCCGGAACATCCCGTTGGACGAAACTTTGTTGACCTACTCGGCCACCGACTGACGCGAGCAATCATCAATCGTCACGAAGGCGGCGTTTACCCGCGACGTCTGCTTGCTTTATAAGACCCGGGACGCCATCTCGCAGTGGCGAGTACAGCGAGCGGATCGATCCCATGAGCGTGCGGCCCTACCGCGACATCTTCAGACGAAAATCCCGTCAGATCTCTGTCGGCAATGTGCTGGTTGGCGGCGATGCGCCTATCACAGTGCAAACCATGACGAACACCCTCACATCGGATGCCAAGGCGACCATTGCGCAGATCCAGGAATGCGCCGATGCCGGTGCCGACATCGTGCGCGTCTCCTGCCCGGACGAAGACTCGACGGCGGCAATGCCGGAAATCTGCAAGGCCAGCCCGGTACCGATCGTCGCGGATATCCATTTCCACTATAAGCGCGCCATTGAAGCCGCCGAGGCGGGCGCTGCCTGCCTGCGGATCAATCCGGGCAATATCGGCAGTGCCGAGCGCGTCCGTGAAGTCGTGAAAGCCGCTAAAGATCACGGCTGCTCCATCCGTATCGGCGTCAATGCCGGCAGCCTGGAAAAGCACCTGCTGGAAAAATACGGCGAGCCCTGCCCCGAAGCGATGGTCGAATCCGCGCTCGATCACATCCGCATCCTGGAAGACAACGACTTCTACGAGACGAAAGTCAGCGTAAAAGCTTCCGACATCTTCCTTGCGGTCGCCGCCTATCAGGGACTGGCCGATGCCTGCGATTACCCACTGCATCTGGGCATCACAGAGGCTGGCGGTTTCCGCATCGGCTCCGTTAAATCTTCTATCGGTATGGGCATGCTGCTCTGGAGCGGTATCGGCGATACCATCCGGGTCTCGCTCTCTTCCGATCCTGTGGACGAGGTGAAAGTTGGATTCGACATCCTGAAGTCGCTCAACCTGCGCCATCGCGGCGTGAACGTGATCTCCTGCCCATCCTGCGCCCGCCAACAGTTCGACGTCATCAAGACTGTCGAGGTTCTGGAGAAGCGGCTTGCCCATATCACCACACCGATGACCCTTTCGGTAATCGGCTGCGTTGTGAACGGGCCGGGCGAAGCGCGCGAGACCGATATCGGCTTCACCGGCGGCGGCAAGGGAACTCACCAGGTCTACATCGCCGGTTTGCCGCACCACCGCCTGAAGGACGACAATGTCGTCGACCATCTGGTCTCTCTCGTCGAGGAAAAGGCGGCGGAGATCGAGAAGGAGCTGGCCGAAGCGGACGAAAGCCCGGCACAGATCATTTCTCCGGCGGCTTCCTGACACCGACCGGAATTTCCAACCAACGCAAAATCACTGCATCCGTTTGAATCCGGGACGGAAACGCGGCATAAACCGAGCCTCCCCGGCATTCTGTCGGTTTCGGGGATGTTTGAAAGGACCTCAATCATGGCCAAGTTGCAGCCCGTTCGCGGCACCCACGACCTCCTCGGTGAGGATGCGCGACGGCATCGCCATGTTGTCGAGACGGCCCTCGAAACAGCGGGTCGCTACGGTTTCAGCGAAATTCAGACGCCGATTTTCGAGTTCACCGAAGTCTTCGCCCGCACCCTCGGCGAGACCTCGGACGTGGTTTCGAAAGAGATGTACAGCTTCACCGACCGGGGCGATGAAAGCATCACCCTGCGTCCAGAAGGCACGGCAGGCGTGGCGCGCGCCTTCATCTCCGGCGGCCTGACCCAGGATCTGCCGCTGAAGCTGTTCTATCAGGGCCCGATGTTCCGCTATGAGCGTCCGCAGAAAGGTCGCCAGCGTCAGTTCCACCAGATTGGCGTCGAGCTGATCGGCGTGCCGACACCGCAGGCCGATGTCGAGGTGATCACGGTCGGTGCCGATATTCTCGATGCGCTCGGCATTTTCGAAGGCATCGTTCTGCAGCTGAACACCCTCGGCGACACCGAAAGCCGCCAAGCCTATCGCGGCGCGCTGGTCGAGTATCTGATGGGCCACAAGGACGGCCTCTCCGAGGACAGCCTCCGGCGGCTGGACGCGAACCCTCTGCGTATCCTAGACAGCAAGGATGAGGGTGACCGGAAGATCGTCGCGGACGCCCCCTCCTTCGGCGACTACCTCAATGCGGCTTCCGAAGATTTCTACGGCACGGTCAAGGCCGGGCTCGATGCGGTCGGAATTCCCTATCAGCAGAATGACCGGCTGGTCCGCGGCCTCGATTACTATTGCCACACCGCCTACGAGTTCGTCACCGACCGGCTCGGCGCCCAAGGCACAGTGATGGCCGGCGGACGCTATGACGGGTTGATCGAGACCATGGGTGGCCCCTCAACGCCGGGGGTCGGCTGGGCAGCCGGTATCGAGCGGATCGCCATGATGATCGAGGCGCCTGCCGCTCCGGCACGGCCGATTTCCCTGATCCCGGTCGGTGAGGCCGCAACTATCGCGGCAATCAAGCTCGCGCACGACTTGCGCAAGGCGGGGCACTCTGTCGAAATGGGCTATTCGGCCAATCTCGGGAAGCGCATGAAACGGGCCAACAAACTCAATGCCAGCCACGCCGTCATTATCGGCGAGACGGAACTCGAAAAGGGCGTAGCGACGATCCGTGACCTGGATACAGGCACGCAGGTCGAAGTCGCGCTGGGCAAGATCGGGGACCATCTCGGCGCCGAGGCCTAGCGAGGCGCGCGTTGGCGGACCGCCCCGCTTCCCCGCTTTTTCAGGACCTGCACCGCTTCGCCGTCGTCGGCGTCAACCACCGGACTTGTCCCGATGCGATCCGTGAACAGCTTTTCGTCGCCGACGAAGAGTTGCCGGTTGTGATTCGCTCGCTCCGTGTCTTCGGCGTTGAGGAAGCCATGCCGCTCTCGACATGCGACCGGGTCGAGGTTGCCGGTGTTTTCCCCAATCCGGAAGAAGCCCGCAGCATCATCGCGAAGATCCTCTGCGCCCCAGTCGATCTCGACCCGGCCCTACTGGAGCCGCTGCTTTACCGGCATGTTGGCGGGGACGCGGTGAGCCATCTGTTCCGCGTCGCCGCCTCCCTTGACAGCCAGGTTATCGGCGAGCCTCAGATCCTCGGGCAAATGCGCGCGGGACATCGGCTGGCACGCAGCCTGAAATCCTCCGGCCCGCTGCTCGACGCAACCATGAGCGCCGCCTTCGAAGCCGCCCGCCAGGTGCGCCGGGAAACCCGTATTGCCGAAGGGCCCGTCTCCATTGCCGCTGCCGCCCTTTCTGTCGCCCGCGACGTTCATGGCGCGCTGGAACGGACCCGCGCAGTGCTGCTTGGCTCGGGCGAGCTCGGCCTCATTCTGGCGGAACAACTTCACAACAGTCACGGGACACCGGTCACAGTGCTCGACCGCATTGCGCGGCGCGCCGAGGCAACAGCCAAATCCATCGGGGCACACCACGGCACCATGGATACTCTTGCGGATGCACTCGTCGATGCGGATATCGTCATCTCCGCCGTCGGAGAAGGCCGCACCCAGCTGACTGAGGAAATGATCCGGCAGACGCTGGTGAAGCGCCGCTACCGCCCGATCTTTCTGGTCGATCTATCGGTTCCGGCCGATATCGACCCGGCGGTGAACAGGATCGATGAAGCTTTCCTGTTCGATCTGGAGGATCTGGAACGGTCCGCCACCGAGGGCAAGAATGCCCGTCGCGCCGAGGCGGAAGCAGCCCGTGAGATGGTCGACGCCGCCGTCGCCCGGTTCCTCTCGGACCAGAGCGGGCGCATCGCCGCACCCTCCATCGCACGCCTCCGGGCTCATCTGGAAGGCATGCGCGAGACATTACACGCGGAGCAGCCAAACCTTTCCGCGGAAGACGCAACCCGCTTGTTGCTGAAACGCATCATGCACGGCCCGTCGGAACATCTCCGGCGCCTGGCGGCAACGGACAATCTGGACGACCGGACACTCTCCACGCTGGAGGAACTGTTCGGTCTCGACCAAGAACAAGGAGACGACCTGTGAGCTTGCAGGCAAATCTGGAACGCGTGCTGGCCCGTCACAAGGAACTGGAAGCTATTCTGGCCTCTGGCGACAGCTCGGACATAGCCAAGCTGTCGAAAGAACTCTCGGAACTCGCGCCCATCGCCCAGAAGGTGACGGAGCTGAACGACATGCGCCGGGAGCTGACCGATGCCCGAGAGCTGCTGGAAGATCCGGACATGGCGGACATGGCCGGAGAGGAAATACAGCGGCTTGAAAAGGCGCTGCCGGAGCTTGAGCGCGACGTCCAGATCCTGCTGCTGCCGAAGGACGAGGCGGACGAGAAGAACGCCATCCTCGAAGTCCGGGCGGGTACCGGCGGGGACGAGGCTGCATTGTTCGCCGCCGATCTGTTCGGCATGTACCAGCGCTATGCGGCTCTCAAGGGCTGGAAGTTCGAGGTCATGGAAATCTCCGAGAACGACATTGGCGGCTATAAGGAAGCCACAGCCGAGATCACCGGCCGCTCCGTCTTCGCGCGCCTCAAGTTCGAGTCCGGCGTGCATCGGGTTCAGCGGGTGCCGGTCACCGAATCCGGCGGCCGCATTCACACTTCCGCCGCCACTGTCGCAGTGCTGCCGGAAGCTGAGGATGTCGATCTGAACATCGAAGACAAGGATCTCCGGGTCGATGTGTTCCGGGCCAGCGGCGCCGGCGGCCAGCACGTCAACACGACCGAAAGCGCGGTCCGCATCACGCATATTCCGTCGGGCATCGTGGTCTCCCAACAGGATGAGAAGTCGCAGCATAAGAACCGGGCCAAGGCGATGAAGATCCTACGCGCCCGGCTTTACGATCACGAGCGCCAGCGCCTCGCCAGCGAACGCGCCGCAGACCGCAAGGATCAGATCGGCAGCGGAGACCGCTCCGAACGCATCCGGACCTATAATTTTCCGCAGGGGCGGGTGTCCGATCACCGCATCAACCTGACGCTCTACAAAATAGACAAGGTGATTGCCGGCGAGGCTCTGGACGAGTTTGTCGACGCCCTGACCGCCGAAGACGAGGCCGCGCGCCTCGCCTCGATGAGCTGATGACCCAAAACGATCCTGACAAGACCGAGACTATCGGCGCTCTGCTGCAGGCCGCGACGCAACGACTGACTGCGGAAGGCAACGACAGTCCGCGACTCGACGCGCGATTACTGCTTGCCCATGCCCTCGGCGTGGAAGGACGGCTGCATGGCCGGGAAGACGATTCGGTTACGGCGGAGGAGCGCACCTTCTTTGGCGCATTTCTGGCGCGCCGGATCGGTGGAGAGCCCGTGTCCCGCATTCTCGGCTCCCGCGAATTCTGGAGCCTGGAGTTCGATCTCTCACCAGCCACCCTCGACCCGCGCCCGGACAGCGAGACCCTGATCGACGCCCTTCTGGAGCTGCATCCGGATCGCGATCGAGCCTATCGCATCCTTGATCTCGGCACTGGAACCGGCTGCCTCCTGCTGGCGGCGCTGTCTGAATTTCCGAATGCAGAAGGTGTGGGTGTCGATATCGACGCGGATTGCGTCCAAGTTGCTCGCCAAAATGCAGAGAAACTATCTCTTTCCAGCCGCGCACGAATGATCCGTTCCCGGTGGGCGGACAATGTGAACGGACCATTCGATATCGTGCTTTCCAACCCTCCTTACATTCCCACACCCGACATCGCATCACTACAATCAGAAGTGAAAATACACGACCCCATGCAAGCACTGGACGGCGGCCCCGACGGCCTGACCGCCTACCGTAACATCGCGGAATGCCTGCCTTCCCTACTCGGCGAAGACGGCCTCGCAGCTCTCGAATTCGGAGAAGGTCAGGGGCCTGCAATTTCCCGCATCGTGGAAGCATCAGGCCTCATCGTGGAGGGTTTCCGGAACGATCTGGCGGGCATCGAGCGCTGCATTCTGGTGCGGCGAACCTAGCCTTGCCCTGTTCCGTCGCTGCGTTGCAGTGGGGGAATTAGAACTTGGAATGCCGCGCTCAACCCGGTAGTCTCCCTTCATGCAACAGAGGCCGGAGGGGGCAGGTCTGTTGCAGGAAACCATCCTGGTTATGAGATGAATGCATCGGCTTGGACCTGGTCCTACCGGATGCTCCGGATGTTTCGATCACGCACGTGGTGTGGATCGGTGTTTTGGCATGGGAGCCCATTTGGCGCCCTTTTAAAACGGCAAAGAATCAAACATGAGACAAGGTCCCCATCAGAAACGTGGGCGGGGTCGCGGCGGAAATAACAATAACCGTCGCCCGAGTACCCCCAACAGAAACCAGACCTTCGACAGCAACGGTCCCGACGTGCGGATTCGTGGCAATGCGCATCAGGTGTATGAAAAATACGTGACGCTCGCCAGGGATGCCTCGACTGCCGGAGACCGGCTGCTGGCTGAAAACCTGTTCCAGCATGCGGATCACTATTTCCGCATCTACAGCGCTTTCAACGAAGAGAATGAAGCCCGTGAAGCCCGGAAAAATGCACAGCAGGATAACGGGCAACAGCAGTCTGACAGCTCGCCGCGTAACGACGACTCCCGCAGAGACGACGAAAACGAAGCGGGTAATGTCGTAGAAGCGCGGTCGGTCCAGCCTCCAGTGCCCCAGCCTCAGGCGACACCGTCTTCGGACGAAGAGTCTGCTCCGGCACGCAGGACACGAAGCGAGCGCCGTCAGGACGCTGAAGCCGCAGAGCAAACCGGCGAACAACAAGCCAGCGAGCCGGAACAACGCGCACCGCGTCAGCCGCGCCGCCGTCGCAGCGCACCTGCTCCTCAGGATAGCGCTCCTCCGGCAGCTGATAATGATTCCGCGCTTCGGGCAATGCTCGGTGCCAGTGAAAGCGGTGCACCAAAGGCGGCGCCGCAAGAAGCTCCCGCCGATAGTGTTGTGCCGGAAGCAAAGCCGGTCCGCCGCAGAGGCCGCCCGCGCAAGGTCGTCGAAGCGGTCGAGCCAGCCCTGCCGCTGGCCGGCGAGGACTGATCAGCCTATAGCCACACCATTTTGAGAAAACCGGTTGTCAGCGATGGCGGCCGGTTTTTTTATGCGAAAATGTCAGATCAGCGACCGGATCTGCTTCGCGCCTGGATCTGCTTCGTGAACGAATAGGATGGCGAAGAACGCTGATACCCGACGCGTTCGTGGAAGGCATGGGCACCGGTCTGGCCTTAAGACGAAAGGCCAGCCCACAGACTAGAGAACGGTGATTTCGTCACCGACACGGATCGTGCCGCCCCCGGTCACATCGACATAGATTCCGCAATCGGTATGACCGAAACCATTCTGCAGATCCCTCGGGATCGTCAGGTCGCGCTGTGCAGTTGCCGGATCGACATTGGTCGCCGGGCAGCGGCCAATCCGTTCGGCAACGCGGATTTCGGCATCGCCGATTTTCAGCGTCTTTCCGACCCAGGTGAATTCTTCCCAAGCCGGCACACCTTCAATCAGGAGATTGCCCCGGAACCGCAGCGGATCGACCGGCTGGCCGACCACGCGTTCGAGATCCCGGACACTTTCCAGATTGATGATCGAGACGAAAGGAACCTTCACGTCGGAATAGGGTTGATCGCCACTCTCGACAATGCGCGGCTGGCCCCGGCTTTCCTTCGTCATGAAGGCGGCGAAGAACTGCTCCAGGACCGTCCGTCCATTGACGTCGGTAAGCTTGCCACTGGAGACGTTCCGGCCCTTGCGCCAGATCTGCAAGACCTCGCTCTCGCTGTCAAAACGCGATTCCAGTTGAGCGAGCTTCTCGACCTGTGCAAGCTGAAGGAAATTGGCTTTCGCCTTCCAATCCCGGTCTCCGGCTTCCGCACGCCGCGCCGATGCGCCGTGCAAAATTCCGAAACGACGGTCGTTCGGAAGCATGCGCCCCGCTTCCAGCGGTACGCTCTCTAGAGATTCCCCTGTCATACCCTTGACCGGAAACCTGTAAATCGAACTTATTTTTCCCATAGTGCACCGCACAATAAATAGCTTCGAAGGCCTGTCAACTCGCTTTCCCACCTCTTGCGATAACGCGGCCACTCACCATATCTGTGATGTGGGTTCCGGATGCCGTCATCGGGTTCGGCCCTCTTCCAAGCCGGAACACAATCGGCGATGCTGAAAAGATCGTCTGTGCTTTCCGGAAATAGGCTTACGTGCCGCCATAATGGAGCGCGTGGAGCTGTATCGGCAACCTTGCGGTACGAAGGAGACGACCATTGGATTTCGAAAAACTCTCGGAGCGCTTGCGCGGCTTTATACAATCGGCGCAGACCTACGCTACCGGCGCCGGACATCAGCGCCTGGCCCCTGAACATCTGCTCAAAGTCCTGCTCGACGATAAGGAAGGCATGTGCGCCAAGCTTATCGACGCGTCGGGTGGCGATGCGAAGGCGGCTCAGCTCTCGGTCGAGGCCGAACTCGGCAAACTGCCGACGGTTGAAGGCAGCGGTGCCGGGCAGGTTTATCTCGCCCCCGAAACCGCGCGACTGCTGACCCAGGCGCAGGAAGTGGCCGAAAAGGCCGGCGACAGCTTTATCACCGTGGAGCGGTTGCTTCTCGCCATCGCCATGGCGGAAGGCACCGCCGCGGCACGCATCCTGAAGGATGCAGGCCTCACGGCGCAGGCCCTGAACCAGACCATCAACGACGTCCGCAAAGGCCGCAAGGCCGACAGCGCAACCGCCGAGAATGCTTACGAGGCACTGGATAAATATACTCAGGACATGACCGAGGCTGCCCGCTCGGGCAAGCTCGATCCAGTGATCGGCCGGGACGAGGAAATCCGCCGGACCATCCAGGTGCTGTCTCGCCGGACCAAGAACAACCCGGTGCTGATCGGTGAGCCTGGCGTTGGCAAGACCGCCATCATCGAGGGTCTGGCCCAGCGCATCGTCAATGGCGACGTGCCGGAGCCGCTGAAACAAAAGCGGTTGCTGACGCTCGACCTTGGAGCCCTGATCGCCGGGGCCAAATTCCGCGGCGAATTCGAGGAGCGGCTGAAAGCCGTGCTGCAGGAAGTCTCGCACTCCGAAGGCGACATCGTGCTCTTCATCGACGAGCTGCACACGCTGGTCGGCGCCGGAGCGGCGGAAGGTGCGATGGACGCCTCCAACATGCTGAAGCCGGCCCTGGCCCGCGGCGAGCTGCACTGCGTCGGCGCTACCACGCTGAACGAGTACCGCAAGCATATCGAAAAAGATGCGGCGCTGGCCCGGCGGTTCCAGCCGGTCTTCGTGGAAGAGCCGAACGTGATCGACGCGATCTCGATCCTGCGCGGCCTGAAGGAAAAGTACGAGCTGCACCACGGTGTGCGGATCACCGATAGTGCACTGGTCTCGGCGGCAAACCTCTCCAACCGCTATATCACCGACCGGTTCCTGCCCGACAAGGCCATCGACCTGATGGACGAAGCGGCATCGCGCCGGCGCATGGAAGTTGATTCCAAGCCGGAGAAGATCGATGAGCTCGACCGCAAGATCATCCAGCTCAAGATCGAGCAGGAAGCATTGAAGAAGGAAGCCGACAAGGCCTCCAAGGACCGTCTCTCGAAACTTGAGGGCGAACTGGCGGCTCTTGAAAAGACTTCCGCCGAGCTGACCGAACGCTGGCAGTCCGAGAAGGAGGTCGTGGTCGGCGTCCAGAAAATGCAGGAGAAGCTGGAAAAAGCCCGTCAGGAGCTGGAGAACGCGAAGCGGCAAGGCAATTTCGAGAAAGCCGGCGAGCTTATGTACGGCGTGATCCCGGATCTGGAAGCCACCATCGGCCAGGCCGAAAACGCCTCTGCCGAGAAGATGGTCATGGAAGAAGTGACGGATCGCGACATTGCCTCCGTCGTCTCCCGCTGGACCGGTATTCCGGTGGACAAGATGCTGGAAGGCGAACGCGACAAGCTGCTTCAGATGGAGGCGAACCTGCATGCGCGGGTGATCGGCCAAGATGAAGCGGTTTCAGCGGTCGCCAATGCCGTGCGCCGGGCTCGCGCCGGGCTGCAGGACCCGAACCGTCCGATCGGCTCGTTCCTGTTCCTCGGCCCGACCGGTGTCGGCAAGACGGAGTTGACCAAGGCGCTTGCCGAGTTCCTGTTCGACGACGAGCAGGCAATGGTCCGGCTCGACATGTCCGAATACATGGAAAAGCACTCGGTCAGCCGTCTGATCGGGGCGCCTCCGGGCTATGTCGGATATGACGAGGGCGGTGCCTTGACCGAAGCGGTGCGGCGTCGGCCCTATCAGGTCGTGCTGTTCGACGAGGTTGAGAAAGCACATCCGGACGTCTTCAACGTACTGCTTCAGGTGCTCGATGACGGCCGCCTTACGGATGGCCAGGGGCGGACGGTCGATTTCCGCAACACGCTGATCATCCTGACCTCCAACCTCGGCTCCGAGTTCCTCGCGGCCCAGGGAGAAGGCGAGTCGGTCGATGCGGTCCGCCCGCAGGTGATGGAAGTCGTGCGCCGGGCCTTCCGGCCGGAATTCCTGAACCGGCTTGACGAGACGCTGCTGTTCTCACGGCTCGACCGCGCGAACATGACGCATATCGTCGATATCCAGCTCGGCAACCTCCGAAAGCTGCTGGATGACCGCAAGATCACGATCGACCTCGACGAGGCGGCCCTGCGCTGGCTCGCCGACACGGGTTACGATCCGGTCTACGGCGCCCGGCCGCTTAAGAGGGTGATCCAGCGCTCGCTGCAGAACCCGCTGGCCAACCAGATCCTGGAAGGCTCCATCCTTGATGGCAGCCACGTGAAGGTGACGGCGGAAGACGGCAAGCTGATCATCAACGGCAAAGCATCCGCCCCGAGTTCCGAAGTCCGGATCGAGGCGGCGGAGTAACGCGCCAAAACATCAATGGAAAACTGCCCTTCTCGTTCGAAGGGCCGTTTTCCCTATCCCCGCTTCTCCAGCAAAAACCACGTCATGTCATCCGCCGGGAAATTCGCGTCCCGGTGATAGCAGAAGCCGTAGTCGACCAACTTGAGATCCGGGAAGCGGTCCAGCAGGTCGCCGGCGAAATCCCGTTTGAACAGCCGGTTGTCATGCCCCCGATAAGGGATCGCGACCGGGGCCGGATTGTAATACTCCGAGAGCGCGATATAGCGCCCGCTCGCCGCATGGAGATTGTCATAGACGCTCGGCAGCGCGTCCGGATTGATGTGGATGAGCACGCCGGAGGTGAAGGAGAGATCGTGCGGCGTCTCCACCTGCGGCTCCAGGATCGAGCCGTGATGGACATTCAGCCGCTCCTGCGTCTGCAGGATCTTCACCGCTTCCGGGTTGATCTCGATGGCGGAGAGTTTCGCTTCCGGCAGCAGCGTGCGCAGGGCCAACATGTTGAGGCCGATATTGGCGCCGAACTCAACCACCGATTCGACCGTCCCCGCCCGAGACAGGATGCGGGTGAACATCGCCGTTCGCGAGGCCAGAATGGCGGCGTCCCGGTTCCGGTCGATATAGGCATTGCCGAACGATCCGGCCCAGAAGGCTTCCTGCTCGGTACGGTAGGTGTCCGTCATCGGGTTACTCCGGTTTGGCGGCGGCTCAGGCCTGCTCGGGATAGGCGCCGCTTTCATTCTTCACGGGCTGGGGGCGTTCATACACCCCGCGATTGATCAGCGGCCAGTCCGGGTGCTGCTCCAGCAAAGCCAGCACGTCCTGATAGGTGAAGGCCGGGTTCACCGGATAGAGCGCTTCGAGAATGCGCCGGATCAGCTCGAAATCCTCCGGATGGTCCACCGTCCAGCGATGACCGGTGATCGGCGGCTCGTGCAGCAGGTAGCGGCAGGCGAACCGGTCCTTGTGATTGTAGATGAAGGGCGTGACATGCTCGCGCTCCTGCCGGGCCCCGGCCTCGCGGTGCGCCGTCATCAGGGCCGTGCCCCGGATCCCCTCGGCATCGAGCCCCATGGGCAGCGTGCGCGGCGTGGTGTTGGAAACGTAATCGAGCGGCGGACTGCTGTCCCGCAGCGTCTCGACAACCTGATCCACCAGCACCGGGTCGATCAGCGGACAATCGGCGGTCAGGCGCACGATGAGATCTGCCTTCGCCATTTCCGCCGCTTCGGCATAGCGCGACAGCACGTCCGCTTCCGAGCCGCGCCAGACGCGCAGCCCCTCGCCCGCGACGAACTCCGCCACCGGATCGTCGGTCGCGTTCACCGTGGTGGCGACAACGATCTCGTCCACCGTCCGGCACCGGCCGACCCGTTCGAGCTGGTAGCCGAGCAACGGTTTCCCGAGGACTTGCTTCAGCACCTTGCCGGGCAGACGCGTCGAGGTCATGCGCGCCTGGATAATCACGACTGTTTTCACGAACTTCCGTTCCCCGCCCCAATTGCCAGCATCGCGTCGATCACCCGATCCGCCCCGCGCCCGTCGACTAGGGCCGATGCGGTGGCGGAGAGCTTTCGGCGCACGGCCGAATCTTGCAACACCCTGACGGTTTCCGCCACCAGTTGCTCTGCCGGGCAGTCCGCAAAGCGGCCGAGATACAGCGCCGCCCCCTTGGCCGCCATGCCCGCTCCCACCGGTTCTTCCACCTGAACGCTGGCGCCGAGGATCATCGGCGTGCCCTGCAAGGACAGCTCCCACACTGTGGAGCCCGCGGATGAAATCGCCAGATCCGCCCTCGCGATCAAGCCGCTCATATCCTTCACGCTACGATGATAGGCGATCATCGGCCCCGCATCCGCCGGCGGCAGCCATCCGCTCGCCGGGCCGATCACCGCATCGACATGGCCATCTCCAAGACCGGCTTTCAGCAGCGCTTGCGCCGCCGCCTGCGCCAGTGCCTCAAGATGCCCGCCGGGATCCGCGCCGCCGACCAGCACGAGAATGCGCTGCGGCCGGTCGGGGATCGTGCGGGGCGGCACGGCCTGACGCATATCGGCGCGGATCAGGGCATATCCGGGTCCGGCCAGGACCCTTGCCCCGGTTCGCCCGGTATAGTTATCGGGCGATGCCTGCACATTCTGGTTCAGCAGCAGATCACAGGGATAGTGCTCCGCCGATGCCGCATCGTCGAGCAACAGGATTGGCAGGCCCGCTTTGCTAACCCGATCGAGATAGCCGGGCGTCGCGAAGGAACCGTCGACAACCAGCCAGCGCGCGCCGATCCCGGCCGCCGCTTCGGCAAATTCATCGCCGTTATCAGGGGCGGGAAACACACGGTGCGCGATGCCCGCACCATCAAGCCGGGCAAGCACCGGATCGGGCAGCGCTGTACCGGAGAAAAACACGGCGTGACCGCCGCGCGCACACCACGCTTCCGCCAGCGCGAAGCAGCGCATGGCATGGCCGAGACCGATCCGCGCGTCGGCGTCGGCACGAATTGCCAGCATCCCCGGACTCACCCTGCGGCCATCCCTTCTATCCCCCGGTAAAAAAAGCTATTCTGGCGACTTCGCATCACCAAGTCACGGGAACCATGGCCAGCACCTTCGAGATCAACGGACGCCCGGTCGGCCCGGATCACCCGCCCTATGTCGTGGCGGAGCTATCCGGTAACCATAATGGCAATATCGATCGCGCCCTCGCGCTGATCGATGCCGCCAAGGCGTCGGGCGCCGACGCGGTGAAGATCCAGACCTATCGGGCGGATACCATCACCATCGATCATGATGGCCCGGAATTCCTGATTGATGACGGACTCTGGAAGGGCCGACGGCTCTATGAACTCTATGAGGAAGCCCATACCCCCTGGGACTGGCATGCGGCGCTGTTCGCCCATGCCCGTAATCAGGGCATCACGATGTTCTCCGCGCCGTTCGATCCGACAGCCATCGGGCTTCTGGAGCGGCTGAATGCGCCCGCCTACAAGATCGCCTCGCCGGAGATTGTCGATCTCGACCTGATCGAGCAATGTGCGCGGACAGGAAAACCGCTGATCATCTCCACCGGCATGGCCAGTTTCGAAGAAATCGAGGAAGCGGTTGCCACGGCCCGCGGCGCCGGGGCGACGGAGATCCTCGTCCTGCACTGCACCAGTGGCTATCCGACCCCGGTCGATCAGGCCAATCTCTCGACCATCACGGATCTGACGAAGCGACTTGATGTAGCGATCGGTCTCTCGGACCACACGCTGGACAACATCGTCGCCGCTGCAGCCGTCGCCGTTGGCGCGGTGCTGGTCGAGAAGCATTTCACTCTCAGCCGGGCCGATGGCGGGGTCGATAGCGTGTTCTCGCTGGAGCCGACGGAGCTGGAGAAACTGGTCAGGGATCTCCGCTCGGTCCACGCGGCCATCGGCAAACCGAACTACCGGCCGACCGCAGCCGAGCTGATTACACTGCCGATGCGCCGCTCGCTCTATGTGGTTGCGGACATCGCTGAAGGAGAGCCCCTCACCCGCGAGAATATCCGCTCCATCCGCCCCTCAAACGGCATGCTGCCAAGACATCTGAAAAGCGTGCTTGGAAAGACAGCGACCCGAGCCCTGAAACGCGGAGAACCACTGGCAGCGGATATGATCCGGGGTTTCACGGGCTAATATGACGGACGAAAGCCCGCAGGCTCTGCTTCATCAGGCGCTGCAAAAGCATCAAGCCGGTGATCTCGCGGGGGCAGCTCCGCTATATCAGCAGGTGCTCAAGGCAAACCCTCAAGATCCCGATGCCCTGCACCTGCTTGGCTTCCTGCTACACCAGGCGGGCAAGCCCGCCGAGGGCTTGAAACTCGTCGATGCCGCCATCGCCATCGTGCCGCAACAAGCCAGCTTTCGCAGCAACAGGGCACGGATTCTTCAGCGCCTCGGGCACCAGACGGAAGCGGATACCGCTTTCCGAATGGCACTCGCGCTCAATCCTTCCGACGCCGGCGCATTTCGGGAACTTGCAGAAGCACGGCGCGCAAATGGTCAGGTTCTGGCGGCGGCTCCGCTTTTCCGCCGTTTGCTTAGCTTTAGCCCCGCCGATCCAGTTGCCCTGCTTGCCGAGGCAACGAGCCGAATCGATCTCGGCCACTATGACGCTGCGCGCCATTTGTTGCGAAAGTGCCTGCTGGTTGCCCCCGCGCTGATCGAGGCAACCAACAGCTACGCTTTTCTCGGCATCACTGCCCTCACCTTCGTCGAAGCACGCCGATGGTTCATGCGGACCATTACAACTCAGCCGCGCTACGCCGCACCCTATTCCGGACTGGCTGAAATCACTTACTTCGAAGGCGATGTAACGGGCAGCCTCGGCTTTTCCGAACAGGCTGTCGCCCTTACCCCGGACGACCCGCAAATCCGGGTCCGGCACGGCATGCGCCTGCTCAGCATCGGACGTATTCAGGAGGGTTGGCAGAATTTCGAGTGGCGCCTGAAGCGGCCGGACGCTGTCCAGCGGGTTGGTCTCCCAAGCCGTTGGCAGGGCGAGCCACTTTCCGGCAAGCGTATCCTTGTCTGCGCGGAGGAAGGTGTCGGCGATGAAATACTCTACGCATCGCTGATCCCGGACCTGCTGTCAGCGGGCGCCTCCGTCGTGATCGAATGTGCCCCCCGTCTGGTGGAGGTCTTCCGGCGCTCTTTCCCGGATTGCCTTGTGCATGCTTATGCACGGAGCGGCGATAGGTTCAGGCCAGTGCATGAGTATAACTGGCTGCCGCAGGACCCGCCCGTAGACTATGCAATCGACGGCGGCAGCTTGCCCGCGCGGCTGCGCCCCGAACTAGCTTCCTACGATCACCAGCGCCCTTATCTTTCAGCATCGCCAGAGCGAGTCCGCCGTATGGCGGAAAAGCTGGCCGCCCTGCCACCGGGTCCCCGGATTGGTTTTGCTTGGCGATCAAAAATCGGCGATCCCTTTCGCAACCTTTTCAACACCCAGCTCGACGATTGGCGAGACCTGCTGACCGATCCGAAACTCCAGATCGTTTCCTTGCAATACGGCACCGGCTGGGAGCAGGAGATCGCGGAAGCGCGACAAGCGTTCGGCGCTCGCCTGCATGTGCTCGACGGTGTCGATATGACCAATGATTTCGAGGATATTTTCGCCCTCGCCGCTTCGGTCGACAGTCTCGTCTGCCCGAGCAGCACGCTGGTCTGGGTCGGGGCAGGCCTCGACAAACCGGTCCTTCAGTTCGCACTAAGGCCGTATTTCCCGCAGTTCGGCACAGATATCAGCCCGGGTTTCCCGACAGTGAAGTCTTTCCTCAAACTGGCGGCAGAGCCATGGAACCATGTAACGGACGAAATCACAGCATCCGTCCGAAACCTATGAGCACCCGAATGAAACTTCATCGCATGGCGCTCCGCATTCTCACATTCCTGCCGAGCCACTAAGCTCCGGGACCTTTGACCCTCCAGCAACACGGACATTCGACGAAACAATAATGCCCACTCAGGAAACTCAAAACCTGCTGCAACAGGCACTCGCACATCACCAGCAGGGCCGTCTGCCGGAAGCGGCCGCGCTATACCAGCAGGTATTGCAACGCGCCCCGCGCGATCCGGACGCGCTCCATCTGTTCGGTGTGCTGATGCATCAAGGCGGTCAGCATGAAACCGGGCGCCAGCTTGTCGAGGCAGCGCTGAAAATTGCGTCCGGGCGGGCAGACTTCCTAAGCAATCTTGGTCAGATCCTGAAAGCATTGGGAGAGCCGGAAGAAGCGGAAACCGCATACCGCAACGCTCTCTCCAAATCGCCCGGCTTTGTCGATGCGCTCGCGAACCTCGGAGCACTCTTGCAGGAACGTGGCGCGGTGGCCGAGGCAATCGGTTTCCTGCAGCAAGCCATCCGGAAAGAGCCCAGCCACGCCAACGCGCATATGAATCTTGGAAATGCCTTTCGGAAAGACGGTCGCGTCGAGGATGCCGAAGTGGCACACCGGCAGGCTGTGTCGCTAGCCCCACTCAGCGAGGAGACACACGCCAATCTGGCCACGACATTGATGGATCTGGACAAACTGGAGGAAGCGGAACGCGCCCTCAAACGCTCCCAGCTCCTCAAGCCGGCTCTGGCGGAGGCGGTGAACAGTTTCGGTTTTCTCCTCTTCAATCAACGCCACTATGTGAAACCGGGCACTTGGTTCCGCCGCGCCATCCTGCTGGCCCCCGGATATGCCGCCCCTGAGACCGGCCTCGCCGAACTGGCCTATTTCTCCGGCGACCTGGAACAGTCCCTTCGCCACTCCGAAAACGCGCTCCGCCTCGCACCTGACGAGCCGCAAATCCATCTGCGCCACGCCATCCGGCTGCTGGCGGCCGGCCATCTGGAAGAAGGCTGGCGGGAACGGGAATGGCGACACAAGGCGCCGGACCGGGTGCGGCGCCTCGGTCTGCCCCCGACCTGGCAGGGTGAGCCGCTGGGCGGGAAGCGCCTGCTGGTTTGCGCCGAGGAAGGTGTCGGGGACGAGATCCTCTATGCCTCCATTCTGCCGGAAATCAGGGAACTCGGTGCCGAGCTGGTGCTTGAGTGCGACGAGCGTTTGCTTCCGGTCTTCCGGCGCTCCTTCCCCGATGCCCTGGTGCATGCCTACGCCAGGGCGGGAGACGGATTCCGGCCGGTGCAGAAATACGATTGGCTGCCGCAGGACAAGCCAGTCGATTACGCGATCGATGCTGGCAGTCTCGCCCTCTATTTCCGTCGAACGCTTGCGGATTTCGCAAAGACGCGCCCCTATCTGAAGCCCGATCCGCAACGGGTTATCCAAGTCCGCGACATACTTAATAAGACTGGTGACGGTCTGAAAATCGCCCTTGCCTGGAGATCCCGTAAAAGCACGGCTTTCAGGGACGTCCACTACACCGCCCTGAAAGACTGGTTGCCGATTTTCGCCCTACCGGGAGCACAGGTATTCTCGATCCAGTACGGCGAAAACTGGGACACGGAGATCGAAACGCTCAAACGAGAAACCGGGCACGGCCCGACAATTCTGCCCGAACTAGATCTCACCGACGATTTCGACGACATCCTCGCGCTCGTCTCTTCGGTCGACGTGCTTATTTGCCCCAGCAGCACGCTGGGTTGGATCGGCGGCGCGCTCGGCAAGGAGACCTGGCTGTTCCATCCTCGTCCACTCTTCGTGCAGTACGGTGCGGACGGCTTTCCCGGATTCCCGAGCATCAAAAGCTTCGCAAAACCGTTTGAGGAAAGCTGGGAGCAGACCATCTACCAAATTGCTACTGCACTCCGATCAAAGGCAGCGAAATGAGCGCGACATTGCTTCAGGCCGCGTTCGCCTCCCACAGGGCCGGCAATCTTGAGGCCGCCATCGGTTATTATCGGGATTGCCTTGCCGCCGATGCTGGTCAAAGCGCCGTATACGATTATCTCGGCGTCGCCTGTACCGGTCTGCCTGAACACGGCCCGGAAGCTGTGCGCGCCTTTCGGCGCTCTCTGCTGCTTGAGCCCGGGCGCGGCAGCGTCTTAAGCAATCTGGCAACGCTCTATGTTCACGCCTCGGACGATCCCAGAGCCCTCCTGTGGTTTCGCCGTGCTTCAAAAACAGAGCCTCTGCGTGCCGACTATTGGGCGCGTCAGGCAAGTTGCGCGATCCGACTTGGCCAAAATGCCGAAGCACTTACCTGCCTGAAGCAGGCATGCAGGCGTGCTCCTGCTGACTCAACGCACTGGGAACATCTCGGCACTCTGCTGCGCCGCATGACCCGCCGGGCGGATGCGGAACGGGCAGTCCGGAACGGCTTGCTCATCACTCCCGAAGCCGGACGCCTCTGGTCTTCACTCTCCGCCACGCTTCTTGAGACAGATCATGTCACGTCGGCAATGCGGTTCGGAAGTAGGGCAACGATAGCAGCACCGACGGATAGCGAAGCTTTCGGGAATCTCGCTCAGGCGTTCTATCGGTCCGGCCAGATTGAAGCCGCCATCTCAAGCGGCGCACAAGCCATGCGGTTCGATCCTCAGAACCCGACCATTACCTTCAATCTCGCGATCTACCTATTGGCTAACGGCGATATGGCACGCGGCTGGCCGCTCTATGAAGCCCGCCTGATCCCGCTCCGGAAAATGACGCGCAATCTGCCGCAACAACGCTGGACCCCGGACATCTCCGGTCCCGACATCCATCTGCTCGTCTATGCCGAACAGGGCCTTGGCGACGAAGTCATGTTCGCCACCTGTTTTCCGGAATTGCAGGATCGTCTGGTACAGGGAGAGCTTGGAAGCGTCACAGTCGAATGCACCGACCGGCTCCGCCCCCTGTTTGAGCGCTCCTTCCCCCAGTTCCGCTTTTTCGATCGCATCCGGAAGCAGGAGCAGCGCCTGCATCCTGCCGACTACGGAACGATTGTGAGCGAGCGCGACTGCACCCACGAAATCGCAACCGGCAGCCTGCTGAAATTCTTCCGCCCGGATCGGGCGCGATTCCCGGACACGTCCGCCATATTGGTGCCCGATCCGGAAAGGGTCGACTACTGGAAACGTTGGCTCTCGAGCAAAGGAGACGGTCCCTGGATCGGGCTGTCCTGGCGATCTCGGGCGAAGCGTGATCTCGAAGCTGTCTATTATCCGGGCCCCGGAAACCTTGGCCCCATTCTCGACATTCCCGGCGCCGGTTTCGTGACCCTGCAATATGACGAGGACGCGGAAGAACTGACCCGGATTGAGGCGGAAAACGATGTCGGCATTCTGCGGCCCGACGGGCTTGACCTGACCAATGACCTGGACGGGGTCGTCGCGCTGATCTCCGAGCTTGATGCCGTGGTTTCCCCGCAAAATCTGGTGCTCAGCCTGGCGGGCGCACTCGGGAAGCAAGGTTACACAATGCCGCATCTCCTGAACTGGGTCTCGCTTGGCGCCAGCCGCATGCCGTTCTTCCCCTCGATTGAAGTCGATATCCGGCGAGAGGATGAGGGTGTGGACTGGAAACCGGTGATGGAACGCCTTGCCAAGCGGGCGCGATCGGATCTTGGCCTCTAAGACCCTTCCTGTTTGAGCTAACGCTCCGCGACCGCTTCGGCGGCGATCCGGTTGGACCGTGCTCTCTGCGCTTCACGATAGGTGATGTAGAGCCCGCTCCCGACGATAATCCCGGCGCCAAGCCAGGTCACCGCATCGGGCAAGGTTCCGAAGATCAGGAAAGTCAGCAGCGTCGCCATCAGCAATTGTCCGTAATTGAGCGGAGACAGCAGGGAGGCCTCGCCAAGTCGGAAGGCCTTGATGACGAGGAAGTGCCCAAGCCCGCCGAGAAACCCGATCAGGGTGAACAGGCCATAGTCGAGCGCGCTGGTCGGCAGCCGATAATCGAACGGCAGTGCAACAGTCGTCATCAGCGCACCTATCAAGGCAATATAGGTGATCGAGGTTTCAGCGGAATCGCTGCTCGCGTACTTCCGGGTGAGCACCTGATAGACCGCATAGAAGAACGCGGTGCCGATAACCAGGAACATCGCCCAGTGGCTTTCGGCACCCCCCGGCCGGATGATGATCAGCGCGCCGCAGAAGCCGACCAGAACGGCAATCCAGCGACGGATACCAACCTTCTCGCCAAGAAACGGAACCGCGAGGGCCGTTACGATGATCGGCGAAGTGAAGTTGATCGCGCTGGCGATCGGCACTTCGATATAGCGCACAGCCAGGAAGAACATGCAGGTGCAGCAGAACATCAGCACGGAGCGGATGATGTGAACGCCCGGCTTCTGCGCTCGCAGCAACCCGATCCCGTGCTTCGGCATGAAGAGGATCAACGCGAACAGCAGATGCCCCGTATAGCGCGCCCAGACGATCTGCGTTGTCGAGTATTCGGCGGAAAGATAGCGCGCCAGCACATTCATGCAGGGCAGCACCGTGATTGCGCCAAGCATGAAGAGAACGGCCGTGCCGTAGGAACTCGAAAGGGTTTGGGAGGCGGCTGCCTCAGCGTTTGTTGCCATGTTCGCAGTCTACTTTTGCGACACCGGCAAAACAAATTCCAACCCAGAATGAATGAGGCCTCGTCAGGCCCGGAAGCGGCCCAGAGACAGGGCGAGTTCCTCAATACAAACCTCTTGCGGCCTACCCCTTGAAGGTTTGCCGCGCCACGGTCAGGTACATCGCGTTCATGGTCGGGATTGGATGACGCCCTTTCTCGCGGAACCCGGCCCGCTTGAGAGCAATGACGGCCGGCCAGTTGTCCGGGTGCGGGCAGGCGACGATGCGGTCCGCATCCGATTCCTTGAATATCTTTCCGGCCAGTGACCGGAGCATGGCTTGTCCGATCTGCCGGTTCAGAAAATCAGCCTCACCGATCAGGAAATCCACGGCGCGGGTTTGCGCGGTGATATCCGGGATGGCGGTCCAGTTCGGATCGCCGTGAGCGCTGTAGACATGCGCGCACCCAATCTCCCCACCGGCAAATTCCACGATGTAAAGTGTGGATACCGGGTCCGATGACCCGCCATCAAGCGCCCCGGAGATCGTCGAGAATATCCGATGCGCCCAGCGCGTTACATGAGAAGCCGAAAGCCACCGGCGGATTGTTTCCTCGTCGGAAGGCTCTGCCCGGCGAAAAAGAATGTCTCCACCGTCACCGGAATCCAGCATCGATATCACCAATCGGCGCCGTTTGCAGGTCCTTGGCCGTGGGCACACGGGCCGCGTCACGCTGTTCCGGGTTCAGCCTGTATTCAATGAAAGCCACGACACGGGTCACGATGAAAACCAGCGCCAGGTAGAAGACCGCAGCAATCAGGAAAATTTCCAGCGGCTTGTATGTCTGCGAAATCAGCTTGCGGGCAATGCCGGTCATCTCCAGCAGTGTGATCGTGCTGGCCAGCGAGGTCGACTTGATCATCAGGATGATCTCATTGCCATAGGCCGGAAGAGCCTGACGAATGGCCTGCGGAAAGACGATCCGGCGAAACCGCATGACCGCATTCATGCCGCAGGCCTTGGCGGCCTCGATCTGGCCGAACGGAACGGCCTGGATGCCGCCGCGAATGATCTCGCTGGTATAGGCGCCGGTATTCAGCGTCAGCGCCAGGATCGCACACCACCAGGCTTCACGCAGCACAGGCCAGAGAAAGCTTTCCCGCACGGCTTCAAACTGGCCGGTGCCGTAATAGATCAGGAAGATCTGCACCAGCAGCGGGGTGCCACGGAAGACATAGACAAAACTGTAGGCGAAACCCGCCAAAGGCCTGAACCGGGAAGTCCGCAGCAGCGCGATGACAATCGCAAGGAAGAAGCCAAGAAAGAGCGACGATGCTGCCAGCACCATGGTGACCGGCAAACCGCTCAGGATTTTCGGGAAGGCTTCCGCCATCAACTCAATATCCATGGCTCAGGCCCTCCTGACGCCACGGTTGGCCCAAAGCTCCGCCAAGCCGAACCCTTTATTCGAAAAGGCGGTCAGGACGAGATAGAGGACGCCCGCCGCCAGATAGAACGTGAAGGGTTTCTGGGTCGACCCGCTGGCGACCGAAGCCTGCCGCATGATCTCTACCAGCCCGACGATGGAAATCAGCGAGGTATCCTTCAGGGTGAGCTGCCAGACATTGCCAAGCCCCGGCAGCGCGAACCGCGCTACCTGCGGCACCATGATGCGGCGGAACAGCAGAAAGCGGCTCATGCCGCAGGCCTTCGCCGCCTCGATCTGGCCTTTCGGCACGGCGAGAACGGCCCCACGGATCACCTCGGTCGCATAGGCGCCGGAGATGGTGCCGAGCGCGATGGTGCCGATGGCGAAAGCATCGATCTCGATATATTCCTCGTAGCCGAACACGCGGGCCACGGCCATGGCCGCCATGCTGCCGCCGAAGAACAGCAGGTAAATGACCAGCAGGTCCGGGACGCCCCGGATCAAGGTCGTATAGGCCTCACCGATCAGGCGAACGGCCAGATAGCGCGAGAGCTTTATGGCAGCGCCCGCAGTGCCGATGACAATACCGAGCAGAAATGCCGCCATGGCCACCGCAAGCGTCATCAGCATGCCGCGGACCATTTCATCGCCCCAGCCGGCATCGCCCCACTGCAGCAGTAGCATCCAATCCGGCAAAGTCACCTGGGCGGTCTCCGTCGCTTGTCAGCAGAAGCGCGGCCGCCCGGGGGCGGCCGCGTGCATTGTTCTGGGATCAGCAGATGCCGATCATTCTTTCGGCGTGCCGTCGAAGCCGAACCACTGGGTGGAGAGCTTCGAGATCGTGCCGTCGGCGCGCGCTTCATCAATCGCCTTGGTGAACATGTCGGCCAGTTCCTGGTCATCCTGACGGATACCCGCGCCGACGCCGTTACCGAACGGGCCACCGTCCATCTTCGGGCCAACCATCGCCATGGTCTTGCCCTTCTCGCCTTCGAGCAGCGGCACCCAGTAGGAAAGCGACGCCAGTGCGGCATCGATCCGGCCAGCGACGAGATCCAGATCCAGATTCTCCTGGGTGTCATAGGTCTTCACGGTGACCGTGTCGCCCATGTACTCGTTCAGGAAGTTCTCGTGCGTGGTGGAGATCTGCACGCCGATGGTCTTTCCCTTGAGGGCTGCTTTCATCGAGTCCAGACCTGCCTTTTCCTTGGCATCGACATCGGCAAGGGTCAGCGCGTCAAGACCGGCGCTCAGGCTTGCCAGAGGGCTTGATTTGACGACCACGAAGGATGCCGGGGAGCCCATGTAGGAGCGCGAGAAGGTGATGACTTTCTTGCGTTTGTCGGTGATGGACATACCGGCCATGATGGCGTCGAACTTGCCCGCCTGGAGCGCAGGAATGATGCCTTCCCAGGCCGTCTGCACCAGATCGCACTGAACGCTCATGCGCTCGCACAGATCGGCATAGAGGTCGACCTCAAAGCCCGCGAGCTTGCCGGAGCTGTCGGTGAAGTTCCACGGCGCGTAGGCGCCTTCGGTAGCGATGCGGACCTTGCTGCCCGCCTTGAAGTCCTTGGCGTCCGCGGCACCGCTAAAAGCGATAGACGCGAGGGCCAGAGCTGTCAGAAAACGTTTCATTATTTAGGCTCCCAGTTTGAATCCGGTTTAGTTCCCTGCGGTTGCTGTTGCTGCCCCGGTCAGTTTCGTTTGACGAACTGACGGCAGCGCTCCGATCGCGGATTGTCGAACACCTGTTCAGGCGGTCCTATTTCTTCCACACGCCCCTCGTGCAGGAAGACCACCTCGTTCGAGACCTCGCGAGCGAAATCGATTTCATGGGTAACGATGATCATGGTCCGGCCTTCCTCGGCCAGCTGGCGCATCACCAGCAGCACTTCGCCGACCAGCTCCGGGTCGAGCGCGGATGTCGGCTCGTCGAACAGCATCACCTGAGGTTCCATCGCCAGCGCACGCGCTATCGCGCAACGCTGCTGCTGGCCGCCGGAAAGATGGCTCGGATACTGATCCCGTTTGTCTGCGATCCCGACCTTCTGAAGCAAACCTTCGGCGCGGGCGATAGCCTCTTCGCGCGGTACCTTCAGGACGTGGATCGGCGCCTCAATGACGTTTTCAAGCACCGTCATGTGGGTCCACAGATTGAAACTCTGGAACACCATGGAAAGGCGGGAGCGAATGCGGTCGACCTGCCGGTTGTCCGCCGGAAGCTGGGTGCCGTTCGGACCCGGTTTCATGGCGATGGTCTCACCATTGACGGACACAACACCCCGGTCCGGAACCTCAAGCAGATTGATGCAGCGCAAAAAAGTACTTTTGCCGGACCCGGAAGAGCCGATCATGGAAATCACATCGCCCTGCCGGGCATCAAGAGAAACTCCCTTGAGGACCTCCAGGCCGGCGAAGCTCTTGTGCAGGTCCCGAACGACCAGCGCCTCGGACGCGGAGTCCGGCGCGTGCGCTACTGCCATATTGACGCAATCCCAACCATAACGGACATGCGCAGCATAATGGTCAATGCGAAACCGGCAAGATTAATGTCACGAAAACGCCATGAAAATTGCACTGAACGGTGCAGTTTTCACCTATCCGCCGAGCGCCTTGATCCGGGCTTCCAGCATTCCGCGAGCGGGCGCATCGGGGCCCATCAGTGCCAGCAGATCGCCCCATAGCTTTTTCGCAGCTGCAGCATCGCCTTTTCTGTACGCGACGAGCCCTCCATAGAAGAGGCCATCCGGGTTCGCCGGTGCCAATGCGCGGATATGCGCAACCAGCGAGACGAATTCATCCGTCATGCCCGTCTCCGGAGTACCCGGCGGGAACAGGGCGCGAGCATAGGACAGCTGGATATCCAGATCATCAGGCGCCAGCCGCGCGGCATTGGCGTGTGCGTTCTTCGCTTCCTCGGTCTTGCCGAGAACGTCATAGGCGCGGGCGAGGCGAAGCCAGCCCTCGAGGTCATCCGGCTCTTCTTCGAGACGGCCCGCCAGACGATCGACCATCGACTGGATCATTGCAGACCGGTCTTCACTGTTCATGTCCTGCGCAGCAGCCACGTCATCGGCGGTCGGCCCCGGAGCCACACTGGCGGACGGCGCGTTCGGCATCGGCGTGGCCATTTGTTGTGGCCGCTCCGGCCTTCTCTTCCGCTCAGCCTCCCTGAGGGACGCCACATCGATACCGGTTTCCGTCCCGATCTCGTCGATCCGCTGGGTCACCAGTGCTTCCCATGGGGCACCGGGCGGTGTGTCCGCTTCCAGTGCGATCCACCATTTCAATGCGCCGGCTGCGTCCGCGGCCTGACTGCGGGCGAGCCCAAGATAGTAGCGGGCGCGCGGCTCCAGAGGTTGGCTCAAATTGACATCGCGGAAGTCCTCGACGGCGGCTGGCGGCACCATGCCGTCGGCAGCGAGCACCATCGCCTCACCCCGCGCGGCCATTAGCTGCAGATTGTCCGGCACCAGCGCGAGCGCCTTGCCATAGGCCTTCACCGCATCGTCATAGCGTTCCGTCACCATGTAGGAACGACCCAGCAGGGCCCAGCCGTCACCATCGTCCGGGTTTTTCGCCAGCTTGGCTTCCAGCCCCGCCACCATATCCGAGACACCAGGCTGCTCCTGCTGTGGAGCGCTTGCGCCACCCTGACCGGATGCTGGAGTTCCTGGGTTTTCGGCAAGAGCCTGGGTTCCCGCCCCGTCACTGCGTCCGGCCAACGGCAAATCCCGCATACTGGGATTGCCAACGGAGACGTAGGTTAGAAGCGCACCGGCAGGGACCGCGAAAATCACCAGAACGGACGCCGCCAACCGGCGTTTGCGGACCGATTGCGGCGATGCGGCCGCGGATTTCTCCTGCTCCGCCGCTGCGGCCAGCATGCGGCGCTCAACCTCAAGCTTTGCTGCTTCGAACTCCTCGGCGCCGAGGCGACCCGCATCGAGATCGCGCTCCAGCTCCTGCAACTGATCGCGATAAACCGCCAGCGCTTCCGCGCCTGCTTCCTGTTCATCGCCGTCATCGACCCCGGCAGAGAGGACCGGCCACAACAGCAGCAAGACAACGCCGAATGTCAGAACTCCGGCAAAGACCCAAAAAATCATCAGGCTTTCCGATCCTGCTCAGACAATAATACGTCGATCCGCTTGCGTTCATCGTCCGTCAAAGGCACCGGCGCCTCGTTGACGGCACTGCCATCCCGCCGCCGCAACAGAAACACGGCAACACCGATGGCGCCCAGGACGCCGATGGCGAACGGCCCGTACCAGAGGAACAGTGTTTCCGCCTTGACCGGCGGCTTCAGCAGCACGAAATCGCCATAACGCTCGACCAGGAAGGTCTTGATCTCGCTGTCGCTGTCACCGGCGACGAGACGTTCCCGCAAGATCACACGGAGGTCTTTGGCAAGCCCGGCATTGCTGTCATCAATCGACTGGTTCTGACAAACGAGGCAGCGGATTTCCTTGCTGAGTTCACGCGCACGCGCTTCGAGCGCGGGATCCTTCAGCATCTCGCCCGGCTCCACCGCAAAAGCAGGCGCGGTCAGAACGGCAACAAGCAGCGCCATAATTATGGAACGGATCATCCTTTGGCCGCTCTCAAATGTTCGACCATCGGCAGGATCGTCTCCTTCAGGGCTTGAGCAGTCAGCGGGCCGACATGCCGGTAGCGGATATGCCCACCCGCATCGACGACATAGGTTTCAGGCACGCCATAGACGCCCCAGTCGATGGCGGCACGGCCGTCCCCGTCGACGCCGATCCGTCCGAACGGATCACCCAGCTCGCGCAGCCAGACAAGAGCCGCGTCCCGCTGGTCCTTGTAGTTGATACCGACAAGCGGCAGATCGGTCTCTGCGGCAAGCCGCATCAGGATCGGATGCTCTAGCCGGCAGGGCCCGCACCAGGAAGCGAAGAAATTGACCAGCTTCACTTCGCCCCGAAGCGCCTCCGGACCTACCCCGGGCTTGCCCTCAAGCAGGGGTCCTAGATCATGCGGCGGCGCCGGCTTGTCGATCATTACGGACGGCAGGATATGCGGGTCTTTCTTGGTCAGGATCGGCACCGTGAAATAGCCGGCGATCACCGCAAAGATCAGCAGAGGCAAGAGGAAGAGCAGCCGGTTCAGCATCTCAGTCTCCTGCCTCCGTCACGGCCGGTCGGGCCGCGGGTCGCTTCGAACGTTTCGGCGCACCGATGCGCAAGCGGCGGTCCGACAGCGAAAACAGCCCGCCGAGGACCATCAGCATGGCGCCGGTCCAGATCCACGGCACCAGCGGCTTGACCCAGACCCGGACAATGTAGCCGCCCTGGTCACTGCCTTCACCGATGGCAACATAAAGGTCGCCGGAAATGCTGGAGCGGATGGCCGCTTCGGTGGTCGGCATCTGCTGCACCGGATAGAGCCGCCGTTCCGGATGCAGGGTAGCGTATGGCACACCATCCTTGCTGACCTTCAGCGTCGCCATATCGCGGAAATAGTTCGGGCCCTGGCTGCGCTCGACTTTCTCCAGTACCAGCTCGTACTGGCCGAGGGTCAAGGTATCTCCGGCCCGCGCCGTTGCGACCAGCTCCCGGGTCCAGTTCATCTCGCCTGTAGCGCCGCAAATGAATACCGCCATGCCTATATGAGCAAGGCTCATGCCATAGGCGGCGCCGGGAAGATTGAAGAGACGCCTGATACTGTCGCCGAGCGGTATCCGGAACAGGCGGATCCGTTCAGCCAATTCAGTCACGACACCGCCCGCCACCCAGGCAGCAAAACCAAAGCCGAGCACCGGCGCCAAGGGCGCGCCTTCTTCCAGCACCAGAATTCCGCCCGCGACCACGACCGTGAAGAGCGCACTGACCCAGAGCTTTTCGACGGCCGCGCGGAGATTACCGCGCTTCCAGGGCAACAGTGGACCAATGGCCAGCAGGACCAGAAGCGGGATCATCACCGGCACGAAGGTCGCATTGAAGAAAGGTGCACCTACCGACACCTTGTCGCCGGTCATCGCATCCAGGAACAACGGATAGAGCGTGCCGATAAAGACAGTCACCGTCGCCACGCTCAGGATCAGATTGTTCAGCACCAGCCCACCTTCCCGGCTCACCGGCACGAACAGGCCGCCGGCCTTCAGCGCGGGTGCGCGAATGGCAAAGAGCGTGAGCGAGCCACCGACCGCGACGATCAGGATGCCGAGGATGAAAAGACCGCGCTCGGGATCGACAGCGAAGGCATGCACCGACGTCAAGATGCCGGAGCGCACCAGGAACGTGCCCATCAGGCTCAGCGAGAATGTGATGATGGCGAGCAGGATGGTCCATGCCTTCAGCGCATCTCGCTTTTCCACCACGATGGCGGAATGCAGCAGCGCCGTGCCAGCGAGCCAGGGCATGAAACTGGCATTCTCGACCGGGTCCCAGAACCACCAGCCGCCCCAGCCAAGCTCGTAATAGGCCCACCAGCTGCCGAGCGTGATGCCGGCGGTCAGGAAGGTCCAGGCGGCGAGAGTCCAGGGCCGCACCCAGCGGGCCCAGGCCGGGTCGACCCGGCCCTCGATCAGCGCTGCCATGGCAAAGGAAAAGGCCAGTGAGAAACCGACATAGCCGATGTAGAGCATCGGTGGATGGAAGGCGAGACCCGGATCCTGCAACAGCGGGTTGAGGTCGCGACCGTCGAGCGGCGCCGGATCGAGCCGCTCGAACGGGTTCGAGGTCAGCAGGATGAAGCCAAGGAAGGCGAGCCCGATCAGGCCCTGAATAGAGATCACACGGGCCTTCAGCGTGTCCGGCAACTGCCGGCCAAAGGCGGCAACCGCAAAGCCGAACAGAGCCAGAATCAGCACCCAGAACACCATCGAGCCTTCGTGGTTCCCCCAGACGCCGGAGATCTTGTAGAGCAACGGCTTCAGGCTGTGGGAATTCTGCGCCACGTTGGCGACCGAGAAGTCCGAGGTAATGTAGGCGCGCATCAGCGCGCCGAAAGCGATCGAAATGCACAGGAATTGAGCGGAGGCGGCGGGCGCGGCGAAGCCCATCAGAGCAGCATCCCGCCTGGCCGCGCCGTACATCGGCACGACGACCTGCGCAATCGCAACGAAGAAGGCAAGAACGAGGGCGTAATGCCCGATCTCAGCGATCATTTCGCCTCCTCCCCTTCTTTCCAGCGGCCGGATTTCTTCAATGCGTCGGCAACCTCGCGCGGCATGTAATTCTCATCATGTTTGGCCAGCACTTCGCTGGCGGTGAAGACGGTGCCGTTGAACTTGCCCTCTGCCACCACGCCCTGCCCTTCCCGGAACAGGTCCGGCAGGGAGCCGCGATAGACCACTTTCACCGCATTCTGAAAATCGGTGACAACAAATTCGGAGCGCAGCCCCTCCTCGTACTTCTTCCAGCTACCATCCTCGACCATGCCACCAATCCGGATACGACGGTCCGCCCCGACATCCTTTTCGGCGAGATCCGTCGGACTGAAGAAAAAGACGAGATTATCCTCGAACGCGGTCAGCACGAGTGCCGCCGCCGTGCCGAGCATGGCAAGGCCGATCAGGACAATGGATAGGCGGCGGCGTTTAGGCGTCATGGCGCGTATCCTCTGGATCGTTCTGCTGGCGGCGTTGTCGCCGGGGCCCCACCCGCTCTTCCAGAGCGGTTAATTCGCGATCCCGTGTCCGACCCCCGATAACTGAGGAGATCAGCATCACGGCAAGCATCACCACGACCACTCCGTAGGACGACCAGACATAGGTCGCGTATCCACCCATTTCGAGAAATTCCTGAATGGCCTTGCTCCAGCAAACCGTTCATCAACACCTGGAATTTAGATTAATTCCAAAATCGGTCAAAGCGACGTGAAGTCGCGGGCAATCACAACGCGATCAGTCGGCGCCACCGTCAGGACACGTCTGACAGGTGCAGCAGGCGGATGCGTCGGGCCATCAGCTCACCACGCATGCGCACAATCAAGAGATACAGGAAGTAAAGCTTGAAGGCGGCGGCCATCAGCAACAGCGGCAACAACATCGACGGATCGATGGACGGCCCGTCCATCCGCGCCACGCTCGCCGGCTGATGCAACGTGTTCCACCAGTCGACGGAGAACTTGATGATCGGGATGTTCACCACGCCAACCAACAGCAGAATTGCGCCCGCCTTGGAGCCACGTTCCGGATCGTCGAAGGCATTCACCAGGGCGATATAGCCGAGATAAAGGAAGAACAGGATCAGAACGGAGGTCAGCCTCGCATCCCAGACCCACCATGTGCCCCACATCGGCTGGCCCCAGAGGGAGCCCGTGATCAGTGCCATCAGGGTGAAACCTGCCCCGACCGGCGCGGCGGCCTGGGCCGCGACATCGGCCAACGGATGCTTCCAGATCAGAAAACTGCCCGCCGCAGCGGCCATCACCACATAGATGAACATCGCCATCCAGGCCGACGGTACGTGCACATACATGATGCGCACGGTCTCGCCCTGCTGGTAATCCGCCGGCGAGGCGAACAGCGCAAAATAGAAACCAGCAGCGCCAGTCAAAAGACCGAGCGCCATAATCCAGGGCTGCAGCCGGGCGGCAAAACGCATGAAGCGCGCCGGATTGGCAAGCCAGTGGAACCAGTTCATCCGAGCATATCCTCCATATACCGTATCGGTATGGATCGGTCCGGCCGTGGGGTCTGGCCCCATCTCTTTCCGTCCGCAGATTTGTTTGAACACCAACCGGCGGAAAACATCAACCGGCCGCTTGTCTGAGCGCCGCCGCAGTCGCCCACGGCGCGAGCGGAAGGCAAGCCATCAGCATGGCGCCCAGGATCAAAAGCTGCGCCTTGGCCGACTGCCCGGTAACAGCGGCCTCTACCGCCGACACCCCGAAGATCAGCAGCGGAATGGTCAGCGGCAGCACCAGCAGGGCAACCAGCGTTCCCGCCCGCCGCGCGCCGAGCACCAACGCCGCACCAACCCCGCCAAGCAGGCTGAGAACCGGCGTGCCCAGCGCCATGCTTGCCAGCAGAACCGGAAAGGCTTCGGTCTGCATATTCATGAAAACCCCAAGCAACGGCGCGATCAGCAACATCGGCAGTCCTGTGGTCAACCAGTGGGCCAGACACTTTGCCAGCACCAGGACTTCCAGCGGCACCGGGGTCAGCAGCATCAGCTCAAGTGAGCCGTCGTCGTAATCGGTCTGGAACATCCGGTCGAGTGACAGCATGGCCGCGAGCAGAGCGGCCACCCAGACGATACCGGAAGAGATCCGCTCCAGAACACCCGGCTCCGGGCCGACAGCGAGCGGGAACAGGGTTACCACGATGACAAAGAACATCAGCGCCATGGCGGCATCGCTGCCCTGACGGAGAGCGAGGGAGAGATCCCTGCGAACGAGGACGAAAAAGCACTTCATGACGCGTCCCGGAAAGCGTCGGCCCGAAGCTCCGCGCCGAGGGCACCGTAGGCCTCTGCGAGATCGCCCGCGGACGGGGCGAAACCCGAAAGCTCAAGCTCGGCAACACGATCGCCGGTCTCGAACCGGATATGGGTGGCAGCCACAATCATGCCGCCGCGAGCGCGATGCCCGGCAATCGCTTCTTCCAATGCCGCGACCCCATCGACATCCAGCCCAACCGTCGGCTCGTCGAGAATCCAGAGCGGGGCCTCACTGACGAGCAGCCGGGCGAGCGCCAGACGCCTCTTCTGACCGGAGGAAAGATAGCGCGCCGGAAAATCCGCGCGATGCCCGATCCCGAAACGCTCCAGCGCCGCCGCCACGGATATCCCGTTGGCGCCGCGCATTCCGGACCAGAATGTGAGGAGTTCTTCAGCCGTCATCGCGGGCTTGGCCGCATCGGCATGCCCGACATAGTGCAGCATCCCGGCATGGGATTGAGGATCGTCCGTGACCGAAACACCGTCCCACAGCAAGTCGCCGCGTGCCGGTCGGACCAGCGTCGCCATGGTTCGCAACAGGCTGGATTTCCCGCTGCCATTCGGGCCTTTCAGAATCAGCACCCCACCGGAGGCGAGTGTGAAATCCAGTCGGTCGAATACAAGGCGGCCGCCTCGCTGGCAGCCGAGCCCCCTGCCCTCGAACCGGTGATCACCAAAAACTTCCATGAAAGCAATGCCCTCGCACCCAATACCAACACCATAGGGGAGGTCGCCGCCCGCCTCAACGCGGTAAGGTGCCGCAAGGCATTCTCTGGGCAGTTTCCGGATTCGCATAAAGAAAGCGGCGCCGGTCTCTGGGGGGAGGGGGATGCGGCGCCGCTTTTTCAGTTCCCGGCCCTCCGAAGAGAGCCGGAGAAGGGGACCAGTTCTCGGCGGACTGTCCGCCAAGTCGGTTTACCGGGGACTGCCGGTATATGAAAAATATAGGAACGTCGTATGGTGATTTCGAGACCATGGAGTGTATTTTTTCCATCCACTCGATCCTGCCCGCTCTATCCCAAACGGAGCGACTTGATGAAATAGTCGCGCGTCAAACGACAACAACGATAAAAAATCAGCTCTCAGGGAGTAAACAATGCCCGCCATCCATGCCTCCGAAGCGCTCTCCCGTTTCACCGTGCTCGACCTGACACGCGTCCGCTCCGGGCCGACCTGCGTACGCCAGCTTGCCGACTGGGGCGCCAATGTCATCAAGGTCGAATTGCCCGAGGCAATGGAGGCCGGGAACCAGCTCGGCGGCGCCCGCAGCGGCTCCGATTTCCAGAACCTTCATCGCAACAAGCGGGCGATGACCCTGAACCTGAAAGATCCCGATGGGGTCGCCCTGTTCAAGAAGCTCGTGCAGACGGCGGACGTCATCGTCGAGAATTTCCGGCCCGACGTGAAGCAGCGCCTCGGCATCGATTACGAAACACTGGCGAAGGACAATCCCGGTCTGGTCTATGCCTCGATATCCGGCTTCGGCCAGGACGGCCCCTATGCCAAGCGCCCCGGCTTCGACCAGATCGCGCAGGGCATGGGCGGGCTGATGTCGATCACCGGCGCCCCCGGCGAGGGCCCGATGCGGGTCGGCATTCCGGTGGCAGACCTGACCGCCGGTATTTTCGCCTCGCAGGGCATCATGGTCGCTCTGCTGGAACGGGAAGCCTCCGGCAAAGGCCAGTGGGTCCATACCTCGCTGCTGCAGGCACAGATCTTCATGCTCGACTTCCAGGCCTCGCGCTGGACCATGAGCGGCGAGGTCGCGAAGCAGGCGGGCAACAACCACCCGACCAGCATCCCGACCGGCGTATTCCAGACCAGCGACGGCTACATGAACATTGCGGTTTCCGGCGAGAAGATCTGGACCCGGTTCTGCGCCGTCATCGGCCGCGAGGACCTGCCGGATAATCCGGACTACAAGACCGCGCCGTCACGGTCGGAAAATCGGGATACGCTGAACGCCATTATCCAGGATGTGCTCGCCACCGAGAGCACGAAACACTGGGTTGACCTGTTCAACAAGGAAGGCGTCCCGGCAGGCCCGATCTACACCATCGACCAGACCTTTGCCGACCCGCAGGTACAGCATCTCGGCATGCAGAAGACCGTGCATTCAGACGAGCATGGCGATATCGATCTGGTCGCCCAGCCAATCACCCTCTCGCGCACGCCCAGCACCTTTGCCGCCGCACCGCCCGCCTATGGCGAGCATACGGACGAGATCCTGGGCAGCCTTGGCATGAGCGCCGAGGAAATCCAGGCCTTGCGCGACCGCCAGGTCATCTGACCGCATATCCGCACGCCAACAGTCGACACGAAACGGACCCGTCCCATGCCTGCCAGTACCGCGCCGCAACCGATCCTGACCGAGTTCAAGGGAGGCGTCGCCCGCCTGATCTTCAACAACCCGGCCCGCCACAATGCCATGTCTCTGGAAATGTGGACCCATGGGGCAGAGCTGCTGGAAGCCTTCGGACGGGACGACAATATCCGCGCCATCCTGCTGACCGGGGCGGGCTCCGAGGCTTTCGTCGCCGGGGCGGATATCTCCAAGTTCGGGGACGAACGGGCCAGCCGGGAAGCGGTCGAGACCTATGATCGCGCCGTCGCCCGATTCCAGCAGGTCATGCGGGATCTGGAAAAACCGACCATTGCCCGGATCGACGGCTTCTGCATCGGCGGCGGCCTCGCCATCGCCATCGAATGCGACATCCGGATCTGCTCGGAGAAATCCAGTTTCTCCGTCCCCGCCGCAAAACTCGGCATCGGCTACGCCATGGACGGCATCCGCCGCCTCCGCACCCTCACCGGCCCCGCCTTCGCCGCCGAAATCTTCTACACCGCCCGCCGGTTCTCGGCACAGGAAGCGGTGATGATGGGCCTGGTCAACCGGGTGCTGCCCGAAGCGGAGCTCGACACACATGTCGACAACCTGCTCGCCCGCATCTCCGAAAACGCCCCGCTGGCCATCCAGACAGCGAAACGCGCGCTGATCGAGCTGGAAAAGCCGGAAGACACACAGGACTCCGCCTCCTGCGATGCGCTGGTGCTGAAATGCATGGAGAGCGAGGACTACGTCGAGGGGCGAACGGCGTTTATGGAGAAGCGGAAACCGGTGTTTAAAGGGCGGTAACGGCTAATCCACAATGAACAGCTTGGCGCCGGTCGCCGTCGAGGAACGGTGCGCGGCGTCGCCGAAGTCGGACACCTGATAGGACATGCCCGCTGTCATGGTGGTTTTGCGGCCGTCCTTCAGCTCGGAGACCAGCTCGCCTTCCAGCACATAGAGAATATGCCCCCGGTCGCACCAATGGTCAGCCAGATAGCCGACTGAGTATTCAACCTGCCGGATGCGGATATCGCCGATTTCCATGGTCCGCCAGATGGCCTCTCCGGGCTCTCCGGGATGTCTGGTTTCCGCGACCTCGGACCAGTCGGTGACGGTGAAAGGCAATGCGGGGATTTTCATGGGGGGCTCTCGGGTGATGGGGGAAGAGCCGGAATCTTAGGCAGGTACATGGCGCCTGACAATCTCCGGCTCAGGGTTCTTCCTCAAGCGAATGCTGGCATCACCTCGTCGATGAAGCGGGCCAGAGACGCCTTCTTCCGCTCAGTGCTCATGCCGCTGTCGATCCAGAACGAGAACTCGTCATAGCCCAGATCCTCGATCCGCTTCAGCCGGTCGATGATTTCCTGGCACCGTGCCGATTGTCAGATCCTGCCGCAGGGCAGCAGCAATCGGCTGCGCGGCCTCACTTCATGCGCCCCACCACTCGATCAACCGAGTCCAAATGCCCGCGCAATTGAAAAAGTGCATTCGATTGAATATCTATTTACTCATTGAGTGTAAAAAATATACCCGCACGTCGCATTACGTGAGTGAAGAAGGCACAGCCGCGCCTTCAAACCCCGAAAGGTCAATGGCCGCCGGGTGACACCGAACGGGATCTCTGGGGGAGAGACTTTTGGACCTGATCAAGCTGATACGACAAGAGTCCGCCGCCTCCTGGTTCGGCTTCGCGTTTTTTGCCGCGGTCTCCGGGCTTGCCAACGCCCTTGTTCTTGCTGTGATCAACCTGGCTGCAAGCGATGTTGCCGAGCTCGATGACGAGCGGCGAACCCATCAGCTGACGATCTTTCTCATCGTCGTCGGAATCTACGTTATCGCCCAGCGAACAGTGATGATTTCCTCGACCCGCGAGGTAGAGGAAATCATCCACAAGATCCGGATCCGCCTGATTGAAAAAATCCGGACCGCCGATCTCATACCTCTGGAGCGGATCGGACGCTCCTTCATCTATGCCAGCATCAACAAGGACACTCTGACCCTCTCGCAGGCGGCGCAGTCGCTCGTCGTCGGCGCGCAGTCCGCCATACTGGTTCTCTTTACGCTGCTTTACATCGCCTGGCTTTCACGCGTCGCCTTTGTCGTCTGCGTCGCGTTCATCGTGGCCGCAACCTGGTTCTATGGGAAGAACCTCAAAGGCTTGAATGCCGAACTTCAGGAAGCAGCAGTTACGGAAAACAGATTGTTCGACCTCCTCACGGACCTGCTGGAAGGGTTCAAGGAAGTCCGGCTCAACAAGCCCCGCAGCGATGCCCTCTACGCCGACCTGGAGCAGATCTCCTCAGAGGCGATGGAAAAGAAGAAGAACAGTCAGTCGGGGATCGCCAAAAGCTTCATTCTCTCCCAGACACTGTTCTATTTCCTTGTCGCCGCCATGGTTTTCCTCGTCCCGCAGTTCGGGAAGTTCTTCAGCAGCGCCGGTACCGATTACCACGAGGTTGTTATCAAAACCGCGACGGCAACCCTGTTCCTGATTGGACCCATCGGTTTTCTGGTCAACTTCATGGCAATCTTCGCCAACGCCAATTCAGCAGCGGAGAACATCAAACGGCTCGATGAAACGCTTACCGAGGCGGTCAGCGAGACGAAGGACGATCAACCCAACCTGCTCGGCGAGACCTTCGAGGAACTCGAACTGAAGCAGGTCAGTTTCCACTACCAGGGCTTACAGCCCGACAATCCGTTTGTTATGGGCCCCGTGGATCTGACGATCCGCAAAGGCGAGCTGATCTTCATCACCGGGGGCAATGGCTCGGGGAAATCGACCCTGATCAAGATCCTCGCCGGTCTCACCTACCCGACCTCAGGCTCCATGCGCGTCAACAGCCGGGAAATCGGGCCGGAGACCTATGACGAATATCGCAACTTGATCTCCATTATCTTCGGCGATTTCCACCTCTTCAAACGTCTCTATGGGATTGATCTCGGGGACGGCGGAAAAGCCAGGCGTCTGATGGAACATATGGAGATCCAGAACAAGACCCAGTTGATCTCCGATGAATTCTCAACGGTCCAACTCTCGACGGGCCAGCGCAAACGGCTCGCGCTTGTGGTCAGCCTGCTTGAGGAGCGCTCCATCTATATCCTCGACGAATGGGCCGCCGATCAGGATCCTGAATTCAGACGAAAATTCTACCGGGAGCTCCTGCCGGAGATGAAACGGGACGGCAAGACGGTCATCGCCGTTACGCATGACGATCAGTATTTCGACGTCGCGGATCGCTGTTTGCACATGGTCGAGGGCCGCCTCGTGACATCCCGGTCGCCCTTAGATGATACAGCCCACTGAATGGCGCCGGAGGATCGATAGATGCCCGAAAGCTCCTTCGCCACCTACTACCATTATAAGATTATATTTAAGCATCAATTGATATCTAAAAGTTGTAATTGCCTATATCAGCCAACATATATTGGAGAACAGGCACGCGCGAACGGCCGCGGAAGATTCCGCGCCTCCGAAAGTAAAGCCGCCATCTGCGCTGAGGGGACCACAAGGGAATCTGGAGCATGAAAGCCCTGAAAGACTTCATGATGCGCAGCCTGCCAGGCGTGACCATAGCCTTCATGATCACCGCGTTCATCTTTGTCTACTTCACTCCAAATATGGTCACCACCATTCCTGCCGGCTATGTCGGAGTCCTTTGGAAACGGTTCAACGACGGGACCGTGACCAACCATTTCTTCCGCGAAGGCAACCGGCTGATCCTGCCCTGGAACAAGATTATCTCGTACGACGCGCGCATGCAGAGGGTCAGCGAGGATTATGACATCATTTCCGCCAACGGGCTGGCCATCGGCGCCAACATCACTTTCCGCTACCGAATCTCCCGCAAACGGATTGGGTTGCTGCACAAGTATCTGGGACCGAATTATCTGAATACAGTGTTGATCCCGAAGATTGGAGCCATCGCCCGGGCGGAGTCGGCAAAGTACTCACCCGTCCAGCTTTACTCCACGAACCGCGGCGACGTGGAGGAAGCGATCCTTGCGGTCGCAATGGAACAGTTGGTGCGGGTGACGCAGGATGTGATTGCGACCGAAGAGAAAGAGCGTGCTGCCCTCAAGCTGCCGCCCTTGCCCGACGAACCGGATCCAATCATTAAATTACACGATATATCCTTTCGCAGCGTGACCTTGCCACTCCTGGTCGAGAAAGCCATCGAGCGGAAGGAAGAGCAATTCCACGTCAATCTGGAATACAATTTCCGCCTGGATCGTGAGCGCAAGGAGAGCGAGCGCAAAGCCATTGAGGCCCGCGGCATCCAATCCTTTCAAAGGATCGTGAGCGACGGAATTACTGACGCCTATCTGCGATGGAAAGGGATCGACGCGACCTTGCAGTTGGCCCAATCGAACAACAGCAAGATCGTCCTCATCGGCTCGGGAAAGGACGGATTGCCGCTCATTCTCGGCCCGATCGACAGCAGCTCAGGCAATGCCGGTGCGCCCGTCCCGGGGAAGCATCCTGGCCCCGAACTTCAGGCGCGGCTCGGCGCACAATTGGACGCCACCGCTGCGAAGCCAAGACAGGATGCTGAAAGAGTGGACACTATCTTTCCCAATAGCTCCACGGCGGATCTCGACCCCGGCCGCATCGACACCAAGGACACAAGCACGGGGACCTCCCCGATCAAGACGGTACGCCCTCCTGCGGGGATTAATGCCGTTGAAAAAGCTGCCGAGAGGAATTCTCCACTCAATTAAAAGTCGCGGTCAATTTTCAGCGACAGCAGGAACAAACCCTACCGTACACAAAAATAAAACACCATAACTAATTGTTTACAATACATTTTTTAAATCAATTGAATACGGAAAGCCAAAAGCATGCGCGGAAAACCCTCTACTCGATAAATATGTTTTTACTCAATTAATAATATGCTACTCTCTTATAGGATGAATTTAATGACGCTGTCTCCCGCAAAACTTGGAGTCGAAAGTCATTTAAGTGAATTTGGCTCCTTCATCAATTTTTGAGGCTTCCGAAGTGCCCGAAGATCCCAACGACACTCGAGACCTCAAGCGGGAAATTGCACGACTGAAGAGGCAAGCCAAGGCGGCTGAACGCGAAAGGCAAAATGCAAAGAAGGCGATCGACGCCGCGAACGCGCATCGCCAGACCGCAGAGACAGAAACCGCTGCGCTGAAAGAGTCTCAGGCCGCGCGAGATCGGGAAGCAAAAGCACTTCAGAGAAAGGTCGAAAGCGCAAACAGAACCAAAGAGAAGCTGAAGAAGGAATCAGCCGATCGAGACAAGGAACTAAAGCAACTCGAAAGCTCCCTGCGCCAGTCACAGGCACACGTGGACGGGCTGAAAAAGGCACTGGAAACCAAAACAGAGAAATCCGGCCAGCCCAATGGACAGGTCGGAGCCGCCGTGACCGGCGTCGCGGCGGCGAAGTCGGATAACCGCGAACAGCGCATTCCGAGCAATGACCGAGACATTAGAAAGGAAACTTCCGCAATGACCGCACAAACCGAAACAGGCGGCGCCGCCAAAAACGCGCAACCCGGACAACCCAATCCAGACAACGCCACCCAAACCGCAAACGCAGGGCAGCCGGATGAAGGGCACCTCGTCAAATATGAACTGGCCAAGACCCAATTACTCCAGCAAGACCGGCTCAAGGCGAACCGGATCGTCGCCACCTACAGCGCGATCGGAGCTGGCGTCGGCGTGATCCCCTTTGTCGTCGTCGACATTGCTGGACTTGCTACCGTTCAGCTCATGATGCTGAGCCGACTGGCCCAACTTTATAAGGTGCCATTCTCCGGCAACCTCGGGCGGACTTTGCTCTCCGCTGTTCTGGGCGCCATCATCCCGACGACCCTGAAGACCGGCACCATCGGGCTGATCCGCTCCATACCGCTCTTCGGGCAGCTGCTCGGCTTTGTCGCGATGCCCACATATTCATGGATGGTGACCTACGCCATCGGCACCGTCTTCACCGACATCTTCGAGCAGAACAAGGACCTCGATTCGGTGAGCATTGAAGAAACCACGGCAAGGGTCAAAAAGGTCATGAATGACCTTGCGACCAAGGAAAAGGCTGAAGCCGCTACCGCACAGCAAGCCGCATAACCGGCCTCGAGCCCGGCGCGCCCGTGACCTTCAAAACCACGGGCGCGCCAGGGCGGAGCGCCTGAGCCGTCGAGATGGGCGCATGCCCCCGAGGATATGCGCGCTCGTTTTTTTGGTTAAGTCATCGAGAGAGAGCGGAACGTGGAATACTTTTGGCCGCCGCAACTTACATTCGCGACACTTGTCATAATCTACCTCATTAGCTGCGCATTGGTCGGCCTCTATGGACGCGACCGGCTTCTGGGCTTTTGGGGATTTTTCATTCTGTCTTATATCGTCTCGCCGTTTTTCACCTTGCTGTTCCTCGTCATCACCAGCACACGACGCACCTCGAACTGACCCCATGAAAACTCAAACTCACCTCAGCGTGGGGCGCAGGAAAGCGTGGCGCGACCACCATCCCCGACCACGACTTCGGGCTGATCCAACGCCGTCGCCCCATCGCTGCAATACCAACCGATATACAAAAGCCTGCGAACCTTGTTGAGCGGTCCACAAATCAATTCCCGGCGCAAAAGCGCGTGTTCTCCGCCATTCGACCATTGCGTTCCGACATCGGGGAGCGTGACTGTACAAGAGTCCCGGCCGTTGCAAATACGCGCCACCCACCCCAGCCCGGAACACCATTGATCTGCAGAGCCGTACTTGGCACTCGAAACTCTAATCCAGGAGTCGAAAGCGCTCGCCGTCTCCCGCCGGCCCGGTGCATTTTTTTCGGTTGCACACCCGGCCTCAGCACCGCTCATAGATATCGCTGAACCATCGGCATGACGCATACCGTCACGATCGCATCCGGACCGAGCGGAGCCCGGATCAGACCACATCAAGAACAAGGCCAACCCGCAGGCCACGGGCAATCGGCGCGTCAATTCCACTCGCATCCGCTAAATCTCCCTGAACGATCGACAAAATCTACGTAAGAACAGGCTCAATGAGTGCGCCGTCCAATCCCTTCGGCTCGCGGCACAGCGCGGCAAGCGCATCTGGGCTGACCTCGTGGAACCTGAAGAGCACCCTGCCTGAGGGACCGGCTCGAACGGCCACGGCCAGCGTATATCCCGGTATTGGCTGCGACAGCCGGACCTGCCAATCCTCCCCCTTGCCTGCTTCCGGATCACCGAGCAGCGACGGTCCAATCACGAGAGACGAGGGATCGAGGCAAACGGAAAAACCATCGAGCGGAATAGACAGTCCTCGCCCGACAGCTTTCGTATAGGCCTCCTTCACCGTCCAGATTGCGAAGAACGCATCGCGGCGCGCACAGTCTTCCAGCTGCCGGAGAAAAGCCAACTCATCCGCCGCAAAAACCTGGTGCGCCAAGCCATCGATATCGACATCGCGGGTAACCCGCTCGACATCGATGCCAACATCCCTCTGCCGGGTGACCGCACAGCAAACCAGCCCGCGTGAATGCGAGAGGTTGAAGCGCAACCGGCCCTGCTCAGGTTCATCATCGATTTCCGGTTTGCCGTAGCGCCCAATTTGGAAGGTAAAGTCCTGCGCAGGGGTCCCGGATGCAGCCTCGAGGGCGCATCTGGTCAGTGCATGCGCGCAGACATAACTCCGCCGGTCCTCCGGAAAATGGAAGCGCCTGGCTTTGGCGCGCTCTTCATCATTGAGAACCTGGCCGAATGCCGAGAGATGTCCCCCGACAACCATGTCAGGCCTCGATACCCAGATCACAACCTCATCCCGCCACACCGAACGGCTCCACTCTCGGATCGACTGGCAGGCGCCTCTCGACGTCACACTCCACGACCCAGATTTGAATATATAAATATTCTACTACCTTCGGGTGCTTTTTGCGATCACAAACCCGCACACGAATTCACAATTATTAGTAATCGAATAAAATTCCAACGCTGGGATAACCGGGCATTTACGGGACGTAAAGCAGAGTTTTTCACTGAAATTTTCTGAAAAAGAAGCCCGCTTGCGCTGAGTAAAATATTATGCATATACTCGACATGGTTGCATATTAAGAAACCAGAAACATCATGCAAACCCCTTGGCACCCCATCGCCTCCGGCTTCTTAGGAGCCGGCATTTTCGGCCTCCTCCGGGAGACTTGTCGTACGCCTGAAAACGGAGCGAAATTGTGACATCAGCCCCCGAAACCCTGATCGATCTGCTCGACCAGCGCGCGGAATCATCGACCGGGAAATATCATTTCCTGAAGGATGGCCGGGATGTCACGGCAACGATCGGGTATGCCCCCCTTCGCAACCATGCTCAAGCAGTCGCCAACCGGCTGAGGCAGCATGTGGCTGAAGGCAGCCGGGCGCTGCTGCTCTATCCGCCGGGACTCGATGTCCTTCCCGCCTTTTTCGGGTGCCTGAATGCCGGGATCGTCGCGGTTCCGGTGCCGCCGCCGGACGGAGTTCGGCTGAAGCATTCTCTGCCGCGCCTTCAAGGCATCGTCGCGGACGCGGAAGCCGAAGTCATCCTGACGACTGCCGGTCTACAGCAGGATCTCGAGACCCGGCTGAGCGAGACCATGCCGCAGGTCCACTGGATCGCGACAGACATGCTGGAGCCAGCCGACGCGGTGGATTTCAGACGGCCCGATATTACCTCCGAGAGCCTCGCCTATCTGCAATACACATCCGGCTCCACCTCCGCACCACGCGGCGTCATGCTTTCGCACGGGAATGTGCTCGCCAATCTGGCCTATCTGCAGGAGGGCTTTGCGTGCGACGCGGACAGTATCTGCGTCACCTGGATGCCCTATTTCCACGATTACGGTCTGGTCGAGGGGCTGCTGCAGCCCATGTTCAGCGGCGCGGACTGCTACGTTCTCTCGCCGCTCACACTGCTGAAGCGCCCCGTCCGCTGGCTCGAAGCCATGGACCGGTTCGGCGGCACCCACACCCACGCCCCCAATTTCGCTTACGAACTCTGCCTGGAACGCATAACCGCAGAGCAACGCAAAACACTCGACCTGTCGCGATGGAGGGTCGCCGGCAACGGCGCCGAGCCTGTACGCGCCGAGACCTTGCGTCGTTTCACCGAGACCTTCGGCCCGCAAGGCTTCCGGGCCGAGACATTCTATCCGGCCTACGGAATGGCCGAGGCGACACTTTTCGTTACCGCCCGCGCCCACGACCAAAGCCCGCATGCATCGCGACTGAATGCCGAAGCCCTTGAGCAGAACCGCGTGGTCCCGGCCGATGATACGGCGGCCGATACCGCGACACGCACGGTTGTGGGCTGCGGCGTCCCGCGCCCCAAAACCGACCTGTGGATCGTCGATCCCGCGACCGGGCGGACTTGCGCGCCAGATACGGTTGGCGAGCTCTGGATCTCCAGCCCCAGCGTGGGGCTCGGCTACTGGCGGCGCCCCGAGGAAACAAAGGCCACGTTCCATGCCCGGCTGACGGACAGCCCAAAAGACGGCCCTTTTCTACGTACCGGCGATCTCGGCTTCCTCAAGGATGGTGAACTCCACATCACCGGGCGCCTGAAAGATCTCATCGTCGTCGCAGGCGTGAACCACTACCCCCAGGATGTCGAATGGACCGTTCTGGAGTCCTGCCCCGAACTCAGACGGGAGCATTGCGCGGCATTCTCGGTGGAACAGGACGCCGAAGAACGCCTCGTCATTCTCGCCGAGGCAGGGAAACGCATGAAGGAGTGGGAGGCCGCATTTGGCAAAATCCGTCAGGCGGTAGCCCAGAGCCACGGCCTGGCGACCGCCGAAATCCTGATCCTGGAGCGCGGACAGATCCGCAAAACCTCCAGCGGGAAAGTTCAGCGCCGCGCTTGCAGGCAGGCTTATCTAGATAATGAGCTCAAGTGCGTTGCCCGCTGGAGCCGGGAGCAATCGTCCGGCGCGAAGCAGGGCCGGCCGACAGGCGCCGAGCTTCGGGACTGGCTGAGCCGCGAGCTGGGCAGAATGCTGTCGCTCGCACCCGAGGCTGTCGATCAGCATACTCCCTTCGCGGAACTCGGGCTCGACTCCCGCTCGGCCGTTGCCCTCGTCGCGACATTGGAAGACCGGCTCGACGGCACGCCCCTCGACCCGACCCTGCTCTGGCAATATCCCACAATCGCGACGCTTTCCGAGCAACTGAGTGGCGCTGAAGTGAAACCCGCGCAAGCCGCAGCGGATACCACCACCGATCCGGCGACGGAGAAGGCATCCGCCATAGCGATTATCGGTCTAGCCTGCCGCCTGCCCGGCGCCCCGGATGCGGAAGCCTATTGGAACCTCCTCACGGATGGTGGCTGCGCAGTGCGAACCGACGAACGCCTGCCCGGCGTGGAGGCGGGGTTTCTCGACGGTATCGAAGGCTTCGATGCAGCCTTCTTCGGGCTTTCCGAGAGCGAAGCCCGAAGCATGGACCCGCAACAGCGCATCCTGCTCGAAGTCACCTGGCATGCATTGGAGAATGCCGGATTGCCGGCAGACCAACTGGAAGGCTCGAAGACCGGCGTGTTCGTCGGGATTTCCTCGGCGGATTTCGCCTTCGACCAGTTCAGCCGGGGCGACGCCGAGGGCCTGTTGAACGCGTATACCGGCACCGGCGTCGCCTTCAGCATCGCGGCCAACCGGCTTTCCTATCAGCTCGACCTGCACGGGCCGAGCATGGCCATCGACACGGCCTGCTCCTCCTCGCTCGTCGCCGTTCATCAGGCATGCCAGAGCCTGCGCGGCGGGGAGTGCAACGTCGCACTTGCAGGCGGCGTGAACATCATCGGCGGCCCGCATCTGCAGCTCGCCCTTGAGCGTGCGGGCATGCTCTCTCCACACTGGAGAAGCCGCACCTTCGCTTTCGATGCGGACGGTTATGTGCGCGGCGAGGGTTGCGCCATGGTGGTGCTCAAGCCACTCGCCACCGCCGAGCGGGACGGCGACCGCATACTGGCTGTGATCCGTGGCTCGGCGGTCAATCAGGATGGCCGCAGCAACGGGCTCACCGCCCCCAACCCACAGGCGCAGCAGAGCGTTATCCAGGACGCGCTCAAGGCCTCCGGGCTGGAAGCCGCTGACATCGATTTTGTCGAAACCCATGGTACCGGAACGCGGCTCGGCGACCCGATCGAAGTCGGTGCCCTGCAATCGGTTCTCGACCCGGCGCGCTCAAGCGAGCGGTCGTGCCTGCTTGGCTCCGCCAAGGCAAATATCGGACATCTGGAAGCCGCTGCAGGGATCGCGGGGCTGGTCAAGGCCGTGCTCTGCCTCCGCCATGGCGAAGTCCCGGCACAACCGAACCTCGATGAGATCAATCCACTAATCAGGCTGGAAGACTCCGCGCTCGATATCCCACGCGCTCCAACGCCTCTGCCGGACGGTGCAAGAGCGGCTGTCAGCTCCTTCGGTTTCGGCGGCACCAACGCGCATGTGGTTCTGGAGCAGGCCCCGGACAGGCCGCGACCGGTGCAGGAACAGGCCACGCTGCCACCGTACCTTCTGACACTCTCTGCCCGCGACCCGCAGGCGCTGCGCGATCTCGCCGACCGGTACGCTGCCCTGTGCCGCCAAGAGGACCCAGCGATCAAAGCGGAACAACTCTGCCGCGCGGCAGCCATACTCCGCCCCCATCTCGATCACCGGCTAGCTATCACCGGCGACTCGACCCGAGATTTCGCCGCGCAGCTGGAAAGGATTGCCGCCGGCGAAGGCGACGTTCAGCAAATGCCGGTCAACCCGTCGCCCGTCGCATTCCTTTTCACTGGGCAAGGCTCCCAGTATCTCGACATGGGGCGATCCCTTTACGAACGTCACGCGGGCTTTCGCGCGACCCTGGATCATTGCGATCAGGTGCTCGCGAAAGCGCTGGACCGTTCCCTATTGTCCGTCATGTTCGGCAAGGACGCGGATCTGCTTGCGCAGACCGCCTACACCCAGCCTGCCCTTTTCGCGCTCGAATATGCGCTGGCCGAACTCTGGCGCGACTGGGGCATCCGGCCGACGGCTCTTTTGGGCCACAGCGTCGGCGAATATGTAGCCGCCTGCATCGCGGGTGTCTTCGATCTGGAGACAGGGCTGCGGCTGATAGCAGAACGCGCCCGGCTCATTCAGGGCTTGCCACTCGACGGCGCCATGCTGGCCGTAATGGCGGAAGAAGCACAGCTCGCTGAATTCGCCACGCCGCATGCCGACGATATCTCGGTCGCCGCCGTCAACGGACCCCGCAATACCGTGCTTTCAGGGCGCCGCAAAACCCTGGCACGAGTTCAGGAGGAACTGGAGAGCGCGGGCCTTCGCAGCCGGTTTCTCCCGGTCTCCCACGCTTTCCACTCGCCCCTGGCCGACCCGATTCTGGAGCAGTTCCGCAAGACAGCCTCCCGTTTCGATTTCGAAGCGCCCGCGATCCCGCTGGTCAGCAATCTCGACGGCAAGGTTCTGGAGGCGGCTCCCGATGCGGATTACTGGACGCGCCATATGCGCTGCGCAGTGCGCTTTGCCGATGGCCTGAACTGCCTGTCGGAGCGTCATCGCGTCTTCCTTGAAATCGGCCCGAAGCCTCTGCTGACCGCTCTCGGCGCGCAATGCATCGCCGCGCCGGACACTCTCTGGCTGCCCAGCCTGCGCGAAGGCGCGGAGGACTGGCCCTCCATCACGGAAAGCCTCTCAGCGCTCTATACCGCCGGCATCACGCCTGACTGGCCGGCTTTCCATGGCAGCTCTAACGGGCGGGCAACACCGGACCTCCCATCATACCCGTTCCGCAAAAATACCTTCCCGCTGCCACCACGGCCAGTACAGGGAGATGCTGCAGCCCCTGTGCGGGCCGCCCTGGCGTCCGGCCTGGGTCAACCTGCAGATACGGTCACAGCGGTGCCTGTCGAGGAATGGGGCTTTGTGCCCCGCTGGACAGAGGTTTCCTCCGCACCGCGCGAAGATCGCGCGCCCACTGACTGGCTGCTTCTGGCAGACAGAAAAGGGACAGCGAAAGCTCTCGGAAAAGCACTCAGCAAGGCAGGCGACAGCGTGAGCGTTGCCACGGGACCGGCCCCCGAAAGCCTTCCCGAAGGGCGCGACCGCCTGAACATCATGTGCCTCTGGCCTCTGGATCTGACCGCACCCGAGCGCATGTCCGATACGGAAATTACCGACGCCATCGCCTCACTCACCGCGCGGCTTACCGGGCTGGTGCATACTCTGGCAGCGCAGGCTGACCGTCCGTTAAAGCTCTATCTGGTCAGCCGTCAGGCTTTCGCCATGGCTGGCACGGCGCTTCCGGAGGCCGGCATCGGATTGCTGCAATCCATCGTCTGGGGTCTTGGGCGGAGCCTGCGGCACGAACATCCGGGCTGGGATCTCTGCCTGATCGATGTAGACGGATCGCCACGCAAAGCGGCGTCCCAACTCCTTGCGGAGATTAATGCCGACCTGCCGGGGAGCGAGACTCTCTGGCGTCAGGAAAAGAGCAATGCTGTCAGGTTAGCGCTCAAGCTCGAGGCTGAACCGCTACCGCAACCGGAAGAAACATCCGGCTTGGAAGGGGGCTGGCTGGTGACTGGCGGGCTCGGTCGTCTCGGGCTCCACATGGCCGAGCACCTTATCAAGCGAGGGGCACAGCATCTGGCTCTGATCTCCCGGAACGCACCAACTGGAGCCGCCGCAGACCGGATCGAGGAATGGCGCAACCAAGGGATAGAGATCCAGGTCGGCGCTATCGATGTCACCGATGCGTCGGCGCTCTCGACATTTGTCGATACCCTGCCGACGGATTGGCCGCCTTTGACCGGTATCCTTCATGCGGCGGGCGTGCTCGACGATGCGGTGCTGCACCAGCAATCCTCCGAGCGCGCGTTCGCCGTGATGGCGCCGAAGGTGCTTGGCGGCTGGGCACTCCATCGCCTCGCGGCCAATCATCCTATCCGGCATTTCATGCTGGTTTCCTCGGCCAGCGGGTTGCTCGGCAATCCAGGGCAAGCTGCCTATGCCGCCGCCAATAGCCTGCTGGATGCTCTCGCACTCTACCGCCACCGTCGGGGACTTCCGGCACAGAGTCTCTGCTGGAGTGCCTGGGCCGATGCCTCCCGCGACGCGGCTTTGGCCGACCGGCTGGCCCGTCATGGACTAGCGCCGATAGAGACGGCTCAAGGCCTTGATGCGATGGACCGGGCCACTGCGCTCGACCTGCCCCATGTGGCAATACTGCCCGGGCAAAGCGGCGCCAAGCTCATCCATCCCCTGCTCAATGGCGCCCCGCTTCAGGCGGATGACAGTCGCCCCGCAAATGCTAAGCCGGACAGTGGCCTCAAGGCGCAATTGCGTGCACTGGCAACGGAAGAGAGGCTCGACCGTCTCACGGCCTACATCCTCGAGCAGATCGGCGAGATTGCCCCGACAGGACCGGAAACACCGAATGCCGATCGCGGCTTCTTCGATCAGGGGCTCGACTCGATGAACGCGATCGAGCTGCGCAATCGTCTGCAGACCGGTCTCGGCGGAGTCCTCCCGGCAACCCTGGCGTTCGATTACCCGACCCCGAAACGGTTGGCGCAGCACCTGCTGGAACGCGCCGGGCTCGACAGTGCGTCCCGGACAATCCCTGCCACAGCCCAAAACACCAGCTCGGATGCCGGGGGCGGGATCGCCATCCTTTCCCTTGGCTGCCGCATACCCGGCGGAGTCAATAACCCGGAAGCATTCTGGACGCTGCTAAAGGACGGCGTCGACGCAATCACGGAGATTCCGGGCAACCGCTGGGACGTCGATCGGTATTACAGCGCCGATCCCGAGACGCCCGGAACAATCCAGACGCGCCATGGCGGTTTCATCGACGGGGTCGATCTGTTCGATCCGGGATTCTTCGGGATCTCCCCGCGCGAGGCGACGCATCTCGACCCGCAGCAACGCCTCCTGCTGGAGGTTTGCTGGGAGACACTGGAACGCGCGGGCATTCCGCCGAGCAGTCTCGAAGGCAGCCAGACCGGCGTTTTCGTCGGCATCAGCACAAACGACTACCTGCATCGCCTGAACAGCGCGCCCGACCGGATCGACGCTTATCTCGGCACAGGCAACGCGCTGAGTGTGGCGGCCAACCGGCTGTCCTTCTTCCTCGGCCTGGAAGGGCCAAGTCTGGCCATCGACACCGCGTGCTCCTCCTCGCTGGTCGCGCTTCACCAGGCCTGCATGAGCCTCAGAAGCGGGGAATCGGATCTGGCGATCGGCGGCGGCGTCAACCTGCTGCTCGACCCGACCGTCAGCATCAATCATTCCCGCGCCCGGATGCTGGCGCCCGATGGACGTTGCAAGGCATTCGCGGCCGAGGCCGACGGTTTTGTCCGCTCCGAAGGTTGCGGTTTGGTGCTGTTGAAGCGGCTTCCGGATGCGATCCGCGACGGCGACCGGATCATGGCCGTGATCCGGGGCTCGGCGGTCAACCAGGACGGCCGCACCAGCGGGCTGACGGTTCCAAACGGACCGGCACAGGAACGAGTCATCCGCCGCGCGCTTAACCAAGCCAGGCTAGCGCCGGAGCAGATCGACTATGTCGAGGCGCACGGCACCGGGACCGCCCTCGGCGACCCGATCGAGGCCGGAGCGCTGGATGCCGTGTTCGGGGCGAAAGACCGGGACCGCCCGCTCACAATCGGGTCGGTTAAATCGAACATCGGCCACCTGGAGTCCGCCGCCGGAGTTGCCGGATTGCAGAAAGTCGTGCTGTCCCTCAACAACGGCGCTATTCCCGCCAGCCTGCACAGCGCCAACCGCAACCCCAACATCGATTGGGCGCGTGTCGGACTCCGCCTGCCGGAAGGCACTGAGCCCTGGCCGGCATCAGGTACGGTGCGGCGGGCAGGCGTCAGCTCGTTCGGGTTCGGCGGCACCAATGCTCATCTGGTTGTCGAGCAAGCGCCCGAACCCGCGTTGCGCCAAATACCGGAGTTCAGCCGCTACCTGCTGCCCCTCTCCGCCAAGAGCCGCCCGTCACTCCGTCAGCTCGCGCGGAGCGTTCTGAAGATCCTGAAACAAAGTCCGGCGCCACTTGCCGATCTGTGCTTCACCGCAGCTTGTGGACGCGACCATTTCCCCCACCGTCTGGCCCTTCTCGGCAGCGACAAGACCGCGTTGGTTATGGCGCTGGAGAACTGGCTGGAAGGACGGGACGACGAAGGCGCCATCTCGCGTGACGGGGCGGTGACGCGGCAACGCTCCACCGCCGAAAAAATCTCCGCCGGACAAGCAGGCTCTGTTGCCTGGCGCGTGTTGGCTGGACGCTACGCGGACGGCGAGAATCCGGACTGGACCGGACTCTATGCCGGACTACCACTGCGCCTCGCGGACCTGCCCGGTCATCCTTTCGAACGACAAGGCTACTGGGTGGAGTCCGAGAGCGAACGGCACAACGCAGCGCCCGTCACCTACAAGGTGAATTGGGAGCCCGTCGCTCCCTCCACGGAAGAGCCAGCACCCCCGCATGGAAACTGGCTGATCCTGGCCGACGAAAGCGGCTTCGGGCAGGCGCTGGCGACCGAGCTTGAAACGCGCGGCGGCGACAACGTGGATTGTACGCTGATCTTCAAGGCGCCTCTCAACGGGCATCGCCGCAATCTCGTTCCGGGAGACGAAGCCGCTGCGCGCGCACTCCTTGAAGAGTTGGGACCGCTGGAAGGCATTGTTCATCTCTGGAGCCTCGATGGCCCGTCTGCCGAAGACTTGACATCCGAAAGTCTCATCAACGGAACGGCCGGTGGTCTCGCAAGCCTGCCACCGCTCGCGCGTGTCTTGCTGGACCTCCCGCATCCGCCCCGGCTCTGGCTGCTGACCCGCGACGCGGTCGACGCGTGCCCGCAAGACCGGCTCGAAGGTCTGGCCCATGCGCCGATCTGGGGCTTTGGCCGCAGCATCGCACTGGAGGCGCCGCACATCTGGGGCGGGTTGATCGACCTGCCACTCACGCCCGACATGCCCGGGATAACATCCCGGATCGCGGATGTCCTGACAGGCGCGGGAGAAGAGAGCGAGTTAGCCCTTCGGGACGGGCGCATCCTCGTGCCACGGCTCCACCCGGCGGAACCGGCCCGACGACAATCTGTCCCGATCCGGCAGGACGCGAGTTATCTCATCACCGGCGGTTTCGGCAGTCTCGGCCGCGCAATCGGCCTGTGGCTGGCGCGGCAAGGGGCAGGGCGCATCCTCTTGACCGGGCGCCAGGGCGCGCAATCAGCGGCCGCGCGCGAGCATATAAAAGCGCTTCAGGATCTGGGCGCCGCCGTGGAAACGGCCGCACTCGATGTCTCCGATACAGAAACACTGACCTCACAGATCGCGGAATGGGGACAGAACGGCCCATCCCTCAGGGGCGTGATCCATGCCGCCGGCATCGGAGAGGCTCGAAACCTCTCCGACCTGACCTGGCCAGATTGTGCCGCCGTGTTCGCCGGCAAGGCGGGCGGCGCCTTGGCGCTGCACAATGCGACGGTAGGGGAAGAGTTGGATTTCTTCCTCGGCTGCGGATCGATCGCGGGCCTCTGGGGCGGGCAAAAGCAAGCCTCATACGCGGCGGCGAACGCATTCCTGGATGGGTTGGCGGCCTTCCGCCGTGCCCGGGGTCTTTGCGGCGCGAGCCTTGATCTTGGCCCCCTCTCAGACACCGGCATGGTGAGCGAGGAAATCGGTCGCGAATTGCACCGGATGGGGCTTGAGCCATTCCCCGCGGACCGCCTCCTGGAACGGTTGCCGCAGCTTTTGAACCCGGCGGAGGCCTGCACGGCACTCGTTGCCGCTGACTGGCCGCGTTTCGCCGAACTCTATCGCAGTCAACGGCCAACGGGATTGTTCGACCCGGTTCTCACCGACAGGGCGACGCCACAAGCCTCACCGGCACCGACCTCCGTCACTCGCGAGGTCTCGCAAACTCGCAAAGAGCCGGATCAGTCACCCCGCGACTGGCTCGCGGACACCATGAGCGAGGTTCTGCGCATTCCGCCGGACCGGCTCGCCCACGACACGCCACTACCGATGCTCGGTCTCGACTCCCTGCTCGCCATGGAAATCCGAACCCTCATCGAGCGGGAACTCGGTTTGACAATCGGCCTGCCGGACCTTCTCGGCAGCCACAGCCTCAACGATCTGGCCGAGCGCCTTGCGCAGGATCTGCCGGCCAGAACCACCTCCCCTGAACCAGACAACGCATGGATCGCAGGTCAGATATGACAATCGCAGAATTTGTAAAAAGCCTGGCGGAACGCCGGGTCGAGCTCTCCCTGACCGATGGCCAGATCCGGTATCACGGCCCGAGCGAAGCCCTCGTCGAAGAGGTGCTGACCGAAATCCGCGACCGGAAATCGGACCTGATCGACTATCTGGGCCGGGTGCCGGAAAATTTGCCTCCCGGGACAGAGCCGCTCTCTGTTGGTCAGGAAGCGCTCTGGTTCCTCTACGAGCTCGACCGGCAGAGCACCGCCTACAACACCCTGTTCGCCGCCCGCATGCGGCGCGACCTCGACATAGGCGCTCTTCAGGCGGCGATCGACAAACTGACGGAACGGCATGACGGACTACGCAGCCGCTTCGCCACCGCCGACGGCAAGCCCTTCCGGGCCGTCACGCCGCCCGCGCCCGTCGATCTCCAGACCACTGACGTCACCAGCTGGAGCCCGGCTGAGGTCGAGGAGGCAATAGCGGAGTTCGCCGACATTCCGTTCGATCTTGAAGCCGCGCCACCCGTTCGCTGGCATCTCTTCACCGGCGTGACGAACGGCACGCTGCCAACGCCGGTCCTCGCCTTTGTGGCGCATCATATTACCGTCGATTTCCGTTCCCTCGAAATCCTCATGGCGGAGCTTTCCAGCTTCTATCGTGCGGCATGCGGAGATCAACCGGCGGCATTGCCGCCCTTGCCCTGGACGCACAGCGACTATGTCGACTGGTCCCAGAAAAGCCTTGCCGCCCCGGCGGGAAAACGTGCCGAGGCCTATTGGCTGGACCAGCTGGAGGGCGAGCTTCCCGCGCTCGATCTCCCCACGGACGCGCCTCGCCCGCCCCGGCAGAACCATGCCGGCGCCACCCGGGTTCAGAATTTGGACACGACTCTCAGTCAGAAGATCAAGGATGCCGCCCAGCGCCTTGAGGTAACGCCTTATGTCCTTCTGCTCGGCATATTCGGCCTCCTGATGCGCCGTTATAGCGGTCAGCGCGAGATTCTGGTCGGCTCGCCGATGCTTGGGCGAGCCCAGCCGGAGCTGAAAGATCTCGTCGGGTACTTCGTCAACCCTGTGACCCTGCGCCTCGACGTGCCGGATGATATGTCCGGCCCGGACTACTTCTCCAGGCTGCGCGATACCGTTCTTGGTGCGCTGGAGCATCAATCCTATCCATTCCCGCTTCTGGTGGAACGGCTACAGCCGGAGCGTGACACCAGCCGTTCCCCCCTCTTTCAGGTCGCCTTCGTCTACGAGCGCGAGACCGGCGCGCCGCTTCTCGAGCAAGGACTTTTCAGCGAACTCCTGATCGGTGGACAGCGCGGCGCTGTGTTCGACCTGACATTGACCGCGCTCGACCGGGAAGAGGGCTTCCGCCTTACCTGGGAGTATGCGAGCGCCCTTTTCGAAGCCGACACAATTTTGCGCATGGAAGGTCATTTCGAGCGCCTGCTGGAAGCGCTGCTGGACCGGCCGGAGCAACCGCTTCAAAGCCTCCCTCTGCTCTCGGAGACAGAAGCCGCCCGGATCCGCGACTGGAACGAGGCCGACTGTCCGGTGCCGCCGGCCGCTAACCTGGTTGAGCTGATTGCCGCCAAGGTCGCCGCATGTCCGGATGCGGTAGCGCTGGAGTCTGGCGATACGCAACTGAGCTATGCCGAACTCGACGCCCGCGCCTGCCGACTGGCGCGCCATCTCCAGGAACGCGGTATCGGCGCGAACAGTGTAGTGGCGACCGCCCTGCCGCGTTCCGCCGAACAATTGATCGCTGTCCTAGGCGTGCTGCGGGCTGGCGGTGCATGCCTTCCGGTCGACCCCGAAGATCCGGCAGAGCGGATCGGCTTCCTCCTGCGGGAAAGCGAAGCGGCACTTATGCTGACCGATCCGGCAGGCAAGGAACGGATGCCGGACGATGCCATCCCCATCGTCACTCTCTATCCGGACGACCCAATCCTCACCACCGGCAACGCAGAAGCGCCCGCCTGCCCCGCTGGTCCGGAAGATCTTGTTTATGTGCTGTTCACGTCGGGTTCGACCGGCCGCCCGAAAGGCGTCGCCATGCCGCACCGGGCGCTCGTCAATCTCGTTGGCTGGCAGATGACCCAGGCCGGTTTGGAAGAACCGGCACGCACGCTTCAATACACGCCGCTGACCTTCGATGTCGCATTTCAGGAAATCGCCTCAACCTGGTGTTCCGGCGGAACGCTGGTGTTGATCGACGAGGCTCGCCGCCGCGACGGTCGCGCCTTGCTCGACTGGATAGACAGCCAGAATGTGGAGCGGGCCTTCATGCCTTTCGTCGCCCTGCAACATCTTGCGGAGAGTGCGGGCGACAAGGCACTTCCAGCCAGCCTCCGCGACATTGTGACCGCCGGTGAGCAGTTGCGGACAACGCCTGCGATAAGAGCGGTCTTTGAGCGCAGCACCTGCAGGCTGCACAACCATTACGGCCCGACCGAGAGCCACGTCGCGACTGCTTACAGCCTACCCGGCGATGTGGCCGAATGGGACGACCTGCCGCCAATCGGACGGCCAATCGGCAATGTCGCAATCCATCTTCTGGACGAGGCGGGTCAGCCTGTGCCGGTCGGCGTTCCGGGTGAGCTCTGCATTGCCGGCCCCTGCCTTGCCGACGGCTACCTGAAGCGGCCGGACCTCACCGCAGAGCGTTTCGTGGAGCATCCTGAATATGGCCGGATTTACCGGACCGGCGACTTCGCCCGCTGGCGCACGGACGGGCTGATTGACTATCTCGGGCGCCGCGACGACCAGGTCAAACTGCGCGGCGTGCGTGTCGAGCTCGGCGAGATCGAGGCCGTTCTGAGCGGGCACCCCGCCGTTGGCGAAGCCGCTGTCATTCTGTCTGGCAATGCCTCCTCCCGGCGCCTCGCAGCCTATGTCGCCCCGTCCGACGGGGCAACTGCCTCCAACTCGCTGCAAGCTGAGCTCATGGATCATCTGCGCGCGAACCTGTCGGCACCAATGGTTCCCAGCAGCCTGACCCTGCTTCCGGAACTTCCGAAAACCTCCAGCGGCAAACTCGACCGCCGCACGCTCCCCAAGCCGTCGGTTGAAGCGGATGAGACATTCATCGCCCCACGCAACGAAGCCGAGGCACTTCTGGCTGAAATCTGGTCCGATCTGCTCGGCCATGACCGGGTCGGGATAACCGCCAACTTCTTCGAACTGGGCGGCCATTCCCTGATCGCCATGCGTCTCGTCACCCGTCTGCGCGACAGTTTCGACGTGGACCTGCCTCTCAGCGCCTTGTTCGAGGCGCCGACAATCGCCGGACTGGCGGAACGGATCGAACAGCTCCGGGGCGGCGAACGCCTGCCGCCCATCTTACACGCGCCGGATGCCGGTACCGCACAGCTATCCTTCGCCCAGCGCCGGCTGTGGTTTCTGGAACAGCTTGAGGGGCCGAGCGCCACCTACAACATGCCGGCAACGCTGGAGTTGCGCGGCTCACTCGACGCGAGCGCACTTGGCGCTGCCGCCCGGGCGCTGGTCGCACGGCACACCGGCCTCAGAAACCGTTTCCCCTCCTCCAAGGGAGCCCCCGTGGCGGAGGTGATCGCGCCCTATGATCCGCTGCGCGTCACGGACCTGACATCTCTCCCCGCCATTGAACGCGAGGCCGAGGCCCAGCGCCTGGCCCGCAGCCATGGCTCCCAGCCCTTCGACCTTTCCGAAGGCCCGCTCTTCCGTCTGCATTTGCTGCAACTCGACGACCGGACTCACTGGCTGCTCTTCAACATCCACCACATCGTCAGCGATGGCTGGACCATCGACATTCTCGTGCGTGATATCTCCGCTCTCTACCGGGCAGAGACGCAAGGTGCGGAAGCCCCCCTCACGAACCTCCCCGTCTCCTATGGCGACTTCGCGCGCTGGCAAAACGATTGGCTGCAGGGCGAGCCGCTGACGCGCCAGCTCGACCATTGGACCGCTGAGCTCGACGGCGCGCCGACCCTGATTGAGCTGCCGTCCGACCGCCCTCATCCGAAGACGCGCAGCTATCGCGGCGGCCTCCTTACACGCACTCTGGACGCCGGTCTCACCGAGAAGATACGGGGCTTCAACCGAGCCCACGGCGCGACGGATTTCATGACCCTGATCTCCGCCTTCGGCCTCCTCCTGTCGCGCTATAGCGGACAGCATGATCTTCTGATCGGCTCCCCGGTCGCCAACCGTCGCCTGCGCGAATGCGAGGATCTGACGGGCATGTTCGTCAATACCCTCGCCCTCCGCTGGCGCGACGACGACGCATCTGATTTTGCCGCACTGGTCGCCGAGACCCGGCGCCGCTGTCTTCGTGCCTATGCCAACCAAGACCTGCCCTTCGAGCTGCTGGTTGACCATCTGCAGCCCGAGCGAAGCCTGATGCACAGCCCACTCTTCCAGGTGATGTTCGTGATGCAGAACGCACCGCTGGAACATCTGGTTCTGGACGGCGTTGAAACCTGTCTGCTGGCGCCACCGGTCACGGTGTCGAAATTCGACCTGACGCTCTATGTCGAGCCGAGCGGCGACGGCTTCGTCACGCGCTGGGAATACAACGCCGACATTTTCGACGAGGCCCGCATCCAACGGATGGCCGGCCATTTCGAGCAACTCCTGAGAAGCGCCTTGGCCGATCCGGAGGACAGTCTCGACGGTATCAGGCTGCTCACCAAACCGGAACGCCGCGATATCGCCAGCTGGCGCGACGGCCCGGACGTGGATCTCACCTCGAAAACCCTGGTTCACGCCATCGAAGAACAGGCTGCCCTCCAGCCGAACGCACCGGCCTTGGTCGACCGGCGGGAGAGCCTCGACTACGCCGAGGTCAATGCGAGCGCCAACCAGCTTGCCCACTATCTCAACCGCCGGGGCATCGGGCGCGGAGACATCGTCGCACTTTGCCTTGAGCCCGGCCCGGAGGCAGTGGTCGCACTGCTTGGCATCGTAAAAGCGGGAGCCGCTTATATGCCGCTCGACCCGGCCTATCCGGTCGAGCGGCTTGAGGCGATGCTTTCCGGCTCGAAGACCCGGCTGGTTCTGAGCAAGGGCGATCTGGCGGACCGGTTGCCATCCGCGGCTGAAATCTGCCGGTTGGACGCAATCGCCGCAGTGCTCGCGGAAGAGAGCATCGACAATCCGGTCACCCGTCCCGGGCCAGACGGTCTGCTCTATATCATCTACACGTCAGGCTCCACCGGCGCGCCCAAAGGCGCCGGGGTCTACCACAGGGGCTTCGCCAACCTGCTGCAATGGTATTGCACAGCGCTGGATCTGGGCGAGGGTGATCGCGGTCTGCTCGTCAGCGCGCTCGGTTTCGATCTGACCCAGAAGAACCTGTTCGCACCGCTGATTGCCGGTGCCGCGCTTCATTTCCCCGAGCCCGGCATTGGCTACGACCCGGCAGCGCTTCGCCGCACCATCGCGGAAGACGCGATCACCTGGATCAACTGCACACCGAGTGCCTTCTACCCATTGCTGGCTGGAGGCGATTACACCCCGCTCGCGTCCCTCCGCCACATCATACTCGGCGGTGAGCCGATCCAGACGGATCGGCTTCGCGACTGGCTGGCCGACCCGACCTGCCAGGCGACCGTGCTGAACAGTTATGGCCCGACGGAATGTACCGATGTCGCGGTGGCGGGACCACTTGATCCAACCTCGGACACGGCCGGAGTCCCACTTGGCCGTCCAATCGACAATGTCCGGGTCCTTCTCCTCGATCCAAACGGTACCCCAGTGCCGGAGGGCCTGCCGGGCGAACTGTTTATCGGCGGGATCGGCGTCGGCGCCGGATATCTCGGCCAGCCGGATCTCACCGAGGCCAAATTCATCGATATGAAAATCGACGGCCGCACAGGCCGCTACTACGCGACGGGCGATCTTGCCTGCTGGCGGGCTGATGGAACGCTCGATTATCTCGGCCGCCGGGATCAGCAGATAAAGCTGCGTGGCTTCCGGATTGAGCTGGAAGAGATCGAGACTGCCTTACGCGCGGATCCGCACGTGAAGGACGCCGCGGTCGTTGTCTCGCAAACCGGCGCGCAGGAGCAACTGGTCGGCTATCTGGCAGCTGATGCAGAACTAGACCCGGAGGAGTTGCGCCCGGCTCTGGAACGGCGCCTGCCAGCCTATATGGTTCCATCCCGGCTGATCCGTCTCGACGGCCTGCCGGTTACGCCAAACGGCAAGCTCGACCGCCGCGCGTTGGCGAGCCTGACAGTGGCACCGCGCGCCGCCAGGCCGCCGCGCGGACAGACCGAAGCCGCACTTTCCGAAATCTGGGCGGGGCTTCTCGGCCTTGATGAGATCGACCGCGAGGCGAACTTCTTTTCCATCGGCGGTCATTCCCTGCTGGCGGTCCAAATGCTCGCGAGGGTCACGGACGCATTCGCGATAGAGCTGTCCCTGCGTGAGCTGTTCGAAAAGCCGACCCTCTCCGGGCTCTCTTCCCTGATCGAGGCGAGCCGAAACCGGACACGGCCCGACATCACGCCTCTCCCCGACGGAGAGCACCCAGAACCCTCCTTCGCGCAACAGCGCCTGATGTTCCTCGATCAGCTGGAAGGGCCGAGTACCGCCTACAGTATGCCTGCCGCTCTCGAACTCCGGGGCGATCTGGACCGCGTCGCCCTCCGCCGGGCCCTGGCGGCGCTCGTCACCCGGCATGACAGCCTGAGGCTCCGCTTTTCGTTCGAGGCCGGCCACCCGGTCGCGCGTTACCTCGACGCCTACGATCCACTGACGGAACTGGACCTGAGCGACCGTCCGGAGGAAGACGCCGAAGCCGAAGCCCTGCAGCTCGCCGCGGAACATTCCGGCGTGCCCTTCGATCTCGCTACAGGACCTCTGTTCCGGCTCAAGCTGATCACCCTGGCTCCGGAGCGGCACCGCCTGCTCTTCAACATGCACCACATCATCAGCGACGGCTGGTCCATCGATCTTCTGATCGCCGACCTTGCCCATCTCTACACAGCCTTCCGCTCAGGGTCCGAAGCAACCCTGCCTGCCCCTGCACTGAACTATTCCGGTTATGCCAAGTGGCAAAACCAGTGGCTCCGCGGTGAAACTCTGGAGCGCTCGCTCACCTTCTGGCGGGATCACCTCGCCGGGGCGCCGGAGCTGCTCGATCTGCCGACGGACCATCCCCGCCCCGCTGTCCAGGTACATCAAGGTGGAGCCGTACCCTTGCGCATCGATGCGGAACTCGGCGGTGCGCTACGGAGGCTCGCACGCGGGAGCGATGCCACTCTCTTCATGGTCCTGCTGGCGGCTTACGACCTGCTGCTGTTCCGTTTCAGCGGCGAACGCGACATCAGTGTCGGCGTTCCCGTTGCCAACCGGAGGGACCGCCGGCTGGAAGACATTGTGGGGCTGTTCCTCAACACCCTCGTCATGCGCACGGAAGTGCCCAATAGCGGGAGTTTCCGGGACTTCCTGTCAGAAATCCGGCAGGCGACTTTCGCCGCCTATGCCCACCAGGATGTGCCATTCGAATATCTTGTCGAGCAGCTCCGACCGGCCCGCTCCCTCAGCCACAATCCGCTGTTCCAGGTGATGATCAATCTGGTCAACACACGGCGCGAGCAGATCACGCTGGACGGCCTGAAGGTGGAGCAGACCAGTCAGGCAGACGATTTCCTGGCCAAGTTCGATCTGAACCTGAGTTTCACGGAACAGCCGGACGGCTCGCTCGACGGAGAGCTGCAATATAATGCGGCCTTGTTCGAGCATGAGACGGCGGCCTTCCTCGGCGACTGTTTCCTCGCTCTCCTGCGCGGCATTGCGTCAGAGCCGGACGCGCCCCTGACGGAAATATCGCTCTATCGCGACGAACCTGCGGCGCGACGCGAGATGCCGGAACCGGCGGGAGCACCCGTCCGTTTCGGGTCGATCGAACGCTCCATTCCGAACCGCTTCGCCGAACAGGTAGCCCGGCATCGTAATCGCATCGCGGTCCAGACGCCGACGCAATCGCTCACATATGGCGCGCTGGATCTGGAAGGCCGACGCCTCGCCGCCGTACTGCTTGAACGCCCTGAGTGCAAACGGGTAGCCCTGCTGCTGCCGCACGACACCAGTATGGCAGTCGGCATTCTCGGCACGCTGCAGGCCGGACGGACCTATGTCCCGCTCGATCCGTCGCAACCGCAACAAAGACTCCAGGCGATCCTCGAAGATGTCGGCGCCGAGATCGTCCTCTGCACAGCCGAGAACGAAGAACTCGCCGCAACACTCGCAGGAGCGGGCCGCACCGTGATTTCACTCGACCGGCTGGACCGGTCTCCGGCAGCGGAACTGCCTGAAACCGCTCCGGACGGCATCGCCTATCTGCTCTACACCTCCGGCTCGACCGGACGACCGAAGGGCGTGGTGCAGAACCATCGCAACGTGCTCCACTTCATCCGGCGTTATACCGAAAATCTGCGGCTCACCTCCGAAGACCGTCTGCTCCAGGTCGCCTCCTACGCTTTCGACGCTGCGGTGATGGATTTTTACGGCGCCCTTCTCAACGGCGCCACGCTCTGCCTCTTCGACGCGCGTAACCAGTCCATTGCTGATTGCGCGCCCTGGCTGGAACAGGAGGGCGTCACCATCTGGCACTCGACGCCGAGTGTCTTCCGCGCCTTCGCTGCCGATCTGGAGACCCGCTTGCCGTCGATCCGGCTCACGGTCATGGGGGGCGAGGCCGTCACCCGTGCAGATTTCGAGACCTTCCGGCAACGGTTCGAGCCCGGCACCCTCTTCGTCAACGGCCTCGGTCCGACTGAGTCGACCGTGACCCTGCAATTCTTCGCCGATCATGAAACTGATCTGCACCGCCATTCAGTGCCTGTGGGCTATCCGGTCGACGGCACGATCATCGACCTTCTCGACGAGACCGGCGCACCGGCGAACCTGTTCGGTGAAATCGCGATCTGCAGCCCGCATGTCGCGCTCGGCTATTGGCAGCAGGACTCCGCCGCCTTCGAAGCGGACCCGGCACGCCCCGGTGCCATCCGCTACCGCAGTGGCGACATGGCGCGCCGTCTGCCGGACGGCAGTCTGGAAATGGTCGGGCGCCGCGATGGCCAAATCAAGCTGCGTGGCTTCCGTATCGAGCTCGGAGAGATCGAAGCGGTTCTCCGCAGCCACCCTGATATTCACGAAGCCGGAGCCATTCTCTATGGGCCGGAAGGCACAACGGCCGAACCGAGACTGATCGCCTATCTAACCGGAACGGCAAACTCGGGAACTGCCCTTGCATGGTGCCGGGAGCGGCTCCCCGGCTACATGGTTCCCTTCGAGGTGATTGTCCTCGACGCATTGCCGCTCACCGTCACAGGCAAGCTCGACCGCAAAGCCCTGCCCGTGCCGGACATGGTTGAGCGGAGCGGGTCCGCTGTGCCCGTGACGCCGGGCGAGGAGCTGCT
>NZ_AUFM01000011.1 GCF_000426505.1 Nisaea denitrificans DSM 18348 | reverse complement strand
GTGCGGTTCGAGGGCGTGGAGCTTGGCTATGGCGAGCTGAACAGCCGGGCGAATGCCCTGGCGCGGCGCCTGCTGCGGGCGGGCGTCGGCCGTGACGTGCGTGTCGGCGTTGCGCTGGAGCGGTCTGTTGATCTCGTTGTGTCGCTCTTGGCGGTGATGAAGGCGGGCGGTGCCTATGTTCCGCTCGATCCGGAACTGCCCGGTGATCGTCTCGGCTTCATGATCGGGGACGCGGCGGCGCCTGTGGTGATCACGCGGACAGGCTTGCTGGACGTGCTTCCGGTGCATGAGGGGCGGACGCTCTGCGTCGACGATGCCGGGCGCGGCAGCAGACGCGGAGCCGATGCGGGCAACCCTGATATCGAGCTCGGGCCGAACGACCTTGCCTATGTGATCTATACCTCGGGCTCGACGGGTCTGCCCAAGGGGGTGATGAACCACCATGCGGGGCTGGCGAACCGTATCCTCTGGATGCAGGAAGCCTTCGATATCGGTGACGGCGACCGGGTGCTGCAGAAGACGCCCTACACGTTCGACGTCTCTGTGTGGGAGTTCTTCTGGCCCTTGATGACGGGCGCCTGCCTCGTGGCGGCAAAGCCCGGCGGTCATAAGGACCCGGACTATCTGGCAAAGACGATGATCGAAGAGCGCATCAGCGTGCTGCACTTCGTGCCGTCGATGCTGCAAAGCTTCCTCGGCCATGGTGGCTCGGCAGCGACGCTCTCCGCGTGCACAGACCTGCGCTATGTGATGTGCAGCGGCGAGGCGCTGTCACCGGGGCTGGTGGACCGGTTCCACAGCCTGAAGCCGGAGCAAGCCGAGCTGCATAATCTCTACGGCCCGACGGAAGCGGCCATCGATGTGACGCACTGGAAGTGCGAGAGCCCGTCGGACGACCCGCTGCCGATCGGCACGGCAATCGCCAATACCAGCCTCTATGTTCTGGACAGCGCGCTTGAGCCTGTGCCTGTCGGCGTTGCGGGGGATCTCTGGATTGGCGGTGTTCAGGTCTCGCGCGGCTATCTCGGTCGCCCGGCATTGACCTCCGATACCTTCATCGCGGACCCGCATGCAGCCACACCCGGCGCCCGGATGTACCGGACGGGAGACATCGCCCGCAGACGGGCCGATGGCGCTCTGGTCTATCTTGGCCGGAGCGACTTCCAGGTGAAGCTGAGGGGCTTCCGGATCGAGCTTGGGGAGATCGAGTCCGTTCTGATGGGGCATGGCGCGATCCGTGAAGCGGCGGTGCTGCTGCGGGAAGACCGGCAAGGCGACCCGCGTCTGGTCGGGTATCTGGTTGCCGAGGGGAATATGGTGCCTACAGATCTTGGCCCATACCTGCGTGACAAGCTTCCGGAGCACATGGTGCCGTCGGACTGGGTGACGCTGGACGCTTTGCCGATCACGGCGAACGGGAAGCTGGACCGGAAGGCGCTTCCGGCGCCGGAGCTGACGGCGGCGGGCCTTGGCGGCGGGCCCAGAGGCCCGGAAGAGGAAGTGTGCTGCGCGGTTCTGGCGGGTGTGCTGGGGCGTGAGGAGGTCGGGGCGGAGGACAACTTCTTCGCCCTTGGCGGCCACTCGTTGCTGGCGGTGCAGGTTGTCGGGCGTCTCAGGAAGGCGCTCGGGGTTGAGCTGCCCGCGAATGCGGTCTTCGCCCATCCCACCGCACGCGCCCTCGCCAAACATGTAAGAGACGCTAAACGCATAGATGACATACCGCTGGTGAAGGTTGAGCGGGATCGGATCTTGCCATCCCTCGGCCAGGAACAGCTCTGGTTCCTTTCAAAGCTTGAAGGCGCGAATGCCTATAACGTGCCGGACGGTTTCGTCATCGATGGCGCGTTCGATCTGACAGCGCTTTCCGGCGCGCTCAGCGATGTCGTGGCCCGGCATGAGGCGATGCGCAGCCTGCTGGTGGAAGAAGACGGGCATCTGATCGTCAAAGTGCTGCCGCCGATGCCGGTCGAGGTGGCGTTGGAGCGTCTGGAGAGCGCGGACGAGGCCACGATCCGGAGGTGGTTTGAAAGCAAGGGACTGGAGTCTTTCGATCTCGCCCGGCACATTCCGGTAAGGGCTACCGTCGCCGCACTCCCGGACGGACGACACCTGCTGGCGCTTGTCATGCATCACAGCGCAACCGACGGGGGGTCCGCGCCGGTGGTCTATCGCGATCTTACCATGGCCTATCACGCCCGCTGCCGTGGCCGAAACCTCGCTTTGCCTCCGCTCGCTATCGAGTATTTCGATTGGGCCGCATGGCAGCGTGAACGGTTGTCCTCCTGCGATGCTCAGTCTGGTGTGGAGGCCGTTGTTAAACGGCTGACCGGCGCTCCGGACAGGATTGAGCTACCCGAAGATTACCAGCGCACGGATGCCCAGAGCTTCACCGGCGCCATGCTGCATCTGCCGGTACCGCTTGATCTTGCCAAGGCGCTTCGGGCACGGGCACGGGAAAAGCAGGCAACGCTGTTCATGATGTTGCTGGCGGGACTTGGCGTCACCCTGCAGCGGCTGTCCGGAGAGGCGGACATCGTTATAGGTGCGCCTGCCTCGGGCCGTGATCGCGGAGAGGTGCAGGATCTGGTTGGCTATTTCGTCAATACCATACCGCTGCGGCTGCGACTGGACGAAGCTGTCTCGCTGGATCAGGCGGTCGAGATTGCCCGCCATGAAGTGCTTGAAGGCTTCACCTATCAGGACCTGCCGATGGACCGGATCGTCCAGGCGCTCGGCCCAGACCGTGCTGCCGGTCGGACACCGCTTTTCCGTGTGATGCTGGTGCTGCAACCGGCGGACCGGATGGCCCTCGCACTCGATGGTGCGGCGGTGACGCCCGTGCATGTCGACGCGGTGAGTGCGCGTTACGATCTGACTTTTGCGTTCGATGAGCAGGGCGACGGTCTCGGGCTGGTGCTGCATTACGCTGCCGACCTTTTCAGTGCAGAAACGGCACGTCGGTTTGCCCGCTATTACGAGAAGGTTCTGCAGGATCTGGTCACGGAACCGGACAAGGATCTGAATGCCATATCGCTGCTGTCGTCCCGGTCAGGGGAACGTTCCGCTGAAGTGTCTGGCTCCGCCGTTGTCGATGCGCGCTGGGCGCCAGAGGGGACGGTTGTTTCTCGTTTCGCAGAGATGGTTTCCTCTCATGGGGATCTTGCGGCGCTTGAAGGGCCGGACGGCGCGGCATTGAGCTACAGCGCCCTGGACCGGCTGACGGATGAACTCGCGGTGGGCCTCGCCGCGCGGGGCGTTGGTCGGGGCACGCCGGTCGGTGTCAGCATGGCGCGCGGTGTGGAGCAGATCGCTGCCTTCCTGGCGGTGCTGAAGGCAGGCGGGGCCTATGTCCCGCTGGACCCGGAACAGCCGGGACCGCGTCTGGTGGGGATGGCAGAGGATGCCGATGTGTCACTGGTCGTCACCGATGGCGCCGTTCCTGACTGGCTGCCGGAAGGCATCGAGGCGATTGCCTGTGACGGACTAACTGTCGCGGGCGGTTCCGTCGCATGCCCGGCCATACTCGGCGCGGATGCGGCTTACATCATGTTCACCAGTGGTTCGACTGGGCGCCCGAAAGGCACTCGGGTCCCGCACCGTGCCGTGCTGCGTCTGGCGGTGGAGCCGGGCTTTGCCAGCTTCTGTCCGGGCAAGCGTGTGGCGCAGATCGCTACAACGGCCTTCGACGCGGCCACCTACGAGATCTGGTGCGCCCTGCTGAACGGGGCGACGACAGTCGTGGTTGGGCGCGAGGCAACCTATGAGGCCGAAGCATTGGCCGATGCTTTTGCCAATGCCAAAGTAACCTCGACCTTCCTGACAACGTCCGTCTTCAACCGTGCTGCAGTGGCGGAGGCGGATGCCTTCACCGTGTTCGAGGAAGTGCTTTTCGGCGGCGAGGCGGCGGATGCCGATGCGGTGTGCGCGGCGGTCAAGCGCTGGCCGGATGTGCGCTTCGTTAATTGTTATGGCCCGACGGAGACAACGACCTTTGCCTCCTACCACCCCTCGAATGACGAGCCGGACGGCACACGGATCATTCCCATTGGCACGCCTATCCGGGGCACGGCGCTGTATGTGCTGGACACCAATCTGGAGCCGGTGCCGCGGGGTGTGGCGGGGGAGCTCTATATCGGCGGCATGGGGCTTGCGGACGGCTATGTCGGTCGGCCGGGACAGACGGCGGAGGTGTTCCTGGCCGATCCGTTCTCGGATCAGCCGGGTGCCCGTATGTATCGCACCGGAGATCTGGTGCGGCGGCGTGCCGATGGAGCCGTTGAGTATCTCGGCCGGATCGACCGGCAAATCAAGCTGCGCGGGTTCCGGATCGAGCCTGGCGAGATCGAGGCAGCCCTCAGAGCTGTCTCCGGTGCGGATCAGGTCGTGGTTGATGTTCGTGAGATGGACGGCGACCGGGCGCTTTATGGCTGGGTTGTGCTGCCGCAGGGCGAAACCGCAGCACCGTCCGACTGGCGGGCTGCGCTGGCTGAGCAGCTCCCGGGCTGGATGGTGCCGCGCCGGATCGCGGTGCTGGACGGCCTGCCGCTGACACCGAACGGCAAGCTGGACCGGGGCGCGCTTGCCATCCCGGCCGGTGAGGACGTGACAGAAGAGGCGGGTCCGGTGACATATGTCACGGACACGGAGCGGGAACTGGCGGCACTGTGGTCGGACCTGCTCGGCGGCGGGTCGTTCCGGCCCGAAGACGGGTTCTTCGCGGTCGGTGGCCACTCGCTGCTCGGCGTCCGCCTGGTCGCACAGATCAGGCAGCGCTTCGGTGTCTCACTGCCGCTTCGATCTGTGTTCGAGCAGGCCAGTCTGGCAGCCATGGCTCGTGCTGTGGATGCATTACGCCCGGAAACGGGGGACAGCCGCGCGGCGGTTTCCGACGGGCCTATCACCCGCCGGGCCAGACGCTCCGGCAAGAGAGGTTTGGAACTGACATGAGCCCGGACGGCCTCGGCGACAGGCTGGACTTCATTCTCGAACCCGACCTGCCGCTTTCCACCATGCAGCTGGGAATTCTGGCCGAGCAATGGATGGCGCCGGAGAGCACCCGGTACAATGTCCCGGTGGCGTTTCGGGTCAGAGGCCAGGTCGATATCGATGCTATGCGCGCTGCATTGCGGTGGCTGGTCGACCGGCATGAAGTGCTGCGCACAGTTTATCGCGAGGGGCCGGATGGACCGGTGCAGGCGATTACCGAGGCGGCGCCGGACCTTTTTACACTTTCTTCTGTGAAAAATCCGTCCGGACTGGAGACGGCGGCACGCGCACTGGCCGGGCACATCTTCAACCTGAAGACAGATTTGCCCCTGCATCCCGTTCTGATTTCTGCCGGTCAGGATGCAACGGCGCTTGTGCTAGTATTCCATCATATCGCCGTCGATGGCTGGACCGTCCGGTTGCTGCTGGATGAGTTGGCCAGAGCCTACACTTCCTACAGCGCTGGCCGTGTGCCGGACCTGCCGGAACCCGAACTGCAGTATGCGGACTGGGGTGCCTGGCAGCAGGAACAGCTTGAAAAGCCGGAGATGGCGACGCTACGGACGGCCGCCATCGATCGACTGATGGCTACCGAGGATGGCCTCGGTCTGCCGCCGCGCCCCGGATTGATGCCTGAAGGTGAGGGCGATAACGGTGCCGAGATGGTGCCCTTCATGCTCGATGGCCCCACGGTTCTTCGAGCGGAAGAAGCGTCGCGCGCGGCCGGGGTCAGCCTCTATGCCCTGCTGGCGGGGGCTTATGCTCTCGTGATCGGCCGTCTGGCGGATCGTGACCGTCTTGCCCTGGGCACGCCGGTCGCTCTCCGCGACCGGAGCGAGCTGCACGGTACGGCCGGCTGTTTTGTGAACACGGTGACTGTTTCGGCTGATCTTTCGCCAGCCAAGAGTCGCACGGAATATCTTACCGGACTCAGACATGCGGTGGTCGATGCGCTGGATGCCCGGGAAATTCCATTCGAGCAGATCATGCGCGGCCTTGCCGAGAGCCGGAGCGAAGAGGTTCCGGCGGTGCGCTGTTTCTTTAATTTCGACGATGCGGGTTTTGCGCCGCCGGATCTACCGGGACTGACGCTCGAAATTCTCGACTGCGACCGAGGAACGGCAAAGTTCGACCTGATGATGTCCATGGTACGGGACGGGGCCGATATTCGCGCTGGCTTCGATTATGCGGTTGGTGTGCTGCCGCGTGCGGTTGCTCTTTCCCTGCCGGACAGGTTCCGCCGGGCGCTGGATTGGCTCTGTACCAGGAATGAACAAGCGCTGTCGGACTTCGCTCTGATCGATGAACCTGAAGCGGAGACGCTGAGGCTCCTTGGCTCCGGATCGGTCGTGCCGGTGTCGGGGGGGACTGTTGACGCTGCGGTCTTTACAGCGGCCGCCGCGGCGCCGGACGCATTGGCTGTCAGCGCGCCCGACGGCAATCTTACATTCTCCGAACTCATAGCCGCGGCTTCGACGCTGGCTGGCCAGCTTGCTGCATCCGGGGTCGGTCGCGGCGATCGGGTGCTTGTTCTGCTGCCGCGCTCTGCCGGATTGCCGGTGGCGATGCTTGGCATTATGCGGTCAACGGCAGCCTATGTGCCGGTTGAGGTCGGGCTGCCGGAACGCCGGTTGCGGGAGATTGTGGAAGATGCGGAGCCGTCGGCGATACTTTTCTCGCCTGGCTCCCGGCAGCTTGCCGAAGCGGTCGCATTGCCGGACATGGCGTTGTTCGAGGCGGACGGCGCTGCGTTCAGCAAAATCAAGGGTGATGGTGGTGCCAGGGCTCAGGAAGCGCCGCAGCCAGATGATCTTGCGTACATGATCTACACCTCGGGTTCTACCGGGCGACCGAAGGGTGTCATGGTGCCCCATCGTGGCGTCATCAATTATCTCTCCTGGGCGCGCGATGCGTTCGAGATCGAGGACGGCAATGGCACGGCGGTAGTTACCGCGACGGCCTTCGATGCCACGGTTCTGTCCTTCTGGCTGCCGCTTTTCGTCGGGAAGCCTGTCCATCTGATGCCTGAGGAAGGCGCGGTTGAGGCGCTTGCCGAAAAGCTGGCTGCGGGCGCCGATTATGGCTTCGTGAAAATGACTCCGGCTCATCTCGATCTGCTGGCGGACCTGAAACCGGTAGCGTCGCAGGCTACCGGCGCCCGCATGTTCGTGGTCGGCGGGGAGGCGCTGTCGACAGCTTCGACGGCGGCTTGGCGGAGCGATGCGCCGACGATCCGTTTGATCAATGAGTACGGCCCGACCGAGACGGTCGTGGGCTGCATCTTCCATGAGGTCAATGGTCAACGGGGTAAAGCGGAGCCGATTGGCAAGGCGATTTGGAACACCCGTGCCTATGTGCTGGACCGCGCACTTGAGCCGGTGCCCGAAGGCATGCCGGGCGAGCTTTATATCGGCGGTGCCGGGGTGGCCTGGGGGTATTGGCGGCGTCCGGGGCTGACGGCGGAGCGGTTCCTTGCGGACCCTTACGCGGCGGAGCCCGGCGCGCGGATGTACCGGACAGGAGACCTCGTCCACTGGCGCGAGGACGGTACGCTCGAATATCTCGGCCGCTCTGACGATCAGGTAAAGGTGCGGGGCTTCCGCATCGAGCCGGGCGAGGTGGAAGCGGCGCTGCGCTCCGTCGACGGTGTGCAGGGTGCAGCCGTGGTCGCGGTGGGGGATGGAAGCGACAAACGGCTGATCGGTTTTATCACGGGAACGGTAGAGGCGCGGGATTGCAAAGAGGCTGTCGCCGGATTGCTGCCGGGCCATATGGTGCCGGACCAGCTCCAAAGGCTGGACAGTCTTCCACTTAATCGGAGCGGGAAGATAAACCGCCGCGCACTTGCCCTGACGGAGCTGGAAACACCCGCGGAGAAATCACAGGGATTGGCCGCGCGCGGGAAGGTGGATCCGGAAAAACTCAACGCTCTGCTGGATATCTGGCGCACGGTCCTGAAATCCGAAAGCGCGGATGCGGAGACGGACTTTTTTACGGCTGGTGGAACGTCCCTGGCTGCAATCCGGCTTATCGCCCGGCTGAAGCGGGCATTTGGTGTCGGGCTTGCATTCGCGGATCTGGCATCGGCGCCGACGCCTGCGGCATTGGCATTGAAATTGTTCGGCGATGTGGCTGAGGATCCGGCTGCCGAGCCAGCACATCTGCTGGATGTTCTCGAGGTTGTGCGCACTGTGCTGAAGCGGCTCGAACTCGATGCCGGAGTGGATTTTTTTGCCGCGGGGGGAACGTCGCTTGCGGCGATCAGGATCGTCGCCCGGCTGAAAAGATCCCTCGGGATCGATGTTCCGAACGATATCGTGCATCGCGGTCGCACCGTCCGGGGTATGGCGGTACTGCTTGATGGAACGGGCGCATGCGCCGGGGACAGCGGACCGGTTCTCCGCTTGCCGGACGGCGAGATACCGACGGTGTCGCCCGCAGAGGCTCAGCTTTGGCTCGACCATCAGCTTGGCGGCGAGGCGAGCGTCTATGTCATGCAGGCCGCCATCCGGCTCTCAATGGACGATCCGGAGACGGCTCTTGCCAATGCTTTCGACCGGCTGGCTGACCGCCATCCGGCGCTGCGATCTGCCTATCCAGATACCGGAGCGGGGCCGGAGCTGCGTGTCGTAGCTAAAGCGCGGGCGACGATCAAGATTGTGGACGGGGGGAGCGACTTCGATACCGCCGTGCAGAGCGCGGCCCGGGCGGACGCGGAACGGGCTTTCGATATCGAGGCCGGTGAAACAGCGCGCCTGACATATGTTTCCGGCGGACCAGAGGCCGGTGTGCTGATCCTGTCGCTGCATCACATTATCTCCGATGGAACCACTTTGGGTGTGCTGCTAGGCGATCTGCTGGCGTTTCTGACCGGCAGTGAACCGGGGGCGAAGCCGAAGGCGGACTATCGCGCTTACGCGAAATGGCGCCATGAGCGGGTTGCCGAGACCGGGCAGGCTGAAACGGATTTCTGGGTCCGGAAACTCACCGCAGCGCCTGGTCCACTCGATCTGCCGGCGGACCGGCCGCGACGGCTCGATCATCAGCCGAATGGGGCCTCGGTGACATTGCGCATCGGCAAGGATCTGACGGCGCGGGCCGAAGAGATCGCCCGGTCCGAAGGCGGGACATTGCAGGGCATGCTTGTCGCGGCCTATGCGCTCTTTCTGCACCGCCTGACGGGTGCCGAGGACCTTGTGCTCGGCATTCCCGTCAGCGACAGGCCGGAGGGATTCGAGCACGTCGCGGGATTGTTCCTGAACACGCTTCCTCTGCGGCTCGGTTTTGACGGACCGAAAACGGGTGCTGGCCTGCTTGGGCAGGTGCGCGAGGGCATGGCTGAGCTTTTGAGCCACGTGGACCTGCCGCTGTCACGCATTGTCGAAGCGGTAAAACCGGAACGTCATCAGGGACGCACACCGCTGCTGCACAGCGTGCTGGACTGGCGCGAGGCGGCGACCGGCGACGGTCTGCCGGCGGAGTTATTCCCGTTGCCTGTGGCAACGGCGCCGTTTGACATTGCGGCTAGTCTCTCGAAAGAAGCCGGTGGCGCTATCGTCGGCGGTCTCATTTATGACAGCGCCCTGCTGGATGAAGCAACGGTGGCTGCGTGGAGCCGTTCTTTCTGTCTGTTGTTAGAAGGATTGGTCGAGGGACTGGAGCAGCCGGTCGGGGCCCTTGCGGCGGTGGCGACAGAGGATCGCGACCGGTCCATTCTGAAAGGCCCGGCACCGGAGCCGCTTCCGGATCTGGCGGCATTGCTTGAAGACACATTGGCAAAGCATGCCGCCTTGCCCGCACTTGAGTATGGCGGGGACGTAATCACCTACGGCGCATTGGCCGAGCAAGCGCTCTCCGATGGCGGCGATCCGGTCGCGATGATTGAGACGGATGATCCGGTGCGCCGGGTCATTGACGCTCTGGCGGCGCTGCGCGCGAGGCGCATTCTGGCCTTGATGGATCCCGCCCTGCCGGATGCCCGCAAGGCCCGGATGCGGGACATTCTGGAAGCGGTGCCTGATGGAACTGATGGCGCCTATGTTCAATTCACCAGTGGCTCTACCGGCACACCGAAAGCGGCATTGCTTGGCCGGAAGGGGCTGGCGAACCTGATCCTGACCATTGGCCGGGACCTCTCAATTCAGCCGGGCAGCCGGGTGCTGCAGCTGGCGGCGCCTGCGTTCGATGCCTGGGTCTGGGAAGTGTTCATCACGCTGGGCTCCGGCGGTACGCTCGTGCTTGCGGACCGGGAGGACCTGCAGGCGGGACAGCCCCTTGCAGTCACTCTGCGGGATCGCCGTATCAGCCACGCGACGATCACACCGTCGGCGTTGTCGGCGCTTGGCTCCGCGGACTTCCCTGACCTGAAGACTGTGGTCGCGGCCGGTGAGCCGCTGCCCGGTGCGCTTGCCGATCTCTGGTCTCCGGGGCGCCGACTGTTCAATGCATACGGTCCCTGCGAGACGACAATCTGCGCCACGCATGGCCTCTGTGACACCGGGCACATCCCTGATATCGGTATGCCGATTATCGGTCTTTCGGTAACGATTGCAGACAAATACGGCCTGCCTGCAGTACCGGGCTCGGTCGGCGAAATCCTGATCAGCGGCCTTGGCGTTGGTCTTGGCTATATCGGGGATGCTGAACGCTCCGAAGAGCGCTTTGTCGAAGGTCCTAGTGGCGAGCGCTGCTACCGCACGGGAGATTTCGGCCGGGTCAACAGCGATGGCCGCATCCAGTTTGTCGGCCGGGATGACCGCCAGGTGAAAATCCGGGGCGTGCGTATCGAGCTTGATGAGGTTGAGCATGCACTGCGCGCCGTGCAGGGGGTGGAGCAGGCAGCGGTGATCACGGCGCCCGATGCCGATGGCCGCCCGGCGCTGGCTGCCTGGATCACCGGCCCGGCCGACAATGCTGCGGGATCGGTGCGGGAGACCTTGACCGGGCGTTTGCCTGAAACCATGCTGCCCGCTTATCTCACCGTGCTCGGCGCCATGCCGATGACGGCGACGGGCAAGATCGACCGGAACGCGTTGAGCCTGCCAAAGGCCGGGGGCGCGGAGATCGGGGGAGAGCCCCGGACGGAACTGGAAGCGCAGATACTCGATGTTTTCCGCGACGTTCTCTCGCTGCCAAACCGCCCCGGACGGGAGCAGAATTTCTTCACGCTTGGTGGCCATTCTCTTCTCGCGGTGCGCCTGGCGGCTCGTTTGGGTGACCAGATCGGTCGCCGCCTGCCTTTGCCGCAGGTTTTTGCGAATCCAACAGCGGCGGGGCTCGCTCGCCTCATCGAAGCGGGGGCGGGGCCTGATGAAAAATGTATGCTCCGGACGCTCCGCGAGGGGCCGCAGCCAGCCGGGTTCCTGATCCATCCAGTCGACGGCTCGGGGCAGGTCTACAACCTGATCGCCGGTGAATGGCAACAGGACCGCCGCCTTGTCGCTGTCGAGCAGGGGCGCGGGTTCGATGCCTTGGCGGAGCAGGCGGATGCCTATGCGATGGCTATTGCCGGGGCCGCCAGTGACACTGAGCCTGTCCATCTGGCGGGTTGGTCACTCGGCGCCGTGCTTGCGGCGGCAATCGCGGAAAGGTTGCGTGGGCGTGGCCGGGATGTGAGGCTGGTGCTGATCGATGCAGCCGCTCCGGGGCATGAGACTGACGGGGCGGAGATCGACGCGGCCGATATAGCCGCTGCCGCCGCCGAAGCCGGTGCGGATGAGGGAACTGTCGCCCGGGCGCGTGATAATGTCCGCATTGCCGGGGCGTATCGTTTTGCATCCACCGCTGGTGCGGTGGCCCTGATACGGGCTGCGGGCACCGAACGGGGCACGATGGATGATGCGATGGGCTGGTCGTCAATATTTAACCAGGTGACCGTCGAAACGGTCGAAGGAACGCATCGGACTTTGTTGCGGGAAGGCAATCTCGTGGCATTGGCACAACTGATAGAACGACTTTGGCACGAACAAGGGAGCAAGGGGCATGGCTGAGATCGACGGGTCCGTTCGGCGACTGTTCGACGGTGAGGATTTTGCCGTCATTGTCGAGGCGAATGGCGGAAGCGGCGGCGCAGCATCGTGGGTGTCCAATAATCTATCCGCTGTCGAGGCGCTGGCGCGGGAGCACCCCGTTGTCGTCCTGCGCGGCATCGGGATTTCTGGTGAGAAGGATTTCCCAGGCGTCCGGGACCTGCTTGTCGGGCGGCCGGCGAATTATGTCTACCGTTCAACCCCGCGTACAGAAGTGCTCGAAGGCATCATGACGGCGACCGAATATCCGGCGACGGAAGAAATCCTGATGCATTGCGAGAATGCCTATCAGCGGGATTGGCCGCTGCGGCTCGTGTTCTGCTGCATCAAGCCTGCCGAGACTGGCGGGCAGACCCCTGTCGCGGATGTGCGTGCCGTGACGCGCGCCCTCGGCGATGACGTGCTTGACGAGGTCGAGCGCCGGGGTGTGCGCTATGTCCGGAATTATCACGAAGGCTTCGATCTTGACTGGAAAACGGTATTCCAGACCGAAGATCGAGGTGAGGTCGAGGCGTTCTGCCAGGCCAACGATATTGATTTCGAATGGACCCCGGAAGGACATCTCCGGACCGCACAGACCTGCCAGGGAACGGCGCGTCATCCAGTTACGGGGGAGCGGCTCTGGTTCAATCAGGCACAGCTCTTCCATCCGTCTGCGCTCGGTGAGGACGTGCTGGAAGACCTGATCGATATTTTTGGCGAGGATGGCCTGCCGCGCGATGCGCGCTATGGAGACGGCGCACCGATCGAGCCGGAAATCCTCCGCCGGGTACGCGATGCGTTCCAGACGCAGGCTCGCCAGTTCGACTGGCAGGCGGGTGATGTGATGATTGTCGACAACATGCTGGCCTCCCATGCCAGGCGGCCCTTTACCGGATCGCGCCGGGTTCTGGTCAGCATGGGGCGGATGAATTCCGAGTTGGGTGATGTAGCAGGAGCGGCAGAATAGCCGCGTAGAGGAGACCGCATCATGCGTATCGCGCTCGTTAACATGCCTTTTTCGTCACTGCAGATCCCGTCGATCGCTCTGCATCAGCTGGAAACTGTCATCGCGGAGAAATTCTCTGGGGCGGAAACCAGCGTTCATTATCTGAACCACGATTTCGGCGGACTTGTCGGCCCGGATCTTTACGCATGGATCTCGGAAAGCCTCGCCGGGCACACCTGCGGGTTTGGCGAATGGCTGTTCCGTCATGCCGCTTTCCCAGAGCATGGCGACAATACCGAAGCCTATTTCGCCCGCTACCTGCACCATTTCGGCGAAGCGCAGGTTGAGCGTTATCACCGCGAGCTCGCCCCGGTCCGGTCCGATCTGCCGAGCATCATCGACCGGATGATCGAGCAGCATGGTTTGGCCGACGCGGATATCGTCGGGGTGACCTCGATGTTCTTCCAGAACATGCCGAGCTTCGCGCTGGCTCGCCGCCTGAAGGAGATCGGATCAAAGGCGGCCGTGATCATGGGGGGCGCGAATTGTGAAGGCACGATGGGCATCGAGATCGTGAATAACGTGCCCTGGATCGACTATGTGTTTTCAGGCCATGCCCTGGTCAATTTCCCGAAATTCCTCACCGCCGCCGAGGCCGGCGATACGGCTGCGATGTCGAAGCTGGACGGGATATTCAGCAAGACGAACAGTCATTCGATTGCGGCGATGGACCCGGCAGTCCGGCCGAAACGGCCAAGCGATGCGCGGGCGGAAGACCAGCTTGACGGGGTTGCCGTCAACGGCCCGGAACGGTCTCTCAACAGCGACGTGCCGCTGGATTACGAGGTCTATCTGGAGTCCTACGAGCGTCATTTCGGCGATCACCGCAAGGACGAGGTGGAGCTGCTGTTCGAGACGTCCCGTGGCTGCTGGTGGGGCGAGAAGGCGCATTGCACCTTCTGCGGTCTCAACGGCGCGACGATGAAGTTCCGCGAGATGGGTGTAGAGCTGGCCCGCAAGACCATTCAGGAAATGGTGGACAAGTATTCGGACCGGGTCACCCGGTTCGCCAGCGTCGATAACATCATCCCGAAATCCTATACCGAGCAGCTGCTGCCGGACCTGAAGGTGCCGGACCATGTCACCCTGTTCTACGAGGTGAAAGCGGACCTCTCCCGCGAGCAGCTAGACACGCTGGCCAAAGCGCGGGTGGTCGAGGTGCAGCCGGGTGTGGAATCCATTGCGACGGAGACCCTGAAACTGATGCGCAAGGGCACCACGGCCTTCAACAATATCCGCTTCTTGTCGGATTGCGCGGCGGCCGGAGTGAAGCCGGTCTGGAATCTCTTGGTCGGCTTCCCGGGGGAGTCTGCGGAGACCTTCGAGATGTACCGGGAGAACTTGCCCCGGCTGACGCATCTGCCGCCGCCTTCCGGCGTTTTTCCCGTTCGCTTCGACCGGTTCAGCCCGTATTTCACGCAAGCGGACAGTTTCGGGCTTGACCTGGAGCCGCTGGATTATCACGAGCTGAATTATCCGTTCGAAGAGGATGTGGTCTGGAACATGGCCTACTACTTCCGCGACCGGAATATCGATGCGCCTTATCAGGTCGATCTGGCTGAGCATCTTGCTCATCTGCGTGACGCGGTGGCGCGTTGGAGAACCCGCTGGGAATCTGCCGCCGGTGCACCCCGGCTCCGTCTGGTTCAGGACGATTATGGCTGGCTGGTCGAGGATCAGAGGGCTGGCCACAAGGTCGAGCATGAATTGGACGATCCGGATGTCGCACTGTTGCGCGCTCTGGAAACGCCGCAGGCCATCGGCAAGGTCCGGGAGAATAATGCGGACAGTCTCGCTTATCTGCAGGAGCTTGGGCTGCTGTTCGAGGAGCGCGGCCGGATCATGTCTCTGGTCATGGAAGGCACGCGTCACGATCTTGATACCGGACTGCATAGTTTCGCCGGTTCCAAGGGTCGGGCGGAGAATGCGGCCCTTGGTCTGACGTTCTGATTGGTATCTAGCTTGGATAAGAAATAAGGCCGCTGCGATGCTGCAGCGGCCTTATTTTTATTCAGTGGCGGCAGACGTCACTTTTTCTTCTGCATTTCTTCAGAAAGCGACTCGCGCATCGCGTCTGTATCGACGTTGGAGAGATCGCCTCCGGCTTCGAAGTGATCGATGAAGAGGTTGCCGATGGTGCGGGTGGCAAGGTTCGAGAGACCGGCCATGCCGAGAAATCCGACTCCGAGGCCAATGCCAGGCATGGACTTGAAGACCGTGCTGACGACCCCGGCTGTCACCGCCCAGGGCGCAACGCCGCCGACGATGGAGCCGAGAATGGACCGGACCCAAGATTTTGAGAATGGCACGCCGTAGAGCTTGGACAGGGCCGCGATCATTGAAATCTGTGTTCCGGTGATCCCGGCGACATCGGCGATCGGCACTGGGAGAACGCCGAATGCGGAAGACCAGACGGCGTATCTGGACACGATCTCCTTCGCCTGCTGACGAAGGACGGACGCGTTGGCTACGGCGGCATCGGTCGCCGCGATTTCTGTATCTACAGTCATGACTTCACCTGCTTTTGCTGTTTCAGGGGACGAAGATTTTGCAGCCTTTGCAGGCTGCTTTGCGGTGGTTTTGGGCTTTGTGGCAGTGGCTACCGCGGTTCGTTTCGGAGCAGCCGTGCGCTTGGCTGCCGTGCTGCGGGCTGCCGGCTTTGCACTTGACGCGGCGGCGGTCCTCTTCGTCGATGACGAAGCGGCTCTCTTCGCTGCCGGTTTGGTGGTTGTCGGCTTTGCCGCCGGTCTGGATGCCGCCTTGGCCGGCGTTCCTGCTGCCGTGCCGGGACGTTCCGTGCGCTGCAATTCGGGGAGTTTCTTGCTCATACCGGCTCGCTCGCCTTTCTTGCTTTCTTGCGTCGGGCCACCATCAGATTGCCTATCTCGGTCGCGTATTCCGCGATCTCCCGTGCGGCTGCGCCCCGCGGCTGATAGTAACTCGGTGTGGTCCCTGCCAGTGCGGCTTCACCATATGCCACTCTGGCGCTCAGTTCCACTTCCATGGGTTGTGCATTTGCGGCTTCCATCTGGGCCCGCATGTGTCGGGCGATGACGCTACCCTTCGTTGTTTGGCTCAGCAGGAAGCGCACAGATGCTGACGTGAGGTCAGCAATATGTTCAGCGGTGTCGATGGCGACCTGATAATCGATCGGTGACGGGCGCATCGGAATGATCAGAAGGTCCGCCCGGCGGATTGCGGCATCGGTCGCTTCGGACTGGAAGCCCGGCGTGTCGATGATTATGTGGTCTAGGCCGCTCTTCAGCAATCGGTCGATCCCGGCATCGACACTGTCGGGGCCTGCCGTGATGGCGGGCATATCTGCAAGATCGGCGCCCGCCGCAATCCAGCGCACAAGCGTGCCAGCGGGGTCGGCATCGATCAGCCCAACCTTCTTTCCGGATTTATGCCAGTACGCGCCAAGGCACATCGCGGACGTGCTTTTCCCGCTGCCGCCCTTCATGGTAACAAACGAGACGATTTTTGCTGGCACGCGGACTCCTTTGGGACCGATTGTGTTCCCGGGAGAATCTGATCTAAAACATAACAGTTGCAGAAGTTTAACAGGCAGAGTGGTGGCTTGCTAAGTTAATTTTTATAGCACGTTTTCCGTGGAGATCCCTTTGAAGCAAAGGTCATGAGTTCGAACCGCTCACTCTCACCGGTATGGCCGTTTCCTGCACTGGACATCTCGCTCGCCCTTGTCGAGCGATCATTCGATCCAGCCGCCAGAATTGAAGCTGCCTCGGGTGCTTCCGGGATCGCCTTGCCGGAGGATTTTTCGGAGGCAGTTCTGTCCCGTCAGACGGCTTTTCTGGCCGGTAGGCTTTGCGCTGGTGATGCCTTGGGACATGCGGGAGCTGCGGAGCGGCATGTTTCTCGTGACCGCGCTGGCCTGCCGGTCTGGCCGGTGGGGTTTCATGGCTCGATCACGCATTCCGAGGCGCTGGCCGGTGCCGTCGTGGCCAATGCGGACAGCTGTCGCGGGATTGGCCTCGACTTCGAAAACATCGGAACCCCGGATGTTGCGGCCGAGATAGCGGAGCTTGTTCTGACGGACCGGGACCGCCGGACAATCTCAGATATTGAGGCGCCAGACATCGCCACTGCGACAATCCTCGTCTTCTCGCTAAAGGAGAGCCTGTACAAGGCGATCTACCCGATGCTCGGTGACGATGCGGGATTTGAAGATGCGGAGCTCACCCGAGCGGCAGATGGGCGGGCAGTACTGCGTCTTCGGCGCAAACTTGGTCTTACTTTGCCCGAAGGGCATGAGCTGGTCGGCGTTTACAATGTTTCCGCCGATCTTGTCCGAACACTGGTGCTGCTGGACTAGGCTCTGCAGCCTAACCGGTCAGCTTGGCTGTCAGTTTGTCCAGCATGACGAGGCACTGGTCGATCTGGTCGAGGGCGATGAATTCGTCCGGCTTGTGGGCTTGTTCGATGGAGCCGGGGCCGCAGACGACGGTGGAGATGCCGAGTTTCTGGAACAGGCCGGCTTCGGTTCCGAACGCCACCAGGTCCGCGCCGTTTGCGCCGGTCAGCTCGGCGACGATTTTCAGGGCCTCGCTTTCCGGAACCGGCTCCAGCCCGTCAACCTCGCCAATGATCTCGGTGCTGATATCCGCATCCTTCGAGATCGCGCGCATGGCTGGCAGCAAGTCGTCCTTCACGTAGGCGGCGATTTCCCGCTTCACGAAATCCGCGTCTCCGTTCTGCACCGGCCGCATTTCCCAGTCGAGATGGGCCAGGCCGGGAATGACGTTATGCGCGACGCCGCCGGACAGACGGCCGATCTGCAGGCTCGTCCAGGGCGGATCGAAGCGGGAGCCTTCCGGCGACCGGCGCTTCAGAACTTCGCGCAGTTCCATCAGCCTTGTGACGTAGCGTACGGCATATTCCACCGCATTGACGCCGAGATCCGGCTGCGAGCCATGCCCCTCCAGACCGCTGAAGGTCACGGTATATTCGCAGCAGCCCTTGTGCCCCTCGATGATCCGCATCTCCGTCGGCTCACCGATGATGCACACGGCGGGTTTGAATGGCAGCAGGGCGAGTTCGTGCATCAGCGCCTGGGCACCGAGGCAGCCGACTTCCTCATCATAGGTAAAGGCGAAATGCACCGGGCGTTTCAACTCGCACCTCGCATAATGCGGTGCCATCGCCAGCGCCGCCGCGATGAAGCCTTTCATGTCGCAGGTGCCGCGCCCATAGGCCTTGCCCTCGGCGATCCGCATGCCGAACGGATCGCTCGACCAGACCTGATCCGTCACCGGGACCACATCGCTGTGGCCGGACAGGACGATGCCGCCATCCACCTCCGGGCCGATAGTTGCGAAGATATTGGCCTTTGTCCCTCCAGGGTCCCGGAACGTGTGCACGCTGGCGCCAAGCTTCCCGAGATACTCCGCCACATAGTCGATCAGCGCCAGATTGCTGTCGGCGGAGACGGTTGGAAAGCCGATCAGGTCGGACAGAATCTCGAGCGTGGTATCGCGGGTCGGGTGCATGATCGGCCCTTCAAGCCTTCACGAACAGCTTGCGTTCGACGTTCGCCAGGCACTCCGCTGGGCCATCTTCGGTGATGCGCAGGGTCTCGGTGATCTCCAGCCCCCAGTCATCCATCCAGAGTGCGGGCATGAAGTGGAATGTCATGTTCGGCTGCAGAACGGTGTTATCGCTCGGCCGGATGGACATGGTGCGCTCGCCCCAGTCCGGCGGATAGCTGAGCCCGATCGGATAGCCGCAACGACCCTCGCGTTTGACCCCGTGCTTTTCCAGCACGGCATAGAAGGCGCGGGCGATGTCTCCCGCGGTGTTGCCGGCGCGGGCTGCCTCGATGCCGTCCGTGATGCCCTCGAGCACAACTTCCTCGGCCCGCAGCATGTCGATCGGCGGGGTGCCGAGATGGATCGTCCGGCAGAGCGGTGCGTGATAGTGACGGTAGCAGCCGGCGATTTCGAAGAAGGTGGCCTGTTCCGGCTCCAGCTCCGTGTCGTCCCAGGTCAGGTGCGCCGCGCTGGCATCCTTGCCGGTCGGCAGCAGCGGCACGATGGCCGGGTAGTCGCCGCCGAAGCTGCCCTCTTCATCCTCTCCGCCCATCAGGCCGGTGCGGTAAATCTCCGCCACCAGCTCGTTCTTGCGCAAGCCCGGGCGCATCAGCTCGTAAATGGCGGCATGCATCTTCTCGACGATATGGGCCGCCCGGCGCATGTATTTCAGCTCGGTCGCGGATTTGACACCGCGCTGCCAGTTCACCAGTCCGGTGGCATCCTCGATGGTGCCTTCATGGTTCTTCGACAGCACGCTGTGGGCCCGGGCGGAGTAGTAGTAGTTCTCCATCTCCACGCCGAGGGTCAGGTTGTTCCAGCCTCTTTCGGCAATCGCTGTGCCGAGGTCTTCCATCGCATGGCAGTCGGCCGCCATGACGTAATCGTCGGAATAGCCGCGGATATTATCCACCGACATGTAGCAGGTCCGCATGGCGCCCTTGGCGTCCATTCCCCGGCCCCAGAAGACCGGCTCGCCCTCGGGACCGACGATCACGCCCTGATGGACATAGAAGGACCAGCCGTCATAGCCGGTCAGCCAGGCCATGTTGGACGGATCGGAAATGAACAGCACCTCAATCCCGGCTTTCTCCATCGCCGTCCGGACCTTGACCAGCCGCTCGATGTATTCTTCGCGGGAAAACGGGAGTTTGACGTCGGGCATGAGGCGAAGTCCACTGAGCGGGTTGAAGAATTCGGCAGGTCCGGCGATTGAGCATCAACATCCGCTGTTTGACAATCGCCGTGACATGTGGCCGATGCTGAAAAGAAAAAAGATCAATTACTTGTCCTCTTTCGAAGGAAATTTGTCTGTGAGCGATTGGCGCCGGGAATTATCGCTGGAGAACGTGACGGCGGCCCGGGCGGCCATTGCGGGGATAGCGGTGGAGACGCCGTTGGTGCCGTCGCCCTTTCTTTCCTCGATGGCTGGCATGGAAGTGCTGCTCAAGCTGGAGATCGCGCAGCCGATTGGTGCCTTCAAGATCCGGGGCGCAGCGAACGCCATCTCTGTCCTGCCGGGCGACTGTCCTGGCGTGACCTGTTGCTCTACGGGCAATCACGGGCGCGGGGTCGCTTATGCGGCGCGCGCGCGCGGTCTGCGCGCAATTATCTGCATGTCCGAACTGGTCCCTGACGCCAAGGTTGAAGGCATTCGCGCGCTTGGTGCGGAGGTCAGGATTGTTGGCCGGTCTCAGGACGAGGCGGCGGAAGAAAGCAGGCGCCTCGTCGCGCAGGAAGGTCTGGCTGAAATCCCGCCCTTTGACGATCCGCTGGTGATTGCGGGACAGGGCACCATCGGGCTTGAGCTGCTGGACAGTCGCCCGGATCTGGAGACCCTGCTGATTCCGCTTTCAGGCGGTGGCCTTGCCGCCGGGATCGCGCTGGCGGCGAAGGCGCGCAAGCCGGGCATTCGGGTAATCGGGATTTCCATGGACCGGGGCGCGGCGATGTATGAGTCGCTGCAAGCGGGCCGGAATGTCGCGGTGGAGGAGGTGCCGAGTCTGGCGGATTCCCTCGGCGGCGGCCTTGGCGCCGACAACCGGCTGACCCTGCCGCTGTGCCGGGCGCTGATCGACGACACTGTGCTGGTCACCGAAGCGGAGATCTACCGGGCCATGCAGTGCCATTATTACGAAGACCGGATGGTCTGCGAAGGCGGCTCGGCCGTCGGTGCGGCGGCCCTGCTGGCGGGCAAACTGCCGGATCTGGAAGGTCCTGTGGCGACCATCATCACCGGACGCAATCTCGATATGAATATGCATGCGGATATCATGGCCGGGCGTACCATCCGCCTTGGTGATCTCACGCTCGAAGGAAAGCCCTATCATGCCTGATATCCGCATTCTCACCGAAGTCGACCTGCGCGCCCTGGCGACACTCGATCTGGAAGTTGTCGATGTGGTCGAGAGCGCCTTCCGGGCTCTGGCCTCGGGCGCGGTCATCATGCCGCCGATCCTGTCCATGGATATTCCGGCGGCGAATGGCGAGGTCGATGTGAAGACCGCCTATATTCCGGGCTTCGACGGTTTCGCCATCAAGGTCAGCCCGGGGTTCTTCGACAATCCGAAGCTCGGCCTGCCGAGCCTGAACGGGCTGATGATCCTGTTTTCGGCGAAGACAGGGCTGGTGGACGCGATGCTGCTCGATAACGGGTATCTGACGGACATACGCACCGCCGCTGCCGGCGCCGTCGCCGCCCGGCATCTGGCGCCCAAGGTACACACAGCCGGGGTGATCGGCACCGGGGTGCAGGCCCGCCTGCAGATCGAGGCGGCACATCTGGTCCGGCCGTTCAGACGGGTGCTGGTCTGGGGGCGTGACCCGGCACATGCGAAGAGTTGCGCCGCCGATCTGGCGGAAAAGCTCGGTATTGAAGCCCGTGTCGAAACTGATCCCGCCCGGCTTGTCGCCGAAAGCCAGCTCGTCGTCACCACCACACCGGCGCGCGCGCCGGTCCTGCAGGCGGATTGGCTGCATCCGGGGCTGCATATCACCGCCATGGGATCGGACCAGCCGGGCAAGGTGGAGATCGATCCGAAGGTGTTCCGCCGGGTGGATGCCTATGTGCCGGACCGGCTCAGCCAGTGCCGGATTCAGGGCGAGCTGCGGGCTGCCATCGAGGCCGGTATGGTCGATGCCGACAAGGCGTTCCCGGAGCTGGGCGATGTCGTCGCCGGGCAGGCGCCCGGCCGCAAGTCGGCCTCGGATATCACTTTCGCGGACCTGACGGGCACCGGCGCGCAGGACACGGCAATCGCCACCCACGTGGTTTCCCTGGCCGTTCAGGCCGGGGCCGGCAGCCGGATCGCTTCCTGATCATGGCGCTGAAGCTCGATGCCCGGGATGTGAAGATCCTCGCCATTCTGCAGCAGGAAGGACGGATCTCGAAATCCGATCTGGCGCGGCGGGTGAACCTGTCCAACACGCCATGCTGGGAGCGGCTGCAGCGTCTGGAAGCGGCGGGCATTGTGCGTGGTTACGGGGCGCGGATCGCACTGGAGTTGTTCGCGGAACATGTCACGGTCTTCGTGACGGCAGAGCTTGAAAACCACCGGAATGAGGATTTCGTCCGGTTTGAGGAAGCGGTCGGGCGCGAGCCGGAGATCATCGGATGCTGGGCGCTTGGCGGCGGGCTCGATTATCTCTTCCAGGTCGTGACCCGAAACGTCACCAGCTACCAGAGCCTGATAGACCGGATGCTGGAAAGCGAGGCGGGACTGAAGCGCTATTACAGCTACATCGTCACCAAGGAAGTGAAGGCGGGCGGCGCGATCCCGGTGGAGTTGTTCGCCGGCACCTGATCCGGCAGAAAAATCACCCGGCTCAATGTGTCTCAACCGAAAAACTCTCTGTCATGGGAGAGGAGTTCAGTCAGATCTTCGCCGGTTCCGGCACTAGGCTCTCCGGTGAACAGCCTTGGGCCGTCCGGCCCGCGCCGCAGCGATAAGGAATCATGATGCTTACCAACGACCAGCTCGCTCAGTGGGACCGGGAGAATTTCTTCCATCCCTCGACCCATCTTGCCCAGCATGCGCGCGGGGAAACCCCGACGCGGGTGATCACCGGCGGCTCCGGCGTCTATATCGAGGACCGGGACGGCAAGAAGATGCTGGACGGGTTCGCCGGCCTCTATTGCGTCAATGTCGGCTATGGCCGTCCGGAAATCGCCGAGGCTATCGCTGCGCAGGCGAAAGAGCTGGCCTACTATCATTCCTATGTCGGGCACGGCACCGAAGCCTCGATCACGCTGTCCAAGATGGTGCTCGACCGGGCGCCGTCGAACATGTCGAAGGTCTATTTCGGTCTTGGCGGCTCGGACGCGAACGAAACCAACGTGAAGCTGGTCTGGTACTACAACAACGTGCTCGGCCGGCCGGAAAAGAAGAAGATCATCTCGCGCTGGCGCGGCTATCACGGCTCCGGGCTGGTGACCGGATCGCTGACCGGGCTTGAGCTGTTCCACAAGAAGTTCGACCTGCCGCTGTCGCAGGTCATCCACACCGATGCCCCGTATTATTTCCGCCGCCCGGACCTTGCCCAGAGCGAAGCGGATTTCACCGCCCATTGCGCCTCCGAGCTGGAAGCGTTGATCGAGCGTGAAGGCGCTGACACCATCGCCGCCTTCATCGGCGAGCCTGTGCTCGGCACCGGCGGCATCGTTCCGCCGCCGGCCGGTTACTGGGCCGCGATCCAGGCCGTCCTGAAGAAGCATGACATCCTGCTGATCGCTGACGAGGTGGTGACCGGCTTCGGACGGCTCGGCTCGATGATGGGCTCCGACCATTACGGTATCGAGGCGGATATCATCACCATCGCCAAGGGGCTGACCTCGGCCTATGCGCCGCTGTCCGGCTCGATCATTTCGGACAGGGTCTGGAAGGTGTTGGAGCAGGGCACGGACGAGCTTGGCCCAATCGGCCATGGCTGGACCTATTCGGCGCACCCGATCGGGGCCGCCGCCGGTGTCGCGAACCTGGATCTGATCGACCGGCTCGGCCTGGTCGGCAATGCGAAGGAGATGGGTGCCTATTTCAACAAGGCCCTAGCCGATGCCCTCGGCTCCCACGCCCATGTCGGCGATGTCCGGGGCGAGGGGCTGCTGGCCGCCGTCGAGTTCGTCGAGGACAAGGAGAAACGGACCTTCTTCGACCCGTCTCGCAAGATCGGCCCGGCCATGGCGGCGGCATTGCTGGAGCAGGGCGTGATCGCCCGGGCCATGCCGCAGGGCGATATCCTCGGCTTCGCGCCGCCGCTCTGCCTGACCCGGGAAGAGGCTGACATCATCGTCGGCGCCACGGTCAAGGCGGTGGAGAAAGTGTTCGGCGCTGCCTGATGATATGATTCCGGCCGGGTACTCTGCAGGCTGCATGCAGGGTGCCCGGCTCTGGCTACTTCCTGGCGGTTGCCGCGCGTTTCTCCGCTCTGACGGTGTAAAGCGAGGTGGCGATGATGATGATGGCTCCGATCGTCGTCTCGAGATCGGGAATCTCGGCAAATACGGCGAAACCAATGATCGTCGCGAAAACCAGGCGGATGTAATCCATCGGAGCCACGGCAGAGGCTTCCCCCTCCTTGAAACCATGGATGTTGGACAATTGTCCGCAGACCGAGAACAGGCCGATCAGTCCCATGATCATCCATTCGTGGAGGCTTGGCGTGACCCAGAAGTAAATGGCTGGTGGCACCATAAGGAAGCCGACCATGATGGCTTGGTAGCTGAGGATGGTTACCGGGCGGTCGAACTGGGAAACTTTGCGGATGATGACCATGACGGCAGCGGCCGCGGCAGCCGCGACAACGGCCAGAACGGAATAGATATTCAGCCCGCCCGGGCCGGGCTGAACCATTACCAGCACACCGGCAAAGCCAATCAGGACCGCGAACCAGCGCCGGGGTCCGGCGACTTCCGACAGTACGACCATGGCGAAAATAGTGACGAACAGGCTCTTGGCAAAACCGAGGGCGGTGGCTTCCGCCAGGGGCAGGTGAACCACAGCGGTAAAGCCGCAGGTCATGGCGATCAGGGCCAGGACAACGCGGGTCAGATGCAGTCCCAGATGGCGGGTTTTCAGAATATCCGGGAAGCCGGAGACCAAGACTGGCATCACCGTGCAGGTCATCACGATTTGCCGGAACAGCAGGATTTGCACGACCGGGATTGTATCGCCGATTGATTTGATCAGCGCGACCATGACGGTAAAGAAGAGTGCGGCGATGGCGACCCATATGGCGCCGCGTGCGTTGCCGGGCAGCGCTCTGAAGGGGCCTGTGATCGGTTTTCCCAGCACCGCGAGGTAAGTTGCGGACTTACTGAAAATGGTCGGTGCGGACTCCGGGTGCTGCGGTTCTTGCGGAGTCTTGTCGTCGGGTTCGGTGACCACGGCTGCGGGTCCTTCGGCGGCTGCGCGGGACTGGCGGGCCGCGATTACAATATATCTGCTGGATGCAAGCTGAATGGACAGCAATCTTCGCAGAAAGCGCCGTCGGCTGTCTACGCCCGGTCCTCGGCACAGGTGTCGTGCTTTTGGTTACGGATAAGAGAGGCGCTGGTATCCGCATTAATTACAGGCAATATGTTTGTCGTCGTGAGCTGGCTCCGCAGGAAGCGGCAAGGTGAACGACCTCATGCCGCTGCAGATTTTCTCGGTTCGATGGAGAAAGTTTGGCGATGTCCCTGGGAATGTTAAGGTGTTCAAGCCAATGAAGATCCTCGTTATCAATCCGAACACAACTGATTCCATGACGGACAAGATCCGCGAGACCGCGCGTGCCGTCGCCGCGCCGGGTACGGAGATTGTTGCGGTCAATCCACTGGATGGGCCTGTCAGCATCGAGGGGCACTATGACGAGGCCTATTGCTTGCCCGGTCTGCTGGACGAGGCGCGAAAGGGCGCGGCGGATGGCGCCGACGCCTTGGTCATCGCCTGTTTCGACGATCCGGGTCTCGAAGCCTGTCGCGAGCTGCTCGATATTCCGGTGATTGGCATTTGCGAGGCGGCGATGGCGGCGGCCTCCATGGTCGGGCACGGCTTTTCCGTTGTCACGACGCTGCCGCGCGCGGTGCCGATCATCGAGGCGCTGGCGTTCAAATACGGTTTCGAGCGGCAGTGCCGCCGGGTCCGTTCCGCCGAGATTCCGGTGCTGGCGCTGGAAGAGGAAGGCGGCGGTGCTGCAGCCAAGGTGCGAGAGGAAGTGATCGCCGCTATCGAGCAGGACCATGCGGAAGCTGTCCTGCTGGGCTGTGCCGGGATGACGGATCTGGCCGAGGCGCTGACGAAAGAGACCGGAGTGCCGGTGATCGACGGTGTGGCGGCGGCAGTGAAATTCTCTGAAGCATTGGTCGGGCTTGGCCTGAAGACATGCAAGCGTCTGGCCTATGACAGCCCGAGGCCGAAGACTTATGGCGGAGCCTTTGCGGCCGCCGCCCCAAAAGCTGAATGATGGAGGCCTGAGAGATGGAGCAGGATTATACAATCCGCACAATGACGGGAGCTGAGGTCGAGGAGGCGGTCGGCTGGGCTGCTGCCGAGGGCTGGAACCCGGGCGCCAGCGATGCGGGCTGTTTCACATCGGTAGACCCGGAAGGTTTTATCGGCGGCTTTATCGATGGCCGCATGATAGCCTCGATCTCGGTAATAAATTACGATGCAGGCTTCTCCTTTCTCGGCTTCTACATCGTGCACCCGGATTTTCGCGGCAAGGGCTATGGCTTCACACTCTGGAAGGCCGGAATGGCTCATGCGGGAGAGCGAATTGTCGGGCTCGACGGGGTTGTGGCGGAGCAGGAAAACTACAAACGCTCCGGCTTTGATTTCGCTTACCGGAACATTCGCTTTGGTGGTGTGCCGAAAGCGCTGGTCGTTGAGGATATGGCGTTCCTGAAGCCGCTCACCGTGCCTTCCGATGAACTGCTTGCCTATGACCGGAAGCTGTTCCCGGCGCCGCGCGAACGTTTTCTGGAGGCCTGGATCTCTGCGCCGGGACATACCGGGTTCGCAGCGATGCGGGAGGGTGTGCTCGTGGGCTACGCCGTGGTCCGGCCGTGCCGCGCAGGCGCGAAGATTGGACCGCTCTTTGCCGATGATCCGGCGGTTGCGCGTCAGCTTGCGAAAGCAGCCATAGACACGGCGGGAGATGGCGAGGTTTTCCTTGATACGCCGGAGCCGAATGGGGAAGCCGTCGCGCTTGCCCGCGCGCTGGGTCTGGAGCCGGTATTCGAGACGGCCCGAATGTACCGCGGGGCCGCGCCCGGCGTCGATCTAGAGCGGGTTTATGGCGTCACCACCTTCGAGCTTGGTTAGGACAAGTCCGGGGAGGGCGCTCTGACCTTTCTCCCCGGATTGTTTTGAGCGTTAGATCCGTGAACTCGGCTTGTAAAATGGCTCGTGCTTGGCCGGGTCAAAGTAGTTTTCGTAGAACTTTTTCACATGCGGCAGCAGCGCCTTGGAGAGCTGCCGGCGTTCCACCTCGTCATTGGAAAGCGCGGACTGAAGGTCATCGTGCAGCGCTTTCAAGGCGCCTTCCTTGTCGACCTTGGTGAACACGCCGTCGCGATAGATGATCTCGCCGTCGCACATCACCATGCGGACGCCTTCGGTTTTGGCGCGTTGCATCACGGCATCGAGCAGGGGCATTTCCTCGTCGAGATAGGGGTAGGAAACCTGTTTCCAGTCGATCAGCGACAGATCGGCTTTCTTGCCCACTTCCAGGCTTCCGATACTGTCTCCGAAAGGTGTTGTTTTGGCTCCCCCTGATGTCGCCATGCGCAGGACCTGAGGGGAGGTCGGGACTACGTCGTCCATGCCAGGCACGCGGTGCGCCCGCAAGACCATCCGCATTTCCTGCAGCATGTCCCGGTCATCATTGATGCCTGCCTCGTCGAGGCCGATGGCGGTGTTTACCCCCTTGATCTCGAACACGTTCAACGCCGCCAACCCCGACCGAAGGCGGAAGTTAGACGAGCAGTTGTGACAAACGCAGACCCCGGTCTCGGCGATCCGGTCGATATCGCTCTCGTTCAGCCAGACCCCGTGTCCCAGCGTCAGGCGCGGGCTCAGCATGTCGAACCGGTCAAGATATTCGAGCGCGGTGCAGTCGCCCCTGCGTCGCGCATATTCCTTCTGGTATGCGGTTTCAACGAGGTGCATGTGCATCGGCGCATCGTATTTCTTCGATGCGTCGGAGAGCGCTGTCAGCGCTGCGTCGGAGCACCAGTGCAGGTTGGCCGGGGCAAGCTGGATCTTGGTGCGTGACTTGCTCTGGTGCTTGCCGTGCAGGCTCTCGAACATCGCCATCGATTCGTCGAGGCCCATCTCGAAGCGCTCGAACCAGCGTTTCATGGGGTCTTGCAGCTCTTTCGGCAGGGATGCGACGAATTCCTCGTCTGCCTGATAGACCAGACGGTTCTGGTCGCGCAGGGCGAAGCAGTAGGACGCCCGCATGCCGATATCGTCATAGGCTTTCAGCACTTGTTCGGAATAGCCCTCGACCTGATTGATCTTTCCGGGCATCCAGCCGTGGATATGCTGCACTGTGGTGATACCGGAGGCGATCATCTCGAAGGCTGAATAAAGGGTATCGAGATAGACATTCACATTGCGGCAGATCATCCGGGTGATGAACCAGAGCTCCAGCGGCATGTCGGGTGAGCCGAGCTGGACCGGTGTCAGGCCGACATGGTGATGGCCGTTGACGAAGCCGGGCATCATGATTTCCTGCCCAGTGCCGACGACCGGCACGTCCGGATTCTTGCGGGACAGGTCGGCATAGGTGCCGATCTGGGTGATGATACCGTCTTCCTGAAGAACGGCGCCGTCGTCGATAATCTCCGCTGTTTCGCGGTCGATGGTGCGCGCGATCATCGCGCGGCTTCTGATCAGGCAACTGGTCATGGAGTCGCTCCACTATTAAAAACTGGGATGTTGGATTAGGCCTGAGACGCCGCCGGTCAGACGGCTTCGGCCATGCCTTCCTGTTCCGCGAAGGCGCGGTCCACTTCATCCTTGAGGAGTTGCGTCAGACGTTTTCGCAACGCTTCGCATTCCGGCGAGAACGGATCTCTCGGGCGCGGCAGGTCTACCTTCACGGTTTCCTTGATCCGTCCCGGGCGGGACGTGAAGACACAGACCCGGTCCGCAAGGGCGACAGCCTCGTCAATATGGTGGGTGACGAAGACGACTGATGCACCGCTATCCCGCCAGACATCGATCAGGAAATCCTGCATCTTCTGCCGTGTCTGGACATCCAGGGCCGCGAACGGCTCATCCATCAGCAAAACCCTGGGCCGCATCGCCAGCGCGCGGGCTACAGCCACGCGTTGCCGCATGCCGCCTGAGAGTTCGTCCGGGCGTTTCGATCCGGCCTCCGTCAGACCGACACGCTTCAGCACATCCTTGGCCGCGGCCCGCCGATCCGGCTCGCTTTCGCCCCGGATTTGCAAGCCGAAGCTGACATTTTCCCAGACACTGAGCCACGGGAAGAGCGAGGTTTCCTGAAAGATCAGGCTGCGGTCCGGTGACGGAGCTTTCACCTGCTCGCCGAAATAGGTAAGCGAGCCGCCGGTCTGCTGTTCCAGTCCGGCGATGAGGTAGAGCAGCGTGCTCTTGCCGCAGCCCGAGGGGCCGAGCAGAACGACGAATTCACCGGGCTCTATATCGAGGTCGATATTGGCCAGCGCCTCGTGTGCGCGTGACGTTCCTGCCGACCAGATCTTGCCGACATCGCGGCAGGAGACGGCAGGTCCGGCGGTTTGAGTGTTGTTGTCAGAGACCACGAAGCACCCCCGATGGATCATTGACCCAGTAAAGCACCCGCTTCTGTGTCATTCGCATCGCCCAGTCGGTGGCAAAGCCAAGAAAGCCGATAAGCGCGATACAGAAGAAAACGAGCGACGGGTTGAATGTGTTGCGGGCTAGCATGATGACCTGGCCGAGGCCGTAGCCGACACCGGTGGATTCGGCGATCAGCACCACCATCCAAGCGCCAAACAGGTTGAGCCGCAGGATGACGAACACACCTGGCAGGATTGCCGGGATGATCACGCGGCGATAGATCTGCGCCTTTGTCGCGCCCATGGTGCGGGCGACGTTGATCAGGTTCCGGTTCACGCCGTCGATATGGTTGATGGTTGCGATCGTCATATGGAAGAAGAGCGCGATCACGACCATGAAGATGGCCGGCGCATTGCCGATGCCGAACAGAAAAATCGCAACCGGTAGCCATGCAATCGGAGAGACCGGGGACAGCAGAGTGACTGTCGGCAGTGTGAGGCGCTCGACCACGATCCAGTAGCGAATGGCGACACCAAGCGAAAGAGCAAGGATTGCGGCGAGTGTGATGCCTATGAATACCCGCATGGCCGAGGAGACGACGGTGATCAGCACCGCCTGCCAGGGCGTTGGTCCTGCATCCGGGGATACCCCGATCGCCCAGCGTTGCGCGGTGTTGAAAAACTTGGCCTGGTCCGCGAAAGCGCCAAGGAAAACATGTGGCGGTGGCAGCAACTTGGGATCGGCCCAGCCGATGAACCAGAGAAATTCCCAGAGCGCCGCGAATGTGCCGACGGAGACGAGAGTCCAGCCAACTTTCGGCAGAAACTCCCGAAGCGGCTCCGGCAGCGTGTAGCCGGCCAGCGCCGGCGGACTGTCTTGTCCGCCGGCAACTGTGCCGGTCCCGCTGACCGGAGTCCGGTCAGTTGAGACCGAGGCCATGATCAGGCCGCCTTCAGCTTGAGCTTGCCGTAAAGCTCGGGATTCTCCGCAATGACTTCTTCAAGCGGGGTCCAGTCGATTGCGGCGCGGTCGGGCTTGTTCTTGATGTAGCCCATCTCCACCAGACTGTCGGTCCGGTCGAGAATGAAGTCGGTCTGGGACCGGGCATCGACCACGGCCGGCTGCTTTGCCATGGCGATCTTCGCGTTCTCCATTGAGGTCTTGTAGTAGGTGCCGACCAGTTTCTCGAGCGTGCCCGCCGGATCGCTTTCCGCCATGAGCTGGGCCTTCATCATGCCCTTGATCAGGGCTTTCAGGCCTTCCCGGTTTTCCTCGATCAGCGGAGACCGGGCTGCCAGCACACAGTCCGTGTAGCCCTTGCCGTAGATGTCTGTGCCGTCGGACAGCATCACCGCACCCGGAACGTCGTTCACAAGCGCCGTACCGTAAGGCTCGATTGTGCAGATCCAGTCGACCGCACCGGCCTTGAAGGCTTCGACAGCTTCCGGAGTGGAGCCCATGTAACGGACATTGATGTCCTTGAAGTCGACGCCGTGCTTTTTCAGCCAGTCGTAGGGCATGACCTCAAGCGTATCGAGCTGGAAGGTCGCAAGCGTTTTGCCTTTCAGCTTTTCCGCACTGTCGAGGCCTGGACGGGCGACGATGACGCAGCCTTCGATTCCGCCGCCTGCGACGACCTTCACCGGTGCGCCCGCATCGTAGAGCGCCATGAAGCTGGTATAGGGCATAAGGCCGACATCGACCTGACCGATGCCGAGGAACGTAACTTGTTCGGCAAAAGTCGGTGTGTTGACGAAATTCAGGGTCAGGCCGTCTTCTTTTGCTGTCTGCACAGCGTGGGACAGAAACATGTTGAGGTTGCAGAAACCCGATCCGTGTGTCGACTTGATCGAGCTTTCGGCAGCCATTGCCGCCGACCCGAACATGCCGGGGCCGGCCGCCATTGTGATGACCCCGGCAGCGCCCGCCGCCGTCGATTTCAGGAATTTACGCCGATCCATTCTTATGGCCTCGAAATCAGGCAGATCGAGGTGTCCGTGACGTTCACACATTTTAGCACTCCCTGTGGCTGGACGCTGGCCGCCGATTTTTCGGTTCGGTCCAACGCTGCAGAGAGGGCGCATAAGCCCCCTCGCACCCCGTGATACGGGGCGATGTTGCGGGAGCGGCTTGCATTCAAAGTAAGGCACAGAAGGAGGATGATGATCCTCGGGTGCCTTGAAGAGACATCAAGTAGCGCCTACCGGCACTATCGAGGAATGCAATTGCATCGCCGCAACAGTGGGTGGCACGCCAACCAATAAGCTATCGCCGGAGCGATGCTGCGCTACAGCAAGCATCGCAATTCCTGTACCAAAGGAAATCAATCCTATAGTTCAATGGGTTGATGGTTTTGTCGTCAATTAATATTCGAATTTCCTGCTAAATTTTGTGCAATGCAACCGAGTTGGTGCCGTTTTTATGTGCACTTCTCATCCGTCGGTCATGGTTTTCTTATTTTATTGTGAAATGTGGGGCGGGTTCTTCGAGCTGTGATGCCTGATCTTGCTGGTTGTTTCGGCTTGTTTCCTTCAGGTCGCCGGGTACGGTCTGTATCTTGCAGGTCTGTTACGAACTCCTCCCACGCGAACCAGTCCGGAGCGTGACCATGCGAAATGTAACCGTTGCCGCCGCCCAGATGGGGCCGGTGAACCGATCGGATAGCCGCTCCGCCGTGATGGACCGGCTGATCGCGATGATGGAAACCGCCTCAAGGCGTGGCGCCGATCTGGTGGTTTATCCGGAGCTGGCCCTGACCACCTTCTTTCCGCGCTGGTATATCGAGGACGATGCGGAGCTGGACAGCTTCTACGAGCGCGAAATGCCGGGGCCGGATACCGCGCCCCTGTTCGAGAAGGCGAAGGCGCTCGGCATCGGTTTCAGTATCGGCTATGCGGAGCTGACCCCGAAGGGCGAGCGCTTCAATACCTCCATACTGGTCGGCCCGGACGGCACACTGCTTGGCAAATACCGGAAGATCCATCTCCCCGGGCATCCCGAGCATGAGCCATGGCGGGCCTTCCAGCATCTGGAGAAACGCTATTTCCAGCCGGGAAATCTCGGCTTTCGGGTGTTCGATGGTTTCGCCGGCCGGATCGGCATGTGCATCTGCAACGACCGGCGCTGGCCGGAGACCTACCGGGTCATGGGATTGCAGGGCGTCGAGATGGTTTTGCTCGGCTTCAACACGCCGATCCACAACCCGCCGGCGCCGGAGCATGACCGGCTCTCCTGGCATCACAACACTTTGGTGATGCAGTCCGGCGCCTATCAGAACGCCTGTTTCGTGATCGGTGTCTCCAAGGCCGGTATGGAAGAAGGCGTGCACCATATGGGCGGCACCCAGATCATAGCCCCGACCGGCGAGACCATCGCCGTGGTGACGGGCGAGGGCGACGAGGTGATTACGGCGGACTGCGATCTCGATCTCTGCCGCTCCTACCGGGAAAGCGTTTTCGCCTTCGAACGGCACCGGGAGCCGGACAGCTACAAACTGATCACCGGGACGAAACGGTGTGTCACGCCGGAAGAGGCGCGGCGCATTGATCCGGCGCTGGCCCGGGAAGACTACCGCCCAAGAACGACAGGCAGGGGATGGCACGGATGCCTCACTACGATCTGATCATCAAGGGCGGGACTGTGGTTACCGCATCCGATACGACGCAATGCGATGTCGGCATTCGTGACGGGGTCATCGCCACACTCGGAATTGACCTCGGCGAGGCGGACCGTGTGATCGACGCTACCGGCAAACTGGTCATGCCGGGCGGCATCGACAGCCACGTGCATATAGCCCAGCCAAGCGGCGAGGGCATTGTCATGGCCGACGATTTCGAGAGCGCCACCCGTTCGGCGGCTTTCGGCGGCAACACCACGATCATGCCTTTCTGCCTGCAGGAGAACGGCAAGGGCCTGCGTGAAGCGGTGACCGCCTATCACGGGCTGGCCGATGGCAACTGCTATACCGATGTCAGCTTTCACCTGATCCTGAGCGATCCGACCGAGCAGGTTCTGGGCCAGGAACTCCCGGCTCTGGTGGAGGACGGCTATACCAGCTTCAAGGTCTTCATGACCTATGAGGGGCTGAAGCTGGACGACAAGGAAATCCTTGATGTCATGGCGACGGCCCGGGAAACAGGCGCTCTGGTCATGGTGCATGCGGAGAATTACGACGCCATCCGTTTCATGACCGAGCGGCTGGAGCGGGCCGGCAAGACGGCGCCGCTCTATCACGGCAAATCCCGTCCCATCGTGGTTGAGCGGGAAGCGACGCACCGGGCGATCAGCCTGGCCGAGCTGGTCGATGTCCCGGTGATGATCGTGCATGTCTCTAACCGGGAGGCAATGGAAGAGATCCGCCGGGCGCAATCGCGCGGACTCAAGGTCTATGGCGAGACCTGCCCGCAATATCTGGTCCTGACCGAGCAGGACATGGACGGCCTCAACATGGAAGGCGCGAAATATGTCTGCTCGCCGCCGCCACGGGACAAGGAAAGCCAGGTGGCCTGCTGGGAAGGTATCCAGACCGGCGTCTTCTCCGTTTTCTCCTCCGACCATTGCCCGTTCCGGTATGACGATCCGGAAGGCAAGCTGATCCCGAAGGGGCGCACCAGTTTCCGCTGGGTGCCGAACGGCATACCGGGAGTGCAGACCCGGTTGCCGATCCTGTTTTCCGAAGGAGTGTCGAAAGGCAGGATCACGCTGAACGAGTTTGTCGCCCTGAGCGCGACCAATCACGCAAAGACCTATGGCCTTTATCCGCGCAAGGGCAGCATCGCGGTCGGTGCCGATGCCGATATCGCAATCTGGGACCCGGAGCGCAAAGTCACCATCACCGAGGCCTTGACCCGCGACGGTGCCGATTACACGCCGTATGAGGGGATGGAGGTGACCGGCTGGCCGGTGATCACGATCCTGCGCGGCGCGGTCGTGATTGACGAAGAAACGCTGGTCGGCGGGAAAGGCTATGGCAAGCACCTCTCCCGCGACCGTTCCCCCCTTGCTGCCCCGAGATAAAGCATGACCCACAAGCACAAGATTCTTCTGATCAATCCGAACGCCACTCAAAACGTAACGGAGCGCATGGCTGTTGCCGTCCGCGAGGAATTGGGGGCGGATTGGTATGTGGAGGAGATGACGAATGTCGGCGCTCCTGACATCATTACCGACGATACGGGCCTGAAACTGGCGACCGATCTGATGGTCGAGGCATTCGAGAACGGGCGCGATCCGCTGGATGGCGTGATCGTGGCGGCTTTTGGCGATCCGGCGCTGCAGGAATTGCGCGCCAAACTGCCGGTGCCGGTCGTCGGTATCGCCGAGTGCGGCATGCTGGAGGCGGCGGAGCATGGCAATTTCGCTATCGTCGCGCCGACGCCGAACCTCTTCGACGCGATTACCGGTCTCGCCAACAGCTATGGTGTCGGGGACAAGCTCTCTGCCCTGCTGACCACCAAGACAGACGCCTATGTGCTTATGAGCCAGCCCGACGCGCTGGTTGAAACCCTGCGCGGGATGATCGACGAGGCGGTTGCGCGCGGCGATGTGGACGCGGTGGTGATCGGTGGTGGTCCGCTGGCCGATGCCGCGAAGACGTTGGCCGCCAGCAACCCTCCCTGTCCGATCGTCGGCCCGGTTCCGGCGGCGGCGCGGCGGATGCGGAAGCTCATTCTTGGCGAGGACGCGTAAGGTGAGCGGGCGCGATTTCCTCGGCTATGGCAACACCCCGCCGAACCCGGAATGGCCGGGTGGAGCAAGGCTTGCCGTCTCGCTGGTCGTGAATGTCGAGGAAGGCGCGGAATACTCCGTCAGCCTTGGCGACGAGCGGAACGAGTCGGTCTACGAGATCGTCGAGGAAGTCGAGGGCGCGCCCGATCCCTGCAAGGACACGCATTTCGATTACGGTACGCGCGCCGGCTACTGGCGCATCATGGACCTGCTCGACCGCTATGGCATGAAGGCCTACATGAATTGCTGCGCCAGGGCCCTGACCCTGTCGCCCTGGATGGCGCGGGACATGGCGGAGCGCGGTCACGAGATCGGCTGCCACTCATATTTGTGGGAGCGGCATGCCGGGATGAGCGAGCAGCAGGAACGGGAGATCATTGCCCGCTGCGCGACCGAGATCGAGGCCGCCGCAGGCGTGCGTCCGGTCGGCTGGCACACCCGGTCCGCCCCCAGCCCGAACACAAGACGTTTGCTGGTCGAGGAGGGCGGCTTTCTCTACGACAGCGACGCCTATAACGACGATCTGCCTTTCGTGCAGGAAGTCGACGGGCACGCGCATGTGGTTCTGCCCTATGCCTTCGATACCAATGACATGCGGTTTCAGCGCGGCGGCGGTTTCACCTATGGCGACGATTTCGCGAAATACTGCATCGATGCCATCGACTGGCTCTGGGCGGAGGGCGCATCGGCGCCGAAAATGATGACCATCGGTCTGCATCTCAGGATCATCGGCCGCCCGGGCCGGATTGGCGGGCTGGACAAGGTGCTGAAGCATTTGAGCGGGCTGGATGGCGTCTGGATTGCCCGCCGCGACGAAATCGCGAAGCATTGGCGGGCGCGTTCGGGCTTGCCGGAATGGCAGGACCGCTCCGGTAAATCTGGCTTGCTGCCCGGTTAGCGGTCACAAATTTATGCGGGATGCTTAGAATCTGAGCATAATACGTTGCGGAGACAGGAGCGTAAGATGCAGAAGTTAATGATTTTAAAGAATAAAATCTGAACCGGTTCTGGTCCTCTTCTTGCAATCTCCTGGCAGGCGCTGAACTGGACGTCCCTTTCTACAGGGGCTGGTTTCCTTGGCGTTCTCTTCCTTCCAGGGCGGTGTTCTGCCGCTCTAAACAAAGAACAGGAGTGGCAAATGGGTAAATTCAAGACTCTCTTGGCTTCCGCCGCGGTCGGCGCCGGAATGCTGGCGACCGCCGGCAATGCGCAGGCGGTGGAATGGATCATGGCGTCCGGCTATCCGGACAGCAACTTCCTGACCAAGAACCTGAAATTGTTCGTCGAGGATGTGAAAGCCGGCACCTCGGTCGATATCCAGCTCAACTCCAATGACAGCCTGATCAAGCTCGACGCGATCAAGACCTCGGTGCAGCGCGGCCAGATTCCGATCGGCGAAATTCGCCTCGGCGTCTACGGCAATGAAGATCCGATGTACATCCTCGCCGGTCTGCCGTTCATCGCTCCGGACTATGCCTCCGCGTGGCTGCTGAAGGACCTGCAGAAGGGGTACTTCGATGCGATCTTCAAGAAGGCCGGCCTGCGGGTGCTGTTCTACCAGCCGTGGCCGGGCCAGGGCTTCTACACCAAATTCCCGGTGACCAAGGTCGACGACTTCAAGGGCAAGAAGCTCCGGATCTATTCCACGGCGACCCAGAAGATGGGTGAAATGCTCGGCTTCGACGCCACCATCCTGCCGTTCGCGGAAATCCCGCAGGCCTTCTCCACCGGCCTGATCGAGGCACTGTTCACCTCGCCGCAGACCGGTATCGACATCCAGGCATGGGACAACACCTCCAACTTCACCTATGCCGGTGCGATCTTCTCCAAGAACGCCGTCATCGTGAGCGAGAAATATTTCGCTGCCCTGTCGCCGGAAGATCAGGCGGGCATGCTCGCTGCGGCCGAGAAAGCCGAGCTGCGGGCCTGGGAAATGAGCGCGGAAACCACCGCCGCCCAGATCAAGGTGCTGACGGATAACGGCATGACCGCTGCTACGGCGCCGGAAGAAGTTACCGCCAAGATGAAGACCATCGGTCTCGAAATGATGAAAGGCTGGCGTGAAGGCGCAAGCCCGGAAGCGAACGCGGTTCTCGACCGTTACCTCGCCCTGCAATAAACCCAACACCGGCGGCCGCCTCCATCCGGGGCGGCCGCTGCCTTTTCCGGCCCCTGACAAAACCCCGAGAGACATCTCATGGCGGCACGACGATTACTGGACGGCCTTTATCTCTGGAGCGGCTATCTCGCAGCCTTCTTCCTGGTCGCGATCTCGCTCACCATCGTGGCCCAGATCATCGGGCGGTTCTTCGGGGTTGCCATCGATTCAACCGAAAGCGCCGGCTTCAGCCTGGCCGCTTCGACCTTTCTCGGGCTCGCCTATACCTTCCGGCATGACGGCCATATCCGGGTCACGCTGCTGATCCGTCTGGCCAAGGGCCCGCTGGCGAAGCTGACAGAGCTCTGGGGCGTCGGTTTCTGTGCGGCGGCCATGGGGTATCTCACCTACTGGGCCTGCGATCTCGTTTATTTCTCATACATTTTCGGCGATATCAGCCCGGGGCTGCTGGCCATTCCGTTCTGGATTCCGCGCTCCGCCATGGCGCTAGGCTCGTTGATCCTGACCATTGCCCTGATCGATGAATTCATCGGCATCCTGCGCGGCCAGACGCCGAGCTATATCGCAAACTCGACCGCTCTGTTCAAAGGGGAGGACGACTGATGGATGCCGGAATGATTTCTGCCATTCTCTTCATCCTGATGCTCGGCCTGCTGGCATCGGGGATCTGGGTTGCGCCGACCCTGCTTGCCGTGGGTTTCTTCGCACTGGAATTCTTCTCGCCCGCGCCGGCTGGCTCTCTCTTGGCCAGCACGGTCTGGGATGCGAGCTGGAACTGGGCGCTGACGGCACTGCCGCTGTTTGTCTGGATGGGCGAGATCCTGTTCCGGACCCGGCTCTCGTCAGACATGTTCAATGGCCTCGCGCCCTGGCTTGCCCGGCTGCCGGGCGGCTTGCTGCACGTCAATATCGTCGGCTGCGGCGTGATGGCGGCGGTCGCCGGCTCCAGCGCGGTGACCTGCGCCACGGTCGGCCGGATGAGCATTCCGGAGCTGAAGAAGCGCGGCTATGACGAAAAGCTGTCCATCGGCACGCTCGCCGGGTCCGGCACGCTCGGCCTGCTGATCCCGCCCTCGATCATGCTGATCGTTTATGGTGTCATCGCCCAGCAATCGATTTCCAGGATGTTCATCGCCGGGGTTGTGCCGGGCATCCTGATCATCTCGATCTTCATGGCCTATGTCGCGATCCGGGCACTGTTGAACCCGGAACTCGCCCCGCCACAGGAAGAGCGCCTGAGTTTCCTTGAGAAAGTGAAGGCATCGCGCCTGCTGTTCCCCGTGGTGCTACTGATCTTCTGCGTCATCGGCTCGATCTATGGCGGCTTCGCCACGCCGACGGAAGCGGCGACCATCGGCGTGCTCGGCGCTCTGGCGCTGGCCTGGTGGTCGAAGACGCTGAACTGGGCGTCCTTCATGGGCAGCCTGATGGGGGCCGTCCGCACGTCCTGCATGATTGCCTTCATTCTCGCTGGCGCGGCCTTCCTGTCCATCGCCATGGGCTTCACCGGCGTGCCGCGCGTGCTGGCCAGCTATGTCGATGCCTGGAACCTGTCGCCCGGCATGCTGCTGGTGCTGCTGACCGTGCTCTATATCTTCCTCGGCTGCTTCCTGGACGGCGTCTCCATGATGGTGCTGACCGCCGCGGTGGTCCTGCCGATGGTGGAGAGCGCCGGGATCGACCTGATCTGGTTCGGTATCTTCACCGTTATCGTGGTCGAGATGGCGCAGATCACCCCGCCGGTCGGCTTCAACCTGTTCGTACTGCAAGGCATGACGGGGCGAGACCTCATTCAGGTGACGAAGGCCTCGGTGCCGTTCTTCTTCCTGATGCTGGTCGGTATCCTGATCATCGCCCTGGTGCCGGAGCTGGTGACCTGGCCGGTCGAGTACATGATCCGGAAGAACTGACCGGGGACGGGCTCAGTCCGGCTCGGCCAAAGGCGCCCGGCTGAACGCGTTCCCAGTGCTGGCGAGCTTGGCCGCCAGGCGCAGGAATTCGGCGCGCTCACCGGGCTCGAGTCCCCCGGTCATGAGCGTCTGGATTTCCTGAACCAGCGGGGTCACCGTTCGGTAAAGCGCGCGGCCGTTTTCGGTCAGATGCATTTCCCGGGCACGCCGGTCCCGCGGGCTGACCTTGCGTGTCACCAGTCCTTTTGTGTCCAGCTTGTCCAGAACGGTGCCGATGGTTGCCCGGTCATAGGCGATCAGCCCGGCGAGCGTCGCCTGATCGATGCCGGGCTTCTGGTCCAGCGTGGCGAGGCAGGCATATTGCACCGGTGTCAGGTCAAAGCCGGCAGCCTTCAGGCGGTCCTGAAACACCGAGACCGAAATCTGGTTCAGCCGCCGGATCAGGTGTCCGGCCATGCCGTGAATCTCAAGTGCCATCATGGCTCCGTGCGTCGCGTGCAATATAATAAGCATGCTTACTAACTTGACCTTTCGATGCAACAGGTATTCTGTTGTGCGCTGAAGATTGCCTTTAACGGTAACGGCCGCAGCAAGACGGCCCGGGCAGGGAGGATAGATGGCGGACCGACCCATACTCATTGCCGGTGGTGGCATTGGCGGCCTCGCGGCTGCCGCGGGCCTTGCGCAGAACGGTTTCGCGTCGCTGGTGCTTGAGCAGGCGGCGGAGCTGGGCGAGATCGGGGCGGGTATCCAGATCGGCCCGAACGGATTTCATTCCTTCGACTATCTCGGCATCGGGGACGAGGCGCGGGCGCAGGCCGTCTATATCGATGCGTTGCGGCTGATGGATGCGCAAACCGCCGAGGAGATCGCCCAGGTGCCGCTGGGCGAGGATTTCCGCCGCCATATGGGCAATCCCTATGCCGTGGTTCACCGGGCCGATCTGCATAAGGCGCTGCTGGATTATTGCGTGGCGAGCCCATTGGTCGAGTTGCGGACCAGTCACAAAACGACCGGCTATGAGCAGGACGGCAGCAGTGTCACGTTGTTACTGGATGGCCGCGATCCGCTTGTCGGCAGCGCGCTGATCGGTGCCGAGGGACTGCATTCACCGGTGCGCGCGCAGCTTGTCGGCGATGGAGCGCCGCGCATTTCCGGACACACCACTTACCGCTCCGTCATTCCGACCGAACAGATGCCGGAGGACCTGCGCTGGAACGCGGCAACGCTCTGGGCCGGGCCGAAATGCCATATCGTCCATTACCCGCTGAAGGGCTGGAAGGTCTTCAATCTGGTCGTCACCTACCACCGGGACCTGCAGGAGGCGATTTCCGGCCGCCCGGTTTCCAAGGAAGAGGTGGCACAGGGCTTCGAGCATATCCATCCGCGCGCCCGGCAGATCATCGAGCATGGCGACAACTGGAAGCTTTGGGTGCTGTGCGACCGGGACCCGGTGGATACCTGGGTCGATGGCCGGGTCGCCCTGCTCGGCGATGCCGCGCACCCGATGCTGCAATATTTCGCCCAAGGCGCCTGCATGGCGATGGAGGACGCGGTCTGCCTCGCCGAGACCATGAAGCGCGGGGACGGCGATATCGAAGCCGTACTCAACAGCTATCAGCAGCAACGCATCGCCCGCACCGCGCGGGTGCAAGTCGGCAGCCGGCTGATCGGCGATTATGTCTATCACCCGGACGGCGCCTTGGCGGCGGCGCGCAATCAGGTGCTGTCCAGCCGGACGCCCGCCGAATGGTATGATCGCCTGCACTGGCTGTACGGCTCTAACGGATTACAGAACTGAGCGCGGCCCCCGGAAGTAACGATGGCCGGCCGCGACACGAACGGAGGAGGAAGAAGAGATGAGCGCAGAACAGGATCATTCGAACGTCGCGCATGCCATGCAGCCGGACGACAGCCCAGAGCTGCGCGCACTCTACAAGGGGTTCGAGGACGAACACCTGATGCCGCTCTGGACGCAGCTCGGCGACCTGATGCCGATGCATCCGAAGCCGAAGGCCGTGCCGCATGTCTGGAAATGGTCGAAGCTGCTGCCGTTGGCGGAGAAGTCCGGCGAGCTTGTGCCTGTCGGACGTGGCGGGGAGCGCCGGGCCATTGGTCTCGCCAATCCGGGGCTCGGCGGCAACGCCTATGTCAGCCCGACGCTGTGGGCCGCGATCCAGTATCTCGGCCCGAAGGAAACCGCGCCGGAGCACCGGCACGCGCAGAATGCTTTCCGTTTCGTGGTCGAGGGCGAGGGTGTCTGGACCGTGGTGAATGGCGATCCTGTGCGGATGAGCCGGGGCGACCTGCTGCTCACGCCGGGCTGGCATTTCCATGGCCACCACAATGTCACCGACAAGCCGATGACCTGGATCGACGGTCTGGATATTCCATTCTCGCAGCAGAACGATGTCGGCTTCTTCGAGTTCGGCTCCGATAAGGTAACGGATTATGCGACACCTGATTTCTCGCAAGGCGAGAGGCTCTGGTGCCATCCCGGACTGCGCCCGCTCTCCGGCCTGCAGGACACGGTGAGCACGCCGATCGGCGCCTATCGCTGGGAATTCACCGACCGGGCCCTGACCGAGCAATTGCTGCTTGAGGATGAGGGCCAGCCCGCGACGGTCGAGCCGGGTCATGCGGCCATCCGCTATGTCAATCCGACCACGGGCGGCGACGTGATGCCGACGATCCGCACCGAATTCCACCGGTTGCGCGAAGGCACGGAGACGCGGCCCCGGCGCGAGGTCGGCTCCTCCGTCTTCCAGGTCTTCGACGGTGCCGGCGCCGTGGTGATGAACGGGGTGGAACATAAGCTGGAAAAGGGCGACATGTTCGTGGTGCCGTCCTGGATCCAGTGGTCTCTTCAGGCTGAAACCCGGTTCGACCTGTTCCGCTTCTCCGATGCCCCGATCATGGAGCGGCTGAATTTCGCCCGTACCAAGATCGAAGGCGTGCAGGACTGATAGAGCCTGGGGGCGGGAATGACCGACTCTCTGGATGCGGAACGTGCCGCGCTGCGGGCCCGGCTCGGTGCGGGCGCCCGTTATGATTCTCCCGCGGCCCCGGCGGAGGACCTCGTCCTCGCCCGCCGGGGAACGGCCTATTTCGCCCGCAAGCTGAACGAGTTGACGGACCGAGATCTCGACGCGCCGTCACTTGTGCCGGGCTCGACCCGGAGGCATCTGGTCGCTCATATCGGCTATCATGCCCGGGCTTTGACCCGGCTTGCAGACTGGGGGCGGACGGGCATCGAGACGCCGATGTATGCCTCGGCGGAGGAACGGGACGCCGAGATCGATCTGGGGGCGACATTGCCGGCCCAGGCGCTGCGCCATCTTTTTACCCACTCTGCTGTGCATCTGAATGTGGTGTGGCGCGATCTGGAAGACGCGCATTGGGATGCCGTTGTCAGGACGTTTGACGGCAGCGCCATAAGGGTGCGGCAGCTGCCACTGCTGCGGGCGCGCGCGATCTGGCAAGGCGCGCTTGACCTCGGAAATGGCGGGGCTGCACGCGATCTTCCCCCGCAGTTGCGCGGCTCTTAGGCCGCCAGAGCCGAATTACGTTAAAAACCGGCCGCTTTTGTTGCCGAAAAGCACCATGACAGTGGTTGCATTAGGCATGTCCTTCCTGTACCTAATCCTCAAGTCAGTAATGCGAATGACTCGCAATAATATTTCGTCCGTGAAGGTAGGCTCATGGGGTTGGCGCGTCTTTTCAGAACGGGGCTCTCCGCGTTAGCGGTTGTGGCGATTTCCGTACCCGCACTCGCGACGGATATGGCGGAAAAGCGCCTGCTTCTCGAGCTGAACAAGGTCGAGAGTGTGGGCGGGGACTGCCGCACCACGTGGGTCGTGAACAACACGACCGGAAAAAATCTTGAAAAAGTGAAGCTCGATTTCGTCGCATTCGATACGGACGGCATTGTCGTCCGGCGTGTGATCGCCGACATGGGGCCGATCCATACTGAGCACACGCGGGTGAAACTGTTCGACCTGAAGGAAATCGACTGCGGCCATGTCGGGCGCGTGCTGATGAACGGCGTAAGGACCTGTGAGGGCGGGGTCGAGGCCGTCGCACCGGGTCTCTGCGCGGACAGTCTGCAGACGGCATCTCGGGCAGCAGTGCCCTTTACGCAATAACCGAACGCCCGGTCGATATCGGCAGGGCGGCGGCGCTCGCCCGGACAGGGCAGGAGAAAGTCAATGACGGCAGCGATCGAAGAGATCATGGGCTTTATGGATGCGGGCGGTCCGATCATGTATCTGCTCGCGATCATGTCTGTGGTGGCGACGACCGTTTTTGCCTCCAAGATGGTGCAGTTCCTGATGCTGCGCCTGTGGAACGGCCGCGAGCGGGACGAGGCCCTGGCGATGTGGCGCTCCGGCCATAATAAGGCGGCGCTAGACCTGCTTGAAGACGGCTCGCACCCGGCGGCGGCAATTGCCCGCTACGCCATGCAGCTCCGGCACAACCGGGATATTTCCGAGGCCGAGGCGCGGGAAGAGGTGGAACGGGTCGCCGGACTGTTCATGGATCGGCTGTCATCGGGCCTGCGCCTGTTATCGGCCATCGCCATGCTGAGCCCGCTGATCGGTCTGCTCGGTACCGTGATCGGCATGATCGACGCCTTCAAGGCGCTTGAAGGCGCGGGCAGCAAGGTCGATCCCTCGATCCTTTCCGGCGGGATCTGGGTGGCGCTGCTGACCACGGCCGCGGGCCTGGTCGTCGCCATCCCGGCGACTGCGGCACATCAGCTTGTCGACGGCATTGTCGAGCGTGCGGGACGGGCCATGGAAGACGCGGCAACGCAGGTCTTCACTGCTGCTCCGGCACCGGTCCGTCGCCGGGCTGTGGCAGAGGCCATTTCGGAAGCCGCGCTTCAAGGCGCGGAGTGAGGCCATCATGCGGCTCAATGCCGGGCGCCGACGCCCCACGGCGGAGATCAGTCTCACGCCGCTGATCGACGTCGTCTTCATCCTTCTCATCTTCTTCATGCTGGCTTCCAGCTTCCTCGACTGGCGGGCCATCGGCCTGAAGACCGCCAAGCTCGGGAATGCCACCGGTGCCGCTTCCGAAGGCTCTGTGCTGGTGAAGCTGCGCGCTGACGGGGATTATCAGGTCTCCGGCGAGCGGATGACCCTTGCGGATTTCTCCGAGCGACTGAAAACCCTGGCCGGACGCGAGCCCAAGCCCCGGATCGTGGTCGAGGCAGAGAAAGGCGTGCCGGTACAGGCCGTGGTCAAGACTGTGGATATGGCGGCCGAGCGGAGACTGACCGACGTGACCCTGGCGAGCCGGTCGGAGCGCTGACGCGATGCGGCTTATCAAACCCAAGAAAAAATCGGCGGCCGAGAATGTTCTGCCGCTGATCAACGTCGTTTTCCTGCTGCTGATTTTCTTCATGCTGGCGGGCGCGCTCGAAAAAGCGGAGCTGCTGGACATCACGCCGCCTGAGACGTCGAATTCCGGCCAGCCGGACGACACCACGGCGGTTCTGCTGATTGCGGCCGACGGGCGGCTTTCCTTCCGGGATGAGATCCTTGAGCGGGAAGATGTCGTCGGGCACCTCAAGTCCTACTTCGCGGAGCATCCGGACGCGCGCTTGAAGCTGAAGGCCGACGCGCAGAGCGACGCGGCGATGGTTATTGCCCTGATCGAGGAGCTTCGGGCGGTCGGACTCAAGGAGCTCGGATTGCTTGCGACGGGTGCGTCATGAGCGCAATCGTTGAACGGCGTGGTACTGCCCCGTCCATGATCGCCGGTTTCGCCGCCGCGCTCGCATTGCATGGCCTGGCCGTTCTGTCCTTCGTGGCGTTTGAGGTTCCTGCGACGAGCAGTGCGGATACGGGCGAAGGCGGCCTTATTGTGATGATGGGGGATGCCGGCGGGGTCAAGGCGCAGACAGTTGCCGAGAACATTTCCGCAGCCGAAGCGAGCGGCGCGCCGGACGGAGAGGCTATGGAGGAGGTAATGGAGCAGACCGTTGCGCCCCCTCCGCCGGACACACCGGTAACGGAAGTGACGGAAACGCCCCTGGTCGAACCCGTCGAGATGGTCGAGGCCGAGCCCGTTGAGCCTGAAGTCGTGGAAACCGCCGAGCCGGTGGTGGAACCTGTGCCGCAGGAAACCGAGGTCGCCGAGGCTGCCGAAATTGTTCCGGTGGAGACTGTGACGGCCGCTGTTCTGCCGCCGCCCTTACCGGTAACGCGCCCGGAGCCGCCGGTAAAATCGGTCGAGACAGTCAAACAGCCACGCCCGGTCAAACTGGTGAAGCCCGTTGAGACCAAGGTTGTCGAGGCGAAGCCGGTGGAGGCTGCTCCGAAACAGCCTAAAGCCGACGCGGTGTTGGCGGACAAGGTGTTGGACGCGCAGAAAAAGAGGGGGAGCGGAGTGTTCGACATCGCTTCCTCGGCGCCGAATCGTGCCGCGGGACCTGGTCAGACCCAGGCTTCCTCTGTTGGTGGTGGCATCGCCGGAGCGCGCAAGTCCTACTTCGCGACGATCCAGAGCTGGCTTGAGCGGCACAAGAAGTACCCCCGCGCAGCCCGGCTGCGGCGCTATGAAGGCACCGTCGCGTTCAGCTTCCAGATCGACCGCTCGGGCAGCATCATGAAACGCTCCATCGTGAAGAGTTCCGGCCGGAAGGTTCTGGACGAGGCGCTGCTGGATCTCCTGAAAAGGGCCGATCCGATGCCGGCAATGCCGCCTGAGATTGTCGGGGCGACCTTCGATTTCACCACCTCCATAGAATACAATCTTCGATAAGATGACCCGTGTGGTTCGGGCCGGTTTCTGTCCTAACATGTTTTTACTAATGCGAATGATTTGCATTTGTATTTGCAAGACGCATCGTTTATGACAGACATCATAACGTCTGGCGGGGGGCCGCCATGCGTTCGTGACATTCTTACTGGAGGAGCCGAGTTGTTGGCGGGGACACCCTCGGACGAGCCGAACGAAGCACCATTGCCCGGCGCGGACTCAACCATTTCAAATGAGAGGAACCGCATTCTCGTCAGTGATCTGATGGGCGATGACCGGGAGGTGTTCCTTCTGTTCAACGGTTCCGAATACAGACTGCGTGTGACCAACAACAACAAGTTGATCCTCACGAAGTGATTAGACCCGCCGGAGGGTTTCTCCGGCTTAGACAGAGAGTAGCCACCCAGCCCTTCGCTAGGCAGCTAACAGCAGCGACCTGACGAAGAGGCTTTTGAATGCGTTTAGCTATTGCTGCGGCGGCGACCATCGCCACCGCTGTGGTGTCGTCCGCCCATGCCGGCGAGGCCACTCAACTTGACCGTATCGTAATTTCCGCGGGTAAAGAGAAAGTGGCCATCGAGACGCCGCAATCCGTGTCCGTCGTGGACCAGGAAGACCTGGAAGCAGCCCAGCCGACCACAATCGGCGATGTGCTGACCGATCTGCCCGGCGTCAAGGCGATTGGATCTGAGCGTGTGCTCGGCGAAAGCTTCAACATCCGCGGTATCGGCGCGCTTGGGGCTTCGGACGAGAACCGGCTGATTGTGCGGGTCGATGGCGCCACCAAGTTCCATGAACAGTACCGGATGGGCTCTTTCTTTGCCGATCCAGAGCTCTTCAAGGCAATTGAAGTGCTGCGTGGCCCGGCATCCTCGACCCTTTACGGTGCCGGTGCGCTTGGCGGGGTTATCGATGTGACCACCAAGGACGCGGCCGATTATCTGGAAGGCGACGATAAATTCGGCTTTCGCCAGAAGTTCGAGTTTCAGAGCAACGAGTCCGGATTTCTGACATCCAGTATTGCCGCCGCGCGGCCTGTTGAAGGCCTTGATCTGCTCGGCGCCTTTAACTACCGGCGCGCAGGTGAATATGAGGATGGAGACGGCAATGCGGTTACCGGCTCCGATTTCGAGGCTCCCTCCGGTCTGCTCAAAGGAACTTACCAGTTCGGCCCCGATATGGAGCACAAGCTCCGTGCGTCCTACCAGCACTGGATGACTGAGGACAAGAACGACGATTACGCGCAGACCAATACATCAGTCCAGTTCGGCAATATCGACCGTGACGTTACCGACCAGACAGGTGTGCTGAGTTATAATTACCAGCCGAGCAGCAATCCGTTGATCGATCTGGAACTCTTTGGTTCCTACTCGAATACCGAAGTCGATCAGTATAATTCCACACTCAAAGACATCAGCACCTCCGCGCTTTTCCAGGACACGTTCTACGCCTATGAGACCTGGCAGGCGCGGGCCGAGAACACAGCGGCATTCACCGGTGACAATTATGAGAACTACCTGATCACCGGTGTCAGCTACGCGTTCCAGACCCGGACAGCGGATCAGCCGACTTCCAGCACGAACCCGTCCGGCAGCATATCGTTCCACCCGGGTGGCGAAAGCGCGCAATACGGCGCCTATGTCCAGAACGAACTCGTCCTCTGGGACAAGCTGACCATTATTCCGGGCGTCCGCGTCGACTACACCGAGCTCACTCCGGCGGGTAATCTGAGTGTGAGCGAGAGTGTCGAGAATACGGCTTTCTCGCCGAAACTTGCCGCTCACTATCAGCTGACGCCGAACTGGGGTGTATTCGGTTCCGCAGCTTATACAGAGCGCATGCCGGTCCTCGACGAGGTCTTTGACACGACAAGCGGCAATCTTAATCTCGATCCGGAAAAGTCCTTCAACGTCGAGGGTGGTGTCGCCGCTTCCTTCCGCGATCTCGCTCTTGAGAACGACGCCTTCACCGCAAAGGCCACGCTCTTCCATAACGACATCAAGGACCTGATCGAGCGCGAGAATACCCGCTCCACCTTCTACAATGTAGGGGAGGCGGAAATTGTCGGTGTTGAGTTCGAGGCTTCCTATCAGTCCACCTATTTCTTCACCCGTGCCGCCTATACCGCGATCCGGGGCGAGAACAAGGAGGAGGATACAGACCTCAACTCCATCCCGGCGGACGAACTCGTCCTGACCGTTGGTGGACGGATGCCGGAATACAACGTCGATTTCGGTTGGCGCGGTGTTATGGCGGCAGGCCAGGACAAGGTTTCCGGCACCACGCTGCCGACCTCCGGCTACACGGTGCACAACCTCTTTGCCAGCTGGAAGCCGGATGAAGGCGTTCTGCAGGATTCCGAGTTCCGCTTCGGCATCGAGAACATTCTCGACAAAACCTATCGCGAGCATCTGTCCGGCGACAACGGCATGGGCCGTACGTTCCGGATCACGCTGGCCCATCAGTTCTGAGGACTGAGCCCAGCGACTAAAACGGGAGACGACAATGACGACCAGATCGGCGGAAGAATTGCTGATTGAACTCAATCGCATGAAGGAAGAGCAGGGATTTATCCGTGCGCGGGCAGCGGCCGAGGAACTCGGTGTTCCCGAGGCTGCCCTTCTGGAGGCGAGAGAGCGCGATGGCAGTGTCCGCCGATTGTCTGTCTCCGGCATGGACGTCGTCGGCCTGATCGAGCGCATGCCCGAGGTCGGCGACGTCATGGTCCTCACACGCAACGATCATTGCGTGCACGAGAAGACCGGAACCTTCGAGAACATGCGGTTCAACACCCATATGGGCTCGGCTTTCGGCAAGGAAATCGATCTCCGGATGTTCCTTGCGCAGTGGAAGACGGGTTTCTACGTCACCGACGAGTCTCCGAAACTCACACGCCACTCATTGCAATTCTTCGACAAGACAGGCGCCGCCGCCTTCAAGATCTATGCGGTTGGCGGGACCGATATGGACAGGTTCGTCGCACTGACGCGCGATTTCACCAACCTGACGCCGGAGCCGCTGCAGTTCGAGGCACCCGACGCGCCCAAGGCGGAACGTCCCGACGATCAGATCGATGCCGAGGATCTGCGGTCGCGCTGGAGCCGGCTCGGCAACGGGCACCAGTTTACCCGGATGCTGGCCGAGCTTGGCATAGGCCGCCAGCAGGCCTTGCGGCTGGCGGGGAGCGATTTTGCCAATCCGGTTCCGGTCAGCGCCGTCGAGAACATGCTGCACAGCGTCGCCGAGAGCGGGCTGCCGATCATGTGCTTCGTGCGCGGCCCGGGATGCATCCAGGTTCATTCCGGCCCGGTCCAGCGCATAAAGCGCGCCGCCGGCTGGCTCAACATTCTCGACCCGCGTTTCAATCTGCATCTGAAGGACGAGGCGATCGACGCCTGCTACGCGGTCTGCAAGACCTCGACCGAAAAGGGCCTGAACATCACCTCGCTCGACTGTTTCGCGGCCGACGGCACGGTGATCTGCCAGTTCTTCCCGGTCCGGGAGGAAGGTGCGGAGGAGCCGGAGGCCTGGCTGTCGCTGATCAACGGGTATGTCGAAGGAGAAGCGGTATGAGGTTTCTTACTGCATTCCTGCTCTCGGCCGTTCTGCTCGCATCCGGCGATGCCCGCGCGGCGGGGCCGCAGCGCATTGTCTCCGCAGGAGGGGACATCACCGAGATCATCTATCAGCTTGGCGCCGGCGACCGGGTGATCGCGGTGGACAGCACCTCGACCTTCCCGGCCGAGGCGGCGGGGAAGGAACAGATCGGCTATATTCGCCGGCTGGCGGCCGAAGGCATCCTGTCGTTGCAGCCCGATCTGCTGATTGCCGCGCATGACGCGGGACCGCCGCCCGCCGTGGAGCAGCTGAAAGCCGCCGGACTGCGGGTTGAGCTGGCCCCGAAAGGGGACTCGCTGGCCGGGGTTCAGCAAAAGATCCGGTTTGTCGGGGATGTGCTGGCCATGCCGGAAGCCGCCGGCACGCTTGCGGAGCAGCTCGAGACGGACATGCAGGGCGCGTCCGAAGTCGCCAGGGCCGTTCCGGAGAACACACGGGTCATCTTCGTGCTGAATACCCGGGACGGGGCGCCGCTGGTGGCCGGAGCCGGTACGGCGGCTGATGCGATCATCGGTCTGTCGGGCGGTGTGAACGCTGTCACGGGCTTCGAGGGCTACAAGCCGATGTCCCAGGAAGCGATTATCTCCGCCGCGCCCGATGTGCTGCTGATGATGTCCCAGACGCTGGACCGGATCGGCGGCATCGACGCCATGCTGGCGCGTCCCGAATTCTCTCTCACACCGGCGGGCAAGAACCGGCGCTTTGTCGCCATGGACGGTATCCTGATGCTCACCTTCGGCCCGCGTCTGCCGGAAGCCGTGCGGGAGCTGGCAACGGCCCTGACCAAGACAGAGCAGAGCGACTGATCCGGAGATGGCGGTCACAACGACTTTGCCGCGGCGGGTTGCCGGCGTTTTCGGACGCCGGCCGCTGTTCGGCGCTCTCGGAGCGCTGGTCGTTCTGGTGGCTTTCGCCGAAGTGGCTCTGGGGCCGGTCCGGCTCGGGCCTGTGGATCTGTTCTCCGTCCTGATCGGAAATGGCGAGCCGGGGCCGACGGCGATCCTGTTGCAGATCCGGCTGCCCCGCATGGTGCTCGGCCTTGCCGTTGGCATGGGGCTGGCGCTGTCCGGTTGCGCGCTGCAAGGCGTGCTGCGCAATCCGCTGGCCGATCCGGGGCTGATCGGCGTGACGGCGGGGGCGGCGGTCGGCGCCGTCACCGTCATCGTTCTCGGCAATTTCTTCATCGGCGAGCTGCCCGCCTTCGTGCGGCCCTATGCCCTGCCGCTCGGCGCCTTTGTCGGCAGTATTCTCGTCACAGGCTTTGTCTTCACCTTCGCCAGCCGGAGCGGCGGCACGAACGTCGCCATGCTGATCCTGGCCGGGGTGGCGGTGAACGCCATTGCGGGCGCCCTGATCGGCGCCATGGTCTATATCAGCGACGACCAGCAGCTCCGGGATCTGACCTTCTGGTCGATGGGCTCCATCGCGTCGGGCAACTGGATGTCGGTTGCTGTCACCTCGGTGGTGGCGGTTGCCTCCGGGCTGTTCCTGCTCCGTATGGGGCGGACCCTCGACCTGTTCCAGCTTGGTGAGCGGGCGGCCTTCCATGCCGGGGTCGATATCGAGCGGCAAAAGCGCCGCATCGCGCTGCTGACCGCGCTCTCCGTCGGCGCCGTGACGGCGGCGGCAGGGCCGATCGGCTTTATCGGGCTGGTGGCGCCGCACATGGCCCGGCTGATCGTCGGCCCGGCGCATCGGCATGTGCTTCCGGCGGCCGCGCTGATCGGCGGCGCCCTCATTCTCGGTGCCGATCTCGGTGTCCGGCTCGCGGTCCCGCCGAGCGAGCCGCCCATCGGGCTCGCCACCAGCATGATCGGCGGGCCGTTCTTCCTCTGGCTGCTGATGCGCCGGATGAACAGGGGAGGCGGCAATGCTTGAAGCCCAGGGAATTACCGTCAGCTTCGGCAAGACGACCGTGCTGCGGGACGTCAGCCTGCGGGTGCGGCCGGGCGAACTGGTCGCCCTGTGCGGCCCGAACGGGGCTGGCAAATCGACGCTGCTCGCCGCCATGGCAGGCGACTTTCAGCCCGAGCGGGGCCAGGTTTTCATCGAGGGCGCGATCATCACGGGCCTGCCGCCGGCGGAGCTGGCCCGCCGCCGCGCGGTACTGGAACAATCGCCGTCGCTCTCCGCCGGGTTCAGCGTGGGTGAGCTGCTGGCGCTTTCCATCCCGCGCGACGTGCCGCCGGAGCAGGCCGACGCGCTGATCGCCAGGAAACTGCATTCCGTCGGCCTGGCCGACCGGATCGGCGACAATTGCCAGATCCTCTCGGGCGGCCAGCGCCACCGGGCGCATCTGGCCCGGGTGCTCGTGCAGCTCGCCGCGTCCGACACTCCGGACACGGGCTATCTGATGCTGGACGAGCCGACATCGAGCCTCGATATCGCCCACCAGATCACCACCATGCGCATTGCCCGCAGGGCGGCCCGCGAGGGGGCGGGGGTGCTGGTGGTGCTGCACGACCTGAACCTCGCCGCGGCCTTCGCCGACCGGGTGGCGCTGATGCATGACGGACGCATGGTCGCGGACGGGCCGGGGGCGGAGATCTTCACAGCCGACCGTCTGAGTGCCATCTATGAGACGGAAATCGCCGTTGAACGGGAGGACGGCCAGGCGCCGCGCATCCTCCCCGTCTATGGCCCGGACGCGCATGCCGGGCCGGAAGCTTAGAAACCCGATACGTTTAAAAAAAACAAAGGAGAGACAGAATGTATATCGCCATGAACCGCTTCAAGGTCACCAAGGGCTCCGAAGAGGATTTCGAGACCGTCTGGAAGACCCGCGACTCTCAGCTCGACCAGGTGCCGGGCTTCGTCGAGTTCCGCCTGCTCAAGGGCCCCGAAGCCGAAGACCACACGCTGTACGCCTCGCACACGCTCTGGAAGGACTACGACGCCTTCGTCGCCTGGACCAAGTCCGAGCATTTCCGTAAAGCCCACGCCAACGCAGGCAACCCCGACCGGAAACCCCTCTATCAGGGCCACCCGCAGTTCGAGGGTTTTGAGACGGTGCAGAAGCTCTGATCAGCTCTGATCTGGATGTGAGATGCATGGAGCGCCGGTCCCGGATGGGGCCGGCGCTTTTATGTGGGGGGATTGAGTGTTGTGAAGTTGGGAATGTTGCTGGTGGTCGTCTAAGCGGCCTCCCATGCTTTGGGGAACAGCAAGCCGAACGAGCGCGAGTGAGACGCAGCATGCGCCCCAGCAGGGGTATCACTTCGCCGTCACAAGTCCCTTGATCACTTCGAGCTGACCGGCTGCATACTTTTCCACCACCGCGATAGTCTCAGCGCACGCGAGTTTTAAGTCTTCGGGCGAAGGAATTTCTTCATAATAGGTCCCGTGACAAAACGAATTAATGAGAACACTCTTCAGGACGATCCCATCTTCACTGGCCAAATACTGCACAAAGATCGTTAGACTGTCAGACTTGTCTGGCCTGCAAAACCGTCCAACTGCTTCCAACACCGAACGGATGGCATTTGCCGTTGAATGGTTAGGAGCTTGGCCATTGGCAATTTCGTAGATGTCTTTCAGCTGCTCCTGAAACGGAGCCACATATTTATTGAGTCGTGAGAACTTGTGCACTCCTTTATCAGAGTGAAGTTCAAACGCCGCATTGGCATCAACTACCTTGTTTGCCACCGCGACGTTGAAGAAATAGCTACTGTGCGTGAGGACCAGCAACTCAGGCCGTTTATACTTGTTCCCGTCAATAAGTCCCGGATTGTTCGACACTTCACCCCGATCAGAGATGTTAAGGTTCTTTAGTGTCTGAGCTATTGCAAACACGAAGTCATACGACATCGATGTCACGGGATCGTCAAAGACCAAGAACAAGCGGCGATAATCGCTGTTGGTCGCAACCTTCCGATGGACACAAGCCACAAAAAAGCAAAAGGCGATTGCCGTCTTTTCTCCGTCACTGAGGGTGCGATGCGGCCCGCGCGTCATTTCATTCGCGCCACGTCGCAGCACAAAGGTATCTTTATCAAAGACATACTTCTCACCGAAGAAATCTTTCAGCAGTAGCTCAAAGGTATCCGCCACTCGCACACGCGCATCCGTTGATGGGCTCAACTTCTCTAGCGCTGCGAGTGCTGAGGCCTTGTCATTCTCATCTTTCCGGAGAGCCATCAGGAATTGGATGTCCGACCATCGTGAGATGGCGAACTCTAGCTCAAATGCCGTGCAAGCTTCCCGGTTTAGCTTTTTACGCTCGTCATCCGACTTAGAAACAGCCCGATTTAATGCTTCAACGCCCGTATTATTGCCTCTTATGATCGAATTGATTGCATCGATCCGGGCTGAAAAATCATCATCTGGTAGTGATACTGGAAAGCTAAGGCTCTTCGCCTTGTCCTCAATAGTGTTCTTCAGTGAAGAGATTGCCGCGATTGCGGCCTTAATTTCTTCTTCAAAATCAGAAAGAAATGTCGCTTTCATAGAAGGGAGATGGGCTTTGAGCGCGTCATAGTGTGACTTCTGACGCAGCAGCGTTGTTTCGACATCTGTTAGCTGAGTCTTTTTGTTCGTCAGTGCTGTATAAAAGCGACGAAGCTCTGACTTCTGCTTTTCCTCTTCATCAGAGAAATATTCGACATACGCATCAATGACTGCTTTTGGATCCGTGCCTGTTACGCCCTGTTCACAGAACGGACATGATGGGTGGTGCTCATGTCTGATGATGTCGACGCCAGTCTTGTAGAAATCCCGATTGGCGTCGATCTTCTGCTTTATTTTCTCAGAAACACTCGAAGGAGATATGATTCTATTGAGAATCTCAGCGAGAGCATTCAAATCGATATCGTCGACCCCAATGATATCAATGGCCTCTGGGTAGGCTGGCTCTGCAGGTATTGCTTTAAGGTCGTCAAGTTCTGTTAGAATGTCAGCGAAACTCTTTTCCTGTGTTTCAGGCTTTTCTAAATATGTCGCAAGCAGGCTTTCAAAGTTCAGCGCAGCATACTCCTTCAGCTGTTTTCGGACGTTGGCCTTATCACTCAGCTCAGAGGACTTCGCTGCGTCGAAATCGTCATTCAAAGTATTGAAAGCAGTTTGTGCAGCGCCCTTGGCGCTCGCTAGTGCTTCTTGACTCTCATTAAGCTGAATGTTCGCACTATCAACGGCAATCTGATTTTCGATTTCACCGTTAAGGTTGTATTTTTGTTCCCGTAGCTCTTCCTGGATAAAATCCTCGGAAAAAACGTGAAATATGGCATCCGCTAGCTGGGCGGTGGTCTGATCTCTAGACTTTTCCAATTTCAGTGAGCCCATCGCATCGGTGCCACGACCGAAGGAAAACAAGCCTTTGCCGTCGGGTGACTCATCAGAAACGAGATTACGCGGCGCGTTGTCCAATGAGGCGCCTTGACCATGAAGGTCGAGGTAGCGAAAAGCCCGACTCAGAAAGGATTTGCCAGTGCCATTACGCGCAAAAACCAAGTTTTGCGCGTTCTTTGTTAGCTCGCCGTCCAGCGAGAAAACCGGTCCTAAATACTGCGCCGAGATCGAGAACCTTGCATTGGGAGCAGTGCTCATGAAGATACTCTCTGAAGGTCATTGGTTATGAATGCAAATAAGTTATCCACTCATGGCGGGTGTTTCACTAGAGCCTATTAAGCATAAATTGTCGGTCGGGTTGGCTGTAAGCGGGTGTCATATCCAATGAACCAAAAGCTTTCAGTATGTTGGAGAGAAGCAAAAATTCGCAAATTGGATACAGTGATCTTCTTGAAGTGAACCGTCAGGATCAGTGGAAACTGACCGAAGTGCGCATGGCCGCATGGCTCCTAAGTCTGACCTTTAGCGTCCTCTCCCCACCCGTCACCGCGCCGGTTCGGCCTCGATGATCCGAGAGACGGTCAGGCCGCGCGCGCCCCCGCTCATTTGTCCCTCCCACAAGGAACAGTCTGCGCTAGGGTGGCTCCCAATAATAAAACCGGGAGGAGGCCGCCACCATGAAGCTCTATTACACCCCCAATTCGCCCTATGCCCGGATCTGCCGGATTACCGCGATCGAGAGCGGGTTGGGCGATGCGCTGGAGCTCGATTGGGTGGGGCTGCGGACGCCGGACAGCCCGGTCATTCCGGTCTCGCCGCTGGGGCGCATCCCGCTGCTGGTGGACGGCGACCTCGTGCTCTCGGAGGCGCGGCATATCTGCGGCTATCTGGACGAGAAATCCGGCAAGCGGACCGTTGCGCCCTATGGCGACTGGCAGGCCGTGGCGGCAGAGGCGCAGTCGCTCGCCTTTCTCGATGTGGTCACGGTCTGGTCGCGCGAGATGAGGCGCGCCGAGGGGGAGCGGTCCCGGTCCCTGCTTGAGGTGGCCGATATCCAGGTCAGGCGCGGTCTGGACCATCTGAACGCGACACTGAAAGCCCCCGCAGGCGCGCCGCCGATCAGTTTCGACGCGCTCTGCGTCGTGGCGGCGCTCGGCATGATGCAGTTCTACGGGCTGGTGCCGGACTGGCGGGAGAGCTATCCGGCACTTGCCGCTTGGTCGGATGCCTACGACACCATCGCGTCCGTCGCCGAGAGTGCCCCAAGTCAGGATGCGCTCCGTCCCCTTACGCGCTGATCCGGCCCACTGACTTGGCCCGCTGACCTGGGGCTGGTCTCTGGCGGTCAGGCTCCGGCGGGGGCGCCGTCCTGCCAGTCGACCTTCAGTTCTTCCTTCCAGCCGAACCGGACGATGTGGTCTTCCAGCACATATTTCACCTTGCCGAGCCCATCTTCGTCGGGGGCGTTGCAGGCAAGCAGAAGCGCGCCGTCCCTTGCCGTCATGTCGCAGGTGCCGATGCCGAAATCGGCATGTCCCGTGGTGTCCTTGCCGTCCGTTTCCTCCCAGGTGGCCGGGATCTTGTGGGCGAAATGCTTGCAGAGCTGGACCAGGTAACGGCCGGCTTTTTCCGAGCGGACGGTGGCGTGGGCGGAAGGCATCATTCTCTCCAGATTATTGATTTTGTTCAGAATTGTTCTTCGTGTGCGGCGGGTGTCGATTGCATGTTTGGCTCTTGTCTTAACCGGCAGCGGGCGGCTCCCCCGATCAGGAGAGCCGTCCGCGATGGCCAGTATCCCTGATCGGGGCGGCAAGGAGTCAGGCATCCAGTGCCCTTAAAATTTGCCGGTAAGCCTGAGCGTCGCGGTCAGCGGATCGCCGTAAAAGACGCCGCGTGCCGTCGTATTCACACGTTCGACATATTCATGATCCAGCAGGTTTTTAACGAACAGACCGACTTCAAAGTTCTCGTTGATCGGGTACCCGGCCGACGCATTCACGACGGCATAGCCTGGGGCATCGATCTTGACGCCGCTGCTCACGGCTTCGAACTCACCGACCGCCTGAACGCCGGCGCCGATATAGAGATTCTCCAGCGCGCCGTCGAGGAAGGTATACCGGCCCCAGATCACGCCGCTATGCGCCGGTGTCGGGTCGGTTTCAAGATCCGTGTCGACATAGCTGTAACCGGCGCTGAGCTCGAGGCCCGGATAGGGGCTGCCGGTAACTGACAGCTCGAAGCCATGCGTGTCTTCTTCCTGGGAGGCGATGAAGGAGCCGGTATTGTTCGGATCGCTGATCGCCCGGTTCTCGTCCTGCAGCCAGTAGACAGAGGCCTGACCGTTCAGGAAGCCGTCGAACAGCGAGACCTTGGTGCCGATCTCGACCTGGCGCCCGCGGACCGGCTCGACCTGTGAGCCGTCGGCCTGCTGTTCGCTCTGGGGCTGGAAGATCTCGGAATAGCTCGTATAGACCGTCGCTTCCGGCACGATGTCGTAGCTCAGGCCGACCATCGGCACGAACTCGTTCTCGGTGATGCTGGTCTTGGTCGACCGGCCGGTATCCAGCGTATCGCTGTCATAGCTCGTATAGCGGCCGCCAAGTGTCAGGTTGAGGCCGTCATAGACTTGCAGGCGGGTATAGCCGTAGCCGCCATATTCGTTGTTCTCCGTCTCCGTGTTCAGACGAAAGCCGGGGCCGACGCCCGGATAGGTGATGTCGGGCTCGGTCAGGCTGTAGGGATCGAAGGTGTTGATGTTCTGTGTGCCCAGCGAGAAGTCGAAATTCTGCTTCATGTCCTGCTCGGAACGCCGGTAGTCTGTGCCAACCGAGAACTCGCTGCGCCGTCCGAAGAAGCTGAACGGTGCGGAATAGTTCGCGTCGACATAGGACGATACCTCGTCGAACCGGCGGGCGAACACAAACATGGTGAAATCGCCGGTGGCCGGGTCGACCGCGGTCGAGGCCAGGGCGTTCTTGATGTTGGTGTCCCGGTTGTAGACCCGGCTCGTCACCTTGAAGACGCCGCCGTTATCGAAGGCATATTCGCCTTCCGCGAAACCTTCGGCGGTGTTGACCTCGCGCTGCGCCCAGGGCGCGCCGAAGAAGGTTTCCACCGGAACGTTGAGGAAAGAGCCGTCCGAATAGGTCGGCTGGCCGCTCATCGAGACCGTGTCCTCGCTCTCGTGGATGCCGCCGAAGGAAACCGTCAGCTTGTCCGTCAGGTCGTATTCGAGGGTTCCGTAACCGCCGCCCTTTTCCTGCTCGGCAATGTCGAGATAGGAGCCTTTGGTATGGCCATAGCCGATGATCCGGCCGCGCAGCTGCTTGTCGTCCCCGGCGGCGGCCTGCAGATCTGTCTCGGCACGGAAATGCTCGTCGCTGCCAGCGATCCCCGTCACCCGGCCGGCGTTCTGACCGGTCGGCCGCTTGCGCACAAGGTTGACGGTGCCGACCGGCTCGCCCGATCCCTGGAACACGCCGGACGGCCCGGACAGCACTTCGACACGGTCGAAGAAGATAAGATCCGGGGCGGTGCCGTAAAGGCTGAGGAACGGCCGCGGGGCACCGTCGATATTGTAGGTGAAGACCTCGTGGCCACGGGAATAGAGCGAGCCATCGAAGCCATTGCCGGTTGCCGTAGTCACATTCGGCAGCAGATATCCGGCTTCTTCCAGCGTGGTGATGTTCTGGTCGTCCAGCCGTTGCCGGGTCAGGACGTTGACGGTCTGCGGGATTTCCCGGATGTCCGTCGGCTGCTTGTAACCGACCGTGGACCGGCTGGCCGCATAGGAGCCGGTATCCTCGGTGACCACGCCCGGATCGCCTTCGACCACGATGCTGTCGAGAACAACCGGCTTGCCGCCGGCTTGCTGGGCCTGGGCCACGCCTGAGAGCGTAATGACGCTCGCCATGGCAGAGCCGAGCAGGAGCGCCCGCATTATGCGCCGATTGCAGTCTTCGCTTTTCCGAGCGTAAACCATGGTTTGAACTATCCCCCAAAGGTCTTGTAAAGCATGATCTCTCGGTATCTGAAATTGACAATCATTCGCAATTGATCGATCATTTGCACGATCGTCAATCCCGTTTGTTCGCTGGTCAGAGCCTATTGTCTCGCCACCGGCAGGTTGTCCCGATGCTTGATGCAGACCTCAGTTTCGAAGACCTGTCCCGCCAGGTAAAAGCGGACGCGAGCTTCTACCGGATGCTCGGGAGCACCGGAGAAGAAGCGCCGGCTATGCTGCGGGGCGATTTCTTTGTCGAGAGCTTCCGGTCCGGTCTGCATATCCACGCGACAGACGCGGTCGAGCAGAGCGATACGGTGACGGAGCTCCGTCTTGAGCCGCAGGTTTCGGTTTCCATTGTTTTCGCGGGAGCGCCTGCGGCGGCGATCGACGGTGTCGAGCTCGATCTGTCCGTTCCTGACGGTGCGCAGGCGGGCGGGCTCATCTGGTCCGTCGCCAGACCCGCGCTTCTGCGGCGCACCATCCGGTCGGGCCAGAGCGTCAAGAAGGTCAACGTCTCGGTCAATAAAAGCTGGATCGAGGAATTTCTCGGCCGGGATACGGACCAGGATCATGCTGTCCGGCGATTTGCAGAATCCCATCTCGATGTCCATGCTTGGCATCCCTCGGCTGACACGGCGCGTGGCGCCCGCAAGTTACTGGAATGCCTCGGCAGCGACGGATTGCTGAACCGTCTTTCGCTTGAAATGCTCGCCCTCGGGGTTTTGCGTGATGCCTTTGCCTGCATCGATCAGCCGGCGGCGCTTTCGGATGACAGCGACCGCGCGGCGTTGCTGCATCGCTATATCGCGGACAATCTGGAGGCGGCACTGACCCTGAGCTCAATCGCGGCCGCCAATGGCATGAGCGTGAGTACAATGCAGCGGGTCTTCAAGGAGGCCCACGGGGTCACTGTGGTCGACCACCTCAGGCGGTCCCGCCTCGACCTTGCCCGGAGGGCCCTGATCGAAGAGCACCTGCCCATCCAGCAGGCGGCCCATATCGCCGGATACACATCAGCCGCGAATTTCGCCACCGCCTACCGCCGGATCTATGGCCATGCGCCGTCGGAAGCGAAACGGAACGACGAATAGCGAATTCACGCTTGGTTTTTCCGTTTTGGCCTGCTGTTCCTCTTGAATAATTAAATAAATTTTGAAACAAATTCAAAATCTTGTTTGCGATCGCGGCGATTTGGGGTGTTTTTTTCGAATTTAGTAGTTCTCGTGAAGGTGGTGGTTGAGGTTTTAGTTGAAATAATTTCAGAAAATCTTCTAGATCGAAAAAAATAAAGTCCTTGGGGTTGGAATACGTGAAAAATATCAATCTATCGGCAAAAATTCCGGCGCTTGTCGGAATTGCTACCGCGCTGTCCATCCTGATGGTGGCGTCCGTAAGCTATTTCCTGTCAGCGACTCAGTTGGAAAAACGGGCGGTCGATCAACTGGAGGCCCTGTCGGTGGCGCGGGTCGTTGCCCTCAGGACGCTGCTGGACACCATTCGTGACGACATGCAGATCGTTGCCGCGAACAGCGGGACGGAAAAGGCGTTGAACGGGTTCAAGTTCGGCTTCCGGCTGTTTGCCCGGAAAGGCGACCCGACGGAGACGCTGCAGAAGCTCTATATCGAGGACAACCCAAATCCGGAGGGCAGCAAGCAGCTCCTGGATCTTGCCGAAGACGGCTCTGGCTACTCCAAGTATCACGGCGAAAACCACCCCTGGTTCCGCAAGCTGCAGGAAAGCCGCGGCTATGCCGATGTGATGCTGATCGATTCCGACGGCAATATTGTCTACAGCGTTCTCAAAGCAGCGGATTACGCGACCAGCCTGGCGGAAGGCCCGGCGAAAGACACGGAACTGGCGACGGTCTTTGCCAAGCTGTCGGAAAACCCCGAGCCGGGTCAGGTCGTGATGACTGACTTCCACGGCTATGCGCCGCGTGCCGACGGGCCGACGGCTTTCATCGCAACGCCGCTATTTGTCCGCGGGGAGTTCGCCGGCGGTCTGGTGATCCATATTCCAGCCGAAATGATCGACCGGCTGATGCGGGATACCTCCGGCATGGGGGAAACCGGCGAGACCATCCTGGTCGGAGCCGACATGCTGTTGCGCAGCAGCTCCCGTGTTTCGGGTGCCGATGCCATTCTGACGGCGGAAGCAAACACCGATGCTGCCGGAAAGGCGCTGGCAGGAGAGGAAGGTACGGTTCAGGAAAGCAACTATCTCGGAGAGCCGGTCTATTCGGTCTTCAAGCCGCTGGAATTCGAGGGCGTGCGCTGGGCTGTGCTCGGAGAGATGAGCGAGGCCGAAATTCTCGGGCCGGTGCAGGACATGCGGAACATCCTTGCCGCGGTCGGTGTGGTGATGTTTCTGCTGCTGGCCGGGATCGGCTACACGACGGCGCGCACGGCTTTGCGGCCGGTGGTACAGATGACCGGGGTGATGCGGTCTCTCTCCGAAGGCGATCTCAGTGTCGAGATTCCCGGTACCGGACGCGGCGACGAGATCGGGCAGATGGCAGAATCCGTGGAAGTGTTCCGAGCGAACATGATCAAGAACGAGGAAATGCAGGCCGAGCAGGAGAAGGCCCGCGAGCAGCGCGAAGCCCGGTCCCGGCGGATCGAGGAGATTACCGAGATCTTCGACAACGCGGTCAGCGAAGCCCTTCGCAGTGTCGCCAGTGCGACTACCGAGCTTGATGCCACCGCGCAATCCATGACCAAAATCGCCGGCAATACCGAGACTCAGGCGGAATCAGTCGCGGCGGCGTCCGGTGAGGCCTCCTCCAACGTGGACATGGTCGCAGCGGCGGCGGAACAACTTGCTTCCTCGATCCGGGAAATCGGCCAGCAGGTCAGCGAATCCACCCGGATCAGCGCGGAAGCATCCCAGCAGGCGGAGCATACCCGCGAGTCTGTCGTCGGCCTCGATCAGGCGGCCCAGAAGGTCGGCGAGATCGTCGGGTTGATCAACGATATTGCCGAGCAGACCAATCTGCTGGCCCTGAATGCCACCATCGAGGCCGCCCGTGCCGGTGAGGCCGGCAAAGGCTTTGCGGTGGTGGCCTCCGAGGTGAAAAACCTGGCGACCCAGACGGCCAAGGCAACCGAGGAGATCACTACGCAGATTTCGGCAATGCAGTCAGAGACGACCAGCGCGGTCAGTGCCATCCGGACGATTTCCGAGACGGTGGCCCGGGTCAGCGAGATCGCAACCGGGATTGCCTCGGCGGTCGAGGAGCAGAACTCGGCGACCAATGAAATCAGCCGCAACGTTCAGGAAGCGGCGCAGGGCACCCAGATGGTCTCGGCCAATATCTCTTCCATGACCGAAGGGGCGCAGGATACCGGCGCCGCGGCCAGCCAGGTGCTGGAGACAGCACGCGAGGTCGCCCAGCAGTCGAACACGCTGAACGACACTGTACGCCGGTTCCTGGACGAGGTTCGTAACGCCTAGCGGGCCTTGGCACCTGCCACCGGAACCGGTTTTGGCTCCAGCCGGTCCCGGAACCATGACAGTACCCGGCGCCATAGCTCGTCGCCAAGGAAGGCGCCTTCGATGCCGGTATCCAGGTTCGGGTTATCGTTGACCTCGATGACGAACACGCCGTTCGCGTTCTGCTTCAGATCGACTCCGTAGAGCCCGTCGCCCATCAGGGCGGCGGCCTTCACCGCGATATCGATGACCTCCGACGGGGCCTTTTCGATAGCCATGGTCTCGAACCCGCCCTCGCGAACCTGACCGTCCGGGCGGTGATGCACGATCTGCCAGTGTTTGCGGGCCATCAGGTATTTGCTGACGAAGAGCGGCTCACCGGCGAGCACACCGACGCGCCAGTCGAAGTCCGTCGGCATGAATTCCTGTGCCAGCAACAGGTCAGTTTTGCGGAACAGCTCTGTCGTCAACGCCTTCAGTTGTGCCGCATCGGTAACCTTGTGCACCCCCCGGCTGAATGAGCCGTCCGGAATTTTCACCACCATGGGGAAATCGATGGCGTCGGTCGCCTTCGAGAGAGCGCTGGACGGAGACAGCACGACAGTCTTCGGGATAGGCAGTCTGGCGGCTTCCAGCTTTTCCTTCAGGAACACCTTGTTGGTGCAGCGGATCATCGACATCGTGTCGTCGATCACCGGCATGCCTTCCTGCTCCGCCCGGCGGGCGAAGCGGAAGGTATGGTCGTTGACCGAGGTGGTTTCCCGAATGAACAGGGCGTCGAACTCGGCAAGACGCGGCAGGTCCTTCTTCTGGATAGGCTCTACCTCGATGCCCATTTTCTCCCCGACCGCCGCCATGCGTTTCAAGGATTTGAGCTGCGAGGGGGGCAGAGCTTCCTTGGGGTTATGTAGAACGGCGAGGCTCCAGCGCAGCGGGGTCTTGGATTTCGGACCGGACCAGGAGCGCCGGCAATGAATATCCATTGCCTCGATCAGGAAGGTCTTGTTGTCCGCACTGATCCGTTTCAGGGAGAGGGGCTTCAGATGCCGGATACGGGCCCACTCTCCGGCATCCACTTTCACGGTGATGCCCGGGCAGCGGTACCAGTCGAATAGAAGACGGGCGAATTTCTCGTAACCCTGCCGGGACGGGCGGCCGAAGGCGACGATGAACTCGAACCCTTCATCGCCGGTGTCTCCGGCGCGGGCACGGTCCTTGTTCAGCGCTTCCTCAAGTTCCGGCATTGAGGCCGCATAGAGGCTCTTGCGTGACAGCTCCAGCATGGTCTGCACGCTCGGCATAACCCGATGGCCTCGCGCTTCGGCCAGCAGTGAGGCGTAATAGCCGGCGCTCTGGTAGGCGTAGCTGCGGGCCACGTTGATGACGACCGGGCGCGAGCGTTCAAACAGGGCGGGTGCGGCGAGATAGTCGCGCACGGACATCACCTTGTGTTGCGTATCGGCTTGGTCGATATCCTTCCGACCTTCGGTAAGAACCAGCCAATCCGTCATTCCGTCTGTTCCTTTCGAACAATAATCGCGGCCCGCAGCCTTCCGCGGCCCCAGCGGGCCATCCGTTCGAAAGCCTCCTTGGGGATGGGCAGGGCTGCTGCCGCGCTTTCGGTTTCCAGCGCGTCTGTCTCGATCCACGGATCGTGGATCAGATAACGGCCGTTCTCTTCGCCATAAACTAGCACCCAGTGCGGTGTCTTGCTGCCCAGCATCTGATAGAGGCTGACCAGGACGATTGCATAGGCTCCCTCACCGAGGGCCGCGCTCAGGGCAACATTGTCCAGTGGTTTGATATGAACCGGGATGCGCAGTTCTTCAGCCTCGCGCCGGTAGTCTTCCTGGATCAGGGTAAGAGCCTCGCGCTGGGCCTTGAGGCGCACGCTGTCGATGAAGAGTGGCGGTTCCTGGCTGAGGAAGACCTCGACCGAAAGTCCCTTGCGGGCCAGCGCCACTGCCATGCCGACCGGCTCGCAGCCACCGTGACCCGTTTGCATGAAGACCGTCGTCGACTCTCGCCAGAGCCGGAATTCCTCGACCCGGCTGAAGCTGACGGAAGGATCGAACGCCTTCAGTGCCATCATCATGCAGGCGGGGCCGCAGGTGAATTCGGAGGTCTGGGAATAATAGGAGGGGGCATTTGCCGTGAGGGTCGAGCGGACGAGCCGCTTCTCGAACCGCAGGGCGTCCGCATGATCCTCGTAATAGTCGAGATATTTTCCGAACTGTTTGTAGCCGAGACGGGTGTAGAGGGTGATGGCGGACTTGTTGTCCGGCCGGACTTCCAGTCGGAGCGAGAGGCAGCCATGCTCGTCGCGGGCGATATCCTCGCTGGCGCTCATCAGCCCCGCTGCGAGGCCGGTGCCGCGCGTGGATGGGGTGAGGGCAATGGAATAAAGCCGGGCCAGCGCCGTGCCCCGGCGATAGAGGATCAGGATGTAGCCGGCAATGCCGCAGTCGCCTTCGGAGACCAGCAGCGTGCAATGGCCGTGGTGGATAAAGTCGCGGAAGCTACGGCGGCTGAGCCGGTCACTATCGAAACAAGCCTCTTCAATACGGACAAGGGCGTCCAGATCCGCCGGCGTCGCGGCTCGAATGCGGATCTCCGTCATATCCATGGACGGATCGGGCCGGCGCTGTTTCTCACCTTTTGACGAGGCCACCCCGCCATACTCCTGAATTGTCGTTGATCAAGGGAGCAGGCTTTGACCGGCATCCCGCCGTCTCCCGTTTCCCATGCGGGAGATTAGCGAGTGTCGCGGTTTCTGTCTCGCGGATATGCGTGCAAGAACCTGCGAAAAACAGGGCCCAGCATTGCAAGAAAGGTATCGGCTTGCAGCGGTCGGCTCAGCCCGCCAAACTGGTGCTTCAGTCAATCAAGGAATCGGATCATGGATATTTCGTCGCTACTGGTTTTCGCCGTGGCTCTCGCGCTTGCCGCTGGGTCGCCCGGACCGAGTCTGGCTGCGCTGGTGGCGCAGGTGCTGGCCCGGGGCTGGCGTGCGGTGATGCCGTTCCTGGTGGCGATGTGGCTGGGCGAGCTTGTCTGGCTGACCATGGCGATTGTCGGTCTGGCCGCAGTCGCAGAGGCCTTTCATACGGCCTTCCTTGTCATCAAGTGGCTCGGGGTCGGGTATCTCGCCTTTCTGGCCTGGAAAATGTGGACGGCGCCGGTGGATACGGGCGGCGAGCGTATGCCGGAGCCGCGCAGCGGCATGAAGATGTTCTTCTCCGGCATGTCGGTCACCCTCGGCAATCCGAAGATCATGCTGTTCTATCTCGCCCTGCTGCCGACCCTGATCGATCTCGGCTCTGTTTCCTTTGTCGACTGGACCTCGATTGCGCTCACGCTGGTCTTCGTGCTGGCCGCGATCGACCTCAGCTACGTGGTCATGGCGGCGGGTGCGCGGACCCTTATGCGCAGCCCGCGTGCAGTGCGGATCGCGAACCGGACCAGCGCAACGGTTATGGGCGGGGCTGCGGTCGCCATTGCGGTCCGGCAATAACGCCGAAAGGGTCGGGAATTAGCTGACGGGTTTGTCGTTCCCGCCGTCTGCAGTTTCCGCGTCTTCGTCGGCGGGTGGTAACGGGTCCACGGTGGAGAGCGTCTGCGAAAGCACCACGGCATCGCTGAAGGGAATATGTTCTTCCGTGGGGGCCGGGTTCCGAACGCTTATGCGGTAGGCGCAAAAACCGGCGGCAAGGATGTGGATGGCTGCCGTGTAGGCGAACAGGTATTTGATGCCGACCAGATCGATCAGTGCCGATGCGGTCAGCGGCCCGGCAATGGCTCCGACGGCGAACACCAGCAACAGTCCACTGGCAGCCTCGACATAGTCGGACGGCTCGGTGATGAAGTCGTTCAGGTGAGCGACGCTGAGCGAATAAATGGGGAAAGCGAAGACCCCGAAAGCGAAGCCAAAGATATAGAGGCCATACGGCACCACATTTGCGAACAAGACCATGCAGAGGCCGGATGCCGCCGCACCGAGACAAGCGCCAATGATCACCAGGCGCCGGTCCATCCGGTCGGACAGGCGACCGATCGGCCATTGGCCCACGGCTCCCGCGATGACCACGATGCTCATGAAAACCGCAACATTGGATACCGATGCCTCACCAAGTGAGGTGAGGGCGTAAACCGGGGCGAGAGACCAGAAGGAGCCGTTGGCGAGGCCGACCGCGACACATCCGACAACGCCGACCGGAGAAATCTTGAACAGCCGTTTCAGCCGCAACTGGACGATATCGAGGGGTGCCGGCTGTTCTATCCGGGTCAGCGCGATCGGAACGGCGGCGATGGACACCAGGATCGAGGCGAAGGCGAAAAGCGGGAAACTCGCGGGATCTGCCGTTATCAGCAACATCTGACCAGCGGTGATCACGGTCAGGTTGATGATCGTGTAGACGGAAAAGACGAGTCCCCGTGTCTCGTTCGTCGATTTCTCGTTCAGCCAGCTTTCAATCACCATGTAGAGCGCGGCGAAACAGAAGCCGGTCGTTGCCCGCAGCAGCCACCAGACGACAGGTTCAAGCACCAGCGCGTGGATCAGCACGACGGAAGAGGCGACGGCGACCATGCCTGCAAAGGTGCGGATATGGCCGACGATGCGGATCACCCGTGGGCCGTAAATGCACCCGGCCATGAAGCCGCAGAAATAGGCTGAGCCCAGTATACCGATCTCGAACGAGCCGAACGCCTCCATACCGGCGCGCACAGGCAGCAGGGTGCCCTGCAGGCCGTTGCCCATAAGGAGTATCGCGACGCTGAGAAGCAGCGGAAAGAAAGGGGATATGGATGCCATCGGGGCGGGACTATAAGCGGGAGGCGAGGGCAACTCAAGGTACGGCGTATTGCCTTTCGGGGGTGCCACGAAGATCAACTCCGGAGCCCTGCGGGCAGAGGCTCCGGAGATCGTTGTTCAATGTCGGCTCAGACCGCTATCACGTTATGTGCCGGGCCGTAGGGGAAACCGGTGATGTTTTCCGCACCGTCCGCTCCGATCACCAGGATGTCGTGCTCGCGGTATCCGCCGGCACCCGGTGTACCTTCCGGCACCCAGAGCATCGGCTCCATGGAGACCACCATGCCCGGCTCCAGCACCGTTTCGATGTCCTCGCGCAATTCCAGTCCGGCCTCGCGCCCGTAGTAGTGCGAGAGCACGCCGAAGGAGTGGCCGTAGCCGAAGGAGCGGTAATCGAGCAGGCCTTCCTGATGGAAGAACCTGTTGATCTCGGCGCAGATCTCGTCGCAGCGGGCACCGGGCTTGATCAGTGAGATACCGAGCTCATGCGCGGCTACGTTGGCCTCCCAGAGACGGAGCGTTTCCGTGTCCGGCTCCCCCAACGTCAGGGTCCGTTCGAGGGCAGTGTAATAGCCGGAGATCATCGGGAAAGTGTTGAGGCTCAGCAGATCACCCGCTTCGAGTTTACGCATGGTGACCGGATTGTGCGCGCCGTCGGTGTTGAGCCCGGCCTGAAACCAGACCCATGTGTCGCGCATCTCGCTGTCGGGAAAAGCCTCGGCGATGGCCAGCTCCATCGCGTCCCGTCCAGCCATGGCGACGTCGATTTCCCGTGTGCCGGCACGGATCGCGTCCCTGATCGCGGCCCCGCCGATATCGGCGATGCGGGCACCCTCCCGGATCAGGGAGATTTCCTCCGCCGACTTTACCATCCGCTTGCGCATGGCAGCGGGTGCAATATCGACGATCTGCCTGATGCCGGTGACGTCTTCCAGAGCGCTGCGTGCCTGCAGGGTCAGGTGATCGCCCTCGATGCCGACCCGGTCCGATGTGCCGATCAACTCGCGGACCGCACGCCAGAAATTATCCCGCTGCCAGTCCGTATAGATGACGTTGTCGGCTACGCTGCGACGCCAAGGCTGCCCGCCGTCGATATTCGCCGAGACGGTGGTGCAGGCATCCTTGGTGACGACACAGCCGAACGGCCGTCCGAAGCTGCAATAAAGGAAGCCTGAATAATAGGCGATGTTGTGCATCGAGGTGAACAGCACGGCAGGCAGGTCAAGCTCGGCCATGACCGCGCGTAATTCACTGAGCCGGCGCTCATACTCCGCTGTCGAGAAGGGTAGCGGCGCCTTGTTCCCGTTATGCCGGGTGAAATGCGTGGGCCGTTGTTGTGGGGTCAGCATCCTGATCTCCTGTCCGAAGGACGCGGGGCGCGCCCGGTAATCCATCCGGGCGTGCAGGATGCTGGATCACCCCCGATGTCTCCCGGAGGCCGCATGCGTGAACCACGTTCGCGGCGACGCCATCGCCGCACATGCTGGGCGGAGATTAGAGGCGGAGATCAGTATGCGTCAATAGGCTGCACATGGCCCGTTCCGGGCCGCTGGGTACCGATGTTGATACCGAAAAGTCTGGCTGGAGTGCGATCGAAAGACAGCGTGGATTTCCGGGGAAAACTCTTTTTTCTTAAGCGAAAAATGTTAGGGTTAATCAACTTACCGTAAAGGGGCGGCGGAAAGAAAAACCGTTGGGGCAACCGGATGCTTGCTTTTCTCGACCGCAGTCTGGGGAAGAGTTGGGCCCGGCACCTGTACCGTATTTCAGCGGTGCTCGGATTCAGCCTGCTCTTCAGCCTCACAAACCTGTTCGGCGCACAAGATGCGATGAACGATGCGGTCCACGATTTCGCGATGTGGGGCCGGTTCGGGCGAACCGGTTTTCTCGATCCGGGACGCGAGCCGGACGCAACGAAACAGGCGGTCGTCGAGTATCTGCGGGGTAACAAGGCGGAGCGTCCTTACGACAGGCCGCAGGGGGCAACTGTTGTCCTCTGGACCGATAAATCGATGAATTACGCCACGGAACAGGGATATTCAGACTCTGCTTGGCCCATTTCCTACGAAGCGCATGCCGAACTGCTTTATGAGGTCGCTTCACTTGGCGCAAAGGCCATTTTCGTCGACTTCGTTTTTCTGACTAAGCGCAAGAACGATCCGTCATTTCCGTTACTTATCGATGCGATTCAGTTTGTGCATGATGAAGGAATTCCTTTGTTCTTTGCATCTGATCCTTCCACGGCCGATGAACCGGCCTTTCTCGATTTCCGGGACAAGATCAAGTCCATTCGCGAGAAAGACCCGTCAGGAATACTTGGTTTCGCGCCTGCATCCGTCATGAGCGATCCGGTCGTGCGTGCCTATTGTCTTGCGGTTGAATATGGAAACGAGGCTCAAACGCCTGATCACAGACGCATATTATACAGTCAGAGTTCCGGTTGTGCGGAGCCGCCTGCGGATTTCTCGATCACCAGACGCGAGGGGGCCGGCTATACGATCGCGCCGCTGCTGTACGATGCCTCGGGATATCGAGGTGAGGCAGATTTCTCCGGACGACCGGAACCAATGTTTCTTTACTGGGATCGTGGCGAGCATCTGGTCACGCGTCAGGAATTCGGCATTTGCCGCAATGGATCTGCGAACTGCGACCCCTGTTTGGGCGAAGCTGATAACTCAACCGGTTTTTTTACCTGGATCCCAGCGATCTTGTTTGACCCGTCTATCCTGCAACGGCGGGCCGCCGGACCGCCACTGGTGCCAGCTCATTATCTCCTTGAGGGTGAAAGGGTATGCGGCGGTGATGCGATTGAGCCGCTCGACCTGATCGAAGGGCGCATCGTTCTGATCGGATCCGGACAGTCTGCTTCTGGAGACGCGCGCAATACGCCAAATTCAACCGAAGTTCCCGGCATAATGATACATGCTTCGGCGGTTGAAAATTTAATCAGGTTCAAAGACCATTACGTTTATGACAAACTGATCTTTGAACGGATCACTTTGTCGCAACTGGTCCAGTATTCAGTCCTTTTTGTAATGGCGGCTCTCTACTCGCTTGCAATTGAATATGTCATCCGAGAGCAGGGGGGGAGAGGCAATTCAGATGGCGACAGGGGAAAGGTATCGGGCCTCGAAATACTGAGAAGAGAAAATGACCTGACCTACATCCGAAAGGTGGCGATCGCTTTCTTGGTTTCGTTTGTTCCGGTTGTTTTTGCCTTGGGAATTCTTTTGGGGTTTCGCGCCCCGCCTGGCGCTTGGGCCTACAGTGTTGTCGGCATGATTGCCCTGAGCCCGCCATGGGTGTTGCTGACCACCCGACTGACTTTGTGTGTGGCGGGTGTTTGGGAGTGGATGCGGAGGTAGTTGGGTAAGGATATTTCACGCTTCATGGGGGAGTGAGAGGCTATGGCAAAAACTTTTTTTACAGAGCGCAGACTGTTCGGGCAGATCGGTCCGGTTTTAAGTGCCGTAATTCTCGGGGCGGGAGTGTTTGTTCCGGAAGTCGTGACGGCCGGTGGCTGTTCCGGTGAGGTAAATGGCATTAGAGGCGCCGAAATCAATTTGTACGCGGACGAGGGGCTGACCCAGAAAGCCGCGGCAGTTACCCGGTCCGATGCCCGTGGCTGGCGCAAAGCCCCCCTTTGTCTTCATCAGGTGAAGTCAGGTGTTCTTCAGGTCAGCTACGATGGTGATGTGAGTAAGGCGCTCTGGGGGCGAAAAGACGAGCTCAAGGTTAAGCTCAGTTTGGTCGCAGGGCCAGATAGTCTTGGCTCGCAAGGCGTTGGAGCCAATCGTGGCCTGGGAGCGAAAAAGTGATGGGGGCGCGCAGGAATGACGGCCGTCGCCCGGAAATGTTCCGGCGTGGTGCCGCCATCCTGGTTTCCGGTTTGGTCACTTGTTTGCTTTCGGTTTCCGCGACGCAGTTTGTCTTTGCCGGTGAGCTTGACAACGATCCCTCGGAAGTCGGCTCGCCGGCGCTGGACGGAGAGACATCCTCCTCTTCCTCGGGAGGCAACTCGTCCAGTTTTTTCTCCACGATCTTTTCTTCGAACGAGACTGAACTCGAGAGTTTCAAACCGCCCGTGAACGGCTACGCGGAACTGGTCGACAAGAGGGCGGTCTCTGTTCGTTTGCAGATGGCGCGCGGTGTTGGCCTGATTTCGGAGCCTTATACAGAGGAATATCTCAACCGGCTCTTGCGTGAGATCCTGAAGGCGAACGATATTCCCGATTTTGGGACGCAGGTCTATCTGCACGGGGATCTGACGCCGTCCGCGAATGCGACACCCGACGGCGGCATCTTCGTTAATCTGAATTTGATTGGCACCCTCAAGACGGAAGCCAGTGTCGCTTTTGTTCTGGCGCATGAGGTGTCCCATTTTCTGCTCAAGCACCACAGTAGCGACTGGTTTGTAGACTCTCAGCACAAGGCGCTGACCGGGGTCCAGACTTTGCGAAACCTTTCCCAGATGAAAGGGACCCCGCTTGAAGGCAAGGCGAACCTCGGTCAGGCGTCCGAAAAATTACGGAAGGCCGAGCTCATCGGGTCGATTGCCTTCGACGTTTCGGACAAACTTTTCTTTTCCGCGTGGGGCCGGGAGCAGGAGGACGAAGCGGATAAACTTGGTTTCGATCTAGCCGTCGGTGCTGGATACGACCCTTACGACTCTGACGATGTCTTTACAATTCTTGAAGAACATGAAGCCGAGTTACAGCTGTCGCGCGATGAGGCCTCTTCGGCGCTCGGTCTGAAGAGTGTGTCCTTGATTGGACTGAGCGAGCAGCAGGTCGAATCCAACCCGTTTTTTGCCGGTATCGCAGAAGGATTCGGCAAGATGATCTCGGAGATATCGAACGACCATTACAGCGTTAGCGAACGTCTCGATGCGCGGGATGAATATCTGAACAAGTTCTACCCGAATTTCGATACGAGCAACGTGATTTCGACACCGTGGGAAAGGGATTCCGCCCATCCGCTCAACGATCTTCTGAAGCGGTATGACGCGGCTTCGGAGTCACGCAAGGCATTGCGTGAAGGGCGAGTGGCTGCGGCCATTAAGCTTGCCTCAGCCTCGATTGGCGAGAGGACCAAGTATCACGCCTATCCCCGGATAGCGTTCTTCCAGGCGAGAATGGCGCAGAACAACGCCAGCCGGGCGCAGAAGAACCTGGAGTTGGCCATGAAGGCGGAGTATGTCGCCCCCGTGGTTTATGAGGAGTTGATTAATCTGCATCAGGATCAGGGGCGGAATGGCAAGGCGATCGCTGTCATAGAGCTGGCAGAGGAAAAATCCGGTGGTGAACTGCCGTTGTTTCTGCCTCACAAAATATACTCGCTCGTCAAACTCAAGCGTCGGGCAGATGCTGTTGCGCTGGAGAGAACCTGCGCTTTCGAGTACCGGATCATGGAGCAGAGCTGCAAGGAAGCCTTGCGGGGAACAAAGCCAGGAAAAACAGAGATAGGCTTGGCGAACTGACCGGATCCGGTTCTCCCGGCATGCAGTCGCGTCCGATTGCCTTTGTTCCGGGTTGCATGGCCATATCATTTTTACTTTGGACGCGTAATGCGGGGCTTTTCAGGCGGGAGGTCCGTTCCGATCTGCCCGCATCGGATGAGCCCGTTTGGGATCTGGGTACTTTCCTGATGTCTGTTTGATGGGGGCTGAGCCCTGAAGCTCTCAAAACCAATTCACGCACGGCATCTGATGGGCTGACTGAACTCTCAGCTAATCTGCATATCCCTTTGCATGGCCGCCGGAGATTTTCTGCTTGCACGGTTTCTTAAACACATATCAATATATCATTTAGCGTTTAGGAGAGTTCATGACGGATCGGCCGATCAGAATCGGAGTGCAGGGGGCGAGCGGGGCGTTGCGGATGCCGCTCTACCACCAGATCTTCCTGATCTTGCGGCAGCAGATCATGGACGGGCTGCACGAATATGACGCGCTGATCCAGGGCGAGCAGGAGCTTGCCGAGACCTATGATGTCTCCCGTATCACCGCGAAGCGGGCGCTGGACGAGCTGGCTGCCGAAGGTCTGGTTGTCCGGGAGCGCGGGCGAGGGACACGGGTGCGGTATCGGCCGAAGGCGCGGGCTTACAAGGCCTCGATGGACGGGCTGCTGGAAAACCTCATCGCCATGGGGCTGGAGACGGAAGTGAACCTTCTGTCCTTCGGCTATGTCCCGGCCGCCGAGGAAGTCGCGGCGGCGCTGTCCTGTCCGATCGGACAGGAAGTGCAGCGCTCGGTCCGGGTGCGCAGTGTCGAGGGCCAGCCCTTTTCCTTTCTCACCACTTTCGTTCCCGCCGAAATCGGCCGCCGGTATGGCGCCGAGGATCTGGCGAACAAGCCGTTGCTGTCGCTGCTCGAGCGCGGCGGCATTCAGGTGGACGCCGCCAGCCAGATGATCTCCGCCACACTCGCTGATGCCGAGGTTGCCGGGTATCTCGGGATAGAGGCCGGGTCGGCCCTGCTGAAGATCAATCGCATCGTGCGCGACCGGGACGGGCGTCCGGTCGAGTACATCACCGCTCTCTATCGCCCGGATCAATACCAGTACCGGATGGTGCTCTCGCGGGTTCAGGGCGAGACGCACAATACCTGGACGCCAAGCCAGGATGCGGCAACGACCGCAGCTGAATGAACCGATAAACCAGACGAGCTGTCAAACAGGGGAATGGCTATGAAAAAGTCTTATACGTTTAATCATCTCTCGCGCCGCCAGGTGCTGGCCGGTGTTGCCGCGGGCGGCGCCGTTGCAGCTGCCGGAACGCTCGGCATGCCGCATGTCGCCCGGGCCGCAGACGCGGTGAAGGTCGGTGTCGTGCATCCGGTGACCGGCTTCCTGCAATTCTCCGGCACCCAGTGCCGTTTCGGTGCGCTGGCCGCGATCGAGGAAATCAACGCGTCGGGCGGTATCAAGGCGCTCGGCGGTGCGAAGCTTGAAGCTGTTCTGGGCGATGCCCAGTCGAAAGCCGAAATCGGTGCGGCCGAGGTCGAGAAATTCAACGAGGCCGGCGTTTCCGCAATCGTCGGTGCTTATGCTTCGGGGATCTGCCTGGCCACCACACAGGCTGCTGCGAAATACGGCATCCCGCATGTCGTCGATGTCGGGGTGAACGACAAGATCGTCGGCCGCGGTCTCGAGAATACGTTCCGTTTCGGCCCGGGTTTCGGCAGCATCACCAAGTCTGGTGTCGATCATCTGATCGCCATTAACGAGGCTGCCGGCAAGCCGACCAAATCGGTTGTCATCGTGCATGAAAACACCACGCCGTTCGGTAGCTTCATGGCCGGCCTCTTGGAAAAGAACCTGACCCCGGCCGGGTTCGAGGTGAAGGAAGTTCTGCCGCACCCGACCGGCAACAAGGACTTCAACAATATCGCGCTGAAGATCAAGGAAGCGAACCCGGACCTGGTCATCCCGTCGCACTATTATGGCGATGGTGTGCTGTTCCTGCGCACCCTGCAGCGTCAGCGGGTGCAGCCGAAGGCGATCTATTCCGTGCTCGGTGGCGCCTCTTCCCAGTACCGCTTCGTGAACGAGTTCCCGGATGCGGCCGATTACGTGATGGACTGCAATCACTGGTTCGATCCGCGGAAAGCAGCGGCTCAGGCCCTGCGCAAGAAGACCGAAGATGCGGGCAAGTCCTTCTCCTACGAAGTCTTCCTGGCTTACGAAGCGATGATGTTCGCGGCCGACGCCATGGAGCGTGCCGGCTCCTCCGATCGCGCCAAGATCATCGAGGCGATGGCTTCCAGCACCTGGTCCGATCACTTCATGCCGTATGGTGCGACCAAGATGGTCAACGGCCAGAACGAAGGCGCTCAGGCCATGGTCATGCAGGTCCTGAACAAGGATATCGAAGTCGTCGCACCGAAAGAATTCGCGACCAAGGCCGCGGTGTTCCCGCGCCCGGCCTAACTACCGGCTCTGACAAACTGCAATGGGGGCGGGTGCTCCGCCCCCATCGTTCCACGCGGCCCGAACGCGATAGTATTTCATGGATTTTCTCGGTATCAGCCTGCCGTCCTATTCTCTGGAGACGGTCTTCGGCTCCGCCATCAGCGGTGTTTTCCTCGGCGCGATCTATGCTCTGGTCGCGCTCGGACTGACGCTGATCTACGGCGTCCTGCACATCATCAATTTCGCCCATGGCACGCTTCTGATGCTGGCCATGTATGCGGTTTTCTTCCTCTGGAGCGTGTTCGGGGTCGATCCCTATCTCGCCATGCTGATCGTCGTGCCGGGAGGGTATCTCTTCGGCTACGCCTTGCAGCGCAGCGTGATCGGCCGGACCAGTCATGGCCGGGACGAGATCATTCTGCTGACCACGCTCGGTGTTTCCATCGTGCTGGAGAATTTCGCCCTGTTCGCCTTCTCGGCAAATGAGCGGAACGTCCAGGTGCCTTATGATTTCGACGGTATCGACCTCGGCGTCGTTTATATCGTCTGGCCGCAGATCGCCGCGCTTGTTGGCTCTCTGCTGATCACGGCAGCGCTCTGGTGCTTCATGCGCTTCACCGACACCGGCAAGGCCATCCGAGCGGTCGCCAAGGAGCGGCAGGGCGCCCGTCTGATGGGCATCAATGTCGAGCATATCTTCGCCGTCAGCTTCGGCATCGGCACGGCATGCGTTGCCGCCGCCGCCAGTCTGCTGGCGCCGACCTACGCCGTGTTTCCGCAGGTCGGGTATCTCTTCGTGCTGATTGCTTTCACCGTCGTCGTGCTTGGCGGCATGGGCAGCTTCGTGGGCGCTCTGGTCGGCGGTCTTGTGATCGGCGTGACGGAGCAGATCGGCCGGCTCTATCTCGGCGAAAGCCTCGGGCTGATCACCATTTCGGCGATCTTCATCCTGATCCTGCTGTTCCGGCCGACCGGCCTCTTCGGGCAAAGACTATGAGTATGTTGACCACCATGAGTACCGGAAACATGCAGCGGATCGGCTGGGCCGTTCTGATTGGTGCCTTGCTTGCGGCGCCCTTTGCGATCCATTCCGGCCGCTGGATGGAATTCATCGAGCTGACCCTTTTCGCCGCGCTGCTTGGCCAGGGCTGGAATATTCTCGGCGGTTATGGCGGGCAGTATTCCTTCGGCCACGCGCTGTTCTTCGGCACGGCGGCCTATCTGCAGGCGCTGCTGCAATACAAGCTCGGCTGGAGCCCGTGGCTGACCCTCTGGATCGCCATCGGCGGCTCGGTCGCGGTCGCTGCTTTCGTTGGTTTTCTCAGCTTCCGCTACGGTTTGCGCGGTTCCTACTTCGCGCTGGTGACGCTGGCCTTCGCCGAGGCGTTCCACGTGCTGTCCCGATCGCTCGTTTCGGTGACAGAGGGCGGGCGCGGCGTGCAGCTTCCGCTGAACCAGGACCCGGAGCAGGCGCTGGCGACCTTTCAGTTCACCTTCGCCGGGCCGTTCCTGTCGGAAGCCGGATATTACTATACCATCCTGATCTTCCTGCTGATTGGCTTCGCCGTCACCGGCTGGTTGAACCACTCCCGTTTTGGCGCGCAGCTTCAGGCCGTGCGCGAGGACGAGGATGCTGCGTCCGCTCTCGGTATCGATCCTTTCCGGGTGAAGATGAGTGCGATCTGCCTTTCGGCCGGTGTCACGTCGCTCGCCGGGATCTATTACGTGCAGAAATTCCTGTTCGTCGATCCGGGCATCGCCTACGGGCCGGGCAAGTCGGTGGAGGCATTGTTCGCCGCCATCATCGGCGGTGTCGGCACCGTGCTTGGCCCGCTGCTCGGCTCGGCCTTCATTCATATTGTCGGCGAGTTCGCCAAGGAGACCATTGGCGCCATGCTGGGGGACCGGCCGGGGGTCGACCTGATCCTGTTCGGGATCATCCTTGTGCTGATGCTGGCCTATATGCCGCGCGGGCTGGTCGGTCTTGTGGAATTGCTCTGGCGGAAACTCATAACGAAGCGGGGAGGCGGCAATGCTTGACGTTTCGTCCCTGACCAAACGCTTCGGCGGCCTTGTCGCCGTCAATGGCGCCAGCCTGACCGTCAACGAGGGGGAGATCGTCTCCCTGATTGGCCCGAACGGTGCTGGCAAGACCACGCTGTTCGCCACCATCGCAGGCTTCCTGAAGCCGAATGAGGGTAGTGTCGTGCTCGACGGACAGGACATCACCGGACACAAGCCGCACGAGATTTGTAGGCGCGGCATGGTCCGCACCTTCCAGGTGGTGAAGCCGTTCGCCGGGCTCAGCGTGCGGGAGAATATCGCCGTCGGCGCGCATACAAGGATCGCCGGGCGGGAAGAGGCGCTCGAATTTGCCGGCAAGATCGCCGCGCATGTCGGGCTCACGCCTCTGCTGGACCAGTCGGCGGGTGACCTGACCGTTGCCGGCCGCAAGCGGATCGAGCTTGCCCGGGCACTGGCGACACAGCCGAAGCTGCTGCTGCTGGACGAGGTCATGGCCGGGCTTAATGCCACGGAAATCCTGGAGATCGTCGAGATCATCCAGCAGATCCGGGACAGCGGCGTCACCATCCTTCTTATCGAACATGTCATGCAGGCCGTGATGAAACTCTCCGACAGGGCCTATGTGCTGAACTATGGCGAGATCATTGCCGAGGGCAGCCCGGTCGAGATCGCGCACGATCCGAAGGTGGTCGAAGCCTATCTCGGACACGGGGCGAGCGAGCGGATGAAGTCCGCGGGAGGTGCCGATGCTTGAGATCGTGGAGGTCAAGGCCGGGTACGGTCATGCGAAAGTGCTGCACGGTGTCTCGCTGAAGGTCGGCGAGGGCGAGCTTGTCGCCTTGCTCGGCAGCAACGGGGCGGGCAAGTCGACGCTGAACAACAATATCTCGGGCATCTACAAGCCGTTCGCCGGCAGCATCCGGTTCGACGGCGCCGAGATTGCCGGTGTCCGTTCGGAAGAGATCGTCGATCGCGGCCTGATCCAGGTGCCGGAAGGCCGCCGGGTATTTCCGAACATGTCTGTGCGGGAAAACCTCGAGCTCGGCTCCTACCGCCGGGCCACGCCGAACCGGGCCCGGAACATCGACCGGGTGGTCGAAATCTTCCCGCGCCTGAAAGAACGGTTCGATCAATATGCCGGCACGCTGTCTGGCGGTGAGCAGCAGATGCTGGCCATCGGCCGCGGCCTGATGGCTGAGCCGCGCCTGCTGATCCTCGATGAGCCGTCGCTGGGCCTGTCGCCGTTGCTGGTGGAGGAGATGTTCGCTCTGATCCAAAAGCTGCGCGCCGAAGGGCTGGCGATTTTCCTGGTCGAACAAAACGTCGTCCAGTCGCTGGAGGTCGCAGACCGGGCCTATGTCATGGAGAACGGTCTGATCACGGTTGAGGGACCGGCGCAGGATCTGATGCATGACGAGGAGCTGCGCCGCTCCTATTTGGGGATGTAGTCATGAGCATGACACTGGCGGAAAAGATCATCGCGAAGGCGGCCGGGCAGGAAAGTGTCCGGGCTGGTGAAATCGTCACCTGCAATGTCGATCTCGCCATGATCCATGACAGCGGCGGGCCGCGACGGGTGAAACCGGTGCTGGAGCGCCTCGGCGTGAAGGTCTGGGACGCGAAGAAAGTGGTCGTGATCTCCGACCATTTTGTCCCGGCGGTGGACCAGCAGAGCGCCGCGATCCTGAAACTGACCCGGGACTGGGTGAAGGATCAGGAGATCGAGGGTTTCTACGACCAGCAGGGCATCTGCCATGTGGTTCTGCCGGAGCGCGGCCATCTGAAGCCGGGCATGTTCGTGGTCGGCGGCGACAGCCACTCGCCGACCGGCGGCGCCTTCGGTTGTTACATGTTTGGCGTCGGGGCGACGGACATGGCGGGCGTGCTGGTGACCGGGGAGACCTGGATCCGGGTGCCGGAGACCATCCGCATCGACTGGAGTGGTACGTTGCCGCGCGGCTCCTCCGCGAAGGACATGATGCTGAAGCTCTGTGCCACGCTCGGCATGGATGGCGGCGATTATCAGGCGGTGGAATATACCGGCAGCACGATTGCCGGTCTGTCCATGACCGAGCGGATGACCATGTCGAACATGGCGGCCGAACTCGGTGCCCAGGCCGGACTGATTGCGGCGGACGGAACGACGGCGGATTACATCCGCGTGGCCGGCGCCAATCCGGACGAGGGTACTGCCTTCGCCGGGGACGAGGATGCGGCTTACCGCATGGTTCACAAATTCGACGCCAGCGCGCTTGGCCCGCAGATCGCCGCACCGGACAGCCCGGCCAATTCCGGCCCGGTCGAGGATGCCGACGATGCGCCGGTCGACCAGTGCTATATCGGCGCCTGTACCGGCGCGAAGCTGGAAGATTTGCACATGGCGGCGGAAGTGCTTGGCGGCCGCAAGGTCGCGAGCGGGACGCGCCTCCTTCTGGCGCCTGCCTCGACACGGGTCACGGCAGCAGCTGCCGCCGACGGCACGCTGGCGAAATTGACGGAAGCCGGCGCCATCCTGATGCCGTCCGGCTGCGGTGCCTGTGCCGGGTATGGCGCCGGTGTGCTGGCCGAGGGCGAGACCTGCATGGCCTCCACCGCGCGGAACTTCAAAGGCCGGATGGGCGCGCGCTCCTCGAAAGTCTATCTCGGCTCGCCCTATACCGTTGCCGCGACCGCCGTCCTTGGCCGTGTCGCTGACCCGCGCCCCTTCCTGGCGGAGAACAAGTCATGAGCGGTAAGGCTTGGAAATACGGCGACAATGTCGATACCGACTTGCTTGCCCCCGGCGCCTACATGAAAGGCCCGGTGGAGGAGCTGGCGAAACATTGCCTTGAAGCCATCGATCTTGAGTTCGCGCCCAACGTTCAGCCGGGCGACGTCATCGTCGCGGGCCGCAATTTCGGTATCGGCTCCAGCCGGGAGCAGGCGGCGGAAGTGCTGGTTCTGCTCGGTGTGAAGGCGGTTATCGCCAAGAGCTTCGGCGGGATCTTCTACCGTAACGCCTTCAATCTCGGCCTGCTGGCGCTGGTCGCCGACGCAGGGGCGGATATCCAGGCCGGGCACGAGCTTGACCTCGATCCGGCCAGCGGCACCATCACCAACACAACAACTGGCGCGCAGATCGCCGCCGAACCCGTTCCCGAGCATCTCCGTCGCATTGTCGCGGCTGGCGGGCTCGTTCCCTATCTCGAGCAGAAACTGGAGAAACACTCATGACGCCTTCAAGCGTCCTGAAACAGCGGCTGAAACAGCCCGAGATCCTTGTGGCGCCCGGCGTGTTCGACGCCTTTAGCGCCATGGCGGCGACCAATGCGGGCTTCGAGGCGCTCTATGTCTCCGGCGCCTCGATCGCCTATACCCGTCTCGGCCGCCCGGATATCGGCCTGTTCGGGCTTGAGGAAGTGGCGGACGTGGTCTCGCATATCTCCGAGCGGGTCGACCTGCCACTGATTGTCGATGCGGATACCGGGTTCGGCAATGCGCTGAACGTGCAGCGTACCGTCCGCTTGCTGGAGCGCTCCGGTGCCGCCGGGATCCAGATCGAGGATCAGGCGATGCCGAAGCGCTGCGGTCATCTGGACGGCAAGGCGCTGGTCTCCAAGTCGGAAATGGCGGGCAAGATCCGCGCCGCCGTCGATGCCCGGCGGGACGAGGCGACCCAGATCATCGCCCGCACCGACGCCATCGGCGTCGAGGGCTTCGAGGCAGCGCTGGAACGGGCTGCGGCCTACAAGGAAGCCGGCGCCGACGTGCTGTTCGTCGAGGCGCCGCGCGACGAGGCCGAGATCGCCGAAGTGATTTCGCGTTTCGGCGCGGACATTCCGCTGCTGGCGAACATGGTCGAAGGCGGCAAGACGCCTGCCAAGTCCGCCGAGGAGCTGCAGGCTGCAGGGTTTGATATCGTGATTTTCCCGGGCGGCCTGATGCGGGCGCTCGCCGTGACGATCACCGACTATTTCCAGAGCCTGCATGCCAACGGCAGCACCAAGCCTTTCCAGGACCGGATGCTTGATTTCAAGCAGCTCAACGATCTGCTCGGCACGCCCGGCATTCTCGAAGCCGGTAAAAAATATGACGGGGAGGGCGCGTGATGGCGGCTCTCGATCCGGTCACCCTCGCGGTCCTCAAGGGACGGCTCGAACAGATCGCGGACGAGATGGACGCGACCCTGTTCCGCAGCGCCTTCAACCCGATCATCGCCGAGGCGCACGACGCCTCGCACGGGCTGTATCATGCCGAGACCGGCGAGACGCTGGTGCAGGGCAAGTCCGGCCTGCCGATCTTCGTCGGCGCCATGTCCTTCGCGGTGAAGGCCGTGATCGACAAGTTCGGCGCGACGGGCGGGATCAGCGAAGGCGATGTCTTCATCTTCAACGATCCCTATGAAGGCGGCACCCACCTGTCCGACTTCAAGCTGGTGCAGCCCTTTTACCGGGACGGCAAACTGTTCTGCTTCCTCGCTTCGGTCGGTCACTGGCACGATGTCGGCGGCAACGTGCCGGGGAACTACAACCCGGTCGCGACCGAGAGCTTCCAGGAAGGCATGATGATCCCGCCGGTGAAGCTGTTCTCCAAGGGAGAGCTGCGGCAGGACGTGATCGATATCATGCAGGCCAATTCCCGCCTGCCGGGCAGCCTCTACGGAGATCTGAACGGCCAAATCAACGCGCTGCGCCTCGGCAACGACCGGTTGGGCGCACTGCTCGGCGAATATGGCGCGGACACTGTCGCGGGCGCCATGACCGAGCTGCGGGACAGGGCCGGGCAGCTGATGCGCAGCCTGATCGCGGACATGCCGGACGGGCGCTATTCGGCGGACGATTTCCTCGACAATGACGGGATCGTCGACGAGCCGCTGCGCATCGCGCTCGATATCGTCATCGAGGGTGAGGCCATGACACTCGACTTCTCCCGCACCTCGCCGGCCTGCGCCGGCCCGGTGAACATCTCCCGCTCGACCGCCATTGCCTCCTGCTACGTGGCGCTGAAACATGTCTTCAAGGACGTGCCGGCCAATGCGGGCGTGCTGGAGCCGATCACCTTCGTCATTCCGGACGACAGCCTCCTGAGCGTCAAGGCGCCGAAGCCCGTCGGCGGCTATACTGAGACCATCCTGCGCATCATCGACACCGTGTTCGTTGCCCTCAGCGACGCGGCGCCGGAGATGGTGAACGGCTGCGCCTATGGCACCATCAACGCGCTGTCGCTGGCGGGGCACCGCAAGAACGGCCAGCGCTGGGTGATGTTCTCCTTCTTCGGTGGCGGCCATGGCGGCAATCCGGAAGGCGACGGGCTGAACCACGGCAACGCGCCGATCTCGACGGCGACCATCCCGCCGATGGAAATCCTGGAAGCTGCCTATCCGGTCCGCTTCACCCAATGGGCGTTGCGGCCTGATAGCGGCGGCGCCGGGCGGCATCGCGGCGGCCTCGGGGCGATCTACGAGATCGAGCTGCTGGAAGAGAAGGCGGATGTCTTCCTGTTCGGTGAGCGCGGCCGGTTCGCGCCGCATGGTGTGGTCGGTGGCGGCGACGCCGCCCTGAACAAATTCACTTACGAGCAGGTGGATGGCACCCACACGCCGCCAATGGCCTCCAAGATGGTCGGCATCAAGCTGGCGCAGGGCCAGAAAGTCCGGCTGGAGACGCCGGGCGGCGGCGGCTACGGCGACGTGCTGGAGCGCGCGCCTGACGCTGTCGCGGAGGATGTCCGGCTCGGCTATGTCAGCGCCGATGCGGCTGCCAAGACCTATCGCACAATTATCGCCGCCGACGGATCCGTCGACACAGCGGCTACTGAAGTCCTGCGCGCGGAGTCTGCGCAATGAATGATCTGAGCCGGAAGACCGTCGTCGGAGTCGATGTCGGCGGCACTTTCACCGACCTTTTCTTCCTTGATGAAGCGGCCGGAACCTGTGGCGTTGCCAAGGTCCCCTCGACCAAGCCGGACCAGTCGGTCGGCATTCGCGGCGGCATCGGCGAAGGCGGTGTGGAGCTGGGCGCCATTGGCACCATCGTGCATGGCACCACGGTCGGTACCAACGCGCTGCTCGAACGCAATGGCGCCCGCACCGGTGTCATCACCACGACCGGTTTCCGTGACGTGCTGGAAATGCGCCGCCGCGACCGGCCGCAGACCTGGGGGCTTTGGGGCAGTTTTGATCCTGTCGTGCCGCGCGACCTGCGCCTTGAGGTGGATGAGCGGGTGCTGGCGGACGGCTCCGTGCATACCGCCGTAGATCCTGACGCGGTGAAGCAGGCTGCACAGACCTTGCTAGAACGCGGCGCCGAGTCCGTCTGCGTCTTCTTCGTCAATTCCTACGCCAACGACACTAACGAGAAGGTGGCTCTGGAAGCCGTCCGTGAGGTCTGGCCGAACCCGCATATCACCGCCTCCAGCGTGATCCTGCCGGAAATTCGCGAATTCGAGCGCGGCTCGACCGCCTCCCTCAACGCCTACCTCCAGCCTCCGGTGGGCAACTACCTTGAGCGGCTGGAAGACGGTCTGCGGGATGGCGGCTTTGGCGGCCAGGTGCTGATCGTGCAGTCGAATGGCGGCGTCATGTCGGCCAAGGTCGCGCGGGAGTTGCCGGTGCGCACGGCGCTTTCCGGCCCGGCCGCCGGTGTCATCGCCGGGGCCTATATCGCGGAAGCGGCGGGTGAGCCGAACATCATCACCTGTGACATGGGCGGCACCAGTTTCGACGTCTCCCTCGTCGCCGACGGGCAGAGCGCGCTGAGCGCCCAGACCTCCATCGATTTCGGCATGGTCGTCCGGACCCCGATGATCGAGATCACCACCATTGGTGCGGGCGGCGGCTCCATCGCCTCGGTCGACCGGGGCGGATTGCTGCAGGTCGGCCCGGAAAGCGCGGGCTCCGATCCGGGGCCGGTCTGCTACGGGCTGGGCAATACGCGCCCGACCGTGACCGACGCGAACGTGGTCATGGGCCGGATCAATGCGGAGCGCCCGATTGGCGGCAAGCTGGACCGGCTGGATGTGGAGGCATCGAAAGAGGCCATTCGCCTGCATGTTGCCGAGCCTCTCGGCATCGAGGTGATGGAGGCAGCGGAAGCCATCGTCCGGGTCGCCAATGCCAAGATGGCAGGCGCCATCCGCCTGGTTTCCATTGAGCGCGGGCACGATCCGAAGACCTTCACCGCCATGCCGTTCGGTGGCGGCGGCTCGTTGCATACCGGCGCGCTGATCAAGGAAGTCGGCCTCGCCCGTGCGCTTGTCCCCCGCTATCCGGGTGTGACCAGTGCGCTCGGCTGTGTCATCGCCGACATGCGGCATGACCGGGTGCAGACCCTAAACACCATGCTGGACATGCTCGATCTCTCGGCCCTGAACAAGGCGGTTGAGGAAATCGTGATCGAGGCCGAAGGCCTGCTGGACGGTGCCAATGTCGCCTTCGAGGGCATCGAGCGTCTGGTCGAGTTCGACATGCTCTATCTCGGCCAGACCCATACGGTTTCCGTGCCGGTTCCCGACGCGATGAATGGCAGCCGGTCGGTACTCGATACGGTGAAGATCAAGGCGGCGTTCGAGGCGGCTTACAAGGCCACCTTCGGCAGCTTACTGGACGGTATCGGCATAAGGGTGATGAACTTGCGGGTCGCCGTGATCGGCACGCGCCCGAAATTCGATCTGGCACTGCTGGCGCCGTCCGAAGGCGGCTCGGTTGATGCCTCCCGCACCGGGGCACGGCAGATCTGGTTCGACGGCAAATGGTGGGACAGCCCGGTCTATGATCGTCTCTCCCTGCCGGTCGGTGCGGAAGTGCCGGGCCCGGCTGTGCTGGAGCAGGCGGATACCACCATCCTGGTCGACCCGGACCTCACGGGCACGGTCGACAGCTACGGCAATTTCGTCATTGCGAGGAAAGCCTGATGAGCGGGGAATTCGATCCGAAGACGACGGCGTTGCTGCTGGTCGACATGCAGAACGATTTCCTGCATCCGGCTGGGGCCTATGCGCGCGGCGGTGCCGGGGCGGCCGAGATCGCGGCTCTGCCGGAGACATTGAAACCGGTGGCGGACAGAATGCGCGAGGTCGGCGGCTGGATTGTCTCAACCCATTTCACGCTGGTTCCGGGCAAGGAGGGCGAGCCCTTCATCTCGCCGCATCTCAAGCAACTCCGGCCGTTCCTGCGGAAGGGCGATTTCGAGCCTGGCAGTTTCGGTCAGGACCTGATCGAGGGGCTGGCGCCCGCCGATATCAAGGTTGAGAAGGTGGCTTTCTCCGCCTTCTATATGAGCCGCCTTGAATGGGTGCTGAACCGGGCCGGGATCGAGCATCTGATTGTCGGCGGCATCGTCACGAACGGCGGCGTCGCTTCGACCGTGCGCGATGCCCATGTCCGGGATTTCCATGTCACCGTGCTGTCCGACGGCTGCGCGGCCTTCTCTCCGGAAGTGCACGAAACCAACATCGCCGCGCTGAAAAGTGTTGCTGAAATCGACACCTGCACGAGCGTGATCGAGCGGCTGAAGCCATGATCGGAATTGCCTCTCCGGAAGATGTCGAGTTTCCCGCCTGGGTCCAGACCATCGTCATCGGCGCCGGGGCTTGCGGGTTGACGGCGGCGCTGGCGGCACAGGATGCGGGCGGTGAGGTGCTTGTGCTGGAGCGGGACGAGAGCCCGTTCGGCTCCACCTCCATGTCGTCAGGCTTCATCCCGGCAGCGGCAACGCGCTGGCAGCAGGAACAGGGGATCGACGACGACCCCGGCCTGTTTCTGGAAGACATTCAACGCAAGTCGCATGACCGCTCCGATCCCACGGTAGCGGCGGAGGTGACCGAGGCCATCGGCCCGGCGCTGGAATGGCTGGAGGACGAGCACGGCATCCCGTTCGAGGTGCTGGAAGGTTTTCTCTATCCCGGGCACAGCCGGCACCGCATGCATGCCGTGCCGGAGCGTACCGGTGAAGCCCTGCTGACCCGGCTTTTGCAGGCGGTGATGGCGGCGGGTATCCCGGTGATGACCGATGCCAGGGTGACGACACTGTTCGCCGATGAGGACGGTCTGATCTCCGGTGTCAAGGTAACTCGGCCCGATGGCACAAATGAGCTGATCGGCTGCGACAGCCTGATCCTGGCCTGCAACGGCTATGGCGGAAACCCGGAGATGGTGGCGGCGAACATCCCCGCCATGGCCGAGGCGGAGTATCACGGCCATGCCGGCAATACCGGTGACGCGGTGTTGTGGGGCGAGGCGCTTGGTGCCGAGGTGCGCGATCTGACGGCCTGTCAGGGCCACGGCTCCCTTGCCATGCCGCACCGGATCCTGATCACCTGGGCGCTGATGATGGAAGGCGGCATCCAGGTCAACAAGAACGGCGATCGGTTTGCCAATGAGCATCAGGGCTATAGCGAACAGGCCGTCGACGTGCTGAAGCAGCCGGATGGCGTGGCCTTCGATATCTATGACGCCCGGCTGCACGCGCTCGGGCTGGAATTTCCCGACTACAAGGACGCGGTCAATGCCGGTGCGGTCAGGCAATGCGACAGCGTCGAGGAATTGGCCGAGCATATCGGCGTGCCGTTTGACAATCTGGACGCTGCCATTGCCGCAACCCACACGGATGAGGTTGACCGGTTTGGCCGGGATCTTGGCAAGACGCCTGGTCTGGAGGATCCGTTCTTTGCCGTCCGTGTTACGGGCGCGCTGTTCCACACCCAGGGCGGCCTCGCCATCGACGGTGAGGCTCGTGTGTTGCGTGACGACGGCAGTCCCTTTCCGAACCTGTTCGCCGCAGGCGGCGCTGCCGTCGGCGTCTCCGGGCCGGACATTTCGGGCTATCTCTCCGGCAATGGCCTGCTGACCGCGATTGCGCTGGGCCGGATCGCGGGAGAAGCCTCTGTTTCTATGAGGTAGGCGCGCGTTCATTCCGCCGAAGCCAACATTGACATGCCTGAATGGGGCGGTACGTTCGTGCCCGTGAGGTAACGTCCTTACCCCAGCTTGGGAATAAACGTCCGGGAACGGCCCGGCCCATTTGAAAGAAGGGGCCGTCCATGGCTTGGCTACATCTTGTTCCCGCAGGCATTTCTGAAACTGGTCGGCCAATCGGGCTGAAACTGACCAGCGCTTAGCTCCTGCCATGACAAACCATACCGATATCCAGTCCGGCGGCTCCGGCCGCCCGCTCCCTGAAACCTCTCGCTCCGGTCGGCCTCCCGGCCGGTTGGCATTGCTGCGGTGGCTCATTTCGTCTGCGACCCTGAACGTTCCGCAGGCGGCATCTCCGGTCGCATTTTCTCTGCTTACCCTGAGCCTCACCGGTGATTCCAGCGGAGGCGCTGCACTGATCCTCGCCATGACACTGGCCCAGGTGCTCGGTGCGGTCCCGATCACACGCCTGGGCCGGAACTTCCCGGCGGCAAGGTTCCTGCAGATATTGGTCGTGATCCGTACGCTTGCCCTGATCCTGATGGCTACCATGGCCGCGCATGGAGTCCCCTTTATCTGGCTGTTCGTGTTCGCGGCGCTTGCAGGGTCGGTGAATGGCGCGGCTTTCGGATATCTGCGCTCCATCCTCAACAGCCTGACATCGACGACAAGGCTACCCCGGGCACTGGGGATCTCGGCGACACTCAACGAGGTCACGTTCGTTCTTGCGCCGGTAGCCGCGTCGGGACTCGGGACGATCTCGCCGGTCTTTGCCATCCTGGCACTGGCTCTTCTTGGCGCCGTGCCTGCCTTGCTCATCCCGCATATCCAATCGGTTCACGGCGAGAAGGTGCGGGCGGCCAAGACGTCGGTGCTCACTCCCGCGATTGCTTTATGGCTTATGTGCGGGGCAGCCGGTGGAGCCACCGTCGCCTCCATAGAGATCGGCGCTGTCGCCCTCGCTCTCGAGTTCGGGTACGAGCCCGCACTCGCCATCATGTTCACGGTCCCGCTGTGTCTGTCTTCAGTTACCGGAGGGATCCTGATCAGCATTTACAATCGCACCCTTGCCCGCCGGACAGTGGTGCTTTTGTTGGCGTTTATGGCTGCCGGGGCGACGCTTGCCGCGTTTCAGCTGTCCCTCACGGCAACCATTATCGGGGCCGTGATGATCGGCTGTGTCCTCGCGCCCCTGGGGACGTATTACTCCCTTATCCTCGATACGCTCGCTCCACCGCATAAGCGCGCGGAAGTGTTTGCCCTGTTGCGTACCTCGAACGCGGTCGGGGTGATTTGCGCGAGCGGGGTGCTGACCGCTTTCTCCATACCGGTGGCGCTGGGCGTTGTCGCGGCGCTGATGTTTATCGTCATGATGGTGGTTGCGGCGGCGTCATTCCGGAAGGTCTGAGGTGGCGGAATGATGGGCAGCACGGCGCCGGCGCTGACGATCGCCAGGCACATGACGACTTATTACCCGGCGGCAAGTGCGCGCGGAGCGGGGCCGGGGGCACCATCCGGTTGCGGCAGCGGCCCAAAACAGCTAGGACAAGGCGATTTCCAAGTCTTCTTATCCGGAGAGACCGCGTGTCGCATCCCGACAGCGAGAGCGAATTGACCAAGCGTGCCCTGCTTCCCGCAGGCCTTCGTGACGTGCTGCCGCTTGATGCGGCGCACGAGGCTGCCGTAATCGAAGCATTGCTGGCCCGCTGTGCGTCGCATGGCTACGAGCGTGTGAAGCCGCCGCTGGTGGAGTTCGAGACATCGCTTTTCGCCGGGCCGGGTGCCGCCATGAGCGACAGCACCTTCCGTCTGATGGACCCGGTTTCGCAGAAGATGATGGGCGTGCGCGCGGATATGACCGTGCAGATAGCCCGGATCGCGACAACCCGTCTGAAGCAGGAGCCGCGTCCCTTGCGACTTTGCTATGCGGGCGAGGTGCTGCGCGTTTCGGCCAATCAACTCAATCCGGAGCGCCAGCTGGTGCAGGTCGGCGCGGAGCTGCTTGGCGGTGACAGCGTGGCGGCCGATGCGGAGCCGGTTCTGCTGGCGGTGGAAGCCCTGCGTTCCATCGGTGTGACCGATCTTTCCGTCGATCTGACGGCGCCTCGGGTGATCCCTATCCTGCTGGCCGGCTCTGATCTGCCGGCGGACACGTTGCGGTCCCTGCGCATGGCCATCGACCGTAAACATACAGCGGAAGTACGCCGCCTGGCGGGGGATCTGGCGCCGGTTTTGACCCAGCTCATGGATGCCGCAGGCTCCTGGCAGGACGCGCTTGGCGAGTTGTCGGATATTGAATTGCCAGAGGCGGCGCGTGCCGCTATCGACCGTGTTGCCGCCATCGCGCGGAGCGTGGCGGAGATCGAGCCCGATCTCGCCATGACCATCGATCCGGTGGAGAATCGCGGTTTCGAATATTACACCGGCTTCGGCTTCAGCCTGTTCGCGCGCGGCGTACGCGGCGAGCTCGGGCGCGGCGGACGCTATCAGGTGGATGGCGGCGACGGGATTGGCTCGACCGGTTTCACGCTCTACATGGAAACGGTGCTGCAGGCTCTGCCGGACCCGACGCGTCCGGAACGGCTTTATTTACCGTCCGGGACTGCCGTCGATCAGGCCCGTGCGCTCCGGGAGCAGGGCTGGATTACCATCGCAGCATTGGACAAGGACCCCGATCCGGCGCTAGAAGCGTCCCGCCTCGGCTGTACTCACATCCTTAAAGATGGAGCGCCGGTGGCGCTCTGATTGTGCCGGTGCCGCATCGCGCGGCCGGAATTCAAGAAAGACGAGACGACACATGAAAAATGTCACGGTGATCGGCGCCCAGTGGGGCGACGAAGGCAAAGGCAAGATCGTCGACTGGCTCTCGGAACGCGCCGACGTGATCGTGCGCTTCCAGGGTGGTCATAATGCCGGCCATACGCTCGTTATCGGCAATCAGACCTACAAGCTGAGCCTGCTGCCGTCCGGCGTCGTCCGCGAGGGCAAGCTCTCCGTTATCGGCAACGGCGTGGTCGTCGATCCGTGGGCGCTTGCCAGCGAGATCGAGACGCTGAGGAAGGCCGGGGTGAAGATCACCACGGACAACCTGGTGATCGCGGACAATGCCTCTCTCATCCTGCCGGTGCATCGCCGGATCGACCAGGCCCGCGAAGCGGTTCTCGCAGAGGGCAAGATTGGCACCACCGGGCGCGGCATCGGCCCGGCCTATGAAGACAAGGTCGCCCGCCGTGCGGTGAAGGTTTCAGATCTTTCCGATCCGGAAACTCTGGAGAAGCGCGTGCGTGCGCTTATCGCCCATCATAATGTGTTCCTGAAGGGCGCCGACGAAGAGCTGATCGACCCGCAGGAAACGCTGGACCTGCTGGCGGAGATCGCCGGTACGGTGCTGCCGTTCGTAAAGCCGGTCTGGCGCGAGCTGCAAGCGGCGGTCGACGCCGACAAGCGCATCCTGTTCGAGGGTGCCCAGGGCGTCATGCTCGATGTCGATCACGGCACCTATCCTTTCGTCACCTCCTCCAACACGGTGGCGGGGCAGGCGTCTGCCGGCTCCGGGCTCGGCCCGCGCGATATCGGTTATGTGCTTGGCTTGGTGAAGGCCTACACCACTCGTGTCGGCTCCGGTCCGTTCCCGACGGAACTGCAGGACGAGAACGGCCAGCGGCTGGGCGAGCGCGGCAAGGAATTCGGCACGGTCACTGGGCGGCAGCGCCGCTGCGGCTGGTTCGATGCGGTCATGGTCCGGCAGGCTCTCAAGGTCTCCGGTGTCGACGGTATCGCACTGACCAAGCTCGACGTGCTGGACGGTTTCGATGAGCTGAAAATCTGCGTCGGTTACGAGCTGGATGGTGAAACCCTCGATTACTTCCCTGCCGGCGCCGGCAAGCAGGCCCGGGTCAAACCGGTCTACACCACCGTACCCGGCTGGTCCGAAAGCACGTTTGGGGCCCGGTCCTGGGCCGACCTTCCGGCAAATGCGGTGAAGTATATCCGCTATGTGGAAGAGCTGATCGAAACCCCGGTCGCGCTTCTGTCCACGAGTCCCGAGCGTGAGGACACCATTCTGGTGCATGACCCGTTTCGCGGCTGAAGGCCTCAGAACACTATAGAATCAGACGGCTAACTCGTCTTCTCCGGATGCTTTTTCTTGCATTTGGAGCGAAAGATTGGGAAACCGGATAGGTTCTGGAGCCTGATCCGTCGGGATCATGTCGATCCGTGCGGCCGGTCAGGTTCCATTAATTCGACTGGATGCAGGAATTGGTGCGGGAAATACGTCCGCGTCGGGGCCTGTGTCAGGAAGAAGAGACCTGCCGCGTATGGCCGATCTAGTCAAATTCAGCGACCGGTTTGAAATCGATCCCGCTCAACCTTTGCCCGACCTCGATTCACCGTCGGCGAAAGCCTATGCCTGCACTGAGGGCAATGGAACCGAGTTTTTTGCGCTGGTCTGCGACCCGAAGGTGCCGCTGCGGATCGAGACCATCAACGGGCTTAAAGGCTTTCCAAAACACAATCTGATGCGCATCACCGATCATGGGGTGGTTAACTGGACCATCTCCGGTCGGCGCATGCCTGTCCTCATCCTCGACCGGCCGCGCGGTGAGCGCCTTTTTCCTGATCCGGCGCAGGCGATTGAGCCTTTCACGGACGAACAGTTGGCGCGGGGCTTCCTGACGCCGCTTGTCGCCACCATGCGTGAGATGTCCCAGCGCGGCGTCACGCACAGGAATATCCGGCCCGACAACCTGTTCTATTCGGATCCCGCGCGCCGCTCCGTCATGGTTGGGGAATGCGTCAGCGGCCCTCCCGGCCTTTACCAGCCGGACAGTTGCGAAAGCCTGGAATGTGTCATGGCCGATCGCACGGCCCGGGGCGAAGGCGGTGTGCTGGACGATCTGTTTTCGGTTGGTGTGACCTTGCTCTCCCTGCTTACGGGCCGGATGATGCCGGAGGCAGGCGATCCGCAGCGAATGATTTTTGACCGTATCAATTTCGGGTCCTATGCCTGCCTTGTCGGTAACACCAGACTGCAGATGAACATGGTCGAAGTGTTACGTGGCCTGCTGACGGATGAACCGCGGGAACGCTGGACGATCCGTGATCTCGAACTCTGGCTCGGTGGCCGCCGGCTCACTCCGAAGCAGGTGAAGTTGCCGACCAAGGCTGGACGGCCACTGACGGTCGGCGGTGGTACATACGAGAATGTACGGGCCGTCGCACATGCCATTGGGCGGAACTGGAATACAGCGGCGGAGCTGATCCGGGGCCAGGATTTCGACAATTGGCTGCGGCGCTCACTCGGCGACGAGGCTGTGGTCGAAACCGTCAACAAGGTGACCGGTGGCGCGACCGGAATTCAGAGCGCGCCGAAGGAGGAAGACGCCCGCCTGGTGACCAGGGTCGCCATTGGCCTCGATCCGAGCGCCCCAATCCGCCACAAGGGCTTTTCCTGCCATATCGACGGCGTCGGCCCGACCTTGGCGTTGAATTTCAATGACGATGCGACCCGTCAGATGATCGCCGGCTTCATCGGCAGCCGTTCGGTTGGACCGTGGATGTCGGTTCAGACCCGCTCAAAGCAGGACCTGCTCGAGCTGTTCTCGAAATTCGACAAATTGCCAACTTTCCTGAACAGCACAGGACCCGGTTATGGGATCGAGCGTGTCCTGTACGAGCTGAATGAAGATATTCACTGCATGAGCTCGATGATCGAGCATCTCTATGTCACCGATCCGGAAGAAGTGGTTCCGTCACTCGAGGCCGTGGCTCAGGGCCAGAACCGGCCTCCGATTCCAATGGACCGGCATCTTGCAGCGTTTCTTGGTGCCCGCTCTCCCGACATTGATGACCGGCTGTTGCGCCCGCTTGGCAACGCCACTGACAAACGGCCCGCGATCGATGCGCTGAATGTCATGCGGCTGCTTGCCCGGATACAGGCACTGTCGCGGAACGGCCCCATGCCGGGGCTCTGCAAGTGGTTTACCGAACTGATGAAACCGGCCGTGAACGGTTTTCACAATCTGAAGGCCCGGGCGGCTGTCGAAACCAGCATGATGAAGGCGTCCGAGAGCGGTCAACTCGGCGAAATCCTGAAAATCTTCGATGATCAGAGGGCTCAGCAGCGGGACCAGCAGGGCTTTGCGCGGGCGCAACAGGAATTCGCCCATTGTGCGGTGCAGATTGCCCAGATGAACCTCGATCTGCAGAACAAGGACAGTCTGGCGGCGGAACTCGGGGAGCAGGCGGCGGCCGTGATCTCCGGTGTTGTCGGCAGTGTGGGAACGACGGCTATCGTGATCCTCTATTTGGTTTAAACTGCGTTCTGCCGCATCCTCGCCGGGTTGCGGGCGGAACGAAACGGGCAATCGGAAACAGAGATGGCATCAAAATCGGCCAACGCATCATCGTTGAAGGTTATTGTCATCACGATTGTTGGCGGCCTGATGCTGTTCACGCTGCCGACCGTCCTGGTTCTGGGGCTTGGCATGCTGCCGACCTTCGCCGCCATGATGGTTGACCAGAGGCGGGAGAAATACACGACGCTTTGCGTTGGTTGCATGAATTTCGTCGGTGTGCTGCCGTTCGTCGCCCGACTCTGGTCGGAGGACCATTCCTACGCCAAGGCATTCGAGATCATGGCTGATCCCTTCGCCTGGCTGACAATGCTGGGGGCTGCAGGGCTTGGCTGGTGCATCTATCTGCTTGCGCCCGGCGTTGTCTCTATGGGGATTGCCATGCGCATCGAACAGCGCATCGGCAGGCTGCGCCGCCGTCAGAGAGAACTTGTCGAGGAATGGGGGCCGGGTGTTGCGGGTGCCCTGGACAATAGCGAGCCGCAGGACGCCAAATCTGAAAAAGGCCGGGACGGTTAAGCCCCGGCCAGTGGTGTTGTTCAGACCGTTTCCAGACGCTGCTCCATGGCAGCGTTGCGCATTGCTTTCTGAAGCTTCTCGAAGGCCCTGACCTCGATCTGCCGGACCCGTTCCCGGCTGATGTTGTAGACCTGACTGAGATCTTCGAGCGTTGTCGGGTTTTCCTGCAATCGCCGTTCCGTCAGGATATGACGCTCGCGCTCGTTCAGGGTTTCCATGCCGATGGACAATAGCTGCCGCCGCTGGTCCAGCTCCTCGCTTTCCGCGAGCTGCGTTTCCTGGCTATCGCCCTCATCAACCAGCCAGTCCTGCCACTCGCCTTCGCCATCAATGCGCAAAGGCGCATTCAGCGAATGGTCCGGGGCGGCCAGCCGACGGTTCATATTGACGACGTCCTTTTCCGGGACTTCGAGTTTCGTGGCAATCGCCGTCACCCGTTCCGGAGAGAGATCGCCTTCCTCGATGGCCTGCATCTGGCCTTTCAGCTTGCGCAGGTTAAAGAAGAGCTTCTTCTGCGCCGCCGTGGTGCCGATTTTTACCAGCGACCAGGAATGCAGGATGTATTCCTGAATGGCCGCGCGGATCCACCACATGGCATAGGTGGCGAGACGAAAGCCGCGCTCGGGATCGAAGCGCTTCACTGCCTGCATCATGCCGACATTGCCTTCGGAGATCAGCTCGGCGACCGGCAGGCCGTAGCCGCGATAGCCCATGGCGATCTTGGCGACGAGCCGGAGGTGGCTGGTGACGAGTTTGTGCGCAGCATCGGAATCGTCATGCTCCCGCCAACTTTTGGCGAGCATGTATTCCTCTTCCGGCTTCAGCATTGGAAACTTGCGAATCTCCTGAAGGTAACGGGTCAGGTTGCCTTCCACCGACATGGTCGGGAGCTGTGTCGCTTGTGCCATGGTTCCCCTACAATTCTTTTCGACGACTATTGAAATCATCGCCTCTAGAGGGGAGAACGCACATACATTGCGTCCAGTTCCTCCCCCCGTGGTTTTTAATATTGTGTGTGAATGTGGACTTTTTAAGGCCTAATTAACGTTCTATTGGACATGACCGGAAAATAACTTATTCAGGATTATTGCGTAATCCGGCCAGAAGCAGCTCCATATCGGTCGGTAGCGGGCTCTCGAACCGAAGCATTTCACGCCTTATAGGATGCTCGAAGCCAAGTACTGCCGCATGCAAAGCCTGCCGGGTGAAAGCCCTGATGACCTCCGGATCGGATGCCTTGTTGCTCCGCCCGTAAAGCGGATCGCCGATCAGCGCATGGCCGATATTAGCCATGTGAACCCTGATCTGGTGGGTCCGCCCGGTTTCCAGCCGGCATTCGACCAGCGCTGCCTTCATGCCAAACCGTTCCAGCACTTTGTAGTGGGTCACCGCCGGTTTGCCGTTGGCCGTGACCGCCATTTTCTTCCGGTTGCGCTGGCTGCGGCCTATCGGACCCTCGATCCGGTCCGCTGATTTCGTCGGCACCCCGCGCACCACGGCGCGGTAGCGCCGCTCGATAGTGTGCGCGGCGAACTGGACCACCAGACCCTGATGCGCGTCGTCGCTCTTGGCCACGACCATCAGGCCGCTCGTGTCCTTGTCGATCCGGTGCACGATGCCGGGCCGTTTCACCCCGCCTATCCCGGAGAGGCTGCCGCCGCAATGGGCGAGCAGGGCATTGACGAGCGTACCGTCCCAGCTGCCGGGCGCCGGATGCACCACGAGACCGGCCTGCTTGTTGACGACGATCAGATCGTCATCCTCGTAAACTATCGAGAGCGGGATTTCTTCGGCTTCGGGCTCCGCCGGTTCCGGCGGCGGAATATCGACGCGGTAGGTCTGGCCCGGTTTGACCGTTCCCGAGGGGTCGGTTATCGTCCCGTCTCCGCAGCTGACGCGGCCTTCCAGGATGAGGTTTTTCAAGCGACTCCGGGACAGGTTCGGGCTGTCCGGCATTTCAGCCAGGCGCCCGGCGAGCCAACGGTCGACGCGGTCGACATTCTCTTCCCGTGCCTCGGCATCGCCGGACACGATCTCTATTTGAAAATTTTCTGAAGCAGGATCCATGGCGGCGAACCTACCCGATAGCGATGAAAACAAAAAGCGGGCTGAACCGGGCTGGCTTCTGCCGGCGAAAATAGCCGTTGTGGTGATGGGGCTGATGATCCTCTCCGGCCTCGGTGTGATCGCCTATACGGTCGCCACCCGGCTGAGCGGCGGTGATGAGAAGCCGGTGGCTACGCCTGCTTCACCGCCCGCGATAGCCTCGACAGTGCGGCAGGTCGCAACCGGGTTCGGTACGATCGATGTGGCAATTCCGAATGGTGCCCGTCTCGGCGCGGTCCAGCTTGATGACGGCAGGATGATCCTGCGGATGAACCTTCAGAACAGGAAGGTCCGCCTCCTGATCTACGATCTGGCGACCGGCAAGGAGCTGGGCGTCTTCAATATTACTCCGGACATGAAAGAATGAGCAGTAATCCCAACGCCTGGAACGTCAATTTCGCCAGCGATAACGTCGCCGGCGCGGCGCCGGAAATCATGGCGGCGCTACAGGATGCCTCGACCGGTTTCGCCATGCCTTACGGCAATGACGATCTGACGGAGATTGTCCGTCACCGGCTGGCCGAGACTTTCGAAACGGATCTGATTGCCCATCCGGTCGCCACCGGGACGGCCGCGAATTCGCTGGCGCTGTCGGTGCTGTCACCGCCCTATGGCGTGGTCTTCTGTCACGAAGGCGCGCATATCGAGGAAGACGAGTGCGCCGCGCCTGAATTCTATATCGGCGGCGGCAAGCTGACCTTGCTGGCAGGTGAGAACGGCAAATTCACCGCCGACACGCTGGCGAAAAAGCTTGGCGATCCGAGCGCGGCCTCGGCGGTGCACCACGCCAAGCCGGCGGCGGTCAGCATCTCCCAGCTGACGGAGAAGGGCACGGCCTACAGTCTGGACGAGATCCGGGCCATCGCCGATGTCGCCCATGCACACGGCCTCAAGCTGCATATGGACGGCGCCCGGTTCACCAATGCGATGCTTGGCCTCGGCTGCTCACCCGCTGAGGCAACATGGAAAGCCGGAGTGGATGCGCTGTCCTTCGGCGCCACCAAGAACGGTGCCTTTGCGGCGGAAGCGGTGATCTTCTTCGATCCGCAAGCGGCGAAGGATTTCGAGTTCCGGCGCAAGCGCGGCGGACATCTGTTCTCCAAGATGCGATTTCTGTCGGCCCAGCTCGCGGCTTATCTCGAGAACGACAACTGGCTGCGCTACGCCAGGACCGCGAACGATGCCGCCCGCCGCTTGGCGGACGGTCTCACGTCTCTGTCTGGCGTGGAGCTCCTTCACGTGGTCGAAGGCAACGAGATCTTTGCCCGGATATCGGGGCCGGTGCATCAGGCCCTGCGTTCCGCCGGATGCCAGTATTACGCCTTCGCCGAGGCGGATGACGGCAGTGTGGGTATTCGCCTCGTCACCGCGTTCAATACGACCCAGGCCAACACCGAGCATTTCCTGGCTGCGGCCCGTGCCGGTGCCGGGGAGGCTGCCGCATGAGCACCGCCGGACGGTATCCAGAGAATGACTACAAGAGCGACGCCACGCTGCCGCTGGACGGCGTGCGGGTGCTTGATCTCTCTCGCCTGGTCGCCGGGAACATGGTCACGCACGTGCTGGCCGATTACGGCGCCGAGGTGATCAAGATCGAGCGGCCGGGCTTTGGCGACGACTTACGGAATTGGAAAACCGAGGGTGTGGCGACGCACTGGAAGGTCTATTGCCGCAACAAGAAGAGCATCACCCTCGATTTGCGCAAGCCGGAAGGCAAGGCGCTGTTTCTGAAGCTGGTGGAAACCGCCGATGCCATCGTGGAGAACTTCAAGCCGGGAACCCTGGAGGAATGGGGTCTCGGGCCTGACGTTTTGCAGGGGCTGAACCCGAAGCTGACACTGGTTCGCGTCTCCGGCTGGGGGCAGACCGGCCCATGGAAGCACAAGCCCGGTTTCGGCTCGCTGGTCGAGGCGATGAGCGGGTTTGCAGCGCTGAACGGTTTCGGCGACCGGCCGCCCGTGCTACCGCCGCTGGCTTTGGCGGACATGATCGCCGGGCTCTATGGCGCCTTTTCGGTCATGGTGGCGCTCAGGAATGTCGAGGTGTCGGGCGGTAAGGGCCAGAGCATCGATCTCTCCCTGTTCGAGCCGATCCACGCCATCCTCGGCCCGGAGGCGGCAAACTACGCGCTCAGCGGCAAGGTGCCGGAACGTACTGGCAGCCGCTCCAACCTGACCGCCCCGCGCAATACCTACCGATGCAAGGACGGCAAATACGTGGCGCTTTCCGGCTCCATCCAGGCCATGGCGGAAAGGCTGTTCCGCACCATCGGACGGCCGGAGCTGAATGACGATCCGCGCTTCAAGACCAATTCCGACCGGGTGAAAAACAACGACATTCTGGACCCGATCATCGCCGACTATATGGGCGAACGGACCCAGGCCGAATGCCTCGCCATCTTCGAGGAAGCAGGCGTGACGGTCGGCCCCGTCGCCGATGTCGCCCAGCTTGCGGATGACGATTACATGGAAGGTCGTGGCGTGGTCGAGAGTTTCCCGGACGCGGAAATCGGCGCCTTGCCGATGCATGCTGTTATCCCGCGTATGTCCGACACGCCGGGCGGTGTGCGCAGTCCGGCGCCGGAGCTTGGCCAGCACAATGAAGAGATTTGGGGTGCGCTTGGTCTCGATCCGGCCGAACAGGCGAAACTGACCGACGCGGGAGTGATCTGATATGGCCGGAACACTGCCGCTCTGGCGCTCGTTGCTCTATGTGCCCGTCACGAACCAGCGCTTTGTCGAGAAGGCTTCGGCGCGCGGCGCGGATGTCATCAAGCTCGACCTTGAGGACAGCATCCCGCCAGCGGAGAAACCCGCGGCCCGGGCGGCCGTGCGCGATTCAGCCCGGCTGATCTCAGACGCGGGCACGGAAGTGCTGGTCCGCATCAACCGGCCCTGGCGCATGTCTGTGCTGGATCTGGAAGCCGCAATCTGGCCGGAGGTCTCCGGCCTGTGCCTGCCGAAACTGGAATCGGCCGATCATCTCGCTTTTATCGACGAGACGGTGGAGGAGCTGGAGCGCGAGCGCGACATGGCGGTTGGCTCCATCCGTTTCATGGGCCTGATCGAAACCCCGCGTGGCCTGAATAACGTACGCGAGATCGCCAAGGCCAGCCCGCGCCTGATGGGCCTGTCCCTCGGTCAGGAAGACTATTCCGCCGCCCTCGGTATGCCATCCCTTGGCCCGGGGGATCTGATCGAGGACATGCGCCTCGTCCAGCGCGCCGCCCGCGAGGCGGACATCCTGCCGCTCGGTTATGCCGGCTCCATCGCCGAGATCACCGACATGGAGGCGTTTCGGGCCAGCGCCCAGCGCGCCCGTGCGCTGGGCATGGAAGGTGGCTCCTGCGTCCACCCGGCCCAGGTGCCGATCCTGAACGAGGTGTTCAGCCCGACCGCCGAAGAAGTGGAGACGGCAGACGCCATGGTCGCCGCCTATGACGCCGCCATGGCCGAAGGTCTCGGCGCCGTCAGTTTCCGCGGCAAGATGATCGACGTCCCGGTGGTCGACCGGGCACGGCGGGTGCTGGTGCTGCGGGACAGGATCGCGGGGAAGAGCTAAGGACGTTCCCGACGCCCCCATCAACGTCATTCCCGCGTAAGCGGGGACCCAGGGAAGGAGAGCACAGTCCATGATCGCCTGGGTCTCGGCTCTCCGGTCGGGATGACGACCGATGGGCGGGATGAAGGTTATTGAGGAGGAGGGTGGACTCGCCCTATTTCAAAACCTTCCCGAACAGATCGTAGATCATGAAGGACACTTCGCTTTCCAGCGGGAAGGACAGCATGCCCATGACGCTGTACCCGAGTAGCCAGGGCATCAGGTAGAAGCGGATCATGAAGAAGAACCAGGCGACATAGACCGGATGCAGCCAGGGCAGCAGGAAGCTTGGCGTTACTGGTTTGAAGACGCGGAGGATCGGATCGGTCACGCGGACGAAAAAGCGCATGAAGAAGAAATTGCTGTCTTCGGGCAGGAAGATCGACATGGCGAAGCGACCGAACAGGGTCCACATCACCGTGCCCAGCACATAATCGGTGATAATCACCCAGAGGGGGAAGGCGCCGATATCCGTTGGCATGTCCATGGGGGCGGTTCCTCCTGACGCTGGTTTCTTGATTGATTGGCCCGCAGCCTTCGATCCGGCGAGGCGGGCAGAAAAAAATCCGGGACGAAGCTTAGCCGCGTCCCGGATTTATCTTCAAGTCTCGCCGGGACGGATTTGCCGCCGTCCCGGAGTAGAGATGTTCCGTCTAGTGATTGCTGGCGAGGACCGTGCCGCCGCGCGGGGTGCGCACCGCGTCGACCATGGCTTGCGTTTCCTCGTCCGGCTCTTCCGTCATCAGACTGACCACGATCATGGCAATCAGGCTGACCGGCATGCCGATGATGCCGAACCGGAGATGGTCGATACCCATCCACGGCTCACCGCCGGCAAAGTGGACGTAGTAGAGGTAGGCCGAACCGGAGACGAAGCCGCCGATCATGCCGGCGATCGCCCCCTGCCTGTTCGCCCGTTTCCACCAGATCCCCAGTACCAGCGGGAAAAACAGCCCGGAGCAGGCGAAGTCGAATGCCCAGGCCACCGCCCCGAGGATCGAGGTCAGCTTCAGGCTGGCCACGAACGCTCCGGCTGCGCCGACGCCAAGGAGGAGGATACGGGCCACGATGAGCCGTGTCTTGGTCTCCGCCTGCGGGTCGATGATCTTGTAGTACAGATCGTGACTGAGGGCGTTGGCGATGGCGAGCAGCAGCCCGTCCGCCGTCGACATGGCCGCAGCCATACCACCGGCGGCCACCAGACCGGAGATCACATAGGGCAGACCGGCGATTTCAGGCGTTGCCAGCACGACGATGCCGGAGCGCATGAAGAGCTCGTTGATCTGTAATATCCCGTCCCCGTTGGAGTCGGACACCTGGAGGAAATCGACCGCCGCCCATTTCTGGATCCATTCCAGCGCGTTTACCTCGGTAATGCTCTTGCCGATGATGCCGGTTGCAAGGTTTGGATCAAGCAGGGACAGCTTGGTGAAAGTCGCCAGAGCCGGGGCCGTGAAGTAGAGGAAGAAGATGAACAGGATCGACCAGCCCACCGAGATCCGTGCGGCGCGCACGGACGGCGTCGTGAAGTAACGCATGAGCACGTGCGGCAGGGATGCCGTTCCGCACATCATGCAGAGTACCAGGGTAGCGAACTTCCATTTGTCCATGAAGGTTTCGCCCGGCGCGTTGATCGGGTTCACCAATGCCGAAAGTCCGGCAAAGGTTTCCGTCGGTTTCAGTACGCCAACCTGATGCAGGGCTTCGAGTTCCTGCACGCGCTGGACGGCGTCGCCGTAGGAGAGCTGCGGGATCAGCCCGAAGCCACTCTTGTTCGACATCCAGACGACCGGGACGACATAGGCGATGATCAGCACGATGTACTGAGCCACCTGGGTCCAAGTCACCGCCCGCATGCCCCCAAGCATGGAGCAGACGAGGATACCGGCAAGCCCGAACCAGACGCCGACCCCGAACGGGATCTGCAGGGCGCGCGCCGCAACCGTGCCGGTGGCATTGATCTGCGCCGTCACGTAGGTGAAGGACGCGACTACAAGGACGATCACCGCACAGAGCCGGGCGAAGTTACCGCCGTAGCGTGTGCCGATGAAGTCCGGCACGGTGTAGCAGCCGAACTTGCGCAGATATGGCGCCATCAGCGAGGCGACGAGCACATAACCGCCGGTCCAGCCGACCAGGAAGGCCATGTAGCCGTAACCGCCGAAATAGATACCGCCCGCCATCGCGACGAAGGAGGCTCCAGACATCCAGTCCGCCGCCGTCGCCATGCCGTTATAGAGTGCTGGTACCTGCCGGCCCGCGACATAGTACTGATCAGTCGCCATGGTGCGCGACAGCACGCCGATCAGGGCATAAATACCGATTGTGAAGCCGACGAACAGATAGCCGATCGTGTCTGGACTGACACCGGCCTGCTCGAGTATGGCCATCAAAATGATGAAGAGGAGGAACCCGCCTGTATAGAGGCCGTAGATCTTCCCCAGATTTTGGATGAAATCACCCTTCATGTCCGGTCTCCTCTACTCGTCATCGTCTGCGTCTTCGGCAACGCCGAATTCCTCGTCGATCCTGTTCTGGGCTCTTGCGAACCAGAAGATGATGACGACGAACGCAAACAGGGAACCCTGTCCGGCCATGTAGAAGCCGAGCGGGAACCCGAGAATGGAGAATTCATTGAGTTGCGGTGCAAACCAATGCACGACGAAAGCAAAGATAAACCAGATAACGAGTACTGTAATAGTCAGCCCTTTGGTGCGCTGCCAGTGGGCTTCGTGATTGGAGTCGGCTGTAGCCATGACTCACCCCCCTTTCTTGCCCATCGCCTTTTGTTGTGTGGCGATTTTGTGTATCGCGCTCAGCGCGCAATGACCTTAGTCTATAATGGATTAAGGGTTTCAGCTATAGATTTATGAAACCCATTGGCGACTCAGGAACTCGATGAAACTCGGAAAATTGTTATGTTTCATGGTCTTTTAAGCGGTTTTTGGCGCAAGGTTCGGCTCTTTATGCCGTTCTCAACGCGCTGGAAGGAAAATCCGCTCGATACAGTCGAATCGGCTACGGAGTTCGTTAGTACAAGATCTGCTTTTGTCGCCCAGACAACACTTTATGGCTATGTTCGTACCCGTGCTGGCACCCGATACACGGCTCTGTTTGACGAAGACCTGTTTGTGCAATCCTTAAATATTGCGAAGTGGCAGGTTTTTCTTGCCTGCACTGCGGATCTGGCCGGGTTTGTTGCAGCGTCAGTGTGCGAAGGCGGGGACCGGGAGACGGAGGCGCGGCTGGCGCTTGCCCTGTTCCGGGGAGCGCTTGCCGATTATCCGGAGCCGGAGGGGGCCGGACCGGACTGGGAAGAAGAGGTGGAACGCGCGGAAAGTCGGCTGCTGGCCACCCGGCCGGACGCGGACACGGCCTTCATGGGAAGTGCCGATGCGTTGGTTCACTGGGCGCCGATATCGGACGAGTTGAAGGTGCTGGATGAGCGGATCGTCCGCAATTCCATCCGCTTCAAGTGGAAGGATGTCCGCGAGCGGGTGGCGTCGCTATTGCGGGCGGAGGCCGTGTTGCAGGATTTCGGCCCCGCCACCGCTACCGCAGGCGCCTCTGCCGCCGCTTCTGCCACGGGCGACTAGCGGCTGATGCCGGGCACCCCAAGTCAGGAAGACTCACCTCTCCGGCGCGCCATTATCATGCGCTATCGTACCCGGCGCACGCATGCACTCCTGCTTGCGGCAGTTCCGGTTGTGCTTGTCGCAATGCTCTGCGCTATTGCGCTGCGGGTCTGGATGCCGGACGGCGGGACGGACTGGTCGATGCTGATCCTGCCGGCGGCGGGAGCGGGCATCGCGAGCCTGCTGGCCTATGCCGTCTATGGCATCATTGCCGCTCATATCGGCGATCTCGACCGGATGAAGGAAGATCTCGACCTCGCCGCCACAACTGGCCGGTTGCCCGCACGCTGGCGCCAGTTCACCGGGGGCCCCGGGGAGATCGCGGGCCTGTCCCAGACCATCGAACGGGCGTTTATCCGGCGGGAGCGGCATGGCTCCGAAGGGGCCTGGATCGCCGGGGTGCTTGCAGGCATCCCGAGCGCGGTGATCGTTTTCACGGGGGCGGGCCTTGTGTCGCTTTCGAACGCAGCGGCCCGGCGCCGTCTTGGCGATTACGGCACCGGGCCTGGCCACAGTATCTTTACAATTGTCGATCACGGGAGGCTGGAGACGGCGCTGGCGCGGGCACGAGAGATCAGACGGCCGGTTGAGTTCACCCTCTCGGACACCGAAGGCGCGCCGGTGGAGGCACAGGTCGCGGCCATGGCGGACGGCGGCGTGATTTCCTTCATGGCTCCGGCGGGAGAGGTGGAGCCGGAACAGACCGCGATGGATCTCGGTCTTGGTGCGGTGGCGCTCCCGCCACGGCCGCAGCCCTGCCTGCCGGGCACACCGCTCGGCGCGCTGCCGCTTGTCAGCCTTGATCTGGAGACGACGGGGCTGGACGCAGCGCACGACAGGATCGTCTCCATCGGGGCGGTGCGGGTGCAGGACGGTCATGTTTTTACCGCCGCCGGCCTCGATCTTCTGGTCCGGCCTGGCATACCAATCCCGGAGCGTTCCTTCAGCGTCCACGGCATCTCGGACGAGTTGGTCGCCGATGCGCCACCCTTGCCGGAACTTTGGCAGGCGCTGGCCGATTTCGTCGATGGATGCGTTATCATCGGTCACCAGATCGGCTTCGACCTTGCGGTGCTGTCGGCGGAGGCCCGGCGGCACGATCTGCCGGACTTCGACGTGCCCGCTCTCGACACCATGGCATTGTTCCGGCTGATTGCGCCCGATCAGCGGATCGGGCTCGACAGCGCGGCGGAGGCTCTGGGCCTCAGCGTCTTCGGACGACATACGGCGCTTGGCGATGCGATTGTAACCGCCGAGCTTTTCAATGCCATGCTGCCGTCCCTGCGGGAGCATTCCGTTGTGGATTTCGACTCCGCCCGTCAGACTGCGACACCGCCTCCCTGGGGCCGGGAATAGGAGTGCAGATGGACGCGAGCCCGGCATTCGACAGCTACCCCTACCGGCACCGATTGAGCGATGTGCTGACCTGGGAACCGCTGGATATCGACGTGGGGGCCACGCTCGCCCAGGCTGCGGCGGCCATGGCGTCGCGAAATGTCGGCTCGATCCTGGTGCGCGATGGGGGCGGTACGCATGTCGGCATTCTGACCGAGCGCGACATCATGCGCCGGATCGCCATGGGAGAGGACGGCGGCAGTTCGGTGCGCAATGTCATGTCATTCCCGGTCGTGTCATTGCCTGCGGACGCGCTGGTCTACAAGGCGCTCGGCCGGATGGAACGGCTTGGGATCCGGCACCTGGCGGTCACCGATCCGGACGGAAAGATCATCGGTGTCGTCTCGCTCCGGACCATCCTGAAGACCCGGAACACAGCGGCCTTTGCTCTCGGCGATGCCATCGAGTCCGCGCCGGACAGTGCCGCCATCGCCGCGGCCCGCGCCCGCCTGCCTGCCCTCGCCAGTGCGCTGTTGCAGGACGGGTCGGGCGCGGCGACGGTGGCGGGGGCCATCAGTGCCGCGATGCGGGACTCGACAGAGCGCGCCGGTGTGCTGGCGCTTGAATCGATGGAGCGATCCGGTCTCGGCCCGCCTCCTGTGCCCTTCACCCTGCTTGTGCTGGGCAGTGGCGGCCGCGGGGAGAGCCTGCTGGCGCCGGATCAGGACAATGCGGTGATCTTCGACGGCACCCCGGAGCACGATGCCTGGTTCGCGGAGTGGGGCACGCGTCTGACGGACATTCTGGATGCCGCCGGAATTCCGTATTGCAACGGCGGGGTGATGGTCTCCAACCCGCTCTGGCGCGGCACACCGGAAGACTGGCGCCAGCGGGTCGGGGAGTGGATCGGGAGGGGCAGGGGCGAGAACCTGATGAATGTCGATATCTTCTTCGACTTCGCGCCGGTGCTGGGAGAGGCGGGACTTGCGGCCGCGCTCCGCCGCGATGCCATCGCGGCGGCGAGGCAAGAGGTCGTGTTCCTCGGCAATCTGGTCCAGCACATCGGCGCCTTCCGCCCGCCGCTTTCCTGGGACTGGTTCGGCCTTACCTGTGGGTTCCAGCTTCAGGATGGCCGGGTGGATCTGAAACTGGGCGGGCTCCTGCCGCTGGTCTCCGCGGCCCGGGTGCTCGCCCTGCGGCACGGGATCGAGGCGACTTCGACTTTCGAGAGATTCCGGAAACTGAGAGAGCGGAAACTGATCTCCGCCGGAGACGCCGTGGCCGTGACGGAGGCGCTGGAGGTTTTCATGGCCGCAATCCTGCGCCAGCAACTGGCTGATAGCGTCGCCGGGCTCGAGCCGTCGTCAAAAATCGATCCGTCTATTCTGGATCGTCGGGAACGCCGGGCTCTGCGCGCGCATTTGACGATGGTGGATATCATCCAGCCAATGGTCGAGGGGGCCGTTGCCCGGTAGAGAAAGAGCCACGCGGCAGGCCCTCCCTTTTCATCGCCATTCTCCGATAAGTCACCCGGGCCTTCTTTAGCCGTCATCTTTCAGACAGTCGTAATCCCGGACCTTCTCCAAAAACGTCATCCCGGACTTGATCCGGGATGACGACCATAGTTGGGCCGGGTTTCCGGGCTATTGCCGCCTGCTGAGGGCCCCGAAACCTGCCCTGTTCAGCGCGTCATTCAGCCTGCCGCAAGGCGCCAGTTGCCGCCGGGCTCGCACTTGGATACAACTCTGGCCTCATTCTCATACTTCATAGGAGCGTCGCCTTGGCTGCGTACCAGTACATTTACGTGATGAAAGGTCTGAGCAAGACCTGGCCCGGCGGGCGCGAGGTTCTGAAGAACATTCACCTGTCCTTCCTGCCCGGCGCCAAGATCGGCGTGCTCGGCGCGAACGGCGCCGGTAAATCGACGCTGCTGAAGATCATGGCCGGCGTCGATACGGAGTTTCAGGGTGAAGCCTGGGCCGCCGATGGCATCAGGGTCGGCTACCTCGCGCAGGAGCCGGAGCTGAATGCCGACAAGGACGTGCATGGCAACGTCATGGAAGGCATGGGCGAGACCAAGGACCTGCTCGACCGGTTCAACGAGGTCAGCGCCAAGTTCGGCGAGGAAATGACCGACGATCAGATGAACGATCTGCTGGCCGAGCAGGGCGAGCTGCAGGAGAAGATCGACGCTGCCGACGCCTGGGACCTGGACCGCAAGGTCGAGATCGCCATGGACGCGCTGCGGCTGCCGCCGGGCGATGCGGACGTGACCAAGCTGTCGGGTGGTGAACGCCGCCGGGTGGCGCTCTGCAAGCTGCTGCTCTCCTCCCCGGACATGCTGCTGCTCGATGAGCCGACCAACCACCTTGACGCCGAGTCAGTCGCCTGGTTGCAGCGCTTCCTGCACGATTTCCCGGGCACCGTCGTGACCGTGACCCATGATCGCTACTTCCTCGACGAAGTGGCGGGCTGGATTCTGGAACTCGATCGCGGCAAGGGCATCCCCTACGAAGGGAACTATACCGGCTGGCTGGAACAGAAGCAGAAGCGGATGGAGCAGGAAGGCCGGACAGAAGATGCCCGCCAGCGCTCCCTCAATCAGGAGCTGGAGTGGGTGCGGCAGTCGCCGCGTGCCCGTCAGGCCAAGAGCAAGGCCCGTCTCAACGCTTATGAGGAACTGCTGGCGCAGAGCCAGGAGAAGAGCAACGACACGGCGCAGATCGTCATCCCGGCCGGGCCGCGTCTCGGCGGTCAGGTGATCGAGGCCGATCATCTGAACAAGGGCTTCGGCGATCGGCTGCTGATCGACGATCTCTCCTTCAAGCTGCCTCCGGGCGGCATTGTCGGTGTGATCGGCCCGAACGGCGCCGGTAAGACCACGCTGTTCCGGATGATCACCGGCCAGGAAACCCCGGACAGCGGCACCTTCACGGTCGGCGACACGGTGGTTCTCGGCTATATCGACCAGTCCCGCGATTCCCTCGACGGCACGAAGACCGTCTGGGAGGAAATTTCCGACGGGCTGGACGAGATCGATCTCGGCAAGCGCAAGATGCAGAGCCGGGCCTATTGCGGCCTGTTCAACTTCCGTGGCTCCGACCAGCAGAAGAAGGTCGGCCAGCTTTCCGGTGGTGAGCGCAACCGGGTGCATCTGGCCAAGATGCTGAAATCCGGCGCCAACCTGCTGATGCTCGATGAGCCGACCAACGATCTTGATGTCGACACGCTCCGGGCACTGGAAGAGGCTCTTCTGGAATTCGCCGGCTGCGCCGTGGTCATCACCCATGATCGCTGGTTCCTCGATCGGATTGCGACCCACATCCTCGCTTTCGAGGGCGACAGTCACGTCGAGTGGTTCGAGGGCAACTACCAGGCCTATGAGGAAGACAAGAAAGCCCGGCTTGGCGCAGATGCGGTGGAGCCGCACCGGATCAAGTACAAGCCGATCGCCCGCGCCTGATCGCTCGCACGCACTAACGAAAAACGCCGGCTTTGAAGCCGGCGTTTTTTATGAGCGGAAAGTCCGAAGGATCAGGTGCGCTTGCGCAACCCTTCGAGGATCTCTTCCATGCGGGCCAGAAGCGGGGCGATCTTGCCGCCGTTGCTCTCGATCACGGAGGAGTATTCGTTACGCTGGGTAATGCCCATGCTGATACCCTCGATCACCACATCGACGATCCGGAACGTCTCGCCATCCTCGATCAGCCGCCAGTCGATCAGCACGTTGCCGTTCGGGTTCGCGGGATCAACGATGTTGCTCTTCACCACGGTATAGCGGCCGTTCTTGCCGCTCCCGGTGACCTCGAACATCTGGCCCGAATAATTGTCGAACTGGTTCGTATAGGTGAAGACGATACTCTCCTCGAAGAGCTTCAGATAGGTTTCGCGCTCCTCCGGGCTGGCGCGGCGCCAGTTGCGGCCGAGCACGAACTGACCGATCCAGTTAAGATCGAAATGCTCGTTCAGCAGCATGCGGAACTTCTCGCGGCGCGCCTCGCCTACGACTGTCTTGTCGGTCACCAGCGCGAGCGCCGAATCACCGAGGCCGGCCACGAATTTCTCCGCGGCGGCGCCTTTTTCGTCAGCCCATGCCGGTGCTGAGGGAACCGCTATACAGAGAACAAGCAGGATAATCGCGCGACGGAAAATGGTCATCGTGTCTGCCTAGCTCAATTCGATTTGGTCGGAAGCTCGCCGGTTTCGGAACCGGGCCGGTCGGACGGAGTGAAGTCCTCGAATTCCTGGCTGCCATCCGCTGTGAGCGGCTCCTCCGAAGGCTCGCCATTCCGGATCTCGGCATCCCGGCGTTGCAGATAGATGGAACGCAGGCGGGCGTAGTAATCGAGCGAGGACGCCTTGAGTTCGTTTATTTGATCGAAGTTGCGGGCGCGGAAATCGACGGCGCTGGTGCCGGCGCGGCCGATGGTGATCGCATTCTGGGCGCCTTGGCCGCTGACGATATAGGTCAGCGGGTCGAAGAAGATGTCGACAACGCGTCCGGCCAGATCGCGGCCATTCGAAGGGCCGAGAAGAGGCAGCACAAGATAAGGACCGCCGCCGACCTCGTGTACGCCGAGGGTCTGGCCGAAATCTTCATCGCGGTAGGCCCAGTCTTCGCCCTGGCCCCAATCGATCAGTCCGGCTGTGATGCCGTTGACAAGGAACTGGCGAGTCGCATTGCCGGCATTGTCCGTGTCGCCCTGCAGCAGGCTGTTGGCAATCACGACCGGGGAGCGCAGCCAGCGCAGGAAGTTGCGGACCATGTCCTGAATCGGATCGGGCAAGGCAGTCTTGTAGACGAAGGCCGTTGGCTGCAGCACGAAGATGTCGACCGTATCGTTCATGGCGAAGAACAAGCGGTTGACTGGCTCAATGGGGTCGAAAACCTGTGGGCCAGCGGTGGTTTCTTCCGGAGGAGTCGCACAACCGGTCAGCGCGATCAGCACGAAAAGGATACCGGCGGCCCGGTGAATGCGAGACAGAAAAGTCATAATCTCAACCCGTTACCTGCGCGTTTCAGCGAATAGCCGCCTCTTGATCCATGGCCTGCGTTTGTCTTTTGCAAACAGCATTCCACCGACTCGATAGCCTCAGTCGCGAGGATAAGCTGGTACCACAGAGGTTTCCGCAAGGCCAAGGCCCCGCAATTTATCCGCAATTTCTTACCGCGGTGATGTTGCAAAAATATCGCGTTCTGATGTTGTGTTTCATGCATTTGTTACTTGATCCTGCGCGCCAGGGAAAAAGCGCGACGGTTCCATTCGACCGTTCCGACCGCTTTGTAAAGACGTCCTGCCTGAATTGTGAAGGCAGCAGCGGTCGCATTGTCCACATTGATCGACAGCAGACCGATCATCAGAAGGGAGTCGGCTTCGCTGATATGATCGGCAGCCTGCCGGAACAATCCGCGTGCCTCCGCGTAAGCCTGCTGCGCCTGCGGCAATCGCCCAAGTTGTGATTCCAGATCTCCTATGGCTCTCAGGGCCGCACCCTCTAGTCCGATCTCATTGAGTCCACGATACATGGTTCGGGCTTGCGCGAATGTCACCCGGGCCCGGTCTGGATTTTCTACCAGAAGGTCGATCTGACCCATATCCATCAGGGTCTGCGCCGCATCACGGGCACCGCCGGCATTCTTGTAGTGATTCTGCGCTTCCTTCATCACCTCTCGGGCACCGCGCGAGTTGCCCTTCTGCATTTCGACGCGTCCCTTGCCCTTCAGGGCGTCGGCCAGGATGGGTAGTTTGTCGGTGCCTTTCGAGAGCTGGATCGCCCGCTCGAAGTTCATTCGCGCATCTTCAAGCCGGCCGCCCATGCGCTCCATTTCACCGAGCCCGATGAGTAGCCGGGCTTCCAGTGAGTCATCCTGCGATTCGGCAAGCATGGTGCGGGCGATCGCCCCGTGGGAGCGGGCGATTTCAAAGCGGATCGGTGCCCGTCTGATGTCCCCGCGTCCTGCCAGCATCGGACTGTTACCGACCCGCCGGGCGGCATCGCGGAACCGGTCGGCGGCTTCAAGGGCAGTTGCTTGCGCGTTCGGCGCTCGTCCGAGACGGCGCAGGATGTCGGTCATGGCAAGACGAACAGCCGCCTCGCCGAGAAAATCGCCGGTGCGGCGATAAAGGGTGAGGGCGCGCTCGAAGCGGTTCTGTGCTTCTGCGGAGCGCCTCTGTTGCCGGTCAATCTCTGCACGGCAATAGAGCGCGTGCGCTTCGCCGTTGCGATCCCCGACCTGGCTGAACAGAAAATGTGCGTGCTCGAATGCGGCGGCGGCTTCATCTGTCTTGGTCAGTTGCATGGAGGCCTCGGCCGACCCGAGCGCCGCGTTGGCTTCACCGAACCGGCTGTTCTCCTCGATATAGAGCTTGGCGGCCTCTTCGAAGGCTTGCCGCGCGCCATCGGAGCTTTTCTTGGCGATTAGCAGATAGCCCTGTTGCAGCAGGGCGTTGGCCATTCCCGTCCGGTTCTTGGCTGCGCTTGCCGCGTTGTAGGCAGCCTCGAATTTCTTGGAGGCATCGTCAGGCTGATTACGGGCGCGTTCGAGCTTTCCAAGGCTGATCATGCTTTCGATCACGCCTTCTGTGTCCTTGGCCTCCTTGAACAGGCTCTCCGCCTCGTGGAAATTCTCACGGGCCTCTGTGTTGAGGCCATGCAACCGGAAGCCCTCACCCTGGGCCCAGAGGCGCCCGGCCATGGCGCCGGGGCCGGTGCTGAGCGTGCCACCCGAACGCATCGCCTGGACTCCGCCGCCACGCTTGATGTCACGGGACACCACCCAATCCGCGATCAGGGCGCAAATCCCGAAAACGCTGATCGTGGCGGCAACCAGATGTTGATAGTTTTCGGCTTTTCCGAGGGTGAAGAAGTAACTCGCGAACACCCCGATGGCGGTCAGCGCGATAATCGTCAGCCGCCTTTGCCAGAGGCCAAGCCGGCCCCGGCGCTTTGCCCGTGTGATCGCAGAACGCAAAGGCGTTCTCCTTTTTGCCTGTGAAGGCTTTGCCAAAATTACCGGCAGTCTAATTCAAAATGGGTGCTAATTCCTTAATATCACGAGATCATTCAGAAATCGTCCTACGTAGATTAAACCTTCCGCGCCGACAATTTCTGGTAAATGGGCTTAAGCATTACAGGAAGTATATAGATCGGAAACTGGGCGACGGCAAAAAACAGGAAGGCTTCCGGGCCGAGCGCGGAGCCTGCCGCCGCCATGAACAACGCCATGTTGCGATTTCCGGAGGACAGGGCGACAGAGAGTTGATTCTGGCGGTCGGTCCAGAAGAACACTAATCCCCCGATCAGCTGCAGGCCGAGACTTCCTGCAAAAGCCGCCCCAACGTAAAGCATTACCGTTGCCGGGTCGGTGACCAGCCAGTCGCGGACGCCGTCCATCACGGAGACGGCGAAAACCAGCATCAGAACAACCGCGATGCCGTCGAAAATCGCAGCTTTCTCCCGCAAGACTTCGGTGCCGAGTTTGCGCCTGACAATGGTCGCGACAAGGGCGCACCCGGCGATCATAAGCGCCAGTTTCACGGTCAGGGCGCCGGCACTCAGGTCAACCTCGATGCCAATCAGCCAGAACAGGAGGCCGGGCAGGATGAACGGGAAGACGAAGGTCGAGACCACCATCAGGAGCAGGGCGGCCGCTGAATTCAGCCCGATGATCAGGGCGATGACGGGAACCGTTACCAGAGGCGGACTGCCACTCCAGATCAGCATCGGCGTCGCCAGTTCCGACGGGACGTCGAGGAAGACCAGAGCGGCATACATCAGGCACGGTATGACGATGAGCAGCCAGAGTAGCGCAACCAGGTGGGTTCCGGCCCGGCGGCTCGTCCGGCCAAGAGAGGACGCATCGGTCCTGGTCATGGCGACGGTCAGCATGATCAGAACGGTCGGCGAGAGCAGGGGCTTCGCCACGGCTGCCAGGTCCGGCAAGGCAAGGCCGATAAAGACTCCGAGCGCCATTACCAGCGCAGCACGCCGTCCGAGATACTGTAAAAGCCTCACCGCTGAACTTCCGTTTGTGTGCCGTGGCGGGACAAAACAAATGCCGTTAATGTCCGGACTATGGAACAGGTTGATTTGAACAAGTGTTTCGCTTCCGGCGAACTGACGGTCCGGCCAGACTGGGTCGACTATAACGGGCACATGAATGTCGGCTACTATGTCGTTGCCTTCGACAAGGCAACAGACGCCCTGCTGGACCGTCTGGGCCTCGGTGCTTCCTATCGTCATGAATGCGATGCCTCGGTCTTCGTGCTGGAGGCGCATGTCACCTATGACCGTGAGGTAGGGCTCGGCGACAGGCTTTTATTCAGCACGCAAATCCTCGACCATGATGCAAAACGTATGCATGTTTTCCACCGGATGTATCATGCCGATCAGCACTATCTCGCTGCGACCAACGAGTTGATGATTATGCATATCGACCTGAAAACCCGACGCTCCGCGCCCTTTCCCGAAGCGGCGATGGAGAGGCTGCAAGATCTGAAACGGGATCATGACGCTTTGCCGAGACCGGACGCTGCCGGCCGCACAATCGCAATCAGGAGATCTTAGCGGTGATGAATGATCGCCTGACCGTCTGGTTCCGGACATTGCAGGCGCGTGCATCGGCGGGCATCCGCAACGATCAGGTTTTGCTTTCCGGGCTTGCGGTCGCGGTTGGTATTGCAGCAGCCTTTGCCGCGGTGCTGTTTCGCGAGCTGATCGGGCTGATCCAGACCGGCTTTTTTGGTTTCGGCCATGAGCGAATCGCATCCGGTGTCGCCGGACTCGCCTGGTGGCACCTGCTGCTGGCCCCGGCCCTGGGCGGTCTGTTGATCGGCCTCTATGTCCGTTTTCTGATGCCGGGTGGCCGGCCCCAGGGCGTGGCTGACGTGATCGAGGCGAACGCCCTCAGGGCTGGACGGATGTCCGGGCGCGCAGGTCTCGGCGCGGCTCTGGTCAGTGCCGCGTCCATCGGCTCCGGCGCTTCCGTCGGCCGTGAGGGGCCTGCGGTCCATCTGGGTGCCACCATTGCCAGCTATATGGGGCGCCGCTTCAGACTGGCCCGGTCGCAATCGCGCACATTGCTCGGCTGCGGCGTCGCGGCGGCCGTTGCGGCATCCTTCAACGCGCCTGTTGCCGGCGTGTTTTTCGCTCTCGAAGTGGTCATAGGCCATTACGCGCTGACTGCGTTCGCGCCGATCGTCATTGCCTCCGTCGCCGGCACGATCGTCTCGCGGACCTATTTTGGGGATGTTCCGGCTTTTACCGTGCCGCCTCACGAGATTACTTCCTTCCTGGAGTTCGGCGCTTTCGCCCTCCTCGGGGTCGTCGCGGCGGGAGCGGCCATCGTCTTCATGCGGCTGGTGCCGATCATGCAATCCCTGGCCGACCGCACCCGTCTGCCGGGCTGGATACGTCCGGTCGTCGGCGGGCTTGCCGTGGGTGGGCTTGCTATTTTCTTCCCGGAGCTGCTCGGTGTCGGCTACGAGGCTATGGATAACGCCCTGAACGAACATTACGTGCTGTGGGCTTTGATCGCGCTGGCTCTCCTGAAGATGCTCGCGACCGCGATTTCACTCGGCTTCGGTTTTGGCGGCGGGATATTCAGCCCGAGCCTCTTCATCGGTGCGATGGTCGGCGGGGCCTTCGGCATGATCGCGACTCTTCCCTATCCGCATCTCTCATCGGGGCACGGGGCCTATACGCTGGTCGGGATGGGGGCTGTCTCCGGCGCGGTCCTCGGGGCGCCAATCTCGACCATGCTGATCATCGTGGAGCTGACCGGCGACTATCGTCTGACCATCGCCGTGATGGTGGCGGTTGTGATTGCGTCCCTGCTGACACGGACGCTGCACGGCCCGTCATTCTTTCACAATCAACTGAAAGCCCGCGGTGTCTCCGTTCGAGGCGGCCACGATGTCGAGGTGTTGAGCGGAATGACCGTGTCGGACCTGATGCATGAAGGCGCGACCACGGTCCGGCACGACGCCGGACTTGGGGATATACGCGCGGCTCTGCTGAAGGCGAATGGCGGGGTTGTTTTCGTAATTGACGGGGACGGACGGCTGGCCGGTGTCCTGACACTGGCGGCGCTGGGCTCGGATGCTTTTGTTGCCGACGCGGGGGCGGATTTTGACATCGACCGGTTCCTCGACAAGTCGCGCCCGGTGCTGAGTGCGTCCGAGAGTGTGGGGCCGGTGATCGACAGCTTCGCCGGGGTCGGCGACGGTGTGCTCCCGGTTGTCAGGGGGCGGGACACACCTGTTCTGATCGGCTGGCTGGAAGAATCGGATGTGATGCGCGCTTACAATCGTGCTCTGGAACAACTGCGCGACGAGGAGCACGGAGATCAGGGTAAACGCGGAGGGTATCTCGGCTGAAAAAGGCGACGGGGTGCCTCCATCTGCTCGTTGGGGACAAGCAGGGGATTGACACCCCGTCTACCGTTTGTCGCGACCATTTGGGACCGGCTCTTGAAAGGTGCGACAACGGATCCGTTAGTCAGTAGTAAAGCGAGCGATGATCTATTGTGTTAAAGGTAGGTTCAGAGGCTTTTGTGGCAATAGACCGAGCCCGCTCTTACATAGGCGTTCATCCAAATCTCGGAGCCCGTCGGGCTGTTAGTGATAAGATAGATCTGGATTCACTAAAATTTTGTTAAAGGCCTATGGACTTCACCTTACCCGAAATTTTTCCTGCTGCACCGTATGTCTGACCTGTTTTTCGACGATGAGCCCGAAATCCCACCTGCGGGACCGGATGCCGATGCGCCCTATCTGAACGGCCTGAACGAGCGGCAAGCCGAGGCCGTTCGTACTGTCGACGGACCGTTGCTGGTCCTTGCGGGGGCCGGGACCGGGAAGACACGGGTTCTGACAACCCGTCTCGCGCATCTGATCTCGACCGGTCGCGCCCGGCCCTGGAATGTGTTGGCGGTGACCTTCACGAACAAGGCCGCGCGGGAAATGCGCGAGCGTGTAGGCGGCATGATCGGGCCGATGGCGGAGCAGGTCTGGCTCGGCACTTTTCATGCTCTTGGGGCCAAGATTCTGAGGCGTCATGCGGAACTCGCGGGGTTGCGGTCGGATTTCACCATCCTTGATTCGGACGATCAGCAGCGTCTGCTGAAGCAGCTTCTGCAGGCCGGGAACATCGACGACAAGAAGTGGCCGGCACGGGCCATGATGGGCGTCATCCAGCGCTGGAAGGATCGCGCCCTGACCCCGGACAAGGTCGGACGCGACGAGGCGGGCGATGCCGCCGGCGGCCGGCTGGTGGAGATTTACCGACAATACCAGGAGCGTCTGAAGATCCTGAATGCGGTCGATTTTGGCGATCTGTTGCTGCTGTGCGTTGACCTGTTTCAGAGCCATCCGGACGTGCTCACGAAATATCACGATCAGTTTACCTACATTCTGGTCGACGAATATCAGGACACAAACGTCGCGCAATATCTCTGGCTTCGGCTTCTGGCGCAGAAAAGCCGGAACATCTGCTGCGTCGGCGATGACGATCAGTCGATCTATGGCTGGCGCGGTGCCGAGGTCGGCAACATCCTGAAGTTCGAGAAGGATTTTCCCGGCGCGACAACGATCCGGCTGGAGCAGAACTACCGTTCGACCTCGCGCATCCTTGCGGCCGCCTCCGCGCTGATCTCCCACAATGAGGGGCGACTTGGGAAGACGCTCTGGACCGAGGGCGCTGAAGGCGAAAAGCTGAATGTGCGCGGTCTCTGGGACGGGGAATCGGAAGCCCGGCATGTCGGCGAGGAGATGGAGGCGCTGCAGCGCAAGGGCGTGAAGCTCGCGCAGATGGCGGTGCTGGTCCGTGCCGGCTTCCAGACCCGCGAATTCGAGGAGCGCTTTCTGACCATCGGCCTGCCCTACCGGGTGATCGGCGGCGCGCGCTTCTATGAGCGGATGGAGATCCGTGATGCGCTGGCCTACCTGAGAGTGGTCAACCAGCGCGATGACGACCTCGCCTTCGAGCGCATCGTCAACAAGCCGAAACGCGGCATCGGCGACGCCACCATGCAGGTGCTGCATCATTTGGCCCGGAACGAGGGCATGTCTCTCTACAGGGCGGCCTCCCGCATCATCGAGACGGACGAGCTGAAGCCTGCCGCCAAGCGCAAGCTGGCCGAGGTGATTGGTAATTTCGAGCGCTGGCGTTCTCTGATTGATGTCGAGGACCACAGCGACCTTGCCCGCATCGTGCTGGACGAGTCCGGCTATACCGAGATGTGGCAGAAGGACAAAACGCCGGAAGCGCCGGGCCGGCTGGAGAACCTGAAGGAACTCTGCGGCGCGATGGAGGAGTTCGAGAATCTCGCGGGCTTCCTCGAACATATCAGCCTGGTCATGGAAAACGCCCAGAGTACCGATCAGGACCAGGTCAGCATCATGACCCTGCACGCTGCCAAGGGGCTGGAATTCGATCAGGTTTTCCTGCCTGGCTGGGAGGACGGCATGTTCCCGCACCAGCGGGCGTTGGACGAGAGCGGTGCCGCCGGGCTGGAAGAAGAGCGCCGCCTGGCCTATGTCGGCCTGACCCGGGCGCGTAAACAGGTGCATATCAGTTTTGCCGCGAACCGCCGGGTGCATGGCATGTGGCAAAGCTCGATACCGTCCCGGTTCGTCGATGAGTTGCCGGCCGACCAGGTAGAGGTCAGCAGCGAGACCGGATTTCAGGGCTCTCGCTATGGCGGATTCGGAAGTGCGTCCGGTGACGCTGACGATTGGGGCGGGAGCAGCTTCGGCTATGGCTCGGCCCATGGTGGGCGCGGCCCCGGATATGGCCGGCGCGGCGGAGAAAGCCGGGCCAAGGCGCCGCTGCTTGAAGGTAAGGGCTATGTCGTGGATCGCAGCAAGCCGCCGCCCTTCGCGGTTGGCGAGCGTGTGTTCCACCAGAAGTTCGGTATGGGCACCGTGTCGACCGTTGATGGAGACAAACTGCAAATCGCGTTCGACAAGGCGGGAAGCAAGAAGCTCGTCGCCAGTTTTGTAAGTAAGCCCTAGTTAGAGAGTGAATTATGAAGCCGATTTGGCAAGTTTCCCTGGAAACCTCCGCCGCTGCGGCCCTGCCGCTGTCGGATGTTCTTGAGCCTTTTGTCGAGGCGATCTCGGTCTTCGAGCAGGAAGAAGACAAGATCTGGATCCTGAAGGGCGTCTCGACCGTGGAGCCGGATCGAGGCGAGATCGTTGGCGCGCTTTCCGTTGCCGCAACCCTCGGCGGGTACGATCTGCCGGAGGTCGAGATCGGGCTGCTGCCGGATACCGACTGGCTGCGTCTCAACAGGGAGTCTTTCCCGGCGATGCAGTTCGGCCGGTTCTTGGTGCATGGCTCGCATTTGCGCGGCAAGGCGCCGGTCGGAACCTTGAACATCGAGGTCGATGCGGCTCAGGCTTTCGGGTCCGGCTCGCACGGCACGACAGAGGGATGCCTGCGGGCGATCGACAGACTGTCCAAGCGGATGACGCCGGCCAAGGTGCTCGATATGGGCTGCGGGTCTGGCATTCTCAGCATGGCCGCGGCAAAGATCTGGCCGGCGGCCCGGGTCATGGCTGTCGATATCGATCCTGTGTCGGTGGACACAACGCTGGAAAATGCGATTGCTAACGGGGTCGGCAAGCGGGTGGAAGCCCGCTCCGGGAATGGATATGCGGTTCTCAAGGATCGCCCGGCCGGAGCTTACGAGCTGATTCTCTCCAACATCCTGGCGCGGCCTCTCTGCAAGATGGCGCCGTCGCTCAACCGCGCGCTGAAGCCTGGCGGAACTGCGGTTCTGTCCGGGCTGCTTTATCACCAGACGTCGGCCGTGCTTTCGGCGCACCGCCAGCAGGGGCTGGTGCTGGCCGGGAAGTGGCGGTTCGGCGACTGGATGACGCTGATGCTGCAAAAGAAAACCGGCGCGGTCTCGGGACCACGCCGGTAGAAGCGTACTTCAAGTTGAGGCGGCGGTTCCGAACGGGAGGAATTTCGGAACCGCCGACTTTCGAGCGCTAGAGAAGCCTCCTGAGGGGAGGGGGAATTAGGCGGCTTCCCGCTGCTCGTCGCTGTTGGCGGCTTCGGTGACGAAGCCAGCCGGAATTTCGGTCATGGTTGCTGCCGGAGAAATGATCGTCCGTGCTGCGACCGGCTGGGTCGAGACGTTGGCGATACGGCGGGCAACAGAAGTGATTTCGCTGCGGGTCAGGCCAATGTCGGCCAGCATCCGGTCGTCGAGATTGTTCAGCTCGAACATGGTGCGGGAAATGCGCAGACGGTTGATGAGGTTCTTGAACATGGACTTGGCTCCTTTGGCGATCAGGGTGCCGATGTAACGGTTCCACTCAGCTCGGATCTGCATCTCGGCGCTGTACAGGCTGTGCCGGCGGAGCGCTGTGTCATCGGGGTACGTGACCCGGGCGACATAGGGACCCGCTTCCTGGATCTTCAGGTCTTCGAGGCTGCTGCTGAGTTTGTAGTAGTTCATCTTCGGCGTCCCTGAGGGGGTGTTTTGTTCTGATGACGGGAATATAGATGCGGACTTGACATGCGAGGAGCGGTGTGTTTGCAGCGCAGTTATGCGTTGAGCGCATGCATTGTGGGTTTTGTCATGCGTTGAACTTAACCGACTGTTAATAAAACTAATCCGAAGCAATTCGCTCCTTCCCTTGTTCCCGTCCGGCGCGATGCCTAATCTGGCACGAGGCAGATCCGGATACAGGCAAGGCAGGGAGCAGGGAATATGTCCGCAACGGGCACGGCAGCGGAACGGCTCGGTACGTTCAGGGCAGCTTTGGCGGAAGCTGGAGTGGACGGCATGATCGTGCCGCGGGCCGACGCGCATCAGAGCGAATATCTGCCGGCCTCAGCCGAGCGGGTGGCCTGGTTGACCGGCTTCAATGGCTCCGCCGGCACAGCCGTGGTGCTGCGGGACAAGGCTGCGGTCTTCACCGATGGCCGCTACAGCCTGCAGATCGAAAGCCAGGTCGACGGCAGTCTTTATCAGCGTTTCAACATCGCGGATAAAACCGCGGCTGATTGGATCAGTGAAGAGCTTGGCCGCGGCCAGCGTTTCGGGATCGATCCCTGGCTGCATACAGACCAGCAGGTGGAGCGGTTGCGCAAGGCGGTCGAGAAGGCCGACGGCGCATTGGTGCTGCTTGAGGCTAACCCGCTGGATGCCGTCTGGGCCGACCGGCCGGCGGCACCGGCAGAACCGATGCAACCGCACCCGGTTGCTTACGCGGGGAAGCGCTCCGAGGAAAAGCGGGCGGAAATCGCCGGCACGCTCGATCAGACAGGCGCCGAGGCCCTGCTGATTACGTCGGCGGAATCGATTGCCTGGCTGCTGAATGTGCGTGGCAACGACGTTGGGAACACGCCGCTCTGCCTGTGCTTCGCAATTCTGTCCGCGGACGAGACGCTTGATCTCTTTGTCGACGGCAACAAACTCGGTCCCGATGTTCTGGCGCATCTCGGCAACGCTGTGACCGTGCGCCCTGAGGCCGAGCTTGGCGCCGCGCTTGACCGGCTCGCAAGCGATGGGGTGACCATCCAGATCGATCCGGCCAGTGCGCCGGTCTGGGCGATGGAGCGGGTCCGGAAGGCCGACGGCAAGCTCGATCTGCAGGCGGACCCGATCCTTCCCGTGAAGGCCGTGAAGAACGATATCGAGATGATCGGCGTACGGGCCGCGCATTACCGCGATGCCTTGGCCTATGCCCGGTTCCTGTGCTGGTTTGCGAGCCGGGCGCATCAGGGCGGTCTCGACGAGATGACGCTGGTGGAGCGGCTGCACGGCTTCCGGGCCGAGCACGAGATGTTTCGCGGGCCGAGCTTCGACACAATTTCCGGCGCGGGGCCGAACGGCGCAATCGTGCATTACCGGGTGACGGAGGAGAGCAACCGGGACCTGGAGCCGGGTGAGATCTATCTGGTCGATTCCGGGGCGCAATATCTCGACGGCACCACGGATGTCACCCGGACCCTGTCGACCGGCATCATCGGGGAGGAGGAGCAGCGCTGCTTCACGCTCGTGCTGAAAGGCATGATCGCGCTTTCCCGTGCCGTGTTCCCGCAGGGCACCACCGGCGGTCAGCTCGACGCGCTGGCCCGGCGGCCGCTCTGGGAGGTCGGGCTCGATTACGATCATGGCACCGGGCATGGCGTCGGCGCCTATCTCGGCGTGCATGAGGGGCCGCAGCGGATATCCAAGTCCGGTGGCGGAGCCGAGTTGAAACCGGGCATGATTATCTCCAACGAGCCCGGTTATTATCGGGCGGGCGCTTTCGGTATCCGGATCGAGAATCTTGTTGCCGTGGAAGCGCGCGACGTGCCGGGAGCGGAGCGGCCGATGCTTGGCTTCGAGACGCTCACACTGGCGCCGATTGACCGCGCCTTGATCGATCTCTCCCTGTTCGACAGCGGCGAGATCGCTTGGCTCGATGCGTATCATGCGCGGGTGCGGGAGACATTAAGTCCGGATCTCGATCCGGAAACGACCGTCTGGCTGGCGGATGCCACGGCGCCATTGGCGCCACGGGTTGCGTAGGTTTAAGGGGCAAAGGGAGACGTAAATATGGCCTATGAGACTATTCTCTATTCGGCGGCGGACGGTGTGGCGCGGATCACGCTGAACAGGCCTGAAGCGGGTCATGCCGTGAATCTCGCGCTGGCGCATGAATTGCTGGAAGCGTCGATCAATGCCAGCGAGGACCCGGATGTCCGCGCGGTCATTCTGGATGCCAGCGGCTCGGTCTTTGGCTTCGGTGGCGATCTGAAGTATTTCGAGTCCCAGAGCGACCGGATCGGTGCGTGCCTGAAAGAGACAACGGCCTATTTTCACGCAGCCATCTCCCGCCTGTACCGGATGAACTCACCGGTCATCGTTTCCGTGCAGGGCATGGCGGCTGGTGCCGGCTTCAGCACGGCTCTGATCGGGGACATCGTGTTGGCGGCGAAATCGGCGCAGTTCAAGATGGCCTATACGGCCGCCGGCCTGTCGCCTGACGGCAGTTCGACCTATTTTCTGCCGCGGATTGTCGGCATGCGCCGGGCGCAGGAACTGATGCTGACGAACCGGTCGTTGAGCGCGGAAGAGGCGCAGGACTGGGGCATCGTCACGCGCGTGATCGAGGATGACGATCTGGCTGCGGAGACCAGCAAGCTGGCGGCCAAATTCGCCTCCGGTCCGACCCGGGCCTATGGCGGTGTGAAGCGTTTGCTTGCTTCCAGCTTTCAGCAATCTGTGGAAGCGCAAATGGAAGACGAGACCCGGACCATCGCCGAATTGGCCCAGACTGAGGATGGTCGCGAGGGTCTCGATGCTTTCCTGAACAAGCGCAAGCCGGTCTTCAAGGGACGCTGACCGGAGTATTACTGCGCCGGGATGTCAGGTGAGCAAGCTGATTCCGGACAAACAAAAACGGGCTCCGTAAATCGGAGCCCGTTTTTGCGGGAGGGGAATTTCCGACCCGGGCTCTTCAACCGATGACGGTAAGAACCAGCGTGAAGAGGCCGATTGCGGCCATGTTCGTCAGTCCAACATAATGAAACGTCGTCATCGCTTCCTCCTAGGGGGGTGAGAGGGGCAACGGGCCCGGGTTTTGTTCCGCTGTGCGGTACGAGCCTCAAATAGGCGATCTACTCTTGAGCGAGTAATCGAGAAACATCAGGGTTGGTATGCGCTGGAAGCATAACGATTGGCATAAGGTGCCCCCTACGTTCGCAAAACGCGCAGGCCTCGAAGAAAAGTCCTTTTGAATTAGACGTTTGCGCCGATCAATGTGAGCCATTCTTCCTCGCTCAGAATCGTCAGGCCCAGCTCTTCGGCCTTCCGGGCTTTCGATCCGGCATCGGCGCCGACAATCACAAAATCAGTTTTCTTTGAGACGGACCCCGCTACTTTTGCCCCGAGAGACTCCGCTTTTGCCTTTGCTTCGCCACGGCTCACTGTTGTCAGCGTACCAGTGAAGACCACGGTCTTGCCCGCAACGGGGCTGTCGTCCGCCACGGCTCGTACGAAGGTTTCGATCTCCAGCTCGTTCTCGAGATCCTCCAGAACCGCGCGATTATGGTCTTCATGGAAGAAAGCGACGAGGTCGGTGGCCACAGAATGGCCGATCTGGTCGATATTGATCAGGCTCGCATAGGCTTCCGATTCCGGATCCGACGCTTCCAGCATGGCGGAGGTGAGGGCCGGGAGCGTGCCGTAGTTGGCGGCCAGAAGCTTCGCGGTGGCTTGACCGATCTGGCGAATGCCGAGAGCGTAGATAAAGCGGTCGAGCCCGATGTTGCGCCTGTCCTCGATGGCGGCCAGCAGGTTGGTCAGGGATTTCTCTCCCCAGCCCTCGCGGGTTGAAATCTCTTCGGCCCGGTCCTTCAGACGGAATATATCGCCTGGTTGTGCGATCAGACCGTCCTCGTAAAAGGCCTCGACCTGCTTTGCTCCCAACCCCTCGATATCAAAGGCGTCGCGGGAGACGAAATGCTTCAGCCGCTCAACCGCCTGGGCGGCGCAGATCAGGCCGCCGGTGCAGCGCCGGATCGCTTCGCCCTCGGGACGTACGGCCTCGCTGCCGCAAACCGGGCAATGATCGGGGAAGTCGTAGGGCACCGCATCGGCCGGGCGCTTTTCTTCTATAACGCGGACCACTTGCGGGATGACGTCGCCGGCCCGCTGGATGACAACCGTGTCGCCTATCCGCACGCCCTTGCGCTGGATCTCGTCCTCGTTATGCAGGGTGGCGTTCGAGACCACAACGCCGCCGACCGTGATCGGCGTCAACCGGGCGACCGGGGTGAGGGCGCCGGTGCGGCCGACCTGGATGTCGATGCCTTCAAGCACGGTCTCGGCCTGCTCGGCGGGGAATTTGTGGGCGATGGCCCAGCGCGGCGCGCGGCTGACCATGCCGAGCCGGTCCTGCCAGTCCAGCCGGTCGACCTTGTAGACGACGCCGTCGATATCGTAATCGAGCCCGGCGCGGGCCTCCCCGATGGAACGGTAGGCTTCCAGCGCCGAGGTCGATCCATCGCAGAGCTTTGTCATCGGATTGATTATGAAGCCCCATTCCTTCAGCTTTTCCAGAAATCCGGTCTGGCTGTCGGCAGGCATCTCAGAAACCTCGCCCCAGGAATAGGCGAAGAAGTGCAGCGTGCGCTCCGCCGTGATGTTCGGGTCGAGCTGTCTCAGGGACCCGGCTGCAGCGTTGCGCGGGTTGGCGAAGATCTTCTTCCCGGCTTCCTCCTGACGCTGGTTCAGTGCGCGGAACTCCGCCTTGCCCATGAACACCTCGCCGCGAACCTCGAACACGGCAGGCGCATCGGCGGGCAGGGTTTTCGGGATATCGCCGATGGTCTGCAGGTTTCGGGTGATGTCTTCGCCTTCGGTGCCGTCGCCCCGCGTCGCACCCTGAACGAATGTGCCGTTCTCATAGCGCAGGGACGCAGACAGGCCGTCAATCTTGGGCTCGGCGACGAGAGCCACGGGCGCATCCTCGCCGAGGCTGAGAAAGCGCCGGATGCGGGCGACGAAGTCCGTCACATCCTCGTCCGAGAAAGCATTGGACAAGGACAGCATCGGCTTCTTGTGCCGGACCTTGGAGAAGCCGGCGGACGGCGCGGCGCCAACCCGCTTCGACGGGCTGTTCGGTCGGATCAGGTCCGGGAAGGCTTCTTCAAGCGCCTCGTTCCGGCGGCGCAGCGCGTCGTAATCCGCGTCGCTGACCTCCGGCGTGTCTTTCTGATGATAGAGCTTGTCGTGCTTCTCGATCTGGGCGGCGAGGACGCGCAGCTCGAAATCCGCCTCGTCGCGGCTCATGGCCTCAACCGGTTTGCTCGTTTCCGGGGCAGTCATGCGAGATCGGTCCTCAGGCTGGGTTGAGAAGGCTGTCGGCTGCTGCCCGGGCTTCGTCCGTCACGGTTGCGCCGGACAGCATGCGGGCAAGCTCCTCGCGGCGCTCGCTGGTCTCAAGCCGGGAGACAGCGGTCTTCACCAGCTCGCCGTCGGCTTGCTTGGCGACGTGCCAGTGCCGGATGCCGCGGGCGGCTACTTGAGGGGAATGGGTGACGACCAGAACCTGCGTGTCGGTGCCGAGGCGGGCCAGACGCTCGCCGACAGCCGCCGCCACGGCACCGCCAACCCCGCTGTCGACCTCGTCGAACACCAGGGTCGAAACAGGGTTGGCCTCGGAGAGCACAACTTTCAATGCGAGCAGGAAGCGGGAGAGTTCGCCACCGGAGGCAATGCGGCCCAGCGGGCCAAGCGGTGCGCCGGGATTGGTCGAGATCAGGAAGCTGACCCGCTCCATGCCGCCCGCGCTCCAGTCGCTTTCGGCTAGAGGATCGAGCCGGGTTTTGACCGTCGCCTTGTCGAGCTTCAGCGGGCCCAGCTCAGAGGTGATCGCTGTGTCCAGCTTGTCGGCCGCTTTTGTGCGTGCGGTCGTCAGTAATTCGGCAGCCTTGGTATAGGCATCTCGGGCGTCCTGCTCCGCCCGGGCCAGATCGGCGAGCCCGCCGCCGGCATCGTCCAGTGCGGCCAGGCGAGCGGACAGCGCACGGTGTATCTCGGGCAGCCGGTCGGCTTCGGTATCGTGCTTGCGGGCGAGACCGCGCAGCAGATGCAGCCGGTCGTCGACTTCCTCCAGCCGGCCGGAATCTGCTTCCACGTCGGAGGCGATCTGGGTCAGGGCATGCTGGGCTTCCTGGATTTCGGCGGCGGCGCGGTCAAGGCCTTCGAGCACGGCGTCCAGCTTGTCGCCGGCCCGGTCACGGACCCGCTCCAGGCTGCGCTGGGCCCCGGCGACGGCCCGGTCCGCTCCGTCTTCGTTCTGCAGGGCGTCGACGGCGGCGTTCATCGCTTCCAGGATCTGGGCGGCATTGGCCAGCAAGGTGCGATCCTGGGCGAGACGGCTTTCCTCGCCGTCCTCGGGCTGGACTGCGTCGAGTTCCTCGACATTATGTCTCAGCAGGTCTTCTTCCGTGCGGGCGCGTTCCAGCTCCTCGCGGGCCCGCTGGTGGGCCGAGCGGGCTTCGCTCCAGGCCGCATGGCTGTTGCGCACGGCTGCTTGCAGCGCGTCGTGTCCACCATATTCATCCAGAGTCTCGCGGTGGGTCGCCGGATCCATCAGGCCGCGCTGGTCGAACTGGCCCTGGATCTCGACCAGGGTTTCCCCGAGGCGTTTGAGGGTGGCGACATTGACCGGCTCGTCATTGGCGAAGGCGCGGCTGCGGCCGTCCGCCGTGACGATCCGGCGCAGGATCACCGGGCCATCCACCTCGATGCCCATTTCTTCCAGGATTTCGGCGGAGCCGTGCCCGTCCGGCACGTCGAAACTCGCGGTGACGACGGCCTGTTTTGCGCCGTTGCGGACAAGACCGCTGTCGGCCCGCGCGCCGAGTGCGAGGCCGAGCGCATCGAGCAGGATGGACTTACCGGCTCCGGTTTCCCCGGTCAGCACGGCAAGGCCGGGCCCGAACGAGAGGTCGAGCCTGTCGATCAGCACCACATCGCGGATCGTGAGGCTGGTCAGCATGGCTGGTCAGAATATCCAGAGATCAAGGCCGAAGAGCCCGTCATCGTCCGCTTTTGAACCGCGACTGCTCCCGGTGGTCATCAGCGCGTAGCTGTCCTGATACCATTCGCTGCCCGGGTAATTGTGCCCGAGAACGGCGGCCGTGCGCTCTGCCTGCTGGTAAAGGCCGAGGGCGCTATAGGCCTCGGTCAGACGATGCAGGGCTTCCGGAACCTGATCGGTGGTGTCGAAGTTCTCGAGCACGCGCTTGAAGCGGTTGATGGCGGCGAGATATTTTTCCTGGCGCAGATAGAACCGCCCGATCTCCATCTCCTTGCCGGCCAAATGGTTCCGGGTCAGGTCGAGCTTCAGCAGGGCATCGCGGGAATACTGGCTCTCGGGAAAGCGCTGCACAAGTTCCTGCAGCGTATCCATGGCGTTCCTGGTCAGCTTCTGGTCACGACCGACATCGACGATCTGCTCGTAGTAGCTGAGGCCTTTCAGATAGTAGGCATAGTCGACATTCTGGTTGCTCGGGTTCAGCTGGATGAACCGATCGAGCGCGTTGATCGCTTCGTCGTACTTGTTGCTCTGGTAAAGAGAATAGGCGGCCATGATCTGCGCCTGCGTGGCCCAGACAGAGTAGGGGTGCTGGCGCTCAACCTCGTCGAACAGGGGCGCGGCTTTCTTGTAGTCGCCTTGCAGCGCACTATCGACAGCCTCGTTGTAGAGCTGCTCGACCGGGCGCTCGACATATTCCAGTTTCTGCTTGTCATCGCTACAGGCCGCAAGGGCCAGCACGCAGGTCAGCAGAGCAAGGTTCTTCAGCCGCAGCGGGCTAAAATCACCAGAGGCGAATTTCATCGGATTTCCCCGGACATGTGTCCATAAGAAAATACGGTTCCCGGGCGCCGACGCCAAGGGGTTTGCAGAGGAATCCGCAGCCCGGCCGGTACCCGCCGAATAACACTGTTGGGATAGAGGAGTTACGCGGTCGCGGCAAGCAACGGATGATCGTGGTCCGCCGCGGCCATCTCCGGGGTCATGTCGACCAGCTCCCACGCGGTCTCGTCCGCGAACAGGGCCCGAAGCAGCTTGTTATTGAACAGATGCCCGGATTTGCAGGCATCGACGCGACCGAGAATCGGCGCTCCGGCGAGATAGAGATCGCCGACGCAGTCGAGGATCTTGTGTCGAACGAACTCGTCCTTGAAGCGCAGGCCGCCTTCGTTGAGGATCGTGTCGCCGTCGACGATCACGACATTGTCGAGATTGCCGCCCCGGCCGAGACCGGCCGCGCGCAGGCGGTCGATGTCTTCCATGAAGCCGAAGGTGCGGGCGCCGCTGATGGTTTCGTTGAAGGTGCCGTTGACCAGCTTCACGTCGAGACTTTTCTCGGTGATCGCGGCGCTATCGAACTCGATCTCGAAATTAACCGAGAAGTGATCGTCCGGGGTGATTTCGATCCGGCGCTTGTCGTCCTGGGCACTGACGGTCTTCAGAATCCGGATAGCGCGGCGCGGCGCGGCGAGGGAGGCGGTGCCGGCGCATTCGATCAGCAGCACGAACGGCTCGGAGCTGCCATCCATGATCGGCACTTCCGGGCCGTCGATCTCGATCAGGGCATTGTCGATGCGGCAGCCAGCAAGCGCCGCCATCAGATGCTCGACCGTGGAGACCGTCACGCCGTCATTGTTCTGCAGCCGGGTGCACATGGTGGCGTCATGCACCATGTCCCAGCGGGCGCGAACCAGCGGGTCCTTGCCGGAGACATCGGTGCGCTTGAAGACAATGCCGTGATCGGCAGCAGCGGGATGCAGCGTCATGATGCAGTCGACGCCGCCATGCAACCCGACACCCCGGCAAGAGATACTCGTCTTCAAGGTCTGTTGCGCAATCACAAGGATGCTCCTGACACCGGCCCTCCGCAGTTCATTCCGAATTTCTCGGAGAATTAGGGTCGGAATATTGGTAAATAAAAAAATAAGCCCCGGAAGATGTATCAATATCTCCCGGGGCTCTCAAATCACTCTTTATGACTGAATGTTACGCCGTAATGCACTGATTTAACGGCGTAAATTCAGGGTTAGTTCGCCTGCCTGCGAAGGAAGGCCGGAATGTCCAGGAGATCGTCATCCTGGCGTGCCGGTGCAACCCTTTCAGACTGGTCCAGAGCCCCGAGACGGGCCTGTTTCGGTTCAGCCGCATTGACGTCCACGAAACGCTGCGGATTGGCTTCCGGGGCCGGCTCGGACGGCTTCTTGCCGACCATTCCGGTCATCCGGGTAAACAGGCTCTGCGGCTTGTCTGCGCCAGTGTCTTCGCGACGGCCGGCATTCGCCATAGCCGCAGCCTGGAACGGGTCCGGCTCATGGCTCCCCTTGGCTGCCGGAACCGCCGGCGGCGGCGCGATGAAGGTGTCGTCGGCCTTCGGCTCCGCGGCAACCGGTGCTTCCGCTTCGGCCCGGGCCGTGTCGGCCTGGGTCTGGGCGCTCAGGGCGGCGTTGTCGAGGTCAGTTTCACCGATCACCAGAGTGTTACCCGCGACATGAACAGTATCGCCGGATGCCGAGATGGCCGGGATGTCGCCGACAGGGGCACTCGGAGCATTAGCGGCTGCGGCAGCGGTGCTTTCGGCGGCCGGCTTAACCGGAGCGGCTTTTGCCTTGGTCGGAACCACGGTCAACGGCGGGCGTTTCTGCGCCATGCCCTCGGCGGCGATGCCGGTGGCGACGACGGAGACCCGCATGGTGCCTTCCATCTTCTCGTCGAAGGTGGAGCCGAAGATGATGTTGGCTTCCGGATCGACTTCCTCGCGAATGCGGTTGGCGGCTTCGTCGACCTCGAACAGGGTCATGTCCATGCCGCCGGTGATGTTGATCAGCACGCCGCGGGCACCCTTCATCGTGGTGTCCTCGAGCAGCGGGTTATTGATCGCGGCCTCGGCGGCGTCGATGGCACGCTTCTCGCCACTGGCCTCGCCGGTGCCCATCATCGCCTTGCCCATTTCGCTCATCACCGTACGGATGTCGGCAAAGTCGAGGTTGATCAGGCCTGGCATGATCATCAGGTCGGTAACGCCGCGCACACCGGAATGCAGCACGTCGTCGGCCATGTTGAAGGCGTCGGCGAAGGTGGTCTTCTCGTTCGCCACCCGGAACAGGTTCTGGTTCGGGATGATGATCAGGGTGTCGACATACTGGGTCAGCTCCTCGATCGCCTGATCCGCGATCCGCATCCGGTGCTGGCCTTCGAAGTGGAACGGCTTGGTTACCACGCCGACGGTCAGGATACCGTTTTCGCGAGCGGTCTGCGCGATCACCGGAGCAGCTCCGGAACCGGTGCCGCCGCCCATGCCCGCCGTGATGAACACCATGTTGCTTTCGCGCAGGTTGTCCATGATGTCTTCGATCGCCTCTTCGGCGGCCGCCCGGCCAACTTCCGGCCGGGAGCCGGCACCGAGACCCTGGGTCACGCCGGTGCCGAGCTGGATGGTGCGATCGGCCAGCGACTGTTTCAGCGCCTGGGCGTCGGTGTTGGTGACGATGAATTCGACACCCTCGAGGTTGGAGCGGATCATGTTGTTGACGGCATTGCCGCCTGCACCGCCGATGCCGACGACGCTAATCCGCGGCTTCAGTTCGTTATCATCGTTCGGGACTGAGATATTGATGGTCATGGGGGGCCTCCTGATCTCGCGTTAGAGGGTTGTCTGGGGGATACGTGCCTGGAGGAGCACGCGGGATTTCGGCCTTCTGGCCTGATTTTCTTGGTCGGTGGTCTGCTTGTGGTCACGGTGCGGCCGTTCGGCCGGGCGTGTCGGGCACGGGCCGGAGCTTGCGTTGGGTGTGAACCGGAATTGCTGCATTAGAAGTTCTCCCTCAGCCAGGAGTGGACACGGCCGAACAGGCCGCCTCCGGTCTCCTTGTTGGCGACGTGCCCTTGGCGGGACGCGTCAAGTGCCGGGTCGGCGGCATAGGCCAGCAGTCCGGCGCTCGTCGCGAAGGCCGGACCGCTGGCAACATCCGCCAGCCCGTTCACCCGGATCGGCCGGCCCAGTCGGACCTGCTTGTCCAGGATTTCCTGTGCCAGATCCCGGATACCCGGCATCTGGCTCGCGCCGCCCGTGATGACCACGCGGCGGCCGGCGACCTTGTCGAAACCGCTGGCTTCCAGCCGGTTACGGACAAGCTCGAAGGTTTCCTCAAGACGCGGATGGATGATCCGGATCAGGAGGGATTTCGGAACGTGATTGGGATGGTTCTCGTCCTGCTCACCGACCAGCGGCACGTCGATCACTTCGCGCTCGTCGAGGCTGGAGGGGATGGCGCTGCCATAGAGCGTTTTCAGGCGCTCGGCTTCATGCACCGGCGTGGCAAGGCCGCGCGCGATGTCGCTGGTGATATGGGCGCCGCCGACGGGCACGCAGTCGGTATAGATCACGCTGCCGTCGAAGAAGACGGCCATGGTGGTGGTGCCGCCGCCCATATCGATGACGGTGACGCCGAGATCCCGCTCGTCCTCGACCAGACAGGAAAGGCCGGCGGCGTAAGGAGAGACCACGAAGGCCTCGATGCCCAGATGGCAGCGTTCGACCACGCTGGCGATGTTCCGCACGGCGCTGGAGGCGGCGGTGACCAGGTGCATGTTGGCGCCGAGCCGGTCGCCGCACATACCGCGCGGATCGCGGATGCCTCGGCTGCCGTCGATGGAGTAGCCAACCGGAATGGAGTGGATAAGCTGTCGGTCCGCCTCGACTTCGACTTTCTGCCACTGGCTGAGGATGCGGCGCATATCCGTATCGCCGACTTCCTGCCCGCCGATGGAGACCTCGACGCCGACTGTCTGCGAGTGAGGATATCCGCCGGAGAGATTGACGAAGACGCGCTGGATGGTTTCGTCGGCCATTTTTTCAGCGGCATGCACAGCGGCGCGGACACATTCCTCGGCCTCGGCCATGTCGACGATCATGCCGCTGCGAATGCCGCGGGCGACCTGGTGACCGATACCGGTGACGCGGATGCCGGGCAGGCTCGGTGCCTGCTCACCATGTTGCTCGGCTCGCGCGCCGTTCTCACCGACCCGCGCGATCAGACAGCAGATCTTCGTCGATCCGATATCGAGGATCGCGACGGTGCCGGTCCGGGGCTTTGCGAGGCTCTTGCGCATCAGGTGTCTTTCCCCGGATTGCGGAGGCGGCTGGAAACGGTCGGGGCAACCCGGACGACGAGCTGGTTCGGCAGGCGCAGGTCGATGGCGATAACGTCCCTGTTAAGCACTCCATGGTCGCGCTGCAGCCTGGCGAGATGGGACCAGGCCTTGTCCGGTGCATGCTCCGGAAGCTCGATATCGACGCCGGTATCCAGCCGCACATTCCAGCGCCGCTCGCCGATCCAGGTAACGGCGCGGACACGCAGCTTCAGGTCCGGCTCGCCGGACAGCAGGTTGAGGAATTCATGGGCGCGGGCCGGTGCGTCGGCACCGACCACGATCGGCAGGTCGGCGAAGCGGCGCGGGTTCTGCCCCGGGACCTCGACGCCGCGATCATCGATCAGGGACAGGTCTCCGTCGCGCTGCCAAAGGGCGAGCGGGGTGCGTTCCTCAAGTTTGACGAACAGGGTATCGGGCAGGCGTCTTTCGACCGCTGCGGTACGCACCCATGGCAGGGCATCGATACGGGATTTCAATGCCTCCAGATCGATGCCGAGGATCGGCGCGCCGCGATCGGTCGCGATCGCCGCAACCAGGGCGCTGCGTTCGGTCCGGTAACGGCCTTCGACCAGAATGTCGGAAACCACGAGGCCGAGCTCGTTCGAGATGTCCGTGCCGACCATGTCGATCATTCGGGCCGCTTCGTCCACGGCGCCGGTACGGGCCGCGTGCCAGCCGCTGGCTGCAACGATGGCGGTCAGCGTCGCGAACCCGGTGCCGATCAGTACCTGACGCATGCGCCGGGCCGACATCCGCGGACGCCGGGTCTGGCGCCGCCGGGTGGCGGTGGATTTCTTGCCGGTCTTGCTCTTGTCGGCGCTCAGTAGTCGCATCGCGCGTCCTCCACCAGCTTGGCGCAAAGCGCGGGGAAATTCATGCCGTGGAAGCTGGCCTGTTCCGGGACGAGCGAGGTCGGCGTCATGCCCGGCTGGGTGTTGATTTCCAGCAGATAAAGATCATCGGGTCCGACATCGTCGCCGGTGTCGTCAAAGCGGAAATCGGCCCGACTCACGCCCCGGCATCCAAGGGTGGCGTGGGCCTGTTCGGCCATCTGCAGGACGCGGCTCGTTACGGCCTCCGGCAGAGCGGCCGGCAGGATATGGATCGAGCCGCCATCGGCGTATTTGGCGTCGTAATCGTAGAAGCCGCGTTCCGAGGTGATCTCGGTCACGGCGAGGGCGGCGCCATCCAGTACGGCAACAGTCAGCTCGCGCCCGGCGATGAACTTTTCCTCAAGCACGATATCGCCGAACGGCCAGTCTTCCGCTGTCGGACGGTAATTGTCGCCCGGACGGACGATATGCACACCGAGGCTGGAGCCCTGATCGATCGGCTTCAGGACGTAAGGCCGCTTCATGGCCTCGCTTTCCAGCGCCTCGGCGCGGGAACGAACGACGCCGGGCGGGCATTTCAGCCCGGCCCGCATGAAGAGATCCTTGGCGCGTGGCTTGTCCATGGCGATGGCAGAGGCCTCGACGCCGGAATGGGTATAGGGAATGTCGAGGATGTTCAGCAAACCCTGAATGTTGCCGTCCTCGCCGATCCGCCCGTGCAGCGCGTTGAAGCAGACGTCCGGCTTCAGCTCTGCAAGCCGGAACGGAATGCTGCGATCGACATCGACTTCGGTCACCCGGTAGCCGGCCTCGCGCAGCGCCTTGGCGCATTCGTGGCCGCTGGAGAGGGAAACCTCGCGTTCACCGGACCATCCGCCCATCAGAACGGCGACATGCTTGCTCATGAGCGGTCTCCCCTGTTCGTGTTGCTGGCAACACCGCCGACGCCGATACGGCGAATCTCCCAACGCAGTTCGATGCCGCTGGTCTGCTTCACCCGGCGCCGGACTTCCTCGCCGAGCACTTCGATATCGGCGGCTGTCGCCGTGCCGGTGTTGATCAGGAAATTGCAGTGCTTCTCGGAAACCATGGCGCCGCCGATCTGGAGGCCCCGGCAGCCGGCGGCGTCGATCAGTTGCCACGACTTGTGGCCTTCCGGGTTGGCGAAGGTGCTGCCACCGGTGCGCTCGCGGATCGGCTGGCTGGCCTCGCGGGAGCGTTTGATTTCATCCATTGCGGCTTTGATCTCGTCTCTGTCTCCGACCGGTGCCTGGAAGGTGGCGGCGGTGAAGATCCAGTCCGAGGGAGCGTCCGAGTGGCGATAGGACATGCCGAGCGTGCCTGCGGGAACCCGGCGCAGGATGCCGTCGCCGGTCACCAGCTCGGCAGAGAACAGAACATCCTTGAATTCGCTGCCATAGGCGCCCGCATTCATGCGCAGGCCGCCACCGATGGAGCCGGGAATGCCGGACATGAAGGCGAGGCCGGTGCGGCCCTCGGCGAGGGCCGCTTTGGCGAGATTGAGGTCGAGAACGGCGGCGCCCACGGTCACCATGTCGGCACTGAAGTCGATCTGGTTGAAGCCTTTGCCGAGCCGGATAACCACGCCAGGGATGCCGCCGTCGCGGATCAGAAGATTTGATGTGACGCCGATCACCGTGACCGGGACGTTCGCGGGCTTGTCGCGCAGGAAAGCGGCCAGATCCTCGGCGTCTGCAGGGCGAAACACCACCTCGGCAGGACCGCCGACGCGGAACCATGTCTGCCCGGACAGATCGACATTCTCCTGATAGCGGCCACGCACTTCCGGCAGGCGCTCGATCAGGGAGAGGTGCGTATCTGTGCGACGGGCGGCCATGATCATTGCCCGTCCTTCCCGGCAGCGGCGGTGCTGCCGCCGATGACGTGTTCGAGTTGGGCTGGTAGAGCCTGTGCCCAGTTGGTGATGTTTCCGGCGCCGAGGCAAACCACCAGGTCGCCGGCCTCGGCCAGTTCGGCGATCCTTCCGGCGAGCTCCTCAGGGGCTTGCAGCGGGTAGACATGCCGGTGACCGCGGGCGCGCAGACCGGCGACCAGGCTGTCCCGGTTTGCGCCCTCGATAGGCTCTTCACCGGCGGCATAGACGTCCGCGACGATCACACCGTCCGCGTCGTTGAAGCAGGCGCAGAAATCCTCGAACAGATCGTGCAGGCGGGAATAGCGGTGCGGCTGAACCACGGCATAGACCCGGCCATCCGGGCAGGCGGAGCGAGCGGCGGAGAGCACGGCGCTGATCTCGACCGGGTGGTGCCCGTAATCGTCGATCACGGTGATGCCGCCGGCCTCGCCGGTCTTGGTGAAGCGTCGCTTGACGCCGCTGAACCCGGCGAGCGATGTGCGGATCTGCTCGTCGCTCATGTCCATCTCAAGGGCGATGGAAATGGCGGCGAGCGCGTTGGAGACGTTGTGCTGGCCGTACATCGGCAGGGCGATGCCTTCCAGCACCCGCTCGCTGTCATGCGCACGGTCGGCGATGATGACGTCGAATTTCGCGCCGGAGCTCGTGATCTCCAGATTGCTGGCGCGGATATCGGCCTGCGGCGAGAAACCGTAGGTGATGATGCGGCGGTCGGAGACCCGCGGGATCAGCTTCTGCACCGTCGGGTGGTCGATGCACATGGTGGCGAAGCCGTAGAACGGAATATTCGCGACGAAGGCCCGGAAGGCTTCCTGCAGCTTGTCGAAATCGCCATGGAAATCGAGATGCTCGGGATCGATGTTGGTGACCACGGCAATGGTCGCCGGCAGCCGGTTGAAGCTGCCGTCGCTCTCGTCCGCCTCGACCACCATCCAGTCGCCGGAGCCGAGCCGGGCATTGGTGCCGTAGGCGTTGATGATGCCGCCATTGATCACGGTCGGGTCCATCCCGGCGCCGTCCAGCATGGCGGCGACCAGGGAGGTGGTCGTGGTCTTGCCGTGGGTGCCGGCGCAGGCGATGGACCATTTCAGCCGCATCAGCTCGCCCAGCATCTCGGAGCGGTGGACGACCGGCAGCATGCGTTCACGGGCGGCCAGAAGCTCGGGATTGTCCGGCTTGATGGCGGTGGAGATCACGAGGATCGAGGCATCGTCGATATTGGAGGCCTGCTGGCCGACGAACACGGTGATGCCGAGCTTCTTCAGGCGGCTGACATTCGGGTTCTCGGACAGGTCGCTGCCCTGCACCGAATAGCCGAGATTGTGCAGCACCTCGGCAATACCGGACATGCCGATGCCGCCGATACCGGTGAAGTGGATGGTGCCAATGTTGAGCGGCATCTCTCTCATGCGGCACTTCCTTGCTGGACAGAGGCGGTCGCGGCGGAGAGCGCCGGCGCGGTGGCGATGACGAGGTCGGCGAGCCGGTCGGCGGCGTCTGGCGTACCAGCGGCACGCGCGGCGTCCGCGGCGCGATGCAACCGGTCGGGTGCTTTCAGCAGGCCGAGCAGGGAGCCTGCCAGTTTCTCGGCGATGAACTCATCTGGCTCCGGCATCATCCAGGCCGCACCCGTCGCCTGACAGGCAACGGCATTGGCGGTCTGATGGTCGTCGGAGGCACTCGGATAGGGCACCAGGATCGCCGGGCGGCCGATGGCGTTCAACTCGGCGATGGTCGAGGCGCCGGAGCGGGCAATTACCAGATCAGCCGAGGCCATGCGGTCCGGCAGGTCGTCGAAGAACGGGCGCACATCGGCTGCAACGCCGAGGGCGCTGTAGCGTGCCTTGACCCGGTCGACATCCTCGGCCCGGCTCTGCTGGGTGATGCGCAGGCGCGGCAGCATGTCCGCCGGCAGGCAGGCAATGGCTTCCGGCACAACAGTGGAGAACACGGTCGCGCCCTGGCTGCCGCCGAAGACCAGAAGGTGCATCCGGCCGTCGCCCGTATCCGCCTTCTCCCCGCGCAGGGCGAGGGCGGCGGGCCGAACGGGATTGCCGGTGAAATGACATTTCGCCGCTTCGCTTTCCGAGAGATTGGTCATCTCGCGGAAGGAGGTGGCGATCTTTTGGGCATGCGGGGCGAGAAACCGGTTGGCCCGGCCAAGCACCGCATTCTGTTCATGCAACACCACGGGGAGGCCGAGGAAGGCGGCGGCCCGCACGGTCGGGACCGAAGGATAGCCGCCGAAGCCAACAGCTATCGCGGCATTCAGGCTCTTCAGATGCATGGCCGATTGCACGGCGCCGAAACCGAGCTCCAGGATCGCTTTCGCCTTGCCGGCCATGCCGCCCTTGCTCGGGCTGGCGGCGCGGATGCGGCGCACGGCAATGTCCGGGTTCTTGCCTTCATAGCGGCCGCCGCGGTCATCGGTCACAAGCGCGACGGAGATACCCCGGCGGAGCAATGCTTCGCCGAGGGAGAGGGCGGGGAAAATGTGTCCGCCGGTGCCGCCGGCGGCGAGGATGACGGTCTTGCCGGTCATAATGCCTCCATCCGGCCCGCGCGGCTGCGGGTCAAGGCGAGCACCAGGCCCATGCCGAGCGCCAGCGCCAGCAGGGAGGAGCCGCCATAGCTGATGAAGGGCAGGGTCATGCCCTTGGCAGGCATGAGCTGCAGGGCGGAGGCCATGTGGATCAGCGCCTGCAGGCCGAACTGGGCGAGCAGGCCGGCGCCGGCGAGCAGCACGAACAGGCTCTGCTCGGCGAACAGCCGGGCGAAGCCGCGCAGCACCACGAAGGCGAACAGGGAGATCAGCAGGATGCAGACGATGGCGCCGAATTCCTCGCCGGTGACGGAGAATACGAAATCGGCATGGGCGTCCGGTAGATAGGCTTTCACCTGACCTTCGCCGGGGCCGGTACCGAGCAAACCACCATTACGGAAAGCCTCCAGCGAGCGTTCGACCTGATAGCTGTCACCGGCGGCGGGATCGAGGAAGCGGTTGATCCGGTCGTTGACGTGCGGGAACAGGAAGTAGGCCGCAACCAACCCGCCGACACCGCACAGCATGGCGCCGCCGACAAACATCATCGGCAGACCGGCCAGGAAGAACTGGCCGAACCAGACGAGAGAGATCACCACGGTCTGCCCGAGATCCGGCTGCATAAGCAGGAGAGAGATGACGACGCTGTACAGGACGATGGCGATCCACTGCCCCGGAAAACCGTTATCCTTGCGCCATTCGGAGAACATCCAGGCGGCCACGACGGCGAAGCAGGGCTTCAGGAATTCCGAGGTCTGCAGCGAGAAGCCGCCGATGGAGAGCCAGCGCCGGGCGCCCTTGATCTCGGCGCCGAACATCAGGGTCAGGACCATCAGCCCGAGACAGCCGATGAAGCCGACGACCGCGATCCGGCGGACCTGCAGCGGCGTCATCAGCGAGCAGACGAACAGAATGCCGGCAGCGACCGGCAGCAGCATCAGCTGGCGGCGCACGAAATGGTAGCTGTCGAGCCCGATGCGTTCCGCCACCGAGGGGCTGGCGGCAAAGATCATCAGGGCGCCGAACAGAATGATCAGCAGCAGCGCGCCGGAGGTCCAGCGGTCCACGGTCCACCACCAGCGGCCAAGGATGCTTGTATCTGTGCGGGCGATCGAGCTCATGGCCGTGCCTCCCCGCATTTTGCGCCGGAGGTCAGCTGCAGCACCTGGTCACGGAACCGGTCGCCGCGCTGCTCGAAATTGTCGAACTGGTCCCAGGAGGCGGCGGCGGGGGACAGCAGCAGCGTCGCGCCGTCGAGATGCTCTGTCTTGGCCATCTGATGCGCGGCCGCGACGGCCTTGTCGAGCGTGCCGCAGGATGTGTGCGGGACGGCTTCACCCAGAGTCTCGCCGAATTTGGCTGCGGACTCGCCGATCAGGAAGGCGTGGCGGATGCGCGGGAAATAGGGTTTCAGCGGCGCGATACCGCCTTCCTTGGCCAGGCCACCGGCGACCCAGTAGATCGGCGCGTAGCAGCCAAGCGCGCGTTCCGTCGCATCGGCATTGGTCGCCTTGCTGTCATTCACATAGCGGACACCGCCGCACTCGGCGACCAGCTCCTGACGATGGGCAAGGCCGGGGAAACTGTTGATCGCCTTGGCAATCACGTCTCCGGCGATACCGGCGGCGCGGGCCGCGGCAAAGGCGGCGGCGGCATTCTGGTGATTATGGGCGCCGGGAAGGGTGCGCGCGGCGGCCAGATCGTGCAGAATCTTGTCGCCCTCGACGAGCCGGGTGCCGGCCGAGCGGATATCGGCGGCTTCGTTGTCGTTGCCTGAAATCCGGATCACCTGTGCCAGCGTGTCCGAGATGGCGGCGGCATCGGCATCGTCGATACCGACAATCGCCGTCGCGCCCGCTGCCTGATTGGCGAAGATCCGTTGTTTTGCCGCGATATACCCGGCCAGCCCGCCATGCCGGTCCAGATGGTCCGGCGAGATGTTCAGCAGAATGGCGATATCCGGCGCCAGCGACGGCGTCAGCTCAAGCTGGTAGGAGCTAAGCTCCAGGATATAGGTGCCGTCCGCACCGAGCGGCGCGAAGGACAGCACAGGGGTGCCGAGGTTGCCGCCGACTTCGGCCTGTTTTCCTGCGGTCTTGAAGATATGGCCGATCAGCGCCGTCGTGGTGGATTTACCGTTCGTCCCGGTGATGGCGACGATTTTGGCGTCCGGGCATTCCGCCAGCAGCAGCTCGACATCGCCGATGATGGCGACGCCTGCCACCTTGGCGTGCGCGGCGGCCGGGTGCGGCGCCGGATGGGTATGCGGGATGCCGGGGCTGAGCACGAGAGCGTCAATGCCGGTCCAGTCCGCCTGATCCGGGTTTTCGATCCTCGCGCCAAGGCGTGCGGCCTCGGCGCGCCGGTCTTCCCGATCGTCCCAGGCAATGACGATCGCGCCGCCGGCGACAAGCGCCTCGACCGTAGCCAGCCCGCTGAGGCCGAGCCCCATGACGAACAGGCTTTTACCGGATTTGCTGCGGCAGACGATCATCGCTCCTACCTCAGCTTCAGGGTGGAAAGGCCGATCAGCGCCAGGATGACGGCGATGATCCAGAACCGGATGACGATGGTCGGCTCCGCCCACCCCTTCTTCTCGAAGTGATGGTGCAGCGGGGCCATGCGGAAGACGCGCTTGCCGGTCAGCTTGAAGGAGGCGACCTGGACAATCACGGAAGCGGTTTCCAGCACGAACAGCCCGCCGATGATGGCGAGCACCAGCTCGTGCTTGGTGACGATGGAAATGGTGCCGAGCGCGCCGCCGAGGGACAGCGAACCGGTGTCGCCCATGAACACCATGGCCGGCGGGGCGTTGAACCAGAGAAAGCCAAGCCCGGCGCCGAGCAGGGCGCCGCAGAACACGGCAAGCTCGCCGGTGCCCGGGACATGGTTGATCTGCAGATAGTTGGCGAATACCGCATTGCCGGTCAGGTAGGCGATCAGCGCGAAGCACAGGCAGGCGATCATCACCGGGACGATGGCCAGGCCGTCGAGCCCGTCGGTCAGGTTGACGGAGTTGGATGCGCCGACCATGACGAAGATGGCGAAGGGCGCAAAGAACCAGCCGAGATCGATCAGCACATCCTTGAAGAACGGCACGGCGAGGCCGTTCGCCAGATTGGCAGGCATGCTGTCCTGGATCATCAGCACGGCGATCACGGAAATGACGATCTGTCCGAGCAGCTTGATCTTGCCGGGAAGGCCCTTGGTGTTGCGCTTGGTCAGCTTCAGATAATCGTCGGCGAAGCCGAGCAGACCGAAGCCGCCGGTAACCACCAGAACTGCCCAGATGAACCCATTGCTGAGATCGGCCCAGAGCAGGGTGGAAACCGAAAGGGCGATCAGGATCAGCAGGCCGCCCATGGTCGGCGTGCCTTTCTTCGTCAGCAGATGGCTTTCCGGGCCGTCCTCGCGGATCGGCTGGCCCTCGCGCTGCTTGCTGCGTAGCCAGTCGATCAGCCAGGGACCGAGTACGAAGCCGATCAGCAGGGCGGTCATGATCGCCCCGCCGGTCCGGAAAGTGAGATACCGGAACAGGTTGAAGATTTGATAGTCGTCGGAGAGAGGGACGAGCAGGTTGTACAGCATGGTGCGTCCCTAGCCTCCGTAAGCCGCGCTGGGCGGCGTTATCTGGTTTGAATCAGCAAGGTCGCGGATGGCGCTGACGATTGGCGCCATGGCCATGCCGAGCGAACCTTTCACGAGGACGACGTCGCCATCGGAAAGCTGATCGGCGACCAGTTCGGCAAGCTCATCCGAGGTGGCGCTGTGGCCACCGAACAGCATCGGCGGCAGGTTGCGCCCCATGCGGTCCATCATCGGGCCGACCGTGAAAACGAGATCGGCGGAAGCGCAGACCTTTGCCAGCAAATCGAGGTGCAGGAAGTCGGACCGTTCGCCGAGCTCCAGCATGTCGCCGAGCACGGCGATCCGGCGGCCCTGTCCCTTGGGCTTGGTCATCGAGAGCACTTCGAGGGCGGCGTTAACGGAAGCCGGGCTGGCATTGTAGCTTTCGTCGATCAGCAGCAGGCCGATCTCGCCGAAGGCGATCTCTTCCTGGCGTCCGCGTCCGGCCTTTGCCGTTACATCCCGAATGGCCGTTGCCGCTTTGTTGAGATCCAGACCCAGTGCATGAATGCAGGCAAGCACGCCGACGGAATTGAAGGCCCAATGCATGCCGATACCGTCAATCCGGTAGACCAGCTGCTTGCCGGCCACCCGGATGACAATGTTGGAGCCGTCGGGGCCGCATTCGGCACCGATCAGCCGGACGTCCGCGTCTTCGCTGCGTCCGAAGCTGACGATCCGGGCGCCGGCGGCCTCGGCTTTGTCGGCGCAGAAATAGAAATGTGCGTTGTCCCGGTTCAGCACCGCGAGTCCGCTGTCCTTCTCCAGACCTTCGAAGATCTCGCTTTTGGCTTCGGCGATCTGTTCCAGGTCGCGGAAATGCCCGATGTGGGTTTCCTCGACATTGGTGATGATGGCGAGGTCAGGCCGGACCAGCCGGGTCAGATCTGAAATCTCGCCGAGATGGTTCATGCCGAGTTCAAGCACGGCGTAATCAGCGTCCTTGGGCAGACGGGCCAGGCTGAGCGGCGCCCCGATATGATTGTTCAGGTTACCGGCGCTGGCATGGACCGAGCCGAAGGCGGCCAGTGCCGCCGCCAGGGAATCCTTCGTGCCGGTCTTGCCGACGCTGCCGGTTACGGCGAGCACTTTTGCCGATGCGCGGGCCCGGGCTGCCACGGCGATATCTGTTAGGCCGCCGAGAACGTCTTCAACCTCGAGCAGGGATGCGGTGCCGTCCAGTCCGTCCGGGATGCGGCTGACCAGTGCCGCCGCTGCGCCGGCTTCAAGCGCGGTGCCGACATAGTCATGGCCGTCGACCCGTTCGCCCGGCAGGGCAACGAACAGGCAGCCCGGCGTCACTTTGCGGCTGTCGATAACCAGATCCGCGATCTCGAAGGCGGGCCCGTGAAGGTTGCCGCGCGTCGCCTTGACCAACTCGTCCGATGTCCAAAGCGAAGCGGTCATCGAACTTCCCCCAGGAGAGTTGATACGACGGCGCGCGCGGCGTCTCTGTCGTCGAAGGGCCGGGTTTCGGTTCCGACGATCTGATAGGTCTCGTGGCCCTTGCCGGCGATGATCAGGGCATCGCCGGGCTGCAGGGCCTTGATGGCAGTGGAAATGGCCGTTGCCCGGTCGCCGATTTCGGTTGCGCCGGGGCAGGCAGCCATGATTTCGGCGCGGATCTTTGCCGGTGCTTCCGTCCGCGGGTTGTCATCCGTCACATAGACATGATCGGCAAGATCGGCGGCGGTCCGGCCCATGATCGGGCGTTTGCCCGTGTCCCTGTCGCCGCCGCAGCCGAACACCAGATGCAACGCGCCGGTGACATGGGGACGGACTGCCGTCAGCACAGTCTCCAGTGCCTCGGCCTTGTGGGCGTAATCGACGAAAATCGGCGCGCCGTTCGGGTGGCGGACCGCAAGTTCCAGGCGGCCACGCACACCGGCGAGGGCGGGCAGGCAGTCGAAGACCTTCGCGGCATCGACACCGGAGGCGATGACGATCGCGCTCGCTGCAAGGGCGTTCATGGCCTGGAAAGCACCGATCAAAGGCAGCTCGACGGTGCGCTCCTGGTCGGCGAAAGCGATGGTCAGGTGCTGGCCGGTAGCGGTCGGCTCACGCCGGATCAGCCGGAGATCGGCGTCCGGGGCGGTCCCGAAACGGATTGTCCTAAGACCGCGCTTGGTCGCGATAGCCGCTATCTCGGCGCTTTCCGGAGAATCTGCATTCAGGATGACGGTGCCGTCCGCCTGCAAAACCCGTTCGAACAGACCGGCCTTTGCCTTCAGATAGGAGGCCATGTCCTTGTGGTAGTCGAGATGCTCGTGGCTGAGATTGAGGAAGGCCGCGATGCCGACCTTCACGCCATCGAGGCGGAACTGGTCGAGCCCGTGGCTGGAGGCTTCCATCGCCAGATGGTCAATGCCGCGATCCGCAAGGTTTGAGAGCGCGGCATGCAGCTGCACCGGGTCCGGCGTGGTCAGGCCGGGGCCGTCCGTGCCGTCGTCGGTGGTAATGCCGAGGGTGCCGAGGCTGGCGCTTTTCTCGCCGAGTGCGGCCCAGATCCGGCGGGTGAATTCGGCTGTGGATGTCTTGCCGCTGGTGCCGGTGATGGCAGCGACGGTGCCCGGCTGCTCGCCGTAGAACCTGGCCGCCATCAGGGCGAGGCGCCGGCGCGGGTTATCGTCGGCAATCACGGCAACGGTGTCTTCGCCCGCATCCGTACCGTCTTCCGCCAGCACGGCAACGGCACCACGGCGCACGGCGTCGCCGATGAACTTGCGGCCATCGAGCGAGCTGCCGCTGAGTGCGGCGAACAGGTAGCCGGGCTGAACCTGACGGCTGTCGGCGGTCAGTCCCGAGACGTCACGCTCCAGCGCGCCCGATGCCAGCAAGGCGGCGGTGCGCGGGTCGTGGCGGATCAGGTCGCCATTTATCAGCTCAGAAAGACGCAAGTGCCTTTTTCCCCTTGGTTTCAGGGATCTTCACCATCAAAGAACGGCGAATTTCAGGCGCTTCTTCGTCTACGGGGGTCACATTCAGGAATGGCGCCGCGCGCTCGACGATGCGTTTTACTGCCGGCGCGGCGACCCAGCCGCCGGTGGCGTATCCGTAGGAGCTCTTGTTGCCTTTCGGCTCGTCCACCATGGCCAGCACGACATACTGCGGGTCGTTCACCGGGAAGGCGGCGACGAAAGAGGAGAGCAGGGCCTTTCGCTGATAACCGCCACCACGTCCCGGCTTTTCAGCCGTGCCGGTCTTGCCGCCGACCAGATAACCCTTGGCGTTGGCGTTCCGTCCGGTGCCTTTTTCGACCACGAGACGAAGCAGGCGGCGCATGGCATGGGAGGTCTTCTCGGAGACCACCCGCTCGCCGACCAGCATTTCCGTTGTGTCTCTGCGGAGCAAAGTCGCCGGATGGCGAACGCCGCCATTGACGATGCTGGACACGCCGTTCGCCAGCTGGACCGGGCTGACCGCGATACCGTGTCCGAAGGAGATCGTCATGGTGTTGATCGGCCGCCACGGGTTCGGCGACAGCGGACGCCCGCGCTCCGGCAGCTCGATTGCGGAGGAGTCGAGGAAGCCGAGCTTCTTCATGAAGCTCTTCTGCCGCTCGCCGCCAACATCCATGGCCATCTTCACCGACCCGATGTTCGACGAGTACATGAAGATCTCGGGCACGGAGAGCCAGCGGTTCTTGGCATGGTCGTCATTGATGGTGAAGCGCGCGATCCGGATCGGTTTGCTGGCGTCATAGCCGTTGTGCATCGTCGTCGTGCCGTAATCGAGCGCCATCGCTGTGTTAAAGATCTTGAAGGTCGATCCCATCTCGTAAACGCCGAGCGTGGCCCGGTTGAACACCGCGTCGTCGGAGATCTTGTCCCGGCGGTTCGGATCGAAATCCGGCAGCGAGATCATGGCGACGATTTCGGAGGTGTTGACGTCCATGACGATGCCGGCGGCGCCGATGCCGTCGAAGGCATCGATCTGGGTCTGCAATTCCTCGCGCAGGATGTGCTGAATCCGGACGTCGATGGAGAGGCGCAGCGGATCGGAGCCGTCGCGCAGCATGGAGTCGAAGCTCTTCTCGATGCCGGACAGCCCGACATCGTCAAAACCCGCGCGACCGACGATATGGGCGGTCAGCCGGCCCTGCGGATAAATCCGCTTCGACTCGTTCTGGAAATACAGGCCGGGGATGCCGAGTTTGTTGACCGCATATTGCTGGCGTGGCGTCAGGTTACGCTTGATCCAGGTGAAGCGCTTGTTGTCGGAGAACTTGGCAACCAGATCGGCATGGTCCAGTTCCGGCAGGACCGTGCGGAGCTTCGCCGCCGACACGGCCGGTTCCATGACGTATTTCGGATCGGCATAGAGCGACGGGACGTTCAGCGTGGTCGCCAGCAACATGCCGTTGCGGTCCACGATGTCGGCGCGCCCGGTCTTGTGGGTCAGGGTGCCGCGTTCCTCGGCGAGCCGGGGCTCTTCCGCCCGCTCGAACACGGAAACGTCGATCACTCGTGCGGCAATCACGCAAAAGGCCAGAGCGAAGACGGAACCGGCGATCAGCAGGCGGGTGCGACCCTGTTCAAGGGCCTGCTTGCCGTTGCCCTCGATCTTCAGGGTTTTTTCCGGGGCCGGGATATCGGTTGTGTCGAGCCGCGTGTGGGTCATCACTGCTCCCCCGCTTTGATCGAGACAGGCCGGACCATCGGCAGGACGATGCCGTTGTCGCCTCTGTTGGCCAAGTGCAGGTCGTCCGGGTCGCTCAGCAGCTGCGGCAGCATGTCGACAGAGGTCAGCTGCAGACGATTGGCTGTCCGGTTTTCACTGAATTCACGGATCAGGTGCTCCAGCCGGTCCGGCCGGTTGAGGTAGCTCCATTCCGCGTTCAGAACCTGAATGGCTTCCTGGTCAGCCAGGATTTCCCGGTGCAGCGCGTTCAGCCGGTCTTCGCGCTCCTGCACCTCATGCTTGATGAGAAAGAGCGAGATCCCGGCGCAGGTGGCGAGCAGCAGCCAGAGGGTCATGGAGCGCCGCATCATGCCGCCTCCCGGTCCCAGGCCGGAGCATCGGTGCGTTCGGCTACGCGCAGGCGGGCGGAACGGGCGCGCGGGTTGTGCCGCTCTTCTTCCTCGCCGGGGCCGATCGGCTTGCGGGTGATCTCGATGAAGGACGGTGCCGGGCCGGTCTGGCCGGTTTCCGGGGTATGGCGCGACGGCCGTGCGGTCTTGCCGGCGCGTGTGCGGATGAAGGTCTTTACCCGGCGGTCTTCCAGGCTGTGGAAGGAGACAACGGCAAGGCGCCCGCCCGGATGAAGCAACCGCTCGGCTGCTTCAAGGCCGCGATCGAGTTCGCCCAGTTCGTCATTCACATAGATACGCAGTGCCTGAAAGGTCCGGGTGGCGGGGTCGATGCCTTCCCGACCCTTGATACGGGTGCGCGGCACCACCCCGCGGACAATCTCAGCAAGCTGGGATGTCCGCAGGATGGCGCTGCCTGTCCGTGCCAGGACGATGGCTTTGGCGACACGGCGGGAAAGCCGCTCTTCGCCAAGTTGGTAAATCAGGTTCGCGAGGTTCTCTTCGGACTCGTTATTCACGACGTCTGCAGCACTCGGTCCGGACTGTTCCATCCGCATGTCGAGCGGGCCGTCCTCGCGGAAGGAGAAGCCGCGCTCGGCCTCGTCGATCTGCGGTGAGGAGACGCCAATATCGAGGGCGACGCCGTCGACCGTCTCGATGCCGGCCTCGCGCGCCAGGGTGTCCATGTCTCCGAACCGGCCTTCAAGCAGCATCAGCCGGTCGCCGAAGCGTTCCTTCAGCGCCGCGCCGCGCTTGATGGCGTCCGGGTCGCGGTCAATTGCCACCACCCGGCAGTCCGCTGCTTCGAGGAGCGCGGTTGTGTAACCGCCGGCGCCGAAGGTGCCGTCGATGAAAGTCTTGCCGGAGGCGATATTCAGGGCGTCGACAACCTCGTCGCGCAGGACCGGGATATGGACCGCGCCACTCACGTGTCTCTCCCGCGGCCGACCATGGGCAGGGTGATGCCACGGTCGCGGGCCCGCTGGCGCTTTTCGGTCCGGTGCGCCTCGTAGGCGTCCGGTTGCCAGAGCTGGAAGCTCTTGCCGAGGCCGACGAACATGATGGTGTCGGAGATGCCCGCATAGTCGAGCAGGTCCTGCGGCATCATCACCCGGCCATCGCCGTCGATGGTGAGCTGCCGCGCGTCGGCCAGGATGGTCTGGAGATCTTCGGCTTCTTCGGAGAAGGCATCGAGCCGGTCGATGGAGTCGACCATTTCCTGAATGCGCTCGTCGCCGCAGCCGTCGATGCAGGGATGTTTGAAGGACGGGTAGAGGATCAGGCCCGAGGAAGCCTGCCGCTCGAGAACGCTGCGAAACGATGCCGGAACGGACACACGTCCCTTCCGGTCAACCTTGTTCGCAAATGTGGACAGAAAAACTGCCACGACTTCCCCCGTTCTCGACCGGCACCCCACCCGCTGGACTGCCGTTCCACCTGCAAGACACCGGACCCTTCATCTGCCTGGCGTCTGCCCCTGTCCGGTCCGTTTGACCCGCCACGATGGAGTGGGCATGGGTCTGGTACGGTCCCGTATGGGATTACATGGGATACCATGGGTTAAAGTGGAGTGCAATGGGAATGAAGTGGGAAAACCGCGCAACTCCGGGGTTTTTCTAAGGTTTTCGAACTAATTCAAAACAAAGCTTCAGAACTCGCGGATGCGCGGAGGCTTTTTGGTTAATGTGCGAGCATCAGGCGACTTGAAACCGCCGAAAAATCTTAATGTTCGTGATTTGTTCTCATTGATTTAGACTTGCGCGCATTGTGCGAAAACCCGCAATGCAGGCTCCGGATGAAGTGAAGCGCCGGTTTGGAAGCCGGGGGAATAAACGATCAGGCGGTCTATAAGCCGGGTTCTGTCCAGCATCCGAAGATGCTTGTATGGCCATTCCTCTGGGACGATCGTTACCGACCGCCTCGCGCGACCTACCCGGATGACGATGCGAAAACTCACCTGCCGCCACCTCGCGGCGCGACCGGCCATCCCTATTTGGTCTTGCTCCCGGTGGGGTTTACCATGCCGCGTCCGTTGCCGTCCGCGCGGTGCGCTCTTACCGCACCCTTTCACCCTTACCCGTCGGCCGAAGCGGACGGGCGGTTTGCTTTCTGTGGCACTTTCCCTAGGGTCGCCCCCGCCGGGCGTTACCCGGCACCGTGTCTCCATGGAGCCCGGACTTTCCTCCAGCGGCTTGCGCCGCCAGCGGCCATCCAACCGCCTGATCGGCGCAACAGATAGAGCCGGGGAGAGGGGCGGTCAAGCGGCGGCGTCACCGTTGCGAAAATAGTGTCGGTCCCGGGGGATAGTGCCGGGCCGTGCTTTCCTAGAGTGGGCGGCATTGATTCAGAAGGCGGACGGCGGCATACCTTGGGCCGGATCGCTGCACATCCTCCATTGAAAGCCCGAGGTCACCGCCATGTCCGCCAACAGTCAATCCGCCGCCAAAGCGCTGGTACTGCGTTACTACGATGCCTTCAATGCCGGCGACGTGCCGGGAATGCTGGCCTGCCTCTCTGACGATGTCGCGCATGACGTCAACCAGGGCCCGCGCCGGGAGGGCAAGGCTCTGTTCGCGGAATTCTGTGCCCACATGTCCCGCTGCTATCGGGAGCAGCTATCGGACATTGTCATTATGGCCTCGGACGACGGCAGCAGGGCGGCGGCCGAATTCACGGTCAGCGGCACCTATCTGGCGGATGACGAGGGGCTGCCGGCCGCAAACGGCCAGACCTACAGGCTGCCCGGCGGTACTTTCCTCGATATCAGTGACGGCAAGATCTCGCGAGTGACCACTTACTATAATCTTGAGGACTGGATCGCGCAGGTGGCTGGGACCGGGGCATGAGTGTAGTGCTTTCCGTTCTGACCCCCGAAAGCCCGGGCTTCACGGAAGCGGTCGAGCAGGTCGCGGCGCTGCGCATCGCCGTGTTTCGGGAATGGCCTTACCTCTATGACGGAACGCTTGAATTCGAGCGCTGGTACATCGCCAAGCTTTCAGAAGCCGAGGGGGCGATCATCGTCGCCGCGAAGGACGGCGCTGCCGTTATCGGTGTCTCCACGGGGATGCCGCTGCTGTCCGAGCATGAGGAGCTGATCGGCCCTTTCAGTGAATACGGTTTCGATCCGGCCGAAGTCTTCTACGGCGCGGAAACGGTGACGCTGCCTGAATATCGCGGCCGTGGCCTCTACCGGGAGTTCCTGGAACGCCGCCGTGAGCATGCGAGGCGTCTGGGCGGATTTCGCTGGGAGACGTTCTGCGGCGTCGTTCGGCCCGCCGATCACCCGCTCCGGGACCACGCGGCCCGCCCGGTGGAGGCGGTCTGGGAGCGGCTCGGCTACCGGCGCATCGAGGGCCTGACGACGGGCTTCAGCTGGAAAGACCTGAACGAGGACGAGAAGAGCGAAAAACTGATGCAGTTCTGGGTCCGGGAACTCTGATGAGCAGGGCCCGCAAGTTCACGGTCGCCTCCGCCCAATATGGTATCGGCCGGCCAAAGAGTTTCGATGACTATGCCGGGCGCATCACCGCGAAGGCGGAAGAAGCCGCGCGTGGCGGAGCGTCTCTGCTGATGTTCCCGGAATATGGCGCGATGGAACTGGCGTCACTCTTCGGCGAGGAGATCGAGGCGGATCTGCAGGGGCAGATTGGCGCGCTCGACGAGTTGGCCCCGAAAGTCGATGCCCTGCATCTGGATCTCGCGGCGAAGCACGGCCTGCATATCCTCGCTGCGTCCCTGCCGGTGCGGGTGCCGGGCCGGGAGCTGCCGGTGAACCGGGCACGTCTCTTCGCGCCGAACGGCCGGCATGGGCATCAGGACAAGATCATCATGACCCGCTTCGAGCGGGAAGAATGGGCGATCGGTGGCGGTGACGGGCTGTCCGTTTTCGAAACCGATCTCGGCTGTATCGGCGTTGCCATCTGTTACGACTGCGAATTCCCGCTGCTGGTCCGGACCATGGTGGAGGCCGGAGCCGAGCTGATCCTGATCCCGAGCTGCACGGACACCTTGCGCGGGCATGGCCGGGTCCGTGTCGGCGCCATGGCCCGGGCGCTGGAAAGCCAGTGTTACGCTGTCGTCAGTCCGACCGTCGGCAAGGCGCCCTGGTCGCCGTCCGTCGATATCAATCGCGGCGTCGCCGGTGTCTACGGCCCGCCCGATATCGGCTTTCCGGAAACAGGCATTGTCGCCGAAGGCCGGTTCGACGAGGACATGCTGCTGCTCACTGAAATCAACCTCGATCTGGTCGCCGAGGCGCGACGGGCAGGCCAGGTGCTGAACCATCAGCATTGGAACGAACAGCCGGGCGCCGACCTCTGGCCAATCCCGCCGGTCCGGACAGTGGATTTGTTGTCTCCCTGTCAATGAAGCCAATAGGGCCTAGAACCGGTCCGGTGGCTCATCCCGTAATCTAGGCAGCAAAGGCTTCAGGCGCAGTCCGTGTTGGAGCAGCCGGCTGGGGATCCACCAGTCTGCATTCGATTGGGTGGACCCCCGTGGCTCCGACTTGAGCTGCCGGCTTCGCGGCCTAGAGCGCGTCTACCGCAGCGGTACGGATCTTTGGCCAGGTCTCCTTGGCTCCGGCCAGGACCGCCTCTTTGTTTTCGAGGTACTTCTGGAAAATCGCCTCGTTGACGAAGAGATAGAGCTTGCCATCGACGATGTCGGCATAGCGGACGTCTCCGTCCAGCTTCTTGCCGAGCGAGACGCCAAGTGCGCAAAAGCCTCCGTACTGCGGCAGAAAGGCCTGCGGGTCGTTCTTGAAGCGATCTCGTGTCTTGGCCGAGGCGAAGTAGTAGTCGACGCCGTCATGCGCGGCCGTGAAGTCGGCGGAACCGAGTCTCGCTGCCTCTCCACCAAATAGCGACGTTGGATCGAAGCCATGGACTCCGAGCGGATTGCCGGTCAGCGTCAGGCCGTTCGACACATTGTATTCGTCAGCCGCATACGCCGCTGACGCGTAGAGTGCCAGGCCGTAGAAGATTGTTGCGGCTGTGGCGTAGGCCAGGACCGTTTGTCTCCGAATCATCTTACTGTTCCTTCTTGTGATCGTTTTGGACGTGCTTGTGCAGGGGAAGGGCCGGCGCCGGGGAAGTATCGGCGCCGGCGTGGTTTAGCTGCCGTTGGTCATCCGCTTGACGGCGTCATCCGTCCACCAGACAGCATTCGCCACCATTCGGAAGTTGATGATGGCGGCGAGGTAGCCGTCTCCTTCCGGGACTTTTGCGCCCGCTGTCGCATCGCGGACGACGGCGACTTCGTAGCCAAGTTCGAGAAGGTCATAGAGGTGCGCTTGAGTGCAGAGGTTCGCCGACATGCCGGCGAGGATCACCTTGTCGATCCGGCGCTTGCGAAGCTGAAGATTGAGGTCGTTCTGCGCCGGGCTATAAACCTTGTGCGGCGAGCAGACGGTTGTCTCGCCATCTTCGATGTACTTCTTGTACTGGGGCATCCAGTCGGCGCCGGATCCTTCGAAGTTTTCCAGGTTCAGCGGGCCGAGCCGGTCAAACATCCCGATCGAGTGCATGGTCTTTTCCAGCGTGCCCTCGAATTGCCACTTGTGATCATGCGGGTAGTAGTAGTGAGGGGAGATGAACACCGGTATGCCAGCCGACTTCGCGGCGATGAACAGGCGCTCGATGTTATCGACCGTTCCCTGTTCGGTGACGCTTTCGCCGACGACCCCCCAGGTGACGCCTTTTTCCGAGAGGAAATCGATCTGAGGGTCCGTCACGACAAGGGCGGTTCGACCTGGTTCGATGGTCATATCGATCTGGGGTAGGCCCGGGTTCTCCGGATCGGCGTAGGTGGCGCGTGCCTGCTCGGTGGCTGCCAATGCGGTGCTGCTGGCACCGACGGCACCGACAACAGTAGCTCCTGCGGCGCCGGCCAACAGACGGCGACGTGCCAAATCGACATGTTCATGGGTGATGTCGCAACCACAGTTGTGATCGTGCTTGCTGTTCATATCTGAACTCCTTGTTTGTGATCTGGCCAGGGAGGCAGCACACCGCACCGGCCGGCTGAAGAAACCGGCGGTTGTCGCCGGACAAACCCATCCCGTTCGCGGGCGAGGTTCGTCCGCGGCGGATTGGGAGATCGATATTTCTGGTAGGCCGTTGCTACGCGGCCGGATCTGAAGTCTTGGCTAGAGTCTCAGTGTCGAGAGCCCGGCGTAGTCTTGGGGTCGTGGCCCTTGCCGCCACCTGAACAGCCGCTGGGACTCGCTGATCGGCAGCTCATTGATGGATGCGATCCGTTGCCGCATCAGTCCATCGGGTGCGAACTCCCAGTTCTCATTGCCATAGGCCCGGAACCAGAAACCACTGTCGTCGCGATACTCGTAGGCGAAGCGGACCGCGATGCGGTTGTCTTGAAACGCCCACAATTCCTTGATGAGACGGTAGTCGAACTCGCGCGACCATTTCCGAGTCAGGAATTCTACAATTCGGTCACGCCCCTCGAAGGTCTCCGCCCGGTTTCGCCATCGGCTATCTGGCGTATAGGCAAGCGCCACTTGCTCTGGAGATTGGCCGTTCCAGGCATCTTCGGCCTTCCGCACCTTTAATGCGGCCGTCTCCTCGTTGAATGGGGGAAAGGGTGGGCGGCTCATTGATTGCCTCCTGTGACTGGCTGAAAAAGATGTTCCGTCAGGCGGCGTTTGCGTTGACGGCCGGAAAGTCGATCGGCGTGCTGAACGCTTCGTTGAGGTAGTTGGTCAGCGTGTTCAGGGCGACATGCGCCACGATTTCAACGAGCTCGCCGTCGCTGTATCCAGCGGCTCGGACAGCCGATACGTCGTCGTCGCTCACATGACCGCGCTGGTTAACCAGAGCCACGGCGAAACGAATTGCCGCATCGGCTTTTGGGTCACTGGAGGACCCTGCGCGGTTTGCGGCGATCTCCGCATCATCGAGCTGGGCGAGGTTCCTGGCGAGATAGGTATGGGCCGAGAGGCAATAGGCGCAGCCGTTGATCTGTGCGACGGCAAGCGCGATCCGCTCCCGCGTCTGTGGTTTGAGCGCTCCTTTCGCAAGGGCACCGTTGAGGCCCAGAAAGCCTTCGAGGGAGGCTGGGCTGTTAGCGGTCAAACGGAAGAGGTTCGGAACGCTGCCAAGCATCTTTTCCACTCCTTGCAGGAAGGGCTGTGCAGCGGCGGGGGCGTCGTCGATCGAGGCGGGAAACTGAAGTCGGGTCATCATTTGCTCCTTGGACATACGCAAGTGCGCGTCGTTTCGATGACTGAATATATACAGACAGGTCTGTCTATTATCAAGATGAATTTTTTTGAGAAGATTCTTAGAACCTCTTGCAGAGGTGATCATAGGCGCACAAATTAGACAGATCTGTCTGATAAAGCGCTGTGCTTTGGGAAGGAGCCAATATAGTGACTTCGCGCCGGGATGACCTGATCGATACTGCCCTGCGACTGTTCTATACCCAGGGCTTCCACGCCACCGGGATCGATAAGGTCTTGGCCGAATCCGGAGTGGCCAAGATGACGCTCTACAAGCATTTCAAGTCGAAGGACGAACTGATCCTGGCGGTTCTGAATCGGCGAGACGAGCAGTTCCGCAATTGGCTGATGGGTGAGATGGAGAAGGTCTCATCCAATCCGCGTGAGCGCCTGATCGCCATGTTCGACGCCCTCGAGATCTGGTTCCGGGGGCGAGCCTTTAAGGGACTTGGCTTCTCCGGCTGCGTCTTCATCAACGCCTCAAGTGAATTCGGCGATCAGGAGCACCCAGCCCACCGCATATCGAGTGAGCATAAGCGGCGTATTGTCGATTATCTGACGAAGGTTTGCGCTGATGCTGGCGCTCGAAATCCATCAGAGCTGGCCGAGCAACTTGCCCTTCTAAAGGAAGGCGCGATCGTCACCGCTCATGTCCGTGGCATATCGGAGGCCGCCCGTACCGCAAAAACGATAGCTGAAGGATTGGTTGCTGCGGCTATTGGCGGCCAACCGTCAACCGAGAAGTAGGTGCGCGCGTTTCCTGCCGACCGTCACTTAGTCTGCAGTCTCGCAGTATCTTCTAACCTGAGCCCCACAAATCCCAACATATTTCGCGGAGAGCCCGCCCTCTGAGATGAAACGGGTTTACGGCGAAAGCAGTCGTGCGCTTCAGTCATTTGACGGAATACAATCCAAACAACGCAACCACCCGACGCATCTCTTCACCTCCCTCCTTGTTCCGAACGGCAACACGGCTATAACCGTTTGGCATCTCTCCAACAGTAGGGCATCACCATGAGCATTCGCGTCGGCATTGTCGGGATCAGCGGTTTTGGTGGCGGTGAGGCGCTGCGCCTGGTCGCGGGGCACCCGTCTTTCGAGCTGGTCTACGCTGCGGGCGAGAGCAGCGCCGGTCGCCGGTTGGTGGACCTCTTCCCGGGTGTGCCGACCAAGCTGGCCGAGCTGGTGATCGAGAAGTGGGACCCTTTAACCCTGCCGAAGCTCGACGTGCTGTTCGCGTCGTTGCCCACTGGAAGCTCGGCTGATGCTCTCTCGCGCGTTCCCAAGGACGTAAAGATCGTCGACATCGGCGGTGACCACCGTCACGTCGAGGGGTGGGCGTACGGCCTGGCCGACGTCTGGCCAGAGCAGATCGACGGGCAGACCCGCGTTGCCAACCCCGGCTGTTTCCCCGCAGCGACGCTTACCGCGCTGGCTCCGCTGCTGGCCAATAAGCTGATCGAGCCCGGCAACATCATAATCGACGCCAAGACCGGTATCTCCGGTGCCGGCCGAGGCGGCGGTGACAGAAAGTTCGGCTATTCCGAGAGCAACGAGAATTTGATCCCCTACGGTCTGCTCAAGCACGTCCACATGCCCGAGATGGAGAAGACAATCGAGCTTCTGAGTGGCGGCAGCGCTGCCGGGCTGGTGTTCACGCCACATCTGGTGCCGATGACCCGGGGCGTCCTTGTCACCATGTACTGCCGCGGTAGTACCAGCACGAGCGCGTGCCTGGATGCGGCCCGGAATTTTTATGACGGGCGTTCGTTCGTCCGCGTGACCGACAAGCCGCCACAGACCAAATGGGCGACCGGCTCGAACCTTGCGTTCGTCAGCTATGCGGCCGATCCGGAGCGTAATCTGGTGATCGCGATGGGCGTGGTCGACAATCTCGGCAAGGGAGCGGCAGGTCAAGCGGTGCAGAATGCGAACCTGATCTGCGGCCTGCCGGAGGTCGCAGGGCTGGACGGCGCGCCCGTTTGGCCGTGAGATATCTGCTTCCGTCGCTTCGTAATCTCGCGGCAATCCGGCTCTGGCTGGGCGATTATCAGATCGCGACCTAGCGCCTTGTCGCCCCGGTTCCGGCAGGCGGGTCACTCGCCATCGGGCGGTTGCGCTGCCGCTCGCGCAGGAAGACGAACAGGCCGGAGGCCATGATCAGGAAGATGCCGATCATCACTTCAAGACCCGGCAGATATCCCCAGATGGCCCAACTCCAGAACACGGCAAGCAGCAGGCCGGTATATTCGAACGGCGCAATGGTTGCCGCGTCAGCCGAGCGGTAGGCGGCGGAGAGGCAGTAGGCGACGGCGGCCGAATTGAAGCCCAGCCCGATGAAAAGCCAGAAATCCACGCCCTCCGGCCAGACCCAGGCGCGGAGCAGGAAGATCAGGCTCTCGTTGTCGCTTCCTTCCGCGAAACGGCCGTCACCGGCAAAGATCCAGAACAGGCCTGCGACGATCAGGAACATCAGCTGAATATAGACCGCGAGCGCGGAGGGTTTGCTGCTCATGCCGAGCTTGCGGGTCATGATCTGCATGCCGGCATAGGTTATGGCCGCAATCACGGGCAGCACGAGCACAAGACGGCTGACGCCGAGATCGTCAGAACTGGCCCAGGGACGCTGCATGATCATCACGCCAATGAAGCCGACCAGGACAGCGCCGAGACGGAACGGCCCGACCTTCTCGCCGAGGATCGGGATGGAAAGCAGGGTAATGAACAGCGGGGCGGCGAAGAAAAGCGCGGTCGCGTCGGCCAGCGGCAGCACTGCGAGGGCTGCGAAAAAGGACATGTTGGCGATGACGACAAGCAGGCCGCGCAAGGCGTGCAGTCCCGGCCTCCGGGTTTTCAGAATGCTCCAGCCACCTTCGAACTGAACGATCACCAGACTGAAGGCAATACCGATCGCCGAACGGGTAAACACCATCTGATGCAGGGGATAGCCGCCAGAGAGTTCCTTGATGAGCATGTCATTGATGGAGATCGCAAGCATTCCGGCCAGAATGAGGGCAATTCCGAAGGTCGGGCGGTTGATGGCTGTCGCGGATGTCTCGGTCATATGGCGGACACTAGGCCTTAAAAAACATCGTGTCTTGTCCCGACGCGCCGTCTCCTTCCGGGAGGTGCGGCGCAAGGGGAACAGTTCCGAAAGATCGGGCGTTCAGTTTGGGGCGTGGCCGTTTTTCAGGTATCCGGCTGCGGCGTCAGGCGTGCGGCCAGGTGCCGTTCCCGGAAGAAAACGGCAAGGCCGCCGGCAACAATCAGAACAATCCCGAACGCGACTTCGGGGCCTGGGACTTCGCCCCAGATCACCCAGCCCCAGAACACGGCCATCATCAGGCCTGTATATTCAAAGGGAGCCAGGGTTCCGGCATCTGCCATCCGGTAGGCTGCCGAAATGCAGTAACTGGCAACGGCGATGTTCCCTCCGAGGGCAAGGAAACGCCAGATATCCGGTGCTTCGGGCCAGACCCAGGGCCGAAGCAGAAACAGCAGGCTCGGATTTTCCAGTCCGGCAGCGAACTTGCCATCTCCGGCAATCGCGCCGACAGCGATCGAAACCACGACGAAAACGGCCTGAATATATACCGCCATCGCTGACGCCTTTGAAGTCAGGCCGAGGCGCCGGGTCATGACCTGTTGCAGGGCATAGGCACTGGCCGCAACCAGTGGCAACAGGAGGACAATCCGGCTGACGCCGAGGTTGCCCGCATCGGCCCAGGGGCGTTGCATGATCAGAACGCCGGCGAAACCGATGAGAACCGCGCCCAGTCTGACCGGTCCGATCCGCTCGCCGAGCACCGGTACCGAAAACAGGGTGATCAGGAGCGGGGCCGCGAAAAAGATTGCGGTCGCCTCGCCGAGCGGCACCACGGCGATGGCCGCGAAGAAGCAGGAATTGGCAATGACGATCAACAGGCCCCGGAGGAAGTGGAGGACGGGCTGGCGGGTTTTCAGTATGGCCCAGCCGCCCTCGAACAGGACGAAGACGAGACAGAGAGCAAGGCCGATCAGAGCGCGTGTGAAGATCACCTGATGTAGCGGATAGTCGCCGGACAGGCTCTTGACCAGGGCATCGTTGATCGACATCGAAATCATCGCTGCAAGGACCAAGGCGATGCCAGCGGCTGGCTTGTTAAGGTGCGCCGTATGGGTCATTCACCAGCCTAGAAAAACAATTGCCAAAGCAGCGGCAGCAGGATTGCTGTGGCGAGCGCGTTCAGGCCCATCGCAAGGCCGGAGAAGGCGCCTGCGACCTCGCTTACCTGCATGGCTCGGGCGGTGCCGATGCCATGCGCTGCAATGCCGATGGCGAAGCCGCGTGCCGCCCAGTCCTTGAAGCGGAACAGGTCGAGCATCAGCGGGCCGATCATGGCGCCGAGGATGCCGGTCAGGATGACGAAGACAGCGGTGAGCGAGGGCAAGCCGCCGAGCTTCTCACTGATGCCCATGGCAACCGGTGTGGTCACGGATTTTGGCGCGATGGAAATCAGGGTCGCCTCGGAGATATCGAAGGCCCAGCCAATGGCGACGGCGCTGCCGGTCGCGACCAGGGAGCCGAAAACCACGCTGAGCAGGATCGGGATCAGGGCTTTACGAATGCGGGAGACCTGCCGGTAGAGCGGCAGGGCGAGTGCGACCGTGGCCGGGCCGAGCAGGAAATGCACGAACTGCGCGCCCTCGAAATAGACGAGGTAGGGAGTCTCGGTCACGATCAGGATAGCCACCAGGACGATGACCGCGATGAGTACTGGGTTTACCAGCGGGTGCATGCCGAGCCGCTCATAGAGCTTTTGCCCGCCGAGATAGGCGAGCAGGGTGAGGAACAGATGCAGTAGCGGGCTTGCCGACAGGTAAACCCAGATGTCGCTGAAGCCGCCTTCCATCAGCTGTCTCCCCCGACGCTACCTTGACCCACTCGGGTGAATTTCTTCAGGCCGACCATGAGCAGAGCGGTAAGCACGACAGTGATGGCGGTACTGCCGATCAGTGCGGCGGTAACACCGATCCATTCACGCTCGATCAAGCTCAGATGCAGCATCACGCCGACGCCGGCTGGGATGAACAGTAGGGACAGATTGCGGAGCAATGTGTCGGACACGGCGGCGACCGGCGCGGGCACCTTGCCGTGGATCATCAGGCCAGTGAACAGGATGACCATGCCGACGACCGGCCCGGGCAGGGGCCAGCCGGTGGCGGCAATGAATAATTCTCCCAGCAGCTGACAGCCGAGCAGCAGGGTAATGGCACCGATCATGGGAATCTCCGGAGGCAAGGACACTCCGGACTCTAGCGCCGCTCTCCGGTGGTTAACAACAGACTCTCGGAGAGGGCAGGGTCAGGCTGCCGCTGCCAGTTCGCCGGTTTCCATCATGACGCAGCGCACACGCTCGATGCCGGCGAAGAGGCAGGCGGCGAAACGGTGATTGCCGTCGCAGAGCCGTCCGTTGCGGATAATAATGCTCATCCGCTTCCGGTCGCCGTGGCGGACCAGCCAGGCGACGCGCGCGGCATGATCTTCGGCTTTCATCGGGGTGTTCGGGTCACGATTGTCGTCGGGAGCGATCAGCCGTTCTTCGGCCAGCGCGCGCTGGATATCCGCGTCGGTAATGCGGCGCTCGCTTCCGGCCCAATAAGGATAATCCTCAAGGCCGCACTCCGTCGCCACATCAAGTAAATCGCGCTCTACCAAGCGAATGCCCATCGCCGGTCTCCCTGCCACATCGTCGGTTTCTCATCCGGCGACGGGCAAGCGCTGCTCCGGGAAGAGCAAAGGCCGTTTGCGGGGTGTCGCAAACGGCCAATCGGCCCGTGTAATTGCCGCCCCCCGTATGGGTGACAGCGTGTCCTGCAGCAATTGCGTTTTATGCATAGGGCGCATGCAGTTTGCGCATGGGAAAAGGTGAAATTTAACTTGCTAATTCAGTGGGCTGCATCGTTCCGGGGTAAGTTTTTCGAGGGCGGTAAAAAATGGTCTCTGAGCGACAGGTTGGGCGCGGAAAAGGCACAACGTCTGGCGCTCAGTCCCACTTTTATGCGGCGCCCTTGCCGCTCTCCCGCGCATCCACCCATTCGGCACCGTTGTCTTCCTCTTCGAGGTTCCAGAACGAAGCCCTGATTTTCAATCAGTCGAACAGGAAATGGCAGGCATCGAAGGCGATTCCGTTAACTCGTTCCGCCGCCTCCAGGTCGACGGACAACGTGTCTGCCGCGACTACCGGACAATAATGGTTTTCAGGCGATCAAGCCCGAGAACGGCTAGTCCGGCTAAAAGCCCCCAGAACGCGGACCCAATACCGAACAGGCCAATCCCGGAAACTGTAACGACGAAGGTCACGGCGGCGGCAAATCGATGGCGTTCTTCCGCCAAACCGTTGCCGATCGCTCCCACGAATGGGCCGAGAAGCGCGAGCCCGGCTATCGTCAGGATCAGCGCTTCGGGGAAGCTGGTGAACACAGCCACAACCGATGCGCCGAAAATGGCAAGAAAACCGTAACCGAGTGCATAGAACGGTCCGCAGAGCCACCGTTTGGACGGATCCGGATGGGCGTCCGGTCCGGTGCAGATCGAGGCGGTGATTGCTGCAAGATTGGATGTGTGGGCGCCGAGCGGGGCGGTCAGGAGCGAGGCGAGGCCGGTCACTGTCAGGATCGAACGCATCGGCGCGTGATATCCGGCGGCGCGTAGTACGGCTGCACCGGGAAGGTTCTGCGACGCCATGGTTACGAGGTATAGCGGGACCCCGACCCCGATCAGCACCGCGGGATCAAAGGTCGGATGGATCAACGTGAACTCCGAAAGGCCGAGTGCAGGAATTGAACCGATCATCCCCAGACCCTGCGCCAACATGATGCCGACAATGAGCACCAGCAAGACTGCCCATGCAGGCGAGATCAACCGGAGAACCATGAAGCCCCCGACCAGAGGCAGGACGAGTGCTGGGCTCCCCTGAAGTGCCCCGAATATTTCGAGCACAAAGGTAAAGAGAACGCCTGCCAGCATGGAGGATGCGATCGCTGACGGAAGTTTCTCGACAAGTGCGCCAAGGGAGCGGAAAGCGGCAGTGGCCAGGACAAGAGCTGCGGCAACGAGGAAGGCACCAACCGCGCTGCTCATGTTTACACCGTTCGTCGCCGCAATCAGCGCGGCCCCCGGCGTCGACCAGGCCGTGACGACGGGCAGCCGGTGGCGAACGCTCAGGAAACCGGACGTCGCCATCATGGCGAGGCATAGGCCTCCGATCCAGGAGGCGGTCTCAAGTTCCGTGGCGCCAACGGCTTTTGTTGCCGCCAGAACGACCGCGACCGATCCGCCGAAGCCGACAACAACCGCGACGAACGCGGAAATGACGATTGAGGAGCGCATGTGGATCTCTTTTGGATGCAAAAATAAAAATTGGATACAAAAAGAGATTTTGTCAATTATTCAAACGCGCTAGGTTTAACTATGAGTAACGTGGAAAAAGTAACCGAAATGCATGGCCGGGTGTTGAGGCGACGCGGTGGGACCGTGGCGGACATCGTTTCCGGGCTCCGTCATGAGATTATTTCAGGCCGATTGTCGCCGGGCAGTCCGTTGCGTCAGGAGCATCTGGCAGAGCGTTTCAAGGCCAGCCGGATGCCGGTACGTGACGCCCTGAGGCTTCTTGAAGGCGAGGGGTTTGTCCAGCTCGACCCGAACCGGGGCGCCAGAGTGGCTCCGATCTCCGTAGATGACGTTCAAGAGATATTCGAGATGCGGGTTGCCGCGGAGAGCCTGGCGCTCAGGATCGCATTGCCGGAATTGAGCAATATGCAAATTGATCGGGCGGCGGCAGTTCAGGATCGCATCGAGCGTGCGCCTGCATCGGAATATGGCATGCTGAATGCGGCATTTCACAAGACGCTCTATGCTCCGGCTGCGCGCCCACGGCTCCTAAGCCACATCGACATGCTGGGCCAGGCGGCGAACAGGTATCTGAGCATGACGATCGCCACGCTGGATTATGCGAGCCGCTCGAATGCCGAGCACCATGACTTGCTCCTTGCCTGCAGAAAGCGAGACGAAGGCCGCGCCGTGTCCTGCCTCGTGATGCATATTGAAACTGCGGGAAAGGCTCTGGTCTCGAGTTTGGAGGCGTCCTAGGGGCTAGGCGTCCCCTTTGTCCCATTTCGCGGTTGCGTCGGCGTCGCTTTCCCGTGCATCGACCCAGGCTGCGCCGCTGTCTTTTTCTTCGAGTTTCCAGAACGGCGCCTTGGTTTTGAGCCAGTCGATCAGGAAATGGCAGGCTTCGAAGGCAGCTTCCCGGTGCGGAGAGGCGCAGGCGACCAGGACGATTTGTTCGCCCGGCTCCATCCGACCGTAGCGATGAATGATCAGGCTGGCTTCGAGCGGCCAGCGCTTGTTGGCCTCCGCGTCGATCTGTTCCAGCATCTTCTCCGTCATACCGGGATAATGCTCCAGCGTCATGGCGCCGACATGCTCGCCATCGGCCATGTCGCGGACCTGCCCGACGAAGCTGGTGATGCCGCCGATATTGTGGTTCCCGGCACTGAGCGCGGAGAGTTCGGTGGCGAGATCGAAGTCTTCCTTCTGCACCCGGATCACGGCGTCAGCCCCCCGTTACCGGTGGGAAGAAGGCGACCTCGTCATTTGGGCCGATTGTTGCGTCGAGCTCGACGAATTCCTGGTTCACGGCAGCCCGCACCACCTTCATGTCCGAAAACGCGTCCTCGAAGCCGGGGCCGCGGGTTTTCAGCCAGGCCACCAGCCCCGCCACGTCTGTCACTGTCTCGGGCGGGGAGACATCTTCTTCTCCGATGCCGGTCTTGCCGCGCATCCAGGCGAAATACAAAATCTTCACAGGCCAACCTCGCTGAAGGGCAGGTAGTCGACAATATCTCCGGCTTTCACACCGGTGCAGTCTTCCGGCAGCTCGACAAGCCCGTCGGCCGCCACCATGGAGGAGAGTATCCCGGCTCCCTCCCGTTCGAACTTCACGGCTTCGAGACCGCCCGCGCCGGTGCGCTTCAGGGTGACGCGGACATATTCGCGCCGGTCCTGCTTCTTCTTGTAGTCGAAGGCCGCCCGGACCGGAAACAGCGCCGGATCCGTATCCGCCGCGCCGGCGAGCCGCTGGATCAGCGGCCGGGCAACCCGGAGGAAGGTCACCATCACGGCAACCGGATTTCCCGGCAGTCCGATGAAAGGCACCTTGCCGACCTGACCGAGGGCAACCGGACGCCCCGGCTTGATGGCGAGGCGCCAGAAATGCAGGGAGCCAAGGGACTCGACCGCGTTCCGCACGTGATCTTCGCCACCGGTTGAAACGCCGCCGGTGGTCATAATCATGTCGGCTTTCCCCGCCGCACCTTCAAGTCCGTCGCGAATGGCATCGAGCCTGTCGGGCAAGATGCCCATGTCGATCACTGCGCATCCGAGCCCGCGCAGTAGAGCGGAGATGGTGTGGCGGTTGGAATCGTAGATCGTGCCGTCGGGCGCGCTCGTTCCGGGGTCGCGCACCTCGTCGCCGGTCGAGAAGATCGCTACGCGCAGCGGTTTGCATATGTCGAGTTCAGTCAGTCCGACGGCAGCGGCAAGCCCGATATCCTGTGGCCGCAGGCGTGTGCCCGCTTCCAGAATTCGGGCGCCCTGTTTTACATCTTCACCGGCAAAGCGACGATTTGCGCCGCGCTTGATGCCGTTCGGAATAACGACGCGATCGACGGAGAGGCGGCAATCTTCCTGCATCAATACTGTGTCGGGGGATGTGCCGTCCGGGCCGGTCGGCATCGGGGCGCCGGTATAGATCTTTGTTGCCGTACCGCGTTTCTGCGGGCCGTCCATGGGGTGTCCTGCCGCGATGGTGGCGGTAACCGGCAGCACCGTTTCAGCCCCTTCGGCCAGATCGTCGAAATAGACGGCGAAACCGTCCACGGCTGAATTGTCGTGCGGTGGCACGGAGCGGCCTGCGATGACGTCGGTTGCCAGCACGCGCCCGAGGGCATCGGTGAGAGATACGGTTTCCGGTTCAACCACAGGGACTAGGATCTCCCGAAACCGGGCAAGCGCGTCTGCGACCGGGATCAGCTTCCCGCCGAAGGCGAAGCAGTCATCTGTCAGTTGCGACATGGCTCAAGCGGCTTTCGATAATCCAGTGAAGTCGAGAATATAGTCCGCCAACCCTGCAATATCGTTCAAATCGAGCACGGGAACAGTCGCGGCCTCAACCGGACCGTCCGATGCCACAGCCCGAATCAGCGGATCGTTCGGCTGGATCAGGGACTTTCCGGTGGCCACCCGGTAGATTTCCATCTTGTCGTGCGCGTGGTCCTTGAACCCCTCGATGATCAGCAGATCGACCGGACTCATATGCTGGACCAGCTCCTCGATGGTCGGCTCCGGGGTGCCGCGATTTTCGTGCATCAGGGCCCAGCGGTTCGCCGAGGTGACCAGCACCTCGCTGGCCCCGGCGGCGCGGTGCTCATAGGAATCCTTGCCCGGTTTGTCCACGTCGAAAGCGTGGTGGGCATGTTTCATGGTCGAGACGCGGACGCCGCGGGCGACAAGTTCAGGCAACAGCTTGACGAGCAATGTCGTCTTGCCGCTGCCGCTCCATCCGACAAGGCCGAAAATTTTCATGGGCGAAGTCTAGAGGGCCGGACGTGCCGGACTCAAGTCATGCATCAGCAGAAGCGCTTTTGCCGGTGCCGCCGGATTTCCTGCGAGCCCGTTCAGCCTCTGCTTCCGGGGTGACATGCAGCAGGCCGGAACGGAGATAATCATAGCCGGTGATCAGGGTCAGGATGGCCGCTGCCCACAACAGTCCCTCGCCGATCAGCACGGTAGGCAGCCATTCGGGACCTGCCGAGCCGACGATCAGAAAGCCGAGCGAGCCGATCTGGAAGGCTGTTTTCCATTTTGCCAGCCGACTGACCGGCATGCGCACCTGGATCTCCGCCAGGAATTCGCGCAGGCCAGAGACGAGGATCTCGCGCAGCAGAATAACCAGCGCCGGCAGCAGGCCGTAGCCGGAGATATGGTCGAGTGAACACAGAATCAGCAATACGGCACCGACCAGAAGCTTGTCCGCGATCGGGTCCAGCAGGCGGCCGAAATCGGAATGCTGGTTCATCGACCGGGCTAGATAGCCATCGAGATAATCGGTGATGCCGGCGAAGGCATAGAGGCCGAAAGCGATCCAACGGTAAGTGTCCTCGCCATACCAGATGAATCCCACAATGAGGGGGATCACGAGGATACGCGACATGGTGAGCAAATTGGGGAGGCCGGTCATATCTCTGCGCTGGTCTGAAGAGTGGGTGGGACGGCGATTCCGTCCTCGTATTCCATTGCCGAGACGCTACACCAATCAGGCCTCATCATGGAAGAAATCATAGATTTTTTTGGCTACAGTTTTGCTAATTCCGTCGACGGCTTCGAGATCCTGAAGTCCGGCGCGGGAAACCTCCCGGGCGGAGCCGAAATGATGCAGCAATGCCTTCTTGCGCTTGGCACCGATTCCGGGGACCTCGTCGATTTTCGACTGGCCGATCGCCTTGGTCCGTTTCGCCCTGTGCGTCTCGATGGCGAAGCGGTGGGCTTCGTCCCGCAGGCGCTGCAGAAAATACAGCACCGGATCGTTGATCGGCAGGGAGTAGGGCGCACGCTTGCCTGAGAAGAACCGCTCCCGCCCGGCATCCCTATCGGGTCCCTTGGCGATGGCGACAAGGGCGACATCCTCGATTCCGAGCTCGTCGAACACCTCCCGTACCGCGGTGTACTGGCCCTGGCCGCCATCGATTAGCACCAGATCCGGCCAGTTGCCCGAACTGCGGTCCGGATCTTCCTTCAGAGCCCGGCCGAAGCGGCGGGTCAATACCTGCCGCATCATGGCGTAATCGTCACCGGCCTGAACCGGCGCATCGCCGTTCTCGTCAGGCTCGACCGTCTCCGGCAGGGGCTTGTCCGCCGGGACCACATTGCGGATGTTGAATTTGCGGTAGGCGTTCTTCATCAGCCCCTCGGGCCCGGCGACGATCATGGCGCCGATCGAGTTGGTGCCCTGAATATGACTGTTGTCATAGACCTCGATGCGTTCGGGTGGGCCGTCCAGGTCCAGTGCTTCGGCGAGACCGTCCAGCAGGCGCCGTTGGGATGCGCTCTCGGCCAGCCGTCTAGCATGGGCTTCCTTGGCGTTTGAGAGCGCGTGCTCCATCAGCTTGCGCTTGGAGCCGCGCTGCGGGCGCAATACTTCGACCCTGCGTTCGGCCTTGGTCCCGAGGGCCTCGGCGATCAGCTCCTGTTCCGGCATGTCGTGGCTGACCAGAACCAGCTTGGGCGGCGGCTTGTTGTCGTAGAACTGGCCGACGAAAGCGGCGAGGATTTCTCCCGGCTCCATGCTCTTGTCGTGGCTCGGGAAATAAGCCCGGTTGCCGTAGTTGCTGCCGCCCCGGAAGAAGAACACCTGGATGCAGGCGGAGCCGCCTTCGCCATGCAGCGCCATCACGTCCGCATCCTCGACGCCTTCGACATTGATGTCTTGATGCGACTGGACATGGGCCAGCGCCCTGATCCGGTCTCGGTACCGGGCCGCGCTCTCGAAGTCGAGCGCGTCGCTTGCTTCCTGCATGCGCTCGGCGAGCTGCTGCGAGACCTTCCTGCTGGAGCCGCTCAGGAACGCCTTCGCCTGCTCGATCAGCTCGGCATAGTCTTCCTTGCTGACATAATCGACGCAGGGCGCAGCGCAGCGCTTGATTTGATATTGCAGGCAGGGACGGGTGCGGCTGGCGAATGTGGCGTCTGTGCAGTTCCGGATCAGGAAGGCGCGCTGCAGGGCAGTGATCGTTCGGTTGACCGCACCGGCAGAAGCGAAGGGGCCGAAATAGTCTCCCTTGCGGTTGCGGGCGCCGCGATGCTTGACCAGCTGCGGCCAGTCATGATCGCCGGTCAGCAGGATATAGGGGAAGGACTTGTCGTCGCGTAGCAGCACGTTGAAGCGTGGTCGCAGCTTCTTGATCAGGTTGCTTTCGAGCAGCAGCGCTTCGACTTCGGTATGGGTGCGCACGAATTCCATGCGCATGGTCTCGCTGACCATGCGGAAGATCCGGTGCGGCAGCTTGGCCGGGAAAGTGTAGTTCGCGACCCGCTTTTTCAGGCTCTGCGCCTTGCCGACATAGAGCACGTCGCCTGCGGCATCGAGCATGCGGTAGACGCCGGGCGCGTTTGGCAGCACTTTGACCTGCTGCTGGATCACCTTCACGCCCCGCGCGATATCCGCTTTCGGCTCCGCTGAAGGGAGCTGTTCCGGCAGATCCAGCTCGGGTTTTGTTGTCGACATACCGTCTTTGTAACCGATCTGATCGTAGCCGGAAACGGGCTGTCGCCAGCAAACCTTGAACGGGAGTTAAGGTTAACGTTATTGCCTGGGACTCTATCCCCGATATTTGTGGACAAGGCTGTGAATAACTCTCGTGTGCAGGGCTCGAGGACCCATTTTCTCTCAGTTTGGCCGCATTGCTCAAAATTTGAGCAAATATGGCAACCAATTGAAATATAACAAAAAATACCCTAGAACGCTGATTCTGATCACTATTTGTGACGAAGTCATGACTCATTCGTGTCTTTGGTGGCTATTGATGCAAAATGTGCAAAAAATTCTCCCTAACGCAGTCGTGGCTTTTCGCGCTCGGCGCACAAGGATAGGGTCGGCAAAGCTGATTTTGACTGCATGAGTGAAGCCTGTTTCCAGATGACAAGAAACGCTGCTGAAAAAAGGACAGCCCTTGTGACCGGAGGTGCCCGCCGCGTCGGCGCGGAGCTGTGCCGGGGGCTCGCTAAGGATGGCTGGCATGTAGCGGTGCATTTCAACGGCTCGGGCTCGGACGCGGAAGCCCTGGTTGGCGAGATTCGTGCCGCTGGAGGCTCTGCCGAGGCCCTGCAGTGCGACCTCTCTGACCCGGGTGCCGTCCTCCGCCTGATTGACCGTGCGGCCGACGGGGCACCGCCGCTTGGCCTGCTGGTGAACAATGCCGCTTTGTTCGAGGATGACCGGCTGGGCAGCCTGACGACAGAATTGATCGACAGGCATCATGCCGTGAATGTTCGAGCGCCGGCACTTCTATCGCGTGCCTTTGCCGAAATTGTAGGCAGACAGGCTGGAGAGGGCATCGGCCCCCGCACCGATTGTTGCATCGTGAACTTGCTGGACAACAAGGTGTTCGGCCCGAACCCGGATTATCTTTCTTATTCCCTGACCAAATTCGCGCTGCACGGCATGACGCAAATGCTGGCGATGGAGCTGGCGCCGGATATCCGGGTGGCCGGCATCGCGCCCGGCGTGACCCTGCCGAGCGGGCCGCAGTCTCAGGAGGAATTCGAGCGCTCGCAGAAATCTCTCATGCTTGGGCGCGGCTCGACGCCGGAGCAGATCCTGGCGGCATTGCGCTTCATCCTCGCGGCGCCCGCCTTCACCGGTCAGTGCATCACCATCGATGGCGGCCAGGTTCTGCAGGCCATGCCGCGCGACGTCGCCTTCATGGACAATGCAGACACTCCGAACGAGGGAGGCCGCTAGGCGTGCCGATCACGAACGCAAGGATCCTGCTGGAGAATTTCGCGGTGATCGCGGATATCGGCATCCACGATTTCGAGCGCGGCAAGCCACAGCGCGTGCTGGTGAGTGTTGAGATGGATGTCGATGTCGATCCGACCGGCGCCGCCGATTCAATCGAGCGGGTGCTTGACTACGATTTCGTCCGCACCGAGATCCTGGATCTGGTGGCGCGCCGCCGTTTCAACCTGCAGGAAACTCTCTGTCACGCCATCGTCGAAATGATTGCGGAGCGGCCTGTGGTGCGCCGCGCCCGTGTGACCACGCGCAAACCCGATGTGTACGAGGATTGCGAGGCGGTCGGCTTCAGCCTGCTGTACGAGCGCTGAGGTAACGGCTAGCCGGTGATCAGTCTGGTCAGGTCGACGAACTGGTCGATGATGAACAGCGCGTAGCTGAAGAAGAACAGCACCGCCAGCGGCCGGCCGAGGGTCTTCAGGCCGAGTGCGGCCGTGACGAAGACAGTGGTGACGCCGAGCATGACCCAGAGGTCTGATTCCATGATTTCCGCCGGGATGCTGAGCGGTGTGACGATCGAGACCACACCGAGGATGCCGAGCGTGTTGAAGATGTTGCTGCCGATGATGTTGCCCAATGCAACATCGTTATGGCGGCGGACGGCGGCGACCACTGTGGTGGCCAGTTCCGGCATGGAGGTGCCCAGCGCCACCATGGTGATGCCGATCACCGTCTCCGAGACACCGAGCAGCCGGGCCACATCGACAGCACCGTCAACCAGCAGGCGCGCGCCGAAGACCACGCCGACCAAGCCGATGATCGTGTAGATTACCGCCTTCTGCATAGTGTCTGGCAGATTGTCGAACTCGTCCACTTCCTTGGCGTGGATGCTGTCGTCGTTCGAGCAGCTCCGGCGGTCGGTTATGTAGCAATAGATAAGGAAACACACGAGCGCGCTGAGCATGATGATGCCCTGCCAGCGTTCGATCACGCCGGCATGGCATAGAATCACGAAGACGATGGTGGAGAGCAGCAGGACGAAGCCGTCGCGCCGCAGCGCCGGGTCGCCGCAGGCGAAGGGATAGATCACCCCGACGGTGCCGATCATCAAAAGGATGTTAGCGATGTTGCTGCCGACCACATTGCCGATAGCGATGCCGTCATGGCCGTGCAGCGCCGCTTTCAGGCTGACGAACAGTTCCGGTGCCGAAGTACCGAAGGCGATGACCGTGAGGCCGATGAGATGCGGGGAGATCTTCAGGATGCGGGAGCCGCCGACCGCGCCGCGGATCATGATCTCCGCGGCAACGAGCAGGAGTACGAGTCCGCCGATGGAAAGGGCGAGGGGGGCGATCAAGCGGGGACTCCCAGTTGCATACAATTTGGCAACTTATGACGACACTCTGCGGTCACGGAAACAGCCTTCCAAGGACGATGGCTAACACCGGATTCTGGATAGGCCCGCCCCCTCAATCTGGCGGCGGGCTACGGTGGGCCTAAATGATTGCTCCTAGATATTAGACCTTTGCCTGCGCTTTCAATCCTTTTGATGCCTTCGGGAGGTATTCTCTGCGCAGCGGGCGGCGACAAAGTGGATCGCTCTGAACCCTTTGCTTTTATGCAGCTTTTTAGTCGATTGAGAAATGCTCGGCGTCAGGAGATATTAACTGCGGCGCCGGCCGGAGCCGCGCTTGGATGATTTGCCCCTGTCCGGCTTGCCTTTCGGGGGCTGCACCGGGCCCTTGACCCGGACCACGGCGCCCTTGGGCAGCGGCTTGCCGTCCAGCGTCATGCCGAGATCCGCCGCTTCCAGCCGCTTGATTTCGTCCCGCAGACGGCCGGCTTCCTCGAATTCCAGATCGGCGGCGGCGGCATGCATGGCCTGCTCCAGCTCGGCGATGACCTGCTTGATGTCCTTGCCGACCAGCTCGCCCTCGTCGGAGCCGGTCTCGACCGTGACATGGTCGCCGCGCTCATAGACGCTTTCCAGGATGTCGCCGATGCTCTTCTTCACGCTTTCCGGCGTGATGCCGTGCTCCTTGTTATATTCCTCCTGCCGCGCCCGGCGCCGGTTGGTCTCGTCGATGGCGTATTGCAGGCTGTTGGTCATCTTGTCGGCATAGAGCAGCACCCGGCCCTCAATGTTCCGGGCGGCGCGGCCGATGGTCTGTACCAGCGAAGTCTTCGAGCGCAGATAGCCTTCCTTGTCCGCATCCAGGATGGCGACGAGCGCGCATTCCGGGATATCCAGCCCCTCACGCAGCAGGTTGATGCCGATCAGCACATCGAACACGCCGAGCCGCAGGTCGCGGATGATCTCGATCCGCTCCAGCGTATCCACGTCGGAATGGATGTAGCGCACCTTGATGCCGGCCTCGTGCATGTATTCGGTCAGCGCCTCGGCCATCTTCTTGGTCAGCGTGGTGATCAGCACCCGCTGGCCGAGCGATGCGCAGGTCTTGCATTCGGCGATTACGTCATCGACCTGGGTCTCGGTCGGCCGGATGATGCAGACCGGGTCGATCAGGCCGGTCGGCCGGACAAGCTGCTCGATGAAGGCACCGCCGGTACGGTCCAGCTCCCACGGGCCGGGGGTGGCGGAGACGAACACGGTCTGCGGCCGCATATCCTCCCACTCCTCGAACTTCAGCGGGCGGTTATCGAGGCAGGAGGGCAGCCGGAAGCCGAATTCGGAAAGCGTCGATTTGCGCGCGAAATCGCCTTTATACATGGCGCCGATCTGCGGCACGGTGACGTGGCTTTCGTCCACGATCAGCATGGCGTTCTCGGGCAGGTACTCGAACAGGGTCGGCGGCGGCTCGCCCGGATTGCGGCCCGAAAGATAGCGGGAATAGTTCTCGATCCCGGCGCAGGAGCCGGTCGCCTCCATCATCTCCATGTCGAAGACGGTGCGCTGCTCCAGCCGTTGCGCTTCCAGCAGTTTGCCCGCCTTGTGCATCTCGTCCAGCCGCAGCTTCAGCTCCTGCTTGATCGACTTCACCGCCTGATGCAGCGTCGGCTTCGGCGTCACATAGTGGCTGTTGGCGAAGATCCGGACCTGCTCCAGCTCGGCCGACTTCCGGCCGGTCAGGGGATCGAATTCCTGGATACTCTCCACCTCGTCGCCGAACAGGGACAGCCGCCAGGCCTGGTCCTCAAGGTGGGCCGGAAAAATCTCGATGGAATCCCCCCGCACCCGGAAAGTGCCGCGGTGGAAGCTGGCATCGTTCCGCTTGTATTGCAGCTCGACGAGCTGACGCATCAGCTTGGTCTGGTCGATGGTGCTGCCGGCCTTCACATTGACCGTCATCTTGCCGTAGGTTTCGACCGCCCCGATACCGTAGATGCAGGACACGGACGCGACGATGATGACGTCATCCCGCTCCAGCAGCGCACGCGTCGCGGAGTGCCGCATCCGGTCGATCTGCTCGTTGATCGTCGCTTCCTTCTCGACGAACGTATCGGTGCGCGGGACGTAGGCCTCGGGCTGGTAATAGTCGTAATAGGAAACGAAATACTCGACCGCGTTGTTCGGGAAGAAGCTCTTCATCTCCCCGTAAAGCTGCGCGGCGAGGGTCTTGTTCGGCGCCAGAACCAGGGCCGGCCGTTTAACCTGCTGGATCACATGCGCCATGGTGAAGGTCTTGCCCGAGCCGGTAACCCCGAGCAGCACCTGATCCATCTCCCCCGCGGTAATCCCGCCAATCAGCTCCGCAATCGCCGCCGGCTGATCGCCCGCGGGCTTGTACTCCGAGACAATCTCAAACGGCCGCCCCCGGTCCTGCGGCGCAGCATCGGACTTCAGGTCGGGCTTCACGGCGCCGTAAAGCGGCTGCGGGCGAGGATCGTCGAGTTGCGTGCTCATGAGGGGAATGTAGGGGGGCTTGCTCACTTAAAGAAGGGTTATTGTAGTTTATTAAGGTGTTCGAGTGCGCGCGTTTAGCGCGATAAAAAAAAGCCATACGAGTATAGTTTTTGAAGGGGATGAGGGCGGAGGGTTTTGCCAGATTTACCTGATTGCGTTGTTGTCGTTGATTGAGTGGCGAAAATTATCTGATTAATAAAAAGTTGATTTGGGGGTGCATGTGAAGGGTGAAGATATTGTCTTGTATAGAATAATTGATTTTTTTGAGCTTGTTGATCTGATTTCTACAGGAACGATGAGGTTTACAAATGCATCAAATTTCAAAGATAGAAATGAACTGTTGGGGGTATTTTTTCGGATTTTAGAGAATCCGGTGACGCATCCTTTCAGTAAAGGCGAGATTGATAAAATAATAGAATCATACGAGGAGTGTAAACAGTCGTATTTTATTTCTTGTTGGTCGAAAAGAAGAGATAGTATCGCGATGTGGGAGTTGTATTCTCCACATTTTTCAGGTGTGCAAGTGGGAGTTAAGAAAAGATTAATAGTAAGAAGTGTAGAAAAATTCGTAAAAGATAATAATTTTGCTAAGGCGCACTATGCGTCTCCCTCTGACGGCCGCCTTCTTTTTTATCCGGTCGAATATGGTGATTGTATATATGTCGATTACGATAAAATTCTTAGTGATATGAAGGAAAAATTTTTTGATTTCTATTCCAGATGGAGCGGCCGGGCTCGGCTGGAGGAGGATAAATTCAAAAAGGAATATAAGGCGTTTTCCAATGAAATGACAGAGAGTAGTATTTGTGGTGAGTTTTTAAAAGATATCGCCTATAGGCATGAGGAGGAATTTAGATTTGTTCTTCGGTCCGTGACGAGAAATGATCGAGAATATGAAGATTGCCGGAAAGATCCGTTTTTTGTTTTATTTGATTCTCATTTGCGTGGTGCACGATTGAGTGATTTTAGTGGGAATAATATCTTTCTTGAATTTGATTCGGCCGAGATTGATGAGGTCTGGATTGATAGCAGAATGCCGGATTGGAAGAAGGAAGTTCAGATTAAGATTCTCCGCGACCTTGGCGTCGAAGCCTCCGTTTCCGGGGCTTATGGGAGGTTTTTTGATAGGCATGATCTGACGCCAATGCGTGATTAAGGTAAATAGGGGGACATGAATTGATTATGGGGACACAGCGCCTAATTCCGCTAAATTGGGCAATAGAATCATCCGTCAGACAGGTCCAATGTTCGATCCACGCCGCTTGTTAGTCTCCCTCGTGACCGAGCCGGTCCTGTTTCCGGGTTTGAGACTCAGAAGCCTGTTGCTGTTGTCTTTGGTCTTCTTCATCCCGCCTGTTTTTTGGATCGTCGGCTTCGCGATCGACATGGTGGTGATTGGCCTCACGTTCGGCCTCTTCTCTCCCTTAAGTGATGTCGGGCGTTTGAGTGGTTTTGAGTTTCTTGTCGGATTCTACGGCTTGTTTTTGCTTATTCTATTCGGGTTCTACTGGCTCAACAGATGGTGCAGCCGGACACTTGTGCGTCCAATAGAACTGCGGTCGACATTGGAGCGGTTGGCGCCAATTATTCTGAACATCTATTTCTTCGTTTGGATTCTCTCCCTACCTGCGTGCTTTGTCCGATTCTTCGTGGCGATGCAGACGGTGATCAAGTGAACGCTTCTGCAATGGCGATTAAAGGGACACGGCGATTAAAGGGACACGCACCTAATTCCCCTAAAGGGAAATAAGGGGACACGCACCCAACTCGCTCACCGTCTCCTAAGTCGTCTCCCCCGCTCGCGCGGCGCAATTAGGCACTCCGCCGGCACCTTCCATTCCGTATGCAATCGCGAAATCGCCGCCTTCGGGGCTGTCCGGAGCCGCGTCCATCAGGGCGTCGACCCGCGTCAGTGCCGCCGCGTGGTCGGCCTCGGTCTTGATCGGGCGTATTTACATCATTTGCTTCTTCACTGGCCTTTCCGACGTGCAGGCCTTTGACGAAAGCCTCTCATCCTCCATAAATCCTATGATATCGTACCATCAATGCACCTCTGGAGGAGCGCATATGAGCGTTGTACGCAGGGCCATCTCCATCACGGAACAGCAGGATGCGTGGATCAAGGATCGGATCGCATCGGGTCAGTACGCGAACCAGAGCGAATATATCCGCGACCTGATCCGTCGGGATCAGGCGGATGCGGTTGAGACCGAAGCGATCCGCGCTGCCCTTGCCGAAGCGGAGGAAAGTGGCCCGTCCGAGCCGTTCGATGCGGAGAAATTCAAGGCGGAGATGAAAGCGGAGTATGGCCGGGTCTGAAGTCCGCCTCGCCCCCAAGGCGCGGAAGGATCTGATCGCGATATGGCGGTTCTCGGCCCGGCTTTGGGGTGCGTCACGCGCGGACCGCTACATTGACGAACTCTCGGCTGCTTTTGCTCTGCTGGCGGAACTGCCTTTCGCCGGAAGCGCGTGCGACGATATCCGGACGGGATATCGCCGCCATCCTGTCCAGCGGCACATGATCTATTACCGGCGGACAAAGGCAGGAATTGAGGTCATGCGCATCCTGCACGCGCGCATGGTGCCACAGCTCTGAGAGAGTCGTGGTCAATCATGCAGCCTCCGGCGCCTTCAGACTCTCATAACTCACCACCCGTCGCAGTCCGCTGAACAGCGACACGGCGAAGGACGCGAAGAACGCCAGAACCACGAACATGATCCCGACCTCCGCACCGGCGCTTCCCGCGACCGCGCCGCCGATCAGGGCGCCGAGGGGGCGGACGCCGTAGATGGCTGTCTGGATTACCGCGTTGACCCTTCCGAGCAGGGCGGGCGGGGTGACGAGCTGGCGGACGGAGTTCTGCGCGATCAGCCACATGGACGGGCCGAAGCCGATGAAGAAGAAGCAGGCGTAAAGCTGGACTGCGGGGCTTTCGGGGCCGATCAGCAGGATGCCGGCGGCGGCGATGGCGGAGCTGCCCGGACCGAACAGCAGCACAAAGCGCGGGGCGAGCTTGTCGGCGATGCGGCCCGACAGCCAGGAGCCGGTAAAGGCGGCCAGCCCGAAGGCCGACAGGGCAACGCCGAAAGCGCCGGGATCGAAGTGATAGAGATCCCGGATGGCGGGCACCAGCACGACCAGCAGGGCGGCGAAGGCGAGGTTCCAGAAGATCGCGCAGAACGAGATGGCAAGCAGCAGCTTGTGGGTGACGACATAGCGTCCGCCCTCAAGGATCTGGGTGATCCGGGAGACGGGCTGTTTTTGACTGGTCTCGAATGTCGGCAGGCTCGTGGTGAAGAGCAGCGCGCCCAGAGCCGCACATGCAGCGGCGGCATAAATCAGCGGCGGGGATATGCCCGCCACCAGCAGGCCGATCGCCAGAGGAACCGCGAAACTGCAGAGCGCGCGCGGTGTCTCGATGGCGGCATTGGCACGGGCCAGTCCGGTCGCCGGTGCGGCTTTCGGGAGGATCGACAGGGCGGTGAGCGCGAACAGGACGGTGCCGAACCCGGCCAGCGTGATACCGGCACCGAACCAGGCGACAGTACCGGCCCAGACACCGAGCCCGGCGCCGGTGAAGCCCGTAAGCGCTATCAGCGAGGATGCGATGGCGAGGCTGCGCAACTGCCGCCGGTCCACCAGCATGCCGAAAGGGATCGAGCCCAGGAGGTGCGCCATGGACTGGCAGGCGACGAGAATGCCGATGAGTTCGGCGGAGGCGTTGAAGACCAGCGCGGCGACAAGCGGCACCGAGACGAGGGCGATCTGATCGCCCAGATGCGTGCCATAGGCGGCACCGGCGAGACGGTGAATGACGGACATGGGACTCTCCAAAACGTTTCGCCGGGTGATACGCACCGGTCCGGTTTCGGGATATCCGATTGTTGCGCGGGTTTTCTGTCCGTTTCGTGGTGGGTCAGGGGCGGTACTGCTGGCTGGACAACCATCTCGCAGACGGCAAGTTTTCCTGAATAATTGAAAACCCATTATTTTATCAGGTTATGAATATGCTAAGGTAATTGTTAAAGTTTAACGCAAGATACCGATACCCCGCAGAGAAGGCACACCATATGGGCATGCGCATTCGCGAGGATTATCGCGGCATTACCGGGCCGGAAAAGGCGGGCATCCTTTTGATGTCTCTTGGCGAAGAGCAGGCTGGCAAGTTGTTTGCCTTGCTCGACGACGAAGAAATCAAGGAAGTCTCGCAGGTTATGGCGGGGCTCGGAACCGTCAGCTCCAACATCGTCGAACGCCTCTTTGTCGAATTCGCCGAACAGGTTTCCTCGACCGGCTCTCTCGTCGGCTCCATGGATTCGACCGAGCGGCTGCTGACCAAGGTGCTCGGCGGCGACCGCGTCGGCGATATCATGGAAGAGATCCGTGGTCCGGCCGGCCGCACGATGTGGGACAAGCTCGCCAATGTGAACGAGCAGGTTCTCGCGAACTTCCTGAAGAATGAGTACCCGCAGACCGTCGCCGTGATCCTCGGCAAGATCGGTCAGGCCCATGCGGGCAAGGTGCTGTCGATCCTGCCGGAAAACTTCGCGATGGAAGTCGTCATGCGGATGCTCCGCATGGAAGCGGTGAACAAGGACATCGAGAAAGACGTGGAGCGCGTGCTGCGCACCGAGTTCATGTCGAACCTGGCGCGCACCAACCGGCGCGACAGTCACGAGATGATGGCGGAGATCTTCAATAATCTGGATCGGGCGACCGAGTCCCGTTTCCTGTCGGCTCTTGAAGAGCGCAACAAGGACAGTGCGGAGAAGATTCGCAGCCTGATGTTCACTTTCGAGGATCTTTCCCGTGTCGATCCGGCGGGTGTGCAGACGCTGCTCCGCGCGCTCGACAAAGACAAGCTCACCATCGCGCTGAAGGGCGCGTCGGAGGAGTTGAAAGACCTGTTCTTCTCCAACATGTCCGAACGCGCGGCCAAGCTGCTGCGAGAGGACATGCAGTCGCTCGGCCCGATGCGCCTCAAGGATGTGGAGGAGGCCCAGACTGCCATGGTGACGGCCGCGAAGGACCTCGCCGACAGAGGCGAGCTTGTGATCGGCGGCTCCGGCGGCGACGACGAACTGGTTTACTGACGCGGGCTAGCCAACACTCACTCTACCCAACATTCGCCGTTAGCCCGCCATCCACCGGCAGGCAGATTCCAGTGATATACCCGGCCTCGTCCGAGGCCAGGAACAGCGCCGCATTGGCGACGTCCCAAGCGGTTCCGGTATGGCCCTTAAGCGGGACGTCCGCCGCACGCTCGGCGCGGATTTCGTCGCGTGCCTTGCCGGTTTCGTTTGCCCGCCGCTCGATCGCCATCGGCGTATCCATCAGGCCCGGCAGGATCGAGATCGCGCGGATGCCGTAGGGCGCGTTCTCCATCGCGATATGGTGGGTCATGGTGTTTACCGCACCCTTGCTGGTCTTGTAGGTGACGGTGCCGCGGGCGGCGATCGACGAGGTTGAGGAGATGTTCAGGATCACGCCGGAGCGCTGCTCCCGCATCACCGGGAGCACGTGCTTGCAGGTCATGAACATGCCCTTGAGGTTCATGTTCATGATCTCGTCCCACATGTCCGCATCCATATCCGGCGTCGGCTTGTCTCCGCGCGAGCGGCCGACATTGTTGTGCAGGATATCGATGCGCCCGAAGCGTTCGACGCAGGCCTCGGCGATGCGGCGGCAATCCTCTTCCCGGGTGATGTCGGCGACAGCGACTTCCGCCTCGGCCCCAGACTCCCGGCAAAGCGCGGCGGTTTCCCCGGCCCAGTCGGCGTTCGCGTCGACCAGCAGGAGTTTCGCGCCTTCCTCGGCAAAGCGGAGGGCGACGGCCCGCCCGTTCCCTACGGTTTCGCCCGGTTGCTGCCCTGCTCCGACGATGATCGCGACCTTGTCTTTCAAACGCATGAGGATTCCCCGCCCTTAAATTTTATGTGGGCGCAGTCTCCTCAAGTTCGGGGCGGTTGGCAAATTGCGGAGGCGTTGGCCTCCGCTTCTGTGTGACCGGGCTCGTGCCTACTGTTTCGGCAGGCCGCCTTTTTTGATCGCCATGTTCGTGAACTTGTTGAGGGCGCCGGTCATTTTCTTGAACACTTCATCCCGGTCGGCGATGCCGTGGCGCTTTGCCAGCCAAGCGGGATCGGTATAGCCGAGCTTCACGGACCCGTCCGCCGCCTGCCATGCCAACGCTTTCAGCGGCAGGTCCAGTCCGATCTTCGGGTTAGACTGCATCAGCGGCGTGCCGATTTTCGGTGTCCCGAAGATGATCAGGGCCGTCGGCGCCAGCTCCATGCCGACCTTCTTGGCGCCCTTGGCATGATCGATCCGGGCAAAGATCGTGATGCCCGCTCGCTCAAGCGCGATGCCGAGGCGGTCGAGAGTCTTGGTCACGCCGAAGTCGCTCGTCTTGACGATCATCCCGTCGCCTTCGGCCCGGGCGAGACTGGGAGCCAAGGTGATGACGCCAAGAAATAACACTGCCAAAGCGCCTATGTGTAGCTTGTGTCGCACGAGATTTTCTCCTTGGCCTGAGGCTGAATTCTCAATTGAATGCGAACCCTATTGCGACCATCCCGCGATCAACAGTCACATTCGCGCTATTGAATATTTAGGCAACGGGCCCGGGCCGGCGCATTCACTTTCCCATTTGAGCGCAGCAAGCACGCACACCATCCACCCCGGGAGGAGGATCGCATCCCGGGGCGATGGTGTGTCCGCCTAGAACATCAGACGGAAGCCGACGACGAGCGAGACCACGTCATCATCCTCGCCCTCGGCCCGGACCAGCCGCCCACTCTTGCCGAAGGTCCGCTCCCAATGCACGCCGACATAGGGTGCAATGGCGCGATCAAGCAGGTCGTAACTCAGGCGGCCGCCGACTTCGAGTTTCGGGCCGAAGGCCGCCCGTGAGGTCGCTTCGTCGTCGACGAGGGGGATGTCCAGCTCAATGCTCGGGGTGAAGATCACGCGGTTGGTGATCAGGCCTTCATACTCGACCTCGAAGCGGGCGGACGGATATTCCGAGAGGTAAAGATCCGCATCCACCTCGAACCACTGCTTGGCGAGGCCGTGCAGTCCGAGCACACCATAGGTCCGGTGCGGGCCTTCGTCCGGGCTGTCATAGCGCACCCCCGCCACGGCATCGAAGAACGTGCTCACCGGGACCTGCAGGCGGAGTTGGTTCTCCAGGGTCTCGAAACTGCTCGGCCCTGTGGCGTATTCCGCCTCGCTGCGCCAGACGACCTTCAACTCGTCCGTGCCAACAAAGGCGTCGGCATCCCAGGCAAAGGCTTCGGAGCCTTCGCCGCTGCGCCATTCCAGTTGCTCCGCCTGGATCCCCCAAAAGAGCTGTTCGGCGGATACCGGGCTGGCGAGAAGGAAAGCCGAAAAAGCGGAAAGGGCTGCGTATCGTGTGAACATCGCTCAGCCCTCCGTCTTCACAGGGAGTGCGGCGGCCTTGCCTTCGGGGCCGCCCTCGACGATGACCTTGCGGAACATGCCGCTGTCGGCGTGGTAGGACAGGTGGCAATGGAACGCCCACTGGCCCGGCGCGTCGACCTCGGTCTCCATGAAGAGTGTGGTGCCGGGGGCGACGCTGACCACGTGCTTGACCGGGTTCCACTTGCCCTTGCCGGTATCAAGGATCGACCACATGCCATGCAGGTGCATCGGGTGGGTCATCATGGTCTCGTTGACGAACTTGAAGCGGACCCGTTCTCCATATTGCAGCCGGATCGGCTCGGCGTCGGCATATTTGATGCCGTTGATCGACCACATGTAACGCTCCATGTTGCCGGTCAGGCGAAGCTCGATTTCGCGGGTCGCCTCGCGATGGGGGTAGAGCGGTTTCTGGGTTCTCAGATCATTGTAGGAGAGGAACTTGCCGCCGTTCGCCGCTGTCGGCATGAGGCCGCTGCCCGGAGCGTAGAACGGGTCGGAGGTGCCCATGTCCATGGTGCTGTGGTCCATGCCTTTCATGGTGGAGCCGTCCGGCATCGTATGTGCGCCGACGGGCATCGCCATTTTGCTGTGATCCATGCCTTTCATGGCCGAGCCGTCCGGCATCGTGTGCGTGCCGCCGGCCATACTCATGGCGCCGTGATCCATGCCTTCATGGGCCATGCCCATGTCCGCCATGGTCAGCAGTGGCGGCTTGCGCAGGTCCGGGATATCACCTTTCTGACCTTCGGCCGTGGCGAGTGTCCCGCGTACGGAGGATGTCCGGCCCATGGATTCGGCGAAAATGGCGAAGGGCGTGTCCTCTTTCGGCTGGACCAGGATGTCGTAGGTTTCGGCGACGGCAATCCGGAACTCGTCGACCGGCACCGGCAGGACATTGTTCCCGTCCGCCTGCACGACCGTCATTTTCAAACCGGGTATCCGGATGTCGAAATAGGTCATGGCGGACGAATTGATGAAGCGCAGCCGGATGCGTTCTCCCGGCGTGAACAGGCCGGTCCAGTTCTGTGCCGAGCTTTTGCCGTTCATCAGGGGCGTGAAGCCCTGAAGATCCTCGATGTCGGTCGGCATCATCCGCATGTCGCCCCAGGCAGAGCGGTCCGACAGCGCGGCATCGAAGCCTTGCTCCCTGGTGTCCCGCAGGAAGTCGAACAGGGTGCGCTGCTTGCGGTTGTAGTAATCCGGCATCATCTTGAGGTTGCGCATGATGCGGTTGCCCGAATGCGGATGCGCGTCGGTCAGCTGAACCACGTATTCGCGATCATAGCGGAACGGCTCGCGCTTCGTCGGCTCGATGACGATGGCGCCGTAGGCCCCGTCCGGTTCCTGGAAGCCGGTATGGCTGTGGAACCAGTAGGTGCCGCTCTGCACGATTGGAAAGCGGTAGGTGAAGGTCTCGCCGGGTGCAATGCCCTCGTAGCTGATCCCGGGCACGCCATCCTGCTCAAAGGGCAGGATCAGGCCATGCCAGTGGATCGAGGTTGGCTCGCTGAGGTTATTCGTCACCCTGATGGTGACATCCTCGCCTTCCCTGAAGCGCAGAACCGGTCCCGGCGTGGCGCCGTTATAACCGATGCCGCTGCGGGTGAAGGCGCCGGTGTCGACCGTGACCGGGTCGACGGTGAGAGAGTATTCGCCAGCCGTGGCGGCGCCCGAGAGCGCTGCCGCCAGACCGGCGCCGAGCAGGAATGCCCGGCGCAAAAGTCCGATTGTCATGGATGAGTTCCAGTCGAATATATGGTGATCGGCAGCTCTGCGACTGCGCATGCTTGCGTCAGTGGCTCAGTTTGACCTTGCCGTGCATACCGGTCTCGTAGTGGCCTGGCACATTGCAGGCGAATTCGAGGTCTGCATGCTTCGGGAAGGTCCAGACGATCTCGCCGGACTTGCCTGGCTCCAGCAGCACGCTGTTTGCCTCGTTATGCATGCCGTGTCCCATGGACGCTTGCATGGCCTTCGCCGCTTCAAGGTTAATGCGATCCGGCTCGAGTACGCCGTGCTCCATCATCATCATCATTTCCGGACGGTGGGCCTCGTGCATCGCCGCCGTGGCGATGTTGAATTCATGCACGAATTCGCCGGCGTTGCGGACCACGAAGCGGATGGTCTCGCCTTCCTTTATGTCCAGTGATTCAGGCTCGTAATAATTGTCGTACATGGTGATTTCGATGGTTCGGGAGACCTTGGCGGGGTCACCCGGCTTGCCGATTTTCATATCGTGCATACCGTGACCGCCGCCATGCGAGCCGGCAGCAAGGGCCGGGCCTGAGGAGAGCAGGGCAAACGAAAGGCTGGCGCCAAGGACAGCGCCAAGGATGCTGGAAGAGGACATGTGTGTTCCTTCACGAACTGAGTAGATTTCTGAATTCAGCGGCCCGGCCGGATGGCGGGCGCCTGAAGTGATTGAAATCCGGTCAGATACGTGGAGGCGGTGTCTCGGCGGTGAGACTGATTCCCCGGAGCTGTGCGTCTGGAGTGGTGAAGAGTGAGAAACCGATATGGCCCGATGAAACCAGGTGTCCGGTTTCCGGAGGAAAAAAGCCGGTATGGCAGTGGGATGCGGTTAAGTCAGCGCATGTCGTCACCTGATTGTCCGAACATCCGGTGTCCGGGCAAAACGCGGCAATGATCCGAGCAATTTCCTCGTGATCTATCGGCGCGCCAATGGCGTTATCGATAGCCGCGCTCGAGATGCCATCATGTGCTGGCATGCCGTGCCCGAACGACGGGAGCGCCGTCATCAGCAGGATCGCTGCCGCTATGAATGTTGTTCGCCACATGAAGTCTTTTTTAAGGCTTCCACCGACTGGAAGGTCAAGCGATAAACTTTACCGCTATGACTTTCCCTTTGAAACGCGGACGGTCGCCAAGTCAGCACGGCGCTTCAGGGTACTTAATTGGCGACATTCAGGTTATTGCCAGAGCGCCCGCCCGGGTTGGAGGGCGGGCACCGAGGCAAGGGCGTTTACTTGTTGACGTTCTGGCAGTCGCGAGGGCCGGTTCCCCAGCTTTTCCCGCCGCCATTTTTGCATTGCCGCTTGGTGTATAGCTCGGGGTCTTTTCCCTTTGGATATGTTCCGTCCGCCCGGCAGTTGTGATGGAAATAGCAATATTCCTTGGTGGATACGGGCAAGAAATTGTGTTTGGCAAAGCCATGAGCTGCCTTGGGCACATATGTTGCGAGCACGATGTCCGCGGAGGCGATCCGGCAGCTATTAACTGCGACTGTTGGAGAGGGGGCACAGATGGATGCGCCACCTCCCGCGGAGGCTGGGCTGTGCAACAGGAAAGCCGGTGCGACCAGTGCCAAAGCCAAAGCCAGAATTCTTACGGTACGGGGCGATTTCTTGAACATAAGCTCCTCCAAAATGCGTGATGCGTGTCCTGGAGGACGCTCCGTTCAAAAGAAATGTGAAACCGAGGTTAGGGATTAGAGTATGAATACGCTCATTTTCCCCACTTCAGCGCGATTGGGTCAACCTCCCGCGCCAGTTCTAGCAACTCCGCGCGGGTTTCTGGATGCAGCGGCGCCACCGGGTGCCGTACATGCTCGCTCGCGATCACGCCGCCTTCTTTCATCACCGCCTTGCTGGCGCGCCAGCCGCATTGGCGGTTCTCGAAATTGATCAGCGGCAGCAGGCGTTCGTAGATCCGTTTTGCCTCAGCCCGATCTCCCGCGAGGTGTGCCGCGATGGCGGGGCGGATCATGTCGGGGATCATGGCTGAGGTCATGGAGCCGGTGGCGCCGGCATCGAGATCTGCCAGTAAAGTGATTGCTTCCTCGCCGTCGAACGGGCCCTCGACGGCATCGCCGCCGGCCTCGATCAGGGCGCGGAGCTTGGCCGCTGCCTGAGGAACCTCGATCTTGAACAGCTTCACCTGCTCGATTTCTTTTGCCATGCGCACCAGAAACGGCACGGAGAGGGCGACGCCGGAAAGCGGGGCGTCCTGCACCATGATCGGGATGCCGCCGGCTTGGCTGGCACGCTCGAAATGCTCGAACATGCCGGTCTCGTCCGCTTTCAGCGCGGCGCCGTGGTAGGGCGGCAGCATCATCACCATGGCGGCCCCCAGTGCCGCCGCCTCGCGGGCCCGCGCCTCGACAATGCCGGTGGAGAAATGGGAGATGGTGACGATCACCGGCACGCGGCCCGCCGTGTGCTCAAGGCAAAGCCGGGTCAGGTCGGCCCGCTCCGCGTCGCTCAGCAGGAACTGCTCGGAGAAATTGGCGAGGATGCAGATGCCGTCCACACCTTGGTCCACCATGCAGTCGATGACGCGCTTCATGCTCTCGAAATCGACTGCGCCATCGTCGCTAAAGGGCGTCGGCGCAACCGGCCAGATGCCGGAATAGGGTTTGCTGGTCATGGTGTTTTTCCTCCCTCGGTTCTTTTGCACGCAAGATGAGCCGTTCCGGGAGGCATGTCACTTGCCGATCCGCGCAGTGTGTTGCTTCGGTTCTGATATGGTCTTGAGATATAATTCTGGCGTCGGAGTAGATTTGGCGTCATCACACCGCCGCATGCGCAATAGGACTGAAGACGAGGATTGAAGGAGCTTCCTGAATTGACGGACGCGTCACACATCGCTGCACCTGATAACGACGTCCCGTTCGTGGTCGCGGCGCTTTACAAGTTTACCGCCCTGCCGGATTTCGAGGCTCGCCAGCCGGCGCTGCTGGAAGCCTGCCGCATGGCGGATGTGTACGGTACGCTTTTGCTGGCGTCCGAAGGCATCAACGGCACCATTGCTGGCGGCCGGAGCGGCATCGACGCGGTGCTTGCGCATATTCGCGGCATTCCCGGCTGTCAGGATATGGAGCTGAAGGAATCCTTCGCCTATGTGAACCCCTTCTTCCGCATGAAGGTCCGGCTGAAAAAAGAGATTGTCACGATGGGCGTGCCGGACATCGACCCGACCGAGAGCGTCGGCACCTATGTCGAGCCCGACGCCTGGAACGATCTGATCAGCGATCCGGACGTCATCCTGATCGATACAAGGAACGCCTATGAAGTCGGTATCGGCACATTCAAGCGGGCGATCGATCCCGACACGACGACGTTCCGGGAGTTTCCGGACTGGTTTCGGAAGCAGGAAAGCCTGTCCCCCGAGGCCGTTCGCGGCAAGAAGGTGGCGATGTTCTGTACCGGAGGTATTCGCTGTGAGAAGGCCACAGCGTTTGTCAAACAGCAGGGCATCGAGGATGTTTTCCATCTGAAGGGCGGAATTCTGAAATATCTTGAAACCGTTCCCCCGGAAGAGTCGCTGTGGGAAGGGGAGTGCTTCGTCTTCGACCAGCGCGTGTCCATAAAACACGGCCTGGAACTCGGCAGCTACGATATGTGCCATGCCTGTCGCATGCCCATTGATGAGCAGGACAAGGCTTCATCCCTTTATGTCCCCGGTGTCTCTTGCCCGTTATGCCACAGCTCCAGCGACGACAGGCAGAAGAGGCGTTTCGAGGAGCGTGAACGTCAGGTGGAATTGGCGGAGCAGCGGGGCGAGAAGCATATCGGTAGCGCGCATAAAGTGCCGTCAACCGACTCCGGGGAGCAAAGTGACTGAAGGCCCGGCCATCAACGGGCCGGAGACTTCAGGCGGCCCGCTTCCCGTCCTCTATTCATTTCGCCGCTGTCCTTATGCCATGCGTGCGCGACTGGCCCTGACGGTAAGCCAGCAGGATTGCGTGCTCCGTGAGGTTGTCCTTCGGGACAAGCCAGCTGAGATGCTGAAGCTTTCCCCGAAGGGAACGGTCCCCGTCCTGCATTTGCCCCATGGGCAGGTGCTGGAGCAAAGCCTCGACATCATGCGGTGGACGCTTGCGCGACATGACCCGGAAGGCTGGCTCAACCCGGAGACCGGCAGCGTGGCGGAGATGGAAGCGCTGATCGGCGAGTGCGACGGGACCTTCAAGCATCACCTCGACCGCTATAAGTATTCTGTCCGGTATGGCCCCGAAACCGATCCTCTTTATCATCGAGGTGAAGGCGCGACTTTTCTCAACCACTTGAACGAGCGTCTGAAAGGCCAGGCTCACCTGTTCGGAAACCGGCCAAGCCTTGCGGATTTCGCTATATTTCCCTTCGTGCGCCAGTTCGCCAATACCGGCCGTGAATGGTTCGACGCCCAACCTCTGTCAGATCTGCAAGCCTGGCTCTCAGGTCATCTGAACTCGGACATTTTCCAGTCGGTCATGCGCCGGAGGGAGGGCACTGACGGCGCTGCGGCGCAGAGGTTGCTGAACTGAAATCACGGCTTTGGTGGGGCGGGATTAATGAAAGCTCGCCTCGTCGCGGAGGGAGCAGAGATTGCCGTCCGGGTCGGTGAAGTTGGCGATGGTGCCCCACGAATAGGTCTCGATCTCCAGCGCGATGCCCTTGGCCCGGAGTTCCGCTGCGGCGGCTTCTACATCCTCGACATTGAAGCGTAGTTTGGTCGGGTTTTGTGCGAGGCTTTTTCGTGCGGCTGGAGGCGGGCCGTCGACCTCGATCATCAGGTATGCATCGCCGAAGGCGCAGCACGTGAGATGCGATCCGGGTTCGTCCTTTGTGTACATCACCGCGAGGCCAAGCGTTCCTATGTAGAATTCCACACAGCGTTCGTAATTACTGGTGAAGAGGATGATGCCGTGGCGGGTGAAGTTCATCGTCGTGCTTCCTTAATCGGTGCTCTGAGCCTTGTTCTGGACGCAGCGCCTGCATGAGCGCTGGCGAGAAGACGTCCAATGCGTCGGTACTGACCCTCAACCTTGCAGCAGGGTATGGAGGCCGTAGTAAAGGATGAAGGCGTTGACGAAGGCGAGATAGTAGAGGCCGGTCATAAAATAGGCCTCCATCTGTGGCGACTTTGTGGTGAGCACCAGGATGTAACGTGCATCGGTCGGGCCGCGGACGATTAGTACGAACAGGACGGCATTGATCATCAGGTGGCCGATGGCATCGACCAGGCCGAACTCGAAGATGCCGAGTACCAGCAGGGTCTGGAAGGCAAAGGCGATCAAGCGGGTCGCCACCGAGGCCGCGCCCAACAAGGTGAAGATGATCACGAACTCCACGAACCCGGCCAGCACCATGTAGATTTCCGGGTCGATGCCCATCAAAATCCCAGGATGTTTGGCCAGCAGCGGATAGGTCCAATCCGGAAAGGCAAATTTCTCGATCGAGAGCCAGAGAAAATTGATCCCGGTGACAGCGTAAAGGGTCACAAAGCCCGATTTTTTCCACCCATTTGAGGTACTGGCGGTCGCCAAGAAGAAATAGGAGATCGCCGGGAAGATCAGGTAGTCGATCAGATGGAAAACGCCGTAATCGCGCAGTGCCAGGGCGTAAAGCAGCAGGATCCCAGCACCCAGCAGCGGCGTGGTCCACCGGCTGAACGCGCAGAGCGCTATGGCGAGTTGGAACCAGGGCACCCAGTCCTGATCGGCCGCCAGCTCCGGTGCAAGGTAGAAGCTGATCCCGCCGAATTCGGCCATGGCCCACGCCGATGCAAAGAACAGACCTGCCGCGCCGCGCATAATCAGGATCGAAAGCCCGTCGAAGACCTTCAGCCGCTGGTGGAACGCGTCCAGGATGCCGCGACGCAGCGCTATGCGGTCGACCACGAAAAACAGGTAAACAAGACCGACCGAGATCAGGAAGAACGTTACGAAAATAGAGCTCAGTACCGCGTCGATAGACTTGGGCTGGGCCGAGACGTCGAAAGGCTCGAACCACTTGATATGTGCCGCTGCTGGCGAAGCGATCGACATCGTCGCAAGCAGGATTGTGAGGGTACGGACCATCTTCATTGCGAAATGTCCTCTGCCGCGTCTGAGGTGGCCTTCGAGCCTTGGAAAATCGGCTGGTAGAAATTGTGTTCCCTGCCGGAGACAGTCACCGCGATCTCGATGATGAGCAGATCCAATATGGTTAACGCTCAGCTCATAGGTGAGGAATATACTCCGATGATCGAGGCATCAACTTTCAATTCGAGGTGTCGGAGACCTTTCCGGATGCGGGCGCAGGCCTAACTCTCGGTATCATGTGTTTCTATCTGCCAAACAGAATGCCCATCTCCCGCCGCAAAATCATTGGGTTCCTCGGCGTGATAGGGGCTACCTCACTCATCCCTGGGACATTCGCCATGGCTTCCGGCTCTCCGGTTATCGACGATCTTTCTCATCCGCATCCGCAGTCGTCTCGCGGCACGCACTGGCAACTCGTCTCCGATCAGGTGATGGGCGGCGTTTCGGCGGGAGAGATGACGCGGGAGACAGTCGATGGCCGCGTGGCGCTCCGCATGCGCGGCGAGGTGAGCCTGGAAAACAACGGGGGCTTTCTGCAGCTGGCGCTTGATCTCAATCCGGACGGGGCTCCGATGGACGCCTCCGGCTGGAAAGGGATCGAGCTGCAGGTGCTGGGTGCGGGGGAAGCTTACAATCTGCATCTGCGAACCGAAGACATGACGCGTCCCTGGCAATCCTATCGCGCGGATTTCATCGCCAACCCGGACTGGCATACCGTTCGGCTCGATTTTGCCGATTTCGAGGCCCATCGACTGGAGGCGCCGCTTGATCTGTCCAAGCTCCGGCGCATCGGTCTCGTGGCCATCGGCCGCGCCTTCGACGCCGATCTGGCGGTTTCCGGGGGCCGGTTCTACGCGTGATTGGGTGGGTGGCCTTCCGGCGCCGCTAGAATGCGGATAGCATTGCGACAGGGCCGCCTCTGGCGCTGTAACTTCGTGCATCTGGACCCGCCATGCCTATTCTCTCGAAACTCACCGGCTTCATCGGCGCGGAAATCGAATGTCTTTCGCTCTCCGAGACCATCTCCGGCTCTGGTGCGGAGTTTCTGAAACGCAGCCTGGCGGAGCATCAGGTGCTTGTCCTGCGCGACCAGTACCTGACGTCGCCACAGCAGAAAGCGCTGACCCGTGTCTTCGGCCCGGCGATGCAGCTGCGTTACGTGTCGCCGCTGGAGGACGACCCGGAGATCATCGCCGTGCTGAAGGAAGCATCCGAGATCGGGGGTGGCGTCTTCGGTGGGGAATGGCATGCCGATTTCAGCTTTCTGGAAAACCCGCCCGCCGGATCGATTCTGAACGCGGTAGAAATACCGGATGTCGGCGGCGATACGGTCTGGGCCAGCCAGACAGTCGCTTATCGGTGTTTGCCCGACGCGCTCAAATCCGTGGTGGATGGTCGTAACGCTGTGCATGTCGGCAAGCCCTATGGGGTGAAACATGCGCCGCCTGCGGAAACGCGGGCCAATGCCTCCATCCGAATGACCCGGGGCGATCCGGACGCTGATCGGGAAACCTTCCATCCCGCCGTTATCACCGAGCCGATTACCGGGGCAAAAGCGCTTTTCCTCAACCCGATCTACACCACCCGCCTCGACGGGATGAGTGAGGAGGAGAGCCTGCCGGTCCTGCAGGAAATCTACCGGCATTGCACAAGGCCGGACTTCTCCTGTCGGCATAAATGGCAGGCGGGAGATGTGGTGATCTGGGACAACCGGACGACGCTGCATTACGCGACCAACGATTATGATGGCCACCGCCGGTTGCTATATCGAACGACCTTTTCAGGTGCGGCGCCTCGATAGAGGTGCCGTCTACTCCTCGAAGATCTCCTCGATCCGCAGTTGCATCACCCGGGCGATAGTGAAGGCGAGCGGCAGGCTCGGGTCGTAACGGCCGTTCTCAATGGCGTTCACCGTCTGGCGCGAGACTTCTAGCAATCCGGCGAGATCCGCCTGGGACCAGCCCCGTTCCGCGCGCAATGCTTTCAGGCTGTTTTTCATCGATAGCGCCGGAGGGCAATCACGCTGCCGACAACCCAGAACCCGGCCATCAGCGGCCAGACGGCAAGCATCGAGAGTTTCGGGAAACCGACACCTTCCAGAAAGCCGTAGCTGAAGGTGGAGAGCGCCGTGGCGGCGAAAGCAATAGCCAGAGCCTCAAAGTGAATAATCCGCTGCATCTCGTCCGCCCGCCGGACCTGCCGGATCACCGCCCAGCATACTGCTGCCGCGGGAACCATGGGGAGCAGTGAGATGATTGGCTCAAGCGCATGGCCCGGTTCCAGAGTGCTCAGCAGGCTGTTTGAAACAATGAGAGCCGCGACGTAGACGGCAAAAGCTGCGCCGAGTTCGATCAGGTAACGGGATATTTTCATGTCATCTCCATGTAAAGCAGGTTTTACATTAGGCGATGTTCGATGTGTGTCAAGGGTGCTTTACATTAAGGCGCGCTCAGTGGCGGAATGGCTCTTTTGCCGACCCCTGATCGTGGTGTGTCTGGTAGCCGGGGCTTCGGCTTACGGGGTGCAACTTATAGCTAGGTAATTGGAATTCCTTCGTATTTAAGGAGTATGCGAGATTTCATTGCTGTTTCCACCGAATAAATTGAGCACTATATTGTGACGTGCGAACGTGACGTGAATAAGGAGTGCATCGAGATGATCGATATCGAGGATTTCGGGCTGGCGGAGCCCGGCAAACTGAGAGCGGGGATCAATCTCGGAAATGTTCTGCTGGTGACCGGCACGACCGAAAGCGGGAATCCATCGGGGGTCTCGCCGGCTATCGCAGCGGCCATTGCCCGCAATTTCGGTTTCAGCATCTCCTATTGCACCTATCCTTCGCCGGGCGCGGTGGCCGATGCGGTCGACCGGGATGAATGGGATATCTGTCTGATCGCCGAAGACCCGAAGCGGGCGGAGACCATAGAGTTCTGTGGCGCCTATGCTGAGATCGAGGCAACCTACCTTGTGCCCGCCGGCTCGAAACTGATGAGCCTGGAAGACGTGGACAAGCCGGGTGTACGGATCGCGGTGTCCGATCGCTCCGCCTACGATCTCTATCTCAGCCGGGCCCTGAAGCATGCCGAACTGAAGCGGGCGCCGGGACTGAAGGCGGCGTTCGAGCTGTTTCGCGATCAGAAACTGGACGTATTGGCCGGACTTCGTCCGGCTTTGCTGGAGAACGCAGCGAGCATGCCAGGCGCAAAGGTCCTGGACGGGTCCTATACGGCGGTTCGTCAGGCAGTCGGCGTCAGGCCGGGAAATCCGGCCTTTGCCAAGGCGGTAAAGCGCTTTGTTTCGGAATCCAGATCGAACGGTCTGGTTGACGGGCTGATCAACGAGTTCGGTCAGCGTGGCCGGCTGTCTGTCGCGTCCTGAAGTAAACTGGGACAATCCGGCTCTGGCCTCTGAATCGCTCCTCTGCTAGCGTCCGCTGCACCGCAACAGTGTAACCGGATCGAGCCCATGTCCGACCTCGAAACCCTTTCCTCCGCCTACCGCAATCTGAAGTCCCGTAACCAGAATATCGACATGACGCGGGGCAAGCCCTCGGCGGCCCAGCTCGATCTGGCGGCGGCGATGTTCGATCTCGTCAGCAGTGACGATTGCAAGGGCGCTGACGGCACCGATTACCGCAATTACGGCATTCTCGCCGGTATTTCGGAAGTGCGGGCGCTGTTCGCGGAGTTGATGGAAACCACCCCGGACCTGGTCATCGCGGGCGGCAATGGAAGTCTGCAGATGATGTATGACGCGCTTCTGGGGGCGGTCATGTTCGGCGTGCCGGGCGGTGACGGTCCGTGGACGGGGGCGAAGTTTCTTTGCCCGGTGCCGGGCTATGACCGACATTTCGCCATCTGCGAGCGGCTCGGCATCGAGATGATCCCGGTCGAGATGCTGGATGACGGGCCGGACATGGATGCGGTCGAGACGCTGGTTGCCGAAGATGCATCCATCAAGGGCATCTGGTGCGTTCCGAAATATTCCAACCCGACCGGCGCGGTCTATTCCGACCTGACGGTGGATCGGCTGGCGGCGATGAAGACCGCCGCGCCGGATTTCCGGATCATGTGGGACAACGCCTATGTGGTGCACCATCTGACCGGTGACATAGCGACGGTCAAAAACATACAGAAAGTGGCGGAGGCGGCGGGTAATGCAGACCGTATCCTGACCTTTGTCTCGACGTCCAAGATCACTCTGGCCGGCGCCGGGGTGGCAGCGATGTCCGCCTCCAAAACCAACATCGACGATCAGTTGGAGCGAATGTTCTATTCCAGCATAGGTCCGGACAAGGTCAATCAACTCCGCCATGTCCGCTTCTTCAAGGATACGGCTGGAATCGCGGCACACATGGTCAAGCATGCCGAGATCATCGCGCCGAAATTCGCCGTTGTGGAAAAAGCGCTGACCGCAGCCTTCGAAGGCACAGATCTGGCCAGCTGGACCAAGCCCGAGGGCGGTTATTTCGTCAGCGTCGACCTATCGGATGGTTGTGCAGCGGAAACCGTGAAGCTCTGCGCCGAGGCCGGCGTGAAGCTCACCGCTTCCGGCGCCTGCTTCCCCTACGGCAAAGATCCGCGCGACCGCAACATCCGCCTTGCTCCGACCATGCCGACGGTGGATGAGCTGGAGCGCGCGATGGAAGTGTTCTGCACCACGGCGAAGATGGTGTGTTTGCGGAAGACGGCAGGGGGCTGATCGCGGTCCCGCCATTCTTGCGCAATCGAGTTTGGCGGGAACGGATGCGTCAGGCGTTGTTCAGCCAATAGTCTCCGTAATTGTCCGCCCATTTCTTGAAATCCGCGAAGCTCCGCTCCGGGTTCAGATCGGGTGACCAGCCGAGTGCTTCCTTCAGGCGCGCGCTCACCAGCAGTTGCCTGTCTGTGTCGCCATGCAGGTTCACGGTTGGCTCTTCTTCCGGTTTGGCGAGACGCCAGGAGAAGTCCTGATAGCCGCCTGCCAGCAATTCGCACCAGTCGGCCGTGCTCCAGGGATCTGAGCAACTGATGTTGAAAACATCGTATGGACGGCTCTCCGAATTGATCAGCCTGACCAGCGCGTCGGCGATGTCGCGGCTGTAGGTCCAGTCCCGCATGTCGCGGTAGCGCAATGTCGCCTCGCCGCCCTTGAGGGCGATGAGGGATGCCTGCATCTGCGGGCTCAGCGTGTCGCGCAATCCGCTATCGACTTCCCACGGGCCGAACACGCCGGAGAGGCGGACGCTGAACATGTCCATTTGCCACAGCTCGGCCAGCCGGCGGGTGATGCATTCGGAGGCAAACTTCGTCGTCGAGTACATGTTGTGCGGCCAGGCTGGGAGGTCTTCGGATAGTGGCTTGTCACCGAAGGCCGTTGTGCCATAGGCGGCAGTGGAGCCGACATTGATCACCCGCTTCAGCCCGGCATCGCGAGCCGCTTCCAGAGCGGCGGTGAACGCCATCAGGTTGACCTCGAGGATCGAGCGCGGGGCGTTGGCATCCCGTTCCGGGCCAGCAGTGATCGCGGCGGCGCAGAACATCCGGTCGACCTTGTTTTCCTTCAGGGCGGAGAGGATGGCGCCGTCCTTGAGCGCATCGCCGACGGTTTCGACGACAGTGCCCGGATGCGTCTCGAAGGCGCGCTTGGCGGCAGCCGGGATCGGGCGCCGGTCGAACACGACGACGGTTTCGCCCTTCGCCAGCAATGCCTCCGCGATGTTGAGGCCGACAAAACCCGCGCCGCCCAAAATCAGCACTGCCATTTCTCTCTCCAGTTCGCCCGTTGACTTGTAGGGGTGATCCTAATGCAGGTGGGTTTATTTCCAAGAAGTTCCAAAGGCATCGCACCTTGGACGGTCACGCGCTAGTCTTCCCCGCGTACAGTTGGGGAGTTCAGGAGCATGACTGCATATCCGCGCGACTTTGTCGGCTATGGGGCCAATCCGCCGGATCCGCACTGGCCTGGCGGGGCGCGTTTGGCGGTGAACTTTGTCGTCAATATCGAGGAGGGATCGGAATATTCGATTCATGACGGTGACGGGTTCTCCGAGTCCGGCCTGACGGAATCGCCGGGTTCGCCGAATATGCCGGGCAGCCGCGATCTCGCCGCAGAGTCGATGTTCGAGTATGGCAGCCGGGTCGGGTTCTGGCGGGTGCTGCGTCTGTTTCAGGAACGGGAAATGCCGGCCACCTTCTTCACCTGCGCTCTGGCGGTGGAGCGCAATGCGGAACTGGCGGCGGCAATCCGGTCCTCGGGTTTCGATATCTGTTGCCACGGATGGCGCTGGGAGGAGCACTTCAAACTCCAGCGTGACGAGGAACAGGAGCATATCCAGCGCGCCGTCGCTTCCTTGCAGAAGACACTCGGAGAGCGCCCTCTCGGCTGGTATTGCCGTCACGGCCCGGGGGAGGTGACGCGGGAGCTTCTGGTGGAGGAAGGCGGCTTTCTTTATGACAGCGACGCCTATAACGACGAGTTACCCTATTGGGTCGAAGTCGATGGCAACCCGCATCTCGTCGTGCCGTATTCCCTGACCCACAACGACTCGAAATTCTCACGGGGCTGGCTCAATACCGGCCAGCAGTTCTTCGAGTTTATCCGGGATGGCTTCGACATGCTGTATGCGGAGGGGGCGACGCAGCCGAAGATGATGTCGATCGGTCTGCACACGCGGCTCATCGGCCATCCGGCACGGGCTGCCGGGTTGGCGCGCCTGCTCGATTACATCAAAGGGTTCGATGATGTCTGGGTGACGGGGCGGCTGAATATCGCCCGACACTGGTGGGAGCATCATCCATATCGCTGATTGGCGGAGGGATATAACCGGGCCCGACCTCTAGTCCGCGCATATCAGTCCGGCGCGTAGGCTTTCAAAAAACTCTCGACGGCAGGGCCGACCGAATTTATCGCGTCTTCGGCTGTCCAGTCGCAGGAAGAGGTAAACAATCTCTGGATCAGGAATGGTCCGGTTACAAATCCCTGGAAATGCGCTGCAGCCATGGCCGGGTCGGTTTTCCTGAGAAGGCCCTGATCCTGCATTTTGCCTATATAGCCCGCCAGCTCGTTGCGCATCTTGCCGGGGCCTTCATTCCAGAAGGTTTCCCCGATCAGTGGAAACTGCTCGGCCTCCGCGATCACGGTGCGCATCAATCGTAGTTTTTCGGGGTTGTTCACTTTCGCCAGGATCAGAAGTGCACAATCAGTCAGTACTTCGCGAGGCGTTCCGGAATAATCGATGTCATCGGAATTGGGCTCGCCGAAACCGGCGCACATTCCCCCCATGACAGTGCAAAACAGGTGCTCCTTGCTATCGAAGTAGCTGTACACCGTGCGCTTGGAGACATTGGCTTCCGCGGCAACCTTGTCCATCGAGGTAACTTCGTACCCCTGTTCCGTGAAAAGTTTGCAGGCAGCATCAACGATTTGTCGCTGTTTTTCGGTTAACGGCTCGCTGTCCGGAAAATTCTGATCGGTTTTTACCATGAGTCCTTGAAGTCTCTCGGTACACTACTAAGTTTACGTACACTGCACGGTGTAGTCTATTTTTTAACACCTAAGAGACAGTAGCACGTTCTCTGAGTCGTAGGAGGGGCCGATGTCGGACGTACGTTCCGGGGATTCCGCTATACGGAAGGCCGGATGGGCAGCGAAATATGCCCACTGGGTCATTCGCTGGCGTTGGGCGGTTATCGCCGTCTCGATTTTGCTAACACTGGGGGCGGGCTTCGGTGGCCAGTTCCTGTCCTTTTCCACTGACTATCGTGTCTTCTTCAGTAAGGAAAATCCGCAGCTTCAGGCGTTTGAATCGCTGCAGCGGGTGTTCAACAAGGAAGACAATATCTCCCTGGTGCTGCAGCCGAAGAATGGCGATGTGTTCCAGGCTGACATGCTTGCCGCTATCCGGGACCTGACGGAGGAATCCTGGCAGGTACCCTTCGCAACGCGCGTCGATAGTATCTCCAATTTCCAGAACAGCACGGCGGAAGAAGACGATCTGATCGTTGACGATCTGGTGCCGGCTGGAAGTCCGCTTGATGCCTCCGATCTGCAGCGTATTCGCGCGGCGGCGATGACCGAGCCGCTGTTGCGGGACCGGATCATTTCCCCGGACGCCCGGACAACAATGGTCAACATCACCATCACGCTGCCCCAGAAGGAGCTGACGGAGGTGCCGGAGGCGATGGCCCATGTCGACGGGCTGGTCGCTGATTTCCGAGCCGATAATCCGAACATCACCCTGGCGATCACTGGCTCGGTGGCACTCAACAACAGTTTCTCGGTTTCCGCGCAGAACGACATGCAGACCCTCATCCCGCTGATGTACGGGGTTCTGCTGCTGGTCATGGCAGTGCTTCTGCGGTCCATCTCGGGAACATTCGCGACGCTTCTGGTAATCGCGTTCTCGGCCATGACGGCGATGGGGCTGGCCGGCTGGCTCGGTATTCAGCTGACACCACCATCTGTCACGGCACCGACCATCATCCTGACCCTGGCCATCGCGGATTCAGTCCATGTGCTGATCAGCATGTTCCACGGCATGAGGCGCGGGATGTCCAAGCGGGATGCGCTGGTGGAGAGCCTTCGGGTGAATTTCCAGCCGGTCTTCCTGACCAGCCTGACAACCATGATCGGCTTCATGTCGCTGAACTTCTCGGACGCGCCGCCGTTCCGCGATCTTGGCAACATCACGGCAATGGGTGTGGGGGCGGCCTGGTTCTTCTCCATCGCCTTCCTGCCGGCCCTGATGGCCGTTCTGCCGGTGCGTATCAAGCCGCGGGAGGAGCATGAAAGTGTGGCCATGGAGCGCTTGGCGGAATTCGTTATCCGGCGCCGTGGCCCGATCATGATCGGCACGCTCGCCCTCGTTGCCGGACTTGTCGCCTTTATTCCGAAGATCGAGCTGAACGATCAGTTCGTGAAGTATTTCGACAAGAGCATCCAGTTCCGGAACGACACGGACTGGGCGACGGACAATCTCTCCGGCATCTATCAGGCCCAGTGGAGCATTCCGGCGGCCGAGAGCGGCGGGATCTCCGATCCCGATTATCTGCGCCGTCTCGAGGGTTTCACGCAGTTCCTGAGGGCGCGCGGTGAGGTGGTCCACGTCCTCACGTTGACCGACATCTTCAAACGCCTGAACAAGAACATGCATGGCGACGACCCGGACTGGTACAAGCTGCCGGACGAACGGGACCTTGCCGCGCAGTATCTGTTGTTGTTCGAGATGTCCCTGCCGTTCGGGCTCGACCTGAACAATCAGGTGAATGTCGACAAGTCGGCGGTGCGGGTCATTGCCACACTGGAGAACATCACCACGAATGAGCTCCGGGCGCTGGACGAGGAAGCCTCGGCCTGGCTCCAGGATCACTTCCCGAGTGCGGCTGAAACCCGGGCCTCGGGGCCGTTCGTCATGTTCGCCTATATTGCCAAGCGCAATATCGAGGGCATGCTGACCGGTACTTTCTTCGCCTTCCTGCTGATCTCTGCAACGCTGACCATCGCGCTCCGGAGCCCGAAGCTCGGCGCTATTTCGCTGGCTCCCAATCTGGTGCCGGCGGCCATGGCCTTCGGGATCTGGGGGCTGACAGTCGGCGAGGTCGGCATGGCGTCCTCGGTCGTGACCGCGACCAGCCTCGGGATCATCGTCGATGCGACGGTGCACTTCCTCTCGAAATACCGGCGCGCCCGGGTCGAGCGGGGTGAGGATGCGGAGGACGCGGTGCGCTATGCCTTCTCGACGGTCGGCACGGCGCTCTGGGTCACCACCGCTATCCTGGTCGCCGGGTTCGCGGTGCTGTCCCTCTCCACTTTCAAGATCAACGGGTCCATGGGGATGCTGACCGCGATCACGCTGGTCATGGCCATCATCATCGACTTCCTCCTGTTGCCGGCCATGCTGCTGTTGCTCGACGGCCGGCGCAAAGACCGGGACGCCGGACAGGCGCCCATTGCTCAAGCTGCGGAGTAAGAAAATGGGAAAACTTCAGCGCATTCTCGCCCTGGCGGTGCTCGCCATCAGTCCGGTGCTGCAATCCGCCTACGCGGAAACGCCACAAGAGAAGGGGCGGGCGATTGCCGAGGAGACCGACCGGCGGGATCTCGGTTGGGGCGACAGCGATGTCGTGATGTCGATGATCCTGCGCAACGCCGAGGGAGAGAGCAGCGTCCGCGAATTGCGGCTCCGCTCCCTCGAAGTGCCGGAGCGGGGCGTCGGGGACAAGAGCATCACTGTGTTCGACAAGCCGAGGGATATCGAGGGAACGGCCTTTCTCTCGCATACCAAGATCCTGGATCCGGACGATCAGTGGCTGTACCTGCCGGCCCTGAAGCGGGTGAAGCGGATCTCGTCCAAGAACAAGTCCGGCCCCTTCGTAGGCTCCGAGTTCGCCTACGAGGATCTGGTGAGCCAGGAAGTGGACCGGTACGACTACACATGGCTGCGGGACGAGAATTGCGGCGAGGCGGCACCGACCAGGGAATGCTTCGTTGTCGAGCGTAAACCGCTCTATGAGCATTCCGGCTACACCAAGCAGGTCTCCTGGGTGGACAAACAGGACTATCAGCCGCGCAAGACAGAGTTCTACGACCGCAAGGATGCGCTCCTGAAAACCCTGCTGCAGCTCGATTACAAGCAGTATCAGGGCCAGTACTGGCGGACCCACCGGATGGACATGACCAACCACCAGACCGGTAAGTCCACCACCCTGACCTTCGAGGATTACAGCTTCAAGGTCGGGCTCTCGGAGGGTGATTTCGAGAAGAACAGGCTGAAGCGCGTCAGATGATCAGTGGTGTCCGTATTGCGGCGGCGGGGCTTTGCCTCGCCGCCGGTGCTCTGCCCGCTCTGGCGAAGGAGCCGAACATAGAAACCAGTCTGGAGCTCGGCATGGAGCTCCGGTTATTCCCGAACGACCCCGCCTTCGGCTTGCAGCGGGACCGGGCTGTCAGTCCGTCCTTCTACCTGGAGCCGGAAATCTCCGCGGACTGGAATGGCGGAGACGATCGTCTCACGCTGGTGCCTTTTGCGCGTGTCGACAGGGACGATGACAGCCGGACCCATGTCGATCTTCGGGAGGCCAACTGGCTGCATATCGGCGATGGCTACGATCTGGTGATCGGTGCCGACAAGGTCTTCTGGGGCGTCACCGAATCCCGGCACCTGGTTGACATAGTGAACCAGAGCGACGGGGTCGAGGATGTGGACCTGGAAGACAAACTGGGCCAGCCGATGGTACAGCTTGCGGTGCCGAGCGACCTGGGCACGTTCAGCTTATTCGTCATGCCCTATTTCCGTGAACGCACGTTCCCTGATGCGGATGCCCGGCTGAGCGGCGGTGTTCGTGTCGATGACGATGCGCAGTACGACTCGGATGCGGAAGAGTTCCATCCGGACCTTGCGGTCCGCTGGTCCCAGGTGATCGGCGATTTCGATGTTGGGTTGTCGCATTTTCACGGCACCAGCCGCGAGCCGCGCCTGCTCGCGCTCGATCCCGCCAATCCGTCCAACTTGACGCCTTATTACGACCAGATCGACCAGACAGGGCTGGATCTGCAATACACCACCGATGCCTGGCTCTGGAAGCTTGAGGCCATCGGCAGGGGCGGGCACGGGGACTATTTCCCCGCAGCAGTCGCCGGGTTCGAATATACGCTCTTCGGCGTTCGCGGCAGTGACATGGATCTCGGGTTTCTGGCCGAATATCAGTATGACGGCCGGGACGAGGATAGCAGCGCGCCGGGGACGCTTGCCAATAACGACACATTCATCGGCACGCGGCTGACCTTCAACGATGTCGACGATACCTCGCTCCTTGCCGGGGCGGTGGTCGATAACGAGGATGGCTCGACCTTGCTGTCTCTGGAGGCGGAACGCCGGATCGGGGATGACTGGAAGGTAGAGGCGGTTGCCCGTTTCTTCCTCAATGCCGACAGCGAGAACGGTCTCAAGGCGCTGGAGCGTGACGATTTCGTCAGTCTGACACTGATCCGCTATTTCTGAGGCGTGGCCGGCGGGACTATGCCGCCGGTTTCACGGCCGAAAGGATAACGTGGCCGGCAACGCACCAGAGCAGGTCCACCTGCTCGAAACCGGCATCCTGTCCGCCGATCTTCTCCGCCGACCAGCGATGGGATAATAAATGCGTGCGGATAATCCGGGACTAATAATGGAGCATAGCCTCTTCCCAGTCGCGCCGGCGGATCAGTACGGCCTCGCAATCGGTTTCCTTCGGCAGGAAGACCCAGAGGCCTACTTCGGGCGACCGCGGGTCGTCATGCCCGTTCGCCTTGCTGATGGTGCCGACCCGATTAAAGAGAAGCTCATGAATATCGCCGGTGTACCGAGCGGTTCGGTGTTCCATAGTCAGGTTCATCGCGACCTCCCGCGCCAAATGGTATGCCCAGTTGACGAAAAAGCGGGCTATAGGTGAAGTGCCAGCTTGTTTAAAAATATTCGAAAAAAAGAAAATTTTCCCTGATTGGTTGGCTAACCAATTGCATTCGGAGGGTTTTTCCAAAAAAGGGTCAGATCGCTGCATTAAGCCCCTATTTTAGTGAAGAAATTTTGTTTTTACGCCAAAAAGACATTCGGCGCATATATAATGGTGACGTGTTGTCCGGGTGTTTTTCTTTCGGCGACCTCTGCTTGATATTTAACCGCCGCCAGTCGCAGGCCGGCTCTCCCGGAAGCCTGTTCTGCGTACGTATCGGGCTTCTACAAGAGCGGATCGTGAGCGATGACGTATCCACTGATGCGGCTTCTCTCTTTACGCCGCTGGGGACCGGGGATAAGAACCGAAGGCATTTGTTCGTGAGGTGATGACGTGACCGACCAATCTCCGGATACCGGCGCCAAGGCGCCAGCGCCGCTCGGACCTGACGATCCGGCGACGGTTATCGTATTCGGGAACGAGAAAGGCGGCTCCGGTAAATCCACGGGCTCCATGCATGTGACCGTGGCACTGCTCCGGCTTGGCTTTAAAGTCGGCTCCATCGATCTCGATATGCGGCAGTGGACATTGACCCGGTATCTTTCCAACCGCGCGGCGACGATGAAGAACGATGGCATTTCGATGCCGATGCCCGTGCATGTGTTCCTCTCCCGCAGCGACAAGCCAAACCGCAAGGAAGCAGAGGCGGAGGACAAGCAACGATTTGAGGCCGTCCTGAAGAAGCTGCGATCAGAGGCCGATTTCGTGGTGATCGATTGTCCGGGTACAGACACCTATGTCGGCCGTCTTGCGACCGGCTACGCGGACAAGCTGGTCACGCCGCTGAATGACAGCTTTGTCGATCTGGACATGCTGGCCAATGTCGATGGCCGGACCGGTGAGATCATCAAGCCGAGTGTCTATTCCGAAATGGTCTGGGAGGCCCGCAAACAGAAAGCAGCCCGCGATGGCGGCACGCTCGACTGGATCGTGATGCGCAACCGCCTCTCCAGTCTGGCTGCGCGCAACAAGCAGGAAATGGAGCGCGTGGTTGGTCTGCTGGCAAAGCGGATCGGCTTTCGGGTGGCGCCCGGTTTCAGTGAACGGGTGATTTTCCGCGAGTTGTTCCTGCGCGGTCTGACCATGCTCGATGTCTTCGAGATTGGCGACAGTGGCAAGCCGCAGCTTTCTCATGTCGCGGCCCGTCAGGAAGTCCGGGGCCTGCTGAATTCGTTGCAGCTGCCAAACCGGATCCCGACGCCGCATTCCAGTGAGCCGACTGACGAGGCCGTCGAGACTCCATCGGTGATAGGGGATGAGGACCAGGAAGAGTAAGGGCCTCTGTCTGTTTTTCCGGACTTTATGTCCAGCATCTGCCGCAAGAATGGACTGCTGCCGTGAGTGTGACTGCCGGACTGAATCATCTAGGCCTGTCTGTCCGAGATCTGGACGAGACCACCCGGTTTTTTGTCGAGGTGCTCGGCTGGGAGGAACTGGCGCGGGACGAGAGTTACCCTCGTAACGCAGTCACGGATGGGAATCTGCGCATGACACTCTGGCAGGTTGACCATTCACAGGACGTGGTCGATTTCGACCGGCGGGCGAATATCGGCCTGCACCACCTTGCCATCGAGGTTCCGGGGGAGGATGTCCTCTATGCGACTGCCGAGCGTGTGCGGGACTGGCCGGGGGTGGAGATCGAGTTCATGCCGGAAATCATGGGCGCCGGGCCGAGGAAGCACATGATGTTCCGCGAGCCGGGCGGCATTCGCCTGGAACTGGTCTGGCCGGGCGCCGCGTAGGCGGCTCTTGAGGATCTAACGCCAGCTCGACTCGGCAGCCATCTCGTTCAATGTCAGTCCGCTGAGCTCGAAGTCCGCAGCTTGGTACTGCCTGCTGCCGATATGATTATAGAATTCGATGGCGACCGAATTGGTTGGCAGGGACTGCCAGACCACCCAGGACCCGCCGCGTGCAATGGTTTCTGCCGCCACGGCACCGATCAGAGCGCGTCCGGCACCGGTGCCACGGGCCCGGTCCTCGACATAGAGGTCGAGCATGTGAAGGCCGGGTGTGCCGAGCCCGATATTGAAGCTGTTGATGAAAATGGCGTAACCGATCAGGTCCGAATCACGTTCCGCGACGATGCCGTCGAACCGCTTGTGCTCGCCGAAACCATAGCGGATCACGTCGTCGGCATCGAAGGGCGGTGGCGGCATGCCTTCATGAGCGGACAAAGCGGCGGCCATCTCCGCCACGCGCTGCGCATCCTTTTCCAGCAAAGCCCTGACACGGAATTCCATTATGATCTCCCTGCGATGCGGGTTGGAAACTTGAGGCTGCGATGCAACATAATGCTAAAGCCTCGAAGAAAGTGAAGCGTCGAAGATGACCACACGAAAAAAGAGCGGAGGGATCGTTGACCGGCCGGGAGCGGCGCCGTCCGCGTCGATCTCGTCCCAATCCGATATCGACGCATTCGTGCGCCGGGTCCGCAGCGCGCCCGCAGCGGTTCCCACGGGACGGCCGGGGCGTCTGCTCTTCGCCATGGATGCCACGGCCAGTCGTGAGCCTTCCTGGGATCGGGCCTGCCAGCTTCAGGGTGAGATGTTTTCGGAAACGGCCGCTCTTGGCGGTCTTGCGGTGCAACTCGCTTACTATCGAGGGTTCGGCGAGTTCAAAGCCAGCGCCTGGCTGACGGATACAGAGAAACTGCTGCGGGAGATGACAGGCGTATTCTGCCTTGGGGGCCAGACCCAGATCGGACGCTTGCTTGGCCACGTCATCTCCGAGACAGGCAAGGAGCGGGTTCAGGCGGTCGTGTTTATCGGCGATGCGTTCGAAGAAGACATCGATGCGGTCTGTCATCGGGCAGGTGAACTTGGCGTTCTCGGGGTTCCGATCTTCATCTTTCACGAAGGTGGCGATCCGGTCGCACGGCGCGCATTCGAGCAGATCGCGCGATTGACCAAGGGCGCCTGCTGCCCGTTCGACGGTAACAGTGCCCAGCAGCTCCGGGATTTACTGACGGCGGTTGCCGTTTATGCGGCGGGCGGCAGAAAGGCTCTGCAGGATTTTTCAGCGCAACGGGGGGGAGCGGCCTTACAGTTGACCCATCGCTTCGGCAAATGACGGCGACCGGCGGGAGGATAGCCAGGTGCAGTTTCTGATACTGGGCAGCAGTCTGTTGGTCGGATTTGGTCTGATCGGTTACTGGTTCATCAATGCCGATCCGGCAAAGATTCGCGCGACCGCGAAATGGTTCGGGCTTGGTCTGCTCGGCGTTCTTGTTATGGCGCTGATTTTCTTCCGGCGTTTCGACTGGTTGATGTATGCCGGATTAGTTGGATTGCCGGTGCTCATGCGGGCTGGCGCTCTATTCCGTCGTTTCAGGAACGCTGTCAAAATGGCGCGCGGTCCGTCCGCCGGGCAGAGCAGCGCTGTGCGCACGGAAACGCTTGCGGTCAGTCTCGACCATGATAGTGGAGAGATTGCTGGTGAGGTGTTGCGAGGCCGTTTTGCAGGTATGCAGCTCTCCGCTCTGACCTTTGACGATGTACTGGAACTGCTGGCGGACTGTGCCAGGAACGATCCGCAGTCTGTCGCCGTGCTGGAAAGCTATCTCGCTGCGGCTCATGGGCCGGACTGGCAGGAACGGGCCGGTGAGGCTGCAGGCGCGAATAACGATACCCGGAGCAGGCGGGCATCGCGCGGCTCCGGTGTCATGTCGCGAGAGCAGGCGCTGGAAATTTTGGGCCTGGAGGAAGGCGCTGACAAGGCTGCGATTCGGGAGGCACATCGCCGTTTGATGATGGTCAATCACCCCGACCGCGGTGGATCCGACTATCTCGCGGCCCAGATCAACGAAGCAAAAGACTTTCTGTTAGGCTCCTGAGCCAAGCGATCCTTGCGGTTTTTGCCGGATGTATGCGAATAACGAGGCGCCTTGCCGACCAGTATGGCGAGGTAGGGGACCGGAGCAACGATTAGAGGTTCAGATATGCCAGTACCAGTGCGGAAGGCGATCTTTCCGGTAGGGGGGCTTGGCACGCGTTTCCTGCCGGCAACCAAGTCGATGCCGAAGGAAATGCTCCCGGTTGTCGACAAGCCACTCATCCAATATGCCGTCGAAGAAGCCCGCGCCGCCGGGATCGAGGAATTCATCTTCGTCACCGGCCGAGGCAAGTCCGCGATAGAGGATCATTTCGATCATGCGTTCGAACTGCAATCCATGCTCGGTGAGCGTGGCAAGGAAGAGGCGCTGAAGGTTGTCGAGGCGACGATCCCGCAGCCTGGACAATTTTCCTATACTCGCCAACAGGAGCCGCTGGGGCTCGGACATGCAGTCTGGTGCGCGCGAAATTTCGTCGGCATGGAACCGGTAGCGGTTCTGCTCGCGGATGACCTGATCTTGAATGGCCAAGGCTGTCTGAAGCAGATGGTCGATACCTATAACGAGGTCGGCGGAAACATGGTTGCGGCCATGGAGGTCGCACGTGAGGAAACCCAGTCGTACGGGGTCATCACGCCGGGAGAGGTTAAGGGCCGCTTGATTGAGGTGCGCGGTCTGGTGGAAAAGCCAAAACCGAAAGATGCGCCCTCGAATTATGCAGTTATCGGCCGCTATATCCTGCAGCCGAAGGTGTTTGAGGACCTGGCGCGTTTCGAGAAAGGCGCCGGTGGGGAAATCCAGCTGACGGACGCCTTGGCGCGGCAGCTTGGGCTGCAGCCGTTCAACGGCTATCTTTTTGAAGGCCATCGCTTCGATTGCGGCAGTAAGGCCGGCTTCCTCGAAGCGAATATCGCGTATGCTCTCGACCGTCCGGACATGGCCGATGCCGTCCGGAGCTTTTTGAAGAATTACGCCTGATAACGGAGTAAATTCATGCGTATTGCCATGATCGGTACAGGCTATGTTGGCCTGGTATCCGGAGCCTGCTTTTCGGAGTTCGGTAACGACGTCGTCTGCGTCGATAAGGACGAGGTGAAAATATCACGTCTCGACCGCGGCGAAATTCCGATCTTCGAGCCGGGCCTGGATGACCTTGTCGCCAACAATGTGCGGGCCGGGCGGCTGACCTTCACCACGGACCTGACCTCGGCGGTCAGGGACGCGGACGCGGTGTTCATCGCCGTTGGCACGCCGACGCGGCGCGGCGACGGGCACGCGGATCTCTCCTATGTGTATGGAGCGGCGAAAGAGATCGCCGCGGCGATGACCGGGTATACCGTCGTTGTCACCAAGTCGACTGTGCCTGTCGGTACCGGTCGAGAGGTGGAGCGGATCATTCGCGAAGCGCGGCCGGACATTGAGTTCGACGTCTGCTCGAACCCGGAGTTCCTGCGGGAAGGTGCCGCGATCACCGACTTCATGCGGCCCGACCGGGTGGTGATCGGCACGGAAAGCGAACGCGCGCAGGAAGCGATGCGGGAAATCTACCGGCCGCTCTATCTGATCGAGACGCCGATCGTCTTCACCTCATTGCAGACCAGTGAGTTGATCAAATACGCGGCGAACACCTTTCTCGCGACCAAGATCACCTTCATCAATGAAATCGCGGATTTGTGCGAGCAGGTTGGCGCCGATGTGCATGACGTGTCGCGCGGTATCGGCCTCGATGGCCGGATCGGCAGGAAGTTCCTGCATCCGGGACCGGGTTATGGCGGTTCCTGCTTCCCGAAAGACACCTTGGCGCTGGTCAAGACCGCGCAGGATTACAAGGCCCCGCTGCGGATCGTCGAGACGGTTGTCGACATCAACGACAAACGCAAGAAGCAGATGGCGGATAAGGTCATTCAGGCCTGTGGCGGCACCGTCTCCGGCAAGACCATTGCTGTCCTCGGCCTGACCTTCAAGCCGAACACGGATGATATGCGTGACAGCCCGAGCCTCGACATTCTGCCGGCCCTGCAGGCGGCCGGAGCCACGGTGAAGGCTTACGATCCCGAAGGCATGAAGGAAGCGCGGGAGATGCTCCCGGGGGTCGAGATGTGTGACAATGCATATGCTCCGATCGATGGGGCCGATGTCGTTGTGCTCATCACCGAGTGGAACGAGTTCCGGGCACTCGATCTTAAGCGCATCAAGGGATTGCTGAAGGAGCCGCTGATGGTCGATCTCCGTAACGTCTACAACCCGGACGATATGGCCGATGCCGGCTTCACCTATGTCTGCGTCGGACGCAGCACAGTTGATGCGAAGGTTTCAGCATGAGTGCGCATCAGTTCCGGCCGACGATCCTTCGGGAATATGACGTTCGCGGTGTTGTTGGCGATACGCTGAGTACCGACGATGCGCGGGCTCTCGGCCGGGCGTTTGGAACGCGGGTCATCCGTAACGGCGGCACAAAGGTGTCTGTCGGACGCGACGGGCGGCTTAGCTCGCCGGACATGGAAGCGGCGGTGGTCGAGGGGCTGATGGCGGCCGGGATCGCCGTCACCCGGCTTGGCGGCGTTGCCACGCCGATGCTCTATTATTCGGTCTATGCCCTCGAGACCGATGGCGGGATCATGATCACCGGCTCGCACAATCCGCCGAACCATAACGGTTTCAAGATGATGCTGGGCAAGGGGCCGTTCTTCGGTGCCGATATTCAGGATCTTGGCCGGATCGCGTCGGAAGGTGACTTCGAGAGCGGCGAGGGCTCGGTCGAGGATGCCGATATCCTCGACAGCTATGTCGACCGCCTGCTGCGGGACGTCAGCCTGGGCCGCCAGCTGAAGATCGTCTGGGACTGCGGTAACGGCGCTGCCGGCCCGTCAGTGAACCAGGTCTGCATGCGGCTGCCCTCGAACCACAAGGTGCTGTTCCCCGAAGTCGACGGAACCTTCCCCAACCATCATCCGGACCCGACCGTTCCCGAGAATCTCGAAGATCTCATGGCCATGGTTCTGGAGCGCGGCGCGGATCTCGGAATTGCCTTCGACGGCGACGGCGACCGTATCGGCGTCATCGACGACAAGGGCCGGGTACTGTGGGGCGATCAGCTGCTGACGGTGCTGGCGGAGGACGTGCTGAAGGAAAATCCCGGCGCAACTGTCATCGCCGACGTGAAGGCAAGCCAGGTGCTGTTCGACAAGATCGCGGAATTCGGCGGCAAGCCTCTGATGTGGCGGACCGGCCATTCCCTGATCAAGACCAAGATGGCGGAAACGGGCGCACCGCTCGCCGGGGAGATGAGCGGTCATATCTTCTTCAAGGATCGCTATTACGGCTTTGATGACGCGCTCTACGCGGCTGTCCGACTGATCGAGGGGCTGAGCCACCGGGACGAGCCGCTGTCGGCCATCCGGGACGCTCTGCCGCAGGTCATGAACACACCTGAAATGCGCTTCCAGTGCGACGACACCCGCAAGTTCGACGTGGTGGTTGAGGTTAAGGACTGGCTCTCCGGCCAGACCGGCATCGAGGTGTCGGACGCGGACGGGGTCCGGGTCAACACACCGGATGGATGGTGGCTGCTGCGCGCCTCAAACACACAGGACGTGCTGGTTGCCCGGTGCGAGTCCCAGACCGAGGCAGGGCTGGAGCGGCTGAAGGGCCAGCTCCGTGCTGCGCTGACGGCAGTCGGTGAGACACCGCCGGACATCTGATTGTTCTTTTGGGATAAGTCAGGAAAAGCGCCGCTGGGAAACTGCGGCGCTTTTTTGTCAGTCGTTCGCCGGGATGGTGGCGACTTCGAGGCCCTCGTTGCCTGGAACAGGGACACAAGGCACATGCTTGCGGGCCAGCAGAGCGCAGGCATTGCGGGCGCCGGCCTCGCTCAGGCCGGTAATACGCGAGCGGTAGACGGTGCCATGGTCGCGGGTCACGCGCTCAACGGATTCGATCGAGCCCTTCAGTATTTTCTTCAGATGACCGCGGGCCGTGCTGATCATCGCTTCAGCCGGACCCTGGCTTGAATAGGCTCCGACCTGGATACCCCAGCCGCGGTCCGAACCGCTCAGAGCCGTATCGGTTTGCTGGCTTATGTCAGTTTGCAGGGTGGCGTCGGCAATCGTCGATTGCGCGGAGGCGAGTTGAATGATGCCGTTTTCATCGAAGGCTGGCCGTGCCATCGGGATCGGCGCGGGTGTCCGGTTGCGGGCAATCAGCTCCGCCTTTTTAAAGCCGCGATTGAGAAGTGAGATCATGTGTCGGTCGCGGGATTTGGCGGTCCGGCCGCCAAACACCACGGCGATCAGATGTCTGTCGCCCTGGTGGACGGAGGAGACCAGATTGAAACCGGATGCGCGGGTGTAGCCCGTCTTGATGCCATCGGTTCCGGAATAGCGGCCGAGAAGGTTGTTGTGATTACCGTAGGTACGTCCCTTGTAGGTGAATTTCTTGGTCCGGAAGAAGTGGTAATATTGCGGGAAATCGCGCTGGATCCGGAGGCCAAGCTTGGCCATGTCGCGGGCTGTGCTTTTTTGCCGGCGATTAGGCAGGCCAGAGGCGTTCCGGAAGCTGGTCTTGGTCATGCCAAGCGCGCGCGCCTTTTTGGTCATGGCGCCGGCGAAATTGACTTCGCTTTTCTCCAGATGCTCGCCGACCACGGTGGCGACATCGTTAGCGGAGCGGGTGACCAGAGCGAGGATCGCGTCTTTGACGGAGATGCGGTCGCCTCTACGCAAACCAATATTGGTTTGCGGCTGCCCTGCGGCACGCTTGGAAACCTTCATCTGGGTTTTCAGCGTAATCTTGCCTTTATCCAAGGCATCGAAAACCATGTAGAGGGTCATGATCTTGGTGAGTGATGCGGGGTAGTTTCTGGTATCGGCATTTTTGGCGTAGAGGACGTCCAGCGTTTCAGCGTCCATGACAAAGGAGGCGTAGCGTGCCTCAGCGTTGCCAGCCGCGAGCCAGACCATCAGGCCGAGCGTGAGGGCGCAGAAAGTCCTGAAGGCTCGCCGTGTCACGCTGTCCGCCATATGCCCCCCAATCTTCCGCATTGCCAAAAGTGCAATACGAGTACACCCCAACGAAAATCCCCAAAATCTTATGTAAGAGCTTAGCTGTTGTCCATAACCGATTGAAACAAAATTAAACATGCCGTCGATATTGGAGGTGTTTTCAGAATCATTCGGAGGTTAGGGAGCGAGTCGCAAGCTCGTTCTAATTAATAATGGTGCAGCGCACAAAAATGCCCTTGACCTTTCCCCAGCATTCCCTATCTTAACGTGCATGTTGCAGTGCAGCATGAGCCCAGACATATCCTGTGAATGTGCGTGTCCGAGGGACATGCCTGCGGCCCGCCGGGTAAGACCCCGGATTTTGATAATGAATGCGCAAGGAGAGTGAATATGGTTGCGAAGAAAACCACCTCTACCGCTGCTGCCGGCCAGGTTGAAGACGCGGTCGCAGCTGGTAAGGAAGCTGTTGAAACGGCTGTGAAGGCGACGCAGGACGTTGCCCAGAAGGGCTATGATCAGGCGGTTGAGCTTATGAAAGAGCATGCCGAGAAGGCCCAGAAGACCCTCTATGGCGGCTATGACGAATACACCTCGCTCGGCAAGGCCAACTACGATGCCTATGTCACCGCGATGAACACCTGGTCCAAGGGCTTTGAGGCCATCGGCAAAGAGCTCTATGCCTTCGGTCAGGAAAGCGTTGAGGTCTCCGTCGAAACCGGCAAGACCGTGATGAGCTGCAAGAACGTCAACGATCTGATGGAACTGCAGAACGACATGACCAAGAAGAGCTATGACAAGGCCGTCGGGGAAATCACCAAGATTTCCGAGATGTCCGTCAAGACGGTCAATGAAGCGATCAAGCCGATTCAGGAGAGCCTGACCGGCACCTTCGAAAAACTGTCCAAGCAGGTCGCCGCCTAACAGGCAGCGCCACATAGGACGAGCAGAAGCCCGGCTGTTTCAGCCGGGCTTTTTGCATGTGGCCTGTATCCAGCCCCTCTGGACCGCGGATTTCCCCGGCGTGATGTTTTTCTGATCCGGAAATCGGGTGTTGTCTGTCCGATTTAACCTTGCAACGGCTTGTGCTCGACACGAAATGTCTGTCACCCTATTCGCATAGGACGAGAGGTCCGGCGGGAAGTATCGCCCGGACTTTCTTCTGGTCCGCAACGGTCTAATTTAGCGAGTGCAGCTTGTGGATACCGGCCCGGTGTGGTGCGGGAGAGTTACGGTTCTGGAAATGAGTAAAGACGACGACAAGATCGGTGATGGCACCAACACAGGCGTGGTGGTCAAGGCGCGCCCGAAAACCAAGAAGCCGGCGATGTATAAAGTCATCATGCTGAATGATGATTATACGCCGATGGAGTTCGTCGTTCACGTTCTGGAAAGATTTTTCTCCAAGAATAGGGACGAGGCGACGACCATAATGATGCATGTCCACCAGCGCGGGGTCGGTATATGCGGCGTTTACACCTACGAAGTCGCTGAAACGAAGGTTACCCAGGTGATGGATTTTGCCCGTCAGCACCAGCACCCGTTGCAATGCACTCTAGAAAAGGCTTGAGCACTCATGTTGTCGAAAAACCTAGAGGAAAGTCTGCATAGGGCCCTCGATCTCGCGAACGAGCGCAGCCACGAATATGCGACGCTTGAGCATCTGCTCTACGCATTGACGACCGATCAGGACGCCATAGCGGTGATGCGGGCCTGCGACGTCGATGTCGAGAGATTGCGCGGCGATCTGGCCGGGTATATCGACAATGACCTGATGAACCTGATTGGCGGGCAGGAAGAAGAAGCCAAGCCGACCGCTGGTTTCCAGCGGGTCGTTCAGCGGGCCGTGATCCACGTGCAGTCCTCCGGCCGGGCAGAGGTGACGGGCGCGAACGTTCTGGTTGCGCTGTTCTCCGAGCGCGAGAGCCATGCCGTCTACTTCCTGCAAGAGCAGGAAATGTCCCGCTTCGACGCGGTGAATTACATTTCACACGGTATCGCCAAGGTGCATGGCCAGACGGAGGCCCCCCGGGTCGACGGCGCCGATGAGGACGCCAAGCAGGATACCGTGAACAAGAGCGGTAACGAGGCACTGGACGCCTATTGCGTCGACCTGAACAAGAAGGCAATGGCGGGCAAGATCGATCCGCTGATCGGCCGGGAGTTCGAGGTCGACCGCACCATCCAGATCCTTTGCCGCCGGACAAAGAACAACCCGCTTTATGTCGGCGATCCGGGTGTCGGAAAGACCGCTATCGCGGAAGGGCTGGCCCGCCGCATCGTGGACGGGCAAGTCCCCGAGGTGTTGCAGAATGCCCAGATCTTCTCGCTCGATATGGGCTCGTTGCTTGCCGGTACCCGTTATCGCGGCGATTTCGAAGAGCGGCTGAAGGCCGTTGTCTCCGAGCTTGAGCGCAATCCGGAGGCCGTGCTGTTTATCGACGAAATCCACACGGTGATCGGTGCCGGCGCAACCTCTGGCGGCGCGATGGATGCATCGAATCTGCTGAAGCCCGCGCTTCAGTCCGGTGCCCTGCGCTGCATCGGTTCGACCACCTACAAGGAATTCCGGACCCATTTCGAAAAGGACCGCGCGCTGGTCCGCCGGTTCCAGAAGATCGACGTGAAAGAGCCGTCCATCGAGGACAGCATCAAGATTCTCAAAGGTCTGAAGCCCTATTACGAAGAGCATCACAAGGTGCGCTTCACCGCAGAGGCGCTGAGAACGGCTGTCGAACTTTCTGCAAAATATATCGGCGACCGAAAATTGCCCGATAAGGCGATCGACGTGATCGACGAGGTCGGCGCTGCACAGATGCTGGTCGCCCCGTCCAAACGGCGCAAGACAATCGGCGTGAAGGAAGTCGAGGAGATCGTTGCCAAGATCGCCCGCATTCCTCCGAAGAGCGTGTCGACCGACGACAAGACGGTCCTGAAGCATCTGGAGCGCGATCTGAAGACCGTGGTCTTCGGGCAGGATACTGCCATTGCCTCTCTGGCGACCGCGATCAAGCTCTCACGGGCGGGGCTGCGTGAGCCAGAAAAGCCGATCGGCAACTATCTTTTCTCCGGCCCGACCGGTGTCGGCAAGACCGAGGTGGCGCGTCAGCTTGCGAATGCGCTGGGTATCGAGCTCACCCGTTTCGACATGTCGGAATATATGGAGCGCCACAGCATCTCCCGCCTGATCGGGGCGCCTCCGGGCTATGTCGGGTTTGACCAGGGCGGCCTGCTGACGGACGCTATCGATCAGAACCCGCATTGTGTTCTGCTGCTCGATGAAATCGAGAAGGCTCATCCGGATCTGTTCAACGTGCTGCTGCAGGTCATGGATCACGGCAAGCTGACGGATCACAATGGCAAGAACGTCGATTTCCGGAACGTGATCCTGATCATGACGACCAATGCGGGGGCATCCGATCTGGCAAAAGAAGCTGTCGGCTTCATGCGCACGGAACGTGAAGGTGACGATTCCGAAGCGATCAACCGGATGTTCACGCCGGAATTCCGGAACCGTCTGGACGCCATCATACCGTTCAGCAACCTGACGCCGGAAATCATCTCCCGCGTGGTCGAGAAGTTCATCATGCAGCTCGAGGTGCAGCTCTCTGACCGGGGTGTGACCATCGAGCTCAGCGATGCGGCACGCACCTGGCTTGGCGAGAAGGGCTACGACCGTCTTTACGGCGCCCGCCCGCTCGCCCGGGTTATTCAGGAGCACGTCAAGAAGCCGCTCGCCGAGGAACTGCTCTTTGGCAAGCTGGTCAAGGGCGGCCTGGTTCAGGTTGACCTGAAGGATGACGGCCTGACCTTCTCCTACCCGGATGAGGGCGGGGACAGCTCCGGAGGCGGTTCAAGCAAGGGCACGAAGAAAAAGCCCGAACTGGTCAACTGACATACGAATATGCCGGGGCCCTTGCTGGCCCCGGCCGACACAGTAAGAGCACAAAAAAGGCCCGCGCGATGCGCGGGCCTTTTTTGTGTCGGTCAATAGCGGCTATGGCTTAGGCAGCCTGCAGATAGCCGGCGGAACCGTCGACGACAGCCTTGAGGGCGTTGGGGTCGATGCGCCAAGCGCCATTGGCGTTCAGAGCAACATCGGCGTGCCGGTCAACGAGGACCTGCATTTCAGCGGCAGTGAAGCCGTTCATTTCAGCAGCTTCGAGAAGCGTGAGGCAAAAACGATCACCCATGATCTATCTCCCAGTATCTTGATTTGAAGGATGCGGACGGCGCCGTTTCGGCTGGCCAGTCAGCAATGTACCTGTCCAACATATTGCCCCATTCGTTAATTTTGCGGTGCACAAATAGCGAAGGTCAGCCATGCATCCCGTTCAACCCTCCGAGCGGAAGGGAGATTGATTTTCGAGGGCTTCTTTTTCGTAGGCCATCTGTTCTGTTTCCCGCCGAAGAAAATCCCCGACCGCGTCACTGAAGGAGCGCGAGGGAATGAGATGGCAACTCCGGGTGTAGCGGGGCATATAACCACGCTGGATCTTGTGCTGCCCCTGGGCACCGGCTTCGACCCATTTCAGGCTGCGCTCGATGGCGAAATCGATAGCTTGATAGTAGCAAAGCTCAAAATGCAGGAACTTGAAGTCGGCGATGCAACCCCAGTTTCGGCCATAGAGCGTATCGTCGCCGATCAGGTTGAGGGCGCCGGCGACGGGCGTGCCGTCCATTTCCGCTATTACCAGCAGCACCCGGTCAGCCATGCGCTCGCCAAGCAGGTCGAAGAAGGAGCGTGTCAGATAGGCCGAGCCCCATTTCCTGTCGCTGGTGTCCGTATAGAACTCGAAGAAGGCGTCCCAGTGCCGGGGCTCGATATCGGCGCCGGTCAGCCTTCGGATGGTAAGGCCAGCCTCTGCCGCTGCCTTGCGTTCCTTGCGGATCGCCTTACGCTTGCGGGAGGAGAGAGCGTCGAGGAAGTCACCGAAATTCTGGTAGCCGTCATTATGCCAATGGAATTGCAGGCCGACCCGTTTCAGGAAGCTGGCCTCCCCAAGGGCGTTCCATTGCGCTTCCGGCAGGAAGTTCACATGCAGGGACGAAACGTCGAAACGTCGCGTGATCTCGATCAGGCCGCCAATCAAGATGTTCGTGGTGGCGTCGGCATCCGCATCGGGATGACAAAGCAGTCGGGGACCCGTTACCGGTGTGAAGGGCACGGCTGAGAGCAGTTTCGGATAATACTCACCACCGGCACGCTCATAAGCGTCCGCCCAGCCCCAGTCGAACACATACTCGCCCTGGGAGTGGCCCTTCAGGTAGAGCGGAACGACTCCGGCGATCCGGTCTTCGTCATCGGCATAAACCAAATGTTGCGGCAGCCAGCCGGTCTCGGCCTTGACCGAGCCACTGTCTTCCAGCGCGGACAGGAAGGCATGGCTGAGAAAGGGATTGGCGGCACCGGTGCAGGCGTCCCAATCGGCCGGGGCGATCTCGTGGATGGAGCGGGCAACCGAGATGGCCGCCCGCGTGTCTGTTGTGTTTTCACCGTCCGGCACCGGTCCTCACCTTCCGCTGGTGTTGCTCTTGGAAGATTGTGCGCCGCAACGATCAGTCAACCGCTAACGGTTGCTCAAGCGAGTTCAATGACCGCTTCGACCTCGACCGCGACACCGAGCGGCAGGGAACCTGCGCCGACGGCGAAACGGGCATGCTTGCCCTTGTCGCCAAACACTTCGACCATCAGGTCGGACGCTCCGTTGATCACCATCGGGTGCTGGGTAAAGTCGTCCGTCGCATTGACGAAACCGCCGACCTTCACGATCCGAGCAACCTTGTCGAGGTCGCCGCCGCAGGCAGCGCGGGCCTGGGCGATGATGTTGAGGGCACAGATCCGGGCAATCTTCTGGGCGTCCTCAGCGGTCATGTCCTTGCCGACTTTTCCGACGCCTTTCAGCTCTCCGTTCCAGAACGGGACCTGACCTGAAATATACAGGGTCTTCCCGGAAATAACGTATGGCACATAATTGGCCGCGGGCGCGGCGGCGTTGGGAAGCTCGATGCCGAGTTCGGAAAGGCGTGCGTCAATTGCGCCGGCCATGGCTGACTCCTTAGTATCCTGGAATGATCTTGCGAATTGTCCTGAAGGACCGCGCAAAGCATAGACAGTCACGCCGGAGGCCGCTACTTTTTCCAAAAAGAGGGGTGCGCCAGTAAATGACGCACCCAGTATCGGACGATAGAGGCTTCGTCCTTAGGAGCTTCACAGGGTAATCGGGGAGCGGGGATGGGAGAGTACCGCTCCCCGGTTTTCCATCGTTTGGCTGACGATGGAACTCTGAACCTTGAGGACTGAAGCTATGCCCTCACGGGTCCGCTACCAGGGGGAGCCGCTCTAAATCCGGCTCAATAACTCTATATATAGTAGTTTAGGGTACCCTGAACCGCAACAAGTATTTTTGCGGGTAATTTTATGGAATATTTAAAAAGAAGATGAGTTAGTTGCCCGTTACTGAAGTAACCTTCAGCGTATTAGGGCCATTTCCGTCGAGTCTTTGACCCACTGTGAATGTCATTTTCATGGCGCGGGTCCACCCGGTTTTTCGAGAGTGCGGCGAACTCCCTGAAAGCGGAAACGCAGGACGCGTAATACGTGTCGCTTTTGTAGTTCAAGTCTCCGATCGCTCGCTCTACTGCGACAACGGGGTCGCACACAGTCTTCATCAGCTCGTGTTCGCAGGCCTTACGCCGTCTTGCCAATTCATGCCGTACCGGCTCCGGAGGAGACGGGGCCGATTGCAGAAAATCAAGCGATGGCCGGAAATTGCGGAGCCGTGTCATGGCAATCATCTGGTCCGATCCCGGGGCGAGGGATATTCCGGCGCCAACGCGATTGACGCAAATGATGGGGAAGAGCGCGGCAATGCCCGGAAACTCTGTATTCGCGAAGGTGTCGCAGTTCCAGTAGGACTCCGCGATCCGAGCAAAATGAAAGAAATCGGATACCGGGACCATGCCGGACTTCTTGAGAGGCAGGATTTCGATCCGTGGCTTCGCCGGATTGACAGTATCGTTGGCGACATCGACATAGAATGTGCCGAACTGCATCGCATTCTGGAAATAGCTTTCCCGCAGAACGCCCCAGATCTTGCGGCCTATACCGCCGGCGCGAATGAAGCTGAGCAGTGCCAGAGACGTGGCGCATCGCGGTTGATGGATATCGGCGACCAGTCGGTCATACACGGCGTCCCGAATTTCCCGGCAACGGCCTAGCGGATAAGGCTTTCCGCTGAACTCGGGAAATTGCGGTGCAAGCTCGGCGTCAACTTCCCGTCGCAGTTTCCCGAGATAGTCGAGGAGCGCTGGAGCATCGAGGTGGGCCCGGCTCAGGGAGCGCTGCTTGGCATCGGGAGCCATTGGCTGCTGAGGGAGGAGTTCCGCCGCCATTGTGCTGTGATCCGTGAATTGCCGAGGTCGGCCTTTTTAAAAGGCTTTCGTATTTTATGGCAAGGCGCGGTCGATGTGCGGAGACAGGATGGCCCGGCGGCGGAGACCGCCAACCGGGCCGTCTGCGGTCAGTTTTCGTTCAGCTTGCGAACAAAGGTATCGATCTCCTGACGGAGTGAGCGGACCTGCTGGCTTAGATTACCGGTCACCTCCGAGAGATCGCGCGCGGTAACATCGGAGCGCTCGCCGGCCGAACTGACCCGGCCGATGTTGCTGGTTACGGTGTCGGTCGCCCGCGAAACCTGCTCGACATTGTTGGAAATCTCGCGCGTTGCAGATTCCTGTTCCTCCACGGCAGCAGCAATGGCTGACGTCGTCTCGTCGATATTCTGAATCGTCCCGACGATGGCACCGATCACGTCGGCGGCATCCTTGGTCGCCTGCTGAATGGCTGAAATCTGTCCGGCGATCTCCTGGGTCGCACTGCCTGTCTGGTTGGCGAGAGATTTCACTTCGCTCGCAACAACGGCAAAGCCCTTGCCTGCTTCTCCGGCCCGGGCCGCTTCGATCGTCGCGTTGAGGGCGAGGAGGTTTGTCTGCTCGGCGATGTCGTTGATCAGGCTGACGACTTCCCCGATCCGTTCGGCAGAGGTCTGAAGGCTTGTCACCTTTGCATTGGCGTCTTCGGCTTCCGTCGCAGCGGAACGGGATATGGATGCGGACTGGTCCGCCTGCCGGCCGATTTCCGCGATGGAATTCGTCAGCTGTTCTGTCGCGGCGGCCACGCTCTGAAGGCTTTCGGATGCTTCTTGTGCCGCATGATTGGCCTCACGGGCACTCTCGGCGGTTTCTGTCGCATTATGCTGCATGTCGGCCGCTGATTTCTGCGCGGAATTTACCGAAGTCTCGACCTCACCCGTGACTCGGCCAACGGAGCTTTCCAGATCCCTGGTGAGCTCCTGCAGGAGGCGGTGACGTTCGGACTGGGCCTTCTCAGCATCCTGTAACCGACTCTCTTCAAGTGATGAGACGCGTTCCGCGTTTTCCTTGAACACTTGGACGGCTTGCGCCATCGCGCCGATCTCGTCCCGGCGGTTGGTGCCAGGCACCGAGACCGCAATATTGTTGCCTGCAAGCTCTGACATCGTATTTCGCAGCGCTTCCATCGGGCGGGTCATGCTCCGCGCAATTGTCAATCCGGCAGCGACCATGATTAACAGAGCGACCGCGGAAAATCCTGCTGAACGCATTGCGTAATTGATGAGGGCGGCATCGATGTCGTCGGTATAGATCCCGGTTCCGACAAAGATCTGCCAAGGCTCGATCATCGCAACAAAGGACAGCTTCGGCTGGGGGACTTCGGACCCGGCTTTCGGCCACATGTATTCGCTGGTTCCACCTTTCGGATCTTTCTTGAGAAGCTCAACCATCTCCTGGATGATCTTGACACCGTTCGGGTCTGCCACGCCGGACATGTCTTTGCCCTTCAGCGACGGTTTTCCGCCATGCACGACATTGATGCCGTTCATGGTGTAGGCGAACAGATATTCAACGCCCCGGAAGCGCGCTGCGACTGCGGTTTTTTCCCAGGCGGACACGGCCTCTTCCCGTGAAATCTCACCACTCATCACGCGCGCCTCATGGGCCAGTGCTTCGGAAACGCTCATTTCCACGACAGATTGAATCTCGCGCGTCCGCTCCTTGTAGAGCTGCTGGCGCTCTAGCCATACGGTTGAGGCAATCTGCGTGATCATTGCAATGGCGGCGAGCAGAATGATCAGGGCGATCTTCTGCGCGAAAGACAGGCGGTCCAAGCCCATTTGAGGGAACTCCATCCACGAGGAAATGAATAAACCTCATTATGCAGTTGTTTCGTTAATTAAGCTCTAACGCGCTGGATGGGAGCCGACTGCAACCAATATACTGCATGTTTGCGCCTCTAGGAGCCTCCTCAGGCTGGGCGCTTCATGTGCGTTTGGTACGGCCCGGGCGCTCAACGCAAAAAAACCTCTCGGTGGTTCCTTTTAATCCGTCAGGGTTTGTCATTCTGCCGGTCTGACGTTGGTCACATAGCACCGATACGGGGAAATTCATGAACCCATTCCTGCCAGACATGTAATAATCTGCGTTATGTCTTTCGCGGCTTCGGACGCGGGGGCCTGCAATTGGATAACTAAACTGTTGGGGTAGTAGAATGCAGGTACCACACAAGGCTTGGGTGCTCGTCGCGGATGGCGAACGTTTCGTTGTGTTCGAGAATCACGGGGATGCCGAGATCATCGATCTCCGTACCGTCGATGCGGGATCTATCCGGAACCCGCCGGATCATTTGCAGGGAACGGATCGGCCCGGGCGTCTGAACGATGCCTCGTACAGGCAAAAGAGTGCGGTCGAGGCGACGGATTGGCATGTCTTCGAGAAGAGGCATTTTGCCGAGCAAACCGCTGAACATCTGAATGCGTGGGTGCGCGACAAAAGGTTTGGCGATCTTGTCATTATCGCGGACCCCCGAACGCTCGGAACCTTGAGGTCCCACTACAGTGCGGCGGTGCAGGACGCGTTGCTGGCCGAAATCGACAAGGATCTGACGGCGAAGCCGGTCAATGAACTTGAAGAAGCTATCTCGCGGATGTAGGGCGAGAGTTTCGTTCGTTTCGGTTTAAAAGCAGACGGCCGCCGCGAGATCTCGCGGCGGCCGTCTGCATTTAGCTTTGATGGAGCCTTAGCTACAGCCGGACGTCCCGCCGCATGTGTCGCACTTCAGGCATGTGCCGTTGCGGACCAGGGTGAAGTTGCCGCATTCGCCGCAGCTTTCGCCCTCATAGCCCTTGATGCGGGCCTCACGGATCCGGTTCAGCTTTGCGTCAGTAGCATCCATCACGCTTTCGGAGACGGTAACCGATGCGCTCTTCTGCACCGTTGTCGTCACAGTCGCCGTCTGCGCGGCTGTCGTTGCCATGACCGGCTGGACATTGTCCGTTCCGGTGGCCTTCATCTGGTTCGACTGACCGCCCTGTAGCACCACCAGGTTCTTGCGGACATAACCGCGGCTGGTGATGGTACCGACCTGCTCCATGAGCTGGGCCTTGGCCTTGTCGACCGCATTCTCGTCGTCTCCCTCGCCCAGTGCGTCCGGCAGCAGATCGCTGGTATCGACGTGGCTGAGATCGTGCCGGTCGAGATAGGAGATCGCCAGCTCACGGAAGATGTAGTCGAGGATGGAGGTCGCCATCTTGATGGCGTCGTTGCCGGTCACCATGCCCTGCGGCTCGAACCGCGTGAAGGTGAAGGCGTCGACATATTCCTCGAGCGGCACGCCATATTGCAGTCCGATGGAGACGGCGATCGCGAAGTTGTTCATCAGCGAGCGGAAAGCGGCGCCTTCCTTGTGCATGTCGATGAAGATTTCGCCGAGCTTGCCTTCCTCGTATTCACCGGTTCGGAGATACACCTTGTGGCCGCCGACATTGGCCTTCTGGGTGTAGCCCTTACGGCGATGCGGCAGACGCTCACGTTCCACGGCCCGTTCGATGATGCGCTCGACGATCCGTTCGGCGACAACCGGCGCCTTGGCGGCGATCGGCGCTTCCATCAGATCTTCCATCTCGTCCTCGTCCTCATCGTCGACAAGGGAGGAGGAGAGCGGCTGGCTCAGTTTGGAGCCGTCGCGATAGAGCGCGTTGGCCTTGATGCCGAGCTTCCAGGACAGGATGTAGGCGTCCGAGCAATCCTGGACCGTCGCCGCGTTCGGCATGTTGATGGTCTTGGATATCGCACCGGTGATGAACGGCTGGGAGGCCGCCATCATCCGGATGTGGCTCTCGGTGGAGAGGAACCGCTTGCCGGTCCGGCCGCACGGGTTGGCGCAGTCGAACACCGGCAGATGCTCGTCCTTCAGATACGGCGCGCCTTCCAGGGTCATCGCACCGCAGACATAGGTGTTGGCTTCCTCGACCTGCTTCCTGGTGAAGCCGAGGGACAGCAGCATGTCGAAGGAGAGATCGTTCAGCTGCTCGTCGGTGAAGCCGAGGGTGTCGCGGCAGAAGTCCTCGCCGAGGGTCCATTTGTTGAAGGCGAACTTGATGTCGAAGGCGGTGGCGACCGCATCCTGGATCACTTTCACCTGGGCATCGCCGAAGCCCTTTGCCTTCAGGCTCTCCGGGTTGATACCCGTGGCACCTTCCAGCGTGCCGTGACCGACGGCATAGCGAATGATTTCCTCGATCTGGTCGTCCGAATAGCCGAGATTGCTGAGGGCTTCCGGCACGATCCGGTTGATGATCTTGAAGTAACCGCCGCCGGCCAGCTTCTTGAACTTCACCAGGGCGAAGTCAGGCTCGATGCCGGTGGTGTCGCAATCCATCACCAGGCCGATGGTGCCGGTCGGCGCGATTACCGTGGTCTGGGCGTTGCGGTAGCCGTGCTGCTCGCCGAGTTCCAGCGCCGCATCCCAGGCCGCAATGGCGGCCGCGTTCAGATCGCGGTTCGGGCTGTTCAGGGCGTTCAGCGGCACCGGCTGGATCGCCAGATCCTCATACCCTTTGTCCTCGCCATAGGCGGCGCGGCGGTGGTTGCGGATCACCCGCAGCATGTGCGCGGCGTTCGGCTTGTATTCGGGGAATGTGCCCAGCTCGCCGGCCATTTCGGCAGAGGTCTTGTAGGCGATGCCAGTCATCAGGGCGCTGATGCCGCCGCAAAGCTCGCGGCCTTCGTCACTGTCGTAGGAAAAGCCGCTGGCCATCAGCAGACCGCCGATATTGGCGAAGCCGAGGCCGAGGGTGCGGAAGTCGTAGGACAGTTTGGCGATTTCCTTGGACGGGAACTGCGCCATCAGCACGGAGATTTCCAGTGTGATGGTCCAGATCCGGGTGGCGTGCTCGAACGCGTCGATGTCGAAGCTGCCATCCTCATGCCGGAACTGCATCAGGTTCATCGATGCGAGGTTACAGGCCGTGTCGTCGAGGAACATGTACTCGGAGCAGGGGTTGGATGCATTGATCCGTCCCGAAGCCGGGCAGGTGTGCCATTCGTTGATCGTGGTGTCGTACTGGATACCGGGATCGGCGCAGGCCCAGGCCGCGTTGGAGACCTTGTCCCACAGCTCGGCTGCATTGACCGACTCGGAGACCTTGCCGTCGGTACGGCGGATCAGGTCCCAGTTCTTGCCTTCGGCAACCGCTTCCAGGAAGTCATTGCTGACCCGGATGGAGTTGTTTGAGTTCTGGCCGGAGACGGTGAGATAGGCTTCGCTGTCCCAGTCGGTGTCGTAGGTCGGGAAGTCGATTTCAGTGAAGCCCTGCTCGGCGAACTGGATGACCCGCTGGATGTAGTTCTCCGGGATCATCGCCTTGCGGCCGCCGATGATGGCTTTCTTCAGGGCACGGTTCTGCTTCGGGTCGAAGCGGGCAGCGCCCTCGACACCGTCGGCATCGCGGCAGGCAGCCATGACTTCTTTGAGATGCTTCTGGGCCAGCTTGGATCCGGAGACCAGGGCAGCGACTTTCTGCTCTTCGCGAACCTTCCAGTCGATGTATTTCTCGATGTCCGGATGATCGATATCGACGGTGACCATCTTCGCCGCACGGCGGGTGGTGCCACCAGACTTGATGGCGCCGGCAGCCCGGTCGCCGATCTTCAGGAAGCTCATCAGGCCGGAGGACTTGCCTCCGCCGGAGAGGGATTCGCCCTCGCCGCGCAGGCGGGAGAAGTTGGAGCCGGTGCCGGAGCCATATTTGAAGAGCCGCGCCTCACGGACCCAGAGGTCCATGATGCCACCTTCATTCACCAGATCGTCACTGACGCCCTGGATGAAGCAGGCATGGGGCTGGGGATGCTCGTATGCCGACTTGGAACGGGTCAGCTTGCCGGTCTTGTAGTCGACATAATGATGGCCCTGTGCGGGACCGTCGACGCCATAAGCCCAGTGCAAGCCGGTGTTAAACCATTGGGGGGAGTTCGGGGCAGCCATCTGCCGGCAAAGCATATGGCACATTTCTTCGTAATAGGTCTTGGCGTCGGCTTCAGCGTCGAAGTAGCCGCCTTTCCAGCCCCAGTATGTCCAGGTGCCGGCCAGCCGGTTGAAAACCTGCTTGGCGCTGCTTTCGCCAACCGTGCGCTCGTCTTCCGGAAGGGTCGCGATGGCGTCCTTGTCCGGGGTCATGCGCCACAGCCATGAAGGAACATCGTTCTCTTCGAACGGCTTCAGGCGAGCCGGGATGCCCGCCTTGCGGAAATATTTCTGTGCGAGGATGTCGCAAGCGACCTGCGACCAATCGGCCGGGACTTCAATATCTGCATTCTGGAACACCACAGACCCATCCGGATTGCGGATTTCGCTGCTGGTTTTCCGAAATTCAATACCTGCATAAGGACCCTTTTTAGCGTCCGTAAACCGGCGTTCGATTCTCATACTTGGAACTCCCCCGTTCCGTTTTGGTCAGTGACTTGAGCGCTGATGCCACAAGATCTAGTGGCCAAGGGTTGAGACGATACCGGATTTGGCTTCTGGGAAGCAACGATAAATGAACCAGAAGGGTGGAAAAAATGAATGTGGTTCGGTATGCGCGGAATTCTGCGGAAACTGCCTGTCCGCAGCGATCCTTAAAGTAAAATGGAAGTAAAATAGGAGTAAATTCACCAATTCATTTAGGTGAATTAAGGGTGACGTGGAGTTTTGCGGGTCGCGCTTCACAATCCGGCGATCCGAAGTCTTGATCTTGCGGTCAAGCTCCGCATTTTCATTAAGAGGCCCGTGCCAAGCCATCGACCTGAATAATGCCGTTTTCGGTTTTCCGAATCAACATATTTTGTGCGCCGAAATGTCATAAAATCTACATCTAGTGGTTTTTTGCACTGTTGCCTCGTAATGCGAGCGTCCGCCGATACATGGAAAAGCAGGTCTTGCCTGGGGTTCCGGTGCTGTGGCTCTCTTGGTGCCGTCGGCGGTGCCGGTTTTCAGAGATCTCGCGTGGAGGAAATAAAATGGACCTGGCACTCTGGCTCGCATTCACAGCGGCCTCGGCTTTCATGCTGGCGATACCGGGGCCGACCGTGATGCTGGTTGCGAGCTACGCGATGGCACGCGGGCGGGAATCGGGCTGGGCGACGGTGCCGGGCGTCGCGCTCGGCGATTTGTTGGCAATGACGGTATCGCTGCTCGGCGCGGGTGCTGTTCTGGCCGCATCCGCCGATCTCTTCACCGTAATGAAATTGGCTGGAGCAGGCTATCTTGTCTGGCTCGGTATCCAGCTATGGCGGAGCAAGCCCGAACTTGCGTCGGTACCGGTCGGGACGGGGCGGCGCGACAAACTCAGGATGTTCAGCAATGCCTTTGTGGTGACGGCCCTCAATCCCAAGGGTATCGTTTTCTTCGTGGCTTTCGTGCCGCAATTCGTCGATCCATCGCGCCCCATCGTGATGCAATGTTTCATCCTCATTGCGACCTTCGTGATTCTCGGTGCATTGAACGCGGTCTTCTGGGCGGTTATGGCCGGGACGATGCGGAACCGGTTTTCCAGTCCGCGGGCGCTCCGGATAGTGAACAGGCTTGGCGGAAGTGCAATGATTGGCGCTGGACTTCTGACAGCCCTGACCCGGCGTTCTGTCGGGTGAAGGGTATTAACGACAAAAAAAACATTTGGGAGCAGACCAATGGCGATCATCAGATATAAGGGCGACTATAAGGCGCTCGATGCAGCGGCACTGGAGCGCTGGAAAGGCGTGCCGCCAGCGGTCGCCGGAGATTGTCTGAACCGGACGGCGAGCATGGCGGGACGGGTCTCGCCCCTGCATCCGGACATGCGAATCATCGGACATGCCCGGACCATTCGGGTCATGGCCGGCGACAATGCCTGCGTTCATGCGGCTATTCCGCTGATGCGGCAGGGCGAGATCATCGTGATCGATGCCGGTGGCAATCCGGATGTCGCCATCATTGGGGAAATCCTCGTGACAGCAGCGAAGCACAAGGGTGTCGCCGGATTCGTCATAGACGGGGCCGCACGGGATGTGGCGGAACTCCGTGCGGGAGATATCCCGGTCTTCGCCTCGGCGTCTGTTCCGGCCGGGCCCCACAAGGGGTTCGGCGGATCGATCGACGGTCCGATTTCCTGCGGCGGCGTTGCGGTGATGACGGGCGATCTCATCCTCGGCGATGCGGACGGCGTGACCGTCGTGCCATTGGGCCAGGCGGCCGCGATTTTGGAAGCCGGTGAGGCGCATGTCCGCAAGGAAACGGATATGCTGGCGCAGCTTGCGGCCGGCAAGACGACGGCGGAGATGCTCGGCATCGAAATTCCGGAGGTCAACGCGGAATGAGCCGATGCGCGTCCGACTGGACTGCGCGGCGTGGGAATGACATATTCCGCCAACGTATTGATGCAGGTGACAAGGTGGTTGGTCGATGAACATCGGCACGTCAATTTACACATGGCTTCACGGCCGCGAGGTCGGCCAGGACCAGTTCGGTAATCGCTACTACGAGCACAAGTCCGAACCGGCCGCTGGCTACAAGCGGAAGCGCTGGGTGATTTATAACGGCATCGTCGAAGCCTCGAAGGTTCCGGCGGAATGGCATGCCTGGTTGCACTACACAGCCGAAGCTCCGCTGGAAACCGAGCATGAGTTTGAATGGCAGAAAGAACATCTGCCCAACCTTACGGGCACCCGGTACGCCTACCGTCCACCGGGGCATGTCCTCGAGGGCGGTAAGCGTGACGCGGCTACCGGAGATTACGAAGCCTGGACGCCGAACTGACGGTTCCTGGCTGTGCGAAGACGGCGTCCCGACGTCGCCTGGTTCAACCTGTTGAGGTCTCATGAAACGCAATACGATCGAAACGGTTATCGGCGCCGTAGTGTTGCTGGTTGCTGGCATATTCACAGTGTTCGCCTATATTTCGGCCGATCTCAACACGCGTGGCGGCTATATCGTGACGGCAAACTTCAACAAGGTCTCCGGCCTTGCCGTCGGCGGTGATGTCCGGATGAGCGGGATCAAGGTCGGTACCATCGTCAGCCAGGAGCTGGATCCGAAATCCTTCCTGGCCAAAGTGACAATGAATATCCGCGACGATATTGAACTGCCGGCTGACAGTGCGGCAGCGATCTCCAATGAAAGCCTGCTTGGCGGAAGCTTTCTGGAGATAATTCCGGGTGGCGATCCGGATATCATCAAGAGCGGCGGTTCTATCGAATACACTCAGGACCCCGTGGATATCGTTCAACTTCTCGGCAAGTTCATATTTTCGGCCAGTTCTTCCGCTAAGAAGGAATAGTCGGGCGAAACTGGTTGGGACCGCTCCCATGCGACTGTCGAAGTATGTCTTTATCTGGCTGGCGGTTTTTCTGATCGCCCGGTCTGTTGGCGCAGGTGCTCAGACGCCGGCTCCCGAGCCGGGCTGGATCGAGCTTCCCGTGGCCGTCATGCAGGGGCTGGACAAGATCACGGCGCGGATTTCCACCTTTGAGGCAGAGGTTGGTGAGACGGCGATCTTCGGGACGTTCTCCATTACGCCGCGTGCCTGCCGCAAGCGCCCGCCGACCGAAACACCGGAAAACGCCGCCTTCCTCGAGATCGACGAGCAGAAACCCGATGAAGAGCAGATCCGCTTGTTTACGGGCTGGATGTTCTCTTCAAGTCCCGCACTAAACGCGGTGGAGCATCCGGTCTACGATGTCTGGCTTCTTGACTGCAGAAGTTCTTCGACGAACGGCCAGTCATCCGACTCCGAGTAAAATTCGGCCGGAATCTTGATGGCTTCGGCGAGCTGGTCGCGATAATTCTGACGCGGAATTTCGACGGCGCCGAATTGTGCCAGATGGTCGGTGATGAACTGGCTGTCCAGCAGAGTGAAGCCGGACGCCTTGAGCCGGGCAACCAGATGAACAAGCGCGACCTTGCTTGCGTTCGGCTCCCGGCTGAACATGCTTTCGCCGAAAAAAGCGGCCCCCAAAGCTACCCCGTAGAGTCCGCCGACGAGCTTTCCGTCGTGCCAGCATTCCACGCTGTGCCCGTAACCCATCTCGTGAAGCGACATATAAAGCCTGAAGATTTCGTCGTTGATCCAGGTGTCGGGACGCTCGTCCCTCGGCTCCGCGCAGCCCTCGAGGACAGCTTTGAAATCCGTATCGCACCGGATGTCGAAACGCCGCCGCTTTACCTCCTTGCGGAGGCTGCGCGACACATGAAAGGTGTTGAGAGGCAGAACGCCGCGCTCTTCCGGATCAACGAAGAAGGTGCGGGCATCGTCATGGCTTTCCGCCATCGGAAAGACACCGATGGCATAAGCCTGCAGCAACAGTTCGGGCCGCAATTGCGACATCGTGCCGGCACCTCCTCTGCACCCGGTTGGGCGATATGCCGAGCCGGTCAGGCCGGATCGGCGAGGAAAACCTTCTCAAGCCAGTGTATGTCGTATTCGCCGTTTATGAAATCGGGAGCCTGCGAGAGATCCTGATGCAGAGGCACGGTGGTCTCCACATTGCTTATCACGATTTCGTCCAAAGCCCGGCGCAGCCGCAGCAAACACTCATTCCTGTTGGAGCCATGCACGATCAGTTTGGCAATCAGGCTGTCATAGAAGGGCGGGATCTGATAGCCGGCATAGAGAGCCGAATCGACCCTGACCCCGAGACCGCCCGGTGCATGGTAGTCGGTGACGCGGCCCGGCGACGGCATGAAGGTGCGCGGGTTTTCCGCGTTGATCCGGCACTCGATTGAATGTCCGTTCAGCACCACATCGTCCTGGGTGAAGGACAGTGAGGCTCCCGAAGCGATCTGGATCTGTTCACGCACAAGGTCGATGCCGGTGATCATCTCGGTGATCGGGTGCTCGACCTGCAGGCGGGTGTTCATCTCAATGAAGAAGAACTCGCCGTCCTCATAAAGGAACTCGAGCGTTCCAAGACTGCGGTAATTCATCTTCGCGGTGGCGCTGGCGGCAATGGCGCCTATTTTTGCGCGCGCCGCTTCATTCAGTGCCGGGGAAGGGGCTTCCTCCAGGACCTTCTGGTGGCGCCGCTGCAGGGAGCAGTCACGCTCGCCCAGATGAACGACATGGCCATTGCCGTCGCCAACGATCTGGACTTCGATATGGCGCGGCTTGGAGAGATAGCGCTCCATATAGACTTCGTCATTGCCGAAGGCGGCCGCTGCTTCCCGGCGGGCCATGTTGTAGGCGTCGCTGACTTCTTCGCGGTTCTGGGCAATCTTCATGCCCCGCCCGCCGCCGCCGGCTGTTGCCTTGATCAGGACCGGAAACCCGATCTCCTCGGCCGCGGCGATGGCGCCCTCGACTGATTCGACTGGCCCGTCCGACCCGGGCACGCAGGGAATTCCCAGTGCCTTTACCGTCCGTTTGGCGATGATCTTGTCGCCCATGTCGCGGATATGCTGCGGCGAGGGGCCGATGAAGACAAAGCCATGAGCTTCGACGATTTCGGCGAAATCCGCATTCTCGGACAGGAAACCGACACCGGGATGGATGGCGTCGGCGCCGGTCACGGTCGCGGCGGTTAGAATAGCCGGAATGTTGAGGTAGCTGTCCTTCGCGGCAGGTGGGCCGATACAGACACTCTCATCGGCGAGGCGCACATGCATCGCGTCCGCATCGGCGGTCGAATGCACGGCGACGGTCCGTATGCCCATTTCTCGGCAGGCCCGGTGAATGCGCAGGGCCACGTCGCCGCGATTGGCGATCAGGACTTTCTCAAACATTTCGGCTCCAGCCCGCTACTCGATCACGATCAGCGGCTGGCCGAACTCGATCGGCTGCCCGTTCTGAACCAGTACGTCCTTCACCGTTCCGGCACGGGGCGCGGGAATCGGGTTCATGACCTTCATGGCTTCGATGATCATCAGGGTCTGGCCTTCTGTTACCCTGGTGCCGACAGAAACGAACGGTGCCGTGTCGGGGTCGGGGCCGAGATAGGCCGTTCCGACCATCGGGGAGTTCACCGCGCCTGCGATATCGGCAGATGCTGTGTCCGCAGCCGCGGCGGGCGCGACTGCTGCGGGCGCCGGAGTGGCGACCACGCTGGCGGCCTGTTGCACGGCCGGACGGGCCACGCGGATCCGCCAGTCGTCCTTCGCATATTCAAGCTCACCGAGGCCGGTCTCTTCCAGGAGGGCGGCGAGCTTTCTTACGAGTTTGCTGTCAATGTCGTGCGACAAAGGGGTCTCCGGGTTCGTTCAGGTGCGATCAAGTATCCGCGCCATACCATCTAGGGCCAGGACATAGCCTTGGGTTCCAAGCCCTACGATGATTCCTTCGGCGACGGAGGAAATATAGGAAGTGTGGCGGAAGCTTTCGCGCCGGTGGATGTTCGAAATATGCACTTCGATGACTGGCAGGTCGGCCACGCGCAAAGCGTCGTGAATAGCGACGGAGGTGTGCGTGTAGGCGCCTGCATTGATGATGATGCCGGACGCGCTGCCGCGTGCCTGCTGGATAATCGTTACCAGCTCACCTTCAAAGTTCGATTGCCGAAAATCTGTGTCCAGTCCAAGTGTTACCGCATGATCGGCACACATGGCTTCGACATCATCCAATGTCTCGGCCCCGTAGAGCTCAGGCTCCCGGGTTCCAAGCATGTTCAGATTCGGGCCATTGAGAATAAGTATTTCCGGGCGTTCGGACACTATGCTCGCCTGCATCTCAGTTTCGAGGGTTATATCACGCGGCCCGACTGACGCAATCGGAACCGGCTGCCGTGCAGCCTAATATAACGGATCCTTGGAATACATGGTGAGAGTGGCGTTGCCTACCTTAATTCGGGTGCCGTCGTTTCTGTAAGTGGCTTCCCGGGAGGGTGCATCCTCTCCGGCACGCCCGGAGACCGTGTCGGTCACTTTTGTGCATCCGAGGATCGTATCCAACTCTCCCCCGGAGCCGGTCATGGGCAGAAGCAAGCGCTGGACCAGTACATGGCGCTTGTCATGCAAGGTCTGCGCACCAACCGTATGGATAATGTGTCCGGACTCAAGACAGTCGTCCAGTCGCTCTTTCAGAAGATTAGCTGTTTTACCAGACAGGAAGTCCTTCAGAGAGCGACCGCGCAGACCTTGGCCATAAAGTGTGTTCACAGCTTCGCCCACGAGGTGGTAGCGATAGCAATTCAGGTCCGGTTCGCGTTGGCATATCCAGACAAATGGAAGTGCTTGACCAAGCTCAAGCGGTTCAATCGACTTGCGCGCCGGATAGGTGTCGCCGCCGCGCCACGCGAACCATCTTTCCACCAATTTCCCTAATGTAGGGTCGTCGATGTTCTCGAATATCTGGCTCATTGCCTGAACTCTTTCCAAGAGCTTGGACGGGTCCAAAGCGCGATCGCGCGAACCTCAATCGGAATCCGGATATCATGCCGCATTGGTTGTGGCAATAAACCTCGTGTAGAAAATATCAGTCCTGAAGTCTTGAGATGTTAATATTCACATTGGCGGAGCGGTTGTCATACTCTTGGCCGTTTTTGTCAATTTTTCCAACAATTGAATTAAATCCCGTTTCTCCTTTTCGCTGAGGGCCGATGAGAGATAGGCTTCCCGTTCGAGGGCGATAGGCACGATTTGGTTGTAAATTTTAGAGCCGCTATCGGAAAGAGACAGGGTCGCGCGGCGTTTGTCTTCAGGGTCTACCTGTTTGCGGATATGCCCTGCGTCCAATAATTTCGCGGCGGCACGGCTGACCTGAACCTTGTCCATCGCTGCACGTTGTCGAATGTCGTTAGCCGTCATCGGGCCGTCACTGCCGAGAATGGCCACGAGCCGCCACTCGGGGATGCTGATATCGAATTCCGACGCATACAATTTCTGGATGCTGCCGGAGACCAGTGACGAGAGCAGCGCTAGCCGATAAGGCAAAAAATTGTCGAGAGAGAACGTTACCTGATCTTGGTCCTGATCGGGATCGGCGGAGGTATCGGCACTGCTTTCTTGACTCTTCACGCGCAAACCCTAATTAGTTTCGTATGCAACTAAATGCATCCTGCCCTGACGTTCCGTTCTCGCCGGTTTGCTGTCAAGGCGGGAGCTAAACCATCAGCAGACCGGAGGAGACATTCATGGCATCCGAAACGCTTTCCCCAATTCCGGGCGGCACCATCGAAAATCCGATGGCGACCGACGGCTTTGAGTTCGTCGAATATACCGCGCCCGATCCGGAAAATCTGAAGACGCTGTTTCGGTCTCTCGGCTTTACCGCGGTCGCCCGTCACCGATCGAAGGACGTAACGCTTTTCCGTCAGGGCGGTGTCAATTTCATCGTCAACGGAGAGCCAGACAGTTTCGCTCAGTCTTTCGCCCGCGTTCACGGGCCGTCCTGCTGTGCCATCGCGTTCCGGGTAAAGGACGCAGCGGCGGCCTATGATCGCGCCCTGAAACTCGGAGCACGACCTTTTGAAGGCAAGGTTGGGCCGATGGAGCTGAATATTCCGGCGATCCACGGTATCGGCGACAGCCTGATTTATCTGGTTGACCGGTATGGCGAGCAAAGTATCTACGATGTCGATTTCGTACCGCTGGACGGTGTGGAGCAGGTGCCGGCCGGAGCCGGGTTCACAATGGTCGATCATCTGACTCACAACGTGCATCGCGGACGGATGGATGTGTGGGCCGGTTTCTACGAGAAGCTCTTCAATTTTCGCGAGATCCGCTATTTCGACATTGAAGGCAAGCTGACCGGGCTGAAGTCCAAGGCGATGACCAGTCCATGCGGCAAGATTCGGATCCCGATCAACGAATCCTCTGACGACAAATCCCAGATTGAGGAATATCTCACCGCCTACAAGGGGGAAGGTATCCAGCATATCGCAATGGCGACCGACGATATCTTTGCCAGTGTGGAAGCGCTCAAGGCCGCTGGCTCCAGTTTCATGGCGTCGCCGCCGGACACTTACTATGAAATGCTGGACGAAAGGTTGCCCGGGCATGGTGAGGATGTCGCCAGCCTGAAGCAGCACGGTATTCTGATCGACGGAGCACCGACTGAAAACGGCGGTCTTCTGTTGCAGATTTTCACCGAGACGGTGATCGGCCCGATCTTCTTCGAGCTCATTCAACGCAAGGGCGATGAAGGATTCGGCGAAGGTAACTTCAAGGCTCTCTTTGAATCCATCGAACAGGACCAGGTCAAGCGCGGGGTTCTCAACGCCTGATAGAAGATCCTTGACCGGACGGCCAAATCGCTCTTGGCTCCATAGTACAGCCCGCCAGCCGATGCTGGTGGGCTGTTACATTTTGACCGGGGTATTCATGGTTCCGCTGTTGTTCTTCCGAGCGGTCCGCAGTGCCGGTAGGTCCGGGGGTGTCTTGTGACAGGCGCTACCGGACATGCCGTGCGCAGCGGCGCCGCACGGGTTTTCTTTATTCTTTGCGCGTTTTTGACATTGGTGCAGATCAACCGGCTCGGCGGCGGTGTGATCGCGAATGCCTTGATCGAACAGCGGGGCATTTCCCCGGCGGAAATCGGCGCGGTGATCGGTATCATGTCGCTTGCCGCTGCTTTCGTGCAGATCCCGATGGGCGTTCTGTTCGACCGGTATGGCGCACGCCTTACCACGTCGGCGCTGAGCTTGATCGCGGTGGGCGGGATGGTGCTCTTTGCGATCTCTGAAACTGCTACCGGATTGATCGGTGGGCGGATACTGCTCGGCGTGGGGCATGCCGGTGCCGTGACAACCGTTTATTTGATTGTGCTCGGCTGGGTCCGTCCGGACCGCGTTGCCACGGTTTCGGCGCGGCTTATCGCATTTTCCGGGGCGACAAGCGGTCTGCTCGCGACGGCGCCGCTCGCCATCATGTTGCAGCAAGCCGGGTTTACTGTGACATTCCTGCTCCTCGCTGCGGCAATTTTGCTGATGACGATCCTGATCTTTCTCTGGGGTCGGGATCACCCCCCCGGCGTTGCGCGCCCCGAGCGGCCTCATGAAAGTATCGGCCAGGCCTTTTCAGCGATCCTGACGATGCTGCGTGACCGCGATATTCGCGGCACCCTGGTCATGGCCAGCTGTTTTGCCGCGCCTTTCGCAACGGTTGGCGGCCTCTGGGCCGGACCTTATCTCAGGGAAGTTCACGGGCTTGGCCAGACGGAGGCTGGCTACGCACTACTCGTCATGGTGCTGGCGCAGAATGCCGGAACGCTGGGATTTGGTCCATTGGACAGGCTATTTAACTCCCGCAAGCGCGTGATCCTAGGGAGTTGTGTGCTTATGGTTCTGCTGCTCGGCTTTATGGCGGTTATCCCGCGTCCCCCGCTGTGGCTGGCCGTGATGTTGCTGGTTGCCTTCGGCTTTGTCTCGCCGTTCTTTGTCGTCCTGGCCGCGCATTGCCGGGGCTTTGTGCCTAGTCATCTGGCCGGTAGGGCTATTACGGCCATGAGCCTGGTTGGTGTCGGCACGATTTTTCTCTCGCAGTGGATCACCGGGTTGATCGTGGATCATGCGGGCGGCGGCTCGGATGGCGCATACCGGCTGGTCTTCGCCAGTGTTGCCGGACTGATCGTGGTAGCGGCTCTGTTCTACAGCCGGGTCCGCGATATTCCGCCGTCCGTTCCTTCAACGGCTTCCTGACCTAGCCTTTCCGGGCGGCCTCGATCTGTTCGACCAGGGTGTCGAGGCTGACGGCGCCCGGCAACACTTCCCCGCCGATGACAAAGGCAGGTGTCCCGTTGATGCCGAGAGTGCGTGCCAGAACCGTGGCGTCCCGGATTGTTTTTCCGGTTTCAGGAGACGCCATGTCCGCTTTCAGTTTGTCCAGATCAAGACCGACTTCGAGGGCCGTCTGGAACACAACCGCATCGCTCAGCCGTCCGCGATATTTCATCAAAGCGACGTGGAACTCGCTGTAGGCTCCTTGCTTGTCAGCTGCGATCGACGCATGGGCGGCGGTCACGGATGCCGGACCGAGAATTGGAAACTCTTTCATCACCCAGCGGACATTCGGGTCCTGCTTCAGCAACTGCATCACCGGATCGATCATCCGTTTGCAGTAGCCGCATTGGTAATCGAAGAACTCGACCACAGTGACATCGCCGTCCGGATTGCCGATGACCGGGTCGTTTTCGTTGCCGGTAATCTGACCCTGCATGTGGGCGAGGGCGGCGCGCTGGCGCTCCTTTTCCGCGATTTCTTGGCGCGCCTGCATGGCGTTCAGGGATTCAACGATCACTTCCGGGTGGGCCAGGATGTAATCGCGGATGGCCGTGTCGAGAGCGGATTTCTGATCCGGTGAGAACGGCTCCGCGGCGGCGGCCTGCTGGCTTGCGGGATAGACCGCTATGCCGGAGGCGAGAGTCAGGGCCAGGATTAACGCTTTGTGGGGTTTCATAAGGGGCGCCATGGTGGCCATGCTGCGTGCCTTTCCGGTCGTGCTTACAGTCACTAAATCTTGCGCCGGTCCGTCGTTGCCGACAAACCACGTTATCGTTATTGCATTCTGGCTATGGAACGGCGCGCGCTATTTTTTCTTCGGCGGCGGGTCTTTTTTCCGCTCCCGGTCGCGCGGGGTCGAGATTCCCTCGATATCGCTGGCGCGCAACCAGGCTTCCGTATGCGGTTTCAGCTTCTGTTTCGCCCGGTTTGCCTGCAGGGCGGCATCCCGTTCATTACCGGAGCGGAAAGCTTCCTCGGCGAGAGCGAGGGCGGACATGCCGTGATCGCCGTTGCGGCCATAGGCGATGGCCAGTTGACGCCAGGCGAACGTCGCATTCGGAAGCAGCCGCACGACATGTTCGAGATGCGTCTGCGCTTCCTCGTTGTGTTCCTTTGTGTCGAGAGCCAGCAAAACCCGCGACAGCTCCAGTTCGATCCGCGGCGCGTCGGGTAGGGTTTCGAGGGCCTTGCGATACGCAACTTCAGCGTCTGCCGGCCGGGCTGCCTCGAACAGGATCTGGCCTTTCAGCTCATGGAAAAACGGATCGTCCGGGTTATCAGCCAGCAGTTCGTCGACGAGCGCGACGGCTCCGTTGGCATCCGGCAGCCGGTATGTGGCAACGGCCCGGGCGTAGCGGGCTTCCACCGATGTATCCGTATCGGGATATGCCTTGAAGGTGCGTGCCGGAGATCGGATGAACCCATGGAGCTTGGCAACCATTCGGCGGTGTTTTTGCTGCAGCTCTTCCGGCAGCTTTTTATCGCTGAAGCGTGAACTCTTCACCTGCTCTTCGACAAAGGCGATCCGGTCCCGGGTGAGCGGGTGGGTGCTTGCGTAAGGTGAGCGGCTGCGCCCGCTCAACAGTTCCTGGCCGCTGAGTGTCGAGAGGAATTCAAGCATGCCTTTTGAGGATTCGCGATTGCTTTCAAGGAAACGGATACCCGCCTGGTCAGCCGAAGATTCCTGTGCCCGGCTGTACTGGAGCAAGGAGCCCTGAACAGCTGCCTGACTGCCCTGGATGATCGCAGCGGCGGCGTCTCCCCGGCCGGTCGCGAGGGCCGCGCCGGCACCGAGGATGAGGCCGAGCAATGCGTTCTGGCTGGCATTCCGAAGGGCCTCTCCGCTCCGCGCCAGATGCCCGCCGGAGATATGCCCTGTTTCATGGGCGATCACGCCGAGCAACTGCTCCGGCGTTTCTGTCGCCATCAGCAAGCCGGTATGGAAGAATATGTTCTGGCCACCGGCGACGAAGGCATTCAGCGTATCGTCGTTGATGAAATAGAGATCGACCGCAGATGGCGAAAGACCCGCGCTCTGGAAGATCGGGGTCGAAAGCTCGCGGATATAGAGCTCGATCTCAGTATCGGTGATGAAGGATCGCGCATCCACGGACCGGGACCATCCGGCAATACTCAGCAACGTAAAAACTAACGCAATTAGATGCTTGCCAACCACGGCTTTGCACTTCATGGATTTGGTCCGAGCCTGTTGGTGCGGTGCATGAACTTGTAATGTGCGCGTGTCCGGGGCTGCATTCAATAGCCTGCGGCGATTTGAGAGGACGTTATGTTTAAGAGGACCGTGCCTGTGGCATTGGCGCTTTGCGCCGGATTGCTTGCAGGCTGCGCGAGCGACGAAGTCGTCGAAGTCACCGAAGGGTTCTTCGGATCCGTCGCTGTCGATGAGCCGCGGGCCGCCGTTATCGCCCAGGATGTGCTGGTCCAGGGTGGCACCGCTGCCGACGCCGCTGTCTCCGCTTATTTCACTCTGGCCGTGACGCTGCCGTCTTCCGCCGGACTTGGGGCGGGTGGTTCCTGTCTCGCTTTCGACCCCGTGAGCAAGCGGTTTGAACGCCTCTCATTCTTGCCGCAACCCTTGTCGGGCAGCCAGAATGCGATTGCCGCTCCGCTGGGGCCGCGCGCGATGTTCGCTTTGCATGCCCGCTACGGCCGCCTGCCGATTACGCAGTTGATCGGTGTTCCGGAGCAGCTCGCCCGGTTCGGTGAGCCCGTCTCCCGCCGCCTCGCGGAGGATCTCGCGCGTGATGGCGCAGCTCTGAAATCATCGGGCGCCGGACGGCCGAGTGTGTTCGCCCCGGATGGTGTTGCCTTGCAAGCGGGCCGTTCACTGGTCCAGTTGGATCTGGCCTCCACCTACAGCCGGCTTCGTGTCGCGGGAGTTGGCGATCTTTATTCAGGCCAACTCGCCAGCCGTTTCGTCGCCGAGGCGGAAGCTTTTGGATACGGGGTCGACCTTGCTCGGTTGCGCGGAGCGGTTCCGGTTTGGAGCGAGGCCGAGGGTGTCGATTTCGACAATCATCTCTGGGCTGTCGCAGCCAGTCGAAATGCCGACAGCGCTCTGATTTCAAAAACTCTTTCGCTTGCCTTCAACGAAGCGGGATGGTCGTCCTCGCCGCAGGATGTCGATCCGCTGATGATAGCCGAAATGCAGGTCCGCGCCGCCAATGCAGTGGCAAGTGGCAATACGGATTTGAGTGCGGATGCAGCCGAGTTGCTGTTTGGTGATTTCCGTTCCGGCGCTCGCCGTACTGCCGCAACGCCCGCTGCGGTCGCCTTGTTCGGTGGAGACTCGCGGTCCGGTGCAACGAGCTTTGTCATCACGGACAGGCGGGGGCTTTCCGTTGGCTGTGCGTTGACCATGAATGCACCTTTCGGAATCGGTCAGACGCTCCCGGATCTCGGTTTCATTCCGGCTCCGGCGCAGCCGTCTTCAAACCCTCCGCTGGCTGCCGCAGTTATCGCCGGGAACACCCACGCCTGGCAGGTTCACATGACCGCCATGGCGACCGGTGGCAGGGAGACGGTCTCGGCCCTGGTTCCCCCGATCTTGCGTCACTATGTGGCCGGTCAGGCGATGAGTGCTGCCGTTGCCGCGCCGCGCTCCCATTTCGATCTGGCGGCGGGCACGCTGTCGGTCGAATCCGGCATTGCTCCGGCAGCCGGAGCAATGGCTGAGCGTGCCGGCTATCCTGTGCAGCCAGCCACCCAGCCGATAGGCGCTGTCCGTCTTTTCCGCTGCAAGGAAGGCCTGCCGCGCAGCGATAGAGATTGCGGCATAGCCGACGATCCGCGCGGACGCGGCATGATCCTTTTTGAAGGCGGCAACTAACCAACGGGAAGGCGAGCACGTGGCTCTGAAAGTATCCCGGCGGGGCGCTGTACCCGCCTTCATCGTCATGGATGTGATGCAGGCGGCCGCAGACCGAGAGGCTGCCGGCGGCGATGTGCTGCATCTTGAAGTCGGCCAGCCTGCGACCCCGGCACCGCGCGGCGTGATCGAAGCGGCGAAGCGAGCGCTGGATGATGACCGGATCGGCTATACGCTGGCCGCTGGCATCAACCCTCTCCGGGAGCGGATCGCGCAGCATTACAAGGATTGGTACGGCGTCTCTCTGGACCCGAGCCGGATAATGGTGACGACCGGATCCTCCGGCGCGTTTCAGGTTGCCTTTCTCGCGGCCTTCGAGGCAGGCGACCGGGTCGCCATGGCCTCACCGGGCTATCCGGCCTACCGAAACATCCTTTCAGCCCTCGGCGTTGAAACCGTGCTGCTGGAGACGGAGCGCAAGCACCGTTATCAGCCGACACCGGAGCTTCTCGACGCGGTGGAGGGAAAGATCGATGGCCTGATCGTTGCCAGCCCGTCAAACCCGACGGGCACCATGTTGGGGGAGGAGGAACTCGCCGCCCTGACGGGATACTGCAAGGAAAAGGGTATCCGGGTTGTCTCCGACGAGATCTATCACGGGATCGGCTTCGGCACCCGTCCGGTCTCGGCGCTGGAGAGCGACGATCAGGCGCTGGTCATTAACAGCTTCTCAAAATATTTCTCGATGACCGGCTGGCGTCTTGGCTGGATGGTGGTACCGGAGGATCTGTCCCGTTCCATGGAATGTCTGGCACAGAATTTCTTCATCTCTCCGCCGACCCTGTCGCAGCACGCGGCTGTCGCGGCGTTCGATTGTCACGAGGAATTGCAGGCCAACGTGGCGCGCTACGCGAAGAACCGCGAGGTGTTGCTGAACGAGCTTCCGGCCGCTGGGCTGGACGATCTGGCGCCGGCGGACGGCGCATTCTACATCTATGCGGACGTCACCCGCTTCACCAACGACAGTGTCGATTTCTCGAAGCGGATGCTGGCCGAGATCGGCCTCGCCGCAACGCCGGGTGTCGATTTCGACCCGGCGCGCGGCCATGGCTCTCTGCGTTTTTCCTTTGCCGGGGCAACGGAGGACATGGTGGAGGCGGCCAGCCGTCTCAAGAACTGGCTGAAACGCTAACGCTATTCAGCGGCGTTGGGGACACTGCCGTCATAACCGCCATCCTGATCGCGTCCCGTCTTGCGGGCCCGCCGCGCCGCGCGCCAGTCCTGGAAATTACCCCGGAGCTGCAACGCTGAAGGGGTAACGATCAGTGTCAGGATCGTGGCGAAGCCCATGCCGAAGACGATGGCCGAGGCCAGCGCTACCCACCATTGGGTCGAGGGTGCCCCGACCGAGATCTCCCGCGTGAACAGATCGATATTCAGCTGGAACACCATCGGCAGCAGGCCGAGCATCGTCGTGACGGTGGTCAGCATCACCGGACGAAGGCGCTGGGCACCGGTGCGCAAGACCGCTTCCATGGTGCTGCCCGTGGTTGTCTTCAGGGCGTCGAACGTATCGATCAGCACGATATTGTTGTTAACCACGATACCGGCCAGCGCGATCACGCCGATGCCGCTCATCACAATACCGAAGGGCTGCCCCGTGATCATCAATCCGATCATCACGCCGATAGTCGACATGATCACGGCGCTCAGGATCAGGAAGGCGCTGTAGAAGCTGTTGAACTGGGTGACCAGGATGATCGCCATGATGAACAGCGCGACTCCGAAAGCCTTGCCGAGGAAAGCCTCGGCAGCCTTCTGCTCCTCGTCCTCCCCTTTGAACTTATAGGTCACGCCTTTCGGCAGTTCGGTCTTACCCAGCCAGGCGGTCAGTTCCTTGACCTTTTCGTCCGCCAATACTCCGGGCAGCACGTCCGCCTTCACCGCCATGACCTGACGGGCGTCGGAGCGCTTGATGGTCCCGACTTTGGATTGCGGCGACCAGGAGACAAAGTTTCGCAAGGGAACCAGGCCCTTGTCCGTCATCATCCGGATCGCGAGGAACTGGTCGAGGCGGCGGGACGGACGGGGATAGCGGACGACAATATCGATTTCCTCGTCGCTGTCGTTCGGCCGGTAATCGCTGATTTTCAGGCCGCGGGTGACGAGCTGCACGTAGCTGCCGATCAGGGCGATATCCGCCCCGAATTTCGCTGCCTGGGCCCGGTCGACGGCGATCTGCCACTCGATGCCGGGGATATGCCGGTCATCCTCGATATTCTGCAGACCGGCCATGCGGTCGAACTGTGCCCGGACCATCTCTGTCGCCTCGGTCAGGCGGTCGGGATAGACAGACCGTAGCTGGACTTGCACCGCTTTGCCGGTTGGCGGGCCGCCTTCTTCCTTGGCGGTTTCGACGAAAATGCCGGGATAGGCTCTGGCGCGTTCGGAGATCTCGGCCAGAATTTCGTCGGCGGGCGCACGGCTCTGCCAGTCGTCGAATTCGACCTGAATAGTGCCGACGACATCCTCGGCCAGATCCTGACCGCCGCCCTCCTTTTCGCCGACGAATGTGTAGACGGATTTGAAACCGCCGACATCGAGGACTTCCTTCTCGATCTGGAAGACCAGACGCGCCTTTTCGGCAGTCGACATGTTGCCGCGGGCATGGACATGGATCATCGCGTTATCAGGTTCGACCTCGGGGAAGAACTCCACCCCGTTGCCGTGATTGGCGTAATAATACTGCACGCCGACCAGCAACGCGGTTGCGGCCAGTATCACCTTTCCGGGATTGGTCAGCGCGAGTTTCAGGACTTTCAGATAGCCGCCGGTAAAGCCCCTGACCTTGTTCAGGTCGCCATTCTCCATAGCTGCCAGAGATTCCCGGCTTTCTTCGGTCTGGGCACCGGACTTGCCGAAGATCGATCCGAGGGCTGGGACAAACAGCAGGGCCATGAAGAGGGAGGCCGTGAGGGTCGCGATCAGGGTTATAGGCAGGAATTTCATGAACTCGCCGACCACACCCGGCCAGAACAGCAACGGCAGGAAGGCGGCAAGAGTCGTGGCGGTTGAGGCGATGATCGGCCAGGCCATGCGTTTGGCCGCTTCCGAATAAGCGATGCGCCGATCCAGTCCTTCAGACAGTTTCCGGTCCGCATATTCGGTCACCACGATGGCGCCATCGACCAACATGCCGACCGCGAGGATCAGGCTGAACAGGACGACGATATTCACCGTCAGCCCGAGTGAGGAGAGGGTCAGGATGCCGAGCAGGAATGAGCCCGGGATGGCAATACCCACAAGTGCGGCGGAGCGATAGCCGAGAGCGCCGACAATAACGATCATGACCAGCAGGACGGCACTCAGAACGTTGTTCCGGAGATCGGTCAGCATGGTCCGGATCTGGCCGGATTTGTCCTGGCTGAAGGTCGCGGTAACGCCGGCGGGCCAGGTTTTCTGGGTTTCGGCAACGACGGCGCGAACGTTCTCGACGGTCTCGATCACGTTTGTACCGATCCGCTTTGTTACCTCGATGCCGATCGCGGGTTTGCCCTCAAGCCGGGCGTGGGTCTCCCGATCCTTGAAGCCGCGTTCGACATAGGCGATGTCCCGGACCCGGACCACGGCATCGCCGTTCGTCTTGATCGGCTGATCGAGGATGTCCTGCAGGTTCTCGTAGAGGCCGGGTACTTTGATGGGGAACCGGCCATTGCCGGTATCGAGCGTTCCGGCGGCTACCAGCTGGTTCGAGCGGGCGACGATCTCAAGCACTGACGACGCATCGATATTGTAGCTGTCGAGGCGGAGCGGATCGATGATGATCTCCACCAGTTCCTCGCGCTCGCCGGTGAGTTTCGCCTCAAGCACGGAGGTGATGCCCTCGATCTCGTCACGGAGAGTGCGGGCGAGATGCAGCATCGTGCGCTCGGGCAGCTCGCCAGAGAGAGTCACAACCAGGATCGGGAACAGGCTCACATTGACTTCGTGAACCGTCGGCTCGTCCGTTTCCTCGGGCAACTCCGGTTTGGCGAGATCGACTTTCTCGCGGACGTCCAGCATTGCCTGATCGGCATCGAACCCGGCCGTGAACTCCAGCGTAACGTTCGCGCCGCCCTCAAAAGCGGTGGCGCGCATTTCCTTCACGCCTTCGATGCCGCGCAGCTCGGATTCCATCGGTTTTAACAGAAGTCGCTCAGCATCCTCGGGCGAGATGCCGTCGTGTTTCATCGAAACGTAGACGATCGGGATATTAACGTCCGGATCTGCCTCTTTCGGAATGGTCACATAGGCGACCGCTCCTGAAATCAGGATAAGGACCAGCACCATCAGGGTGGTGCGGCTGCGGTGCAGGGCGGCGTCGATCAGCGCATGCATCGGGCGATCCTCAGCTTGCTTTGGCGCCGTCGGTACCGACGGCGGATTCCGGGACGGCCCGCACGGTCTCGCCATCGGAGACGAATTCCTGACCGACCGAGATCAATAGGGCGCGCTCCGGCAGGCCGGTGACGTAAGCCCAGTCCGCATCGCTATCGAGCACATTCACCTTGTTGAAGCGGACGATGTTGGACGCATCGACTGTCATTACCCCGAGCTGGCCATCGTCGTTCAGCGTGAACACGCCGGCGGTCAGTTTGTGGGCGGTAACTTCCGGCAGCGGCAGGATGACACCGGCCGTGATGCCGAGTTCCAGATTCCGATCCGGATTGAGGACCTCGAGTTCCACCCGGAACGTCCGGGTTTCGGAGTCGGCGGCGGCGGAGATGTAGCGGATGGTTCCGGTGAGATCGGTGCCGTCGAGCAGTTTTGCCTTGCCCGGTTGCCCGACCGCGAGCTTGATCCGTTCCTGCTCGGAGACCTGGGCGACGACGAGTATCGGGTCGAGGTCGTAGAGGGCTGCAACCGGATCACCGCTCTGCAAGACGTCGCCAAGTTCTACATAGACATCGTCGAGCACGGCATCGAATGGCGCTGAAATGGTAAGGCGCCGGATTTCCTCTTCGATCTTGGCGAGTTCGGCCTTGGCCTCCTGCAGGTCCGCAAAGGTTTCGGCGCGGGTGGTCTGTGCCTGAAAGCCCTTGTTGGCGAGCTTGTCGGCGGCATTGAACTGGGTTTCGCGCTGCACGATCCGGGCTTTCGCCATCTGCCGTCTGGCTTCCCGGTCTTCAGGGTCGAAGCGGATGATCGGAGCGCCTTTCTTGACATGGTCGCCGTCCTTCGCGCCGAGCGCGACGACCTTGCCGAGGATCTGCGCTTTCAACTCGATCTCGCGGGAGGGGGCTGTTCGGCCGGTGATAATCACAGCGGAGCGGTAAGGCTCCGCGACGCTTTCGCGGACGCGTACCGCTGCCATTTCAGAGGCTGGTGCCGCAGTCTTGGACTTCGCAGCATCCTCGCCTTCGGTCCGGGCCCCGTTTGCGAACTGGCCTGACAGAATCCATGCGGCGGTACCGACGGCGATGACGGTGGCCAGCAGGATGGAATAGTTGATTCTCATAGGACCTCAGCGGGGCTGTATGGTTTTGGAGCGCACGCGCGCGTTCTGATCGATCGGTGAAGCGGCCTTTTACTCAGCGGCATGTCGCGTCTCCGCGCTGAGCTGGGCCAGAAGCGTGTCGCGATTGGCCCTCATATAGTCGGCGGCGGCGCTGTAGATCGTACTACCGAGACCTCGGACGAAATTCATGCCGGGATCGGCGGCACAGTTCGGATTGAACTCGTCGAGCTCGCATTGTTGGGAATCGTAGAATGCGATCCGTTCATCGATCAGCCGGGCGATTTTCTCCGGGGTCTGATAGCGGGCGAAGAAAATCAGGAAAAATAGATCGGAACGAACCTGGTCCGGCTCCGGCTCGATCTCGCACGCGCGGCGGAGGGCCGTCTTGCCGGCCTCGGTCAGGGAATAGACTTTCTTGTCCGGCCGGCCATCCTGCGCTTCTTCGCTAACCGTTACGAGGCCTTCTCTGGCGGCGCGCGTCAGGGCTGGATAGATGGCGCCAAGAGAGGCTTTCTGGAAATGCGCGAACGGCCCTTCCGCGAACTGCTTGCGGATCTCGTAGCCGGTTGCGTCCCGTCGGCTGAGTACCGCGAGACAGAGAGTCTTTACGTCCATGAACAGGGCCAAACTATATCGGTCTGATATATAACGGACCGATATATGGGGGCTATACCTGTAGATGGAAGGAAAAAGTTTCTGAGCAGCTAGACGATGCAGGATTGCGCACGTTTTGTGGCCTCAGGGCAACAGACCCGGTATCAGAAGGTTTCCTTCCAGGGTCGCAGTTCGATCTCCCAAGCCCAGCTTGAGCGTGGTTGGCGGTGGAATTGCAGGTAGTTTTCGGCGATGGCGTCCGGATCGAGCAGTTTGTCCTCGCCGGGTTTCTCCCGTTGATCGTTTTCGGTCCGGATTCCGCCATCAATCACGAAATGACCTATATGGATGTTCTGCGGGTGCAGTTCGCGCGCCATGGATTGCGCGAGACCCCGCAGCCCGAATTTGCCTATCGCGAAGGGTGCGGATTGCGGGTAGCCCTTGACCCCGGCCGACGCGCCGGTCAGCAGGATCGTCCCGTGCCCGGCCTTCAGCATACGTCTCGCTGCTTGCTGGGCGACCAGGAAGGCGCCGTGACAGGTGACTGTCGTGGCGGCGAGGACGTCGTCCGGATCGAGATCGACAATCGGCCCGCGGGCTCGCTTCGAGGCATTGAACACGACAATGTCAGGCCTGCCGAGCGCGCCATCCATCCAGTCGAACAGGCTGGCGACGCTTGTCTTGTCGGAGACATCGCAAGCCTGCGTCAGGGCGCCGGTCTCTGACGCCAGACCGGCCAGTTTGTCCGTGTCACGGGCCGCCAGCGCGACTTTCATGCCGTTTGCTGAGAAAAGACGGGCGAGGGAGGCGCTGAGACCGGCGCCGGCTCCCACGATCAGGGCTGTTTCGCTCATGGTCCATCCAATCGGTTCGGACGGTGCCGGGCCGGATCGCCGCTACCTCTTCGGTCTCGACGGTCCCGGCCTGATTACCGGCCAGGGTTCGGGAAATTCGCCGACCGGAACCTCGATCAGGGTCGGACGCCCGGCGGCGAAACCTTCCTCGATCTTCGTCCGCAGCTCGGTCGGCGTGGTTGCGCGCAAGCCTAGCGCACCGCAGCTTTCGGCGAGCTTCACGAAGTCGGGATTGGTGAACTCGCTGCCGATCACCCGGTTGTCATAAAGCTCTTTCTGCATCCGCATCACGTTGCCGTAGGCACCGTCTGCGAAAACCACGGCAACGACATTGATGCCGTGATGCACGGCGGTCGCAAGCTCCGGCATGGTGTACATGAAGCCGCCATCGCCGTTGATCGACAGCACCTGCTTGTCCGGGTGTGCGACCTGAACGCCGAGTGCGGTGGCATAACCGTAGCCGAGCGTACCCTGATAGCCGGGCGAGACCAGCGTGCGTGGGCCGTAGGTCGGGAAGCCGACGCGGGAGGCGTAGGCGACCTGGGTAAATTCATCGACCAGGAAACCGTCTTCAGGCAGGGCGGCGCGGATAGCGGCCACCCATTCCATCTGCGGGCCGATTTTGGCTTCGAACTGCGCCTGGAACTCCGCCTTCAGGGCTTCCATTTCCTCGGTGCGTGACGGCCGCGCGCGATTATGTGCCGGGATCTTGCCGAGCAACGCGCGGGTCGCACCCGCCGCATCGGCGACGATGCCGATATCGGGCTTGCCGACGCGGGTCAATTCGGTCGGGTCGATATCGACGTGGATGATGGAGAGCTGTTCATCCGTGCCCCAGGTCATGCGCTCGTGCTGCAGGCGGCAACCGATGGAAATCACCACGTCCGCATCGCCCCAGAGCCGGTTCCCCGCGGGATGGTGCAGGGAAAGCGGATGTCGGTCATCCAGAACGCCCTTGCCGTTCATGTAGGAAACCACGGGCGCTTGCAGCATCTCCGCCAACGCGCGGATCTCTTCGGTCGCTTCGTAGGCACCGCCGCCGACGAAGATCATCGGGTTGCTGGCCTCACCAAGCATCCGGGCGGCATCCGCGATCAGATCCGGATCTGGCTCGGGAGGCTCCGGGACCACAGTCGGCGTGATCGGGCCAACGGGAGCTTCCAGATGCAACTGGTCCAGCGGCATTTCGATACCGACCGGGCGTGGACGGCCGCTCCAGAGCTCCCGGAAGGCCTGATCCATGACGGCGGGGACTTCGGAGGGGTGATTGATCCTGTGGGACCACTTCGTCAGCCGTTCCATCTGGCCGAGCTGATCCGGGATCTCGTGCAGCATGCCAAGGCCAAGGCCGATGGTATTGCTCGGGATCTGCCCGGTCAGCGCGAGGACGCGGGCATTGCAGCCGTAGGCGGTGGAAAGCGCGGCGAAAGTGTTCAGCAGACCGGGACCGGGGACAACCGCATAGGCACCGACTTTGCCTGTCGACTGGGCATAGCCGAAAGCCATGTAGGCCGTACCCTGTTCGTGCCGGGCATTGATCACCCTGAGACTGTTTCGGGCGTCATACAAGGCGTTGAACAGCCCGTCGAGCTGGATGCCGGGCAGGCCGAATACCGTGTCGATACCGTTCTCCGTCAGGGCGCGTACCAACGCCGTGCCGCCGGTCATGGAACTGGATGCGGTCATGTTTCCTCCCTGTGGCCGGTGCCGGTCTATTGCCGGCATTCAGCGGCCTTTATTGCGGATCAGCCTCCATTGTGGATTGCCGTCCAGACCTTTTGTGGCGTCATCGGAATATCGATATGTTTGACGCCGTATCCCGCAAGCGCATCGATCACCGCGTTCATGATCGGTCCCGGCCCGCCAATTGACGGTACCTCACCGACGCCCTTCACACCGAGCAGGCTGTTCGGTGACGGCGATGCTGCCCATGAATGATCGATGAACGGCACGTCGTCGGCGCGCGGGAAGGCATAATCCATCAGAGACCCGGTCAGCAGCTGGCCGGAGTCCGGGTCGTAGACGCTGCCTTCCATCAGAACCTCACCGATGGCCTGGGCAATGCCGCCGGTCACCTGTCCGAAGGCGAGGGGCTCGTTCACGATCCGTCCGAGATCGTCGACACCGACGAAACGGTCGACGGCAACATGGCCGGTGTCCGGATCGACCTCGACCTCAACGACATAAGCGCCGTTCGGGAAGGTGGTGTGCTTGCCTTCGAAATCCATCTCGCCGACGCAGCCGCCACGCAGGCCCGGCTCCAGCGTCTCTGCCGGAATATCGCCCATGCGAGCCATCAACTCAGGGAAAGATATCGCCTTGTCCGTGCCCGCCACTTTGAAGGAGCCGGCCTCGTATTCTATGTCCTGAGATGCGGTTTCCATGAGGAGCCCGGCCAGTTTCTTGCCGTTTTCGACCATCTCGACCGCCGCCCGATGCACGGTGTTGGCCGCGATCGGCATCAGACAGGACCCGCCGGTGCCGCCGCCGACCTGAAGGTCGTCACTGTCACCTTGTTCAACGATGACCTGCGCGGGGTCGATGCCGAGGGTTTCGGCCGCGACCTGCGCCAGTGTCGTCTGGTGACCCTGGCCGGAATCCTGGGTGCCGGTGCGGACCCGGACCTTGCCGTCGTCGGTCAGCTCGACCTTGCTGCGCTCGGCGGTTGAGCCGCCGGTCGCATGTACATGGATGCCAAAACCGATGCCGCGTTTCTTGCCGGCAGTCTCGCTCGTCCTGCGGCGGTCGGCGTAGCTCGTGTAGTCTGCCTTGGCGAGCGCTTTCTTGAATATCTCGGGATAGTCGCCGCCATCGTAATCCTCGCCCATCGGCGTGTGGAACGGCAGGTCGGCAGGCGTCATCAGGTTCTTGGCGCGAATCTCCGCCCGGTCGAAACCGTGCTTGTCGCAGGCATAGTCGATCAGACGTTCCAGCGTGCCTGCGCTCTCCGGTTTTCCGGCGCCGCGATAGGCATCGGTCGGCGTGGCGTTCGTGAACACGGCCTTTACCCGGTATTCGGCGGCTGTGATCTTGTAGCAACTGGTGAAGACCCGGACAGCGCCCTTGGTGACGATAGAGGGGTTAACCGCGTTGAGAAACGCGCCCATATCGGCCAGCGCATCGATCCGGAAAGCGGTGATCGTGCCGTCCTTTTTCAGTGCCAGCGTCGCCCGGTCGAGGCGGCCGCGGCCCGGTGCGTCGGCAACAAAGCTCTCGGTGCGGTCCGCTATCCATTTCACGGGCCGTCCTGTCAGGCGGGCGGCGAGCAGGCAGAGGATCTGCTCCGGATAGGGCCAGATTTTTACGGCAAAGCTGCCACCGACATCGTTGGTGATCACCCGCATCTGGGTTTCGTCGACGCCGAGCGCTTCGGACATGGCCGCGCGCAGCATGACGACGCCCTGGCTCGGTGTGTGGAGTGTGTATTTTCCGGTCTCACTGTCGAACGCGCCGACGCAACCGCGCGGTTCGACCGGCGCAATCACGGCGCGCGGATGGTCGACGGTCAGTTCCACGACATGGTCGGCAGCGGCGATCGCTTCATCGACTTCGCTGCCATTGCCGATACGCCAGTCGAAACTGACATTGCGCGGCGCCTCGTCCCAGATCTTGGGAGCGCCGTCCGAGACGGCATGGGCGAGATCGGTGACGGGCTCCAGATCCTCATAGTCGATATTGACCAGCTCGGCGGCTTCGAGTGCGGCGGAAATCGTTTCGGCAACGATGAAGGCAACCGGTTGACCTGCGTATTTGGCAACACCCTTCGCCAGCGCCGGGCGTTCTGGCTCGATCATCGGCTTGCCTTCGTGCCCGACCATGGGCATGCGGGACCGCATCGGCCCGATGTCTTCGCTGGCCAGATCGTCCGCAGTTAGAACGGTCAGAACGCCGGGCACGGCCTTTGCGTCTTCGACGGCGACAGAAAGGAGTCGGGCATGCGCCATGGCAGAGCGTACGACGACCGCATGCGCGGCGCCTTCCGGGAACAAATCATCCACATAGCAGCCGTGCCCGGTGAGCAGCCGGTCATCTTCGCGTCGCAACATGTCTCTATGATCTCGTTAATTCGTGGCTGGACTGTCATTATGTCACACGCAAATATACATGCGATCCAGCATTTCTTAACATCGCAATAGTAAGGCTTGGTTGTGAGCACAGAGAATATCGGTGAATTAGAGCATGGGTGATTCGGACAATAGTTCAGCAGCGCTGGATGCTCTGCGGGCGCAATTCGATCAGGCGATGTCGGAGCCGGATACGGTTAAGCGTTTCCGCGTCCTGTTGGATGTCACGGACGGAGCGCGGCATCTGCGGTCGAAAGTCGACAAGAGCCTGAAGGAACACCAGAAATCAGAAACCTTTCTGGAAGTTGAAAAGCGGTTCGTGACCAAGCACGAGACCAAGCTGGACGCTCTTGCCCAGGGGTTCTTCAATTGTTATGCGACTCCCGGGAAAGCACGCGCAGCGCTGGATCAGCTTTGTGACAATTACGATACCCAGTATGTCCTCGACGTGGTTGCTCTTGGTGTCTGGCGGCTCTCGAAGCCGCTTGGATTCGATCTGTTCGGGATCAAGAGCGAGGCTCGCCAGGTGGCCGAGGCATTCTATGAGAAAAATCTGCATCCGGCGCTTGAGCAAGCCATACCGGATCACGGAGATTATCTGAAACTGAAGCGTCTCAATGTGGAGGAGCGCTACGGAAAAGTCCTTGAGGATATCGAGATGTGCCGGAAGGCCGCGGCGGCGATCGAGGTGGTTCTGAAAAAATACCGGGACCGGTTCGCAACCGAAGCGAAGTCAATGTCCGAGGAAGATGTCGAAAAGCTTTCGCCTGCGGAGGCGGTCGAACGGGTGAAGGCTCTCCCCCTGAAAATGCAGGAAGCGATCTTTGAAGCGCAAAAAGAGGCTCTCGCCGCCAAGCCTCGCGCCGCGCACTAACCCTGGCGCCTGCCCCGGGTGAGTTCCTGGACCCGGTCGAGAGGAACCTCGACCGGCAAGTCCAGAAGCATGAAGGACAGGGTCTTGCCATGCAGATCCAGGTTGAGCGTGCTGTTCACACCGCCTTCGAGCGCATCGTCGATAACGAAATTCAGTGCCGGAAGGTTGGGCAGCTCATAGCGGGTGACAGCGCTCGCTCCCTTGTGCGCGAAGAGCGCGAGGACCCGCTCCTCGGTAACCTGATCCAGCAGTAGGGAATAGGCCGCTTCCGTATAGGGGATGACGCTGATGTTCGAGCGGTTTCCCTTGTCGCCGCTGCGCCCATGCGCAATGTCGTGCAGGCGAAGGCGGAGGGTGTCGAGAACCACGGTCATGCGCCGGCTCCGATAAACTGAACGCTGGGCGAAAGCCTGTTCCTGTCGACCAGGATTGATGCGGTGTGGATCTGTGCCGTGATGTTGCGTCTGAAGCCGCCACCGCCGGCGGGGCCGGAGCAATAGAGGCTCAGCACCTCGTCCGCGAGATCTTCGGCAACCTCGCGGGAATGACAGGAAACAGCGGCACGGACCCGGTAATCGCCGTCCGCTGCGGCTGTACCGGCGCCGGGGTAGGGCGCGCTGCCACCATCGAAAGTGCTTGATGTGCCAATGATATCGAAACGGTACTCGGCATTGCTTCCGCGTTCGCGGGCCCGCTCGCTCAGGACTTCCCTGGCAAGCTCTGCGCGGGCCAGAGCGTTCGGCCCCGCATAACTGATCTCAGCCTCGCCGAGCCAGCCGCCATCGAAACTGATCGTGGTCTTCAATGTATCCGGCCGGGCCTTGCCGCGTGCGCCGGAGACAGCGACAACGTTCTCGCTCGCTTGCTCGACTGACACTCCTGAGATGTCGAGCACAACGTCCGCCGTCAGATAGGCGGAGGGATCGTGCATCTCGTAGAGGATCTGTTCCTTGACGGTCGCCGGTGTCACGCAGCCGCCTGTATTGTCCGCCTTGCCAACCCGGATTGCGCCCTCGCGGGAGATCGTGGCGATGGGAAAGCCGACATGGGCAAGGTCGGGTACGTCCTTGAAACCGGGGTCGGCGAAATAGGCGCCGGTTACCTGGGCTCCGCATTCCAGCAGATGTCCGGCCAGCGTTCCGGCGGCGAGTGCGTCCCAATCCTCTTCCGTCCAGCCGAATTCGTGGATCAGTGGGCCGAGTACCAGGGCCGGGTCCGTGGTCCGTCCGACCACGACGATATCGGCGCCGCCTGCCAGTGCCTCGGCGATCGGGCGAGCGCCGATATAGGTGTTGGCTGCGACAATCCCGTCACCGATAGGCAGCCCTTCGATGGTCTTGTGGCTGCGGATTTCTTTTTCGTCCATCACGGACAGAAGGTCGTCGCCGGAGACGACGGCGATGCGCGGGTGGCGGCAGCCGATCTCTTTGGCGATCTCCAGGATCCGCCTGGCGCCTCCGGCCGGGTTCGCGGCTCCAAAGTTGGAGACGATGCGGATGTTATTTGCAAGGCAGCGCTCCAGCACCGGCCGGACATAGGCCTCCAGGAACGGTGAGTATCCACGCTCCGGATCGCGTTGTTTCTGCTTCTGCGCAAGCGCCAGAGTGCGTTCCGCAAGTGTCTCGAAAATAAGGTATTTCGGGCCGTCGCGGGTAGCGAGTGTATCAACCACGGGGCCGCCGGCATCCTTCCGGTCGCCGGCAAAGCCGGCGCCACAGCCGATATGAACGAGATTTTTGGTCATCAGTCTTTCGCTTGGCAGGGTGGGGGGCAGACTGTAGCGTCTGCCGGACGATTTTTACCAGTCTTCAAATCAACCAGTGCGGGGAGAGCGGTTATGCCGGGACGCGCAGATCGCGTCAGAGAGAGTGCTGCCGCAGGTCCGTTTCGCGATTTTCCCGAGCAAGGCGCGGTGGTTGTTTTCGATCTTGAAATCACAGCCTGGGAAGGCTCGCTCGCCCGGGGCTGGAGCAAGCCCGACGAATTCATGGAAGTCGTCCAGATTGGTGCGGTAAAGATCGACGCTGCGATGCCGATGGCGGAGCTGGCGAGCTTCGAGATTCTGGTGAAGCCCGAGAAAAATCCGGTGCTCTCCGACTATTTCATCGAATTGACGGGGATCACCAATGCGGATCTCTCTCGTCACGGCGTGCCGTTCCAGGATGCTCTGACCCGGTTCGCCGATTTTATCGGCGATACCGGCCTCGTTGTGTCGAACGGAAATGACTGGTGCGATCTCGTCCAGAATGCAGATTGGGCCGGTATGGCATGGCCGTTCAAGGATGATCTTTTCGCCAATATCCGTCCGCGTATTGCCGGGGCGTTGGGGCTGCCAGAAAGCCAGACCGTGAGTTCGACCTTGCCTCAGCATCTCGGCCATAAGGCCATGCCGGGCGCCCATACCGGGCTCGGTGATGCGCGGGCTATTGCTCACACAGTTCGAGATCTCAGAGCACAGGCGCGTCTCTGAGTCGCGGGACGCCGTTTGTGTTCTTAATCCTTTCACCTGCAGTCGGCAGGCGCATACTATGCGAGAGCACTATGCATGGGACTGATTGGGGCAGATGATGAGTTCGGATAATTTCGATTTGGGCGGCGGTTCCGTCAACGCGGACGAGATCGGCCGGATCGGGCTGTTTCTGGATCTCGGGGAAGAAGAGCGTGCGGCAATAGCGTCTCTTTGCCGTAAACGACGGTTCGTGGCAGGCGAGGTTGTTATCGCCAGGGAAGGCGATGACCACGACGTCTATTTCATGTTGGAAGGCTCCGCCGACGTCCAGAATCACACGATTATAGGCGATGCGCTGAGGCTCGACCGGCTCGGGGCCGGAGCTTATTTCGGTGAGCTTTCGGCACTGGATGGCGGTCCCCGGTCTGCCGAGGTCCGGGCGACAAGCGATTGCGTCGTTGCGGCGATGTCACCGAGCGACTTCCGAAGCATGTTGTCGGAATATCCCTCGGTGCTGGTTCTGGTGCTTCACAATCTGGCCCAGATGATCCGCAACTCGAACCTTACGGTCCTGCAGCACGCGACCATCTGAGTAGTTGCGGTCAGCTCTCGTCTTCGGCGGTATCGTCGTCGCGACGACCGTCGGCCGAGCGGGTGAGGCGTCCCATCAGCTGCTCAAGGGCAGCGTGCAGGTTGCGCACGCCCGAGCGGGACATGATCATGCGGGACACGACGGCATGCTCGACCTGAGAGCCGTCGATGTTGAAACGTGTGTTCACCAGATTGATCCGAACGACACCGTCCCGCACCATGGCACCGATGACTCCGTCGACGAAGATATCCTGGCATTCCGGGGCAATCACGATGTTCGGCTGCTGTCCTGCCGCCTGACCGCCGGTGGTAGTGTTCGAAGTATCGCTCATTGAAATTCGCCCGACATAATTTTGTGCCAAATTCGATCTAATACCGATAACACGTTGCCACCGTTGGCGGAAGATCGTTAGGGCAATTCCCGGACGATTGCGCGAGGATTGCCAAATAATCCTCTGCGGCGCAGACTCTGGACCACTTTGACTGCTACGTCCCCCGCCTTGGAGAAAACCCATTCTTCCGCAGTCTTTTCTGGACTGGCGCGTCCTGCTTTTGACGTCCGTGTGGGCCGGCTCCGTTGCCGGGCTCTTCCTTTCCGTCCCCATGCTCGATCATATCGTTGCCGGTGGCCTGTTGCTTTTTGTGCTTGGCACGTTGCCGCAAGCCCGGTTGGAGACGAAAGTACTCGTCGGCATCGGCACGGTCGCGACGCTGATCCTGATTTCCACCGTTGCCGATCCAGAAGCCGTCTGGCGCGGGCTTGAGCGCACGCTGATTTTCGCCGGGCTGCTACCAACACTGAAGATGACGCGGGAAGTCGCCCGGCTGATGCCGTCCGTGCGGGCGAGCCAGAACAGACTGGCAGCGCTACCGGACAGCGCTGCGGATGTTGGCATCACCATCGGGGCGACGGTCTTCGGTGCGGTTCTGAATACCGGCTCTTTCGCCCTGGTCTCCGCAGTGGTACCTGCCAATGCAAGCAAGGAACGCCGCCGTTCTGCGGCGTGCGCATCGATGCGGGGGATGAGCATCGCCGTGCTTTGGTCGCCCTTTTTTGTCGGGTTTGCCGTGGCCGGTACCTATCTGCCGATGGTCGAACTCTGGGAGATCATTCCACTCGGCTTCGTCTGCGTTGCCATATCCGTCTCAATCGCACTTGCCATGTTCGCCCGGCCATTCAGCTTTGCGGCGGTCGGCGCTGCCCTTGCCTGCCTGAAGCCGATTGCATCGCGATTGGGGATTGCCGCCGGTACGGTCATTCTGGTCGGGACCGTCACGCCGCTCTCGACACTCGGCTCCATTCTGGTGGTGATGCCGTTGCTGTGCATGTTGCAATTCTTCCGCCGGCCGGACGCTTTACGCCCGGTTCTGGAGAAAACGGCGGAAGGGATGAAGGAGCTCGGGGACGACCTGGCACTTGTCGCCGTTGCCATCGTGGTCGGCACCGTTGCGGGAGAGGCCGATGCGGTGATTGTCCATGTCGCGCCGCTGCTTGAAGGCGGATTGCCGGCGCCGGTCCTGTTGGCCCTGATGATCGGCATACAGCTTGTGCCGGCCATAATCGGCATTCATCCGATCATCACCGGGACCATCTTCCTCGCCGCCCTGACGAGTCTGGATCACGGTGTGCTGCCGCTGGCTCTCTATGAAGCCATGCTCGCGGGATGGGGGCTCGGGGCCATGGTGTCCATAGCCTCGCTCTCCGTGGTCACGGCGAGCTCTATGTTTGATGTGCGGCCGACGCGCGTCGCTCTTGGTCCGAACCTCGCATATGTTTTCGTCGTCTGGGCCGTACTGGTGCCGATCCTCAGTATCCTGCACTACACCCTGATCTGAGGTGCTCTTATCCGAAACTGGGGCAGGCTATTTCGCCCGGCGCGTCATCACCAGGAAGACAGCGGAGACCACGGCTACGAGGGCGGCATAATCGACAATTCCGGGGACGGTGCCGAAGATCAGCGCATCTGCGGCAACGCCGACAACCGGGACCATCAGTGTGCCGACGGTGGAGACAACAACCGGCAGCATGGTCACCACGTTGAAATAGGCCCAGTAACAGAAGATGCCGGTGATCGTCATGTTGTAGACGAGGCCGAGCGTGGGCACGAGGGTGACACTCTCCGGCATGTTCTGATAGTCCCAGAGAAGCGCGATCACGGCGATGGGCAGCGCGCCGAGCATCTGCTGCCAGCCGGTAAGCACGGTCACGGACATGGAAAAACGGAAGTATTTCACCGCCGCCGTGCCGGTGCCCCAGCTGATCGCGGCGAGGACGACAAGCGCCGGGCCAAGCGGGTCGCCCGATATGGCGCGGTCGTCGCCGAAAAATAGCAGGCACATGCCGACAAGGCCGAGCCCAAGTGCGAGAATCGATCGGGCGCGCAAGGGCTCCTTGACGAGCCACGCGCCGGTCAGGGTCGCCCAGAGCGGCATGGTGTAGGCCAGAATGGCGGCGCGGCCTGATTCCATCAGATCGACGCCATACAGCACTGCAATGTTCCATACGGACATATTGAGCAGCGAGACGATTACCAGTCCCTTCCATTCCGCACGCGGCACGCGGAGTGTCCGGCCATTGGCTTTTGCCATGGCGAACAAGCCCAGAGCCGCCGAAATTCCCGCAATGGCGCGGAAAACGAAGGGCGGGTATTCGGCAAGGGATAGTTTCATCACCGGCCAGTTGAGGCCCCAGAGCAGGGCCAGCATGGCCAGCAAAAAGATCGCGAATGGCGGGATCGCTGCCGTTTTATGCGGCAAGGGTTGGTTCACGGGCGAAGAGCCCCTAACTGTGTGAAAGGCGAAAGAAGATAAAGTTTGCTAACCCATTTGTTGCTTGAGTGCCAGACTTCTAAACCCCTAACATCCGCGCGAGAGATTTCGGCCGCTGCGCCCGCAACGGCCTGACGAGGAGGGACTACATGGTAAAATTCGGCATTGGTCAGGCGATCAAACGCGTTGAGGACCAGCGGCTGCTGACGGGGCAGGGCAATTACACGGATGATGTCACGCCCGACGGCACGGCCCGGGCCTTCATCCTGCGCTCGCCTTATGCTCATGCGCGGATCAACGGGATCGACACGGCGGACGCGGAAGCGGCCCCCGGTGTCATCGCCGTTCTGACCAACAAACATGTGAAGGAAGACGGGCTGGGCGATCTTCCCAGTCTGGCGCCTGCACCGAACAAGGATGGAAGTGCGCGAGCCGATACGCCGCGTCCGATCCTTGAAGGCGATACGGTCCGTCATGTCGGCACACCCGTCGCCATGGTGATCGCGAAAACGCTGGATCAGGCACGCGATGCGGCAGAGCTGATCGATGTTGATTACGAGCCGCTGCAATCCGCAACCGATACCGAAGGCGCCACCAAGCCGGGTGCGGCCCAGCTCTATGAGCATATCCCGCACAATGTCTGCTTCGACTGGCACAAGGGCGACCTTGAGACAGCCGAGGCCGCTTTCATCCGGGCGAAGCAGGTCGTTCGCACCAAGGTCGTCAATAATCGCATCATCGTGAATTCCATGGAGCCGCGTGGCGCCATCGGCCTTTACGATGCGGAGACAGACCGCACGACGCTCTACAGCTCCACTCAGGGTCCGAGCTTCATCCATCCGATCCTCGCCGACGCGGTGTTGAAGATCGATAAGGAGAAGCTGCGCTGCATCACCACCGATGTCGGTGGCGGATTCGGTATGAAGATCTTCCTATATCCGGAACAGTGCCTGCTTGCCTGGGCCTCCCGCCGCCTGAAGATGGCGGTGAAATACACGCCGGAACGCTCCGAAGCCTTCATGAGCGACACCCAGGGTCGGGACAATGTCAGCTATGTCGATGCCGCGCTCGACGAGAACGGCAAGATCATCGGCATGAAGGTTGAGACATTCGCCAATCTTGGCGGTTATCTCTCGAACTTCGGCCCCTTCATACCGACTGAAGCAGGCACCCACATGCTTTCGGGTGTCTACGACATTCCGGTGATCTACGTGAATGTGAAGGGCGTGCTGACCAACACCACGCCGGTAGACGCCTATCGCGGCGCGGGGCGGCCGGAAGCGGCCTACCTGATCGAGCGGGTGATGGATAATTGCGCTGCGGAAACCGGTCTCGGCCGGGACGAAATCCGGCGCCGGAACTTCGTCACGCCGCAGCAGATGCCCTACAGCACCACGCTCGGCAACGTTTACGACACCGGCGAATTCCAGATCGTCATGGAGAAATGCCTCGCGAAGGCGGACTGGAAAGGATTCGCCGCCCGCAAGGCCGTGTCCGAGAAGGCCGGCAAGCTGCGCGGTATCGGTCTTGGCTACTACATCGAGAAATGCGGTGGCGGGAACCCGGAGACGGCGGATATCCGCTTCACCGAGGACAACAAGATCGAGATCTATATCGGCAACCAGTCGAACGGGCAGGGGCACGAGACCGCCTATGCCCAGGTGCTGGGCGACGTGCTCGGCATCGACGGTGAGGATATAAGGATCATCCAGGGTGATACCGACCGTACGCCTCCCGGTCTGACCGGCGGCTCCCGTGCTCTGCCTGTGGGCGGCGTCGCCGTGCTGCTCGGCGGCCGCGAGATCGTCGAGAAGGGCAAAAAGGTCGCGGCTCGGGTTATGGAAGCGGCGATTGAGGATATCGAGTTCACCGACGGCACCTTCACGGTCGCCGGGACCGACAAGACCATGTCGCTCTTCGACGTGAACCGCGAAGCCAAGACCGACGAGGAAGAGGGGCTCGACACGGTGCACAAGCGCACGCCGGAAGCGGCGACCTTCCCGAACGGCTGCCATGTCTGCGAGCTGGAGATCGATCCGGATACCGGCATCGTCGAGATCCGGAAATACAGCGTGGTCGACGATTTCGGCTCGGTCATCAACCCGAACCTGCTGGCGGGCCAGGTGCATGGCGGCGTCGGCCAGGGCCTCGGCCAGGCGCTGTACGAGCACACGATCTATGACGAGGAAAGCGGCCAGCTCGTGACCGGCTCGTACATGGATTACACCCTGCCGCGCGCGGACCATGTGCCGTGGGTCGATTTTGAAACCCACAATGTCTGGTGCACGACCAACCCTCTCGGCATCAAGGGTTCCGGCGAGGCGGGTGCCATCGGTGCACCGCCGGCGGCGATCAGCGCGGTCTGCGATGCGCTCGGCGTCACCAATATCGACATGCCGGCGACGCCGGAGAAAATCTGGGCAGTGGCCAACGCGGGCAAACTCGCGGCGGCCGAATAGGTCTCATTCTGAAAAGACGGTTGCGGAAACGCACCCGTCTTTTCTTGTATGACAGTTCAAGAATTCAAAAGGGGGGAAGCCATGACGGCACCGATCGAATGCTACACGTGGAAGACGTCGAACGGCCGCAAGATCACGATCATGCTGGAAGAGTGCGGTATTCCGTACAACCTGCACCCGATCAATATCGGTGAGGACGATCAGTTCACGCCTGAATTCATCGCGATCAACCCTAACTCGAAGATCCCGGCGATCATCGATCCGGACGGCCCGGGAGGGAAGCCCTACACGGTCTTCGAATCCGGCGCGATCCTGATGTATCTGGCGGAGAAGACCGGCAAGTTCATGCCGACCGACATGGCCAAGCGCTATGAGGTCATCCAGTGGCTGATGTTCCAGATGGGCGGCATTGGCCCGATTTTCGGCCAGGTGCATCATTTCAAGCGCGCCGCGAAAGAGAAGGTGCCTTACGGCATCGAGCGGTACGGCAAGGAATGCCTCCGCCTTTACGGCGTGCTGAACAGCCGCCTCGAAGGCCGGGATTATCTCGCCAATGACGAGGTCTCCATCGCCGATTTCGCAACCCTGCCCTGGGTGTTCCGCCATGAGTGGCAGGAAGTGGATCTGAACCAGTTCCCGAACGTGAAGCGCTGGTACGACGCGATGATGGCGCGTCCGGCCCTCAGCCGGGGTATGGAACTGCCCTGATCCGATACCGGATTCATGGTTAAAAAACGGGGTCGCGGCGGTATCGTCCGGCCCCGTTTCTGCATATAGTGCCGCCGCCCGCGCATTCCTCGGGAGGGAGGCGACAGGCTCGAAATTCACACCAGGAGGAGAAGGCCATGACCATCCGGCTTGGCGACATAGCGCCTGATTTCACGCAGGACTCCACGGACGGCAAGATCAATTTCTACGATTATGCGGGCGACAACTGGGTCATCCTGTTCTCGCACCCGAAGGATTTTACCCCGGTCTGCACCACCGAGCTCGGCTACATGGCCGGCCTGAAGCCGGAATTCGACAAGCGCGGCGTCAAGGTGCTCGGCCTTTCCGTCGATGGTCTCGGCGACCATGAGAAATGGGCCGACGACATCAAGCAGACCCAGGGCAACAGCCTGAATTTCCCGCTGGTTGCCGACCACGACAAGACGGTCGCCGGTCTCTACGACATGATCCATCCGAACGCGAATGACACGCTGACGGTGCGCTCTGTCTTCGTCATCGACGGCAACAAGAAAGTCCGCCTGATCCTGACCTATCCGGCCAGCACCGGACGGAATTTCGACGAGATCCTGCGCGTGGTCGATTCCCTGCAGCTGACCGACAAGCACAAGGTGGCGACACCGGTGAACTGGACCAGCGGCGACAAGTGCATCATCGTCCCGGCTCTGTCGAACGACGATGCCAAGAAGCTGTTCCCGGGCGGCTGGGACGAACAGCGCCCCTATCTGCGTGTGGTTGATCAGCCGGGCGCGTAATCAAAGACATATCGAGGAAAAGGGCCGGTTTGACCGGCCCTTTTTTTGTTTTTTGCATCATGATGGTGTTGTCACCCTGGTGAAGGCCGGGGGTCAGGAGATCATACGGCGGAGCACATGTTCTATGGATACCGGCCTCCGCCGGTATGACGATCGAATAGGTCTAGGTGAGGAGAAGGATTGTGAGCCAAATGAACCAGCCTATCCGCACGGCAGCGGATTTCGCCGTCGGTTTCATCGGCCTCGGCGGCATGGGGCGGGGGGTGGTGAAGAACATGCTGGCCGGAGGGGCGTCGGTCTCGGTGCATGATCTCGACCCGGAGGCGGTGGCGCTGGCCGTCTCACAGGGGGCGGTGGCCGAGCCGGACCTGGCGGCGATGGCGGCCAGCGTTGACGTTCTTGGAATCTGCATCACCACGGCGGAGGCGGTCCAGAAACTCGCTCTCGGGCCGGACGGCCTACTCTCCCGTATGAAGAAGGGTGCGGTCTTTCTCGATCACACGACGGTTTCTCCTGATCATGTAGACAAGATGCGGGAGGCCTGCGCCGCGCGCGGTATCGTTTATTGCGAGGCTCCAATGACCCGGACACCGGTCCATGCGGACCGGGGCGAGGTGAATATCCTGTTCGGCGGCACTGAGGAATTGCTGGAGCGGTTGCGTCCGCTGTTCGAGACCTATGCTGAGAACATCTTTCATGTCGGCCCCGCCGGACATGCGATCCGTCTGAAACTGATCCACAATTACATCGCTTTCGCCAATGTCGCTTCCTGGTGCGAGGGGTTCGCGCTCGCCGCCCGCGAAGGGCTCGACATGGACAAGGTGATCGGCATCATCTCGGCTGCCGGAGGCAAGTCCGGCATGATGGATCTCTACGGCGAGGCCACCCTGAAAAGGGACTTCACGCCGCTGATGTCGCTGGCTAACGCCCAGAAAGATGTCCGTTATTACGCGCAATGGCTAGAGCAGGCCGGGCTGCCGGGGTTCATGGCGGAGTCGGTGCACCAGACCTACGCGCTGGCATCCATCATGGGCTTCGAGGACGAAAGTTGCACGGCGGTAATCAAGGCTTATGAAAGACTGACCGGCGTTGAAGCGCGTTTGCCGGGGGCTTCGGAGGAGTAGGCTTGGCTTTCTCCTTCCCTTCCCAAACTCGTCATTTCCGCGTGTGCGGGAACCCAGGGAAGGCAAGTGCGGCCTTATGATCTTCTCGGTCCCGGCTCTCCGGCCGGGATGACGACTTTGGAAGAGCGGGGGGGCGCATGGAAACATCTCGCTCACGATAGTTTTTGCTGCGCGCGGAAGCACAAGGGACTAGGCCTTCCCTGTAGGGTTTTGTGCGTCTTCAATAAGGCGGAGATGATGGGGCAAGATAAGGCAGCAACGGACAGCGCGCGGGCGTTCTGGTCTCTCGGCGATGGCCAGGGCGAGATCAGGGCGGCGGTGCTCGACGCGCCGGGGCCGGATGACGTGGTGGCGGAGACCGTCTATTCAGCGGTCAGCAAAGGCACGGAGAGTCTTGTCTTCCGGGGCGGTGTGCCGGAGTCCGAGTGGGGCCGCATGGGCTGCCCGTTCCAGGAGGGCCAGTTTCCGGGTCCGGTGAAATACGGCTATGCCGCCGTTGCCCGTATCGCTGGCGGTACTGCACTGGAGCCGGGCACGCTGATCTTCGCACTCTATCCGCATCAGACCCGCTTCGTGTTACCCGCCGCCGCGGCTATCCCGGTGCCGGAAGGCGTAACGCCGAAGCGGGCCGTGCTGGCCGCAAATATGGAGACGGCGTTGAACGCGGTCTGGGATGCCGAAGCTGCACGCACCGGCCGGATTGCCGTCATCGGCGGCGGCATGGTCGGCTTGCTCACCGGCTATCTCGCCCACCGGTTCTGGGGGGCGGAGGTTTCTGTGTTCGATCCGGTGGAGAGCCGCGCCGCTATATGCGATGCTTTGGGGCTCCACTACGCGGAGACGGGCACGCAGCCGGAGAAATTCAGCCTGCTTTTCCATGCCAGCGCGACCGAGGCCGGATTGCGCACGGCTCTTGAGCTTTCGGCTTTCGAAGCGACCATTGTCGAGCTGAGCTGGTACGGGGACCGGGAAGTCTCCTTGCCGCTGGGCGGGGCTTTCCATTCTCAACGCCTGACCATCAAGGCGTCCCAGGTCGGCGCTGTGGCGCCGTCCCGCCGGGAGCAGGCGCGGCATGCCCAGCGTCTGGCCGAGGCGCTCACCCTGCTGGACGATCCGGCGCTCGACGTTCTTATCACCGACGAGAGTCCCTTTGAGGCTTTGCCAGACGTGCTGGCGGGACTTGTCTCCGGAGCACCGGAAACTCTCTGCCACCGCATCCGTTATTCTGACTGACCGGAGTTTTTCAATGTACGCACTCACCGTTCGCGACCACGTCATGATCGCGCACAGCTTCAATTCCGAAACTTTCGGGCCGGCCCAGCGGCTGCATGGCGCGACCTATGTGATCGATGTGGAGTTCCGCCGTGCCGCGCTGGACGCGGATAATCTGGTGGTCGATATCGGCGCCGCTTCGGAGCGGCTGAAGGCGGTGCTGGAGCCGCTCGGCTACCGCAATCTGGACGATCTGCCGGAATTCGCCGGTGAGAACACAACGACCGAATTCCTGGCCCGACACATCTTCGACCGGATGGCCGGCGCCATCGAGGCGGGAGAGCTTGGTGAGGGTGCGAAGGAACTCGCTTCCATGAAGGTGACTTTGCACGAGTCCCACATCGCCTGGGCCTCCTATGAGGGGGCGCTGTGAGCGCGGATCCTTTCAAAGGCTCGGAGCCGCCGGTTCATTTCATCGTGCCGGGTCCGCTGGAGACGCTGACCGGCGGGTTTATCTACGACCGGCACATGGTGGAGGGGCTGGAGGCAGCCGGACGCCTTGGCATGGTGCACGAGCTGGAGGGCAATTTTCCAAGGGCGGCTCCGTACGATGTCGCGGCCGGTGCGGCGGTGCTCTCCGGCTTGCCGGACCGGGTGCGCTGCGTCATTGACGGACTTGCCCTGACATCTCTCGGGCAGGCGGTTTTCCAGCATGCGCCAAGGCTCGATATCGTGGCCATGATCCACCATCCACTGGCCGACGAAACGGGTCTCAGCGAGGCGGAACAGACAGCGTTCTTCCAGGCGGAGAAAGCCGTGTTGCAGGAAGTGGCGAGGATCGTCGTTTCCAGCCGCCGGACGGCCGAACGGCTTGCCGATTTCGGCGTGCATCCATCTTCTGTCCATGTGGTTGAGCCTGGCATTGCCGATTGGGTTTCGTCGGTCGAGAACAAGCCGGCGGAGGGACCGCTGCGCATTCTCTCGGTCGGCACGATGACCCGGCGTAAGGGGCATGACATTGCTTTGAAGGCTCTCGCCGGCTGCCGGGATCTTGACTGGCAATTCGATATCGTCGGTGGCGCCCGCGATCCTGTTCACGCGGCGGAACTGGCGGCGCTTGTTGGTGAGCTGGAACTGGATGACCGTGTGTCTTTGCACGGTGAGATCCCGGAAGAGGATCTGGTGCACATGCACGCCGCGTCCGGCCTGTTCCTTTCTGCGTCTCACCATGAGGGGTTCGGCATGGCGCTTGCCGATGCGGTTGCCGCTGGTTTGCCGGTGCTGACGACTGACGCAAGCGCAGTCGCAGCCCCTGTCCGCGAGGCCGCGCAGATGGTTCCTGCAGGCGAGGTTGCAGTCCTCTCGGAAACGCTCCGGGGGCTGCTGCAGGACCCTGCTGCCAGACAGGAGCTGGCGGACCGGTCCCGGGCAGCGGCTATGAAGCTCTCGGACTGGGAACGTGCTGCGTCGGCATTTCAGCGGGCGGTGGATGGGGTGATCCTGCAGTGAGCGGGTTCTCGGATACCTGGCTCAGTGCCCGCGCGGCCTGGGACGGACCGGCCCGGAGCCGGACGGTTCAGGATGCTGTGATCGACTGGACCGGCAAACGCGCGCCGGACGGACAACGTCTGCGGATCGTCGATCTCGGGGCCGGGAACGGAAACAACCAGCGCCACCTCGCGCCATTGTTCGCGCAGCCGGTGGATTGGGTGCTGATCGACAGCGATCGGGATTTGCTGACTATTGCGGGGAGGAAGGCTCATCTGAACGTTGATGACACGCTGAATACCGACGTGTCGGACCTGGCGAGCGCCGACCTGGCAAAGCTCATCGCCGGGGCCGATCTCGTCACGGCGTCGGCTTTGTTCGATCTGGTCGCGCAGGGCTGGCTGGACCGTCTGCTCAATGCTCTGGCGGACGAGGGAGCTGCCCTGCTAGCCGTCCTGACCTATGACGGACGAATCGAGGCTGGCTCGGATGACGATGCTGTGCTGGCGGTTGTCAGGGATCTGGTCAACAAGCATCAACGGACGGACAAGGGGTTTGGCCCCGCGCTTGGGCCGGGCGCGCCGGAGGCGTTGTCCGCCGGTCTCGCCGCGCGTGCGTACGACGTACGGGAAGGGCAGAGCGATTGGATCGTCAGCGCAGGAGATCCGGGCGCATCGGCGCTGGTCGCCGGCTGGGCGGCTGCCGCATCCGAACTGGCGCCGGAGCGGGTCGATCAGCTTGCGGCCTGGGCAGAGGACTTGCTTGCGCGCCGGGCTTTGTCCATCTGTGTCGGCCATTGCGACCACTTCGCCGCGCCGCGGGCTAGTTGAGGCGACAATCGAACAGGGTGTCCACGCCGAGCGCGTATGTGCGGGTCTCGAAACGCCGTGCGTCCGCGAGTGTTTCGATTTCCGGCAAGTCAAGGCCGGGGCGGCCGGAGCCGATCAGCATGGGAGCGACGGCGATGTGAAGCCGGTCGATCAGGCCGGCGGTCATAAAGCGCGAAATCGTATTGCCGCCGCCTTCGATCAGGATTGTGCGCAGACCCTTTTTACGAAGCTGTTCCAGAAGCACGTTCGGAGAGACCTGTTCGGCATCGCCTTCCGGGGTAAGGACGGAGCAGTGTGGCGGCAGGCCGGATACACCGTGGCTGGTTACCAGAAAAGTTTCGGCGTCGGGCTCCGCCAGCAAGGCGTGATCCGCCGGCACGCGCCTGTTCGGATCGATTACCACACGGACAGGGTTTGGTCCGGAGACGCGTCGGGTCGTCAGTCGGGGATTGTCCAGTACGGCGGTATTGGCGCCGACAATCACGGCATCGGCGATGGCCCGAAGGCGGTGCAGATGGTCGAGACTCTCGGGACCATTGATGTAGTGGGAATGCCCGCTGGCCGTGGCGATCCTGCCGTCAAGACTCTGCCCAATCTGGGCGATGACGAGGGGCCGCTCCATGCAGTCCCGGGCAAGATCGTGGTAAAGCCTCCAGGGCACTCCACCGCTATCTGCTGCGTCCGCGTGGTCCGCACCGCTATCCTTGCCGAGCAAGGCAAGGATGCTGGACCAGTCACCGCTCATGGCGCCGCGCCGAAGATTTCGCCCTCTGGCAGCGGCCAGTCCGCAACATCGACGATCAGTTCGGCAAGCTGATCCGCATAGGCGGCGAGCAGGGTCGCGCCCTGTTCCGCTGTGGCCCGGCTGGCATTGCCGGTCGCACCGGCCGGGTTCAGATCCTCGGCATTCCAGGCGTAGCCTCCGGCACCGCTGAGGCCGAGACGCCGCGCCGTGCGAGCGCGCTGCGCCGCGTTGTTCGGAAAGTTCGCAACCTGGTCCAGACGCACCAGATCCGGGTGGAGCGCCAGCATCAGGGCGGTTTCGATCTGGCCGCCATGCAGGCCGAAGGCCCGCTCGTCCTCGGCGATCAGTTCCGGCGGCAGGTCGAAGCGGAAGCTGTTCGCGCGCACGGCCAGCATGCTCGCCTCAGTGCGGAGCCTTTGTGTCGTCAGGTCGACGATTTGCGGCTGGCCGCCATGGCTGTTCAGAATGATCAGCTTGCGCAAACCGGCCGCCGCAACCGAAAGGCCGATCTCCGTCCAGGTGGCGAGCAGGGTCTCGGCTTCATGCGTAAGGGTGCCGGCAAAACTCATATGTTCCGGGCTAAGGCCGACGGACTGGGAGGGGAGCTGGAGCAAATCGATATTCGGTGCAACCCGTTCGGCGGCCGCCGCGAGGATGCCTTCGCTAATCAGGATATCGGTCGCCAGCGGCAGATGTGGGCCGTGTTGCTCGATAGCGCCCACGGGGAGCACTGCGACGGTGCGCGCCGGGTCGAGCGCCGCTATATCAACGGTTGTCAGATGGCCCCACGTCCTGATTGGCATCCTGTTGATATTCCGGCTGTTTCGCCTGTGATGGTGGTTAGAACACATACTGCCGAGGCTGGTCCTGTCAAGTCGATGCACGGCAGCGTGATTCAGCATTTGTCATATATATGAAGCTGAACCGTCACGATCCAGAAGCAAAAGATTCAAACAAAAGAGTCTCCTTATTGTATGTTTGATAATTACTGGTAGTAAAAAGTAAATAATAATCCGTTATATTGTTGGTTGCGTGAATGAATGTTGAATTCATGGCGTTGTTATTGGCATGTCTTGGCACGGCAGGCGTTGGAACAATGTTAAGCTCACCTTTCCTTGCGGGAGCATATCTCGGCGTGCGGCGCCGCTGACGGGCATAAGGCCCGGCATCAGCGCTGCATGCTAGGGAACACCTAGTGCTTGTCGCAGGCTGGCGGCTCAAGCGCCCGGTCGTCCGCGCCGTGAATACGGACCAGAATTCGGCGCGGCAAGCTGCGCTGCTGGCGACTGCGCAGCTTCTCGTCGCGGCTGCGGTCGAGAGGTTTCGCTTTCAGCGGGTCTACGCTGTCGGTATCCACGGTCCGGATGCCCTGGCCAAGATCGTCGAACCCGATCAGATGCAGCGTCCAGCCTGCCTTCCGCCAGGTGATCCGAGCCTCTGCTGGTGTGGCCTGCGGCGTCAGACAGGTCTCATCCGGCTCTCCGAATGTGGTGACCAGGTTGTTTTGAATATTCCCGGCGCTTTGCCTGGTTGCGGTCGCATGCCGCCGTTCGAGCAGAATTTGCTGCAAAGTATCGGCATGATCGAACTGCAGATAGATGCGGAAGCTGGAGCTGAACGCCTCGGCCTCCGGCACGACCAGCAGGCCTTTCAGGCGGCCGAAATTAATGCCGGGAACCAGTTTCTCAGCCTGTGGCATTGCATTCGTCGCATCGCTCACCGTCATACCGAAGGTAAGGCGCGAGAGGGGCGGCGGCAGGCCCGGGCCCGGTCTCTCGGCTGCTGCGGGCTGGCTCGCCATGATCAGTGCGAGAGACAGAAGCGCGGCGGCAACCGGCCGCATCTTATCTGAGACCGGCGCGCATCAGGCCGCGCTTCAGACCGCTGAACTGGCCAATGGCGGCGAGACCTGCCTGACGGATCAGTTTCTGCGGTCCGGCCGGACGGGTGGCGACACCGGCAAGTGCGCCGATGGCGGAAAGGCGGCTGGCAACGTCCACCTGGCGGCGGGGCGCATAGGCGTCGAGCACATCCTGGCTGCCGATATCTTCGCCATTGGCGGCGGCAGTGGCGAGGAGTGACCTCAAGGTCATGATGTCCCGAACGGACATATTCCAGCCCTGGGCGGCGATTGGCGGTGCAATATGCGCGCTTTCGCCGATCGCAATGACTCGTTCCCGTGCCGGTTGAGGCGTAAAGCCGAGCGCCAGGGGGAAGACGGCTTTCTGACCGGTGAACGCGATATGGCCGAACGTGTCCTGCCGGCGTGTCAGTTTGCGCTCGATCGCCTCGTCGGAATGGGCGGCGAGGGCGGCGATCTCGCCCGGAGAGGCGATGGTGATCAGGGAGGCGTCATGTTCCGCGACGGGGATCAGGGTGAGGGTGCCGACGTCGTCATAGCGCTCGATACAGAGGCGCTCGTGCGGGTGTTCAAGCCGGACCGGCACGCAGAGGGCGCTACGCCCGAGCGGCTTCTTGCGCATCCGGATGCCGGCGGCCTCTCGCGCGATGGATTGCAAACCATCGGCGGCAACCACCAGCCGGGCTCTGATTTCCCGGCCGTCGTCCGTTTCGATCCGGACGCTGTCTGCCGACGTCTGGACCCCGGTAACCGTGGCTTTGTGTTGCCGCACATCCGGCATGACATCCATCAGATCCCGGATGAACAGGTTCTGGGCCAGGAATGGCTCGCCTGCATCCGCCGCCGTGAACAGTTCCGAGACCGTGCCAAACGGTCCGGTTGTCTCAATCCTAAGATCCAGAAGCGGGGTCGCCTTTGTTCGGACATCGATACCCAGCGTATCCAGTGAATCGACGCTCGACGGCATCAGAGCCGTGGTGCGCGGGTCGGCTGTACGGTCTGCATCCGGTCCGACCATCACCACATCCCCCCCGCAGTCGCGAAGCGCATGGGCGGCGAGACGGGCGGTTGGGCCATTCCCTATGACGGCGATATCGACGAGCATTGCAGTTCCTTTGTAGCGTTCGCCAGTTTCGGCCCGGAGTCAGTAATCTGCAAGTATTCGCGACATGATCCACTCAATCCCGTAATGGTTGATATTAATAGGATAATTTTAAGGTATATTTAGTGCGCATCAGGTGCGAAACTCGCACTGAGAGCCGTTTTTGCAGTCAAAAGCAATAAATTGAATGTCGCTAAAAATCCACCTATGACGATCACGGGAAAATTGAATGTTTCGGCGCAACATGGTATGGTTGCTTATCTGAACGCCAATTGCCCAAATCAATAAAGGCAGCGACGCAAAGCTTCGGCGGAGCAGTACGCATCACGGCGGTGCTGAATTCGGCACAGCAGAAAGCTTTTAGACACTGCGGTTCATTCTGAAGGGAAAGGGATTCCCTGTCCGGATAGTCGCGTGGATACACAAACTTTCGATTCTGGGACGTTAACACGGCATGGGGGTGTGGATATGAAGAACGCGGCCAATCGTCAGATCGACGACTTGTCTGAGGACGCAACGTTGACGACGGATAGGGATGACGCGGATCGGGGCAAGACAACCTCGAATAACCCGGTCGACGTGTTCGTGGGTGCCCGTCTGCGCCGCCGACGTAAGGAAATGGGGATGACCCAGCGCATCGTTGCGCAGAAGATCGGCGTTACCTCCCAGCAATATATGAAATATGAGCGCGGGGATAACCGGATTAGCGCATCGCGTTTGTTCGATGTGGCCTCCGTTCTGAATACACCGGTTTCTTTTTTCTTCGACGAGATGGACGAGCAGACGATTGCCCAGTCCCCAGCGCGCCTGATGGGTGCCGAAGGCATGGCGCCGCCAATGGCCAGCACGCACGATGTCGAGGTTGATTCACCGCTGGCACGCCGTCAGGCGAATGAGCTTGTCCGGCTCTGGTGTGACCTGCCGGAGCATGCGCGGACCCGCATTGTCGATCTGGTGCGGACGATGTCCGAGCTGGCCGATCAGGGTGGCGATACCGACCGGGTTTGATACGAGCTCCGGCGTTGAACATGTAAATGATTAAAGAAATTGCCGCCTTGGCGGCAATTTCTGTTTTCGGGTACTGCCGTCGCTAACCGGATCGGCCTGTAACGCCGGCTCAGTCTGCAATGATGGTGTATGCGTCTGCCAGGTGATGCTCTTCCAGATTGTCGCCGGGACCGACCCGATCAACGATCAGGAAGTCAGTCGGTCCCGTCAGCGGTGCCAGCACGCCGTGCCAGCAATTCATCTTGTACTGGATGCCCTGGCTGCCATTCGTCAGGAACGCGCGCGGTGTGCCGGGCGTGCCGTCCCTGTCTTCGGCGACGATAACCAGAAACCGGGTGCCGGCCATCGGCACGAAAGCCTGGCTGCCATGGGGGTGCCGCTCCATCATGCCGAGGGAGAGCGGCAGGGCGACGGCCTCGCTGCGTCCGACGCTCAGGCTGACAACACCGTCCGTATCCGTCTCCGGCCGGGCGAGATCGTGATGGCGGCCGCAGAGCCCGGCATTGATCATGAAGTCGGGCGTACCTGTTGCTTCCAGCACGGCGCCGAACGGTGCGAAAGCCTTCGCCGTCAATGGCTCGGCCCGGATGGTCCGGCTCATAGCCCGAACCCACCGACGCCGGTCAGCTTCGGATGCCGGTGCATGTCCTTGTAGAGCAGATAGCGGAACGGCTCCGGCCCGGCCGCGTAGCAGGCCTGCGGGCAGAAGGCACGCAGCCACATATAATCGCCCGCCTCGACCTCCACCCAGTCCTGGTTCAGCTTGTAGACGCCCTTGCCGTGCAGCACGTAGAGGCCGTGCTCCATGACGTGGGTTTCCTCGAACGGAATGGTGCCGCCCGGCTGGAATGTGACGACGGTGATATGCATGTCGTGCCGCAGATCTTCCGGGTCGACGAAACGCGATGTCGCCCAGCGGCCTTCGGTATCGGGCATGGCATTGGGGGTGATGTCCCGGTCATTCGCGAACAGCGGCTCAGGAGTATCGAGCCCGTCCACGGCCTCGTACATCTTCCTGATCCAGTGAAACTTCGCCGTCTCGCTTCCCCGATTGTGCAGGGACCAGCCCGATGACGGCGGCAGGAAGCCGAAACCGCCCGGCTCCAGCACATGGTCCGCTCCGCCAATGGTGACCGTGACCGCGCCTGAAACCACGAACAGCGCGCCCTCTGCGCCGGCTTCCGGCTCCGGTCTGTCCGAGCCGCCGCCGGGGCCGACTTCCATCACATAATGCGAGAATGTCTCACTGAAACCGGAGAGCGGACGGGCTATGATCCAGCCGCGTGTGTCCTCCCAGAAGGGAAACCGGCTGGCGACGATATCGGTCATGACGCCCTTCGGGATCACTGCATAGGCGTCGGTGAAGACCGCCCGGCCGGTCATCAGCTCGCGCTGACCAGGCAGACCGCCTTCGATGGCGAAGTAGGACCCTGCGTCCTGTTTTTTGGTGCTCATGGCAGCAGATCCTTCAATCTCAACTCGGTGATGCGTTCGACCTGGCGGCAGGCCTCGGCCATTTCCGTCTCCCGGTCATTGCCGATGCGGCGCTGAAAGGCGGCGAGGATGCCCGCCTTGTCATGATCGCGGACGGCGATGATGAACGGGAAGCCGTGTTTCGCCACATATTCGGCGTTCAGCGCCTCGAAGCTGGACCGTTCGGCGTCGGTCAGGGCGTCGAGCCCGGCGCTGGCCTGCTCTGATGTGGAATTCTCGGTCAGACGTTTCGCCTGCGCCAGCTTGCCGGCAAGGTCTGGATGGGCGTTCAGCACGCCAAGCCGTTCCGCCTGGCTGGCCGAACGGAAGATCCGGGTGAGAGCGTTGTGCAGGCCGGTTGCAGTGTCGTGCGCCGGGCCGCGTTCCAGATCGAAGGCCTGCTCGGCAATCCAGGGAGAGTTCTCAAAGATGCCGCCGAAGCACTCGACAAACCGTTCGCGGGACATGGCGCCGGGCCGCTCCCAGCGCTTGTGCGGGAAATTGGCTTTCCAGTGCTCTGCGATCTCGATCCGGCGGGCAAACCAGACATCGCTGTGGGATTGCGCGTACTCGATGAACCGCTTCAGCCCGGCAGCCCGTCCGGGCCGGCCGGTGAGGCGGCAATGCAGGCCGACGGACATCATGGCCGGGCGACCGGCTGCGCCTTCCGCGTAGAGACCGTCGAAACTGTCTTTCAGATATTGGAAGAACTGCTCGCCGGTATTGAAGCCCTGCGGTGTTGCGAACCGCATGTCGTTGGCGTCGAGCGTATAGGGAATGATCAGCTGATCGTGCTCGCCCGCTTCCATCCAGTAGGGCAGGTCGTCGGCATAGCTGTCGGAGATATAGTCGAAATCGCCCCGCGCGGCGACGAGCCCGACCGTGTTCATGGAGCAGCGACCGGTATACCAGCCGCGCGGCGCCTCACCGGTAACTTCGGCGTGCAGGCGGATCGCTTCCACGATCTGGGCCAGCTCCTCCGCTTCGGTCATGTCCTTGTGCTCGATCCATTTGAGCCCGTGCGAGGCAATCTCCCAGTCGGCCTCCTGCATCGCCTTCACCTGCGACGGACTGCGGGCGAGCGCAGTGGCAACGCCATAAACGGTGAGCGGGATGCCGGCCTCGGTGAACAGCCGGTGCAGACGCCAGAACCCGGCCCGGGCGCCATATTCGTAGATCGATTCCATATTCCAGTGCCGCTGGCCTGGCCAGGCGGCGGCTCCGACGATCTCCGAGAGGAAAGCTTCGGAGGCGTCGTCCCCGTGCAACAGGTTGTTCTCGCCGCCTTCCTCGTAATTCAGGACGAACTGCACCGCGACCTTCGCACCGCCCGGCCAGGCGGCATTCGGAACGGTCTGGCCATAGCCTTCAAGATCGCGCGGATAGGTCCCCATATTTTTTCCTCTCATGCCTGCGGGCGCCATCGTTCCAGAGAACCGCCCGGCGGACATTCAACAAAATTTTGAAAGAGTCTTATGACAAGCCCCCTTTCATATACAATTCCTAGACAATCTAATTCAGTCAAAGAACGCGGTCGTGCAAAGACTGCAACCGGGATCAACCCGGCAAAACAGGGGCAGACTTGCTATGGCGTCAGGACGATTGACGACTCATGTGCTTGATCAGGCGGCAGGGAAGCCGGCGGCGGGGCTGAAGATTGAGCTTTTCCGGCTGACCGGTGGCGTGCCGCAACCGGTCTCGCACGCGGTGACGAACGCGGACGGGCGGACGGACGGCCCGATGGCGCATGGCGAGAGCTTCACGCCCGGCGTCTATGAACTGCTTTTCCATGCTGGCGATTATCTGAAATCGGCGGGCCATGTCGGAGACGGCATCCTGTTCCTTGACACCATTCCGCTGCGTTTCGGTATCGAGGATGCGGAACAGCATTTTCATGTGCCTTTGCTGCTCTCCCCCTACGGCTACGCGACCTACAGGGGGAGCTGACGAGTGACGATGGCGCGGGGCGAAATCCGGTTTCTGCTGAACGACCGCGAGATACGTCTCGGGGCGGTCGGGGCCGGTGACACCCTGTTGGACCATCTGCGTCTCGATCAGCGCTTGCGCGGAACAAAGGAAGGCTGTGCCGAGGGCGATTGCGGCGCCTGCACCGTTCTGGTCGGTCGGCGCGCCGGAGGCACGATCCGGTATGAGACCGTGAATGCCTGCATCCGGCTGCTCGCCTCGGTCGACCTCTGTCATGTGGTCACGGTGGAGTATCTGCGCGGCCCGGAGGGCGGGCTGCATGCAGTGCAGCAGGCCATGGTCGATCATCACGGCAGCCAGTGCGGCTTCTGTACGCCGGGTGTCGTGATGTCGCTCTACGCGCTCTGGATGGAAGCGGGCTGCACGTCCGTGGAGGCCGTGGAAACCGCGCTTCAGGGCAATCTCTGCCGCTGCACGGGATACGAGCCGATCATCCGCGCGGCGCTTGAGGCTAGCAAGACTGCACCCGACGGAGATTTTCTCGTTGCCGAGCGGGCGCGTGTGCTGGCGCAACTGGCCGGGATGAATGACGGCGCGCGGGTCATGGTGTCACGTGACGAGAGCACCGCCATACTGCCGGCGAATGCCGGCGACCTGGCGTTGATTCTTGGTGAATACAAAGACGCCACCATCGTTGCCGGGTCCACCGATGTCGGGCTCTGGGTGACCAAGCATATGCGCGACATCTCCCCGGCGATCTTTATCACCCACCTGGAAGAGCTGAAACGGATCTCGGTGGAAGAGGGCATCGTGACGCTGGGCGCCGGTGTCAGCTATTCCGATGCGGCGCCCGTTATCGCCGAGCATTTTCCGCACCTGCCGGAGTTCTGGAGCCGGATTGGCGGCTGGCAGGTGCGCAATATGGGGACGGTCGGCGGGAACATCGCCAACGGCTCCCCCATCGGCGATACGCCGCCGGTGCTGATTGCGCTCGACGCCGAATTGACGCTGCGCCGGGCAGAGGGCAGCCGCCGTATTCCGCTGGAAGATTTCTTTATCGACTACGGCAAGCAGGACCGGGCGCCGGACGAGTTCGTTGAGGCGGTCCATATACCGCTGCGCGCCGCCGGATCGCTGAATGCCGCCTACAAGATATCGAAGCGCCGGGATGAGGATATCTCGGCGGTTTGCGGGGCGTTTTCCCTCGTCGTGAAAGACGGGATGGTGACAAGCGCCCGGCTGGCCTTCGGCGGCATGGCGGCAACGCCGAAACGGGCGACCAGCGCCGAGGCGGCCCTCGTCGATCAGCCCTGGAGCGAAGCAAGCGTGCGGGCGGCGATGGCGGCTTTGTCTGATGACTTCTCGCCATTGTCCGACTGGCGGGCCTCGGCAGAGTATCGCAGCCGGGTGGCGGCGAACCTGCTGCTGCGTTTTTATCTCGAGACGACCGGCAGCCAGCCGGCACGGTTGAGCGCATGATGGATGGCGGACGGCAAGACGCAGGCACGAGAGTGCGGGGCGGCGTCCATAGCGCCGAGCGTCATGACTCGGCTCACAAGCATGTCACCGGCGCGGCGGAGTATATCGACGACATGGTGGAGCCGGTCGGCACCCTGCACGCATATCTGGGCCTCTCGGAAGCCGCCCATGCGGAGATCGCGTCCATGGATCTTGCCGCCGTCCGGTCGGCGCCCGGGGTGGTGGATGTGCTGACGGCGGCGGATATCCCGGCCGTGAACGATGTCAGCCCGGTTCATGCCCATGACGACCCGGTCTTCGCCGAGAAAAAGGTGATGTTCTGGGGCCAGCCTGTTTTCGCCGTGATCGCGGAGAGCCGGCTGCAGGCCCGCCATGCGGCGGCGCTGGCCCGGATTGAATACCGCCCGCTCGACGCCGCTATCGATATCGAAGCAGCCATCGCCGCAGGATCCGAACTCGTCACCAAGCCTCTGAAACTTGAGCGCGGCTTCGTCGACAAGGCGCTGGCCGATGCCCCGCACCGGATTGCCGGAAGCATGGAGATCGGCGGCCAGGATCACTTCTATCTGGAAGGTCATATCGCCTTCGCCATCCCGGGAGAAGACGAGACCGTCACCATCCATTCCTCGACCCAGCATCCGAGCGAGGCGCAGAACCTCGTCTCCGAGGTGCTGGGGGTGGCAGCGAACGCGGTCTCCGTACAGGTAAGGAGGATGGGCGGCGGGTTTGGCGGCAAGGAATCACAGCCTGCTCTGTTTGCAGCCGTCGCGGCGCTGGCGGCAAAGCGGCTGAACCGTCCGGTGAAGATCCGTCCGGACCGGGATGACGACATGATCGCCACCGGCAAGCGGCACGATTTCAAGGTCGCCTATGATGTCGGTTTCGATGATGAGGGGCGCATTCTCGGCGTGGAGGGTACATACGCCGCACGCTGCGGCTTTTCCGCCGATCTTTCCGGCCCGGTGACCGACCGGGCGCTGTTCCACGCCGACAACGCATATTACTTCCCGCATGTCCGGCTGAAGTCCATGCCGCTCCGGACCAACACTGTTTCCAACACGGCCTTTCGCGGTTTTGGTGGGCCTCAGGGCGTGCTCGGGGCGGAGCGGATCGTCGAGGAGATCGCCTATGCTCTCGGGAAGGACCCGCTGGAAATCCGCAAGGCGAATTTCTACGGCCCGCCGGGCAGGGACGTGACGCCGTATCACCAGACGGTGACGGACTCGATCCTCGACCGGCTGGTGGGGGAGCTTGAAGAGAGTTCCGACTATCAGGCGCGACGCTCGGCCATTCTGGACTTCAACAAAAAAGGCGGTGTGATCCGCAAGGGCATCGCCCTGACGCCGGTCAAGTTCGGTATCTCCTTCACCGCGACCTGGTTCAATCAGGCAGGCGCCCTGCTGCATGTCTACAGGGACGGATCGATCCATCTGAACCATGGCGGCACGGAGATGGGGCAGGGGCTTTTCACCAAGGTCGCGCAAGTGGTCGCCGACTGCTTCCAGGTGGATCTCGATCGCATCCGGGTCAGTGCGACCTCGACGGAAAAGGTGCCGAACACTTCCGCGACGGCCGCCTCTTCCGGCTCTGACCTGAACGGCATGGCGGCGCAGGACGCGGCGGAGCAGATCAAGCAGCGGCTCATGGAGTTCGCTTCTGAGAAATGGTCGGTTTCGGCAGAAGAGGTGACATTCGGTCCGGGCGGCGTGTGTGTCGGCTCCAAGACCGTCCCGTTCGATACGCTGATCGCCGAGGCCTACATGGCGCGGGTGCACCTCTCCGCCGCCGGTTTCTACAAGACTCCCGATATTCATTGGGACCGGGAAGCGGGCAAAGGCCGGCCTTTCTATTATTTCGCCTATGGCGCAGCGGTCTCCGAGGTCTCCATCGATACGCTGACCGGCGAGTACCGGATCGAGCGTACCGACATTCTGCATGACGTGGGGAAATCCCTGAACCCGGCCATCGACAAGGGGCAGGTCGAGGGCGGTTTCGTGCAGGGGGTCGGCTGGCTGACGACTGAAGAGCTCTGGTGGGACGACAAGGGGCGGCTGCGCACGCATGCGCCGTCGACCTACAAGATCCCGCTCGCCTCGGACCGGCCACGCATCTTCAATGTCGCGCTGGCCGAATGGTCAGAGAACAAGGAACGCACGATCCGCCGCTCCAAGGCGGTGGGGGAGCCGCCGCTGATGCTCGGTATTTCCGTGCTGGAAGCGATTTCCATGGCGGTGGCGAGCGTTGCCGATTACCGGGAATGCCCACGGCTCGACACACCGGCGACACCGGAGCGGGTGCTGATGGCGGTGGAGCGGCTGCGGGCACATGGGGGAGCTGAAGCATGAGCACACCGATTTCTTTCTTCACGAGCACTCCGGCCGCAATCCGGTTGGAGCTGGTCACCGTCAGAGGCTCCGCTCCGCGCGCCGAGGGCACGGTGATGTATGTCTCGGCCGAACGGATCGAAGGCAGTATCGGTGGCGGCCGGCTTGAGTTCATCGCCATAGAGGCGGCGCGGGACATGCTGGAGGCGGGTTCCCGGGAACGGCGGCTTGAAGTCCCCCTCGGCCCGGAAATCGGCCAATGCTGTGGCGGCTATGTCGCGATCGCCATGGACTTGCTGGATGCTTCCGCCCTTGGAGCGGAAGAGGCGCGCAGGGCGGCTGACCGGAATGCATTGCCGTCGGTCTATATTTTCGGCGCCGGTCATGTCGGCCGGGCACTGACGGACAGTTTCAGCCTGTTGCCCGTTCAGGTCACGCTGGTGGATGAGCGGGAGGAGGAGTTGGCATTGTGCCGCGCTCCCGTTCGCCAATGTCTGACGCCTCTGCCGGAAGCCGAAGTGCGCGCCGCGCCATCTGGCAGTGCCTTCATCGTGCTGACCCACGATCACGCACTGGATTTCATCATCACGGCGGAAGCTCTGATGCGCGGCGATGCGGCCTATGTCGGGATGATCGGATCTGATACGAAGCGGGCCTCGTTCGAGCGCTGGTGCCGGAAAAGCAGCGCGCCTGTGGGGCGGACAGAGCATCTGGTCTGTCCGATCGGAGCACAGGGCAGCGGCGACAAGCGGCCTGAAGTGATCGCGGCCTTCGTTAGCGCCGAGGTGATCGCGCGATTGACGCCGGTAGCCGGTCCGGTGGACCCTCAACTGGAGCTGCTGGGGAGCGGGGGACTTGAATGAGTGACGGGACGACGCGCCGTCTGGATCTGAAAGGCATTACCAAGGCCTTTCCGGGCGTGCTTGCCAATGACGATGTCAGCTTTTCCGTGGCGCCGGGGGAAATCCATGCGCTGCTGGGGGAGAATGGCGCAGGCAAGTCGACGCTGGTGAAGATGATCTACGGCATCATGCAACCGGATGCTGGAGAGATCCGATTCGACGGTGAGCTGGTTCATGTCGCCAGCCCGAAAGCCGCCCGGGCCATGGGCGTCGGCATGGTGTTTCAGCATTTCTCGCTGTTCGAGCCCATGACCGTTCTGGAGAACATCGCTCTCGGTCTGGACGAAGCGATCTCCTATGCCGATCTTGAGGCCCGTATCCGGCAAGTGCTCAAGACCTACAACCTCTCGCTCGACCCGCACCGTACTGTGGCGACGCTCAGCGTCGGCGAACGCCAGCGCATCGAGATCGTCCGCGCTCTGTTGCTGGAACCTCGTCTGCTGATCATGGACGAGCCGACCTCAGTGCTCACACCGCAGGAAGTGGCCCAGTTGTTCGATACACTCCGGGCGCTGGCCGCGCGGGGCTGCTCCATCCTCTATATCAGCCACAAGCTGCATGAGATCGTGGAGCTCTGCCATTCGGCGACCATCCTGCGCGGCGGCCGGGTGGTGGCGGAATGCGATCCGCGCGCTGAATCCTCCCGCAGCATGGCGGAGATGATGATCGGCGGTGCGCTGAAGGAAATCGAAAAGGCGGCAGACCGGAGTTTCGGCGTCGAGCGGTTCATCGTCGGCGGTCTGTCCCTGGAAGCCGATGACGCGTTCGGCACCTCCCTGAAAGACATCAGTTTCTCTGTCCGGGCAGGCGAGATCTTCGGCGTTGCCGGTGTCGCCGGGAACGGTCAGAACGAGTTGATGCTGGCCCTCAGCGGTGAACGGTCGGTGGAGAGCGCCGGTGCCATCTGTATCGACGGCAATCCCGTCGGCACGCTCGACGCGGAAAAGCGCCGCCGATATGGGCTCTGCGCCGTGCCGGAAGAGCGTAATGGCCATGGCGCAGTGCCGGGTTTCTCGCTCTCCGACAACGCGATCCTGACGGCCCGGACCCGGAAGAACATGGTGCGGTTGGGTGTAATCGATGCTGGCGTTGCGGAGAGCTACACGAACGAGGTCATAGGCGGTTTCGCTGTGAAGACAACCGGCGCGAAAGCGCCGGCGAGTTCTCTTTCCGGCGGTAATCTGCAGAAATTCATCATGGGGCGGGAGATCATGCAGGCGCCTGACGTGCTGGTGGTCTCGCAGCCGACCTGGGGCGTGGACGCGGGCGCAGCGGCGGCAATTCATCAGGAGCTGGTCGATCTGGCCGCGCGCGGCTCCGCCATCGTGGTGATCAGCCAGGATCTGGACGAGCTTATGGCGATTTCCGACACCATGGCGGTGATGAACGAAGGAAAGCTCTCTCGCACCCTCGCGGTCGGGGAGGCTTCGGTCGACGAAATCGGCCTCTTGATGGGCGGCGTACATGGCGACCCGGACGCAACGGCGGATTATACGGGAGCGACACATGCGGCTTGAGCTGGTCAAACGCAAACAGCCCAGCCGCCCCATGCTCTACCTGACACCGGTCTTCTCGGTGCTGCTGACCATGGTTGTGGGCGCGACGATCTTCTCGTTGCTTGGCTATGACGGGCCGGGCGCAGTCTGGAACATCTTCTTCGTCCCGGCGCTCGATCCGAACAAATGGCAGGACCTCGGCATCAAGGCGGCGCCGCTGATCCTGATCGCCATCGGGCTTTCCGTCGGCTTCCGGGCCAATGTCTGGAATATCGGAGCGGAGGGGCAGTATGTCATCGGCGGTCTGGCCGGCACCGGCGTGGCGCTTGCCACCTGGCAGATGGAAGGCTGGTGGATTTTGCCGCTGATGTGCCTCGCCGGTGTAGCGGGCGGCATGCTCTACGCGGCAATCCCGGCATTCCTCAAGACAAAGCTGAACGTGAACGAGATCCTGACCAGCCTGATGCTGACCTATGTCTCGGTCCAGTTGCTCTACTACCTGATGCGTGGCCCCTGGAAGGACCCGGAAGGCTTCAACTTCCCGCAGAGCCGGATGTTCACCGACAGCCAGATGCTGCCGGAGATCGGCAATACCTTCGTGCATTACGGTGTGCCGATCGCTTTCATCGTGGCGCTGCTGGCCTGGTTCATCCTCTCCAAGACCGTGTTCGGTTTCGAGATCAGGGTGGTTGGCGCGGCGCCCAATGCGGCCCGGTATGGCGGCTTCAACCGGACCCGGACGATCTGGACGTCATTGCTTGCCGCCGGCGGGCTCGCGGGATTTGCGGGCATTCTGGAAGCGGCGGGGCCTTACGGGCAGATGGTGCCGCAATTCCCGACCGGCTACGGCTTCACGGCAATCATCGTCGCCTTTCTCGGCCGTCTGCATCCGGTCGGCATCATGCTGGCGGCCATCATCCTCGCCATCTCCTATGTCGGCGGGGAAATCGCGCAGTCTTCCATCGGCCTGCCGAACGCGGCCAGCGGCCTGTTTCAGGCGATGATGCTGTTCTTCCTGCTGGCGACCGACATTCTTGTGAACTATCGCGTCCGCTTCAGCGGTGTGCGGAGCGGGGGCGCGGCATGAACGAAGCCATCCTGATAGCGATCCTCGTCACCGTCGTCGGCGCGGCAACGCCGATCCTGCTGGCCGGGCTCGGCGAGCTGGTGGTGGAGAAGGCAGGTGTGCTCAATCTCGGCGTCGAGGGCATGATGCTGGTCGGCGCCGTCACCGGTTTCGCCGTCACCACCATGACCGGCGCCACCTTCATCGGCATCGTCGCGGCAGGGCTGGCGGGCGCTGGTGCCTCGATGATCTTCGGCTTCCTCACTCTGACGCTGACCGCGAACCAGGTCGCCACCGGTCTCGCGCTCACCATTTTTGGCGTCGGCCTGTCCTCGCTGATCGGTGCCGGGTTCGTCGGCCAGACGGTGACGGTGATCGGCCCGCTCTTCCCGCCCGCACTGGCAGAGCATGAGCATCTGCGCATCCTCTTCGGCTACGATCCGGTGGTCTATTTTTCCTTCGCCATGACCCTCGTTGTTGCCTGGTTCCTGCGCCGGACCCGGGCAGGCCTCATCCTGCGCGCAGTCGGCGAAAATGACGCATCCGCGCATTCTATCGGCTATTCGGTGATCGGCGTGCGCTACATGGCCGTCGCCTTCGGCGGCGCCATGGCTGGCATCGGCGGCTGCTACTACTCGCTGTTCCTTACCCCGATGTGGGCGGAGCGCCTGACGGCAGGGCGCGGCTGGATTGCGCTGGCGCTGGTCGTGTTTGCTGCCTGGAAACCAATGCGGCTGCTGGCAGGCGCTTACCTGTTCGGCGTTGTCATGACGCTGGAGCTGCATGCCAAGGCGGCAGGTTTCGAATATGTCCCGCCGGAATTCCTGGCGGCGATGCCGTATCTCGCCACCATCGTCGTGCTGGCATTGATCTCCCTGCGGAAATCCGTCGGCGCGCAAGCACCGGCCTGTCTGGGGAAACCGTTCAAGCCGTCGACCTAGACGATCAGCTCACGCCACGTCGGTCCGGTACACCAGGAAATAGGTGTTCCGTGCGAGACGGTCGTAGAGGCCTCGCGCGGTCTGGTTTTCTAATTGGGTGTGCCAGTAGATGTCTTTGACACCACGCGTCCGGCAGGCATCGGCGACACCGTCGATGAGCTTTCGCCCTACACCGTGACCGCGCGCGGCTTCCACCGTGAACAGATCCTGCATGTAGCAGGTATCCGCAATATGGATCAGGTTCCGATGGAAAACGAAATGGGTCAGCCCCAGCAACGCGCCGCCGAGATCTGCGACCAGTCCATATACCGGTTCCTCATCGGACATCAGGCGCTTCCAGGTGGTGGCGACAATCTCACCATCCAGTGCTGTATCGCCTTCGCGCCCATAGAAGGCGTTGTATTGCGCCCATAGATCTCGCCAAACCGCGCGATCATCGTGCTGCAGGGGGCGGATTGAAACTGGGGCTGCGGGCATTGGACATGAACCTTTGTTTGATGCGGTGGATCATCGACCCCGATTTTATGCGCTGATGTCTTTCATCATTCCCTCGACCCTAGCCTTGCATTTCTTCGTCATGAAATCGACGAACAGCCGGATCTTCGGGTCGAGCAGGCGACGGTGGGGGTAGAGGCAGGATAGGGAAGACGGAGGCGGCGGGGTTTCCTCAAGGATCTGTACCAGCGCGCCGCTCTGGATGTGGCTCGCGACCTCGAAATAGGGTTTGTTGACGATACCGCGCCCGGCCAGCGCCCATTCGGTCAGCACGTCGCCTTCGTCAGCGTCATAGGGGCCACTGACGTTGAAGCGGGTCGGGCCGTTCGCGGTCTCCAAGGTCCAGAAATATTCCTGCGTGCCCGGAAAGCGCAGCAGCAGGCAGCGGTGGTTGTCTTCTGTCAGCGCTTCCGGCGATTTGGGTGTGCCGAAATGGTCGAGATAGACCGGCGCTGCACAGAGCACGCGTGGGCAGTCCATGATCTTGCGCGCTTTCAGACTGGAATCCTCCGGCGTGCCGAGCACGATGGCGACATCGACCCGCTCATCGAAAATATCCACCTTGCGGTCCGACAGCCGGAGCTGGATGGCGAGATCCGGATAGAGATCGTTGAATTCCGGCACCAGCGGGGCTACTACGCGGCGGGCGAGGCCGAGGGGGGAGAGCACTTTGATCGCGCCACGCGGATGCTGGGAATAGTTCGCGACGGCGGCTTCCGCCCGGTCCAGTGCCTCGATGATTTCCTTCGCATGATCGTAGTAGAGCCGCCCGGCCTCGGTCGGCGCGATCTTTCGCGTGGTCCGGTTGAACAGGCGGATACCGAGACGGTTTTCAAGATCCAGTATACGATTGCTCGCAACCGCCGGGGTCAGGCGAAGATCCCGTCCGCCCGCTGTGATGCTGCCGAGTTCTACGGTGCGGACAAAGACGCGGATGCTGTCAAGATAGGGCATGGCTGCCTCTGATTTTCAATGAAACGTATAAAGTAAACAGGAGATATAGAGGTTTTGAAAGGGCGGTGGATTTGCCAGAGTGGCAAGATGCCGATCTGATGGGGGTATCAATGCTCGAGCTGCTGCCGAATTCGGCGATTATCTGGGACTGGGCTGCTTTCGCGGCACGCTGGCTGCATGTCATCACCGCCATCGCCTGGATCGGCTCGTCCTTCTATTTCATCGCCCTCGATCTTGGCCTGCGCAAGGCGGCTGGTTTGCCGGAAGGCGCCCATGGCGAGGAATGGCAGGTGCATGGCGGCGGCTTCTATCACATCCAGAAATATCTGGTGGCCCCCGCTGCCCTGCCGGAGCATCTGACCTGGTTCAAGTGGGAGAGTTACTGGACCTGGGTGTCCGGCTTTGCGCTGATGTGCATCGTCTATTACGGCGGGGCGGAGCTGTTCCTGATCGACCGTTCTGTGTGGGATGCGGAGCCCTGGATGGCGGTCGCAGCCTCCGTCGCTTCGCTGGCATTGGGATGGACTGTCTATACCTTCGCCTGTCGTTCACCGCTGGCGAAGAACCCGACGCTGCTGATGGTCATTCTCTATTGCGCGCTGGTGGCGCTGGCCTGGGGCTTCACCCAGATCTTTACGGGGCGCGCCGCCTTCGTTCATCTGGGGGCGATTACGGCAACCATCATGTCCGCCAACGTCTTCATGGTGATCATCCCGAACCAGAAGATAGTCGTCGCCGACCTGAAGGCGGGCCGGGTGCCGGACGCGAAATACGGCGCCATCGCCAAACTACGCTCGACCCATAACAATTACCTGACGCTGCCGGTCCTGTTCCTGATGCTGTCGAACCATTATCCGCTCGCTTTCGCGACGGAGTACAACTGGGTCATTGCAAGCCTGGTCTTCTTGATGGGCGTCACCATCCGGCATTTCTTCAACTCCATGCATGCGCGCAAGGGCCAACCCTGGTGGACCTGGGTGGCGACGGCCGCGTTGTTCCTCGCAATCGTCCTGCTCTCCGCCGCCGGACCAAAGCAGACGGAAGAAGAGGCAGCCGAAGCTATGACGCCGGAGGCAATACGCCTTGCCGCCTCGCCGCATTTCGAGACGGTCTATGAGGCCGTGCTTGGCCGCTGCTCCATGTGTCATGCAAGCGAGCCTGCCTGGGACGGTATCGCCGCGGCACCGAAAGGCGTGCTGCTGGAGACCGAGGCGCAGGTCGCCGCTCATGCCCGGGAGATCTATCTGCAGGCAGGCCGCAGCCACGCCATGCCGCCCGCCAATGTCTCTTACATGGAGCCTGCGGAGCGGGCGCAGATCGTGCTCTGGTTCGAGGGCGACAGCCCGGTGGTGCAGTGATGCCTGATCGTATTCTGAGAGGCCGGATCCTCAGTTTCCGGGACGAGCCGGCCAGCTACGACGATACCGCGTCCTTCCGCTATATCGAGGATGGCGGCATCCTCATCCGGGACGGCAAGATCGTCGAATGTGCGGATTTCGCGACGCTGGTAGCGGACGGGCCGGAGATCGTCGATCATCGTCCGCACCTGATTGTGCCGGGCTTCATCGATGCGCATGCCCACTACCCGCAGATGCAGGTGATCGCTTCCTGGGGCGCGAAGCTGCTCGACTGGCTGGAGAAGTATACCTTTCCAGAAGAAACCAAATTCTCCGATCCGGATCATTGCCGCCGCATCGCCGGACATTTTCTCGATACGCTGACGGCGCACGGCACAACAACCGCTGCGGTCTATTGCACCGTACATCCGCAGTCCGCCGAAGCCTTCTTCACGGTTGCGGAAGAACGGGGTATGGCAATGATCGCCGGCAAGGTGATGATGGATCGTCACGCGCCGGACGCGCTCTGCGATACGCCGCAATCTTCCTATGACGATACCACGGCCCTGATCGGCAAATGGCACGGCCGGGGCAGGGCGCAGTACGCCATCACGCCGCGCTTCGCCATCACCTCCACACCGGAGCAGATGGAGATGGCTGAAGCATTGGTCCGCGAGAACCCGGACTGTTACCTGCAGACCCACCTCTCCGAGAACAAGGCCGAGATCGCGCTGACCCGGGAACTCTATCCGGAAGCGCGGGACTATTTCGACGTCTATGAGAAGTACGGTTTGCTCGGCGAACGCAGCCTGTTTGGGCACGCCATTCACCTCACCCACCGGGAGCGGGACCGGATGGCGGAGACCGGCTCGGTCGCAGTCTATTGCCCGACCTCGAACATGTTCCTCGGCAGCGGTCTCTATGACGAGGCCGGGCTGAAGGAAGCGGGTGTCCGCCGGGCCATCGCGACGGATGTTGGTGGCGGGACCAACTACTCCATGCTGCGAACGCTGGACGAAGGCTACAAGGCCCTGCAATTGCGCGGCCAGAATATCGACCCGCTGCGCAGCTTCTACTGGGCCAGCCTCGGCAATGCCCGGGCGTTGCAGCTGGAAGACCGTATCGGCACGCTGGAGCCTGGCACGGATGCCGATATCACGGTGCTCAACAGCCGGGCGACGGATGTCATGACATTGCGTATGGAAACAGTAGGCAGCCTGCAGGAAGAGCTATTCGTCCTGCAGACACTTGGAGACGATCGGGCGGTGGCCGAAACCTACATCGCCGGACGTCCGGCGAAGCATGGATCGGAAGCTTAGGCTTTTTCGGCCAGGTAGGCTTTCAGGATATCCATTTGCCGGTGGTTGGTCAGATCCTGGTTGGCCTCAATCCTCCAGAATTGGGTTGCCCAGTTTCTCCCGGAATATTCAGCGATATGGATCGTATAGAGATTGAGCTTGTCACCTACCTTGAGCGGGGTCCGGTGGAGCCACAGCGTACAGTTCGGTGATTTCAGATCCCTTGCCTCGGCCGACCAGCACATGCGCGGGGGCGGTGGTGCATAGTCCGTTTTGATGAGATCGGAAGCCGTGTGATTTGCCCTGAATACTTCTGTTTCCACCCGCGAAAGATACTCGTGGCGACGGATGTTCCATTTGTTTTCGATCAGATTGTCCAGAATTCGCGTCGTATCGGAACCGCTCACGGTTCGGAGCAGGCGGCTGATCGAGTCGGACGAACTCTCCGACGGACGGTGCATGTGGAATAAGCGGGGCAGACAGGCATTGCAGTCGCGCTCGAATGCGCTGATCCAGTCTTCCGGCAAGGAAGAGGCGATACGTCGCGCAAGCTTCAGCGAGGGCGTCCAGCCGGGCTCCATGATGCGGTGGACCTGACTGGGAGATGTCCCCGTGGTCAGCGCAAGTTTGTAGGGAGAGAGGCCGTTCTCGACGATCCATCGCCGGGCCATCTCCGTAATCTTGAAGATCTCAAATTCGATGGTGTTGAGCGCCTGCGAGGTAGGGGTCGTGTTGGAAGGTTGCAGGCGGTGTTCATTCACTCGAAATGGGCTGTCCGCCCATTCCTTCAGCGTCTTGGTCAGAATACTGAAATCGTGAACTGACGAAATTCTGGGTTCTTTTCGAGAATCCACTGCCTGTTCGCCCGAGCTTTCCCCAGAGCTTAATTCCGCAGGCGAAACTTTAGTACGCAAACAGGAATCTGAATCGTGCAACGATCCCTTGCTCATCACTTTTCCCCATTCTGGCTCTGTGCAGTGACGCGCCTATGTTCGTGCCCTTCTGGACACGGTAGTGAGTTTACCACCTTTAAGGTAAATGCATTTTAACCGAGACTGGCTGTGAGAGCAATCAAAGCGGCCTAAAATCCGCAGAAATTAGGCGCTTCAACCATCAAATCGTGAATTTATCTTTAAAATCAATGTAATTTGAATATATTTTGGGCATACCTTGTTACGCCGGAGGGTGTGCCCTTTGCATGACCGGTGAAATTATCTGGTCCGAGATGTGGAAATCCCAGACAGCGCCGCGGTCCGATGCGCCGAACTTTTTGATCAGATCGGGCAGTTGCGAGAGGTCCGTGACTGTCTCGCCATGCAGATCGAATCCTTTCGCGATACCGGCAAGATCCGGGCGGCCGAAGACGGCACCGGCGTCGGATAATCCCTCGGAGCGCAGCTTGTGGATTTCGGAGCCGTAGGCGCCGTCATTCAAAACGCAGATCAGCACCTTCATACCGTGGCGCCGGATCGTTTCAAGCTCCTGGATATGCATCAGCAGGCTGCCGTCTCCGTCGAACATGACGACCGTTTCGTCAGGCTTGGCCGCAGCGACGCCGATGGCAAAGGAGATGCCGTTCCCGATAGCTCCGAACTCGCGGATGGTGTGGAAGCGTTCGACAGGCCGCTTCGGCATCTGGGCAAAGAAGTAAGAACAATGGCCGGAAGAATTCACCGCTTCCCAGTCGATCGGCAGGGCATCGTCCAGTGCCGAGGCCACGTCGCGCGGGTCGAGCAGGCCCTGTTCTGCCTGGAAGTCGGAGCTGTCCGGCGGGGTGTCCTTGATCCGCTTTGCAAGTGCGGGGCTGCGCCAGCTATCGGCATCCTCCGCGCGTGGCTCCAGCGCGTCGGCCAACGCCTTGACGGATAGGGCGGCGTCGCCGCGCAGATGCGTGTCCGCCGGTACCCGGCCCTGACTGAGTGCGACGGGGTTGGTGTCGATCTGCAGGACATGCGCCTGCCCGTAGAGCTTGCCGCCATCAGCATTATGGTGTGCGAGGCTGGCTCCGACGGCAACGATCAGGTCGGCTTCGGCGAAGCATTCCCGCGTCACCTGACTTGAGAAGCCTCCCGCGATGCTGAGATTGAACGGGTCATCATGGAACAGCCCGCGTGCCGGCAGGGTGGTCGCGAGCAGACCGCCGCACTTCTCGGCAAGGGTACGGCAGGCCTCACCGGCACCGGCTGACCGGACTGCGCCGAAACCAGCCATGACGATTGTCTTTTTTGCACCGGCGATCAGCGTGGCCGCTTCCGCCACATCGTCGGGGTGCGGCGGCATTGGACGCATTTTCGGCAGGACGTCACGTGAGGGAGCGGGCAGCTCATCCGCGCCGGTCCAGTCTTTGTTCTGCAGGTCGAACGGGACGCCGAGCACCACCGGGCGCATTTCTTCCCGTGCCTGCACGAAGGCGTCGCGGATCTGACGCAGCATGCGGTCCGGGTGATGCAGGGCATGATAGGCGGCGCCGCACGCGGTGACGAAGGGGGCCTGATCCAGTTCCTGATTGTACCAGTTGTTTCGAAGGGGTGACTCGCCGGCGAAGACCACGAGCGGGATATGCGCGCGCACGGCGGCGGGCAGGGCGGTCATGATCTGGGTCAGGCCCGGCCCGCAGGTCACGCTGGCAACACCGACCTTGTCCAGCGCCCGGGCATAGGACATGGCGGCCGCGACCGCGCAATGTTCATGCCGGACATAGACGAAATCCGCACCCAGCTCCGCGAAATAGGTGGCCCAATTCATGTTCGCATCGCCGAGCAGGGCGAAGCAGGTATCCACCTCTTCCTGACGGAAGGCTTCCGCCAGGATCTGGTAGGTTTTTTTCGCGGTCATCTTGGTATTTCCCCCGGGGCAGGCCGTGTCAGCCATAATGGTGCGTCGAGCATCGCGCTGCCGGAAAAAGCGCGTCTCGGCCATGTTGTTTGAATCTTATTGAATTGTATACAATTTCGTCAAGCAAACTGCGGCAGACGCCTGTCCCGCGTCTGGGCTGGTCGCGTTATCGTGTGGGTCGGAGTGCCGGATGCCTGGAGAGAGCGGAGCCGTGTTTGGGCACGGCTCCGAGATTAGTGTGGATCAGGCGACTTTGACGGCCATGCTGCCGAGTCCGTCGACACTCGCCTCCATGACGTCTCCCCTGGAAACCGGGCCAACGCCTGAAGGAGTTCCAGACAGAATGACGTCTCCGGCCCCGAGTTCGAAGAAGCGCGACAGGTAGGAGATCATTTCGGGAACCTTCCAGATCATCTGGTTGAGGTCGCCTTCCTGGCGCAACTCGCCATTGATGCTCAGTGCGACACGGCCCTGGTCCAGGTGCCCGACCTTCTCCACCGGATGCACCGGGCCAACCGGAGCGGACCGTTCGAACGCCTTGCCGATTTCCCAGGGGCGGCCCATTTTCTTCTGCTCACCCTGCAGGTCCCGGCGCGTCATGTCGAGGGACAGGCCGTAGCCATAGACATGATCGAGCGCGTCTTCGAGCGCGATGTTCGTGCCGCCCGATTTCAGGGCTACGAGCATTTCCATCTCATGGTGAACGTCGGAGGATTCCGGCGGGTAGGGGAATTCGCCAGAGGGATCGAGGTTGTCCGGGTTTTTCTGGAAGAAGAAGGGCGGCTCGCGGTCAGGGTCATGGCCCATCTCGACTGCGTGAGCCGCATAGTTACGGCCGATGCAATAAACGCGGCGCACGGGGAAGAGCGCGCTTGAACCGGCGACCGGTATGGCGACCTGCCGGGGTGTTTCTATGACGTAATCAGGCACGCGTACCTCCATTGTTCTGTCGAGCCAGGGGCAGAATTAAGCTGGCCCGAATAAAAAATCAATCTCAACCAATTTAAAATTTAGGGTATTTTTCTTCCGTTTAGGGAATTGATCTGGCATATTCGAACCAATATGGACAAATTGGTCAACCAGTTTGAGGTGGTGAGGTGCTGAAAAGGTTGGAGCCCTTCGAGCGGGAAGATCCGGTTTCGGTCCTGCGGAACTTTATCTCGGGCGGCGGCTATGCTCCCGGTGACCGGCTCCCGGCCGAGCGGGAGCTGATTGTCAGCCTTGATATGAGCCGTGCAACCTTGCGCAAGGCACTTGATGTGCTGGAGCGTGACGGAACCATCTGGCGTCATGTCGGCAAGGGTACCTTCATCGCCAGTCAGGGTGGCCCGGACGGTGCCGCCCATCTTCTGGAGCTTGGTCGCCACTTAACGCCGGTCAAGATGACCCGGGCACGGCTTTGCATAGAGCCGGCAATCGCTCGCGAGGCGGCGATCAATGCGTCGCGGGAGTCGATCCTGACCATCAATACGATCAAGGACCGGGCACGGAACGCGACAAGCTGGGCCGATTATGAAGCGGAAGACGATCATCTGCATCGCGCGATCGCGGTAGCCACGGACAATCCGTTGCTGGTCGGCATATTCGATCAGCTCAATCAGGTGCGCCGTGCCGTTGCGCTCGGCAATGTCGTGCGTGGCTCGGAGCGTCCGCCTGAAAACCATTCCAGTTTTACCGAGCATGAGCGGATTACAGCGGCCATAGAGTCGCGGGATCCATCTGGTGCAGAAGCGGCGATGCGGCAGCATATCGCGTCCGTCTCCGCGCGTCTTTTCGGGGAGGACTGACCGCTTAACTCAAAAGGTCTGTTTACGGCAAAGAGGGGAAAACCCCCAGCCACGGGAGCTCTGTCTCGAAAGTGAACAAAGGGAGGAAACAATGAATAGAATTTTCAAAGCGGCGATCGCGTTCTGCCTCACCGTTCCATTCATCACCATGATGACGGTCTCGTCTGCCCAGGCGGACAAGATCCGCATTGCCCTTGCCGAAACGCCGTCGGATGAGCTTGCGGCATTCTTCGTCGCTCTCGACCGGGCCAAGGCAAACGGTCTCGACTACGAGTGGACGGCATTCTCGGACGAGGAACTGGCTATTCAGGCCGTTCTCAGCGGCCAGATGGATATCGGCTTCGGCACGCCCTATGCGGCGATGCAGCGCTCGCGGGCGCCAATCCGGATCGTTTTCCAGCTCTCCAAGCTGAAGTTCTTCCCTGTGACCTCGAAGAAATACAGCAAGCTTGAGGATCTGAATGGCGAGCCGATCATGCTGCATTCTCGCGGAGGCGGGACGGATTCGATCGCAAACGTGATCGAGGACAAGCTCAACATGAAGTTTGGCAAGCGCTCCTACGTGCCCGGCTCGTCGAACCGAATCGCGGCGCTTATCGCCGGTCAGACGGACGCGACGATCGTCGATCTTTCGAACAAGAACAAGCTGATGAAGCTGCAGGGCGACAAATTCAACGTGCTGCCGATGTTCGAGGTCGATGCCAGTGACGAGGCCCTGTTCGGAAACCTCGACTGGATCAAGGCGAACGAGAAGGACGTCGATGTCTTCGTGAAGGCGCTGCTCAGCGTCTGGCGGGACATGCACAAGGATCCGACGATCATCAGCCGGGAAACCAATCCCGACGGGCCTATCGGGCAGCTGCCGAAAGAGATTCTCGACAGCCTCGACGGGTTCTATGCGGATGCCGTGGCGGGTGGTCTCTACGATCCGAACGGCGGCGGGCGCAAGGCCGCACAGGCGGACATGGAATGGTACTCGGCCGCGGGGCAGCTTACCGGCGGTCTCGCGTCATTGAAAATCGAGGACTTCTGGTATCTGAAGCCGCTCGACGACGCGTCGAAATAATCCCTGTTTGCGGTCGCCGGGCGTTGTTCTCGGCGACCGCGTTTTTTTGATCGAACCATCTGGAGCGGTCGATGACCGGCTATCGCTCACTTTTTCTGAAGGTGCTGTCCGCCGTACTTGTGTTCGGCGCTTGGGAGATCGCCGGCCGGATCCCGGTCAGCTATTCCTTCCCGACATTCCTCGATACCATGTCGGCGCTGGTTGCCCTGACACTCGACGGCACCATGCTCCGGGCCTATGCGGAGACGCTTCAACCGCTTGCGGTCGGGATCTCGATTTCCGCCGTGTTCGGTATCGGAATCGGGCTGTGGGTCGGGCTGAGCGCGCGCTTCGACTGGCTTTTCTCGCCGATCTTCATCGTCATGCAGGCGGCGCCCCTGGCGGCTCTTATTCCCTTGCTCGTGATGGCCTACGGAGTTGGCCTGACCTCGAAAGTGTTCGTGGTCTGCATCATGGCAATGCCTGTGATCGTACTGAATACAGGGGGCGCAGTCCGCAACACGCCCTCGTCCTTGCAGGAAATGGGGCGCTCCTTTCTTGCCCGTGAAGACCAGATCCTCCTGAAGGTGATTATCCCGGCGGCATCGCCAGTCATCTTTTCGGGCCTGCGTCTTGGTATTTCAGCGGGCTTTATCGGCGCCATCCTGGCGGAGTTGAAGATCACGCCGACCGGGGTCGGCGACATCATTACCTACAGCCGCTCGATCGCCGATTATCCCAGCATGTATGCGGCCATCTTCTCGATCATCCTTTTCGCCGTGCTGTTCCTGAACCTGGTTGAACGGCTTGAAAATGTACTCTTCAAAGGAAACGACCGTGGCTATGTCTCAGATTAGCGATAGGCCGGACAGTGCTTCAAAGCCGGTGCCGGAGAACGCGGTTGCGGCGCGCAATGTCTCGAAGAATTACGGCGACGTTGAAGCCCTGCGCGATCTGTCGCTCGATTTTCCGCGCGGTCAGCTGACGTCGCTGCTTGGCCCGTCCGGCTGCGGCAAGACAACCCTGCTGAAGATCATCGCGGGTCTCCTGGAGCCATCATCAGGCGAGATCCTGGTCAATGGCGAGCTGGTCGATGGACCCGGTCCTGACCGGGCGTTTGTCTTTCAGGACTTCGCCCTTCTGCCCTGGGCCAGCGTGATCCGGAACGTCGCCTTCGGCCTGGAACTCAGAGGGGTTGCCAAGTCGGAGCGGGAAGCGATTGCCGAACGCTATATTAAAGATGTCGGTCTCGCCGGTTTCGAGAACAGTTTTCCGCATGAACTCTCTGGCGGCATGCGCCAGCGCGTGGGTCTTGCACGGGCGCTCTCCGTCGATGCGCAGGTCTTGCTGATGGACGAGCCGTTCTCGGCCGTCGATGAACAGACCCGGCGCAAGTTCCAGGAAGATCTGCTCAATCTTGTGGCGAACGAGAACAAGACCTTCATCTTCGTGACCCACTCGATCGAGGAGGCTGTCTATGTCTCCGACCAGATCGCCATCCTGCTGCCCCGGCCGAGCCGGGTTTCGGAAATCATCCGGCCGTCCGGGATCCGCGGCAAGGGCGCCGACAGCATCCGGCGCGATCCGGAATATCTCGATATCGTCGACCGGATCTGGGCGTCCCTGCGCAGTTATGTGGAGTAAGGGCTGAAATGAAACTTTTCGGCTATACGCTTCCCGGCATGTCGTCGCTGATCCTCTGGGGACTGCTCTGGGAGATCGTCGGCAGACTCGATGTGACCTTTTTCGTGCCGCCGCTTTCCGAGGTGGTGAGCACCCTGATCTCCGTTATCGGGACCCCGGCATTTTTGAAGGCCCTGTACGAAACGGCCTACGCGTTCTTCGCCGGTGTTTTCTTTGCCGTCTTCATCGGTATTCCGACGGGCATCCTGATGGGCAAGAGCCGCCTGCTCGATGAACTCCTGCTGCCCTGGGTGAACATGTTCCTGAGCGCGCCCCTGACGGCATTGGTGCCGGTGCTGATGGTCCTGTTCGGTTTCGGCATGAAGGCGATCATCATCACCACCACGCTGTTCGCGATCTGGATCATCATCCTGAATTCCCGCGCCGGCGTGCTGCAGATCAACCGGTCTCTGGTGGAAATGGCCCGCTCTTTCGGGGCGTCGCCGCTGGACGCCTTTTTCAAGATCTATTTCTGGGCCGCCCTGCCGGAAATCCTGGGCGGCGTGCGGATCGGCGTGATCCGAGCGGTCAAGGGCGTGATCATCGGCCAGCTGCTGATCTCCATCGTCGGCTTCGGGGCGCTTTTCGAGCTTTATGCGAACAACTTCCTGATGTCCCACTTCTGGGCCGTGCTGATCGTGCTCTTTGCCCTCGCCTTCACGATCTCGGAAAGCCTCTCCTATCTTGAGCGCCGGGTCTCCTATTACGCGGCGAAGCGCTAAGGCCGGGCGAAACACGCGCGTCCAGGCCGATTGACTGCATGACGAAATATTGTATACAATCCTTCCAAGAAGGCCGCTGACCGGTATCGCTTGATGCTTGGCCGAACGGCCCGCCGAAGGAGAGAAACCCTGTCTGAAATTACCAATAAAGTGTGGGATGTCGTCGTTGTCGGCGGTGGAAATGCAGCCTTGTGCGCGGCCATCGAAGCGGCCGAGGCCGGCTGCCGGGTGATCATCCTCGAAGGCGCTCCGAAGACCTATCGAGGCGGCAATTCGCGCCACACACGGAACTTCCGCTGCATGCATCAGGGGCCGCTTTCGGTCCTGACGGATAGCTATGAAGAGGACGAGTATTTCAACGACTTGCTCCTCGTGACCAAGGGCAATACGGACGAAGACCTGGCCCGGCTGGCGATCCGTACCTCGGAGGACTGTCTGCCGTGGATGGAAGCGCATGGTGTCCGGTTCCAGCCATCGCTCTCCGGCACCCTTTCGCTGGGGCGAACGAACGCCTTCTTTCTCGGCGGCGGCAAAGCTCTTGTGAATGCCTATTACAACACGGCCGCCGATCTCGGTGTTGAGGTGGTCTATGAGGCCCAGGTGAAGCATGTCGAAATTGAAGGCGGCCGGTTTCAGGCGGTCGATGTCGAGATCGCGGGCGCTGCACCTTGCCGGGTAGAAGGCCGCGCCATCGTGCTCGCTTCCGGTGGTTTCCAGGGCGATATCGACTGGCTGGCCCGTGCCTGGGGCCCGGCGGCCCGGAATTTCCTGATCCGGGGTACGCCCTACAATCGTGGTGTCGTTCTGAAGGACATGCTGGATCAGGGCGCTGACAGCGTTGGCGACCCGACTCAGTGCCATGCTGTCGCTATCGACGGACGGGCACCGAAATTCGACGGCGGTATCGTCACCCGGCTCGATTGCGTGCCGTTCTCCGTTGTCGTGAACAAGGATGGCGAGCGGTTCTACGATGAGGGCGAGGATGTCTGGCCGAAGCGCTATGCCATCTGGGGCCGTCTCGTCGCCGCGCAGCCCGATCAGGTTGCCTATTCGATCATCGATGCGAAGAGCAGCACGCTCTTCATGCCCTCGGTTTTCCCGGCGGTGCAGTCGGACACGCTGGAGGGGCTGGCGGAACAGATGGGTCTTCCCGCCGCGAGGGTGCGCGAGACCGTCGACGCCTTCAACGCGGCCTGCAGGGAGGGCGACTTCCATCCGACAGAGCTGGACGGTCTGGCGACCGAAGGTGTCGAGCCGCAGAAGACCAACTGGGCCCGGCCGATCACGGAGCCACCTTTCTACGGCTATTCCCTGCGCCCCGGTGTCACCTTCACCTATCTCGGGCTGAAGGTGGACGAGACCGCGCGGGTGACCATGGAAGGACAGAAACTTGAAAATGTCTGGGCTGCGGGAGAAATCATGGCCGGAAGTATCCTGGGCGAGGGCTATCTCGCCGGTTTCGGCATGACCATCGGCACTGTGTTCGGCCGGATTGCCGGGCAGGAAGCCGCCAAGGGTGCAACCCGGGGAGTGAACAGCAATGCCGCTTGATCACGCGACACAGACTCCGGCCTCAGATACTCCGGCCGCAGACACCCTGACCGACGAAGCGCGCCGTCAGATCGAGATCTGCAATGCCTGCCGTTATTGCGAGGGCTATTGCTCGGTCTTTCCGGCGATCACCCGGCAGCGGGCCTTTGCTGATGGGGACATCACCCAGCTTGCCAATCTCTGCCACAATTGCCGGGGCTGCTATTACGCCTGCCAGTATACCGAGCCGCACGAGTTCGCCATAAACCTGCCGAAAGCGCTGGCCGAGGCGCGGGCGGAGAGTTGGGAACGGTTTGCCTGGCCGGGCTTCCTGGCGGGCCCGTTTCATCGCAGTGGCGTTGCCATCGCGGTGGCGCTGATTGTCGGCCTGGCAGCATTGTTCTGGGCGGCGCAGGCCTTGAAGCCCGATGGCGGGGAAGGGTTCTACGCAATCCTGTCCCACACTATGATGATCACGATCTTCACACCGGCTTTCCTGTTGCCGCTGCTGGCGATTTTCGTCGGCTTGCGCGCCTACTGGAAGGAGGTCGGCGGAGAGCCTGTCAGCCTTGCTCATCTGAAGGCGGCCTTCGTGGACGCGGCGAAGCTGAAGAACCTCTCAGGCGGCGCAGCGGAAGGCTGCAATTTCGAGAAGGGCGACCGCTTCACCAATGTCCGGCGCTGGCACCATCAGGCGGTGATGTATGGCTTCCTGCTCTGCTTTGCCTCCACAGGTTCGGCGACGCTGATGCACTATCTCTTCGACATGCCGGCACCTTACGGGCTGTTCTCATTGCCTAAGCTGCTCGGTATCCCGGGCGGCCTTTTGCTGACACTTGGCGGCCTTGGCATGGCGGTGCTGAAGACACGCGGCGAGAAGGACCTGGGCGCGCCCGCGCTCTGGGGCGGCGAGATGGCTTTCGTATTGCTGTTGAGCTTCACCGGAGGCAGCGGTCTCGCCCTCTATGCCGCGACCGGCACGGCGGCGGTGCCCGTGCTGTTGCCATTGCACCTCGGCGCCGTGCTGACCTTCTTCCTGCTCACACCCTATTCGAAGATGGTGCACGGTTTCTTCAGGCTGGCGGCTCTGGTGCGCGACGCGCAGCAGAAGTCCTAGACCCTATCCGGAAAAGAAAAGCCCCGCACCATTCGGTGCGGGGCTTTTTGTATGCGTTTGAAAGCGGTGTTTCTATTCCGCCGCCATCTTCGTCGCGTCCAGCTTTTCCAGGACCTTGGGCGGGGACATCGGCAGGCTGTAGAAGCGGATGCCGAGGGCGTTGTAGACGGCGTTCCGGATCGCTGCCAGCGGCGGGACCAGCGGGACCTCGCCGACACCACGGACACCTTGCGGGTGTTTCGGGTTCGGGACCTCGATGATCACGTTGTCCAGCATCGGCACGTCGGAGCAGACCGGCATGCGGTAATCCAGGAAGCCCGGATTATCGACCTTGCCGTCCTTGTTGTAGATGTATTCCTCGTTAAGCGCCCAGCCGATGCCCTGCACGGCACCGCCCTGCATCTGGCCTTCGACATAGGCCGGATGGACCGCTTTTCCGACATCCTGGAACGAGGTGTACCGGATCACGCGAACGATCCCGAGATCGACATCGACCTCGACGTCGCAGACATGCGTCGCAAAGCCGCCTTCGGCCCCGGCGGTGTTGAGCTGGACGCCCGCACCGATCGGCCCGCCGGTCTCATTCGACCGTGCGGCCAGCTCCTTGAGTGTCAGAGGCTCGAACTTGCCGGCATTTTCTCCAGCCGGGCGGGCTGCGCCGTCCGACCAGGTGACGGCTTCGGCCTCGATGCCCCAGATCTTGGCTGCGAGACCCCGAAGCCTTTCGATCACCTGTTCCGTCGACTGGGTGACCACCATGGCCGAGGCAAACAGCACGCGGCTGCCGCCGGTCAGGTTGCTGTAGCCGATGGTCGCGGTGTCGCCGATCAGGACCGAGACCCGGCGATAGTCGATGCCGAGCAGTTCGGCGGTGATGTTGGCGATTGAGGCACGGGAGCCGCCGATATCCGGATGGCCTGTGGTGACGACGACGTTGCCGTCCTCGGTAATGTTCACCTGGGCGCTCGACTCGCCGCCGGCATTGAACCAGTAGCCGCTGGCAACGCCGCGTCCCTGGAACTTGCCGAGAGGTGCCTTGTAGTGCTCATGCGCGAGCGCGGCCTTCACCGTCTCGGCATAGCCCATGACCGGATAGACCGGGCCGTGTGCTGCCTTGGTGCCCTGCTTTGCCGCGTTCTTCAGACGCAGCTCAAGTGGATCGATGCCGATCTCCTCGGCGACTTCGTCCAGCACGCTTTCAACCGCATAGGCGCCGATCGGCGAGCCCGGGGCCCGGTAGGCTGCGACTTTCGAGCGGTTCGAGACCACGTCATAGCCGAAGGAATGGACGTTCGGGATATCGTACGGCGCGAAGCAGCAGCCGCAGGCGCCGCGTATCGGTGCGCCCGGGAAGGCGCCGGCCTGCAGGTAGTGCACAGCCTGCGCGGCCACGATGGTGCCGTCTTTCTTGGCGCCGATCTTGACCATGCTCTTGGCACCGGAGGTCGGCCCGGTCGCCCGCATGACTTCCTCGCGGCTCATCACCATCTTCACTGGCCGGCCCGACTTCTTCGACAGCATGGCTGCGACGGGTTCCAGATAGATAATGGTCTTGCCGCCGAAGCCGCCGCCGATCTCGGCCGGGATCGCGCGAATGTCGCTCTGCGGAATACCTGTCAGGAACGCGGTCATGGCGCGGACCATGAACTGGCCCTGGCTGGAGCTCCAGACCGTCATCTTGTCATCGGGGGTCACGTTGACGAGGCAGGCATGGGGCTCGATATAGCCCTGGTGCACCGGCTTCGTATCGAAGCTGCGCTCGACAATCACATCGGCTTCGTCGAAACCGGCATCGATATCGCCCAGCGTGTGCTCAAGCGTGCCGGCAATGTTGGACGGCTTGCCTTCGAACTCGATGAAATCGTGCAGGATCGGGGCATCGTCGGCAATGGCGTCGTCGATCTCGATGGCCCAGGGCAGGACTTCGTAATCCACTTCAATGAGCTTGCAGGCTTCCTCGGCGATGGCGCCGGAAGTTGCCGCAACCGCTGCGACCGGATGCCCGTGGAACAGGGCTTTCTCGCGCGCCATGACGTTGCGGCACATCCAGCGCATGTCCTGAATGCCGAGCGGCACCGGTGTGTGAACGGAAAAGTCGACGATATCCTTGGCGGTGACGACGGCCTTCACGCCGGGCAGTGCCTCGGCTTTGGAGGTGTCGATGGAACGGATGATCGCATGGGGATGCGGGCTTCGCAGCACCTTGCCCCAGATCATGCCCGGCATGTTGGTGTCCGCCGCATAGGCGGCCTTGCCGGTTACCTTGTCGGCGCCGTCCGGACGGATCGTGCTCGTGCCGATCCATTTATTTGAAATCTCGCTCATACTGACTCTCCCTGCGGTCCGGGGCTTTCTGCTGCCCCGTTCATCCCGACTATGCCGACCGTCACTAGACGATCCCGGCAAAATTCACTGTTCGCTTGTGGAAGCGTACACGGTCTTCGCGCTTCTGAACAAGGTCGGGAGCGCGAAGGGAATGTGCCGATTTGCGCAATGGCCGGATTAAGGGGCCGGAGAGAGGATCTGCTCACTCACAGAAGGCTTAAACCTCAACCTCAATCCGCCCGATCGGGTTGGAGCAGCAGGCGAGGATATAGCCAGCCTCGATATCGTCTTCCGAGATGCCGCCGTTATGCACCATGTGCACCTCGCCGGAGAGCTTCTTGATCCTGCAGGTGCCGCAAACACCGAAGGTGCAGCCGGACGGGATATTGAGTCCGGAGGCCTTGGCGGCGGCGAGCACCGTGTCGGTCTCTGCGCAATGCCCGGTAACACCGGAGGCGGCGAAGACGATTTCCGCCCTGGCGCCTTCCTCGGGAACCGTATCGTCCAGCTCCGGGATATCCTCTTCCTTGGCGACCGGCGCATGGAAGCTTTCCTGATGGTAGTGCTCCATGTCGAAACCGAAGCCGGCAAGCGCATCGCGGACGGACTGCATGAAAGGCTCCGGGCCGCAGCAGAAGACTTCGCGCTCCAGGTAATCCGGCGTCATCAGGCCCAGCATGAGCTGGTTGAACATGCCCTGGTATCCGGTCCAGGGACGGTAGATATCAGGCTCCTCAACGACGAACTTGAGGTCGATACCCGGGTCCCGGCTCGCCATATGTTCAAGCCGTTCGCGGAAGATGATCTCCGACGGACGCCGGGCGCAATTGATCAGCACCACGTCCGAGCGGGTACCGAGATCGAACATGTAGGTGCTCATGGACATCATCGGCGTGATGCCCGAGCCAGCGGAGATGAAGAGGTATTTTTCCGCCGGATGCTGCGCCATGCAGAACAGGCCGGCTGGGCCGATTGCCTTGATCTTCATGCCTGGAGCGAGATTGTCGATCATCCAGCGGGTGCCGACACTGGTTTCCTGCGCCTTGGCGGTGATCGAGATCGAGCGCGGCCGGGAGGGCGAGGAGGAGATCGTGTAGGTCCGGTGAACCGGGCCACCCGGTACCGGAATTTCGAGCGTCAGGAACTGGCCTGCCTGAAAGTCGAACAAGGCTCCGGACGGGGCCCGGAAGGTGAACGTCGCTGTATGCGGCGCCTCCGGCAGTATGGAGACACATTCAAGCGGCTCGCTGTCGTGCCACACGCCGGCATCCAGAATGGGGGATGGCGCGGCCATTAATTACTCCGCCGCCAGCATGGTCGGACGCAGGCGATCGCCCATTGCATTGCAGTACCAGTCCACGAAGGAAATCACGCCACCTTCCTGGGTACGGGAATAGGGGCCGGGCTCGTAGGCCGGCGAGTTGATGCCATGCTGGTTGTCTTCGACCACACGGCGGTCTTCGTCGTTCGTTGCGGTCCAGACTTCGGTCAGGCGTTTCAGATCGTAGTCCTCGCCCTCGACCGCATCCTTGTTGACCAGCCACTTGGTGGTGACTTCTGTTTCGGTCGGTCCGATCGGGGTCACCCGGAAGACGATGGAATGGTCAGCCAGGAAGTGGTTCCAGGTTGTCGGATAGTGAAATTTCAGCAAAGTGCCGGCTGACTTGTCGGCGATCCGGCCGAGGAACTTGCTGACCGCAACCTTGCCGTCCATCGTGTAGCTTTCGGCGCCCTCAAGCAGGGGCATCCGGGTCACCCGGTATTGCATGTTGTCCGACATCTGGAAGCGGGACGGAAAGCCTTGCGCCTCCATTCGCTCGAAATGTGTCTGCAACTGCAGTGAAATCCCGTCGACGCCGAAAAGCGTCGGATCTTCCGGAAAGGTACGGCACAGGCTCGGGTGGTTTCCGCTACAGTGATAGCATTCGCGGTTATTCTCCCAGACCAGCTTCCAGTTGCCTTTCTCGATGATGCTGCTTTCGTGCGCGACCTTGGCGTTGCTTAGATCGTGCGGGGCAAGATAGGGCTGAACAAGATCGGCGAAGGCGTCGAAGTCGGGCGCGTCGTCGGCGAGGCAGATATAGACGAGGCCGGAGAGTTCGCGGCAATGCACAGGCTTCAGACCGTGCTGCGAGGCGTCGAAATCAGGTCCCATGTCCCTGGCCCAGAGCAGCTTGCCGTCGAGCTCGTAGGTCCACTGGTGATAGGGGCAGACCAGTTTCGGGGCATTGCCCTTGGCGGCCTTGCAAATTACCGATCCGCGGTGCCGGCAGGTATTGTGGAAGGCACGGATCACGTTGTCAGCGCCGCGCACGATGATGACGCGATAATCGCCGACCTTGTGGGTGACATAACTGCCGGGTTTTACCAGCTCGCACGCCGGGATCGCGAACAGCCACTCGCGATACCAGATCTGCTCCATGTCGAGCCGGAAGATATCAGGGTCACCGTAGAAGGGCTGGGCCAGACTGTGGCCGCTTCGGCGCTGGTTCAGCAGGGCCAGCATGTAGTTGCGCGCGCTCATCTCTCATCCTCGCACCTTGGACGATGGAATTAGAGCATGAGAGAGAGGGCAGCATTCGTCATGGGAACGACATTGCTGCGTCGCAAAATAAACATTCGGAATATGTTTGAAGACAGCCGCCGCGGAGCGCCGTTACGGGCCCGCGGCGGTCTTGCCAATAAGTCTTTATTCGGCGGCGCCGCGCAGGTCTGCGGCGGTTTCCAGAACGGCACGGACAATCTTGTCATAGCCGGTGCAACGGCAGAGATTACCGGCGAGCCAGTACCGCACTTCGGTCTCGCTCGGGTTAGGGTTCTTCTTCAGCAGGGCATCCGCCGCGACCAGAACGCCGGGGGTGCAGATGCCGCATTGCAGCGCAGCCGTTTCGAGGAACTTCTGCTGCAGCGGATGCAGCGCTTCGCCCTCTGACATACCCTCGATGGTGCGGATCTCATGACCCTCGGCCTCTGCTGCCAGCATCAGGCAGGAGCAGACCAGCCGGTCGTCCAGGGTGACGCTGCAGGCGCCGCAATCGCCGGAGCCGCAGCCTTCCTTGGAGCCGGTCATGCCGAGATTGTCCCGAAGCACGTCCAGCATGGTCTCGTAAGGCTCGCAGAGGAATTCCGTCGGCTCGCCATTGATGGTGGTGGTGATATGCATCTTGGCCATGTGCTCAGCCTCCCTTGGCGCGTTCGGCGGCGATGGCGGTGGTGCGTTTCAGCAGCACACCCGCGACTTTGGTGCGATAGGCAATGGTCCCGCGCTTGTCGTCGATCGGATTGCAGGCGGCGCTGCACGCGGCAGCGGCCTTGTCCAGCGAGGCATCGTCCAGCTTGGTCAGGACCAGGGCCTTGGCGGCATCTTCGACCAGCAGCACGGTCGGGGCGACGGCGCCGAGGCTGACACGGGCCGCGGTGCAGGTGTCGCCATCCATGGTCAGGCTGACAGCGCAACCGACGACGGCGATATCCATTTCCGTGCGCGGGATCATCCGCAGATAGGCGTCGCTGGAATGTGCGGGGCGAGGCGGCAATGTGAAGCTGACCAGAATTTCGCCGGGGGCGAGGCTGGTTTTGCCGGGGCCGGTCGGGACTTGTTCGACCGGTATATTGCGGCGTCCGTTCGGACCCTGAACCGTCGCGATCGCACCGGCAGCGACCAGGCCGGGAATGCTGTCGGCAGCAGGTGAGCCGTTGCAGAGGTTTCCTCCGGCGGAAGCGCGGCCCTGAACCTGTGTCGAGCCGATCAGGTTGAGGCCTTCAAGCACCCCGGGCCAGACCTTGCCGAATGTCGGGTGCTCTTCCAGAACGGCGCCGGACACGGCAGCGCCAATCCGGAAACCGCCCTCCGGCGTTTTCTCGATCACACTCAGTTCCGCGACTTTCTTGATGTCGACGATCAGGCCGGGCTTGACCATGCCCGCGCGCATCTGCACCAGCAGATCCGTACCGCCAGCCAGAATGCGGGCAGCGCCTTTCGCCGCAGCGTAAGCGCCGACCGCTTCATCCAGCGTCGACGGCGCTACATATTGGATATCTGTCATAAAGATTTTCCCAGCGTCGTTCCCCATTCCACACACCGGTTCCGCCACCACATTGGCCGGGAGCGATTTCTTCCGATACGTGAATTAGGGAAGGCTACACGGCGGGAGGGGCTCTGAACAACCCCGACGCGCGGGACCAGTCCTGTGCGAGGTGGGCAACAGTTGATGTCACCCGCAAATTCATGCGGCGACCTGCACGTCCAGCAGAACCTGCCGGCGCTCCTTCGTGGCGATGGAAATGGCGCGTTCCAGCGCGGCGGGCAACTCGTCACCCCGTTCGACCCGCTCGACATGCGCATTGCTGGCGCTGGCCGTCTGCCGGAAATCCGGGCTTGGCGTCAGAGCCGTCAGCGGTACCTCGTTCGACTTCGCGGCATGGCCGTCCGGATAGAGGCCGACGACCGATTGCCGGACGGCGCCCCATTCGTGGTTGTTGAGGATCAGCGTGATAACCGGCAATTCCAGTGCTTCGGCGATCTGGTGACAGACCGTCGGGTTCGAGAACATGTAAGAGCCGTCGCCCATGGTGGCGACCACAAGCCTGTCTGGATCGGCGAGCTGCGCCCCAAGGGCTGCAGGCAGCCCCCAGCCGAGACCGCCCGAATGGGGTTCCTGGAAGAAGGAGTTCAGCTCGCGGCGGCTGAGGAAGCCGAGCATGGTGCCGAGCTCCGAATAGACGGTGGACGTGCGACCTTCGAGTGCCTTGCCAAGGCAATGACTGACCCATTGCTTGGTCATGGGGCCGCTGTTTCCAGCTTCGGCGGTGCGCACCATATCCGCCCGGGTGGCGGAGGATGCTGCCGCTATCTGCTCCCGGCGGTCGCGGATTAGGGCCTGGTTTTTCGGTTGCGCGTCGAGCGCGGCGGCGAGTGCCGGGATGGTGTCCGCGCTCTCACCCGCAAGGGTTATGGCGGATTTGAAATTGCGTACGGGGAAGCGGGAGAAGATCGGATCGGGACCGAGATTGATGACGGTCGCATCGCTGCGCGGTTTGTGGATGTCCGGCTGCCAGGGGGCGAGACTGTCCAATATCAGGATGACGTCCGCCTCTTCGATCCATGTCGAGGGGTTCGGGCCGACATGGCAGTCGTGATCCGTCGGCAGCGCCAGCTCGACAGCCCAGTAGGAGCAGACCGGGATGGCCCAGTCCGAGACCATCTGTTGGAAACGGGCAAAGCTCGACGCATCGCCGGCGCCGCGTTGAGCAATGATCAGCGGCTTTTCTGCATTGGCCAGAGCCATCGCGGCCGCCTGCAGGCTGGAGGCTTCGGGCATGATCCGGGCAGGCGCCAGAGCCCCGTCGGCGGTCAGGCCGTCGGCAGAGATTGTCTCGCACAGGGCTTCCCGGGGCAGGGAGAGATAGGATGGGCCTTTCGGCGTCGAGTTCGAGATGGCGTAGGCTCGGTCCATCAGCTCGGTGATCTGTTCCGGATAGCGCAGTTCGAAATCCCACTTGCAGCATTCCCGGACCATGCCGGCCTGATCCCGCATTTCCTGGCCCCAGCCGATCGGCACGGTGCGGGCGCCGAACCGGCTGTGCTCGGTGATCGGTGTGCGGCCGGACATCAGCAGCATCGGCACATGGGCGCAGGCTGCGTTGATGGCGCCGGTGACGCCGTTCGACAGGCCGACATTGGTGTGCAGCATGACGGCGGGGCACTTGCCGGAGAGCTGGTAATAGCCGTGCGCCATGCTCATGGCCGCGTGCTCGTGCGGGATCGTCAGTGCCTGCGGCAGGGCGATGTCCTTTGCCTTAGCTTCGGCGAGGCCTTCGATGATCGGCGGGAAGTCTGTGCCCGAATTACAGAACACGTAATCGATGCCGAGCGCCTTCAGGCGCGTGAAGATGGCGCCGCCGGCGGTCATGGTTTCGCGCGAGCCTGACATTGTTCCTCCGGATATTATTCTGCTCTCGGTCTTTCGCCGAAATGCTGCTGTTCAGTGAAGTATTGATCGGAATGATCTGATTGACGACGGAAAGAGGGCGGGCAGAGTTTGCCCGCCTTCTTCAGGTTCACGTCGGTGCCAACTCAGACGTCGAAGAACACCGTCTCGTTCTCACCCTGCAGAATGATGTCGAACTTGTAGGCGCCGTCGCCGGTCTTCTGGGCGATCAGGGTCGGCACCCGGTTCTGGTGTTCTATCCGCGTCAGGATCGGGTCCTTGGCGTTGGCGTCGGCCTCGTCCGGGAAATACATCCGGGTCTGCAGGCCGATATTGATGCCGCGGGCGACCACCCAGAAGGTGATATGCGGTGCCATCATGCGGCCATCCGGGAACGGGACCGCGCCGGGCTTTATGGTCTCGAAAATCCACTCGCCGGTCCCGTAGTCGCCGGCCTTGCGGCCCCAGCCGGTGAAGTTCGGATCGGCCGTACCGCGATGTTCCTCCGGGCTGGGATAGAGCCCGTCCGCATCAGCCTGCCAGATCTCGATCATGGCATCCTTCAGCGGAGTACCGGTGCCGTCATAAACGGTACCGGAAACTTTGATCCGCTCTCCCTTGGTCTTCTCGTTGACCATGGCTGTCCCGAGATCCTCGGGATAGACGCCTTCGATGCCGCAGAAATTCGGCACGCAGCCGATATGGACATACGGACCGGCGGTCTGGCTCGGGCTTTCCTTCAGACGGTTGAGCGACTGCATCAGTTCCCCTCCAGCTTGTTTTCGAACAGGGTCGAGCGTTTGCCGCGCAGCACCATGTCGAATTTGTAGGCACGGGCATCCATCGGGATCGTGCTGTCCATGTCGAGCAGCGCGATCAGGCTTTCGATGCCGTCACTATGGGGCACCGTATCGACGATCGGGCATTTCCAGATCATCGGATCGCCCTCGAAATACATCTGCGTGATCAGCCGCTGGGCGAAACCCTGGCCGAACAGCGAGAAGTGAATATGGGCCGGGCGCCAGTCATTGCCCCGGTTCGGCCAGGGATAGGGGCCGGGCTGCACGGTCCGGAACTCGTAAGAGCCGTCCTCGCCGGTGATGCAGCGCCCGCAACCGCCGAAATTCGGATCCAGCGGGGCGATATAGCCTTCCTTGGCGTGCCGGTAGCGGCCACCGGCATTGGCTTGCCAGAACTCTACAAGCACGTTCGGCACGCCGCGTCCGCTTTCGTCCAGCACGCGGCCATAGACGATGATGCGTGGGCCGATGGCGCTCTCGCCCGACTTGGCGAAATTCAGGATCAGGTCATTATCCAGAGCGCCGATCATGTTGTGGCCGAAGACCGGACCGGTGATCTCGCTGAGGGTCTGCGGCATGGACAGCAGTGCCCGGCTCGGCGAGCGGGCGACCGAGGTCTTGTATTGCGGCGTCAGGGCTTCGGGCTGCCAGGCCCGGTCCCGGGCGAAGATCCCGCCGGCCGGCCTTTGGTTGCTAAGACTCATATCTCCACTCCCATCTCTCCATAAGTCTTCTTGATGATTTTCAGTGCGTGGTTTGCCGCGGGTACTCCGGCATAGACAGCGACATGCATCATCGCTTCCCGAAGGTCTTCAGGAGTTGCGCCGGTGTTCGCCGTGGCGCGGACATGCATGGCGACTTCGTCCCATTGGCCGAGCGCGGCCAGCAGGGCGAGGGTGATCATTGAGCGTTCGCGTTTTGTCAGCTTGTCGCTGGCCCAGACCGTGCCCCAGGCGCCTTCTGTGATGAAGCTCTGGAACGGCTCGTCGAATGCCGTCTTCGCCGCTTCGGCCCGGTCCACATGGGCATCGCCCAGCACCGAGCGGCGGATCTTCATGCCATTGTCAAAGCGTTCACTCATAGCGTCGTCTCTTCCCGATTTTGTGGTTTCTGTTTTTGTCTGTTCAGGCCGTCACCAGGGTGAGGGCGGGATAGCGGGCCTTGATCCGGTCGTCGTTCATGGCGACTTCGAGATTGCGCCGGGCAAGGCGGGCATGCTCGCGGGCAAGGGCCTCGGCCCGGCTGCCCTCGCGCAACTCAATGGCCTCCACGATGGCCCGGTGTTGAGATTGCGCCAGAACCAGAGAGCCATGAAACTCCGGCAGATCCCGTTGCACCATAAGGAGCGCGTTCGGGCTGGCGAAAGGCAGGGCGGTCAGCCGATCAAGCTCCCGTGCGATTACGGAACTGCCGCAGCTTTCCTTCACCAGCTCATGGAAGACTGCATTGCAGGCGGTAAAGGCTTCGTGATCGAGGTCTTCACCCGGGACCTGAAGCAGCGCATCGATCTCCGACAGCAGCGTCCTGAAGGACATGGACTGGGCCGGGGAAATGCCCCGCTCGGCAGCGAGGCGCGCGGCGGTGCCTTCAAGCACACCGCGCAGTTCGATGGCATCGAGAATATCGTCGGTCGCGAATTTGCGGACGGCGAAGCCGCCGGACGGAATGGCATCTACCGCGCCTTCCTGCTCAAGCCGGGCGAGTGCCGCGCGTACCGGGGTGCGGGAGAGTTGCAGCCGCTCTGCAATGGCTGGCTCGCTTAACCGGGCGCCGGGCTCGAAGACGCCCGAGAACAGAAGCTCTCTGATGCCGGAGAGTGCACGCTCCGACTGACTCTGCCCCCGTTCCTGACTCTCGCTTTCCATCATCGCCGGTTCCTGATTCGATCTGATGAGGGAGGATAGTATGTGCTGCAGGAAAAGATGTATACACAATGGAAATATAAAATCACGAAACATAACAAAAACAGGCATGTTTATGATCGGTTTTGTTTAAGGTGTATACATTACGGCTTCGTTAGTGGCGTTTGCGATGTTTGAAAGCTGGCGCGCTCGCACGTCTTCCTCTTGCTGAGGTGCGGCCTCGGTGCCGTGCGATCAATCCGGCTGAAGGCGCGCAAAAAATAAGGAAATTGAGCTGTTTGCTTGATGGACACACCCTCCAAAGGCTGTGCCTACTTTGACGCTCCGCAAGCATTCATAAATAGTCCTCGGCGATGAAAAACTATTCAACTATCATGTGTTAGATCGCATCGTTAGGTCGCCGTGTGAGCGCTGGAATGAGTCTCTCGACAAAGAATTTGCGACTGCGTCCGGTCATCCTGACGTTGTTCATCATACTGACGCTGCCGGTGTTCCTCACCATCGTGGCAGTGAACTACGTTTCGAATCAGGAAGCGGCGCATATCCATGCGGAGGAGCTGCTTTACCGGTTCAATAACGAGGCAATCGACAATATCGAGCAATTGTTCGAGCCCATTAAGTCGCTGATCCGCAGTGCGGCAGCGCTCGGCGGGGAGCAGCCGGAGTTTTACGAGGCGAACGGCTCGATTACCTATCTCCACAGCATCCTGCAGCACAGCGATGTCATCATCAGTGCCTATGTCGGGCTGGAAGACGGCTCGTTCCGGCAAGCCCGGCAGATCGATCCCGAAGTCGAGGTGCAAGGCAAGCTGCCGCCGACAGGGACGCGCTACGCCGACCGCTGGATCGGGCGCTCGTCCGGTGAGGTGCCAGTCGACCATTATGTTTTCCTCGATGCCGGCCGGAGTGAAATCGGCCGTTCCGAAAAAGGCACCTCCTACGATCCACGAGCCCGGCTCTGGTATGAAACCGCCCTGGCATCTGGCGGGATGTCCGTCAGCGATGTCGATGTTTTCGCCGTGCTGGACCTGGTTGGCTTCACCGTCGGCGCGCCCTTCTACGGGCAGGACGGCAACGTGCGCGGCGTTGCGGCTGCCGACATCACCCTGGACGGAATGTCGGATTATCTGGCCGCGAGCAATATCAGCTCGGGCACTGTCTCCTTCATCCTCGACCATCAGGGCGGTGTTATCGCCAATTCGCGGCAGGAAAAGACTTATGGCAGCCGGAATGGCCGCCCCGAGCTCATGCATGTGACGTCGCTCGGCGACGATCTGCCGGCTGTTGCCTTCAGCCTGCGACCGCGTGACCGCGAGGGGATGTATACGATTGAGCATCAGGGCCGGGAATATGTCGCGAGCCTGACGACATTTCCGGCATCTTTCGGCAAGGCGTGGCAACTGTTCGTCGTTACGCCGCTTTCTGATTTCACCAGCACGCTGGAGAAGCGGAACAGGCAGCTTTTCATATTCGGCCTGATCGCCATCCTGGTGCAGATCATCATCATCTACTTCCTGTCCGGGGTGATCTCGGCGCCGCTTGAGAGGCTCGCGGTCAAGGTGATGAAGATCAAGGACCTCGAGGTCGAGAGTCCGCTGTCGCTGCAGACCCCGATCCGGGAGGTCGCATTGCTCGGGCGCGCCATAGACACGCTCGATACAACGGTTAAATCCTTCGCATCCTTCGTGCCTGTCGATCTGGTGCGTCAGCTTCTCGACACGGACCAGAAGCTGGCGCTCGGCGGTTACAACAAGTTCCTCACGGTGTTCTTCTCCGATATCGAGGGGTTCTCGACCCTTTCGGAATCCACGCCGTCGAAACAACTCCTGCAGCGGGTCTCGACCTATCTCGAGGCCGTGACCCGGGCGACCAAGCTGGAAAGCGGCACCATCGACAAGTTCATCGGCGATGGGGTGATGGCGTTCTGGGGCGCCCCGAACAGGCTGGACGATCACGCCATGCACGCCTGTTTCGCGGCTCTCAGGATCCAGCATGAGATGGCGCGCCTGAATGCAGACTGGACTGCGCAGGGCATGCTGCCGCTGAACATCCGTATCGGCATTCACAGCGATGCGGTTCTGGTCGGCAATATCGGGTCCTCGGACCGGATGAACTATACGGTCATGGGGGACGGCGTGAACATCGCCGCCCGTCTTGAGGGCATCAACAAGGATTACGGAACGCGGATCTGTATCAGCCATACGGTATTCAAGGAGGCCGGTGACCGGCTGTGTGTCCGGCCAATCGACGAGGTTGCGGTCAAGGGGCGGCGCGGCAAGGTGCCGATCTATGAGCTGGTCGGTGCCTACGATCTTGAACCCGCCTTCGAGCCGGATGAGCGTCTTGTCCGGCTATGCAGCATGACACGCGATGCCTACGAGGCACTGGTCGCCGAGGAGCTGGATCTTGCGCTGGCACGCTACAGGGCGATCCTGGCCGAATATCCGGATGATACGGTGGCTGCGGAAATGGCACGCCGGCTCGCTTTGAGATTGGCAAAAGACGCAACACCCACAGAAATTTCAGATTGAGCAATGTCTGTATTACCAGAGATTACCGTTGCGCCTTCAGCGCTTCGACCGAGCGAGTATACGGCGGCCCTGATACATGCCCTGCATCTCAATATGGAGCGTGTCCGGGACGCGCACGCGCTGGAAATGGGGTCTGGAAGCGGTGTCGTTCTGGCAGCTCTGGCGCGTCTGGGGGCGGCCTCGCTTTGCGGCGTCGATGTTGAGCATGACGCGGTCGCTGCGGGGACCCTGTTGCTTCAGGATCTCGGGCACGGACAGCGCAGTCAGATCCATCGTGGTGACATGTGGCAGCCGGTCGCTGGCCAGCGCTTCGATCTGATCGCTGCCAACCTGCCGCATTTCGCCATGGAAGATCACGAGATCCCGGGGCGCCATACGACCTGGAGCGCGGGTGGGCCGGATGGCCGCAGGCTGCTTGATCCGTTTCTGGCTGGGCTGCGTGATCATCTGGGGGAAGGTGGCCGCGCGGTGCTGACCCATAATGGTTTCGTCGGCCTCGATGCATCGCGGGAGGCTGTCGCAGCACACGGGCTGACACTTCGTATCGTCAAGTCCGTGCTGGTGTCGATCGATCAGGATAAGCTCGCCCTGATGACTCCGTCCGTGCTGCGGGCAGAGGAAGGGAAATCGATCCATCGCTATGGGCCTTACGCATTCGCTGATATGCATATTGTTGAAATTGCTACCGAAGATCGGGATTCGCATGCCGGGTAAATGGCGTTTTCTGCTGCTCGTTGCCGGGCTGCTGGTAACGGGCGTTGCTCCGGCGCTAGCGGAGATGCCGGACGCGGCGCTCGGACGCTTACTCGATGAGGCCCGTGTTGAGGCTGAAACGCCCGGGGCGTGCGAGAAGCCCGACACCGACCGTCTCGTTCGTATCTTTTGTGACGGCAGGATCAGGGCGGGTGTCCGCGAAAAGTATCCGCTTTTCGGCACGCGCGAGGGCGATGAGCGTTTCGGATATGATGTGGACGTTGCCCGTGCCGTTGCAGCTAGGCTTGGTGTCGCGCCGGTATTCGTCAGGGTAAAGGCGGCAACCCGTATCGTCCTGCTTGATGAAGACAAGATCGACGTGGTTCTGGCGACCATGGGACACAACACCCAGCGAGACAGCCAGGCTCGTTTCATCCGCCCGCACTATTACCAGTCCGAGACCATTCTGGTCGGGCCGAAAGAGCTGCAGGTCGCGGGCTGGAAGGATATTGCCGGACGCAGCATTTGCGTGACGATAGGCAACGGCTCCAATGCCCAGATGATCTCGCATCAGGCCCGCCTCATGCTGTTCGAGGAGGCGGCGGTTCTCCCTGTTCGCCTTGCGGATGAGACATGCATGCTGGCAGCGCAGGACAACAGTTTCTTTGCTTCCTACTTCACCGATGAGGAATTTGCCCACCGCTTCGAGCCGAAGTTCGGTTTCGCGCAAGTACCCTGGGGCATGGGGGTGGCGCGCACCGGCAGTGACAGGCTGGCAGAGGTGCTCGACCTTATGAGCCAGACCTTTCACCGTACGGGCGTGTTCCTCGAAATAGGGCTGAAGAACACCATCGCGGCCGGCTTCCTGGAGCGTCAGAAAGAGGTTTGGGCCCGCCCGGAGTGCAATACTGCTGAAGGCAACACAGATTCGGCATGTGTTCTGCCGCCGCTCGATGCGGCACTGGAGCTAACGTCGTTCGTCGGAACTGTGGTTGCGGTGGAACAATGGATTGCAGATCGGACGGGGCTGTCGGTGTCCCTGCCGATGTTAAAGACTGTGCCCGCCTGGACGTTGTTCCAGAGAGGCATTTTCAATTCGCTTTATCTGGTCGTTGGCGCGCTGGGCGCGACGCTCTTCTTCGCCCTTCTCCTGGGAGCGCTGCAAAGCTCGGAAAATTCTATTGTCCAATGGGTCTTCAAGGCTCTCACCGTGATCCTGCAATCCTCGCCCGTGGTGTTGACTGTGGTCATCGCGGCAGCGGTGGCGCAGGAATTCTTCAGCTATTCGTCCGTGGTCGCGATTGGCGCTGCCATCGTGGCTCTGGGCCTGATGAATGGCAGTAACGCAGGGCAGGCCATTGGCGAGGCGATGCACACACTGCATGCGGAGAACGCGGGTAAGGATGTCGCCGAGACCAAGTTGTTCGGCCGTGCCGTAAGCCGCTCGGCGACCCAGATCGTCTCGTTCCTGATCAATGCCGCTAAGGGCACACCCGTCGCCGCCTTCATCGGCGCGCCGGAGTTGCTGAGTGCCCTGACGGATATCACCTCCTTCGCGAGCGGCAGGGCGACGACTTATACGATCCTGCTGATCTTCTACGTCCTCGTCGTCATGATCGTGGTCTGGCTTTGCGGCCGGTTGCGGGTGGCTCTGGAAAGGAGGCACGCGTAATGACCCAGTTTCCGGATCTCTACGAGTTTCTGCCGCAGTTGCTTGCCGGCATGGTGGTGAATTTCGAGATCGCCTTCATCGCGCTGGTCATCGGTCTCGCCCTCGGTGGATTGCTCTGCTTGCTTAGCCTCTCGGGCGGTGTTTTCAAGGTGATCGTCGCCGCTCTGGTCGGGGTGATGCGGGCGGCCCCAACCTTTGTCGTCATGTTCTTCCTGCTGAACGCGATCCCAAGTGGGACGGCGATCACCATCGGTGAGCTGAGCATCGGTCTGGCGCCGTCGCCGCTGATGGCGGTGGCTCTTTCTCTCGTGCCTTATTCCGCATCGTACGTGGTGGATAACGGCATCGAGGCGGTGATGCAGTTGCGCCGCGGATCGATGCTCGGAGCACTGCTGTTCCTGCCGAACATCACCCGCGCCTTCTTCGTGCTGGTGATGTCTTCCAGTACAGGGGCGGCTATCGGTGTGACCGAGGGGATTTCGGTTATCCTGCGCGCCACTGCTCCGATGACATCGCTTGCGGACAAGATGGTGCTGTTTGCCATCGGCATTCTGTGCTTCGGGCTAACCCTGCAGGCGGGCTTTTTCCTGATGCGGGTGCTGCAACGCCGGCTTGGCCGCAGAGCTGTGCCGGTCAGCTAAGCCGACGGGGCAAGCGGCTCTCCAGCGGCGTGCATGAGGCAGCGGTCCCAGTGCGGCTCGCCGCCGAAATACTCGACCAGGACATCGATCAACATGCGGACCTTGCCGGGAACATTCGCGCCCGGCGGCCGGATTACGTAAATCCCGAATTCCGGCGTCGGAAAGTCCGGCAGTACAGGCTCGACGGCGCCGCTCTCGATTGCGTCGGCCAGCATGAAGGTCGGGGCCGAAGTAATGCCCAGCCCTTCGATCGCCCAGGCGAGCAGCGCATCTCCATTGTCCGACCGCAACCTGCCTGACGGACGAACAGAAACCCATCTGCCGCCGCTTCGGAGTGTGAGATCCGGCTCGGCGCGGCCGGTATAGATCAGGCATTCGTGACTTGTCAGGTCGGCTGGCTTCTGTGGCCGGCCACGACGGTCGAGATAGTCCGGGCTGGCCACCAGAACGGAGCGTGCCGGACCGATCCGGCGGGCGATCAGGCTTGAGTCCTGCAATTTACCTATGCGTATGGCGGCATCGAACCGCTCGGCGATTAGATCAACCCTGCGGTCGCTGAAAGAAGCGTCGATCTCGAGTCGGGGATGGCGTTTTGCGAGCTCGGCGAGGACCGGCGCGACATGTCTGATGCCAAAGGATGTTGGTGCCGACAGACGCAGGCAGCCGACCACTTCACCGCCGTGCTGGGCGACGGCTTCCCGCGCATCGTCATATTCCGCGAGAATGCGCTCGCAGCGCATGGTGAATTCGAGTCCGGCCTCGGTCGGGCTGATCCCGCGCGTAGTGCGGCTGAGCAGCACGGTACCGAGATCCGCCTCGATGCGGGCGATGCGGCGGCTGACGATGGATTTGGATATTCCGAGATAGGTCGCTGCCCGGTTGAACCCCCCGTTTTTCACCACTTCGAGGAAGCAGCGCATGTCCTCGATTTCGATCATTTGAGTGTTCCTCCAGAAGCAACAGTTCGATCCTCTGGGCGCGTATTCCGGACCGCATGACGGATCACTACCTTACTGGAAACACCCTGACCAGCAGACATTGGATCCAGATCATGTCGACCATTCTCGTTCTCACCAGCAGCGCCCTCGGCGATGCCTCCACTTCCGGACTGCTTATTGATGAAGCGGTTGCAAAACTTCAGGCCCAAGATCCGGGCGCGACCGTCATCCGTCGAGATGTTGGCGGGTCTCCGCTACCGCATCTTACCGAAAACACCGTCGGGATCATTCGCGGCGCCGAGGCGACAAATGACGAGCAGGCGGCCGCGAAAAAGCTGGCTGCCGAACTTGTCGGTGAGTTGATTGCTGCCGATACCGTGCTGATCGGGGCGCCGATGTATAATTTCGGCATCACCTCGACCCTGAAGACATGGTTCGACCATGTGCTGCAGGCGGGTGTGACGTTCCGCTATACCGAGAACGGCCCGGAGGGCCTGTTGAGCGGCAAGCGGGCGATCGTCGTCGAGACCCGTGGTGGCCTCTACAGCGAGGGGCCGGCCCAGGTAATGGATGCGCAGGAGCCGCATCTGCGCGGCATGCTCGGTTTCATCGGGATTTCCGACGTGACCTTCGTCCGTGCCGAGAAGCTCGCCTTCGGTGACGAGGCCCGCGAAGAATCCCTGACCGGTGCCCGCAAGGCACTGGATGGCGCGTTCTCTGCTGCTGCGTGATTTGAAGTCAAGACAGCCGCCGGAGAGCTCCGGCGGCTGCTTTTGTTTATCTACTGCTTCAGGCGCGGCTTCTCGAGATTCGCGAGATCGCAATGCGCGTCCGCCATGGCTGAGAAGTCCTGTTTGCCGAAGCCCCGGGCGCGGGCAGCCGTGAACATCTCCCGCGCGGCGGCGGCCATCGGCATCGGTACTTTGGCGGCGTTCGCGGCCTGGATGATCAACGACAGATCCTTATGGGCGAGATCAATGGTGAAGCCCGGCGCGGTATCGCCTTTCAGCACCTTGTCCGGCCAGTTGACCTTGAGCTGACCGTTCACTGCCGTCGTGCCGTAGATCACGTCCAGAGTCCGTTCGAGATCAAGCCCGAAGCCCTGCGACAGGGCCAGCGCCTCGGCGTTGAACTGGCAGGACGCGACGGCGAGGAAGTTGTTCACGAGCTTCGTGCGGGTTCCGGTGCCCACTCCGCCGCAATGATAGACGGTGGTTCCCATGGCTTCGAGCATCGGCTTCACCCGCTCGAAATCTTCCGGCTCGGCACCGACCATGAAGAGGGATTCACCCCGGTCCGCATGCTGGGCGAGGCGCCCGACCGGTGCGTCGACAAAGCTCAGGCCCTTTGCCTTGGCGGCTGCCGCGAGTTCGTCTGTCGTCTCCGGATCGACCGTGCTCATGTCGAGGATGAGGGCGCCTTTCGGGGCGTTCGCGATAATCCCGTCCGGCCCGGCTACAACCTCACGCACAACGGGCGAGTCGGGCAGCATGGTCACGATCACCTCGGACTTGCTGGCGACTTCGGCGACGGTTGCTGCGCTCGACGCCTGCAGCAGTTCGAGCTCCTTCACCGCATCCTGATTGATGTCGTTGACGACCAGCCGGAAACCCTTGCGGCAAAGGTTGGACGCCATCGGGCGTCCCATGCGGCCAAGTCCGATAAAACCGACAGTCATTTGGTTTCTTCCTCCAAGAAGATGCCGAGACCGTGCGGCTGGTTCAGCCTTGCCGGTCTTCATGCATTTGATTGAGCGCGGCGGAGGGATCCGCCGGTATCGATGGGTGAAGAATTACCACGCCATGGGGCGGGCGGTCATTGGCCGGAAAGCGCAGGGCGTCATTCCGCCATGTCACGACCTGCGAGTGCTCAGGCGCGCTTCATCAGGTCCCGCTCGTCCCGCCATGCCCACCAGCGGGACATCAGGTCGGCCACTTTCCGGGAAAAGGGCTTGAAAGGGACCTTCTTGAAGGGAAGGTCGTCGAAGGCGGTCGCCGCATCCGCCTCGCCGAGGATCCGGCGGGACAGCTTCATGGCAAAGTAGAGGCTTCGGGTGACGCCAGAGCCGCAATAGCCGCCCGCGAGCCAGACGCCGTCCTCGAAACCGAGGTGAGGGGAGTGGTCCGGGGTATAGGCGACATCGCCGTACCAGACATGTGCGGCGCCGATGTTTTCAAGCTGCGGGAATACGCGGAGAGCAGCTGTCCGGATGGCGGCGGCGCGCACCTCCGGCGTGCAGCCCGGCTCTCCCATGCGGCCGCCGAAAATGAAGCGTTTTCCGTCCGGCGAAGGGCGGAACCACATGAAGATGCGAGCGGATTCGCCGAACATGCGGCTTTTCGGCGTCAGTTCGGCCATCAGATCCGCCGGAATTTCCTCGGTGGCGATGGCACCTGTCCGGATCTGCACCACGCGCTGGTGCATTGCATTGCTGCGGCGGTCGGCATAGCCGTTGGTCGCAACCAGAACGTCGCGGGCCTTTACCACTGTGTCTGTGCAGAAGATCTCCGTTTCCGTGCCGTCGCGGCGCATGCCCTTGACGGGCGTCGAGGGAAACAGCATCGCTCCGGCTTCGATTGCCTTCTCGGCCAGGGCATTGACGAGCTTGCGCGGGTGAATGCCCCCATCGCGGTGGTAGACCACGCCGCCATCGAAGAAATCCGTGCCGATCTCGGCGCGCTGGTTTTCCTTGCCGATCATCTCGAACGGCAGGCCAACGGCCTTGTTCAGCTTCTCGCATTCCCGCGCTGTCGCATCATAGCCAGCGACGCTGCGGGCGCCCCGGAAGCGGCCGGTCATTTGCAGATCGCAATCGAGCTTTTCTTCCGCGACGAAGCGTTCGAAATAGTCGAGCGCGTTCATGCCCTCCTGCATGATCGCATGGGCTTTCGTCTCGCCATACTGGGAGGTCAGACCGGCGATACCGAGCTGATGAAAGCTGGGGCCGACCATGCCGCCGTTGCGGGATGAGCAGCCATGGCCGATCTCTTCCGCGTCAAACACAGCGACGGAGCGGCCCGCCCGTGCCAGATGGATGGCTGCGGCAAGCCCGGTATATCCAGCGCCGACGATGGCCACGTCGACACGCTTCGGCAGCGTGCTTTCTGTTGTGGTCCGGGCCGGACTGGCGCTTGCGTTCCAGTAGATACTATTGCTTGCCATGGCTCAGTCCTTCACGGTCCAGCTATCCCGGTGCCTGGCGGTGGGGAACCTGTCCTCGAGACCCAACTCCGCGATCCGCTCGATGCTTGCCTCGAAAAGATTGCGCATGATGGGCATGGTTTCCGGCTCCAGCGCAACGCGGCGGATGGTGTCCTCGCGGCCCTGATAGGCCTCGTACAGGGTACGCAGATCGGCAACGGCGTCAGTACCGGATATATCGATCCGCAGATCGTAAGTGTCGATGCCGTGCTCTCCGGTAACACGCAGGGCCGCCGAGCGGAGCGGGCCGAGGATTTCGCCACCGCTGTCGCGTCCGGCTTCCAACGCCTTCATCAGCCGTTCGGCGAGCGGCAGGGAAGGATCGCGGGAGAAGGCGTCGGCCATCTTCTGGGTCACTTCCGGGTTGGCGAGGATATTACCGAGTGCGAGACAGTTTCGGCCGACCGTATGGGAGTAGATCGAATACATCCGGCGACCATGATAGGCGGCGGCCCGGCCATCGGAATCGAGCGCACCGATCTGGCGCCACTCGATATCGGCGGTGGAGGCGCAAACCTCCGAGACGACCGCATCCGCCGCAGCGCCCTTTGAAAGCAGAGAGATGCCGAGATCGCCGAGACGGCTGTCGGTCCGGTGCTGGGACAGCATGGCGCCGCGCCCGTGGGAGAGACGCACGCAGCGCGACCCGACGGCCAGGTCGGAGGTGGTGATGGCCGCGCCATAGCAGCCAGTGCGCTCGCAGCGTCCAATGATCGAAAAGGTCATGTAGTCCCCCTTGGCTCCCGCCGGGCGGGATTATTTTTTTTCAGGCCGGGTCGGTCGCCGGAAGCGGCACGCCCCTGTCTTCTGCTTCGAACCGCTGCCACATCGCCTCGGTCGCGTTCTGTGCTTCCGTCACGGCGGCCTTCTCGTCGACGGTCAGCAATTCCCTGTCCCGCATCAGGAACCGGCCGTCGACCATGGTATCGGTGACAAGTCCCGGGTGTCCGTAATGCACCAGATTGGAGATCGCGGAAAGCCGTGGCGTCATGGCGGGGGTCATCAGGTCGATCATGGCGAGATCGGCCTTCATGCCCGGCGCGATATGACCGATGCCCGGATGATCCAGCGCGCGGGCGGCATTCACGGTGGCGTAATTGTAGATATCGTTCGGCGTCGGCACGACCGAGCGGCCATAAGCGCCGCGATGCACGATCAGGCCGAGCTTCATGGCGTGGAACATGTCCTCGGTCATGTTGTCCGTGCCGAGCGCGATGTTCACACCGGATTCGAGGATCGCCTTGATCGGCAGGCTGTGCGGGCCCTTGGCGGACATAGAGGCCGGGCAATGGGCGAAATGGGTGCCGGTCTCGGCCAGGATCTGTACGTCCTGCTCTGTGCAGAAGGTCCAGTGCACGGCGAGCAGATCGTCGCCGAGGAAGTCGTTGCGCTGGAGATATTCCGTCGAGGTGCAGCCATGCAGGCTTTCGACCTGTTTCTTCTCGCTGATGATCTGGCTGAGATGCACTGTGCGGCGCAGGCCATGTTGCCCCGCGAGCTTCTTCAGCTCCGCCAGCATCCACGGGCTGCAATTGTCCGGTGCGTGAGCGGAGATCATCACCCGCACCCGGTCATCCTCGGTGCCATGGAAGCGCTCGATCAGATCGCGGGTGCGGCTAAGGAAGGTCTCGCCGAATTCCCGGTCGAACCGGTAGGTTCCGCTGCCGACCTCGGTAGTCACAGCGTCGGCGCAGCTTTCGGCGAGCCAGAGCCGCAGGCCGGTATCGACCATCGCTGGTGCGTAATCGGCCACGTGACGCAGCGGGTCGACGATGGTCGTGGTGCCGGAACGGATTGCCTCGGCGCAGGCGAGGCGGGCGATGGCGGCTCGTTCCTGCGGCTCCAGCAGATAGGAGGCTGGAACCATGTACTGGTAGACGAGGTTGCCCTCGATATCCTCGACCGTGCCCCGCAGCACAAGCAGCACCGCGTGGGTGTGGGCGTTTATCAGGCCGGGGGTGACCAGTCGGTCAGTCATGTCGACGGGTTCGAAATCCGCGAAGTCGGTGCCGTTCAGGCTGTCGGCTATGGCAGCGATCCGGCTGCCGTCGATGGCGATATGGCCCCGGCGGATTTCGAGCTTTCCATCCGCGCCATGGTGGACATAGCGGGCATCACGCAGCAGCAATCGGCTCATATCATGCGGTCTTCTTGCGCAGGGAAACGGCGGCAGTGGCAATCAGGGAAAGGACAACGAGGAAGGTGGCGACCGCCGCGATGGTCGGATCGATACTCTCCTGAATGCCTTCCCAGATCTGTTTCGGCAGCGTGTTTACAGTGCGGACGGTGAGGAACAAAACGCCGACGATTTCATCGAAGCTGACGATGAAGGCGAAGATGCCGCCGGTCAACATGCCGGGGCGGATAGCCGGAATGATCACCGAGATCACCGTTTGCCAGACCGAAGCGCCGAGGCTCCGCGCGGCCTGGGTAATGCGGCGGTCAAGATTGGCCAGCGCTGTGAAGACGGAGATCGAGACGTAGGGCAGCGCCAGCAGGGTGTGGGCCAGGATGACGCCGAAATAGGTGTCGATCAGATCGAGCTTTACCCAGAACCGGTAGAAGCCGAGGGACTGGACCACGGGCGGTACCAGAATCGGCACAATCAGGACCCAGCGGGCGATGGTCGAGGCCCGGCTGGAAATCAACCAGCAGCCGATGGAGAAGGCGGTGCCGAGGACGGTGGCGGCGATCGCCACCGCGACGCCGATCCAGATACTGGTCCAGGTCGCACCGAGCCATTCGGCAGAGCTGAAATAGTTCTCATAGTGCTGCAGGGAAAGATGCTCTTTCGGCAGGCCGATATAGCTGGTGTCGGTCAGCGAGATCGGAATGACCACGAGCAGCGGCAGCAGCAGAAACGCGAGGACGGCCCAGGCCCCTGTATTGAAGAAGATGCGGAACGGCGAGGTCTTCATCAGTTGCGCTCCAGCAGGGCCGACTTCAGGTTCACGAAGCGCGCCGCGATGAGCAGGACCAGGGCGGTCGCGACCAGCAGGGCCACCGAAAGCGCCGAGCCGAGGCCCCAGGCCAGGAATTCCTGGATCTGGTAGGTGATATATTCGGAGATCATCAGCACGCGGCCGCCGCCAAGCAGTGCCGGGGTGACGAAGAAGCCGAGCGAGAGCACGAAAACCAGCAGCGCGCCGGAAAACACGCCAGGCAGCGTCTGCGGAAAATAGACCGAGCGAAAGGCCGTCCATTCGCTGGCGCCGAGGCCGCGTGCCGCATCCGTATAGGAACGCGAAATGCCGCGCATGTTGGCCAGCATCGGCAGCACCGCGAAGGGCAGCATGACGTGAATCATGGCGATCAGTACGCCGAGTTCATTGTGCATCAGGCGCAGCGGGCTGGTGACCAGTCCGATATCACGCAGGGTGTCGTTTACCAGACCGGAACGGCCGAGCAGTATGATCCAGCTGAAGGAGCGGATCAGAACCGAAACCCAGAAGGGCAGCAGCACCAGCGCCATCATCAGGGGCGTCAGGCGGCTGACGAAGTTCGAGATCGCATAGGCGACAATATAGCCGAGCAGCAGGCAGCCGACGGTGGTGATGGCGGCGACGCGGAAGGTCAGGATGAAGCTGGTCTTGACCGCGTTCGACTCCGTCATCTTGACGTAGTTGCCGAAACCGGTGGCCGGTTCGGTGAATGAAATCTCCCAGATGCCCAGAACGGGCAGGATGTAGAAGATCACCATGATGGCCAGCGCGGGCAGCACTAGCATCCAATAGCGGATCTGGTCGTTCAGACGCGGCATGTCGGCTCCGGACGGGGAAGGGTCATAAAGGAACGGGGCGGCTCCTGGAGGGAGGCGCCGCCCCGCCCGCCGGACGGCTTAGTTGATAAGCGCGTCCACGTAGAGTTCTTCGGCCGAGATCTGGTTCTTCGCGTACCAGGTGTCGTTGTACATAATCTGGGTGGCCAGATTTTCCGGGCTCGACGGGTTCCATTTCTGCATCGAGTCAGGCACCAGGGCCGCAGCGGCGGGGTTGGCCGGACCGCATCCGATCATCTCAAGCCATTTGACCTGCAGTTCCGGCGTCTGGGCGTGGGCGATGAACTTCATCACCTCTTCCGTGCCGGCCGGGTTGCTCTTCGGGACAACCCAGATGCCCGGAGCGACGACGCCGCCATTGAAGGTGACGGTGAAGCTGCCTTCTTCCATCTGGTCTTTCAGCAGATGGGCGCGGGTTGACCAGATATTGCCGATCGAGACTTCTTCCTGCAGGAACAGGTTCTGGCTGTCGCTGCCGGAGCCCCAGACGATGACGTGCTCGCGGAGCTGACGGAAACGGTCGATGGAGGCCTTGATGCCGTCATCGGTGCCGAGGGCTTCGTAAACGTCCTTCGGAGCAACTCCCATGGACATCGTGGCGCTTTCCAGCATGCCGCGGACCGACTTGCGGAACGTCCGCATGCCCGGGAAGTCTTTGACGTTCCAAACATCTTCCCAGCTCTGCGGAACATTACCGCCGAGCAGTTTCGGGTTCGAGGCCAGCACGTAGGAATAGACGTAGTTGCCGACACCGTTGTTGTAGACGGCGCCGTCGAGCACCTTGGACTTGTCGACGATGCTGTAATCGATCGGCTGGGTGACACCAGCCTTCTCCAGGATCAGCGCCGAGCCGGCGCCGCTGTCGCAAAGATCCCAGACCACCGCGTTGCTTTCGACCATCGCGCGGATCTTGCCGGCGGACGGGCCGGCGCCGTCCACGGTGACCTTGATGCCGGTTTCCTTGGTGTAGGTATCGCACATGACTTCCTGAAGGATGTCCTTGGCTTTACCGCCCCAGTTCACGACGATGATTTCCGTCGTCGCGGCCATTGTCTTGCCGCTAAGCGCCGGCAGGATACCCAGCGCGCCCATTGCGGCGATGAAGCCGCGACGGGTTAGCAAACCCTGCTTGTAGCGCTCTACCGCGATCTCCGCGATATCGGCCTTGGCTTCAAAATCTGTTGTTTCGGTCATGTCTTTCTCCATTTCGATGACCCCCCTGTTTCTTGCTTTTGCGAGGCGTTGCTATTCAGCCTCGAGAATCACACAGGCATCCGCGTCCCAGCCGAAGCCGAGCTGGAGGCCAGGGTTGGGGTTGATGCCGGATTTCCAGGTCGGGCAGGAGACGAGGATCTGCCCCAGAACAGAATGGGTGAGGAGCACCTGGCAGCGTTCGCCGAGATAGCTCACCTGCTTCACCGTACCGGTCAGGAATTCCTTGCCGGGCTCCGTCAACCGGATCCGCTCTGGCCTGAGGGCGATTTCGGCACTGTTGCCGACGGTCCCCGAATGACCGGTTGCATCCACCGGGAAGGCCGCTTCGCCGGCGACGCATTCGAGATGATCGCCCTCGCGGCTCTTCACCTTGACGCTGAGGAAATTCGACTTGCCGAGGAAGTCCGCGACGAAACGGGTCCGCGGCTTGTTGTAGAGTGTGTCCGGGATGCCGGATTGCTGGATCTTGCCATCCTTCAGGATGACGATCCGATCGGACATGGAGAGGGCTTCGTCCTGGTCGTGGGTTACGTAGATGAAGGTGACGCCGAGTTGGTCGTGCAGGGCCTTCAGCTCCCACTGCAGGTCCGCGCGGAGTTTCTTGTCGAGCGCGGAGAGCGGCTCATCCAGCAACAGCACCTGAGGCTTGAAGGAAAGAGCACGGGCCAGGGCGATACGCTGCTGCTGCCCGCCGGAAAGCTGGCTCGGCATGCGGTCGGCATAAGCGCCCATCTGCACCAGTTCGAGGCATTCATCGACCCGTGCGCGGATCTCGCTCGCCGGGCGTTTGCGGATTTTCAGGGGGAAGCCGACATTCTGCCGCACAGTCATCGTCGGGAACAGGGCATAACCCTGGAAAACCATGCCGAAATCGCGGTGCTCCGGCGGCTCGTTCGTGATGTCGCGGCCGCGCAGGGAAACACTTCCCTCGGACAGGTCCGTGAAGCCGGCAATCGCGGTCAGGAGCGTCGTCTTTCCCGAGCCGGACGGGCCCAGCAGGGTCAGAAACTCACCCTCGGCGACATCCAGATCGACATGATCCAAAGCATGGACCGGTCCGTAGCGCTTGACCGAGTTTCGGATGGAAAGAATCGGATTGCTCATAGAGTGCAGGCGTCCCGTCTGTATGGGCGGCCGGGAGCGGTTCGGCCAGGATCGGGACGGAGCAGATCATGCGGGTCTAAAACCTGAAAATAATATTTTGCTCCTGTTTTATAATGTCAGTTTATAGGTGTTGGCTTGGTCGCTGGAATGTCGTGATTTTTCAGAAAGTCGCTGAAGAACCTCTGGAACTGGAGTGCCAGGTTCGATGTCGGGAACAGGTTGCAGGAAATGCAATGAAGGCTGAGGGGCAGGACGGGATGGGTCGGACGGGCCGAGAGCGTGGTGAGGTCCCGGCCGAACAAGGCAAAGCTGTCCACGAGGGCAACACCCAGCCCGGCGATTGCCATCTCCAGCGCGGTCGCAGTGTGTCGGACTTCACAGAAATAGCGCCGTTCCAGACCCTGTTTCGAGAAAACCGTGTCGATGATCTGGCCGAGCGGAGTGCCGGCTGCGTAGGAGATATGTTTCACGTGATTGAGGTCGGTGACGTTCACCCGTTCCGACAGGGCCATTTCATGATCGATCGGGCAGACGCACATCATCCGGCCTTCGGCAACTGGGCGGACGGACAGCATGGAATGGCGGGGCGGGGTGATGGAGAGGCCGAGATCGGCCCGCCCGCTGACCAGTTTCTCGATATTCTCGTCGATGCTTCCAAGCTCGATTGACAGCTTCAGCTTCGGCTTGTTCCTGACGAACTCGGCAATCACGCGCGGCAGGATCCCATGGCCGATCGATGGCGTGGCCACGAGATGGAGCCGGCCGACCGTGCCACCGCGCAATTCGTTGATGATGTTCTCAACGCGTTTCTGCTGCATGAAAAGATACTGCGCTTCTTGCGCAATATGCTGGGCCTCGCGGGTCGGTACCAGCCGGCCCCGTTCGCGCACGAAAAGAGGAAAGCCTACCAGATCCTCGGTGTGACGAATCATGTTGCTCACAGCCGGTTGGCTGACATTCAGGAGGTCCGCGGCCCGTGCCGTCGTGCCCACTTCGATGACGGTGCAGAGCACTTCGAGCTGGCGTGCATTGATCATGGCAATAATTTCACCTTATTAAGTCGCCTGCCAATTTTATTTCACGGTGATACTTCGCTCGTCTAGCACTTCATGTGTCGGAGCCGAAGAGGAGGGCTTTCATGAGCCGGAAAGAAGTATTCGCCGTCGCCCAAATGGGCCCTGTCCACCTTCATGACACGAAGGCCCAGGTGGTTGCGCGCCTTGTTGAAATGCTGCGCGAGGCCCACTCTCACGGCGCCCGCTGGGTCACCTTTCCGGAACTGGCCCTGACCACGTTTTTCCCGCGATACATCTATGACAACCCGGAAGAGTACGATGTCTTCTTCGAGGAGGGGTTGCCTTCACTGGCGATGCTGCCGCTGTTCGAGGAAGCCAAGGCACTCGGCATCGGCTTCTATCTCGGCTATGCGGAAAAGCTGGAAGAGGGCGGCCGGACCCGGCGCTTCAATACCTCTGTTCTCGTTGGTCCCGACGGTGCGATCCTCGGCAAATATCGCAAGATCCATCTTCCGGGCACGAAAGACCCGATCGGCGATCGCGAGTTCGAACATCTGGAGAAGCGCTATTTCGAGGTCGGCGACCTCGGGTTCCCGGCATTCAAGACCCCATCGGGCCGCTTCGGCATGTGCATCTGCAACGACCGGCGCTGGCCGGAGACTTTCCGCGTCATGGCACTGCGCGGGGCAGAGGTCTTCATGCTTGGCTACAACACACCGACGCGGAACATCCATCATCCGGAACCGGCACATCTGCGTGAATTCCATAACCGGCTCAGCCTGAAATCCGCCGCCTATCAGAACGGCGCCTGGGTCATGGCGGCGGCCAAATGCGGCTCCGAGGACGGTTTCGCGATGATCGGCGGTTCCGCCATCGTCGCGCCGACCGGTGAGGTCGTGGCCCGCGCCGTTTCCGAGGACGATGAGGTTATCGCCTATAACTGCGATCTCGACCTTGGCGCTTATATTCGCCGGTCCGTCTTCGATTTCGCACGGCATCGCCGGATCGAGCATTATGGGCCGATCACCGCGCAAACCGGCATTGAGGTGACGGAATGACCTTTTCTCTCGCAGGACGCTGCACGGAAACCGGCCGTATAGGGTTTGCCGTTGCCACTTCGTCCGTCTGTGTCGGTGCTCGTGTGGGCGCCATCGTCGACGGCTGTGTCGTCTTCTCTCAGGCGCGTACGGATCCGCGTCTGCACGCGGTCGGGATCGCGGCCTGGCAGAAGAGCAAAGATGCTGCCGAAACGCTGGCTGCCATGCGCGCGGCGGCGACGGCACCGCACTGGCGCCAGCTCGGCATCCTGACATCGACAGGAGCGCCGCTACATTATACCGGGGCATCCTGTCTCGATCATTGCGGTGGGTGTGAGGGGGCTAACAGTCTCGCGCTCGGCAATTTCCTCGGCTCTGCCGATGTCCTGCCCGAAATGGTCCGCGCCTTTGAAGAGGCAATGGGTCCGCTTGAGGAGCGTCTGCAGGCGGGTATGCTCGCTGGCGAGGCTGCCGGCAGCGAACGTGAACCGCTGCAATCGGCCGGGCTGAAGGTGCTCGGCGACGAAGGATTGATGGATGCGGACATCCGCGTCGATTTCTCGACCGATCCGCTGAAGGATCTCGGCGTTCTCTGGCGGGACTGGGCCCCTAAGGCTGCAGCCTATCGGCTCCGGGCGACTGATCCCGACGCGGCGCCGTCGTCGGCCGAAGTCGAGGGTCGCCAGGCGTAACCGGCGATCCGGAACCAGCTCAGACCGTGCGCGATGCGGGGAAGGTGATCGTCACTATCGTGCCGCTGCCTGCCGTGCTGTCTACTTCCATACTCGCCTCATGTGCCTCCACATGTGCCTTGACGATGGCGAGGCCGAGTCCGACTCCCTCGCCGGAACTGGTCATCGCACCGGGCCGTTGCCAGAAGGGTTGGGTGATGCTTTCGATCAGCTCGGGCGGAATCCCAATGCCTTGATCCTGGATCGAGAGGACAATCCGTCGCTCGTCATCGAGCATACTGTGGATTGTTACTTCCGATCCGGAAGCGGAGAATTTCACGGCGTTCGCCAGAAGGTTCTGGGCGATCTGGTATAGCATCTGCGGGTCGGCCCGCAGGGCGGGCAGAGGGTTTGTCAGGTCGAGTTTTACGGAAACAGCATGTTCGCGTGCGGCTGGTGTCAGGTCGGTAACCGCCGCATGGATTGTTTCCGTCAGGCTGGTCACGGAGTTTTCTATCCGGGACTGGAGTTTTTCCAGGCGCGCGAATTCGAGGATCTGCTCGATCATTTTCAGCAGCCGCGAACCACTGTCCGAAATATCGCTGGCATAGTCGACGTAGCGCTGGTTCCCGAGAGGCCCGAATGGCTCGCCCCGCATCATGTCGGCAAAGCCGATGATCGCGTTCAGCGGTGTGCGTAATTCGTGGCTCATGTTGGCGAGGAACTGGGATTTGGCGAGGCTGGCCAATTCAGCCTGTTCCTTCGCGGCCTTTAGTTCGATTTCGCGGTTTTTAAGCTCCGTGATATTCGAATAGACGCAGACCATGCCGCCTTCCGCCGTCCGTCTTTTGTCTACTCGAAACCACTGGTCGTCGTCCGTTTTCAGCTCATAGGGTTCGACGGAAGAGGCGAAATGGCGAAGCCTGTCATCGAGCCAGGTTTTCGCCTTTTCATCGTCTGCGAGGGACACACCGCGGCAGACGAGATAGTGCTTCAGCAGATCAGCATAAAACACGCCGGTGACGGCAGCATCCCCGGCACCGCCAAGCATCCTGCGGAAATGATCGTTGCATAGGATCAGCTGTCGGTCGGGTGAGTACAGAACAAAGCCGTCGGAGATCGCATCAATACCTTCGCGCAGGCGATGGGAGGCGCGTTCAGCGGACTCCTCGGCGGATTTGCGGTCGCTGATATCCCGCAGCACCAGGACGAAAACGCGGTCCGGACCGGCAATGGATTCCGCGAGGGTGATTTCGGTTGGGCGAATGACGGAGGAAGTTTCCGGATCCAGTATTCCTGTCTCGATTGTCGTTGGCTCGGCGGCTGTTTTCCGCAGAATGTCCGCCGGGGCTGCCGCGAGTCCGCAGGCCCAGTCGCCGGAAAGGCGCCCGCCGATGGAATGTCCGATAAGCTCAGTCGCGGGGATGCCGAATATCTGGCCCGCCGCCCGGTTTGCCGTGCGGACTTTGGCATCTCCGCCAATCGTCACGATGGCATCGAAACTGGCGTCGACGACCTCCCGGAAGTAGGTGTCATGCTGTTTCAGTGATGTTTCGTTGCGACGGCGCAAGAGCGTTTCGCTGCGAAAATCGGCAAGCACAAAATTTCCGGTCAGCATCAGCACGGCAATAACGGGGAAGCTTGAATCGATCAAAGCCCCGCTGGTGCCGTAGGCGGCAACGGAAGCTGTTATCAGGACAGCGACAGTGGCAAGAGCGGTAGCGGGCTTCCAGGCCAGGGGCGTGCGCGGCAGAAGCCATGTCAGCAGAAGCCCCAGGACGAGTGCGGCGGTAATTTCCGCCACAGCGAGGCTCCGGTCTCGCAACGGTGTCCGCCCGGTCACAATCGTATCCAGGGCGAGAGCCTGCAGATGCAATCCGGACATGGTGTCTCCCGCGCCGGAACGGACTGTCTCCCCGACGCCGGAGGCTGACGTTCCGATGACGACTATACGTCCGGCAAGCTCTCCATCCGGTACGTTGTTCCGCAGGATCTCATGCGCTGCAAGCCTGCTGATACGTTCCGGGACGGCCGTATCGATCCAGATCCGGCCCATGCGATCCGTAGGCACGAACAACGGCCCAATGGATATTCCGGACATCCCCAGTGCGGACGGAACTTCCAGCAACATGCTGGTCTGGCCGAGCGCGACCCGAGCCGCTTCCAGGGCAAGGCCAGGCGCGAATGTCTCTCCGACGCGAAAGGCTGCGGGAACCCGCCGTGCGGCGCCGTCGGGCTCGGGGAGCAGATTGACAATCCCTTCGCCGACGCCTGCCGGGCCGATTGGCGCGACACTTTCTATGATACCGGAAATGCCGGGAAGCGCGCCGACGTCTGGAGGGCCACGAACAGCAAAGCGCCCGGGTCGGCTCTGGGCTGTGGCCACTGGGTGGCCGGGTGTCTGGGCTGCGGCCGCAGTGACGGTGGGAATGGTCTGCATGGCGGCTGCGAGTGCAACATCGTAGCTGCCGAGGTCCGACAGATTGCGGCGCAGGTCTGGCCCCAGCCCGGGGAGAGTGGCCGCCAGATTCTCGGGTGACATACGGTCCGGCTCTGAGAACAGGATATTAAAGACGACCATCGCCGCCCCGGCTTCGCGCAGGTGGTCCACAAGCTCGACATAATATCTACGCGGCCAGGGCCATTGGCCGAGATGGGCGAGGCTTTCGTCATTAACGTCGACCGCGACGACAGGGGACGCCTCGGTGTGCGGAGCCCGCGTCTGAAGCAGCAGATCGAAACCCCATAGCCTCAGGACCTGGACCGGCGTGACGTCGAGAACGCGGAGGAGGACCAGCAAGAGCAGGAGGCCGCTGCCGATAAGGCGGCTCTGTCGGATCAGGCGGCGCGGCTGCCCGTCTTCCGGGCCGTCGAGCCACGGAAAGTCGCTTTGCTCTTCAGGCTTCTTGAAGCCTGTAGTGCTGCCTCTGCTGCCTTCCATTCATGCCTCATGGAGGCGCCATTGACGACCGCGTTGCGATTGCCTCTGTGCGTACTCTCTGTTGTTTGCCCGGCCGGTTTCCGCTCGGACCCTAGCGTCAAGTGAGGCGCAGGTGAACCAGAATAGCGGGTACTGGCGGGTCGCCACATCCTCGTCGGGGTTGAAACGGGGCTATGGTGTCAAAGGACCTTATCGAATGACGATTTCGACACGCCGGTTACGGGGCTCGGACACTCCGTCCGCCGTGGGGACGACAGGCGCCCGTTCGCCATAGGACTCCACCGTCAGCACTTCTTCCGGAACCCCAAGATTCAGGACCTCTTGTCCGACGATGCTCGCGCGATCAAGGGCAAGCCGGTCGTTGAAATCCGCTGAGCCGGAGCTGTCCGTGTGGCCGGAGACTTCCACCTGAGGCAACTTGCGCTGGCTGATTGTCTCCAGAACCTTGTCGAGCAGGATCAGGGATTCGGGGGTGAGAACATCTGTGCCCTGTTCGAAATAGAGCATGAACGTCACCGGTGGGGTCGGACCGGCGGCAATCGCCGCGCCGAAAACAACCCGGACATCGTCCGGCGCGAAAGTACCGGTAGCCTTGGGCGCGGCATCTGTCCGGGCAACCAGGGCGCTGGCCCGGGAGGTGTCAAGAGTGACGGAGCCCTGCTGGTTTTCAACACGGATCACACCGAGCTTTCCGTCTTCCTCCGGCAGCAGGACAACAAGCGCGCCTTTGACGGTGGCTTCCACATCCGAAAGGGCCGCAAGGAACATCTCCCGGCACTTTGCGATGTCGTCTGGCTGGTGCCCCTCTTCGAGTTCCTGCATCCAGCAGTCGAAACCGCCCTGGGCACTGGCGCTGCTCGATCCTGCGACGGAACGGGCGCCGGCAGCGAACAAGGCGGTCAGTTTATCTCGTGCTTTGTTAAGCTCCTCTCGGCCCGCCGGATCCAGATCCCTCTGGTCCATAGTCTCGGGCTCGACCATCTCGCCTTTGCCGGCGCGGATGGCGCGGTCGTAGAATCTGGCAGTGTCCGGCCAGTCATATTCGGCGCGTTCAAGGTCGCCGAGCGCCACATATTCCCCGCTGAGACTTTGCAGGAACTGGGAGTCCGGCGGCGTCATGCCCGCCAGCTCTTCCGTGTCGTACGGGCCGATGGCACAGGCACTGACGGAAAACGCGAGCAGCAGGGCCGCGAAGCCGGATCGTACGGTGCCGTGGCGTTTTGAAGTCGGGGTCTGCATGAACATGTCCTAGTTCCCCGCGCCGGCCGGAACGCGGACCGCGAAGCGGGTTCCGCGAACGGCAATGACAGACAGCGGTGTCTCGATACGGGTTTTTTCAGGTGCGATATGGCCGATCCGGCCGGACTGGTACACCATCGTGCCTTCGAGAATTTTCCCGAAGAAACTGAAGCTGTTGCGTTGCGGTGCGAATTCGAACTCCGCGAACTCGAAACGGGAATTCGGGCCGAGGGAAATCAGTGTGCCGTCATTCAGGGTGACCCCGAGCGCGCCGTTTGGTCCGGTCAGCAAGATATCCTGGTGCTGCACGTCCAGCCCCTCGCTGGCGGTCATCATCGTGCCGCCCCGCTGCACCGAGGCCTCGCCGCTGGAAACCTTTATCGTGCCGATTGCCGGGCCGGTGCCTTGCGCGGAAGCTCCGCCCGCGAGCAGTAACAGTATGAAAAATCCCGTCAGAAATCGCGTCACCCGGGCCCCCGCCACATATCTGATTGTCATTTGGAAACAACCACGGAGTGTGAGGATGAAGTAGGAGCGTCGTCAAGCTCGCCTGCGGAAAAACTGTGGGTTTATTATACTGTGAATGCCGTATCCGGGCATGGGATAGCGTTTCTTCCAATAACGTCCCGTGCACATTCAATAGTGCCGAATGAATTATGTTGGCGGGGCGCCTGCCGCCCTGATGGGAGAGTTAATTCGTGGAACTCACGCTCCGCAATGTCCGTCTCGCGGCGGAACCCGCACAGGTGCTTGATGTCGGCGTGGACAACGGAAAAATCGCCGCGATTGGCGGCGAGCTGCCGGACGGCTCCCTCACGCTCGATCTTGAAGGCCGTCTGCTGCTGCCGGGTTTCGTCGAGACCCACATACATCTCGACAAATCCTGCATCCTGCACCGCTGTACCTCCGAAAAAGGGGATCTGGCCGAGGCCATAAGCGAAGTGGCCCGGCTGAAGTCGGGCTTTACCGAACAAGACGTAGCCGAAAGGGCAGGGCGAACGCTCCGGAAGTGCGTTGTGAATGGCACAACCCGAATGCGCACTCATGTAGAAGTCGACCCGGTCATCGGCTTGCGCGGTTTCGACGGCGTGATGCAGGCGATTGCCGATTTCGCCTGGGCAATTGACGTCGAGATCTGCGTCTTTCCGCAAGAGGGATTGCTGAACAATCCGGGAACCGAGGATCTGATGGTCGCGGCCCTGAAGGACGGTGCAGGATGCATCGGGGCGGCACCCTATACAGACAGCAGTCCGCACGGGCAGATCGACCGGATCTTCGAGCTTGCACGGGAGTTCGATGTCGATATCGACATGCATCTCGATCTTGCCGCCGATCCGACGGAACTCGACGCCGATTACGTTGCGCGCAAGGCCGACGAATATGGCTGGGGCGGACGAGTTGCGGTCGGACACGTCACCAAGTTTGCCGCCATGCCACCGGAGAGCTTCGATGCGCTGGCCCGGCGGCTCGCCGGTGCAGGCGTTGCGGTCACGGTCCTGCCGTCAACGGATCTGTTCCTGATGCATCGCGACCACGATCACTCCGTCCCGCGCGGCGTTACGCCGCTGCACCGGATGCTGGGCCACGGGGTCAATTGTTCGCTCTCGACGAACAACGTCCTGAACCCGTTCACGCCCTATGGCGACTGCTCCCTGATCCGGATGGCCAATCTTTATGCCAACATCGCGCAGATCGGGCAGACGGACCTGCTGGCGGAATGCCTGAACATGATCTCGACCCGGTCCGCCGCGCTGATGAATTTGCAGGATTACGGCATTGAGGTTGGCAAAACAGCGGATCTTGTCGTGGTCGACAGCATTGACCCTGCCATGGTGGTGGCCGAGCTGGCACAGCCGATGTTCGTCTTCAAGGCCGGAAAGCAGACAGTGACGCGAGCCCTGCCGGAGTTGCACGCGCCGAAGTGAGACGGAAATTCAGGGCTCTATTGGTCGCCGACCATCGCTGCTCCGACGGCAAGCTCCAGGATCTCGGTGGTGATTTCGGATTGCCGTGACTGCCGTGCATTGCTCTGTAGAGCAGTCAGCATGGTTGAGATATTGTCGTGTGCCGTCTGTGTAGCCGAGAGCCGGGCGGCATTTTCAGCGGATATTGACTCCACCGCCGCTTCAGTCAAGCGTGCGAAGACATACTCTTCCGTCAGTTTTTCAAGCAGCTTTGCCGGGGCCATGTTGTGGAGCGGAGCTTGATGCTTCTGCTTTGTTTGCCGGATGCGGACATCGAGCGGAAGCAGCGGCCGGCGCTCAACGGTCGACGCGGTGCCTTGCCTCGAGGAGGAATATATAGCCTCCACACGGGTGATCTCGCGTGCAGCGATCTGGCGAAACAGCTCTTCGGATAAACGCTGTACCACCGCCGACACAGCATCCGGCCGGGTCGCCATCGGTCCAAACCAGGCTGGGGTGCGGTTCATCTCCGTCGCGCGTGCCGCGCCGCGGCTGCCGAGCACGAACAGTTTGTCCCGCGGACCGAGGGCATTCAGTGCCGCCTCCACAACTCTGTCATTGAAACCGCCCACGAAGCCGTGTTCGGACGCGCAGAGGATGATGGCGGTCGGGCCCGGCTTTGCTTCCGGTTTATCCGTCCTGCCATGCACCATGGAGAGTGTGTCGGCGATTCCGCCGGCGACAACCTCGGCATATTGCCGAATACCGGGAACCGCACGCTGCGCTTCCCTGAGGCGCATGCCGGAGAGCGACCGCATGGCCGCGATGATGTTCTGCAGATCTCCCATGCCGGAAATCTGCGCCTCGATCTCTGCGAGGCGGGTCATCTTGTGTCCGCCGGGGCCGTTCCGCGTGTCGATGCCGCCAGAGCGGCGATGCCTTCATGCAGGCGCTGGCGCTGCTGGTCAGTCAGGGACTTGGCTTGATCGTCGAGCGTGAGGATGTCCGGAGCGTCCTGAACGAGCCAGGAAGACAGGGCGTCCCGGAACGCATCGATCCGGTCCATGGGGGCGTCGTCGAGCAGATTTTCGGAGAGGGCGAAGAGCAGGGCAACCTGTTCTCCCAGCGGGAGCGGGGCGAACTGGCGCTGGCGCAGTATCGCGCGGATCCGCCGTCCGTGTTCGATGCTCTTCCGGGTGCGGTCATCGACCATGGTGCCGAACCGGGTAAACACCTCAAGTTCGAGAAACTGTGCGTAGTCCAGCCGCAGGCTCGCCGAGAAGGCCTTGATGACCGGCGCCTGGGTCTTTCCGCCAACGCGGGAGACGCTCTTGCCGATATCGACAGCTGGCTTCTGGTCTTCGTGGAACAGGGAGGGGTCCAGATAGATCTGGCCGTCCGTGATGGAGATCAGGTTTGTCGGGATGTAGGCGCTGATATTGCCGGCCTGGGTCTCGGCGATCGGCAAGGCTGTCAGCGAGCCGCCGCCCCGTTCCGGTGAGAGCCGGGCAGCGCGCTCGAGCAATCGCGAATGGATGTAGAAGATGTCGCCCGGATAGGCTTCACGTCCCGGCGGTCGGCGCAGCAACAGCGAGACCTGACGGTACACCGCGGCATGCTTGGTCAGCTCGTCCATGATCAGCAGGACGTCGTGCCCCTTGTTCATCCAGTATTCGGCCATGGTGCAGGCGGAATAGGGCGTCAGCCATTGCAGGCCGGGGGGAGCATCGGCCTCGCCAACGACGAAGAGGCACCGCTCGGGCGCGCCGTAGCGCCGCACCGCATCGATCACCTGGGCGACGGTGGAAGCCTTCTGGCCAATTGCGGCATAGACGCAGATCACGTCGCTGGATTTTTGATTGATGATGGTGTCGACCGCAACGGCTGTCTTGCCGGTTCCGCGGTCGCCGATGATCAGTTCGCGTTGACCCCGGCCGAGCGGGACCATGGCGTCTATCGCAAGCAACCCGGTTGCCAGGGGGCGTTCAATCAGGGCGCGGTCAATGATTGGCGGGGCTGGCTGCTCGACAGGGTTGAAGGCGGCTTGCGCAATTGGCGCACCGTCGTCGAGGGGGGCGCCAAGGGGATCGACGATCCGTCCGAGCAGGGCGTCTCCCACCGGCACCCGCGCAACTTCTCCAGTGCCGCGCACTTCGCTTCCGGCAGAAATCAAGGCGGGGTCGCCAAGCAGCACGCAGCCGATTTCCGTCTCTCCGAGACTGACGACGAGCCCCCTTACACCGCCCTCGAATACCAGCAACTCATCCAGCCGGGTCTCCGGCAAGCCGGAAACCGTGGCGACGCCGTCTCCGGCGCGCAGCACCCGGCCGACGGGCTCGACCCACGGGGTCATCGAGGCGTCCTCGATATGCGCCCGGTTCTTTGCCGCCCACCGGCGCAGGTCGTCAGCGAGCGTCGGCATCGGCGGTCATCTCCACCCGCATCGCGTTCAGAGTGCCGCGCCAGGAGAAATGCAGAATAGCGCCAGGGAAATGCAGCTCTACACCGGCGATAAGGTCCGGGTCATGGGCGAACTCGATCTCCAGGTCGTCTCCAAGGATAGCAATCAGGCGCTCTCTCCATCGCTCCATACTGGCCTTCGGTAAGGGAATGGCGCCGATCACCCGTAACCGCCCCGTGCTGGCCGGGCCGACGAGCAGGGCGTCACGTTTGCCGGGTTCCAGGGCGTTCAGATGATTTTCGATGCGGTCGAGCCAAGTTGCCATCCTCAGGTCCGCCGGTACCTCCTGCAGCAGGCGCCGTGCGACGTCCATCCCGAGATCGAGCGCGATCTTCCGCGTCTCGCCCGCAGCTGCGTCGCGCTCGGCCTGCAAAGATTTCCGGGCCTGCGTTTCAAGCTCTTCCGCATCGTGTTCGGCCTGGGCAAGGCGCGCCGCTGCCTGTATCTCCGCCTCGGTTCGGGCGGCGGCGAGCACGGCTTCACGCTCGGCCTCGGTTTCGGATCGCGCCGTGTGAATTCGTTTCAGCTCGGACTGTGCTTCCTGCTGGATACGCTTTGCTTCGGCGTGTTCCTTGTCGATGTCGGCCCGGCGCGCGTCGACGAACCGCAATACCGGCTTGTATAGAAATCGATGCAGCAGCCATACGAGGATGACGAAGTTGACTGTCTGCAGTCCGAAGGTCCACCAGTCGAACGACATGACTATCCTACGTAAGGATTTGCGAACAGGAGCAGTAGGGCGATGACGAGACAGTAGATCGCAGTTGTCTCGATCATTGCCAGACCGACGAACAGGGTTCTGGATATGGTTCCTGCGGCTTCGGGCTGGCGGGCAATGGCGTCCATCGCCGCGGCAACCGCCCTCCCTTCGGCGAGAGCCGGGCCGAGTGCGCCGAACGAGACGACGAACGCGGCGGCGAATATGCTGATAAATTCGTGGTCCACATTACCTCCTCAGGTCTGTTGCTGGGCGTTGATGGCCGCCCCGATGAAGACGCCGGCCAGAACGGTGAAGATATAAGCCTGAACCAGTCCCAGAAGCAGCTCCAGGGCCATGAGCGGGATTGGAACGAAGAGCCCCGCAAGGGCGAGCACCAGCGCAATCATGAATTCGCCGCTCATCACGTTCCCGAAGAGCCGTACCGTCAGCGAAAGCGTACGGGTGAACTCCGACAGCAGATTGAGTGGCAGCATGATCAGCTTCGGCTTGGCAAACCCGGCCAGATAGCCGAGTAGTCCCCGGGCGCGGATGCCGTAGAAATGCACCGACACAAAGACGACCGCTGCCAGAGCCGCAGCAGTTTCTATCCTGGCGGTGGGGGCTTCCATGCCGGGCAGGATGCTGGTCGAATTGGCGCTGGCGATGAACAGGAACAGCGTGGCGAGCAGGGGCAGCAATGACCGTGCGGACTTGCCCGCAACCTCACTGATCTGTTCCAGAATCCCGACAACAACGGTTTCGAGTACGGCCTGCAGGCGGCCGGGTTCCCGGCCGAGCCTTCGCGTCAGCAGCCATGATCCCAGCGGCAGCACCAGCATGAGGCCCCAGGTGGTCACGACGGCCTGGCTGATCGGGATCGGGCCGATATGGAACAGGATCGTGCTGGTCAGGGGCGATGCATCCATCATCCGGCTCTCCTTGCGCGACGCGTTGTTATCAGGCGTGCGCCGAGAAAACCGGCAAAGCCGCTGAGCAGCATCACCGGGCCGAACTGCGCGAGTACGGTCAGCAGAGCGATGGCGCCGCCGATCCGCAACACGGTCAACCCGACAACCCTGGCTGTGTGCCGTGCGCCGACCAAGGCGTCCACCGTCCGTCCGAGGGCGAAGAAATAGGCGAGGCCCAGAGCCATGCCTCCCGCGGCTACGGCGAGGGCAAGGGCGCCTGTCGTGATTGTGTCCGCTCCGTTCATTCTTTGTGCATCCTTGACCAGGCGAGCCAGCAACCGAGGCTAAGCCCCAGGACCAGAAGTCCGAGGGTCCAGAACACGCCGCTCGCAAATATACCGTCCATCCAGCGACCGATGAAAACCCCGATGAGCGGCGGGATTACGATCGTCCAGCCGAGGGCACCTATCATCGCCAGATTACGGGCGATGGACCGTTCGCCTTCGCGTTCCCAGAGCGCGCGCCTCTCCTTTCGGGTGCGCACCGCCTTTTCCAGCTGGTTGTTCTGATCCTGCGCGCCGCTCATACGCCCTCCTCGGGCAGACTTCCTGGCGCAAGGCTCTGGCCTGGAATGCCGGACGCGTTGGGCCGCAAGGCGGTGACGATCTGCTGAATCGCTGCGAGATAAAGCCTGTGCGCATCGGTTCTGGCGGACTTTTCCTCAGAGACGTGGCGCCGGAAACGGTCAAGGACCTCGGTCTCCAGGTGCTGCAGATCGTCTCCCGGCACGGCCTCGCGCGTGGCTATTTTGATCGATGCCCCGTCGCGCACGTTCAGCATGCCGCCGCGGACCGCGACATGGTGCTCGGCACCGTCCGCATCGCGCCAGGTCACGACCGAAATCGCGAGTTCGGTCAGAAAGTCCGCATGCCCGGGAAGAAGGCCGAATGCTCCGGTTTCGTCCTCCGCCCGAAGGTGGCTTACATCGGCTCCGTCGACGACGATCTCGAGCGGCGTGGCGATTGTCAGGTTCATGATGCCTCTGCCCTGGCGTGCGTGTCTTCGAGGGAGGCTTCTCTTCTCCGTGCCTCATCGAGATCGCCGACCATATAGAGGGACCGTTCGGCCCAGTCGTCTGTTTCGCCGTCCAGAATGGCGCGGCATCCGGCAATCGTGGCGTCCAGCTCCACCGCCCGGCCCGCCTTCCCGGTGAAGGCGGTGGTGACCATGAAAGGCTGGGTTAGGAACCGCATAAGCCGGCGGGCCCTACCGACGAGGCGGCGGTCTGTCGCGCTCAATTCCTCAATCCCCAGCAGGGCGATGATTTTTTGCAGGTCGCGGTAGTGAGCGATCGCCTTTCGGACCTCTTGAGCGGTCGTGTAGTGCAAGTCGCCCACCAGGCGTGGATCGAGGAGGCTTGAGGTCGAGGCGAGCGGCTCGACGGCGGGATACATGCCTTCGCTTGCCATCTCCCGCGACAGCACGATCGAAGAATCGAGATGTCCGAAGATCTCGGCCACGGCCGGGTCGGTGAAATCGTCCGCCGGAACATAGACTGCCTGGATCGAGGTGATGGCTGCTCCGGGAACGGAGGCGATGCGCTCCTCGAACTCGGCAATCTCGCTGCTCAGGGTGGGCTGGTAACCGACACGGGACGGAAGGCGCCCCAGCAGACCGGATATCTCTCCGCCCGCCTGGACCAGACGGTAGACATTGTCCACCAGCAGAAGAACGTTTTCATGGATGTCGTCGCGGAAGTGCTCCGCGATGGCGAGCCCGGTCAGCCCCACGCGCCACCGCGCACCGGGCGGCTCGTTCATCTGCCCGAAGACCAGGGCTGTGCGGTCCAGCACTCCGGACTGCCGCAGTTCCAGCAGGAGCTCATGGCCCTCGCGCGAGCGTTCGCCGATACCGGCAAAGACCGATATGCCGGAATGCCGTTCAACCGTGGTCCGGATCAGTTCCATGATCAGAACCGTCTTGCCGACCCCGGCCCCGCCGAACATGGCGGCCTTGCCGCCTTTGATCAGGGGCGCAAGCAGGTCGATGACCTTGATGCCTGTGTGAAACATTTCGGGCTGATTGCCCTGCTGTGACAGAGCCGGTGCAGGGCCGTGGATCGGCTTTCGGGGCACGTCAGCGGGAAAGGGTGCGCCCGCGTCCACAGGCTCGCCAATGACGTTGATGAGGCGGCCGAGAACCGCCTCTCCGACAGGAACCTGAAGGGGGGCGCCCGTTGTCTGGACCGGTGTTCCGCGTTTCAGCCCGGCAGTATTCCCCAGCGCGACAGCGCGAGCGGTTACGGCATCGAGATGAATCTGGATTTCAGCGATCAGGGACGGGCCCGAATCTTCTGCAATCGAAACGGCGTCGCCAAGCGATGGCATCCGGTCTGGTGGAAACCGGATGTCGATCACCGACCCATGGATCGCAACAACCTCTCCGGCCGCAGAATGCGATTGGGAATCTTCGATCGCTTTGTCGTGCACACCCAAACCCCAATGTCCGGTACGTCGTTCCGAGCGCTGACGATAGGTAGAGAGTGTGCCCGGAACGTAAGCCGATTGGTATCAATATGATCCAGATCACGACACGGGGCATTGATCCTTATCAATCGTATGGGGGCATCCGGGCACGGCCGCGTTTTCAGCCTCTCCTGCTCAGGTGACGGCGATGCGTGCGCTTCCGAAGCTGCACGCATCGCCTGTTCGGCCTATTCGATCACCACGAATGTGCGGACCTCGATGCTTTCTCTCGCTGGGGTGTCGTCGGTCTGGGTCGGCAGGGGGAACGCACTGTGCGGTGTGAATTGTGCGCGGCCGTCCTCGATGCTGTCCCAGCCCTTGATCAGCAGCACCTCGTCCCGGGTCATTTCGGGGACGTAATACCAGCGCTGATCCTTGTCGTGGGACAGGTGATAGATCTCGCCGACCCGGTCCGGGAAGACCTGATCCGTCGCGACCAGGTCTGCCGCCTTGACGCTGGTTGCGTCCGCAAGGGCAAGGGGGGAGCGCTGCACCGGTCCGCGGATCGGCCGCCAGACATTGACCTGGAGGATGCGCGCACCGGAATTCAACAGGCGGTCGAACGCGTCGGCACCGAACACATCGCGGGCGCGCTGCGGGCCGCTCTTTGCCGTGTAATCCACATGGATGCGCGGCGCCGGTCCACGGTTGCCATCCTTGTTGCTGGCGCCTTTACCGCCATCCGAGCGTCGGGTGGCATCGAAGATTGCGACCTGAGTGGCGCCGAATTCTTCTTTCAGGAGGCTACGGATTTCAGTGAAATAGCCGGTCTCTACAGCATCGTCATCATAGAGATCCGCGATGTCTGTCGGCACGGTCCGGAGCACGAAACCTTCCTTGTCGAGGGTGAAGGATCCGGCATGTGGCCGCATATCCGCAACCAGAACATCGTGGTCCTCGACCGTGAAGTGGAAGTCAGGCGCACCGCCGGTATAGGCCGCGCTGTAAAGAGCCGGCTTCTCTGCCTGGGGCACAATGAATGTCAGCGGCGCCACGACATTCTCGGCGCTTTCTGAAGCTGGGTTGTTGATGTGGTCCTGAACAACGTTCGCCATCTTCCGTCTCCTCCTGGCCGTCGCTTGCCGGCCTGTTGTGATGGCACTTCAGATAGACCCTGAAAGCGCGTGACACAAAAGAGAAGAACTCAAGATTACTTGAGAAAAATTTAAGAGAGATATCGATTTTACGGTTTGGCGTGTTGAAGCACCGCGCGGCTTGCGTCGGCCTGCTCTAGCAGCCAGCGTTTCACCCGCAGCGTTCGTGCGGGTGGAGGAAGATTTGCCGGTAGACAAAGGTAGAATGCGGCCCCGGAAGGAGCTGTTGCGCCGAAAGGTGTCACCAGAGCGCCGCTGGAGAGACGTTCTTCGATATAGGGCGAACGACCGATGGTTATACCATGCCCGGCTTCCGCGACTTGAAGCCCCTGTTCGATCGCGTCGAGTTCCAGTGCGCCCCTCAGGTCCGGCGGGGCCAAGCCACGTGCCTTGGCCCATTCCTGCCATTCATCCGGAATGCTGCGAATGACGATCAAGCGTGATCGCTTCAGCACGTCTTCGATATTTACCTCGTCATCCGGCACGTAACCCGGCGCGGCAACTGGTGTCGCATGGTCGTCGAAGAGGAAGGTTTTATCGACATTCTGCCAGTTTCCCCGGCCGTATCTGATGGCAATGTCCACCTGGTCGCGCTCTAGGTCGATCACTCTGGTCGTCGGGACAAGCTGGATGTCGAGATCAGGATTCGCAACTTCGAACGCGCCGAGGCGCGGAAGTAGCCATGTCGCCGCCATCGACGTCGGCAGTGTGAGCCTGACAACGGCCCGGCCATCGGAAGGCAGGACGGCTTCGGTTGCCGCTTCGAGTTCCCGGATCGCCGGGTCTATCCGGGCGAGATATCGGGTTCCGGTTTCCGTCAGGACGAGTCGCCGGCTCGTGCGGTCGAACAGTTGCGCCCGCAGCAAGGTCTCCAATTGCCGGATCTGATGGCTGACCGCGGACTCCGTAACGCCAAGAGCGACAGCGGCATCCGCGAGCCGGTCATGCGTTGCCGCAGCACGGAATGCGAGGAGCGAGCGAAAGGGGGGAACGCGCGTATTATGCAAAGCCATTGCTGAAATGTACCTCAAGTGATGTGCCGTGCCGAGCCTTTCATGAAGCGATCTGATTTGCGATGGAGGCTGTGCGGCATCTGCGCCTGATGGTGCATGGGGACGGTGGCGCGTTGCCGGAGACGGCAGAAACGGGGGGGGGGCTTGTCGATGGAAAGCGACATGAAAAATGACGGAAATCAGAAAGGTTTATTTGTTCCATCTCATTGAAAAAATGGAGAAATAATGTGTTGTTTAAATGGGTTTGGCCTGATGTTATCGAGCGTGTGAAATCGAGTGTCTGGCGGACATGAAGATTGCGGGAGTTGGCTCCTTTTGGTGTTTTCCGATGGCCTTATCGGACCTGCTGACCAGCCGACTCTTTTCGAATTCTGATCAGGGCTTGGGTCGTATATCAGGCGATGGACAATGATTTTCGGGGAAATTGGGACACAGAGCTGGCGCTCGAAAACCCGCGCCTGCAGGAGTTTTTTTCGTATTGGCAGCAGAAGGCCAGACCGGAAGGCCTGCCTGCCCGTAGCGATTTCGACCCTGTGGAGATGAAGGGGTTTTTGGGGCACCTGTTCCTGGTCGTCCCGGAGCCTGAGATCGATGATTTTCGCTATACGCTGATCGGAACGACGATCACCAGTCAGGTCGGGATCGACAATACGGGGCGCACCGTGGGGGAGGTATTCGGAGCGCCTGGCCTGAAGCTATATCGTAAAGTTCGGGACGAGCGCGCCCCTATCAGGGTGCATGGGACGGTGGAATGGCGCCGTAAGGAATTTCTTGCTTATGAAAGCGTCCTGCTGCCGCTTGCGGACGATGCTCAAAGTGTGGACCATTTCGTTGGAATGATGGTTTTTGGACCTGCTGCGAGCTGAGTGCGCGGATCATGAGAATTCGATCGACCTGTGGCTGATCAACTCTACAATCGTTAGCAGATGCGTCACGAGCCCGTCAGGGCCGGACAAGGGCAGAACGACCTCATCGAGTTTCTTGAAGTCTGCTTGAGGTCCTACATATTCGACAGGGCGGCGAACAGGGCGCCCCGATCGGACGGCGAGACGAAGGTTTTCGATGAGCGGACCGTCCGGCTCCACGTGAGGAAGGTCCCGAATTAGACGTCCTGTGTAGTTCTCGAAGAAGAATGACCGGGCAACATCCCCAATCACCCTGAACCGAAAATCCTGCCCCCCGTCGATAACGCCCATGAAGACAACGTGCGGCAACAGGCGTGGGATATGGCAAGGGTCGAATTCAGCGCGCGCGGGTGTGCAGGCTGCGCCACCAATTCTGTCCCAATAGGCAAGGGCCTCATCCACCACGGATTTAGTCATTAGAGGTCTTTTGTCGTCAGTTGTGAAAGAAGTGTGTGAAGCGCAGATTATTGGACATTAAGCCAAATATATTTCGAAATTGATAACATCATTGCATGTGTTGCCGCTGCCGTCGGTCTGTTCATATGAAAATTGAATTGGCTATTTATTTCATTATTCGAAATGAGTGATTGAGCATTTCTGTGGTGGAATACATCCAATTCTGCTAGGTCAGCGCGAACGCGACCATCGCGGAGTGGATGGGTCTTCGGCGACTTCAGGCCGGTGGCATTAAAATCCGCGATAATGCTTTGACAGACGCATAGGCAGGCTTTCCAGTGTCTTCGAATCCCAAGAAAACCGAAAACCGGTACGTCAACGATCTGCGTCGGTTCAGCTATTTTCAGTCCCAGTTTTTTGACCTCAAGGGGGTGACCGTCCCACTTGGTTTGTCGGTCATATTCCTGACCCTAGTCGGCCTTTATGTCGCGAGCGCGCAGCACGGCATTAGCGAAGATTGGCTGATCGTCGTTGTTGCGGCGATTGTTGGCGGTTACATGGCGCTGAATATCGGCGCCAACGATGTTGCCAACAATATGGGCCCCGCGGTTGGCGGCAAGGTGCTGACCGTCGTAAGCGCTATCCTGATCGCGGCTGTGTGCGAGACTGCCGGCGCCTTGCTGGCGGGCGGTGACGTGGTGAAGACTGTCTCCAAAGGGATCATCTCGCCAGGTGACAGTGTCAGCGTTGGCGAATTCCGTGACCTGATGCTGAGCGCGCTGTTCGCTGCCGCGCTCTGGATCAATTTCGCAACCATTCTGAATGCCCCCGTATCGACGACCCATTCGATCGTGGGCGGTGTTCTCGGAGCGGGAATTGCGGCGGCCGGATTTGGCCTGGTGAACTGGTCGACCATGGCGGCTATTGCCGCAAGCTGGGTCATATCTCCTGTATTCGGCGCTATGTTCGCGGCGGCGATCCTGTTCGTGATCAAGAAAAAGATCCTCAACGTCGATGACCGCCTGACGGCTGCCAAAACCTGGGTGCCCATCATGATCGGTCTGATGGCGGCGGCCTTTGCGGCCTATATGGCGATGAAAGGCCTCAAGAAGATTTGGCATCCGTCAGTCATTGAGGTTCTGGTTTATTCGGTCTTCGCTTTCTTTGCGGCGTACTTTTTGTCCCGGCCGTATATCGCTCGTCGCGTGGTTTCTCTGGAAGGTTCCAGAAAGGACGTGAACTCGCTGTTCGATCTGCCGCTGATCGCCGGTGCGGCACTTCTGTCTTTTGCGCATGGCGCGAATGACGTCGCCAATGCCGTTGGCCCGCTTGCCGCCATCGTCTCGACGGTTGGCGAAGGGGCCGGGATCGGAAGCAAGGTGACTATCCCGCTCTGGGTCATGGCGATCGGAGCGTTTGGTATCGCACTTGGACTAGGCCTGTTCGGGCCGAAGCTTATCGCTGTCGTCGGTGAGAAGATCACGCGGCTGAATTCGCCGCGGTCCTACTGTGTTGCCCTGTCAGCGGCTGTCACGGTGTTGATCGCGACCACGCTCGGCCTCCCGGTCAGTTCGACTCATATTGCGGTCGGCGCTGTGTTCGGTGTTGGTTTCCTGCGCGAGTTCCTGGAGAACCCGAACAAGCGACGGGTGCGTCCCGGGCACAAACTGAATGATACAGCTGAAGAGGCTTTTAACAGCCGCGACTACAAATCGGTGCGGCGATTGGTTCGGCGCCGGTTCGTGCTGTCGATCGCGGCCGCCTGGATCATCACTGTGCCGGCATCAGCTCTGGTTGCTTCTGCGGTTTATGCTCTCTTGCAGCTTCTCTGATCCAGCGTCCGAGAGAGTCAAATTGCCCGAGGACGAGATGAAAATCCTCTGGATATGCGACCCGCGGTGCATCCTCTAACAGGGCCCAGTGCCGCTGGCGGAATTTCTTTTCGGGCCAGTCCTCTGCCTGCTCGGTGACAAGAAACGGGAAATACGTTACCGGAATTTCGAGCTTGCCGGTATCCGACAGCTTGGTGACGACGTGGGTCATCGGAAAGTCTTCGAGGACCACCCCGCGAACTCCGGCTTCCTCGAAACCTTCCCTCAGGCACGCGTCCATGTGGCTTTCGCCTTTCTTCCGCTTACCCTTTGGCAATATCCATCTACCACGCGTCTGAGACGTGACGAAAAGAATGGCCAGCAGATCATCTCTGATGTCGAACGGGATGATTCCAACGCGATGCATTTGTTTGTCCTTGTTCCGGGCTTCTTGCACTCAAACGATGTTCAAATTGACCTTGGGAATGGTCATCAGGGCCCTGTCGTTCGGCCGCATGGGCTTGAAGGCGATCAGGTTTACCTGCATTTCCGCCACCAGATTGCGCTCCGTGTTGATCCGGTGCATCAGCTCTTCAGCGGTATTCGATCCGGCGACGCTCTTCGGGATGAGGAAGGTGACTTCGTCGGTACCCCAATCGCCGCGATAGCCGTAGTCCGCGAAATTATAGAACGGCTGCTGGAAATAGTCGAAGCTGCGAATGAAATAGGGCCGCTTGTGGGTCGGATCGGCCCAGGCCATGTCGGTCGCGCCGAAAGGCAGCTTGAGATCGAACCGACAATCGTTTTTCGCGATCCGCCACATCTCCTGCATGAATGGCAGCACACGGTCGATATGTTCGATCAGATGCGATGCATGGATCTCTTCGACTGAATCGTCCGGGAGCGGAAACGGTTCGATCCCGCATGTCTCAAGATCGTAAATTACGTCGACGCCCGGCCCGGGCATGATGTCATGATTTACCCAGCCGTCGCGGATCACCTTGCCGCAGCCAAGATTGAGCTTGAGTGCCTGCTGCGCGCCTTCAGGCTGCGATTCTGCTTGTGAAACCACGTTCTGCTATCCTCTCGAATCAGCCTTCAGTGTGCCTTTAGAGCTTGAAACGTACAATGAATTACGGACGGTACTTGTCAGACGAACATGTTGAATTTGCGGAGGCGGTGCCGTTCAAGCATTGCGTCTGGCGCAACACGCAATGGCGTCGCGGTACCGGAAATGCTCAGCAGGTATGCGCGCCGGAACGCTGTACATCCGGCGCTTACACGCCTATGTTGCGCGCCACTTTAATTCGATCACGCGCGCAAGGCGCCGCACTGCCGATCCCACCGGGGGAAACATGGTTCCCGAACGGTCGATCGCAGGCATTCCGAAAGACATGACATGACAGAATTTGAAGGCGTTGTTCCGGCGCTCGGTAAAGCATTGGCGAAGCGCGGTTACGAGACGCTGACCCCGGTTCAGCAGGCGGTCATTACCAACGAAATGCAGGATGCCGACGCTCTGGTCTCGGCTCAGACTGGCTCCGGCAAGACGGTTGCTTTCGGGCTGGCCATGGCACCGACCCTGCTGGGCGATGCCGAACGCTTCGAGCGGGTATCCTCTCCAGTTGCCTTGGCTGTCGCACCGACCCGCGAGCTGGCCCTGCAGGTCAAGCGAGAGCTGGAATGGCTCTATGAATTCACCGGCGCCTCGGTGGTGTCCTGCGTCGGCGGCATGGATATGCGGACCGAACGCATGGCGCTGCAGCGTGGCGCACATATTGTCGTCGGTACGCCCGGACGATTGCGCGATCATGTCGAGCGCCGGTCGCTGGACATGTCTGGCATGAAAGCCATCGTGCTGGACGAGGCCGATGAGATGCTCGATCTCGGCTTCCGGGAGGATCTGGAGTTCATCCTGAAATCCTCGCCGGAAACCCGCCGGACACTGATGTTCTCGGCCACTGTGCCCCGGACCATCGCCTCTCTCGCCAAGCGTTATCAGAAGGATGCGGTTCGTATCTCCACGGCTGGGGAGCGGAACCAGCATGTCGATATCGAATACCGGGCTCTGGCCTGCGCGCCGAATGATCGGGAAAACGCGATCATCAACGTGCTGCGGCATTCGGATGCGGTCACGACCATCGTTTTCTGCAGCACCCGTGCGACAGTGAACCATCTGACCAGCCGCTTCACCAACCGGGGCATCTCGGTTGTCGCTCTGTCGGGCGAGCTGAGCCAGAGCGCGCGAACCCACGCCCTGCAGGCGTTGCGGGATGGCCGGGCGCAGGTCTGTGTCGCCACCGATGTGGCGGCCCGCGGAATCGATCTGCCGAACCTGGAACTGGTGATCCATGCGGATCTGCCGAAAAACCAGGAATCCCTGCTGCACCGGAGTGGTCGTACCGGCCGGGCCGGGCGCAAGGGTGTCTCCACCCTGATCGTACCCTATTCGCGCCGGCGCCAGACCGAGCGCATGCTGTCCAATGCCAATATCAAGGCGACCTGGGGCAAGCCGCCGACCGCGGACGAGATTCTGGCGCTGGATCGCAAGCGTATTCTGGAAGATGCGGATCTGAGCGGCGAGACCACTGAGGAAGAACGCGCTTTCGCGGCGGAGCTGCTCTCTCGTTATGACGCCGAGGCCGTTGCCATCGCCTTCCTGCGCAAGCGCATGGCCGGGCTGCCGGCACCCGAAGAGCTGATGAACGATCCCTCGGGCGGTGAGCGTTACGACCGTGGAGACCGCGGGGATCGTGGCGACCGGGGCGATCGTGGCGAACGCGGTGAGCCGCGCAAGCGCCGGCAGGATTTCGAGGACGGTGTATGGATCCGCCTCTCGGTCGGTCGGAACCACAAGGCGGAAGCGCGCTGGCTGTTGCCGATGCTGTGCCGCACCGGCGACATCACCAAGTCTGATGTTGGCGCGATCAAGATCCAGGAAACCGAAACCCACGTCGAGCTGCACCCCAAGGCAGTCGACAAGTTTCTGGCGGCGGTTGGCCCGAGCCGCAAGGTAGAGAAGAGCATCACGGTGGACCGGATGTCCGGCGCCCCTGCTGAACAGGAGGCGTCGTCGGAGCCGCGTGCCCCGCGTCCGCCCCGCAGGCCTCGGGCCGATGCGGAGCCGGGCGATCGTCCGATGAAGCGTCAGCGGGACAAGCGCGCGCCTCAGGGCCGCCCTGCCGCGGACGTTGTCACGGAAGCCGCTGACGCGGCGCCAGCCTCGGCTCCCGATGCGCGGCCGGCTCCGGATTACAAGGCAAAGAAGCCCAGAAAGCCGAAGGATGGCGCGGGCAAGCCGGGCGGGAAATTCGGCAAGCCGCGTGAGGGACATGCAAAGCCCGCACATGCGAAATCCGGTGACGGAAAACCGGGGCATGCCAAGTCCGGCAAACCGAAAGCCGGAGAGGGCAAACCGGGTAAGCCGAAAGGCAAGTCCGGGACCAAGAAACCGCACCGCAAGGGTGAGTCCAAGCCGAAGGCGCCGTGGGTCGATTAAGGCTGACAGAGCCGCAGGGGTTTGCCAGGCGCCAATATGATCACCGGCCTGTGTGATCGCTGGCCCATATGATCGCTGGTAAGTGGTTACAAAGAGCGGGTAAACGAAATCAGACAAGCGCTGGACTTCTGTCCGGCGCTTGTTTTGTTTCCGCTCCATCGCAGGCTCGGATATTCTGGTCTTATCCGCAGGTGCAATCTGGACTTATGGTTCGCGCCGCGACTGTGTAATTCTGCGAGCTGACGATTTCATTTGGCCGGCATTTTCCTGCGGCCGGACCCTGGAGACCCTGCGCCATGAGCACCACGCAATTCGAAAACGATCTTTCCGATGTCGTCGCCTCCGACAAGGCGCATGTCTGGCATCATCTGATGCAGCACAAGATGTTCGAGACGGTAGATCCGAAGATCATCGTCGAAGGCAAGGGGATGCGCGTCTGGGATATCACCGGCAAGGAACATCTCGACGCGGTGTCCGGCGGCGTCTGGACGGTGAATGTCGGCTATGGCCGCGATACCATCGCCGACGCGGTACGCGATCAGCTCGTGAAGATGAACTATTTCGCAGGCGCCCTCGGTTCCGTTCCGGGCGCCCGTTTCTCCGAGCGCCTGATCTCCAAGATGCCGAGCATGACCCGCGTCTATTATTCGAACTCCGGCTCGGAAGCGAACGAGAAGGCCTTCAAGATGGTGCGCCAGATCTCCGCGCAGCACCATGGCGGCAAGAAGTCCAAGATCCTCTATCGGGAGCGGGACTATCATGGCACGACCATCACCGCCCTCTCGGCAGCCGGTCAGCCGCAGCGTCAGGCCCATTACGGCCCGTTCACGCCGGGCTTTGTGGAGGTGCCGCATTGCCTCGAATATCGCAACCAGTATGGCGTGGTTGAGAATTACGGCGAGCGTGCCGCCGATGCGATCGAGGAAGTCATCCTGCGTGAAGGCCCGGACACCATCGGTGGCCTCTGCCTTGAGACCATTACCGCAGGCGGTGGCGTCATCACCCCGCCGAAAGGCTATTGGGAGCGGGTCCAGGAGATCTGCACCAAGTACGGCATCCTGCTCATTCTCGACGAAGTGGTCTGCGGCGTCGGCCGGACTGGCGAATGGTTCGGCTATCAGCATTACGGCATCAAGCCGGACATCGTCACCATGGCGAAGGGCGTTGCCTCGGGCTATGCGGCAATCTCCTGCACCGTGACCACCGAAGCGGTCTTCGATCTCTTCAAGGCCGACGCGTCCGATCCGATGAGCTATTTTCGCGATATCTCGACCTTTGGCGGCTGCACCTCCGGCCCGGCCGCGGCGCTTGAGAACATGCGGATCATCGAGGACGAGAAGCTGCTCGAAAACACGACCGCCATGGGCGCGCGTCTGGAGCAGAATCTGCTTGCGCTGAAGGACAAGCATCCGGTGATCGGCGACGTGCGCGGCAAGGGCCTTTTCTGGGGTGCCGAACTGGTCGCTGACCGGGAGACCAAGGAGCCGGTGGACGAGATCAAGGGCCAGGCCGTGGTCGGTCACTGCAATGCCGAGGGCGTGCTCATTGGCGTCACCAACCGGTCGATCCCGGGCTACAACAACACGCTCTGCCTGTCCCCGGCACTGATTGCCACCAAGTCGGACATCGACCAGATCACTGGCGCCATCGACAATGCCCTGACGGCCGTGTTCGGTTCCGGAAAATAAACGCTCCCGGCTGCCGGTGTTCCGCTGATGGGTATCAAGGCGACACAGTTTCACCTCGATCCGCAGTTCGGCGGAACACTGCAGAAACAGATCCAGCAGATGGTCAGCCAGGGAATCCTGGTTGGCCGTTTCCTGCCGGGGGAAAAGATGCCGTCGAGCCGCATGCTGGCGCAGCAGCTCGGCGTGAGCCGGGTCACGGTGACGTTGGCCTATGCGGAACTGGTGGCAAGTGAGTATCTGACGTCCCGGGGCAGATCCGGCCACTTCATTTCCGAGAACGCGCCGCGCCCTCCCGACTACAAGCTCGGCGATACGGCGCGGGTCGAGACAGTCGACTGGCAGCGGGCGCTCGGGGCTCATTATTCCGATCCAATGAATCTGTTTCGGCCGCCGGACTGGCGCGACTACGAATTCCCCTTCATTTACGGACAGCCGGATCCAAGTCTGTTCGACCATGACAACTGGCGCCGGTGCGCTTTGGAAGCGCATGGCCGCAAGGACTTCGAAGAGGTCACGGCGGACCGGTATGAGCAGGACGATCCGAAGCTGATCGAATATATCGTGCGGAACGTGCTGCCGCGGCGAGGGATCTCGGCCCGGCCCGAGGAAGTCCTGCTCACGCTCGGCGCCCAGAACGCCATCTGGATCTGCACGCAGCTGCTGCTCACAGGGGATCGCACGGCGGTCATCGAGAACCCCTGTTATCCTGGTCTCAGGAAAGTGCTGCGGCATAGTTCCTGCCGGACCGTGCCGATCGATGTCGACGAGAACGGTCTGCCGCCGGAACGGTTGCCCGATCAGCTCAGCGTGGTCTTCACGACGGCAAGCCATCAGTGTCCGACGAATACCACAATGCCGATGAGCCGGCGGTTGGAGCTGTTGCGGCTGTCGTCAGAGCGCAATTTCATCATCGTTGAGGACGATTATGAATTCGAGATGTCCTTCGCTCAGCAGCCGACACCCGCACTCAAGTCGCTCGATCGTGCGGGTTCCGTGATCTATATCGGCTCCTTTTCGAAATCCCTGTTTCCCGGCTTGCGGCTCGGCTACATCGTTGCTTCGCCGACCTTCATCCGGGAGGCGCGGGCGCTCAGGGCCATGGTGCTGCGGCATCCGCCGGGAAGCGTGCAGCGCACGACCACGTATTTCCTCTCCCGGGGCTATCATGACCGCATGGTCAATCGCATCGGCAAGGCCTACGGCCGCCGCCGCGCCGTGATGGAAAAGGCGATCCGTGAGTGCGGTCTCGAGGTGGCTGGAACCGGCGGTTTCGGCGGCTCCAGTTTCTGGATGAAGGCGCCGGACGGCGTCAATACCGCGGAGCTGGCGCTATCGCTGCGCAGCCAAGGCGTGCTGATCGAACCGGGCGAGGCCTTCTTCGACGCAGCGGACGAGAACGTCCAATATTACCGACTGGCCTATTCCTCGATCCCCTCCGCCCGTATCGCCGAAGGTATCGAGCGCATCGCGGCGGTGCTGAGAAAGTGATCTCTTACGATCCGTTCGTGTCATCACTCCGTGGGTGCGAGCACCCGCATTCTGGTCGGAACGGTCGGTGTTTCGAAGGTGCCGACATGATAGGCGTGGCACTGGGTGCAGGTATCTCCGGCGCGCCCCGGCGTGTGGCATTCAGAGCAGGTGGCGACAGTCGGTGACGCGAAACCCGCTACGATTTCGGCGTGCGGATCGCTCTGGCGGTACTGGTCCTGGAATGCGGATACGGATCCTGTTCCTTTTGGCCGGATCACGGTGTGGCAGGTCTGACAACCACCGGACTCTGCGATGAGGCTGAAATGTGGCCTGTGGGAGAAGCGCACGAAATCCCGGGTGGCGGGATCGTGGGAGGCGGGGTGCCAATTGACGAATCCGGTTCCGTCCTCGCCGCGGTCGATACTGTGACAGCGCAGGCATGTGCCCGGCGCCTGAGCACCGGCGAAGGTGGCCAGCAACGCGCCATCGCCGTCCTGCTGTGACGGGGCCGCTGCGAGGTCGATCCAGGCCTGCATGAACGGATCCGCGTGCCCTGTCGGCCGGTACAGCAGAGCGAAATCATTACGATACCAGCCGCCGGCCCGCATCCAGTCTTCGGGAGAAACGTTGGGCTCAATCCGCGTTGGCGGCGGGGCGGTCTCGGCCCGGGTGACGGGAGATGTCGGCGCCAACTCCGGTGGAGGCGCGAGGGCATTGCTCGTGCCGGTCAACGGCAATGCCAGGATATCGGACTGATCCGTCGATGGTGCGGCAAGGATGTCAGACTGGTCCGGCGCGGGCGCGAGAATGTCGGACTGATCCGTTGATGGCGCCGCGAGAATGTCCGATTGGTCCGGCGCGGGCGCGAGGATGTCGGACTGATCCGTTGTTGGTGCAGCAAGGATGTCCGATTGGTCTGGTGCAGACGCAAGGATATCAGATTGACCGAGCGACGGAGCGGGGGCAGGGGGGGCGCTCTCTGCCGATGCCGGGCCCGGTATCATCTCCGGCAGTGTCGGGAGCTGTCCGGCCAGCTCGCTTGCCAGCGTCGGGAACCAGTCTCTGGCTGCTGCCTGCAGCACTTCCATTGGCAAATGGCCGAGCATGGTGCCGGTCTGATCTGTGCTTACTTGCTCCGAAGCCTTGTCCGTTCGCCCATTCGCCAGCCGCTTCTCCGCTGCCTGGACGCCATCTGCGAGCAGGTCGCCGATCAGGTGCTTGACCGCGAAGGCGACCTCCGTCACCGCCCTGATGTCGTCCGGTTCGGCGTCACGCAGATCCATCGGGTCCAGTCCGTCCATCCGCTCAAGAGCGAGCGCTACGGAGCTGTCATCCTCCAGCAGACGCCGCATGAAGGGGGTGAGCGGTTCCTCCGACCATTTCGGCCAATCGCCGATATCGACGCCGCGGGCCTTCAATTCCTGCAAATCCAGACCCGGTACCGTCAGGAACGCGACCCCCTTCGGACCGATCGCGCCTGCACCGGATATGTTGTCCTGGTGGCAGGATGCGCACATGGTTTCGAATTTCTCCGTCTGCATGGCCCGCCCGTCGTCCGACGGCAGGTGGCAGGACGTGCAGGTTTCCGGCGCCTTGCCCGCACTCTCGGTGGCACCGAAATGCCGGTCCAGATGGGCGGCGTGGTCGAAAGCGATGCGGAGGCGGCGGTCGAACAAAGTCTCCCCGAATTCCGGGTGGCCGTCCCCGAACGCGCTGAATTGCACGGCGTGACAGGTCTGGCAGGCACCTTCCGGCATCTCGGTGAGGCTGGCGTCTACGCCGCTATGCTCACGGTGACAGGTTGCGCACCCGACCGTGGATGTTGGCGTGCCGGTATCTGTGAAAAGCCATCCGGACAGTTTGAATTCCAGCGGTTGCCCGGCTCCCTCTTTGGTGTGGCGCTGCAATGCCGCGTCTGTCAGGGCGGCGGTCGTTGCCGGGGGGCGGGAGTGTGCGCGCTCTGCATGTGGGCCGAGTTCGTGGCAGGAGCGGCAGGTGTGGTCTCCGTTCATCTCCTGCGACATTCCGACAGCGGTCATCACCCAGCCTGCGGGGCCTTCGTCGAAACCCTGATGGCAACCGGCGCACCCGCCGACCACACTGTGCTGGAAGGTAAGCGGCCCGGGGGACAGCAGGGCTTCCCGGTCGGTGCCGGAAAGCGCAATCATGACCAGACCGATCACGGCGACGACGACCAGCCGCGTTACACGGCGACGCAGTGCGCTGAGACTGCGCACAGGAACACAGGGCGGGCGCTGGACCGAGCAACGACCGTCGGGCGCCGGTCCGGCGTCGCAGGGGCCGCCGGCACTTTGCGGGCGGGTGCAATGCCAGCGGTCTCCCCGGCGTACCGGCGCACAATCGGCCATGCCGCGGCAGGCACCGGCGGCATCAGGCCCGTGCGGGCAAGGCTGACCGAGGGCGAGCCGGCCGCACCGCCATTGCCGGTCGGGGCGGTCGTAGGAGGACATGCCGCTATTGGTTCCCGTTGTACTCATGACGGTCCCACCTCGAAGGCGTGCGCCAGAACCGCATGGACCGCGATAAGGATCAGCAGGCCGTAAGCGAGCGGCACATGCACAAACAGCCAGAGCCTGAGCGCCGACTGGGCGGCAAACTGGTAGTCGAGGTCGTCCTTGGTCTCGACCAGTTCCGACAATCGGTTGAGGATTTTGTGCCCTCGAGCATCCACATAGCGGTGCAGCGACTGGATCTGTTGCTGCTGCAGGCGCAGATGGCCCTGGTATCCGGTCAGATGGGCGAGCGCGTTGCGCGGGCGCTGGAAATACGCGCTTAGCTCTTTCTGATAGTAGTCGGCGATGGTGACCGATCCGGTGTCGCGGGCAGAGGATATGGCCAGAGCCTGCGCCTCGGCGGCGATTTCCGCGCGCCGGGTGGCGATGCGGTCGTAGAGCTCACGCGCACCGTGATCGCGCATGCGCTTCGGCAGAACCCTGCTCAGCCAGATGCCCGCCGTTCCGCTGATCGTGACGGCGACGAACGGAATCCAGAGCGCGATCTCAAGCGGACCATCCGGCAGACCGGCGCCCGTGTGGGTCAGGAACACCGCAACCGCAAACCAGCCGCCATAGATATGCACCTGCTCCCAGTCCGACGCGCTGCCAAGAGGCAGGACGGGAATACGGCGCCGCAGATTGAACAGTGCCAGCCCTACGATCAGCCCGAACAGGGTCCAGCCGGTGACGAACCGTATGTCGTGCAGGGTTGCCTCGGCCAGATGGGTAATGGCGACGAGGAGCACGGCGGCGCCGACGACGAGGGCCGTGTTGCGCGCCCGGCGTCGGGTGAAACGGGTCAGCGACGCAGCCATGCGACCAACTCTCCCGGGTTACTCATGTCGAGGCGCGCCAGTGCGTCGTTCGGGCAGGCGCGCTGGCATGCAGGGCCGCCGAGCTGCCCGGCACAGAGGTCGCACTTGGTCGCCCGGCGGATTGCCGCTCCGGTCTCGCGGTCGGTTATGACGGTGCCCGCTTTGTCGGCGATCTCGACCATGACGATGTTGCCGTACGGGCAGCTCCGCGAACAGGTTCCGCAGCCGATGCAGGTATCGTCGTTGATATGGACATCGCCAGAGGACAGGTCCCGGTGGATCGCGCCGGTCGGGCAGCCGATCAGGCAAACCGCATCGACGCAGTGCATGCAGGCATTGGCGATCATGACATCGTCGTGGGACGGACCCTGGCGCACGAAGCGCGGGTTGCCGTCATGGGTTGCGGCGCAGGCCTTTACACAATCGTCGCAGCCGGTGCAGCGGTCCAGATCGATCACCATGGACTGGGTGCCGTTGATAATCCGCTCGTCGATCAGGAAGTCGACCAGCGGCTGCTCGATCCCGGTTGCGCTATCATCGCGCTTCCAGACCGGTGTCGAGCGCATGTCCGCATCCGTGATCGGCGGCAGCAGGTGCTCTGGGATGGTCGGCAGGACGTAGCGCTCCATCACCACGGCGGGCACGCGGAGAATATCCAGATAGCCGATCGCGCGCAGGCTGTTACGCAGTGGCACCGATTGGTTCCCGCGCCATTGCCTGACCAGTTCCTCCAGGCCGAAGACGTCATTGTTCTTCAGATACCCGGCCGTCCGGTCACCGTGATCGAGATGCTCGGTCACCCTGGCGAAGCCGGCGCGGATCATGATCAGATCGTCAGTGAGACTGCCTTCTTCCGCGATCAGCGGTTCTCCCGCCAGGGATCCGTCGTTCTCGGCCGGCAGCTCGCCTGTGGGAAACAGCTCCTGGGTGCCATGGTTCTCGAAACGGATTTCCTGGGCGACGAGGGCGATGGTCGCTTCGTCCAGATGGGCAAACAGGGGGCTTTCCGACAGATGGGCGAGAAGGCTGCGGGTGCGGTGCAGGTGGTCGACCCTCTCGCGCAGGTCCGGATCGCGGGCGCGCAAATCACGCAAGCCCTGCCAGCGCAGCTCAACCAACTCGCAGTCCGTATCGGCGACCACAGTTGCCGTGCGCGGTGAGCGCGACAAGGCGGAGATTTCCCCGAACATGTCGCCATGTTCGAGCAGGGTGACAGAATGTTCCGCGATGACCCGCTCGATATCGGGCAGATAGGCGCGTCCCCGGTCGGAGCGCAGATGTACCGCGCGGGCAGATGGTGACAGGGTCCGTGTCTCGCTTTCACGCGAATTGCGCCATAGCTGGGCCAACGCGTTCCAGAACGGACGGCGCGCGCGGGGCGGAGGCCGCCCGACTTCCGGCAGATAGCCGTAGAGCACGTTCACCGCGCCGGACAGGATGACGAAAACCGAATTACCGTAATCGCCTTCGAGCACAACGATGTCGCCGCGCTGATAGCGGTTTATGCGGGCATCGTTGCGGACGATATCCGGCAGCGACTGGCCCGGCGGAAACCGGTCCGGATCGAGGTCGCGGAACACCGGTGCCGTCAATATCCGCTCGACATCCGCCGTCGACAGTTCGGGGTCGAACGGATTATCCCAGCGCCGCGGACGGCTGATCGCTGTTGTCTGGGCGGACATCAATGCGGCCCTCAGCGGGCCGGAACTCCCTTGTAGGCGGATTCCTGCGGCAGATACTTGTCGATCGCACCGAAGCTGCTGCCGTCATACTTGCCGGCGATTTCCCGGGTGAGGGCGCCGACCTTGTCCGCCACGGCCGAAAGGGCCGCGTCGTTGTTGAGCTTGAGGCCGGCACTGTTCGCCACCGTCCCCATTTCGGTCAGCTCCGCGATCTTCAGGAAACCCTCGAGTGCGGCGATTGCCTGGCGGGCGGCCTGAGCGCGCTTGGCCATGGACACTGCGTAGTTGGCCTTCTGTGTCGCCTTGCCGACGGCCCGCAGCGCCGTTTCCAGCTCGACCGCACGGCCAACGACGAACATCAGGCGCTTGTCGTTCAGGGACGCAGCCGCGTTGCTGGCTCCCTTGTTGTGCCAGGTGTTATGGCGCACCTCGCCCTGGGACCAGGCGACCAGCTCGAATGGGCTGCCGGCCTTGTGGCCGCCCACATTCACCAGCTTTTCTTCCGGCACCACATGGCAGGAGAAACAGTTCTTGGCCCAGCGATACATGTCCTTCGGACGGATCATGCCGGCGGCCTCGGACTTCTCCCAGCGGAGAGCGATCTCCTCCGGGGTCTCCTGACCCTCCTTCTTGCCGCTGAAGCCGCTATGTATCGGCTGCCACGCGCTGGCTGCCCCATGGCAGCTTTCGCAGGAAATACCGGCTACTGGCTCAAGATCGCCGCTGGCGGTCTCCGCCGTCGAGAAATGGCAGTTCAGGCAAAGGCTCTCTGACTTGATGCGGCGCATGCCCATGCGCTCGGCGATGTCGCTGGCTTCTTTCCTGCGAGTCAATTCAGTGAAGGTGGAAAAGTGATGCGTCCCCTTCCAGATTTCGGTCTCGGTCTTGTGGCACTCGGCACACTTTGCAGGCCCGATCATCTTGAAATGCTCATCACTCGTTTGCGCGGATACGGAAGAGACGGAAAGGCCCGCTAGAATGACGAGCAATGACGCCGCCGCAGCAAGGTAGCGTGAAGCCCACTTACTCATGATGTTGTCCATGCTTGTGTATCCGTCTCGTTCCATTTTAATCATGCGTCGAGTGTCACCCTGCCGCGCGGCACCGCCATACAGGCGAGGCAGGTGCCCGGTTCAGGCGTCACGGCCGGCTCGGCAACGTAATCGACCTCTCCCGCCTTGATGGCGACCACGCAGGTGCCGCAATGTCCGGCCCTGCAGCCGCTTTCCAGCACCACACCGTTATTCTCGGCGAGTGCAAGAATCGAGCCCGCGGTTTCGTCCCAGGCCAGAACCTTGTCGGAGCGGTCGAACCGGATCTCGATACCGGGGTCGGAAGCTGTTGCGGGCCGCTCGCTCGGCTGGCGCTGCACGGTGGCAGCCCCGAATGCCTCGATCCGAATGTCGTCCGCCGGTACACCCCAGTCGCGCAGCTCGCCAGAGACAACCTCCATCATCGGTGCCGGTCCGCACAGGTAGAAGGCGTAGTTGGTCGATGGCAAACTGGCCTTGAGAATTTCAAGGCTGATCCGGCCCGCGTGGTCGTAATCCTGGCCTGGCACGCAGGCTTCGGTCGGATCGCTGTAGCAGGTCACGACATGCAGGTTTGGATACAGGTGCCGCAGGCCCGCGATATGTTCGGCAAATGCATGCTGCGGGCGGTTACGCACGCCGTAGAACAGCCAGATCTCTCGCTCTGTCGGAGTGCTGCACACACTGTTGAGCATGCTCAGCAGGGGAGTGATGCCGACACCTCCGGCGATCAGCACGATCGGCTGGTCTGAAGCCGGATCGCAGTGGAAAGTCCCGGCGGGCGCGCGTACGTCCAGAATATCGCCTTCGCGCACGACATCGTTCAGATAGCTCGACACCGCTCCGGAAGCGTGCTCCGTGCCGGGCGGCGGCTGAACCTTCTTGACGCTGATCCGGTAACGCCCGTCATTGCCGGGGGCGTCGGACAGGGAATAGCAGCGCACCAGCGGCTTGGTCTGGCCGGGGATGCGCACCTGAAAGGTCAGGTACTGGCCCGGAAGATACTGTGGCAAGGGCCGGCCATTATGGGCGACCAGCTCGAAGGAATGGATGTTGTCGGCCTCACGGATCTTGCGCGCCACCTTGAACTTGCGGAAGCCGCTCCAGGAATTGATGGTCAGATCCCGTTCGGCTTCGGCTCGGCTCAGTGACAGCGCGACCCGGCGTTCAAACAAGCTTGCCTCGGCTGCGAAGCTGCGGCGTTCCAGATATCCGCGCCGCCAGGTGCCGAAAAGGCCGAGTGCCATCTCGGCAGCGGTGCCAGCAACGATGACATACCCGATTGTCTCGATCACCCCGGCCATCGGCTCAGAACCTCACCAGAAGTTCGGAGCGTGCGCCGTATCCGGTGTCCTGGTTCTCCTGACGCGACACGAAGCCGTCGAGTTGCAGGACGACACGCGCGCCGAGTGCCTGCTGGAAACGCAGTCCGGCGGCCACCGCGTCGTTCTGATCCGCATCGGTCGCAAGGCGGGCGCCGATCTCGGCGACAACCTGTGTGCGTTCCTGATTGAAGAACATCTGATATCCGGTCGCGGCTGCGACGACATTCTCCGCCCGGTTGTTGAGCGCTGTCCCGTAGTCACCCAGGCCGGGGGAGGCGAACAGGATGCCGACCGGGCCGAGCGGGCCTCCGGCGATCGGATCGCGCGCCGCGGAGGTGAAACGGTCCACGGCCCAGGCGGCATTGACGTAGAGCACGTCGTCATTGCCCATCGGGTCGCCGGACAGCTCAGCCAGGAACAGGGTGCCTGTATCCACCGCCGGGGAAGTCTCGTCGAGGGCGAAAGACTGGGCGACACGGAAGGCGGTATTCACCTTGCCGATCCGCTGGGTGGTTCCGGCGCCGAGAAACAGTCCGTCGGTTTCGACACTGTCGTTTTCGCCGCCGGTCACCCAGATCGCATCCAGAGCGACCGTGGAGGTGTCGAAATCGGTCTCGGAGAACAGGCCGAACAGTCGCGCGTCGTGGTCCCGCTCGTTGTCGTCTCTGTCGATGTGACCCCAACCGAACAAGCCGGTGAGGCGGGTGTCGACCGAATGGTCGCGGATGGTGATGGTGTCGCGGGTCAGGGCGACGGCGTCGACCGTATCGTTGATCAGCAACCCTTCCTGAAAGAGAAGCTGCTGGCGGCCGATTGTGAAACCGAGATCGAGCCCTCCCGCATCGAAGGGATCCGCGTCGGGGAAGATCTCCCCGATTTCGCCTTCGAAGAAGAGGGCGGTGATCTCGCCGCTGAAATTACTGTCGAAGCCTTCCTCGGATTCGGGCCGCCGGTGATAGCCGGTGAACTCGCCTTCGTCGCGTAACGGCGACAGTCCGAACAGCACCCGCTCCGTGCCGCTGAGCCGCAGGTTGGCGAACAGGTCGAGCCGGTTTGCCCATTCCTGAACTTCCGGCGCATTGCCGTTCTTGTAGATGTCGACGCCGGTGCGGTATTGGCCGAAGACCCAGAGGGCGGGTTGCCACACGGCGCCCGTCGGCAGCTCGAAGCCGGGATCCAGCGGGCCGGTGCCGAGCAGGGCGGGGCCAATCTCCAGCAGGGGCTTCGTGCGTTCTGGCAGGGCGTTCCCCTTGTAGGGGATCGGCTCTTCGGAGAGCGTCTTTACCTCTGCGGATGCGGCGGACGCGACAAACAGCATGGCCGCCACCGGCAAAAACCGGCTCCAGGAAAGTGCCCGGCTCATTGGGAGGCCGCCTGTTTCGTGGCTTCGAGGGTCACGGTCGCCTGCCGCTCGGCGATTGTCAGCGTGCCGTCGACCACCGCATCGGCCACCTGACGCGGGCTCATGCCGTAATCGAAGCCGATATCCTGGATCGCAAGGATCAGGTTTACCGGCACCATCTGCGCCTGCAGGCGCACGGAGATCCCATAGGGTCCCGAACCGGTAAGCGCATCAGCCGGTATCGTGTAGTTGGCAGTCCGGGTGCCCAGCGGATCGATGGTCTGCTTGTGCTTTCGGGTATTCCGGGGGCGGCCGTAGATCGTTGTCGGCAATGCCTCGGGGCGGACGAAGGGCAGCACGCCCTGTGAGGTGTTGATCGGCAATACCTGTTCGCGCTCACCGCCGCGCAGCAGGCGGACCAGGAACTTGGACTGAAGATTGAACAGGTCCTCGTCGAGCGGCAGTTCGCCCGCATGGACATAGGCTGAATGACTGTCGCGCAGGTCACCGTTCGGATCGCGGTCACCTGAGCGGTAGATCACCGCCCCGTCGGCATTGGCGACCGTGACCTCCAGAAACATCAGGCGCTCGGCGTCGAAGCCGGTCGGCACCGAATGGCCGTCGGTGATATTGCGGACCGCCACCGAGAAGGAGAGTGCGCCGGGCTCGGCGGACTGGATCTGGATCTCATCGAGTGCAAGGCCGTTGCGCAGGACTTCGAGGCGCCGTTCGTCCGCTTTCTCCAGCCGCTGTATCTGTTCCTGAACGATCTTGCGCGCGTCGTAGCGGTCGTCGATCGAGCGCCAGGCTTCGGGGAAGGGGTGGTCGCGCGGCGCCGTGTCCTCGAATGCGTCTGTGCCCCAACCGGCAGCGTCGTCAAACGCCATCCATTCCCGCATGGTCTTGAAGCTTTGCGCCTTAACATTCATCGGGAACAGGCCTGGGTGGAGGATAGAGTGGTCGGGACCGGCAAAGAAATGACTGGCTAGTTTGCGGGGCTGCGTCGGCACGCCGCCGACAATTGCCGCCGGTCCTTCTTCGTAGCCGGAGGCCGTGCCCTGCTCCTTGCCCATATGGCAGTCCTGGCAGCTCACACCGGCCTGGGACGCTGGCGACTGATGGTATTCGGCAAAGGCTTCTTCCAGCCGGAAGCCGTTCACCAGGGTTACGTCGTGGCAGGTAGCGCAAAAACCGGAGGTCACCAACGGAAAGAACCGCTCGACCTCGGTGTGAATGGCCCGGCCTGGCGCGTCGCGGTCGGTCGTTACGCGATAGGTCTCCGGCTGATCCAGAACCCGCTTTAGTTCATCGTCGCCCTTGGGGCCGAAGACCGGCTCGAACAGGTCACCTTCGACGATGGCCAGACGGCCGCTGATCTTGCCGTAATTGCGGTTGACCCGATGGCAGGCGATGCATGTCACGCCTTCGCGCGATGTCGGATGCCGGTCGAAGTTGGAGACGTAGACTGATTCTTCCAGGTTCATGCCGACCGGCGTATGACAGCGAATGCAGAAGTCGCCGTTGGTGCCGCTGGTCTTGTTGTTGATCGCCGCCTGCATGGTCAGGAACACCGGGCTCAGCTGGGCGTAGGCATGCTGTGACGCCGACCATTCCCCATACTGCTTGGGATGGCAGGTGGCGCAGGTCGTGGCCGCGGGGAAGCGGTTCTCGGCGAACAGTTTCTCATGCTCGGCAGCTGCCGCCGGTGTGGTCCCGGTGGTATCCTCCGGTTCATCCGCCGGGGCAGGAGCGCCAATAGCAGGCGCTACAGATGGAGCGGCACCATCCTCCGCCGGTTGAAGCAGCAAGTCACCTGATTGTGAGGTTGGTTGAAGCAGCAGATCGTCTGCGGCGGCGAGGTGTTCTTCTATCTGCTGAAGCGAGGCTGGACTGACCGTAGTCTCCGATCGGGCCAGTCCGGCGGTTAGACATACCGCTATCGGAACAGCGGCGATGGCCGCGATCAGATCGCGCTTTATGCCGTTCCTGATCATAGACACTCTCCGGTCACGCTCTCGACTTTTTATGACGAGTTGACCGTCTCTATATCCGTGATCCTGCGATCGGTCAAACGCCCCTCCTTGCGTCGGCAAAGAGAGTTAATGAGCATCGGGTGGCGCTGAAAAGGTACTTAAATGGTTCAATCCTGGTAGTCGTGGCGGTATAAAAATGTAATCTTGAGTTGCTGTAACCTTGTGGTCAGCGCGGTTTGGTTATCCGCGTCCCGCAGCCAGTCTCAGCTTTCCAATGAGGGGGCTGTGCTTTGTGCATCCTGCCAGGCCCGCATGAGAACCGCGACGAGCATCGCTGTGGTCCATCCGAACAGCAGGATGCCGCTGGCCGCCTCGATCGCACCGAGCAGGCGCCAGTCCTGCGACAGGACGATGTCGCCATACCCGAGCGTGGAAATAGTGACCGTTGAGAAATAGAGCGCCGTCTCAAGGTCGGTAAATTCGCCCAAAACGATATAGAGCCCCGCCCATAACCAAATCTGCACAATGTGGCCGAGGAACAATAATGCAAAGGCTGTGAGGGCGACGCGTGCGAGAACTTTCGGCGCCGGATGGTGTTTTGTCCAGACAGGAAGAACCTGTCGTACCCGGTAAGCGAGGACGAGCGTGGCCGCAAGTTGCACAAGGATGGCAACGGCGACCGCTGCGGTGGCGACTGCCAGTTCAAGAAAGAGCATCGGTCCTCCCGCAACGAAGCATCAGGTGGCGGGTTGCCGGACCCGGTAGAAGATTGCATAGAGGACGGGGACCAGCACCATGGTCAGGAAGGTGCCGAATGTCAGACCGGCCATTATCGTAACCGACATGCCGACCCAGAATACGTCCTGCAGCAGCGGCACGACCCCGAGAACCGTAGTCGCCGCGGCCAGGACCACCGGCCTCAGCCGTGAGACACCGGCGCCCAGGACAGCGTCATATTGCGACATGCCGCCGGAGAGATTCAGATTGATCTCGTCAAGCAGAACGATCGCATTCTTGATCATCATGCCGGCGAGGCTCATGGCGCCGAGCAGCGCGACAAAGCCGAAGGGCGTGCCGGTGCCAAGCAATCCGGCGGTGATACCGATCATGACAAAGGGGATTGTCGCGAGAATGATCAGCGGTGGCCGGAAGGCGTTGAACAGAGCGACGATAATAAAAAGGACCGCCGCGACCGCCGGAACCACACCCGGTAGCAGTGAGGCTTGGGAATCGCGGGAGCTCTCGTATTCGCCGCCCCATTCCATGCTGTAGCCGGGCGGCAGCTCGATCTTGTCGAAAGCTTCCACCACGGACGCCCGCAAGGTCGGCAGGGTGACGCCTGCCACCGGGTTGGACTGCACCTTGATGGTCCGCTTCCTGTCGCGGCGCCAGATGATCGGGTCTTCCCATTCCGTGGCGATACCGTCCGTCACTTGCGCCAGCGGCACTGACCGGGTGGTAGAGGGAGACCTTATGGGAAGGACCTCAAGCCCGCCGACATTCTGTCGTTCCGTCTCTACCTTGCGCATAATGATCGGAACGAGCTCGTCCTGTTCGCGATAAAGCCCGATCGTGCGTCCGTCGAAAGCGAGCTTTGTCGCATCGGCGATGTCCTCGCGGGAGATTCCGGACCAGCCCGCGCGGACCTGGGCGTAGCGTGGGACGACCGTCTGGACCCTCTGGCGCCAATTGGTCTGCATCTCGCCAGCCAACGGGGAGGCGGCGAGGATCCGGAGGCCTTCGTCGGCGAGGCTGCGCAAGATGGCCGGGTCGGCCTCCGCTGGCCCGCTGAAACGGACGTCGAACTTCCAGGTGGTGCCCGGACCGACCCCGAACTTGCGCATCGGCACCAGCGCATCCGGGAACTGTTCCGCGAACCACGGGGTCAGGTCGCCGATGATCGCATTGATCTCCTTGGCGTCACGCACATTGACGATCAATTGTCCATATGAGGAGGAGAGCGCTTCGGGTTCGACCGGAAGATAGAAGCGCGGCGGCCCGCTGCCGGCAAAGGTCGTCACGGCCTCGATCCGGTCGTCCGTCGCCAGCTTCTCTTCGATCCGCTCAAGGTCCAGGGCAACATCCTGAATGCGGGTTCCCTCCGGGGCCCAGTAATCGACCATCAATTTGGTCATGGCGGAGTCAGGGAAGAACAGCTTGCTGACATTTCCGAAGCTGAGGACCGATAGCACCAACAGCGCGGCCATTCCGCCGAGGGTCAGCCAGCGCAGTCGGATGGAGCGTGCCAGGAAGGTCCGGAACAGGCGATAGAACCGGCTGTCGAATGGATCGGTGGAGCCGTCGCCTTTGGGCGCGGGAAGCATGTCTATGCATTGCAGTGGCGTCACGGTGACAGAGATCAGCCAGCTCGCCATCAGGGAGATCCCGACCACGGAGAACAGGCTGGCACAGTATTCACCGGCATTCTCGTCCGATGCGGCGATCGGGAAGAACGCCAGCACGGCGACGATGGTCGCGCCGAGCAGCGGCCATGCGGGCTGGTTGGCGGCCTCGATCGCGGCCTGTTTGCGCGGCATGCCCTTCTGCAGTCGCACCGCCATGCCGTCCGCGACGACGATGGCATTGTCGACCATCATGCCGAGCGCGATCACCAGGGCTCCAAGGGACATGCGCTGCAGATCGATCCCGAACAGATTCATGAAGATCAGCGTGGCCAGGATGGTCATGATCAGGGCGGTGCCGATGATGGCGCCCATCCGCCAGCCCATGGCAAGGGTCAGCACGACCAGTACGATGGCGACGGCTTGTGCCAGGCTGACGAAGAATCCGGACACCGCCTCGTCGATGACGTCCGACTGCCAGTGCACCCGCTGCAATTCGATCCCGATGGGAAGCTGCGCGACCAGCTCCGCGAGGCGGGCATCGACCCGCTCTCCCATGGTGACGACGTTGGTTCCCGGCTGGTTGGCGATCGCGATGCCGATTGCCGGGATGCCGTTGAATCGCATCAGTTGCCGCGGCGGATCGATATAGCCTTCCCGGATCGTCCCGATATCGCCGATCCGGACAATCTCCGTCGGAGATATCGCGGTGCCTCCGGTCGCGGCGCGCAGCAGGTCGGTCGTCGAGGGCCGGATTGCGACATTGCCGATATCTTCCGGTGTTGCAAACGACCCGCTGGGGGCGACCCGCAGACGGCGGTTCTGCAACTCGAGCGCGCCGGCATCGACCACGATGTTCTGCTCGTTCAGGGTCTGGACGATACTGCTGTCACTGAGCCCCAGTTCCGAGAGCTGCGACTCACGGACGTCGAGATAGACGACCCGGTCCTGCACGCCCCAGAGGTCGATCCGGGCGACACCCTCGACCAGACTGAGCTCCTTCTTGATGTGATCGACATACTCGCTGACTTCGGTGTGACTGAAGCCGTCCCCTGTCACCGCCATCAGCAATCCGTAGACATCTCCGAAATCGTCAATTACCTGGGGTGTACCGGCGCCCGGAGGGAGTTGCTGTGCGGTATCGCCGACCTTGCGACGGAGTTCGTCCCATATTTGCGGCATTTCCGCGGAGGAGAAGCTTGGTTTGATATTGACCCAGATCTGCGAATAACCGGCGCGCGAGAAGGATTTCACATAATCGATCTGCTTCAGTTCCTGGATCGCCAGTTCCAGACGGTCCGTGACTTCAAGCTCGACCTCTTCCGGGCTCGCGCCGGGATAGGTCGTCGCCACCACGGCCGTCTTGATGGTGAAATCCGGATCCTCGAGTTGACCTAGGTTGAAGAAGCTGGAGATCCCGCCGACCAGCAGCAGGAAAGCGGCGAAATAGGTGACCGTTTTCTTCTCGATGGCGATGGCTGCAAGATTCAACGTTCCGCTCCGTTACTGGTTGAGAATGCTGACCTTTTGGCCGTCGCGCAGATAATGCACGCCGGCCGTCGCGATCCATTCTCCGGCGGCGAGGCCCTCAACGATCTGGATCCCGGTATCTGTTAGCGCTCCGGTCACGACGGGCCTCTTCGTAACGGTCATCGCGGCCTCGTCGATGACCCAGACCATCGTCTGCGGGTCCTCTCCGGCGGTGAAGGTCGCGGAGATCGGGACCTGGACCGGTGAGGCGGCGGGACGGATGCCGTCGACCTTCCCGGTCGCGGTGCCGGCCATCCCGGGCAGGATCCGGATTCCCTCCGGCTGCGCCATCGAGAGAGTGACCGGGTAGGTCCGCGTCGTCTCCGAGGCTTCAGTGCCTATTTCCTTGATCTCAGCAACGATCTTGTGCTCCGGGAAGGCGTCGAAGACGACGATCGCGCTCTCGACCCGGGGGACCAGCGAAATGAGCGTCTCGGGAATATCGATGACGAACTCGATCATTGCGGAATCGAGCAGGCGAACGGCCGGCTGGGAGGCCCGCACATTCTCGAAATTCTCCATGTGCGTCTTGACGATAACCCCGCTGAATGGGGCACGGAGATAGGTGTAATTCAGATCCAGCTCGGACCGGCGGAGTGCGGCTTCGGCTGCGGCCACGTCAGCCTGAAGGCTTTTCATACTGGCGATGACGCTGTCCAGTTTTGCCTTGGCGACATGCCCGCGCTCAAAGAGCGTGCTCTGGCGTTTGTATTCCAACTCGGCATCCTCATAGCGCGCCTGCGCCCGCTCGAGATTTGCCGTGGCGGACTGTACCTCAGTTGCATAGGTCGCCGGATCGATCCGGCCCAGGATCTGGTCCTTCTCCACCTCCTGGCCGATTTCGAGATCAAACTCCACCAGCGGGCCGGCGACCTTGAAAGCCAGATCGGTTTCCTTTGACGCTTTTGCTTTTCCGGGAAAACTGCGCCGGGCAATGGCCTCTACGTCGCTGACCTTCATTGCGCGGACGGGCCGCACGGTCTCCGCCACTGGAGCTGCCTGTTCCTCGCATCCCGCAACAAGAAGGAGCCCGGCCAACACGCCAAATAGACAGAAGGATCGATACCGACGCATTTCCGGATCTCCGCTGTACCTGGAAACCCGGTGCACACACGTTAATGTGGTCGAGTTTCCATCTTGCAATGTTCTTCGCGAGTCTCAGCCCGATGGTTGCTGATATCCGGAGTTGGGGCAAGGCGTTCATCTTGGAAATCAGATGAAATCAATGAATTAATCGAATGTATAAAGTCGCAAAATATTTGGGTTTTACTTTCGTTCTCGACATTAGTTTGGGAGTTGAGCATCGAGGAGGCACAGAGATTCGTGGCGATCTTTAATCTACGCCGGAAACTTCACAGTCGCCTGTCGTGTAAATGCTTTGAACCGCTAACGTCCGGCCCAGCATGATTACCAGATTGCCTTTGCAATCCTTGAAAGAGATCCAGCCGGAGTAACTCGAGGCCGGACTCCGCCCGCCCTGGTGATCGGCGATCACGTCGACGGACCGGATACGGGCCCGATCAACACCGAGATCGTCGATGATCGATTCGACAAGCACGCGCGCTTCATCGCCTTGGCGTGCCTGGAGCGCATTGCTCCCAAGGGCGACAGTCGAAACGACGGCAGCGATGACGATGAATCGGTACAGATTTAAACGCGACCAGAAAGCCATTTCAGCCTCCGAGCTAATGACTGGTCCAAATCATACCCAAAATGAATAGCGGGCTGAGCCACAATTGCGAGAGGTACGTTAGTACAGGTACTTCCAACCCTCTCCCGGCACAGCGCAAACTCCATGCTTGTACCAGACCGTGTGACTGCTAAGCCCTTTCGGTGTGTTTTCCAGCTCGACCCTCCGGCACTTCATGCCGTTGTAGTCAAAGGCATCGCGCAGCGTGATCGTCCCGTAGCTCTTGGTCTTTGGGTTCGACCATTCCACAACATCGCCTTCTTTGCCTGATTTCAGGAGCTCGACACCGACTTTGTTTCGGATCTGGATATCCTCATTTGTCAGGAATTCCCCTGCCATATTCCGGCCGCCGAACAATGCCTGCGCTGCAGCTGGCACGGTGGCGGTTACCCCGGCGAGAAGCACGACGAGAGCGATGAGCCGGATAGCAACCATGGGCCGGATTCCTCCAAAAACTAGTAGTTCAAAACGCTTTTAAGGTCGCATTATCCATGACGCTTCGCAACTGCAAACGGAGCAGAAGACGCGGCCGGACGAGCGCAAGGGAGATCTTTCCAGATCGACGCTTGCTGCAAATTTTCAGGGAGTTGGCTGGGGGACCTGGATGCGTTCCCACCTATCTAGCCTGTCCTAGAAATCAGAACCTTAGCGACCGCGCCGATTCAGTTAGTGGAGTAGATCGATGGAGTATTTCCGTCAATCGAGAAATACCAACCGAGACTCAGCCTGGCGACAAAGGTCGGTCGCAGTGACAATCCCAAAAAAATTAATCTCACGTGCAAATAGCTTTGAATCCTACTCGTTCGCAATGATAGAGATGCATAGCGATAAATCAACGTAGGCACGAGAGCATAATGGAAGCCGTTGGCCGAGACTTGTTCGAAAAAATTGCTGTAGATAACCTCAGCCGCGCAATCGATTTTCTGAAATTCGCTGAGGCGAAGAACGGCGCTGTGGTTACTCTCTCGTCGGCGTGGGCATTCGCCTGCATCTCACTCCAAGCATCGAATCTCGAACTAACGTCATGGCTCAAGATCGCACTGCAAATTTCAATCCCATTTGCCCTTCTTGCAACATTAGTCTCGCTCTTCTCGTTCGATCCTCGACTTGCAATTAAATCTAAATCTAACTCAAAAAATATCCCTAATTTGTTGTTTTTCGGCGATATAAGCAGGGTTGGCTATAAAGAATTTAAGGAATTAATTAGAGATTACTATATGCCAGATCATTCTAGGAGCTATACCGACAAGTATATAGACGATTTACTAAATCAGGTTCATGAAAATAGTATAATTGCTATCAGAAAATTCCGTTTCTTTCAAATTTCTGTGACATTTCTGAGTGTATCAATATTAATTGTTTTCATCTTTCCTATTCTAGGTTTGACAGTAAGAGTGTTGGATTTAATCGATTGAAAATCTCAACACTTAAAGCGATATTAGACGATGAAGTAAGTACCATTCTGTCCACTGACTTTAGCATCAATGTCTCTCCAACAAGTGTAGTTCCGGGTTACAGCGATGGCGGCGTTACTTTCCCTAACCTTGATGCTAAGCAGCAGTCATCTAAGTTATTAGATAGCTGCGTGTTGTACGTGGATATCAGACGATCAACAGACCTGAATCTCGCACATAAGCCGGAAACAGTCGCAAAGCTGTATTCGGCTTTTGTCCGCGCGATGACGCAATGCGCGGAACGCAATAACGGACATGTCCGTGGTATCATCGGCGACCGCGTAATGGTTCTATTTGACTCAACCGATTGTTATGTAAACGCAGTTGAGACTGCGATCTCGATGAACTCGACCGCTATATATGTGATAAATAAGTATTTTAAGAGAAACGAATTCTCGTGCGGTATTGGAATAGATGCCGGAAAGATGCTGGCGACGAAAACAGGTTTTCGTAAACGCGGAGTTAATCGCGAAACTTATCGCAGCTTAGTTTGGTTAGGGCGTCCGGCAAATGTCGCATCCAAACTAACAGATTCTGCAAACAAGACGGGTTATAGTGCCAATGTTGATAGGTTTCGCGTTGGCCGACAAGACATATTTGGGGATTTTTATTGGTCGGACGAGTCTTCGAAGGTTTTTCTGGAGTCCTTAAAAACAGATTATGTTAACAATGCATTTTATCATACCGACCGGTCTGTTTTCAGTTTTTATTTTTATGATAGTTACGAGGAATTTACACCAAGCACGCCACCAATACTAATGACAAAAAAAGTATTTGATGGCTTCAAACTAGCTGCGCCGAAAGACAGTAGTATAGCAAAAAATCTATGGAAAACGGTTTCAGTTCACATACCTGGATACACCGGTGATGTTATTGGCGGGAACGTTGTTTGGACAGATTTTAAATAAAACGCATGCGCGCCCTCGCCCGCCGTGAATGCCCTGATTGCCGGTCGCCATTGAGAGAGCAACCTAGCCGCCTTGCCTGCAAAGTCTGCGGCTATTCGGCGATGGCCGCTTCATCTCGTGAGCCAGCCCGCGAGAACGTCAATTTATCGTAACGCGTTAAGCTTAAGCGTCTGACCACTGCCAAAATAATAACGTTGCGTGCCGTTTTATCGCCTATTTTATTGATTTTCGTTGCGTGCCACGATATTTTGTATCTAACGATATGAGATTTGGAGGTTTGCCATGTCGACGAGCGAGAAAGCCTATTCTCTTTGGCCTGCACATGACGGCAAAAAGGCTGATAATTACCTCAGTTTCATGCTGTCCGATCCGACCGACATGCGTGAGCTCGAAGGCGCAGTATGCGAGGCTGCATGGGAGCACGACGAGACCCATCCATTCGAAGAGCGTGAGTTCGATTTCAGCTTGGATTCGGTGCAGGAAATCTATCAAGAATACTACGATCCGGATGTCGACACCTCGCTCACATTGAGCGTTCACGACGGCATCGACATGGAGATTAAGTTCCTCCTGCGCGCTCATGAGGACGACAAGACCAGCGTCGAGCCAACACCGATTTATGCGCACATCTATTTCGATAGTGAACAGCGCAAACTGGATCCCGAAGAGCGACGGCGCGACACTTATATCGTCGTTCACAAGCGCCGGGAGGCAGTGCGGCTTAAAGCGGGCGGAACAGACGCGGAGAGTATTCTGGAAGCTGTCCAGACCGTTTTTCCGGAGAATCTCGTCGAGATTCACGAGCAGAAATCGGCGACCGAGGATGCTGAGATGCTCCTCGAGGCACCGGTCTTCGTGTTCGTGGGGCAGCCGGTCTGGGGTCGGAACAGTTTCAGGGACTATTATGCGCGCATCTACAAGCGCCCGGTCGGCCGTCCGCAGGAAGCTGATGAAGACGAGGTTCTGAAAGAGCTTCAGAGCGACGGCATCGAAAATCCGACAGAAGAGGACCGTAAACGCATTTTGACGCGCCTGCGTGGCCGGAAACGCGCTCAGGACGTCGTTAATGTCAGGATTGATCGTCAGCTATATGAGAAGATGAAGTCAAGATATTCTGGCGGTTCGGGCCGGGATCTCGTGGAAGATGCGATCAAATATTATCTGAAGCGATGATGGAATTGCAGGCCTTGTCAAATTTTTATTCTGTATAGTATCGCGTTATTTTTCGATAATTCATCAATACCTATGCCAAATACTTGAATGCTTCGAGTCGGCGGGCTATTATATTTGAGCAAGCCATAGTGATTACCACGCGCCCGGCGCGTCATCACTAACTTGCAAGGTGGCTCCGCCCCCGTTGACCCCCGAGAATTGGAGAATTTCATGCTCGTCAATGCAAGAAATATTGGGAACAAAACGTGAATATGCGCTCGGAGAAACGTCAAAAATCCGAAGCGATCACGTTTCGCCTTTGGCCTGATCTCTATCGCCTAATAGAGGCGACAGCGGACGAGCGCGAACTCAGCGTCGCGTCGTACATGCGCTCGATCGCTATGAATGCCGTCAATCTCGACGACGATTTCGAGCCGTCTCGTCCGAAGAAGATGCGGTCGTCGGCACCGGAGGACGTTGCGATCTTGAGCGAATGCCTGCTGAAGCTTGGTGCGCTGAAGCATCCGTTCTATCAGGCAGCGGCGGCCCGACGCGAAGCCGGACTTGCCGCCGACCACGAGGCGATCGAGGCGTGCATCGTCGAATACAAGCAGCTGGCGGCTCTCCTGATGGAAACCATCAGAAGGATCGATCCGAGATGATCGTCGGCGCCACCAGAGGTAGCGGCGGACGCGCTCTCGCTCGACATCTGACGGATGTCGATGAGAACGAACGCGTCCAGCTTCTGGAGGCGCGTGGGCTGGCATCCGATGATCTTGCGAACCAGCTGGGCGAGCTTGTTGCCGGTGCTGCACACGGTCGCTCCGCGAAGCCCGTGATGCAGGTCCATCTCGATCCCTCGACGGTCTACACCGAGCAGCAGTGGGAGCGCGTTCTCGAGCTCTACGAGGCCGAGTTCGGTCTTCAGGACCACACGCGCCTAGCTGTCGAGCACAAGAAGAAGGATCGCACTCACCGGCATTATGTCTACTCGCTAGTCAATGAGAATGGCCGTGTCATCGACCTCGCGCACAACTTCGCTCGGCACGAGAAAGTGGCTCGGATCGTCGAGTTCGAGTTCGGCGAGAAATTCACGTCAGGCCGGTTCGATAAGGAGGTCCTGAAGTTCCTGAAGGACGAGCGGCCCGACGTCTATGCTGCGATGATCGCTCAGGGGTGCGGACAGGGGCCTCGCACTGAGCGTGCCGTCATGAATTCCGACGAGCGCTTTCAGGCAGCCAGGCAGGGCGTCAACCTCGCCGACGTGCGGTCGGCCGCGCTGACGGCGTGGAAGGCCTCAGACAGCCCGCAGGCGTTCGAGGCGGCCCTTGCCGAACGCGGTTTCGCGCTGGCTCAGGGCACGAAGACGACGATGATCATCGACCAGGCCGGAAACGCGCAGAGCCTGTCCCGCGTCCTGAATGCCGCTTCCAAGGAAGCAGGCGAACCAAGGATCCCGGCCGCTGACGTGCAGGACCGCATTGCGGGACTTCAGATTCCACCGCTCGCTCAGCTGGGGCAGGCGCGTGTCGATGTGCGCGCTCCGGCGGCCGAGCAGGCACGGCCAGCCGAACCGGCTTCGAAATCGGCCGGGCCGAGCATCGGGACAGGTTCTGGAACCGGCGCCGGGTCTTCGGTGTCGTCGGACACTATCGCGCCGATCGACATGGAAAAGCCGGGCGACTTCGAGCGGTTTTTGCGCCAGTTCGCCGCCGATCTTGAGAAGAAGATGAATGCGGCACATCAGATTCAGATGGCCGCGATCAAGCGCGGCTCGCAAGGCAGCGCTGAGGCCGCTCAACGTTTAGCCACCGCGCTGCAACGCGCCACCACCCGTTGCATCAGAGAAGGAGAAAGATATGCCAGACAAGCAGAACGCCGAGCCCTCCACGAGGCTTCCAAGTTCGCCGCCGCCGGGCGATACGCCGACGCAATCGAGCGGTTCGAGGGCGCTTGGCAGTCTCTCTCCGAAGATTTGGTCGACGGGCGACTTGTCGGAGATCCGCGCGGCGACGATCAGCGACCCGATGTCGACAATCCGCACGCGGGATCGCCGGGGCCTGAGCCCGATGGACTACGCGGCGATCGAGGCGGCGCTGACCACCAACAGCCTATTGCCGCTTCTCAGCCTTCTAGATCCGCCGGAAGGACCGTCAGCGAACCAGCAGATCTTGGAAGCCTTAGAGAACATTCTGAACGCTCTGACCGGGATCAGCGACAGGCTATCCGCAATAGAGTCGAGGATGCCCGCCGCGACATCGAACTCGGCCGACATGACGCCACAGAGCGTCTAGAGCGACTTGTCGTTCAGTCCGCCGTTATCGCTCGCCAACAGCAGAATCCGGCCACCCCAGAGCCTGCTGAGGCCGCGCATCAGCGGCTCAAACGGGATTACGCCGCGTATCGCGATCAGCACAAGCAGCGGGAAAAAGGGCGCTGGACGACCGCATTCAGCCGCCAGCGGGAAATCGCCGGGGTCGCCCGCGCGTTGATACAGCGCGGCGACGTTCGGCTTGCGCCAGTCGCCGCCCGGCAGTTACGCGCGGCGACCTTGGCGTCGAACACGAAGCTGCGCGATGTCCTGCGCCAGACGAAGCCAGCCATCGACACCTATGCCGCGTTCGTTCAGCGCCGGGCTGAGCTCGACGACCCAGCCGCACAGCAGGTGCACCAGTTCATCGTGGGGCGCCAGAAGCAGAAACAGTCGCTCCTCCAGGAGGTCGACCGAGTTCGCGACGAACGCCTTGTCATTTTAGCATCCGATCCATGGCCCGACGCCAAATCACGCAATGCCAAGCTTCTCGCCGACGACGCCCGCCGCCAGCTTGAGAAGCCCCGCGCCGTCGCCGTCCAGAAAGTCGAGAAGCTGGAGCGGGTGGCGGACGAGGCGGAGGCGTTGATTGGTCGCGCTGATCGCATTGCTCAGTCGGTCGGCATCATCACCGAGCGGGTCCGCGACGCGGAACTCGCCCGCAACCAGGCCGACGCGGCACGGGTGAAGCTGGAACCCGCCGAGACCTACGAGTTCCGCGTAAAAGCCGCGCGAGCGACGGCCGAACACACCGCCCGGCAGCGCCAGGCCGAACACGAAAAGTGGCGGGCGACGGACGTGACAACGGCTGAGCGCGACCTTGAGATCGCGCACCGGATCGATGCCGCCATCCAGTCGCACGACCAGGAAATCTGCCGATGCCGGACCTATCAAGACGCCGTCCGCGTGGTCGGGGAGCGGCTGAAGAGAGAGCGGGAAGAACGCCGCCGCCAGCAGATCGAACAGCAGCGAGAGCTTGAGCGGCAGCAGGCCCTGAGCGAACCGGCCGCCGGGTTCTTGCTCGGACCTCGGATGCGATGACACCCACAACAAGGAGCAGCACATGAACGAAGACAAAATCCTACCCTTCACCGACGAGCAGATTTTCTCGATTTTGGGAGCGCTGACGCGCGGTGACCTCGACAGCCTCGACGGCCTCGATCTCGACCAGTTGACCCCTGAGCAGCGAGCCCGGCTCATCTGCCACTGGCTCGAAATCAGATCGCAGAAATACATCAAGCGACAGGCTGAACTGGCCGAGTGGGCGTTCCTAAAGCGGAAGAAGGGTGACGCCGCTGCGCCCGCCGATGTCGTGCGGGATTTCTTGATCAGTCAGGAATTCGCCGCTGCTATCACTGCGTTCGCTGCAATGATTGGGCTCGCAAATGCGACCGTTCAGATGGCGGTTGCGTACCGCGCCAGCCGAGCGTTCGAGATGGATCGCAGGCAGGCCAGTTACCTGCAATCGTACCTCTCAGCGAAGCTCGGCACGACAACAGATGCAGAGGAAATCGCTCGGTTGATGCCGGAGCTCAGAATTCTCGCGAACGCTATCACACCGGCTCGCGCGCAGCAGATTCTCGACATGTCCGACAGCCAGATTCAGCGCGCTATCCCCAGCCTGAAATCTGAAGGGCGGGCGATCCGCGATCACTACGAGAAGCCTTTGAGCCGGGTCGGCGTTGCCATTGCCGATATCTATCCGTCCCAACCGTGGGCGCTACCGTGGAACGAGGAAGATTTGCCGCCTCTGCCGACGAGGAAGCCGAAACCGGTGTCGCCGGAGCCGGGGCAGGAGGCGGGATATGGGTTTCCAACCCGCTGATGATCTCTTGATCTCAGATCAGGTTCACAAAATCCAGAGCGGGCGGGTTTCAACCGGTTCAGTCCGGTCGAAATTGCGACACCCGAGCATGATGTTCACGGAAGAGGGTCGGCAGCAGTTCTATTTGCCACCCGTCAAGAACAGCATGAACAGCGTGTTTCCCGCAATCTATAACGGCGATTTTGCCGCCGAGATCATGAGCCAGCGTGAAGATCTCGCCGCCTAATTACCCCCGCCAATCGATTCCGCCTCTGCCCCCGAGGGCTCCAGCGGTGCTCGCCCCTCGATCCTCGGCCTGCGCGTCCGCCGTCCATTCCCCGCGATGCGGGCAATAGCCGACAGAACAGATTTCACGTTGACCACACACATCATGACCGGAATCGCCCGATTGATGGCTCTCCGGTCATGCTGTGTGCTGCGGCCCGCCTAGCGGGCTGGACAACATGAAATCGGATGAATTTCTGATCTCCAAGGATTTTAGCGCTCTAAATTTGAGCGAGAATTGCAGTAAATATCAATAAAATCAATGCACTGAATGTTTTTTGATGGTTTTGTGAATACTTTTTGGTGTCTTTCTTGGGGTGACCAAGGCTGGGTTTTCCTTGGCGCCAAGGAAAACGATCCTGAAAAATCCTTCGGCTCAAGGATTTCGAAGGTCAAAATCCTTCGTTTTATCGTGTTAAATCAATGCTTTAGGGTGTCGTTCGCCTCCTGTATATTGGTTTCATCGACATCGGGTCGTGACACAAAATGGGAGTTCAAAAATGAATCGAAATACAAAAGCAGTCGCGCGCACTGCGCCAATGCCGAGCGCCATGCCACTGGTCGTTGCGTCGAATGATGTTAGGTCTGAGACCGCGCTCGACCGGCTCTTCTCGGTCGCAGTCAGTATGACCGGGCAGGGCAAGCGGGTAGCCGATTTTCTCCTTGCGGTATGGAATGCGGAATTCAATGGCGCATGGGATCCTGTCGATCTCTGGATGGTGGACCGGTCTATCTCCGACGACATGTTCGCCGTTCTTAAGGAGCTTAGAGACACACGCTCTTATCCCTGCAGCGAGAAATACGGCGAACGCTTCGCTGACCTTGTCGATCGTTGGCGCGCGGACCGAGGCGATGAAGAGGAGTCTCAGCATGCGCGTTGATAGAATGATGCGAGTTTTCTGGCTCGGAGCGGACGGTCAGCGGAGCGACATCACCAGAAGCCAGATCGGCGCCAAGGTTCTTCGCGCAGCGAAGGAGTGTTTGAAAACCAGCAACGACCCGGAACATCTCGCTGATCTCATTCTGCCAAACCCGGAGACGGGAGAGGTGGGAGCAATCGCTGGGCTCCGTTTTGCCGACAGCATTAACGTTTCGCGGAATTGGACCAAGATTGAGATCGAGGAGATGGACGATCCCAGTGGTTGGGCGTTGGTCAGCTGATTTGCCGGAAAGGAGGGCGAGATGTCATTTCACCTGTATCACTACGATGCGATTTACGATTCCTGTCAGAACTGGGGCGAGTATTACCATGGCGTCTTGGCAAAGGCGCTCGAATGCGGGGATGAAGAAGCTTACCTGCGCGGCGCCCACGTGGCGCTTCGCGACGGCTGGCTTGGTCCGGACGAGGTTCAAGCAGAGCTTTTCCAGGTCTTCCGGCGCGTCTACCCCGACGTCTCGGATTAGACATGGCCATTTCCTGTCCCGGTCTGGAAACCCAGACCGGGACAGGGTTCGTGACGAAGGCTGCGCAGCGAAGCGTCCGGCGGAGCCGGAGCAGAACCCCTTGAGGGGGTAGCGCGCTCGCCATTGGTGGGGTGTGATCAAGCGGAAAATAATTTGACGGGAATCAAGAAGGGAAAGGGAGTTTGTTAGAAAATCTCCCCATTGCTCATAAATATTCGTTGAATCAGTGCAAGATCCTTGTTTTCCGAAATCCCGATTCTACACAATGAAAAAAGCCCGGTTGTCAGCCGAGCCCTTTCCAAATTCTGGGAAGCCACCTGTGCGCAGGGATTGCAGTCTCTTCGCCAGCAGCCGAATGGGTCACGAAATGAATTCAGCCGCTACTTCTATTAATATTTTACCTAATGCTTATTCGGCGCGCAATATTCTTACGCGCGGGCGACGTTCTTCGTCGGTTGATGCGGCGAATGATGACTCTACGGACGATGTCGTCGTCGAGTTCCCGCGTCGCGACGTGCGGAAGCGCTGGCTCCCGTGTTCTTTCAGAAATGGGAAGCTGCACATCTCTCGTCCTAGAGGTGTCACCGTACGCGTCCTTCCAGGTCGTCTGACGAAGAAAGGCTTCTACCGATCGTCGTTGGACAGCGCGCTCGAAACTCTGTTCTTTGGCGTCTGCGAAAAGGAAATCGTCGAGCTTGGTGAGAAGATTCTTCCCCGTATTCCTGGCAAGCCTCTGGTTGCGAACGACATAAAGGGCGAGAAAAAGGAAAGTTGGGTAGAGGCCCTAAAGTACGCGGTTCACAGGCGCTATCTCGCCGTTAACACCGCTGATTATATGAATTTCTTCGTGGTCGATTGCGACCACGATGACCTCGACCGATGGCTCAAGCTTGGCCTGCCGTCTCCGACGTGGATCTCAGCCAGCCCCAAGAGTGGAAGATATCACATCGCATGGATGTTGAAGACGCCGGTCGATCGTCGGGCTGGCGCCTCGGCGAAGGCCCAGCGGTTCGCCCAGAACACCTACGATGCCCTTGTCACGGCCATGAATGGTGATTTCGGCTATGCCATCGGTGCTCTAACGAAGAATCCGCTGCACGACGCCTGGAAGACGTTTCCCCTCAATGGTAAGGCTGTCGATATCCGCCAGATCTGGAGCGTGGTGAAGCCGTTCTACAAGGCGGGCGCGCGTCGGGAGCGTCGCCTTAAGCTTGTCGAAGGCACTGTTGGCCGGAACGAGGATCTGTTTTGGACCGTCAGCTATTACGTCCGCCCGCTCGTCGAGTGGCACCGGCAAAACGGGGCGATGGAGACCTTCTGGCAGGTTGTCGAGGAGGCCGGGCTTCAGGCGAATGTCAACGGCCTACGCTGGAAGCAGGATGTCTTGCCTACCTTGCGTCAAATCTGGAAGTGGACGTGGAACCACTATTCCCCCGCGCGCGGCGGTGACATTGACCGAGGCGCCATGCGTCTCGATGAGACTCGCCTGACGACCCGGCAGAAGCAACAGATGGCCGGGCCGTGGAGCGGTAGGAAGAATAGGAGACGCACTGACGGCAAAATCGACGATGGCCTGCAGAAGCTCCTCGAGCAGGGTGGAAGCATCACCCAGCAGGCTCTGAGCGAAGCCTCAGGCGTGTCTCTGCGCACCGTCAAGGGGCGCTGGAAGGAGCTTTGCGAGCGGCTTGATCGCCATCCTGACGCCATGGTGCAAAACGGTGTCTATCAGGTAGTAGCCCCTCAGGGGGGGCTTTCGCCTAATTCTTCTGCACCGAGGGCAGAGCCGCAGGCGGAGGCAGGGCGCAAGCCCGGTCTGAGCGAGATCAAAGACCGGTCCCGTAGGGACACAGTTCCGGGCCAAACCGGCCTGACTGATCTATTCCCATCTCTCTCTGATAACCAGATCCAACGTACGACGACGAAGCTAGAACGTCACCCGGTTACGGGCGAGATACCTCACCCGATTCTCGGCTACATTGAGACGGTTCCCTTCTAACCACGCATCGACCACGTCCGATGCTGCTATCCGTCAATAGGCTCTAATTTTGGTGACATCATACTTTCCCTAGCTCAGCGAGAATCCGTTGAAGCACGTCCAGAGCGTCAATCATTCGGCCTCGTTGCGGGCGAGAGCAGAATTGCTAAAATCGCACGAAAATAATGTCTGCTCAGGACGCTAAAATAGTTTCGGACAGTTGATCGAGCAAGCGAGAGCGGAACCAGTTCAAGTTGAGAAGTACGGGCGACCAGTTGTAGTAGTTTTGAGTGTCGAAGAGTTTCAGAGGCTTTCCAGTGCCCCCAGTTATGGCAAGCACCTGCTGAACATCACAGGACAGTAGAGGGCTTAGATAAGCATGTACGTAGGGGAGCGAACCAGAACGGACTTATTGATGAGAGGGAGCGCATCCAAGAGCCAGGTCCAACAGCGATTCCACTCCTACCCGGTGGTCGATCTGTTTGCAGGGCCAGGTGGCCTAGGAGAAGGGTTCGCCTCAAGCGTTGACGAGAAAGGGCGTCCGCGCTTCACCAGTGCCGTATCGATCGAGCGGGACGATTTCGCGCATCAGACTCTTCTTCTGCGACACTTCATCAGGCAATTCCCGGAAGGCGAAGCGCCCGACCCTTATTATGCGTTTCTCGCCGGAGATATCTCCTGTGAGCAACTTTACCAGCGCTATCCAGACGCACACCGCGATGCAGCATCTTCCGCTCTGCGGATTTCGTTAGGCTTTGAATCTCATGCGAAAGTGCATGGGATTGTCCGAGAGCGGATTGGTGGGAATCGGCGATGGGCGCTTATCGGAGGCCCTCCATGTCAGGCATATTCTCTGGTCGGCCGATCGCGCATGAAGGGTGATCCCAAATTCGAGCATGACGAGAAGCACACTCTCTATCTCGAATACCTACGGATCATCGCCGACCACCGTCCGCCGGTGTTCGTGATGGAGAATGTCAAAGGCCTGCTTTCTGCGACCATAGAAGGCAGATCGGCGATCACGCGTATTGCCCGCGATCTCTCCCGTCCAAGCACAGCCATCCCAGGCGCTCCAAGCGATCTGGCTTATAGGTTATATTCCCTCACCGAAGAGGACATAGCGGATGAGGAAGTGGACCCTCGCCTGTTTGTTGTCCGCGCCGAAGAACACGGCATCCCGCAGGCTCGGCATCGCATGTTCATTGTCGGCATCCGGAGCGACCTGAAGGTCCGTCCCGGCCTGTTGAAAAAGATGACGGCACCGACCGTCCAAGAGACGATAGGATCACTCCCATCCATACGTAGCGGCCTATCAAAGGCGACTGACAGTGCGGTGGCATGGCTGGATGAATTGCGGGCCATTTCGAGCATGGATGTTCGCCGTCAATTGAACGGTGCCTCCCACGCTAGCGAAGTCGCCCAAGCATTTGATTTCCACAATCTGATCAAAGTGAAATCGCCCAGTGCAGTTTCGTCCACGCTCTATCGTATGCGCAGGCCAGTACATGATGTGTTGCGCAGTCTCTATGACGACCGGCTTTCGGTGCTAACAGCACATGAAGCGCGCAGCCATATGGGCTCTGATCTTAGGCGGTATCTCTTCGCTGCCACCTTTGCGCAGAAGGCAGGACGTAGCCCCAAATTGGCAGACTTCCCGGAGGGACTGCTGCCGGAGCATCGAAATGTCGAGCTTGGCCGTACAGGCAAGATGTTTTCAGATCGCTTCAGAGTGCAACTCGCTGATCAGGTTTCGAGCACCATTACGTCCCATATCTCCAAGGATGGTCACTATTTTATCCATTATGACCCTGCGCAGTGCCGCAGTCTCACCGTGCGGGAGGCGGCGCGCCTTCAGACCTTCCCCGACAACTACTTTTTTGCGGGGCCGCGCACGGCTCAGTATCATCAGGTCGGAAACGCTGTTCCGCCCCAGCTTGCAAAACAGATCGCGGAAATTGTGGCGGAAGTGCTCGATGCCGTCCGGCTTGACGACTGATGGCTGACACCATCACGCGCGAGCGAAGAAGCTGGAATATGTCCCGCATCAAGGGTCAGAATACTGGTCCGGAGTTGCAGTTGCGCTCACTCCTGCATCGTGCCGGTTTCCGGTTCAGGCTCCATGCGAGAGAGCTTCCCGGCAGGCCCGACATCATCCTACCGAAATACCGCGCTGCAATCTTTGTTCACGGTTGCTTTTGGCACCGGCATTCTGGGTGTCGTAACGCTACCATGCCTTCGACCAGACCGGAGTTCTGGCAGGCGAAATTCGATTCCAATGTGAGCAGGGATGAGCGCAACCGGGTTGCTCTACAGGTGGCAGGATGGACCGTCTTCACGGTCTGGGAGTGCGAGCTCAAAAGCGACGCGCCTAGTGTAGTGGAAAGACTCTCCCGCAATATTCGCGAGGCCACCTGATGGCACGAAACATTCCACTCCCGCCAAGCGCGGCGTGTCTGTCGGCATCGATGCGCGATCTGGGCTATTCTCTGGAGGCGGCGGTCGCCGACCTGATCGACAACAGCATCTCGGCCGATGCTGCCACGATCGACATTTTCTATGATACTTCGGCTGCGGAACCCGTCCTCGTAATTCTTGATGATGGTCGCGGAATGGACGCGGCTGAACTTCTCGCCGCCATGCGGCATGGTACGGTTAATCCACGCGAGGAGCGGACGCCTCACGATCTCGGGCGGTTTGGCCTCGGACTGAAAACAGCATCATTTTCCCAATGCCGTTCCCTGACAGTCGTCAGCGCGAAAAGCGGTATTCTCTCAGGGGCAGAGTGGAACCTGGATGTCATAGACGCCGCTGACGACTGGATATTAAGTGTTCTGGAGGATGACGATATCCAAGCACTCCCATACGTTAACCGTCTCGGCGAGCGCGGGACCGCTGTCATCTGGCGGGAGTTGGACCGCCTGCTGGAGGATGAAACCGGCAACCGCCGAGATGCGATTGTAAATGAGAAGCTGGATGTTCTGGAGAAGCATCTAGCGCTCGTCTTCCACCGTTTTCTGGCCGGTGAAATCCGAGGCCGGAGCCGCATCGCGATCACGGTGAACGGACATCCGGTCGAAGCCTTTGACCCATTCTGCCGTAAAAACACTCATACCAGACATCTGCCGGAAGAGATTGTGCGGATCGGATCGGCAGCGGTGCATCTGCAACCGTACATCCTTCCACACCATTCGAACCTGTCTGCCCGCGAATACGATTTCTATCAGACCCGCAGTGATTTCATCTCCAATCAGGGGGCCTACATCTACCGAAACGGCAGGCTGATGGCGTGGGGTGACTGGTTTCGGCTGATACCGAAGGGGGAAGCTACCAAGCTGGCCCGCGTCCAGATCGACTTTCCAAACAGCCTCGATGAAGCGTGGACCATTGATATCAAGAAGTCGCGATCCCGTCCGCCGCTGCCAGTAAGGGAACGGCTCCGGCAGATTATCGCGCAGGTCTCAGGTGCAAGCACGACCGTTCACCGGGGGCGCGGTCAGAAGCTCTTTCAAGAGGTTACTGCGCCGCTATGGGAGCGATATGCCGACAAGATCGGCATCCGGTATGCCCTGAACAGGACACATCCGCTGACACAACGCCTGCACCAGAAACTGGACAGCGAAGGCGTGCGTCACCTCGACTTTTTGCTGGAAGCAGTTTCAGCTTCACTGCCCATCGAGATGATCTACTCGGATTATTCGACGCAACCCCGTGACGTGAGCCAGATTCCGCAAGTCGATGACGTAAAGAACCGCCTTGATGACCTCAAACGTGCTCTGTGGGGTGACGGGCCGGGGAATGCGGATGCATTCAGGGATATTGTCAGATCGACGCGACTTTTTGACGATCACGGGGAGATCGTTGAGAAATACATTCAGGGGGGCTTCGCTTGAGTACGCAGGGTGATAAGGAGAAGATTGTTCTTGCTGCACTGATCGGCGCATTCGACGATCAGGACGGTCCGCCAGCACGCGACGAGATCACGGCCAAGGCTGCCGTCCTCGCGCCGCTGCTCGGTTACTCCGGCGACCTTCAAAACATCATCACTGAAGCCGAGACGGCAATACCGTCGCGCATGAACGCGGGCGTCTCATTAATTGATGTAGATGCCGCGCACGATGAAGACTGGATTCACAAGCGCGAAATCGACACGATCTATACAGATGCTTATGGTGGCTATCTGCGCAGCCAAGGCTGGAAGCCGACCGTTGTAAACACCCTTCTCAACGCTGACGGGTCAAAAATTCTCGGCCTGCTCCAAGACCCAACCAGCGAAGGGGAATGGAAGCGCCGTGGCCTTGTCATCGGTCATGTCCAGTCTGGCAAGACTGCCAACTACATGGGCGTGATCGCGAAGGCTGCGGATGCCGGATACAAGTTCATCGTCGTCATTGCGGGCATTCACAATAATCTGCGCAAGCAGACCCAGCAGCGCGTCGATGAGGGATTTGTCGGACGCTCCAGCGACCCGGAAAATCGCGTGAACATCGGTGTAGGACTGGACAGAAATTACCCGAACCCTGTCACGCTCACGAACATATACTCCGATTTCAACAAGCAGACCGCGAATGTCAGCGGCGCGCAACTGAACGATTTCAAGAATCCTGTCATTCTGGTCATCAAAAAGCATGTGAAGACTCTCGAAGCTCTACACACTTGGTTGCGGGAGTTGAACGCGAAAGGACGCGACCGCATTGCTGATATCCCTATGCTTGTCATCGACGACGAAGCTGACAACGCATCGATCAACACCAATAAGCCTGATATCAATCCGACCGCTACCAATGCTTGGATAAGGAAGATTCTGCGGTTGTTCAGCAAGAACTGCTACGTGGGATATACGGCCACTCCGTTCGCCAACATTTTTATCGACCCCGATGCTTTCGACAAGGACGCCTACGAAGAGCTGTTCCCGCGCGATTTCATTCACTCTCTGGATGCGCCAACCACATATTTCGGGCCGGACAAGGTTTTCCTGAACGACGAGAGCAGCAGTGTGGTCCTGCGGCAGGTCGTGGATTGCGAGGATTACCTGCCGTTCACTCATAAGAACGGCTTTCCGGTCACAGAACTCCCACCTAGCCTCTATCGTGCGCTGGATCAGTTCATTGTCGCCCGAGCCATCCGCAACCTCAGAGGTCAGGAGCGGAAACACTGCTCCATGCTGATCAACGTGTCCCGCTTCGTCTCCGTTCAGAAAGAAGTGCGGAGCTTCATCGGACTGCGTCTCGACCGGATGCGGGAAGCCGTGAAAGCCAATTACTTGATGCCGGAAGCAGCGTCATCGAAAAACGAACATATGGCACGTTTGCGCGCTACGTATGATGCCGAGTTCGCCGCCGACGAATTTGGCGGAAGGAATTACTCTTGGGATGAAGTTAAAGCGGCTCTCTGGGGCGTCTTCGAAACCCTGCGCACCTATGTGGTCAACAGCAAGAGCGACGAGGTTCTCGATTTCGCGAAGTACGAGAAGGATGACAAAGGCCTGACCGCCATCGCAATCGGCGGCCTCAGCCTGTCACGTGGCCTGACGATTGAAGGGCTGACAATCAGCTACATGTACCGCAACACCAAGATGTACGACACGCTGATGCAGATGGGACGCTGGTTCGGTTATCGACCGGGCTATGAGGATGTCTGCCGGGTCTGGCTCTCAAATGACTCGATCAACTGGTATAAGCACATTGCACTGGCATCGGAGGAACTGCGTCAGCAGATCACGCGGATGCGTCAGGCCGACATGAGTCCGCAGGATTTCGGCCTCTACGTGAAGTCTCACCCCGACAGCCTGATGGTGACTGCCGCTAACAAGATGCGCAGCGGCGAGAAGGTCGTTCTGAACCAGAATCTGACTGGCACACTTCAGGAAAGCTGGTTGCTCCCTCTCGATCCTACGATCAATCAGAACAACGAGGAACTGATCGCGGAATACTGGCGCGACGGTTTTGGCCGCACAGTGAAGCCGACTGAAAAGGGATGGTTTATTCCTGACGTTGATGTCGCGAAAGTCGATGAATTTCTGTTGCGGTTCAAGGCGCACAAATCCGCGAGAAAGCGGAAAGCCGATGCGGTTGAGTACCTCCTCAAGATTGCACCTAAATTCACCAAAGCGGATGTTCTGCTTATTTCGAAAGGGCCTGGCGACCCGGCAGCATATCGGCTTGGCGCACAGGACCGGACTGCTGAAAAGGATGCCACGCCTGATAAATGGCAGGTTTCAGGATATCGCGTCGCCAGTCGTGGCGATGAGAAGCTAGGCCTAACAGACGATCAGATTTCCGCCGCGGAGAAGCTGGCGTCTGAGGACGCCAAGTCCAAAAAGAAAAAGCCCTCTGATGTTCATTATCGCATGGTCCGTAAAAAGCCGCTGTTGATGATTCATGTTCTCGAACCGACCGAAAATTCTGCATTCGCAGGTTACAGGGTTCCCGCATGGGGGCTGAGCTTCCCTGACGGCCTGTACGGTGCCGACTTTGAGATCGAGGTGATTGCTAACAAGGTCTGGATGGAGGAGTTGTACGGCTCGATGGACGACGATCCGGACGCCGACGAGGACTATGACGATGAGTAGGTCCGCACCGTGGGACACAATTCCGATACCGACGGCTGATCTCAGTGTTCTCCGCGTCGCGGGAACGACGGGTGTTTCCATCTTCTGGGGACGAGATGCCGGAGCACAGTCCCTGCTGATTATCGAGTTGAATGGCGATCACACCGCACAGTTCCGCCGTGATGTGGTTTCGCTGCATGGTATCGACGTTGATCTCCGCAACAGCGATCGTGCCGGGCAGCAGCGGTTCATTCTCACGCTTGCTCGTCATATCGACAGCGACCTGTTTCTTGGCCTGTGTGAAACCCTCATCGGCAACCTCCGGGATGTCGCGGACCCGGCGACGGCACTGGCTGTCGCACTTGCCCACTTGCGGCGCTGGAAGGCTTTTCTTGCCGGACGCAATGCCCGCTTGCTCTCGCCCGAAGAGGTTCGCGGTCTGTTCGGCGAACTGCACGTTCTGCGGCTTCTCTATAGAGATACGTTGCCGCAGATCACCGCCGTCGATGCGTGGTGTGGACCGGACGATTCCCATCAGGACTTTATTTTTGGAAACCGGGCCATCGAGGTGAAATCGCTTTCCGGTCGCGAACGCAACACTGTCCGCATTTCGTCCGAAGATCAGTTGGAATCGCTCGTTGACGAGCTGTTTCTGCTGACACAGCGCCTGAGCAGTCAACCCGATGCTGACCAGGCATTGTCGCTGAACGACATTGTCGGGCTGATCGACGGTGAGCTTGCGGATGCCGATGCCATCGAGCAGTTCGCCGCCAAACTCGCGGGCATGGGGTACGTGCCGCTAGCGGAATATGATGCTCCGCGCTTCATTGTCGGCGGCCTTCAGGGATACCGCGTGATTGATGGTTTTCCCCGCCTGATCCGCTCAGAGCTGCCGCCCGGCGTCACCAAGGTTTCCTACGATATCATGCTGGAGACGATAACGCCGTTCTGCTGTGATGAATCTGATATGTTCCGGAGCCCCTGATTGGAAACGACTGCCGAAGAGTTCTTCCATGATTTCCGCCAGGATCTGCTTGCAGGTGCCGAAGCGAACGGCAGCTTCTTGCTCGCGGAGTTCATGGATGCTGTTTCACGCGAGCTGATCGAGACCGGATTCACGGAAGGCTTCGAATTTGCTCACTACCGTGCGCAACGTGGGTTGCGCGTGGATGGGTACTGGTTCAACGACGAAGGTGGTCTCGACCTGTTCGTAGCGGACTTTGACAGCCGCACCGAACTCGCCTCGCTCACTCGCACGGAAGCGGATGCAGCCTTCAGGCGTGTCGCGAATTTCTTTGAGGCCAGCCTACGGAAGAACCTTGCAAGTGATCTTGAGGTCACATCGCCGGAATACGGTCTCGCGCAACAGATCGCAGACAGAAAGGCGCTGATACGGCACCTCAATCTATTCCTCTTGTCTGAACGTACGCTAAGCGATCGCATCCAGGCGATGCCCGATTCCGAGATTGCCGGTGTCCCAACGACTTATCATATCTGGGATGTTTCACGCCTTCACCGGCAGCGCTCCTCGCGCAGTCACAAGGAAGCTCTCGACCTTGACTTCGAGGCCATGTTCGGCACTGGCATACCTTGCCTGCCAGCGCACCTCGGAACCGATACCTATCAATCTTACCTCGTCGTCATGCCCGGAGACATTCTCTCGAAGCTATACGAGAAATTCGGCGCGCGGCTGCTGGAACAGAACGTTCGCACATTTCTTCAGGCCAGAGGCAAAGTGAACAAGGGCATCCGGACGACAATCCTGACTGAACCGGGGATGTTCTTCGCCTATAACAACGGCATCACCGCGACGGCGCAGAGCGTCCAAATGCAGCAGGGTGATGACGGCCTCCAGATCACCCGGATCACGGACCTTCAGATCGTGAATGGCGGGCAGACCACGGCTTCGCTCTTCCATACGCGGCGACGGGACAAGGCGGACCTTACGCGCATATTCGTCCAGATGAAGCTTTCGGTGATCGACAGCGAGGAGAGCGAAAAGGTCGTTCCCCGCATTTCTGAATACGCGAACACTCAGAACCGTATTCAGGCGGCCGATTTCTTTTCCAACCATGCCTTCCACATCCGCATGGAGGAATTCTCCCGGCGCCTATGGGCTCCGGCTGGAAAGGGAGTGCAGCGGGAAACAAAGTGGTTCTATGAACGTGCCCGGGGCCAGTATGCGGACGCTCAGGCAAAGCTCACCCCCGGCGAGCAGCGCCGCTTCAAGGCTGAAAACCCCAAGCCGCAGATGTTCACCAAGACGGACCTCGCCAAATTTGAGAATGTCTGGGATGAACATCCGAGATTTGTGAACCTCGGTGCCGAAAAGAACTTCGCCCGCTATGCGTCCCGTATCGGCAAGGAATGGGAGAAGTCGTCGGACGACTTCAACGAGGCCTATTTCAAGCGCGTAGTAGCGCGCGCCATCATATTCCGGGCAACCGAGCGCTTGGTGTCGGCTCAGCCCTGGTACAATGGCGGCTATCGCGCCAACATAGTCGCATACACATTGGCTGTGCTCAGCGAACTCGTACGTCGGCAGGATAAGAGCCTCGACTTCCTACGGATCTGGAATGCGCAGGAAATAAGTCGACTGCTGGAAGAGTCGCTCGTCGCCATAACCTTCAATGTTAATGAAGAGCTGATTCGACCGCCTCAAGGTATCTCGAACATCTCGGAATGGGCAAAGCGAGATGCCTGCTGGACACGGATGCAAGAGCAGATGGATCGTTTCGCCGCCTTGTTACCCGACGATTTCGATGACGAACTATTGTCACGCGAAAAGCATCTGACAGAAAAGCGGGCGGCACGGAACACTCAGAAGCTTGACAACGGCATTGAAGCTCAGACCCGCATTCTAGCCATCCCGGCGGCTAGATGGACCGCCGTGCATGAGGCTCTTGTTGCCAAGCGTCTGCTTACGCCGAAAGAGATCGGCATCTTGAATATCGCAATGCAGATGCCGACGAAAATTCCATCCGAGAAACAATGCGTAATATTACTGGACACCATTGAGAAAGCACGAGCGGAGGGCATCAGTCTTGACTGAAAAATCCCCCAACAATGGGTCAGCCAAGAGGTATATCGCTTGGGTTTCGATGACAATATCTTAAGCGCGACAGCATGATCTGACTGTATGGCCCGAAGAATTTACTGAATAGTTGCGAGTTTTCTAATCACCTTCGGTTATCATTTCCTGCTGCCGTTCGAACACGACGGGCGGCAGCAGGAGATCAAGGACGGCAACCGAGAGGTCGTTGATTCGGCAATCCCGTGGTAGCAGTTTCTACATCCGATGCGCGGTGTTCATAATGTCCGGTATCTCGGGAAGTTCACGGCCTGCCGCAGTCTCCCGAAATTGCATGTACAAGCCGTAATCATCTATTCGTATTACATAGTAAAATTGACGCCCATCAATATCCATTAACTCAGACCAGAGTGCGTCGTCTATTTGTGGTATTGCTACAGCCAACTGTCCTGCTGCCAGTATTCTTGCTTGATCTTCGCTATCTGCATCTTTCTTTATGTATTTACGCCCGTCCGTCGGTGTCCATGTAACGATGGGGATCATGCGAAATCCTTTGTATAACTATATGTCGACTTTAATCACCTCAATGACTTCTTGAAGCCGTTCAACATCCACGCGCTTCGCGTAGACTTTCCCACCGACGCTGCGGCTGCCGTTTTCATGCCCAAAGGCAGCGTCAATCCATCTTTCCTGAAGATCGGAAGACTCTAAGACTGTTCGTGCGGTGTGCCGGAAGGAATGGAATACAGTCTTCTCACCGACGCCGATGGCTTTCTTTCTTCGGCTGAATTCTCGCGAAAATGCTTCGCTGAATGATTCGTTTGAACCGGGCGGCTTTAGATCGGGCCATAGGTACGGAAGATTTTTCCGCTGCTCGACAAGATCAACAAGGCCCAAAGCGATTAAGCGGCTGTGAATTGGTACGATGCGCGCACCGGCCTCGCTCTTTGGGCTCCATGGATCAGGTTCAAGGTGTTCTTGGATCTTGAAGCACCAAATTCCCGCGACCTGAACGACGTCGTGGCTGGGCCGTAGTCGTGCAATTTCTTCGAGCCGCATCCCGCTGTACAGGCCAATCAGAGGGAACCAACGTTCAGACGAGTTTGGCTCCCGCCCCAAATACCACTCGGATCCGAAGAAAAGCTTGAGATCCTCGCTGGACCAGTCGTCGCGCTTCTTCTTGCCGCCCTTGGTTCCCGGGAAGTTGAAGCCAGCGAATATGTTCTTGTCGACGTGCCCACGAGGCTCGAGCCATTTCCAGTATTGTGCCATAGCTGAAAAATGCCGCTTCGCGGTCTTCATGCTTAGGCGCGTGACAGGTCTATCAGCTTGATCGGCGCGATCAATGGCCTCTAAAGGCTCCAGGATATTGGAGCGGCTTTTCCCATGGCTCGCAGGCAATCGGAGAAGAAATTCTCTAAATCTGCCCGCATCTTCTCCTTTGATTTCACGAACGGGTCCGTTGCCGATCAATCCGGCCCACAAGCCGAAGGTCCCTCGTGTGTGCTTCACGGTCTTTGGCGAATAGCCGCGATGACCGTCATGTGTCCGCTGTCGATCGGCGAGATAATCCTCAACAAGTTCCGAGAATAGAGGAGAGGGTGCCAGAGCTTCGGCGGTGGCCTTTCCAGCAGCAGCGCTCGAGAGCGCCGCTAGTACTGCATCGCGTGCCTTCCTTGCCTCTGTTAAGGCTGCACCCTGCTCTATGGTTCCGTCTTTGATAGATTGTAGCTTCGCTGTCGCTGCTTGCAGTAGCTCGCCTTGGGCTTTGACCTCATAGGCCTCTCGCATCAGGCGCCGCGTTTCATCCAACTCGGTTTTTCGTTTGAACTTCTCGAGTTCGAGGCTGGCGACCTCTGCTGACAGTTTGGCAATCTCCAACTCCCAGCGGGCCGGATCCAAGCATGTGTCCGGATCAAAGATGTCTTCTGTCATTAGGTAAAGCCGCGCGGCCCTTGCTCTTGCAACTGATCTGTTCGCAGTGCGCAGAGAACACCATATTTCACGGCGACCGACAACGCTACGTATGCGCTCGGGAACCATCCGCCGGAAATGATAGATGCTGCCTTGTCTTTTGATCACGCGCCATCTCCATGGTTGGAGTAGCTTGGTGGAGTAATTACTCCACCAGCCGGATGGCGCGGTCGGAAAACCTAATGATTTCGGGAGTTGGCTGGGGGACCTGGATTCGAACCAGGACTGACGGAGTCAGAGTCCGTAGTTCTACCGTTAAACTATCCCCCAACGGGACCGACGTATCAAATACGCTCGCGGTAGCGGCGGGAAACTAGCGAGCTTGCCTGCGGATGGCAAGTGCCAAAATCACCGTTGGCGATATGCCTTGCCGGGGCAGCTTGAAACTAGCGGAAATGGGCCGTCAACGCTTTGCCCTGCCAGTTATCATTTGTACATTTTTGCATCATAGACTCTGCGTTTTGGATAATCTTCCGCCTGGCAGCTCGCCTGGCGCTTCAGGAGTCGATGAAAGTGGAAACCTCCGTATGAAACAGGTTCTCGTGCTCGGGGCAGGCGGCTTTATAGGCAGCCATCTGGTCCGCCGACTCAAAGTCGAGGGTTGCTGGGTCCGGGGCGTCGACCTGAAGCATCCGCGTTATGCCAGAACCGAGGCCGACGATTTCGTAGTTGCTGACCTGCGCGAGCCGAGCAATGTCCGGGCCGTGATCGATCGGAAGTTCGATGAGGTCTATCAGCTCGCGGCGGATATGGGTGGCGCCGGATACATCTTCACCGGCGATCACGATGCCGACGTCATGCATAATTCCGCGGCGATCAATCTGAATATTGTCGATATCTGCAACAGGCACGGCATCAAGCGGGTCTTCTATTCCTCCTCGGCCTGCATTTATCCGCAAGAGAATCAGCTTGATCCGGACACTCCGAACTGTCGCGAAGACAGTGCCTATCCGGCCAACCCGGACAGCGAATATGGCTGGGAGAAGCTTTTCAGCGAGCGTCTCTATCTCTCCTACCAGCGCAATCATGGCCTCGAATGCCGTATCGCCCGGTTCCATAACATCTTCGGCCCGGAAGGATCCTGGAACGATGGTCGGGAGAAGGCGCCGGCGGCGATCTGCCGGAAAGTGGCGGAGGCGCCGGATGGCGGCGAGATCGAAATCTGGGGCGACGGTGAGCAGACCCGCTCCTTTCTCTATATCGACGAATGCCTGGATGGCGTTCTGCGGCTGACTCGGTCCGGATTCGCGGGTCCGGTCAATATCGGCTCGGACGAAATGGTCAGCATCAATCGGTTGGTCGACATGGTCTGCGAGATTGCCGGAAAGTCCCTGACGAAACGCCATGTACCGGGTCCGCTCGGTGTGCGCGGCCGGAACTCCGACAACAGCCTGATCCGGGCGGAACTGGGATGGGCACCGAGTGCGGCCCTGCGCGAGGGCCTGGAACAAACCTATAGATGGGTGGCGGATAAGGTGGCGCGACAGGAGGCCGACCCGGTCTGAGAAGGGGGTGCCGAAACGTGTACATCCTTTGATAAATGTGGGTATACCGAATATGAACGCCGTGCTTGGTTGGCCATGGCAAAAACACTCCGGTTTCCAATTGCAGGGGCGGGTGTGGCAGTTCCTGTTCTCTCTATTGATCCGCCGCAAAGGAGATATTCCTTGTTCTCAACTATGCGCCGCAGTGCTCGCGCCTGCGCAACCATCCTGGCTGTGACATTCGGGGTTTCCGTCGCCTTTGCTCCCGCCGCGTTTGCCCAAGAGGTGGTCGTCGAGCATGCAAAGGGCACGACAACTCTTCCGGCGATCCCGGAAAAGGTCCTGGTCTTTAATCTGAGCGCATTGGATGTGCTGGACGCGATCGGCGTCCAGGTGACGGGCGTTCCCGGCGGGCCGAAGCCGGAGCATCTTTCCAAATATGCGTCCGGCAGCTACGTGAATGTTGGCTCCCTGTTTGAGCCGGACTACGAAGCTGTTGTTGCCGCGGAGCCGGACCTTGTCATCGTCGGTGGGCGTTCCTCCAGGAATTATGACGATCTGTCGAAAATTGCGCCGACAATCGATCTCTCCGCCAGTTGGGATAACCATATCGAGGATGCCAAGCGGAACGCCCTGACGCTTGGAAAGGTTTTTGGCAAGGAAGTCGAGGTGCAGGCTCTGGTGGACCGGCTCGAAACGTCCACGGTCGAATTGCAGGGGCTTGCCGGAGAGGCAGGAACCGCGCTCGCGATGATCACCACCGGCGGCAAGATGAGCGCGCATGGACGCGGCTCGCGCTTTTCGGTTCTGTACGACGTCTATGGCTTCAAGCCGGCAGTCGAGAGCCTGGGCACTGGGGTGCATGGTCAGCCGATCTCGTTCGAGTTCCTTCTCGAAACGGATCCGGATTGGCTGTTCGTGGTTGACCGGGATGCGGCGATTGGCCAGGAGGGACAGTCGGCGGCGGCGATGCTGGATAACGAGATCATTCACAAGACGAAGGCCTGGAAGGCCGGGCACATTGTCTATGTGAATGCGGGGAGCTGGTATCTTGCCGGTACAGGTCTTCAGGCCCTTCAGATGAATGTCGATGAGATTGCAGGCGCCTTGAAAGCCAAATAGTCTCTCCGAAATCTTGGTTAAATCGGGTACATAGGCCGTCCTGGGGCGGCCTATCTGCGTCCGGGACCTTTGTATCGGACGAAGAGTGCCTTGAAGTATTTTCTTTTAGCCTGCCTCGGCGTGTTTGCCCTGGGCGTCCTCAGTCTCTTTATCGGCGTTAGCGATGTGACGCCGATGACGCTGTTGGATCCCGCGACATCGACGCACGCCTTCGAGATGCTGATGGTCAGCCGGGTGCCACGAACGCTGGCGTTGGTGCTCGCCGGAGCGGCCCTTTCGGTTGCCGGGTTGATCATGCAGATGCTGGTGCGCAATCGCTTTGTCGAGCCGTCGACGGCGGGAACCGTCGAATCCGCCAGCCTCGGTCTTCTGGTGGTGATGCTGCTGGCGCCCGGATTGCCGGTTATTCTGAAGATGTTGGTGGCCGCCGCCTTCGCCATGGCCGGCACGGCCGTCTTTCTCGGTATCCTGCGTCGGGTGCCGCTGAGAAGTGAGTTCATTGTGCCGCTGATCGGGCTCATGCTGGGCGGTGTGATCGAGGCTGGAACGAACTTTTTTGCCTTCCGCTACGACCTGCTTCAATCGATCAACGCCTATATGATCGGCGACTTCTCGGCGATCTTGCGTGGGCGGTATGAGCTTCTGTGGATCTCGTTCGGCCTGACCTGCGTCGCCTATGTCGCGGCGGACAGGTTTACCGTTGCCGGCCTCGGGCAGGACTTCACGACCAATCTGGGGCTCGATTACCGGAAGGTCATGGCGCTCGGCATGGTGATCGTGTCGCTGGTGACGGCCACGGTCGTCGTCACCTGCGGCGTCATTCCATTTCTCGGCCTTGTCGTTCCAAACATCGTCCGGCTCGTCATCGGAGACCATCTGAGGCGCACATTGCCCTGGGTCGCACTCCTCGGTGCAGCGCTCGTCATTGCCTGCGACATCGTCGCCCGGCTCGTCATCGCGCCGTACGAGATTCCAATCGGCACGATCATGGGGGTGATCGGCAGTGGTCTCTTCCTCTATTTCCTGCTGCGGAGGCGCGGATATGGGGAGTGACGCCAAGCGGATCTGGACACCGGCCGTCGCGTTGACTCTCCTGGCGGGGTTGGCCTTGTTGTCAGTGGCGCTTTTCATGACCGTCGGCGTCAAGGGCAACTGGGGCTTTATCCTGCCGTTCCGCGGTTTGAAAATCGCGACCATGGCATTGGTCGGCTACGCGATCGCGGTCTCTACGGTGCTGTTCCACACGATTACCGGAAACCGCATCCTGACGCCCTCTATTATGGGCTTCGATGCTCTTTTCGTCCTGATCCAGACGAGTATCGCCTTTTTCTTCGGGGCGACCTTCCTGACCGGATTGACGCCGAGTCTTCTGTTTCTGGTCCAGACCGCGGCAATGACGGTCTTTGCCGGTCTGCTTTTCAGCTGGCTGTTCCGGGGAGGGGTGCGCGAGCTGCACCTGATGCTGTTGAGCGGGATCATCTTCGGCCTCCTGTTTCGAAGCCTCTCGTCTTTCTTCCGCCGGGTGATTGACCCTGACGAGTTTCTTATCCTCCAGGATACTTTGTTCGCGAGTTTCAACAGGGCTAATCCGGAGCTCTTGTCGGTTGCCGCGATCCTTGTGTTGCTGGTCTCTCTGGCCGCCTGGCGGCTGCGGAATGTTTTCGATGTGATGGCGCTCGGGCGCGAGACCGCAATCAATCTCGGTGTGAACCATCGCCGCATGGTGACGGTGACGCTCGCCATGGTCACCGTTCTGGTTTCAGTCTCGACGGCGCTGGTCGGCCCGGTCACTTTCTTCGGTTTGCTGGTTGCGAATCTCGCCTACATGCTGGTTCCAAGCCACCGTCATATTCTTGTCCTGCCAGGAGCGGCGTTTCTGGCGGTGACCTGCCTTGTCGGCGGGCAGTTGTTTCTGGAACGCGTCCTGTCCTATGGCAGCGCCTTGTCGATCGTGATCGAATTTGCCGGAGGGATCGTGTTCATCATGATGATCGTTATGCGGGGGGCACGATGATCGAAGTCAGCAACGTCACAAAATCCTACGGCGGCTCGGAAGTCGTCCGCGGGGTGACGTCCAGCCTTCCGGCCAATGGGGTAACCTCGATCATCGGGCCGAACGGCGCCGGGAAGTCGACCTTTCTGTCCATGATCAGCCGCCTGCTACCGATGTCTTCGGGACAGGTCACGGTCGACGGCATGGATATCCTGACGGCGGACGGCGACGCGATGGCGAAAAAGCTGTCCATCCTGCGCCAGGACAATCATCTGACGGCCCGGCTGACCGTGCGCGATCTTGTGGCCTTCGGGCGTTATCCGCACTCGAAGGGGAGGCCGACTTCGGAAGATCTCGCGCATGTCGAGCGGTCGATTTCCTATCTCGGTCTGGACAACCTCACGCATCGGTTTCTCGATGAGCTCTCCGGCGGCCAGCGTCAGCGGGCTTTCATTGCCATGGTGCTGTGCCAGGACACCAAATATGTGCTGCTCGATGAGCCGCTGAACAATCTCGACATGAAGCACGCCGTCGCGATGATGCAGCTGTTCCGGCGAGCCGCGGACGAGCTCTCCAAGAGTGTTGTTCTGGTGCTGCACGATATCAATTTCGCGTCCTGCTATTCCGATCTCATCATTGCCATGCGGGACGGAAAACTGGTCCGGCAGGGCGCACCCGCCGAGATTGTGACGACGGCCAATATCCAGGAGGTTTTTGATCTTGAAGCGCGGGTCGAGATCGTCGAAGGGCGCTCCATCGTTCACTTTTATCTTTGAGGACTGATGTCGCAGGGCTGCCTGATTGCGGAATAAGTAACCGGCGCTTGATCGTCAGCTCACAAAACGCGGAACTTATCAGCCCGTACTGTATGAAATTTTAGATAATCCTATTACACTATCCGTTGAAACAGCCTCCGGACGCCGGAGGCGCCATTTGAAATGAGTGATGCATGTCCACCGGCCGTTCGCTTTCGACGCGGCGGGGAGGACGTTCGACGGAGGGTGATCCGGAAAAGGGGCGCCAGGAGCGGCCGCGGCCGCCTGTGCGGCGCGAGGTTCCGAAATCGTCGAGCGCTGCCGTCCGCGCACCCAAAAAACCAGGCCAACCGCCGGTTCTGGCTGCTGTGGATTTGGGCACGAACAATTGCCGGTTGCTGATCGCCGTCCCGCACGGATCCGGTTTTCGCGTTGTTGATGCTTTTTCCCGTATCGTCCGCCTGGGGCAGGGACTTCAGAGCCGTCAGGAATTGTCTGCTGACGCCATGGACCGGACGCTTCAGGCTCTGAAAATTTGTGCCCGGAAGATGGCGAAGAAGAACGTCACCCTCTCCCGCGTGGTGGCGACGGAAGCTTGCCGCAAAGCACGAAATTGCGACGTCTTTCTGGAGCGGGTTTCTTCCGAGACGGATCTGGATATCGAGATCATCTCGACGGACGAGGAGGCCTCGCTGGCACTGGCTGGCTGCCTGCCCTTGCTCAACCCAAACATCCCGAACGCGCTGGTCTTCGATATTGGCGGCGGCAGTACCGAGTTGGTCTGGCACCGTGCGCAGAACCATGAAACCGAACGCAATGGCAGCGGCGCGCTCGACGCGATTTCCCTGCCGTTCGGTGTGGTCACCTTGTCGGAGCGTTATGGCGGGGACAGGTTCGACCGTGCCACCTACCGTAAAATGGTCGAGGAATCCCGAGCGGCGCTCGACGAGTTCGAAACCCGCTTCGGCATCGGTACCGCAATCAGCGATGGTCTGGTGCAGATGGTCGGAACTTCGGGGACGGTGACGACACTTGCCGGTTTGCACATGAATTTGCGCCGCTATGAGCGGAACCGGGTCGACGGTACCTATCTCGATTTTTCGGAGATGGAAGAGATTGCAGAGCACCTGGCGTCGGTCGGCTACCGGGAGCGGGCCGCAATGCCCTGCATCGGGTCGGACCGGGCAGATCTTGTTGTCGCCGGGTGCGCCATCCTGCAGGGAATTTGCGAGCGCTGGCCTGTAGGGCGGCTCCGGGTCGCCGACAGAGGGCTGCGCGAAGGCATTCTTGTCGATCTTTTGCAGCGTGTTTAGTCCGCGGAATAGGCGGGATGGGTTGACGAGACAGGCGCTTCCGGCGCACTTAAGCGGCCATGACAACCAATCGCGGCGGACGGCGCGGCGGGCGAGGCTCTGGGTCCCGGATGACCAGCGTCGAGCTCAAGAATGCGCGTCGACATAAACCTTCATCACAACGCTGGCTGCGCCGGCAACTTAACGACCCCTACGTGGTCGAGGCGCAGAAGCTCGGCTACCGGTCCCGTGCGGCTTTCAAGCTGCAACAGCTTGACGAGAAGTTTCACTTCCTGAAATCCGGCCAGAAAGTCGTCGATCTCGGCGCGGCGCCAGGCGGCTGGACCCAGATCGCGGTGGATATCGTCGGGGCAAGCAAAGGCAAAGGCACCGTTATTGGCATCGATCTTCTGGAAATGGAGCCGGTGCCGGGCGCGGATCTCTTCCAGGGCGACTTCATGAGTGATGAAGGTCTCGCCGCCCTGCGGGAGCGGATGCCGGAGCAGGTCGATGTCGTGTTGAGCGACATGGCGGCCTCGACGACCGGTCATTCACCGACGGACCATTTGCGGACCGCCGCTCTCTGCGAGGCGGCATTTGAGTTCGCGCTTGAGGTGCTGGTCGAGGGCGGGAGCTTCGTCGCGAAAGTCTTCAAAGGCGGTAGCGAGCAAGAAATGCTGCGGCGGATGAAGCTTGCCTTCCGGGTTGTGAGGCATGCGAAACCGGCGGCCAGCCGACCTGAATCGCCCGAAGCCTATGTGGTCTGCACCGGCTTCAGGGGACTGGTTGAGGATCGCCGGGATGATACCGTAATGGACGAAACCGATGATGCAGGACCTGACACTTAGGATCGAGGAGGGGGTGACCGAAGATCTCGAGGAGATCGACCGGCGGCTGGTTGCCTTCAACAAAGAACGATCCGACTGGGACAGCCGCTATTTCACGGTGGAGATCAAGGATTCCGAAGGAGCCCTGAAGGGCGGAGCCGGTGGTCGAGTAAATCTCGGCGTCGCAGAAATCAGCACCCTCTGGATCGACGAGGACCTGCGTGGAACTGGCTGGGGCAGGAGCATCGTCGAGGCGATCGCGGAAGAAGGGCGCCGATTGGGGGCGTCCAAAATTTTGCTCGATACCTACGATTTTCAGGCCCGGCCTTTCTATGAGTCGCTGGGCTTCAGCGTTTTCGGGACTTTGGACTATCCGACGGGCAACAGCCGCTACTATCTCAGCAAGGATCTTTAGGGCGGTACCTTGTCCGGAGCTCCGGTGACCCCAGTTTAAATCCCTCGACGCCTCCTTTACGGAAATCATCACATGAGCAATTCGAAGATCCTCGTTTTCGCGGGCAGTGCGCGCGCGGAGTCCCTGAACAAGAAACTGGCGGCGGCCGGTGCTGCTGCCATACGCAAGGCGGGCGGCGAGGCAACGCTGATCGATCTCAACGACTATCCGGCGCCGATTTATCATGGCGACGATGAAGACGCGCACGGCGTGCCGGAAAACATCCTCGCCCTGAAAAAGCTGATCTCCGAGCATGACGGGCTGATGATCGCGACACCGGAATATAACGGCTTCGTGCCGCCGCTTCTGGTCAACACTTTCAGCTGGGTGTCGCGTCCGTCAAAGAAAGGCGGTCCGGAAAATGTCCTGAAATCGAAACACGTCGCGGTGATGGCGGCGTCTCCCGGCCGACTCGGTGGCGTGCGCGTGGTGCCCCGGCTGCGGGATTGCCTGTGCGAGCTCGGCTGCGTTCCGGTTGAAGGTTTCGTGACGGTGCCTGGCGCAGGCAGCGCTTTCGCGGATGACGGAAACCTGGCGGACGGAGCTGGCCAGAAAGGGCTGGATGCGCTTGCTTCCCGGCTTGTTAAGGCCACCGGTTAGAGCTTTGTCTGCTGCCTCGCATGGCAGCTCTGCGGAAACGTAACAGAAGCGTTGGCACTTCGTGCTTGGCAGGTGGCATGCCTGGTGTTATAGCGCCGTGCCACCGCAGCAAACGGAGGCACCATGGATATCCGCGAAGCTTTGACCTTCGACGACGTCCTTCTTGAACCGGCTCTTTCGTCGGTTCTCCCGGCACAAGTCGATACATCTACCCAATTGACCCGGTCGATCAGACTCGGGATTCCGGTTATCTCCGCAGCTATGGATACTGTGACCGAAAGCGGTCTCGCGATCGGCATGGCGCAGCTCGGCGGCCTCGGTGTTATTCACAAGAACATGGACGCAGCGGCCCAGGCCGGCGAAGTCCGCACCGTGAAGAAATTCGAAGCAGGCATGGTGGTGAACCCGGTGACGATCGCGCCGGAGCAAAGCCTGGCCGACGCTATGTCAGTGATGATGCGCTTCAAGATAAGCGGCATCCCGGTCGTGAAAGCCAAGACCGGCAAGCTGGTCGGTATTCTGACCCACCGCGACGTGCGCTTCGCAACCGACATGAGCCAGCCGGTGAAGGACCTGATGACCAAGCGGGTCATTACGGTGCGTGAGGACGTGACACCGGAAGAGGCGCGGGCACTGCTACACAAGCACCGGATCGAAAAGCTGCTGGTGGTGGACGGCGATCACAAGTGCATCGGCCTGATCACTGTCAAGGACATGGACAAGGCCCAGACTCATCCGCACGCCTGCAAGGACGAGCAGGGCCGCCTCCGGGTCGCTGCCGCAACCGGCATTGGCAAGGACGGCACCGCCCGGGCCGAGGAATTGATTGATGCGGAGGTCGATATCATCGTGATCGATACCGCGCATGGTCACTCCCAGGGCGTACTCAGTTCCGTCGAAGAGATCCGCAATCTCAGCAACAAGACCCAGATCATTGCTGGCAACGTCGCCACGCGGGACGGGGCGCAGGCCCTGATCGATGCGGGTGCGGATGCGGTCAAGGTCGGTATCGGCCCGGGGTCGATCTGCACCACGCGCATGGTTGCCGGTGTTGGTGTGCCGCAGCTCACTGCCATTACCGGGGCGCTCGAAGCCTGCCGCAAGGCCGGTGTGCCGGTGATTTCCGATGGTGGCATCAAGTATTCCGGCGATTTGGCGAAAGCCATCGCAGCCGGCGCCGACTGCGCCATGATAGGCTCGCTCTTCGCCGGTACCGACGAAAGCCCGGGAGAAGTCTTCCTTTATCAGGGCCGTTCCTATAAGTCCTACCGCGGCATGGGCTCACTCGGTGCTATGGCGCGGGGGTCCGCTGACCGTTATTTCCAGGAAGAAGTATCGGACAACCTGAAACTGGTTCCGGAAGGGATCGAGGGTCAGGTGCCCTACAAGGGCCCGGTCTCCGCCGTCGTGCATCAACTGATTGGTGGGCTTCGGGCTGCCATGGGGTACACTGGCAATGCGACGCTGGCCGAAATGCAGAGGAACTGCAAGTTCCTGAAAATCAGCACCGCCGGTCTTCGGGAAAGCCACGTCCATGACGTGACGATCACCCGCGAGGCCCCTAATTACCGTCCGAGCATGTAAACCAGTTCGGTACAACGCCCGGGGCATACCCGGCACAACGAAAGCAACTTAGATGACCCCAGCGGCCCGCCTCCTTGCCGCAATCGAGATCATGGAAGAAGCCGACGCCGATCCGCGTCCGGTCGATCGTGTTCTTGAAGGCTATTTCCGGCAGCGGCGTTATGCGGGGTCGAAGGACCGGCATGCGGTCCGCAATCGGGTGTATGGATTGCTCCGGCGCCGGTCACGGGTCGACTGGCACCTTGGCCGGACCGGAGTCTCCGAGCATCCGACTGCACGCATGCGGGTTCTCGCGGATCTGGTCCTCGTCGACGAATTGACGAAAACCGCGATCACGGAACTCTTTTCCGGTGAGAATCACGCCCCCTACGTGATGGACGAGCTGGAACTGACGCTACTGTCGAAGCTGAAGGGGCAAATCCTCAACAGTGCTCCGGACATGCCGGCTGCCGTACGCCTGGAAACGCCCGACTGGGTATACCGGCGGCTTGAGCCGGTGTTGGGTGACGAGCGGGAAGCCGCGCTTGCCGCCATGGGAACCGAGGCGCCGTTCGACATCAGGATCAATCCGCTGCACAAGGCGGACAGGGATTCGGTCCGGGAGGCGCTTTACAAGCAGGACATCGAGTGCACCCCGACGCCCTTCTCGCCTTTCGGTCTTCGATCTGCCGAGCGGAAGCCGATTGACGGTCTGAAGCTGTTCAAGGAAGGCCTCATCGAGGTGCAGGACGAGGGCGCGCAGATTGCCGCGTTGCTGCTTGGTACGGCACCCGGCATGCAGGTTGCTGATTATTGCGCCGGGGCTGGGGGCAAGAGCCTCGTGCTTGGCGGCTTGATGGAGAACAAGGGTCGGGTGCTGGCGCTCGACACGTCCGAGGGCAGGCTGGAACGCTGCGGTGTTCGCACGCGCCGCGCGGGACTGCACAACATTGAACGGCATGTTCTGGCCGAGGGCAGTGACCGTCGGGTGAAACGGCTCGCCGGAAAGTTCGACCGGGTCATGGTCGACGCACCCTGTTCCGGGACCGGAACCTGGCGCCGCAACCCGGATGCCCGCTGGCGCTACAATGAGACGGATCTGGCGGAGTTGAACGAGTTGCAGGCCGTGATCCTGCAGCGGGCGGCTCGGCTTGTGAAGCCTGGCGGACGTCTTGCCTATGTGACCTGCTCTCTGTTGCCGGAAGAAAACGAGGCTATCGTCGACGCTTTCCTGGAAGCGCGGGAAGGCGAGTTCCAGGCACTGGATATCGCTACGGTCTGGGCCGAGACGGTGGTCCCGCTCGGCGGTGGAGACTGTCCGGGCGAAGGGACCGCTTTGCGGCTCTATCCGCACAGGCACGGGACGGACGGTTTCTTCGTGCAGATCCTGGAGCGTCGCGCGGCAGAAGAAACAGCCGAATAAGGTCCGGGCGCTTTCGTCGCGCCGTTTCGGCGTTTAAACGGCGCTGTCTCTCCATTATCATGATCCCGATGCGTTCCGATGAGAGGAAAGCAATGCCGGATCCGAGAGACATCAAGATACGTCCTGCCCTGCCAAAGGATGCGTCCGCGATTGCACGCGTTCAGGTCGAAACTTGGCAGGATGCCTATGTAGGGATCCTGCCGGACCGGGTTCTGCTGGAACTGCGCGCAGTACGGTCGGCCGGTCAGTGGTCGAACGCAATTGCCAAAAACCGGAACGCCGAGCTGTTTCAGGTGGCCGACTGGAATGGAACGGTCGTGGGCTTCTGCCAGGGCGGTATACGTCGGCAGGATATCGCCGCAGTTGGAAACGAAGCGGGCGAGATTGCCGAAATCTATGTTCTCTATGTAGACCCGAGCTTTCAGGGCCTTGGCGTCGGAACGGCGCTGCTGGGACGTGTCGTGCTCGGGCTGTCCAATGCCAGCTTTGGCGCCCTTGTCCTGACGGTGCTGAGCGAAAATCGCGGCGGTGTAGCGTTTTATGAGCAGCTGGGCGGCGCCGCCGACGCTCCCATCGAGTGCAGCGTGATGGGGGCGAAGACGGAAGAGACGGTCTATCGCTGGCCGGATATCCGCGCCCTCCAGGAGCGTCTCGCGAGCGCTGAAGGTTAGCGACGCCCATTGTTCCATGACATCTCCTTTATCCCGCGCGCTCTCACGGTGCGGTACGGCGCGAACCGGACTGTTAATCTTTCCGCGATGTCAGTGTGTTGGGACGCCTCATGGGAAAGTTGAAGGCCGCTTACATTGTCGATGATTGCGATCAGGAATGGCTTGTCTCTGATCTGATTAATCGAAGCAGGCTTTCGGACGAATATGAGATCGGTCTTCTGATTGTTCAAAGAACGTTTCGGACGGATGAGGTCTCTAAAGTTCGGAGAATATTGAACTTCATCAAAAGACGAGGCGTAAAAAATCTTGCCGAAAAAGCATTGATCGCTTTGCTGCAGCGGGCTGAATGGTGGCTCGCGAGCCTCGCATCGTCTGCTCTCGGCAACAGCCGCGCGTCATCGATCTTGTCAGGTTTCTTCGACCGCCAGTCTCTGAATGAAATCGGTCTGGAAAGGCTCCATGTCACGCCGGAGGTTTCCGGCAGCGGGCTGGTTTACCGCTACCAGGAGAGTGACGTTGAGGCGATCCGCGAACGAAATATCGATGTTCTGATCCGCGGCGGGAGCGGCATATTGAGGGGAGAGATCCTCACTGTCTGTCCCTTTGGCATTCTCTCGTTTCATCACGGGGATAACGATACCTACCGTGGCAGCCCTGCCGGCTTTTGGGAGGTGTTTCATCGCGAGCCCTCTACCGGATTTGTTATCCAGAAACTGTCGGCCGAGCTCGACGGCGGAGATGTCCTCTTCAAAGGGCAGATCGGGACGGCGCCGTTCTATGCCTTCAATCAGGCTAAGCTCTACAGGAAAGCCAACATCTTCCTGCACCGGCTGCTGGAAGGCGTGGGCAGGTCGGGCAGTTTGCCGGAAGCCTACCCGAAGGTGCCCTACGCCTATCCGCTCTATCGAACTCCCACGATCGCTCAACAACTGGCTTATATGGGGCGAACAGCCTTTCATCTGTCAGGCAAGGTCGTCCGCCGGATACGCCGGCAGTCGCAACGATGGAGTGTCTCTTACCTGTTCGGCGGGGGCTGGAGGGACGCGGTTCTCCGGCGAGCCGTAACGGTCAAAAATCCCCCGGGCCGGTTTCTGGCTGATCCTTTTGCCGTCTTCCGGGATGGCGCACATTTCTGCTTCGTTGAGGATTACGACTATGCGCGCGGGAGAGGGAAGATCTCGGTCCTGGGGCTGCGAGAGGGCGGGTATGACGATCTGGGGTGCGCACTGGAGGAAGATTTCCACCTTTCATACCCCTATCTGTTTGAGGCGGAAGGCGGACTTTACATGTGCCCGGAGACGCATGAGGCCGGGGAAATCCGGCTCTATAAATCAGTGGACTTCCCCAATAATTGGCAGCTTCACAAAGTGATCATGCGGGATGTGAGTGCGGCCGATACCAGTATTTTCAGGCACAACGGCAAATGGTGGATGCTGACGAATATCGATAGCGCGGGGATCGGCGATCATGATTCCGAGCTTCACGTTTTTCATGCCGATGCATTCGATTCCGAGAACTGGGTTCCGCACCCTCGCAATCCGGTGGTCTTCGACAGCCGCCGGGCCCGTAACGGCGGGTTCCTTGTCGATGAGGAGGGCCTGTTCCGTGTGTTCCAGGTTCAGGGCTTCGATGCCTATGGCCAGTGCATGGGGATCGCCCGGATCGATACATTGAATGAAGAGCGTTTCCGCGAGAGCGAGATCTGCACCATCCCGCCCCGGTTTTTCCGGGGGCTCGTCGGCACTCACAGCCTTTCTCACTCCAAGGGCGTGACGGTCTTCGATCTTGCCCGGGTTGAGCGAACAGACCGCTGAGTGGGCTGTTTTTCTGGATCGTCGAGCAGGCGTGCGATTTCTCAGTCCGACAGTTTTTCCAGGTAGACTTGATAGAGCACCGCCGGAATAATTCTTATTTTTTTGCCGTAGATATTCGTGAAGGCATCGATGGCCAGTTTGGGCGTGCGCAATGCGTCATGTTCCGTGGCCGATCTGTCAGTCCAGAGATAGTCGTCGAACACTATGTAGCCGCCGGGTTTGCAAAGCCTGAACCCGAGCACTGCATCGCACAGAACATCAGGTGCCTGGTGAGAGCCGTCGATATAGACGAAGTCGAAATAGCCGGCATATCCCTCCGTGAGGAGGCGGGGCAGTATCTGGTCTGACATACCTTTGTGCTTCACCAGCTTCACGTCATGGGCGACGTTTTCCATCGCGATTGCGATGTTCTGGTCGAAACGCCGCTCAACGGCGGACATGTCGCGCTCTGTTGTCTCGATGCTGCCTTCCCAAGTATCGACACAATGAACCTCGATGGGTTTCCGGTCGCCGAGTTTCTCGATAACGAAGCAGGCGCTTGCGCCTTCGTAGGATCCGATTTCTAGGACTTTGGATGGATTTGCGCGAGGGATCAGGGCTTCCCAGCGTGGTTTCGAGATTTCAAACCAATCCGTCGTAAATTCCGGTGCTGCCTGTTGAGTCATGTCGTTTACCGAGCTTCTCTCTCTGAGCGTATTTCGGAGCGAGAAAAACTCATAACGTTAGTGCGGACAAATGATTTTTGTCTTTTTCTGGGGAGATTGATGCAATGCTTGATCATTGCTGCAAGTTTGCATCCCAAAGTTTTAAGCGCGCGTTGAAGTGGGGAGCCAGGGTTTGTTCGCCGGCCTTGCCGCAGTGCAATGCATCGGGTAGTTTCCTGCGCTTCATTCCCGCCGAACCAAATGGTGCCCGATGACCGATCGTATCCTCATTCTCGATTTCGGCAGTCAGGTCACACAGCTGATCGCGCGCCGTGTCCGCGAAGCTGGTGTCTATTGCGAAATCATGCCCTTCAACACACCGGTCGAGAAGATCGAGGCGTTCGGGGCCAAGGCCTACATATTGTCGGGTGGACCGGCCTCCGTGGTCGCCGAGGAAACCCCCAGAGCACCCCAGCTCGTTTTCGATTCCGGGCTTCCGGTGCTGGGTATCTGCTACGGCCAGCAGACCATGTGCCATCAGCTCGGCGGACGGGTCGAAACCTCCGACCATCGAGAGTTCGGGCGCGCCTTCGTTGACGTGAAGGACAATTGCATCCTGTTCGACGGGGTCTGGGATATCGGCGCCAGCGAGCAGGTCTGGATGAGCCATGGCGATCGGGTGATCGAGCTTCCGGAGGGCTTCCGGGTCGTCGCTTCCAGCGAGGGCGCACCGTTTGCCGTCGTTGCAGATGATGAGCGCCGCTATTACGCCACCATGTTCCATCCCGAAGTGGTGCACACGCCGCACGGCGCCGCGCTGCTCTCCAACTTCGTGCACAAGGTCGCGGGCTGTGCCGGCGACTGGACCATGGCCTCCTTCAAGGATCAGGCGATCCAGCAGATCCGCGATCAGGTCGGTGATGGCAAGGTCATCTGCGGTCTGTCCGGCGGGGTCGACAGCTCCGTCGCTGCCGTCCTGATCCACGAGGCCATCGGCGACCAGCTCACCTGCGTCTTCGTCGATCACGGCATGCTGCGCCAGGGCGAGGCGGAAGAGGTCGTGCGGCTGTTCGGCGACAATTACAACATTCCGCTGATCCACAAGGATGCGAGCGATCTGTTCCTCGGCGCGCTGGAAGGCGAGACCGACCCGGAAAAGAAACGCAAGACCATCGGCTCGCTCTTCATCGATGTGTTCCAGGAAGAGGCGAACAAGATCGAGGGCGCCGCGTTCCTGGCCCAGGGTACGCTCTATCCTGACGTGATTGAGAGCGTCTCCTTCATCGGCGGCCCGAGCGTCACCATCAAGAGCCACCACAATGTCGGCGGACTGCCGGAGCGGATGAACCTGAAGCTGGTCGAACCGCTGCGTGAGCTGTTCAAGGACGAGGTCCGCGATCTCGGCCGCGAGCTGGGCCTGCCGGACAGCCTGGTCGGTCGCCATCCGTTCCCGGGGCCGGGCTTGGCAATCCGTATCCCCGGCAGCGATATCACCCGCGAGAAGCTGGAGATCCTGCGCAAGGCCGACGCGGTCTATCTGGAAGAGATCCGCAATGCGGGCCTGTACGACGCCATCTGGCAGGCTTTTGCCGTGCTGCTGCCGGTCCGCACCGTCGGCGTGATGGGCGACGGCCGGACCTACGATTTCGCCTGCGCCCTGCGCGCCGTCACCTCGACCGACGGCATGACGGCGGACTATTACCATTTCGACCACGACTTCCTCAGCCGGGTCTCCACCCGCATCATCAATGAGTGCAAAGGCATCAACCGGGTGACCTACGACATCACCTCGAAGCCTCCGGGGACGATTGAGTGGGAGTGAGCGACGGTACGCTGTTGCTTTGATCCGAATTCTAAGCTGAGCGGCTTCAGCCTAGACTAGACTTTGCCCAAGAATCGTTGACTCGATTTGGTGTTTTGCGGGATTCTAGTCATTAGATGGTTTGTCGAAGACTGCTCACTAAAGACTTTATAGATTCGATATCGCCTCCAGACTCAGGCGAGCTATGGGTGGCTGACACCTTGGTTCGCGGCTTTGGGCTGCGTTTGTGGAAAACATCAAACTCCAGCGGTGTCGCTTTCGCAATTCGAGTGACTGATGCTCACGGGCGTTCAGTCAGAAAGACCTATGACCCATTTAAAGACTATCTGAGTAACCCACTCCGATCATGGTATTTCTCAGAACGGTACATGAGCCCAAGCGGTAGCATTATGCTATCCGCATTTCTCGAACCTGCGCGTGAGTGGGCAAAAGTAGAGATTGGACGTCTAAAGGGACGGCTTCCCAGTGAAGAAGAGATTCGACTGGCGGAAGTTGAATACAGCTCGATGAGGGCTAAGACGCGTCGCTATATCGAGAAGAAATCTTTGGGTGAATTGTGTGAAATTATTCTTGACGAAAGAAGTCGTCGTGCCCGGGGGTGGACCGAAGAATATGCCGACCGCCTCAGGCACGCGTTTGATAAGTTCGATAGTCAAGTAAAGATCCGAGACGTAACACTTGGTGAGCTTTCAGATGGCCGCCTTACCGAACTCATTGAGAAATCAACGATATCGAACGGAAATTTACGTAATCTCAGATCCTTATTGAACGTTGTGCTTTGGAATGTTCACGAGGTTGGAGGGCCTTCAATAGGTAAGGTTTTTCCAGGAGGAAGGCGGTATGGTCTTCGGACGCAACCTTTACCATCGGTACTTGATGATTTCACAAAGGAGAACTTTCTGGAAATCATAAAAGGGGCGAGGGAGCTTTGCCTTGATTGGCGCGCCTCGACCTGTATCGAACTGTGTTTTCACTTTTGGGCGCCAATCACGAGAATTATGAGTGGGCGCTGGTCGCAAATCATCGAGAACCGCTGGTACCCATATTCTGCATCCGAACGATCTAGCTGGTACTATCGTTGGTCGAGAATAGACGGCCCTGAATTCGCCTGTCTCAAGAGAGCGGCTGACGAGGCCGAAGAAGAAGGGCTGCATTCAGACTTTTTCTTTCCCAGCCCAGTATTCCCGCATGAGCCCGTATCAAATATCGATCGTGCATGGTTTTCGCTTCTGTCCGAGTTGGAGCTTCCGAGGCTCTCATTGAAGCAGTGCGTAACTAGATATCGGCAGCGGTATCCATTCCTCACTTGGCCTGATCCCAATGAAAGTCTTCGAATTGCGGCAAAATTGTCCAAGATTGTCACAAAGAGAGACTTAAGCAATTGATTCATATGGTAGACCATCTGTTTTCTGCTAATTCCATCGCTTAAGCTATTTGGCGCTTACTGAGATAACAACTCCCGGATGGCCATCCGCTGATGTTCATTGTTGAGGAGGATGCCGTGCTGCCGAATTCATAGAAAATCAGGTCGCAAATCATGTCGAAATTGTCCAAGGACGCTCTGGATTTGGCGTTAACTTATTGGGAAATAACATAGAGCACTGCCCGTTAGCGTTTTTCATCGCTTGTCCCACACCGTTTGTGCTGACATCTGATCCACAGGACGTCCGCTTGAAATCTGAATAAGGAGCCTGGAATGAAACATCTCTCTTTGGCGGAAATTGCCGTCATCAAGGCGCGTATTCTTCGCGGCGACAAGTATCACGAGATCGCATCGGACTATCGTATCAATCAAGGCAGGATTGCGGATCTAAAGTTCGGTCGAATATTTCGTGAAGTCTCGCCTGTAAGATTGTAATACATATAGTCCAAGCACATCGTCGAATTTTAATTCGGCGATGTGCTCTAAGTGGCAGGTTTTTGTTGTGTGTTTGTTATGTGGCGGTGTGTGAATGAGTTTTTCTTTTGGAAATTTTATTTGGCGATAATTGATATGGATGAGTCGACAGTGTTCAATTTCGTCAAGTTTATGATTTCATGGCAGTCTTTACCCTTACCATAAACCCCACAGTCGATGTTTCCGCCAAGACCGACAAGGTTGTGCCGATACACAACCTGCCGCTACGGTGCCTCCGAGATAGAGCGTACACGGCGGCGGAAGCGTGCCGGCGTCTCGCCGGTCCGTGCCGTGAAGAAGCGGGAAAAGTAGGACGGTGAAGAGAAGTCCAGTGCATATGCAATTTCGGCGATCGGGTGATCGCTGAAGACCAACTGGCGCTTGGCTTCCAGCAGCATCCTGTCCTGAATGATTTCGCCCGCGGTGCATCCGGTCACGTCCTTCACGGTGCGGGAAAGATGGGTCGGAGTGACGGCCATCATGGCGGCGAATGTTGCGACCGACCTGACGGCTTGTATGTGCTGGTCCAGCAGTTCCTGAAATCGTTGGACCAGAATCTGTCGCCGGTCGGTTCTGGCCGGGGCAGCCTCAGGTTCGTCGGAAAGACCCCGGTAGACGCTGAGCAAAAGGAGCTGGAACAGGGCTTCCAGGGCCAGGCTGCGGTCCGGGCCGTAGCGCCGATGCTCCTCTTCAATTCTGCGGACCAGAAGCTGGACTTCAGTCAGGAGCTTCACGTGTTCCGGTCCCTCTAGCACCTGCGGCTTCTGGATCCGGTCCCGGAGCCAGGCTCTTCCCTCTGTTAGCCGTGTGACATCTGCACTCGGAATTGTAATCACCCATCCAAGCATCTCCGGTTCATAGTCGAAGCCGTGACGGCACAGGGCCGGCGCCCACACCAGCGCAGGGCTCTTAAAAGAGTAGTGACGATCATCGATCTGACCTGTGATGTTCCCGCGACCGAACAGAAAGAGCTGCGACAACCCGTCGTGATAGTGCGGGGCGACCTTCCAATTATGGATGTGCCGGCGCTCGGCGATCCGCTCGCAATTGAGGAGGCCGACATGGGCGGACGGAGCACCCAGGACATATTCATGCCGGTCGAGACGCGCGTCGGTCATGGCGAAGTCCGAGATGTTGAAATAGTGAAATTTATTATCACGACAGTGGCTTGATCGCACTGCTCTTCGCATCGAATCATGCGGTTCTCTGTTGCAGCGGCCGACTGGCCGAAATTGAATAATGAAAAAAGTGGCGGGAGGATAATGTGACACGCATTGCCATTGCTGGAGCCGGGATCGGCGGTCTTACAGCGGCGCTTTGTTTGCACGAGCGGGGCTTTTCCGTCCAAGTCTACGAGGCGGTCGACGACATAAGTCCCTTGGGTGTCGGCATCAATGTCATGCCACACGCATCAGCGATTTTGCGCGGGCTGGGGCTGGCGGAGGAGCTGGACGCTACCGCCATTCAAACCCGCTGTATCGAATACCGCACTAGGTACGGCCATTTGATCCAGTCAGACCCGCGCAACATGGCGGCGGGTTTCGAGGCGCCGCAATATTCTGTCCATCGCGGTGAGTTGCAGTTCCTGTTGCTGGCGGCCGTGAAAGAACGCCTGGGCAGCAATGCCGTGGTTACCGGAAAGAAGGTGACGCGGTTTGCACAGGACGAGGCACGGGTAACCGTGCATTTCGCTGACGGTGACAGTGCCGAATGCGACCTGCTGATTGGCGCCGATGGTCTGCATTCAGCGATCCGGGCACAGATACATCCGGATGAAGGACCGCTGCATTACGAGGGAACGATGATGTGGCGCGGGGCGGTGGCCACTGACATGATCGGCGATGGCCGGACCATGATGATCGCCGGGGATCATGATGTGAAGTTCGTCACCTACCCAATCAGCGAGCAGGCCCGTCGGCAGGGTAAGGCCCTTACCAATTGGGTGGCAGAGCTGCGCCGCGATCAACCGCGCCATGTTCAGGATGCGGATTGGACTCGGCAGGGAACACGGGAATTCATCGAGGCGTTCAGGGAGTTTGCACTGGAGGACATGAATGTCGTGGCGCTCATGGACGCAACCGAGCAGGTAACCGAGTTTCCGATGGTCGACCGCGATCCGGTCGATTTCTGGACTGCTGGGCGGGTTACCTTGCTGGGTGACGCAGCACATCCGATGTACCCGATCGGCGCCAACGGCGCCTCCCAGGCGATTATCGACGCGCGTACTCTCGCGGATGTTTTGGTTCAGCAGCCGGGCCCGGACGGTCTGCTTGGCTATGAAGAGCTCCGTTGTCCCGTAACCTCGAAACTGGTTCTGACCAACCGCCGCTCGGGGCCGGAGAGGGTGCTGGATATCGCTGCCGCACGGGTGACCGGCCCCAACGACAGGATCGAGGATCTGATTTCGGCGGAAGAGCTTGAGGAAGTTGCCGCGGGCTACCGAGAGGTTGCAGGCTTTCGCAAGAAGGCATCCGGATCCGGGAGGGAAGGACAATGAACCGATATTTTACGGAAGAAGCCTCCGCCGACGCGGTGAACGATCGCATGGGAGAGGATATCAGTCCCAGGCTTGCAGAGGTCATGGGCTGTCTGGTGAAGCATCTGCATGCTTTCGCAAAGGAAGTGGATCTCACGCAGGAAGAATGGGAGTTCGGCATCGACTTCCTGACGCGGACGGGCCAGCTCTGTTCCGGAGAACGGCAGGAGTTCATCCTGCTGTCCGACACGCTCGGTTTCTCGATGCTGGTCGACGCGATCAACAACCGCCGTCCGGCCGGGGCGACGGAGAGTACGGTCTTCGGGCCGTTCCATGTGGATGGTGCACCGGAGCGGCAGATGGGAGAGAGCATCTGTCTCGACGGCAAAGGGGAGCAATGCCTGTTCGAGGGGCAGGTCCTCGATCTTGAGGGGCGGCCGGTTGAAGGCGCGAAACTCGATGTCTGGTCGGACAACGCGGACGGCTTCTACGATGTGCAACAGCCGGACCAGCAACCGAAATGGAACAACAGGGGTGTTTTCATTACCGGTGAGGACGGTGCCTACAGCTTCGTCGGTATAAAGCCTGTCTCCTATCCAATCCCGGATGACGGTCCCGTCGGGAAAATGCTCGATACTTTGGGGCGACATCCTTACCGGCCCGCGCACATGCATTTTCTGGTGACGGCGCCCGGTTATCAGAAGCTGGTGACGCATACTTTCGTTGAGGGAGATCTGTATCTGTCGTCCGATGCGGTTTTCGGCGTGAAGCAGAGCCTTTTGGCATCATTTGAACGGACAGCTGGCGAAGTTCCGTGGCGCTCACGCTTTGATTTCGTACTGAACCCGTCTGGCGAGTGAATTCGAACGGCATGCCGGAACTCGCGCTATGCTGCCGGAGTAAAGTTCGTACTTGATCGGGCCGGGGGCATTTTCGTGACGGGCGGTATACTCACTCTGACCATGAATCCCGCAGTCGACGTTTCGGCTGTGACAGATCATGTGGTTCCAACCAATAAACTCCGATGCCGGGATGCCAGCCGCGATTCCGGGGGCGGCGGCATCAATGTCGCCCGTGTGATCGAGCGTTTCGGCGTTGCCTGCCGCGCGATCTATCCGGCAGGGGGCGCACTCGGGCAGCAGCTCCGCGATATACTGCAAGAGCAGGGCGTCGACAGTTTGGCCATCGACGTTGCCGCCGAAACGCGGGAGAGCTTTTCCGTAACGGAGGCGAGCAGCGGTGCGCAATACCGCTTCGTTCTCCCCGGCGAAGCTCTTGTGCAGGGGGATTGGCAGGCCTGCATAGACACCGTCGCCGCTCACGCCACGCCGCAGCACTATGTCGTCGCGAGTGGCAGCCTGCCGCCGGGAGCGCCGGACGATCTTTATGCACAGCTGGCCGAAAAGCTTGCCGAACGGGATGTCCGGCTTGTTGTCGACAGTTCGGGGCCAGCCCTGGGTGCCGCGCTGCGCCATGGCATCCATATGGCCAAGCCCAATCTGCAGGAATTGCGCGATCTGACCGGTGCGCCGCTTGAGTGCCGCGCGGACTGGGAAGAGGCTGCCACAGGACTGGTCCAGGATGGCCGGGCGGAAATCCTCTTGCTGACCCTCGGAGAGGAGGGTGCGTTCCTGGTGACCCGCGATCTTCGGGTGCGCGCGGATGCGGTGCCGGTCAAAGCCGTCAGTGCCGTGGGCGCAGGGGACAGCTTCCTTGCCGCGATGGTCTGGCGGCTGGTGTCGGGCGATGTGCCGGAGGCGGCGTTCAGATACGCCATTGCGGCCGGCTCGGCAGCGCTTCTGACACCCGGAACCGATCTCTGCCACAAGGAGGATGTGGAGCGGCTACTGGATCAGGTCCGGATGGAACGGCTGCAAGGGTGATTTCCCCGCAACATGCTTTTGACCGGATTTCCGCGACGGAATTGCAAAACATGTCCGCTTCGATTAAATATCAGTCTGCATCAAGAGTTGAGCCGACGCTCAACGCCAACCTGCTCTCCGGGCAAGGTGGCGCTCCGCTTCTGGAAGATGTGGCCGAACCGGCAACTAATCGGGTCTCGCCATAACGTCTGCTCTGCTCGATGCGCCGAAACAGCAGAGGACGTTTAAATGCCGATCAAGATTCCGAACGATCTTCCCGCCTTCGCTGCGCTTGAAGCCGAGGGCGTCATGGTCATGCGCGAGGCGGATGCCATCCGCCAGGATGTGCGGCCTCTCAAGATCGGCTTGTTGAATCTGATGCCGGACAAGATCCGTACGGAAACCCAGATAGCCCGTCTGCTCGGCGCCGGACCGCTGCAGGTTGAGCTGTCCCTGATCAAGATGACGGATCATGTATCGCGTAACGCCTCCGCGGAGCACATGATTTCCTTCTATCAGCCATGGGAGGACGTGCAGGACGAGAAGTTCGACGGGCTTGTGATCACCGGGGCTCCCGTCGAGAAGATGGAATATGAGGACGTGTCCTATTGGCCGGAGCTCAGCCGGATTTTCGATTGGACAAGGACCCATGTGCATTCGAGTTTTATGATCTGCTGGGCTGCGCAGGCCGCGCTCTATCACTTTCACGGGGTTCCGAAACACGCGCTTCCGCAGAAGGCGTTCGGCGTTTACCGGCATCGCAACATGGCGCCGGCATCGCCTTACCTGCGTGGCTTCTCAGACGATTTCTCTATACCGGTGTCCCGCTGGACCGAGATCCGCTCAGCCGATATTCCAGAGGATTCTGGCATCACGACCTTGATGGACTCCGCCGAGAAGGGACCGTGCCTGCTTGAGGACAAGGCCAGACACACGCTCTTCATGTTTAATCACATCGAGTATGATTCCGACTCGCTCAGCGACGAGTATTTCCGTGACCGTGAGCGTGGTCTCGATACGGCGCTGCCCCACGATTATTTCCCGGACAACGACCCGGAGCAGGCACCAAAGAACCATTGGCGCAGTCATGCACATCTGCTTTTCGCCAACTGGATCAACCAGATCTACCAGACCACGCCGTTCAACATGGCGCTGATCGGAAGCGGGGTGGAAGAGACCTGATCCGCCGGACTGGCGCCTGCGCATAATGATGGTGGGTGCCGGTCATCTCTTTTTGTCCGGGCCGCAATCTTCTAACGTCCGGCACAAGCAAGTCTGAAGACGCAGAAGGAAGAGGCGTCAGTATCGAAAAACGGGGTAGGAAATGACAGATTCAAAGGTTGCCATCATTACGGGGGCCGCGCGCGGTATCGGCCTGGCAGCGGCACTCAAGTTTCTGGACGAGGGCTGGCGCGTGGCGCTGCTGGACCGGGACAGGGAGACGCTGACACAGGCGATGGAAGATATCGGTCACCGCAATGGCGCAATGCCGATTTTTGCCGATGTCTCGGATCCGGATCAGGTACGCCGGGCGGTCGAGGAGACCGAGGCCGCATTCGGGCGCATCGATGCGCTGGTCAACAATGCCGGGATTGCGAATTTCAAGCCGGTACTGGAGACCAGTTTCGAGGAATGGTCCGAGATCATGGCGACCAATCTCAACGGGCCGTTTCTCTGCACCAACGCCGTCGCGCCGGTGATGTTGAAAAATGGTGGCGGGGCTGTGGTTAACATCGCCTCCATCTCCGGCTTTCGCGCAAGCACGCTCCGCGTTGCCTATGGCACCAGCAAGGCAGGGGTATTGCATCTGACCAAGCAGCAGGCGGCCGAGCTCGGTAATGTAGGTATCCGGGTTAATGCGGTTTGCCCCGGCCCGGTGGACACGGCGATGGCCCTGAAAGTCCATACACCGGAAATTCGGGCGGATTATCACGCCAACATCCCGATGAACCGTTATGGCCTGGAGACGGAATTGGCCGAAGCGATCTTTTTCCTCTCAAGCGACAAGGCGAGTTATATCAACGGTCAATACCTTGCGGTCGATGGTGGCTTCGAAGCCACTGGCATCGGGCTCTCGACACTGCGGGAAGATTATTGAGGCTACAGAATTGAGCCTTTTACCAAGGCGTTGGGAAGTGCGTCATCTTGGACGTTGCGTGCTGACTGTGGTGTGACAGATTCTGACTGCAAACAGGTCTTATTCACTGCCAATTCATGACGCTTTGTAGAACGCTGGTTTCCTGATGTTCCTGTCCGAATCGAGTTGTGGGGTATTTAGCCGCGCCGCGTTTCTCAGCTAACCCGCTTCTCATTAAGGCTGCAATCCAATCGACTTTCAGGGTTCTAGCGGTGGCGACTTGATTTTTTAACTATAAAATAATCTAGGGTTTAATTTTTCTGGTTCTTTCGAGCGTTGTTTTTTTAAGCTCAATCGTCTCACGTGTTTCCTGAAGTCTTAATATTCACACTAAAATTCTGTCATAAATCAGGTTTCCAGCCGAAAAAAAGAATGCTGACGAAGCTGGTCAATGGCTGTCGCCTCGATCTCTTTGTAAACCCTTGCGATGCGATCGAGTACTGATGTATGGTTTGCAGCAGTTTCGGAATACACATCTAAAAATTGCGACATAGAACGGGCTCTTTTCAGCAACAGCGCTCGTCGGGGTGTCTGATTTATTTTCCTGCGGCCGTTTGGGATCGGCTCAGGGCGGCGGGCCGGAGATTCGTCTCCGGCTCGCCGTGTCTACGCATTGGCATCCCATGCTGTTTGCAAGTGTCCTTAAACGAAACTTCCAAGTGTTTCCGCGCATTCCGAGAGCAGTGCGGCTTTCCCGGCGCAAATCTCCTTCTTCTCGAAGCGTGCAGCTGGTCCAACGATGCCGAGAGCGGCTTTTGCCATGGTGTCCGGCCCCAGGACCGGGACCGCGATGGAGGAGACGCCGGGCTCATATTCCCCCGTGACATGGGCGAACCCGCGTGCGCGAACCGCAGCAAGGTCTGTGCGAATATCGTTCGGGTCTGTTTTGGTTGTTGTCGTGAAGGCGGCGGACGGCTCTGCGAGGATGCCTTCAATTTCGGCAGGGTCGCTGAACGCCAGCAGCACGCGGCCAATCGCAGTCGCGGTCAGGGGGAGTCTCGAGCCGATGTTGAAGCCAGAGGTGATCAGCGCCGGATCGCCGGGTGAATAGGCAACATAGATCGCGTCCGCCCCGTCCCTGACTGCGAGCGAGATCGCATCGCCGAGGCGCTTTGAATAGGCGGCCATCACCGGCTGTACGGTGCGCCCGAATTGCCGCTCCTTTAAATAGCCGCTGGCCAGCCGGAGTACGCGCGGGCTTGGTGTATAGGCACGGTTTGTTTCCAGGAGGTAGCCGAGCTGGACCAGTGTCAGGACCAGTCGTCGCGTCACGGAGCGATTGATGCCGGTTGAGCGGGAGAGCTCGGGGATCGTGAGAGGGGTTGCGGCATGCTCGAACGCTTCAAGCACTTCCATGCCCTTCATGAAGGTGAGCGAGATATCCTTGTCGGCGATCATGGGGCTCCCGGGTCTTGACCGCATCCTCGGTTTGCGGTGTATTTTTGAATTTGATCAATAATAGACCGAATGTTCGATAATCGGTCAAATCTATATGTCAGCCTCGACCGATCCTAGGCGGGAACTGGCAGGAGAGGCATGCAGTGGGAAGCAAGATCACCGTTCATTTCGTGCGGCCGGATGGGTCTGTCGAAGCGGTTGAGGCGGAGACGGGCGAGTCCGTCATGCAGGCTGCTGTTTTTAATGACGTCGAGGGGATCGAGGCTGAGTGCGGCGGAAGCTGCATGTGCGCGACCTGCCATGTCTATTTCGACGATGCGGTCTCCAGTCTTTTGCCCGAAGCCGAAGAGGAAGAGACAGTGATGCTGGAGGATGCGGCTGCCGAAGTGCGCCCGACCAGCCGTCTTTCTTGCCAGATCAAACTCACGGCTGAAATGGACGGGATCAAGGTTCAGATCCCGGATCGTCAGTACTGAGGAAATCAATATCGCAATACCAGGTCGAAGCGCTTAGACGCGGAGGAGTTCCCAGCCATGATGAGCCAGGAAAAGAACGACGAGATCACGCTGGTCGGTGCCGATCAGCCGGCGGGACAATTGCTGCGGCATTACTGGATGCCGGCAGCACTCGCGGTCGAGCTTGGCGGCCCGCGCCCGGTCGCCCCGGTCCGGCTGATGGGTGAGGATCTCGTGCTGTTCCGCCGGGAAGACAACACGCTCGGCCTGATGAGCCGGTTCTGCCCACATCGCGGGGTCGATCTCTGCTACGGGCGGCTTGAGGGCGGCGGCATCCGTTGCTCCTTCCATGGCTGGCATTTCGACCAAACCGGGCAATGCACTGAGCAGCCGGCGGAGCCAGACGGCTCGCGGATGCATGAGCGGATCAAGATTTCCAGCTATCCGGCGGTCGAGAAGAACGGTGTGATCTGGACCTATATGGGGCCGGGCGAGCCGCCGGCCTTTCCGGCTCTCGACTGTTTCCGCGCGCCCGACACTCATGTTTTCGCCTTCAAGGGCCTCTGGGAGTGCAACTGGCTGCAGGCGCTGGAGATCGGTATCGACCCGGCGCATGCTTCCTTCCTGCATCGTTTCCTGCAGGACGAGGACCCGGCGGATGGCTACGGCAAGCAGTTCCGTGACAAGGCCGCCCAGAGCGACATGCCGATGACCAAGGTGCTGCGGGAATTCGACAATCCGGAGCTGAAGGTCGAGGAGACCGATTACGGGTTGCGGATCATCGCACTGCGCGATCTCGGCAACGGTCAGCGCCATGTCCGGGTGACCAATCAGGTTTTCCCCTGCGCCATCACCATTCCGATGTCGAACGAGATGACCATCACCCAGTGGCATGTGCCAGTGGATGATACCCATTGCTACTGGTACTCGATGTTCACCAGCTTCGGCGCACCGGTCGACAAGGAAAAGATGCGGGAGCAGCGCCTGAAAGAGCACCGGCTGCCGGACTATGCGCCGCTTCGCAACAAGTCGAACGAGTATGGCTACGACCCGGAAGAGCAGAAGACCCTGACCTATACGGGCATGGGGCTGGACATCAATGTGCATGACCAGTGGGCGGTGGAGTCCATGGGCGCGGTTCAGGACCGTACCCGTGAACATCTGGCCTCTTCCGACGCAGCCATCGTCCGCTACCGGCGCATGCTGCGCGCCGCGATCAAGAGCGTCAAGCTGGGTGAGGGTGACCTGCCTCTGGTGATCGACGAGGCCACGGCGAAGGACATCCAGGGGCCGATCTCCATCGATGCCATCGGGCCGACCGAGGAATGGGAATCCGTCTGGACCGATCGCGATGCCGGCCGGCGGGCGTCTTGCACTTGGGACGCGGCACTCTCGTGAGTGACTTGAATGTAGATCAGGCCGCCATTGACGCCGTTCTGGCGCGGGTAGCGGAAGAGGGGCTGGAGGTCGTCCGCATTTCCTTTGCCGACCAGCATGGAATCTTGCGCGGCAAGACCGTGATGGCGGCTGACCTGGAGAGCGCCTTCCGGTCTGGCGTCGCCATGACATCCACCCTGCTGCTGAAAGACACCTCGCACCGCACCGTGTTTCCGGTCTGGCAGGAGGATGCCGGGTTTGGCGCCGGGCGGTTGACTGGCGCTGCGGATGTGTTGATGCGTCCGGACCCGGCGACCTTCAAGGTGCTGCCCTGGTCGCCAGATTCCGGCTGGATGCAGGCGGATCTTACGGATACCGACGGTGCGCCGCTTGAGGTCTGCTCACGCGGCATTCTACGCAGTGCGGTCGAACGGCTGAACGCGCAGGGCTACGACCTGATCACGGGTCTCGAGGTCGAGTTCCATGTCCTGAAAGTAACCGACCCGAAGCTCGGTCACGGGGATACCGGCCAGCCGGAAGCGGCGCCGGAGACCGAGTTGCTCTCCCATGGCTATCAGTATCTGACCGAGGACCGTTACGACCGGCTGGAAGAGGTGTTCGATCTGGTTCGGCGCAATGCGGTGGCGCTCGGCTTGCCCGTGCGATCCTTCGAGGCGGAATTCGGGCCGAGCCAGTGCGAGGTAACGTTCCATCCGGCGCCCGCCATGGAACATGCGGACAACATGATCCTGTTCCGCTCCATGGTGAAACAGGTCTGTCGCCGTGCCGGCCTGCACGCGACTTTCATGTGCCGGCCAAAATTCAAGGATGCGATGGCCAGCGGCTGGCACTTGCACCAGTCTTTGGTAGATCTCAAGAGTGCCGAGAACCTCTTCATGCCTGAAGAAGGTGAGGCGCTGTCCACACTTTGCGGAAACTGGGTTGCGGGTCTGCTGGAACACGCGGCCGAGAGTTGCTTGTTGTCGACGCCGACGGTGAATGGCTACAAGCGCTATCGCCCCTTCACCCTGGCGCCGGACCGGGTGCAGTGGGGCCGGGATAACAAGGGCGCCATGATCCGCGCTCTTGCGAAGCCGGGGGACAAGGCCAGCCGGATCGAGAACCGGGTAGGCGAGCCGACGGCGAACCCCTATCTCTATATGGCATCACAGATCCTTGCAGGTCTTGACGGGATCGAGCGCGGACTTGAAGCACCGGCGCCGGTCGAGCGGCCTTACGACAGCGATGCGGACAAACTGCCATCAAGCCTGGAGCATGCGATTGCCCTGTTTCGGCAGAGCGGCTTTTTCCGGAAAACGCTCGGCGACGCATATGTGGACTATTACAGCCACATCAAACAGGCGGAGTGGGATCGCTACGCCCAGACGGTCTCCGAATGGGAAGAGCGGGAATATTTCTCCCTGTTCTAGCTTTTATTGTTGGCGCGAGTGAAAGATTGGACCGCGCCGGAAAGTAATTGCGCTCGATCCATTCCCTCCCGCGCTCGGGTACCCGTTTTGCTGTGCATATTATTGTAGTGCGCACGCCTCGGATTCATTGACAGTTGGTCTGTCATAAGTATCTTCACACGAGTTAATAAATGCGAATCATTCTTATTTTCACCCGCAGGATGTGAAATGTCATATCGGCCGCGCATGAAATCCTCCGTCAGGAGCATCGTTCCGGTCCATGACGTCAATTACTTGCAGTTCGAGCACATGGTCATCGATCACTGGCAGGTCGAGGCGAAGTCCGGCGCTACCGGAGAGTACATCTCCCCAGACCCCCGCTTCGTCGTGTTTTTTGACGGCGCGACCGTGGCTCTTGAGCATGGCGGTGCGGAATCAGGAACTGTCTGCGGCGCCTGTTATATTCCGGCGGGGCTGCCCGTTTGCAGCAAGATCCTTACGGCAGGCTACCTCGAACATATCGATATCCATATCGAGCAAGAGCAGCTTTTCCGGATCGTCGGAAAATCCGCGGATATGCAGTCGGCGGCTTTCCTCTCTGCCAGCATCGAGTTGCAGCAGCTCTCCGGACTTCTGGCGGATGAATGCCGGAAATCCCGGCGGCCGGCCGGATATGGAGAGGCGCTGGCATCCGGCGTGATCCACGAGATTTTCCATCTCAATGCCCAAAGTCGTAGGCATGACGCCGCGCCGGCCTGGTTCGACGATGTCCTGGACCATGTGATGGAAAGTCTCGACCGACGGCTGAGCATTGAGGAGCTTGCCGCGGTGGCTGGCATGTCGCGCTCTCAATTCTCGAAATGTTTCAGGGAGACGGCGGGGCAGCCGCCGCATCAGTGGGTGATGGAAACCCGGATACAGCATGCACAGCGCCTGCTCAGTGACGGGGCTCATCTCTCCCAGGTGGCGCACGATACCGGATTTGCCGATCAGGCCCATTTCAGCCGTTGTTTCCGGCGCTCAACCGGCTTGCCGCCGGGGCAATGGTGCAAGCGATACAATTCTTCAAAAAGCAGAGCGATCGTTCAAGACAGCCTGTCCCTGCAAAACTAGTAAGGATCAGTTTCTACTGGCTGCGCGCCATACAGTAGTTTTGTCAGGTTCGAGGACAGATCATGATCCGAATATTTTCACCGACGGGCTCTTATCGGCTCGTTGTTTTGCCGGCCCTTCTCAGTCTTTCTCTTGGCGGCGTTGCCGCTGCGCAGGACAGCTCCAGCGCAACGGTCCTCAAACCTATTGTCGTTCTTGAGAATCAAGAGGATACGACCGGTTCCGCGGCGGACACGAACAACCCGCCGACCGTGACCGGCTCCAAGGTTCCCGTTTTTGCGACCGAGGTTCCCCAATCGCTGTCGATCCTGGGCGAGGACGATCTGAAACGCTTCAACGCGGATCGTGTCAGCGAAACGCTGCGCTATACGGCCGGCGTCACCAGCGACGTGTTCGGCGACGATAATGATTACGACTGGCTGCGCGTTCGCGGGTTCCAGGCTGACCAAACCGGTATCTTCCTCGATAACGCACAGAACCTGGCCTTTGCCTTCGGCTCCTTCTATACGGACCCGTATGCTCTTGAGCGTATCGAAGTGTTGCGTGGCCCGTCCTCGGCGCTTTATGGCGGCTCCAATCCGGGCGGCATCCTGAACTATGTCTCGAAGCGTCCGGGCGATCGGGTCCGGGAGGTGATCCTTGGTATCGATGACGCGCCCGCCGGCTCCGTCGCATTCGATTATGGCGATCCGCTCGGCGACGGGCAGGCTTATCGCGTGGTCGGCCGCTTCAAGGGCGGTGACATGTATGACGATTTCAACTCCGGCCTGCGCGGCACACTGGCACCGTCCTACAAGTTCAGGACAACTTCCGGCACCGAAGTGACGCTGCTGGCCAATGCGCATCTCGCCGAGGAACAGCATAACGGCAGCACCTTCCTGCCCTATGCCGGCACGGTCCAGCCGACGGTGGAATTCGGCTATATCGACCCTGATGCGAACTTCTCCGACTCCGACTGGGACAAGTATTCCCGCGAGCAGTTCTCGGCCTCCGGTATCGTCGAGCATACCTTTGATAACGGCTTTACCCTGACCGGCATCGGCCGGGGCGGTGTCGCCAGTGTCGAGGAGCGCTACTGGTACCCGTTCGGATATGCCGGTTACGCGACTACACCGAGCGACTCAGATGGCACGCTCAGCATGTTGGCTTTCGAACATGACACGCTGGTCCGGACTGCCCAGACCGATATCCGTTATTACGGCATCGTGGAGACTGGCGAAGTCAGCCACGACCTGCTGTTCGGCCTTGATGCGCGGCATTACTGGCTCGACGAGACGCAGGCCGTTGGCTACGGCACCAACCAGGTGGTCAACCCGTCCAACCCGGGCACGCCGACGCTGAACCCGCCATATCAGGACTCAACCACCACCCAGGCGCAGCTCGGTCTCTATATCCAGGATCAGCTCCGTTTTGGCGACGGCTGGATCCTTACCGGCAACCTGCGTCATGATTTCGCCGATACGGAGCAGGACGGGGCCGCCGGCTTCTCCCGCAATGACAGCGAGACATCCTATCGCGGCGCGGTTGCCTATGAATTCTCCAATGGCGTGACGCCCTATGTCACCTATTCGACTTTCTTCAACCCGCTGATCACGTCGCCTGCTAACGGCGTGACGAAGCCGGAGAGCGGCGAGCAGGTCGAGCTGGGCCTGAAATGGGCTCCGCATGGCGGCAACTTCTATGTGACCGCAGCCGTGTTCCAGATCGACCAGGAAAATGTCGTGACAGGTGCGTTCCCGAACTTCGATCAATTCGGCGAAGCACGGTCGCGCGGGTTCGAGCTGGAAGGCGCCTACAGCTTTGGCAACGGTCTGTCCGTTGCTGGTGCGGCAACGCTGCTCGACGTTGAAGTCACGGAGGATGCGGATGCCTCGCTTATCGGCAAGACTCCGACACTGGTGCCGGAGAACGAAGTCGCGCTGCGGGCGGAATATGAGTTCCAGGATCTGGTCGACGGCCTGACCGTCGGTGCCGGGGTCCGGCGCCGGGGCGAAAGCTACGCGAACAGCTCCAATACCCTGAAAGTGAAGTCCTCGACGATTTTCGATCTTTATGGCGGGTATGAAATTCGCGAGGGCCTGGCTCTGAACCTCGCGGCGACGAACATCGCCGACAAGCGCTACGTCACGGGCTGTCAGACGGAATATGTCTGCTCCTACGGCTCAGGCCGGGAGATCAAACTGACACTGACCGCGAACTGGTGATATCCCGCCATCGACTATGATGGCTTGAGAATGCCTTTGAGGAATGGGCCGGGTCAGTTTCTGATCCGGCCTATTCTTTATGGAGAAGGCTTACTGGCTGCGACCGGCCAGCGCGGTGAGAATGCCGCGATAGGGAAGCAACAGGCTGTTCTCGTCGAGAGCCGAGGGATGGTTCCAGGTGGCGACCACGCAGCGTACGATCCCGTCCGCCCCGACAACCCGACTGGACAGATTGAGCACTCCGGTCTCCGAGCCGCCCTTATAGGAGAAGTCCCGCCACTGACCCGGATCGACTGGACCGGGATTGATACTCCCGCTCGGCAGCGCGGAGGTCTCCTCCAGCAACGTGCAAAGTTCCGTAGCGGTGAAGAACCACTCGACGGCTTGAAAGGTCGGCTCTGGTGCGAGTGCCTGGGCGGATGGCAGAGGCATATCCGCGACCCGCTCCAGAATAAGCCTGCGTGCTGCCTCATCCGCACCCGCCCATTCAAGGCGCAGCGCGGCATGGTCCCAACTCTTCAGGGTGAACAGCTCGCGTGTGTTCAGGAACGGGCTGTTTCGGGGCGAGACTGCCTCTACAGCATCCCGCCCGACCAGACGGATTAAGGCGTCGGTCGCGGTATTGTCGCTGATCGACATCATGAAATGCGCCAGCGAGCCGAGCGTAAGGGGCGTGCCGTCTGGCCAGTCCTGAAGCGATCCGCTGGGCAGGGATTTCCATTCGGGCCGCAGTTCCATGACGTCGGACCATTGCTTCTCGCCATTGCGGACAGCGAGAGACAGAGCTTTCAGTATCGCGAGTTTCGCCGCGGACCCGACTGCGAGAGCCGCGTCCGCGTTATGAGATATCAACGGCTTCCCGTCTTCGAGAACAAGCAGCGAGACCACACCCGGCAGGCCGGTGATGGCTGCCGCATGCTCCTCGATCGATCCAGACGGCACCGGAGCGCCGAACCAGAGACCGGCGATACGGCCTTCCTGATCGAGAACGATCCGGGCGGGGATATCCGCACCCTCGAAATCAAGCCGGTACCCGTCGCCATCCGGTTGGACCGTGCCAAGCGCACCATAGCTCTGACGCAGCTGGGAAAGAATCTGTCCGATTTTTGAGGCAGGGACCTGAGCGAGAAAAGCTGGTGAGAAGCGTGCATCGTCCAGCTGCTCAGCTTCGAACAGCGCCCTCAGGGTTGCGTCTGGTGTCATGCTTTCCGCGCCGGTGACGGATGGGATGTCAGAGGAGAGTAGCAGTAGAAATCCGGCCAGGGCAGACGCGGAAGAGAAGTGCCGGGTACGCCTGAACATCCGTGAGCGAAGAGTCATCCCGCTTTCATGGTGAATTCAAGCCCGTGCATGTTGCCGATATAGAAACCGGGCTTGGTCATCCTGAACTGGATCACCGCCGGGCCTATCATGATGTCGGCCCGGTCGCGGCCGAGACGGACCACCTTGCCTTGCTCGGTCTTGTCCGTATCGGTGCAGGTTACCGAAACAATGTCATCCAGACGCATGTCGCATCCTCCGTTCCATGTGTGGAACAGAATGACACATCCTGTGTTTCGGTTTTGTGGAGTTTTTCGCTCGCGCGAATGGACTTCTTAGTCGAGGTCCATTTCCAGGATAGTCATATGGAAATCATAGGAAACATCGCCCTCTTCATCATCCTTGAAGATGACACCGATGAATTCCCCATCGAGGCTGACCTCGGCCGAATCGTCTTTATTCGGGCGGCCTTCGATGCTGATGCCGTGGTTGCCGAAGGTCTGGCGCAGGTAGCGCTGAACTTTTTCGATTTCGCTCTTTTGCACGGGTGTTCCCCTTGTTCGTTTGAGCGGACGGGAATAACCGAACCATGCCGATGGTTCAAGGCGTTCCGGTAAAACAGCTTGCCGCAGTTTTCCGTCGCCGCCTATCTTCCGCTGATGACCAAGCGCGAGACTATCATTATTGACTGCGATCCGGGAATTGACGATGCGGTGGCTTTGCTGCTCGCTTTCGCCAGTCCGGAAGAGCTCGATATCAAGGCTGTCACCACGGTTGCGGGCAATGTGCCGCTGCACCGGACGGAGGCGAATGCCCGGCGTATCCGCGATCTTGCCGGGCGCGGTGAGGTGCCGATCCATGCCGGTTGCCCGCGCCCGCTGATCAAGGCGCTGAAGACGGCGGATGAGATCCACGGCAAGACCGGACTCGATGGCAGCGACCTTCCCGATGCAGCCTCTAACCTTGCGCCGGGACATGGTGCTGACGTGCTGCGCCGAGAGATTTCCGGCGCGCCGGGCGGTATCACGCTGCTGCCGGTGGGGCCGCTGACGAATGTCGCGCATGCCTTGGCGGCACGTCCTGAATTCGCTCAGGAAGTCTCGAATATCGTGGTGATGGGCGGCTCAACCGGACCCGGTAACGTTACGCCCCATGCTGAGTTCAATTTCCATGTGGATCCGCACGCAGCCCATATTGTGTTCGAGAGCGGGGCGCCGATTGTCATGCATGGCCTTAACGTCACCCACCAGGTGCGGGCGAAACCGGACTGGATCGAGGCATTGCGGGCGCTCGACACGACAGTCGGCCATACGACGGCAGGCATGCTGACATTCTATGATTCCGACAACGACCCGGCGCTGCATGACGTGCTGACGGTTGGCTACATGCTCTGGCCGGAACTGTTCTCTGGTGAAGCGCGCCGTGTGGATATCGTCACAGAAGGCGAGGAGGCCGGTCGCAGCATCGTCCGCGATGCGGGTGATGGCACACCGAACGCGACCGTGATGCTGGATGTCGATGCGGATGAGTTCCTCGCCCGCTTGCTCAACCGCCTCTCGCGTTATTCCTGATGTCTTCGGGAAAGCCAAAGGCCGGCAAAGGGGCGACCGCCAGCGGCAGGCCTGCACTGGCCCAGGACCCGCATGCGGTCAAGGAGCCGAAGGAAAACAATCTGGAGCAGGCGATCGGACGTGAAGTGCGGGAATTCCGAAAGGCGCTCGGCATCACCGTCGCGGATCTCGCCACTGCCACGGGTCTTTCGGTCGGCATGCTGTCGAAGATCGAGAATGGCGCTATCTCTCCGTCCCTGACCACGCTGCAGGCCGTTGCCCGCGCGCTCGGCGTGCCGATCACCGATCTGTTCAAACGGTTCGAGGAGCCGCGCAACGCGGTCTTCGTGAAAGCGGGCGAGGGGGTTCAGGTCGAGCGGCGGGGCACCCGGGCCGGGCACCAGTACAATCTGCTCGGCTATCTTGAAGGCAATACCAGCGGCGTTCTGGTCGAGCCCTACGTGATCAGCCTGACCGAGGATTCCGACATCTTCCCCGCCTTCCAGCATCAGGGCACCGAGCTGATCTACATGCTGGAGGGCGAGGTGCTGTACCGGCATGGGGACGAGACCTACCGGATGCTGCCGGGGGACAGCCTGTTCTTTGATGCGGATGCCCCGCACGGGCCGGAAGAGCTGATCACCCGGCCGATCCGCTATCTCTCGATCATTGCCTATCCCCAGCGCGGGTCGCAGGATTGAACAAATTATTCTTTAGGGGAAACTATTATTCTTCGTAATTGAGTTTCGGAAGGTGGGCTGCTAACGTCCGTCAGAACTTGATACGGAGGGTTGCCGGCCATGTGCGGCATCGTTGGATTGTTCCTGAAGGACAAGGCGCTGGAGCCACGGCTCGGCGCGCTTCTGTCGGATATGCTGATCACCATGACGGATCGCGGTCCGGACAGTGCCGGTATTGCGATCTATGGTCCGAGCGAAGCGGGTGCCGGAAAGATCACGGTGCAGTCCGCCGATCCCGCCTCGGACTTCAAAGGCCTCAAGGCTGCGCTTGCTAAGAAGCTGGGCGTTGCCGTCTCGGTGTCCGTCCGGGCGACTCATGCCGTGATAGCGGTTGATGTCGCCAAACTGGATGAGACGCGGACAGTCCTGAAGGAACTCCGCCCGGGCGTCACCGTGATGGGCAGCGGCGAGAGTGTCGAGATCTACAAGGAAGTCGGATTGCCGCAGGACGTGGCGGAACGCTTCAAGATCGGCGCAATGGGCGGCACGCACGGTATCGGCCATACGAGAATGGCGACCGAGTCCGCCGTGACGACCTTCGGCGCGCATCCGTTCTCCACCGGGCCGGACCAGTGTCTGGTCCATAACGGCTCGCTCTCCAACCACAATAATCTGCGGCGGGAGTTGGTCCGCAACGGGCTCAGCTTCGAGACCGAGAACGATACGGAGGTTGCCGCCGCCTATCTCTCCCACAAGCTGGCGACCGGTAGCAATCTGGGCGCGGCGCTGGAAAGCGGGTTGAGCGATCTCGACGGCTTCTACACTTTCGTCGTCGGCACCAAGTCCGGCTTCGGCGTGCTGCGCGATCCGATTGCCTGCAAGCCGGCGGTGATGGCCGAGACGGACGAATATGTCGCCTTCGGGTCCGAATATCGGGCGCTGGTCAACCTGCCGGGTATCGAGACTGCCCGGGTCTGGGAGCCCGAGCCCGCAACCGTCTATTTCTGGGAGCATTGAGCGATGCCGACCTTTGATCTGGCGTCGGTTCCCCTGCGGGACCTGAACCAGGCGCTCCATGCCGTCGGGGCAGGCGCGAACGAGACCGAGTTCGAAGTGATCAACCCGCGCGGCGCCCATGCCGTGGCTGTAGGGATCGATGCGCCGGTGCGCGTCGATGTGCACGGCAGTGTCGGTTACTACTGCGCCGGGATGAATGCCGAGGCGACCGTCACCGTGCATGGCAGCGTCGGCCCGGGTGTGGCGGAGAACATGATGTCCGGCACCGTCGTGGTGAAGGGCGATGCCAGCCAGTATGCCGGTGCCACGGGCCATGGCGGCCTGCTGGTGATCGAGGGCAATGCCTCCTCGCGCTGTGGCATTTCCATGAAGGGCATCGATATCGTCGTGAAGGGCAACATTGGCCACATGTCTGCCTTCATGGCGCAGGCCGGAAACCTCGTCGTGCTTGGCGATGCCGGCGATGCGCTCGGCGACTCGCTGTATGAAGCGAAGCTGTTCGTACGTGGTGAGGTGAAGAGTCTTGGCGCCGATTGCGTGAAGAAGAAGATGCGGCCGAAGCATCTTGCGCTGCTGGCGGACCTGCTGGCTAAGGCCGGTGTCACGGATGCGAAGCCGGAGGAGTTCACCCGCTATGGCTCCGCCCGCGCGCTCTATCATTTCAACATCGACAATGTCGACGCGTATTGAGGCCGGACAGATGACCTATAAAAATCCCCCGACCGCGCCGCGCCAGTCCGCCACCTTCGACGAATACACGTTGTCGGAAATCCGCCGCGCCGCCGCAACCGGCATCTACGACATCCGTGGTGCCGGTGCGAAGCGCAAGGTGCCCCATTTCGACGATCTGCTGTTCCTTGGTGCCTCGATCTCCCGCTATCCGCTGGAGGGCTATCGGGAGGCATGTGGCACCAATGTGGTGCTTGGCGCGCGGCACGCGAAGAAGCCGATCGAGCTGAAGATCCCGATCACCATCGCGGGTATGAGCTTCGGCTCGCTCTCCGGTCCCGCCAAGGAGGCATTGGGACGCGGTGCCACGCTCGCCGGGACCTCCACGACCACTGGCGATGGCGGCATGACCGAGGAGGAGCGTGGGCATTCCGAGATCCTCGTCTACCAATACCTGCCGTCCCGATATGGTATGAACCCGCACGATCTGCGCCGGGCCGACGCCATCGAGGTGGTGGTCGGGCAGGGCGCCAAGCCGGGCGGAGGCGGTATGCTGCTGGGCCAGAAAATCTCCGACCGGGTGGCGGAGATGCGCACCCTGCCGCCGGGTATCGACCAACGCTCCGCCTGCCGTCATCCGGACTGGACCGGGCCGGACGATCTGGAAATCAAGATTCAGGAATTGCGCGAGATCACCGACTGGGAAAAGCCGATCTATGTGAAAGTCGGCGGCGCGCGGCCCTATTACGACACCGCGCTGGCGGTGAAGTCCGGTGCCGACGTGGTCGTGCTGGACGGTATGCAGGGCGGCACGGCGGCGACACAGGAAGTCTTTATCGAGAATGTCGGTCTGCCGACGCTTGCCTGCATCCGGCCCGCCGTACAGGCGCTGCAGGATCTCGGCATGCACCGCAAGGTCCAGTTGGTCATTTCCGGCGGGGTGCGGAACGGCGCCGACGTCGCCAAGGCACTGGCGCTTGGTGCGGATGCGGTTTCCATAGGCACGGCCGCGCTGGTTGCCATCGGCGACAACGATCCGCGCTGGGAGAAGGAATACCAGGCCCTCGGCACGACTGCCGGTGCCTATGATGACTGGCACGAGGGCCGCGATCCGGCTGGTATCTCTACCCAGGACCCGGAGCTGATGAAGCGGGTCGACCCGGTTGCGGCCGGGCGCAGGCTGGCGAATTATCTGAAGGTGATGACGCTGGAAGCGCAGACCATCGCGCGGGCCTGCGGCAAGAACCATGTGCATAATCTTGAGCCGGAAGATCTTTGTGCGTTGAGCATCGAGGCGTCGGCCATGGCGGGGGTGCCGCTCGCCGGGACGGACTGGATACCGGGCAAGACCGGACTTTAAGACAGGGACAGACAGGGCGGTGTGCAGCACCGTTTACCGGAGACAGGAGGTTTCATGACGAAGGATCTCGCGGCTTTCGCGAAAGAGAAGGGGGTCAAGTATTTCATGATCTCCTTTACCGACCTGTTCGGTGCCCAGCGCGCCAAGCTGGTTCCGGCCCAGGCTATTGCGGACATGCAGTCAGAAGGTGCGGGCTTCGCAGGTTTCGCGGCCTGGCTGGACATGACGCCGGCCCACCCGGATTTGTTTGCGGTGCCGGACGCCTCGACGGCGATCCAGCTTCCCTGGCGGAAGGACGTGGCCTGGGTCGCGGGCGATTGCGTGATGGAGGACAAGCCGGTCGAACAGGCGCCGCGCAACACGCTGAAGCGGATGGTCGATCTGGCCGCCGGGCAGGGACTGCGCGTGAAAACCGGGATCGAGGCCGAATATTTCCTGATCCTGCCGGACGGTACGGAGATTTCCGATCCGTTCGATACCGCCGAGAAGCCCTGTTACGACCAGCAGGCGGTGATGCGCCGCTATGATGTGATCTCCGAGATTTGCGACTACATGCTGGAGCTCGGCTGGGGGCCGTACCAGAACGATCATGAGGACGCGAACGGCCAGTTCGAAATGAACTGGGAATTCGACGACGCCCTGAAGACGGCGGACAAACATTCCTTCTTCAAGTTCATGGTCAAGTCCGTGGCCGAGAAACACGGCCTGCGCGCGACCTTCATGCCGAAGCCGTTCAAGCACCTGACCGGCAATGGCTGCCATTGCCATGTCTCGGTCTGGGACAAGAAAGGCAAGGAGAACGCGTTCGCCGACAAGAAGGACGAACTCGGTCTCTCGAAAGAGGGAATGCACTTCCTCGGCGGCATCATGAAACATGCCCAGGGCATGACGGCGATCACCAATCCAACAGTGAACTCCTACAAGCGCATCAATGCGGCGGGTACGCTCTCCGGTGCGACATGGGCGCCGAACTCGGTCACCTGGTCCGGTAACAACCGCACCCATATGGTACGCGTGCCGGGGCCGGGCCGCTTCGAGTTGCGCCTGCCTGACGGAGCCACGAACCCGTATCTGTTGCAGGCGGTCGTCATCGCTGCCGGTCTCGACGGCCTGAAAACCAAAGCCGATCCGGGCAAGCGCCATGATAACGACATGTATGCCCAGCCCGAACTCTCCGCCGATGCAGCCCGCCTGCCGCTGAACATGCTGGATGCGTTGCGGACATTCGATGCGGATACAAGGCTGAAAGAGATCCTTGGCGAGGAATTCTCGGCCGCTTTCCTGAAGTTGAAATTGAGCGAATGGAATTCCTACACATCGCACCTCACCGAATGGGAGCGCGAAACCACGCTCGACATTTGAGAACCCGGGTGCCCTGATAGACGTTCGCTCAGCCGGATAGGGGACCCGCGATGACAAAATTGAACGAACTGACTGCGTCCGAAGCCGTCCGGGTTCTGGCGGCGGGGGAAGCCTCGGCCGAAGATATAATGCGCGCCTGCCTGGACCGCGTTAGCGCACGCGATGACACGGTCCGGGCCTGGGCTTTCCTCGATCCGGAGCTGGCGCTCGCCAACGCGCGCGCCGCGGACAGGCATCGCAAGGCAGGCAACGCGCTCGGCCCTCTGCACGGTGTGCCGGTGGGCATCAAGGACATCATCGAGACCGCGGACATGCCGACCGAGAACGGCTCCGACCTCTTCCGGGGACAGCGGACCGGGCGCGACGCCGATTGCGTTGCCCGGCTGCGCAATGCCGGCGCGGTGATCATGGGCAAGACGGTGACGACGGAGCTCGCGAACACCAACCCGAGCAAGACCCGCAATCCGCATAATCCGGAACACTCGCCGGGAGGGTCCTCCGCGGGCTCCGGAGCGGCGGTCGCCGATTTCCAGGTCCCATTGGCCCTCGGGACCCAGACCGGCGGTTCGGTGATCCGGCCCGGCTCGTTCAATGGCATCCATGCCCTGAAGCCGTCTCTCGGGCTGATCCAGCGCGAGGGCGTCCTTATGCAGTCGCATACGCTCGACACGGTCGGCGTCTACGGCCGTTCCGTGGAGGATCTTGCACTGATTGCGGGCAGTCTCTCCGCTTACGATGCCGCCGACTCTTTCAGCTTTGGCGGCCGACGCCCGGATCTCGTCGCGGAGTCCAGGCTCGAAACCCCGGCGCCGAGATTTGCCTTCCTCGAGACCCCGGCCTGGCCGGAGGCCGACGCGGGTGCGCGCGAGGCCATCGAGCGCGTGGTAGACGGACTGGGCGCTCGTTGCGTCCGGGAGAACCTGCCGTCTCCCTTCGATCGCATTCTCGACTTTCACGCCACGGTCATGGCCGCGGAAATGGTGCCCTATTATGGCCCCCTCATCGACGCCAGTCCTGACAAGGCCAGCGACATGGTAAAGGCACGCCTCGCCACGGCCCGCAAGGTCGCCGCCGGTGATTACGTGGAGGCGGTGCTGGCGCGCGGGCCGATAAACGACTCGCTGATCTCGCTGCTGGATCGCTACGACGCGGTGCTCTGCCTGCCGGCGACCGGTCCGGCGCCGCACGGTTTCGCCACCACAGGATCGGCCGTGTTCAACGGTCTCTGGACCTATCTCGGCGTGCCTTGCGTGACCCTGCCGAGATTGAGCGTCGACGGTTTGCCGCTCGGTGTTCAGCTCGTCGGCAAGCCGGGCGACGACGGTAAACTGCTGCGCACAGCCCGCTGGTTGGATCAGGAGCTGGCCGGTTAGTCGAAAGTTTTTACTCGACTGCCTGTGCCTTCGCCGCAAGCCGCGCCCGTCTTTGCCGGAACGCCTCGCGCTGGGCGATATAGAGTGTGCTGGCGACGATCAGACCGGCGCCGATGATTGTGCGTTCGTCCGGGACCTCCGCGAACACGATATAGCCGGCACCGGCGATGGTGATCAGGCGGAGATACTGGAACACCGAAATCGCGCTGGCTTCACCGATGGCGTAGGCCTTAATGTCGAAATAGACACGCGCCGTGGCGCCGATGCTGAGCACGATCAGCACGATCCAGAGCGACTGGTCCGGCCAGACCCAGTGAGACAGCGCGGGCGGGGCGCTGGCCAGCGTGCTCATCACCATGAAATAGATCATCAGTGTGCCGGGCGGGTCGTCCTTGGAGAGGACCTTGCCCTGGATCAGCAGAACGGCGAACAGGACGGCACTGATCAGCGCCGAGAGCATGGCGAACTCGATTGTGTCCAGGGTCGGGTTCACCACAACGACAATGCCGGCGAAGCCGACCAGGGTGGCGCCCCAGCGGTGAATGCCAACCTTCTCGCCGAGCATTGGCCCGGCCAGCGCCGTCATGAACAACGGGGTTGAGAAGAACAGAACCGAGGCCGTGGTGATCGGCAGGTTACTGAGAGCATAAAAGCCCGCATTCATCGAGATGGCGCCGATGGCGCCGCGCACCAGATGCATTTTCCATCGGCGGCTGAACAGCAGGCGCTTGCCGTAGCCGATGACGAAAGGCGCCGTCATGGCCAGCGACAGCACGCAGCGGACGAATACGATCTGCGTGGAGGAGAGACCGTCGGAGGCCATCTTGACCCCGACGGTCATCACTGTCGCCGCCAGACAGGAGGCGAGGATCCACAGCGCTCCCTGGAGATTGTTGGAGAGCGCTGCTTTTGGCATGGATCAAACGAGTCCTTCGAGGCCACCGTCGACGGCGAGCGCCTGGCCTGTGATATGGGCGCCGGCTTTCGAGCAGAGGAACAGGATCATGGAGGCGATATCGTCCGCCGTGACGAAGGTCTTGAGAGAGGCGATCGACGCCAACTCGTCCCGCATCGCATTCTCGGAGACCTTCTTTGCCGCGGCCTTCGCCTTGATCACCCGATCGATCCGGGCACCTTCGACCGCGCCCGGGTGAACGGTGTTGCAGCGGATCCGGTCGGTCCCGAGTTCGATGGCAATCGTCCGGGTGAATCCGACGATGCCCCATTTCGCGGCGGAATAGGGGCTGCGCATCGGGAAGCCGAATTTACCGGCGGCCGAGGAGAGATTGACGATGGAGCCGCCCCCCGCCTCACGCAGATAGGGCACGGCCATCTGGGTCATCAGGAAGGTGCAGGTGAGGTTGATGTCGATGCAGGACTCCCAGTCCTCCAGGTCGACATCTTCGACCGGTCCGGTCGGCCCTGCGGTGCCGGCATTGTTCACCAGGATGTCGAGCCCGCCGAGATCATCGATCGCGGCATTGAACATTTTTTTCAGCGCCTCTTTGTCGGAGACGTCCGTCAGGGTGCCGTTCAGATTCGGAACCTTGTCCCGTGCGTCTTCAAGCTGGTCCTGATCGATATCGCAGATAAACACTTTGGCGCCGGCTTCGCTGAACAGTTCGGCAGTGCGGCGGCCAATGCCCCCGGCGCCCGCCGTGATCAGTGCGCGCTTGCCCGTTAGGTCGAGCTTCATGGTTTCCCCCAATTTTCAGATTTTCGGTGGTCTGGAAAAGTGACTATAGCGGGATTGCTGCAGTGCGGCAGCAGGGAAAACGGCGCGGGATTCATTCCAGGGAGGAGAAAAACTAGACTATTTTTCGAACCGGCTCTTCGCTTTGTCGCGGGCCTGTTCCTTGTTCTCGCTGCCATAGACCAGGCCGGCGATAACGAAGGCGAGGGAAAGGCCGAGGGCGGACATCGTGGCGCCGAAGCCCCAGAGCGGGCCGTATTCGCGGCCGATGAAGACAATGCCGTACCAGAAGGAGAAAAATGAGGCGACGGCGGCCATCAAGAGGAAGCCGATGCGGATGCAGAGTCCGCCGATGCGGTTGGCCGACATCAGCTCTCGGAAGGCGGCGCTGGTTTCGGCATCACGGATTGCCTTAGTGATGTCCTTGCGGGCGCGCTTGGTCCAGTCACCGACACGCATCCCGGTCTTGCCGTCGGTCCGGCCGGGATTGAGGATCACCTCTTTCAGGTCGTCGACGATCTCTTTCGCCCGCTCTTCCGCAGGGCGCCGTTTCAGGCTGGGAAATGCCGAGTCGTTGTCGCGGTCCTTTTTGTCGTCAGAAGAGGCATCGCGTGTCAGATCGAACACGGAGGGTGTACGGTCGTCGGCCATCAGGCTGGCGGCTCCTCTGAAACTGTTCATCGCATAAACCTCACGCGCATCCCTGCGCGACCATTTCATGCAAGTAACGGTTCAGGGTCGTCGTTGCAACAGGCTCGGCAGGATCGAACAACAGGGTAAGGGCAGCCGTTTCAGGATCATAGCGCCGGACGGAGATCTTGGCGTTGAACAGCGCGCCGGGACCGGCGGTCGGCACCAGCACGCGGAGTTCCGCCCGGTCGTCCGGCTTCAGGTTGCCGTAATAGCCGACAATCTTGATTCCGTGCGCATTCCAGTCGTCGATCGTGTAGGGGGTCGATCCGACCACGGCCGTCATCGGGGCTGTTGCGCGTGGTGCACGGCGGCGCTCATTTGCCAGTGACTGCTCGGCAGGCTGGGCGGTGGACTGCGACATCTGCGGCCTCGTTTCTGTCATTCGCGGTTTTCTTGGCGGTCCCGGCCCTTCTGTTCCGGCCCGCGGTGGATGCCAGAAATGTAAGCAACCTGCGTGCCATTTTTTCGGCCGTCGCGACAATTCCTTAAAATAGTTTGAGTTTTGTTGTTTTTTGTAAGGACGGGTGCGTGGCCTGGCCCGGTTCGGCAAGTTCTGCCGGACTGAAACTGCCGGACCGGCTTCGCGTGCCTAGCTATGCCGGGCAATGACCTGATCACGGGCGGGCCAGGCTGGCCGGGTTGCGATATCTTTCGAGGCGCAGGCGCTGCAGCGCATCCGGGTGCCGATTTCCGGCACGGGATAATCCGGGCCGAGCTGCGAGATCAGCATGGCCGTGGCCGCTTCGGCATTGTGACCGCAGCGGTTGCACCAGCAGAACACGCCGATCCCCGCGCGAGCGAGATCAGCGAGAGTAGCGGGTCGGCTGCGCTGTTCGTCCCGCTGCAGGGCCCTGTCTTTGAAACGTCCCATCCGTTGTGTCCATGTTGGAAATCAGAATGAGAACATAACAAGAACATTTATGGCGAACAAGCGGATGACGAGATCTTGCAGACTACGTTCCGGTGACGATTAGCGTCGTGGCCAGGCAGGCTCCGCCGTGCCGATGGGGCCGGCCGGGATATCCCAGGAAACCGGCACGCCTGCGACCGTGACTGCGGAGGCCAGGCGGCGTGCAGGGCCCCAATGGGTCTCTTCGATAGCCGGGGCGAGGTCGGCTTCCGTTTCCGGAGCGAATTCCGGCATATCCGTGCTCTGCCTTTGGCTTTCGAGCAGAACGGCAGTGCGGGCGAGGGAGGTGCGGAAGTGACTGCCGTCTCCGCTCCTGATGCGCTCGGCAAGACCGCTCACGGCCGCTGTCGCGACGATAAAACCGGTCGCGTAATCCAGTGCCTGGACGGGAAGCGGTGTCGGCTTGTCCTTGCCGTAATGAAGCATGCCGGTCTCGGCGATGCCGCTGCTCATCTGCACGATGCTGTCGAAGCCGCGCCGCCCGGCCCACGGCCCCGTCCAGCCATAGGCACAAAGCGCGACATCAACCAGCCCGGGATTGAGAGACCGGCGTACGGACGCGCCGAGGCCGAGACCTTCGAGCGCATCCCCGCGATAGCCATGCACCATGACATCGGCTTCCGCGATCAGTTCCTTCAGGCGCTGTCTGTCCGCTTCCTTGCGCAGGTCGAGAACGGCGGACCGTTTGCCGAGGGTCATTTCCTCCGCCAGCGCCTCAACCCAGAGATCGGTCGGCGGGTCGATCCGGAGAACGTCGGCCCCGTATCCGGCAAGAAAACGCGTAGCGGTCGGCCCGGCCAGCACCCGGGTCAGGTCGAGCACCCGGATACCGTCCAGCGGGCGGGCGCGGTTTATTGCCCAATTTGCGGGGGAGGGTCCGGAGAAGGCCTCGTGATAGAGCAACGGCTCGGAGGCGACTGCCTTGCCCTGCGGATGGGCGGCCCAGGCGGCGCTGGAGCGCAACTCGCCGGCGCAGCCGCCCGCTGCGACAACAGCGTCTTCAAGTTCCGCTGCATTCCATTCTGCTACGGCCTGCGCGACGTCGGCCCGTTCGGTCTTGCTGCTGTTTGGCACCGAAAGGACTGAAAGGGCCGCCTTGCGATGGTGCGGCGCATTGGTGTGGAGACGGATCCAGCCGTCCTTCGTTGCGTAATCTCCGGCCACGGCATCCCATTGTGCGGGCAAATCCCAACCGTCTGGCCGCAGCGAGCTTTTGTACCAGAAAGAGGCGAGTCGGCGGTCCACATCGACAGCGGGGGGGTGGTCATGCCGTGCGGCGATCAGATCGGCAATGGCCTGCCCGGCGGCAGCGAAGGAAGCGGCGGCCAGGTCTGTCACGGCATAGGCGGACGGCAAGGCGCCGGCCCCGGTGACGGTTGGCGCCGAATGATCGGACAGCCGAGCGGCTTTCCGGATGTCGGAGAGAAAGGCATCAAATGGGGGCATGATTTCAACCGGTGACGAGGCGGGGCAGTTTTTCAAATTTAGAGATAACGTCTACCAAAGATGGTGAAGACGCGATCTTTTTGTAACCCGATACCAGCTCAAAGGTCGGCTGACGCTGGCCTTTGCGTTGATTCTTGGAGATCGAGAACAGCGGCAGCTCGTGGCTGTGCCGGAAAATCGAGAAGGCGGCGCCATCGTCGGAATGGTCGATTGCATAGTCGCGCCATTCGCCGGAGATAACCCGGCTTGAGTAAAGTGCGAGGAGCTGGCCGAGTTCTTTTTTTGTGAAGAAGGGACCGCGTTGCGGCGACCGGCTTTTCTTGAGCCGAATCAAATCCGCCATGAGCTGATCACCGTTGGATTTGTTGCCGTTTCATGAAAGACAGTTTTCCCGAAAAATCGCCCGGCGTAAAGGCCACGATACAGGAAAGCAGGGAGACCGTCAGAGCGGTTTGATTTCGGCGGGCGCGCCATGTAGGTTGCGCTCTTCCGCCTGATGCCGGAGGCGCTGAGTGCTGTCCGGAACCAAGGCGGTGAGACTTGTCCGCCGGCCCATTCGTTCGAGCGAGCGAGCGGAGGCGGCGCATCGCAACGGAGATACGCGTGGCAGACATTTTTCGCGAGATTGACGAAGAACTCCAGCAGGAGAAGGCGGCCAAGCTCTGGAAGCGGTATGGCCCCTATGTCATCGCGCTTGCGGTCCTGGTTATAGCGGCAGTTGCCGGATACCGTTTCTGGCAGTCCTACGAGGTAGATCAGCGCGCGGCACAGTCCGCTCGTTATGAAGCTGCTGCAAGAGCTGTCGGTGAAGATCCCTCGGCGGCGGCGGCCGGGTTCGGCGCGCTCGCCGGGGACAGCAATGCCGGTTACGCGGCTCTTGCGACCCTGCGTCAGGCTGCTGCCTCGATCGAGGCTGGCGATACCGAAGGCGGGGTGCTGATTTACAAGAAACTGATGGACGATCAGAGCGCGCCCGCGCTGCTCCGCGATCTGGCCCGTCTGCTTTCCATCTCGCATCGGATCGATAGTGGTGATCCGGCGGTCCTCTCCCGGGAAGTTTCGGCGCTCGCCAACACCACTGGCCCCTGGCGCTCGCTGGCTCGCGAGACTGAAGCGATGATTGCGCTGAAGGCTGGTGACAAGGCGAAGGCCCTTGAAATTCTGCAGACGCTCAACGCCGATGCGGCGATACCACGGCAGCAGCGGGCCCGGATAACGGAACTGATCAGCGCCATCGGCGCCGAGTGAGCGGGAGCGTTCCATGAGTGGCATGCGTTCCTGGCGGGCCCTAGGCCTGGCATTCTTTGCGGCAACTCTCCTGCAGGGCTGTAGCGCTGACTCCCTGTTCTTCGGAGAGGAAGAGGATGGTCCGCCGCTGGAAGGCGAGCGGCTGCCGATCCTCGCGCTTGAGAAGAGTCTGACCGCAGACCCGAATCTTGCGGGATTGAAGATCGTTCTGCCGCGACCGTTCGAGAACAAGGACTGGCCGCAGCCGGGCGGCAACGCAGTGCATGCCATGCAGCATCTGGCGGCCGGAGATGTCCTGAAACGCGCCTGGTCGACCAGTATCGGCAGTGGCTCGGGCGATGACACCCAGCTAATCGCGAGCCCGATCGCCGTCGATGGTCTGATTTACACGATGGATAGTGAAGGAGAAATCTCCGCGCTCTCCGTGGCGAATGGCGACCGGGTTTGGTCCGCTGAAACGCGCCCTGACGACGAGGATGAAACCATCTTCCCGGGCGCGATCTCTGCCGGTGACGGCAAGCTGGTCGCGGCGACCGGATATGGCGAGGTGATCGCTTTCGATCTGAAGGATGGATCGGAAGTTTGGCGCACACGGCTGCCTGGACCGGTTCGCGCTGCGCCGACCGTGGTTGACGGCCGGATCTTGGTCAGCATTCTCGGAAACCAGTCCTTCTCGCTCGATCTCAGGGACGGAAACCGGATCTGGTCCCATACCGGAATCTCAGAAGAGTCCGCGCTGCTTGGTATTGCCAGTCCGGCAGTGAGCGGCGGCTCGGCTATCATTCCCTATTCATCCGGCGAGATTTTCGTTCTCCGGGTCGAGAACGGCCGCCTGATCTGGAATGACAATCTAAGTTCGGCCAGGAGCCGCAACGCGGTTTCCCGGCTTTCGGACATTCGCGGTAATCCGGTTGTGGATGACGGCCTCGTTATCGCCATCAGCCAGGCTGGGCGCCTGTTGGCGACGGACTTGAAGTCCGGCCGTCGGGTCTGGGAAGCACGCGTCGGCGGCAATCAGACTCCCTGGGTTGCCGGTGACTATATCTTCGTGGTGTCGGATCTCGGTGAGGTGCTGGCCATGACCAAGCGTCGCGGCCAGATCCGCTGGATCCAGCAATTGCCGGTATTCGAGAATCCCGAAGATAAGGAAGGCATCATCACCTATGCCGGGCCGGTGCTTGTCAGCGACCGTCTGCTGGTGGGAGCTTCGACCGGGGATGTCTATGCGATTTCGCCCTATACGGGGGATATTCTGGGTAAAATTGACATCGGGTCGCCGGTTTTCCTGCCGCCTATCGTCGCGGGAGGAACTGTGTTCTTCCTGACCGATAACGGCGATCTTGAGGCTTACCGCTAGAACCTTTGCCTGGTGGGGCGGGGTTCCCGCATGGCGGCTATGCCGCAAGAATGCTTGATCTGAGGCGTGTCTGCGGACTACGGAACAGCCATGAGTTTTACAGTCGCCATCATCGGTCGGCCTAATGTCGGCAAATCGACCATCTTCAACCGGCTCATCGGCAAGCGTCTCGCTATTGTCGACGATCAGCCGGGGGTTACCCGCGACCGTCGCGAGGGCGAGGGACGGGTCGGTGACCTGACCTTCCGCCTGTTCGATACGGCAGGTCTGGAAGACGCCGATAACGAAAGCCTTGAGGGCCGTATGCGGCAACAGACGGAGGCGGCTGTTGCCGAAGCGGACGCCGTTCTGTTCGTGATCGACGCCCGTGCCGGTGTTACTCCGCTGGACGATCACTTCGCCCGCTGGCTCCGCCGCGAGAAGCAGAAGGTCATCCTTGTCGCCAATAAATGCGAGGGCAAGGCGGGTAAGCCGGGCCTTTACGAGTCCTTCGGGCTCGGTCTTGGCGATCCGGTGCCGCTTTCCGCCGAACATGGCGAGGGGCTGAGTGAGCTCTACGATGCGCTCACCGCCTTCGCGCCGGAGAGTGCGCATGACGACTACAGCGATCTCGACGATGACGGAGAGAACGCTGACGATATCGTTGAGGAAGCCCCCGACGGGGCTGTGACCTGGCGCGATGCCAAGGCTCCGGACACGATCCGGTTGGCGATTGTCGGCCGACCGAATGTCGGAAAATCGACCTTTGTGAACGCCTTGCTCGGCGAGGATCGCATGCTTACCGGCCCCGAGGCCGGGATCACCCGGGACGCCATCGAGAGCGACTGGGAGTTCGAGGGCCAGCCGTTCAAGCTGTTCGATACGGCCGGTCTGCGCCGCCGTTCGAAAGTGACCAAGCGGCTTGAATATCTCTCCGGTGAGGATACCCGCCGGGCTATCCAGTTCGCCCATGTCGTGGTGCTGATGCTAGATGCCAGCACCATGCTGGAAAAGCAGGACCTGACCATCGCCCGCATGGTGGTCGAGGAGGGCCGGGCCCTCGTCATTGCCGCCAACAAGTGGGACATTGTCGAGAATCGCGAGAAGGCCCTTGGTCAACTTCGTGACCGGCTGCAAACGTCGCTGCCGCAGGTGAAGGGTATCCCCTATATCACCATCTCCGCCGAACGTGGCCGTAACCTCGACAAGTTGCTGCATTCCATCGTTGAGACCTACGACACCTGGAACCGCCGGGTGTCGACCTCGCGCCTGAACCGCTGGCTCGCGGACATGACGGCTCAGCATTCGCCGCCGCTGGCCAAGGGGCGCCGGATCAAGCTGCGCTACATGACGCAGATCAAGACCCGTCCGCCGACCTTCGCTGCGTTTGTCAGCCAACCGACGGAGCTGCCGGAAGCCTATACGCGGTATCTGGTGAACGGCCTGCGTGAGAGCTTCCAGCTCACGGCGGTGCCGATCCGGTTCTATCTGCGCGGCAGCAAGAACCCATACGTCAACGACGACTAAGCACCTGATTCCAGAGTGGACTTGGCAATCGGTGGGGAAGGGGACATCATGGTGGTCCTGCCTTTCCCAATCGAGGTCCCGCCATGTCTGCCGCACCAAAGAAGCCCGCTCCATTTTGGCAATGGAGCGCTGTGGAGCTATCCGGAGCCATCCGGGATGCGCGTGTCAGCGCGTCTGATGCCGTAAGCTCTGTCGTCGACCGGATCCGCGCCGAGAACGGACATCTGAATGCCATCGTCGTCGATCAGACGGACGCCGCGCTGGAGCAGGCCGCGTCCTATGACGAGATCCTGAAGCAGGATGGCCCGATCGGCCCGCTGCACGGTGTCCCGGTCGCCATCAAGATCAATGTCGATCAGAAAGGCACCGCCAACAGCAATGGTGTGAGGGCTTTCAAGGACCTGATTGCCCCTGACGATGCCCCGGTTGTCCGGAACCTGAAAAAGGCCGGTGCGATCATCGTCGGACGCTCCAACACTCCGGAATTCTCTTTCCGGGCGACCACCGTGAACGAGCTGCATGGCCGAACCTACAATCCCTGGGACGACAATCATTCGCCGGGCGGCTCTTCCGGTGGTGCCTCTTCTGCTGTCGCGGCAGGTTTTTGTCCGATTGCCCATGGCAACGATATCGGCGGTTCTTTGCGGTTCCCGGCTTACCAGACCGGGACAGTCACCGTTAAGCCCGGCCAGGGCCGGGTGCCAGCCTACAATCCCTCCGGCGCCGAGGAACGCTCCCTGCTGGCGCAGTTGATGTCGGTTCAAGGCATCATCGCCCGAGAGGTGCGCGACGTGCGTCTGGCGACCCGGGTGCTGATGCAGCCTGATCCGCACGATCCGTTGCAGGTTCCGATGCCGTTCGACGGTCCGGCGGTGGACCAGCCGATCAAGGTTGCGTTCTGTCGCGAGACTAACGGCTACAAGATCCATCCGGCCGTTCAGGCTGCTCTGGAAGGCGCAGCGGCTGAGCTGGAGAAGGCCGGGTATATCGTCGAGGAGGCGAGCCCGCCGATGATCCAGGAGGCAGCGGCTGAAGCCCTGCCGGCACTCTATGCCGATTGCGAGATTTTCATCGGCGACGCCATCCAGAAATACGGCAGCGCCGACATCAAGAAAGTCTTCGACTTCTATTTCGAGAATTATCCGCCGACCGACGCTGTCGGCCTGCTGCGGACGATGTCCCGCCGGACCCGGTATCTGCGCGCGTGGAACCTGTTCCTGGAAGAGTATCCGCTGGTCCTCACCCCCTTCATGATGCGGCCTGGCTTCACCTGGAACGAGGATGCGGACAGCTCGGCGGGCGTGCGAGATATCTTCGACTCGTCCGTCTATAGCTGGCTGATCAACTTCCTCGGCCTGCCTGCCTCCATCGCGCCCGCGGGCTATCACGAGGAGCTTCCACTCTCGGTCCAGATCATCGGCCGGCGTTTCCGGGAAGACCTGACGCTGGATGCGGCCGAGTGCCTGGAACGGGTGAACGGCATCCAGGTTCACGAGCTGTGGCGCCGCAAGGGGCTGCTCTAGGTATCTGTGTCACGCCGGATCGCGAGTGCGTCAGTACCGCGATCCGGTCTTGTTCACGCGGCGGCTTAGCCGTCATACTTCGTGGTATGAGCCACCGTCGCATCACCCGTCACCAGCTTTCGGTTGACGATATCGCCGCTCTCTATGACACGCTTCTGGAGAGCCAGAAGAGGCGCTACTACCGCCGTTGGAAGGTCGAGACACCCGTGTTCAACTCCAAACGTAAACGTGAGGTGGTGCAGGACGAGGTCCGGCTGAAACGGCTGCAGGAACGGGCAGACGGCATTGAGTACGCTCTGCGCTATGAGGATCTGACGATACGTCAGCGCCGGGAGATGGAGCAGACGGCCCGCAATCTTCGGCTGGCGGCGAAGGGAATGAAGACTGATACGGACAAGTAAGGCGCGCGCCTTACTTGCGCGGATTCGGATGGAGGCCATACTGTCGTTGCGTCCTTTCTCCGTTTTCGATTGAGCCCTTCGCGTGAATCAAACCATCGACGTTGCCGCTGCAGATCCGACGCAGCACCCCTATCGCTGGGCAATGCTGTTTGGCGTCTGGCTGATTTATTTTGCCTTCGGCCTGACGATCAGCGCGCTGGCCCCGATGGTTGGGCCCATTACACATGATCTCGGGCTCAGCCATGGCGCCATGGGGACCGTGCTCGGGGCCTGGCCCTTCATCTATATTGGCGCGGCGGTGCCTTGCGGCATCCTGCTGGACCGGATCGGTGCCCGCCGGGCCCTGTTGCTTGCCGCTATGATCATGGCCGCTTCCGGCCTTTGCCGGGCGATGGCTGTCGACCACATTTCCCTGTTTCTTGCGGTCGGCATCTTCGGGTTCGGCGGGCCGCTTATTTCCATCGGAGCGCCGAAGATCATTGCCGAATGGTTCGAGGGCAAGGAGCGGGGCTTCGCCATGGGCATCTACATCACGGGCCCGGCCATCGGCGGCATCCTCTCGCTCAGTCTGACCAACGCGGTGGTGCTGCCCTTCCATGGCGGTGACTGGCGCATGGTGGTGACGGATTACGCTGCGATCACCGCAGCCGCTGGTTTTATCTGGCTGTTGATTGCCCGGCATGCGGAAGCGCGGGCGCGCGAGGTTGCCGAGAAGGCGGCTCCGAAACGACCCCAGATCGAAATCTTCCGGGAGCTGATGGCCAATCCGGTGGTGCGGGTCATCCTCGCCATGAGCGTCGGTATTTTCTTCTTCAATCACGGCACCAACAACTGGCTGCCGGAGATCCTGAAATCGACCGGCATGAGCGCCGTCGATGCGGGCTATTGGGCGGCGCTGCCGACCATGGTTGGTGTGCTCGGCTCGCTGACCATCCCGCGTCTGGCGACGCCGGAGCGGCGCGGCGCGATCCTTGGCGGGTTGTTCGTGCTGGCCGGCCTTTGCACCCTGCTGCTGCAGCTCGGGGAGGGCCCAGGGCTGATCCTGGCACTGATCTTCCAGGGGGTGGCACGCGGCTCGATGATGACCATTGCTCTGCTGTTCCTGGTCGAGGCGCGCGGTGTGGGGTCGAAGAATGCGGGTTCCGCCGGCGGGCTGTTCTTTTCAGCGGCGGAAATCGGTGGCGTCTCAGGTCCGGTCGCCATCGGGGTGATCCATGACATGACCGGCGGCTTCACCGTCAGTCTCTGGGTGCTGACGGGCGTGTGTGCGCTACTTCTGCTCGGGCTTGTGTTCGGAATCCAGAGACCCGCAGCAAAGGCGCGCGTTTAAACGGCCTGTCCGGCGCTCCAGCCGCTGGACCAGGCCCACTGGAAATTGTAGCCGCCGAGCCAGCCGGTAACATCCACGGCCTCACCGATGAAATACAGGCCGGGCTGCGCTTTCACTTCCATGGTCTTCTGGTTGAGCGCAGAAGTGTCGATGCCTCCGAGGGTGACTTCGGCGGTCCGGTAGCCTTCCGAGCCGGAGGGTGTCACGCGCCAGCGGTTTACCCGCTCTCCGAGCTGGCGGAGTGCCTTGTCGCTGGTATCGCCAAGTGGACGGGTGAGATTTTCTTCTTCCGTGATCGCCGCCGCCAGCCGTTTTGGCAAGTAGCCTGACAGCGCGGTCTGGGCCGCCTGTTTCCCGTTGGAGGATTTGTCCGCGATCAGGCGGCCTGCAATGTTCGTCCCAGGCGCAAGATCGACGCTGATTTCGCCGCCCTCTCGCCAATAGGAGGAGATCTGCAGGATCGACGGTCCGCTGAGGCCGCGATGGGTGAAAAGCAGCCCTTCGGCGAACCGGGTCTTGCCGGACGCGACGACCGCATCCACGGAGATACCGGAGAGCGGTTTGAGCCGCTCCAGCATGTTTGCGTCATAGGTGAGAGGAACGAGACCCGGGCGTGTCTCTATTTCCGAGATGCCGAATTGTTCGGCGACCGCGTAGGCGAAACCGGTGGCGCCCATCTTCGGGATCGACTTGCCGCCGGTGGCGACGACGACTGACGCGGCTTCGACTGGGCCGGAGGACAGCGCAATGAGAAAGCCGTCTCCCTGCCTCTCAATTCCGTCGACTTTCGTAGACAGTTCCATCCGGACGCCAGCCTCGCCAAGTTCGGCCAACAGCATGTCGATGATGGCTTTTGCCGAGCTGTCGCAGAACAACTGGCCGAGGGTTTTCTCGTGGTAGGCGATATTGTGCTTCTCGACGAGGGCAATGAAATCGCGCTGGGTATAGCGCCTCAGCGCGGAGATGCAGAAGCGCGGGTTTGCGGAGAGGAAGTTTTCCGGAGCGGCGCGGAGATTGGTGAAATTGCAGCGCCCACCGCCGGAAATCCGGATCTTTTCTCCCGGCGCCCCGGCGTGGTCGACAAGCAGTACTGAGCGGCCGCGCTTGCCGGCTTCGGCGGCGCACATCATGCCGGCGGCACCAGCCCCAATAATCAGACAATCAACTTTGCGCATCGTGGTGACAGCCGGGCTTAATCCGGCTTTTTCCCGGTCGGAGATGTATCATCCTTCGGGGATGTGTCGTCTTTGCCGATCAGTTCCTGTTCCGTCTCTTTGGCTTCCTCAGCGGCTTCTTCACGCTGCTTGAGGATGCGCTTGCGTTCGGCCTCCTGAGATTCTTTCTCGGCATTCCGGGCGGCTTCCGCATCGGCCATTTCGGGGTTCGCAGTCTTGAAATACTGCTGGCTTTGCGGCGCCGCGGCGCCGGCATCCTTTCCGCTGCGCTGGGGTTTGGCCTGGGTGACCATGACATTGGCTGACGGTGCGTTACCGTCTTTGTCCTCGCCGAAATAGAGTGTTTGATGCGGGAACGGAATTTCGACCCCCTCGGCGTCGAACCGCCGTTTAACGCGACGCAGGAATTCGCGCCGGATCGACCATTGCCGGCCAGGCTTGGTTTTCAGACGGGTCCTGATGTTGACACTGGAATCGGCGAGGTCCTGCAGTCCGAAGACCTCGAATGGCCCGGCGATATCCCCCTGTAAGGCTTCGTCATTTGCCAGTTCGTCGCCGATTTCCTGCAGCAGTTTCATCACCGCTTCCGTGTCTTCGCGATAGGCGATGCCGACATCGACCAGCGCATAGGCGTAGTCCTTTGTCTTGTTGGTGATGATCTCGACGGTGCCGAATGGAATGGTATGCAGATCGCCGTTGACGTCGCGCACCCGCAGGGTGCGGATGCTCAGGGCTTCGACCGTTCCGGACATGCCGCCGACATCGATAAAGTCGCCGACATTCAGTGTGTCCTCAATCAGCAGGAAAATCCCGGAGATCACATCCTTGACGAGCGATTGCGAGCCGAAACCGATGGCCAGACCGATGATACTGGCACCGGCAAGCAAAGGTGTGATGTCGACGCCGAGCTCGGACAAGATGACGAACACGGCGAGCACGCTGATGACGATGACCACGGCGCGCCGAAGTAGCGGCAGCAGGGTCCGCTCGCGCCCGCTCAGGATACCCGCACTCTCCAGCACGAGCAGCCGACGTTCGACGAAAAGGCTGACGATTTCGGAGATAGCGACGGCACCGCCACCGACGACCAAGATTGTGGCGATGGCCCGGATCAGCACCTGACCGTTCTCCGAGGCGAAGAAGGCAGAAAGCTGAATACCCCAGATTTCGAGCAGCGCACCGAAAGCTGCAACCGAGATGAGGACGCGTGCACCGGCGAGGAGATGCGGCACATAGCGGTTCGCCCGCCGCTCCAGAGAGGGATAGCGATCGGTCATCTCATGGGAGATGGAGAAGGCCCAGTGACCGGCCGTGTCGACCGCTAGCCAGGCGAGCCGCCAGACGATCACGATTATGACCATGAAGGCGGCGATCTCGCCGAGGCGCTTGAAGCCCGGATCTCCCATGGACATCAGGATCACCAGGCCCGCGGTGACATATGCAATCGCGATCAGATGCCAGACGGCAGAGAGAATGGACCAGAAGGTGCGGCCTGTCGCATTCTTGTCGGTGCCTGCGATGAACTGGGCGAAACTTGCGCGGTTTTGCAGGATGAAGGCAGTCAAGAGTGCCCAGAGAGCTCCGTAGACCACCTTTTCAAGGGACTGGAAGGTTGCCGCCGGCATGCCGAGGATATAGGCGGCCTGCAGCCCCAGAATGCCGTATATGCCAGTTGCGACCACGCGGTTGGTCCAGACCACGAGATAGGCGCCGGTTGCTTCCGTTATATTCAGCGAGCGGCTGGCCAACCCGGCGGGTTTAAGCAAGGTGCGGATCAGGGCGAGGCAGGCGAGATGGGAGGCGACTGCAAAGACGAATGCCCGGCCGGCAAGTTGGACGTTCGTACTGCTTATTGTCGTCAGAATGCCCTGCGTGACGGCGAAGAAAACCACGACCCGAATGCTGCGGAGCAGGAGCAGCGGCATCAGGGCGGCGAGATTACGCAGCAGCGTGCCGCGCATGACCCAGGCTTCCAGCCGGTCGATGGGACGGCGCAACAAATTGGTGGTCAATCGGACGGCAAGAAGCCCCAGAGCCGCGATGCCGGCAATCACCGCCATCCATTGCCCGATCCTGAAGAGTTTGTCCGGATCGGCCGCGAGGTGGGAAAGGGCCGGGACCAGGCTTTTCACGTCGGTCAGGGCTATCGCCGTATCAGAGAGCCGGCTTACAGCCCTCTGAAGAAAATCGCTGATACCCGTGACAACGTCCGACATTGCGGATGCGACGGTAGATCCGTCGTCGGGTTTTTCTTCCTCGGTCGCGGCCAGGAGCGTTTCCAGATCAGCGATCAGGGTATCGCGTTTGCCTTCGTCCTTCAGGGTGTCGAGCAGAGACTGAAGGCGCGCCGGACCGACTGTGGCAGAGTCATCGACAGCGCCGCTTTCGGCAATTTCCTGGGCACTCGCCGGTGTCGGGATCAGCCCGACAACGCCGAAAGCGCCGAGACCAAGCGCGAGAGTCAGAAGCAGCAGAATGGATTTTAAACGATATGGCATAGCTATCAGCGGTCCGGTCCTTCGGATTACTTGAACCATTTAAGGGATTTGAGAGCCCAGACTTCCAGGCCGACGATCAGTATCATGATCAGCGTCACGGCCCAGAACGCCCAAGCGGTTTCGGCTCCGGGCATGCCGGCGACGTTGATACCGAGTAATCCGGTCAGCAAGCCAAGCGGCAGGCAGATCGCCGAGATTATGGATAGAATGTACAGGCGCCGGTTAAGTTCCTCGCTGTTGCGGTTCTGTATTGTGTCCTGAATGACCATGGCGCGTTCGCGGATTTCATCCAGGCTTTCGACATAGCGGATGACCCGATCTGCCGCTTCACTGAGCCCGCTCAGCGTTTGCCGGGAAAACCACGTCGGTGGATCATTCGTGAGATGCCGCAGGGCATCGCGCTGTGGCAAGATATAGCGTCTTAGAATGATGGTCCTGAGGCGCAGGGTTTGAAGTTCCCGGGTTGGGTGCTGCGTATCGCTTGCGGTTTGCTCTTCGTCCACCGTATCGATGCGTTCTTCGAGGTCGTCGATCACCGGTTCCATGCGGCGGAAGAGGCGCTCGGCGAGATGGACCAGAAGCTCATCGGTGTCAGCGGGACGAAAGCCGTGCTCCAGCGCGGCGAGCGTGTCCTGCACGGCCAGCAGCCGGCGCAGGCGGACCGTGATCATGAAGCCGCGCTCGATCCAGATCCTGAGGCTGACCATGTCTTCAGGATTGGCGCCGGGATTGAGATTCACGCCGCGCAGCACGATCAGTACGCCATCGTCGAACCGCTGCACCCTGGGCCGGGTCTCTTCCGCGATGAGGGCGTCTGCGGCGATGTCGGGAATCCCTGCCTTCTGCTTGACCCAGCTGCGGGAAGGCTCCTCTCTTTGACTGAGGTGGACCCAGCAGAGACGCAATCCCTCGGGACGGCCTTTGGCCAGGTGTCCCCAGTCGAGCTTTTGGACTTCGGGCTCATCGCTGAAGCCAATGCCGGCGATCAATCCGTCGATGTTATCCGCTGCATCCATCTGTCGCGTGCGTCCCCGTCGCGAGAATAACAGTCTTCAGTATAGGTAGGCTGTGCAATCGGGCAATGCCGCGCTGACGGATCAGAAGCCGGTGGCCCGATCCGGATAGTCGGTAATGATGCCGTCGACGCCGAGATCGACCAAACGCCTCATGTCCTGGACATCGTTGACTGTCCAGATGATGACACTGAGGCCTTCTGCATGCGCCGCTTTCACCGCTTCTTTTGTGACGTTACGGTGATAGGGAGACCAGACCGAACAGCCTGCCGCCCTGGCGGTCTTCTGGATGGAGCCTGCGAAGTCGTCCACGTCGAGACCGCCAAGCCAGGGAGAGGCACCGTCCTTGCCCACTTCCGCCGAGTCGAGCCAGCGAGCCTCAGCACTGAGGCAAACGGTCGGAATGGCAGGATCGATGCGCTTGGTGGCGATCAGTGTCGACCAGTCAAAGCTTTGCAGGGTGATCCGGTCCAGAACGCCAGCGGTCCGGGCGGTCTCGATCAGCAGGCGGGCGAACGCTTCCGGCTCGGGAGTGTCGCTCGGCGCGAGAGGAGAGCGCTTGGTCTCGATATTGAAACGGACTGTCTCATCGCCCCGTGCCGCCACCATGGCGAAGAGGTCCGACAATTTCGGAACCCGTGTGCCGTCGACCGGCGCCTGATCCGGAAAGCGCGTGGCATAGCGGCTACCGGGACGGATTCGGCCGACATCGTATGCTTCCAGCTCGGCCGCCGTCAGCGTGTTCAGCAGGATCTCGCTGTCGATCCAGACGCCGTCCCTGCGTGTATGGTTTTTCGAGAGGGCGCGGTCATGATGGATGACGGCAACGCCGTCGGCTGTCACCACGGTGTCGAGTTCCAGCACATCGACATCGAGATCGAGGGCTTTCTCGAAGGCGGGTAGTGTGTTCTCCGGGCTGAGGCCACGGGCGCCGCGGTGACCCTGGATCTCTATTGCTCCGGCCATGCTGGAAAAAGTGGAGGCCAGAGCCGCCGCAAGGGCGAAAGACCAGCAAAGGGTGTTAGGCATTCACCAGATCGCCGTTACGACGGCATTCCGGCGAGGCCAGCTCAATGAACAGAGGCACCAAGTCTTCCGGTGGCTTGACCGATGCCTGATCCTCTCCCGGATAGGCGGTAACCCGCAGTTTCGTGCGCGTCGCGCCGGGGTTCAGCAGGTTTGCCTTGATATTACTCTTGGCGTTTTCCGCCGCGTAGCTCCGAACCATTGCTTCCAGAGCGGCCTTGCTCACCGCATAAGCGCCCCAGAACGGCTTCTCGCCGTGCGCGGCGTCGGCGGTCACAAAGATCGCCCGGCCGGCATCGGACTGGCGGAGCAGAGGGTCAAGGCTGCGTATCAGGCGCTGGTTCGCGGTGAGGTTGGTCGCGATGACCTGTTCCCAGAGCTTGGGGTCGTAATGATGCATTGGCGTCAGATTGCCGAGCATGCCGCCATTGGCTACGAGAATGTCGATCTTGCCGTAGCGCTCATGGAGGGCGGCACCAAGCCGGTCGATGGCCGGGTAGTCCGTCAGGTCCATGGGCACCAGGCTGGCGCTGCCGCCCGTCGCCTGGATCTCGTCGTCCAGTTCCTCCAGCGCGCCCACGGTGCGGGCGACAAGCACGACATGCGCGCCTTCGCGGGCAAAGGCCTTGGCAACGGCGGCGCCAATGCCGCGGGACGCGCCGGTGATTACCGCAATGCGGCCGTCAAGAATGCCGGTCATGGAACTCTCAGCAGATTGGTTTGGGTCAGGAAGCCTCGGCCAGCAGGGAGAGCTGCCGAACGTTCGATCCGTCGTTCTGGTCGATCAGCGCGATTGGATAGTCGCCGGTGAGGCAGGCGTCGCAATATTGCGGGCTTTCATTGTTGCGTGCGGCCTCGCCGACGGCCTGATAGAGGCCGTCATGGGATATGAAAGCGAGACTGTCGACGCCGATCAACTCAGCCATCTCATCCACCGACATTTTGGAAGCCAGCAGCTTTTCCCGTTCCGGCGTATCAACACCGTAGAAGCAGGAATGGGTCGTCGGCGGGCTGGCGATCCGCATATGGACTTCCTTGGCACCGGCGGCGCGCACCATTTCGACGATCTTGGTCGAGGTGGTGCCGCGGACGATGGAATCGTCCACCAGAATGACGCGTTTGCCCTTGAGCTGCGCCGTGTTTGCATTGTGTTTCAGCTTCACGCCGAGATGGCGGACATGATCCGTCGGCTCGATGAAGGTCCGTCCGACATAGTGATTGCGGATAATACCCAGATCGAAGGAGATACCAGCCGCCGCGGCATAGCCGATAGCTGCCGGAACGCCGGAATCCGGTACCGGGACGACAACATCGGCATCAACGTGACTTTCCTTGGCCAGCACCGCGCCGATTTCCTTGCGCGAGTTATAGACGCTCTTGCCTTCCATCACGCTGTCCGGCCGGGCGAAGTAGATATATTCGAAGATGCAGAAACGGCTCGGTTTGCTGGCGAAGGGCTTCAGCGACTGAACGCCTTTTTCCGTGATGTAAACAACTTCGCCAGGCTCCACGTCGCGGACGAAATCGGCGCCGATGATGTCGAGCGCGCAGGTCTCCGAAGCAAGGATATGAGCATCGCCCAGTTTGCCGAGTACCAGTGGGCGAACGCCGTACGGATCGCGGATGCCGATCAGCGAGTCGCGGGAGAGGCAGACCAGAGAGTAGGCGCCAACGATCTTCTGCATGGCGTCGACCACCCGGTCCAGCACGGTGTGCTGCGGGCTGCGGGCGACCAGATGAATGATGGTTTCGGTGTCCGAGGTGGACTGGAACAGACAGCCTTGACGAACCAGACTGTCGCGCAGGTCGATGGCGTTGGTCAGGTTGCCATTGTGGCAGAGCGCCATGCCGCCGAACTCAAAATCCGCGAAGAGCGGCTGGACGTTCCGGAGATTGGCCCCGCCGGTAGTGGCATAGCGGTTATGCCCGATGGAGGCGTGGCCCTTGAGCTGGTTGATGATCTTTGCCGACTCGTCGCCGAAATTCTCACCCACATGTCCGAGCGCCCGGTGGGCGTGAAAGTGGTTGCCGTCCCAGGAAACAATGCCGCAGGATTCCTGTCCGCGATGCTGCAGGGAGTGGAGGCCGAGAGCCGTGAGCGCGGCTGCATCAGGAGCGCCGAATACGCCGAAGACGCCGCATTCCTCATGGAGATGATCGTCGTCCCAATCGGGGGACCGGTCCAACGGTTGTTTCAGATCCGTCACGGCGACATCCTCCTGCCGGTTGCTGTCCATGGCATCTTTATCGAAAGCGTCAATCCGTGCCCTCGATAACCTTCTCCAGTCCCCGACGTTGATCGGCAGTATATCCGTCGCCGTCCTTTGGCGCATCGGATTTTGCCGGCGGGCTGATCAGACGTTCGAAAAGCAGCTTTTCTGTTTTCTCGCGGGCTTTCGCGCCGGCACTCCCGGCAGCGTTCCGAAGTTTTGGCCGCAATTTTGGCGGCACGAGGCCGACGAGGGTTTGTGCACCCTGTTCGACGAGAGGCAATGTGCGCGCTTCGGTTACCCATTGCGGATAGCCATCATCCTCGATCAGCCAATTCAGTCCGAGATAGAGCAAGCAAACCAGTACCGCGCCACGAGCGATCCCGAAAAGGAACCCGAGGGAGCGGTCAACGGCACTGAGGCCGCTGCCTTGTAACGCGGCCGCAACATAGTGGGTGACCAGCGACATTACAATGACCGAGACGACGAAAACCGCGATACCTGCCGCCAGATCCGCCATATCACCCCACCCCAGAAGCTGGCGGACATAGGGCGCGGTGACGGGGTAGAGATAAAGGGCGGCGAAAAAGGCCGCGACCCACGAGCCGATGGCCAGCACCTCGCGGAAAAATCCTCGCGCGAAGGCAAGTATTCCCGAGAGCAGGACCATGGCGATGATCGCGACGTCGGTCACATTGACCGGCAGGTTATCCATGGCTTACGCCTCTCCCGCTTTGCGGCCGATATTTGTTTCGTCCTGGAACATGGCTACCAGATCATGCAAATGCTTGATCGTGGCAAGAGCGAGGCTGCCATTACGGGGGGCTTTCTTGTCACCCGACGAGCGGCGCGGCTCCGGCATGATGGCGCGCTCGAAACCTAGCTTGGCGGCCTCTTTCAGACGCGCTTCGGCGTGAGAGACAGCACGAATTTCCGCCGAGAGGCCGATTTCTCCGAACACGACCGAATTTGACGGGACCGGCGTGCCGGTCAGAGAGGAAAGCAGGGCGGCCGCAACGGCAAGGTCGGCGGCTGGCTCGCTGACTTTCAAGCCGCCGGCGACATTGAGAAATACATCGCTGCCCGCGAGGGCGACACCACACCGCGCCTCAAGCACGGCCGTGACCATGGCGAGGCGCCCGGAATCCCAGCCGATGACGGCCCGGCGCGGTGTTCCGTAGGGCGAGGGGGCAACCAGTGCCTGGATCTCTACCAGCAGCGGCCGTGTGCCTTCCATGCCGGCAAAGACGCAGGCACCCGAGACATTGTCCTGCCTGTCGCCGAGGAACAGGGCTGACGGGTTGGTGACTTCGGCGAGACCGATTTCGGTCATTTCGAAGACGCCGATCTCGTCGGTCGGCCCGAACCGGTTCTTCACGCCGCGCAGGATTCGGAACTGATGGCCGCGCTCGCCCTCGAAATAGAGCACCGTGTCGACCATGTGCTCGAGCACCCGGGGGCCGGCGATGGTGCCTTCCTTGGTCACATGACCGACCAGCAGCAGCACGATGCCGCGCCGCTTGGCGACACGGATAAGCTCCTGTGCCGAGGCGCGGACCTGAGAGACCGTGCCGGGGGCGCTGTCGATGGCATCCACATACATGGTCTGGATCGAATCGATCACCAGGACGTCGGGCGCATCCTCGCCGTCCATCGTGGTGACGATGTCGCGCACGCTGGTGGCGGCTGCGAGTTGCACGGGCGCTTCGGCGACACCGAGGCGCTGGGCGCGCATCCGCACCTGATCCAGCGCTTCTTCACCGGAGACATAGGCGCAGCGGGAGTTTTCGGAAAGTTTGGCCGTCACCTGCAGCAACAGGGTAGATTTGCCGATACCGGGATCGCCACCGATCAGTACAACGGAGCCGGGAACGAGGCCACCACCGGCGACCCGGTCGAACTCGGCGATGTTCGTGACCCGGCGCGGCGATTTCTTGGAACTTCCGGAGAGACTGACGAAATCGATCTTCCGGCCCTTCGCCCCACCGAGGCCCTTCGGCGCGGCTTTCTCGACCACCTCTTCGATCAGGCTGTTCCAGGCGCCGCAGGCGTCGCACTTTCCTGACCATTTCGGCTGTACGCCGCCGCATTCCTGGCAGACATAGCGGGCTTGAGATTTTGCCATCGTGTGCTCCGCTCAGGCTCGGCTGGTCACGAGTTCAATCGGGCCTTCTTCGAGACCGTTGATGAACTGATGCACATAGGGATTGCCGGACGTGTCGATCTCAGCGGTCGGACCCTGCCAGATGATCTTGCCGTCGTAGAGCATGGCGATACGGTTACCGATCCGGCGGGCGCTGTCCATGTCATGGGTGATGGTGAGTGCGGTGATCTTGAACTCCTCGACGCATTTGACGATCAGCTCGTCGATTATGTCGCCCATGATCGGGTCGAGACCGGTTGTCGGCTCGTCGAAGAAGACCACTTCGGGACGTGTGGCGATGGTGCGGGCGAGGGCGGCGCGTTTGCGCATGCCGGTAGATATCTCGCCCGGATACATTGCCCCGACATCGGGCTCCAGTCCAACCTGTGCCATGAAATCCAGAGCGATCTCGTGCGCCTGCTTGCGCGGTATGCTCTGCGCCTCGACCAGGCCGAAAGCGACATTGTCCAGAACCGACAGAGAGTCGAACAGCGCGCCAGCCTGAAACAGCAGGCCGAACCTGTTCATCATGGCCCGGCGTTCGGAGGCAGGCAGCGAGAGGACGTCGGTGCCATCGATCTCGACTGCGCCACTGTCGGCATCCATCAGGCCGGTAACGGTCTTGATCAGGACAGACTTGCCAGTGCCGGACCCGCCAATCACGACCACGGATTCCGCATCGGCGATATCGAGGTCCAGTCCGCTCAGCACATGGTTGGAGCCGAAGGACTTTGTCAGGCCCCGGATCCTGATTTTCGGCAGTGCCGCCGTACGTTCGGCCATAGCGTTTCCCTGCCGCTCAGCGGGCGAAGAACAATTCGGTGATCAGATAGTTCGAAATCAGTATCAGGATCGATGCGGAGACCACAGCGTTGGTCGTTGCCCGGCCGACACCCTGGGCGCCGCGTCCCGAATGGTAACCGTGATAACAGCCCATGAGGGCGATCAGAAAACCGAAGACTGCCGCCTTTACCAGGCCGGAGACCACGTCCTGGGTTTCCAGAAAATCAAAAGTGCTCTTCAGGTAGCTGCCGGCATTGAAGCCAAGCTTGTTAACGCCGACCAGATAGCCGCCGAACACGCCGATGATATCGCCGATCAGGACCAGGAAAGGAAGGCTGATGATGCCTGCGAGCACGCGCGGCACGACAAGATACTTGTAAGGGCTGGTCGACAGGGTCGTCAGGGCGTCGACCTGTTCCGTCACCCGCATGGTGCCGATTTCCGCCGCCATCGAGGCGCCAATGCGGCCGGCGACCATGAGACCGGCCAGGACCGGTCCGAGTTCCCGGGTCATGGACAGGACGACCACGGTGGCAATCGCGCTTTCGGCATTAAAGCGGGAAAAGCCGGTATAGCTTTGCAGCGCCAGAACCATCCCGGAGAACAGGGTGGTCAGGCCGACGACCGGCAGGGAGTAGTAGCCGATATCCACCAGTTGGCGGCCGAGCAGGCGCCAATAAATCGGCGGGCGCACGCAATGACTGATCGTGATGCCGGTGAACACCGCCAGCCGTCCGGTGGCGGCGAGAAAGCCGAGAAAAGTCCGTCCGATCGCTGCAAGAAAATTCATGCGTGTTTGGTTCCTGTGCAGGAGCCGGGCATTTCGCTTGGCATGATCAGGTCTCTCCGCTCCCCGTATCAACGTAGCGTCGGGTATAGCGATGGCCGAGGCCTGTCAATATCTCATACCCGATGGTCCCGGCCGCGTCGGCCGCGTCGTTCACCGTGTAGCGCGATCCCAGCAGTTCGACAAACCCGCCGGGGTATATTTCGGCCCGGTCGGCATCGCTGACATCGACCGCGAGCATATCCATGGAAACACGGCCGACGACAGGAAGTTTGCGATCCCCGAGATAGGCCGCGCCCTGACTGGACAGAGAGCGGAGATATCCGTCCGCATATCCCACAGCAACGGTTGCGATACGTCCGTCTTTCTGAACCTTGTGTGTGCCGCCATATCCAACGGTATCGCCGGCTTTCACGGCGCGAACCTGAAGGACGCGTCCCATAAGTCTTACTACAGGAGCCATCGGACTTGGCTCGCCGTCCTTCACGCGCCCGCCATAGAGCGCGAAGCCGGGCCGGGCGAGATTGAAATGATAATCCGGCCCGAGAAAGATCCCGGCGGAATTGGCCAGGCTGGCCTGCATCCTGCGTTGCAGCCGGGGCAGCTGTTCCTTGAATCGCGTAAGCTGCGCGGCGTTGGATGGGTTGTCCGGATCATCCGCGGTGGTGAGATGGGAAAGGGCATAAAGCCAGTCCGGGCCGCCAAGCACATCCGGCTCGTCGGATATCCATTTCATATCCTCGGCGGTCAGCCCGAGCCTGCTCATGCCGGTGTCGATATGCAGCATTGCCGGCAGGGCCCGGTCGGTCCGGACGCACATCTGCCTGATCCGGGCAATCTGCTCCAGATCGTTGATCACCGGGATCAGCCCGTGTTCCGGAAAGACTTCCTCAGTGCCGGGCAGCAAACCGTTCAGTACGGCGATGCGTGCGCGGGGTAGTACATCCCGGAGGGTGATGCCTTCGTCAACTGTGGCGACGAAAAATGTCCGGCACCCGGCCTCGAACAGAGCCGGTCCAACCCGATCCACGCCGGTTCCGTAGGCATCCGCTTTCACCGCCGCGCCGCATTCGACGCCACCGAGGCGCTTTTTCAGATCGAGATAGTTTTGCTTGATCGCGCCAAGGTCGATCACGAGTTCCGATGCGGCGCCGGAGCCGTCACTCGCCGGCAGAGTGTCGAGCATTAGAAATTGTCCGGGATATGATCGTCAGCAACGAAATTGGAGAAGCGGGTGGTCGCGCCTTCGAAGTGCAGGGTCACTGTGCCGGTGGGACCGTGCCGCTGCTTGCCGATGATGACTTCGGCTTTACCGTAAGACGATTCGCATCGTTCTTTCCACTGGTCGTGACGATCGTGGAACTTCTCGTCCGACTCCTCGATACGCTGCGCGGGCTCGCCCTTTTCCAGATAGTACTGTTCACGGAACACGAACATGACCACATCCGCATCCTGCTCGATCGAGCCGGATTCACGAAGGTCGGCGAGCACCGGCCGCTTGTCGTCACGCTGCTCGACCGCGCGGGAGAGCTGGGACAGCGCGATAACTGGAACGTCGAGTTCCTTGGCGATTGCCTTCAGACCCTGGGTGATCATGGAGATTTCCTGCACCCGGTTGTCGGTCCGCTGACCGACGGAAGGGCGCATCAGCTGCAAGTAATCGACCACGATGAGGGACAAGCCCTGTTGGCGCTTCAGGCGCCGCGCTCTGGCGCGCATGGTGGCGATAGAGATCGCCGGCGTGTCGTCAATATAAAGAGGTGCGCGTTCCAGATCCTGGCTGGCGGCGACCAGTTTCTGGAAGTCTTCGGTGGTGAGTTCGCCGCGCCGGATGTGCTCCGAGGAAATCTCGGTCTGTTCGGCGAGGATACGGGTGGCGAGCTGCTCGGCCGACATTTCCAGCGAGAAGAACGCAACGACCTGCCGTTCCAGCTCCGGGTCTTTCAGGGACGCTGTTGCCACATGGAAGGCAATGTTCGTGGCCAGCGCTGTTTTACCCATCGCAGGCCGTCCAGCGAGGATCAGCAGATCCGATGGATGCAGGCCGCCGAGCTTGGCATCAAGGTCTGTGAGGCCGGACGATACACCGGCGAGGCCGCCATCGCGCTTGAAGGCTTCCTCGGCCATCCGGACCGAGTTGGTAAGGGCTTCGCCGAAGTCCTGGAAACCGCCCTGGCTGGAGCCGCGTTCGGCGAGGCCGAACAATTTCGATTCCGCCGCTTCGATCTGCTCCGATGCCGGCAGGTCGAGATCGTGCTGATAGGCCTCGTTAACGATTTCGCCGCCGAGATCGATCAGTTCGCGCCGCAGGAAGCTGTCGTAAATCGCCTGGCCGTAATCGTCGGCATTGATCACCGTGACGACGGAGGCGGCGAGGCGCACAAGATACTGGGCGCCGCCAGCTTCCTGCAGGGACTCGTCCTGATCGAACAGGGCTTTCAGGGTGACCGGGTTGGCGATCTGGCCTTTTTCGATCAGCCGTCCGCAGGCGGCGAAGATCCGGCCATGCACCGGGTCGGCGAAATGATCGGCGGAGAGATACTCACTAACGCGTTCAAAGGCGCGGTTGTTGACGAGGACGGCGCCGAGCAGGCCCTGCTCTGCTTCCAGATTATGGGGCGGCTCACGATACGCGCTGGTTTGCGGTTCGGCACGAGGGAGCGCTGCGACAGCGGAAACGGACTCTGAATTCGACATTGCCTACACATACCAAGAAGGGCTGTGGACGTCTTCCGCAATCTTATCCACAAGCCGTGAAATATCAAAGACTTATGTCTGTGGATAAAACAGGATAACGGGGATAAGCGGAATAAGGCCCATGTGATTCAACGGCTCTCGCCTGTGAAAAAGAAAACGGCCATCCTGTGAGGGACGGCCGTTTCCGAATGCGTGTATGCGGAAGAATCGAAAGGCTCAGGCCTCTTCGGTCTTCTCTTCCTCAGCGGCATCCTCGGCAACTTCTTCCGTCGCTTCGGGGGCAGCCTGGACTTCGACTTCTTCTTCGTCGTCGTTGTCATTTTCTTCGCTGCCGACGGCGCGGCCGAGAAGTTTCTGCTGTTCGGCTTCGTCCGTGCTGCGGGCGATGTTCACGGTGATGTTCACCGCGACTTCCGGGTGCAGAACGACACGGATTTGCTCAAGGCCAAGGACCTTAAGTGCGCGGTCGAGAATGACCTGACGCTTGTTGATGGTGACGCCTTCGGCGGTCGCGGATTCGGCAATGTCACGGGAGGTGACGGAGCCGTAGAGCTGACCGCTGTCGCCGGCGGCCCGGATGATCGGGACCATCAGGCCTTCGAGCTTCTTGGCAACCTTTTCGGCTTCAGCCTTACGCTCGAGGTTTTCCGCTTCGAGCTGGGCCCGCTGGCCGTCGAAGTGGGTCAGGTTGCTCTTGTTGGCACGCAGGGCTTTACCCTGGGGCAGCAGGAAGTTGCGGGCAAAACCCGGCTTGACGGTAACGACGTCGCCCATCTGGCCGAGACGTTCGATACGCTCCAGAAGAATGACTTCCATTTTTCTTACTCCTTAAAGGCCGAAGCCGTTGCCGCGTTGCCGCGGTGCAGGCCGGTTCCGGCCAGGGTCACGTTCAATTCGAATTCCGTGCGATCCGGCCCTTCAGGTCCGCCCAGTGATCGACCAGTCCCGCGAAAACAAGCAGGAGCCAGACGAACTGCAGGACAGGCAGCACGAAGGACAGGATCATCAGCGTATAGGTCACGTGCAGAAGCCAGCGCTTGCCAGTCAACGCGGAGGCCAGGGCGTGTATCAGCCCCAGTCCCGAGAGGAAGAAAGGCAGACACAGGATTGGCACCGCATTCCATCCGAGATAACCGAGCGTTCCGTCCGTGACCGCTGCCAGCAAGGCGGCAACGGCGAGCGGAAAGGGCGCCCAGTTCGGCAAGCGGATGTCCCGCATGTCGGGCGAAGGCCTGAGGTTGACGTTGAAGCGTGCGAGCACGCCCTGCGCCAACAGGCCATTGACGAGGATCATCGCCGCCCATTGCAACCCGGCAACACCGGGAAACACGGCGATGATCAGCTCCTGGAAGGCAACAAGCTGCTCCGGAGGCAGGGCCATTGGCCCTTCGAGGACTGTTCCCATAGTCTCGAAAAGTGCCTCGACTTTCATCCTGACGATGGCTTCGAGGCCTTCCCCCTGCAGGCCGGTCACCACGATCGCCGTCAGCAATCCCGTAGCGGGGATCACCGTCAGCCACATGGCCAGCATGCCGGGAGGGAACCATTCGAGATCCGTATTCTCCTGATCCTCGTTCAGCGGACGGGCCAGCAGCGCCTGCCGTGCAAGCAGGACTGCGGGCAACCCGCAGAAGATCAGGAAGAGCAGAGCGGCCAGACTGTTGGCGGCGAACAGCACTATAGCGCTCCCCGCCAGTGCTGCGGCCATCCCCGCAATCCACCCCCGCCCGAGAGCGATGGCGAACAGCGGGAGAGGCGACAGGAACGCAAGCAGAATCGCCCCAAGCGATCCGAGGATCGTAGAGAGATACATGAGCGCACTTGCGATTGCCGCCGCTCCGATGGGAAACCACCTGGACCACATCTTGCCTCGTCAAGCCCGCATCAGCGGGCATCGGCTAATCCCGTTTAGCTGAGCACGTACGGCAGCAGGGCCATGAAGCGGGCACGTTTGATGGCTCGCGCCAACTCACGCTGCTTCTTGGCAGACACGGCCGTAATGCGGCTCGGAACGATCTTGCCGCGTTCGGACAGGAAGCGCTGGAGCAGCTTGATGTCCTTGTAGTCGATTTTCGGCGCGTTGGTGCTGGCGAACGGGCACGATTTGCGACGGCGCATGAACGGCTTGCGGACAGCGGCGCGGGAAATTGTAAGAGTGCTCATGGATCAGTCTCCCTGGGCTTCGCTTGAGGCCGGCTCACGGTCGGCGCGTTCCGGGCGGTCACCACGGTCCGGACGATCGCTGCGTTCCGGACGGTCACCACGGTCGAAACGACCACCGCCACCAGGACGGCCACCACGGCCACCACGGTCGGTGCGTTCGGTCTTGGCAAGAACGATCGCGGACGGGCCTTCAGGAAGCTCTTCCATGCGCAGCGTGATGTAACGCAGCACGTCTTCATTCAGACGCATCAGGCGTTCCATCTCAGTGATGGCTTCGGCCGGGGCTTCCATGTGCAGCAGCACATAATGGCCCTTGCGGTTCTTTTTGATCTTGTAGGAGAGGGAGCGCAGACCCCAGAATTCGGTGTTCTTGATCTCACCACCCATGTTGGTGATGATCTCAGAGAATTCGGTTGTAAGCTGCTCGGCTTGGGCGGACGAGATGTCCTGGCGTGCGATAAACACGCTCTCATAGAGAGGCATTGGTGCTCCTTACGGATAATCAGAACGTTCCTCATGGAACGCTGCTAAGCCGGCATAAACCGGCAAGGAGTTATGTAAAAACCCGCCCCGGCACGAGGTGCCTTAGCGCGGGACCGGCGGAATATACACAAATCCGGCGGGCGTGCAACTCCGCTGTCGGTTCCGCTTGACAGGGCATTGGCGGGCCGTTCTTTTTGGCGCCGCTAAAAAGCATGTGTATCAGGCATTTCTCTTCACCGGCCCAGCCGTTTGGAAGAGGTTTTGGAAATGCCGTGAAAGACAAGGATGTCACATATGACAACGGTTCGCGCATTTACATTCCCGGGGCAGGGTTCCCAGGTCGTCGGAATGGGCAAGACGCTCGCTGACACCTACGGCGAGGCGCGCGCGGTTTTTGAACAGGTTGACGAGGCTCTGGGCGAGCCCCTGTCCCGGCTCATGTTTGAGGGGCCGGAAGAGGAACTCGTCCTGACCCGCAACGCGCAGCCCGCCCTGATGGCGGTCAGCCTTGCTGTCGTCCGTGTTCTGGAAGCCGAGAGCGGCAAGACGATCGGTGATATGGCGAGTTTTGTCGCGGGCCACTCGCTTGGCGAATACTCCGCGCTCGCGGCGGCGCGTGCTCTCGATCTTGCGGATGCAGCCAAGCTGCTTCGGCTGCGCGGCGAAGCCATGCAGTCGGCGGTTCCGGTCGGCGAGGGTGCCATGGCGGCGCTGCTCGGCGTGTCGCTCGATGTGGCGCGTGAGATTGCGGCGGAAGGCTGTGCCGACGGCGGTGTCTGCGATATTGCCAATGACAATGCCGACGGACAGGTCGTGATCAGCGGCGCCAAAGCTGCAGTAGAACGCGCCGTCGCGGCCGCTGCCGACAAGGGCGCGCGCAAGAGCATCATGCTGCCCGTCAGCGCCCCGTTCCATTGCGGCCTGATGGCGCCAGCCGCCGACGCGATGGCGGAAGCACTGGCGATCACAGATCTGCGGCAGCCGCTGGTGCCGCTGGTGTCGAACGTGCTGGCGGACAAATTGATCGACCCGAGTGAGATCCGCATTCGCCTGGTCGAGCAGGTCACCGGCATGGTGCGCTGGCGCGAATCCGTTCTATGGCTGGCGTCCCAGGGCGTCACCGATATCGTCGAACTCGGCGCCGGAAAGGTGCTGACTGGTATGGCCAAGCGGATTGATCGCTCTCTCAAGGGCAGCGCTATCGGCACGCCGGAAGAGATCGCGGCCTATCTCGAAACCCTTTAAGGTCCAATCGGCCCGGTCATGGGCGAGGGAGAATTCATATGTTTCGTCTGGATGGAAAATCGGCCCTGGTGACGGGTGCGAGCGGCGGCATCGGCAATGCCATTGCCAAGGCTCTGCACGCGCAGGGGGCGGAAGTCGTCCTGTCCGGTACCCGTGAGGAGGCGCTGCAGGCGCTGGCAGGGGAGCTGGGCGCGCGCGCGCACGTGGTGACGGCAAATCTCGGCGATGCCGAGTCGATCGCCACGCTTGCCAAGACGGCGGAAGACATCGCTGACGGCGGTATCGACATTTTGATCAATAATGCGGGCGTGACCCGTGACGGCCTGATGATGCGAATGAAGGACGAAGACTGGGAGGCGGTGATGAACGTCAACCTGATGTCCGGTTTCCGTCTCTCGCGCGCTCTGATGCGCGGCATGATGAAACGGCGCTGGGGGCGCGTTATCGGCATTTCCTCCATCGTTGGCGCGACCGGCAATCCGGGCCAGGCGAATTATGCTGCCTCCAAGGCCGGCATGGTCGGCTTCACCAAGTCCCTGGCCCAGGAAGTCGCGAACCGGGGCATCACCGCGAACGTGGTGGCGCCAGGCTTTATTAAAACCGCGATGACCGATGCCCTGGACGAGGCGCAGCACGAGAAACTGCTTGCCGCTGTTCCGGCTGGCCGTCTCGGTACGCCGGAGGATATTGCTGCCTCTGTGGTTTATCTCGCCTCCGAGGAAGCGGCATATGTTACAGGTGCTACCATTCATGTGAATGGCGGTATGGCGATGCTGTAGCGGCCGCCGAGCGAGTGCGGGCGGACCGAGTCGCAAGCCCGGCATTGGCTTTGATGCTGCAGACGCTTGGTGTTTCTGATGCTAGGCAAGTAAAAAAAAGTGTGGTATCCCGCCGCCGCTTACAGGTGTGTTGCCTATCTGTTTCGGACTCCATGATGAAACACGGGTTTCTTGGAGTATATTGAGGTCGGTGAACGCAGGCGTTTCGCTGACAAACCGTTGAGCTTAAGATTCGAGGAAAACAAAAATGAGTGACGTCGCCGCTAGCGTGAAGAAGATCGTGGTCGAACATCTCGGCGTTGATGAGGCCAAAGTGGTCGACTCCGCGAGCTTCATCGACGACCTCGGGGCCGACAGCCTCGACACGGTTGAACTTGTCATGGCGTTCGAAGAAGAATTTGGCGTCGAAATTCCGGACGATGCCGCCGAGAAAATTCTGACCGTGAAGGACGCGATTTCCTTCATCGAAGAATCTTCCAAGTAATTGACTGACGACTGCCCTCGGGCGGAGTTTTCCGCCCGGGGTTACGTTTGTAATCTGGAAAAGTGCAAGGCATGAGACGTGTCGTAATCACCGGCCTCGGTCTGGTTACGCCCCTCGGCGATGGGGTCGAACATAATTGGTCCCGGCTCCTGAACAGCGAGTCCGGCATCAGGGCTATCGATACATTCGATGTTTCCGATTTGCCCGCGAAAATTGCCGGTACTGTTCAGGAAGGCGAAGGCGGCGGTGGTCTCTTCAATCCGTCCGCCTATCTGGAGCCGAAAGAGCAGCGCAAGATCGACCGTTTCATTCTATTCGGTGTGGCTGCTGCCGATCAGGCGGTGCGCGATTCCGGATGGATGCCCGAAGACGAGGAAAGCCAGGATCGTACCGGCGTTCTCATCGGCTCCGGCATTGGCGGTCTGACCAGCATTTCGGAGACGGAAGATCTGATGCGGGATCGCGGTCCGCGCCGTATCAGTCCGTTCTTTATCCCGGCTGCACTGATCAATCTTATTTCCGGCCACGTTTCCATCCGTTTCAGATTTCGCGGTCCAAACCATTCCGTCGTCACGGCATGTGCGACCGGCGCCCATGCAATTGGCGACGCTGCGCGTCTGATCATGCTGGACGATGCCGATGTCATGGTGGCAGGCGGTGCCGAAGCGGCTGTCTGTCGGCTCGGTATTGCCGGTTTCTCCGCAGCCCGGGCTCTGTCGACGGGTTTCAACGAGGCTCCCGAGACGGCTTCCCGTCCCTGGGACGATGGCCGTGACGGCTTCGTCATGGGTGAAGGCGGTGGCTGTGTCGTTCTCGAAGAATACGAACACGCAAAACGCCGCGGCGCGAAGATTTACGCCGAAGTGACCGGTTACGGCATGTCCGGTGACGCGCACCACATCACGGCTCCGGCCGCAGACGGTAATGGCGGCTACCGTGCCATGAAGGCCGCTCTCAAGCGGGCCAACCTGGCGACCGATCAGATCGATTACATCAACGCACACGGCACCTCCACGCCGCTGGGAGACATGATTGAGCTGGGCGCCGTGAAGCGTCTGATGGGCGACGATCTGGGCGGTGCTTCCATGTCATCGACCAAATCCGCCGTCGGTCATTTGCTCGGTGCGGCTGGTGCGGTCGAGGCGATTTATTCGGTGCTTGCGATTCGCGACAGCATGTTGCCGCCGACGCTTAATCTCGAGTCGCCGTCCGAGAATGTCGGGCCGGTCGATCTCGTGCCGCTCAAGGCCAAGGAGCGCAAGATCAAGCATGCGCTTTCCAATTCCTTCGGGTTCGGCGGCACCAACGCGTCCCTGATCTTCTCCGCCGTGGATTAACGCAGCATGGGCCGGGCCCTGCTGCGTGCATTCCTTGGTCTGCTGATTCTGGCAATCGCCGGTGCAGTCTGCTGCGCATGGCTCTATGCCCAGTTCACCAGCCCGGGGCCGCTTCCCGTATCCACTGCAATCGTCATTCCCTCCGGAACGGGCCTGGAAGGCATTGCAGCTTCCCTTAAGAGGGCCGGCGCGATCCGGCGTGACTTCGTCTTCGTAATCGGCGCCAGAGCCTCGCGGCAGGCCCGGAGCCTGAAAGCCGGGGAGTATCTGATCCCGGCGGAGTCAAGTCCGCGCCAGGTGATGGAAATCCTTGCATCCGGCAAGACGGTCGTGCGGCGGCTGACGATCCCGGAAGGGCTGACGGCCGCTGAAGTGATGGCGCGGCTGGAACTTGCTGAAGGGCTGACCGGCGGTGCAGGCAACCCGGCCGAGGGCTCCTTGCTGCCGGAGACCTATCATTTCTCCTATGGCGACAGCCGTGAGGAACTTGTCAAACGCATGCAGGCCTCCATGGAGACCACCGTCGCCAGGCTTTGGGACATGCGGTCTCCGGATTTGCCGGTCAAGACGCCGGAAGAGGCGGTGATCCTTGCCTCAATCGTGGAACGGGAAACCGGCATACCTCAGGAGCGCGGCTTGGTCGCGGGCGTCTTCGCCAACCGGCTGAAACGTGGCATGCGCCTGCAGTCGGACCCGACCGTGGCTTACGGTATTGCTCCCGGCGGCCTCGAGCAGCCGCTCACCCGGGCGGACCTGAAGCAGCCGACGCCGTATAATACCTATGTGATCAAGGGCCTGCCGCCGACGCCGATCGCCAATCCGGGGATCGATGCGATCAGGGCGGTGATGAACCCGGTTCAGACGGATTATCTGTACTTCGTCGCCGACGGGTCTGGAGGTCATGCCTTCGCCCGGACGTTGAAGGAGCACAATCGCAACGTCCGAAAATGGCGGAAGATCCGCGACTCGAACTGAGCGCCATGCATGAAGCTCGACCAGACAGGAAACAACAGAAACCTGTCTGCCACTGTACAGCCCTGAAAACCGCGTGCGCCGGGTTCAGCCCGACTTGGTCGGCAGGCGCCCCATCAACCCGTCGATCCAGGATGGCGGGATGATCTGAAGAAGCTGGACTGTGGCGTACATCGGCCACGGAAAGGCAATCCGGGCCTTGTTCCGTTCCAGCCCGCGCCGGATCCTCTCCGCCGCGTCGTCCGCCTCCATCAGGAACGGCATCGGGAAATCGTTCACCGCCGTCATCGGCGAGCGGACATAACCAGGGCAGATAACCGACACTTCGATGCCCTCACGGGCGGCAGTCGGCCGAAGTCCTTCGCCAAACACCTTCACCGCCGCCTTGCTGCCGCAATAGGCCGGCGCCCCGGGAAACCCCCGGAAGCCGGCGAGGGAGCTGACGATCCCGATCTGCCCCTGGCCGCGCTGCTGCATCAGCGGCAGGGCCGGCAGGACGGTGTTCATCACACCATCGACATTGACCGCATAGACCCGGCGCACCTGATCGGCGGGTTCGGGCCCGCCGTCTCCGGTCCCGGCGGAGATCCCCGCATTGGCAATGACAAGGTCGAGTGGCGCGATCCTGTTTGCCGAGGCGACCCAGACCTCCATATGCGTCCGCTCGGTCACGTCGATCGTCTCGGTATGGACCTCCGCGCCCTTCGCCGTTGCGATCCGGGCGACCGCTTCCAGCCGGGCCGAATCTCGCCCGCCGAGGAACAGGGTCTTTCCCGGCGACGCATAGGCTTCGGCGAGCGCAGCGCCTAATCCGCTGGAAGCGCCGGTGATGAGAATTGCTCTGGGCGCACGCATCTGGCTGCTCCGCGTCTTGTTGCCGTAACGGGGCGCGGATATAGTGCGCCCCCTGAACCTATAGCAAAGATCTGGTGGTGCGAGTGGCGATCAACAGCATGACGGGTTACGCCCGTGTCGAGGGAACCCATGACGCTGGAGACGGCGCCGCGCAATGGCAGTGGAGCTGGGAGGTCAAATCGGTCAACGGCAAGGGCCTCGATATCCGCTTCCGCCTGCCCGGCGGCTTCGATGCGCTGGAGATCCCGGCCCGCAAGCTGATCGGCAGCAAGCTCGGCCGGGGATCGCTTTCCGTCTCCCTGATGCTCTCCCGCCAGACAACCTCCAAGGCGCTGACGGTGAACCGCGAGCTGATCGAGCAGATCCTTGAGCTTCAGACCACGCTGGAAGCCGAGGGCAAGATCTACCCGTCGCCGCCGCGTCTCGACAGCCTGCTGTCCGTACGCGGTATTCTGGAGACGGAGGAAGAGCCGGCGCAGGATGCGGCCGCGAAAGAAGCTCTCATCGCCGCGCTTCTGACCGGACTGGAACAGGCGCTGAAACCCCTCTCCGAAATGCGCGGTGAGGAGGGCGTCCATCTTGCCGCCATGCTGACGACCCATCTCGACACGCTCGCCGGGCTCTCCAGGGTCGCCAAGGATACGGCGGACCTGCAGCCGGGCCAGCAGCGGGAGCGGATGAAGCAGCAGATTGCCGAGATCCTGGAACAGTCCCCACCGGTCTCCGAGGAGCGTCTGGGACAGGAGCTGGCCCTGCTGGCGACCAAGGCTGACATCCGCGAGGAAGTCGACCGTCTGGACGCCCATGTCGCGGCCTGCCGGGATCTCGTCACAGCCGGCGGGGTGATCGGCCGGAAGCTCGATTTCATCTGTCAGGAGCTTAACCGGGAGAGCAACACGATCTGCTCGAAGGCGGCATCCCTTGCGCTCACCAATATCGGCCTTGAGCTGAAATCGACGGTCGAGCAGTTCCGCGAGCAGGTTCAGAACGTCGAATGAGCATGTCCGACGAGTTTTACCCCGATGTGCAGCGCCGCGGCCTGATGCTGGTGCTGTCTTCCCCGTCTGGTGCCGGCAAGACCTCAATCTCCCGCCGCCTTCTGGAGACCGAGGACGAGTTGACCATGTCCGTCTCGGCGACCACCCGGCCCCGGCGGCCGGGGGAGGTCGATGGCGTTGATTACCACTTCATCGACCAGACCGACTTCCAGCTGATGATTAACCGCGGCGAGTTCCTGGAATATGCCAAGGTCTTCGACAATTACTACGGCACCCCGCGCGGCCCGGTGGACGATGTCCTGAGTGGCGGCAAGGACGTGCTGTTCGATATCGACTGGCAGGGCACCCAGCAGGTCGCAGATGCGGCCCGCGAGGATCTGGTCAGCGTCTTCATCCTGCCGCCCTCGACCCAGGAGCTGGAGCGCCGCCTTATGGGCCGGGCGCAGGACAGCGCCGAGGTCGTCGCCCAGCGCATGTCAAAGGCAGCGGACGAAATCAGCCATTACCGCGAATACGATTACATCATCGTCAATCGCGATCTCGACGAGAGCGTCGAGGCAGTGCGCGCCATCCTCACCGCCGAGCGCCTGAAGCGCGACCGGCGGCTCGGGCTGACGGATTTCGTCAAGCTGCTGCGGGAAGGGCGTTAGGCCGCGCCTTCGTTCATAGATCGCAACGGTCCGCGTTCAACTGCAGGTGAACAGCGATGACGTCCGTCTGGTGCCGTGGCTGTCTGCAACGGCGGACTTGTTGACGGGGGAAAGGCGGGTGCTGGAATAAGTGCTGCAGCCGGTCTTGTGCTATGCGAGTGAAGGGATGCGAGAACGATGATCAATAGGAAATTGGAAACTTAGTAAATTGAACGTGAATTACTCCCCGAATTTTTATTCAAGCACGGGATCAGATTTTAAAATCTGGTTTTCGATTGTGGGATCTATTTTTATTCAATTTGTGTCTATTGTGTTGTTTGTTGGAAAAGTATCGGATCCGTGGATTTATTTAAATGTGTTGGCGATTTCGAATATTTTAATATTGTACAGATATGCACTACAAAATAGAAAATACAGTATATTAAATAGTTATTTCTATGTAGCTGGAGTTATAGTTGTGTTTTTAATTTTCTATTTTCAAATATTTATTATCTCAATATTGAGAAGTAATATTTATTTATTCATAATAAATGCTTTTGGGTTGATGCTTTTTGTTTTTTATAGTTTTTTTCGAATCAAGAAAGTGAGGCGAGAAAGGTTGCGGATGAGGGAAATACGTGGGAATTAAGGGGACACACACCTTTTTTCCGAACGTGCCATGCTGGTGTCGTGAGGCGGGGGGCGGAATTAAGTCGTGTGTCCCCTTAATATTAAGTCGTGTGTCCCCTTAATATTGTTCCTTAATATTAATGATTGTTAATAAATATAGTTGAATCTGGAACCCCATAGAAATAATGCTATTCGTAGTAGCGTATTCAAATGGGAATCAATTCATGAGAAAATTTTCGGTTGCGGCCGTAACCGTTGCGGCGCTGTCTCTGTCTGGCTGTGCATCCGGTTCACAAACTGTTGAGGCCGCCAAGGTTGATGCCGAAAAATATTCAGGCCTCAATTGCCAGCAGCTTGAGTTTGAGGTGACCCGTTCAGCAGACAACTTGATGGTTGCAAGCAAGGCTCAGGATGCAGAGGCATCGAAAGATGCGTTGGTCACGGGGATGGCAATCATGTTTTTCGTGCCTCTGGCAGTTGCCGCGGCGGGAGACAACGGCGAAGAAGCCGAACTTGCGCTACGCAAGGGGGAATTCAAGGCACTCGAACAGACAGTATATTCGTCCAATTGCGGTCTGGAGCAGAAATATGCTGAACGGAGTGCTGAGATCGAAGCGTATTATGAGATTCGCAGGAAGCGCGTCGCACAGGATGAGGACTATGATTCTGGACGTGGATACGCTCAGCGCTGGTAGATCTGTCGATCCCCTAATTGCGGGTACGCAATTAAGGGATGATCAAACTTTAAGAGAGTTATGACGGTAATCGCGAATTAAGGGGACACACCCTAATTCCCCAATCGTCATTCCGAACCCCGATCCGGGATCCATGGGAAGGCGAACGCCGCTCTACGAATTTATGGATCCCGGCTCTCCGGCCGGGATGACGGGTTTTTCAAGATTGGGATTAAAAGAACACACGACTAACGCGTTGCGTCGTGGGGCTCTGTTGTCCCGGTTCTAGGTCAGCTGAAAAACCAAGAGCGGCCGCATGTACCCTTCTAGCCGTCCTTGGCGCAAGTCAGCATCTTCTCTCGACCCGTCAGCGCCCTGCTACGTCGCAGCTCTAAAAGGCGCCTTACCGTTCAGTCGTCTTCCAGCTCGATATAGTCGTTCCACGGGCGCAGGGCGCGTGGCGGGTCTGCCGGTGAGGGTTGTTCGAAGTCGAGGGTGAGGTTCGGATTGTAGAACGGGTCGTGCTCGCAGACCTTGGCCCATCGCTCCTGCATATATTCGGACTCCGCGTTGAAGCGGGCCCGCTTGTCCGGGTCGGTATCCTCGCCGCGGCTGATGGACTCGTAGTGGTACAGCTCGGCATAGGGCGTCCAGATGATGCGATAGCCGGCCTCGCGGATCTTCAGGCAGAAATCGACATCGTTGAAGGCAACCGCCAGGTTCTGCTCGTCGAGGCCCTGAACCTCTTCGAAGACCTTCTTCGGTGCGAGCAGGCAGGCGGCGGTCACGGCGGAGAAGTTCTGTACCAGCATGGCGCGGCCGAAAAAGCCACGGCTATCCCGGGGCAGGCGCTTGTCGAAATGGCCGGCAACACCGCCAAGCCCGACGATCACGCCGCCATGCTGCAGCGTATCGTTCTCGTAATAGAGCTTGGCACCGACCGCGCCGACGCCCGGCTGCGTGACCTGACGCACCATCTCCGACAGCCAGTCTTCGTTGATCGGCGCAATGTCGTTATTGATCAGGCCGATGATCTCGCCTTTGGCAAGGCGTGCTGCATCGTTGTTGAGGCGGGAATAGTTGAACTCCCCGTCATCCCGGTGCACCCGGATTCGCGCGTCCTCTTCCAGGGTGCGCAGATACTCGAGTGTTTCTTCTTCATCGCTGCCATTGTCGACAATGATGATTTCCCAGTTCGGATAGTTGTTCTTTTCCCGAATACCGTCGACGGCGCCTTTCAGGATCTCGGCCCGGTTTCTGGTCGGGATGATCAGGCTCACCAGCGGCAGCGTTTCGGGGAGTTCATAGATCACCCGCTGGCTGTAGACATCCCGGCCCTGAACCACCTTGCCCTTGATCTTCGAGCGGTCGAGATGATCCTGAATGGCCCGTATCGCCGCGTCCCCGGTATAGTCCTTCTCCTCCTCGGCGAGCGCGGTGGAGCCTTCGGCCGCGCGCCAGTGATAGAGGATATGCGGGACGTGCCGGATGTTTTCCGGTTTGGTCTGCTCGATAACACGCAACGCGAGATCGTAATCCTGGCTGCCCTCGTAGCCGAGACGGAAGCCGCCGACCTTCTCGACCAGCGCTCGGCGGTAGATGCCGAGATGATTGATCAGGTTCTGGCCGAGGAACATGTCCGGCGCCCAGTCGGTCTTGAAATAGGGGGCGTAGTGATCGCCGCTCTCGTCGATCTTGTCTTCGTCCGAATAGATAATGTCAGCATCGGGATGATCCCGAACCTCGACCGCCATCATGTAAAGGGCGTGGGGCGTCAGCTCGTCATCGTGATCGAGCAGGGCGATATAATCACCCGTGGCGATCTCGAGCGCGCTGTTGGACGCCGCCGAGATATGCCCGTTCTCCTCGCGGAAGACGACTTTGATGCGGTCGTCCTCGTTGGCGAAGCGTCGGAGCAGGTCCTTCGTTTCCTGCGACGTGGAGGCGTCGTCGGCAATACAGAGCTCCCATTCGGGGTATAGCTGGTTCTGCACGGACGCGATTGCCTTGCTCAGGTACTGAGTTGGCGTGTTGTAGGTCGGCATGACCACGGAGAAGAGCGGCTTCTTCTTCATCGTGCCGATATGTCTGTTGATCGCGGCGCGGTCGTCTGCCGTCAGTGTGCCGTAAAGCTCGAACCAGCGCGTGTAGCTGCTGATCGGGTCGGGGCCGAGGCGGGCCACGCCTTCGAAGAAGCCCTTCACGTCCCGTTTCACCACGAGATCGAAGAGCCGTTTGCCGACTCTTTTTCTGGCGTCCTTGTGGTCGATAATTTCGCGGATCCGGCTCCAGAGCGTGCGCAGGGTCAGCAGCGTGCGGCTGACCTCGCGGATCCGGATATGCTTGACCTCGAAACTGCCAACGAAATGCACCGGGTCGAAGCGAAGCTGGAAGACGCCTTTCGGAAGGCGGACGACGGCCTTGCCGACCCCGCCCCGGGTCGGCGGCAGGCGGAACCTGTAGGCTTCCTCGAAACCGTAGCCGGCATCCGCGAAGAGGAATGGGGACGCGCCGCGCTTTGCCTCGATCTCATACGATATTTCGGCCCAGCCTTCCGGCAGGAAACGCCAGGGTGAGCCAAGGATCAGCTGCGGATTGGGCTCGGTGGAGCGGAACTTGTCATCGCCGAGTGCCTCAGCGTGCACGGTGCTGGCGATATGCATGTCGTGCTTCAGCACCCGCATGGCGCCGAGCGTGCGCAGGGCGAGGCGGTTGATCACCCGGAGCGGGCGCGTCAGTTTCCAGGACCAGGTCTGGGTAATGAAGCGCAGCTCGCGGTGGATCCGTGCGTTCTCGATATTCAGATCGTGTTGTGCCTGCTTGTAGCTGTCATGCAGATCCGCGCGCTGAACCATGAGCGAGTGGATGATCCTGTCCCGCTCCCTGACCCTGGTCTCCCGCTCCTCGACACGGCTGATCTGCTCCGTCGCCCAGTGTTCCCGCTCGACCAGCTTGCGGTGCAGGTCGACGATTTCCTCGCGCTGCTTTTTCTCGCGCGGGGCGCCTTCGCCGACGATGTCGTCGAAATAGCTGCCCGCCTGATCAAGCTCACGCGCCACCATGTCGATATCGGCAAGGGCTGCAGCATCCTGCGGGTTCTGCTCAAGCGCGCGGCAGGCGGCAAAGACGCGGCCGGTCCAGCGGGCGAGGGTGGCGGAGCCGTAAAGCTCGGTATCGTGAAAGGCGAAATGGCGCAGGCCGGGCCGGATGAACTTCTCGATCTCGGCGCGGGACTCGTCGGTCACCTTGTCGAGCGGCAGACCGAGCTGTTCGGCAAGGCCTTCGATCGCAGGCTGCCAGTCCTGCATCAAGGCATCGTAGCTGACGAAGGCGCGGCGCTTGCCTCGGGTCGCCCGCTCTGCCTCGATGACATGCCGGAGCCAGAGGACCATGCCGCGGCCGTTCGAAAGGCCGTCGCGCTGGTGCAGGGAGCGGACAACCTCAAGCGGATGCCGCTGCATGATGATGTAGGCGGGTTCGGCGCCCAGCTCTTCGATGACCGGATCCCAGAGCGGCATCAACCGGCACATGCGCGGGTCCTTGATGCCCCAGAGCGGCGCCGTGCCAAAATCGGTATTCAGAAAGGCAAGGATCTTCTCGCGCGCGGCCTGCGCCGCCTCCGTCTCCGTCCAGCCGTCCGGCAGGGCGCGCGGGTCGTCCCAGAACATGTCGAACGCGACCAGCAATTCCTCGTTGGTCACGACGGCGCCCAGATGCTCCCAGAACCCGGTCTCGTTATTGCCTTCGGCCGGCGGCAGCAGATTGTCGCTCAGGTCGACCCCGAGGATATTGCAGACCCTGGTCAGGGCGGATGTGCCGCTCCGGTGCATGCCGAGAATAACGACTGCTGTCGGTTTGCTTGAGGTCTTGGGTTTGGATGCCATGGATCTGGGACTCGTCGGGTGAACTTCGTTCGCGGTTCGCTTGGTCGGTCGTCTGGATATCATAAACGGTGTGGTTCGGCGATGTTGCCCGGCCCGGTCCGGCGCAACACAGGGCAGTCCGGCTCAGGATAGGTAACCGAATCTTTCCAATGCGTCGGTGGCCTTCTCTGTCAGGGCACGCGCTTCGTCTTCCGGCAGGCTGCGCCATCGGCCGACGGAAGAGGGTGTCCGGATCACCGAATCGGCTCCGGCGCCGACGCGCCCGGCGAGGGCAGGCTCGATGCCGCCATTGATCAAGGCACCGGCGAGAACCTTTCCGGGCGCGGCACAAAGGTCTTCGAATCGGATGCGCATATAGCGGCTACCGAGTTCCCGCTCGCCCCAATCCGCTACCTGGCTGTTGGCGCGCGCCCAGAGCTTGATGGCAAATTCCGGAGTGGCGTCGCCATAGGCCTCGCCGAACAGGGCTTCATAATGTTTGTTGGGCTGATTCTGGTTGTCGCTCAGCGCCATGTCGCGCCCGTCGCGCACCAGATGCAGGAAGCTCATGCCCGGGCAGGCCGCGGCAATAATGGGCAGCACGTACATGCTGCGGGGATTCTTCCAGCCCCAATGCCCGGCCTTTTGCGGCAACTCGGCGGTGTATGTCTTCAGGGCCGCCTTGAAACCGCGTTCAGCTGCCGTGCGTGTTCCGCCGGACAACTGGTCTAGCGCGTAATCGAGAGAACGGGTTTCCCGCAGAACCGGATTGATGATCTCGTCCAGGAAAGGCTCGAAATCCATCGCGTCGCCGGCATGATTGAGCCGGGTGCCGACGAAAAAGCCGGCCTCCGCCAGTGCGCCATGCAGGGCCCGGGTTCCGGACCCGCCTGTGGCGCCGATCAGCAGGGGCGCACTCGTGTCCTGGCGAACGAAAAACCTGTCGATAATCTTGTCGAGCACACTTGCTCCGGCCCCTTCAAGGGCTGTCGGTTGATTGGGATGTGCCTAGATAGGGCAAGGCCAAGCTCTTAGCCAAGATGTAAATTACGCCTTCACCTGTGGAAAGCGATCCGATATAAGGCCAATAGGCCAAACCGCACACGAAATTGTGGATTTTCGATCGATGGGCAAGTATCTCGACGACCTTTGGAACGACCTTGAGCAGACTTGGGATCTCGCCATGCAGGTGAATGATCTTTCCGAGCAAGAGCGCTCTGACGTGTCGGCTGCCTGGGAAACCTACTTCAAGCCGGCTGAACTGGTTGACGCCGCGAGGACCGAAGGCGAGGGCGTAACCCCGCCGACCAAGGTGTTCTGCACCAATATCTACGGTCTGCAGTACAATCCGGAAACCAAATACTGGGTTCCTTTCCGTCACGGTGATATCGACCTGGCGAAATTTACCGAGGATTGATCCCCAAGGCCTGCCGGACTTTTCGCCAGCAGGCCTTTTTTGACGGTAAATCAATAAACAAGACGCTCAACTTCATGTTTCGCATCGGCGAATCATGTATGGTATTGATAGTTTTCGAGGCAAAAGCCGCGCAAGTTGAGTCGCGTGGCTTTGATTTGATATTCGATACCGAGGTGATTCAATGGCAGGGGCGGATCAGCCCGTAACCGTAAATCGGTTGATGCGAGCCTGCTACACGGCCTTGATGTCGGCTGGCATTTTCAGTTTCGCCGTCAACATGCTGATGCTGACCCTGCCGGTCTTCATGTTCCAGGTGTTCGACCGGGTGCTGGCAAGCCGCAGCGAGGCAACGCTTTATCTGCTGCTTGGTATTGCCGCGTTCACGCTCTGCATCCAGGCATCGCTTGATACGATTCGTGCTTACGCCTTCGTACGGATCAGTGGCTGGATCGACCGCCGTATCGGCCCCATCCTGCTCTCCTCAATCATCACCGATGCGCTCGATCGGGGCAGCCAGCCGAACAGCAACCCGTTGCGGTCGCTCGGAACGCTCCGCATGTTCCTCACGGGGCCCGGCATGCTCACCATGCTGGATTTGCCGTGGGTGCCGGTTTTCATGGCCCTTATTTTCTTTATCAATCCGCATATGGGGATGGCGGCAATAGCCGGCGCTGTGGTCATGCTGGTGCTCGGCATCGTCAACGACCGGATGACGCGGCCGGCACTCAACGCGGCACAGGAGTTCTCCTCCAAGGCCTATTCGGCAGCGGAATCCGCCGTTCGTAATGCGGCGGTTGTCGAGAGTATGGGAATGCGCCGGAACGTGATGGCGCGTTGGCATCGAGAAAACGAAAAGGTTCTCACCCTGCAAGGGCGGGCAAGTGACCGTGCCGCCATCCTCAGTTCGATGTCGAAGTCCGCACGGATGCTGATCCAGATGGTCATCATGACCGTCGCCGTCCTGCAGATCATCGATCCGTCCGTCGACATGACGCCGGGCATGATGATCGCCTGTTCGCTGATCCTCGGGCGCGCGTTGCAACCGGTTGAGATGGGAATCAGTCAGGCTCGCCAGCTGGTCGATGCGCTGGCGGCGTACAAGAGTATCGAGACGGCGCTGGTCAATGCCCAGTCCGGCATGCACCGGATGGAACTGCCGGCCCCGAAAGGGCATCTGGTTCTGGAGAATGTCGGATATCAACCGCGCGGTGCGCCACGGCCGATCCTTCAGCGCATCAGCCTTGAGGTCAAGCCGGGTGAGGCGCTCGGCGTCGTTGGTCCGTCCGCTGCCGGAAAGTCCACGCTGGCGCGTCTTATCGTCGGGGTGGAAAAGCCGCATGTCGGGCATGTCCGGCTAGACGGTTCCGATATCTTTAATTGGGATACGGGGAGCCTCGGCAAGCATGTCGGCTTCATGCCGCAGGATATCGAGCTGTTCGGCGGATCCGTCGCGGAGAATATCGCGCGTCTCGATGCCGATCCGGATCCGGAGAAGGTGATCGATGCGGCGAAACTTGCCGGTCTGCACGAGTTGATCCTGCAGCTGCCCAATGGCTATGACACCGATATCGGCAATGCCGGTGCAATCCTCTCCGGTGGCCAGCGGCAGCGTGTTGCGCTTGCCCGGGCGCTTTACGGCGACCCGTCTCTCGTGGTTCTGGATGAGCCGAACTCGAACCTGGATTCCAAAGGCGATGAAGCGCTTGCGAATGCGGTTAATGTCCTCAAGGAACGCGGCGCCACCGTCATCATGATCACGCATAGGGTCCAGACCTTGGCGAACATGAATCAGTTGCTGGTTCTGCAGGATGGCATGATCAATAAATACGGCTCCCGCGATGAGGTGCTGGCGAGTGCCGGTATGGGATCGGCTTCTCCCTCTGGCCCCCCTCCGTCGTCGGGTGGGGCCAATCCGTCAACTGCACAGCCGACTCCTGCAAAACCGGCTCCGGCCAAGGCTGAAGCTGGGACGCCAGAGGTTGAGCGCCGTCGCATGCCGTCACCGCCGCGGGCTGGACCGGGGCCGGCACCGCGCGGCGTGCCCGCCGCAGCGAGTTTACCGCCACCGCCGCGCGTGCCCGAATTGCCCTCGGCACGTCGGGCCCGTTCCGGCAAGACGACGCCGCCGACCCTGCAGCCGGGTACAGGCCATGGCGTTCGGCCGCAACTCGGTCAGGGGTCGGCCCAAGCTATGGAAATTCTGGCGGCCCGACCGTCTGCCGGACCTGGCGGATCTGGCGCTCCGACGCCACCCAAAGCATCTGTCGATTCAGCGCCAATGATACGGCCGCCGAAAATGGAAGCGACAGTACGCCTGCAGCCGCCGCCGGCCGGGCCTGTTCGCCCTGCGCCGAAACCGGCGAATACGCAAGAACCGCGCGCCGCGAAACCTGTTGAACAACCGTCAGTCCCCCGCCCGCTCTCGCCGCCACCGCCGGCGAATGCCCGGCCGGTCGCGGCCCTCAATATCGCGGACATACAGTCCATTTCGGGACGTCCCCGTGCCAAGCAGTAAATCGTCGGAACGGGGTGCCACGCCCCTTGTCAGGAACCATTAATGTCTAATGCCGAAGATGAACTGAGCGATGGTTCTGAGCTTTCGGAGGCTGAAAACCCGAAAGCCTGGCGGCCTGTTGTGTGGATGGGCTTCTTCATTTTGATGTTCTTTTTCGGTGGTCTCGGGCTGTGGGCATCTCTGGCGCCGCTTGGCAGTGGGGCGATTGCACAGGGGCAGCTACAGGTTTCGTCAAATCAGAAGACCGTTCAGCATCTCGAAGGTGGGATCATTGAGGCGATCAATGTCAGGGACGGTGACCTGGTTCGCGAGGGTGACATTCTGATCAAGCTGGACGACACGCGGGTTCGGGTTGATTACGAGCTGCTCCACAAACAATTCCTTACACACCTTGGCAGCAAGGCACGGCTTGTGGCCGAGCGGGACGATCTTGCGGAGGTGAATTTCCCGTCCGAGCTCCTGTCGCAGTCGGCGGATGTGGATGTCGGCGAAGTGATTGCCGGTCAGAGGCGCCTGTTCGAGACCCGTATCAGTGCCCGTGACAGCCAGTTCGGGCTGCTTCGCCGCCGTATCCAGAAGACCCGCGAAGAAATCACAGCACTGGGAGCGCAGCAGCGGGCCGATGCACGTCAGTACGAGTTGATCCAGGAAGAGATCGCGGATGTCCGGGTGTTGTATGAGAAAGGGCTGGAGCGCAAGCCGCGCCTACTCTCTCTTGAGCGCACGGCGGTACAGCTGGAAGGCAGTATCGGAAACCGCAAGGCGCTGATCGCGCGAGCCGAGCAGACCATTGCCGAGACCGAGTTCCAGTTGCTGAACACAGAAGAGCGTTTCAAGACCGAGGTGGAGACTAACCTGCGCCAGGTGCAGGATCAGATGATCGATCTGAAGGACCGTCTGAAAGGTGCGCGGGACACGCTCGACCGGACCCGTATCCGGGCACCGCAGGACGGACGCGTCTATGGCCTTCGGTTCCATACCGTCGGTGGGGTTGTCGCTCCGGGTGAGCCGCTCATGGGCATTGTGCCACAGGGCGACACGCTGGTGGTGAAGGCGCGGATCGATCCGACCGATATCGACGTGGTTACGGTTGGTGCGGTGGCGAGTGTCCGGCTGACCTCTTTCAGTCAGCGCACGACGCAACCGATCGACGGCGAATTGGTGAGTATTTCGGCAGATATCGTGCAGCCCGAGCAAGGGGCTCCCTTCTATGAGGCCCGTGTCGTTCTTGATCTGGAAAGTCTCGCGAAACAGCCGAAACTGGAGCTTGTGCAGGGGATGCCGGCAACCGTGATAATCTCGACCGGCGACCAGACTTTGCTCGAATATCTGCTTGCCCCGCTGGTGCGCAGTTTCGAGCTGGGATTGAGGGAAAATTGATCCAATGAATGATGCATCCGATACCCGTTCCTTTCTTCCCTATGGCAGGCAAATGATCGACGAGGCCGACGAGCAGGCCGTTCTCGACGTGCTGCGCGGTGACTGGCTGACCACCGGTCCGGCGGTGGAAGCCTACGAGGCGGCCTTCGCCGAGCGTGTCGATGCGAAACATGCGATTGCCTGTTCCAGCGGAACCGCGGGTCTGCACATGGCGGCGATTGCCCTGGACCTCGATTTCGGCGACATCGTCGTGGTCCCGAGCGTGACCTTCCTGGCCACGGCCAATGCTGCCCGTTACGTCAAAGCAGATGTCCTGTTCGCCGATGTGGACCCGGAAACAGGTGTGATGCGCCTGGAGGATGTGCAGCGGGCCATTGCCGGCATGTCGAAGGGAACGGTCAAGGCGATCTTCCCGGTGCATCTGACTGGGCATACGGTCAATGTGGATGAACTGGCCGCGGAGTTCCCTGAACTGGTGCTGGTTGAGGATGCCTGTCATGCAATCGGCGCCGAATACGAGATCGGCGGCAGTATGACGCCCGTCGGGTCCTGCCCGCACGGCGGTATCACGATGTTCTCGACCCACCCGGTGAAAACCATCGCAACGGGTGAGGGCGGCATGCTGACAACCAACAGCGATCGTTTCGCGGAGACGCTGCGGCGGAGCAGGAACCACGGCCTCGTGCGGGAACCCGAGAAGTTCCTGAACAAGCGCATGGGATTCGAGGATGGTGTCCCGGCTCCCTGGTATTACGAGATGCACGAGCCCGGCTACAATTACCGGCTTTCCGACATCAATGCCGCTCTTGGCCTGAGCCAACTGGGCAAACTCGACAGCTTCGTCGCCAAGCGCAGGGCGCTCCGGGCGCGCTATCAGGAGCTTCTGGACGCACTTGGCCCGCATGTGGCAATGCAGAAGGTCGCTCCAGGCTGCAGTCCCGCCTGGCATCTCGCCGTGGCCCTGATCGATTTTGCGGCGCTGGGCACCACACGGACAGCGGTCATGACAGCCCTGAAGGAGCGCGGGATCGGCACCCAGGTGCATTATATTCCGGTGCACCGCCAGCCTTATTACGCGAACCGGTACCAGCCAAAATCCCTGCCCGGCGCGGACGCCTATTACGCCCGATGTCTCAGCCTGCCGCTGTTCCCGGCGATGAGCGAAGACGATGTTGACCGGGTGGTTCAGGAGCTGACTAAGGCGCTCGGGATTTAAGGGATTTAAACTGTCTCTTCCGCATATGCGGAAAACAGGGCAAAATAAAACGATTCTAATGTCTTAGGAGGAGGCTCCGGACCGCATGAGCTATCAACCATTCTCGTTTGATACCGATCACATCGATCTTAATGGCAAAACGGTATTGGTCACCGGCGGCACAGGCTCCTTCGGCAAGGAATTCGTGCGCACTGCTTTGGCTTCCTCGGAAATGCGCCGCTGTATCGTGTTCTCACGGGACGAGCAGAAGCATTACGACATGGGGCAGGAATATCCATCGGTCCCTGGGAAACCGATCCGCTATTTTATCGGCGATGTGAGGGATGTGGACCGGCTGGAGCTGGCCATGCGCGGCGTGGATTATGTTGTCCATGCCGCAGCGATGAAGCATGTGCCGGCCGCTGAGTACAATCCGTTCGAATGCGTCCAGACCAACATCTATGGCGCCGAAAACATTGTGAAGGCCGCGCTCCGCACCGGGGTGAAGAAGGTGATCGCATTGTCGACGGACAAGGCGGCGAACCCGATCAATCTGTATGGTGCAACCAAGCTTGCCTCGGACAAGATCTTCGTTGCCGCGAACAACATCTCGGGTGCGGACGGCTGCCGGTTCTCCGTGGTTCGCTACGGTAACGTGATCGGCTCCCGCGGGAGTGTTATCCCGTTCTTCCGCAAGTTGATTGACGAGCAGTCGCCGGATCTGCCGATCACCGACGAGCGCATGACGCGGTTCTGGATCACCTTGCAGCAGGGCGTGAACTTCGTGCTGTCCAGCATGCAGATGATGAAAGGCCGCGAGATTTTCGTGCCGAAGATCCCGAGCATGAAGATTACGGATGTGGCGAAGGCCATGGCGCCCGGCTTGCCGCTGCGCAATGTCGGCATCCGTCCGGGAGAGAAACTGCACGAGGTGATGATCTCGGAAGACGATTCCCGCACGACGGTGGAACTGGAAGATCGCTACGTCATTCTTCCGGCCCAGAGCGACCGGGTGCTGGATGACTATCTGGCCGAGGGCCACAAGTTGGTTCCCGCCGAGTTCCGCTATGCAAGCGATACCAATACGGACTGGTTGAGCGGCGACGATCTCAACAAGATGATGTCGTCAATCTGATCGCTCCGGGATCAGATTGCCTTGGGATCTGATAATCCAGCGGGCCGGGCCCAGGAACGGCGCGGCCCGCTGGTTTTTAGTTCGTGACGATCTCCGGCCCCATCACCGCATTGGGCAGCACAGTCGAGATCCACGGCACGTAGGTAACGACAATCAGGAATGCGAAGAGAACTGCGAGGAATGGCAGGGCAGCCTTCACCACGGCCATCATCGGCATCCCGGCGACACCTGAGGTGACGAACAGGTTGAGCCCGACCGGCGGTGTGATCATGCCGATCTCCATGTTCACCACCATGATGATGCCGAGATGGATCGGGTCGATGCCAAGTTCCATGGCGATCGGGAAAACCAGCGGCGCCACGATCACCAGCAGGCCCGACGGCTCCATGAACTGACCGCCGATTAGCAGGATCACATTCACCGCGACAAGGAACATCACCGGCCCGAAGCCGTAGGCCAGCATGGTCTCTGTGATCTGCTGCGGCACCTGCTCGTCGGTGAGGACATGCTTCAGGATCAGCGCGTTGGCGATGACGAAGAGTAGGGTAATGGTGAGCTTGCCGGCATCGAACAGGGTCTTACGTGTGTCCGGATGATAGAGAGCCGTCAGCAACGCGCTGGGCTGGCGGAACAGGGAGACGTTCCGGGTGTCGCCCTCTGTCGCCAGCGGGCCCATGTCCCGATAAACGAAGGTGGCTATGATCCAGGCATAAACGGCCGCGACGGCCGCCGCTTCGGTCGGTGTGAAGACACCGCCATAAATGCCGCCCATGATGATCACGATCAGCAGCAGGCCCCAGGATGCTTCCTTGGCGCTGGCATAGATCTCGCCCCATCCGGCCCATTCGCCTTTCGGCAGGTTCTTCCATTTCGCCATGATGTAGATCGCCGCCATGAGCGACAGACCGGCCAGGAGGCCGGGGATCACGCCAGCAAGGAACATCCGGCCGACCGAAACTTCCACGGCGGCGGCATAGACCACCATGACGATGGACGGCGGGATCAGGATACCAAGTGTGCCGGCATTGCAGATCACGCCGGCGGCGAATTCCTTGGTGTAGCCGACCTGGCGCATACCGGCGATGACGATGGTGCCGATGGCGACCACGGTCGCGGGCGAGGAGCCGGAGAGCGCGGCGAACATCATGCAGGCAAAGACGCCGGCGATGGCGAGGCCACCCGGAAAATGCCCGACGCAGGCGATGGAGAACCGGATGATCCGTTTCGCTACCCCACCCGTCGACATGAAGGAGGAGGCGAGGATGAAGAACGGGATCGCCAGCAGGGTGTAATGCCCCTCGAAAGCGCTGAACAGGGTTTGCGCGATGGAAGCCAGGGACGAATCCGAAAAGGCCAGCAGGAACAGGATAGATGACAGACCAAGCGCGACCGCGATGGGGACCCCGATCAGCAGCAGCACGATAATGGCGAGGAAGAGAAGAGCGACTTCCATGGATCAGAGATCCTTCAGTTTTTTGGCGGCGTCTTCGACTGCGTCCTCGACTTCGTGGCTGGCAATCAGCCCTTCCATCCGGCCGCGCCAGATGGCGATACCGGCCATGACAAAGCGGAACAGCAGCAGCGCCATCGCGAATGGCAGGATGGCGTAGGGGACGAGACGGGGAATCTTCTCGTAGACCTCGCCCTCGTTGAAGACGTCCTGCAACCAGTCGAGCGGGCGGAAGCCGAAAATGTCCGGCATCGGGGTGTCTTCGGTCTCGTACCAGCCTTTTTCCCGGAACTTGTCCTCGAAGCCGAGCGGGAACCAGCGTCCTTCCGTGGCGGGTAGGTTGGCGAAGTTGGCCCAGTAATCCCAGGATCCCTTCAGCAGCAGGAAGGCATAGACAATGCAGACGGCGCAGGCGAGCAGCGCCAGGATCCGGCGTTTCGGCGAGGTGAGGCCCGCGGTGATAACGTCGACGCCCAGATGAGCGCGAATCTTGACTGCGTAGGCAGCGCCAAGAAGCACGAGCCAGCCGAACAGGAATACGGTGACCTCAAGAGCCCAGAGAATGCCGGAATCGAATACATAGCGTGCGATCACATTAGCGAAGGTGATCACGGTCATCGACCCGAGGATCGCCGCTGTCGCGGTTTCCTCAACCCGGTCGGAAAGGGGTTTTATCGTCATTACGGGCGCCCCCAGAAATAAGCGCGGTGCGGAGGGAGGTCCGCACCGCGCGACAAGGCTAAAGTCCGAGCCTTGGCCTTGGAGTTTAGGTGTCTAGTTGTTCGCGGCCTGCGCGGCGGCGATGTTGTCGGCGCCAACGTCTTTCTCGAACTTGGCCCAGACCGGCTTCATCACTTCAACCCAGGCAGCGCGCTGCTCCGGGGTAAGCGAGCGGACAATGCCGCCGGCCTTGATCACGGACTGCTTGGCAGCCTCGTTCACGGCGGTGGATTCCTGGTTCCGGGCTGCGGTCACTTCGGCAACGATCTTCAGGAACTGGTCACGCACGTCCGGCTTCAGGCTTTCCAGCCAGTCGACGGAGGTGACCAGCAGATAGTCGATGATGCCGTGGTTGGTCTCCGTGGTGCCGTCCTGCACTTCGAAGAACTTCTTGCCGTAGATGTTCGACCAGGTGTTTTCCTGACCGTCGACAACGCCCTGCTGCAGAGCACCGTAGACTTCGGAGAAGGCCATTTTCTGCGGGGTGCCGCCGATGGCTTCCATCTGGGCGACCAGCACTTCGGAAGACTGCACGCGGAACTTCAGGCCATTGGCGTCGGACGGCATCAGCAGCGGCTTGCTGGCGGACATCTGTTTCATGCCGTTGTGCCAGTAGGCCAGACCCTGCAGGCCACGGCGCTGCATGCTGTCGAGCAGGCCCTTGCCGGCGTCTGAACCCTGGTAGGTTTCAACCGCGTTGATGTCCTTGAACATGAACGGCAGGTCGAACAGGCGGAATTTCTTGGTGAACTTTTCGAACTTGGACAGCGACGGTGCGGCGAGCTGGACGTCGCCCTGGAGCATGGCTTCCAGAACCTTGTTGTCGTTATAGAGGGTCGAGTTCGGGAAAACCTGCATGCAGGCCTTGCCGTTCATTTCCTCGTTCACGCGCGTTTCCAGCAGCGATGCGGCGATACCCTTCGGGTGCCGATCGGTGTTGGTGACGTGGCTGAATTTGATGACAACCTCGCCGTCATCGCAATTGGCATAAGCGGCGCCAGGCGCAATAAGGGCGGCAGCCGCCAGAGCGGCAGCGAAAAACTTCTTCATTGTGTCCTCCCAATAGACACGCGGTTGAATCCGCATAGGCTGTTACCTGAAATTGTCCGCTTCAACTGGGCAATCGTGAAATTGCAGGAAATTTTTTTTCTTTAAAGTCAGTGCACTAACTTTTGCTAAGGTGCACAAAAAGTTCATTTGTCCGGATTTTCGGGCAAATTTTCTTGAGATTTCGTGGGCCCGTTTTCGTTTCGGGAATGCGTTCAACAGACCGGGTGCCATGTCACGGGCCAAAGCGATCGTTGTCATTCTTTGCGCGCTCTATGCGCTGGTCTCCCTGCTCGCGGGCTGGCTGGTCTATCGCTATGCCTACCTGGAGACTCTCGACCAACTGGAGGAGACCGGCCGTATCCGCGTGCAGCAGGCGAGTGACCGCCTGATGGGCCAGCTTTCCGGCTACTCCTACCTGGTCAATTTGCTGGCCCGACATCCGCTGGTGATCCGTAGTGTCGTTGACGGTGTTCCTCCTGAGGCCGCTGACGATCTGCTGATCGACTCGGTTCTGACATATGGCGCCGACCGGATCAGTCTGACGGACGCGGACGGTCGTCTGGTTGCATCTTCCTCTCCCGAGACGGAACGGGACCAAATCGAGGGCACGGTCGATACATCCCTTTTGCGCGCGGCGCTGAACGGTCGTCTGGGGCTGGAAGCGGCTTTTGACGACGATGGCCGCAGGGTGATCCGGCTGAGCCGGGGTGTCCTTGATGGGGCTGCACCTGCGAAAGGTGCGATTTTTGTGACTATCGATGTGGCCGCGCTGGAGTTCGAATGGGGGATCGCTCCGGAGGCCATCTGTTTCTTTGATGCGTCGCAAACAGTGTTCGCGTCGACCAGACAATCGCTTTTGAGGCGGCAGGATAAAGGTCTGGGTGATGGCGACCCCCGATTTGAACCGTTTCCCCATCGCGCGTTGGAGCGTGAAGGGGGACATGAGGTCTGGTCTTTCTCCGAAGCTTTCGACCTGCCGCAACGCGCTCTTGTGGTTACCCGGGCGCTGCCCCAGGTGAATATGACCGCGCGCGGATTTCTCGATACGGCGCCGGCCCGGACCGCAGCCATCCTGCGCGGGCTGCTGACCACGACCGTGCTGGGCGCGGTGGGGCTTGCGATGTTGATCGCGGCGCTTTGGAGGCGGCGCATGGCGGACCGTCTGGCGATCGAGGCGGCGGTCAATGCGCGTCTCGAGGAACGTGTCGAACGGCGTACGTCGCAATTGAAAGTGGCGCAGGACCAGCTCGTCCAGGCTTCCAAGTTGACCGCCCTTGGAGAAATGTCCGCAGGGATCAGCCACGAGCTCAATCAGCCGCTCGCGGCCATTCTGAACCTGTCGGAGAATGGGCGGAAGCTGCTCGACCGAAAGAGGTTCGACGAGGCGGGCGAAAATCTCGGCCAGATAGCGGGCCAGGTGCAGCGGATCGACAAGATCATCCGCAATCTGCGTGCCTTCGCCCGGAACGAAGGCGAAGGCGGAGAGCCCGTAGATCTCGTTGCCGCTGTCGATTATGCGATCACACTGACATTGCCATCGCTCGAAAAGGACGGCATCGCCTTGTCCTGGTCCGCACCAGAGCGGCAGATGCTGGTCGATGGTGGTGAGGTCCGCCTGCAGCAGGTCGTGGTCAATATTCTGAGCAACGCACAGGATGCGATGGTGTCGTCGGATATAAAGCGGATCGACGTGATGCTGAAAACGGACACGGGTGAAGCTGTTCTGGAAATCGCAGATTCGGGACCCGGTATTCCAGATCCGACCCGGGTGTTCGAGCCGTTTTACACAACCAAGGAACTGGGAGCCTCGAAAGGCCTTGGCCTCGGGCTGTCGATTTCCTACGGGATCATTCGCAGCTTGGGCGGGACGCTCTCCTGCCATAACAGTGCGCATGGCGGGGCGATTTTCACCATTCGACTTCCATTGACCGACAGGGCGGTGCAATGACCGGACAGGTGCTGCTGATCGAGGATGACGATGCCCTGCGCAACTCGCTGGCGCAGACGCTGGAGCTGGCCGATCTGACCGTGATATCGGCGAGCAGTTATGTGCAGGCGAAGCGGAGCATCCGGGCGAATTTCCCGGGCATCATCCTGTCCGATATCCGTATGCCGCATCAGGACGGCTTCTCCGTGTTGTCGGCGGCGCAGGGGGCCGATCCGGAGCTGCCGGTGATCCTGCTGACGGGACACAGCGATGTGCCGACGGCCATGCGTGCAATGAAAGAGGGCGCCTACGAATATCTGGAAAAGCCGGTCGGCACGGAGCGCCTGGTCGATGTGGTGCTCCGGGCGATCGAGCATAGGGACCTTGTGCTGAAATCCCGCCGGATCGAGCGCGCGCTTGAGCGTAGCGACGCGGCGGCCCGGAGTTTCCCTGGCTCGGGACCGGTCTCGACGGCGCTTCGCACGGCGCTCCGCAGGGTTGCCGCCAGCGACTGTCATGTTCATCTGCATGGTCCGAAGGGGACGGGCAAGAAAGAGGCGGCTTTTGCGATCAATGCTCTTTCGCCGGAGCCACGTGCATTTCTGACACTGAACCTGCTGCACGCAGCGGCAGACTCCGTACGCCGCCTGCACCCGCCCGAGGGCGCGGCGGACCTGTCTCTGAAAAGCGTCGAATGCGCCACACCGGAACAGGTCGAGGATGTACGCGCACTGATTCATCGTTGTCCGGAGCTGCGCGTCATATCGTCGTCCGTCGCGTCGCTGGCAGAGCTGGAGCACCTGGAGCCGGGCGCGGAAGGCACGACGGTGGTGGAAATCCGGGTTCCGTCGCTTGACGAGCGCCGGGACGATTTGCCGGAGATTTTCGAGAACTTCCTGCGCCAGGCGATACGTAGCCTGGACACCGACATGCCGGAGGTATCAACCGCCACCCTGACGGACATCATGACCCGCCCCTGGCCGGGCAGCCTGCCGGAGCTGCGCAGCTATGCGATGACCTATGCGCTGGGCGTGCGGGTCCAGAGCGACAATGTCGGGCAGGGAACCCTGGCGGAGCAGGTCGAAGCGTTCGAGAAAATGGTTCTGACAGAGACGCTGAAGCGCACCAATGGGAAAGCTGCTGAAGCGGCCAGGATACTGGGGGTGCCGCGCAACACGTTCTATGATCGGCTGGCGCGTTTCGGACTGTCTGCCAAGGATTTCAGGGACGGCTGAACGAGAACAAGGCGCCACTGATCGAGAGGCAGTCTGGTGGTAACCGGCCCGGCACCTAGAGGTTCAACTCAGGTTCCTTGTCTTTCTTGGTCCATCCGATCAGGCGGATTGCAGGGAATATCCAGAGGAAACCGGCGACCGGATAAAAAAGCAACTCGGCCAGCCAGTGCTGCGGCAGCATGTGGTTCGCGACGGTCACGACTCCCGCGATATAGGCGATCAGGCCGACAATCATGATGATGCCGCCGAGGGCAGTGCGCCAGCGCATGGGGGACTCCGTTTCGTTCGGTCGGCATCGATATGCGCCGGACGGGGATAGTGTCAACCGTTGCGGAAAGACAGCGCACACATGAAATTGTTGAGACAGTCTGCGTAATCATCCTGTTTGCGCCTCTTCCGTCGCGGGGAAGCGAGACTTTGATGCCTCTCCCGCTCTAAGGGCTGCCTCATAAAGGACACGTGCAACCGAAACGGTTTTTCCGATGAGCATGCTTGGTCACCCCATTGTCGCGTTGATGATCTCCGTCGGGTTTCTTTGGACGGCCAACGGGCTGTTCCACAGTCTGATCGGCCTGCGCATGAGCCAGGAAGGGTTCGACACCACGGTTGCCGGTCTGGTCACCTCCGCATACTTTGTCGGTCAGCTCACCGGCGCCGCATTCTGTGGCCGGATTATCGAGAGTGTCGGCCATGTCCGTTCGTTCGCGGCCTTCGCGTCGATTATCTCTGCGTGCGCCATTTCCCACGCGATCTTCGTCGATCCATATTTCTGGTCGCTGTTGCGTTTCGCCACCGGCATCTGTATCGCCGGTGCCCTGATGGTGGCGGAAAGTTGGCTGAACGGCGCGGTTTCGAACAAGCATCGCGGAGGCATGCTCTCCATCTATGTTGTGGTGATCTATTTCGGCATGGCGGCTGGTCAGCAGATCCTCAATCTTTCGCCGCCGACCAGCTTCATTCTCTACAGCGTGGCCTCTATCCTGTTCTCGCTCGCCCTGGTGCCACTGTCGCTGGCCAGCCGGGCGACGGCGGGCGAGCTGGCGCCATCGCGCCTCAGCATGGCCGAACTGTTCAAGGTCTCGCCGCTCGGCATGATCTGCAGCTTCGCCAGCGGCGTGCTTGGCGCTGTCGTCATGGGGCTTGGGCCGATCTTCGGTAACCAGATCGGGTTCTCGGTTGCCCAGATTGCCACCATGATGACCGTCACCATGTTCGGCGGGCTGTTGCTGCAATATCCGATCGGAAAGCTCTCGGACTTTTTCGATCGCCGTACCGTGATCGCGGTCGTGCTCTTTGCCGTGGGCGGGGTGTCGTTCGCCATTGCGATGCTTTTCGATGGCGGGACATTCATGTTCCTGGGGCTGATGGTGGTCTTTGGCGGGCTGAACTTCGCGCTCTATCCTCTGGCCATTTCTCACGTCAACGACCACGTCGAAGCCTCCGACCTGGTGCCGGCAGCGGCCGGTATCCTGATCGCGGCGAGCTTGGGATCGTCCATCGGTCCGATTATCGGTGCCTTTGCCATGGATCGTGTCGGACCTGGTGGCCTGTTCCAGTTCACTGCCTTTGTCGGTTTTTCCGTTGGCATCTTCGCTGTCTACCGGATGCTCCGCAGCGCGGCGCCGGCCCGGGAAGAGCAGGGGCCATATGTCGCCTATGCCCGGACGTCGGCCATCGTTGCCGAACTTGACCCGCGCGGCGAGTTCATCGAGGAGGTCGAGCCGAACGTCATGGACGAGAACCTGCCTAAGGATTTCTCCTATGATGAGCTCATCGAGTCAGCGGTGGAGGGCGAGGCAGAGGAATGGGTTCAGGCGAACTCTTCGCCGTAATACAGCGTCGAGACGTGTTTCGCTTCGGCGAAATAGAGCCAGCGTTCGAGCACCACGCCGATGCTGCCTGAGATCGCCGCAAGCAGGACGAGGCCGCTTGCCATGATGCCGGAGCCGGGCATGGCGAGCACGGCAGCCAGCACGGCAACCGGGATCACCAGGCCGAAGAAACCGGCAAGGCGCCGGAGCTTCACGGCGTGTTTGCGGCCGATCCTGTAGCCCATCTCGCGCATCACGTAGGTTTCCGACGTTGTCGGTCCCTCAAGCAACCGCACTGTGCCAAGGTTGGCGAGCCCGGTCGCGGTGCCGGAAGTCGCGGTCGGTGCCGCATTGTCTGTCGCGGTCCAATAGCGCCATTTGATCGCGGCTGAAAGCAGCAGGAAGCCCATTGTCGGCAAGGCCATTGTCTGCAGGTCGCTACCGGACAGTGCGAGCAGCGGCAGTATCCAGAGCCCGCCCGTGGCCATGGCCATGGCGAGATAGCCCGGCACGGTGAAACCATTGTGCCAGCGCGGGATGGTTTTCAGGCACTGGTAGATCATCGCTGTGCAATAGACTGTGACCAGCGCCAGTATCGCGGCCACCGCTCCGGCCAGCATCCAGAGGCCATCGTTGCGGCCCAGCAGCACCCAGCCGACGGCAAACAGAAGCGCCGGGATATAGGTCAACACGGCCAGCAAACCTTCACGTGACAACCATGAGCTGCGCCACTGGCTCATCGCGCGCCAGGCCCGTTCCGGATGCCCGAGATGGAAGGTGGAACTGAGCAGCCCGGCGGTGACGAGGCCGAGGGCCAGCGGGAAGCCGATCCAGCCGATCAGCGGATTGGCATCACCGGTAAGAGCCGCATGGAGGGCAAGCCAGACCAGCAGGCCGTAGCCGGCACCGGAAGCGGTGGTGAAGAAGATGACTGAGAGAGCGGGATGCATCGGCGGGCCTCAGCGGGAAAGCATGGTGTCGAGCCAGCCGAGCAGGCCGCTGGCGTCGGAAGTCGTTTCGCCGGCGGGAACCCGCTGGGCAAGGTCCGCGAGCCGTTCCGGCGCGCCGAAATCCTCGGCCTTGGTCCGGCGTGGGCGCGGCGGCAGGTAGCGGTTTACCGGCTTGTAACCCATCTCCGGCATCAGCTCGTAACCCTGGCGTTCGGCAACCAGTTGCGAGACATCGGAGTCCGGATCTCCGAGATCGCCGAAATGCCGGGCACCTGCCGGACATGTGGAAACGCAGGCCGGCACCCGGTCTTGCTCTTCCAGGTTCTCGTTGTAGATCTTGTCGACGCAGAGAGTGCATTTCTTCATCACGCCCTCGGTCTTGTCGTATTCCCGGGCGCCATAGGGGCAGGCCCAGGAGCAGAGCTTGCAGCCGATGCAGAGATCCGCATTGACCAGAACGATGCCGTCCTCGGCCCGTTTGTAGGAGGCGCCGGTCGGGCAGACTGTGACACAGTCCGGTGTCTCGCAATGCAGGCAGGAGCGCGGGAAATGCACGGTGCGGGCGTCTTCGCCTTCACCTGCTTCATAGGTGTGGATGCGGTTGAACCAGACACCCCAGGCGCCTTCGTCACCGTCTTCTTCGGCGTCGTCGCTATAGGCGTTCCAGTCCGTCAGCGGCGCCGAATGGCCGCTGGTGTTCCATTCCTTGCAGTTCACCGCACAGGCATGGCAGCCGACGCAGATATCGAGATCGATGACGAGGCCGAGCTTCTTGCTTCCGGCTGTTGTGGGCAGGCAGGTCATTGGCCGCGCCTCCCTTTATACTGGAGCGGTCCTTTCGGGCGCTCCGCAGTCGGCGCGGTCTTCAGCACGGGGAATTGTGGTTCCGACACAGCCTCCGGCCTGTCATCCGCCGCTTTCTCGATCCTGACCCGGAGATCGTACCAGGCGGCCTGACCGGTAACCGGATCGGCGTTCGCATAGCGATAGCCGTCCTTGCGCGCGGGCAGAAGCTCGGAGATCACGTGGTTCAGCAGGAAGCCCTTGGTTGCTTCCGGCGCGTCCTTGCCGAGGTTCCAGGCGCCTCGGCGCTTGCCGATGGCGTTCCAGGTCCAGGCCGTGTCCGGATTCACACCTTCCATCAGCTTCACCGGCACCTTGATCTGGCCGTGATGGGAAGTCACGTAGACCCAGTCCCCGTCTGCGATGCCGAGCTTCTCGCCCTGCTTACGGTTCATGAAGAGTGGGTTCTTGCCGTGAAGCTGCCGCAGCCAGGCATTCTGGCCGCCCCAGGAATGATACATCGCCGCCGGGCGCTGGGTGATCGCGTGCATCGGGAAGCTGCCGGTATCGACCTGGCTTTCCTCGAACGGCTGGTACCAGATCGGCAGCGGGTCGAAATAGCGTTTGATCCGCTCCCGGTCCTTCTCCGGCGGCTGGTTCGCGCCGTGACCTTCGGCCGCCAGCCGGAACTGCTGTAACGGCTCGACATAGAGCTGCATGATGATCTGGTTCGGTGCACCGATGAAACCGAGCTTCGTCGCCGTTTCCAGATAGGTCTTGTTGGCGTGCTTGTAGTAGCGCTCTTCCGGCTTGAACTCATGGCGCCAGAAGCACTCGTTTTCCACGTAACGCTTAAGCTGGTCCGGGTTCGGCGCGCCCTTGCCGCCCTCGGTACCGTCCGCGCCGCGCCAGCCCGCCAGCGGGCCGATGCCGGGTGCGCGTTCGTGGTTGGCGATATAATCGGGATAGCCGCCCGGATATTTCGCAGAGCCATCCTCGTGCGTCAGGCCCGGCAGGCCGAGACGGACGCCGAGATCGATCAGCACTTCCTGGAAGGGGCGCACGTCCCGGTCCGGTGCCACGACAGGCTGGCGGATAGAGTCCGCCGCACCGTCCGCATCGCAGATTGGCCGGTCCAGCAGGGAGATGCAGTCCCAGCGCTCCAGATAGGTGGTGTCCGGCAGGATCAGATCGGCGTAGGCCACCATCTCGGAGGCATAGGCGTCGGAATAGATGATCTTCGGAATCCGGTATTCGCCGGTTTCCGGGTCCTTGTCCGTCAGCTTCTCCATCGTCCCCTTGGAATTCATCGTCGAATTCCAGCTCATGTTCGCCATGTACATGAACAGGGTGTCGATAGGATATGGGTCCTGTGCCCAGGCATTGTGGATGACCATGTGCATCATGCCATGCACGGCCATCGGCGCATCCCAGGAGAAGGCCTTGTCGATCCGTGCCGGGTTGCCGGCATCGTCCACGAGCAGGTCATCGGGGCCCATCGGGAAGCCGAGCGGGGGACCCGCCATCGGGGTGCCGGGCTTGATCTGTTCCGCACGGCCAACAGGTTTCAGCGGCGGCGGCGCCGGGCGCGGGAAGGGCGGCTTGTAGCGGAAGCCGCCCGGGCAATCGATGCTGCCGAGCAGCATTTGCAGGACATGCAGGGCGCGGCAGGTATGGAAGCCATTGGAATGGGCGGAGATACCGCGCATGGCATGCATGGCGACAGGGCGGCCGATCATCTTCTCGTGCCGCCGTCCGGCCCAGTCGGTCCAGGGCACGTCGAGGGTGATTTCCTGCTCGAACGCGGCATGGGCGATCTCGGCGGCCAGCCGCTTGATCGTCGCGGCGTCGAGGCCGGTCTGCGCGGCAACGGCGTCCGGCGCATAAGACGGATCGAGATAGCGCTCGGCCAGCAGCTTGAAGGACGGTACAGCCTTGCGGCCGTCCGGCAGAACATGCTCGCCGGAGAGATCCGGCGTAATGTCGGCTTCCAGCGCAGAGACCACTTTGCCGGAGCTCTTGTCGAAGGCGAGCGGGCGGCCTTCATCATCGCGTGCAAACAGGCCGTGATCGGCGGCGCCGGAGTCCTGGATTACCAGCCAGGGCGCGTTCGTGTAGCGCACCAGATATTGCAGATCGACCTTGCCGGCCCGCAGTAGCTCATGCACCAGCGCCAGAATGAACAGTCCGTCCGTTCCGGGACGGATGCCAACCCATTCATCCGCGATGGCGGAATAGCCGGTCTTCACCGGATTGACGGAAACGAACTTGGCACCACGGGTCTTGATGTGCCCGAGTCCCATCTTGATCGGGTTCGAATCGTGGTCCTCGGCGACGCCGAACATCATGAAAAATTTGGTGTGTTCCCAGTCCGGCTCACCGAACTCCCAGAAGGAGCCGCCGATGGAATATAGCCCCGCCGCCGCCATGTTGACGGAGCAGAAGCCGCCATGGGCCGCATGGTTAGGCGTCCCGAACTGGCTGGCCCACCAGCCGGTCAGCGACTGGGACTGGTCCCGGCCGGTGAAGAAGGCGAGCTTGCGCGGATCGCTCTTGCGGATGTCGCCGAGCCATTCAGCGGCAGTCGCAAGGGCTTCGTCCCACTCGATCTCCTTGAACTCGCCACTGCCGCGTTCGCCGACCCGTTTCATCGGTTTGGTCAGCCGCGCCGGTGAGTAATGCTGCATGATCCCGGCGGAACCCTTGGCGCAGAGCACGCCCTTGTTCACCGGGTGGTTCTTGTTGCCTTCGATGTACCGGATCGTTCCGTCGCGCAGATGCACTTTGATGCCGCAGCGACAGGCACACATGTAGCAGGTTGTGAATTTGGTTTCGTCGGATACGGGCGGTGACGTATCGACTGTTTCAACCACCGTCTCGAACGGGTTGATGCTCATTATCTCTCCGGAGCGGGAAGGCCTGAACGGCTCATCGGCTTGTTAATTGCCGATGACAATAGCAGGGCCGGTCCGAAAAAGTCAGGATCGAAACAAGACTTTTTCTTCGATCCGGAATTGGTGCACGATTTGACTTTAAGTCGCCGCCCGCAGGCATCTTTGGGCGGCAGGGGAGCGGGTGTCAGGTGACCGCGTCGATCTGCTCGTCGGAGAGGTTGCCGGGCACGATGGTGACCGGAACACGCATCCGGGCGGCGCCCTTGCCAGTCATATAGGTGACCAGCGGTCCGGGGCTTTCACCCTGGGTGTTCGCACCGAGCACCAGCACGGAAATGCTTGGCTCCTCATCGATCAGATTGAGCAGTTCATCACGGGTCGAGCCTTCGCGGACATAGATGATCGGGATCTGTCCGGAGATATCGACCACCTGCTTGGAGAGTTCGCCGAGAAGTGCTTCCGCATCCTCCCGGGCTTCCTCGCGCATCAGCTCGCCGACGCCCATCCAATGCTGGAATTCCTGCGGTTCAATAGCGCGGAACAGGGCCACATGGCCGCCACTGTGGCGTGCTCTGCGGCAGGCAAAACGCAGGGCGATCTGCATCTCTTCGCTGTCGTCGACAACGACGAGGAAAACCCGGGGCTTCGATCCGTCCGTCAATTGACTCATACGCGTGCTGTCCGTTCTGCCGACACTGGGTTCAGACTTTACGGAAAACTGCGGCGGCAAGCCAGCCCGCGGCGACGGCGATCAGGATTGCGACCAGTCCATAGATTGCGGACTGCTCGTGCGCGAAAGTGTAAACCTCTGCGCCGACGCCGACTTTTTCGACCAGCAACGGTGTTGTCTGGGCGTGGACGACACGGCCCCCGCGGATCAGGTAGACGACTGCAGTGTAGGTTCCGGTTGCCAGATTGGCCGGGAAATGGACCTGGGTGCGAAACAGTTTGCCCGCAATGATCGTGACCCGCCCGGGCTCGCTCGCATAGAGGCCCTGTGCCTGTTTCCGCCGCACCAGGGCCGTGCGGAAAGTATTTTCGTCCTCGGGCAACAGTTTTTTGCCGCCCGCGGCCGCGCGCAACCGCAAATGACTGGCACCGATCTGCTGGCGTTCCAGGACTTCGAGCGGTGCGATTTCTTCCAGTGGCCGGCTGGCTGCGACAGCGTAGAAGTTCGGAGCGCTGTTGAACTGCATGCTGCGGGTGTTCATCCAGATACCGGCGACCCGCTCCTTGCGTCGTACCGTGATCGATTCGCGCGGCCCCGAGACCGTGACGACAATATCGCCATCGTCATCGACCGAGCCGAAAAGCAGGAGGTCGGCGCCCGTAAAACCCGTGGTGATATCGACTCGGTGGCTGGAAAGGTCGGCGATCAGATCCTGCGCATTGGCCTTGCCGGCGGCTTCACAATTCAATGCGAGGGCGGCAAGCAGCAGCATGCTTAACTTTGTGAGCCTGTTCATGCGCCTAGCCACCCTGGGACACCACGATGGAATAGAGGTCGTCCGGTGTTACCACCAGATCGAATGCGAGCTTCAGGCAGACGGCAACAACCATCAGCGCAAGCAACCCGCGGAGCTGTTCACCTTTCAATTTGACGGCGAACTGGCTGCCGAACTGGGCCCCTACAACTGCGCCTACCAGCAGCAGGATGGCGAGCACGACATCGACGGTCTGCGTTGAGATGGCCTGCAGAAAGGTCACGTTGGCGGTTACGAAAATGATCTGCAGCAGCGATGTGCCAACGACCATGGAGGTGCGCATGCCGAGCATATAGATCATTGCCGGCACCATGATAAAGCCGCCGCCGACGCCCATGATGGCGGAAAGGATACCGACAAAACAGCCGATCCCGAGCGGTAGCAGGGCGCTGATATAGAGCTTGGATTTGCGGAAGCGGATCTTGAACGGCAGGCCGTGCATCCAGGTGTGCTGATGCAGTTTCCGGCGGCGCCCGCCGCTCTGCCGGACCTGCAGGATGGTGCGGACGCTTTCCAGCAGCATCAGGCCGCCGATCACGCCGAGAAAGACCACGTAGCAGAGCTTAATCACCAGATCGATCTGGCCGAGACTCTCCAGAAACTTGAACAGCAGGACGCCCAGGGTCGAGCCGACGATACCGCCGGCCAGAAGGACGAACCCCATGGTGAAATCGAGATTGCCGCGTCGCCAGTGCGCGATGACTCCGGAGATCGAACTGGCGACAATCTGATTGGCGCCGGTGCTGACCGCCACCGGCGCCGGAACGCCGATGAAAATCAGAATGGGAGTCATGAGGAACCCGCCGCCGACACCAAAAAGGCCGGAGAGGAAGCCGACGGCGCCGCCCATAGCCAGAATGGTGAGGACGTTTACCGACATCTCTGCGATGGGCAGGTAGATGTACATGGGCCCCGCGGGGACGGTCAGGGATAAACCAGATACCGGATGACGGCAGACACAACCACCCGAACGATTCCATCTTTAATAACAGAAAAGTATGCAGTGAGGCCATGACTAGTTTGTAGTGGTTCTAATGATTTAGCGGGACGATGTTTCGGCTGTTGTTTCGTCGCCACTTTCACTTTCCAGAGCGGCGCCGATCTCGGCCTTCACGGCGACAAATCCGGCGTCGGTTCTGATGCGGGCGGCACGCGGCCGCGGGAGATCTATGTCGATCTCCTTGAGAATGCGCCCCGGCCGGTTGCTCATCACGAGCACCCGGTCGGAAAGGAACACGGCTTCCTCGATATCGTGCGTTACCAGCAGAGCCGAGATGCCGCGTTCCGCCAGAAGTCCGGCCAGCCAGACCTGCATTTTTGCCCGGGTTTGCTGGTCAAGTGCGCCGAAAGGCTCGTCCAGCAGCAACAGATCCGGTCCGCCCGCAAGCGTGCGTGCCAATGCTGCCCGTTGCTGCATGCCGCCGGAGAGGGCCGATGGATAGAAGGTTTCGAATCCCTCCAGACCGACGGCGCTTATCAGCTCCGCGGTCACATCGAACGCCTGGGCGCGAGAGAGGGACCGGAAACGGGCTCCGAACGCGATATTCCGTTCCACCGTGAGCCAGGGGAAAAGAGCGGGTTGCTGGAAAACCATGCCGCGCCCGGGACTCGGGCCGGTCACTAACTCGCCATCGAACGTAATATGCCCGTCGCGCAACGTTATCAGGCCGGCCACCAGGCGCAGGAGGGTCGACTTCCCGCATCCTGACGGTCCGACAATTGTCAGGAATTCGCCATCCGACAGAGAGAAACTGGCTGGCCCGACCGCATGTAAGGCGTCCGCTGCCGCCTTTGCGACAAACTGGTGCCGGACGTTTTCCAGTCTAAGTTTCGTCACGATGCTCGATCCGTCCTTTTGGATTGGTACTCTGCCAGAGAATGCTTTATTCGAAATCGACCGTTAACCGGTTGACGGAAAATAATGTCTCCGGTGTATGTTTTCGCACAGACCACGTTCCAAATATCGAATGGAGTGCGTATCATTGGTTGAACGTTCGGCGTTCTTGCCGGAGGAGTCCTGAGCCATGTTAAACGCGATCCTGCAGGCCATCGGCCTTTCCTCGAAAGATGAAAGACGCCAGTTCGAACGCTATCCTGTTACCTCGCCAATTGAGGTGACGGTGGTCGGCAAGGCGCATAATTGCATCATTGATAATGTTTCGGTCGGCGGTCTCCGGCTGGAACCGCCGGTGGATGCGGAACCCGGCGCCGATTTGACGATCAAGCATCCCGAGTCCGGACTCAATCTGACCGGCCAGCTGATCGGCAACGATACCGACGGTTCGCGAATCAGTTTCAATTCATCGGAGGCTGGGGCGGTGGTGTCTGTCTGGCTCCGGATGATGCACGAGCAACTGAGCGAGGAAACGCGCCCGGAGTGAGTGCTTGCGATCCCGATTCAGCCGGCCAATCGAAGCCTCGCCGCAGCGGATGTCTAGTCCGCTGCGAGAGTTGAGATGACCCTGTCGGCTACCCTGTCCGGGCTGATATCCGCCATGCGATCGGTGCCATAGCGCAATTCTCCGAACGGCATGATGGCATCGATCCTGGTATCTTCCATCATTGGCGCGGAGCCGCCGAACAGGCCGACAGACCGGATTCCTGTCGCGGCGGCCAGATTGAGGGCCCCGGTGTCGTTACCAACCGCGATGTCGGTTACCGCAATGATGGCAGCGGTTTCCAGAATCGGCTGGGACACCATGGGAACCATCCAGTTCGGCCGCCCGAAGCGGGTGTGCAGGCGGTCCGCAAGATCAGATTCGCCCGGCCCGCCGATCAGAAAAATGCTGCCGCCGGTTTCCCGATGCAGGCGGTCGGCAAGGGCTCCGAAATTCTCGACACCCCACTGTTTGAAGGGCTCACTGGCTCCGATGATGAAGCTGATCCAGGGGCGGGGCAGATCGGCAAATCGACGCAAGTTCTCCTCGCGCATGAACTCCGGGACGGGGAGATCGGGCATCGATTCCAGCTTCGGGACGGAGTGGTTCAGCAGAAGCTGGTTCGCTTTTTCGATCGCGGTGAATTTCCGAGCCAGGCGTGAAAGGCTGTGTTGCGATGTCAGAAACGCGTCCTGCCAGCCGATGCCATACCCGATCCGCTCACCAATGCCGGCACGCCAGGTCGCCAGCCCGTATCGGGGGGACGAGTGCAGGATCCAGACAGTGTCGAAACCGTAGGGCTTGAGTGCCGCACCGAGGCGAAAGCCTCCGAAAGGCCCGCGATCCCGGCGGTCATCAAGCCACAGTACGTCCCGGACGCACTCCATATGCTCGAACAGGGAATCCGCCAGGGAGCGTTTCTTTGTCAGCAGGGTGACCGTTTTTTCCTTGGTTTGCGCGGCGATGCTTTTCAGATGCGGCAAAAGCCAGATCGCATCGCCGATGCCGGGCAGGGGCTGGATGACGAGCGTGCCACCGATATGGCGTGGGTTAGCTCCGGCGGTTTCAGCTTCCACGTCTCACGGCTCCCGAAGTGGCTGCGCTTGCGGTCAGGTCCCGGCTACACCACAATGCGCCTCGTTGTCACAAGCTTTTCCGATATTTGAATGATCCGTCTTTATCAGACCATGGCGGGCGCGCGCCACGGCGGCGCCGAAGTGTTTTTCGAACGGCTGGCCTCAGCCATGGCGAAGCCTGAGCGTAGCATGGCTGTGGCGCAGCGCGTGGCGATCCGCCGCGATAGTCGCCGTGCCGAGATTTTGCGGGCAGGCGGTGTCGATTTCACAGAACTGAGCTTTGGTGGCGCGCTCGACTTTCTGACGCCCTGGCAATTGCGAAAGGACATTCGGGCTTTCGCGCCTGATGTCGTGCTCGCCTGGATGAACCGGGCTGCGTCGAAAACCCCGCCGGGAGACTATGTCCGCGCCGGCCGGATCGGTGGTTATTACGACATCAAGTATTATCGCGGTTTCGATCAGCTGATCTGTAATGCACCGGGGCTGATCGACCATATAGTCGGCCAGGGCTGGCCGTCCGAGCGGGCGCATTACCTGCCGAATTTCGTCGATGCTAAGCCGGGGGCGGTTCTTGACCGTGGCGTCTTCGGGACGCCAAAGGACGCACCGTTGTTGCTGGCGCTCGGCCGGTTGCACCGGAACAAGGCGTTTGACGTTCTGATCCGTGCTCTTGCCAAGGTGCCGGATGCATATCTCTGGATCGCGGGAACCGGACCGGAAGAAGCGGCGTTGAAGGCGCTTGCAGAAGAGCTCGGGGTCATGCCGCGCGTTGTCTTTCTTGGATGGCGTGACGATACGGCGGATCTGTTGGCCACTGCGGATGTTCTGGTCTGTTCCAGCCGGGTCGAGGGGCTTGGCAATGTCGTTATCGAAGCCTGGGCGCGGGGTCGCCCCGTGGTCGCCGCCCGGAGTGAAGGGCCGGTGCACCTAATCCGCGATGGCGAAACCGGTTTGCTGGCCGATCTTGAGGATGCCGAGGGGTTGGCGACTCAATTGAGAACAGCGATTGCCGACAAGGCGCTGGCCGCGTCACTGGTTGTCGCTGGACGTGCCGAATATGAAGCCAAATTCAGTGAGGACACGGTGGTGCGCCAGTATCTGGAGCTGCTCTCGTCTTTCAGGCGCTAACACGCGCGGCTTCATGTGAATTTTCGGAACAGCTTCGTCCTGTCGAACAGTTGCTCAAGAGTCTTCATCCTGTTCCGGGTTTCTTCCCAGCGCTCTGTCTCCACCGCCGCGATCAGCGCTTCCAGAATGAACATGATGACGACCGAGCTGTCCCAGGCTGACGGTGCTTCGATACGGGCGCGGAAACCGTGGCTTGCATGTTTCGCGGCGGGCGAACCCCACTGATCCGTAAACAGCACAAGTTGGGCCCCCTGTTCGGTTGCCATCTCGGCGAGCCGGTGTGTGTCGTGCTCATAGCGCCGGATATCGAACGCAACCAGCACGTCGCCTACCGTCATGTTCAGGACATAGTGCGGCCAGGTGTTCGAATTCGGCGGGATCAGCGTCACCCGGTCGCGAATGACCTGCATATGCGTGAAGAGGTAGTCCGCCATGGAGCGGCTGATACGGCCGCCGACGACATAGATATTGCGGGATGGATCGGAAAGCAGATCGACCACCGCATCGAAATCCTCCAGATCCAGTTGCTGTAGCGTCTGGCGCAGGTTGTCCGTTACCGCCTCGGCGAACCGGTTCAGGATGTGGGTGTCCGGTGCGTTCGCAGCCCAGCTGTCATGCTTGGCGATCGGGCTGGAGAGTGTTGCTTCCAGCTCGGTCCGGAGTGCGGTCTGCATTTCAGGAAAGCCGCCATATCCCAGCTTCCGGGCCATTCGGGCCACGGTGGGAGCAGATACCTCCGCCGTTTCAGCCAGTGCTGTGATCGTGCCGAGACCGGAGACCGGATAATTCTCCAGCATCACATTGCTCAGTTTGCGCTCCGCATGCGTAAGCGTTTCAAACAGGCGGCTGATGCGTTCCGCGACGGTTCCTGATGAGGTTTCCGACACTTGATCCTCCCGGTCGGCATTTGAGCGCCATTCTTTACTCTGAAAATAATGCTACATTCTGAAAATCAGAGAAGAAGAATTTTCAGAAATAATCTTGACTGGCTGGTCAAAGCTGAAAAAGATGCCTGCAAGAGGCAGGGAGAATACGAGTGGCGACAACGGCTCAGCCAATGTCCGGTGCATCCGCTTGGGGCAATCCGGTGCGGGTAACCAATGAGAACGGGCGCGGGCCAGCCATCATTGTCTGCGAGCATGCCACGAATTTTATCCCGCCTGAATTGAACGATCTCGGCCTCGAAGCGGATGTTTGCGAAAGCCATGTGGCCTGGGATCCGGGTGCTCTGGCGGTAGCGAGCGTGATCGCGACGACACTGGATTGCCCGTTGGTGGCCGCCTCAATTTCGCGACTGGTCTATGACTGCAATCGGCCGCCGAGCGCGGAAAGTGCAATGCCGGCCGTCAGTGAGATCTTCCCGATCCCAGGCAATCAGGACCTTTCGGATGAAGCGCGGTGGGAACGGGTGGAGCGGATCTACAACCCTTTCCATGCTGCGGTCAGCTCCGTCATAGAGCGGCGGCTCGCGGCCGGTGCTGCGCCGGTAATCGTCACCATTCATTCCTTTACGCCGACCTATCACGGTGCCCGGCGCCCGTTCGAGATCGGCATCCTGCATGACGAGGATGCCCGGCTTGCCGAAGCCATGCTCGAAAGGGCCGAGGCTTTCGGAGGCCTGGATGTGCGGCGGAACGAGCCTTACGGTCCGGTGGATGGGGTAACGCACACATTGCAGAGGCATGCGCTGCCGCGCGGCCTGCTCAATGTGATGATCGAAATCCGCAACGATGTGATCCGCGGGCCGTCTGAGCAGACGGCGATGGCGCAGGTTTTTTCGGACGTGATCGGGGATGCGATCGGCCGCTGCACCGGGTCTGCCGGAATTGCAGGCGGGGATCCAGTCCTTCACAAGACGCAAGAGGTCGGGGATGCCTAAAGCGATACGGCTCTATGTCAGGTATGTGGAGAAGGTGAACCGGGCCATTGGCCGGTGCGCGATGTATCTGATCTTCGCGATGTTGGGCGTGCTGCTCTATTCGTCCTTCTCAAAAACCGTATTCCTGCCCGCGCACTGGACCCTTGAGACTGCCCAGTTCCTGATGGTGGCCTATTATCTGCTCGGCGGCAGCTATTCCATGCAGCTTGGCGATCATGTGCGGATGGATCTGCTTTACTCGACCTGGAAGCCGCGCACCCGGTCTCTGGTCGACTCGATTACGGTTCTTTTCCTGATCTTCTATCTCTGCCTGTTGCTCTATGGCGGCTATTCCTCGACCTCCTACGCAATCCAGTATGGCGAGCAGAGCTACTCGGCCTGGGCGCCCTATATGGCGCCGGTGAAAATCGTCATGACCTTCGGCGTCTTCATGATGCTCTTGCAGGCACTGGCGACACTCTTCAAGGACATTGCCGCCGCACGCGGGGAGGAGCTCTGATGAGCTATGAGCTGATCGCCCTCCTGATGTTCTCCTCGATGATGCTGTTGCTCCTGACGGGGCAGCGGGTCTTCGGGGCTATCGGTTTCGTCGCCTCTGCCGCAGCGCTTTTGATGTGGGGCGATGGCGGCTCCGAAATGGCCTTCAGTGCGGCCATGAAGCTGATGAAATGGTACCCGCTGCTGACCCTGCCGCTGTTCGTCTATATGGGCTACATGCTGTCGGAGTCGCGGATTGCCGACGACCTCTACCGGATGTTCCATGTCTGGATGGGGCCGTTGAACGGCGGTCTTGCGATTGGCACGATCCTGCTGATGGTCGCGGTTTCCGCCATGAACGGCCTGTCGGTCGCGGGCATGGCCATCGGCGCCAGCATCGCGCTGCCGGAGTTGCTCCGGCGCGGCTATGACAAGATCATGGTGACTGGGGTGATCCAGGCGGGCAGTTCTCTCGGCATTCTGGTGCCGCCAAGTGTTGTGCTCGTGCTCTATGGCATGATCGCCCGTCAGCCGGTCAGCCAGCTCTGGCTCGCCGGTGCGCTCCCGGGCCTGATGATGGCGGGTATGTTCATCGCCTATATCGTCATCCGCTGCTGGTTTCAGCCGAACCTCGGCCCGTCCCTCAGCAAGGAAGAGCGCGAAGAGATCAGCTGGGCGGAGAAATTCCGGCTGTTGCAGGCCGGCATCCTGCCGCTGTTCATCTTTTTCTCCATGACCGGCCTGTTCCTGATGGGGGTCACGTCTCTGGTCGAGAGCGCCGCCGTCGGCGCCACCGCAGCGACCGTGGCTGCTTTGGTAAAGCGTCGCCTGACCGCACATGTCATGGAAGAGACCCTGCGCAAGACGCTCGGCATCAGTTGCATGTTCATGTGGATCATCCTGGCCGCGCTCTGTTTCGGCTCGGTATTCGACGGCTTGGGCGCGGTGAAAGCCATCGAGGGCTTCTTTATCGGCAAGCTCGGCCTCAGCCCGTGGGAAGTCCTGATCCTGATGCAGCTGTCCTTCATCCTGATGGGCATGTTTCTGGACGACACCGCAATGCTGGTCATCGTCGCGCCGCTCTATGTGCCGCTGGTGAAGCTGCTGGGCTTCGATCTGGTCTGGTATGGCGTGCTCTACACGATCACCTGCCAGATCGCCTATATGACGCCGCCTTTTGGCTACAATCTCTTCCTGATGCGCGCCATGGCGCCGCCGGAGGTAACGCTGTCGGACATCTACCGGTCCATCGGCCCCTTCGTGCTGGTCATGACATTGGCGCTCATTCTGGTCATGATCTTCCCTGAGATCGCGCTTTGGTTGCCGAAGACCTTCTATGGTCGTTAGCAGTCAGGACGTGATGCAAAAGAAAATAAAACGGGGAAGGAAGGCGCGAAGCGCCGCAACAGGGAGATGCGACGGTTGTTTTCAGCCGCCGCATCGGGGCAACGGGTTCAAATGAACCCCATCAAAGAGGGAAATTGGTGAGATGAAAAACAGACGCGATTTTCTGAAGACGGCTGCCGTCGCGACGGCGGGGGCCGGCGCAACGACATTGAGTGCGCCTTACGTTCAGGCCGCCACCAACAAGACCATCAAGTGGCGCCTGCAGACCTATGCGGGCCCGGCCCTTGCCGAGCACGTGATCAAGCCGTCCATCGACGCCTTCAACAAGGTCGCCAACGGTGAGATGGAAATTGAGCTCTACTTCGCCGACCAGCTGGTCCCGACGGGCGAGCTGTTCCGTGCGATGCAGCGCGGCACCATCGACGCGGTGCAGAGCGATGACGATTCCATCGCGGCTCCGGTCGATATCTCGGTGTTCGGTGGTTATTTCCCGTTCGCCACCCGCTACAGCCTCGATGTGCCGGTGCTGTTCGAGCAGTACGGCCTGAAGGAGATCTGGGAAGAAGCCTATGGAGAGGTCGACGGCGTGACCTGGCTCAGTGCCGGTGCTTGGGATCCGTGCCACTTCAACACGGTCGACCCGATCAACAAGCTGGACGACCTGAAGGGCAAGCGGATCTTCACCTTCCCGACCGCAGGCAAGTTCCTGTCCCGCTTCGGCGTGGTGCCGGTCACCCTGCCGTGGGAAGACATCGAGGTCGCGGTGCAGACCGGCGAGCTCGACGGTATCGCCTGGTCAGGCATCACCGAGGATTACACCGTCGGCTGGGCGGATGTGACCAACTACTTCCTGACCAACAACATTTCCGGCGCCTGGTGCGGTTCCTACTTCGCCAATTCCGAACGCTGGGACGAGCTGCCGGAGCATCTGAAGACGCTGTTCCGTCTTTGCATGGACAGCTCGCACTATTACCGCCAGCACTGGTATTGGGGCGGTGAAGCCAAGCTGCGTGTCCATGGCACCAAGCTGAAGCTGACCTCCATCGACGATGCCGAGTGGAAGACCGTCGAGAACGAGGCCGAGAAGTTCTGGGAGGAAATTGCCGACCGGACGCCGCGGACGAAGAAGGTGGTCGAGATCTTCAAGCAATATGCGGCGGATATGAAAAAGGCCGGCAAGCCGTACCGGTATAGCTAAGACCTGACTCCCTTTTCGGGAGTTACGAATACCGGCCGCCTGATACCCCGGGAGGGGAAGACGGCGGCCGGATCTCGTCGCGGGCCTTCCGGCCTGGACGCTGACAGATGACACTCACCGGGATCATCCCCGAACACAGGAATGATGGGTTATCGGCATGGCAGGCAAACTCACCCTTGAGGAACTGCGCGCGGCGGTCGCGAGCGGCGAAATCGACACCGTACTCGCGGCACAGATCGACATGCAGGGCCGGCTTATGGGCAAGCGCTTCCATGCCGAGTTTTTCTGCGAAAGTGCTTACAAGGAAACCCACAGCTGCAACTATCTCCAGGCGACTGACATGGAGATGAATACGGTCGAGGGTTTCAAATCGACCAGCTGGGAAGCGGGCTACGGCGACTACACGATGAAGCCGGACCTCTCCACGCTGCGCCGCATTCCCTGGCTGGAAGGCACGGCGCTGGTGCTTTGCGACATGCTCGACCATCACACGCACGAGGAAGTTCCGCATTCGCCGCGCGCGATCTTGAAGAAGCAGGTCGCCCGGCTGGAAGCGATGGGTATGAAGGCCTTCATGGCCACCGAGCTGGAATTCTTCCTCTTCAAGCAGAGCTTCGAGGAAGCGCACGCCCAAGGCTATCGCAACCTCGATGTCATCAGCCCTTATAACGAGGATTACCACATCTTCCAGACCACCAAGGAAGAAGGAGTGATGCGGGCCATCCGCAACGGTCTGCACGGCGCAGACATCCCGGTGGAGAATTCCAAGGGCGAGGCCGACGCGGGCCAGGAAGAGATCAATGTCCGCTATGCCGAGGCGCTGACCATGGCGGACCGGCATGTTCTGATCAAAAACGGCTGCAAGGAAATCGCCTGGGCCAAGGGCCACGCGATCAGCTTCCTTGCGAAATGGCACTACGACTATGCGGGCAATTCCTCGCACGTGCACCAGTCTCTCTGGTCGCTCGACGGCACGCCGCTGTTCTTCGACCCGGACGCCAAATACGGCATGTCGGAGCTGATGCAGAACTATGTCGCAGGTCTGTTGGCGCATGCCGAGGAGATGACCTATTTCCTCGCGCCCTACATCAATTCCTACAAGCGCTTCGTGGCGGGCACCTTTGCGCCGACCAAATCGGTCTGGTCCATGGATAACCGCACGGCCGGTTTCCGGGTTTGCGGCGACGGCACCAAGGCGGTGCGCGTTGAGTGCCGGATCGGCGGCTCCGATCTCAATCCCTATCTTGCCATGGCTGCGCTACTCGCGGCGGGCATTGACGGGATCGAGAAGAAAATGGCACTGGAGCCCGAATTCAAGGGCGATGCCTATGGCGGGACGAACGTCCCGGAGGTCCCCGCGACGCTGCGTGCCGCAACCGCCGCGCTTGAGGGATCTAAAATGCTGCGGTCGGCCTTCGGCGACGAAGTGATCGACCATTATCTCCATGCCGCCCGCTGGGAGCAGGTGGAATATGACCGCCGCGTCACTGACTGGGAAGTCAATCGCGGGTTTGAAAGGGCCTGACACTTCAATGACCAAGATGCTTCAGTGTATTTCGCCGATCGACGGCTCCGTCTTCGCGGAACGTCCGGTGATCGAGCCGGCGGCGGCGCGCGAGATCCTCTCGGCGGCGCGTGACGCTCAGCGCGACTGGGCCGCGCGGCCGCTGGCCGACCGGGTTGCAACCGTCCGCGCCGGGGTTGCCCGGCTCGGCGAGATGCAGGCCGAGATGGTGCCGGAGCTGGCCCACATGATGGGCCGCCCGGTGCGCTATGGCGGCGAGTTCGGCGGCACCAACGAGCGCGCCTCCTACATGGCCGATATTGCCGAGACGGCGCTGGCGCCGATCGTGGTGGAGAATTCGGACAAATTCGAGCGCCGCATCATGCGGGAGCCGCACGGTCTGGTCTTCGTCATTGCGCCCTGGAACTATCCCTACATGACGGCCATCAACACCGTCGCACCGGCACTGATCGCCGGTAATGCGGTGGCGCTGAAGCATGCGACGCAGACCCTGCTGGTCGGTGAGCGTATGGTCCGCGCCTTCGAGGAAGCGGGGCTGCCGAAGGGGCTCTTCGTCAATCTCTTCCTTGATCACGGCACGACAGAAGCGCTGATCGGCACCCGCGAGTTCGATTTCATCAACTTCACCGGCTCCGTCGGTGGCGGCCGTGCCATCGAACGGGCGGCGGCGGGAACTTTCACCGGGCTTGGTCTTGAGCTTGGCGGCAAGGATCCGGGCTATGTGACGGAAGACGCCGATCTCGATGCAGCAGTCGATACGCTGATCGACGGCGCCATGTTCAATTCCGGCCAGTGCTGCTGCGGCATCGAGCGCATCTATGTGCATGAGAGCCTCTATGACGCTTTCATCGAGAAAGCGGTCGCCATCGTCTCAGGCTACAAGCTCGGCAACCCGATGGAAGAGGCCACGACGCTCGGCCCGATGGCGCACAAGCGCTTCGCCGCTCTGGTCCGTGAGCAAACCAAGGAGGCCGTCGCCCTCGGCGCGACACCGTTGATCGACCCGAAACAGTTCCCGGAAGATGACGGCGGCGCCTATCTGATGCCGCAGATCCTGACCGGCGTGAACCACGAGATGCGGGTGATGCGGGAGGAGAGCTTCGGCCCGGTCGTCGGCATCATGAAGGTCAGTGATGACGCGGAAGCGATCCGGCTGATGAACGACAGCGATTTCGGCCTGACCGCATCGCTCTGGACGAAAGACACCGACCGGGCGGCCGCCATTGGCGCGCAGCTCGAGACCGGCACCGTCTTCATGAACCGCGCCGACTATCTCGATCCCGGCCTGTGCTGGACCGGCTGCAAGGATACCGGCCGTGGCGGCGCGCTGTCCGTCATCGGTTTCCAGAACCTGACCCGTCCAAAATCATACCATCTTAAGAAAGCCTGAGTGCCATGAGCATCAAAGCCAACTGGAGCTACCCGACCGCGATCCGCTTCGGTGCCGGACGTATTGCCGAAATCGGTGAGGCCTGTGCCGCCGCCGGCATCAAGCGTCCGCTGCTGGTGACGGACAAGGGGCTGGCCAGCCTGCCTATCACCGCGAAGACGCTGGATCTGATGGAAGCCGCCGGGCTCGGCCGGGCCATGTTCTCGGCGGTCGATCCGAACCCGAACGAGAAAAATCTCGAAGCCGGTATCAAGGTTTTCAAGGACGGCAATCATGACGGCGTCATCGCCTTTGGCGGCGGCTCCGGCCTCGATCTCGGCAAGATGGTTGCCTTTATGGCGGACCAGAAAGGCTCGGTCTGGGATTACGAGGATATTGGCGACTGGTGGACCCGCGCCAACGCCGACGCGATCTATCCGAACGTCGCCGTGCCGACCACGGCGGGCACCGGCTCCGAAGTTGGCCGCGCCAGTGTGCTGACCAATTCGGAAACCCACGTGAAGAAGATCATCTTCCATCCGAAGGTTCTGCCGAGCGTGGTGATCTGCGATCCGGAGCTGACCGTCGGCATGCCGAAGCCGATCACGGCCGGCACCGGCATGGACGCCTTCGCCCATTGCCTGGAAGCCTTCTGCAGCCCGCATTACCACCCGATGAGCCAAGGCATTGCGCTCGAAGGCCTGCGGCTGGTGAAAGAGTATCTGCCGCGCGCCTATGCGGACGGCTCCGACCTTGAAGCCCGCGCCCACATGATGAGCGCGGCCGCCATGGGCGCCACGGCTTTCCAGAAGGGCCTCGGTGCTATCCACGCGCTGTCCCACCCGCTGGGCGCCGTCTACAATACCCACCACGGCACTACCAACGCCGTGGTCATGCCTCCGGTGCTGCGCTTCAACCGCCCGGCCATCGAGGACAGGCTGACCCAAGCGTCTGCCTATCTCGGCATCTCCGGCGGCTTTGACGGCTTCTTCGATTATGTCCTGAAGCTGCGCGAGGACCTCGCGATCCCCGACAAGATGTCCGCCCTCGGCGTCGGCACCGACCGGATCGACGAGCTGGCCGCCATGGCCATCGATGACCCGAGCTGCGGCGGCAACCCGGTGGAACTGACGGTCAAGAACCTGACGGAACTGTTCAAGCAGTCGATCTGACGAATTGAACGAATAATGAATAGGAAAGGGGCGGGCTTTCGGGCTCGCCCTTTTTCCTTTTGCGGTCAGTAATCCTCGGTCAGTACTGTCAGCGGTACGGCGAGCGCCTTGGCGAGCGCCTTGATCGTGCTGAGCGTTCCCTCGCGCGTGCCGCGTTCGATTTCGGAAAGATAGCTCTGGGATATCCCGGCGGTTTCGGCCAGTTCCTTCTGGGTCATGGAGCGGAATTCCCGCAGCACGCGGACGGGGCTTTCACGCTCTTCCAGCCGATCCCAGGTCGCTTCCGGCAAGGCGATATCGTCGCCGCGTTCGATGGCGGCCATGGATTCCCGATAGATGCGCAAGGTTTCCGCATCCTCATCGAATTGATTGGCAGCCATCAGGTCGAATTCCTCCTTGGAGAGGACGACCATTTGCTCGCCGGACGGTGAGGTGATGATCTGGATTGTGCTCATATTGACGATGTCCTACCGATAAATTTCGCGGCGATGCCCGGCTCGCAAAATTGAAATGCCGGCTGGGCCATCGCTGAAGACAACACGGTAATCGCCAACCCTGAGCCGGAATACGGGCTCGCCCTGCATTGCCGTGACGTCGCCTTTTCCTGTCTCGGCAAATTCGGAGATTTTGGACCGGAGCCGCTCTCGGGTTTCCGGCGCCAGTTTCCTCATTTGCTTCAGCGCGGTGGCAGTGTACTGGACTTTTCTCATGACCGATATCGTTAAATGCGATTGGCGTTATTGCCGGTATCGCTATTCGGTATATGAGTGGTTTTGAGAGTGTTTTGGCCGACTAGGTTTGGAATTCACTTACGGTGATGCAAAATCCGGCCGATGAAGTTCAGTAACAACTGCGCCGCCAGCGTCGTTGTGCTGCCGGAGTGGTCATAATCCGGAGCGACCTCTACCAGATCGACGCCGACCACAGCTCCGCGCTTGGTTAGTCCGTCCAGCAGCTCCAGTCCCTCGTAATAGGTAAACCCGCCATGGCTCGGGGTACCGGTGCCGGGGGCGATGGAGGGGTCGAAGCCGTCGATATCGATGGTGACGTAATAGCGTTTTCCGGCCGGGATGCGCTCCAGCACACCCTCGACGCCGAGCTTGCGGAACTGGCGGACGGAGAGGATGTCCGAGCCCATGGAGCGGGCGTCTTCGTATCCCTCTCGCGCGGTCGATGACACGTTGCGAATGCCGATCTGGCTGAGGCCGGAGACGTAGGGCTTTTCCGCCGCGCGCCGCATCGGGTTGCCATGGCCTGAACGCACACCGTGCCGCTCATCGACGAAATCGAGATGGGCGTCGATCTGCACCAGATGCACTGGTTCCTCATCTGAGAAGGCGTTGATGCAGGGGATGTTCACCGAGTGATCGCCTCCCAGCACCACTGGGATCGCCCCGGCTGCCAGGATCTTGCGCACGCCGAACTCGATATTGGCATGGCTCTGCTCCGTGTCCGTATGGATGATATCCGCATCTCCCAGATCGACAATCCGCGTCGTCTCCGACGGCAGGTAGGTGATGTCGTCCTCATGATCGTAGGCACCCCCATGGCCGAAGGAGAAGAGGGTGGAAGCCTCCCGGATGCTGCGCGGGCCGAAACGGGCGCCAGGACGGAACTGGGTGCCGAAGTCGAACGGCGCGCCAAGCACCGCGACATCCGCCTCGATGGCGTCCCAGTCCTGCTGGTAGGGATATTTTCCGAAGGTTGCGATGCCGACGAAAGGCAGGTTGAGACGGCCCGTTTCGTATCCGTGCGATGACATGAGATGTTCCCGGCGGGTTGAGACGATGAGAGGTGAGGGCATTGCAGGCGATTATGCCCCGCGGTGCAATGGTTAGTCGGTCTCTGTCGGGCTTTGAGCGTCGCCTTCAAGTATCTTGGTCATGTAGACCGCCGTACCGCCCATGAAGGGTTCCGTCGAAGTGGTGACGTATCCAACCTTCTCGTAGAACGTGACGTTCGCTTTGAAATCCGCGTTTGTCAGCAGGGAGAGTTTGGTTCGGCCTGACCGTTTGGCGATCTCTTCGGCATGTTGGAGAAGCCGCCGGCCCAGCCCCATTCCCTGTTGCGCCGGGGACACGGCGACGTTTTCGATCCAGATATGATCGTCGCGCGTCATTGTCTCGATCAGCCCGGCGATCTCCTCTCCGATACAGAGCAACGCAAAATCATGCTGCCGTAAGGCTTTTTCATAATCGGCGTTCATCGGTTTCGGCTCCCGGCCGATGACGGGGATCCATTTCGCATAGGCGGCGCTCACCAATGCGAGGATCGTCTTCACGTCGTCGGGTTGGGCATCCCGGAAGTTCATGGAAATGTTTTCAGGCATCGGGTCCTCACAGACACTAAAAATCCCGCCGTCCGGATGTTGACCGATCACCGGCGCCCTTTTGCGAGCGAGGCCAGTCCGGCTTCATAATCGATATCCCCCGCAGCGTTCCGGAGACAATTTACGGACCCTTCATAAATAGTTGAGCGGACGGGATGCGACAGATCTTCGTCCTTTCCGCTTTTCAATTGCCAAATACGGGTAAAAAAGTCACATTCAGAGTGACTTGACCAACCATTGGATACTTTGGTGGCGGTACGAACGCTGATACTGCTGGTTTGTTTCTTTGTTTCGGCATGTGCCAACTTGCCGTTCGAAACCAGTGCGCGCGCGCAACCGGAACTGGCTCCTGCGCCGGAACCCCGCTACTGCTACAGGACAATCGGGAAGGTTAATTGCTACACTCAGCCCCTTGATGGCTCGGAAGCGAACCGCCTTGTCGGATATGAGGGGCCGGCGCCGCGTCCGAACGCCGGGACCGGGCCCCTTTCGCCGTAACGGCGTTCGCATCCCCTGATTTGACGGAAAATTCCTTGAAACGGGTACTCCCGCCTCTCCTCGCAGCATGCGCGTTCCTCAGTCTGTGTTCCGCTCCGTCCCTCGCGGCGGACAGCAAGCGTCAGACCTATGGCGAAGCCATGGACTGGTACCGCGCGCAGGCGGAAGCTGGCGACGCCAAGGCGCAGTTCTATTATGGGCTGGCCCTGGAGCGCGGTGCGCAGGGCAGCCGGCGCGATGCGGACAAGGCGCAGGCCGTCGAGCTTTACAAGAAAGCGGCTGAAGGTGGTTACGCGCTCGCTCAATATCGTCTTGGGGTGCTCTACCAGATAGGCCAGGGCGTTGAACGATCTCTCGCTGAGGCACGGAAATGGTTCGGTACCGCTGCCGAAGCGGGGCTTCGCGAAGCCGAATTCAATTACGCGGTCATGCTGGAAACCGGGGCGGGCGGCGCGCGCGATCCGGAGGAAGCGGCCCGGCTCTATGAAATCTCCGCAGGCAAGGGCGTCCGGCAGGCTTTCCTGCCGCTCGGCATTCTCTATGCCAGGGGCGACGGGGTGGAACAGGATCTCGTTGAGTCCTTGAAATGGCTCATCCTGGCGGAGCGTGCGGATGCCGAAAGTGTTGCGCCAGCCATGCATGCCGTCCGTGGCGCGCTCGAAGACAAGGGCCAGGCGGAAGCCTTGAAGCGCGCCGAATCCTGGCGCATGACGCTGCCCGAATAGAAATCCGCCTGGCTTCGGTTGGACTCGCCCGCAGGTCCCATTACCCTGATGCCCGACCTTTTTTGTATGAGGATCGATCCGATGATGAAATTCATTGCAGTCGCCATTGCGGCATTTGCCTTGAGCTGGCAGCCAGCGCGAGCGAGTGACGAATCCCCTCCGGATAGATTGACAGTTCTCGATATGGTCCCGGGAACTGGAACGACAGCAACCGAGAACGCATCGGTGACGGTGCATTATACGGGGTGGCTGCTGGACGGGACCAAGTTCGACTCTAGCCACGATCGCAATCAACCCTTCACCTTCACCCTCGGCGCCGGTCGTGTGATTCAGGGGTGGGACCAAGGTGTTGTCGGCATGAAGGTCGGCGGCAAGCGTGAGCTGGTCATTCCTTCCAAACTTGCTTATGGCGCACGCGGGGCAGGCGGTGTGATCCCGCCGAATGCGCCCCTGAGGTTTGAGGTGGAGTTGATCTCGGTCTCGGCACCAAAGTTCAAGGCAATCGGAAATGACGAGCTGAAGAGCCTGATGCAGAGGGGCGTGAGCGTTCTCGATATCAGGCGGCCCGAAGAATGGGAGGAGACGGGAACGATCAAAGGTGTGAAACGGCTGACAGCATTCGACAGAAACGGACAGTTTGTCCCGAGCTTCCCGGATGCGCTCGGCGCACTGATCGAAAAGGATGCCGAAGTCGTGCTGATCTGCCGAAGCGGCCGGCGCTCCCTCGCGCTGGCACGCGCCATGGCCGACCAGGCCGGTTATGCGAAGGTCTATAATCACGCGACTGGCATGAATAACTGGATAGAAGCCGGTAACCCGGTGGAAAAGTAAGCTGCGATGAATGCGATCACGGAGACCAAGGCGCCACGGTTTGCGCCCTATGCCAGCGGTAAGTTCCAGATGGCCATGGGGCTGGTCGCGCTCGACCTGAAGGACTGGTTCGATGTCGATCAGAACCGCGCGGTGGAGTTGCGAGAGAAAGAGCGGTTGCTAGCCGGCCAGCACGATGCGGTATTCGGCGATCTGCCAGGGAGCGAAGCCGCCCAGCGCGAAGTGCTGATGCTGCTGCTGGATAATCTGGAGCGCTGTCATCCCGGTCTGATCAGCTTCGAAGAAGGGACGGTCCGGGTGCCAGAGACCGGAAAGTCCTATTCTCTCAGTGATTTTACCGATCATGCCCTCGATCTTGCCGGCCGTCTGGTGCAGGAGGATCTATGCCTGATGACACCGGGCGAGGAGGGCTACGTGCTGCACGCCGCCTCACTCTGTTTTCCGGCGCGCTGGGTACTGGGCGAGAAACTCGGCCAGCCGATGATGGGCATCCATGAACATGTCTCCGGCTATGCCGAAAAGCTGGGAAAGCCGGTCGACCGGTTCTTTACCCACCTCAAGGCCGACAAACCGGTGGTGCGGCTCAATTGGTCCGTTATCGACGATCCGGCCTTGTTTCAGACCAGCGGCAAGTACCGGAATGATCATCAGGTTGAGATCACGCCGGAGAATGCGGGTGACCGGCTCTGGCTCCGGGTCGAACGGCAGACCTTGCGACGGCTGCCGGAATCCGGCGATATCCTGTTCACCATCCGGACCTTCGTCGATCCGCTTTCCTCGCTTGAGGCGCGGCCGGATCTCGCCATGGGCCTGCGCGGCGCCGTCGCGGACATGCCGGAGGGTATGCAGCGCTACAAGAGTCTGCTGCCGTTCCGCGAGGCGCTGGACGGATACCTTGGAAATCTGATGGAACGGGCTGCCTGACCGGATGGATACCGAAACCCTGCTTGCCGAGTTGCGCAAGCCGGAGACGCTGACACTCCTTGGCCGCGCGTTGGAGCCGCATCTGAAGGACGGTGCCCGGACGCTGGTCTACCCGATGCCCTATGCGGACGCGATCGGCCACCTGGCGCCGGAGCCGCACTATCTCGCCTCGCTCTACGGCCCCGAATACGACCGGATCGTGCTGCTGACATCGCCCCGTGCCGTTCCGACGATGAAGCGCCCGCTCTACGATCTGCTGGCCCGGGATTTCGGCATGGCGGAAACCCAGCATGCGCCTTTGCTGCTGCTGCGGGATCTCGACCGGGGAATCGTCCGGATGGGGCCGTTCGATCTCTGCCTTGTGCATACCCATAAATTCTACCGTGCCTATACGCAGCATCGGGCGGCGCGGAAGCCGCTGGTGCATCTCAAGCTCGACGATGAAATGCGTGCGGCGGGGGAACGCTGGCTCTCAAGCATCGGTCTGGAGCCGGGCAGCCCTTACGTCACCCTGCATATGCGGGAGGAAGGCTACGCTCATGATGCCGGCAGCGCGCCCTACGGGAAGCTGCGCACGGTTGACCCCGCAAACTTCCGTCCGGCCGTCGATTGGCTTGTCGAGGCCGGATACACAGTTTTCCGTTTGGGAGGAGCGAATTCCGCCGCGTTCACCCATCCATCCGGAAAAGTGATCGATCTGCCCCATGATCCGCGCGCCGAGGACTTTCTCGACATTTATTTGATGGCTACCTGCCATTTCTCGCTGAACTGCCAGTCCGGCCCGGAAGCCCTGGCTCGCGCGTTCGGGCGTCCGAGCGTCAATACCAACCTCCTGCCGACGGTGATGAGTCATCACCTCGATAGCGATATTTTCCTCTTCAAGCCGCTTTATCGCGGCGACAGCACCTCGCCGCTGTCGTACGCGGAGCAACTGGAATTCATGCTGCCCAACAGGCTGATCTCAGGACCCTTGCCGGATCAGGACTGGTATGCCGAACATGGCTTCCGGGCCGAGGATTGTTCCGCGGAGGATATGCTGGCGGCGGTGCAGGAAATGCATGCCCGGCTTAACGGTGGGACGGCGTCGGATGACGCTGCCAACGCGCGGTTCGTTGCGATGAGCAAAAGCTACGAAGACCAGATTCGGGAAAACGAAATAGCCCGTTTCCAGGGCAACGACGTCTATGCCTACGCCCATAGCATGGGCACGCTTTCGGCAAATTGGGCCGGGCTCAATCCGTGGTTTCTTGCGTGACGGAACCGTCCGGAGCCGGTTAGGCTCGTGCCATGATCGACCATGTCTCCATCGCCGTTTCCGATCTCGAACGCAGTGCAGTCTTCTATGACGCGGTGCTGGCGCCACTCGGCTTTACCCGCCTCGCCGAGCGGGAGCGCACCATCGGTTTCGGCAAGAAGTACCCGGAGTTCTGGCTCAATCTGCGCCCGGATATGGAAGCCGTTCCAGAGGGAACCGGCATCCATATCTGCCTGCGTGCCAGCTCCAGGGATGTGGTCGACGCCTTCCACACAGCAGCGCTAACGCATGGCGGTCGAGACGACGGCGCACCGGGCGACCGGCAGGCACAGATGACGGTCTATTACGGCGCCTTCATCCGCGACCCGGATGGCAACAAGATCGAGGCGGTGACTTTTCCGCGTTAGGTCTTATCCATGCCGCAATCGGGCATTATCGATGAAAGAATGAAAACCGTCCTCGCCAAACATTTCTTGAAGATCGCACGAGCTATTCTGCTTTCCGGTCAAAGGCCTCTGATCAGGGCAGGTTCCTTCATCCTCATTGTCACGCTGACATTGCTGACACAGGTCGGCGGAGTGGTGCTTTGGCTGGTTCTCTCTTGCCTGCAAATGGGGTGGGGTTCCTGGCGGAGTTCATGGCAATCGGCAACGCTCATTGTTGGCGGGACTTATCTCATTGTTACGATCTGGGCCGTCCCCGCGATTGCCCCTGTCTTCGGCCGAGTGCCGCTTGTTTGCTGGGGACAGCAAAGTGGTTATGCACCAGCGAGCCGTCTCTATTGCCTGATGAATCGCCATTATGTGACTCCCGAGACAAAGACGGTGCTGGAGCAAGTAGCCGACAGTATGACTGGAGTGGGCCCGGTTATTTATCTGGATGCGGGATTTCCATTTTTTGACGGGTTTCCGCTCCTGCCTCATCTAAGTCACAGGGATGGCCGTAAACTGGACCTCGCACTGATCTACCGGAACCTAGAAGATAATAAACAAGTGTCTCCAGCATGGCCGCTTGGCTACTGGGCTTTCGCGCCGGTTGATGTGAGAGATCGTGCATGCCCGGATGGAGGTGGTGTCTTACGATGGTCTCTGGATTGGTTGCAAAGGTCGTTTGAGGGACTTGAACTGGATCGGGTTGCCACTTCGGGACTCGTCATGAGTGCACTTAACCCGCCGAATGTCAGAAGAGTGCTTATCGCTCCGGATCTCAAGCGGGATCTGGGTCTCACAGACAACCGCTTGCGTTTCGCCGGATGTAACGCTGCTCGGCATGACGATCACATACACTTGGAAGTGCGTTGAGATTGTTTTCGCCTGTCGGTTCTTGCGCCGTCTTGCCACACAATAATTATTTTGTGTGGCAAGATTTTCGCTGACTTCAAACCGCTTCCCGCAGCAGTGACATCGAGAGGCACCTAGGGCCGCCACCTGCCTGGGTGAACATCGACAGATCCGGGTCGAGCACGGTGATGCCTTCGGCGCGCAGGGCCTCGTTAACGCGCTTGGCGCTCTTCGAGGAAATCACCCGGTCATTTCCGAGGGACATGCAGTTGCACTGGAGCTGCATCGCCTCCTTGTAGCTGACCGGCACCGGCTTGATGCCGTGTCCGGCAACCCATTCCACGAAATCGTCGTCCAGCACGTCGAGGCACATCAGGGCGAGGCGGTCGTTCACCGTGGCATAGAGCAGGTCGAGATGCAGGAAATGCTCGGCGAATTTCTGGATGCGGCATTCCCAGCCCTCGGCCTCGAGCCAGGCCTGAAGCTGTTTCGCCGCCGGCTCGCAGGTGCGCTGGCCGGTATAGCCGATGACCGCGACGCCCGGCTTGATCAGGTGGATATCGCCGCCCTCGATCGGCCCTGCTGTTGCCCAGTTCCAGACCGGGATGCCGAGCTTCTCGTAGAACCGGTATGTGGTGGCGATCTCGCCCCGGCGCTGCTGGCGGTACATCTGGCCGAGGAATACGCCCCAGGGCGTCATCACGGACGGGTCGCGGGTATAGATCTGGTAGCTCAGGGCCGGATCGGTTTCGGCGAAGTGGCAAGTGACACCGGCGCCTTCATAGGCATCGATGAATTCCTGGTAGCCAGCAAGCGCCGTTGCCTTGTCGAAGGGAACACCGTCGCGCAGGGTCGCCCGGACCACGGCATTGGCGGTGGTGTCTTCCTTTGCCACGTCGGACCACTGGAAGTTATCGGGGCGGCAGAGATAGACGTCCTTGAGGACGCCGAACTCGGAAGCAACGGCAAAGGCGTTCGAGCCAGAAGTCATCTGAATATCCGGAAAGAAGGTCGCGAAAGGAGAAGGCAGCTTAGCCTTCAGCCTCCGCCGCCAGCAAGTCGCGAAGCTCTGTCTTCAGGATTTTGCCGTAATTGTTCTTCGTCAGGGCGGTGACCAGCCGGTACTCTTTCGGCCGCTTGAAGCGGGCGATATTGTCGAGGCAAAGCTTGTCCAGCTCGGCCGTGTCGATTTCCTGTCCCGGTTGGGGCACGACAAAGGCGACGACTTCCTCACCCCAATCCGCATGGGGGCGGCCGACCACGGCGCATTCATAGACATCCGGATGGCGCAGGAGGACTTCCTCGATCTCGCGCGGATAGATGTTCGTGCCGCCTGAGATGATCATGTCCTTGGAGCGGTCCTTCAGGGTGACGTAGCCGTCTGCGTCCATGGCACCAAGATCGCCGGTCCAGAGCCAGCCGTCCCGCAGCGTGTTCGCCGTCGCATCCGGGTTCAGCCAGTAGCCTCCCATCACGATATCGCCCCGGCAGATGATCTCTCCGGTCTCGCCGTATGACACCTCCTTGCCGTCCGCGTCCACCACCCGGACCTCGACACCGGTGCGGGCAAAGCCGGCGGAAGCGAGGCGGGCGAGATAGCGCGGGTGATCCCTGTCCAGATAGGCGGATTTCGGCAGGCCGGTGATGGTCATCGGCGCTTCGCCGAGGCCGTAGATCTGGGTCAACTTCGGGCCGAGAATCTCCAGCGCCTTCAGCGTATCCTCCAGATACATAGGTCCGCCGCCATAGACGACGGTCTTAAGGTTCGCGAGGTCGGCGGTGGCCGTGCCCGGATGGTTCAGCAGGCGGCTGACCATGGTCGGCGCGAAGAAGAAGCTGGCACCGGGCCAGTGTCGGATAAGCTCCAGGCACTCCTCGACGTCGTAGCTGCCGCTTTGCGGCACGATGTTGTTCGCGCCGCGCGCCACATGCGGCATGGCGTAGAGACCGGAGCCGTGGCTCATCGGCGCCGCATGGATCATGCAGTCCCGTTCGCTGATCTGATCAACGTCGGCAAGGTAGTTTGTGGTGGCGAACATCAGGCTTCGGTGGGTGATCATCGCACCCTTGGGGCGGCCGGTGGTGCCGGAGGTGTAAAACAGCCAGCAGAGCCCGTCCGGGTCGACAGTCGCGGCTGGGACCGGTGGTGCCGCAAACAAGTCCTCGAAATCAGGATCATCGATGGCAATCAGGTGCTCAAGGTCAGGGGCTTCCGCCTTCACGTCAGCCAGCGTCCCGGCGACGTCCGGCGTCGCGAAACAGGCCTTGGCGCCGCTGTTATAGAGGATGAAGGCAAATTCCTTCGGATGCAGCTTGGCATTGATCGGCACAGCGGCGAGCCCGGCATGCCAGACGGCATAGAGGATTTCCAGATAGAGCGGATCGTTCTTCATCGCCAGCGCAACCCGGTCGCCGGGCATCAGGTCGAGTTCGCCTCGCAAGGCGCCGGCGAGGCGGGCCACACGGTCGCCGAGTTCCGCATAGGTCCGGCAGACCCGCTGCCCGTAGGAAATCGCCGGTCGATCGCCATGGATCCGCGCGACCTGCGCCAGTAATGCTGCCTGATTCATCCAAGTCCTCCCCGCCGATCTTGCGTCGGCCGCGGGAAATCTAGCAGCAGGTCGCGTCGACTGACCAGAGCGCCGCTCGTAATCACCACTAAAATTAAGCCAAAACTGGCATGGCAATTGCTGTGACTGAATTATCAGTTTGGGAGTGAGTGAAGCGTACGGCTAACGGTCAAAAGCAGGAGAAGATGATGCGTTACATTCCGAAACATGCAGACGATTACGGTTTGAGCAGCAACGACGATGCTTTCGATGCGGCGTTTCTGTTCAATGACGGCAGCGAGATGGTCGAGGTCCTGGGCGATGACTGGTCGCTGAGCGATGACGATGATGCGTTGCTCGATCTGGATCTGATGCAGGCCAACTAAAGACGGCTACTCGGTCCTGGCGGTCAGAATGCGTCCGTAATAGCGCAGGACGTTCTCTATTTCGGAACGCCAGAGCCGCCATGTGTGATTGCCGTCCGTCATCCGGAACTCGACCGGGATGTCGGCCCGTTTCAGCGCCTGGTACAGAGCGATATTGCCTTCATAGAGGCCGAACCCGTCATCGTCCCCGACGGTGATCCAGATTGCCGGTCTCTCGCTGGCTGCTTTCAATGACTGGATATTCGCGAAGAAATTCTGGCGGTTGAACTCGACGATGTCGAACGGTTCACCGAATACCCCCTTGAAAAAGCCGATCTGCTGCCGGGAAACATCATCCCTGCTGGAAAGGTCCGGGAAGATCGCTGCGCTGAGCCCGGCGGTCATCGCGAATTGATCCGGGTGCCTGAACGCCAGCCTGAAAGCTCCGTATCCTCCCATCGAGAGGCCGGCAATGCCCCTTCGGGAGCGGTCGCCGCCAAAACCATGGATCCGCTCGGTCTCCGGTATCAGGTCTTTCAGCAGGGCGTCTTCATACAGCCCGTGCTTCTTTGAATTCACATACCAGCTGTTCGCTCCGTCCGGCATGACGATGGCCATGGGCGGAATGGCTTTTTGCCGGATCAGGCGCGTTGCCGTTTGTTCAATCTGACCAAGGGTCTGCCAGTCGCGCTCATGGCCGCCGAGCCCGTGCAGCAGATAGAGCACCGGCAAGGACGCGCTCCGGTCTTCAGGCAGGAACAGTGAGTATTTCAGCGACCCGCTGAGCGCCGGACTCTCGACAGAGAGGCTTTCCTTGAGCTCCGCGGTTGCGCTTGCCGCGGTCAGAAAGAGGGCAACAAGCGCAATCGTTGGCCGAATGAAATAGCGCCGGACCGTCATTCGGCGGGGGAGAGAGCCGGGGTTGCCCTGTTGCCTCGCTCCACCGGTCTGGTGGCGCGGGTCTCTATCGCCTTCCTCCACCATTCCTTTTTGATCGCGGTGACCAGATAGGCGAACAGCACCACGATAACGAGGCCGGCCATGTTCACCAGGGCCCAGGTGGCCTGGCTGCGGCCGAGCTGATCCAGCATCATGCCGCCGAACTGCGCCAGCCACATGTTCAGGAGAAAGACCGGAAGCGCTTGCTGACCGACCGTCCGGATCGGGTGGAATGCCTTATGCAGCAGCAGATGCTCGCGACCGCGCACGAGATTGACCACGATGTAAGCCAGCGCCAGGAAATGGATGAAGCGGAGAATGCCGTAATCGGTCTTGGCCCGCCACGGCAGGGTTAGCTCGCGCCAGTCGGCCAGAAACGGCAGGCTGTCCTGATAGCCGACGAAGAACCACCAGTGGGAAATCGGTGCGGCAGCCACGACGAAGACAATGCAGGCCGCCATCAGAGTGCGGTTGAAGGGCGGCGGGGTAAGCCAGCCGCGCGAGATGGCGAAGCCGGTGAAGAACACCAGCTGCCAGCCGAACGGATTGAAGAACCATTCGATGTGCGAGTGGTTCGGATGGGCCGGCAGGCCGCCGTCATACATCCAGTTGAGGCAGTAGACGCCGACGGAGAAGACAATGGCCAGCCGGGGGTCGACCCGCGCCAAAGCCATGAAGACCGGGATCATCAGCAAGGCACCCATATACATCGGCATGATGTCGAAATAGTTGGGCACATAGGTCAGCGTCAGCAGGCCGAGCAGGGCTTTCGGTGTTTCATTGAAGAAGAAATGCAGGTTCAGCCGGCCGACATAATTCGGCTCGGCGAAGACCGCATTTCCCGCAAGCATGAGCCCGGCGATCAGGAAAAAGATAAGGATGTGAGCCGTATAAAGCTGCCATATCCGGTAAAGCACGCGGCCGGTTCCGTGCCAGAACCCGGCCTTGATGAAAGTGCCGCCAAAGGCAATGGCCGCGGCGAAGCCGGAGCAGAAGACGAACATTTCGGCCGCATCGGAAAACCCGAAGCGCGCCGGAATGAAGTTCGACCAGTGATTCTGCGGGATGTGAGCCACGAAGATGATCAGCATCGCGACTCCGCGAAAGAAATCGAGCCTCGGGTCGCGTTGCCGCCGTGTTTTGGTCGGTTGATCTGTCATGGTCTCCACTCACCGGCAGCGAAAATCGCATACCGTTATCATCGTGCCATAGAGGTAATAAGCGGTGGAACGCCGCGGAACTCCAGTCAATTTGGTCTCGCGTCTTTGTGAAGCTTGTTTTGCTGACGCGGAGGCATCTCCGGATCAAATGTCTGAAATGTTGCAGCGGGGAAAAGAACGATGTCCTTTCTTCCGCAATCATAAAAAAGACATCGTCCTGGTCCAATGGATCAGGTGGTAATGCGCGGGCAGCGGCACGGCCGTCGTTGAGTTCGCGTTGAGTGGCAGCAGGCCGATGGGGCTAGGGGCTATGGATACAGGACACCGCATGCGGGCAGGACGCTCGGTCACGAGCCGGAGGATGACAGCGCGGCGTATCCTTTTTTTTGGGCTGGTTTCAAGCACCATTCTTGCCCTGGTGTCAGCGCTCACTTACGTGTTCGCGGCGGACGGCCTGCGGGCCATTGAAATCGCAATGATTGTTGTCTTCGCCCTGAATACGCCATGGATGGTCATCGGCTTCTGGAATGCGGTGATCGGGTTCTCCCTGCTGCATTTCAAGCGTGACTGGCTACGGTCTGTGACCGGCCTTTCCGGTCTGGAGGACGAGACGTCCGCGATCGGCGGCCGCACGGCAATCGTTATGCCGGTTCATAATGAAAGCCCCGATCTGGTCGTCGGCAATCTGAAAGCCGTGATTGACAGTCTGGATGCGACCGGCCTCTCCGATACCTTCGATGTATTCCTTTTGAGCGATACGACCGATCCGGACATCGCATTGCGCGAGCAGAGCCTGTTTGAAGCGTGGCGGGACGGAAACGAGCGCCCGGACCGGCTGCATTACCGGCGCCGGACGGATAACATTCGTCAGAAAGTCGGCAATATCGAGGATTTCTGTACGCGCTGGGGTGACGGTTTCGACTTCATGATCGTGCTGGACGCGGACAGCGTGATGTCCGGCCCGGCAATCCTGCGTTTGGTCAGGTTGATGCAGCATAATCCCGCGCTCGGTATTTTGCAGACCCTGGTAACCGGTATGCCGGCCAGCAGTGCCTTCGCCCGCATGTTCCAGTTCGGCATGCGTCACGGCATGCGCTCCTACACGACGGGCAGCGCCTGGTGGCAGGGCCCGGACGGGCCCTATTGGGGGCATAACGCCATTTTGCGGCTGCAAGCCTTCCGGCGGAACTGCGCGCTTCCAGCCCTGCCGGGAACACGCCCTCTCGGCGGCGAGATCCTGAGCCACGATCAGGTCGAGGCTGTGTTCATGCGCCGCGGTGGCTATGAGGTTCGGGTACTGCCGCTCGAAGACGGCAGCTATGAGGAAAACCCGACCACTCTGCCTGATTTCCTGACCCGCGATCTGCGCTGGTGCCAGGGCAACATGCAATATCTCAAACTGTTCCGGCATCCCTCTCTGATTCGCGGCGTCCGGCCGATGGGGCGGCTGCAATTGCTGCTCGCCATCATGATGTATACCGGCGCGCCGCTCTGGTTCGCCTTCATGGGGCTGGGGCTGGCGGATCTGTGCCTGTCGGCGGCCTCCAGCGGTGGGACCGCTCCCGCCGTGGCGGCGCCCGGTTTCGGACTGGCCCTGTTTGCGGCCGTCATGGGGATGACCTTTGCGCCAAAACTGTTCGGCATCCTCGATATCGCGCTGCGCCGGGCCGGACGCCTGTCTTATGGCGGTGGCCTGCGGGTTGCCGCCGGAACCTTGCTGGAGACAGTCTTCTCGCTGCTGCTGTCGCCGGTTGTGGCTTTGGCGCAGACCGTCTTCGTATTCGGCCTGTTTTTCGGCAAGCGGATACGATGGGACGCGCAGGAACGGGACGACAGGCGGGTGACGTTGCGGGAAGCGCTGGGCGGTCTCTGGCTGCAGACGGCACTTGGAGCCACATTCCTTACGGTGCTTTCACTGGTCGCGCCGCATATCCTGCCGTGGGCCGCGCCCGTGATTGCCGGCCTGCTGCTGTCCGTGCCGTTCGCGGTCGTGACCTCGATGCCGGCTCTTGGCCGTTTGTTCCGTCTGTGCGGACTGTGCGCTATTCCCGAGGAAAAACTGGTTCCGGAGGTACTGCGGGAAGCCCAGGTTAGGGCGCCAGAGCCAGCACTCATCCGGCGCGCCGCGCCGACGGTCCGCCCACTGGCCGATCCGGAGCGTGCCTGACCGGATAGGTATGCCCGCTCTTTTGTTATCATCCGGGCTCGCATAGGGTTCGCTCGCGTTGATAGGGGAGCGGACGGCAATGACGGAACAGCAGGACCAGGCGGTCTGGCAGGTGGTAGCGACACGGGATGTTTACGACAATCCGTGGATCCGCGTTGTCGAGCATGATGTCATCGATCCGAACGGCAACCCGGGCCTCTACGGTGTCGTCCGGGTGAAGGGGTTGGCGGTCGGTATTCTGCCGGTGGATCACCAGGGCATGACCTGGCTGGTCGGCCAACAGCGTTTCCCGCGTGACTATTACAGTTGGGAGCTGCCGGAAGGCGGTGGCTCCTTCGAAGACCCGCAAGATTCTGCTGAGCGGGAACTGCTTGAGGAAACCGGCCTGAAAGCCGGAGGCTGGCAGGAAATCCTGCGCATGGACCTCTCGAACGCGATCACGGACGAGCAGGCAATCGGTTTCATCGCCTGGGACCTTGAAGAAGGGATGGCGCAACCTGAGGCATGTGAGAGGCTTGAGTTGCGGCGCGTGCCGGTGCGCGAGGCGGTCGAAATGGCCCTCAACGGCGAGATCGTGGATGCATTTGCCCAGACCATGTTGCTGAAAGCCGATGCGCTCGCCCGGCGCGGTATATTACCGGCCGGGCTGGCACTGCATTTCACCGGGTAACCCGGAAGGGATCAGGTCTGCGCCCACATGCGCAGCAGGTTGAGCCGGCCCTTCTCGAGCATTAGAACGGCTTTTTTATCTACATTTGAGCCGGTGAGGATGGCTTGCGTTTCCGCAAGGTCGCTGATGACTTCCCGTTTCAGCGGGTCGGGCACCATGCTTTCCATCCAGGTGATGATGGCGAGGCGCCGCCCGGACGTTACCGGGGTTACATGGTGCAGATAATGCGTCGGGTAGAGCACCGCATCGCCGGGCTCTTCCTTGTAGACCTGATCGCCGAAATCAGTGCTGAGCACCAGCTCTCCGCCCTCATAGGCATCCGGCTTGTTCAGGAAGATGGTGATCGAGAGATCCGTGCGCATGCCCGGATAGGGGCCCATCAGCGCGGCGTCTATATGTTCGCCATATTTGTTGCCGGTGGTGTAGGAGGCGAAGATCGGCGACAGGATGCGCCGGGGCAGGGCCTTGATGGCGACCGTCTCGTCGGCTTTCATCGCGCCCATCACCAGCTCCGCCATTTCGCGGTACTGGGGGCTGTTCGGTGGTACTTGCGTGTTTTTCTTGATGTCCTTGCCGAGCGGTCCTCCGCTCGAGCTGCCATCGATGAATTGCGCCGAAAACAGCCTCGCCGCGATGGTTTTCACCTGATCCTTGTTCAGTAGCCCGCGTATGACCGCAACCATGGCCCCAATTTCCCTTCCCGCATGGTAATTGGCCCGCATGGTAACAGGACCGTTTCCAAATACGAGCCTTGATGTGACGGTCGCAGTCGCCAGATCTGTCAGACAGAAATAATCATGGGAGAACCGGATATGGGCATGCTGGTGGAGGGCGAATGGCATCCTGACGATGCGGATGCGAAAACGAAGAATGGCCGCTTCCAGCGTCAGAATTCGGCTTTTCGCAATGCTGTCGAAGACGCGCCCGGTGCTCGGTTCGCTCCGGAGTCCGGACGATATCACCTCTATGTGTCATATGCCTGTCCGTGGGCGCACCGCACACTCATCGCCCGATCCCTGAAGGGGCTGGTCCCGCATATCGATATCTCCGTGGTCGATCCGCATATGGGCGAGGACGGCTGGTTCTTCGGTGACGACCCGGATGGCACTAACGACCCGGTCAACGGTGCCCGGTTCCTGCGCGAGGTTTATGTGAAGGCAGATCCTTCCTATACGGGCCGCGTCACAGTGCCGGTACTCTGGGACAAGAAGGAAGGCACGATCGTTTCCAATGAATCCTCCGAGATCCTGCGCATGTTCAACAGCGCTTTTAATGGATTGGAGGGTGTGGATGCGGCGCTGGATCTCTATCCGGAGGACCTCCGCGCGGAAATCGACGCCGTGAACGAGGGCGTCTATACCGACATCAATAACGGGGTCTACCGGAACGGATTTGCCGGGACACAGGAAGCCTACGAGGAAGCCTATGATGCATTGTTTGCCCGGCTGGATGACCTCGAGGAAAGGCTTGGCCGGAGCCGGTATCTCGTCGGAAATCGGGTCACGGAGGCGGATTGGCGGCTGTTTGTAACGCTTGTCAGATTCGATGGGGTCTATTTCACGCACTTCAAGTGCAACCGTCAGCGGATTTCTGATTTTCCAAATCTTTCCAATTATTTGCGGGATTTGTTCCAAACCGGTGATGTGGCTGAAACGGTGAATATGCGGCACATCAAGCAACATTATTTCGGCAGTCATAAGAACCTCAATCCCAAGGGCATTGTGCCGAAGGGGCCGTTGCTTGATTTCCATCTGCCACATGATCGTGCCTGCCTTCTGGCGGCCTGACGGAAAACCGGCACGCTCTTTGCTTTATCTCTTGTCGAGATGCCGGTGCAGTACCGGCCCATGAATGAGAGGAGCAGCACATGTCCCTGACATCGGCGTTGAAAGCGGGTCTGGGTTCCCGCCTGAAGGATCTTTCGGGCAATGGCACCGGTGCCGACTGGGATCCGTATCCCGATGATGGTCAGGACGCTAAATCGACTGCTTCCAGACTTCCCGCCAAGGCGGCGCCACAATCGGCTCCGGCGGTGAAGCAGCCGCTTCGCGCAGAACGGGCTGATCGGCCTGGCGCAGCCGTTGCTGCTCCTGCACGGACACCACGCCCCGCCAATGCGAATGCTGCTGCCGAACGGGCAGCTCAGCAGGCGCAGAAGGCCCAACAGGCCCGGCCGGCGGCTGTCAAACAGAGTGCGCCCTGGCTGCACGGCAAAGACAACGCGATGCGGGTCAATCCGCAGCAATATGCGCGCGAGCTGGATCGCTACAGGAATGAGCAGAACCGGCATCTGACGCAGGAAACGGTCATGGAGGTCGCGTCAGGCGAACTCGAAGGCATCGCCCAGATGGCCGCAAAGGCCCGTGGCCGCTACTTCGCCAAGCTCCTTGATGCGGGTGCGCCGCGCCAGGGGTTTCTGCAGGAAGCGGAAATTACCGAGCTCAAGTTCTACCGTGAAATGTACGAGGAAATGACGCAGGGCTTCGAGGCCATGCGGGATGCGATCGAGGCTGGAGATATCTCTGTCTCGGGCATGTCGAAGCGCCGTTAGCCTGGTACGTTAAAGGCGCTCCGCAAAAGCAACTCGACGCGTAGCAAAAATTAAGAGAGTCTGGATTTCTATAAGCCTGCGGCTTTTTATGCCGCAGGCATAATTTTGCCGCGAATTCAGTATGCACTTTCAAATCAGAACACGGCCTGACGGAAAATTCGTCGAAGGCATCTGCCATGGCGCCGTAACCGGCGTTTCAATGGTGGAAGCCATCACTGAAATGCGTCTGGTCGACGGCTATTCCGACGGCCTGAATGCGCTGTGGGATTTCCGTGAGGCAGATCTGTCGACTCTCACGGTCGAGGATATGAAGCTCATGCTGGACTATATGGAACAGACGCCGAAGCGGCGTTCTGTCCGCATCGCTATCCTAGCTCTCAAGGATGCCGACTTCCTGCTCCTCAAGCTCTGGCGCGTGGTTTCCAGAAGACGATATGGCCAGACGACGAAAGTGTTCTCGAGCCATGAAGACGCTTGTCATTGGCTTGAAGAAAGCCACACGCCTGGCGATTGATACCTGACGGCGGCATTTATCTCCGCTTACCCGGAAATTCTCCTGATGTCGTATCTTTGGCTGAGCGGGTGCATTGGGCCCTGCCTTGGGGCAGGCGCGTGATCGGGGCTGAGGCCGTCAGACACCTAACAGGTCAAAAAAAGGGCCGCGATTGCGGCCCTTAGCTGGGGAGATGCGCCGTTGGGGGACGGCGCGGGGGGTTAGTGGATGGTTGCCGTCGGAACATTGATCTCGATGAAGATGTCGGCGGCAAACCGGTGTTCGTCATGGACGCTGCGCTTGTAGCAATGAGCCTGGTCCAGATCGGCAATAGGCTGTCCATTGTCCAGCTTTTCGAGCAGGCAGGTGTAGCCGATATCGGTCAGGCTTTCGTATTCCTCATCGCTCAAGGCCGGATTAAGTGCCACGAACTGGTCGGCAAAGGCCTCGGCAAAGCGGGACAGGGCACGCCGGCGCAGGCGCCAGGTCTGGTGCTGGAGATGAGTGGCCCAATCGGCGACTGCCTCGACGATGACTTCCGGCAGATGATCGGCCAGCGAGAAGGCGGGCGTCCCGATATTCTGGTTCGCAGCCGTCGTTTCGCCGTGAACCTGGTCGGCAGACGAAAACCCGTGGTTAAACCGTCCGGCGGGTTTCATCCAGATCTTGTCGGAAGGCTCGATGTTAGAGCCGTGTGCCGGCCAGGTACGGAAATCGGTGTCTGCCATTTTTTGCTCCAGCTGTCGGATGCTGCGTTGATTGTCCGAACGAGAGGAGCAAGAGCCGGGCCAGAACGTATCAGCGTCGGGGCGGTGTATTTATCTATCTGAATTATAAGGAATAAAAAACGACAGGGCTGATTTTGTCGCGGCTGTGTTGGTGCCTGGGCAGGTGATTTCTGCCGGTCAGAACTGACCTATAGGCAAGAAAAAAGGGCCGCTTTACAGCGGCCCGAGTTAAGGGAGGAAACGCCCAAGAAGTAAACAATACGGCTGGGCAGTCCGTATTGCAGTGCACAATATATGCTGCAAATTTCTGAGGTGCAACCCATTCATCGAGCTAAATTGATCTCGATTTGGAATGAGCCGGTTTCTCATATGTGATGTGATTATTTTGCAACGATTTGAAGTGATTTAAACCAATTTTGAATGTAATGAGTGGGGCGTGAGGCGTATTGACGCACCTCCGATCCTTTCTAAAACCGAATGGTCTTTTCCATAATTGGTCGAGGATGTGCGGGAAATTTTGCGCTGCAACATTAGGTCGCGACAATTTCCCCTGTTGACAGTTCCGGCGAAATCCATAGCGTCTGCGGCGGGCCGCCACTCCCCAACGAGTGGTTACATGTTAAGGATGATACTATGAAGCCGACGGCAACCCCGTGTGCGCCTCAGTTCTCGTCCGGACCTTGCGCTAAGCGACCCGGATGGGGCCCCGCTGCACTTGCTGACGCCGCTTTAGGGCGTTCTCACCGATCCAAGATCGGAAAATCCAAACTCAAGGAAGTCATCGACCGGACCCGCGCCCTGCTGGGTGTGCCGGACGATTACCGTATCGGCATCGTGCCGGCGTCCGATACCGGCGCCTTCGAGATGGCCATGTGGTCCATGCTCGGCGCCCGCGGCGTGGATCTGCTGGCCTGGGAAAGCTTTGGTTCCGGCTGGGTGACGGATGTGGTCAAGCAGCTCAAGCTGGAGGATGTCCGGGTGCTTGAGGCGGATTACGGCCAGATCGCAGACCTTTCCGCGACAGATCCCAAGCGCGACATCGTCTTCACCTTCAACGGCACGACCTCCGGCGTTCGGGTGCCGAACGGCGACTGGATCGCCGATGACCGCGAAGGTCTGACCCTGTGCGACGCGACTTCGGCCGTCTTCGCCATGGATCTGCCGTGGGACAAGCTCGATGTCACTACCTATTCCTGGCAGAAGGTGCTGGGCGGCGAGGGTGCGCACGGCATGCTGATCCTCAGCCCGCGCGCTGTGGAGCGGCTGGAAAGCTACGTTCCGTCTTGGCCGATGCCGAAGATCTTCCGCATGACCAAGGGCGGCAAGCTGATCGAGGGCATCTTCAAGGGCGAGACCATCAACACGCCCTCCATGCTGGCGGTCGAGGATGTGCTAGACGCACTGAAATGGGCGGAAGGGATCGGCGGCCTGAAGGGTATGATCGCCCGCTCCGAAGCCAACCTCGCGGCGGTCTCTGCCTGGGTCGAGAAAAGCGACTGGGCGGGCTTCCTCGCGGCCGATCCCGCTGTTCGTTCCAGCACGTCCATTTGCATCTCCGCCTCCGACCCATGGTTCGACGGCTTGTCCGAGGAGGACCAGCGGGCGGCCATGAAACAGATCGACAGCCTGCTTGAAGCCGAAGGCGTTGCTTTCGACATCAACGGGTATCGCGACGCGCCAGCCGGTCTGCGGCTCTGGGGCGGGGCGACCGTCGAGGCCTCTGATATGGAAGCTCTGCTGCCATGGCTCGACTGGGCCTACGGACAGGTAAAGCTGGCCAGGTCAAAGGCCGCCTGATCGAAAATGCTCCCGGCAACAGGCCGGGAGCGTCTTTCCCGAGATTGCAGAAGAAATTCGAGCGCACGAGGAGCATGCCGTGCCCAAAGTCCTGATTTCAGACAAGCTGAGCCCCGCCGCCGTGGAGATTTTCCGCGCGCGTGGCCTGGAGACCGATTTCAAGCCCGGCCTGTCGGCTGACGAATTGCTTGAGATCATCGGTGATTATGACGGCCTCGCCATCCGGTCCGCGACCAAGGTGACGGCCGAGGTTCTGGCCAAGGCGCCGAACCTCAAGGTCGTCGGCCGGGCCGGCATCGGCGTCGACAATGTCGATACCGTCGCAGCCACGGCCGCCGGTGTGGTGGTGATGAACACGCCGTTCGGCAACGCCATCACCACGGCGGAACATGCCATCGCCATGATGTTCGCGCTGGCCCGCCAGATCCCCGCCGCCGACCGCTCGACCCAGGAAGGCAAATGGGAGAAGACCAAATTCATGGGCGTCGAGCTGACCGGCAAGCGCCTTGGTTTGATCGGCTGCGGCAATATCGGCGCCATTGTTGCCGAGCGGGCGCGCGGCCTGAAAATGCGGGTCGCCGCCTATGATCCATATCTGAGCGACGAGCGGGCGGCGCAGCTTGGCGTCATGAAGGTCGAGCTTGATCAGCTCTTCGCCGAGGCGGACATCATCACCCTGCATACGCCGATGACCGATGCCACGCGGAACATCATCGATGCGGGCGCAATCCTGAAGATGAAAGCCGGTGTCCGGATCATCAACTGCGCCCGTGGCGGGCTGGTGGACGAGGTGGCTCTGCGCGGTGCGCTGGAGACCGGTCACGTCGCCGGTGCCGCCTTTGACGTTTTCGTCGAGGAGCCTGCCAAGGAGAACGTCCTGTTCGGCGCGCCGAACTTCATCGCCACGCCGCATCTGGGGGCTTCCACCAGCGAGGCGCAAGAGAAGGTGGCCCTGCAGGTGGCGGAGCAGATGTCCGACTATCTGCTGACAGGTGCCGTGACCAACGCGGTCAACATGCCGTCCGTCACGGCGGAAGAGGCGCCGCTGCTGAAGCCCTATATGAAGCTGGCCGAAAATCTCGGCGCGTTTTCGGGGCAGGTGATCGGCAGTGCGATCAAGTCGATCTCCATCGAGTTCGAAGGGCTGGCCGCGGAGATCAATCCGGCGCCGGTCGTGGCCGCCGCACTCACCGGTGTGCTGAAGCCGACGCTGACCTCAGTCAATATGGTCAGTGCACCGGCGGAAGCGCACGCGCGCGGGATCGCCGTGACCACGATCAAGCATGACCGTCCCTGCGACTACCAGACCATGCTGCGGGTGACTGTCGAAACCGACGAGCGCACCCGGTCCGTCGCGGGCACGCTGTTCGCCGAGAACCTGCCGCGTCTTGTGGACGTGCAGGGCATCGCCATCGAGGCCGAGTTCGGCGAGCACATGCTCTATGTCCGGAACTACGACAAGCCGGGCTTCATCGGCGCTCTGGGCTCTGCCCTCGGCGATGCCGGGGTCAATATAGCCACCTTCCATCTCGGCCGACGGGAAGAGGGCGGCGAGGCGGTTGCCCTTGTGGAGGTGGACAGCGCTGTCAGCGAAGATTTGCTCGCCGCCGTCAAGAAGCTGCCGAACGTGGCGCGGGTGGATGCTCTGAACTTCTGACTATCAGCCCCACTACCGTCATCCCGCGCTTGATGCGGGATGACGGTGGAAAGCGGGTGCAGTTCTATGATTTTCCGGATTCCGGCTCTCCGGCCGGAATGACGTTGAGGGAGCTAAGGTGCGCCAGAGACATGGTGCATTTCATGTCCCCTGTGGGCATGGGAAGAGCTTCAGCGTCTCATGAAGCCCGCTCGCGCGGATATGAAGTCTAATTTCCCAAGCTCTGCATATATCACTCAGTGCGGCTATGGTCTTGTGACCATGGCCGGTTAAACCCTGCATCCAAGCTTCGATTAATAAGGAGAGGCGGTCTATGTCGGTCGAGACCAGAAAAGTCAGTTTCCCGGGGGCACAGGGCGGCACATTGGCGGCGCGCCTTGATCTACCGGTCGGCAAGCCGCGCGGGTATGTGCTGTTTGCCCATTGCTTCACCTGCTCGAAGGACATTGCCGCCGCGCGCCAGATCGCGGGTGGTCTGGCTGCGGAGGGGCTTGCCGTGCTGCGGTTTGACTTTACCGGTCTCGGGCACAGCGAGGGGGAGTTCGCGAATACGACCTTTGCGTCGAATATCGAGGACCTTGTCGCGGCGGCGGACTGGATGCGCGCGGAAGGGATGGCGCCGGCATTGCTGATAGGGCATTCGCTTGGCGGCGCCGCGGTTTTATCTGCGGCCGCTCACATCCCGGAGGTCAAGGGTGTCGCGACTATCGGGGCACCGGCTGACCCGGGGCATGTCGTGCATAATTTTGGCGCGGACCTTGACGTTATCGAGCGGGACGGAGAGGCGGAGGTGTCGCTCGCCGGCCGGAATTTCCGGATCCGGAAATCTTTCATCGACGATCTCAAGACGCATGACCTGGAAGAGCGGATCGCGAACCTGAAGCGGGATCTGCTGATTTTCCATGCTCCTCTGGACATGACTGTCGGTATCGAGAATGCGAGCCGGATATTTGCCGCAGCGAAACATCCAAAGAGCTATGTTTCTCTCGACAAGGCGGATCATCTGCTCACCCGGCCAGCCGACGCGGATTATGTTGCCTCGGTCATTGCCGCGTGGGCGGGCCGCCTCGTTCCGGAAGATGCGCCGCTGCAGCTCGCCGCGCGCGAGGGAGAGGTCGTCGTCGCGCATCTTGGCGAGGGGAATTTCCCGCAAGCCGTCCTTGCGGCGGGTCACAGGCTGCGGGCGGACGAGCCTAAAAGTGTCGGCGGCGATAATAGCGGCCCGGCACCTTATGACTTCCTGTTGGCGGGCCTCGGTGCCTGCACCAACATGACCCTGTCGCTCTATGCCGAACGCAAGGGCTGGCAAATCGACCGTCTCGAGACCCGGCTCCGGCACAGTAAGGTTCACGCTGACGACTGTGCCGCCTGTGAGACGAAAGCCGGCAAGATCGACAAGATCAGCCGGGAGATCACGATTGAGGGGCCGCTCGATGTGGAGCAGCGGCAAAAACTCCGGGAGATTGCCGACAAGTGCCCGGTCCACCGGACCCTGCATTCGGAAATCATGATCGAGACAGAGATCGCGGAGGCCGTTTGACGATGGCTTGAGGAGGGGCGGAGCTTGCCGCTTTGCCGACAGCCTGTAGCTCAAGCGTCACCCCGGTGCGCTTTCTGTTCGAGTATTCTCTCGACCGTCGCGGTGATTTCAGAGCGCTCTACACCGATATCCAAGAGCTGACGGTCGCTCATGCCTTGAAGTTCCTGGATGCTGGCGCGCCGCATTCGCTCGCGGGCGATCTTGCTGAAGCCCCGGCGTATCGCTGTATCCGCGGCCCGGATGAGTCGTGACACGCTTCCCAAAATCGGGTGCCCGAGCTGATCGAGGCGCGGTTGCTGGAAGTCGCAAGCGGGTTCGGGGTGCTGGTGGCGTAGGTGCATGATGTCCTCCAACGGCTTACGGATTCACCGGCCGTTGACTTTTTATGGAAGAGATTTATTTGATGATTTTGTCCACCTTTCCAATCGGGAGAGGCGCGGTGTTTGTTGTCTTATATTGAAAATATTGAGTACTATCGCTGCCGACAAACGAGAAGATCTCGGTTTATGTATTAGAAAAATTTGGGTGTAAGCCATGGGGAAACCGCAGCCGCCACTTAATGCGCTCAGGGCTTTCGAGGCGGCCGGGCGGCACCTCAGCTTCACGAAGGCGGCTGCCGAGTTGAACGTCACGCCGGCCGCAATCAGTCATCAGGTCAAATCGCTTGAGGAGCTGCTTGGGGTGCCGTTATTCCGGCGGCTGACCCGGGCGCTTCGGCTCACAGAGGCGGGGCAGGTCGCCCTGCCAACATTGGGGCAAGGCTTTGACAAGTTGGCCCAGGCGGTGGATCAGATACGCAGCCATTGCGAAAGCGGGGTTCTGACGATCAGCGTCAGCCCTTCGTTCGGCGGCATGTGGCTGCTGCCCCGGCTAGAGCGGTTCCGCAGCATGCATCCGGATATCGAAATTCGCATCAACGGAACCGATCGTCTGGTTGATCTGACGCGCGACGACGTGGATGTGGCGGTGCGCTATGGCCCCGGCGGCTATGAGGGGGTTCGGGTCGACCGCTTGTTCGGTCAGCGCAACACGCCGGTCTGCAGTCCGGCACTGCTGGAAGGGGAACACCCGTTACGCAAGCCCGAGGATCTGCGCCACCACACACTGCTGCATATTGACTGGATCGAAGCCGAAGCGAGCTGGCGTATGTGGTTGCTGGCGGCAGGCCTGCGCGATATTGACCCGGCCCGGGGCCCGCGCTTCAGTATGGAAAGTATGGCCGTTCAATCTGCGGTCGATGGCCACGGTGTGGCTTTGGTGGGCGAGTTACTGGTGGCGGATCACATCGCGGCGGGCCGTCTCGTGCGTCCCTTCGATCAGAGCCTGAGTACACCGCTGACCTTCGCCTTCTATCTGCTGAGCGCGAAGGATCGTGCCGATATTCCAAAGATTGCCGCGTTTCGCGACTGGCTGATGGAGGAAGTGCGGGCGGTGAATGGGGAGTGAGGCCCGTACCTATATCGTCATACCGGCCGAAGAGCCGGGACCTGGGCGATCATAAAGCTGCACACTCCGTCCCTGGGTCCCGAATCAAGTGCGAGATGACGATGAGGGGTAGATGATCCGCTCAGTCGTCGTAGGCGATCAACGACGTAAGGGGATGTCGAGCCGGTCGCGGCCCTTCAGGAAAGTTAGTTCCATGATGCCGGCGCCGCCGGTGACTTTCCTGCGAATTAAGTTGTGTGTCCCCTTAATTGCAAAGTTGTGTGTCCCCTTAATTGCAATGAATACTCTTCTGGAGTAAAATTGTATGAAACAGGAATTGTTTGTTGATCAGTCATATTCACTCAACCTTCTTGAATTCGTCACTAATTGAATTAGAATAAAAATCGATAAATTCGCTAAACTTCTCCTCACTATCAAATGGAAAACCGCCTTTACCGCGAATAAGGATCATCATGCCGATACTCATATGAAATCTAACTGAAAAACTTGACGCATAATCCATCCCATCAAATAAATTTATCTTAAGAGATGACCTATTTTTGTATTTTGGTCGAACAATATAACTTGTTACTATTCCTTCTCTTTTTTTAAATACCCTAGAAAAGCCTGAAAACCCGCCACCTGAAGTATCAAATTCTTGTAATTTCTTGTATTTTCCGATAATTTTAACTGCTCTATCAATTATTTCATAATCACAATCCTCAAACATAGTAACCAAAAAAATTTTCGAACGAAAAAAATTGGACATATCAATATTTTTTGAATCAATGAATATATTTTTTGAAAATTCTGTAGATCCATGTTTTGTTTTTATGAAAATATTTCTATTATGCGAGTAAACATCTCCACATATATCAATATATTCAGTGTTAGTTTTTTCTTTATTATTTTCTCCAGATAAAACTACTTTAGAAACAAATAAGCATGTTAACAATGAAAGATAAGCAAGATTTTTTATTTTTATAAATGAGCTTATTTTTTTCCTCACATCCCTCATCGTTCCCTCATCCCTTCGCTCGCATAGCGCAGCACCGGCTGCAGCACATATTCCAGCACACGCCTCTCCCCCGTCAGCAGGTCCGCCGTCACGTACATGCCCGGCACCAGACGCACGTCTCTTCCGTCCACATTCAGATGCTCCCGTTCAATCTCGATCCGCGCCGTGTAGGAGAGCATCTGCGGCGCCGCCTGCGGGCCGCCGGTCGCCGCGCCCGGGGCGCCGGCGGCGTTGTTCGCGTCCTGCGGCACCACGGCGTCGGCGCTGAGGCTGACGACTTTCCCCTCGATGCTGCCGTAGCGCATGTAGTTGAAGGCATCGACTTTTACCGCCGCCCGCTGGCCGATCTCGATAAAGCCGATATCCCGGTTCGTCACCGTTGCCTCGACCGTCAGACGGTCGCCGTCCGGCACGATCCGCATCAGCGGCGCGCCGGGCTGGACAGTGCCGCCGAGCGTGTGCACCGAGAGGCCGGTCACCTCCCCCGCCACCGGGGCGGCCAAGGTCAGGCGGCCGACCCGGTCGCCGGTTTTCCGGTAACGCCCCATTCATCCGGCTCCGACGCTGTTTCGACGTCAGGAATATTAGGCGGTGCGGTTCTGTCTGTCTTCAGCGAACAGCGAGGATGACGGACCGAAGTCAGGAGGCCGGGACATGGCGTCCCGTGTCGCCTCAGTCGTCGTAGGCGATCAGGGAGGTGAAGGGGATGTCGAGCCGGTCGCGGCCCTTCAGGAAGGTGAGTTCCATGATGCTGGCGGCGCCGGTGACTTCGCCGCCGACCTTGCGGACAAGCTCTATGGCTGCGGCAAGCGTACCGCCCGTGGCCAGCAGATCGTCGAGGATGACCACGCGCTGGCCCGGCTCGATGGCGCCGTCCTGCACTTCGATCGTGTCGCTGCCATATTCCAGATCATAGGTATAGGGAATGGTCTTGCCCGGCAGCTTGCCCTTCTTGCGGACCATGTGGAAGCCGAGGCCGAGTTCCAGAGCGAGTGGGGCGGCGACCAGGAAGCCGCGCGACTCGATGCCGGCCAGCACGTCGGGCTTGTAGCCGTCGACGATGGTCTTCAGCTGGTCCACGGTTTCCTTCCAGGCTGCCGGATGGGCAAGCAGGGTCGAAATATCGTAGAACAGGATGCCCGGCTTCGGGAAATCGGGCACTTCGCGGATATGTTTCTTGAGGTCCATGCTCGGTTTCCAGCGCCATCTGTTAAGCAGCGGCCTTGATAGGTGAGAGTTGCGATGAATTCCAGTATCTTGTGAAATCTTCGCGTTTTCAGGCGCATGGGGTGTGCCTGGAATAATCTTTGCGCCGATCGGCCGAGTGCCGGTGTCCTTGGACTGGGGGGAACAAGACGTGGCGGCTGCAGCCGAAACCTTGCTTTCGATCACGGAAACGGGTGGTGAACTCAGGGTCGGCATTGCCGGACCGCTGACCATTGAAGCGGTCGCACGGCTCGACCGGCAATTCCGGCAGGCAGTGAAGGCGTCCCCGCGTCAGGTGGTGATCGACGCTGGCGGGGTCACCGCGCTGGACAGTGCCGGCGCCTGGGTCCTGCGCCGCACGTCCGAGGCGTTCTCCGGACGCGGTATCGAGGTCCGGCTGGACGGTTTGCAGGCTGAGTATTCAGCACTGCTGGAGAAAGCCTTCATTCCCGATCCGGACGTGCCGACGGATGAAGACCGGCCGAACACGCTGATCGTGATCACCGCCCGGGCCGGGAAGGCAATGTTCGACATGGCTCATGTCGGGCGTGATCTGTTCGGCTTTTTCGGTCTCACCATCGTCTCGTTGCTGGGGTTGCTGACGGGCCGGACGAAGCTCCGCTTCGTCGCGTTGGTCAGCCAGCTTGAATATGTCGGTCTCAATGCCGTCGGTATCGTCTCGCTGCTCTGCTTTCTGGTTGGCGTGGTGCTGGCCTATATGGGCTCGCTGCAGCTTGAGCGGTTCGGCGCCGCGATCCTGACCGTGAACCTTGTCGGCATTTCGGTGCTGCGCGAGATCGGCGTCCTGCTGACGGCGATCATCGTCGCGGGCCGGTCCGGCAGCGCCTTTACCGCCCAGATCGGCACCATGAAGGTGAACCAGGAGGTGGATGCGCTGGAAACACTCGGCCTCTCGCCGGTGGACGTGCTGGTCCTTCCGCGCCTGATCGCGCTGTTCATCGCGCTGCCAATCCTGGTCTTCATCGGCGATATCGCCGGGCTGGCGGGGGGCGCGATGATCTCGGTCATGAAACTTGATCTGACGATCCAGCAGTTTCTGATTCAGCTCAAGGGGTCTGTCGATTTCTGGGATTTCGGCACCGGCATCCTGAAAGCGCCGGTCTTTGCCTATGTCATAGCGGTCGTCGGCTGCCATCAGGGGCTGAAGGTTTCCGGCAGTGCCGAGAGTGTCGGCTTCCGCACGACCAAGGCCGTGGTTGAATCCATCTTCATCGTGATCGTCCTGGATGCGCTGTTCGCGATCTTCTTTGCCGAAGTCGGGATCTGAGCGATGGCGGCGATGACGGAAGAGAGCTTTACAAGCGACGCGGCGAGCCCTCCTGCCATCCGGTTGCGCGGCATCCGGAACGCATTCGGCACGCAGGTTGTGCATGACAATCTCGATCTGGATGTTCTGCGCGGCGAGGTTCTGGGGGTCGTTGGCGGCTCCGGCTCCGGGAAGTCTGTCCTGCTCCGGACCATCATCGGCTTGCAGATTCCGTCGGCGGGCGAGATTGAACTGCTCGGCGAGAAGATCGAGGCGGGGCGCGGCGAGATGCCGACGCGCAAGCTGCAGGGCCGGTTCGGCATGATGTTCCAGGACGGAGCCCTGTTCAGCTCGCTTACCGTCGCGCAGAACATCATGGCGCCGATGCGGGAACGGGGCGGCATTCCGAAGCAGTTTATGCGCGAGTTGGCACTGCTGAAGATCAACATGGTCGGCCTGCCGCCGAACGCGGCGGACAAGTTCCCCTCGCAGCTTTCCGGCGGCATGCGCAAGCGGGCGAGCCTCGCCCGGGCGCTTGCGCTCGATCCGCAGGTGGTCTTCCTGGACGAGCCGACGGCCGGTCTCGATCCGATCGGCGCATCCAATTTCGACATGTTGATCCGGGATCTGCAAGGCAGCCTCAACCTGACTGTGGTCATGGTCACCCACGATCTCGACAGTCTGGTGGCAATCTGCGACCGGATCGCGGTGCTGCTCGACAAGCAGGTGACGGTGGGGACCATGTCGGAGCTGGTTGCCAATCCGCACCCCTGGATACAGGAATATTTTCACGGGCCCCGAGCGCGGGCCGCATTCGAAGCCCCGGGCCTCAAGGGCTAGGGGAGGGAGACGGAACTGCCATGGAAACACGCGCAAGCTATGTCGTCGTCGGAGTGTTCGTCTTCGCCATGTTCGCGGCCGGGATGGGGTTCGTCGTCTGGCTCGGCAAGGTCGAGCTGGACCGGGATGTCGCCACCTACGAAATCACTTTCGAGGAGCAGGTAACCGGCCTTTCGGTCGGCAGCCCGGCCCGTTATCGGGGCATTCCGGTTGGCCAGGTGACCGATATCACCATCGACCCGGACAATATCGAGATCATCCGGGTCCGGGTCGAAATCGACAGCAAGGTGCCGATCAAGCGGGACGTCTATGCCACTCTTGAGAGCCAGGGGCTGACGGGCGTCGGCTATATCCAGCTCGCTGGCGGCTCCAAAGACGCTCCGTTGCTGGCGGCACGCCCGGGCGATGAGGTGCCGGTGCTGGAATCCCGGCCATCGGTCTTGCAGGAAGTGGCTGAGGCCGCGCCCGAGATCGCCTCGCAGCTTGTCGTTCTGGTAAATCGTGCCAATCAGCTGCTGAACGAAAAGAACAGAACGTCGATCCAGAACACGCTGAAGAATCTTGAGAGCGTTTCCGCCATTCTCGCGAACCGCAGCACCGAGATCGAAGCAATCATCGAGAACGCCCATACGACGATGCTGGTGCTGGACGAGACCGTGGCGCAGGTCGGCGGCGACATTTCGGTGATGAGCGAGGAAATATCCCAGACCATGGCAACGACGCGGGGCACGGTTTCAGCCGTCGATGCGGAGATCGCGATTGTCTCGGCCGATCTTCGCGACACGCTGCAGAATGTCAGCAAGGCATCCGATGAAGCGGCCACCCTGATTTCCGAGAACCGCGAGGCGGTCAACGATTTCGCGGAAACCGGGTTATATGAGCTGACGGAGTTCCTAGTCGAGGGACGCCAGTTGATGAACGATCTTGACCGGCTAGTCCGGCAGGTCGAGGCGGATCCGGCGCGGATCCTCTTCGGCAACAGAAACAAAGGTGTGGAGACCGACTAATGAGTGAGCAGAACGTCCCCTCCCTGAGCCGCCGGCGGCTGCTTGCCCTTGCCGGAACGGTCTTGCCGGTTGCTGCTGTTTCCGCCTGCGGGGTGATACCGACACCGCAGGCGCCATCGCAGCTCTATCGGCTATCGCCGAAAAGCACGTTCGCCGACGATATTCCCAAAGTGTCCTGGCAGTTGGGTGTCGAGCCGCCGCTGGCCCCGGCGGGTCTCAATTCCTCCCAGATCGCGGTTATGCGCGGCGAGTTGACGATGGATTATTTCGCCCGGGCGAAATGGGTCGATACGGCGCCGTCCATGGTCTATCGGCTGTTGGTGGAGTCCTTCGAGAATTCAGGAAAAATCATCGGAGTCGGCCGCAGCGGCGTCGGTCTGCGCAGCGATTACGAGCTGCAGACCGAGTTGCGGGAATTCCAGGCCGAGTATCTCGGGGGTGCGGCTGTTCCGAACATCAGGGTCCGGATCAATTGCAAGCTGGTGAAGATCCCGCAGCGGATCATTATCGCATCGCATTCCTTCGAATCCCTGCGGGAGGCGCCGGACAACCGGATGGAAAGCATCGTCAAATCCTTCGATCTGGCGCTCGGGAGCGTGATGAAGAAGATCGTCGGCTGGACACTGAAGAGTGCTGCGGAGCTCTGATCCGGATGGCTTGACCGGATGCGGAGTGGGGGAGCACTGTCGAGTTTATTCATCCTGAAGCATCCCAATTGAAAGTCTCCGGCATGAACCACGTCTTTCATCGCAGTGCAGTCGCCTCCTATCCCGTCGCGGCAACCGGGGAGGGTGTTTACATCAAGGATACGGACGGCAAGAGCTATCTCGATGCCAGCGGTGGGGCTGCGGTGTCCTGCCTCGGTCACAGCGACAAGCGGGTGATCGATGCGATCAAGGCGCAGCTGGACGAAATTCCGTTTGCCCATAGCGGTTTCTTCTCGAACGAGCCGATGGAGCGTCTGGCGGATCACCTGATCGCGCGGGCGCCGGGCGACCTAGACAGGGTTTATTTTGTCTCCGGCGGCTCCGAAGCCGTCGAGGCGGCATTGAAGATGGCGCGCCAGTATTTCATGGAGATCGGCCAGCCGGAGCGGCACAAGATTATCGCCCGCAAACAGAGCTATCATGGCAATACGCTGGGCGCGCTGGCGGTTGGCGGCAACGAATGGCGGCGTGAGCAGTTCCGCCCTCTGCTGATCGACATCACCCATGTCTCGCCCTGTTATGCCTACCGGGGCCGGCAGGATGGCGAGAGCGAAGAGACTTACGGTCAGCGCGTTGCGGACGAGTTGGAAGCGGCCATCAAAGAGCATGGTCCCGAGACTGTCGCGGCGTTCGTATGCGAGCCGGTCGTCGGCGCCACTCTCGGTGCCGTGCCGCCCGTTCCCGGCTATCTGAAGCGCATCCGCGAGATCTGCGACACTCACGGTATCCTGCTGATTTTCGATGAGGTCATGTGCGGCATGGGGCGCACGGGCTATCTCTTCGCGTGCGAGGAAGATGGCGTTGCGCCGGATCTGCTGACCATCGCAAAGGGCCTCGGCGCCGGGTATCAGCCTATCGGGGCGACGCTGGTCTCGAAAAAGATCTTCGAGGCGATCCGCGACGGCAGCGGTTTCTTCCAGCATGGCCACACCTATATGGGCCATCCGGCCGCTTGCGCCGGGGCACTCGCGGTGCAGCAGGTTATCGAGGAAGACGGTCTGCTGGATAAGGTCCGCGTCATGGGAGAGAAGCTGAAGGCGGCCCTTGAGGAACGGTTCGGCAACCATCCCCATGTCGGCGATATCCGTGGCCGCGGTCTTTTCATCGGCATAGAGCTGGTCGAGGACAGGGCGAGTAAACAATCCTTCGACCCGGATCTGAAGCTCCACGCAAAGGTGAAAGCCAATGCCATGGCGAACGGGCTGATGTGTTACCCGATGGGCGGCACCATCGACGGCCGGGTCGGCGATCATATTCTGTTGGCCCCGCCGTTCATCATTGATGACAGCCATGTCGCTGAAATCGTCGAGAAGCTTGGTGTGGCGGTGGAGAGCGCACTGTCTTCACGCTAGCGGGAACCGGCAGTTGGCTATCCTGCGGCCGGTGGCATTATGAATGGGGACGTTCCACCAAGATCGCTGATTTGATGAAAGCATCGCTGCTTTCTGAGTGGGGAGACAGACCGCACTGCAGCATTCTATCGTGTTCGTCTAAATTTTTATTGTATACAAAAATAATTGAATAAATTCATACTTTTCAATGCCCTAGTGCGGATTGACCTTTCTCGTTCTTGCGAGGCATAGTTGTTCCGGTTGGTCTGCGACCCGATGGCTTTGATGCGCCATACGCATGGGAGCGTAGTCGCATCCGGTTCAGGCATTACTTGCCTGACAAAACGAAGCAGTAGAACGCAGACAATTTTTAAACCAGGATTTAACTTGGAGGAGGCTTCATGAAACGGGCTTTCACGTTTGGCTTTGCGGCGGCTCTTGTGGCTGGCGCGTCGCTCGTCGGAGCAACGCAGGGCGCTAGCGCTGCCGAGCAGCAGTTCATCACCATCGGTACCGGTGGTGTGACGGGTGTCTACTATCCTACTGGCGGTGCCATTTGCCGTTTGGTCAACAAAGGTCGTAAGGCGCACGGTATCCGCTGCTCGGTCGAATCGACGGGTGGCTCGATCTATAACATCAACACCATCCGTGCCGGTGAGTTGGACATGGGTGTTGCCCAGTCCGACTGGCAGTACCATGCCTATCACGGCACTTCGAAGTTCAAGGATGCCGGTGAGTTCAAGGATCTGCGCGCTGTCTTCTCCGTGCATGCCGAGCCGGTAACGGTTCTGGCGCGTGCCGATGGCGGCATCAAGAATGTCACCGACCTCAAGGGCAAGCGGGTGAATATCGGCAATGCCGGTTCCGGTACCCGTGGTACCTGGGAAGTCATGGAAGAGGCCCTCGGCTGGACGCGCGGCGATCTGAAGCTGGCCGCCGAGCTGAAATCCTCCGAAACCGGCCAGGCGCTGTGCGACAACAAGATCGACGCCTATTTCTGGCTCGTCGGTCATCCGTCGGCTCTGACCAAGGAATCTGTTGCGTCCTGTGACGCGGTGCTGGTCGACGTGACCGGTCCGGCGATCGACAAGCTGGTTGCCGACAACTCCTACTACCGTAAAGCCACCATCCCGGGCGGCATGTATTCCAGCAATCCGGAAGACGTGCAAACATTCGGTGTCGGCGCGACCTTCGTCAGCTCCACCGCCGTCTCCGACGATGTCGTCTATGAAGTCGTGAAAGCGGTCTTCGAGAATTTCGGCGACTTCAAGAAGCTGCACCCGGCCTTCGGTCATCTGAAGGAAACCGAAATGGTGAAGGACGGCCTGTCCGCTCCGATCCACGGTGGTGCCGCGAAGTACTACAAAGAAAAAGGCTGGATGTAATCCGGCCGAAAGAAGGGAGGGGTTCGCCCCTCCCTTCTTGCTTTGCCTGACGAAAAACAATGACGGGCAGCCCTGTCCAATGGGTTTGCCGGATGAACCGGGAACAGCGCGCTCTCTGCGCGCAGCATTTGTCTGAGGGTGACGTGTCCTGACCGGACACGCGAGGAGGGGGTTAATGAGCAACGAGACCACGGAGTCGAAATCCGCGCGCCAGGCGGCTGAAGATCTGGTCGCTGCCGTTGATACCGGCGCACGGAGCGTGCCGGGAAAGGTGGGGCTGGGTATCGCACTCGGTGCGTTGGCTTGGTCCCTGTTCCAGCTTTGGATCGCGTCGCCGCTGCCGTACCTGCTGGCCGACTTTGTCCCCCTGATGAACAACACTCAAACCCGGCCGATCCACCTTTGCTTTGCCGTGGTTCTCGCCTTTCTGTCTTATCCGGCGCTGAAAAGCTCACCGCGCCGCAGCGTGCCGATTACGGACTGGCTGTTCGCGATCATCTCGTCGGTTTGTATCCTTTATCTGGTCGCCGAGGCCGATAATCTCGCGGGTCGTATGGGGATCCCGACGACGGCAGACATCGTGACAGCAGGTATCGGCCTCGTGTTGCTGCTGGAGGCTACCCGGCGGTCTCTCGGCGTGCCGTTGATGGCCGTTGCTCTGGTCTTCCTCGTCTATATCTTTTTCGGCCAGTACGGGCCGGACATCATCGCCTGGAAGGGGGCGTCCTTCCAAAAAGCCATGTCCCACCTCTGGATCACCCAGGAAGGCGTGTTCGGGATCGGTGTCGGTGTGTCGACCTCCTTCATCTTCCTGTTCGTGCTGTTTGGCGCCTTGATGGACAAATCCGGCGCGGGCATTTACCTGACCAAGCTTTCCATTGCGCTGGTTGGCCACATGCGGGGCGGTCCGGCCAAGGCTTCTGTCGTTTCCTCGGCCATGACCGGTCTGATTTCCGGCTCGTCGCTTGCCAATGTGGTGACCACGGGCGCCTTTACCATTCCGTTGATGAAGCGCACCGGTTTCTCTGCCGAGAAGGCAGGTGCCGTGGAGGTTGCCTCCTCGACCAACGGTCAGCTCACACCGCCTGTCATGGGCGCTGCCGCCTTCATCATGATCGAGCGGGTCGGCATCGACCTCGTCGAAATCATGAAGCACGCCTTTCTGCCGGCAATCATTTCCTATATCGCGCTGGTTTATATCGTGCATCTCGAGGCCGTGAAGGCCGGTATGGTTGGCCTGCCGCGTTCCTCGACGGGCCGCGGGCGGACGATCCTGGCGAAGATTTTCAGCACGTCGACCGTGCTGGTCGGTTTCCTCGTCCTGATGGCCATCACCTATTACGGTTTTGCCTGGACCAAGGACGTTCTAGGCGAAGCGACGATCTATATTGCATCGGCTGTACTGCTGATCGCCTACGCATTTCTGCTCAAGCTGGGGGCCTCCTATGAGGACGGTCGCCCGGAAGATCTGGAAGAAATGACAGAGTGCCCGGAAATGCGGCCGACCCTGATGTCCGGTCTCTATTTCCTGTTGCCGATCGGCGTGCTGGTCTGGTGTTTGATCGTCGAGCGTTTCTCTCCGGGCCTCGCGGCCTTCTGGACGTCGATTGTTATGCTTGTGGTCGGGCTCACCCATCGGGCCGGCAAGGCTTTTTTCCGGGGTGAGGGGATCGACATGGCGGCTCTCGGCATGGGACGGGCCGAGCTCTATGACGGTCTGGTCTCCGGTGCCAGGAACATGGTGCCGATCGGCGTCGCCGTTGCGGTTGCGGGTATCGTGGTTGGCGCTGTGACTTTGACAGGTCTCGGTCAGAAGATGACCGAGTTCGTCGAATTCGTTTCCGCCGGCAATCTGATGCTGATGCTGCTGTTTACCGCCTTCATCTGCCTGGTGCTCGGCCTCGGTCTGCCAACGACGGCGAACTACATCGTCGTCTCGTCGCTTATGGCGCCGGTGATCGTGACCCTCTCGGCCCAGTCGGGTGTGATTTTGCCGCTGATCGCCGTGCATCTCTTCGTGTTCTATTTCGGGATACTGGCGGACGATACTCCACCTGTGGGGCTGGCGGCTTACGCCGCCGCCGCTCTATCGGGCGGCGATCCCATCAAGACCGGCCTGCAAGGATTTGCCTACGATATCCGAACCGCGATCTTGCCGTTCCTCTTCATCTTCAACACACAGCTTCTGATGATCGGGATCGACGGTGTGGTGCATTTCATCATCACCGTGGTCACGGCAACCCTGGCGATGCTTATGTTCGCCTCGGCGACACAGATGTATCTTCTGGTGAAGAACAGGATGTGGGAATCCGCTGCCTTGTTGCTGGTCGCGTTTACCCTGTTCCGGCCCGGTTTCTGGCTGGACCAGATCGATCCGCCGTTTGTCCTGCATGATCCGACAAAGATCTACGAAGTTGCCGAGGCAATCCCGGGCGGTGCTGACATTCGTCTGACGGTGCAGGGCGAAACCATAGACGGGAAGACTGTTTCCAAGGCGGTTCTGTTGCCGCTTGGAGATGCCGGCCCGGGGGCGGACAGGCTGGCGAATATAGCCGGTCTTGAAATGCGGTTCGAGGACGACAAGGCGCTGGTCGACAATATCGGTTTCAGCAGTCCGGCGGAAAAGGCCGGGATCGATTTCGACTGGCAGATCACGGAAGTCATGACGCCGGCAGACCGTCTGCCGAAAGAGCTGTTCTTCATTCCGGCAATTGGTCTGATGGTTCTCGTTTTTGCCCTGCAACGGTCGCGTCGCCGCCGCCTTGAAGCTGTCTAGGAAAGAGAGAGAAAATGTACAAGCACATCCTTTTGACAGTTGATCTGGATGACAAGGATTCGTGGAGCAAGGCGCTGCCGCTGGCTATCTCCAACGCCGAAACTCACGGGGCTACTCTTTCGGTCATGACTGTGGTGCCGGACTTCGGAATGAGCCTTGTCGGGCAATACTTCCCGAAGGACCATATCGAAAAGGTCATGAAGGAAGCGAACAAGCGTCTGCACGAGCTGGTCTCTGAGCGCGTTCCGCCGGGCATGCAGGTTCAGCACATCGTTAGGCAGGGGACGGTCTATGAGATGGTGCTCCTGACGGCGAAGGAGATCGAAGCCGATCTCATCATCATCGCCTCGCACCGCCCGGCGCTGAAGGATTACCTGCTCGGGCCGAATGCGGCGCGGGTGGTGCGCCATGCCAATTGTTCAGTCCTGGTGGTCCGCTAAACGAAAAGGCCCCGCCGGTCAGGAACGCGGCGGGGCTCTCTATAATCAATTGATCTAGGTGCGTGGCGCCTGAAGCCGTTCTGTTAAGAGCGGAACAGGCCGAGAAGTGCTTGGGGGCTGCGGTTGGCGATGCCGAGCGACAGTGCGCTCAGCTGGCCGCGGACCTGATCTGCCGCAAGCTGGGCTGCTTCCCGACCGAGATTTGCATCGACGATATTGCCGAGGCCTTCTTCGGTTGCATCCGCGATGCCCTGCAGCTGATCGTTCTGCGCAGTAATACGGCGACCGCTTGCGCCCAGCTCCCCGAGCGAGGTGTTCAGGGCTGCCTGGAAGTTCGTGAACTCATTTTCAAGAACTGCAGCGGGGTCGCTAAAATCCGCGGCAGCCAGTGCTGCGAGGCTGTCCGCGACCGAGCCCTGACCTGAGACGGTCAAGACGTCCCCGTCGCCGTTCTGAAGCGTATTCAGATCTCCGGCTCCGGACTCAAGCAGATTGGTTCCGTTGAAGCTGCTGTTGTCGACAAAGCCCTGAGCCTGTCCCAGGAGTGCATCCAGATCGTTCTGCAGGATGCCCTGTTGCTCTGTCGTGTTCGCGGGATTGGAAAGCTCAACCAGCTTGCCCTGAATGTCAGAAGTCAGATTTGAGATTGCCGTCGCACCGGCTGTTGCGACTTTCACCGCGCCTGACGTCTGGTTCAATCCCTGCTGCACGGCTGCATTGGCGCTCAGCTCTCCCCGGATGCTCTGCGCGATGGCAAACAGAGACGCCTGATCCAGCGCGCCTGCAACATTTTTTCCGGTCGAAATACGGTTCTGAGTTTGGCTTTGATCGTTACGCGCGGAATTGAAGCTCCGGAGCGCCGAAAAGGCGCCGCCATTCGTATTGATCGAATTGTTAATAGCCATATCTACGCACTCTCTCTAACGGTGCACGAACAGAGATGTCCGGTAGTCTCTTCACTCTCAACTTATAATATAGCATTTTTTCCGTCGTTTGTAAGTCGTGATCGGAAAACCGTCCCAACCCGGTGTGATACAAGTCACTCGACCGGCTCAAGGGAGGGTTTGCTTGCTATCACTGGGGCTCCGATGCGTCGCTTCAGCCCGGTTCAATTTGGGCGCGAATTGGCGTGGAATTAGCGCGGAAGTCGCGGTCAGATTCATGGGGTTTTTGAGGTCCGGATTATGCGCCGATACCTCTGAAGAGAACGAATCTACGTCGACATGACGCGGTTCATACTTGTTTAATTTTTATTAAATAGTTGCTTTAGAGCGGTTTATTTCCGTGCCGGGACGCTTAGTGATTGGATTGGCTTACTGGCAATACGCTTACTTTTTGTTAATGAAATTTTAGGACAACTTTAAAATATGACTGTCTATGTGTTTAATCGCATTGTTTTGGAAGACCGCGATACGCACATCTCTGGTTGTGGAAAGTTGTGTAATTTGTGGCACTTGCGGCAATGTGTTGCGACATAGCATTGAGGGTTGCATTTCTTTCTGCTAATGTAGGATTCACTTGTTGATTGTGGGAGCGCCTTTCAGGGGCACTCTTTGAGCGGGATTTAGATCAGTGGCCGTTTGGGAACAGACAGAAGACAGCGTCGCGGAAGCACTTTTCCGATCAGTTATGCGTGTGGTCGCTCTGGTTTCTTTAGCTGTTATTCTGGTTGGCCCGATTGTGGTCGGCGGGTGGATGGCAAATGCCTATATCGTCTACCGCACGAGTGCTGACGAATTGCAGCTGCCCGTGATTGAGAAGCAGATCAAATCACCGGCTGAACTGATCAGCGCTGCAATCGACGACAGATCCCAGCTTCACCATTAAGCCTTTTGTCTGCGAACGACGTTTTCAAGAAAGGTCATGGCGGCGGTAATCGTTGCTGCCATGTTCGATTGAGATGTGTGGCCTGAGGCTTTTCGTGGCGACAGGTCATGATTGCCGTCCGGGATCCACTCAAGGGTGATCGCTTCCGATAACCGATAGCTCTCGACTTCTGTTCGAGTCCCAAAAGGATCCCGCTCGCCCTGAAGGATCAGCGTCGGGCAGATGATGCCCTCCAGATGCTCCGTGCGAAGCTTGTCCGGTTTGCCTGGCGGATGAAACGGGTAGCCGAGGCAGATCAATCCATCGACACCGCTCTCGTCGGCGACAAGGCTCGCCATGCGGCCACCCATGGATTTTCCGCCTATGACGAGGGCGCGGTCTGCTGCCGCTGCCGCAATAGCGTTCCGCCAGCTTTCCAGAAGAATGGGTTGACGGTCGGGCGGCCGTTTGCTGCCGCCAGTGCGTCGTCCCGCCATATAGGGGAATTCAAAGCGGAGTACCCGGAAGCCGGCCGCGGCGACGCCTTCTGCGATCTGGTTCATGAATGGCGTGTCCATCGGCGCGCCAGCGCCGTGGGCCAGAACGAAAGAGGCCGGCGCATCCGCCGGCCCGTCCGTCAGAAAATCAGGCGCTGTCATACGCGCCACATCATCAGATGTTGGCGAAGAAGTCATTGCCCTTGTCGTCCGTAACGATAAAGGCGGGGAAATCTTCGACTTCGATACGCCAGACCGCTTCCATGCCGAGTTCCGGAAACTCCTGAACCTCGACCTTTTTGATGCTTTCCAGCGCCAGTTTGGCGGCGGCCCCGCCGACGGAGCCGAGATAGAAGCCGCCATATTTCTTGCAGGCTTCGCGGACCTGGGGGGAGCGATTGCCCTTTGCCAGCATCACGAAGCTGCCGCCGGCAGCCATGAAGGGATCGACATAGGAATCCATCCGCCCCGCCGTGGTCGGACCGAACGAGCCGGAGGCATAGCCTTCCGGGGTCTTGGCCGGGCCTGCGTAATAGATCGGATGGTTCTTCACGTAGTCAGGCAGGCCTTCGCCGCTGTCGATCCGTTCTTTCAGCTTCGCATGGGCGATGTCGCGGGCAACGATGATCGTGCCAGACAGTGAAACCGGGGTCTTGATCGGATACTGGCTGAGCGTCTTGCGGATCTCATCCATTGGCTGACCGAGGTCGATTTTGACGACATCACCCTCGAACTCACTCGGATCGATATCCGGCATATACTTGGACGGATCTGTTTCCAGCCGCTCGACGAAAATGCCGTCCTTGGTGATCTTGGCGAAGCACTGGCGGTCGGCAGAACAAGAAACCCCGATGCCAACGGGCAGGGATGCGCCATGGCGCGGCAGGCGGATAATCCTGATGTCGTGGCAATAATACTTGCCGCCGAACTGGGCGCCGATGCCCATGTCCTGGGTCATCTTCAGGACCTGCTGTTCCATCTCCACGTCGCGGAAGGCGTGGCCGGACTCGCTGCCCTTGGTCGGCAGACCGTCGAGATACTTGGTCGAGGCGAGCTTCACCGTCTTCATGTTGAACTCGGCCGAGGGGCCGCCGATCACGATGGCGAGGTGATAGGGCGGGCAGGCTGCAGTGCCGAGGGTGCGGATCTTGGTATCCAGGAACTTCATAAGCGCGTCCGGATTGAGGATCGCCTTGGTTTCCTGGAACAGGAAGCTCTTGTTCGCCGAGCCGCCGCCCTTCTGGCAGAACATGAACTTGTAGGCATCGCCTTCGGTCGCATAAAGCTCGATCTGCGCCGGCAGGTTGTTGGACGTGTTCTTTTCGGTGAACATGTCCAGCGGTGCCATCTGGCTGTAGCGCAGATTGTGGTTTGTGTAGACGTCGTAAACGCCCTTCGCGATGGCTTTTTCTTCGTTGAAGCCGGTGAAGACGTTCTGGCCCTTCTTGCCCATCACGATGGCGGTGCCGGTATCCTGGCACATCGGCAGCACGCCGCCGGCGGAGATGCCTGCATTTTTCAGCAACTCGTAGGCAACGAACTTGTCGTTGTTGGTCGCTTCGTCATCTTCGAGGATATTGCGCAGTTGCTGAAGATGCGCGGGGCGGAGCAGGTGGGAGATGTCCCGGAAGGCCTGTTCCGTCAGCATCGTGAAAGCTTCGGGCTCGATGGTCAGGATGTCCTGGCCACGAAACTTTTCCACACCGACATAATCGCTGGTGAGTTTGCGATATTCCGTCGTGTCCTCCGCAAGCGGGAACATCTCGGTGAAATTGAAGTCGGCCATTGGGGCTATTCTCCAGCGTATATCTCTCTTGCGGAAGCGGTGCCGCCTCCGTCGAAATGTATCCGGTCTTTACCGTGAGGCGGCCGCCGGATTTATTTCTTCTTCCGAAAAGTATCGAGGGAGACGACTTGGCCCATGGCCGCACCATCGTCTTCACCTTCTGGCATTGGATCCTCGGTCTCGTCGTCGGACGCCTCAAGCAGCTCCGCTTCGCTGAGCTCACTCTCCTCCAGTGTTTGGAACTGAAGGCCGAATTTCACCGACGGATCGGCGAAACCGGTGATCGCGGCGAACGGGATCACAAGCCTCTCGCGAACATCGTTGAAGCTGAGCGCGACGCTGAAGAACTCTTCCTCGATTTCCAGGTCCCAGAACTGGAACTGGAGCACGATGGTCATCTCGTCCGCGTATTTTTCAAGCAGGTAGGGAGGGATCGAAACGCCTTCTCCCCGGGTCTTGAAGGTGATGTAGAAATGGTGGTTTCCGGGGAGGCCGTGCTGGGCGACCTGCTTCAGCGCGCGCCGAACAACGCCGCGCAGCGCTTCATCCACCATCATATCGTACTGGAAAGGTTCTTCCAAAATTTCCCCCGGTATTCGTCCGTCAGCATACTCAAATTCAGCGGGACGCTTCTGTTGCCAGGTGCGCCCCAAACCCCGCCTAAAGGTGCGAACCCTTAGGACTTAAATGAAGACATCTGACTGCTTACGCAGCGAGACGTGCTTCCGCATAGTTGTTGTCATTTGCAACTACTATAATGGCCCGATATCGGTGGTACCATGCCGAGCGAAAGTTCTGTCTTTACTACACGCGTCGATCCTATTTCGCCCCCAAGGAGCCGGTCGAGAAACCGGAAATCTTTGGTGGAGGCGCCGGGTACCGCCCCCGGGTCCGCAATGCCTATTCCACAGGCCGTTTATCGCCATAGTCGGTTGCCCGACACGCTCAATATAGGCGCTTGTTGTCTCAGGAAAAAGAGGAGAGTTGCGAGATGTTTCGAGGAATTAGTGGTTTTCCAATATTTCGAGCGCGAGGCTCTTTGCAATAATCATAGATCTGGCCCAGTCGCCTAGTCTGGTCTGCTTGATCCTCCGGATCGCGCCTATAAAGCTGTCTCGGTCTCCGGATAGAGGTACCCAGCCGCCCGAGGTCAGAAACTCAATCGTTTTTGTGCCGACGGCGCCGACGATCGCCGCAGTCGAATTTCCAACCGAAAGCATCAGGTCGAGACTGGATGCCAGCGCAGCAAGGCTTTCAAGATCGTTGCGCAGATCGAGACCCGCGATTCTGTAAAGTTTGTGGCCCGTCGCTTCTTCAAACTCTGCGATCATTTCCTCCGTTTCGCCATACTGAAGTGAAACGAGCAACGTGTTGGGCAAGTCGAGCAAGTCGCGCCATGCTGATGGAGGTGGGTAATTAACTCCGCGCCCGAAGGTTTGTGAGCCGCTAGTCCAAGAAACGCCGACGATATGCCGTCCCGCAGCCTGGGCCCGGAGATGATTGCCGATCTGCTGCGTCAGATCCATGCGAGGGATCAAGAAGCCGCAGTCATTGCGCTGGGGCCGAAGACCTTCTCCTACAAAATGGCGTAAGCTGCCAATCTCGACATAGCAATCGGGACCTCCCGATTCCGGAAGCCAGGCATAAGAAAAATGTCCGCGACCGCTCCTTTTATGCCTGGAGAACCCGTGTGCCCGGATGGCTGGGATGGATCTCTCGAAAAGGTCAACTAGTCTAGGGTCGCATTCCAAGGTGATGCTTCGGGCTAACTTGGAGAGTTCCGGCAGCATAGCCGCAAACCGCAACTCATCGCCGAGACCCTGCTCGTTCAGGATCAGAATATTATGTGCTTCGGGGCAGGTTCCGTCCCAGCGCGGTATTGAAATCGATCTCACCGGGGCGCTGGATATCTGCGAAGAAAGCCTTGCCTCGTAATATGCCCAACCCTCCCTGACTTTTCCTTGAGAGAGAAGGTGAACCCCGTAATTGAGACGTAATTGCTGATTTTCCGGATTGGCCTGCAAGGCGCTTTGATAATGCGGCTCCGCTTCTGAGAAGCGTTCTTGCTGGCTTAGAATTTCCGCCAGGTTTGACTGCGCTTTGGATGAAGCCGGAACAATAATGACCGCCCGGCTAAAGGCGGGTTCAACCTGATGAATGTTCCCCGATTTCAGGGCTATTTCACCGTATGCTGTATAGACAGGCGCTATGCTTGGCGATCTGATGATCGCACGTCGTAGGACGTCATTCGCTTGTTCAGAAGCGCCGAGTTCGGCAAGGCTGTGCGCCAGTCCGATGACTGCCTCCGCCATATCGGGGAGGGTTGTGTGGATCGCCTGGAAAAGCTGGGCCGCACGGTCCATCATGCCCGAAAGACGGCAGGCCGTTGCCAGGCTATAGGCAATAAGAACATCAGTAGGGGCAGACGCGAACGCATTTTCCAGGCGGGAGCGCGCCTCGTTCCATTTTCCATTGGCCAAGAGCTGCTGGCAGTCGGCCAAAAGGGAGTCGCGGCTTTCCGGCATGATCGGTATCCCGGTCCGGTTTCGGTGCGAACGGATATTGGACCAAAAGTGCGAGCGGATTCAGCACTCTGTCAATCGTCATTGCCATCCTGGTCTGCAATCCCTTGCGTTAGACTGCGCCCGGTTCACAATATGTGCCGTTTCTCAATGAGCGTGACGGGACTGTCTATCCATGCGGCAATATCTCGATCTGATGGCGAAGGTGCTGGAGGAAGGCACCGACAAGAGCGACCGGACCGGGACCGGGACGCGGTCGATTTTCGGCCATCAGATGCGTTTCGATCTGTCCCGTGGCTTTCCGGTTCTGACGACCAAGAAGCTGCATCTGAAATCCATAATCCATGAGCTGCTCTGGTTCCTCGCGGGTGATACCAACATCGCATACCTGCAAGAGAACGGCGTCCGGATCTGGAATGAATGGGCGGACGAGAACGGTGACCTCGGGCCGGTCTACGGGCATCAGTGGCGGTCCTGGCCGGATAAGGATGGCGGGACTATCGACCAGATCCGGAACCTGCTTGACGATATCGGCGAACGGCCGGATTCCCGACGCCTGATCGTTACCGCCTGGAACCCTGCAGACGTGCCGAAAATGGCCTTGCCGCCGTGTCACTGCCTGTTCCAGTTCTATGTTGCGGACGGCAAGCTGTCGTGTCAGCTCTACCAGCGCAGCGCGGATATCTTTCTCGGCGTGCCGTTCAATATCGCATCCTACGCTTTGCTGACCCTGATGGTGGCTCAGGTCACCGGTTTGCAGCCTGGCGATTTCGTCCATTCCTTCGGGGATACCCACCTCTACCGTAACCATTTCGATCAGGCCCGCGAGCAGTTGCAGCGTGTACCCGGACGTCTGCCCACCATGCGCATCAACCCGGAGGTTACTGACCTGTTTGCGTTCCGCTATGACGATTTCGAGCTTGTTGGCTACGAGGCCGCACCGCATATCTCCGCGCCGGTCGCGGTCTAGAGATGGGTATGGACGATAAGGTTGTGCAGTTTCCGGTGCCGGTCATCGTTGTTGCAATGTCCGACAATGGCGTAATCGGGGATGGCGAGAAGATGCCCTGGCATCTGCCGTCGGACCTGAAGCGGGTGAAGCGGATGACCATGGGGAAACCCCTGGTGATGGGCCGCAAGACCTATCAGTCAATCGGCAAACCCCTGCCGGGCCGAACCAATATTGTCGTCACCCGTGATCGTGGCTTCAAGGTCGAGGGCGTCGAGGTGGTGCATGATCTCGACGAGGCGCTGGACGTCGCCCGCCGTGTGGCGCTGACGGATGGTGTCGACGAGATTATCGTCTTTGGCGGTGCGGAGATCTATCGCCAGGCCTTCGACAAGGTGAAGCGCCTGCATCTGACGGAGATCCATGTCGACGTTGAGGGCCAGACCCGCTTTCCCGATTTCGACCGGGCAGAATGGCACGAGACGGAGCGGGAAGATCACCCGGCGGACGGCGAAAAGCCTGCACACAGTTTTGTCACGCTGGAGCGGGGCTGAGAAATGAACGACAGAGTGGTCAGCCTGCGCGCCATGGAGCCGGGTGACGCGGAGCGGGTGCTTGCGATCTATCAGGCCGGGATTGATACCGGCCATGCAACTTTCGAAGCGCAGGCACCGGACTGGGCCGCGTTCGATGCGAAATATCTGTCCGAATGCCGGCTGGTGGCGCTTGCTGACAATGTTGTCGTTGGTTGGCTCGGCTTGACGCCGATTTCAAGCCGCGCAGTCTATCGCGGGGTCGCGGAGCACAGCATCTATATCGCGCCGGAGGCGCGCGGTATGGGGATCGGGCGGATTCTGCTCGAAGCGCTCATCAAGCAGTCCGAGCAGGCCGGGTTCTGGACCCTGCAAACCAGCGTCTTCCCGGAAAACGAAGCCAGTATCCGGCTGCATGAAGCCTATGGCTTCCGTATCCTCGGTACACGTGAACGGATCGCGAAGATGACCTATGGCCCGATGGCAGGGCAATGGCGCGACACCACGATCATGGAGCGGCGCAGCACCATTGCCGGTCTCTAAGTTCGCGCCTAGTTGAAGACGATGTTCGGAGCCGCCCGGCTCCCGGTGTCACCGCTGCCGATCTTGCTCCAGACCTTCTCTGCAATTGCCTTGTAGGCAACGGAATGCGCGCTGTCCGGGGCCGAGACCACGATCGGGTTTCCGGCGTCCGAGGTCTCGCGGATATCCATGTGCAGCGGGACTTCGCCGAGGAAGTCGACACCGATCCGCTCGGCTTCGTCGCGGGCGCCGCCATGGCCGAAGATGTCAGAGCGCTCACCGCAGCTCGGGCAGAGGAAATAGCTCATGTTCTCGATGATGCCGAGCACCGGCACGTCGACCTTGCGGAACATGTTGAGGCCCTTGCGGGCATCCAGCAGGGCAATGTCCTGCGGTGTCGAGACGATCACCGCGCCGGCCAGCGGAACGCGTTGGGACATGGTGAGCTGGGCATCGCCTGTGCCCGGCGGCATGTCGACGACGAGCACGTCAAGTTCGCCCCAGAGCACATCACGCAGCATCTGTTCCAGCGCGCTCATCACCATCGGGCCGCGCCAGATGGTCGGGGTGTCTTCCGGCACCAGGAAGCCGATCGACATGCATTTGACGCCGAACCGCTCGAGCGGCTTCAGGATCTTGCCGTCATCCGTCGTCGGGCGGCCGGAAATACCCATCATGCGGGGCAGGGACGGGCCGTAAATGTCCGCATCGAGAATGCCGACGGTGAGGCCCGAGGCCTTCAGAGCGAGGGCGAGGTTGATGGCGGTGGTGGATTTGCCGACACCGCCCTTGCCCGAAGCAACGGCAATGATCGACTTGATGCCGGGTACCAGGGTTTTTTGCGTATTCTGCGCCGGGCGGGCTTGAGGGGCGCCGGCCGGAGCCTGTGCGCGCGGCTGAGGCGCCTGAGGCGCGGGCTGCTGGCCCTGGGCACCCGGACGGTGCGCGGTGAGCACCGCGGTGACGGACAGCACACCAGGAACCGTGTCGACGGCCTTCTCCGCCGCCTGACGCAGCGGCTCAAGCTCCGGGCCGCGCTGCGGGTCGACCTCGATAGCGAAGCCGACATTGCCATCTTTCACGACAAGGCCGCTCACCATGCCAAGTGAGACAATGTCCTGCCCCTTGTCAGGGTCTTCTACAGCCTTCAGGGCTGCCAGGATCTGATCTTCGGTTACCCGTGCCATGCTTGATTTCTCCGGCTTTTGGCCAATATGCGGTTGCACTGTATTGTCGTGCGCAAGCAGATATACGCTTCCCCTATTCCTTTGCAACAGGTGGGGCATCTGCTAAGAGCGACGAGCGCTTTATGATGAGGGGAAACATAGATGCCTTGGAGTAATCAAGGTGGTGGCGGCGGCGGCCCTTGGGGCGGCGGCGGTGGTAACGGGTCTGGCGGCGGCAGCGGCGGTGGCGGTAAGTCCCCGTGGGGTGGCCGCGGGCCAGGCGGCGGCGGTCAGCAGCCGCCTGACATTGACGAGGTGATCCGTCAGGGTCAGGAACGGCTGAAGCGCTTTTTGCCGCACGGCATGGGCGGGCCGACGGGGGTTACACTGGTCGTCATCGGCCTTCTGGCTCTTTGGCTGTTTTCCGGACTTTATCGGGTGCAACCGAACGAACAGGGCATCGAGCTTGTGTTTGGCCGGTATACCGGTGTGCCGACGGAGCCTGGTCTGCACTGGAATTATCCGTCTCCGATCGGAGGTGTGATCCGGCCTGATGTGACCCGCGAAAACCGGGTCGAAATCGGTTATCGCAGTTCCGGCGATGGCTCCGGCCGCAGCTCGGTTCAGCGCGACGTGCCGGAAGAGAGCCAGATGATTACCGGCGATGAAAACATCGTCGATATCGATTTCGTCGTGTTCTGGCGGATCGCCGAAGCCGGCGACTTCCTGTTCAATCTGCAGGATCCCGAGGAAACCGTGAAAATGGCGGCGGAGTCGGCCATGCGCGACGCCATCGGCAAGCGGCCGATCCAGGTCGCTCTGACCGAAGGTCGTCAGCTGATCGAAAGCACGGTGCAGGAAGATCTGCAGAACTTGCTGACTGAATACGGCGCCGGCGTTTCTGTGCGGCAGGTTCAGTTGCTGGCGGTCGATCCGCCGAAGCAGGTGATCGATGCCTTCAACGAAGTGCAGCGTGCCCGTCAGGATAAGGACCGGCTGAAGAACGAAGCCGAGACTTTCCGCAATGACGTGGTTCCGCGGGCTCGCGGTGAAGCGGCACAAATGATCGAAGAGGCGGACGCTTTCCGTCAGGAAGTCACCAACCGCGCCATCGGTGACGCGGATCGTTTCGAGTCGGTCTACAAGGCCTATTCGGCTGCCAAGGAGGTCACCCAGAAGCGTATCTATCTGGAGACCATGGAAGAGGTCCTCGGAAACGTGAACAAGATCATCATCGACAGTGCGGACGGTGGCTCCGGCGTGGTGCCTTATCTGCCTCTGCCTGAAGTGCAGAAACAGATGCAGAAGAACAGTACGACCTCGGGAGGCACGCAATGAATAAGGGCCTCGCAGTCTTAGGCGTCCTGGTACTGGGCGCCGGGTTTGTCGCTTTCACGTCGCTTTTCGTCGTGCCGCAGGTTCAGCAGGCCATTGTCCTGCAGTTCGGTGCACCGATCGAAGCGGTCAAGGATCCCGGCCTGAAGGTCAAGTTGCCTTGGCAGAACGTGGTCTATTACGACAAGCGCGTGCTGGATCTCGATCCGCCGAAGCAGCAGGTCATCCTGTCTGACCAGAAGCGTCTCGACGTGGATTCCTACGCACGCTTCAAGATCGTTGACCCGTTGCTGTTCTTCCAGACCGTGAAGGATGAGATGGGCGCCCGTTCGCGTTTGAGCCCGATCATCAACTCCGCACTGCGTCGTGTGCTTGGTAACGAAACGCTGCTGAGCATTCTCTCGGATCAGCGGATCTCGATCATGGCCAGCATTCGCCAGCAGGCGAATGACGGTGCCCGGCCGCTCGGTATGGAGCTGGTCGAGGTGCGAATTCGCCGTGCGGATTATCCGGAAGAAACCAGCCTCAACATTTACAACCGGATGAAGTCCGAGCGTGAACGAGAGGCCAAGGAATTCCGGGCACAGGGTCAGGAAGAAGCGCAGAAGATCCGCGCCGATGCCGACAAGCAGCGTGTCGTGATCGTCGCTGAAGCCAAGAAGCAGTCCGAAATCCTGCGAGGTCAGGGCGACGCTGAAGCGATCCGTATTTATGCGAAAGCATTCGGCAAGGATCCGGAATTCTTCGCTTTCTACCGGTCGATGCAGGCCTATCGGAAGGCGATGACCGGCGGCGATACGACGATGGTACTGTCTCCGGATAGCGACTTCTTCAAATTCTTCAAGAACATCGAAGGCGCGCCGGCTCCGCAATAGCGGAGCCGATGCGGCTCGGAAACAGACGAGGGCAGTGCCGTGACGGATTTCCTGACGGCGCTCGCCCTCGTTTTTTTTATTGAGGGCTGTCTTTACGTACTGATGCCGGGCCGAATGAAGGCAATGATGCGGATGGCGCTGGAGCTGGATGAAGGCGTGCTGCGGCGCGTTGGACTCGCGGCGATGGTTCTCGGCTTCGTGCTTGCCTGGTTCTTGCGCGCCGTTTGAGGCGTTCGCTGCTTCCCGGAGAGGGAGGGGATGGCAATTGCCCCAATTCAGACACAGTTGCTCGATCCTCACCACATTGCCGCCACACCCGGTCGCTATATCTGACATTATTGAGGGGCAGCGTTGAAAGCCGTTCGATCGTCCCTACCTTTGATGGCGTATAAAGCGGGGCGAAAATAATTACTTCTGTTGACGGGCCAAAGGTCCGCCGCTTCCGGGCCGGGATAGAGTCCCGATACCCAAAATAGATACAAGCTTTGCCAAGGAGCGTTCAAACTATGACAGGCGTCCCCACGGAAATCTCACACTCGGTCAGCCGAAGCCTGAGGAACGGTTTGGTGGCCGGTTTCATGGCGGTTGCCGTGGCCGTGCCGGTGTTTATGCCGGTAAACCCCGCGATTGCCAGAGCTGCGCCGGAGACCTTTGCCGATCTTGCGGAGAAGTTGCTCCCGGCGGTGGTCAACATCTCGACGACGCAGACCATCACGGCATCAAGCGATGATCGCGCATTGCCACCAGGCACGCCGTTCGAGGAATTCTTCAAGGAATTCGAGGACCGCATGCGTCCGAACGGTGAGCCGCGCTCCCGTCGGGCACAGTCCCTCGGTTCCGGCTTCATTGTCGACAAGGCTGGCTATGTGGTGACCAACAACCATGTCATCCGCGACGCGGACGAAATCGTGGTCCGCATGCAGGACGATACAGAGTTCGAGGCGACTTTGGTCGGCACCGACCCGAAAACTGACATTGCCGTGCTGAAGTTCGATCCACGCGACGTTGATCTGCCGGTGGTGAAATTCGGTAACTCGGACAAGATGCGTGTTGGCGACTGGGTTGTTGCGATCGGTAACCCGTTTGGTCTTGGCGGCACGGTCACGGCCGGTATCGTTTCGGCCCGGGGGCGTGATATCGGGCAGGGTCCGTATGATGATTTCATCCAGACCGATGCAGCCATCAACAAGGGCAATTCCGGCGGTCCACTGTTCAATCTGGATGGCGAGGTGATCGGTGTGAACACCGTGATCTTCTCTCAATCGGGCGGTTCGGTTGGCATCGGCTTCGCGGTTTCCGCGGCGTTGGCCGATCCTGTCGTCCAGCAGCTGCGTGAATTCGGCCGGACCCGTCGTGGCTGGCTCGGCGTGCGGATCCAGGAAGTGACGGACGAAGTTGCCGAAAGCCTGTCTCTCGACAGTGCGCGTGGCGCTCTCGTTGCTCATGTCAACGACAAGGGGCCGGCCAAGTCGGCGGGTATCCGTGCCGGCGACGTGATCCTGACGTTCAACAAACGTGATGTCGCCTCCATGCGTGAGCTGCCGAAGATCGTCGCTCAGACGCCAATCGGCAAGGACGTGCCGGTTGAACTCTGGCGTGGAGGCAAGCTGGTCAAGGTCACCGCGAATATCGGTGAGCTTGAGGAGGCTGAGAAAAAAGCCCTGCTTACCAGTGGTGGTCCGCAGCCGGAACCGGCTAAACCTGACCGTGTTGAATCGCTGGGCCTTGAATTGTCGGCAATCAGCGACGACATGCGAGGTAAGTTCTCTCTTGGAGACGATGCCAAGGGCGTTGTGGTCACGGATGTTGATCCGAATGGCCCGTCGGCCCGCGATCTGCGGGTAGGCGACGTGATCGTCGAGGTGCAGCAGACGCCTGTGATGTCACCGTCCAGCGTCCAGAAGGGCATCGCGAAAGCCAAGGATGCCGGCAAGAAGTCGGTTCTGCTTACCGTCAATCGCGGTGGTGAAATGAGGTTTGTCGCACTCCGCATTACTGAGGGCTAATTCTCCCCCGCCCCCCCAGGCAGCCCTAGCGGGTGCGACGCGCGGCGCCGGTCGAAAGACCGGCGCCGTTGTTTTTGGCGCCGTTCAATCGGCAAATTCGGATCGCTTGTATCCTTGCAGGTGGAGCAGCGCGCTAAGGTCTCCGTGATCGATCCGGAAACCTGCCGCCTCGCGGACGGCCGGTTTGCCACGGAAAGCGACACCCATGCCCGCAGCCTGCAACATGGCGAGATCGTTCGCCCCGTCGCCGACCGTCACGGCGTTGGCCGGACCAATGCCGAGTTCGGCGCAGAATTCGTTGAGGGCAACGAGTTTCGCATCCCGTCCCAGGATCGGCTCGCCGACGGTCCCGGTAAAACTGCCATTGGCGACGTTCAGCGTGTTGGCGCGGTCGGTGTGGAAACCCAGCCGCTCGCGCACCGGGCCAGTCAGCGATGTGAAGCCGCCGGAGACAAGGGCGGTATAGGCTCCGTCGCGCCGCATAGTGGCAACAAGGACTTGTGCGCCAGGGGTGATCTCGACTTCGGCCAGCAGGCGGTCAAGCAGGCTCGAGGGATGCCCTGCCAACATCGCGACCCGTTCCTTCAGGGCTTCCTCAAAATCGAGCTCACCGCGCATGGCGCGAAAGGTGATCGGGGCGATCTTGTCGCCGATCCCGGCATAGGCCGCGAGATCATCGAGGGATTCGGAGGTGATGACCGTGGAATCCATATCGGCAATGAGCAGCTTCTTCCGACGGTCCGGAGCACTCTGCAGGTTCACGTCCACGTCGATCCCGGAAAGGGCCTCTTGCAGCGTTGCAGTGAGGTCGGCTTGCATGATGCCGTTGAACGGAAGATCAGCGGCCACGTCGGGATCGAGCCAATCGATTGCGCCGATTGTCAGACCGCCGTCGCGCAAGGCCGCCTCTACTATGGAGACAACGGCGCTGTCGATTGCGGGGGCGGTCGGATTTGACGTCAGAGTGAGGACATATTGCATGGGCCCGGCTTATCGCGTAATCGCCATGGGCATGTCCAGCGAAGTTTCAGATATGGAAGACGGCCCCGGCACAATCCGGGACGGCACGATCAGGGCCATTGTCATCGGCGGTCCGACCGCGAGCGGTAAATCTGCGCTCGCTGTCGATCTCGCCGAGGAGTTGGGCGGGACTGTCATCAATGCGGACTCGATGCAGGTTTACCGGGAGTTGGACATCATCACCGCCCGGCCCGATCCGGTCGATCTGGAGCGGGCGCCGCATCGGCTCTACGGATTTCTTGGCGCGGCGGAAGTCTGCTCGGCCGCACTCTGGCGCGACCATGCCCTTGCCGAAATTCACGAAGCCGCAAAGGCGGGCAGGGTGCCGATCCTCTGCGGCGGTACCGGACTCTATCTGCGCGCCCTGACACATGGCCTTTCCGAAATGCCCGAGGTCTCACCCGCTGTGCGCGCCGAGGCGCGCGCGCTGCATGCTGAGATAGGCGGGGCGGCGCTCCGGCAAAGGCTGGCGAAGGGGGACCCCGTACTGGCTGCGCGCCTGCACGATGGTGACAGCCAGCGGCTGATCCGGGCTTGGGAAGTGCTGCAGGAAACGGGGCAGCCGCTTTCCGCCTGGCAGGAGCGCCCGGCGGAACCGCCGGAAGGCATCGACTTCTTCACTGTCACACTGTTGCCGGAGCGTGCGTCTTTGTATCGCAGTTGCGATGGACGCTTCGAAAAAATGCTGGAGCGCGGCGCATTAGAGGAGGTGGAGGCCCTGATGGCGTTCGATCTCGATCCTGCCTTGCCAGCTATGAAGGCTTTGGGTGTTCCGCAACTGATTGAATTTATAAGAGGAAAGGCGTCTCGTGAGGAATGCGTTCGGATCGCGCAACGGGACACGCGGCGCTATGCGAAACGTCAAATGACATGGTTCCGTAATCAGGTTCATGCAAATTCGACCCTGCATGAGCAATATTCGGAAAGATCGGACGAAAAAATCTTTAATAATATTCGTCAGTTTCTGTTGACCGGTCATAGATGACGGTCTAGGTTCCGGCCCGTCGCGACGCCTTTGGTGTCGCGATATTTGTCTGAGTTTCTGTCGACCTTACTGATTTGACAGGATTTTATCTGATCAATCCCGCCCAGTGGCGGGTGCGGTTTATGCCGCAACTGCGAATTTGATTTGAGAGAGGAACGGTAAAATGGCTACCCCGCGCACGCCGCATACCCGAAAACCCGACGCCCAGATGAATGGGGCGGCGATCATTCTCAAAGCGTTGCAGGATCAGGGCGTAGAAGTGGTATTCGGCTATCCCGGCGGGGCGGTATTGCCGATCTATGACGAGATCTTCAAGTCCAACCGTATCCGCCACATCCTAGTGCGCCATGAGCAGGCGGCCGTGCATGCGGCGGAAGGTTATGCCCGTTCGACCGGTAAGGTCGGGTGCGTGCTGGTGACCTCCGGTCCGGGCGCGACCAATGCGGTGACCGGCCTGACCGATGCGCTGATGGACTCCATTCCGATTGTCTGTCTCACCGGCCAGGTGCCCACGCATCTGATCGGCAACGACGCCTTCCAGGAAGCGGATACGACCGGCATCACCCGGCCGTGCACCAAGCATAATTATCTGGTGAAAGACGTCACCCGGCTGGCCGACACTATTCATGAGGCGGTCTATGTCGCCACCACCGGCCGTCCGGGTCCGGTCGTGGTCGATCTGCCGAAAGACATTCTGTTCGCGGAAGGCCCTTATTATGCCCCGAACGGGAACGCGCATCCCAGCTACAAGCCGCAGGTAAAGGGTGACGAGAGCGCCATCGAGCGTGCGGTCGATCTGCTCGCAAAAGCCAAGCGGCCGATCTTCTATGGCGGCGGTGGCCTGATCAATGCCGGCCCGAAGGCCTCCAAACTCTATGCCGAGCTGGTGCGTCTGACCCAGGCGCCGACAACCCTGACGTTGATGGGCCTCGGCGCCTATCCGTCGCAGGATCGTCAGTTCCTCGGCATGCTCGGCATGCACGGGACCTACGAAGCCAATCTGGCGATGTATAATTGCGATGTGATGATCAATATCGGCGCGCGGTTTGATGACCGGGTGACGGGCCGGATCGCCGACTTCTCGCCGAATTCGACCAAGGTACATGTCGATATCGACCCGAGTTCGATCAACAAGAACGTGGTTGTTGATCTGCCAATCATCGGCGATGCGGCGAATGTCCTGGAGCAGATGATCAAGGTCTGGAAAGCCAAGGGCTACAAGGCCAATGCCAAGCCGCTTGAAAAGTGGTGGGCGCAGATCGAGAAATGGCGTGAGCGCAAGTGCCTGGCGTTCACGGAAGACACGTCGATCATCAAGCCGCAGCACGCGATCAAGCGGCTGTATGAGCTGACCCGTGATCGTGACACCTACATCACCACCGAAGTCGGCCAGCACCAGATGTGGGCGGCCCAGTATTTCGGTTTCGAGGAGCCTAACCGCTGGATGACCTCTGGTGGTCTCGGCACGATGGGCTACGGCCTGCCGGCGGCGATGGGCGTGCAGATCGCGCATCCGGACTCAACGGTGATCGATATTGCAGGCGAAGCCTCATACCTGATGAATATTCAGGAGTTGTCGACGCTCGCCCAGTACCGGCTGCCGGTGAAGTCCTTCATTGTCAACAATCAGTGGATGGGCATGGTCCGGCAGTGGCAGGAGTTGAACCATGGCGGCCGCTACTCCGAGAGCTATTCGGAGAGCCTGCCGGATTTCATCAAGGTCGCGGAGGCTTTCGGCGGCGTCGGCTTGCGGGCAGAGACTGTCGACCAGCTCGACGACGTCATCATGGAGATGCTGGAGACAGACCGTTTCGTGCTGGCCGATATCATGGTCAAGAAGGACGAGAACTGCTTCCCGATGATCCCGTCCGGCGCTGCGCATTACGAAATGCTGCTCGGACCGGACGACAAGGCGGAACTGGAGACGTCGGAGAACGGGATGGTTCTGGTCTAGAAATCCCGCCTGAAGGCATGTCGCCCGCTTGCCGGAAAAGGCGCGGGCGCCATCCGTCCATTCACTCTATAAGGTATCGGCGGCCGGTCGGCCGCCCAGAATTCGGAGCGTATCGTGAACGCAACCACTGAAATCGCAGAAGCGACCCACACTCTTGCCGTGCTGGTGGACGACGAGCCGGGCGTGCTCGCCCGTGTCATCGGCCTGTTTTCCGGTCGCGGCTATAATATCGAAAGCCTGACGGTTTCTTCAGTCGACACGGCGGCGCACTTGTCCCGGATCACCATCGTGACCACCGGGACGCCGCTGATCATTGCCCAGATCAAGGCACAGCTCGGCCGGCTCGTGCCGGTTCATTCCGTGCACGATTTGACCCTTGAAGGCCCGCACCTGGAACGCGAGCTGGCGCTGATCAAGATCCGCAATGTCGGCGAGCACCGTATCGAGGCACTCCGGATCGCGGACATGTTCCGTGCCCGTGCTATCGACAGCACGCTTGAAAGCTTCGTCTTCGAGCTGACCGGCAGCCCGTCCAAGATCACGGCGTTTGTCGAGCTTATGAGTGCGCTTGGCGCAATCGAGGTATCCCGCACCGGCGTCGTCGCGATCGCCCGGGGCAGTAATCTGGATATGCCTGTCTTCAGCACGCTGGAGGTCAACCGCAAGAAGGCCAAGCAGCCGGCAGGCAAGAAGGCACAGAAAAAGGTCTGAACAGGCCTGAGGCAGCGGGAGTTATCGGAGCCCGACCCGTTGCCCGATCAATTCTGCCCGGCGGCTTGCGTCGGGTGGGAGACAGAGAGCTCCATTGAAGTATTGAGTTACAGGAACGTAAACGAGAGGGCCTAGAAATGCGCGTCTATTACGATCGGGATGCCGACGTCAATCTGATCAAGAACAAGAAGGTTGCGATTGTCGGTTACGGTAGCCAGGGCCATGCCCACGCCAATAACCTGAAAGACAGTGGCGTGAAGGACATCGTCGTCGCGCTGCGCGAAGATTCGTCCAGCCGTGCCAAGGTCGAAGCCGCTGGTCTGAAATGCATGACCGCAGCCGAAGCCGCTGCCTGGGCTGACGTTGTCATGATGCTGACTCCGGATGAGGGCCAGTCCGACATTTATGATCAGGACCTGAAAGACAACATGCGCGAAGGCACTGCCATCGCATTCGCGCACGGCTTCAACATTCACTTCAGCTTCATCGATCCGCGTCCGGACCTTGATGTCTTCATGATCGCACCGAAGGGCCCGGGTCACACCGTGCGCTCCGAGTATGTACGTGGCGGCGGCGTGCCGTGCCTGGTCGCCGTGCACCAGAACGGCTCCGGCAATGCGCTCGAGATCGCGCTGTCCTATTCCTCCGCCATTGGTGGCGGCCGGGCCGGCACCATCGAGACGAGCTTCAAGGAAGAGTGCGAAACCGATCTGTTCGGTGAGCAGGCTGTCCTCTGCGGCGGTCTCTGCGAGATGATCAAGGCTGGTTACGAAACCCTGGTCGAAGCCGGTTATGCGCCGGAAATGGCCTATTTCGAGTGCCTGCACGAAGTGAAGCTGATCGTTGATCTGATCTTCGAAGGTGGCATCGCCAACATGAACTACTCCATCTCCAACACGGCCGAGTATGGCGAATACGTCACCGGCCCGCGCATTATCACCGCTGCGGTGAAGGCGGAGATGAAGAACGTTCTCGAAGACATTCAGTCCGGTGACTTCGCGCGCCGCTGGATGCTGGAAAACCAGGTCAAGCAGGCCGGCTTCAAGACCATGCGCCGTCGTGCAGCCGAGCACGACATCGAGGTGGTCGGCGAGAAGCTGCGCGCCATGATGCCCTGGATCTCCCAGAACGCTCTCGTCGACAAGGCGAAGAACTAATCTGGCAGAACTAACCTGAAGGTAGCGCGGCGGCGATTCTGTCGTCGCCGCGCCGCCACTTTCGCGCATTAGAAAATTTTTTGCTAAAGCGACGCGACAATTAAATTACATAGTAAGCTGATTCTTTGATATGATTCCCCTGTGGCGTCACCGATTTCGGGTAGACTGCGTGGGGTAAATGCAATGGGTGACCGTTTTCCGTTGCAAGGCCGATCCGAACTTTGGTCTATTCCGGCGGCGGCACTGTATGTGAACCGATTCCGAAGCGCGCGACCGGGCTGAACGTAAATGTTTTTTGCAAACCTACTTGGCATGCTCTCCGCCGACATGGCGATTGACCTTGGGACCGCGAATACGCTGGTCTACGTGAAGGGCCGGGGCATTGTTCTCAATGAACCGTCGGTTGTTGCTATCGCCACTGTGCGCGGCAAGAAACAGGTTCTCGCCGTCGGTGATGAAGCGAAACAGATGCTTGGCCGAACGCCGGGCAACATTCAGGCAATCCGGCCGCTGCGCGATGGCGTCATTGCGGATTTCGAAGTCGCCGAGGAAATGATCAAGCACTTCATCCGCAAAGTGCATAACCGGCGCAGCTTCGCCAGCCCGCAGGTCATCGTCTGCGTGCCGTCCGGCTCGACAGCGGTTGAGCGTCGGGCGATTCAGGAGAGCGCAGAGAGCGCGGGCGCCCGCCGGGTGTTCCTGATCGAGGAGCCGATGGCTGCCGCGATCGGTGCGAACCTGCCCGTGACGGAGCCGACCGGCTCCATGGTCGTCGATATCGGCGGCGGTACCACCGAGGTCGCCGTGCTTTCGCTCGGCGGTATTGTCTATTCCCGTTCGGTCCGGGTCGGTGGCGATAAGATGGACGAAGCCATCATCGCCTATATCCGCCGGAACCATAACCTGCTGGTCGGCGAGGGCAGTGCGGAACGGATCAAGAAGGAAATCGGCTCCGCGTTCCCGCCGGAAGACGGCGTTGGCAAGACCCTTGAAATCAAAGGGCGCGATCTGATGAACGGCGTGCCGAAGGAACTGATCATCGACCAGAGCCAGGTCGCCGAAAGCTTGGCCGAGCCGGTTAGTCAGATCATCGAGGCGGTCAAGGTCGCCCTTGAGCAGACCCCGCCGGAACTCGCAGCCGACATCGTCGACAAAGGCATTGTGCTCACCGGTGGTGGCGCGCTGCTCGGCAATCTCGATTACGTGCTGCGGCACTCGACCGGCCTGCCGGTCTCCATCGCCGACGATCCGCTCTCCTGCGTGGCCCTCGGTACCGGGCGCTGTCTCGAGGAAATGAAGGTACTCCGCAACGTTCTCATCGGTGCCTACTGACCGATGAGGCTGCGATGATGGAATTGGCGTAGGAAGGAGCAGGCAAGGAATGGGGCGTAGACCGGCATCATTTTCCCGTGTCGCCCAGCCTGTGCGAACCCTTTGGCAGCGCTTTGCCTTCACTGCACTTGTATTGGCCGCTTTCGGTCTGATGCTGCTCGGCAAGGCCGACATCGTTATGGTCAAGCGATTGCAGATCGCTGCGGTTGATGCTGTCGCGCCTATTCTCGAAGCCCTCTCGCACCCTGCCGCTGCCGTCTCCAAAGGCGTGGAAACAGCGCTCACTCTGCGGGACCTGCATGCGGAGAACGAGCAGCTGCGTGAAGAGAACAGCCGCCTGAAACAGTGGCAGCATGTCGCTCATCTGCTGGAATCCGAGAACAAGGCCCTGAAGCGTCTGACGCATCATGTCGGGCCACCGCCGGTTAGCTATATTTCCGCCCGTGTGATAGCGGAGGCCGGTGGCCCGTTCGTGCGTAGCGCCCTATTGAACGCGGGGCGCCAGAGCGGTGTCCGACGCGGCCAGGGCGTGGTCTCGGAAGACGGGCTTGCAGGAACCGTCGTCGAAGTCGGCGAGTTGCATGCACGTATGCTTCTGGTGACGGACTTGAACGCCCAGATCCCGGTCCTGATCGGCGCCGCGCGGGAGCCGGGTATTCTGGTCGGGGACAATACAAACCATCCGCGCATTCTGTATCTGCCGCAGAACAATCGGGTCTCTCCGGGGGATCTGGTGATCAGCTCCGGACATGGCGGGATGTTGCCTGCCGGTTTGCCGGTCGGCACCGTTTCCTCGGTCTCGGAATCAGGGATCCGCGTCAAGCCCGTGGTCGACTGGACCCATCTCGAGTTTGTCCGCATCGTCGATTACCTGATGCAGGGCGTGATCCCCGGCCCGATGGACCCGCCGCCGTTTACCGTGCTGGCGCCGGACCCTGAACCGACCCTGGTTGAACGGCTCGGTGTGACCCGCGGGAAGACTGATAGATGAAGACGAGTTTCGTCCAAAGAATGGATCTTTGGGCGCGCCATCTGATGCCTGCCGCGACGATGTTGCTGCTGGTGCTTGTGAGCGCGGTGCCGCTCGGCATTCCGGGATACGCGCAGGTCTCGCCCGCCTTTACGCTGATGGCCGTGTTCTATTGGGCTGTCTACCGGCCGGATCTGACACCGCCTTCCGTGGTTTTCCTGACCGGTCTGGCCGAGGATCTTGTGCATGGCTATCCGCTCGGCCTGACTGCCGTCATCTTTCTCGCCGTCTATGGTGTAGCCACGACCCAGCGTCAGACATTCCTGACCAAACCCTTCTTCATTGCATGGGGCGGGTTCGTCATCATTTCCTTCGGTGCGTTCCTGCTGGACTGGATGTTGATGTCGCTATTCTCGCTGGCATGGATCATCCCGGACACGGTGCTGGCCCGCTTTGGGCTGACGGTCGCGCTTTTCCCGGCTATGGCTTGGCTCTTCGTTCGCATTCACCGCTATCTGGTGCGATAATATGCGCATGAAGAACCCAAAGGATCAGGATACCAAGCGGGCCTTCACCCGGCGCTCGCTGATACTCGGTGCGGGGCAGCTCGGTCTGGTCGGAGCGCTTGGCGCGCGGCTCTACTATCTGCAAGTGGTGGAAGCGGACCGATACCGGACGCTCTCCGAGGAAAACCAGTTCAATCTCGAGCTGCTGCCGCCGACCCGCGGGTTGATCCTGGACCGGAACGGGGTTCTGGTCGCCTCGAACGAGGACAATTTCCGCGTCGATCTCGTACCGGAACAGACCAGCGATGTGCGCGCGACCATCAATGCATTACGCCAGGTCGTCCATGTGGACGATTGGGATGTGAAGCGCGTGCTGAAGGAGATTTCCCGTAAGCGCAGCTTCGTGCCCGTGACGGTGGTGGAAAACCTGACCCGGGAAGATATCAGCCGGGTTGCGGTCAACGCACCCTATCTGCCTGGCATCCGGATCGAGGAGGGGCGCTCCCGGGTTTATCCCTTTGGCTCCAAGGCGGTGAATATCACCGGCTACGTGGCAGCGGTTTCGGACACGGAATTGACCGGTGATCCGGTCCTTGAGCTGCCGGACTTCCGAATCGGCAAGAGCGGTATCGAAAAGCTCTACGATCAGGAAATGCGCGGCTCCGCGGGCCGCCGTCAGGTCGAGGTCAACGCGCTCGGCCGGATCATCCGGAAACTTCCGGGCGACGAGGGGCAGCCGGGCAAGAACGTTCATCTCACCCTCGACATGGGCCTTCAGATCTTCGCCCACGAACGGCTTGAGCGCGGCAGCTCGGAGCGGGTTCCCATCGCGGATATCCGCGTGCAGGAAGCCATCGCGCGCTCCGGTGTGCCGAAGCGCTATCTGGAGAATGACGACGGGACGGTGTTCCTCGACAAAGGGGGCAACATCGTGCAGGGCGAAAGCGGTGCCGCCATTGTCATGGATGTGCATACCGGTGAGGTTCTGACCATCGCCTCGACGCCGGGTTTCGACCCGAACAATTTTAACAAGGGGCTGAGTGCCCGCGATTGGGAGAACCTGCTTTCCAATCCGCGCCACCCTCTGACCAACAAGGCGATTGCCGGGACATACCCGCCGGGCTCGACCTTCAAGATGATTGTGGCGCTTGCTGCGCTTGAAGCCGGTGTGATCGGGCCGGAGACGGAGGTTTACTGCAACGGCCATACGGATCTCGGCAATGCCCGCTTCCACTGCTGGAAGCGCTGGGGTCATGGCAAGATGGACGTCATGGATGCGCTTGAGCAGAGCTGCGACGTTTATTTCTACGAGGCGGCGAAGCGGGTTGGTATCGACCGGATCTCCGAAATGGCCCGCCGTTTCGGCCTTGGTGAGACACTCGAGATCGAGCTGCCGGGCGAGCGCAATGGCCTGATCCCGACCCGGGAATGGAAACTCGCCGTGCGCGGTGAGCGCTGGCAGAAGGGCGAGACTCTGATCACAGGCATTGGCCAGGGCTTCGTTCTGGTGACGCCGCTGCAGCTCGCAGTTATGACCGCGCGGCTGGTCAATGGCGGCTATGCGGTGAAACCAACTCTGATCCGGCGCGAAGAAGGCGACGAGCAAATCCCGAAAATGAATGTCTCGCGCGGCAATCTTGCCTATGTGCTTGAAGGCATGCGGCGGGTGGTCAATGGAGCGCACGGCTCAGCGCGTAGCGCTAAAATCCCGGAGTCCGGCGTCCAGGTTGGCGGTAAAACCGGGACCGCGCAGGTCCGGCGGATCACCAAGGCGGAGCGTTTGACCGGTGTGATACCGAACGAAGAACTGCCCTGGCGTGAGCGGGATCATGGATTGTTTGTCGGCTACGCGCCGGCGGAGGCGCCGCGCTACGCGGTTGCCGTCGTGCTCGAGCATGGTGGCGGCAGCAAATACGCGGTGCCGATTGCCCGGGACATTCTCGCCCGTGCCATGGAAGCCGACGGGTTCGAAGCATCCGAGGCAGAACCAGTCGAGATCCTGCCGCAGGCTCAACCTGAAACGGATCAGGGTTAAGCCATGGCGACCGGCATGCATTCAAACTCTCTCAACCGGCCGGAACTGACGCTCGGCATCAAGCTGCAGCAGATCAACTGGGGACTTATCCTGCTCCTGACGCTGATCGCCTCAGTCGGTTTCGCCATGCTTTATTCGGCAGCTAATGGCAGCTGGACGCCCTGGGCCATGCGCCAGGCTATCCGGTTCGGTATTGGCCTGGTGATCACGCTCGGCATTGCGCTGATTGATATCCGCTTCCTGATGCGTTGGTCCTATGCCTTCTATTTCGTATCTCTCGGCCTCTTGGGAGTTGTCGAGATCGCCGGAGAGATAGGCATGGGCGCGCAGCGCTGGATCGACCTCGGTGTCTTCCGCCTGCAGCCGTCGGAGTTGATGAAGCTGGCGCTGGTACTTGCTTTGGCGCGGTATTTCCACCGTCAGACCTTCGAGGAGGTTGGCCGCATCCGCAGCCTGTTCATACCGCTGGTTCTGGTCTTTGCACCGGCGATCCTGGTTCTGCGCCAGCCCGATCTGGGCACGGCAGGCATGATCATCCTTGGCGGCGGAGCCATCTTCTTCCTTGCCGGCGTGCGGATCTGGAAATTCGTCACCGTTCTCGTGCTTGGCTTGTCCGCGATCCCGATCGGCTGGCAATTCCTGCATAACTATCAGAAGAACCGGATTCTGACCTTCATCAACCCGGAGAACGATCCTCTCGGCGCCGGATATCACATCCTGCAGTCCAAGATCGCGCTTGGCTCAGGGGGGCTCTTCGGCAAGGGCTTCCTGCAAGGCTCCCAAAGCCATCTGAACTTTCTGCCGGAAAAGCAGACCGATTTTATCTTCACCATGCTGGCTGAAGAGCTGGGGCTGGCGGGGGCGTTGTTCCTGCTGCTGCTCTATGTTCTGGCACTTGGGTACGGCTTTGCCATCGCGCTGCGCTGTTCCAGCCAATTCGGTCGCCTGTTAGCGCTCGGAACAACCACGACGTTGTTCCTCTACATGTTCATCAATATTGCCATGGTGATGGGATTGATCCCGGTTGTTGGTGTGCCGTTGCCGCTGATCTCATACGGCGGGACAGCGATGCTGACGGCGATGATCGGCTTTGGTCTGATCATCAATTGCTACGTTCATCGTGACATCGAGATCGGCCGGCAAGGTTTCGAAGACGAAGACTGAAGCTGCTGCCCATCTGGAGCGGTGTTTGAAATGCCCTAAGGTTGAGCTTTTCGTAATCATAAAAGCGCCTTAATAGACTTTTATGGGATTTTTCTGTTAAACTTTCGCGAATGAGCTTTTTGTTGATCTTATGCCGTCCGTTGTTTCCGGAGCGGGACCGAACAGGTTGGTGACCCTTGGACAATATTGAACGCAAGAGCCTGAAAATTCTCGCCGACTCCGCCCGTGAGAATCAAGGCGAGAGCGACCTTACACGTAACCTCGATGCAGCAGCCGAAACCGGGGACCGGGTTGAGTATGACCGGGCCCGTGACAGCTTCGATTCCTTGCCGCCGGAAGAACGGCGCAGCATCGGTACCGGTGCCGTAGAGCAGGCGGAAACAGTCCGGATCGAAGCCAAACTTTCCAAAGCGACCCGCGGTCGCCCGGTGCCTCCGGCCGAGCAAGCTGAAGAAGACCGGGATATGCTCGGACTGGATTGGGTTCTGGGAAAGTCTGAAAGCGTGCCGAAGGCGGTGCGCAAGAAGCAAACCCGGATGCAGGACCCCGAAGCACGCCGTCCGGCGGCCCAGGCACCTCTGCAGGATGACGGAGAGGGGAATTGGAACTGGCAGGCCTTGCCAAACGATCCGACCCTGCGTGGAGGCAGCAAAGACAAGGACCCGTTGCAGGAGCTACGCGAACAGCTGCTTGGCCCGGGTTCAGAACACACTTGGCGTCGTTCTCAGTCCTCCGGGGAATAGTGCAAAACCCGCTTGCAATAGGGTCACGCCTTTAGTATCAATCCGCTCCCTCGACGGGCGGGCGCATAGCTCAGTTGGTAGAGCAGCTGACTCTTAATCAGCGGGTCGTAGGTTCGAGTCCTACTGCGCCCACCACTCTCCGCCTTGATAAAAAAAGTGTTTCCGGCTTCGTACGGTAAACGGATCAGTCGCTCCGACAAGCTCCCATAATCTCATTCCGATACGCTGGCATGTACCCTTGCGGTCTAAGGCTCTTGAACTCTTTCGAAATCAAGAAATGCGATGAGCTTGTTAACGGTATTGTCGTCATCCGAAAGCGGGAAAATGGCCCGTTCAATAGTATGATGGTAGTCATTTAGTTTTCGGAAGTCATGATCCGAAAAAACCGGGCGCTTTTCAAAAATAGGAAGGTGGTACTCATTCAGAACCTTGTTTCTGACATCTCCAAAATCAATTTCGTCCAAATATTTTCCAGTATAATCACTCCCATACATATCGACGATTTTCGTTCCGACAAGACGAATTCTCAATCTTGCACCGTCGTTTTCGACATCAATCAGGATGATGGAGGAGAGCAATCTAGGCATCTCTAGCGGGTCGAAATCGGCCCGTTTGGCCATCCGGCGATTACCGCGCTTACTGTTCCAGAGCTTAAATGCCTCGCGAAGAAGCGGTGATCTCACTCTCTCGAACTGTTTTTCTTCGACACTCAAGTACAACACCACATCGGTTTGGGCCTGATTTAATCAGTCTGGTTTTTCAAGATACCAATCATGGCATGTAAATGTCAGGAGTCATGCGTGGATTGGCGAACCGTTACTGAAACCGGTCGACGTCTGGTTTGACAGGAGGCTGCTCAGGAAACCGGCCCGCAGCCCTTGAGCTGTGCCGTGGCTCTCCCGTCCGACAGAAAAACAGCGGTCGCGGGTTCTTGTCCTACGGTGGTGATGACGATCATTGCACCTGCGATTTCTGACGAATCCACCACTGTCTGCCCGTAAGGTCCGTCGGGCAAAGTGTCGTCGACATCCACGGTGAAGACGACGCGCCCGCGCCCTTCGAGCCTGTCAAACAGGATTGATACGACACGATCGCCGTCCGTGACGGGGGAGAAGCTCCGGACTGCGTTTCTCCCCTCGGCAATGCCGAAGGGTTCGTAGACACTCGCGCCCGCGCCGCCTTCTGCAATGTCAAATAACAGACCGCCGGCCGAGCTCCGTAGGTCGATCTGCATGCCGAAATCGTAATATTCGCAATCGTTCCGGTTCTCGACGATGAACAGATCGGACGGGGAGGTTTCGATGAATGTCACGACGAGATCGGCCAAAGCCGCCGAAGGTAGCAGGGAGAGGAGGGCGGTGAGGAGTGCGCGAGTGGTCATAAAACAGATATAGGTCTGCGTTTTGAGGTGCACAGAGGGCGGAACCCATAATCACGTCACGGCAGAGATTTATCTTCCATACTGTCGCGGATTTTTTCTCGTCATACCAACCCCGATGACCTTTTAGTGAATATACAGAAATTTTTGCTGTTGTAGCCTAAAGGCAGGCAAACTTGCCTGCAGTGGGAGATCAAACATGCAAAAAATTAAAACAACATTGACTGCCTTTGGCCTTTCCGCCGCGCTCCTTGCGGCGGCTCCGGTATTCGCTGACGGCCACCTTGAAAAAGCCATCGAGGCGCGCCAGGCGGCGATGAAGCTCTATTCCTTCAATCTGGGTCAGCTTGGAGCGATGGCGAAAGGCAACGTAGCCTATGATGCGGCGGTAGCCAGTGCTGCTGCCGGTAACCTCGCCGCGCTTGCCGCGATGGATCAGGGGGCGATGTGGCCAAAAGGTTCCGATGCAACCGCGATGCCCGACAAGACCCGCGCTATGGCTGAAATCTGGTCGACCTATCCCGAGATCACCGGAAAGAGCAAAGCGCTCGCCGATGCGTCGGCGGCGATGGCCAAGGTTGCTGGTGATGGCCTGCCGGCGCTGCAAGGAGCTATCGGCGATGTCGGCCAAAGTTGTGGCGGGTGCCATAAACCCTTCCGCGTGCCGAAATAGTCAAATCAGTCCCTATCGGGGGCCGGCTTGTGTCCGGGCCCCGATAGATGCGCAGGAGAGGGTGTGATGACAGGTTGGGTGCGGCTCGCGGGGGTCGCTCTTGCCGTCGCTGGAGCGGTTGCCGGATGGGTTCTGACGGCGCCTGAAACGCTAATGGAAGACAGTGTGCCGGCTGGCGGAGGTGATGTTGAACGTGGCCAGGCAATTTTCACCATCGGCGGCTGCGCCTCCTGTCATGCGGCGGACGGTGCCAAGGGGGAACAGAAGCTAATTCTTGCGGGCGGCCGGTCTTTCGTCACCGCATTCGGCACCTTCTATGCCCCGAACATTTCCCCAGATCCCGGATCCGGAATCGGGGCCTGGCGTAGTGTCGACTTCGTTAATGCCATGAAGCACGGCGTTTCACCCGATGGCAGTCATTACTACCCGGCTTTTCCCTACACTTCTTACGCCCGGGTGAAGACCGAGGATTTGCTGGATCTCTGGGCCTACATGAAGTCGCTCCCTGCGAGTGAGCAGGTGAACACGCCGCACGCAGTCGGCTTCCCGTTTTCGATCCGGCGCGGTCTCGGGCTCTGGAAACAGCTCTACCTCGATCCGGCTCCGGTGGTGGAGGTTGCCGAAGACTTGGAGAGAGGGCGTTATCTGGTTGAAGGGCCGGGCCATTGCGGGGAATGCCATACACCGCGCTCCGTCATTGGCGGTCCCGATCTCTCGCGTTGGTTGGCTGGTGGCCCAAATCCGGACGGGAAGGGCTCTGTCCCGAACCTGACCCCGGGTGGCGCTGGTATTGCTGCCTGGTCCGAAGCCGATATCGCGGAGTATCTGAAATCCGGTTTTACACCGGATTTCGATACGGTCGGTGGTTCCATGACAGAGGTGGTGGAGAATACGGGCCTGCTGAGCGACGAGGACCGCCGTGCCATTGCCCGCTACCTCAAGGCTATTCCGCCGATTGGTGCGCCGAAATAAAAAGCCTTGAGGTATGCTGACTGCGAGGACAGTGGCCGTTTCGGCCAGACTGTTCCGTCAGGCGGCGACTGCCGCTTGGTCCCATGCCCGGATGGTGTCCCGGATGCTTTCGTCGAGCTCGATGAACTCAGCGCCGAACCCTTTGACACGTTTGCGTTGCCTCACGACCCGAGCCTGCACTCTGCCGAGACCGGTCAGGTCAACCTCGATTGCCGAGCCTTCCGGGATCTGTTCATCAGTACCGATTTCGAGGCCGGTTTCCGAGATGTTGTGGATCACACAATCATACCAGCTCTCGCCGAGGCGGAATCTTGACGCTTCCATGAGCGTTTTACGTTCCGCTTCACGCCGGTTACCTGCCGCGGATTCCCGGACGATGGCCGTCAGTCTGGTCTGTAGCTCCTGCATCTTGTTTGTGATGGTGGTCGCTGACGTACTGATCTCCTGGGACATGGTGCCGTTTTCCTCGGCCGATGCGGCGACGCCAGTGATTTTTCCGGAGACTTCCTGAGTGCCCATGGCTGCTTCCTGGACATTCTGGGTGATTTCATTGGTGGTGTCTGTCTGTTGCTCGATTGCGACCGTGATCTGTTCCGAGATCTCGTTGATCCGCACCACGGTCTCGCCAATCGCGCGCATTGCCTGGACCGCGTCGCTGGTAATGCTCTGAATGCTCTGGACCTGCCCCGCGATATCTTCCGTCGCGCTGCCGGTCTGGTTGGCGAGGGATTTTACTTCCGACGCAACAACCGCAAACCCCTTGCCCGCTTCGCCGGCGCGTGCGGCCTCGATTGTCGCGTTGAGAGCCAGAAGGTTGGTCTGCTCGGCGATGTCCGTGATCATGTTGACCACGGCGCCGATCTTTTCGGCTGCGCTTGCAAGCCCTTCGACCGTTGCGTTGGTTTTCTCGATCTCGGTTGTCGCTTCCCTGGCGATGTTGGTCGATGCACCGACCTGCCGGCTGATTTCCTGAATTGACTGCGCCATCTCCTGGGATGCCGCGGCCACGGTATTAACGTTTACAGTCGCTTCTTCCGACGCGGCCGCGACGGCCATGCTTTCCTGTCTCACGTTTTCCGCCGACCGGTTCATGGTTTCCGAGCGCTGGCGCATCTGCTCCATCTCTTCGGCGATGGAGTTGACGGCGGTTTTCAGTTCCTCTTCCAGCTTGTTGCTAAGCGTCAGCATCTCTTCCTGCAGACGGCGTTGCTGTTCTTCCTGCTCCTGCTGCCGGGACTCTGTCATCTGCTCAAGCTCAATACTGGCCTCTTTGAAAACCGAAACGGCTTCCGCCATGCTGCCAATTTCGTCTCTGCGTCCGCGCGCCGGAACCTCCGCGCTATAGTCGCCGGTGGACAGCTTAGCCATGGCAGAGGTCAGCTTGACGATCGGTCCGGCGACCGCATTGCCGATTGCCGCACCGCTGGCAAGCCCGCCGACCAGCCCCAGGCAGGCCAGAGCGACAATGATCTTCAAGCTTTGCTGTTCGTGCTCTTCAGCAGCATAGAGAGAGCGCTGCGTAAATTCCCCGATCTCATTCAGGATCTCTTCCATCTTGTGATCGAGAGTGGTTTCCAGTGCCTCCGCTTTTTCAGCAAAGCCGGTTGCCGCATCCATATCACCCGCTTCATGGGCTTTGAATGCGCCTTTGGCCTGAACCTCGTAATCAGCGTGGAGGCGCTTTGCTTCTTTGATTTGTTCCGCGACCGATGAAAATTCCTCGACGGATTCGGTCGCCCCGTGGGACGAACTCACCTCAATCGCATGCTCCAGTCTGCGTTCAAGGTCCAGAAACAGCGCATCCGCACTCTTGCTTTGTTCTTCGAATTTTCCGATTTCCTTGGCGAGCACCGCGCTGAGGTCGGCATCTTTCTTCTGAATGCCGGAAAATCGCATGGCTTTCTCAAAATGAATGGCTTGCTCAAGCTGCAAGACGGTCACCTTGGTCAATTGCCGGGTGATCGGCATGTCTTCTTCCGCAATCTCCTTGAGCTCAATGCCGATCAAATTCATGGAGAATACAGCATAGATCAGAGCCACTATCGGGAGAGGGAGAGTGACCAGACATACGCCAATGATTTTCTTCCGGATCGAGAGACTGGAAAACATTTAAAGCGGCCCTTTGCGTGATCTTCCATTGGAAGGATTTGTATCAAAAATTGTATAATCGAAACTTCGCCCATACCGTTGCTAGATGCACAAACTACCCATATTTCCTGTGTTTTTTCACGGGAAATTTTTACGTTTTAGAGTGCTAATGTCATCCGTCTGTATGGAAATCGCTATCTTGAGTTTATAAATGAAAGCATTAATAAGCCATTAATGTAAATATCCGTTAAGCTTCCACAAGTTTGGAGCTCTTCGCCGTTAAGTAATGGCACATATTTTCTGTTCGTATTATGGGAAGTATTTTACATAATTTTGTAAGACTAAATCTTTCATAGATTGCATGATTGCGGCCAAGTGATTTCCGCAGGCCAGATCCGATGTGAAGGATTGAGGGGGCCTCTTCGACGATGGTGCGTTGGTTCTGAACTAGGGAAAGGTTCCTGCTTCCCGATAGGTGCTTGGTTGCAGTAGGATAGGATTTCTTTTCAGGCCGTAATTCGAGCGGCCTTAAGGTCGTTGATACGACCGTTTCCCGGACTATTCAGACACGCCCGGCCTGCGCGGCAGCGCTATGGCACCCTCTACGGCTTCCTCGCCGTGGCAGGAATTTGAAAGGAACAGGTAGTGATGCCGATCAAGAACCGTATCGCCGAATTCGAAGGTGAAATGCGCGAATGGCGCCATGATTTTCATATGCATCCGGAGCTCTGCTACGAGGAAACACGGACGGCCGGAATTGTTGCTGAAAAGCTGCGTTCCTGGGGCATCGAGACCCATGAAGGTATCGGTAAAACCGGTGTGGTCGGAGTGATCAAGGGAAATGGCTCCGGCACTGGTTCCATCGGCATCCGGGCGGATATGGACGCCCTGCCGATGCAGGAAGTATCGAACCCGGAATACAAATCGACTGTTCCCGGTAAGATGCATGCCTGCGGTCATGACGGCCATACGTCCACGCTGCTCGGTGCGGCAAAATATCTGGCGGAAACCCGGAACTTCGATGGCACCGTTAACCTGTTCTTCCAGCCTGCTGAAGAAGGGGGCGCTGGGGCCAGGGCGATGATCGAGGATGGCCTGTTCGACCGCTTCCCGACCGATACGGTCTACGGTCTGCACAACATGCCGCAGCTTCCGAAGAATACCTTCGGTATCCGCAAGGGGCCGCTGATGGCCGGTGCCGATAGCGTCACCATCACCATCAAAGCGCGCGGCGGTCATGCCGCCATGCCGCATCTGGCAATCGACCCGATTGCCATCGGCACGCAGATCTATCAGGCGGCGCAGACATTTGTGTCCCGCTCGATCAATCCGTTCGATACCGCCGTGGTCAGCATCACCCAGTTCCATGCCGGAACCGCGAATAACGTCATTCCGGGCGAGGCCATGCTGAACGCTTCTGTCCGCACCATGACCAAAGAGGTGCAGGCGTTGATCAAGGAGAAGTTCCAGAAACTCTGCGACGGTCTCGCGCTAGCCAACGGGGTCGAGATCGAGTGCGAATATCGCGAAGGCTATCCGGTCACCTCTAACCATGACGAACAGGTCGAGCGGATCATCTCCGCCGCGGCCAGCGTGGTCGGCATGGAGGCAGTCGATCCGGAAACCGAAGCTTTGATGGGCAGCGAGGATTTCTCCTTCATGCTGGAAGAGCGTCCGGGCGCCTATATCTTCCTCGGTGGCGGGGACGAAACCCACACCCACTCGGTGCACCATCCGGAATATGACTTCAACGACGAGACGCTGACCACAGGCGCCAGCCTCTGGGCGGCATTGGTTGAGGCGGAACTGCCACGCGCCGGCTGATCCGCAAACGACGAATTATCTCTGCGGCGCCTCTGGCAAAAGGGGCGCCGTTTGCATGTCAGGGATATGGCTTTCTGTTGCCGGACCCGAGCGGAGATGCGAGCTTTCCGTCTCTATCCGGTTATGTGTTTCCTCGCGGGGGAAAAATGAGTGCTGAACGACCGTCTCTGACGGAAATGCTCGATATAGACGTGACGATTGATGTCGTCGATATCGGCGCCAACCCGATCGCGGTCGATGGCCGCCCGCCGTACCAGGATCTTCTGGAAGCGGGGAAGGTGCGGCTCGTTGGGTTCGAGCCTAACCGGGATGCGCTGGCCGAGCTTCAGGCGCGGAAAAGCGCGCATGAAACCTATCTACCCCATGCGGTTTATGATGGAACCGAGCAGACCTTGAGGATCTGCAAAGCGCCGGGGATGACCTCCTTGCTGGAGCCCAACCCGGCGGTGTTGAGTTGCTTTCACGGCTTTGACGAGTGGGGCCAGGTCATCGGCCGGGAGACGATCCAGACAGTCCGTCTGGATGATGTCGCCGAGATCGATAATCTCGACTTTCTGAAGATCGACATTCAGGGGGCGGAGTTGGAGGTATTCCGGAACGGAACCGACAAACTCGCAAACTGCCTGATTATCCAGTCGGAAGTCGAATTCATGCAGATGTACGAGAACCAACCACTGTTCTCCGACGTCGATCTGTTCTTGCGGGAGCATGGGTTCATGCTCCACCGCTTCGTCCAGCCGGTCAGCCGGGTGGTGAAGCCGCTTATTGTCGATAACAATCCTTACGCAGGTCTCAGCCAGTCCGTATGGGCGGATGCGATCTTCATTCGGGATTTCACCCGCTTCGATCTCTTGAACCCGGTGCAGTTGCTGAAAATCGCGCTGATCCTGCACGACGTATACAGTTCTTTCGATGTCGCGCTGCGGGCGCTGTTGACCCGCGATGCCATGCTCGGCACCCGCTTCGGCGAGGCATATCTTCGGAAACTGGAACGTCACTAGTGCACGTCGTTCGTGCGTCCGGACCTTGTCCTGACCGCTGATCCCGGCCACGCTGCTTTCCAATTGGGGAATCATCAGGTGGGGAAGTGCGATGGCATCGCAGGAGTTTGATTTTGAAGCCGTGGTGCGGCAAGACCTACCGGCACCGGCAGGGCGCTGGAACGGTTTTCCGGACTTCAATTTTGTCGGCGGTCACAACGCGCCGGAGAGCATTCCAACTGATGCACTGGTTGAAGCTGCGACACGTGTTCTGCAGCGCGAGGGAACGACACTCGCCACCTACAGTCTGGAAAGCGGCCCTCAGGGCTATCGTCCGCTCCGTGAGTTCCTCGCCGGAAAACTCGGGCGCGATGCCGGGATGACCTGCACGGCGGATGATGTGCTGCTGACGTCCGGCTCTTTGCAGGGCCTTGATCTTATTAATGAGGTGATGCTGGCGCCGGGGGACACGGTGCTGATCGAGGAGGCAACCTATGGCGGGTGCCTGACCCGGTTCCAGCGCCTGGGCGTCACGCCGCTCGGCATCAAACTTGATGAGCAGGGCATGCGGATGGACCATCTCGCGGACACTCTGGCGAAACTGGAGGCCGAGGGGACAAAGCCGAAATTCATCTATGTCATCCCGACGATACAGAACCCGACCGCCTCAATCATGCCTCTGGAGCGCCGCGAGGAGCTGCTGCGGCTGGCCGAGCAATACGATGTTGCCGTGATTGAGGACGAGTGTTACTCGGACCTGATCTGGGACGGAAAACGCCCGCTGGCGCTGCATGCGCTGGATAAGAGTGGACGGGTAGTCTTTGTCGGCTCCTTCTCGAAATCCATTGCCCCGGCACTCCGCGTTGGTTTCATCGTCGCCCCTTGGCCATTCATGGCGCGCCTGTTGTCCTGCAAGACCGATGCAGGTTCCGGCTCGCTTGAGCAGATGGTGCTGGCCGAGTTCTGCAGCGCGCACTTTGAAAACCATGTCGCAGGGCTGAACAAGGTGCTGAAGCAGAAATGTGAGGTGCTGATCGAGGCGATGGAGAAGAATTTCGGCACCGTGGCGGAATTCGAGACGCCGCCAGGCGGCATCTTCCTTTGGGTCAAACTGCCGGCCGAGGTCGATACGTCGCGCCTCGCAGCAGAGGCCGCCAAGCATGGCATCCAGATCAATCCGGGGGCCGAATGGTCTATCGAGGGGCCGGGAGCGAAGAGGGCGATCAGGATCTGTTACGCCAACCCTCCGATCGAGACGATCCGGAAGGGCATTGCCGCGCTAGCGGAAGTCTGCCGGGAGGAGTTCGGCGTTCCGAAGACCATCGCGAACGCCTGAAGCAACTGGCAATCCTTTGCCCTCCGCTGCCTGTGTCCTTAGCTCCGGCAGCGGAAGGCGGCGAGGGGGCAGGCTCCGGGTATCAGGCTGTGGCCGCCGCAGCCGGTGAATCACTCTGCAATATCCGCTCAAGATCGCCGAAGCAGGCGTCCCAACCGCCGCAGATATTGAGCCGCGAGCTTTCGCTTTCCACCATCGAATGGATCAACCGGACACGGGTGCCGCCTTCCACCGCCGTGAAATACACGGCAATCTCGGATGCGGGGGAGTTCTCTCCTTTTCCTGCCGCCGTCTCCTTGTGATGGCGCCAGCTGAAGACAAGGATCCGACCCGGATCTATCTCCTCATACTGTCCATGCAGAATATCGCGCGCGCCGTCTTTCTCCGCGAAGGTGAACGTCCAGCTCCCGCCGACCCTGAGATCGACCTCCGCCTTTTCCAGTGCGTGGTTACCGAACCACTGAACCAGGTCTTCCGGCGTGGTGAAGGCCCGGAAAATCCGTTCGGGGGATGCCGGGAAAGTGCCTTCGACAATGATCGGATCGGCACCGTGCGGTGATTTCAGATAGGCGAATGTCATTTCTCTTCCTCCAGGAAACGGGCGAGGCTTTTGAAGCCATCCTCCCAGAACTGCTTGTAGGTGTTCAGCCAGGCAGCCGCGTCTTTCATGGGCCCGGCATTGAGGGCGCAATAGCGGGTCCGGCCGCGTTTGCGGACGGTGACAAGCCCAGCATCGGAAAGCACACGGACATGTTTGGAGACGGCCGTCTGGGACATGTCGAACGGTTGCGCGACTTCGGACAGTGCGGCCTCTCCCTCATGCAGGCGCGCAAGAATTGCCCGGCGTGTTTCGTCCGAAAGGGCGGCGAAAGTTTGATCGAGTGCTGGCATGGCCCGCGTCCATTGGTGAACTGATTGGTTGACTGTATGATGTGCGCCCTTATCAGTCAACCAGTCAGTTCACTAAGCGTGCGGGTCAGCCGCCGAGCCGGAAATCTGGGAATGGTAGCAGGATGAGCGAGAGGGCCATGAAAATCAGGGCGGAAATGACTGCGTATTGGCCAAACTTCCGATAGGTCTGGTGCAGGATTTCGCCAATAATCCGTTGCGCAACCAGCTTTGGCGGCCGGTCTTCCTTGGCGAGAATGATCCAGAGTTCCGTCTGCCGGTAGGGGCGCGACGGTGCGCGCATCGCGTAGTGAAACAGGATGGCGGCAACGATCAGGCAGAGGATGCAGCCGGCGCGCGCGGCGACGATCGGCTCGTAGCTCAGACTCATGACAATGCAGATGATCGCTAGCGCGGCAAAGCCGGAGGCTCTGCCAACAGAGATGATTGCTGCATTCTCAATTGCTTCCATCGGGCGTATCCGCAGCGTTACCGAGCTCACTGGTATCGCTCCACGAGAGCGAAATAGGCCGCGTCTCTTCAGAGGCAACCATGTGATGATCGCATTTCGGTGCGTGAAAACCAGGGTCCCGGATGTCGTCAGGAATGGTTGAATGCTCTTTGTGTCGTTTCGTGTCGGGATGGTGCGAAATGCAGCACAGATTCAGATATTATCCCGAGGGAGGTAACAGTGCTTGTGAGATCCATAGGACTGGCAGTTGCTCTAGTTGGAAGTCTGGCCTTCTCGACAGGGGCTGCCGAAGCGCAGACCGTGAGCGTAACGCCGCTTGGCAGTCACGACGGTGAATTCTGCCGTTTCGACCGGGCGATGATGTTCGAAGATCCGGATGGCACGCGCATTCTTTACGATGCGGGGCGCACGGTTGCCGGAGCAGGTGATCCGCGTCTCGGTAAAGTGGATGCGTTGCTGGTCAGCCATATGCACGGAGACCATGTGGGTGACCGTCATATCGATGCGGTCAACGCCGGGGAATGCGGTGCGCCGGCCATGACGAAAGTGGATGCACCGAACACCAACAGCGTGAACATCGCGCTCGATAAATCCGCGCTGATTGTCACCGGCAGCGAGATGCCGAGATTTTTCGCGAGCAAGCTGAAGGCTCTTGGCGGCGATCCGAAAAAGTCCCAGCTCGTCCGCTTTGGTGCATCCCGCAAGGTTGGCGGGGTCACAATCACGACCGTGCCGGCTGTTCATTCCAATGGGGTGGCAGGCGCCTTTATCGGTGGGCAACTCGGAAAACTGCTGAATGAGTCGGGTCTGACGGCCTATGCCGGTCCGCCGACCGGCTATGTGCTGACTTTCAGCAATGGCCTTGTCGTATATCTCTCCGGCGATACCGGCGTGACAGCGGAGCAACGTACCGTGGTCGGCGAGCAGTACGGTGCGGAGCTTGTGGTGATGAACATCGGTGATACTTTCACCACCGGCCCGACCGAGGCGGCTTTTGTCGTGAATGAGCTGATCAAGCCGGTTTCCGTGATTCCCTCGCACGCGAATGAGATAGGCACCAAGGGCGGCAAGGTTATTGCGGGCACCAAGACGGAGGCTTTCATCAAGGCGGTGAAGGTTTCGGCGCATGTGCCGCTCAGTGGCAAGGTCATGGCCTTCGACGGTGCCGGAATATGCACATCAGGTTGCTAGAAGCCTGATCGAAGCGTTCGGCGTTTCGTCCTGAGCTTCGCGAGAGGAGCTGCGTCCGGCTGCAGCTCCTCTCGTCTCAATTCCGCTTTGCTGCATCGATATCTCAAGCGGGGGCCTGGAGAGGCTCGCAGGTGAGTGATGCGTGAACTGGAGCACAATCAAAATGCGCTCAATATGCCCGGGTGAACCGAACGGCAGCATGAGAGACGTAAAGTATTTTTGCGGCCCGCTGGCCCAGGTTGCGGGGCCGCTGGCATAATACATGGCTTCCGCGTCGCGGCACTGGCGCAGACGATCCAAAGCACTTTCCGCACCGTCGATCTGGCTGACCCTTTGGCCGGTAATGTCCCTTCCAACCGCGGAATGGACGCCGGTGCCGACGATTCTGACCCGGAAATCGTTACCGTCTATCGGTTCCATCACAGCAAGCGATGGCAGGCTCCGGCGAGGCAACTCCACGGGGTCGAGCGTTGATTTTGGAGGCAGGGCGGCGTTGCCTCGCGCGATCTGCCAGTACTCATACATGGCGCGTTGTGCATCGCTGGCGAGGTCATCCATCGAAAAGTCCGGAGCGATATTCTGTAAATCCATAGTCTTTTTCATGCCAACTGGATGGTTGATTTCGCTCTTTGGAAGATCCGGATGAGAGAGTTTATCCGGAACAGCACCAGTATGAATCAATTTTAACGGTAACTCTATCCTCAGGCGCAGAATGATGTTTTTGAGGCGGTTGCGTGGCTCTCTGCATGTCTGTGTCGCAGCAATGTGATCGGGGTTTGAAGGCATTCGGACCGGCAATCGTGGCAAAATAGCGGTTATCAGAAATCCAGCATTGGAGGTGCTTGATGTCGCTACGTCTGGTTTTGCGTTCCGGATTGGTCGCCGCCGGGATTGTGACCGGAATGCTGTTGCTGACCCCGGCGCCGGCCGGAGCAGGGGAGGCCCCGGTTTATACAGGCTTCCTCTCCAATCTTGCCGTGAATGGGTACGATCCCGTCGCCTATTTCAAGGAAGGGCGGCCGGTCGAAGGCACGGCCGACTATACGCTCGAGTACAAGGGGGCCGAGTGGCGCTTTGCCTCTGCGGAAAACCGTGAGGCATTCCGTCAGAACCCCGAGCATTATGCACCGCAATATGGCGGTTATTGTGCGTGGGCCGTGGCGCAAGGGAGCACAGCCAAGGGAGATCCCCAGAATTGGAGGATCGTCAACGACAAGCTCTACCTCAACTACAATGCGGAGATTCAGACTCGTTGGGAGAAGGATGCTGCAAAGAACATTCAATCAGCGGATCGGAACTGGCCGCGGATTATTGAATGAAATTCTGAAGTTCTGATTTGCGGGCCTAAGCCCGCTCGCCTTCGTTCTGCTGCTCGACTACCCTCATCGCAAAATCGATAAATGGGGGAAGCGATGTCGGAAGCAACAGGGATAGTCGGACTTGGAAACGCTGGCCTTGCGGTCGCGTCGGCGCTACTGAAGCATGGTCCGGTGCTGGGATATGACCGCTCCAAGGAACGCTGCAAGTTGGCGCAGGATGCCGGCGTCGATGTGGTGGAGAGTTTGGATGATCTCGATGGCCGCACGCCCGTCGTGCTGCTGTCTTTGCCCAAACCGGAAGCTTCTCTGGCCGTAGCCGGTGCTATCGCCGCATGGTCGCGCGTTCCGGGCCTTGTCATCGAGACCAGCACGGTCACCCCGGATACGGCACAAAAATCAGCGACACTACTGGAGGCTGTAGGCGTAGGCTTCGTCGATGCGGCGATCGCCGGCGGTGTTGCCAGCATGGCAGCTGGAGAAATCACGTTTTTCCTTGGCGGCACAGACGCAAATAAGGCGGCGGCAGAACCGGTCCTGGACCGGATCGCCAGCCGCATCTTCGATCTCGGTCCGGTAGGGGCGGGGATGGGAACGAAGGTCGTCAATAACGGCGTCATGCATGCGGTCATGGTGGTCCTGATCGAGGCTTTCGCCATGTCACGCAAGCTCGATATTCCGACGGATACGCTGGTTGAAATCCTGAACCGGGAGGAAGGCCTGCTGAGGCCGCTGATCCACCGTGTCGGGGAACGGATGCAAGACGGCAATTACGCGGCCGGGATGTCCGTGAGCAACGCGCGGAAGGATTCAGTGCTGGCCCTCGAAACCGCGCAACAGCTCGGTGTTCCGTTATTTGCGACTCTGGCCTCTCACACACCCTATGAAATTGCCGAAGCGAAAGGAATGGGTGATCAGGACTACGCGGCCTTGGCCAAATTATGGGAAGATTGGTGTGGCATCGGCTTCGAGCGCTGAGTAATCCTGCCAATCCATTCGGAAACTCTGCGACACGTAGTGAATTACGCGTTTCGAATGCTGCTCTTTATGGTGCGTCGGGGGTAGTTTGTGCTAGGACCGGCTAGTTAATGCGGCGGTGAAAGTGGCGGCCTTTATCGGGTTTCCATAGCTTTATCGTGTTCAGGTGGAGCGGTCAGAAAAATGACCTATGGAGACTCGGGATCGCCAATTGGCGATGCACTTGACCAGATTGCAGGAAGGTTGCGCACCGACAGTACGCGCAACCTGCTGGATCATTGGCGTACGATCAAGGGCGCGGATCAGGCGCCGAGCCGGCATCGGATCGATCCGTCCCAATTGGCACAGATTCTGTCGAGTGTCTGGTTGTGCGACTATGAGCGGGAAGCAGATCGGTTCCGCTACAGGTTGACCGGTGAGAAAGTGGCGACACGGTTCGGCCACAAACTCTCCAAGCACTATCTGGATGACAATACGGACCCGGACTATTATCCGCGGGTTCATCGCTACTACCGAAATGTCATCGATTTCCCGGCGGTATTATATATCTATGGGCGACTCTATGCGGAAACGGATGATCCGATTCATGGCGAGCGAATCTTGCTGCCGCTATCCGACGATGGGCAGACCGTGCACGGGCTCATCGGAGCAACAGCGGAGATCGTTCCGAGGAAAAATCCGGAAGCGCGCTATTTGCCTGAATTCCAGAAACATATTTACGTCACTTTAGAAACCGGTGCTGTTGTTGAGGAATCGCTTCCTGTTTGAGCCTGTTATCGTCGAAAAGATGAATAAGCGTTAACCTTGACGCGAGATTTTGCTAATATTCGACCATAGTTTGTTAAATAGTGACCAGCGCTGAGGCGTTTGGGGGGTCTGATGTCCGCAATTCTTGTCGTGGACGATGATAAATCTCTCAGGGATTTGCTGTCGGTAGTGCTTCGGGAACGAGGCCATGACGTGGAAACCGCAGAAGAGGGAAACGCGGCGCTGGAGTTGATGTTGCGCACGCGTTTCGAAATGGTGATCTCCGATATCATCATGCCGGGCAAGGAAGGCATGGAGACGATCAAGGAGATCCGCGCGCTCTATCCGGAAGTTCAGATCATTGCCATGTCCACCGGCGGGTCGATGGGCAATTCTCAAGTTCTGGAGTACGCCCGTATGATCGGGGCTCATGAATCGATCCGGAAGCCGGTCGAGCTGCCGAACCTGATCACTACCGTCGAGCGGATGCTCTCCTAGAAATCCTGTTTTCCGGCGAACTTTACGCCTGGGTATCTCTGGTCTCGGGCTTCCGCAGCCTGAAGAGATCGGCATAGTGCCCGGCGAGAGATGTGGCGGAGACGGTCAGATTTCCAATCTTCGCCTGGCGCTCGACCCAGAGGCGGATGCCGGGGCGATGCTCGACATGGAACCAGGAGAGCCAGGCGAACAGCAGTCGCCGGAACCAACCGGGCATGCCGCGCTGATCGCCGAAATCCACGATATGCAGGGTTCCGCCTGGTCTGAGCAGGGAAATGGCTCTCTCCAGTGAGTCCCGCCAGGGCGGGATCATGGACAGCGAATAGGAAAACACGATGTGGTCGAAACCGTCCGCCTCATCGAAGGTTGCCTCCGGATCGAACTGTTCCGCATAGGCAAGCCCGAGCCGCACTTTCGCCTCAAGGCCCGCGCGGCGGAGGGACGTCTCTGCTGTTTCCAGCATCTCCGCCGAGGCGTCGATGCCGAAATACCGGCAGTCCGGATAACGCCGGGCCATTTTCACCAGATTACGCGCCGTACCGCAGCCGATCTCGCAGACGCTCTGACCCGGAAGCGGCTCCAGCTCCCAGATCAGCCGGTCCCGGCCCAGCAGATAGTATTTCCGGGTCAGATCGTAGAAATGCCGCTGGATCCGATAGATCCGGTCCATCTTCTCCCCGGCATCCTCGGGGCCATCGTCCCCGGAATGATCAATCTCTGCGGATGTAGAGATGGAAGCCTCCATAGATCGACGAGCGGTCGCGCCGGCCGAGGTCGAGGGACTGTTCGGCCTGATAGTCCCAGCGGTCGAGAATTTCCGCCGGAACGCGTCCGGGCAGCGGGCTTTCTTCGCCGGCAGTGCGGAAGATGATCCGCGCGCCCGGTGACGAGGTGCGCAGGATTTCGGTCCAGAGAGCGGTCAGCTGCTCCGTGTTCATCCAGTCCTGAGCATCCAGCAGGATGAAGCGATCCCGGCTTTCTGCATCGCAGTCTGCCAGGAAGTCCGTCATTGAGGCCTGCACGACATCGACTTTCGAAGCGTTGTCCCTCAGGGTCTGATGGTTGCTGTCCCGCAGATAGCGCGGGATGGCCTGTCGCTGCTGACGGTCATAACCGCGTCCGAACGCCTGCCAGGCGAAGTAGTTATCGTCGATCGAGAAATCGCAGGCCAGCCGCTCCAGGCGGGAGCGCATCAGCCCTGCCATGTCGCCACCCGCCGAGGCCGAAAGCGCCTCGAACTGTGCCGGCGGAATGCCGAGCCCGTAGAAGGATACCGGCATCCGGCAGAGCGCCTTGACGATGCGGCTGTCGAAGACCGGGCCGATCACGTCCTCGAACAGGGTGCGCTGCTCCTCCATGGTCTCCGCCCTGAGGATGTGCCGCGGGTTCTTGCCATGCAGCCGGGCCACGAAATGCAGCAGCCCGATGAAGCGGCCAAGCAGGCCGAACTCGTAGACATTGCGGGTGAACATGTCGATCCGCCGTCCGCGCAGCCCGCGTTTGTTCCAGTAGGCTCGCGTCTCCGGATCGAGGTGCGGGGCGAGATCGCGGAAATAGACCCGCTTGTTTTCCCGCTCGTCCGCATGGCCGAAGAAGCGGAAGAAAGTCTCGTGGTCCGGCAGCTGTTCCAGCGCCGTCAGTTTCAGCCGGGTGAGGGCGACATGGGCGGGGTTGAGATCGACCGCCTGAATATGCGCCGGCTGCTCCGTCAGGTAGTTCAGGATGTTGCAGCCGCCCGATGCGATGGTGAATATCCGGCTGTCCTTGTCGAGCTGCAGCGCTTCCAGATCGACTTCGGGGTCTTCCCAGATCTGCGGATAGACGAAGCCCTTGAAGGCCATCGTGAACATCCGCTCGAGGATGCCGCGCTTCGACAATTGCTTGTTCTTGATGACTGCGTCGGTAAGGAGGCTGTTGGCGGTCATGGGGGCGCACTCTCCCGGATGGCGCGGTTCCGTGCGAACGCCGCCGGACCGGTCCATATTTCGCTCTCCCTCATACGGGATTCGTGTTGCAGCTTTGTTGCGGCCATGCGGACAGGTGAGGATTGTGAGGTCAGGATCGCACGCGATAAAAGTGACAAGTGTAGTTAATTTTTTAGATTAATAAAAATGTTTAGTACATTGATAAAATGAATAATTATGGAACTTTATCTTGGCGTGATCTGATACGGGAACGCCAGCAAGAAAATCAGTAACCGTATGGTCACGGGGCAACCCGGCACGCTCGCGGAGAAGCCGGTTTATGGCAACTCGAATCGGAGGTCAGGCGCGTCCGTGACTGACGAGAGCGTCCCTGCCGCTCTGGCTTGCCTCGACGATGGCACCGGTGCCGGAGACGTAGCGCCGGACGACGAGGCCCTGATCGACAGCTTCTTCCCAGACGGTGAGGCGGGGGCAGGAGGTGCGCCAGGCATCCATGACCTCGCCATAGGGGCGGGGCTTCTCGGCGACCCATTCCACAAGGTCGAGGATCAGTGGCATCGGTGTGTCGCTCATGGTGTACTCCTTGATCGGCCAGAGACCGGTTATTCTAGCACGCCTGGAATGCGTATCTGCAATTCGGGTTTCGAGACTGCGAATTTAGTTTCGGGCGATGGCGGAGGCGGCGATGGCATACTCTGTTAAACGTGCGGGGTTAAACGTGCGGGAACGATCAGCGGGAGACACTCCGGATGAATGACATTGGCCGAACGGTTGCCGCAGCATGTCTCGCTGCCGGGGTACTGTTCATGGCGGCGGACGCCCGGGCCCAGACCGACGCGCGGCTTGCCTGGTCCGCTGCATCGCCATCGATCTTCGAGGTGGAGCCGACCTGGCCCGGCTACCGGAAGCCGGGCTTCGGCGCCCCGGCCGGCACCGCGCCGGAGGGAACGGGTGTCGCGATCCTGCGTTCGGGCTTGCTGGTGACGGCGGCCCATGTCGTCTCCAAGGCGACGGAGGTGCATGTCCGCGCGCCGGACGGCACCCGGTTGCCGGCCACCATCCTCGCCATCGACCAGAAGACGGATGTCGCCTTCCTGACTGTCGATCTTCAGACCTCTCCTATCACGCTGGCCGAAGCCCGACCGGAAACCGGCGCGCCGGTCTGCACACTCTCGAACGCGTTCGGTCTTGGTATTGGCATCACCTGTGGCGTGGTCTCCGCCAACAAGCGGTCGGGCATCGGCTTCAATCACACGGAGGACTTCATCCAGACCGATGCCTCGGTCAATCCGGGCTCGTCCGGCGGGGCGCTGGTCGATCTGGAGGGCAGGCTGGTCGGGCTGTTGTCGGCGATCTTCACCAAGGACTCGGATTCCGACATCGGGGTGAATTTCGCCGTCTCTATGGAGTTGCTGCTGAAAAGTTTGCCAGCGGAACACCGGTAGCCCGCGCGCTTTACTCCGGCTCCGGCCCTTTGCTCCCGCAGAGGACAGGGTGAGATGCCGGGAGCGGACTTGTTCCGGAGCGGCCGGGACGGGATTATGCCGCCGCCGGTCGTTGGATCGGTGAGAAGCGCCACCGGTCTCATGACCGGCCAGAAGCCACCGGTCGCATGATCGGCCAGAAGTAAGTAAGTCATGGAGGAATAAAGATGCCCGCCACCCTTCCGGGTCCGTTCGAAACCCTGAGCCTCGAGACGCCGTCCGAGCATGTGTTGCTGCTGACCCTGGACCGGCCTGAGCGCGGCAACGCGCTCAACACCCAGATGGGCTACGACCTCCGCGACCTCTTCACCGCGCTCTATCACGACCAGCGCGATCTTCGCTGCATCGTGGTCACCGGGCGCGGCGAGAAGATCTTCTGCGCCGGCGGCGATCTGAAAGAACGCAACAACATGACGGACGAGGCCTGGCAGACGCAGCATGCGCTGTTCGAGCAGGCCGTTCGGGCGATGATGGATTGCCCGGTCCCGATGATCGGCGCCGTGAACGGCGCCGCCTTCGCGGGTGGCCTTGAAATCGCGCTCTGCTGCGACTTCGTCTATTGCGCGCCGAATGCCCGTTTTGCGCTGACCGAAGTTACCCTGGGCATCATGCCGGGCGCGGGCGGCACCCAGAATCTGCCGCGCGCGGTCGGCGTCCGCCGGGCCAAGGAAATCATCCTGACCGGTACCCCCTTCAGCGCCAATGATGCGATGGACTGGGGCCTCGCCAACAAGCTCTGCGAGGATGGCAAGCTGCTGGAGGACGCGCTGGCGACAGCGGAGCGTATCGCTGGCAACGCGCCGATCTCCACCCGTCAGGTGAAGAAGGCCATCGACATGTCGACCCAGCTCGACCTGAAAAGCGGCTATGCCTTCGAGATCGAGGCCTATAACCGCATGGTTCCGACCGAGGACCGCCTGGAAGGCGTGCGGGCTTTCAACGAGAAGCGCAAGGCGGTGTTCAAGGGGAAATAGGGGACCTGCCTCTGTTAACATCGTCATCCCCACGCACGTGGGGGCCCAGGGAACAAGGTCGGCACTCTATGATCCCTGGGTCCCCGCTTTCGCGAGGATGACGGTTTTGGAGGGTTGGGCTCAGCTCACAACCCCGCGCCCGCCCGCCACTCCGAGAGCGGCAGGAAACTCGGGATCGGCCGTGGTTCTTCCGGCAGCATCGAAATGAATTCCAGAGAATGCCCGTCCGGATCGTCGAAATAGACGCTGACGGCGGGCATCCAGCTCAGCACCACCGGCTCGTCAATCGGCTCTTCGCCGTTCTTGGTCGGCGTCAGGCCCGCCGCTTTCAGCCTCGCGACCGAGCGCTCGACATCCTCCAGCGCGACGTTGAAGGCAATGTGCAGCTTCATCCCCATCGGCGCCGATCCGACACCCCAAAGCCCGAGCATTGCGGTCTCCGGCGCTGGCACCCAGAAGAACGCGACGTTGCGGTCCTTGACCACATGGGCCAGCGGCAGACCGAGCACGTCCCGGTAGAAGGCGACCGAGTGGTCCAGGTCGCGGACGGTCAGATGGGCCTCGTACAGGCCTTTGATGGGAACGATCATAGCGCACCTCTTTATTTAACAAGTTTATTCTTGAATAAATAAGGGCTGATCTTCAGGCATGCAAGCGGAAAGCCGATGCAATGTCGTGCTCCGGGAACAGGAAAGCCGCCTGGCGAAACTCTCCAAACCCCACCCCTTTTCCACCGTCGTCATCCCGGTCGGAGAGCCGGGACCCAGCGTTTCATAGAGCGGTGACGGTGGCTGTATGGATCCCGACCTGCGTCGGGATGACGGAGGGGGGCGAAACGACACCGAAAAGGGCACGCGCCGGACTTGGCGCTGCGTTGCCTCCGGCGCGCATCATGTCGTGACGGATCAGGGCGGAAACCGCTTCGGTTCCCACTTCAGGTGGGGATACCCTTAACTGAGGCAGCTTAAACGGGACGCGCGGTTGGGGAGCGATATGTCAGCAAAGAGGGGCAGTGAAGGAGCAGCTCAAACAGTATCCCCTCTGCATTGGTTCAGGTTAGTCGCGGTGTATCTCCTGATTCCGCTGATTTTATTGATATGTGGCGGGGACCCCGGTTGGTGGCAGGCGTGGCTCTATTCTGTTCTGATCGTTACCGTCGGTTTAGGCGGACGCATCTTGGCGGAACAGCGGCATCCCGGATTGACGGCCGAACGGCAAAATATTGAAAACATCCAGAATGCAAAAGCCTGGGACAAAGTGCTCGCACCGCTGATGGCGGTGAGTATCTCGTATCCCGTGGTCATCGTGGCAGGGCTGGACCACCGCTACAGCTGGTCATCCGAATTTCCGCTTTGGCTTAATGCTGTCGGCTTCATTTTAATCTGCCTCGGATACGCGTTCGCTTCATGGGCGTTGGCTGAGAACCGCTTTTTCTACAGCGTGGTAATCATTCGGACGGACCGGGGGCATGCGGTTTGTGACACTGGTCCATACCGAATTGTCCGGCATCCGGGCTATGCCGGAAATATCTTCGCACTGTTCGGTATCGTTCTTGCCCTGGGATCGGTATGGACACTGATACCCGTGGCGGTGGCCTCAATCATCTCGATATTCAGAACAGCACTCGAAGACCGGACCTTGCAGGAAGAGTTGCCGGGCTATCGAGACTACGCACGTCGCGTGCGATACCGGTTGTTTCCTGGGGTATATTAAGAAAAATGTTCGATTTAAGTGATGTCCCTTTAATTCCAACGCGACTTATTGCAAGTGTCCTGTCCCATTGATTTCTAGTCAAATAAGCTGAACACAAATTTTATAGTAGCTGCTGCGAAAATGGTTCCGAACAATCCAATTATGGCGGCAGTTGCCAAATTTGCGAATATTCCCTCGATCAATCTGCTTAAAAACGATGAATTTGTTGGTTTTATGATCTGGTAACCAGCAATATTGTTATCGAAGTCGGCTAGTGCTTCACAAATGATTACATCGAGCTCGCCTTGTAGCTTCAGTCTCTCTTCTTGTCGTTTCTTCGCTCCAAAACCGCCGGGCCAAGCCGATTGCGCTAACATATCCGCTTCATATTGATCGACTAACTGTTGTCGAAGATTGTTTCCGCCCGATTCAACTGCTGACCGGCCCTTTTTATTGCCGACTGCGTGGAGCGCGATTTGCGCCACCTTGCGCATGTACTCTCGCTGCGCTGTTTTCCGTGCTTCATTCACGTGCATACGATGACGAGAACCGCCCAGAGCGCCAGATGAGGTGGCGCGGGCATTTATCTCAAGCCGCTCTTTCATGAAACCGTCGAAGGCTTCGTTCGCCATACGAGAGCACTTGTTCATCATTGCGCAACGACTTTCTTCAGGTTCCGCCTAGGCCTCTTCAATTCTCTAAGATAATACTCTAGCCTTCCCTAGCACTTCCTCAACCGCCTCCACCACATCCCCAAGCGGGATCAGCTCCGGATCCTTTCCGCCATAATCCTTCGCATCGACGATCTTCAGCCGCATCGCGCTCGGCGCGTATTTCGCTGGGTTGTGCTTGCTGAAGAGGGAGACCAGCGGGGCGCCGCCTGTGGCCATCATGTGGCCGGTGCCGCTGTCGTTGGCGAGGGCGGCATGCAGGCGGCCGGCGAGGGCCATGGCGAGGACGGGGCCTTTCAGGTGGGATTGGTTGTCCGTCCGGTCCCATTCCGGGAAGATGGCTTCAGGCACCGCTTTACGCCATTCCGGGACTTTTGCGGCTTCTTCCGGCCCGGCGAAGAAGACCGGTGTCCGGCCTTTTGCCACCTGTTCCTTTGCTACGGCGAGGAAGTTTGCTTCCGGCCAGACTTTCACCTTGTCGCCTGCGCCGGGAGCGATGCCGACATAGGTGGGGCCGTCCGGCAGCAGAGCCGCTGCGAGGGTTTTGTATTCCTCCGCCACCACATCGACATGGCCTTTATGGGCCTGGGCAACACGGTCCGGTGCGGCGAGGTCGAGCAGCAGGGTGAGGTTTTTCAGGAGGTGGCGGCCCGGCTTCTGGGCGGCGGTCGGGCGCGCGTCGGAGAGCCAGTAGCCGGCGCAGGCGCTGATGAAGCGGTTGTGCCTGATGCGGCGGACGGAGAGGGTGCGGCGCAAAGTGATCTGGGTGTCGATCACAAGATCGAAGCTTCGACCGTCCAATGGACGCGGCCCCCAGGGCAGGATGTGGTTCACATCGTCGCCGATCCCGGCCTCGGTGATCACCTCGTCGAGCAGCGGCGCGACCACGGGAGCCAGCGGGCCCGCATACATGGACGGTCCGAGCCCGGCCAGCCAGGTGATCCGCGCGTCCGGGAAGCGAGCGCGCAGGTCCTTCAGGAAAGGCAGCTTGAAAAGGCCATCGCCGATTGTCTCCCCGCAGGAATAGATCAGGATCGTCTCGGGCGTTCGCGGAGCGGCGGGTGTGACTGTCATTGCGCGTGATCGGCTCATTTTGTCGTGGGTGCGCACTATTACGAATCTTTGCTTCCAAAACCACACATGGTAGCCAAGCGGACCATTTTTGTTTGGTCGGCATTCACCCGGCAGATATCTGGAAAGCCCCTATGAGCGATACAATTCTGGTTCCCGTTGCGCCCGGCGAAATGCTGGACAAGATCACCATTCTGGAAATCAAACTGGAGCGGATCGAGGACGCGGCGAAACTTGCCAATATCGAACGCGAACACACAATGTTGCAGCAGGTGCGCGGCGAAAAGATTCCGGACAGCCCGGAACTGGCCGATGCCTATGCCCGTCTGAAAGCGGTGAACGAGACGCTCTGGGTAATCGAGGACGATATCCGCGATTGCGAGCGGGGCGGCGATTTCGGGCCTAAATTCATCGAGCTGGCGCGCAGCGTCTACCGCGTCAACGACCAGCGAGCGGCGATCAAGAAGGAGATCAACCTCCTGCTCGGCTCCGCCCTGGTCGAGGAAAAGTCCTACAAGGAATACCTCGCGCCGGAAAGGGAAGGCTCGTGAGGCGGGTATGACACTTTCCGGCGCGATGACGCCCGATCCCCGGTTCGTCCGGTTCCGGTTCTGGGTGCTGGCAGTCGTGCTGCTGCTGTTCGTGCCGGTCGGCGTGCTGGCCAAGCAGGCGATGGCGACGCTGTTCATCGCGCTGGCTATCCTGCTGCTGGGCGCCGTCTGGCTGGAAAAGCGGCGGATCGCATGGCCGGAAAAGCCGGTCCTGATCGCCTTTGCCGCCCTTGTTGCCTTGTCGCTACTCGGCGCCTGGTTCGGCGGGCAGGGGCTGCATCTGGCCGGGATGCTGAAAAAGCTCGGCCTGCTTGGGCTGTTGTTGGTGTGTGTCACGGCCGCGCCGGAAATCCGGGCCGGGCTCTCCACACGGCCGCTGGTGCTGTGTCTGGCCGCCAGCATTCTTCTCGGCGCGGTGATTTTCTCCATCGAGCTGAATTTCGACGCGCCGCTTTACCGGTTCTTCTCCGGCAAGGGCTGGGACGTTGACGTGGCGCCGTCCCGCTTCAACCGGGGCAGCACCGCGCTCGTCCTGCTGAGCTGGCCTGCCGCAGCGGGTCTGTGGCTCGCCGGGCGCCGTGCGGTGGCGCTGGTAATTGTTTTGGTCGGACTGGTTGTCCCCTCCATTGGCGAGTCCTCATCGGCAATGCTCGCGGCGGTGGCCGGGGTGCTGGTGCTGCCGCTGGCGGTGCTGAACGGACGCATGGCCTCCCGGCTTGTGCTTCTGCTCGCCGTGCTGTTGATGATCGCGGCGCCATGGCTGCTCGGTAATCTTCTGGTCTGGATTCCGGACTATGTCACGGTGTTCCCACCATCTTTCGCGGATCGTCTGGAGATCTGGCACAGCGCATCGTCGGTGGCGCTGGAACAGCCTCTGGTCGGTCTCGGCCTGGGAGCGATGCGCAGCCTTGAGGTGCCGGAGGCGGTGAGGGCGACATACAGCTTCTTCAAGCACGGCACGATCCATCCGCATAACGCGGCGATCCAGATCTGGCTCGAGCTTGGCCTCGGCGGAATTCTGGCGGCGCTGGTGCTGCTCTGGCGTCTGGTCGTGGACTCGGACCCGTTGCCGCGCCCGGCCCGGGCAGCCGCGGTCTCGGCGCTGTGCTGCGCGCTGGTGATCGCCGCCGTCTCTTACGGGCTGTGGCAGGAAACATGGCTCGGCATCATCGGCTTCACCATCCTTGCCTTCGGAGTGCTCTGCCGCAACGAAAGCCCTTCCGACTGATCTCTTTTCCAGCGCGTCTCCCTGGTGTTTAGTTACCGCAAGAACATAAAAAAAACAGGGAGGCCCAAAGTGGCTCAGTATCCGGCGGTCGACGCAGTCCGCAAAATTGGCATTCTCGGTGGCGGTACGATCGGTGCGAGCTGGTCTGCCTTCTTTCTTTCCAGGGGCTATGATGTTGTGGCCTGGGACCCGGGTCCGGATGCGGAAGCCAAGATGCGGGCTTTCATCGACAATGCGTGGCCGCAACTGACCGAACTCGGACTTTCCGCCGGTGCCGCCGTGGCGCGGCTCAGGTTCGTGGCGACGCCGGAAGAGGCGGTGACGGGGTGCGATTTTATCCAGGAAAGCGCGCCGGAACGGCTCGATATCAAGCAGGAGCTGTATGCCCGGGTCGATGCGGTTATCGGGGAGCGGACGATCTTCGCCTCCAGCACATCCGGGCTGGTGATGAGCGATCTGCAACAGGGCCTGAAGAATGCGAGCCAGTTCGTCGTCGGCCATCCGTTCAACCCGCCGCACCTGATCCCGCTGGTCGAGGTGGTCGCCGGGAAAGATTCCGATCCGGCGGCGGCGGACTGGGCGATGGATTTCTACCGGCATGTCGGTAAGCATCCGATCCGCCTGAAGAAGGAGCTGAAGGGCCATCTTGCGAACCGGCTGCAGGCCGCGCTCTGGCGTGAGGCTGTGATGGCGGTGAAAGAGGATGTCGCCTCCATCGAGGATATCGACGCAGCAATGTCTCAGGGGCCGGGCCTGCGGCTCGCCCTGATGGGCCCGCACATGATCTTCGGGCTCGCCGGGGGCAAGGGCGGCATGGGTCATTTCTACGATCACATCGGCCCGGCCATGGAAGCCTGGTGGGAGACCATGCAGGAGACGCCGAAACTGGATGCGGACCTCCGGGCGAAACTGATCGAGGGCGTGGATGCGGAAGCGGCCGGCCGGTCCATCGACCAGCTGGAAGCCGAGCGGGACGACAAGCTGATCGCCTTGCTCAAGATGCTGCAGGCGAAAGGGTAGATCCTGAAATGACCGGTTCCGGGAAATCCGTGATCGTTGTCGGCGCCGGGGTTGTCGGCGTCGCCACCGCGCTCTGCCTGCAGATGGAAGGGCACCGGGTAACGGTGCTCGACCCCAAGGCCCCCGGAACCGCGACATCGTTCGGCAATGCCGGATCGATCGCCATCGGCGCGATGTATCCCACAGGCTCTCCCGGTAATCTGAAGCAAGTGCCGAAAATGCTGATGGACCCGGCCTCCGCTGTTTCCATTCGCTGCTCCTACCTGCCGCGAATGATTCCCTGGCTCGTGCGTTTCTTCGCGGCAAGCCGGCCGTCCCGGGTGGAACAGATCTCCCGCGAGCTGACGAGTATCGTGCCGTCTGCCGCCGAGGCGCATCTGTCGCTGATGAAGGCGCACCGGATCGAGGGCATCGTCAAGCCGCTCGGCTGGCTCAAGGTCTATACCGGCGAGAAGTCTTTCGCGGGCACGCTCGAGGAGCGGCAGACCATCGAACGGCTGGGCGCCAATCTGCAGATCCTGAACCAGGACGAACTCCGCCAGCTGGAGCCCTCCCTGTCGCCACGGTTCACACATGGCGCCTTCCAGCCCGACAACCATTTCGTCACCAGCCCGGTCAAGCTGACCGAAGCCTATGCAAAGGCCTTCACGGGGCTTGGCGGCCGCTTTCTGGCCGAGAAGGTGACGCGGTTCGAATTCGACGGCGCCAGGGTGCGCAAGGTGGTGACGGATCTTGGTATGCATGAAGCGGACGATGTCGTTGTCTGCGCCGGTGCCTGGTCCGGCCGGATCTGCGAAATGCTCGGTTTCAGTGTGCCGCTGGACACGGAACGCGGGTATCACCTCAATATTATCGCGGAGGATGGCCCGAAGTTGAGCCGTCCGGTGGTGGTCGGCGATCACAGTTTCGTACTGGCGCCGATGCAGGACGGGATCCGTCTGACCAGCGGTGTCGAGTTCGCTGGTATCGATGCCCCACCGGATTTCAGGCGGATCAGGCGCATGCTGCCGCTGGCCCAAAAAGCGCTCCCCGGTCTTGGAGATAAAATCAATCGGGAATGGCTCGGGTATCGGCCGTCGACGCCCGATAGTAAACCTGTGATCGGGTTTGCACCTGGAATGCGGAACGTTTTGCTTGGATTCGGACACGGCCATATCGGGCTCACCCTTGCGGCACGTACCGGTAATATTCTGGCCGATCTGGTTTCCGGTCGGGAGCCTTCGGTTGACCTGATGCCGTTCAGCGCCAGCCGTTTCTAACCCGCGTTTCAGTCGACTTATTCATATTACGGGTTTCTGACAAATTCGGCCGATAGGCTGCTATAATAAGAAAACCATTGCTTGCGACGCGCCACGGAGTAAGAGTTCCGTGGGGACTCACCGGCACTTACGAGATTCCAGTATGAAAGGGAGAAGCATGAAAAGCTTTCAGCACCCAATTTTGAAAAAGTCCGCAGCCATTTTTGGCGCGGTACTTCTATCCGGCTGTGCCGGTATGCAGCTCGACAAGGCACGTATGGTTCAACCAGAGGGAAGCAATTTCAGTACATCGCTGTACAAGGAATACATGGCTCTCTCCGAGCTTGAATTCCTTGAGGGCGATTACAAGGATTCCGATGTGTTCGCGCTTCGGGCGATGTCCGCAGCGGGTAACAACCCGACTACTCCGGAAGAGATGAGTGCACGTAACCTTCCGGCCGCCAACAAGGGCGAGCTGGCAACGGCACGTCGCGAGCTGGTCGAAGCTTTGGCCGCCACGGCGACCGAGAAAGCCTCTGTGAATGCCGCGCAGGCTCAGGCCGCATTCGAATGCTGGATGCAGGAGCAGGAAGAAAACTTCCAGCCTGACGATATCGCTCGCTGCCGTGCGGATTACATGGCGTCGATGAAAGCCGTGCGTTCCGCGCTTGCACCGGCTCCGGCTGCTGCTGCCCCGGCACCGGCTCCGGCGCCGAAGGCTCCACAGCGTATGGCCGCGACTTACACGGTCAATTTCGACTTTGATTCGGACCAGATCACGGGCAAGGCCAGCCAGATCATCGCTGAAGCCGGCATGGCTATCGACGAGATGAAGGCAAGCACCATCATCCTGTCAGGCTACGCTGACCGGGCCGGTTCGGAAGCCTACAACATGAAGCTGTCGGATCGCCGGGCGAAGGCCGTTCTGGGCGCGCTCGATATCCGGTCGCGCAAGAAGATCGCTGAGTCGACGCAGATCAAGGTCTACGGCGAAAAGAACAACAAGAAGAAGACCGAGGACGGTGTTCGCGAGGCAGAAAACCGCCGCGTGAAGATCGAAATCATCCGCTAAGAAGCGGATACCGAATAGGAATAAGGCCGCCTTCGGGCGGCCTTATTTTTTGTTCCGGTTTTAAGTATTCCGTTATCCGAACTTGGCCATGCCTTCCACGGTCTGCCGGATGATCTGGCGGGACCGCCACAGCACCATTTCCTTCCAGTCGGCCTTGTCCGGGGAATAGTGGTCCCGGATCTGCTGCTTGATGCGCTTGGTCTCCGGTGCCGACCAGTCAACCTCGCCCTGATTGTGCAGCCAATGGTCCTCGCGCAGCACAAGCAGCCCCCGGTCGGTGGGGAATGTGCCGTATTCAAGGGCGACATATGTATAATTGTCGCCAAGTTCGGCATTCCACATTTCCCGGGATGTGCCGTGTAGCGGGATCGAGGACGAAGTGCCCAGTTCCGGCACGCCGACGGAATCTCCGTACATTTCGACCACCCGCTTCATGCCCGCACTGCCGGGCAAGTGCGCGCAGATAGGCTCGCCATAGCCATAAGGGCCAAGGCCCGTGTGATAATCGATGACGCTGACCAGAGAGCGGTCCGCAAGCTTGAAGTCACGGATGATCTTTTCCAGCGTTTGCCGCGCCCATGAGGGGCCGAAGCCGCCGAAGAACATGCTATGCGCATGTTTGTACTGACCGGCCTTGCGGGCCGTCTGGAAGGCGCTTTCGCCATGTTCGGCCCGGTATTTGGCGATCTTTTCTTTTGCCTTCGCCATGGTCTCGTCGTCGAGAGACGGCGGGACGAGGGCATCGACCAATTCGTCATGGCCCGGGTTTTCCGGAATGGGCTTCGTGAAGTCGATATAGTTCCGGTTCAGGTCGCAACCTTCTTCGGTGACCCGTCGCAGCCAGGCGAAGCCGTGCGGGTTGAGCGCGTGGATATGCAGTGCGGCCATATCCGCGTCGAGACCCTGCCGTGCGCCGGACAGGAACCAGTCGATCTGTGCGCCCGAGCCGCAGAAACCTTCCACCCCATGGGTGGAGGAGATCGTCACCAGAACCTTTTTCGCATCCTCCGGCCCAACCCAGGCGGCATCGCAGGCGAGGGTTTCGCCACAGGGGCCCTTGTTGGGGTTCTCGTAGGTCGTGACAGTGGCGCCTTCGCGCTCGGCCGCGGAAAGGAAACGCTCGCGGGCCTGACGGTAATCTTCGGAAAAGGCGTGATCGATGAATTCGAGGATGCTCATCTGGTCCAGTCCATGGGGATGATGGCGAAAGCCGTTAAGGGGCAGAGACTAGCAAACTGCCGGACCCCGGCGCCATTGCCGTAACGGAAATATCTGTTGAGCTGATCGGGACAAGTTGGCAGCGTTGCCGCCTCGGTATCCAGAAGTGCGTGCCGGAAGTGTGTGCCAGAAAAGTGTGAATGTGAGGCGTCATGGCGTTACCCGGAAACATCCTGCTTATCACCGCCGATCAGTGGCGCGGCGACTGCCTCTCCATCCTCGGTCATCCTGCGGTGCGGACGCCGCATATCGATGCGCTGGCTGCCGACGGCGTGCTGTTCGAAAGACATTATTGCCAGGCGGCGCCCTGCTCGCCGGCCCGCGCGTCGCTCTACACCGGGCTCTACCAGATGAACCACCGGGTCTGCCGCAATGGCAGCCCGCTGGATGCGCGGTTCACCAACATCGCGCAGGAAGGCCGCCGGGCCGGGTACGGCCCGGTGCTGCTCGGCTATACGGACCAGACTCTCGACCCGCGGACCCGGCACCCGAAGGACCCGCGCCTTACCACTTATGAAGAAGTACTGCCGGGGTTCGAGCGACACACCCGTTACGACGAACATGCGCTCGACTGGCTGCACTGGCTGGATGGCAAGGGTGAGGATGCGTCCGGCGGTCTCAAGGGTGTCTACGGTTCGGTGCCGCAGGACGGTCCCTTCAGCCGGGAGGATCTGACGCCGAAATTCACGTCGGAGCATACGGAAACCGGCTACATCACCGAGCGTTTCCTCGATTATCTCGGGCAGCAGGACGCGGACAAGCCCTGGTTCGCTCATCTCTCCTTCATCCGGCCGCACCCGCCGTTTTCGGTACCGGAGCCCTACAATTCAATGGTCGATGATGCGCTGGTGCCGCAGCCAAGCCGGGCGGCGTCCGTCGAAGCGGAAGCGGCACAGCATCCCTTCCTGCGTTTCGTGCTGGACCGGGTGCCGTCCAGGTCTTTCGTGCCCGGAGGTGGGGACCGGCTGGTGACGGACTGGAGCGACGACGAGATCCGCGCGGTGCGGGCAATCTATTTTGCCATGGTGGCCGAAGTCGATGCACAGCTCGGACGTCTGGTCGACGGGCTAAAAAAAGCAGGTGTCTATGAGGACACACTGATCGTGCTGACCAGCGATCACGCGGAAATGCTGGGCGATCATCATCTGTTCGGCAAACTCGGCTATTTCGAGCAGAGCTATCACATTCCGCTCATTGTCCGGATGCCGGGAGCGGATAGCCCGCGCGGCGTCAGGGTCGACCGGTTCACGGAATCCATCGATATCGCGCCAACCCTGGCGGAATGGTCCGGTATCCCGACACCGTTGCAGTATGACGGTCGGTCGCTGCTGCCGTTTCTGGAGGGCAAGGAGCCGTCCACATGGCGCGATGCCGCTCATTGGGAATTCGATTTCCGGGATGTCGTCGGCGGGGTGCCGGAGAAAGAACTCGGTTTGCGGCTCGATCAGTGCCAGCTCGCGGTACGCCGGGAGGGCAGGTTCAAATACGTCCATTTCGCCGGTTTAGCGCCGCTGTTTTTCGATCTGGAAAACGATCCGCATGAACTGGTGAACCTCTCCGGTCACCCGGACTATGCGACCGAGGAACTGGCGGCCGCTCGGGGCATGCTGTCCTGGCGTCAGGCGATGAGCGAACGCACTCTCAACGGGATCGAGGTGACGGCGGAGGGGCCGGTTGAGCGGAGCTTTGCGGAGCGTTTTTAAACAAACCCAGCGGAGCTTTGCGGAGCGTTTTAAACGAGCACAGCGGAGCTTTGCGGAGCGCTTCTGACGGCACCTTGCCATCCTTCGCGGATCGTTACTGATCCGGTTCCGCGCCGTATCTTGGCGGTGCATGCAAAGCGCTGCTAAGTTGCTGAAAACAGCGAGCGCATTCGGGGGATGCTATGAGCGAGGCGGCTGACTATTCGATTGATCCGCAGATGGCGCAGGCCATGGAGCGGATGATTAAGATCGTCGAAGAGGAAGGGCTTCCGCCGCTCCCCCTGGACCCGACCCCGCCGGAATCCCGTGTCCGGATGGAAGCGGAGCGATCCTGGTGGAACCAGGACTTGCCGGAAATGGCGGATGTGCGCGAAGAGCATATCGAAGGCCCGAATGGCCCGATCCGGGTGCGCCTGCTATATCCGAACGTACCGCGACCGGCACCGGCTCTGATCTATTTCCACGGTGGTGGCTGGGTTGTCGGTTCGCTTGAGACACATCATCGGGCGATGCGTTATCTCGCGCTGCAGAGCGGATGCGCTGTGGTTGCAGTCGATTACCGCCTCGCGCCGGAGAACAAGTTCCCCGCGCCATTGCAGGACTGTGTCGCCGCTATTGAGCATGTCCGGGACAATGGGCAGGACTGGGGCCTGGATACGGCAAAGATCGCCGTCGGCGGCGACAGCGCAGGCGCCAACCTGGCGCTTGGGTCGGCTCTGGCGATGCGCGACAAGGGCGGCAGTCCGATCCGCTCTCTCACCCTGTTCTACGGCTGCTTCGACCGGGATCTGGAAGATGAGTCCCACACGTTGTTCGGCGACGGTTCCTTTGGGCTCTCGACCGCTTCCATGCGGTGGTACTGGAACCATTATTTGCGCGACGATGCGGATGCGGCCAACCCGCTGGCTTGTCCTCTCAAGGCGGATCTTGCCGGATTGCCTCCGACGCAACTCTATCCGGCCGGTCTCGATCCGCTCCGGGATGATTCCATCCTGATGCATGACCGGATGAAAGCCGCAGGCGTGCCAGTCGACTACAAGCTCTATCCGGGGGTTTGCCACGCTTTCATCAACCTGACCCGGATGGTGGATCAGGCGCATGAGCTGATCGACGATGCCGCGACCGCGATCCGGCGTAATCTCGACCTTCGCTGACGGGCTCTCACCCGGCTGATGCGGCGGGCCGTTCTTTCGGCAGGCCGAGGGTCAGGATATTGGTCATCAGGATGGTGCCCGCGAGCATATAGAAGACGGAAGCGAGGCCGAACTGGTCCGCCAGCATGCCGCCGATGATCGGCATGACGATGGAAAAGCCGCTTTGCGTGCCGAACATCAGGCTGGTCGCAGAGCCGCTGAGATGATCCGGCGTCAGGTCCATCATCCAGCTATGCACAACCGGTCGCACCGCGTAGAGCACAAAGCCGAGCAGGGATATTCCGGCGATGAAGGCTGCTTCGTTGCCGAGGAACGTCAGGCTGGCAATCAGGACGGTGGAAGCAGTCAGCCCGGCGAGGACGACCGTGCGCCGCCCGACCCGGTCCGACCAGATCCCGGCGGCGGGCGTCGCAATGACGCCGCCGACCTGCATCGCGGCCATGGCGATGCCGATCATGACGGGGCCGGAATGCATGACGTTGGCCAGATAAAGTGGCAGGAAGGCCAGCAACCCGCCCTGTGTCATCGAACGGAACCCGCTCATCACACAGAGGCCGAGGATGGCGCGGTTCGCGATGACGGAGCGAATACCGGCGAAATATTCCAACAACCCGACACCGCGCGCGGCCGTATCTTCCGCTTTTCTTGTCTCGTAGCGCATCAGGCCGATAAAGAGGATGCCGGCAACAGCGAGCGCGGGGAGCGCGGAGATTTCAGCTGCCTGCTGCCAGCCGAACGCGGCCATCAGGGCGCCGGCGGTCAATGGCGCGAGTGTATCGCCGGCACTGGCGCCGAGCCCGTGGATGGACAGCGCATAACCCCGGTTCTTCGGATAGCGGTTTGACAGGAAGGAGATTGCCGGAGGGTGCCAGAGATTGCTGGTGACGCCGAGCACCACGACAAGCCCTGCGAGGGCGAAGAAGGTGGTGGCGAGCCCCATGACCATCAATGCCAACGCACCGATAGCGACCGACAAGACCTGGAAGATGACCCGGCGACCGGAAAGGTCCACCAACGGCCCGCTGAAGAAATTTGCGCCGAAGGCACTGAAATGAAACACGCTGACCAGCGCCCCGGTCTCCGTGTAGCTGAGGCCCAGCGTCGTCGACAGGGCGGGGAGCAGCAGGTAGAAGACCGCGTCCGTCCAATGGATGGCGCCGTGGCCGAGGCCAACCAGTGCGATCGGAAAGTTTTCCCGGAGCGGGAGCCCGGTCAGGCGTTCGGTGAGGGACATGGGGGCTCCGGGTTACTGTGAGGCTGTCGCCTCGATCGAGCGCACAAGGGCATTAGACGATGGGAGATGAAATTAGCACGCAGGCCCCGTCCCTCGGCAATCTTCTTGGCGAGTTGCTCGATCATGGAGCGGCCGAGGCAGTGCTGTTTGCGGTCCTGCTGCTGAGCGCGCTTTCAATTCTTTATTATACCGTGCGGACGGGTGTACCGCCGATGCCGTCACATCCGTCAGCACGCCAGGCCATCTTCCGGCTGATACCGGAGAATTTTGCACCGGCGACGATCTACGAGCTCGGATGCGGCTGGGGCGGGATCGCCTTCGCGCTGGCTGCGCGCTATCCGCAGGCACGGGTCGTGGCCCTCGAACTTTCGCCTGTGCCATGGCTCGTCTGCCAAGTCCGTCGTCTCGTCCAGCGCCGCCCGAACCTCGAAATCCGCCGGAAGGATTTCATGAAAACAGATCTCTCGGATGGAGATCTCGTATTCTGCTATCTGATGGTCACGCCGATGCGCGGCCTGGAGCGGAAACTCATTGGCGATCTACGACCGGGTTCTGTGGTGATTACGAGCACCTTCGCTTTTCCGGATTGGACGGCAGAGACTGTGGAGACAGTGCCGGAAGCCACGAGCGCTCAGATTTATCGCTATCGCGTGCCGGGGTGATGGCCGGGTCAGTCCAGCTCGGCTTCAAGTTCAACGTCACTGGCCGGGACGTCATGTTGCTTTTCCAAAGCGGTGATATCGCTCAAGTGATGGGCGATGCGCCAGACGTGATAGGCGCTGCGGTGCAGCCAGCGGATGCTGTCCAGCCGATTGATTGTGTCATCAAACGATAGCAGTCCGGCTGCGGCGTTTTGCGCTGCGTCCTCCCGAATGCGGTGCCGCTGATCTCTCAGTCCTTTGCGCAGTGCATCAAAGTCATGTTCTGCCGCTTTCAGGTCCTGGCTCTGGGAAATATTGGCGAGCAGGGTGACAAATTGCGCACTGACCTCTCGGAGGGCCGGGTCATGGGCGATCGTCACGATCCGTTGTGACTGGCTTGCCCGGTGACAGAGCCTGCGCAGGTGATCAAGGGCATGAATCGCGGCAGTGAACCGTCCGATCCCTGTTACGGCCGCGCGTCGAGCCTGAATGTCGGTGGCATAGAGTTCGGACTTGCTTATGGCATCCCGGATTCTTGCCAGATCGAGCCGGGTTTTCCCTCTATGGGAGCGATCTATCGCGCCATGCAGGTGATCGAAGAGGATCATGGCGCACTCGGTCAAGGTGCCGGCCAGCGCATCTGTCGCGGCGGCGGTATCAGGCAAAAGCCTGTTGTCCAGCCTGCGCGCAAGATCGGTCCCGTCGTCCGGTATCAGCCACAATATCAGCCGCGCAAACAGGCCCGTGACCGGGAGAATGAGCAGGACACCAAGTGTATTGAACGAGGTGTGAAATGCAACCAGTGCCAACTGGTCGGAGCCGGGCGCGGCTGGGTCCATGAATTGGGCGGCGATGTTTGCGAAGGGGGTCAGCAGGGAAAAGGCAAGAATCCCGGTCAGGACATTGTAGATCAAGTGGGCAAAGCCGGTCTGGCGCATGGCGGTCGATCCGCCAGTGGCCGCGAGAACGGCTGTGAAGGTGGTGGCAACGTCCATACCGATGATCATCGCCGCCGCCTGGGGCAGGTTGATCGTTCCGCTGCCGAGCGCGACCATCGCCGTCGCAATACCGGCGCTGGAGGACTGGGTTACCAGGGTGATCGCAATGCCGATGCCGACGAGCTGCAGCCGGCCGAAAAAGGTATCTGCCGGAAAATCGTCAGGCGTGATCACGCCGCCGAACAGCTCCATACCGTCCTGCATCGTGTTGAGCCCGATGAAAATCAGGCAAAACCCGGCCAGAGACCATCCGGCGAGGGCGGTCCGTCCCTTGCCGAAAAACTTCACCAGAACGGCAAGCAGGAGAATAGGTAACGCGATCGCGCCGAGCTGCAGCTTGAAGCCGAGGACGGCCACGATCCAGCCGGTCAGGGTGGTGCCGATATTTGCGCCGAAAATGATACCCAATGCCTGGGTAAAGGTCAGCAGACCGGCGCCGACGAAACCGACTGCCGTTACTGTCGTCGCGCTGGAGGACTGGACAACCGCAGTCATGAGCGCCCCGGTCAGCGCTCCCGTCGCGGGGCTGTTCGTCAATTGCGCCATGACACGGCGCTGACTGTTCCCGATCAGGCTTCTCAGGCCATCGGTCAGAATCAGCATCCCGATCAGGAACAAGCCGATTCCGCCGATGGCAACGGTAGCGCTTGCGATCATGGTCTTATAATCAACCCCTTAATCGCTCCGGGGACTAGTCGAGGCTTTTCAGACCAGCCTTTCCGCATGCCAGCGCATGTGATCTTCCATGAAACTGGCGATAAAATAGTAGGAATGATCGTAACCTTCCTGGCGCCGCATGGTCAGGCGGATTCCGGATTTATCGCAGGCCGCCTCCAGAAGCTCGGGCTTCAGCTGACCTTCGAGAAAACCGTCCGCCAGTCCCTGGTCGACCAGGATATCAGCCACCCGGGCGCCATCCTCGATCAGGGCGCAGGCATCATACTCCCGCCAGTCGGCCTTGTTAGCGCCGATATAGCCGGTCAGCGCCTTGTCGCCCCACGGGCAGTTGATCGGCGAGCAGATCGGGGCGAAGGCTGAAACGCTTTTGAACCGGTCCGGGTTTCTCAGGGCGATGGTGAGCGCGCCATGACCGCCCATTGAGTGCCCCGTGATCGCCTGCCGCGTCATATCGAGCGGCAAAGCCTGTTCGACAAGAACCGGCAGCTCCTTCTCGATGTAGCTGCGCATCCTGTAGTTGGAGGCCCACGGAGTTTCTGTCGCGTCGACATAGAAACCGGCGCCAAGGCCGAAATCGTAGGCGCCATCCGGATCGTCAGGGACGCCGTCGCCGCGCGGGCTGGTGTCCGGCGCGATCAGGGCGATTCCCAACGCAGCCGCATCGCGCTGTGCGCCGGCCTTCACCGTGAAATTCGCCTCGGTGCAGGTCAGTCCGGAGAGATACCAGAGCACGGGCACTTTGGCCGTTTCGGCCGCTGGCGGCAGGTAGACCGCAAAACGCATATCGGTCCCGGTCTCTGCCGAGGCGTGGGAATAGACAAATTGCTTTCCGCCAAAGGCCTTGGCTTCGGAGACGGTTGTCAGGGCCGGTACAGTCATTGCTCTTTATCCTTTATCGATCGCTCGCGCCGGAGGCTACACCATGGCGGCGGTGCGCGGAACGGTCCCGTAAAAACGGCGGCGAGGGGCCAGGAAGGGTCCCGTTCAGGTTATCGGGGTTATGTCCGGCGGCTTAGATCTTTAGGATGCCCGCTGATTTTCCAAGAGGGACCGATGCCTAGAATTAATGCCGAGCGTTTGCTGAACGATCTGAAAACCCTGCGCTCCATTGGAGCAGTCGAAACGGGGGTGGTCAGGCCTGCCTTGAGCGAGAAGGATATGGAGGCGCGGCGCTGGCTGAAAAAGCGGTTCGAAGATGCCGGTCTCGATACCACTCTGGACGGTGTCGCCAATGTACTCGGCCGGTCTCGCAAGAACGGCCCGGCCCTGATCGTCGGCTCTCACTCGGACACGCAGCCGCGCGGCGGTTGGCTGGACGGTGCGCTTGGCGTGATTTATGGGCTGGAGGTCGCGCGTGCGCTGGCGGAAGATCCGGAAACGTCCGATCTCGCTGTCGATGTGATTTCCTGGCAGGACGAGGAAAGCCGGTTTTATGGCTGCATCGGGTCCCGGTCATGGATTGGCACCCTCGATCCCGAAGTGGAGGCAAACGCGACTGACAGGGATGGTGTGAAGCTGACCGATGCGCTGAAGGATGCGGGGCTGACCGATGTTCCGCGCCTGCGGATGGAACAGGGCCGCTATGTCGGTTACCTCGAGGCGCATATCGAGCAGGGCGCCTGGCTGGAAGATGCGGGAGAACAGATCGGTGTCGTCACCGGCATCGTCGGTATTCGCGGCATGACCCTGAAATTCGTCGGCGAGCAGAACCATGCCGGCACGACCACGATGGCGCGACGCAAGGATGCGGCAACGGCGCTTTTCCGGGTCGCCAGCCGCATCCACGAGGAATTTCCGAAACATGCCAAGCCGACCACGGTCTGGACGCTCGGACGCGTAGAGATCGAGCCCGGAGCGGCGTCGATTGTGCCGGGCTATGCCGAACTCACCCTGCAATTCCGGGACAGCGAAGAGGCGTTGCTCGACAAGTTCGAGGAAATCGTCGCGGAGCTGATCGCCGAAGTGAATGCGGAGGGCCGCATCAAGGCGAGTGCCGAGCGCTCCCGCACGCCGGTCCCGCCATGTGACATGGATGAAAGCTTCCAGGACCATCTGGCGGCTGCTGCAGAGAAGACGTCTCCGGGAAAATGGCGGCGGATGCCGAGTGCGGCCGGACACGATCCGATGGTACTGAGCGAAGCGCTGCCCTGTGCCATGTTGTTTATTCCGTCCATCGGCGGCATCAGCCACGATTTCGCCGAGGACAGTCATGAGGAAGACATTGTCGCCGGGTGCCAGGTGCTCGCCGATGCGGCTGCGTCCATCCTCAAAACCTCCCAGAAGGAGACATCATGACCTCAGCCGAAAACACGGCGCGCGCTGTCGAGATTCTCGCGGCGGCGCGCCTCGGCGGTGGACCGACGGACCGTCTTCCCGACGCGCTTATGCCGGAGACGGTCGCGGACGGATACGAATTGCAGAACCAGCTGAACGCGCATCTTACACAGGCGGGGTTCGGGCCGGTGGTCGGTCACAAGATCGGCTGTACCACCAAGGTGATGCAGGACTATATGAAGATCAGCGAGCCATGTGCCGGCGAGGTTTTCGCCACCATGGAGTTTCATGAGCGCGCGGATGTTCAGATAGAGCTCTATCACCGGATCGGTATCGAGGTCGAAATCGGGGTCCTGCTCTTGCACGATCTGGTCAAGGACGAGGCGTTTACGCGGGAGACGGTCGGCGGTTACGTCGAGGCGGTCCTGCCCGCGGTCGAACTTGTTGACGACCGCTACGTCGATTACCCGTCCTTGCCGGTCCCGATGCTCGTGGCGGACAATTTCTTCAATTCCGGAGCGGTTCTCGGAGCGCCGGTACTGAACTGGCAGCATCTCGACCTCGCGGCCATCACGGGTAATCTCTATATCGACGGCGACGAAGCCGGAGCCGGTGTTGGGGCCGATATACTCGGCCATCCGTTCGAAGCCCTCGCCTGGCTGGCAAATCTGCGTTGCAAGCAGGGGCGTCCGCTCAAGGCCGGAGAATTTGTGCTTCTGGGCAGTATCGTCAAGACAGTGCATTTTGACGAGCCGGCCAAATGTGTCGCGGATCTTGGCGAACTCGGCCGCATTGAGGTGAATTTTATCTGACTGAGGCGGATGGATCGCTTCGGACCGCGCGATTCGTGCATCCTTCGCGGTTATTGAAATTTCATCATATGAACTTGTTTCCCGATGAAACACGCCAGAAGCCTTACAGCGCTTGTCGGACACACCTGCTGGTGTCACCATCCAGTGGCGCCGCACGACCATGAAAACTGTGTGGTCTTGGCGAACGATAGTTCTGGAATGGCTTGGTTATGGCAACTTTCGTACTGGTTCACGGAGCATGGCATGGTGGCTGGTGTTGGCGGCGGGTCGCCGACCGGCTCCGCGCTGCAGGACATGATGTTTATACGCCAACCCTGACGGGACTTGCCGACCGCTCGCATCTGCTGTCTCCGTCGGTCAGGCTCCAGACCCATATTCTAGATGTCGCCAACCTGTTGTCCTGGGAGGATCTGGAGTCCGTGATCCTGTGCGGGCATTCCTATGGCGGCATGGTGATCACCGGCGCCGCGGACCGGGAAGCATCCAGGATCAAATCGCTTGTCTATGTCGATGCCTTTGTCCCTTCGGACGGGGAGAGCGCAATGGACTCGCGCCCGCCCGAGCGGGTCAAGCTGGCCTTCGAGCAAATCAGGTCTGTCGGCGATGGATGGTGGATGCCGCCGACCCCGGCTGCGTCGTTTCGTGTGAACGAGGCGGATCAGGCGTGGGTCGATGCGAAATGCACGAATTTCCCGATTTCCTGTTTTACCCAGCCGGTCCGGCTGACGGGCGCAGTGGATAGTATTTCCAGCAAGTACTATGTCCGGGCAGGCGGGTATAAAGCCCCGCAGTTCGACGCCTGTGTCGAGAAACTGAGCGGCAATCCGGACTGGGATGTGAGAAGCCTGCCTTGCGGACATGACATCATGGTCGATATGCCCGATGAGCTTACCGCTGTGCTGGAAGAAGCTTGTCGGTAACGATTCCGGTGTCAGCCACGCACCATGAGGCGCCGTCATCGGAAACGCCGCTGAGCGCGAAAATCGTTACCTCTGAAGACTCAGCGCCAAAGAAAGTTAAGTGCGTTTACCGTTTCTTAGGTTCACGGAGGCTACACCTTTAAATTGACGGTTTGCGACAGTTCAAGCTGTTTTCGCTGGCTTGATTATTAAGCTTGCATAGGTTCCTGGACCAATTGATGAGTGACACAGATATCGCTGACCAGTTCAGTTCGTTCGACGCGTTGCACGATAGCGTGTTTCTGATCGATCAAGGCGGTCTTGTCGTTGCGGCAAACACGTCTGCGCTCGAAACGCTTGGGTTGCCGGCAAGGAAGCTGATCGGCAGCCCTTTCGCGAATTATTTTCCGGATTGCGACATGCTTGTTCCCGGCGGTGACGGGGACGTTATCGAGATCAGCGGGCGCTGCAGCGATGGATCCGGCTTGTTGCTTGAAGGCCGTTCTTCCGTTGTCTACCGCAATGCCCGCAGATGTTGTCTTCTGGTTTTGCGGGATCGGCACAGCAGGGTTTCTCTGGAAGAAAAACTTGTTTGGGCTGCATTTAACGATCCGGCAACCAGATTGCCCAACCTGGTCGGATTCTGTACCCGGATTGGACAACGCGTCCTTTCTCGTGAGTTTCCGCTCGACGGTACGGCAATGGTGATTGCGATCTCCTTGGGCCGCCTCGGTTTTTTTGCGGGCACGCTCGGCGAAGCAACGCGTTCACGGATTGTCAGGGAAGCGGGGGACCGACTGGGCCGCCTGGAGGCGGTCTCTGAAATTGCTCTGCTAGACGATTCAACCTTAGGTGTTGTGGTCTCGATCGAAGGCGAGGCTGACGATCTCGCGGGGCTGGTCGAAAAGCTGCGACACTGCGTCGAGGTCAGTTATTCACCGAGCGAAAACGCTGCGCGCATCGTTCCGCATTTCGGAATAAGCCGGATCACCGATCCGGGGCTCGATCCTGAGGATGTTGTGCGCAAGGCCCGTTTCGCCCTGAATGCAGCAATGCAGAAAGCGATAGGCAGCACAGAGATCTACGAGGACGAGACTCACCGTGAGGCGGTTCGGAACCTGGTTGTCGAGCATGATCTCCGGCGTGCGGTTTCCGAGCGTAAGGAGGAGTTCTGGCTGGCCTACCAGCCGAAGGTGGATTGTCAGACCGGAGAGATTTCGGGACTTGAGGCGCTGATCCGTTGGAACCATCCGAAGCGCGGTCTCGTTGGCCCAAGTGAATTTTTGCCGATTGCGGACCAGGCGGGTATTGCACCGGACCTGACATTCATTGTGCTCGAACGGCTTGTCGCGCAGATCAAGGAATGGCAAGCGGCGGGGCTTAAGACCGTTCCGGTCGCCTTTAATATCGGTGCGGAGGATGTTCGCGAGAACCGGCTGGTGCCGTTTCTGTCGAACCTTCTTCGCGATGCGGGGGTCGCGCCAAGCGCGCTTGAGTGCGAACTGACCGAGACGAGTATTGTTGCCGACATCCGGGCGGCGAAAAAGCTTTTCGATGAACTTGTTAAAATGGGCGTGCCGACAGCTGTCGATGATTTTGGCACCGGTTACTCCTCCCTTGTCCACATCACCGATTTGCCGGTCAGCGTTGTGAAGATCGACCGGTCATTCGTGCAAACGATGGAGACGAGCAAAGGCAGCAATGCAATCGTCCAGGCTATCGTTGCGATGACAAAGGCCATGGGCGCTGTCTGTGTCGCAGAAGGTGTCGAAACGAATAAGCAACTTGCCGATATTCAAATGCACGGGTGCGATCTGGCTCAAGGTTACCTGTTCGATAAGCCTTTGACGCCGGAGGCTGTTGAAGTCCGGCTGCGTGAATTGCACTCCTACCGCAACCAGATCGATCAAGACATGGCGATCCTTGTTTGAGATCTCCGATATGGCCCTCGGTTTCCTGCAAGCTCATCTGACTATAGCTCTTCAAATAGTGAGGGAGCGCTCCTGTGTCTGAGGGTGAAAGTCAAAAGCAGGATGAAAAGCCGTCAGAGGCAGACGGTCAAGCGCCGAGCACTCCGCTGGCGGGGGGGGACGGAAAACCTGCGCCTAAAAAAACAGCGTCCCCAAAAAATGCGCCGGCGCCGGCCCGGATTGCCGGGCTTGATTTCAAGTACTTTCTTTGGCTGGCAACCATTGCGGCAGCTATTCTTGCTTCCGTAAGTATGTTGATGGCCCTCGGGCTCTTCATACTGAATTTCATCTGCGATCTGGTTTTTGGGTTCCCTCTCGTCGGCAGCGCAAATTACATGGGTATGATGCGCGTGACGGGCGTATTCACCGGTATGTCCGTGCTAACCCATCTGTTCCGGTTGCGCATGGTGGCGGTGGAAAATTCGATCCATGCCGTTCCGTTTCCCGATGAGATTGTTGCATCGCCAAATACGGGCGACCCGAGAGTCGATAAGTTCGAGTGTCTGGGGCGAGTCCTGATCAATGTTTACGATACCGAGGTTGCAGATCTTATTCTCGCGAACCGGGAGCGGATTAAAGAAGCGCTTTCTGCTGCGCTTACACTGGCTGTCAGCGATCCGGTCTCACGCTATTCGAAAGAAAAGATCGAACATACGCTGCGGATGGGGCTTGGCGGCCTGCTGCCGCTCAAGAGCGTTTCCACCGTGAACCTTTCGGAGCTTCGCCACAGAGTTCGGTCCAGCCGACCGCAGAATTGACGGTGGCGGATTCTCTGTAGATTTCCGCGTGGAATTCGATGTGAGCTAGCTCGACGTGAACCGGCTCGGGGGCTTGCCTCAGGATGCGATCCGAGGATCGTCCATCAGGACGTCATCCGGATTGAGCGGCCCAAGCAAAGTGTTCTCGAGGTTCGTCGCCCGCAGATTTGTTTTCTGGACGCGGCCGGCTTTTGAGCCGTCGCTTGAGCTGATCGGCGCGGGTTGGATGATTGTGTCCGTCAGGTCTGCACGGCGCAGATTACATCCCCACAAGCAGGCTCCGGAAAGATTACAGCCTCGCAGACTCGCCATCTCGAAATCTGAGTTGGTGAGATTTGCCAGGATCAGCATGGAGCCGTTGAATTGAGCGCCGCGGAAACTCACGCCGCGCATTTGAGCACCGCTGAGATTGAGGTTTCTCAAGTCCGCATTATCGAGATTGGCGCCGTCAAGATCTGCTCGGGCGCCGCGGGCGCCACCGGTCGAGACCCAGAAATCATGCTCGATGAGCTGGCGATGCAGTTCCACGGACATCGGGTCCATGGCCGCGTGCAACCGGGCACTCGCCATATCGACCCCGGATAGGTCTGTGTCCTTGATTCGGGCCCCAATCATATTAGCGCCCTGAATTTTCGCATTTTTGAGGGTGGCGCCGCTTAGGTCGGCCCCGGTCGCGATGGACTGGCTCAGGTCAGCAGCGTCAAGAGCTGCACCCACGAGTTTTGCGTTTCGCAGGGTGGCTCCGGACAGTTTTGCATTGGAAAGATTGCTGCGCTCCAGGTTCGCGCCGGAGAGATCGGCGTTTTCCAGGATGGCCCCAGACAGGTCCGCTCTCTCCAAATTGGCATGATGCAGCTTTGCATGAGAGAGATTGAGCGGCGTTGTATCACTTTCGGTTCCGGACCATTTGGTCTCTGTCAACCGCCCCCGGGTGCGGGACAGATTTGCGCCACGCATGTCCGCGTCGGTGAAATCGACAGAAGCAATGACTGCCGACGTGAAATTGGTTTTTTCCAATTTCGCGCCACGGAAGTTCGCGGACATCAGGTCGGCGCCGGTCAAATCGGCTCCAGACAGGTCGGCTCCTTCAAGGTTTGCACCCTGAAGATTGGCGCCGCGCATCACGACGTTCCGCATTTTCTTGCTGCGGAAGTCGCTGCCAAACAGGTTGGTTCCCGAAAGATCTGCGGGCTTTCCGCACGCTGGATCATCCAGCCACAGCATGTGCTGGTGCAGGGTGTGTTCCAGCGACGCTTTCGAGATGTAATTGAGTGAGCTCATGCTCGCCATACTACAGGATGCTGTTTAAGGGTTCGTTAAAGACTGATGCTAACCAGGGGCTTGGGGTCAATAATCGAGGCTGGACGGAGCCGCACGGCATCGGCATAAAGGCTCTTCGATTATCCAATTGAAATACATAAGGGGTCGGGTGTGGCGATTAACAAGATCGTTGAGGCGCGCGCTGATGCGGTGTCCGGTGTGAAGGATGGAAGTACGGTCCTGATTTCCGGATTTGGTGCTGCTGGCGTGCCGACGGACCTTATCCACGCGCTGCTTGATCAGGGTGCCCGTGATCTGACGGTGGTCTCGAACAATGCCGGGACCGGAGATCGGGGCCTTGCGGCTCTCCTGAAAGAGGGCCGGGTGCGCCGGATCGTCTGCTCTTATCCGCGTTCAGCAGGCTCGGTCGCTTTCGATGAGCTTTATGCTGCCGGAAAGATCGAACTGGAACTGGTCCCGCAGGGTACACTGAGCGAGCGCATGCGCGCTGCCGGTGCTGGAATTGCCGCATTCTACACGCCGACCAGCGTCGGAACTCAGCTTGCCGAGGGTAAGGAAGTCCGCGAGATCGACGGGCGGGAATACGTGCTGGAGTATGCTCTGAAAGGCGACGTGGCGCTCGTTCAGGCTGAGAAGGCTGACCGTTGGGGCAACCTGATTTATAACAAGTCTGCCCGGAATTTCGGTCCGGTCATGGCCACTGCGGCCGAGCTCACCATCGTTGAAGCACGCCAAATCGTTGAGCTGGGCGAAATCGATCCTGAGATTGTTGTGACGCCGGGGGTTTTCGTCGACCGGGTGTTCCGCGTACCGGCAGTCGCCGCGGCCGCCTGAAGGCGGCCGGGCTCCGGTTGGCGGGTCTGGGCGCGCAGGCTCAGGCCTTACCGCCGCGTTTGCGGCATTCCACCAGATACTCGATGGCCTTGGTCACCCCGCCCGGCGTGTAAGGGATGTCGAGATAGGCGAAGGTGGCTTCGACACTCGCCAGCGCTCCGTAAAGCATCGGCTCGTTCATATCGCCCATATGGCCGATACGGAACGCCTTGCCGCTGAGATTGCGCAAGCCGCCGCCGAGTGCGCACTGCAATTCATCACGGCAGACATCCCGGATCTGCGTGCCGTCGATGCCTTCCTTGAGCAGGATGGTGGTCACGCCGTCCGCGCGCTGATCCGGATTGATCGCGTTCAGTTCCATGGCGCCGGCCTGGCCCCAATGCTCGACCGCCAGCCGGGTCGCCTGGGCCAGCCGCTTGTGCCGGGCAAAGACATTTTCCAGCCCTTCCTCAAGCAGCATGTCGAGTGCGGCCCGCAGGCCATAGAGCTGGGTCTGCGGGCTGGTGCCGCAGAAGGTCCGGTAGCTTTCTGAGGCGAGCCGCAGCGACCAGTCAAAGTAGCGCCGTTGTGACGTCGCTTTCTTGTGCACCTCAAGCGCTTTCGGAGAGGCGGCAACGAAACCGAGGCCCGGTGGCATCATCAGGCCCTTCTGGGAGGCGGCGACGGCAACGTCGACACCCCATTCATCCATTCGGAAATCGGTAACGGCGAGGGTCGGGATCGTATCGACCAGAAGCAGGGCCGGGTGCCCGGCATCGTCAATCGCCTTGCGGATCGCCGGGATGTCGCAGGTGACGCTGGTGGCGGTATCCGTCTGGATCACCAGGATGCCTTTGATCTCGTGGTTTTTATCGGCGGCGAGGCGGTCTCTGATCTTCGCCGGGTCGATGGCTTGGCGCCAGTCGCCCTTGATGGTTTCGGTGCGCATCTGCAGCGCTTCCGCCATCTCACCCCAGCCGGTCGAGAAATTGCCGAGTTCCGGCACAAGCAGCAAATCGCCTGGCGATAGGGTGTTGACCAGGGCTGCTTCCCAGGCACCATGTCCGTTGGTGGCATAGATGAAGATCTCGTGCTCGGTCTGGAAGATTTTTTTGAGATCCCGGAAACAGGTCTCGATCATGGCCAGCGCGACGGGATCGCCGAGATCCATCGGGTTCCGGACCATGGCCCGCAGAACCTGCTCTGGCACGTTGGTCGGGCCCGGGGTGTTGAGTAGGCTCCGACCGCGCTTGACGCTGTAACCAGACATATCCGTAGCTCCTGTTTCTCCGCGCCGGAACGCGGGTACAGCAAGTTTCACCCGGCAACAATCCGGCACTATCCACGTTTCTCTTTGGGTGATCCGTAAGGAATCCCGTCTATTCGGGACGTGCGAGCTGAGTTATATGGTCAGTCGCGCGAGGCGGCAACACTTCAAAAGCAGGAGTGGGGCGCTATTATACGGCATGATTTAATACGCAGCTGGAGCATCAGTATGGCCATGGAAGCGGCGTCACAGGATATCGCAGTGACGAAATTGACGCGGAATCAGGTCGCTTGGCGTGCCGCCAACGAGATTCCCGACGGAAGTTACGTCAATCTCGGGATCGGCTTGCCGACCACATGCGCGAACTTCATGCCTGAAGATCGCGAGATTGTTCTACATAGTGAAAATGGCATTCTCGGAGTAGGTCCGGCCCCGGAGCCGGGCACGGAAGACCCCGAGCTGATCAACGCATCGAAAGACCCGATCACCCTGGTTCCGGGCGGCTCCTTCTTCGTGCATTCCGATGCCTTCGTGATGATCCGTGGCGGTCATATCGATCTCGCATTGCTTGGCGCTTTCGAGATTTCCGAGACAGGCGACCTTGCGAACTGGACCACCGAGAATCCGAAATTCCCGCCCGGCGTCGGCGGCGCGATGGATCTGGCAGCCGGTGCCAAGCAGGTCTGGGTTCTGACCGACCATGTGACCCGCAAGGGTGAGCCGAAGATCGTCAAAAACTGCAGTTATCCGCTGACGGCGAAGCAGGTGGTGACGAAGATCTTCACGGATCTTGCCGTGATCGACGTGACGAACAACGGGCTGGTTGTCCGCGAAATGGTCGAGGGTCTGACCCTCGCGGGGCTTCAGGAGCTGACCGAGCCGAAACTCACCCTGGCGCCGGACTGCGGTATCATGTCCGCTCCCGCGCTCTAGTATTCGCGTGGGTCGACGTGAGCGCGTTGGTTGACTTGATCCGGCTCCCCGGCTTCACTGCCTCTCCGAATGCGGCAGGATCCGCGCAGCTATCCCGGGGATGTTCCTAAGTCATGGATGCAGTAGAAATTTTGCCGGCTCGCGCAAGTGACAGGGAAGGGCTGACCGACCTTGTGCGCGAGTTGAAAGATTTCGAGCGCTACCTGCATCAGGCGCGGCAGCCGGGCGACAGGGTCGCGGCGGAACATGTCGATTATCTGATCCATTCCGCGGAAGAGGGCGCCGGGGCCATCTTCATTGCCTGGGTTGGCGCCGATATCGCCGGTTTCGTCGCCGGTTGGATGGCGCTGGACCAGGACCCTTTGAATTTTCCGGAACTGGCCTCGCACGGCTATGTTTCCGATGTCTTCGTATTGCACCGTTGGCGCGGCAAGGACATTGCCCTGCAGCTTCTCGGGGCCATTGAAGATCATCTGAAAAATCAGGGAGCCCGACGGCTCCGTATCCATACGCTCGCGCGCAATGCTGCGGGACTCGCCGCTTACCGGGGGTTTGGCTTCGATCCAATGGAGCTCGTCCTGGAAAAACCACTCTAAAGAACACGCCGAAAAGGCGGACCCGGCCCGCCGCGGGCTTCATTCGGCGGAGATAATGGGAGGAATTCATGGCGCGCAAATCCTATGAGGAATTGCGGAGTTACCGCTGGTATGGGGTCGACGATCTGCGCTCGTTCGGGCACCGCTCCAGGGCAAAGCAGATGGGCTATGCCCGCGAGGACTGGGCCGGAAAGCCGGTCATCGCGATCATCAACACCTGGTCGGACATCAATCCCTGCCACACCCATTTTCGCGACCGCGCGGAAGAGGTGAAGCGGGGGGTCTGGCAGGCAGGCGGCTTCCCGGTCGAGATGCCGGCGATCTCTCTGTCAGAGCCGTTCCAGAAGCCGACGACCATGATGTACCGTAACCTTCTGGCGCTGGAGACGGAGGAGCTCCTGCGCTCCTATCCCTGCGACGGCGCGGTGCTGCTCGGCGGCTGCGACAAGACCACGCCGGCGCTTTTCATGGGCGCGGCCAGCATGAACATTCCGGCGCTTTTCGTGCCGGCGGGACCGATGCTGCGCGGTAACTGGCGCGGCAAGACACTCGGTTCCGGCAGCGATACCTGGAAATACTGGGCCGAGCTGCGTGCGGGAAACATCACCGAGGATGACTGGGAAGAGATCGAGGACGGCATCGCCCGGACCCCCGGCACCTGTATGACCATGGGCACGGCGGCGACTATGATGTGCGCCGCCGAGGCGCTTGGCCTGACGCTTGCCGACGCGGGTTCCATCCCGGCCGCCGACAGCAATCATGCCCGGATGGCGACCCGTTGCGGTCGCCGGATCGTCGACATGGTTTGGGAAGACGTCAAACCTTCCGACGTGTTCACCGAGAAGTCGTTCGAGAATGCGATCACCACGGTGATGGCGATGGGCGGCTCTACCAATGCAGTGGTCCATTTGATCGCCATGGCCGGGCGTCTCGGCGTTGAGCTTGATCTCGAGCGGTTTGATGAGATTTCCAAACGCACACCGTTCCTCGCCAATATCCGGCCGTCGGGTAAGTACCTGATGGAGGATTTTTTCTACGCGGGCGGACTCGCGGCGTTGCTGAACGAAATGAAGGACATCCTGCATCTCGACTGCATGACCGTGAATGGCAAAACTCTCGGCGAGAATATCGAAGGCAAGGACATCCACAATGAGGATGTCATCAGGCGGCGAAGCAACGCGCTTTCGGCAGAGGGCGGACTGGCCGTGTTGCGCGGCAACCTAGCGCCGGGTGGTGCGATCATCAAGCACATCGCCGCCGATCCGTCTCTGCATACGCATACCGGGCCGGCCGTAGTGTTCAAGGATTACAATGACATGGCGGCGCGGATCGACGATCCAGATCTGCCTGTGACGAAGGATTCGGTCCTCGTTCTGCAAAATGCCGGACCGCAGGGCGGACCCGGTATGCCGGAATGGGGCATGTTGCCAATCCCGAAAAAGCTGCTGGAGCAAGGCGTTCGCGACATGGTGCGGATCTCGGACGCGCGGATGAGCGGCACCAGCTACGGCACCTGCGTGTTGCACGTGGCGCCGGAAAGCTTTGTCGGCGGCCCTCTGGCTCTTGTCAGGGACGGTGACATGATTGCCCTCGATATTCCGGGGCGGACGCTGGAATTGCAGGTGGACGAGACGGAACTCGCGACCCGGAAAGCGGCATGGAAAGCTCCGGAAGCTAAGTTCGCGCGCGGTTTTGGGGCCATCTATGCGGCTCACATCACCCAGGCGGACAAGGGCTGTGACTTCGACGTGCTTGAAGGCACGGCACCGACGCCTGAGCCGGAAATTCATTAGAAGTACGCATATATTCCGGCGACATATTCGTAAATGTCGCCGTCATCTTTCCGTTAAAGAGGCAATCTCTTAAGCGCCCGGACTTGCACAGGACGCCCTTGTCCTGAACTATGGGCGCCGAGATTGCTTCCCTTCCTGGGGAGCGTCACGAAAGCGGCCACAAGGTCGCGCTCAATGGGAGGAAATTATGAAGCATGTCTTGAAGGCAGCGCTTGTCGCTGTCCCGTTGGCCTTTGCCGGCACTGCCGCAGACGCCGATACTTTTGTTCGCATGGTGTCCGGCCCGGCCGGCGGTTCCTGGTATCCGCTGGGTGCGAAAATCATGCAGGTACTCGGTGACGAAGTGCCCGGCATCTCGACGTCCAACACGTCCGGCGGCGGCATTTCCAACGTGAAGGCCGTCGATGGCGGCGATGCGGAAATCGGCTGGTCCTATGCTCACACGTCTTACAACGGCTTTGCCGGGCGCGGAAAATTCACTAAAAAACATGAAAATGTCCGCCACTTCGCAACGCTTTATCCGGCTACCTTCCAGGTAGCGGTGCGAGCCGATTCACCGATCAAGACCTTCGACGACATGAAGGCCGCCAATATCAGCCCGGGCAAGGCCGGCTGGACCGGTACGGCATTCGCTGAGTCGATCCTGAAGGCCTACGGCTTCGACTTCGCCAAAATCAAGGAAAACGGCGGTACGGTTCACTACGTGAGCTACACCGAGTCTGTTGCGCTGATGAAAGACGGCCACGTCGATGTCTTTATGGCGGCGACCTCGGTGCCGCAGGCCTCCTTCATTGAACTGCAGCACAGCCCGGGCATCCGTTTCATCGGCCTGTCTGACGACAAGTTGAAGCAGATCCTGAACGACAACCCGGGTTTCATCACAGGCTCAATTCCGAAGTCTGCATATGAAGGCCTGTCCAGCGACATCCCGTCCCTCGGTATCGTCACCAACATGGTGGTGAGCAAGGATCTGCCGGATGAAACCGTCTACCAGATGTGCAAGTCCTTCTGGAAAAACCATGCTGCCTTCGCCGAAGTGAAGAAGGTGTGGAACCGCGTGAAGGTGGAGAACGCTCTGGACGGCGCGGCCATCCCAGTCCATCCGGGTGCGCAGAAGTGCTACGACGAGCTTGGTGTGAAAACCGCCAGCTAAGTTAAGCTAACTCTTATGCATGGACCGGGGGGTCGCCCCGGTCCATGACCTTCTTTCAGAACATCGGACCGATCATGAGCGAATCCAGCCAGCCCGCGCCGGCAGGGCGCTTAGAGTACGATGAGGTCAAGGAATATTCTTTCCTTGAAGACCTTCTCGTCTCCCGGCGCGTGAACCTTGTCTATATCGTCACGCTCGTTTGCTGCACCATCAGCATCGCGCTGGCGCTATTCCACCTCTATGTTGCGCTGTATGGCACGCCGGAGGGACGGTCCTTCCGATCCATCCATTTGACGGTGATGCTGGCCTTGGCGGTTCTGGTCAATCCGCTCTTCCGTAAAAGCCACAAGGACCCGATCCTGCTGCCCGGAGATCCGCGTAATGTTTTGCGCGCTGCGGGCTTCGCCATCGATATGATCCTTGTCGGTTTCGTGATCGTGATTCAGGTTTGGACGCTTTTGGACATCGACGCTTTCCATATGCGTCTCGGCTCCAAGGAGCCTCTGGATATGTTCTTCGGCGCAATACTGATCGGGCTGGTGCTTGAGAGCACGCGTCGGGCCGTTGGTCTGGCCATGGTCTGCGTGACCGGGTTTTTCGTCGTGCACACGCTCTATTCGCACTATTTCTTCGGGATCTTCTATGGGCCGCCGACCCGGTTCTCGAAATACATCGATACCATGTTCATGAGCAGCAACGGCGTGTTCGGCATTCCGCTTTATGTGGCGTCGACCTATATCGTGCTCTTCATCGTCTTTGGCGCCATCCTGATCAGGTCGGGTGCCGGGCGCTTTTTCATCGACCTTGCGGTTGCTCTCACGGGACACCGTGTCGGCGGTCCGGCCAAGGCCGCGACCCTTTCGAGCGCTTTCATGGGAACCGTCTCCGGCTCCGCCGTCGCCAATGTGGTGACCACCGGGTCCTTCACCATTCCGCTGATGCAGAAGACCGGCTACCGCGGCCGTTTCGCCGCCGCCGTGGAGGCCTGTGCCTCGTCCGGCGGGCAGATCACGCCGCCGATCATGGGGGCTGCCGCCTTCATCATCGCGGAGAACCTGCAGGTCAGTTATTTCACGGTGATCATCGCCGCTGCCATTCCGGCCTTCCTGTATTTCGTCACCGTCTATTTCATGGTGCATCTGGAAGCCGAGAAGCACGGCATCCAGAGCATTCCGGTCGAGCGCCTGCCGCAGGCCTGGGAAGTGTTCAAGGGCGGCTGGCACCTGCTGTTGTCGCTTGCCATCCTGATCGCCTTCCTGATGGTCGGTTATACGCCGATGAAATCCGCCTTCTGGGGCATTCTCAGCCTGATCGCGCTCAGTTTCATCAACCCGCACACCCGGATGAGTCCCGTCGATATCCTCGCGGCTTTTGAATCCGGCGTACGGTCAACGGTAGCGGTATCGGTCGCCTGCGCCTGTGCGGGGATTATCATCGGCTCGATCTTCGCTTCCGGCTTCGGCCTGAAATTCACCCAGTCGGTGATCGAGCTGTCCGGCGGCAATCTTGCGTTGCTTCTGAGCATGACCGCAGTCGCCGCGATCCTGCTCGGCATGGGGATGACGACGACGGCCGTCTATATCACCGTCGCCGCGCTGATCGTGCCATCTCTGGAGAAGATCGGTGTGAATCCGATCGCGGCGCATATGTTCGCCTTCTACTTCGGTGTGGTCTCGACCATCACGCCTCCTGTGGCTCTGGCGGCCTTTGCGGGAGCTGCCATAGCCCGAACACCGCCTATGGCAACGGCGTTCGAGGCGACGAAAGTCGGGGTTGCGAAATACCTGGTGCCCTTTGCTTTCGTCTATAACCCATCGTTGCTGGTTGAGGGGCCGACCTGGATGACGCTCACTTCGACCGCGCTGGTGCTGTTCGGACTCTGGGTGCTTTCGTTTGGCCTCGAAGGCTGGTGCCGGGGGCGGATCGGACCGCTGCAACGCGCAGTGTTCCTGGTCTCGGCCCTGTTCCTGATGGTGCCGGTCACGGGTAGTCCGTTTGGTATCCCGGGTGTTCTCATCGTTGGCGTCGGGCTGGTTGCTTCCGGATCGATCTATGTCTGGCGGCGCGCTGTTCCCGCCGTTCAGCCAGCACGGTAGGAGATGTGAGATGAGTGAGATATTTCTCGGCAAGGCCCGGCACTGGCTGCTTTTCGTGGTCGTTGCTGTCTGCTTCTTCCTGACCGGCATTTATCACCTGCATGTCAGCCAATTTAACATTTTCGTCGGCATCACGATGGCGTTGGCGGTGTTGCTGGTTTTTTCGGTGATCCTCGATTACCGTCCGGGCGACCGCGTCACGCGCGAGGACCTGCCTGAATCCGACGGCGATTGAGCCGGACGGACACGAGCATCAGGGCCGCGCATTGTGCGCGGCCCTTTTTGTATGCGGGGACGGAATGAGTGATTTCGAAAGCTTCGACGAACGCGATGCCGATAGCTACAGCTACTGGATCGAGGAGAAAATCCGCTTCGCCGATCTGGATCCCGTCGGCCATGTGAACAACAACGCGATCGGAGTGTATCTGGAGTCCGCTCGTGTGATGCTGTTCGCGGATGCGGCCGGCGAAATGTATGGCGGGAACCGGGGTGGTTTCTCCTGGGTGGTGGCCCGGATCGAGGTCGATTACCTGAAGGAAATGCACTATCCGGGGCAGGTTCGCGTCGGCACCCGGATCGAGAAACTTGGGAACAGTTCTCTCATCATGCGTCAGGCCATACTGTTCAACGGCGAGGTCACCGGCCTGGCCCGTGTGGTCGGTGTCTGCTTCGACATGCAGGCCCGCAAATCAATGCCGATTCCCGACGATGTCAGAGCGGGTCTGATGAAGCTCGCCGGACCGACCGGCGTGGGCTGAAGCGTCAGATGACGGCATCGAAGGCCCACCCGGCGGCGAGCGAGCCGGTAAGGGCGACGATCAGGTAGAGTAGGAAGGGCTTCAGCTTCAGAACGGGCAGGATCGCCATCGCCCCGTAAATGCTGACGACACCGCCCGAGACCAGAAAGCCCATGGCCGCTCCTGGCGACATGCCATGGTCCAGCAGGGAGCGCGTCAGGGGCAGCGCGGCGAAGCCGTCGAGATAGAGCGGCCCGCCGATCAGCACTGCCAACGGTATCGACCACCAGTTGCCCAAGCCGACATAGGCGGAGAGGGCTTCCGGCGTCAGCATATAGCCGAGCAGATGCTCCATGGCGAAGGCCGGGATCAGACAGATCAGGATGAGGCGCGTCGTCGCCCGGATCTCACGATAGAAGCCCGTTCTGTTTTCTGTATCCTTCCAGATCGCAGGGGTGAAGCCGTTTGTCTGGCAGACCTGGCCGAGACTGCCGACGATTGAGTTGTCCCGTAATGCCGCCATGGCCCAGGGCTTGTGCGCCATCATTGCCGTCAGACTTCCCCCGGCCAGCCCGATACAGAAGGCGGCGAGCGTTTTACCGACAGCAAATTCGACACCGAGGGTGGCGGCGGTCGTAGCCAGCATGGCCGGGTCGGTGACCGGCGAGGAAAGCCAGAATGCCATGACCGGGGCGAGCGGGACGCCGCCGGCAAGCAGCCCGACCATCAGAGGCAAGACGGAGATGCCGCAGACCGGCGTGACTGCGCCTACCGCCGCCGCGGCCAGGATCGTGCGGTGCATATTGCCCCTGAAGATCTCGGATATTCGTCCGCTGGCGCCACTGGCCCGGACCCAGGCTGAAAGCAGCACGCCGGGAATGACGAGTGGGGAAACTTCCAGAAGGCTCCAGCCAACGAACTGAAATGTTTCCATGCTCAGGGACGGGAAAACCAGCGCAAGTCCGAGCAGGGACGCGAAGATTGCGCCAAACGTCCAGATGGTCCGGCGGCCCATGGTTGGCCTGGTGGATGCGCAATCGCTCAATGTCTCGTCTCCGGAAGGTGTCCAGGTCAGATTGCTGCTTGAGAAGGGTTTTGAAAAACGAATAATATTGAAAGCAGGTATTGGTTTTATCGATTGGTTTGTATGTCTCATCTCGATAGCGATCTGCTGCGGACTTTCCTCGCAATCAGTGATGCGGGAAGCTTTGTCGGCGGCGCGGCGCGGATCTACAGGTCCCAGTCCGCTGCCAGTACCCAGATCGCAAAGCTTGAAGCCCTGCTCGGGGCTGATGTGTTCGAACGTCACGGCCGTGGCGTGCGTCTGACGGCGACCGGCGAGAAACTGGAGCCGGTGGCGCGCGGTGTGGTGCGCCAGCTTGATGAAACCCTGGCGGATCTGACGGGGAGCGTGCTGACGGGGAAGCTGAGGGTAGGTATTCCCGACGATGATCGTGAAGGCCGGCTCTCACGTGTGGTGGCCGACTTCGCCCGGACATATCCCGGTGTCGAACTCAGCGTGCATTGTTCCTTCAGCGCGGTGTTCCCGAAGGCATTGGCGGAAGGTCAGCTGGACCTTGCGGTCCACGAAGTTGGCAGCGTCGGGCCCGGCATGGAGCAGCTCTGGGCCGAGCCAATCGGCTGGGCGGCGTCCCGTGCGCATTCCGTGCAGCAGGACGATCCGTTGCCGGTTGCTCTCTTCGACAGGGCCTGCTGGTGGCGGGACGTCGCAATTTCATCGTTGCGGGACAGCGGGCGGCGGTACCGTATCGTCTATTCCAGCGAAACCGCCGTTGGCGTGGCTGCGGCCATTCGTGCGGGGATTGCTGTGGGTGTCCTGAACCGCTCCGCGATCCATGACGACCTGGTCATGCTTTCGCCCGCTGACGGGTTTTCGGATCTACCGCCATCCTATCTGGTGATCGAGCGGGGAGAGGGCGGCAATCCGGAGCTGTGCGCTGCTATGAGCGACAGTCTGCGCCGCGCCTTCTCCCGCGCCTGATCAATAAGGCTCAGTTGACAGGCGTCAGCAGGTCCTCGCCTGCCAAGTGGGCTTTGATGTTGTCATAGACCAGCATGCCCATGGCCATGCGGGTGTCGTGCGTAGCGCTGGCGATGTGCGGGGTGAGCACCACGTTCTCTGTCATGCCGAACAGTTCTTCCGGCACATTCGGCTCGTCCGGGTAAACGTCGAGCCCGGCGGCGCCGAGACGGCCGTCCTTCAGGCAGGCGATCAGGGCATCCATATCAACGACAGAGCCGCGGGCGACATTCACCAGCAGGCCTTGCGGCCCAAGAGCTTGCAGCACTGCCTCGTTCACCAGATTGTTGGTGGCGGCACCGCCCGGCGTGATCACCACCATGATTTCCACGTCCTGGGCCATTTTCACCAGATCGGGGTAGTAGCGATAGGGCGCGTCCGGTTTCATGGACCGGTTGTGATAGGAAATGTCCATCTTGAACGCGGCGCAGCGATCGGCGATTTCGAGTCCGATGCGACCGAGACCAACGATACCGACCTTGGAGTGATGTACCTTGTTCACGAAAGGGTATTGCTTCTTCACCGGCCACTGTCCGGCGCGTACGAAGCGATCCGCGTCGACGATATGGCGGCGGGCGGAGATCAGCAGGCCCAGAGCGAGGTCAGCGACGCAATCGTTCAGCACGTCGGGCGTATTGGTGACCTTGATGCCCCGGCGGTTAGCATCCTCTATGTCGATGGCGTCGTAGCCAACACCGAAATTGGCGATCAGCTTGGCGTTCGGCACCTGGTCCAGCAGCGGCGGGTCGCACTTCATGAAGGTGGCGAAGGCAACGCATTTCTCACCGACCTCGGCCAGCATCTTTTTCGGGTCCGGCGCGCTGTACAGGTGGTGCGTGGTGGCGATCTCGTCCAGCCGGTCCATTGCCGGCTTGTAATAGGGGGCGGGGATCAGGACGTGAGGTTTATCTGCCACTGTATGTTTCCTTTTCTTGCGGCCTTGTCCTGGCCTGTCGGTGCCGGTTGGGATCAGAAAGAAGAGCCCGGTTGTTTCAGGAATTCCTGTTCAGCTTCGGTGCTTTCGCGTCCGAGAACGTCATTGCGGTGCGGAAAACGGCCGAAGCGGGCGATGATGTCGCGGTGGCGTACGGCGTAGTCAGTCAGCCTGTCGTCGCCGATAGCCTCGAACAGCGCGACACAGCGTTCCTGATCCTCAAGGTTCTCACTATGCTCAAATGGCAGGTAGAGAAAAGTCTTCTCACGGTCTGTAGATTCCCCGTCATAGCCGTCCACCAGAACCTTGATGGCGGCAGCACGCGCTTTCGCATCGGCGGCGAAAGCCTTGCCCGATCCGCGATGGATGTTCCGGGTAAACTGATCCAGCAACAGGATATAGGCGAGGGCGCCGCGCGGGGTTTCCAGCCAGTCTTCCAGTTTCCCTTCAGCCGCGGCCTCGACAAGCGCGCCGAAGCGTTCCCGGATCTGCCGGTCGAGCTCCGGATCTTTTTCGAACCATTGCTTTTCGGAGCATTCCTCGAACCAGAAGCTGTAAACCTGATCGATGTCGCGCATATTTCGGCCTCGGTTCCGTCCCGTTGAACCGGAACGATAAACCGGCGGTGCGGACAAGGTAAATGCGCTGGACTTCCGCTTTGCGGATATCCAAGTGGTGACAGGACGGAACCCGCCATGGGACAGTCGCCTGCCACCGGTCCAGACTTGGAGAGGACATGATCCGCCCCCTCAGTAAATGCTTTGCGTCCCTTATCGTTCTATTGCTCGTTGCCGGATGCGGCGCAACCGTTGTTCAGTCCCCGACCGGAGTGAGCGGAGGTGCCAAGAAACGCGTGCTGGCCTTTGCCGGAAAGCAGGGGCCGATGCTGCTCCAGGTTTCCGGTCAGCCGTTCCGGGAAGGCAAGGGGGAGACGGCGGCTGCTTCGGCGCGCATTCTTTCCGGCGTTTATTCCGAGGTGCCGCGCGGTTTCACGCTGAACCCGGCTGCTGCCGGGGCGCCGCAATTCAGGTTCAGGATTGCATTCGATCCGCCGGTCTCGACGACACCTGATCAGGTCTGCGCGGCGAGCTCGCAGAAACCGCTCAGCTATGACCGGCGCGATGCGCGGCAGACACTCTTCATGGTGTTTTGCCGGCAGGAAGTTTCGATCGCGGCGGTCAAGGCGCGATCGGACCGGATGACGTCACTGACGGACCCGAACTACCGCAATCTGCTGTTGCAGGCAGCGCGCGAAATGTTCCAGGCCGATGCGAATGATACTGGTAGCCTCGGTGTTCTCGAATTCGATCCGAAGCCCCGGATCAAGCTGAATCCGTTCGAAGGAATTTTCTAGAAATATCCGTTCTTCGGGCCGCGTCACTCTGCCTCGATTGATCGCTTTGCGGGAGCGCCCATATCTGAGTCACGCGCGCTTTTCAGGCGCTAAAAAGGGAGAGTGCTGTGGGACAGAAAATCACGTCGCGGATGATTGCAGTCGGTGCGGTTTTCACCGTTAGTCTGCTCGGTGGTTGCGTAACCTCGATGCACGGATATTCCGGTGTCGATAATGAGGGTAAGCGCGAGTATCTGACCTATGCGGCGTCGAAAACGCCTGTTTGCATGACCCTGTCCGGTGCAGCATTTGTGGACACTCTTGCCAAGGCGTCTGAGGTTACGGCTGCTGCGGCGGAGTATGCCTCCGGTGCGATCCTCGGCTCTTCGGCACGTTTCACCGCCGATTGCGCCAGCACAGCTCATCCGGAGTACCGGATCGTGATTTTGGCAAATGCTGCAATTGTCGGCTCACCCGATCAGCTGTGTGAAGAAGATGCGGTTCCGACGCGTCAAACCGTCGGTAAATTGCGGCTTGATGCGGCGTTTTGCGCCAAATCCGAGCCTCTCAGCACCGCGTGGTCTGAGGCGCCGGCCCCGGCGGGAGCCAGCGATCCGGTTTTCCGCCGGATGATCCGCACCATGATGAACGAGCTTTTCCCGATTGAACGGGACCGCGACAGGGATCGCGAGAATCTTCGCTTATCGAATTTTTAGTGGGTCCGTTACCGTAGCCCCGATGCCACATGGTCGCTTATTCGTTTCCGTACCATGAGACGCGGGCGGTAGCGTCCTTGTCGGCATCATGGGCAGACGCGTACCGCAAGCCGCTATAACCGCCAACGCCATACCAGCCACTGGCATCCTCCGGGTCTCGGCGAAATTCTTCAAACCCGAAACTACCGTCTTCCCGACGAAAAACATCGACGCAGAGCAGCCCGTCCGGGCTGTTCCTTGATGTGACGACCTGAGGCTTCTTCACCTCGCCGATCAGAACTGGTCCAGCGACATCGCCATCACGCTGTCGCCTGCGTCCGTGATCTGTGTCAGCAGGGCCGGGGCCTGGCTGAGGTGATAGTCGGCGAAGAACCGGGCGCTGATCAGCTTGCTCTCCAGGAAGGCCGCATTTCCGTTGGCGCTTTGCTTCTGTTCGGCTGCTGCCCTGACGCCGCGCGCCAGAAGCCAACCGGCACAGAGCAGGCCCATCAGGTTCTGGAAGGAGACGCCTCCCGAGGCGGCTTTGCCGGTATCGGCCGGGAAGGTCGTGACCAGCCATTGAACGGCGCTTTCCGCCGCCGCGAGTGCCGTGTCCATGTTCCGGACGATGGCGTGGGCGGACAGGTCGTCACTGGCGCGCAGCGGCTCCAGGTCGGCGCGGATATCGGCGAACAGTTCTGCTGCCGCTTCACCGCCGTCGCGGGCGACCTTGCGGCCAATCAGATCCATCGCCTGCACGCCGTTGGTGCCTTCATAGATCGTGGTGATCCGGGCATCGCGGTAATGCTGGGCGGCGCCGGTCTCCTCGATGAAACCCATGCCGCCATGAATCTGGATATTGGTTGAGGTGATGGCGAGGCCGGTGTCGGTACACCAGGACTTCACCACCGGGATCATCAGGTCGACCCGGCGCTGCGCGCGTGCCCTTGTATCCGGATCCTCTTCCCGGTTGGCCCGGTCGATCTCGGCGGCGGTGTAATAACAGAGACCGCGCATGCCCTCGATCTGGCTTTTCATGCCGAGCAGCATGCGCCGGACGTCCGGGTGCTGGATGATCGCGACCGGCCCGTCGCTGCCCTGGATGGCCCGGCTTTGCACCCTGTCGCGGGAAAAGGCGACAGCCTGCTGGTAGGCGCGTTCGGCAATGGCGAGCCCCTGCAGGCCGACGCCGAGACGGGCATTGTTCATCATCACGAACATGTATTCGATGCCGCGATTTTCTTCGCCGATCAGGTAGGCGGTAGCGCCTTCGTTGTCGCCATAGGACATCACGCAGGTCGGACTGGCATGAATGCCGAGCTTGTGTTCCAGGGAGACCGGCCGGACGTCGTTCCGGGCACCGAGGGAGCCGTCGTCATTGACCATGAATTTCGGCACGATGAAGAGGGAAAGTCCCTTGCTGCCGGGCGGCCCGTCAGGGGAGCGGGCGAGGACGAGATGGACGATATTGTCCGTCATGTCGTGGTCGCCCCAGGTGATGTAGATCTTCTGGCCTTTCAGAAGATAATGATCGCCCTTGCGCTCGGAGCGGGTACGGATTGCGCCCAGATCCGTGCCGGATTGCGGCTCGGTCAGGTTCATCGTTCCGGTCCATTCGCCGGAAACCAGTTTATGCAGGTATTTCTCTTTCTGCTCGGCGCTCGCATGCTTGGTCATGGCCTCGATGCCGGCTTGCGTCAGCAGCGGGCAGAGTGCGAAGGCGAGGTTGGAGCTGTTCCACATTTCCCAGACCGCCGTGGTCAGGGAAATCGGCAGGTTCTGGCCGCCGAACTCTTCCTCGAACGGCATGGCGTTCCAGCCGCCCTGCCAGAACTGGCTGTAGGCCTCGGCAAACCCGTTAACCGGCCGCACAACGCCGTTTTCCAGGTGCGCTTTTTCCTTGTCGCCAATCTCGTTCAGCGGGGCCAGGACATCGCGGGAAAACTTGCCCGCTTCTTCCAGAATCTGGTCCGTGAGTTCCTGATCGGTGCCCTCGAAACCGGGCAGCGCGGCAATCTTGTCGAAGCCGGCAATCTCGCGCAGCGTGAAGCGCATATCATCAAGCGGGGCAGAATAAACAGACATTGGTTTCCTCACACTTAATCGGACCAGGCTGTGGCACCCGGCTCTCAATTGTTTGCCGCAGTTTAGTGCCTGCGGCCCGCGTTGTAATCCAAATAGGGCGGAACGCAAGATGAGGAAGTCATCAGAAAAGCCCGGCTCGCGAATGGAGCCGGGCAAGACGATCAGGCGCCTATCTTGATCCGGCGCTCGGCGTGAGTGCCATCCTTGCTCTTCGGCATCTTGATGGTGAGGACCCCTTTATCGAAGGCGGCTTTGATCTTCGCCTCGTCGATATTGTCCGGAACCTTGAAGGAGCGCTGGAACTTGCCGTAACGGCGTTCCGTCAGGTGGTAATTGTCCTTCTCGTCCTTCTTTTCCTCGCTCTTCTCGCCTTTGACGGTAAGTGTGCCGCTTTTCACAGTGACCTCGACATCCTCCTCCCCCATGCCGGGGAGTTCTGTCGTGATGGTGATCTCGGAGTCACCTTCCTTCATGTCCGTGGTGGGAACTACGAGGCCGCCATGCATCCCCGTGAAGGGTAGAGACATGGACATGGCGGGAGATTGCAGAAAGTTATGAAACATACGGTCCATTTCTGCGCGAAAGGCGGAAAACGGATCGGCATATGTCTTCGCGGGTTCCGAACTTTTACTCTCAGTGATGTTTCCCATGGCGTTTCTCCTTCGCTCAGAAACATTAAGTAATGCTCAGAGCTGAGAGGATAGGTTGTCGCCGCCCGAAGCTCATTGAGCTAGGTCAATCAGCACCCGGGGCAGGCAAAAAAGTCAGATCACCTTGCCGGGATTCATGGTGCCGTTCGGATCGAGCGCCGCTTTGATCGTGCGCATCAGATCGAGGGCGACCGGGTCTTTGTAATGAGCCAGCTCGTCACGCTTCAGGCGGCCGATGCCGTGCTCCGCGCTGATTGAGCCGCCGAATGAAACTACGACATCGTGGACTGCCCGGTTGTACTCGTCCCAGCGATCGACGAATGCTTTTGAATCGCCGCCCTCGGGCTCCGCCACATTGTAATGCAGATTGCCATCCCCGGCGTGCCCGAAGGCAACGATGCGCGCTTTCTCGTCCACTTTTCTGATCGCCTCCGCAGCGGCCTTGTAGAAGGCGGGCAGGCTGGCAACCGGCACGGAGACGTCGTGCTTGATGGATGCGCCTTCGATCTTCTGGGATTCGGACGCATTCTCGCGCAGCTTCCAGAATTCCTGACGTTGCTGCTCATTCTGGGCGAGAGCGGCGTCAAGGATCAGCCCGTCTTCCATGGCGGCGCCGAGAATGGCTTCGAATCGTTCCTCGATGCCCGTGTCATTGTCCGACGTGGTGACCAGCTCGATCAGCGTGTACATCTCGTACCGCTCACCCAACGGGTCCTGGCAGTCCGGCATGTGCTTCAGGACGAGGTCGATGACCAGCCGCGGGATAAGCTCGAACGTCTCTACACTGTCGCCACTCTCCGCCCGGGCCCGCTGCAGCAGCTCAATGGCGGCGTCCACATCGCGGATGGCACAGAAGGCGGTGCGGATATCGCGCGGCTTCGGGTATAGCTTGAGGACTGCTGCTGTGATGATGCCGAGGGTGCCTTCGGCGCCAACGAAAAGATGCTTCAGGTCGTAGCCTGTATTGTCCTTGCGCAAACTGCCGAGACCGTTCCAGATTCGACCATCCGGCAGTACCACTTCAAGGCCAAGCGTCAGATCGCGGGTGTTGCCGTAGCGCAGGACATTGGTGCCGCCCGCATTGGTGCTGAGATTGCCGCCAATCATGCAGCTGCCCTCGGCGGCAAGGCTGAGCGGGAAATAACGGTCGGCCTTGGCTGCTTCCTCCTGCAGGAACTGAAGCACGCAACCGGCTTCGACGGTCATTGTGTAATTCAGGGGATCAATCGAGCGGACCTTGTTCATCCGAGCCAGCGACAGGACGATCTCGTTACCCGTCTCGAACGGCACGGATCCGCCGCACAGGCTGGTGTTGCCGCCCTGGGGGACGACAGGGATACCCGCTTCGTTACAGAGCTTCAGGACGCCAGAGACTTCAGCGGCGCTGGTGGGTTTGACCACCATCTGCGCGCGGCCATGGAACAGCCCGCGATCCTCAACAAGATTGGGCTCCATGGCGGAGGGATCGGAGGTCCAGCCCTTCGGGCCGACGATTTCCTTGATCTTCTCAAGGGCGGCGATTTCGATAGCGGTCGGCGCATAAGGGGCGTCGGAAAGGGCCATGGTACGCGGGGCGGACATAAAACGGATCTCCGGTGCGAATGCAATTCGGCAGCAATAATAGGCAGCAGCGCCGGAACGACAACCCGTCGCGCTGAGAAGGCACCTATGCGCGCGGCGCAGCGGCGCGGCGAAGCCGGTCGTTTATGGCGACGCCGAGCCCGGTCTCCGGGATCGGGGCGACAGCGATGCCGATTGCGCCGGGCCGGTCGAGTGCGCGCAGCAGGGAGAACAGGCGGGCTGCCGCTTCAGTGAGGTCGCCCGCCGCGCTGAGGGTTTCCGCGCCGTCTGGCCCGGATACCTCTCCGAAACCCAGAAACAGTTCGCCTTCTTCCGCTGTCTCGGCATTGAGGCGCACGGGAAGCGCCGGCGCATAATGGCTTTCCAGCATGCCCGGTGCTGCGATCTTCGCGCTGGCGCCGGCCGCCGCGACCGATCCCAGAAGCGGTTCGAGCATTTCAGCCGTGACGGCGCCAGGCCGCAAGATGGTCGGGGCCTCGCCGGAGAGGTCAAGTACCGTGGATTCGAGCCCGACAGAGCAGGGGCCGCCATCGAGAATGATCGAGACCTTCCCGGCCAGCCCGGCAAGGACATGCTCTGCCGTGGTCGGGCTTACCCGGCCTGACGGATTGGCGCTGGGGGCGGCGATCGGCCGACCGACGGTGCGCAGCAGTTCTGCTGCGAGCGGGTGCGCCGGTACACGGATGGCGATGGTGTCGAGCCCGGCGCTGGCCAGCAGGGAGATCGGACAGTTTTCCCGTCGCTGCACCACGAGGGTCATCGGGCCCGGCCAGAAGGTTTCGGCAACGGCCCGGGCGCGCTTGTTGAAATTCCCGAGCGTGAAGGCGGCGTCCAGGTCCGGGACATGGGAAATCAGCGGGTTGAAACTCGGCCGGGCCTTCGCCTCGAATATTTTGGCGACGGCCCTGTCGCTGGTCGCATCGCCGCCGAGCCCGTAGACGGTCTCGGTCGGGAACGCCACAAGCTCGCCGGCCGCGAGCGTTGCGGCGGCCTCGTAGAGGGTCGCGTCGGTTGGATTCAGAACCCGTGTTTCGATCATGACCGCCGCTTATCCGCCGGTCCGGCGGGTGCGGTCAAGAGGCGGTCTCATGTTGCGCTGCACAAAAATGGTGTTAACGTGCCGTGTGAGATACAGTCGTGAAGCAGCCTGGGAGTGCGGCCATGACGGGAACCATCATCACCATTGCGCAACAGAAGGGCGGAGCGGGCAAGACCACTCTGGCAGCTCAACTTGCTGTTGCCCTGGCCCAAAGCGGCAAGCGCGTCGCGGCCATTGATATCGATCCGCAGATGAGTCTGGCCACCTGGTTCGCCATGCGGGCCGAGATGCATGGTGATCTTGTCTACAAGGGAAAGGGCGCGCTGGAGATCCTGCAGGTCACCGGCTGGCGCGCGGCGTCCGAGATCGAGCGTCAGGCGAAAGAGAATGACGTGGTCATCGTTGATTCTCCGCCACACGCCGAGACCGAGGCACGGATCGCGGTGCGCAATGCGCATCTTGCTGTCGTGCCGGTGCAGCCAAGCCCGATGGATGTCTGGGCGACGAAGCCGACCCTGGAGATGGCCGCGAAGGAGAAGACCCCTGTGCTGCTGGTGCTCAACCGGGTGCCGCCGAGAGCTAAGCTGACGGAGCGCATGGTGGCGGCGCTGACCGAGTTGAATCTGCCGGTGGCCAAAACGCAGGTCGGTAATCGCGTAGCGTTGGCGAGCAGCATGGCGGACGGTCTGGGCGTTGTTGAATTCGCCAAGAGCAGCGTCGCCGCGAAGGAAATCAACGCGCTGGCCAAGGCTGTGCTGAAAGCCGCTGGTTAAGCGGCTCTACGCGTTAAACGTTGCGGCCCTTGGCGATGAACATCCCGTTCAGGAACTTTTCCCCGGACTTGCCATAGCGGAACGGCGTGCCGTCGAACGCGGTCATGGTGCCGCCGGCGGCATTCAGCACGGCATGACCGGCAGCGGTGTCCCATTCGCAGGTCGGGCCGGTGCGTGGATACACATCCGCTTCACCGCGCGCCACGAGGCAGAATTTCAACGCCGAGCCGCGCGAGATGGACTGGGCCGGTTTCAGGGTCTCGATATATTCCTCAAGCTCCGGCGAGCGGTGGGAGCGGCTGCCAACGACTGTCAGCGTCTCCGGCGTCGCCTCTCGCACCGAAATCGGCGTGCGGCTGCCATCGGCTTCTTCCTCGAATGCGCCGCCGCCGACGAAACCGGCGGAGGCCCGGCCGTCGACCGGGGTCAGGACGACGCCGAGGGTCGGCTCGAAATTCTCCACCAGACCGATATTCACCGTGAAGTCGCCGTTGCGGCGAATATATTCCTTGGTGCCGTCCAGCGGATCGACCAGCCAGAAGGTGCCGCCGGAAACATCGGGATTGTGGCCGTCGGCGAAGCTCTCTTCAGAGATGATCGGGATTTCCGGCGTCAGCTTCTCGAGAGCCGGGAAGATCAGCGCGTCTGCGGCCCGGTCTGCGGCTGTGACTGGCGAGCCGTCCGTCTTCTCGTCGACCGCGATCTCGCCCTCGTAATATTTCAGGATCAGTGCCGAGGCGTCCCGGGCAATCAGGATGACTTCGTTCAGCAGCGTCTGTTTGTCCATGATCTGTCCGGCAAAGTGTTGATAGAGGTGCATGAGCGGTCGTAGTTTCGACTTGGAATACCGGAACCGAGCGGATTTGAACAGGCATGTGCGGTCGCTACAGCATCACAACGGCACCAGAGGCCCTGCGCCGACTATTCGCGGTAACGGACATGCTGAATCTGGAACCGCGCTACAACATGGCGCCGATGCAGACCGCGCCCGTGATCCGGGAGCGTGACGGAAAACGCCATATGGACGGGCTCCGCTGGGGACTGGTTCCAAGCTGGGCACCGGACGAGAGCCGGGCCGCATCATTGATCAACGGGCGGTCGGAAACGGCCGCTGAGAAACCGTCTTTCCGCGATGCTTATGCGAAGCGGCGCTGCCTGGTGCCGGCGGACGGCTTTTATGAATGGCGCAAGGTCGGGAGCGGGAAGCAACCTTACAGGATCTCGCTTGAGGGAGAGCGCCCATTTGCGTTTGCCGGTCTTTGGGAGCGCTGGGAAAAAGGTGCTGAGCCACTCGAGACATTCACCCTGTTGACGACGGATGCGGACCCCAGAATCGAGCATATTCATCACCGGATGCCGGTGATGATGTCGCACCCCGAGGAATTTGCCCTCTGGCTTGAGGGCGATGCGGAGGAGATAGCTGCGCTGCTGCGACCCTATGGGGAAGATGATTTTGTTTTCACGCCGGTCTCAAGCCGTGTCGGCAATGTCCGGAACAACGATCCGGGCCTGATCGAGCCAGTCGCCGAGATGGAGCAAGACAAAGCTCAACCTCCTGCTCCCCGGCAGGGTTCCCTGTTTTAATTCAGGCTGGCGTTATTCCCGGGGGCAGCGGTTCAAAATCTGGATCGTGTTGCCGCTTGCCATGAAGCCGCCGGTGCCGGTCGATCCAGCCATCTGAATATCGTTCGGGCCGAGCTTCTGCAAGTGCTCGACGAGTGTCGGAGACCGCCGCAGATAGAACTGGAAATCGTCTTCCAGAGTCTCGGTGATATTGACGGTTTCGGGGGAGGTCTTGCCTTCACGGGTCACGGTGTAGCCGGTCTCCGTGAAGATCACGTAATTCTGCCCGCAATTGTCCGGGGACCAGCGGCCAACCAGCGTCGGCGCGATGCCGCGATACCGGATCACACTGCCTGTGGTCAATGGCATCACGACGGGCTCGTCCGCGGTTTGGCTCCCCATCTCCGGCTCGCCTGATGCCACTGAGGCATGCGGGAACATGCGTGCGTAGCTGCCAAGCCCAGCCTTGTCGGCGAGAGAGAGCATTGCCGGATGCTGCAGATACAGCAGCACCGACACTGCGCCGCCTCCCAGGAGAAGCAATACCAGCAGCAGCAGAATGATGGTTCTGAAGGCGGAGCGTTTCTTCCGGGGTACAGGTTTCCGGAAGACAGGCGGGAGGTCATCGTACGCCGGACGCCCGGATTCTTCGCCCTGTCCGCTCTGCCAGGAATCATTGTCCTCGCTTTCCGGCGGGGACTCGTAGCTCATCGAGATACTTTCGTCCCGGCGCGGCGCCTCGGTGCGTTCCGAGTAAGGATCGTCCGGTTCGGACTCCTCTCCGAAACCGCCCACTGCATCATCGTCGAGGTCTGGCTCGAAATCCGCGGCGGATTGATCCGCGATTATCGCCAGATCGATGCTGGACTGATCGAGATAGAACAGCTGGGCATATTGCCAGTCGCCGGATGCGTCGTCGTGGTAGGCACCGACCAGCCGGATTTCCGCGCCGCGATCGTTCGCGATTTCCCGCGCCAATCCGGATTTCAGGACCGAGTAGGCACGAGCCTGCTCGACGGTTTCCCAGGGGCCGCTACGATTGGTGGCGGGGCGGGACTGGAGATAATAATGCGCATATCGCTTCATGACGGGCCCGATGATAACCGTGCTACCAACTCTTGTCTTCCGCAAGAAACGCCGTTGCATGCTCGGCGTTCATGGGTCTGGAGAAAAGATACCCTTGAGCGTAATGACAATCGAGCGCGCGCAATTGCGCTAGCTGCTCCGGTGTCTCGACGCCTTCCGCGATCACGTCCAGGCGCAAATTCTGTCCCAGCATCGTGATAGTGCGCACGATCTCCAGATTCTGGAAGTTGCTGGTCATGTCCTCGATAAAGGATTTGTCGATCTTCAGGGTATCGATCGGAAAAGTGTGCAGATAGGAGAGGGACGAGTAACCGGTGCCGAAATCGTCGACGCAGATCCTGATATCCGCCGATTTCAGCCGATCCAGCATCTGAGTCGACAGCGCGACATCCTGCATCAGGGTGCTTTCGGTGATCTCGATCTTGAGTTGGGTCGCCGGAAGGCCAACGCCTTCCAGGCAATCGATAATCCCGGAAACGACTTCCGGGCGGGCAAACTGCCGGCCCGAGAGGTTGACGCTGATTTCAAGCTGATCGTCCTCTGGACGGTCGGCGTTCCAGGCTGCCATTTGCATCCCGCCAGTGTGCAGGGCCCACTTGCTGAGCGCGAAAATGGTTCCCGTCTCTTCAGCGACTGGGATGAACTCCACCGGTGATATCTCCCCGCGCTCGGCATGGAACCAGCGGAGCAAGGCTTCGAAACCGGCGATCTTCCCGCGTCGCATATCGATGATCGGCTGGTAGTACAACTGCATCTCGTTGCGTTCCAGCGCACGACGAAGATCCGAATCGAGGTCGAGCGGCGTCACCGGCCAGACCCTCATGGTGTCCTGGAAAGCGATGCTCTGGGCCTTGCCGCGTTCCTTGGCTTGATACATGGCAAGCTCGGCATCGCGCAGGATGTCTTCCGGCCGCTCGTATCCCTGTTCGGAATGGGCAACGCCAAGGGATACCGAGACGAAGATCTCCTTCCCGCCGAGACGGAAGGGGGTATCCAGGGCCTGATGCAGGCTCTCGGTCAGACGGGTTGCCTCTTCGGGAGTCTTGATGTTCTCCAGCAGGATGGCGAACTCGTCTCCGCCCAGGCGGGCAACCGTGTCGTTATCGCGCAGGGCGCTCTCGAACCGCCGGGCGGTCGCAAAAATCAGGTCGTCACCGTGAACGTGTCCAAGACTCTCGTTCACGATCTTGAACCGGTCGAGGTCGAGGAAGGCGATGGCAAAGCGGGCGCCAGGCTCCTTGCGCAAGCGCGCCAAAGCCCTGCGCACGAGGTCGAGGAACAATGTCCGGTTGGCAAGGCCGGTCAATGCGTCGTGCAGGGCATCGTGCACAAGTTGCTGTTCGGTCTGCTTGCGCCCGGTGATGTCTGTCTGGCTGCCGGCGACGCGGTGTGCCGAACCATCCGGGCCGCGCACGGCGAGGCCCCGTGTCAGCATCCAGAGAAAGGTGCCGTCGGCATGGCGGACCCGGAATTCGCATTCGAAGTGGGAAATCGTTCCGGCCAGATGGGCGTCCATTTGTGTGGTGACGCGGGCGACATCGTCCGGGTGGATGCGGCTGAACCATTCCACGGGATTATCCGTGAGATCCTCGTCGTCCAGCCCGAGCATCTCTTTCCAGCGCGGCGACAGATAGATCTTTTCCCGCCGGAGGTCCCAGTCCCACAGGCCGTCGTTGGAGCCAGCTGCGGAAAGAGCATACCGCTCTTCGCTCTCTGCCAGGCCCTGGCGTGCCGTTTCGGTCAGGGTCACGTCCGTACTGGCCATGATGACATCGCCATTCGCCATCGCCGTGAAGTAATGCTCGAGGATGCGGCCCGAAGCCAGACGGTGGTTGCTGGTCATGGAGCGTTCTAGCCGCAGGTAGCCGACCACCTCTTCGAGAACCTTCTCCCGGTCGGTTTCCAGGAAGTCGCCCCGCACCATCATGTAATCGACCAACTCGGAGACCGGTGTGCCGATGCGCATCAGGTGTTCGGGGAAATCGAACATCTCAACCAGCTTGGCGTTCCACACCCTCAGCGTCAGTGCCGAATCAAAGACCGCAATGGACTGATCAATGCTGTCCAGCGTGGCGCGCAGCAGCATGGTCTGATCTTCGGCGTGTTTACGGGCGGCTTTTTCCTCGGTGATATCCCGGTGGAAGCTCAGCAAACCGCCACTGGCGGTCCGGAGTTCGGTAATCTCGATCCAGCGGTTCTTGTGGTCGTGCAGCAGGACGCGTCCGCCAGGCTCCCGGTGCGCCTGCAGCCTTCTTTCGCGCCATAGCTCGGGACGATCAGACGGGGCGTCGGTAACCCAGCGCTGTATTATTTCCGGCTCGCTCAGCAGGCTGTCGAGTGTTCTTCCGACAAGCGCAACACCGTTGAGTTCAGGATAAAGATCGAGAAACGGAGCATTCCAGGAGGTGATGCAGCCGTTCTGGTCGAAATGGCAGAGGCCGACCTGAATTTCTTCCAGGGCGCCGAGCAGTTCGGTCGGGTGGTTTTCCAGATCTGCCGGCTTGGTCATGCCCATTGCGTCACTTTATTTCTCATGTAGCGCAATTCCGGTTCCCGCCGGGTAACAGGAGCAGGATGGGCTGCGTCATTCTGACTCTCCGTTCCGTTGCTTGGAGGTGTTTGCTGGACCGATGCTGGCAGTAACGAGATCGGCTGTTAAGGGTTTCTAATGCCCTAGTTTCGTATCAATTTCCCGAAAGATATCAGGGTGATGCCGCGTCTGTCACGGGAAACACTCCAATTCCGGCGGTTTTACCGCCAAATTTCAGCATCCGATAGTACTGCCAGAGTAATTGCGCCGCCGCGCCGCGGTATGGGCGCCAGGACTCGGCAATCGGGTGGGTGTCTTTTTCCCGTGGGCGGATGTCCAGATTTTTGAGTGCACGCAAGGCTTCCTGAATGGCGAGATCGCCGCCTGGCCAGGTGTCCAGTCTGCCGAGACAAAACAGAAGATAGATGTCCGAGGTCCAGCGTCCGATCCCTGGAACCTGCGTCAGAGCCGTGACGACGGCTTCGTCATCCAGATTGTGCAGGTTTTCAAGATCGAGCCGCCCGTCCAGTACGTATTCGGCAAGGGCGCGGGCATAGCGAACCTTCGGGCGGCTGAAACCGGCCTGCTTGAAATCCTCGTCTGTCGCGGCGGCAATGGCGGTGGGGGTGACGTCGAGCTGTTGGTTGAGCCGTGTCCATATGGCGCTTGCGGAAGCCAGTGAGACTTGCTGGGCCGTAAGGATACGGATCAGGGACGCGAATCCGGGAGGCTCGCGCCTTGATGGTGGAGGGCCGAGCTTCTCGTAAAGCGCCCCGATGTCGGGATCGAGCCGGGTCAATTCGATCACGGCCTTTTGGAGAGCGCTCTCCTGACTGTCGCTGCCTGTCATGGCTGCCCTCTGTTGTGCCGCTGCAATGTCATGAGCATAGTTCCGGCTCGGGGATTTGACCCGAGGATTTGTTTAAGAACGGTAATGGGAAGGCGCGGCCATGTTGCGTGTGGATCGCCAGGCACAGGATGTTCTGACTGTTCGTACGGCGGGGCACGGCTTCTACGACCTGACGCGGGATGCGTCCTCCTGGCTGGAGGCGGCCGGCATATCGACGGGATTGCTGACTTTTTTCGTTCGCCATACCTCGGCCTCTCTGACGATCCAGGAAAATGCCGATCCGGATGTACGTGCCGATCTGGCGGACTATCTCGCTGATATCGCCCCGGAAGACCCGGGCCGCTACCGGCACGGGATCGAAGGGCCTGACGATATGCCCGCGCATATCCGTACGATGCTGACCCAGACATCGCTCTCGGTGCCGGTTGCTGACGGACGGATGCTGCTCGGCACATGGCAGGCGGTCTATCTGCTGGAGCATCGCCGTGCACCGCACCGCCGCGAGGTGGTTCTGCACCTGATGGGCAACTAAGAAGGACATGTCGCGGATCGCGCTTGACCTTCCAGTAGCTAGAAGCTTTATGCAGTGACATGAAGCCGGATACTGCCGGCTGAAGGAACCATCCGACGGAGCCATCATGTCCTGCCACGAACCTGAAAAAGCCGAGGCACCGAAGTCCTGCTGCCACGCTGCGGCGGCAAAGCCCGTCAGTACCTGCTGCGGTCACGGTCACGGCGGCGGCGTCAGTTCGGGCAAGGCGGTCATGACAGGTAAGCCGGAAGGTGCTGGCCCCGGCTATATCTGCCCGATGTGTCCGAGTGTCTGGAGCCCGGAGCCGGATAGCTGTCCGATGTGCGGGATGGCGCTTGAGCCGGAGATGATCACGCGGGACACGCCGCCCAATCCGGAATATCTCGACATGCGTCGGCGGTTCTGGATCGGGGCCGTCCTGACCTTGCCGGTATTCATCCTCTCGATGGGGGAGATGGTGCCCGGGCTGGCCGATCTGGTTGCAGGCCCCTGGAATGCCTGGGTACAGGCCGTGCTGGCAACTCCGGCTGTGCTCTGGGTCGGATTCCCGTTCTTTCAGCGTGGCTGGACGTCGCTGCGCACCGGCCATTTCAACATGTTCACGCTGATCGCCATCGGCACCGGGGCTGCGTATCTCTACAGCCTTGCAGCCTTGTTGCTGCCGGATCTTTTTCCCGAGGGTTTCCGGGGCGCCGAAGGGCATGTCGGTCTGTATTTCGAATCCGCCGCCGTCATCATCTGTCTGGTGGCGCTGGGACAGGTCATGGAACTTGGCGCGCGTGAGCGCACGTCCGATGCCCTGAAAGCATTGCTCAGTCTTGCTCCGGAGACGGCCAGACGCCTGACCGATGGTGGAGATGACGAAGAAATCGGCGTGGACGATATCCGGCAGGGCGACCATATCCGCATTCGCGCGGGGGAACGCATTCCAGTGGACGGCCGCCTTCTGGAGGGCACCGGCGCGGTCGACGAGTCGATGCTGACAGGCGAGCCTTTGCCGGTTGAGAAGAATGTCGGTGACAGCCTTGTCGGCGGCACACTGAATGGCCGTTCGACACTGGTGATGGAAGTCGTGACTGTCGGGCAGGACACGGTGTTGTCCCGCATCGTGACGATGGTGGCGGAGGCGCAGCGGAGCCGCGCGCCGGTGCAGAAAATTGCCGATGCGGTGGCGGGATATTTCGTGCCGGCGGTAGTGCTGTCGGCGGTGGCCGCTTTCGTGGCTTGGGCGCTTTTCGGTCCGGAGCCGGCACTGGCGCATGGCGTTGTCGCTGGCGTTTCGGTCCTCATCATTGCCTGCCCCTGTGCACTTGGTCTGGCAACGCCGATGTCGATCATGGTCGGTGCCGGGCGCGGCGCGTCGGCGGGCATCCTGATCCGCGATGCAGAGGCTATCGAAGGGTTTGAGAAGATCGACACGCTGGTCGTCGACAAGACCGGCACCCTGACCGAGGGCCGGCCCGACATGAGCGATATCGCCACGGTGGCGGGTGCGAGCGAGGACCGGGTTCTCGGCCTCGCCGCGGCGATCGAGCGCGGCAGTGAGCATCCGCTAGCCGCCGCGGTCATCCGGGCTGCCATGGAGCGGGGAGTTCCCGTGGAGCATGCGGCGGGTGTCGAGGCGGAAGCCGGGCTCGGTTTGCGCGGGCTCGTCGATGAGGCGCAGGTGGCCGCCGGATCGGCGCGTTTCATGGAAACCCTCAATGTCGATATATCCATACTCGCGGAAGCGTCGGAGACATATTCCGAAGCCGGGGCAACGTTGCTTTATGTTGCGCATGACGGTGCGGCCATCGGCTTGCTCGCTGTGCGGGACCGGATCAAGGACGGCGCGGCGGAAGCTGTCGCCGATCTGACCCGGGACGGTATTCGTGTGGTCATGGCGTCGGGCGACAACCCGAAAGCAGCCGCTGCCATCGGAGCCGAACTCGGGATATCGGAAGTGCGTGGTGGATTGATGCCGTCCGACAAGGCGGACCTCATTCGTGAACTGAAGGCCGAGGGACGTATCGTTGCCATGGCCGGTGACGGCATCAATGATGCTCCCGCGCTGGCGCTTGCCGATATCGGCATTGCCATGGGCAACGGCACCGACATTGCCAAGGAAAGCGCTGCCGTGACCCTGGTGAAAGGCGACGTGCGCGGGTTGGTCAAGGCCCGGCGGCTGAGCCGGGCGACCATGCGGAATATCCGGCAGAACCTGTTCTTTGCTTTCATTTACAACGCGTTGGGTGTTCCGGTTGCGGCTGGCCTGCTGTACCCGCTGTTCGGGCTGACGCTCAGCCCGATGCTGGCTGCGGCGGCGATGAGTCTTAGCTCCGTGTCGGTCATCAGCAACGCTCTCCGGCTCCGGTCGGCGAAACTCTGAGGAGACAGGTGATGCAAATCAGGGAGGTTGAACAGAGCGCGGGGCTGCCGGCCAAGACCATCCGCTATTACGAGGAAATTGGTCTGGTCCGGCCGAACCGGCAGGATAACGGTTATCGCATCTATTCGACCGAGGATGTGCACCGGCTGCGTTTTCTGCAACGGGCGAGGGGACTCGGCTTCTCCATCGAGGATTGCCGGGCGCTGTTGTCGCTTTATGACGAGACGGGCCGGGAGAGTGCGGACGTTCGGGCCATTGCCGAAGCGCATCTGGACGAGATCGATCGCAAGATCCGGGAGTTGAAAGGGATGCGTCAGACATTGGCGCATCTGGTCCATGCCTGTCATGGCGATGACCGGCCCGATTGTCCGATCCTCGACGATCTAGCGGGCATCGGAGATGGGGTATGAACTGGCGCTTTCTGGTTTCCGGCGCTGCTGTCCTCATCTTGCTCGGCCTTGCCGGTTATTCGCGTATGCAGGATCCGGAACGCCCGTCCGTGATCTCCAAGATCGTTCCGGGAGCAACTGACGCCGAGAACAGCACTGTAATCAGGCTGCGGCCCGGGAATACCGGACTGGTCGCAGACGGGCGCGAGATTTACGCAGAGGCCTGCGCGAGTTGTCACGGCGCGGCCCTCGAAGGGCAGGCGAACTGGAAACAGCGCAACCCGGACGGCCGACTGCCGGCCCCGCCGCACGACCCGTCCGGACATACCTGGCATCATCCCGATGGGCAGCTTTTCGCCCTTACGAAACTCGGCCCGGCCCGGATCGTCGGTGACGGTTACGAAAGCGACATGCCCGGTTTCGAGGGAACGCTCAGCGACAGGGAAATCATCGCCGTGCTGTCTTTCATCAAGAGCACATGGCCTGCGGAAATACGGGCCAGGCACGATGGCATCAACCGGCAGGCGGCCAGCGGCGGGTAACCAGCGGCGGGTAAAAGGATTGCCAAATGTAAAACGAACGTTTTACATTTGGCGTCATGGATAAGCGCGAAGTCATTCTTTCAACCGCCGAGCAGGTTTTCTGCCGTGAGGGTTTCCGGGCAACCGGGGTTGACCGCTTGCTGGAGCCGGCCGGAGCCTCGACCCGGACGCTCTACAAGCATTTCGGCTCCAAGAACGGGCTGGCATTGGCCATCCTGAAGGGCCGTGACCAACGCTTCTTTGCCGCGATGAATGCCGTTGCCGGGACTGGCCCGGTCTCCGGTATGTTTGATGTTTTGCTGGATTGGATGGGTGAGGAGGGAGGTGTCGGCTGTCCGTTCCTGCGGGCGCTCGGCGAATACCACTCCGAAGACCCGGGGATCGCGGCCTTCGCCCAATCGCACAAGCAGCGCATGCGCGCGCTGATCGCCGAGCGGGTTGAGGCGGCTGTCGGAGCCCCCGATCCGCGTCTGGCAGACCAGGTTTGGCTGCTCTTCGAAGGGGCGGTTTCCGCTGCGGCGGTCGCAGGCGACGAGATGGTGGATGCCGCGCGGGATGCGGCAGAGGCGTTGGTCGCAGCGGCCTCCAAGAGGTGAAACCCGCGGAAACGATATCCTTCATTGCGGCCGGGTTTGCCTTGATTGCCGCTTCCTACGGGCTGGCGCGTTTCGCTTACGGACTGTTTCTTCCGGCGATAACAGCCGATCTCGGTCTCAGCCGGATCGAGGCCGGGTTGATCAGCGCCGGTGCCTTCGCGGCCTATTGCCTTGCGATTACCGTCGCGGCTCTGGCGAGCAACGGGCTCGGCGCGCGGCGGACTGTGCTGATTGCCGGTCTTGTCGCCACGACGGGCATGGCGGGGATTGCATGGTCCGATGGGGCCGGGCAATTGGCTGCGGCTGTTTTCCTCGCCGGGGTGAGTACGGGGTTGGCATCGCCGCCGTTGGCGCTGGCCGTTTCGCAGAGCATTTCCGGCGCACGTCAGGGTGCGGCAAACACACTGATCAACAGCGGTACCAGTGCGGGCGTGATCCTTTCCGGCCCGGTGGCGATCGGATTTGCCGAAGCCTGGCGGGAGGCTTATGCGGTCTTTGCGGTAATGGCACTCGGAGTGACGGTCTGGCTTGGTTATGCGATGCCAGTCGTCGCTTCGGTTGCTGCGCGTAGAGAGGAACGCTCCGGCCCGAATGCTCGTGTTCCCGGCGCTCTGAGACCGGTTCTTTTGGCGGCATTTCTCATGGGCATGACCAGCACGGCTGTCTGGACATTCGGGGGAGCGCTGTTGCACGGGCTCGCCGGGTGGGGAGAAGAGGCAATTGCACGGGTCTGGATCGTGATTGGTATTGCGGGAATTGCCGGCGCGGCTGCGGGGCCTCTGATACGGCGCTTCGGGCTCAATCCGGTGCATCGGCTTTCGCTCGCCGCGCTCGCCCTATCCCTACTTTTGATCCTCTTTTCCAATGCCTCTGGCGCTGTGCCCCTTATCGCCGCCGCATTATTCGGTGCGGCCTACATCATGCTGACGGGCGTCATTCTGGTATGGGGCGTCGAAATGGTTCCGAGCAGTCCCGCTTTCGGTCTGGGGGCCGGGTTTCTGTCGATTGCGGCGGGTCAGGGTGCAGGAGCGCCCCTTTTCGGGGCGCTCTATGACTGGAAAGGCGGGGAGGTCGCTTTGCTCGTATTCTCCGGCTTGGCCTGCACGGCGATGTGCGTGAGTGCCAGACCGGCGCGGCTACCCTAGTTTCAGTTTTTCTGTGCCATGTCTGGCAGTTGGTGTGCGATGCCCTTGTGGCAATCGATGCAGGTTTTCTCACCTGTCGCGAGCAGGCGCGCATGGTGGTCAGCCGCTCGTGGACTTTGCTGAGTGAAATCCATGTAGGTGAAGTCATGGCAGTTTCGGCATTCGAGCGAGTCATTTGCTTCGAGCCGTTCCCATTCGTGGCTGGCTAATTCGAAGCGTTTTTCCAGAAACTTCTCTCGCGTGCTGATGGTGCCGAAGATCTTGCCCCAGACCTCTTTCGATGCCTGCATCTTGCGGGCGATCTTGTCCGTCCAGTTATGGGGGACATGGCAATCGGGACAGGTCGCACGGACGCCGGAGCGGTTGGTGTAGTGGATGGTGGATTTCAGTTCGGCATAAACGTTGTCCCGCATCTCATGGCAGGAGATACAGAATTTTTCGGTATTGGTTATTTCGAGAGCGGTGTTGAAACCGCCCCAGAAGATGATCCCTGCGATGAATCCACCCATCGTCAGGAACGCGAGGGAGAAATAGCGCGACGGCCGCGTCAGGGTCTCCCAGTACGATTTCAGGATCCGGAAAAGCGACAATTGATGGGCCCTCCCGTCACCTGTTCAGCAGAGTGTCGACGTCAACGAAGGTGTTTTCCACCAGCGGTTTGGCGTCGGTCTGCGGAACGTGACACTGGTTGCAAAAGTAGCGCCGGGCCGAAACGGTGGCCCGCACCTGATTGTCGCGATCCATGTAGTGGGTCACGCTGATCATTGGTGCCTGGGACTGTTCGACCGCGGAGCGGCTGTGACAGGTCAGACAGCGATTTGAGTTTTTATCGACCTGATATCCCCTGATCTTGTGGGGGATCAACGGTGGCTGTTCCGGATAGTTCCGGGCCTGCCGGAGGTCATTGTTGGTGATCCGCCCCATCCGCGGGGCTTCCTTGTTCACCGATATCTCGGCCTCCCGAAGCGTTGCGGTTGGGTCTTCCGCGAAGCTCACAAGTGCGGGGACCATGGAGGCGGTCACGATCAGCGCCAGAAGAAACGCTGCGTGCCGCACGGGCTTCATCAGGCCTTGGCGATTTTGACTGCGCATTTCTTGAAATCCGTTTGCTTGGAGATCGGGTCGGTTGCATCCAGCGTGACTTTGTTGATCAGCTGACTGGCGTCGAACCAGGGGACGAAGACGAGCCCTTGCGGAGGCTTGTTTCGGCCCCGCGTCTCGACGCGGGTGCGGATCTCGCCGCGCCGCGATGTAATGGTGACTTCATCGCCCCGGCGAAGGCCCCGTTTCTGAGCATCGTCCGGGTGCATGAAGACCACAGCATCCGGGAACGCCTTGTAGAGTTCCGGAACACGCTGCGTCATCGAGCCTGAGTGCCAGTGCTCCAGCACGCGTCCCGTGGAGAGCCAGAGATCGTATTCCTCGTCCGGCGCTTCCGCTGGCGGCTCGTAGGGCAGGGCGAAAATCCAAGCCTTGCCGTCCTTCTTGCCGTAGAACTGGACGCCCTTTCCGGCCTCGACATAGGGATCAAGCCCCTCACGGAACCGCCAGCGCGTCTCCTTGCCGTCGACGACTGGCCAGCGCAGCCCGCGCACCTTGTGATAGGTGTCGAAGTCCGCCAGGTCGTGCCCGTGGCCCCGGCCAAAAGTGGCATACTCCTCGAACAGGCCCTTCTGCAGGTAGAAGCCGAAATCCCGGGACTCGGCATTCTCGAACTCGAGGCTCGCGTCCGACAGCGGGAACTTGTTCGCGGTACCATTGGCGAAGAGCACCTCATAGAGGGTCTTGCCGCGGTATTCGGGGTTCTTGTCGAGAAGATCGTCGGACCAGACTTCATCCGTCTTGAACCGTTTGGAAAACTCGACGGTTTGCCAGATATCCGATTTCGCTTCACCGGGAGCCTGCACCTGCTGATACCAGAACTGGGTGCGGCGTTCGGCATTGCCGTAGGCACCTTCCTTTTCAACCCACATGGCGGTTGGCAGGATCAGGTCTGCTGCCTGCGCCGTGACTGTCGGATAGGCGTCCGAGACGACAATGAAATTATCCGGATTCCGGTAACCCGGATAGCCTTCCTCATTGATGTTGGCTGCCGCTTGCATGTTGTTGTTGCACTGGACCCAGTAGGCGTTGAGCTTGCCGTCCTTCAGCATCCGGTTCTGCAGCGCGGCATGGTAGCCGACCTTGCCGGGGATCGTGCCTTCGGGGATCTGCCAGATCTTCTCGGCGATGTCCCGATGCTCCTTCTTGGCCACGACATAGTCTGCCGGAAGCCGGTGTGCGAAGGTCCCGACCTCACGCGCTGTACCGCATGCGGAAGGTTGTCCGGTGAGCGAGAACGGGCTGTTGCCGGGCTCGGAGATTTTGCCCGTCAGAAGATGGATGTTGTAGATCAGGTTATTGCACCAAACACCCCGGGTGTGCTGGTTGAAACCCATGGTCCAGAACGAGACGACCTTGCGGTTCGGGTCCGCGTAAAGCTCGGCCAATTCGATCAGTTGGTTCGTCGGCACGCCGGAGAGTTCCGAGACACTGTCTACGTCATAGGCCGAAACGAATTTGGCGTAATCCTCGAAACTCATATCCGTGGAGCCGCCTGCCTTCTTGGCATTCTTGGCGTTTCTCTCCAGCTCGTGTTCCGGGCGGAGGCCATAGCCGATATCGGCATTGCCGAGCCGGAAACGCACGTGCTTTCCGACAAAGTTCTGATTCACACGATCATTCTGGATGATGTAGTTGGCGATAAAGTTGAGGATCGCCAGGTCGGTCTGCGGGGTGAAGATGAGACCGCTGTCCGCCAGATCGTAGCAGCGATGCTGATAGGTCGACAGCACGGTGACGTTGACATGCGGAGCGGAGAGCCGGCGGTCGGTTATCCGGGTCCAGAGGATCGGATGCATTTCCGCCATATTCGAGCCCCAGAGCACGAATGCATCGGTTTCCTCGATGTCGTCGTAGCACCCCATCGGCTCATCTATGCCGAAGGTTCGGATGAAACCGGCGACGGCCGAAGCCATGCAGTGACGGGCGTTCGGGTCGATATGGTTGGAGCGGAAGCCGGCCTTGTAGAGCTTGGAGGCGGCATAGCCCTCCCAGACCGTCCACTGGCCTGAGCCGAACATGCCGACCGGCGGCATCTCCTCGCTGTTGCGGGTCTTGGCGATGGCGGCCTTGAACTTCTCCGCCATGATGTCGAAGGCCTGATCCCAGCTGACTTCGTGGAATTCGCCGTTCTTGTCGTACTTGCCGTCCGTCATTCGCAGCAGCGGTTTGGTCAGTCTGTCGGCGCCATAGAGAATCTTGGAAAGGAAGTACCCTTTCACACAGTTGAGGCCGCGATTGACCTCTGCCTTGGCGTCGCCGTGAGTGGCTACGACGCGGCCATCCTTTACGCCGACCATGACCGAGCATCCAGTGCCGCAGAACCGGCAGGCGGCCTTCGACCAGCGCATTTCGGAAAGCTGGGCGGCGGCCTTCAGCTCCGCTGACTCGGCTGGAATGGGAAGGCCGGCACTTGCCGCTGCTGCCGCCGTCGCGGCTGCGACCGCCTGGACTTTGATATATTCGCGTCGGGAAAGTTTGGGGCTATCGCCGTCTCTAGGCATCGTCGCCTCCGTCATCAATCTGGTGGTAGACGAGAGCAACGCTCATCACCCCTGGGGTCTGCTCGAAAAGGTCGACGAATTCGACCAATTCGTGATCGTTGCGCGTCTCGATCGTCGCGATCAGTTTTCCGATGCCGGGGGCATCGTGAAACTCGATGGAGGAGACCGGTGAAAAGCGCTGTCTGATCGCAGGCATGTTCTTCGGTTCGGCCTGAATGAGAATGCTGGCGATCTGATAGGGAGCGCTGGCGTCATTCGTGCCGGAACCTGTATCGCCGAAAAGAATTTTCCGCTTTGACGGGTCGACCCCGTCTTCTCGTTCCATGGCCATCTGCTTCTCCCACATTCTGGTCGTGGATGGATGTGGCGGCATCGCAGCGGCCGCCGTCACGCTTTAAGCGCCGGGCGGACCCGCGATGATCTGGTAAATCCAGATCGCAAAGCCGAGGCCGCCGACGAGTGTGACGGCGACGACTGGTGCCAGGACGATTGTCAGAAACAGGAAGGATTTGAGCTCGCGCGACTTCGCGGCCGACTGATCGGAATCCATTGCTCTCCCCCCAAGCCCGTTTAAGGCTTTTTATTAATTCTTGCGCAGCATTTTGCCCGGGGAGCGATCCGCATCATTGATGCAGGTCAATATCGGAATGTTTTTTCTCTTTCCGTCAGGTCCCGAGGGCACTGCGTTTTACGAAGAGTATCTAAAATTGAGTCGATTGCCTGAGATTTTCCTGGTTAACGCGAAAAGAGCGTTTAAGCGGCGCGTTTCTAGAGCGGCAAGTACTGAGCCTCCGCCGATCCCAATGACCGGCGGAAGACGAATGACAATGTTGGGCTACCTCAGTTCGAGGACACGCGATACTCGTCCGGCAGGAAGAACATGCCGTCATTGTCTTCCGCGGCGTTATGGCAATCAGCGCAGAACTGAACCTTCTTGCTGTTTCTCCCGTTGGTGACGCCCATGGTCTTCCCGTTTGGAAAGATCAGCGCGTATTCCCAGTTGAGTGTGCCTGCGTTGAAACCGTCCTCCTTCTTCACCATCGTGAAGAGAGGTGCACGTTTGACCTCGCCCTTCATGGTGACGTGGAAGCCGTCCTTCACGAGCACGGCGCCGACCGGGACGGACTTGGTTTCCTCGAACCCGCCATAGGCCTTGCCGATGTTGTTACCCCAATTGTTCACATATCGGTTGCCGTGCGTGCCGGACTGATAGGGCAGGGTGTTGTACTGGTTCCAGGTGTGGAACTCCTTGGCGCCGGGCAGGTCGGACTTGGCAAAGCGCGGGTACATCGTGGCTTTGATGCAGTCGTAAGCCGCTTTCGCCTCTTCATTTGTCAAATCGGCCTTTCCCTTGACCTTTTTCGGGCTCCCGGAGGCTTTCCAGGCGTCCTCGACCCGTTTCACGGTGCAGGTGCTGGCAGCGGCGGCAAGCTGGTTGTTGCGGTCCCAGACAGCGTCGAGCTGGGCCTCCAGCTTGTCCATGCTTTCGGTCTCGGCCCGCGCGGGCAGGCCAGCGGCAAAGCCGATGGCCTGAAAACCGACCGACGCCGAAAGCAGAACGAGCGATGTTCTGGTGAATTTCATGTCTCTCTCCTGAAAGGCGGGCACCTGCTTTGGGGCCTGTTTCCTATTTTCAGGAGAGAGTGGCATGAGTTCGAACGTATGTAAGGTCACGCACGCTCAAACAAACGTGTGCACTGCTCGAGCGCCAGATGTCAGGATTTATCCTGTGCGCGCTGACCTGCCGCCCGTTTTTCCAGCCACCAGGCATACTGTGGAGGCCAGGTTTTGAAATCAGGGTCTTGCCCAAAGGCATCGGCTGCATGGCGGGGCCAGAACGGGTCGTAGAGCGCCTCGCGACCGATGGCGATCAGGTCTGCGTCCCCGGCTTGCAGGATGCTTTCAGCGTGGTGCGGGTCGGTGATCAGCCCGACGGCCTGGGTCATGATATCCACCTCGCGCCGGATCTGGGCTGCGTAGGGCACCTGATAGCCTGGCTCCCGGACCAGCTTGAAGTTGGTTGCGCCTTTCGGTGATTGGCCGCCGGAGGAGCAATCAATCACATCAACGCCGCGGGCTTTCAGCTCGCGCGCGAAGGTCAGGCTGTCTTCCATCTCCCAGCCGCCCTCGATGGCGTCGACGGATGAGATGCGAACGAACAGCGGCAGGTTATCCGGCAATGCGGCCCGGACATCCTCGGCGATTTCCAGCGACAGGCGCATCCGGCCTTCAAGGTCGCCGCCATAGGCATCGGTTCGGAAGTTGCCAAGCGGGGACAGGAATGTCTGCAGCAAGTAGCCATGCGCGCAATGGATTTCGACGGACTCGAAACCGGCATCGACCGAGCGTTTCGTCGCGTCCGCGAAGGCACCGCGGAGCCGCTTCATGTCATCGAGATCGAGCTCACGGGGCGTCAGCCAGCCGTCGGCCAACGGCACCGGGCTCGGCGCTTCCGGCTGCCAGGGCGTGTCTCCATCGGCAATATTCTCGGGTGTCAGCGGGCCGTTGCCCTTCCAGGGGCGCTGCATGCTGCCTTTGCGGCCGGAATGGCCGATCTGGATTGCCGGGACACTGCCCTCGGACTTCAGGAAGGCTGCGAGCGGCGCCAGTTTTTTGGCGTGTTCATCATCCCAAATGCCGAGGTCGCCGTGCGTGATCCGACCGTCGCGGGTCACCGCCGTGACTTCCAGAATGACCATGCCGGCGCCACCAATGGCGAACTTACCGAGATGGGCCATATGGAAGTCGGTCGGAAAACCTTCCTCAGCGGAATACATGCACATGGGCGGGATCACGATGCGGTTCGGCAAGGTAATGCCGCGGAGCTGGATCGGCTGGAAAAGCAGTGGTGTTGATGCAGTCATTTAGTCCTCCCCATTTTTTACGGGAGGATAACCGAAAACAGCCCAAATCGCGTAAGACAGGTAGGTTCTCCAAGGGTAAGTCTTAAGCGCGCGTTCGGCACTTGACAGGGGCGCTCTGTGCGCCATCGTGCGGGTTGTTCCATTTCAGTGAAATCTTCCCGCCCGCAAGGAGCCGTTTCATGCCTATCGTCAATCGCATCGCCGATTTCCATGCTGAACTGACCGGCTGGCGACGCCATATCCATCAGAACCCGGAGCTTGGTTTCGAAGAGTTCAAGACCGCCGATTTCGTGGCGGAACGGTTGACGGATATGGGCCTTGAGATCCATCGCGGTCTCGGCGGCACCGGCGTGGTAGCGACCATCAAGGGCAATGGCGGCGACGGGCCTGCTATTGGTCTGCGGGCCGACATGGACGCGCTGCCGATCCATGAAAAGGGCACGCCGGAGTATCGTTCGAAGAACGACGGAAAGATGCATGCCTGCGGCCATGACGGCCACACCACCATGTTGCTCGGCGCCGCCAAGTATCTTGCCGAGACCCGCAATTTCGCCGGCACCGTGCAGCTGATCTTCCAGCCGGCCGAAGAAGGCAAGGGTGGCGGCAAGAAGATGGTTGAGGACGGCCTTTTCAAACTGTTCCCGGTGGATGAGGTCTACGGCATGCACAACCGGCCGGAAATGCCGGTCGGCAGCTTCGGCGTTTCCGCCGGCCCGGTCATGGCCGCGCGGGACAATTGGGAGATCTTCATTTCCGGCCGTGGCGCGCATGCCGCCATGCCGCATCAGGGGGTCGATCCGGTTGTGGTTGGCGCAAACATCGTGATGGCTCTGCAGACCATTACCAGCCGCAATATCGACCCGGCGGAAGCGCTCGTCATCAGCGCTACCCAGTTCCATGCCGGCGACGCCTTCAACGTGATCCCGGACGATATCATCCTGCGCGGCACCTGCCGGGTGCTGAACCCGGATTTGCAGGCAACCCTGCCGGAGAGCATCAAGAGGGTGGCGGACGGCATTGCTGCGACCTATGGCGCGACGGCCGAGCTGAATTACATCTCCGGCTATCCGGCGACCGTGAATACCGAGAAGGAAGCCGATTTCGCCGCCTCTGTCTGCGCCGAGATTTCGGGCGGCATGGGAGCAGTCGACCGGGAGCTGCCGCCGAGCATGGGCGCTGAGGACTTCTCCTACATGCTGCTGGAAAAGCCGGGCGCCTATATCTGGTGTGGCAATGGCGACACAGCCGGTTTGCATCACCCGGAATACGACTTCAACGACGAGGCCCTGACCGTCGGCGCCAGCTACTGGAGCAAGCTGGTCGAAACCCGGCTCGCCAGATCGGCATGACGTGATGACGGGCGGCACGGGTACCGTCGACCGGGAACTGCCGCAAAGACTGCATGTTTTTGGCGCCTCCGGATCGGGAACGTCCACTTTCGGTCGTGCCTGGGCCGCCCGCTTCGGCCACAAGCATCTCGATACGGACGACTTTTACTGGATGCCGACGGAACCGGCCTTTCAGGAAAAGCGTCCGGTCCCGGAGCGTATCCGGCTGTTGAAACAGGCCTTCGAGAAGGAGGAAAGCTGGATCCTGACCGGCTCCATGGTGTCCTGGGGCGAGCCACTGATCGACAGCTTTCAGCTGGCCGTCTTTATCTACACACCCTTCAACCTGCGGATGGAGCGGTTGATCGCCCGCGAGGAAGCCCGTTACGGCGCCGAGGCTCTTGAGCCGGGCGGGGCGCATTACGAAGCGCATATGGCCTTTTTGGAATGGGCGGCATCCTACGATACGGGCGGCCACGAAATCCGCAGCCTGAAGATGCATGAGGCCTGGATCGAACGTCTACCGTGTCCGGTCGTTCGGGTTTCAGGCACGGACTCGACCGAGACGCAGATCGAACAAGTCGTCAGCTTCGTTCCCGCCTAACTCCGCTTTTCCGCTATCACATATCTCATCTATATGAATGTCCCTTATCTGAATTAACAACTCTTATCAGTATGATAGGGCGTTTTTGGCCCGTTTTCAGTAACACGTGGCTGAGGCGGATGCCGACGGGAGCGGCAGGCTGTCGTTTGCGGAGTTCGAGGAACTCGAGGTGAACAGGCCAGCAGGTCCAGGCGGCCCGGACGTGCTTTCGGGGTTTCGTCCGCGCGGATGGCTGACGGCAGAATTCATCGCCCTCAATGGAACCATTCCGGGGCACCCGCGTTTTCCCTTCAAGCGAGGCACAGTGCCTCCCATGGAATCAAATCGAGGAGATGACGGATGCGACGTACGCTTGTCCTCCCGGCCTTAATCACCGCTGGTCTTCTGCTGTCGGCATGCGCCGATACCTATTCGACCAGACAGCACGTTCTGTCGGGTGGCGGCATCGGTACGGGGCTGAGTTCGAGAACGGCTCTGTATGACGGCTGTGTTTCTTGCGGCGTCGGTGTTGGTACCGGTGTCGGCGCCGGTACCGTTTACCTCGTCGACTAGTACTTTTTCTTGGAGACTGGGATCAAAGACGATTTCCCCCGAGAGTATCTCTTCCCCCAAGAGATCCTCCCATCGATAGAATGGCCGCTATTCCCCTGGCGGCCATTCTTCGTTTCCGAGCTGAATTTAGCTTTGCAGGCGTTCGCGCGTTACGGAGGAGATCGCCGCGTCCGCACCGTCGCGGGCATCAAGTCCGGACATCACGCCTTCCTTGTCCGCCGCCGGACGGTTCTGGCTCAGCTTCCATTTGCCGTCCATCCGGGTAATCGGAATTTCGAAGCCGATGATGCCCTTGAGCTGTGACTGGACGAACTTTTCCGGTGCGTCGTTCAGGGCCCAGGGTTCGGCATTCGCGGCTTCGTGCCGGTCGGTCAGGCTCGAGACCTGATCGCGCAAACGTTCCGTATCTTCGAAGAAGCTGATCTTCCCGTAGGCGTGGACGGCGACGTAGTTCCACGTCGGCACGACTTTGCCGTGCTCCTGCTTCGTCGCGTACCAGTTCGGAGTGATATAGGCCTCCGGCCCTTGAAAGATTGCCAGCGCCTCAATGTCCAATGCCTCGGTCTTGGTCTGGATATTCGCTTTCGCCAGATGGCCGGTCAGAGTTCCATTCTCGCCTTTGCTTGTGTCGAGCAACATCGGCACATGGCTGGCCACCAGCCCGTCCGGGCCGAGTGTCACCAACGTGCCGAAGCCGATACGGCGGATGGTCTCATGCAGCAGGGCGATATCGTCTTCGCGAAAATGCGGCGGTGTGTACATGAGATTTCTCCGGTCATGAAAGGCGCCGGCGCAAGGTTGCGCCGGCGCGTTCCTCAATGTGATTTCGTCAGATCGGCAGGATATAGGCGGTTTTCACCGTTGTGTAGAATTCCGACGCATAGCGGCCCTGCTCGCGGGCGCCGTAGCTGGAGCCTTTCCGGCCGCCGAACGGTACATGATAATCAACGCCCGCCGTCGGCAGGTTGACCATGACCATGCCGGCCTCGGAATTACGCTTGAAGTCACTGGCGAATTTCAGGCTCGATGTGCAGATGCCGGAGGACAGACCGAAGGTCGTGTCGTTGGCGACAGCGAGGGCCTCGTCATAATCCTTCACCCGGATCACGCTGGCGACCGGGCCGAACACTTCCTCGCGGTTGATGCGCATGGAATTGGTGGTCTCGGTGAACAAAGCCGGCTGCAGATAGAAGCCCGGTGTGGAGCGTTCGAGGCGTTCGCCACCGAAAGCGAGCTTGCCGCCTTCCTGTTGGCCGATCTTGATATATTCCTCGTCCTGCGCGAGCTGGCTGGCATCGACCACAGGGCCGATATGTGTGCCCTCGGCAAGTGCGTCGTCGACCTTCAGGCTTTTCAGCTTGTCGATGCAAGCGGCGACGAACTTGTCGTGAATGCCTTCGGTCACAACCAGCCGGGAAGAGGCGGTGCAGCGCTGGCCGGTGGAGAAGAAGGCGCCGTTAACGGCAACGTCCACGGCGGTTGCGAGATCGGCATCGTCCAGCACGACGAGCGGGTTCTTGCCGCCCATCTCGAGCTGGTACTTCTTCATGGAGGCTGAGCATTTCGCCGCCACATGCGCACCGGTCGCGACAGAACCGGTGAAGGTCACGGCATTGATCTTAGTGCTGGAAAGGATGGCCTCGCCGACGACGCCGCCACTGCCCATTACCAGATTCAGCACGCCGTCCGGCAGACCGGCCTTTTTCAGGATGTCGACCAGCGCCCAGGCGCAGCCCGGTACCAGGCCGGCCGGCTTGAAGACGATGGCGTTGCCGTAGCAGAGCGCCGGGGCGATCTTCCAGGCCGGGATGGCGATCGGGAAGTTCCACGGCGTGATGATGCCGACGACACCGATCGGCTCGCGGGTGATCTCGACGTCGAGGCCCGGGCGGGTGGAGGCGATCTTCTCGCCGGACAGACGCAGGCACTCACCGGCGAAGAAATCGAACACCTGGGCGGCGCGGATGGTCTCGCCGATACCTTCGGGGAGGGTCTTGCCCTCCTCGCGGGCGAGCAGGCGACCGAGCTCTTCCTTGCGGGCCATGATCTCGGCGGAAGCGGCGGCCAGAATATCGTGGCGCTGCTGGATCGGGCTGCGAGCCCAGGCGTGGGAAGCAGCGACGGCGGCGTCGATAGCCTGCTCCGTTGCGGCGGCATCGGCCTGCGCGAACTGGCCGACCACGTCGCCGGTGTTGGACGGATTGATGTTATCGCTCGCGTTCGTGCCCTCGACCCAGTCGCCGGCGATCAGATTGCGGTGCAGTGTCATGAGTTCCCTCTCTCGGTTCCGGCGCCGTTCGGGCCGGGTTTTGAATCGGAGGGGAGCTTACGCCGCGTACGGCAGGGATCAATGGACTCTGCCGTTTTTATTTTATGCCTGCGCGGAAAGAGTAGGGGCCAGCCTTGCCCGTCAGAGCGCGATCCCGCGTTTTGTGAGCGACCGGAAGAGGGCGAGCGCTCCGTCCTCCCACTCCGGCAGGACGTCTGACCGGCCGACCACATTCTCGAGACATCCGAGCCGCGAGCTGGCAATGCGCACAACATCGCCCAGCTTGTGGGTGAAGCCTTCGCCTGGCCGATCCCGGTCGTCCGTCGGGGCGAACAGGGTGCCGGTATAGAGTACGGCGCCGTCCGGATATTGGTGGCAGTCGAACATCTGCTGGGCCAGGTCTTCCGGGTCACGGCTGATCACCCGCATGGTACTGGAGCCGCTGAGCACATAGCCGTCCGTGCCGGTAACCTCGAGTGACAGGTCCGCGTTGCGGATATCGGTCATGGTGAAATGCTCGTCGAGCAGCCGGATGAACGGGCCGAGGCTGGCCGATGCGTTGTTGTCCTTGGCCCGGCCCAGCAGCAGCGCGCTGCGGCCCTCGAAATCGCGCAGGTTCACATCGTTGCCGAGAGTGGCACCGACGATCTTTCCGTCCGGCCCGCAGACCAGCACGACTTCCGGCTCCGGATTGTTCCAGTCCGAGCGAGGATGCAGCCCGACCCCGGCGCCGTGCCCGACCGACGACATCGGTTGCGCCTTGGTGAAGATCTCCGCGTCGACGCCGAAACCGACTTCGAGATAGGGTGACCAGAGATCCTTCTCCAGCAAGGTCTTGCGCAGTTTCATCGCTTCGTCCGAGCCCGGCACGATGGAGAACACATCGTCGCCGATATCCCGGCCGAGCTGGGCCCGGGCCTCGTCCGCCTTCAGCGGATCGCCCTTGGTCATTTCCTCGACCACGCGCTCGATCATGCTGTTCGGAAAGGTCACCCCGGCTGCCTTGATGGACTGCAAGTCGATGGGGGAGAGCAGGCGCGGACCGGCGGCCTTCGGATCGAAGCTCGTCTCCAGAATGTCGCCGATCTTGCCGATCACCTTGCCTTCGGCGCCGCGTACGATGCTGGCCGGGCAGGCGGCCTTCAGGGCATGGGTAATGGTCGGGAGGCGGGCGGTGATATCGATGACATCCTCACCGCGCAGGGTGCAGACGGCCGGACCGTCAGCTGTGGTCACCCGGCCCAGCAATGTGGCCTTGTCCAGATCGACCGGCAGATCCCGTGCGATACGATCACTCATCTCTCGTCTCCTCCCAAATCCGGCGCCTTGTGCTTCTTATGGCACTGCGGCCCGGCAATTATTCGCTCGGCAAAATATTGCCTCTCTGGGATACAAAATACCAGAGAAATGAAAGCCTGTTCCGCATCGTGGGGTGCGCACTTTGTCGCAGACCGCCTCGGGTCTCTAAATGCTGAGTCACAGGCTACGTGAAGTTCAGGTGGTTATCGAGGGGGGATTGGTTTGCCGTGCAGAGAGCGCTATTCGGGGGGTCGTAAAGATTTTTCTTGCATCTAAGGCCGCAACGTGGCTTTTTTCGGGAAGTGCGCTGCGCGTAGATGGTGAGTTTCTCGTCAGCAGCGTCAATTCTAGCAATACGTCGTATCGATCGTTGCCAGAACGCCCAACAGGGCAGATTAACAATACGGCAGCTGATCTACGCAAGCTTCCAGAACAGAAAAAGGTCATCTTCCGCTGCCAGTTTGGCGCGATTTGGGGGTGACCGGTGAAAGAGCCTACTTGAAACAGTTTAACGACCTTGGCCAAGCCAAGTCCCACCTTCGAGCCGATACAGCCGAAGGACACAGCATTCCCACTCCAACTCCCATTCAGGACGAAGTGACCCCTGCCATGCAGGCGGCTGAGCGCGTTCAGCATCAGGCTGACGCGATCAAGAGTTCGTCCCCGATTCAATCCCGGCGGTCCGTTTTGGACCCGCGCCGTATTGAAAAGAATGCGCGACGTACCGACATGTCGGGCGAACGCACACCTGGCCCCGATGCTCCGACGGCGGGACTTTTCCGCATGTTGGGCAATATCGGTGCCACAACACCAGCTGTCCCCGCCTGAAGGCGGCAACAGGAACGACCACCAGACTACAACGATCAGTATAAGGAATATGATCATGGCTACAGGTACAGTGAAATGGTTCAACACCACCAAGGGTTATGGCTTCATTCAGCCGGATGATGGCAGCAACGACGTGTTCGTTCACGCCACTGCCGTTGAGCGTGCAGGCATGCACGGCCTGAACGAAGGCGACAAGATCAGCTACGACATCGAAGAAGACCGCCAGCGCGGCAAGTCTTCCGCTGCTAACCTGAAAATGGTCTAAGCCAGACCTTTTCGGATATATCCCGGGCGGCATTGTTCACCAGAACAGCGCCCCCGGGGCGGCCTTTCGGAATGCGGCTTACTGAGCCTGTTGCGTGACGGTCTGAAGAACGCCAATCCATTTTATGGGTTGGCGTTTTTCGTTTCCGGTCAGTTTCCCCCGCGCACGACCCGTTCGCGGTGGAAGGTGTAGATGCCGCTGGCAACGACGATGGTGGCGCCGATGATTGTCGCCAGGTCGGGCAGGTCATCGTAGATCAGATATCCCCACAGCACCGCCCAGGGCAGCATCAGGTAGTTCAGCGGCTGCAGGACGCTCGCCGGCGCGAGTGACAGGGCCTTTATCAGCAATCCGTGACCGGTCAGGCCGATGACACCAATACCCGCCATCAAGGCCAGCCCCTGCCAGTCCGGCGTGATCCAGAAGAACGGGCCGACACAGGTCATCGCCACGAGCCCGGTAATACCCGTATAGAGCACCGTCGTGCTGGCGTCGTCGTAATGAGCGGCCTTGCGCGTCAGGACCTGATAGACGGCGAAGAGGGCAATGCCGAACAGCGGTACCAGCAGCATCGCATCGAAGGCGGCGAAGCCCGGCCGGATGATGATCAACACGCCAATCGCACCGACACCGATCGCACTCCAGCGCCGGATGCCTACCTGCTCCCGCAGCAATGGCACGGAAAGGGCGGTGGTGATCAGCGGACCGGCGGCGGCGATGGCCTGGACATCCGCCAGCGGCAGATGGCGCAGGGCCACGATGAAGACGAGAATTTCGCCGGCCAGCAGGAACCCGCGGGCGAGCTGCAGGAGCGGTGCGCGGGAGGCGAAAACCCGGCGCCCCCGTTTGCGCAGGCCGTGCGCCAGCGTCACGCTGGCAAATACCATGTAACGCACCCAGAGGATCTGTGGCGCCGGATAGATCTGCGCCGCCATCTTGGTCAGCGTGTCCATCACCGAGAAGGCGAAGGTGACGGCGAACATGATGCCGACACCGGCGCGCGTGCCGTCTGCGTCCTCGGACGCTCCGAAACGATCCATCGCCATGTCTTCGCCGCGCCCTCTGCCGGTGCTGCACGATCCCGAACGCCGTGCCGCAGAGAGTCAATTGACAGGGATCACCGCCCGCTGTCCAGCGCAATGGCGGGCGGCGAAGAGCGGTGCGCCGTCAGACCGTGGCGACTGGGGTAGCCGGTGAGCCGACGACGCCCGGCAGGCGCAGCGGCGGGGCTGTCAGCAGGAAGCGCGACCGGTTCTGGGCGCGCAGCCACAGCGCCAGGTCGTGCAGGTACCACAGCTCGCCGAGATGGACTCCGAGCTTGAAGATGCAATGGTGATGCAAAGGCATGAACACCGTCGCATCGTCCGGCAATGGGGCGTGCGGGTCCTCGACGCCGTAATTATCCGCGATCAGGACAGAGAGACCGCTGTCGGTGATCCAGTTCAGCAGGCGCTCGTCCCGGCCGTCCAGCACGCAGCAGGCATGCAGCAGCGTGTCTTCGTCCGGCTCCTTGTTCATGTCCATGATGACCTTGGTGAAGGCGGTATGCAGCAGCACCATGTCGCCTTTCTCGACGATCACCTTGTCCGCTTCCATGATCTGCATGAGCTGGTCGTAGCCGACATAGGTCCGTTCCCGGCCGAGATGCTTCTCGATGTCGATCAGCACGCCGCGGCCCTGGACGCAGGTCTCGGCCATGTTCTCGATGCCGAGCCGCTTGGCGTCGGTGCCCTCGAAGCGGGTATGCTCGCTGCCCGGCTGCTCGCTGGTCGGCCCGGCGATATGCTCGCCGCCGCGCCAGCCGTTGTAATAGACGATCTCGGCCTCGCCATCGCCGTCCGCATCGAAGCGCGCGCCGATATGGCAGAGGCTGTCCCACTGGGTTGAATATTGCAGGCACAGCAGCACGGAATCGTCCGAGATCACGTCGACCAGACGCTCGTCATTCAGGCTGAGCGGAAAGTTGAAATTCGCCAAACCGCCGCGCGCCGTGGCGAAATGCCGGGGAGGGAAGCGCCGTGGGTTGAGCAGCCGCTTGCCCGGATAATCCAGCGGCAGGGACAGGCAGAACGTCTCGCCGGTCTGCACCTCGGTCACGCCCTGGCGAACCTTCTCGGCCGTCAGCAGATTGATCCGGCCCTTCTCGTCATCCGCCCCGAAATCCCCCCAGGTCGACCCCTCAGGACGGTTTTTCCACCGCTTGTTCATCGCTTCCTCGCCACTGTTTTTTGATTTTGTGCGCCGGTCGGGCGCGAGATGGGGAGAGTGTCGGACGGAGTGGCGGGTCTGGCAAGGGGCGACCCTTGGGTGTGAGGCTCGCCAAGTCTCGTGCGCGTCGGTCAAAAGAGCATTAATCCTGACGGCCGGTGGGCCGTTTATTTAGTGCCCGTCCCGTGTCCGATTTTCCTGAATCGAACGTCCTGCCATTTTAATGCGGGTTACTTATTAGAGTGGCTAATTAAACCTATCAGATTTTGCGATCTAATAATTATTTGCTGTGAGGTCATATTGAGGTCGGTCCGCATTTCGGCAGGGAGCGACGATCTTGATGTCCAGAACAATTCTCGCAGCGATGCTGCTTACTTCGGCGTGCATCGGTTCGGTGCCAATGGCCCTGGCCCAGGGGGCCGGCGAACACGGACCACTGACGATCAGGGAGCAGGGCAGCTTTACCGCCGGTGGAACGATTTCGACAGAGCCGGGCTCTTTTGATCCGCGGAAACCGTTTGAACCAGCGGGCCAAACCTACCGTGGCGATCATCTATACACATTTTACCAGATCCCGGTCTCGCCGCGTAAATACCCGATCGTGATGTGGCATGGCTATGGCCAGTTCTCCAAGACCTGGGAGACCACTGCGGATGGCCGGGAGGGGTTCCAGAACATCTTCCTGCGCCGGAAATTTCCGGTCTATCTCATAGATCAGCCGCGCCGCGGCAATGCCGGCCGCAGCATGGCCGGTACGACGCTCACTCCGAAGCCGGATGAGCAGTTCTGGTTCGGTCAGTTCCGGGTGGGAGTCTGGCCTAACTATTTCGATGGCGTGCAGTTTCCACGCGATGCGGAATCGCTGGACCAGTATTTCCGGGCGATGACTCCGGATACCGGTCCTCTCGACGTAAATCTCATGTCCGACACTGTCTCGGACCTTTTCGGCAAAATCGGCCCGGGGATTCTTTTTACCCATTCCCATAGCGGCGGCATGGGCTGGTCGGCTGCGATGAAGAGTGCCGATATCAAGGCAATCGTCGCCTTCGAGCCGGGCAGCGGGTTTACGTTCCCGGAAAGTGAAGTGCCCGACCCGCTGCCGAGTTCCTTCGACACGCTGAAAGGCGTGCCTGTGGCCATGTCGGACTTCCTGAAGCTGACCAAGATCCCAATCATCATTTTCTACGGGGACAATATCCCCGGCACGCCAACCGATATCCCGACGCAGGATGCATGGCGGGTGCGTCTCGAGATGGCGCGTATCTGGTCAGAGACGGTGAACAAGCACGGCGGAGACGTAACCCTCGTGCATCTCCCGGATATCGGCATTACAGGCAACACCCACTTCCCGTTCTCAGATCTGAACAATGTCGAAATCGCGGACCTTGTATCGAAGTTCCTTACGGAAAAGGACCTCGATTGATCCGCCAAATTGGCGGCTCCGAAAGTCCGTTTCGATCCACCTAACCAAACGAGGTCATCAATGATGAAGCTTGTTGTCCGGCTTTCTCTTGCGTCCCTGTTCGCCGCTGGCGCCCTGTTTGCCGGAACGCCAGTCCGGGCGGAGCCGAACCGCGTCATGTTCCCTGAGAATCTTGATGAACTGGTGCACTACACCACCGTCAGACGCGGTGAAGTGACGGAACACATCATGACCACGCGCGAGGCGATAGACGCGGTCCGGAACGGCCAGCCTATCCCTTCCGGCACGCATTTCGTCCTGGTCGATTACCGGGATGAGGAGGTCTACCGGTACTTTGTCATGGAAAAGGGCAAAGGGTACGGGGCCGAGTATGAGGAACGCCGCCGCACCGGTGACTGGCAGTTCCAGTGGTTCTGGCCGGACAGGTCAATCAACATGGACGAGAACACCGCCCGCTGCCAATCCTGCCACAGCAGCCAGGAAGACAGCGAGTACCTCTTCACCGGCTACCGCATTCCCCGGTTCGACGGCTCGCCCGTCGAGTAAGCGATAGGGCTGCTGATGATCTCCTTTTTTCACACGCGTCTGCTGTTCGATCTCGTTACGGCGGCCCTCCTGCTGTTCTGCTTCTCCTATTGGTGGCTCGGTAACGCCGCGCATGAACTGGCGGGAACAGCGATGTTCCTGCTTGTCATTACGCATAACGTCTTAAATCGACGCTGGTACGGCACGATATCGAGGGCGCGTCGCCAGCCGCGCGGTCTGGTCAACATTCTGGCTACCGCGGCACTGCTTGCGACGATGCTCGTGCTGCTCGGTAGCAGCGTGCTGATCTCCGACGCCTTGTCCGGGTTCATGTCGCCTTTTGGCGGCTTCACCGTGAGGCAAATCCATACACTCGCTGCCTATTGGGGGCTGGTGCTGGTAGCGGTCCATCTGGGGCTGCGATGGCCCCTGCTTATGGGGGTGGCCGGTACTCTGTTCGGGATCTCGCGCCCATACGCCGCCCGTACCGCCGTGCTCCGGACCGTCGCCGCTGCGATCGCGATCCATGGCGTATGGAGTTCGTTCGAGCTTGGCCTCGGCACCAAGCTTATGATGCGGATGACACTCGACTGGTGGAATTTCGAGGCCTCGGTCGCTGGATTTTTCGTCCACTGTATCGCGGCCGCCGGGCTCTATGCCGTGCTGACTTACTATATTATGGGGTGGATCCAGCGTCGCATTCGCCGGGCGAGGTCAGCTTCCGCGGTAGCGTAGCGCGTCTACCAGCATGCTTAGAGCCGGCGATGAATGCCGGCGGCTTGGATAGTAGAGATGGTATCCGGGAAAACAGGGGCACCAATCCTCCAGAACCCGGATCAGCCGCCCGGTCAAAATATGGGGGAGAACCTGGTCTTCCGGCATGTAGGCGAGCCCGAGCCCGTCCAGAGCCGAGTGTAGCCGCATGGCGAGATTGTTGAATACAAGCTGACCTTCGCCGCGTACCTTCACCTCGCGGCCACCATTCTCAAGGCCCCAGGGAAACAGCCCGCCATAGGTCGGAAGCCGCATGTTGATGCATTTGTGGGCGGTCAGATCCTGCGGTGCCTGCGGCGGTGGATGCCGCTCGAAATAATTGGGCGACCCGACGACCGCCATCCGCATCTGCGGGCCGATGCGCACGGCGATCATATCCTTGGCCAACTGCTCACCCAGCCGGACCCCGGCGTCGTATCCCTCGGCGACGATGTCGGTGAGGCCGTAATCGACGATGATTTCGACATTGATATCGGGATGGTCCGGCAGGAACCTTTTCAGAGCGGGTTGCAGGACCGAGATTGCGGGATGTTCCCCGGCGGTGATGCGGACGGTTCCGGCCGGTTTGTCGCGCAATTCGCTCAATGCAGCGAGTTCCGCTTCGATATCCTCGAACCTTGGCGCGACAGTACGTAAAAGGCGTTCGCCAGCTTCCGTAGAGGCCACACTTCGCGTCGTCCGGGTCAATAGGCGCAGGCCGATCCGCTCCTCCAGCGCCCGGATCGTCTGGCTCAGGGCGGACTGAGACACTCCGAGCTTCGCCGCAGCACGCGTGAAACTCCGTTCCTTAGCGACGGCGGCAAATGCAGCCAAATCATTGAAGTTCTCGTTCGCCATTAATTAGCTCGACTAATAATTAGATCGCGATAATAGCGCTTAAGCACTGGGGCTAAAAGCGTCACGATACTGCATTACTGCGGCTAAAAATCACGGAGGCCACCCATCCATTGCGGACCTTCCCGAATGAAGTATCGTGTCTTTCTAACTCCAGTTGCGTAACCGCAGAGGAAGAGTGCCACCGTGGCGGACGAACTATACGAGGTGCTGGGCGTCTCCAAGGATGCGTCCAGCGATGACATCAAGAAGGCCTACCGGAAGCTGGCGAAGAAGTACCATCCGGACCTCAACCCCGGCGACAAGGCCGCGGAGGAGACGTTCAAAAAGCTTCAGGCTGCCAACAACCTGCTGTCCGATCCGGAAAAGCGGAAGCAGTACGATGCCGGCGCCATCGATGCCGAAGGGAACGAGACCCGGCAGCATTATTACCGCGACTATGCGGGGGCAGGCGGGGAGCATCCCTACCAGTCGAGCGCAGGGTATGAGGATATCAGCGACGTCTTCTCGGATTTGTTCCGCGCCCATGCACGGGGTGGGGGCGCACGGGGTGCAGATGGCGCCGAGTTCCGGATGCGCGGCGGCGATGTCCGCTATTCGATAGAAGTCCCTTTTCTCGAAGCGATCAACGGCGCGAAAAAGCGTGTCACCATGCCGAACGGCAAGGTGCTGGATCTTTCTATTCCGGCCGGATTGCACGAGGGCCAGATTCTCAGGGTGCGCGGTCAGGGCATGCCGGGACATGGAGGCGGTCCGGCCGGTGATGCCTATGTCGAGGTCCACGTCGCGGCGCATCCCGGGTTTCGCCGCCACGGCAACAATATCCATACCGACCTTCCCATCGGCCTGCATGAAGCGGTTCTCGGCGCCAAGGTCCGGGTGCCGACCGTGACGGGCGCCGTGACCATGAGTGTTCCGGCAGGCTCCAACAGCGGGGATACCCTGCGGCTGCGCGGCAAGGGCGTGCCTGCCTCGGGCGGTCGTTCTGCGGGCGATCAGGTGGTGACGCTGCGGGTGCAATTGCCGAAAGAGCCGGACGATGAGCTGAAGACTTTCCTTGAGGAGTGGGCGAAGACCCATTCCTACGATCCGCGCACGGAAAAGGAGGGCTGAGTCATGCGGGAAGAAGCAGAAATCCTCGGCCTGTTTTCCGAGCTTCGGCGCGAGACGCTGCATGTCTGGATCGAGCGCGGCTGGCTTGCGCCGGTGCGCGGCAGCGACGGATATGTGTTCCAGGAAATCGACGTGGCCCGGCTGCGTCTGATTGTCGAATTCCGTACCGATCTGGCACTGGACGATGAAGCCCTTGATGTCGTTCTGCCGCTGCTCGACCAGGTGCACGGCCTGCGCCGCGAGCTGCACCGGCTTGCCGACGCGGTCAATGCCCAGCCGCAGGACGTGCAGGCGCGGATCTCGGCGCATCTTGAGGAAAACTGACAGGCGCCGCGTCGATAACGGAAGGCGTTAAGCCACCGGTTTTGTGGCTCAGCCCTGCTTGCCGTCCAGCATCACCGCGTTCCGGGCGCCCGCGATTTCGGACCAGTGCGCCAGATCCTGTTTGGTCATCAGGCCCGCCGGCGGGCGGCAGGGCCGGAAGTTTCCGTACCGGTCCTCGCCGCGCACCAGCATCGCGGCCATGTTGCCGCCGTCGGTCTGCCGGGCATGGGCCGGGATGTAGCGGATGGCGAGGCCGATGCGGCGGTCGTCTGTCCGGTTCGGATGGGAGGCGTGGAAGACACGGCCGTGATGGATCGACATCTGGCCGGGCATCAGCTCCGCCTCGGTCGCGTCCCGTTCGTCCACCTTCACCGCGACTTCCTGACCGCGTGTCAGCAGATTGTCCTCGGCGAACGTGTCGCTGTGATCGACCTGCCGGTCCTGCGAGCCGGCCACGAACCGCATGCAGCCGCTTTCCTTCGTCGCCGGCGACAGGGCAACCCAGGCGGTGACCTCTTCCTCGGTCTCCAGGCCCCAGTAGTGCAGGTCCTGATGCCAGGAGACAAAGCTCTTGGTGTTCGCGTCCTTGATGAAGAACGGCGCGTCGAGCACCAGCAGGTCCGGCCCCAGGATCTCCGCGATGACGTCGGTGATTTCAGGGCGCCGGGTGATCTCGTCGACAAAAGGCAGGGCGAGGTTCGGATAGCGCCTGAGGATCTTGCGGAAACTCTTGTCGGCGCCGTGCCGGGCCTCGGCCTCTTCCAGTTGCCTGCGATAGCCCGCCGCGTCCTCCGCCGACATCACATTGATCGGGCAGACGAAACCGTCGCGTTCGAATGCTTCTTTCATTCTGCTCTCACGCTCCAACTTTTTCGCGGGCGGTAAAGGCGCTGCGGGCGCCACCGGATTTCTGTGTCTTGAAGATCGATCCTGCGTCCGGGGCAGGCGGCAGCGGCAGGCGCATTGGCACCGCCTCCGCGCGCGGCTCTGTGGTCATGTTGCCGGTGATCACGCTGTCCGCGAAATGGTCCCAGAGCGCCTGCCCGCCGCCGGATGCAAGCTTCCCGTAGCTGGCCGAGCCGACCAGCGGCCAGGCATCGGCGGCTCGGCATTCGTAGAACAGGATCAGCCGGTTGCGATCGGAAAGGTTCGGCGCCGAGCCGTGCAACGTGCGGACATGATGCACGGTCATCGATCCCGCCTTGCCGGTGAGCGTCACGGCCTTCTCGTGGTCGAACAGCGGGTCCTCCGGATCGACCGCTCCGCAGAACACCCCGCTGTCGGCGGAATGGTGGGAGAGCACCGGGCCTTTATGCGTGCCCGGGATCACCTGCAGCGGCCCGTTCGCCTCGTCGACATCTTCCAGCATCAGCCCGAAGGCCAGCATGTCGTCGTTCGAATGCGGGTAGAAGGCCCAGTCCTGATGCCATTCGACAGCCGCGCCGCCGCCCGGCGCCTTGGTGTTGAGTTTGCTGGTCTGGATCATGGTGTCGGGGCCGAGCAGGGCAGCCAGCACCTCCGTCATGCGGGAGTTTTTCAGCACGTCCCAATAGTAGGGATCCTGCTTGTGCGGCAGTTTGATACGGGTGAGGCGTGGCTGTGCCGCCGTGTGCCCCTCGTCGAGGTCGAAGACATCGTCACTTTCGGTCACGGCGCGGGATTTCTCGATCAGCCCGTAGGTGATTTCCCGCAGCCTGGCGAGCTGTTCGGGACTCACCGCATTCTCGACCATCAGGTAGCCGTTCTCGCGATAGAACGCGATATCCTCCGCATTCAGCATCGGTAGTCCTCCCACAATTTCGCCGGAAGACTTGAGCCGACCGGCACGCGTTTCTTGTTTGAAGGGAAGTATGAACCGGAAAATCCGCGCGGGAATCGCGATTTTGGCCGGACTGCGCTTGCGATCGGTCAGTAATGCGCTGCATTGGAACGGATGCCTGCCTCCGATGTCGGTCCCCGGTTGCCGCTCTATGAAAACGGCCTCGGCTCCGGGCCGGTATCCGGACCAGTATCACCCCCGGGCGACTCTGCCGCCCCGATCAATGACGGGATTTCGGTCTTGGACGATTGTGAACGATGCTCCCCGTTCGTCGGGATCAATTGAAGTAAGGGTCTGAAAATGAAAGCACATATCGTACTCGCGCATCCGGAGCCGAAATCCTTCAACGCGCATATGGCGGCACTGGCCCGGGACACTCTGCAGGACAGAGGGTGGCAGGTCACCACGACCGATCTCTATGCGATGGGGTTCGATCCGTGCGAGCGAGCGGCGCATTATCAGGATGTTTCCGATGCCGGGCGTTTCGATGCCCAGGCCGAACAGCGCTATGCATCTGACAACAAAACGCTGCCGCCGGAAGTGCGTCATGAACTCGATCTGCTGGATCAGTCGGATCTGGTGATCCTGCAATATCCGATGTGGTGGCACATGCCGCCGGCCATCCTGAAGGGATGGTTCGACCGTGTGTTTGTGTACGGCGACGTCTATTCCAGTCAGCGAAAGATAGAAAACGGACGGTTCTTCGGGAAAAAGGCGATGCTTTCCTTGACCGTGGCTCCAAGCCGGGACGCCTATGCCTTCGATGGCCGGTGCGGTGAGATCAGCCTGCAGCTCTGGCCGATCAATTTCTCGCTCACCTATGTCGGCTTTTCCGCGCTTGAGCCGCAGGTGACCTATGGCGTGACGTCGGGGGCTTTCAATGCGCGGCCAGAGGATCACGAAGAGCGGCTGCAAAAGGCGCAGGACGATTATGTAAGGCGCCTGCAAAACATCGAGAACGAAGCGGAAATGCCGTTCAACACCATGTCGGATTGGGGCGAGGATGGACGGATCAAAGCCTCCGCACCGTCTCACAGCCCGTTCATTCGCCACAGTGAGCGGCTGGACTACAGCTGAGTGGGGACCTGCTGAGGGATTGCCGAAGCGATAACGCTAGGGCGCGGGACGATAATCCGGACTTTGAGAATGGTGGGCGCGACAGGGATTGAACCTGTGACCCCTGCCGTGTGAAATCAGCTATCCAATACCCAAAGTAGATATCTTAAGATATTCAATAGGTTAGCTTAAGGCAGGAGAAGTGCTCTCTTTTTACATCTGAAGGGAAGCAGATTTCTCTGAAAATTCAGTGAATTGAGGGGATCTCCTGTCAATATGCTTGGGGTAGCACCTGCTCATATGACGAGGAGCAATTGGTTAGTTCGATGGCCCAGTCTCCTCACTACTCTTCTCCTCATACTGTTTTCGGACGAGCGCAATTTGTTGAGGGCGTGTGAACAGTGACTTGATAAGTTCCTCTGCGAACTCGATTGCTTCTTTCGCTTCTTTTTCATTGAATTCTGGACGATGGGCGGCGTCATTGCCTAATGCCGTTACATGCTCTCCCCAATCGGCAACGTAAGCCGGTACTTCGCCAGATTTCCGCAATTCCTGAATGGCTTTCTTCAGGTTCGGGATTTCATTGAGCCCCTTCTTTTCTGCTAGGGCCATTTCGATAGCTTTTCTCGCAAGCATGCCTGCACCTTGCCAGATTCTTGCTACTCGGCTTCGAAGTGCATCGCTCAAGGCGCTTGCAACCTTGTCGGGAGTGTGGGGCGGCGCTTCTGTGCTAGGGCTTTCAGGGAATTGTTTTAAGACAGACCAATGATTAGGTAGGATGTCTCCAGCTAAATCCTTTGGCTGAGCGAATGGCCCATTGCCATTGTGCTTCAGGTGGAACATCACTCCTCGGTGGCAGTGGCTACAGTGAGCGATCAGTTCTGCCGAGTTGGACTTGCCATCCATTGACTTCCTGATGTGGCGGGCTGGATCCTCAAACTTAAACGTGGAGTTCGATGCGCCACAGTGGGGGCAATCGATTAGCAGTGAACCCATGATGTGCGATTCCTTGTAATCGGATCTTTGATCAAATCTATTATGCTGAATAGCAGGCGTATGGTCACTGTTTCGCTCCCTCTAGTTGTGATCTTTCTATCCAAAAAAAACACGAAAAAAGAGATTATGAGTGTTGTCATTGCAGGTTTCGAGTGTGGTCTTGCATAAAAGAGGCAGGGGCTGAATCCGCCGATAGGTTGATTTTTTGGGAGTGGGCGTATGATGGTTCGAATTAGAAAAAATCACTTATAATCAATGCATTATGGTTCGTTTTGGCTGGACTCTAGGGGCCATAGGTTTAGCCATCTGACATAAAATTATGTCATTATGTCAGTCGCTATCTTTTTCCATGTAGTGTGTAAGTTATTGATATTGCGGGGAAAAAGATGGTGGGCGCGGCTGGGATTGAACCAGCGACCCCTGCCGTGTGAAGGCAGTGCTCTCCCGCTGAGCTACGCGCCCGTCGCTTGACGGACCGCTCTCTTAAGGGGCGCGCTTTGTGCTGTCAAGCGAGCGATGCGATGGTTTTCGGCAAATCGCGGAAATGGTCGAGCCGGGCGGTGGCGGGGATTTCCTCCAGTGGAGTGCGGGCATAGCCGTAGCGCATCAGGATGAAGGGCATACCGGCGCCCTTGGCAGAATGGGCATCATGCTCGTTATCGCCGACCATGCAGGCCGTCTCCGGTGTGGCGCCCAGACGCTCCAGCACGGCGGCGGGATGGGCCGGGTCCGGTTTCCGGATGGGCAGGGTGTCGCCGCCGACAATGGCGTCGAACAGGTGATCGAGGCCGAGCAGGGCCAGCACCTTGTGGGTCGCCCGCTCCGGCTTGTTGGTGCAGATGCCGAGGCGGAAGCCCGCGTCTTTCAGCGCGGCCAGCGTTTCGGGCACGTCCGGATAGGGGATGGTCCTGTTGCTGGCATTCGCCTCGTACAGCGCGATGAAGCGTTCCGTCGCGGCACTGAGGGCGGCCGCGTCCGGTGTCTGGCCGCGCAGCTCCAGGCAGCGCCTCACATAGACCTGTCCGCCATCGCCGATGAAACTGCGGGCTGTGGCAAGGTCGATCGGGGCCAGGCCCATCTCTTCCAGCAGAAGATTTCCGGCGGCATGCAGGTCATGCACGGAATCGATCAAGGTGCCGTCCAGATCGAAGACGATGTGGGAAAGTGTACGCATATTGGAACCCGCCGGGGCCGTTCTGTTGTCTGGAATGTTGCCTATAGCACGGCTGGAGCGCCGTCATTGTGCCGAATTTGGCCGCGCTATATACCAGATGCGCGACCATGCCGGAGCGGGACAGCAAGCTGTTGTGAAGAGTAAGAAAACGTGACTGTCCCGGCGCAAGGCCCTGTGGCACTTTTGCCCAGTCGTATACCGTGTTGGATCCTCTTGGAAACTAGCTGTTCATGAACGCTCCCGTCGCTGTTGTCATCCTTGCCGCGGGCAAGGGAACAAGGATGAAATCGGACCTGCCGAAGGTCCTGCACCCGGTTGCCGGGCGGCCGATGCTGCATCACGTCCTGGCTGCTTCGGAAACGCTTTCGCCGGAACGCCGGGTTGTGGTGCTGGCGCCGGGCCAGGAGGCGGTGGCGGAAAGCATCGCGCCGATCCCGACGGCAATCCAGCATCCACCGCGCGGGACGGGGGATGCGGTGCGGGCAGCCCTCGGTGAGCTGGAGGGGTTTACCGGCACGGTGCTGGTGCTGTTCGGCGATACCCCAATGTTGAGCGAGGACACGCTGGAACGCATGGTCGCCGCGACGGAAGGAGCGGATGGCGCTGCCTTCGTCGTGCTCGGTTTCGAGAGCGACAATCCGGGCCGGTACGCCCGGCTGTTGCAGGATGACGCCGGGAATTTGCTGAGGATCATCGAGGCGCCTGACCTGAAGGATGAAGAGCGCGCGATCCGGCTCTGCAACGGCGGCGCGCTGGCCGTCGACGGGGCCCGGCTCGCCGACTGGCTCGGCAAGTTGGAGCCGCATAATGCGCAGGGCGAGTTCTATCTCTTCGACCTGCTGGAATTCGCCCTGGAAGAAGGCCGCCGGGGCGCTGTCGTCTGGGTCGATCCGGTGGAGACCATGGGGGTCGATTCCCGAGCCGGGCTGGCTGCGGCCGAGACGCGTATGCAGGAGCGGCTGCGGCTTCGTCTGATGGAGGCGGGCGTGACCCTCGTTGCGCCGGAGACTGTGTTTCTCAGCCACGACACCAAGATCGGCCGGGACAGCGTGGTGCAGCCGCATTGCGTCTTCGGTCCGGGCGTGACTATCGGCGAAGGCGTCGAGATCAAGAGCTTCTCTCATCTCGAAGGGGCCAAGGTGGCGGACGGCGCACGGGTCGGTCCCTATGCCCGGTTGCGGCCGGGTGCGAATCTTGGCGCCGGAGCGCATATCGGCAATTTCGTCGAGGTGAAGAACGCCACCTTCGGCGACGGGGCCAAGGCCAATCACCTGAGCTATATCGGAGATGCCAGTGTCGGCGCCGGAGCGAATATCGGTGCCGGGACCATCACCTGCAATTACGACGGCTACGAGAAGCACCGGACCGAGATCGGCGCCGGTGCCTTCATTGGCTCTAATTCCTCGCTGGTGGCGCCCGTCAATATCGGTGACGGCGCGCTTGTCGGGGCCGGCAGCATTATCGGCGACGATGTAAATCCGGACGATATCGTGGTCGTGCGTGGCGAGCGGACAGTCGGAGAGGGTGCCGCGAAGCGCTTCCGTGAGGTCCGGGCAGCCCGGAAGGCTGCCAATAAAGCCGGCAATGGCCGCAAATCCGAGAAAAAGTAAATCTGACTGAAAGGACGCCCGACGGATGTGCGGCATCATCGGAATGATCGCGAACCGGCCTGTTGCCGAACCCATTGTCGACGCGCTGAAGCGGCTGGAATATCGCGGCTACGATTCCGCCGGAGTGTCGACGCTGGACGGAGGTCCGGCCGAGCGCCGGCGGGCCGAAGGCAAGCTCTTCAATCTTGAGAAGTCCGTCACCGAACAGCCGCTTGGAGGCGCTATCGGCATCGGCCATACCCGCTGGGCAACCCACGGCGCGCCGACGGAGCGCAATGCCCACCCGCACCGGGCCGGCCGGGTGACTATTGTCCATAACGGCATCATCGAGAATTACCAGGAACTGGCGGCGGAACTCGCGGCCGAAGGCATCACGCCGGAGAGCGAGACCGATACCGAGATCGTCGCACTCTATTTCGAAAAGCTGCTGACCGCCGGAAAGAGCCCGGAAGAGGCGATGAAGGAGATCGCTCTCAGGGTGACCGGCGCCTATGCGCTGGTGCTGATGATCGACGGCGAGGAAGACCTGCTGCTCTGCGCCCGCCGGGCGTCGCCGCTGGCCATCGGGTATGGCGATGGCGAAATGTTCATCGGCTCCGACGCGCTGGCGCTGGCGCCCTTCACCCGGAAGATAGCTTATCTGGAAGACGGGGACTGGGCGATCATCCGCCGTGCGGGCGCCGAGATCCATGACGAGACAGGGGCTCCGGTTGAGCGCAAGATCAGCCTCACCGAGGCGACCGGCGCACTGATCGGCAAAGGCAATTACCGGCACTTCATGGAGAAGGAAATCCACGAGCAGCCGGAAGTCATGGGCTACACCCTGTTCCAGTATTACAGCGCCACGGACCGGTCCATCAAACTTCCGGACCTGCCGTTCGATCCAGCCACTTTGCCGAAGCTCACCATCGTTGCCGCCGGGACCAGCTTCTATGCGGGGATGGTGGCGAAATACTGGTTCGAGACATTGGCCCGGGTGCCGGTCGAGATCGATATCTCCTCCGAGTTCCGCTACCGCAACCCGGTGTTTCCGGACGGTGGGGCGGCACTGTTCATCTCCCAGTCCGGCGAAAGCCTGGATACGCTGATGGCGTTGCGCCACGCCCGTGAGGCCGGACAGCATATTCTCTCACTGGTGAACCAGCCGGAAAGTACCATCGCGCGGGAATCCGACGTGGTGCTGGGAACTCTCGCAGGCCCGGAAATCTGCGTCGCCTCGACCAAGGCCTTCACCACCCAGCTCGTCGCCCTGCTGACCATGGCGGTGGATTTCGCCCGGAAGCGCGGCACGGCGTCCGACGCGGTGCTGAACGGGGTGCTGGACAGTCTTGTCCATCTCCCGGCGCAGATCGGCGAGGTGCTGAAGGATATGGAGCGCTGGCATCCGGTCAGCCACGAGCTTTCGAAGGTTCGAGACGTGCTCTATCTCGGCCGCGGCCTGTCCTATCCGGTCGCTCTGGAAGGCGCGCTGAAGCTGAAGGAGCTGAGCTACATCCATGCCGAGGGCTATGCCGCCGGTGAGTTGAAGCACGGCCCCATCGCACTGCTTGAAGAGGGCCTGCCGGTCATCATGGTGGCGCCGATGGACCCTTGGTTCGAAAAAGTCGCCAGCAATGCGATGGAGGTTCGGGCGCGCGGCGGCAAGGTGATCCTGCTCTCGGACAAGACCGGGATCGAGCGGCTCGGCGAACTCGCCACCTGGTCTTTCGAGATGCCGGAATGCGACCCGATGGTGGCGCCAATCCTCTATACTGTGCCGGTCCAGCTGCTGGCGTATTTCACCGCGACGGAAAAAGGCACCGACGTCGACCAGCCCCGCAACCTTGCAAAGAGCGTGACCGTGGAGTAACGCGGTCGGAGTAATTTGCACGAGGAGTGGACGGGATGACGATGGAACGGGAACTGATGGCGCCGGAACTGCTTCGCCAGCACGCGGCGCATGGCACCGTCGGTGGCACCTATCCGCGCGCACTGGAGGCTGAGTTCCCGACGGGGATGGCGGAAGCTGCTATCGCGGAGATTTCATCCTGGCCGGGATACGCGCCGACACCACTCTATTCGCTCGAAAAGCTCGCCGATCATCTCGGTATCGGCGCGGTTCTCTATAAGGATGAAGGACCACGCTTCGGTCTCGGCAGCTTCAAGGCCCTTGGTGGCGCCTACGCCGTCATGCTGTTGGCCCGCAAGTGGCTGGCCGAGAACGGTCACGGCGATGCGGCGCTGGCCGATATCCGCGCCGGTAAATTTGCCAGTGCGTTGAAAGATCTGACCGTGACCTGTGCGACTGACGGCAATCACGGCCGCTCCGTCGCCTGGGGTGCCGAGATGGCGGGCTGCACTTGCGTGATCTTCATTCATGCCGAGGTTAGCGAGGGCCGGAAGCAGGCGATGGAAGCCTTCGGTGCCGAGGTCCGGCGGATCGAGGGTGACTACGACCTGTCGCTGAAATATTGCGAGAATGAGGCTCAGACGAATGGCTGGTTCGTGGTCTCCGACGCCTCCTATCCCGGCTATCTCGACATCCCGCGCGACGTCATGGCGGGCTACACGGTGATGGCGAGCGAAGTGCTGGGGCAGGCCGCAGAAGCGCCGACCCACATGTTCGTGCAGGCCGGTGTCGGCGGTTTCGCCGCCGCGATGGTCGCGCGGCTCTGGCAGGGATATGGGGACAAGGCACCGCGCTCCATCGTCGTCGAGCCGGACCTTGCCGCCTGCGCCATCGAGAGCGCACGCCAGGACAAGCCAGCCATCGTGCCGATCCATGAGGAAACCCTGATGGCCGGTCTTTCCTGCGGGGAAATGTCCCTGGTTGCCTGGCCGATCCTTTCTGCCGGATGCACCGATTACATCACGGTCGGTGAAGAAGGCGTTGGCCCGGCCATGCGGTTGCTGGCCTCGGGCGAGGCGGGCGTGAAGATCACGGGCGGTGAATCCGGCGTTGCAGGGCTGGTTGGCCTGTTGGCTGTGGCTGCCAACCTGGCGCTGAAGGAACAGCTCGGGCTCGGCCCGGACAGCCGGGTTCTGTTGATCGGCAGTGAGGGCGCGACGGATCCTGAAATTTACAAATCGATTGTCGGCGACCTGGCAGCATGAGCGCGGTGCGCGGCTTCCCCGTCTCTGAATTCGAGGCGCGGGTCGCACAGGCACACGCGCTGATGGCAGCAGACGGGCTCGACCTTCTGCTGCTGACGACCGAGCCAGAAGTGCGCTACTTCAGCGGCTTCCTGACCCAGTTCTGGCAAAGCCCGACGCGGCCCTGGTTTCTGCTTGTTCCTCGCTCCGGCAAGCCTGTAGCCGTCATTCCAGGTATCGGTGCGGCCGCAATGGAGCGGACCTGGATCGACGATATCCGGACCTGGCCCTCCCCATGCCCCGAGGATGAGGGGTTATCGCTGCTGGCCGATACGATCACGGAACTTGGCGGAGACAAACCGGTCATCGGCGTTCCGTCCGGCCCCGAATCCCATCTTCGATTGCCTCTGGCCGACTATGCGGCGCTCCGGGCGTCCTTGCCGGACGCGACTTTCCGGGACGATGCGGGCATTCACCGGCGCCTCCGCATGATCAAGTCCGAGGCCGAAATCGACAAGATTCGAACGGCTTGTCAGATGGTGTCAGGCGTGTTCGAGGATTGGCCGTCCTGGCTCAGCGTGGGGATGAGCGAGCGGGAGGTTTTCCGCGACTTCAAGATAGCCTGCCTGAAGGCCGGAGCGGATGACGTGTCCTATCTGGTCGGAGGCGCCGGGCCGGGTGGGTATGGCGATATCATCTCGCCGCCTTCGGACCGGAAGGTGACCGACGGAGACGTGCTGATCCTCGATACCGGCACGATGCATGACGGTTATTTCTGCGATTTCGACCGGAATTTCGCCATTGGAACCCCGTCCGCTGCCGTGCGTTCTGCTTATACGACAGCTTATGCCGCGACAGATGCGGCGCTGGCAGCGGCCCGGCCCGGTGCAACCTGTGCCGATCTCTTTCGTGCCATGGCGGACGTGCTGGAGGCGGGCGGCGCCCGGGTCGGCGATGTCGGCCGGCTTGGGCACGGTCTTGGCATGCAACTGACCGAATGGCCGTCGATCACGGCGACCGACCGGACGATGCTGGAGCCGGGTATGGTCCTGACTCTCGAACCCGGCCTTGAATATGCGCCGGGAAAGATGATGGTGCATGAGGAGAACATCGTGATCAGGCAAGATGGCGCGGAACTTCTCACCCGGCGCGCCTCGCAGGAACTGCCGGTCGTTCATTAAGATTTCAGTCTTGCCGGGGACGCGGTTGATCGCAGCGGCCCTGAAGCGCCATGGTGGCGCGATCGATAGGAGGATGCTTTGACGGCGCAAGATGCAGAGAGTGGCATGCAGGAGCATGAAATCGATCCCCTCATGCCGTGGCCGCACCGGCTCGGGCTGATCGTCCTGCAGACGGACGAGACCATCGAGCAGGATTTCCGTATCTTCACAGCGGACCCGTCGATTGCCTTCTACCATACGCGTATCCCCAGTTCTCCGACTGTGACGACAGAGACCTTGCGCCAGATGGAAGATCACATTCCGTCCGCTGCGTCCCTGTTGCTGAAGGAACCTCCGCTTTCCGTCATCGGCTATGGCTGTACCTCGGCCTCGACGGTGCTTGGCGAGGCGCGGGTGAGGGAGCTTGTGCAGTCGGAGCATCCGGGCGTGCCGGTGACCAATCCGTTGTCCGCCTTGAAAGCGGCTGCGGCCGCCCTCGGTGTGACACGGCTGGGTCTTGTCAGTCCCTATATCCGTTCGGTGACGGACGCGCTGGAGGCTGAGCTGTCCGAAAGCGGCACGCCTTTTGTTCAGGCCGTGGTATTCGGCCGGGAGGAAGAAAACCTGGTTGCCCGGATTGCGCCGCGCTCAATTCTGTCTGCTGCCGAAAAAGTGGCTGGCGACATGGATGTCGAGGCGGTCTTCGCCTCATGCACCAATCTGCGCGCAGCGTCGGTAATTCAGGAAGCGGAGAAGGCAACCGGCAAACCGTTCCTGTGCAGCAATCAGGTACTGGCCTGGCACATGCTGCGCCTTGCGGGCATTACCCGCACAGTGCCGGAACTTGGGCGGCTGGGAAGCCTCGGCCTTGCCCCGGTGGGTGCGGCGCCTCACGAACGTGATTGCGTAGCCTGACGGCATATCCTGTCAGGCCTTAATGGAAGAGAATTTCCCGGCGCCTGTTTGAAGATGCCGGGGTTTATGGTCCGGCTCCGTCCGGCCGGAAACGGCCGACGCTGCCGGGTGAAAGAGGGAAGGAGCCCCCTAATGGATATCAGAAGCAAACTTTCCGACCCGTCCCTGTTCTGCGAGCAGGGCTATATCGACGGCGCCTGGGTTGATGCCGATGGCGGCGGCAAGGTCGATGTGACAGACCCGGCGACGGGCGATGTGGTCGGAACTATCCCCGATATGGGCGCGGACGAGACGCGCCGCGCAATCGAGGCGGCGAATGCAGCCTGGCCGGAATGGCGTGCAAAGACGGCGAAGGAACGCTCCGCCATCCTGCGCAAATGGTTCGATCTGATGATGGAGAACCAGCGCGATCTCGGTATCATCATGACCGCCGAGCAGGGCAAGCCTCTTGCCGAAGCAATGGGCGAGATCGCCTATGGCGCCTCCTATGTCGAGTTCTACGCTGAGGAAGCGAAACGGATCTACGGCGACATCATCCCAAATACCGCCGACGGCAAGCGTATCGTCGTGCTGAAGCAGCCGGTCGGTGTCGTCGGCTCGATCACGCCGTGGAATTTCCCGAACGCGATGATCACCCGCAAGGCGGCTCCTGCACTGGCAGCGGGCTGCACTTTCGTCTCCAAGCCGGCCAAGATGACGCCGTTCTCGGCAATCGCACTGGCCGTTCTGGCGGAACGCGCGGGTATCCCTAAAGGCGTGTTCAACGTGGTCTGCGGTGCCAGCTCGTCCGCCATTGGCAATGAGCTGACCCACAGCAAGCTGGTCCGCAAGATCACCTTCACCGGCTCGACCGAGGTCGGCAAGACGCTGATCGCGCAGTCGGCTTCGACGGTGAAGAAGGTCTCCATGGAGCTTGGCGGCAACGCCCCGCTGATCATCTTCGACGATGCGGATATCGATGAAGCCGTGAAAGGCGCGATCATCTGCAAATACCGCAATGCCGGTCAGACCTGCGTCTGCGCGAACCGGATCTTCGTGCAGGACGGCATCTATGATGAGTTCGCCAAGAAGTTCGCGGCGGCGGCCAAGGCGATGAAGATGGGTAACGGTTTCGGTGACGGTGTCACGGTCGGCCCGCTGATCGAGGCGGCGGCGGTCGACAAGGTGGAAGAGCATGTGCAGGACGCGGTTGCCAAAGGCGCGAAAGTTGCCGCCGGTGGCACCCGCAGCAATATAGGCGCGCTGTTCTATGAGCCGACCGTGCTAACCGGGGCAACCCGTGACATGGCGATCTTCCGCGAGGAAACTTTCGGCCCTGTGGCCCCGCTCTTCCGTTTCAAGACGGAAGAAGAGGTGATTGAGCTGGCAAACGATACCGAGTTCGGCCTCGCCTCCTACTTCTATGCCCGGGATCTCGGCCGGGTCTGGCGGGTAGCGGAAGCGCTGGAATATGGCATGGTCGCGATCAACGAGGGGATCTTGTCCTCAGAAGTTGCGCCGTTCGGTGGCGTAAAGGAATCCGGCCTCGGCCGCGAAGGCTCGAAATACGGCCTCGATGACTATCTCGAGATCAAATACCTGCTGATGGGCGGCCTGAACGGCTGAACCGCACATTTTTAGAAGAAAAGGCGGCCGTCGTGCCGCCTTTTCTGTTTCTGAAGACGATGCGCGGCTATGCCGGCAATTCAACTGGCGGGCTTTCCGGAAACACGGTGAATGGTCCTGCCGCCGGGAGAGTCATAGGCAGCGTTTTCGAGTGGATTAGGCCCCGCTTCGTTGACTGTCTTGTGGTGGACAGGCATCAATTGCGTTCCTATTTGTGAGCCAGTCATTAACCAGTCCTGAAATCCGACCCGACCCTTGGAGCGAGCCCGTGTCCGACTATGATTTTGATCTGATTACAATTGGTGCCGGCTCCGGCGGTGTTCGGGCAAGCAGGTTGGCTGCCGGTTTTGGTGCGAAGGTCGCGGTTATCGAGGAAGAGCGCGAAGGCGGTACCTGCGTGCTGCGCGGCTGCGTGCCGAAGAAGCTCTTCGTTTACGGCTCCCATTTCGGTCACGACATGCAGGACGGTACCGGCTACGGCTGGTCTGCGGACAATGTCAGCCATGACTGGCCGGCCATGATCGCCGCCAAGGAAAAGGAACTGGACCGGCTGCACGGCATCTATGTCAGCCTGCTGGAAAATGCCGGGGCCACACGCATTCACGGGCGCGGCACGGTGGTTGACGCGCACACGGTTGCGGTGGGCGACAAGCATTACACGGCTGAACGTATCCTGATCGCGGTCGGCGGCTGGCCGAGCGTGCCGGATGTGCCGGGCGCGGAGCATGCCATCACCTCGAACGAGGCGCTGGAGCTGCCGAAGCGGCCGGACCGGATTGTCATCGTCGGCTCCGGTTTCATCGCCGTCGAGTTCGCCGGGATCTTCAATTCCTTCGGCTCGGAAACCCATCTGGTCTATCGCGCCGATAAGGTGATGCGCGGGTTCGATGAGGATGTGCGCGATACGCTGACCGAGGAAATGTCCAAGAAGGGTATGCATCTGCACCCGGGCACCCTGCCGGACAAGATCGAGAAGGTCGGCGATGTCTACAAGGTGCATCTGAACAACGGCTCGACACTCGAAGTCGACGAAGTGATGTACGCGACCGGACGCCATCCGAACACCAAGGGCCTCGGCCTCGCTGAAGCCGGTGTGGAGCTGACCAAGGGTGGCGCTGTCGTGGTGAACGAATGGTCCCAGACCTCCGTGCCCAGCATCTACGCCGTCGGCGACGTGACGGACCGGATCAACCTGACGCCGGTTGCCATCGCCGAAGGGCATTCCTTTGCCGAGACGGTCTTCAACAATCGTCCGATGCAGGCCGATCATCGGGACGTACCGAGCGCCGTCTTCAGCCAGCCGCCGATTGGCACGGTGGGGCTGACGGAAGCCGAGGCGCGGGATCAGTACGGAGAGATCGACGTCTATGTCGCCGGGTTCCGGCCGATGAAATACACCCTGACGGACAATCCGGAGCGCGGCATGCAGAAGCTGATTGTCGACCGTGCGTCCGACCGGGTGGTCGGAGCCCACATGGTCGGCCTCGATGCGCCGGAAATCATTCAGGGCCTCGGTATTGCCATCAAGGCCGGTGCCACGAAAGCCGAGTTCGACGCCACCATCGGTATTCACCCGACGGCGGCGGAAGAGTTCGTCACTATGCGCACCAAGCGCCCGGATCCGGAGGAGCGGCAGGCGGCGGAATAAGGGTCAGATTCTCCGCCGGCGTTCAGCCGGTCGCGCTTCTACTGTGCGCTTTCCTTTGGCGGGAGCGTGCGGATGAAGGCGACCAGTGCGGCCATGTCCCGGTCGTTGATCGAAGCGTAGTAAGAGATACCCATCGGCGGGAAGATATGGGTGCCGTCCGGGCGCATGCCGGTGCGGATCACGGTTGCGAGCTCAGAGTCGCTATAGTCCGCCACATTCCCGTCCGCGTGCGGTGTGATGTTGCTGGATACCGAAATTCCCCACGGACCCTCGAATTTCAACCCGCCTGCGCCGGTCTGCTTCTCGTAGTCAAACCGGCCTTTGACCATTGGCGTGTGGCATTCGAGGCAGTGGCCGGCTGGTCCGGCGAGATAGGCGCCGTAGTCGAGAATGTTTTCCGGGCGCGGTTCGGGAACGGAGCCGACCGGCGGTCCGTATGCAGGGGGCAGAGGAATGCGGTATTCGGACTTCGGAACCGCGTTCGAGACTGCCGGAACCTGCATCACGTAGGTCGCGATGGCCTCGACGTCCCGGTCGGAAAGATGACGGTACATGCCGAACGGCATGGGCGGCCCGATCAGGTTGCCGTCCGGGCGGATGCCGTCGCGGATCGCCCTAATCAGCTCGGCCTTGGTCCAGTTTCCGATCCCGGTTTCCTTGTCCTGAGTGATGTTCGAGGCGAATGCTGTGAATTCCGGTGTGTCAGCGATGATCGTGCCGGCAAACTCCAACCCTGGGGCTGGGCCGTTCGGCGTCTGTGCCGTGTGGCAGTTGCCGCAGGCCACGATGCCGTTGACGAGATACGCGCCGCGTTCCAGAAGCGTCTCGGCGGCAGTGTGGCTGCTGGTGGCAGCCAGGAAGACCACAATCAGAATCGAGATACGCATTTGTGAAGCCCCGCCGGAGGATTGATATTTTTGTTTACCATTCCACGATAGCGGGTTGAGTGCATGGCGTCCAACGAGGTTCACTGTTTGAAATGAGCGGTTCCGGTGCGTATCAGAGATGCTGGTATTCCCGGAACTCCACTGTTACAAAACTCGTCCGTACTCGCTGAAAACAGCGAAAAGCGGTCGATTCGATTACTGGGAGAAAAGCGATGGCCGGCACCTGGAGCCCCGATAGCTGGCGCGGCAAACCGATCAAGCAAGTTCCGTCCTATCCGGACGCGGCGCGAGTCGCGGCTGTTGAGAAAGAACTGAGCGGTTATCCTACCCTGGTTTTTGCAGGGGAAGCGCAGCGTCTGAAAGCCTCCCTCGGCCGGGTGGCGAAGGGTGAGGCGTTCCTGCTGCAGGGCGGGGACTGTGCCGAGAGCTTTGCCGAATTCTCCCCGAACAACATTCGCGACACCTTCCGTGTGCTGTTGCAGATGGCGGTGGTGCTGACTTTTGGCGCAGGCATGCCGGTTGTGAAGGTTGGCCGGCTCGCCGGTCAGTTCGCCAAGCCGCGCTCGTCCGACGTGGAAACGATCGATGGTGTCGAGCTGCCGAGCTATCGCGGCGACATGGTCAACGCGATCGAATTCGAAGAAGCGTCTCGGACGCCGGATCCGGATCGTCTGCTGAAGGTCTACAATCAGTCGGCGTCGACGCTGAACCTGCTTCGGGCTTTTGCTCAGGGTGGTTTCGCCAACCTGGAGCAGATCCATCGCTGGACCTTGAGTTTTGTCGAGAACTCGCCGCAGGGGGAGCGTTTCGAAAGCGTGGTTTCTCGTATTGATGAGGCGCTTGAATTCATGCGGGCCTGCGGCATCACGGCCGAGAACAACCAGCAGCTCCGCGAGACCGAGTTCTACACAAGCCATGAGGCTCTGTTGCTCGGCTATGAGCAGGCGTTGACCCGCAAGGATACCATCACCGAACATGGTGGCTGGTACAACACAGCCGCGCACATGCTCTGGGTTGGTGACCGGACCCGGCAGCTTGACGGCGCGCATGTCGAATATCTTCGGGGTATTTCCAACCCGATCGGCATGAAGTGCGGTCCAAGCCTCGAGACCGACGACATGCTGCGGCTGATCGATGTTCTGAACCCGCAGAACGAGCCGGGCCGTCTGACCATGATCGTGCGCGTCGGCGCGGGCGAGGTGGACAAGCATCTGCCGCGCTTCATCCGTGCCGTGGAGCGTGAGGGCAAGAACGTCGTCTGGTCCTGCGATCCGATGCACGGCAACACGATCAAGGCCTCCAGCGGCTACAAGACCCGGCCGTTCGACCGGATCCTGGGCGAGGTGAAGGAATTCTTCGAAGTGCACCAGGCCGAAGGCACCCATGCCGGCGGCGTGCATTTCGAGTTGACCGGGCAGGACGTCACCGAGTGTATTGGCGGCGCCCAGGCGATCACCGACGATGCGTTGGCGGACCGGTATCATACGCATTGCGACCCGCGTCTGAACGCTTCCCAATCGTTGGAGCTTGCTTTCCTGATTGCGGATATGATGAAGCAGAGCCGTGTGAACGGCGGCACTGCCAGCATGGCTGCGGCTTCCTGATAGACCGCTGAGTAGGATTGGGGCTCATGGACGGCTCTGAAGGTATTGCGTCGCTGACACCGGACGAAACACCCCGGACGGTGAGCCATCCGGCGGAATCGGATCTGCCGCGCTTCGTCGACAAGTATTTCCTCCGGACCAAGGAGGTGGTCGCGAAGTTCGGCGATGTTGATGTCACCTATGCCGTTTTCATGCGGCGCCCGGTGACATCGGCGCCACGGCTTGCCATGCAATGGCTTGAACGCATGGCCAAGGCGCGCGGCGTCGAGCTCAAGGTCGATCTGAAGCAGAAGGAAGGCTCCTGGGTCGGTGCCGGCGAGCCGATCATGTATGTCTCCGGCTCGCTCTATCACCTGATCGATCTGGAAACCCAGTTCCTGCAGAAGCTCGGTGCCTGCTGCGTCGCTGCCTACAATTCCTACGTGATGTGCGCGGAGATGCCGAAGACCGCGTTTCTTGCCATGGACGCCCGGCACTGCGCCGGTACCGAAATGGCGGAAATGATGGCCTATGGGGCCAGCGTGGGCTCCGCCAAGGCGCAGCGCAAGCTGAACGCGGTCGGATTCATTGGGAACGCTTCGGACGAAACGGCGCATTTCTTTGCCAAGGACCGGGGCTACGGTACCATGCCGCATGCTCTGATCGGCTATGCTGGCTCGACCGTGCGGGCGGCGGAAATGTTCCACGAGACTCACCCGGAAGAAAACCTGACGGTTCTGGTGGATTATTTCGGCCAGGAATTCACCGACGCACTGGCGGTTTGCCGACGCTTCCCTGAACTGGCTGCGGCCGGCAAGGTGGCGGTCCGGCTCGATACTCATGGCGGGCGCTATGTTGAGGGTATGGATATAGGCATGTCCTATCAGGTGCTCGACCGGACGGCACCACAGGCGATCCGGGGATACCGCACGGACAACGAGCTGCGTTACCTGATTGGTACCGGCGTTTCTGCGGCCGCGATCTGGCATATGCGCGAGCGGCTTGACCGGGACGGCTTCAAGGCGGTGAAGATCGTCGCCTCCAGCGGCTTCTCCCCGGAGAAATGCCGGGTCATGGCGCTGGCGGATGCTCCCATTGACGTTATCGGCACGGGCTCCTATCTCCCAGAGAAGTGGAGCGAGACCTATGCGACCGCCGACATCGTGCGTTACGGTAGCGAAGAGCGCGTCAAGGTCGGGCGCGAGTTCCTGTTGGACAAAACCAGATAGGGTTGCCGTGACTTCCAAGATTCTGATCGTCGTACACCAGAAGACCTCCGTCGCAGGCCATGTCGGTGTGCTGCTTGAGGAACGTGGATACACGCTGGACCGGCGTTGTCCGATGATCGGGCATGAGCTTCCGGAGACGCTCGACGATCATGCGGGCGTGGTGGTCTTCGGCGGCCCGATGAGTGCCAATGACGAGCATCTGGACGGCATCGGGGCTGAGCTCAAGTTCATGGATACGGTGCTGGCGTCCGATACACCGTTTTTCGGCATTTGCCTCGGTGGCCAGCTTTTGGCCCGTGCACTCGGCGCGCAGGTTTATCTGCATGATGAGGGGAATGTCGAAGTCGGCTACACGAAGATCCATCCGACCGATCTGGGCCGTCCTTATTTTGAGCATTCCGAGCATTTCTATCAGTGGCACAAGGAAGGCTTCGAAGTGCCTGATGGCGCCAGCCTGCTGGCCACTGGAACTCGCTTTCCAAATCAGGCCTACCTCTATGGCGACAACAAGCTCGGCATTCAATTCCATCCGGAGATTACGCTGGAAATGATCCAGCGCTGGACTGCCGGCGCTGCACATCGGATGGAACTTCCGGGCGCACAGCCGAAGGAAGCCCATATCAAGGGCTTCGAGATGTTTAGCGAGAGCATTGACCGCTGGGGCAGGGCGACGCTGGATTGGCTGGGGCTGGACGGCTCACCGCGCGCGGTGATGGATGCGGCGGAGTAGGGCGCTTCCGCCTTTTCAGCTGAGCATGCCGATCTTGATCTGCACGGTCTGGTTTTTGCCGGACGGTGCATCGCGCATCTGTTTAATTCTATCGATGTAATTGCTGGAAATTACGAATGAGCTCGAATTCTTCCTCGGCTATTCCTGCATTGTCTGAACTCAGCGACGACAAGCTGCTTGAACGGCTGCTTGATCTTCAGCAGAGAACGCGCGGGATGTTGATGAAATATCAGCTCAAGCCGGCCTCTTTCAGCGCGATGGCACGGAATGCGCGGCGTTCCATTTCCAATACGGAAGAGCTATCCGAGCTGTTTGAGCTGTTCATCAATCTCCAGGAGCTCGGCAATGAAGCCAAACAGCGAAAAGTGCTCGACGAAGCGTCGATGACAGAGTCGGGTGAGCAATCGCAGAGTGCGGTGACTGCATCGTTCCTGCGCCGAGAAGGGCGTACATGCCTTGCAGAGCCCGGGAAGGCGCTAACAGCGAATGCACCGGTGTCGGTGCGTCCGGATGGCAAGAGTTTAGCCGAGAGCGCCGCGTCTGACGAGAAGGCCTCCCGTGATTTCTTCAACACCCTCAACCAATGACTGGCGGCAGAGCACTTTGACACCGAAGACATTGCCTTACGCTGGAGTGGGTTATTTGCAGGCCTTCAAGACGACATTCAATTCCTGAATGACGCCCCATCTTTCCTGGGCAATCTCAAGAAGGTCTTCTTTGGAAATTTCATTATCGTTCAGTTTTTTAGCCCAAGCAGAATCGTACTTGTAGGAAATTTCAATCGTTTCAAAATCAATATCAAGCATAAATGCCAGCATCGTCGCGTTGACGTTGCGTTCCATCCAGTCTTTGTTGACTTTCTTGCTCATCATTTTGAATGTTCCAGATGTGAATGAGCGGACATGTGTTGGATCTGTATAGAATGTTGGGTGCATATAAAATGGAACGGAAATCCTAAATATTCCATCGTGCTTCAGTACTCGATAAATTTCTTTTAAAATATTGAAAAAAGTTTCTCTTTGTTCGCCAAGATGTTCAAGAACATGTATGGCGGTAATTTCAGAAATAGAGTTGCTATCGAATTGCCATGGCGTTTCTTCAAGGTTCATTAAAACGTCAGGTTCGCATTCTTTGAAATTATCGACGTTAACGTAGCCGTCCATTTTGCGAAAACCGCTACCAATATTCAGTTTCATTTTAAAAAATTCTCTCTAACATCAATTGAATGGACAAGATTTGATGGATATATCAGGCGAATAATCAGGTCAATAGCTCTGGGGATTGATGTCTATCAAAAGAAAAAAGCGGAGCGGGGTAGACCCACTCCGCTCTCTTTATTTGTGTGTTGGAAAGCTTATTTCAGCTCAAGGCTCAGTCCCTTGTACAGACCGGCACCGTAGATGCCATGTGCCTCAACCGGCTTCAGGCGCGGTCCGGCGGCGACGAACATCGGCTCGTGCACGATCGGGATCCAGACAACGGCGTCATGCACCTGCTTCTGAACCTTGCCATAGGCTGCGGCACGGTCGGCGTCGGTCAGGGCACCACGACCTTCCTTCAGCCACTGATCCGTCTGGGCATTGTCCCAGTTCATCCGGTTCGGCGTCGGCATGTTGGCCGACGGGAAGTAGAGGTTCAGCGCATCGCCCGCTGAAACGTAGGGATAGCTCATGGTGTAGAGATCGAAATCCTGGGTCTTCAGCTTGCCCCAGATTACCGTGGCGTCGAACACCTCGACCTTGAGATCGACGCCGATTTTGCGGAGATCTCCCTGCAGAGCTTCCATCACCTGACGCCAGATGTTGGAGAAGCTGTAGGCGACAAGTTCAAGTTTTTTGCCGTCTTTCACCCGGAACCCGTCGTCGCCCATTTTCCAGCCATCGGCGTCGAGGATCGCAGCAGCCTTTTCCGGATCGTATCCGAAGAGGCTTTCGTCGATCAGATCGGACGCATAATCGAGCGTCCCGGAGTGGGTATAGGCATAGGCCGGAGCGGCTTTGCCGAAGAACGGTCCTTCTGCCATGGCTTTCTGGTCGACCGCGAGGTTAAGTGCCTTGCGGACCTCGATATCATTCACGATGTCGCGCGTGATCTTGAAGCCGACATAGTAGGTCCAGAAGTAGTAGGGCGGCGAGGTAACCGAGATCTGCGGGTTGGCCTCGAGCTGATCGACTGACCAGTAGGGCAGGTACTGGGTCACGTCGCCCTGGTTGGTCTGGATGCCGGCAACCCGGTTATTGTCTTCAGGAACGATTTTCCAGACGACCTTGTCGATCTTTGCCGGGCCTGTGTTCTTGTAGAAATCCGGTCCCCACTTATAGGCATCGTGCTTGGTCATAACGAGCTGGTTGCGCGGCTCCCAGCTTTCGAAGCAGTAGGGGCCGGTGCCGTCGAAGCCCTTCACACCGAAATCGTCGCCCAGCTTATTCACCTGGTCGACATTCAGGATCGTGTGGAAATGCTGTGTCATTTGATACAGCAGTTCGGAATAGGGCTGCTCCAGCTCATACTCGACAACATAGTCGCCGACGGCCCGGATTTCCTTCACGTCGCCGGCGCGGTTCTTGACCACGCCTTTATCCAGCGCGAGCCAGCGGTCGATGGTCGCCTTGACGTCGGCTGCGGTCAGTTTCTTGCCGCTGCAGAACGTGATGTCTTCGCGCAGCTTGAATGTGTAGAGCTTGCCGTCTTCGGACACTTTCCAGGATTCTGCCAGAAGCGGGCGAATTCCCTTCATGTCGGGAGCGAGCGCGACCAGCGTGTCTCCCATCATGAACATCACTTCGGCGGTTGCCCGCGATGTAGATGTGTGGGGATCGTACCGGTCAGTGTCGATGGTCCGCATGACGCTGATCGATGTTTCGGCGGCTGCCGGTGCCACGAGTGGCAGGCTTGCGGTCAGGGCTATGGCCCCGGCGCGAAGCAACAACTTGCGAAGTTCCATAGTGAAGCCTCCTTTTTTGTTCCGGAGTGCCGGGCGGCATCCGGTTTCGGCCCGGGGCTGGACCCGGACGCGTTCCTACTGACGCAATCTGGGATCGAGCACGTCCCTGAGCGCGTCCCCTAACACGTTGAAGCAGAGCACGATGACCAGGATCGCCAGGCTGGGAATGGTCGAAACGTGTGGAGCGAAGAACAGGAAATTCCGGCCCTCAGATGCCATGGTGCCGAGCTCGGCGGTTGGTGGCTGTGCGCCGAGACCGATGAAGCTGAGAGCCGCGCCCAACAGGATGATCTGGCCAAGCTGCAGGGTCAGGTAGACGAAGATTGTCGAGGCGCAGTTCGGCAGAAGATGGAACCAGATGATTCGGGTGTCGCTCATGCCGATGGCGCGACTTGCGGTGATATATTCCATCTGCATCTGGACGACTGCGGCCCCGCGGGTGATCCGCGCAATATTCGGCACGGCCGAAACGGTCAGGGCTATCGCGATTGAAAAGATGCCCGAGCCAAGAACCGCTGCAATGGCAAGGCCGAACAGGATGGAGGGGAAGGACAGCAGGATGTCGACGATCCGCATGATCGGACCCTCGAGCCATTTGTAGTAGGCAGCGAGCAATCCGAGGAAGGCGCCAATGGTACCACCGGCCAGAATGGCCGAGATGCCCATGACCAGCGTTGTCCGTGTGCCGTAGAGGAGGCGACTGAGAACATCCCGTCCCAGACCGTCCGTGCCGAGCAAGTGATCCGCAACCGCACCGGGCGCCCAGATCGGCGGCTTCAGCATGTTCCGCAGATTGTTGTCGTATGGATCATGCGGAGCGAGGACAGGTGCCAGCAAGGCAGCAAGTATGACGATGGCGAGCAGAGTGGCGGATATGACCGCACCTTTGTCACGCTTCAGCTTTTGCAGCGTGCTCCGGCGAGGAGACATCATCGCGCCTGGAAGCCCGTCTTCGGGAGAGGTAGCGGACATGGTGGCGGGGGTGGGGTTCATGACGTCCTCAGGCGTGGATCGAGCACGGCGTAAAGCAGGTCCACGATAATGTTCACCGCGATAAACGATATCGCCAGGACGAGAATGGCGCCCTGGCTCAAGGCGTAATCGGCGGAAACGATGGCGCCGACGGCGAGGCGGCCGACACCCGGCCATGCGAACATGGTTTCGGTCACCACAGCACCGCCGAGCAGGAACCCGATTTGCAACCCGATAAGCGTGACGACAGGGATCAGCGAGTTGCGCAGGGCGTGCTTCATCACGATCACGCGCTCCGAGACGCCTTTGGCACGGGCCGTACGGACGAAATCGCTGTTCAGGACCTCAAGGAGCGAGGTGCGGGTCATGCGGGCGACAGGGCCGATAAAAACGCCGCCGAGAGTGATGGCCGGCAGAATGATGTGCCGGATGCCCTCAATCGTCCAGAGTGGCCCGGCGCGTCCCTGAAACGGCAGCAATTGCCATTTGAAGCCGACATACTGGATCAGTACCAGACCGAACCAGAAGATCGGCATGGAGACCCCGGCAACGGAGGCCGCCATGATGATGCGGTCCGATATCTTGCCACGCCGCACGGCCGCGAGGGTGCCGAACAGAATGCCGAGGGGGATGGCCCAGATCAGGCTGGCGGCCATCAGCTCGATTGTCGGGCCAACGGTATTGGCAAGCTCGTCGACAACCGCGCTGTTGGAAATCATCGAACGGCCGAGATCGCCTTGCAAGACGCGGCTGAGGTAGATGCCGAACTGGACGATGACTGGCTCGTTCAACCCCATCGACTCCCGGATGGCCTCGATGTCCGCGGCGCTGGCCGTGGGGCCCGCGAGAACGGTGGCCGGGTCCGTCGGCACTACCTGCATCAGCATGAAGCCGATAAAGAGCACACCGAAGAGAACGGGAATGGAAACGAATAGCCGTTTTGTTATGTGTCTAAGCATGATGTCGCGATCTGAAGTCGCTGAAGGAGGGCGGGGAATTCTTCGCAACGGATGTGCCAAGTCCGCGCCGGGAAGGGAAATAGATCTTGATTTGGCCGAATGCCCGCGAGAAGGGGCGGAGAAGGCAGGATGCCAGGACAGGATGCCCTGTCCTAGGCTGCAATAATTTTAGGCGATTTCATGCTGCAGCGCACAAAAAAGCATCAATTGACGTTCACCGTACCGGTGAATCGTATCGCGGTACGGTGAGAGGTGTCACACGCCTTCTACCAGGACGGCATTGCCTGAGGATGCGGCCTGGCGAAGAGCTTTCGGCTTTTCATATTCGGCGGAATAATACCACTTCCGGGCTTGCTCGAAGCTGTCGAAGCGAACCACCACGGTGCGAGGATTGGGAGAGCCTTCAAGGTCTTCCTGCTTGCCGCCGCGGATGATGTACTCGCCGCCATATTGCTTGATCGTGCTTGGGACCAGGGCGCGATATTCTTCGAATGCAGCAGCGTCAGAGACGTCGATCTGGGCAATGATGTATCCGGCCGGCATCGTGTCTTCCCCCGTTTGTTTTCTCTTCGATGCACTGTAGCCGTTCCGGACCTCCTGTTGCCAATCGGCGAGGCGAATGCTTCAGTTCCCGACACGCATCAATGGAATGTCGAGGGAGGACATTATGAGCGCGGGTGAAGGCGAGATTCTGCTGACGGTGTTTCTGAAGCATCAGAAAGATAAAAATCTCAGCGAAATCAATGAGAAACTTGAGAATGCCGAATTCTGGAAACTGTTTCCGCCGGAAGGCATCGAAGTGGTCAACTGGTATGTGATGATGGGGATCGGGCAGGTCGCTATCCTGCGGGTGCCGGGCCATCGGCTGCGAGAAGTTAACCTGGCGATAGAGAAAAGCGCCTGGGGTGCGTTCGATACCGAATTCTACCCGACCTACGATTTCATGCCGGTGTTGAAAGACATCAAAGCCCGGCAATGCCGGGAGGCTTGAGCGCTTGGGCGTCCGTTTTCGCTTTGTGAGCCTGCCCGCGCCGCGCTAAGAGAAGCGCCATGACCGAGACACTCACGATTGCGTTGGCCCAGTTGAACCCGACTGTCGGGGACTTTCAGGGCAATCTCGAACGGTTGCGCAAGGCGCGGGCCGAGGCGGCGGAGCATGGCGCGGACCTGCTGCTGACGAGCGAGCTGTATATCTGCGGCTACCCGCCGGAAGATTTGATCCTTAAGCCGATGTTCGTCGACAGCATTCGTATCGCTGTCGATGCGTTCGCTGGGGAAACCGCCGACGGCGGACCAGCAGTGCTGCTGGGCACACCGTGGCGCGGCGATGACGGCCGGGTCTACAACGCGGTGGTTCTGATCGAGGACGGCAAGGTCACGGGCGAGCGCTACAAGGCCGATCTGCCGAACTATGGTGTGTTCGATGAGAAGCGGGTGTTCGCTGCCGGAGACATGCCGGGCCCGATCGCCTTCAAGGGCGTACGCATCGGCATTCCGATCTGCGAGGATATCTGGACTCCGGATGTGGTCGAATGCATTGCCGAGACCGGCGGGGAAATCCTGCTGGTCCCGAATGGCTCGCCATTCGAGACGGGTAAAACGGATCAGCGCCAGCAGCTCGGTATCGCCCGCGTGGTCGAAAGTGGTTTGCCGCTGGTCTATCTGAACCAACTCGGCGGCCAGGACGAGTTGGTGTTCGATGGTGCGTCCTTCGTGCTCAATGCCGACCGAACCCTCGCGGCACAGCTGCCGGCATGGCAGGAAAAGGTTGTTATCACGCATTGGAGTAATGGGGCGGAAGGCTGGGTCTGTGCGCCGGCCGAAACCGTTGAGATCGAGACCGGCGATGCAGCGCTGTATCAAGCGCTGGTCTGCGGTGTCCGCGACTATGTGAACAAGAATTGCTTCAAGGGTGTGCTGATCGGCATGTCGGGCGGTATCGACTCCGCCCTGAGTGCCGCCGTCGCCGTTGACGCGCTCGGCCCCGACCGTGTGCATTGCGTGATGATGCCGTCGCCTTATACCAGCCGGGAGAGCCTGGAAGATGCGGCTGAAGCGTCCCGGTTGCTTGGCGTGCGTCTGGACGAGATCAATATCGGCCCGGCCATGAGCGCGTTCGATGAAATGCTGGCGCCGTTCTTCAAAGGCACCAACAGCGATATCACCGAAGAGAACATCCAGTCCCGCTCGCGTGGCATGGCCCTGATGGCCCTGTCCAACAAGTTTGGCTACATGGTGCTATCGACCGGCAACAAGTCCGAGATGTCCGTCGGTTACGCGACGCTCTACGGCGATATGTGCGGCGGCTACAATGTGCTGAAGGACGTCTACAAGATGTCCGTCTTCGCGCTCTGCCGCTGGCGTAACGAGAACAAGCCAGCAGGCGCTCTCGGCCCTGACGGTGCGGTCATGCCGGAGCGGATCATTACCAAGCCGCCGTCCGCCGAACTTCGGCCGGATCAGAAGGACGAGGATTCCCTGCCGCCCTATCCGGTGCTGGATGCGATCCTGGAAGAGCTGATCGAGAACGAGACACCGATCGCAGATATCGTGACCAAGGGTTATGATGCGGAGACAGTGCTCAAGGTCTGGAGGCTTCTGGACCGCGCGGAATACAAGCGCCGCCAGGCACCTCCGGGCGTCAAGGTTACTCTGAAAGCTTTCGGTCGTGACCGCCGTTATCCGCTGACCAATGCTTTCCTCGGCGCCTATGTGGCGTCGCCCGCAGCCAAGGCCGCAGAATGACCTCTTCGAGTAATGTGATCGTCCGTTTCGCGCCGAGCCCGACGGGCCGCCTGCATGTCGGTAATACCAGGACCGCGCTGGTCAACTGGCTGTTTGCCCGCAAGGCCGGCGGTACCTTCCTGCTGCGCATGGACGATACGGACGACGAGCGCTCGACCGAGGAGTATGAGCGCGGTATCGAAGAGGACCTGACCTGGCTCGGTCTGACCTGGGACCTGTTTGCGCGCCAGTCGGACAGGCTGGACCGCTATGACGCGGCCGTTGAACGTTTGAAAGCCTCCGGGCGGCTCTATCCCTGCTACGAGACTCAGGACGAGCTCGGCTTGAAGCGCAAGGCGCAACTCTCCGCCGGACGGCCGCCAGTCTATGACCGCTCGGCGCTTAACCTGACCGACGAGGAGAAGGTGGAGAAGGAAGCGGCGGGCATTCAGCCGCACTGGCGCTTCAAGCTGATCCATGAGGAAGAGCGCTGGAGCGATCTGGTGCGGGGCGAGTCCCACTATCATATGGCCAGCCTCAGTGACCCGGTGCTGCTGCGCGCCGATGGCCGGCCGATCTACACGCTGGCCTCCGTGGTTGACGATATTGAGCTCGGTATCACGCATATCCTGCGCGGTGAGGATCATCTGACCAACTCCGCTGCCCAGATCCAGCTCTTCAAGGCGCTTGATGCCGTGCCGCCGCAGATGGGGCATCTGTCTTTGCTGACGGACGCGGACGGGCAGGGGCTTTCCAAGCGGCTCGGCTCGCTCGGTTTGCAACAGCTCCGGGATGATGGTCTCGAAGCCATGTCGATCAACACGCTGCTTGCCAAGATGGGCACGTCGGACCCGGTCGAACCCCGGCAGACACTTGATCAGCTCGTCGCCGATTTCGATATTTCCAAGTTTTCCCGAGCGACGCCGCGTTTTGATCCGGCGGAGCTGCATGGCCTGAATGCAAAGATCCTGCACGACACGGCGTTCACTGTTGTTGCCGATCGGCTGGCGGGGATGGGTATTGCCGGTGGCGAGCCGTTCTGGCTGGCGGTCCGGGGCAATCTCGAACTTCTGCCGGACGCGAAACTCTGGTGGGATGTCTGCTCGGGCGAGATCGATCCGTTGATCGAAGATGTGGAATATGCCGCTGCCGCTGCGGCTATCCTGCCGGAAGGCCCGTGGGACCAGGGAACCTGGAAGGCATGGGCGGATGCGGTCAAGACGGCGACCGGGCGGAAGGGCAAGCAGCTCTTCATGCCTCTGCGCGAGGCGGTAACCGGGCAAAGCCGTGGACCGGACATGGGTGAACTGTTACCTTTGATCGCGCGCGAGAAAGTGCTCGCGCGGCTGCAAGGCTCTCGTGCCTGAGGAACTCTCGATGTTTTCGCGCAAGCTGCATGACGTGATCAATGTACCGGCTTTTCTTGCCGGCGATCTCTGTCGCGCCTAGGCGCCCGGACCGGCTCTGACCGGTTCCCCTAAATAGTCCCCATTCCACGCGAAACGGAAGCCCGCGCGATGTCCGCCATGACCATTAAATTGCACAATACGCTGACGCGTCAGAAAGAAACCTTCGAGCCGATCGATCCGGCGAACGTGCGGCTCTATGCCTGCGGCCCGACCGTTTATGATTATGCTCATATCGGCAATGCGCGGCCTGTCGTCGCTTTCGATATGCTGTTCCGGCTGCTGCGTCTCGTCTATGGCGAAGAGCATGTGCTCTATGTCCGCAACATCACGGACATCGACGACAAGATCAACGCACGGGCCAAGGAGTCCGGCATCAGTATTCGCGAGCTGACGGAGGGGACGGCTGAGGTCTACCGGGCGGACATGGCGGCGCTCGAGGCTCTTCCGCCGTCGGTTGAGCCGCGTGCGACAGAGAATATTGCCGGCATGATAGAAATGATCGGAACCTTGATCGACAAGGGCCATGCCTATGCCGCGGACGGTCACGTTCTCTTCAGCGTACCGTCCATGGAAAAATATGGCGGGCTCTCCCGGCGAAATAGGGACGAGCTGATTGCCGGTGCCCGCGTCGAGGTGGCGCCGTACAAGAAGGACCCGGCCGATTTCATCCTCTGGAAGCCGTCGGACGATGAAACTCCGGGCTGGGAAAGCCCCTGGGGATACGGCCGGCCGGGCTGGCATATCGAATGCTCGGCGATGAGCGCGCGCTATCTTGGCGAGGAGTTCGATATTCATGCCGGCGGATTGGATCTGATCTTCCCACACCATGAGAACGAGATCGCCCAGAGCTGCTGCGCGCACGATACCGAAAGGATGGCCCGCTATTGGGTGCATAACGGCTTCGTCACGGTCGAGGGCGAGAAGATGGCCAAGTCCGTTGGCAATTTCTACACCGTCAACGACCTGCTGAAGGACTGGCAGGGTGAGGTGATCCGCTATCACCTGCTGTCCACCCACTATCGGGCGCCGATGGATTTCTCCAAGGAAGGCCTGAAAGAAGCGAAAGCCGCGCTCGACCGGTTCTATCTGGTGCTGCGCAATGTGGAGGTGGACGAGCTTCCCGACTCGAAGCCTGATCGGCATCTGGTCGATGCACTGGCGGATGACCTCAACACGCCGCTTGCGATTGCCCGTCTGCATGTGCTCGCGACAGAAGCAAACAAGGCGCCGACCCGGCGCAAGAAGGCGAAGGCGCAGGCCAAGCTGAAAGCATCGGGTGAGCTGATGGGGCTCTTCGGCAGCGATCCGGATGCCTGGTTCCGGTGGTCGTCCGACGCGGGTGAAAGCCTCAGCGATGCCGACATCGAGGCGCTGGTCGCACGCCGCATCGAGGCACGTAAGGAAAAGGATTTCGCCGAGGCTGATCGTGTCCGCGATCAGCTTGCCGAGGCCGGCATCGTGCTGGAGGATGGCGCGGGCGGGACGGCTTGGCGGCGCGGCTAGGCTGTTATGCCCTAGCCTGGTCTCAGACGCTGTTGAAGGGGATCTCGGTGGCCACCATGCTCACGAGAATTCGTTTCACCGTCGCGTCCTCGTCGACGAGCGGAAGGATCAGGCGGGACCAGCGGTCCCAGCGGGCGATCTTGTCCAGCTCATGAGCCCGATCCTTGTCGTGCTCGGTATAGACAGTGATGTTGTTGCGCGCGGCCGCCTGATATTGCGGCCGCACATTACGCGTCGATTCTGTATTAAGTTCCGCGCTGGTGCGACCGGTGAGATCGGCGCCATAGGTATCGACCACCTGTGAGCCGTAAAGCCGATAGCGGTAATTCGCGTAATTGTCCGTCGGCTCCAATACGACAATTGTCCCGAGCGCTGGCTTGACGTCGAGCGGATCAAACCGTTTGTAGAAAACCCCGTTGATGTCATCGCGGTATTTCGATTTGAACCAGTCCACCAGACAGCGGTGCTGCGGATGGATGAAATGGTTGCTGTCTAGGTCTGCATTGCGGACGGCGGAAATCGCGTAGTTGTGCAAGGTGTAGCCGCGCGGATCCGGCAGTAACCTCTGCAATCTGGGATCGGCGGGGGCAAGGGAAGCGTAAATGAAATTGTCGTCTCGCAATGGTGCACTCACTAGGTTGCAGAGGGTCTGAACTGGTAGGTGTGCTCATAGCGAGATATGAATAATTTTAAGTTAAAACGCCAATTAAATTCAATAAAGTTAGGGCTGGTTTCCGAGGTTGGTTCACCAATCATGAGCCATCGTCGTCACCTGTTGAGGTCGTTGTTCAGTCCTGCCGGGCTAATGCCTTTGTGCCAGCCATCGCGGCAATGCTAAAACACCGTCACGCATAACAGGATCGGGCCCATGACGGACAATCGTATCTATCTTTTCGACACGACACTCAGAGACGGACAGCAAACCCGCGGTGTTGATTTTACGCCGGCGGACAAGATTGCGATTGCGCGCGCTCTGGACGAGATAGGGATCGATTACGTCGAGGGGGGCTGGCCGGGCGCCAATCCCACCGATGACCGGTTTTTCGCCGATCCGCCAAAACTGGAGCGGGCAACCCTTGTTGCTTTCGGGATGACGCGGCGTCCCGGGCGCAGTGCGGAGAATGATCCGGGGCTTGCCGGCGTGCTCGGCTCGAAAGCGGGTGCGGCGTGTCTGGTTGGCAAGACATGGGACTTTCACGTCGATGTCGCCCTTGAGATCGAACGGGACGAAAACGTCCAGATGATCCGCGACAGCATGGCCCTGGCGATCAAGCGCGGTTTCGAGCCTATGTTCGATTGCGAGCATTTCTTCGACGGCTACAAGGCCAATCCGGAATATGCACTGTCCTGCGTAACGGCAGCCTATGAATCCGGTGCGCGCTGGGTCGTGCTTTGCGACACCAATGGCGGCGCGCTGCCGCATGAGGTCGAGCAGATCGTCACGGATGTCATCAAGGTGGTGCCTGGCAGTCATATCGGCATCCACACGCATAACGACACGGAGAATGCGGTGGCCAATACGCTGGCGGCTGTTCGCGCCGGAGCGCGGCAGGTGCAGGGCACGATCAACGGTCTGGGTGAGCGCTGCGGTAATGCGAACATCGTGACCCTGACAGCGATCCTCGGCCTCAAGATGAACTACGAGACCGGGGTCGACGCCAAGGGAATGACGCAGCTGAAGAAGCTGTCACGGATGCTGGATGACCGTCTGAACCGGTCGCCGAACCCGCATGCGGCCTTTGTCGGTGACGCGGCCTTTGCCCATAAGGGCGGCCTGCATGTTTCGGCGGTCCAGAAAGATCCGAAGACTTATGAGCATATCGATCCGGAGCTGGTAGGGAACCAGCGCCATATTCTGGTCTCTGATCAGGCGGGGCGCTCGAACATTCTTGCCCGCTTTGCCGAGATCGGGGTCGAGATCGACCCGAAAAATCCGAAGATCCAGCGTCTGGTCGAGGATGTGAAAGAGAAGGAATTCCTCGGCTATTCCTTCGACACCGCCGAGGCCAGTTTTGAATTGCTGGCGCGCAGGACTGTTGAGTCTGTGCCTGATTACTTCTCCATCGAGCGCTTCCGGGTGATGGATGAACGCCGCTTCAATGCGAAGGGGCAGACGGTGATCGAGTCCGAGGCGACAGCCACCGTCGTGGTCGCCGGTCAGCGCCTGCACGAAGTCGCGGTCGGTAATGGTCCCGTCAACGCGCTCGATCTTGCCATTCGCAAGGCTCTGAGCACCGCTTACCGGAACATCGATGACGTGAAGCTGATGGACTACAAGGTGCGTATCCTTCCGCCGCCGCCGAACAGCGACGGTACGGACGCGGTGACCCGGGTGATGATCGAAAGCGCCGCGCCGGACGGCACCACGTGGCGAACGGTCGGCGTCTCAGCCAATATCATCGACGCGTCAATCATGGCGCTTTCCGACAGCCTGAACTACCGGCTGCTCAAATCCGGAACCACCGCGAAGGTCGACGCCTGAGCCATGGCTGGAACAGATAAGAGCAAGGCGGGCGCCCGCGGTGATGCGGATGCGCCGGTTGTCATTCTCGTGCGCCCACAATTGGGAGAGAATATCGGTGCCGCCGCGCGGGCCATGCTGAATTGCGGGCTTGAAGAGATGCGGCTGGTGGCTCCGCGTGACGGTTGGCCGAACCCGAAGGCGGAATCCATGGCGGCCGGCGCCGTCACAGTCCTGGAAAATGTCAAAGTCTTCGATACCACGAAAGACGCGATTGCCGATCTCAAGCTGGTTTTGGCAACCACGGCCAGGAGCCGGGATCAGGTGAAGCGCGCCTTTACGCCCCGTGCGGGTGCGGCGGAAATGAAGCGCCATATCGGCAGCGGCCATCGGGGCGGTCTCTTGTTCGGGCCGGAGCGGTCAGGGCTGGAGAATGACGAGGTGGCTCTGGCCGATGCCATCGTGCATGTACCGCTGAACCCGGCCTTCTCGTCGCTCAACCTCGCACAGGCGGTCTTGCTGCTGGGCTACGAATGGTATCAGGCGGGGGACGAGACCCCCGATGTTATCCTGAGCGGCCAAAGCGACCCCGCCAGCGTCGAGGACAGGGAGTATTTCCTGAACCGCCTGGAAGACGAGCTGTACGAGGGGGGCTTCCTGTTTCCGGAAACCCTCGCGCCGACCATCCGCCGCAACATCCGCAATATCTTCAATCGCGCTCAAATGACGGATCAGGACGTGCGAACGATGCATGGCGTGGTCAGCACGCTGCTGAAGAACAAGGTGCGGAAAAAGGGCTGACCGCTCGCCTCGCAGTGATAGCTCGCCCAGAGCTCAGCCTTCCGCCTTCTTCCTTTGTGCGCGCGCCACCAGGTTGAGCACTTCCACTGCGGCAGAGAAGAACACAGCGAAGTAGATATAGCCGCGCGGAATGTGGAAGTGCAGTCCGTCGGCAACCAGCGCCACACCGACCAGCATCAGGAAGCTGAGTGCGAGCATTTTTGTCGTCGGATGCTTCTCGATAAAGCTGGCGATCGGACCGGCTGCAACAATCATCACGGCCATGGCAATGACGACGGCGGCGATCATGACGCCCAGATCGTCAACCATGCCGACGGCGGTAATCACGGAATCGATGGAGAAGACGAGGTCGAGCACGATGATCTGGCCGATCACGCCCGCGAACCCGGCGCTGACCTTTGCCTTTGTCTCTCCATTTTCGCCCTCGACCGAGTTGTGAATTTCGTGCGTGCCCTTGTAGAGCAGGAACAGCCCGCCGAGCAGCAGGATGAGATCGCGCCAGGACAGCGTGAAGCCCTGGATTTCCGCCAGCGGTGCCGTCAGGCCGACTATCCAGGCGAGCGCCGAGAGCATCACCAGCCGCAGGATAAGCGCCAGCCCGAGGCCGATCCGCCGGGCCATGGGCCGCTGGGATTCAGGCAGGGTCTCGGCGACGATCGAGACGAAGATAATGTTATCGATCCCGAGAATGATTTCCAGCGCTGTCAGGGTGGCGAGGCTTGCCCAGATCGCGGGGTCCAGAATCCAGTCCATGCGCTGATATCCTTCTTTGGCTGCGTTGCTCGATTATGCTTATAACGTGCTGCGTTTTATCCGGTTCAATCCCGCAGTGCACCGCCTAGTTAAACCATCCGTTCCGGTGCTTGACTTGAGGGCCGCGATCCTTATAGTGCGCGCCTCAATTCCCGAGAACGTGGGGCAGGCGGATAAGCCGTCGGTCCCCGGCCCAAGGCTCTCTAAAGTCATGGGCACTATCGGGACAAAATGAAGAAAACTAAAGGAGATGGGTTATGGGCAAGCGCCTTAACTCGAAGCATAAAATTGACCGGCGCCTTGGCGTCAATCTCTGGGGCCGCGCGAAGTCTCCGTTCAATGACCGCGAATATGGCCCGGGCCAGCACGGTCAGCGCCGCCGGAAGCCGTCCGACTTCGGTATTCAGCTCATGGCGAAGCAGAAGCTGAAAGGCTACTACGGCAATATCGGCGAGAAGCAGTTCCGTAAGTATTTTGCAGAAGCGGTCCGGCGCCGCGGTGATACCGGCGAAAACCTCGTTGGTATTCTGGAGTGCCGCCTGGACGCCGTTGTCTACCGCATGAAATTCGTGCCGACCGTGTTCGCCGCACGTCAGGCCGTCAGCCACAACCACGTGATGGTGAATGGCAAGCGCGTCAACATTCCGTCCTACATGGTCAAGGAAGGCGATGTCGTTGAGCTCAAGGAAAAGTCTCGCGAGATGCCGATGGTGATCGAAGCGGCCGCTTCCAACGAGCGTGACATTCCGGATTACATGGATGTCGACCTCGACAAGAAGCGCGGCACCTTCACCCGGGTCCCGAAGCTGGAAGACGTCCCGTACCCGGTTCACATGGAACCGAACCTCGTGGTCGAATTCTACTCCCGTTAAACCGGGATCAGACAATTACGGAAAAGGCCGCTCTTCGGAGCGGCCTTTTTTGATTCTGCATCTCATCCTTGGTGTGCTGTCAACCGTAGACGGTCGGCGTAGGATTATTCCCCCGCCGCCATGCTCGCTGACCGCTTCGGCAGGACCCAGTTCGGGCGCGGAAAGTGGCAGGTGTAGCCGTGCGGGACGCGGAGGAGGTAATCCTGGTGTGCGGGTTCGGCCTCCCAGAAGTCGCCTGCAGGGGTGACTTCCGTCACTACCTTGCCGGGCCACAGGCCGGAGGCCTCGACATCGGCGATGGTGTCCTCGGCCACCTTCTTCTGATCCTCCGACAGGTAAAAGATCGCGGAGCGGTATTGCGGGCCGCGGTCGTTGCCCTGGCGGTCTGCTGTGGTCGGGTCATGGATCTGGAAGAACAGCGCCAGGATATCGCGGTAGCTTGTCTCCGCCGGATCGAACTGGATCTGGATGGATTCCGCATGGCCGCTTTTGCCGGTCTTCAGGTCGTCATAGGTCGGGTTGGCAACCGAGCCACCGGTATAGCCGACGCGGGTCATGGTGACGCCCGGGTGCCTGCGGATCAGGTCCTGCATGCCCCAGAAGCAACCTCCGGCGAGGAGGGCGGTTTCTCGTTCCGTGCTCATAAATCAGCTCCCTTTGCTCACAGCATCGCTCATTCTCTGATATAGGGCAAAATTTCCGGGTTTCAGGTCACAATGCCGCGTCTTTGGGTCGGCCTTTTCCTTGCCGATCATGACAGTTTGCCTATACTCCCGCGCCGTTGGTGGTGCAGCGGCCTCTTAGCCGCGCCCCGCTTGTGTTTCACGGGCCCCGCCGGGCCCTCTATCGTCAAGGCGAACCCATGTCCGAGAGCGTCAAAAAAGTTGTGCTGGCCTATTCCGGCGGCCTCGATACCTCCGTAATCCTGCGCTGGCTGCAGGACACCTACAATTGCGAGGTTGTCACCTTTACAGCCGATCTGGGGCAGGGAGAAGATGTCGAGCCGGCGCGTGAGAAGGCCCGGATGATGGGCATCAAGGAAATCTATGTCGAGGATCTGCGCGAGGAATTCGTGCGCGACTATGTTTTCCCGATGTTCCGCGCCAACGCGCTCTATGAAGGCACCTATCTGCTTGGCACCTCGATCGCCCGGCCGCTGATTTCCAAGCGTCAGATCGAAATTGCCCAGGAAGTTGGCGCCGATACCGTCTCCCACGGCGCGACTGGCAAAGGCAACGACCAGGTCCGTTTCGAGCTCAGCTATTACGCGCTGCAGCCGGACATCAAGATCATCGCGCCGTGGCGCGAATGGGACCTGACCTCGCGCACCAAGCTGATCGAGTTTGCCGAGAAACACCAGATTCCGATCGCCAAGGACAAGCGCGGCGAAGCGCCGTTCTCGGTCGACGCGAACCTGCTGCACTCCTCCTCCGAGGGCAAGGTGCTGGAAGATCCGTGGAAGAGCCCGGAAGAATATGTCTTCCAGCGCACCGTCTCGCCGGAAAATGCGCCGGACAAGGCGACCGACATTGAGATCGATTTCGAGCATGGTGACCCGGTTGCGATCAACGGTGAGCGGATGTCGCCGGCGACCCTGCTGACCGCGCTGAACGAGTATGGCGGGGCCAACGGCATCGGCAGGCTTGATCTGGTGGAGAACCGGTTCGTCGGCATGAAGAACCGTGGTGTCTACGAGACCCCGGGCGGCACCATCATGCACCATGCCCACCGGGCGATGGAAAGCCTGACGCTCGACCGCGGCATGGCGCATCTGAAGGACGAGATGATGCCGCGCTATGCGGAGCTGATCTATAACGGCTTCTGGTTCTCGCCGGAGCGCGAGATGATGCAGGCCGCGATCGATCACAGCCAGCGCAACGTCACCGGTACCGTGCGGATGAAGCTCTACAAGGGCAACGTCACCTGCACCGGCCGGAAGGCGGATCGCAGCCTCTATTCCGAGGATATCGTGACCTTCGAGGAAGGCTCCGGCACCTACGATCACAAGGACGCTGCCGGCTTCATCAAGCTGAACGCGCTGCGCCTGCGTCTGAACAAGATGCTGCAGGGATAACTCTCTCCCGCGGGCATCTTGCCCCCGGTTGTCATCCCGATGAAAATCGGGATCCACGGATAGCATTTGTCGCTCTATGATCCGTGGATCCCGGATCGGGTCCGGGATGACGAAGGGAGAGATTGTGACCGGTTTAATCTTCTCAGAAGAGGTTGAAACGGCCTTGTCCGACGGCCGTCCCGTCGTCGCGCTTGAAAGCACCATTCTCACTCACGGCCTGCCGAAACCGGACAATCTCCATATTGGCCAGGAGATCGAGGCGGAAATCCGCAGCGCGGGAGCTGTGCCCGCGACTATCGCCGTGCTGGACGGGACCGCTCGTATAGGACTGTCGACACCGGATCTGGTTCGGCTTTGTTCCATGGACGATGCGGTGAAGCTCTCCCGCCGCGATCTTGGTGTGGCGCTCTCTAAGAGCTGGACCGGCGGGACCACGGTCGCCGCCACCATGATCCTCGCTACCAGGGCCGGGATCGAGGTCTTTGCGACCGGCGGGATCGGCGGTGTGCATCGCGGGGCCGAACTGGATTTCGATATTTCCGCCGATCTGGATGAGTTGGCCCGAACTCCGGTGATGGTGGTCTCGGCCGGAGCGAAATCCATTCTCGATCTGCCGAAAACACTGGAGGTCCTGGAAACGAAAGGCGTGCCGGTGATTGGCTATGGCACAGACGAATTCCCGGCCTTCTTCTGCCGCGCCAGCGGGTTGCGTGTGCCGCTGCGCCTCGACAGCCCCGAAGAGATTGCCGCCGCCTGGCGTGCCGGACGGGATCTGGGCCTCGATACCGGCATGCTGATCGCCAACCCGGTGCTGGAAGAGCATGCCCTCGACCGGGCGACAATGGAGCGGATCATCGACGACGCCCTGTTCGAGGCGAAACGGACCGGCGCATCGGGCAAACAGGTGACGCCGTATCTTCTGTCGCAGATCCGGGCCGCGACCGGCGGCGCCAGCTTGACGACGAATATCGCGCTGGTTCGGGCCAATGCCCGTCTCGGTGCGGGAATTGCGGTCGCGCTCGGCACGCCGCGACAAAACTGACCAGCGTCAAAATCGCACATTGCTGCGACGCAGCATTTTCGATTAGGCAAGTGGCCTGACGGCGATAAGCCGAAATGGCCACCTATCGAGGATTTTGATAATGCTGAACCTTTTCTACTCTGTTCCGTTCGTCGGCTGGATGGTTCGTGATTTGCGAACGGGAGGCGAGTCGGTCTTCACCTATTTCCTCATCAATTGCGGGCTGCTCTGGATCCTGTCGGCGGTCCTGTTCGGCTATCCGGGGATCATCATTCCGGCGCTTTGCGCCGTGCCGGTGATGTTCACGCTCCTGCTCCTGCTGACGCGTGGCAAATACGAGGTCGGGTGATCGGGCCGGAAGCCATGTTTACATCGGTATAGCGCTCACTCCTACGATATAGGGGTGGGCGCCATGCAGCACAGCCCAAAGCACGAGCCCGCCGCCGAAGCGAAGCCAGCCGATACCCTTCCAGTCGAGCTTTGTCCGGCCTTCAAGGATTGCCCGGAACGGCAGCACGGAGGTGGTTAGCTCAAACGGTGCCCATTTGGCGCCGAACTCGGCCCGCTTCTTGGTGTCGATCTTGACCATGCCGCCGAAAGCCAGCACGGCCATGCCGCCGAACAGCAGCATTGAGGCGGCATCGCCGCGCACGGTCAGGTGCGCCAGCGCCCAGAGGCCGATGGCCATCATGACCGGGTGGCGGGTCACCGTCAGGATGCCGCGCACCAGATGGGGGTCGTCGAAATCCTCTTCGGCCATCATGGCTGTCGGGCTGAACGGATTGTAGCCGCAGACCAGCAGGATCGCGGCGAGCGGCATCACGACATTCGGGATCCAGCGGGTCCAGAGCGGCGGCTCCCAGACCGTGACATAGGGCGCATCGCCGTAGGCGAGAACCATCCAGACCATGGCAACGCCGGCGGCGAGGGAGAACAGGCCGCGGAACCGGTTGGTGCCGATCTGTTCGATCAGGGCCAAGCGGATGCTCGGCCAGCCGAGCAGGAAATGCCCGCCGACAAAGGCCACGACGGCGGCGAAGAGTGCGTCCAGGCTTCCAGTCATACCGCTCCCCAAAGCAGTTGTTCTCCGCGGCGCCCGACTCTTGAGGTGGACGGGTAGCCGGTTTCAGGTCATCACAGGCCATATAAGTGTAGCCGGTCGGGAAGCAAAGATGGATGACGAAAGCCTGAAAAAACTGATGCGGGAGATGCTTGGCTCCGCTGTGGGAGACGGTCGGCTGTCCCCGAACCAGATTGGCGCGGCGGCGGGCGGCGATCCGGGTGGACCGAAACCGGCCTGGCGGGCGCTGTTACGGCAAATTGAGCGGGTCGCCGTGGTGCTGGAGGCCGAGGGCGTGCTGGTGGCACTGCGGAAAGGGAAGCCAGTTCCGCTGGCCGAGGCGAAGGGCGTGATCCGCTACGCGGCCAAACCCAATACCTGAGCCAACAAGGTCCGAATCAGAGTGCCGGCATATCCCAGCCGCGGCGGCGGCAGGCAGCTTCAACTGTATTGCGGAGCAGACAGGCAATGGTCATCGGGCCGACGCCTCCCGGCACCGGGGTGATGGCGCCTGCGACTTCGGAGGCGCTGGCGAAATCGACATCGCCGACCAGCCGGGTCTTGCCCTCGCCTTTCTCAGGCGCGTCGATCCGGTTGATGCCGACGTCGATCACGGTCGCGCCCGGCTTCACCCAGTCTCCCTTGACCATCTCCGGACGCCCGACGGCAGCCACCAGAATATCGGCCCGGCGGCATTCCGCTGGCAGGTCCTTTGTCCGGGAATGGGTAACAGTGACGGTGCAGCTCTCGCGCAGGAGCAGGGCGGCCATCGGCTTGCCGACAATGTTGGAGCGACCGACGATGACGGCATGTTTGCCGGTCAGGTCGCCCAACTGGTCGCGCAGCAGCAGCAAGCAGCCGAGCGGGGTGCAGGGCACCAGCGCATCGCCGCCGGTGGCCAGACGGCCGGCATTGATCACGTGGAAGCCGTCGACGTCCTTTTCCGGCGCGATAGTGTCGAGTACGGCCTGGGCATCAATATGATCGGGCAGGGGAAGCTGCACCAGGATGCCATCAACTGCCGGATCGGCATTCAGGTCGGCGATCAGTTTCAGCAGAGTATCCTGACTGGTCGATGCGTCGAGCTTGTGCTCGAACGAGGCCATGCCGCTCTCGATCGTCTGCTTGCCTTTGTTGCGGACATAGACCTGGCTCGCCGGGTCTTCGCCCACCAACACCACGGCAAGGCCGGGGACGGCGCCGTGTTTGGATTTCAGATCCGCGATGGCGGCGCCGATGCGGTCCCGCAGCCCGGCCGCGAAGGCTTTTCCGTCGATCAGTGCGGCAGTGCCCATGGGGTGTTTCCCTCTATTGCCCGAACTCTCTATTAGCCGGGCGCTTGTTGCGCGAGCCAGTCTTCCAATTGTGCCGCGAGGGCCGCTCCGTCTCCGGCGATCAGCAGGGTCTTGCGCCGCTGCGTCGCGCCGGACCGGACATCAATGCTGCTTTTCGGAAGCTTCCAGCTTTTCGACAGCATTTTGATCAGGGCCTTGTTGGCGCGGCCATTCTCCGGAACGGAGGTGACCGTGGCTGTCAGCCATGCGACCTGTTCAGCATCCATCGCGACACCGCCGATGGCATCACGCGATGCATTGGGCGTCAGGCGGACATGTAAACGCAGCCCTTCCGCAACCGTCTCGAAGGGCCATGCGGTCATCAGGTGCGGAGTCCTAGCCGAAATATTCCCACATCAGGCTGCGTAGAAAACTCAAGCCCAGGACCAGGACAATCGGCGAGATATCAAGGCCGCCGAGGTTAGGCAGGACGTTCCGGATCGGGCGCAGCAGCGGCTCGGTCACGCGATAGAGGAAATCCATCACAAGATAGACAAACCGGTTCTGCGAATTGATCACGTTGAACTGCACCAGCCATCCCATAATGATGAAGATGAAAAGCGCGTAAATATAGAGCTGGATGACTGTACTAACGAGATTCAGCAACGACAGCATGTGCGAGTTTCCGTCCTTCAGGGATGTTCGGCGCCACGGACCGTACCGTCCGGCTGCGCGATGGGCAAGCGCTTGGCGCTGCTGATTTTAACCCTGCTTATATGGGAGGGGTAGAGCCATATGCAAAGCCCTGGATCAGAGGTGCTTTGCCCTTGCAATGAATTGTTGCTTCTTTTATCTGTCTGCATCGCGCCGGAGCACGTGATTGCCCGGCTTCGGTGGGGCCGTAGCTCAGCTGGGAGAGCGTCGCGTTCGCAATGCGAAGGTCGGGAGTTCGATCCTCCTCGGCTCCACCAAAATCTCCCCCCAATTCATTTCAGTATTTTTCGGGTTTGAGCCCGGGCACGTATGCACCCGGGTTCGTTAGAATTTGGCGTGTCACAAACCATCGACCATCAGCCTGGCGAGCCCCGCGCAGATCGCCAATACCCGACCGATGCTCCAGTGCCATCGCAGCAACAGAAACCCATTCAGTGCGGTGAGCACCGCCACGCGCCAGTCGAATGTTGCAAGCTCGGGCTGCCAAAGCGTGAAGGGGCCGATTTCCTGCCTCGTGACTTCCCCGAACATCACATGCAGGCCAAACCAGAGCGACAGGTTCAGGATTACGCCGACCACCGCTGCGGTGAGTGCCGCTCGCCTTCCTTAAATGCGTCGATGTTTGTTACACTGAATGAGTGAACGAAGAAGCTGGTAAACCGGCTCGATTTAGGGAGGAGTTTGCGGGTGGTGGCGAAATGATCGTCTCATATGATCCGCTTCTGGTTGTGGCGTCGGTGGCGGTCGCGGCGATGGCGTCCTTTACCGGGCTGCGGCTGCTGATCGGATTGCGCCATGTTGACAGTGCGACCCGCAAGGCACAGCTCGCGAAAGCGGCGATGGCGATCGGCGGCGGGATCTGGTCGATGCATTTCGTCGGCATGCTGGCCCTGCGCCTGCCGGTGCCGGTGGCCTACGACCTGCTCTATACGCTCGGCTCCGTGCTGATCGCGATCCTGATCACGGGCGCAGGCCTTGCCCTGATGCATCTGGGCACCCGTTCGCTTTCCAAGACCGTTGCGGCGGGAACTCTCATCGGATGCGGCATCGTGGCGATGCATTATGTGGGCATGGAGGCCCTGACGGGGAGCTGCATCGTCAGCTACAGCCCGTTCGGCTTCGTGCTGCCGACCATGATTGCGGTCCTGTCCTCGACCTGTGCGCTGGCGCTCGCTTACAAGAAGCGCACCCTGATGCAGCTCAGTCTGGGCGCGCTGGTGCTGGGGGTCACGATATCCAGCATGCACTATTCGGCCATGGCATCTACCGCCTTCAGCCGTACCGCGACCACCATACTGGTGGAGGGCCCGATGCTGCCCGATACCTATCTGGCCTTGGTGGTCGCGGTCGCCGCCTTTGTCGTCTGCGGTTTGTTCCTGCTTTCCGCGCTTCCGATGGACGGCCCTCTCCCGGTCCGCGATACGACGGCGCCGGAAACGGACGAGACGAGAGAAGACGCTTCCGCTCTTGCCGGCCTGTCTGCATCCGACGAGGTCGCGGCGCAACAGGCCCGCCCGATGCCGACCGGACCGCTCGGCCGGATCCGTATTCCTTATGAACGCAACAACACGACCTACTTCCTGACTCCGGACAACATCCGGTCCATCAGGGCCGACGGTCACTACACCGAGATCTATGACGGCGCGGCGCATGTCTTCTGCCCGTGGTCACTGTCCAAGCTGGAAGGGGTGCTGAAAGGCACCGCCTTCCTGCGCACGCACCGGAGCTTCCTGCTCAATATGGAGCATGCGGCGGGTTTCGAGCGGCAGAAGGACAAGGCCTTCGTGCTGGTCGCCGGGCAGAGCCGCGAGGCGATACCGGTCAGCCGGTCCCATATGGGCGACGTGCGCAAGGCGCTGGGACTGTAACCCCGCCGTCAGTAGCCGCTGCAGTTCGTGCAGCTATTTCGCCATTCGTGCAAGTGAGGCGCCCGGGGCGCATAGCCATCTGTGCATCCGCCGCCGTGTATTCATGCTGTCCCTCAAGTGCCGGCAAACCGGCAACGAGGCCAATAGAGCCGCAGTCCTTGAGGGAGGGTAGCCACAATGATCCCAGGATCATTCGAATATCATCGCCCGGAATCCGTCGACGGTGCCATCGCCTTGCTGAACGAGCATGGTGACGAGGCGCGCCTGCTCGCGGGCGGTCACAGTCTGATACCGATGATGAAATTGCGCATGGCGGTGCCGTCGCACATCGTCGACCTGCAGGCCATCGATAGTCTGCATGGCATCTCGGAAGAGGGAGGCGAGCTCGTCATTGGCGCGCTGACAACCCAGCACGAGGTGTTGACCTCCGACCTGCTCGCGGCCAAATGTCCGATCATCCCGGAAGCGGCGGCGCTGATCGCCGATCCGCAGGTGCGCTATTGCGGCACGATCGGGGGCAATGTCGCGAACGGTGATCCCGGCAATGACATGCCGGCGATCATGCAGGCGCTCGGCGCGCGGTTCCGTGCGGTTGGCCCTAACGGCAGCCGGGACATCGCCGCCCGGGACTATTACGAAGCCGCCTACTTCACCGAACTCGAGGAAAACGAGGTTTTGACCCAGATCCGGATTCCGACTCCGGCCGTGGGCCACGGCTCCGCCTACGAGAAACAGAAGCGCAAGATCGGTGACTACGCGACAGCCGCGGCCGCCGTTATCCTGACCGTGGAAAGCGGGCGCTGTATCTCGGCATCGATCGCGCTCACCAATGTAGCGTCGACGCCGCTCTATGCGGAAGCGGCGGCAGGCGCGCTCGTCGGAACTGATCTCGGGGCGGACGCAGTCGACACGGCGGTGCGCCTCGCCGAGGAGATCACTGAACCCACGAGCGATGGACGAGGGCCGGCCGATTTCCGGACCCATGTCGCCGGTATCATGGTGCGCCGGGCTATCGCCCGCGCCCAGAAGAACGCCGGTTGAGGGAGAGCCGACTGATGTCAAAGATGCATGTCAAAATGAACGTCAACGGCGCCGAGGTCGAAGGCCTCGCCGAGCCGCGCACCCTGCTGATCCATTTCCTGCGCGAGCAGCTTAGCCTTACCGGCCCGCATATCGGCTGCGAGACCAGCCATTGCGGCGCCTGTACCGTCGATCTGAATGGCAAGTCGGTGAAATCCTGCACCGTCTTCGTCGCCCAGTCGAACGGCGCGGAGGTGACCACGATCGAGGGTATTGCGAATGCCGACGGCACCCTGCACGCGCTGCAGGAAGCCTTCCGCGAGCATCACGGCCTGCAATGTGGCTTCTGCACCCCGGGCATGATCACGAGAGCATACAGGCTGCTGCAGGAAAACCCGAACCCGAGCGAGGAGGAAATCCGCTACGGCATCTCCGGAAATCTCTGCCGCTGCACCGGTTACCAAAACATCGTCAAGGCCATCCAGGCCGCGTCGGACGAGTTGAACGCGAGCAAGGAGGCTGCGCAATGAACGCCGAAGTCGCCAGCGTCGAGGAACGTAAACAGAACCTGAAAGGCATGGGCACCTCCCGCCGCAGGGTCGAGGATGCCCGCTTCGTGCAGGGCAAGGGAAACTATGTCGACGACATCAAGTTGCCGGGCATGCTGTTCGGCGATTTCGTCCGCTCGCCATATGCCCATGCCCGTATCAAGTCGGTGAACAAGGAAGCGGCGCTGGCCGTGCCGGGGGTCAAGGCGGTGCTCACCGCGGATGACCTGAAGCCGGTCAATCTCGCATGGATGCCGACGCTCGCCGGTGACGTGCAGATGGTGCTCGCCGACGGCAAGGTCCTGTTCCAGGGCCAGGAAGTGGCCTTCGTCGTCGCCGACGACCGTTATGCGGCGTCCGATGCGGCCGAGCTGGTCGAGGTCGAGTACGAGGAACTGCCGGTTCTGGTCGATCCGTTCAAGGCGATGGACGCCGATGCACCGGTCCTGCGCGAGGATCTCGAAGGCAAGACCGAAGGGGCGCACGGGCCCCGCCGTCACCACAACCATATCTTCACCTGGGAAGTCGGCGATCAGGACGGCACCGAAAGGGCACTGGCCGATGCCGAAATCGTGGCCAAGGAGAAGATCACCTACCAGCGTGTCCATCCTTGCCCGCTGGAGACCGCTGGCTGCGTCGCTAGCATGGACAAGGTAAACGGCCATCTCACCCTCTGGGGTACCTTCCAGGCGCCGCATGCGGTGCGTACCGTGGCCTCGCTGATCTCCACAATTCCGGAGCACAAGATCCGCGTGATCTCACCGGATATCGGCGGCGGCTTCGGCAACAAGGTCGGCGTCTATCCCGGCTATATCTGCTCCGTCGTCGCCTCGATCGTGCTCGGCGTCCCGGTGAAGTGGATCGAGGACCGGATCGAGAACCTGCAATCGACGGCCTTTGCCCGCGACTACCACATGACGGGGGAAATATCCGCGACCAGGGATGGGCGGATCACCGGGCTCAAGTGCCACGTGCTCGCGGACCATGGCGGCTTCGACGCCTGCGCGGACCCGACCAAGTTCCCGGCCGGTTTCTTCAACATCTGCACCGGCTCCTACGATATCCCCGTCGCCCACGTATCGGTCGACGGCGTCTATACCAACAAGGCGCCGGGCGGCGTCGCGTACAGGTGTTCCTTCCGGGTGACGGAGGCATCCTATTTCATCGAGCGGATGATGGATGTGCTCGCCCGCAAGCTGGAGATGGATCCGGCGGAGCTCAGGATAAAGAACTTCATCAAGAAAGAGCAGTTCCCATACACCTCGGCGCTCGGCTGGGAGTACGACAGCGGCGACTACCATACCGCGATGGAAAAGGCGCTGGAGACGGTCAAGTACAAGGCGCTCCGGGACGAGCAGAAAGCCAACCGCGAGGCCTTCGCGCGCGGCGAGACCCGCTCCCTGGTGGGGGTCGGCGTCGGGTTCTTCACCGAGATCGTCGGTGCTGGTCCGATCAAGAACTGCGACATTCTCGGGCTCGGGATGTTCGACAGCTGCGAGATCCGGGTGCATCCGACCGGCAGCGCGATTGCCCGGCTCGGGACCATAAGCCAGGGGCAGGGTCATGCTACGACCTTCGCCCAGATCCTGGCCTCCGAGATCGGCATCCCTGCGGACCAGATCACGGTCGAGGAAGGCGATACGGACACCGCGCCTTATGGCCTCGGGACCTACGGTTCCCGCTCGACGCCGGTCGCCGGCGCGGCGACGGCGATGGCGGGCCGGAAGATCAAGGCCAAGGCGCAGATGATCGCCGCCTGGCTGCTCGAGGTGCATGACGACGACGTCGAGTTCGACGTCGACCGGTTCGTGGTCAAGGGCGCGCCGGAACGTTTCAAGACCATGGCCGAAGTCGCTTTCGCCGCCTACAACAACGTCCCGCCGGGTCTGGAGCCGGGTCTGGAGGCCGTCAGCTACTACGATCCGCCGAACATGACCTATCCCTTCGGGGCCTATGTCTGCGTCGTCGACATCGACGTCGATACCGGTGTGACCGACATCCGCCGCTTCTACGCGCTGGACGATTGCGGCACCCGGATCAATCCGATGATCATCGAGGGACAGGTGCATGGCGGCCTGACGGAAGCCCTTGCCATCGCCATGGGCCAGGAGATCTCCTACGACGAAATGGGGAACGTGAAGGGCGCGAGCCTGATGGACTTCTTCCTGCCGACGGCGGTTGAAACGCCGGTCTGGGAGACCGATTTCACCGTCACGCCGTCGCCGCACCACCCGATCGGTGCGAAGGGTGTCGGGGAGTCGCCGAATGTCGGCGGCGTCTCGGCTTTCTCCAACGCCGTCAACGATGCCTTCGCCCATCTCGGTCTAACCCACACGCAAATGCCGCATGATCACTGGCGGGTGTGGAAGACGGCCGAGCGGCTCGGCATCACGGCCTAGAAACCCACCTCCGGGCCGGGCGGCAACCCATGCGTCGTCCGGTCCGGGTTTTCAAACCATGAGAGATTACAAAGAGCTACAGGCAAAACTCGCAGAAGCCGGTTACATCGCGGAGGAAAGCCTCGCGATGGCGCTGACGCTTGCGACCGAGATTCACCGTCCGCTGCTGCTGGAGGGCGAGGCGGGCGTCGGCAAGACCGACATCGCGCGGGCGCTGGCGAAGCTGCTCGGCACCCGGCTGATCCGGTTGCAGTGCTACGAAGGGCTGGATGCGAACGCGACGCTCTACGAGTGGAACTATCAGCGCCAGCTGCTGTCCATCCGGGCCCGCGAGGCAACCGAAGGGGCGGACTCTGCAGAGACCCTGGAGAACCATATTTTCTCCGAGGAATACCTCCTGCGGCGACCGCTGCTGGAAGCGATCAGCCAGCTCGAGCCGCCGGTCCTGCTGATCGACGAGATCGACCGCGCGGACGAGGAGTTCGAGGCCTTTCTGCTGGAACTGCTGGCCGACTATCAGGTGACGATCCCGGAACTTGGCACCATCGAAGCGGTCTCGATCCCGCATGTGGTCCTGACCTCGAACGGCACCCGGGCGCTCTCCGACGCGCTCCGCCGGCGCTGCCTCTATTCCTGGGTCGATTATCCGGACGCGGAGAAGGAGCGGGCTATCCTTGCCGCGCGGATGCCGGAGATCGACGACGAACTCGCACGGCGGATCGTCGGCTTCGTGCAGCAACTCCGCCGCGAGGAGCTGGAGAAGGTGCCAGGCATTGCCGAGACGCTGGACTGGGCGACGGCGCTTGTTGGTCTCAAGGTGGAGAAACTCGAGGACAATCTCGATCTCCTGCAGGCGAGCCTCATCTGTTTGCTGAAGACAGAGGCGGACCAGCGCGCGATCGCACCGGAAGTTACCCAACGCCTGATGGGAAAGGTCGCGTGACGATGGCGGAGCCCGGCGAGAATGGCGCCCTGCCGGAGCCCCCGGGACCGCGGGAGCGGATGCGGGGCTTCATCGCCCATCTCCGGCTGAACGGCTTCACTCTCGGTCCGTCTGAGACGGCCCTGTCGCTCGACATCGTCAGGCGCCTCGACAGGCCGACACCGGACGGCGTACAGGCGGCGCTCAAGGTCGCGCTTTGCGGCAACCGGGAGGACTGGGAGCGGTTCGACACGCTGTTCCGGGCCTATTGGTTCGGCGAGGGTGTGAGGCGCGCGAATATCCTGCGGGGGGAGAATACCAGCACGCCGAAACGGGCACGCCCGGCGCTCTGGGACAAGGTGCTGCCGCCGGAAGATCGGGCAGGGCGTCCGATCGGCGGGGCGGCGCAGGCGACAAACGCCAGCGACGGCGAGGAGGATGCGGAAGCTCCCTCCGCGCCGCACCGGATTGCCGCCGACCGGCGTGACAGCCTGTTCAAGACCGATCTGCGCGAGATCTCGGCGAAAGAGGATATCGCCGAGGCGGAACGGGTGGCGGAGAGTTTGGCGAGCGCGATGCGGTACCGTCTCAGCCGACGCCGCAAGCCTTCTGCACGGGGGCGCGGTCTCGACCTCCGGCGCACCATCCGGCGCAACATCGCCCATGGAGGCGAGCCGGTGGATCTGCTGAAACGGACGCGGCCGGACCGTCCCGTGCGCATCGTGATACTGCTCGACGTTTCCGGCTCGATGAAGCTCTACAGCCGGTATTTCCTGCTCTTCGTACGCGGCCTGCTCTGCCGCTGGATGCGGGCCGACGCCTACCTTTTCCATACCCGTCTCGTTCGGGTGACTGACGCACTTACCGACAAGGACCCGTTCCGGGCGCTGGCGAAGCTCTCTCTGATGATTGAAGGCTTCGGCGGCGGCACACGGATTGCCGGCGCGCTTGAGGATTTCAACACGCGCTACGCCAAGCAGGCGATCGACAGCCGGACCGTCGTGGTGATCCTGAGCGACGGCTACGATACCGAAGCGCCGGAGCATCTGGCGCGAGAACTGAAGCGGCTCAAAACCCGCGCGCGCCGCATCGTCTGGCTCAATCCGCTGCTCGGCTGGAAGGACTACGAACCTGTGGCGCGGGGCATGGCGGCGGCGCTGCCCCATATCGATCATTTTTCCGCTGCGAACAGCCTCCAGGCGCTGGCCGCGCTCGAGCCCGAGCTGGCGGCCTTATAGGGAGACGGAGGAATGGAACGGCAGCACGATGACGTTTTCACCACGATCGCGGCCCTGATGGAGGCGGAGGCGGAGTTCTGCGTTGCGACCGTGGTGCGGACCGAGAACGCGACCAGCGCCAAGGCCGGGGCGAAGGCGGTGGTGCTCGCGGACGGGACGATCAAGGGATTTCTCGGCGGCGGCTGCGTGCAGGGCGCCGTGCGCCGCTCCGCGGAAGCGGTGCTCGACGCGGGGGAGCCCCGCCTGATCCGGGTGAAGCCCGGCGACGAGGTGGTCGAGCGGCTCGACCGCGACGGTGTTGAGCTGCACAAGAGCGGCTGTCCGAGCGGCGGTACCGTCGACATCTTCATCGAACCGATGCGACAGGCGCCGCGGCTGGTGATCTGCGGCGGCTCTTCGGTCGCGACCGTTCTCGCGCGGCTCGCCGTTACCCTCGGCTACCGGGTGACGGCGGCGGCGCTGGCAGAAGATCTCGCCGGATTCACCGTCGATGTGGTGCGACACGAGGGGTTCGAGTTCGAAGCGTTGGATCTGGCGGCGCGCGACTTCGTCGTTGTCGCGACGCAGGGCAAGCGCGACCGCGAAGCACTCGCGGGGGCGCTCGACAGCGGTGCCGGTTTCGTCTCCTTCGTCGGCAGCCGTCGCAAGGCGAACGTAATGCGCACACACTTGGCGGAGCGCGGACTGCCGGAGGCACGATTGGAAGCGCTCAAGGCTCCGGCGGGACTCGACATCAACGCCATCGAGCCGGAGGAAATCGCGCTTTCCATCATGGCGGAGCTGGTTGCGGTCCGCCGTCAGCGCGCCCGCGACAGCGCGGAAAACAACGGGAGGGCAACGGCATGAAGCGACGTCTCGGCAGAGCGGTCGGACGGATCCGTGCCTTGTTGCGGCGCGCGATCGAACAGGCCTCGGCCATAGTGCCTGTCTGTTGCTGAGCTAAAACTTTGCGGCAATCAGATTTCTAGTAACATATTGAAAAATATATATTTCGGGAATTCATGGAACACTAAAGAACCTTGGGAAACAAAATATCTTGGCGTTCGCAAAGCGAAGGTCGGGAGTTCGATCCTCCTCGGCTCCACCAAAATATCCCCAAGTCATTTCAGTATTTCTCGGGTTTGAACCCGGGCACGTATGCACCCGGGTCCGTTAGAATTCAGTGTGTCACAGACCGTCCACCATCAGCCAGGCGAGTCCTGCGCAGATCGCCAGTACCCGGCCGATGCCCCAGTGCCATCGCAGCAACATCAGACCGCTCAGAGCGGCCAGTACCGCTACGCGCCAGTCAAATGTTGCAAGCTCGGGTTGCCAGAGCGTGAACGGGCCGATTTCCTGCCGTGTAACTGTTCCGAACATCACATGCAGGCCGAACCAGAGCGACAGGTTCAGGATCACGCCGACCACCGCTGCGGTAATGGCCGAAAGCGCGCCTTTGAGGCGTGGCTGGGCCGAAATCCAGTCGATATAGGGAGCGCCGGCGAAAATCCAGAGGAAGCAGGGCACGAAGGTGACCCAGAGCGTAAGGGCCGCCCCGGCTATTCCGAGCATGATGCCGCCGTCACGATAGGCGGCGAGGAAGCCGACGAACTCCGTCACCAGGATGAGTGGGCCGGGCGTGGTCTCGGCGAGACCGAGGCCGTCCATCATTTCGCCCGCGTTAAGCCAGCCGAAGGTGCCGACCACGTCCTGTGCCATATAGGCCAGCACGGCATAGGCGCCGCCGAACGTGACCACCGCGAGCTTGGAGAAGAACAGGCCAAGATCGGTCAGGACCGGAAACCCGGAGAATTGGGCGACGAGCAACACCGGAAGCCACCAGATAACGAGCCAGACGGTAACCGTCAGCATGGTTCCGCCGAACGAGCGGCCAATCGGCGCGGCAGTGGTATCCGACGCTGAGGCCGAGCCGCTTGCCGCCCAGCCCCAGAGGGCTGCGGCGCCAACGATGAGCGGGTAGGGCAGATCGAGGATGAAGATCCCTGCGAAGGCCAGGCCGGCAACGATCCAGTCACCGCGCCCGCGCAGCGCCCGTTTCGAGACCCGCAGCAAAGCTTCGACGACGATCAGAAGAACCGCCGATTTTACCCCGAGGAACAGGCTGTCGATCAGCGGCACCTGACCGAACAGGGCATAGATTGCCGCTAGGGCAAGGATCAGCACGGCCCCTGGTATGACGAAAAGCAGGCCGCCAATCAGGCCGCCGGCTATGCCGCGAAGACGCCAGCCGGCATAGGTGGCGATCTGCATGGCTTCGGGGCCCGGCAGTAGCATGCAGAAGCTCAGAGCATTCAGATACTGTTGCTCGGTGAGCCATTTCAGCTCCTCCACCAGCAGCCGGTGCATCAGGGCTATTTGCGCTGCCGGACCGCCGAAGGACAGCAGGCCGATTTTCAGGAAGACCTGGAACAGGGTACCGAGCGACGGGGCATTGCGCGCCGCCGCGACGGTTTCGGTATATGTGTCGGTCATGGCTTCAGGCCTTCACCTTCGCGGTCGGCCAGTCATGTCCCTCATCGACCGCGTCCCGGCACCACCGGTAGAAGGCATCGTAGAGCGTCATGCCTGCTTCAAGCTGGCGCAGGTCGTCCCGGTACATGCGCGACAGGCCAAGTGACGCGGCAAGCAGCCCGGCGGCCTGCGGTGCCAGATCGTGGCGATCGGTATCCGCAGCGCGAACGATAGTTGCCAGCAGTTTCAGCGGTTCCGTTTCAAGGCCGAATTCCGAGACCATCGTGTCGAAGCTGCACTCTTCGCCGCGATGGCTCCAGAACACACCTTCGACATCGAACGGGGTGGCCCCAAACCTGTCGGCGACGTCCATTACTTCGGCCGGGGAAACGAAAAGAAAACGTGCCGAGGGATCGACGAAACGGCGAATAAGCCAGGGGCAGGCAAGCCGGTCGACTTTCGGGCGATGGCGCGTGACCCAGAGAGTTTCGCCGGATTTCCTGCGTGGCGGTATGGACACTGCCGGGACCGCCGGTTGTCCGGCCTCGTGCCAGGCTACGACACCGCCGTCCAGGCTTTCGGCGGCAATTCCGCTGGTTCGGAGAAGGGCTGCTGCCCCCTGGCCGAGTTTGTGGCCTTTCCGGCAGACGACGACCACCCTGTGGTCCTGAAGCCGGGGCACCAGCGCTTCAATGTCGTTAAACGGATGCCTGAATGACCCAGGTATGAGACGCGGGTCGGCGTTGAAATCATCATCGACGCAGACGTCGACGACGACCGGTGCTTCTGGCGTGCCGATAAGGCGGGCGAGTTTGGAAACTGTAATTATATCTGGTGACGGCATGGCGCGTCCTCCCAAAATGCGGGTTCAAAGGACGCGAAACTTGGGCTGTCGCCTCACGAGGCGCTCGCGAGCCCCATACGATGAAAATGCGAGAAGGGCCCGCGGCTGTCAAGGATGTCGGGATCAGTAAATACGGGCGGCCAGAAGAGTGTCCTCGTCCATCGTGATCCCGAGGCCTGGCGCATCAGGTACGGTCAGATAGCCGTCCCTTGGCACAGAAGTCGATCCGCTGATGCAGCGGATGATCGACTCATGGCCTTCATGATATTCCATCGCTCCATGCTCCAGAGCGCCCGCCATCAGGTGCAGATTGATGAAATCCCAGCCGCCTGCCGGGCAGACCTCCCGGTTGTGGCGGCCGGCGAGGCGGATGACGTCGAGAGCTTTGCTGAAGCCGCCGGCGAAGACGGCGTTCGGCTGGATGACGGAGACGCCGCCCTGCCGGATAAGTTGCTCAAACCGGTATTCCGACTGCTCCATCTGTCCGGCGCCGACGGGACAGTCGATTTCGCCGGTGAGTTCCGCCAGTCGGCGCGGATCGTTGTCGCGCAGGGGTTCTTCCAGCCAAGAAAAGCGGGCATCCGAGACCGCATAGGCTAAATTGCGGGCGGTGAGGAGATCGAACCCGCAATTGGCGTCTGCGATGAGATCGGCATCCGGGCCGATGGCCTCGCGGACGGCGAGAATGCGTTCCGCGTCCTCCTGCCAGGGGCGGCCTTTGGCTGCGATGACGATCTTCACACCGGCTGCACCGGCCTTGATAGCGAGTGAGGAAGCTGCCTGCAGGGCGTCGATGTCGAGATGGGGCAAGCCGCAGGTGACATGCACAGGAACGCGGCTGCGCTTGCCGCCGAGCAGGGCGGCAATGCTTTTCCCGGCAGCCTGGGCCCGGATGTCCGTAAAGGCGATTTCAAGAGCGGAGAGGGCGGAGATGACCACGCCTGTCATGGCACGAGGATTGAAACGCCGTTCGATGGTTGCCATGAGATCCGGTCCGAGGGGATCTTCCCCGGTAATCGCTTCAGACAGCGCGTGATTCAGGAAATGGGAGACCTCGGCGGCGAGGAAGCGTCCCGTGAAGCCATTACCTGAAATGCCTTCATCTGTATCAATGCAGCAGCGGAGGAAGACCGGACCGTCTGTCCCGGCATAGGTTGCCCTGCTTTCCTGCTCGCCTGCTGCAACCGGGCGGTGGACGCTGGCCTGTATCCGGGTAATGCGCATCTGGGGGCCTCATGGTCTGATATGCATCGGGGCGGCCGAAGCCGCCCCGAGACGATAATGTTTAGCTCTGGACCGCGTCAGCAGCCTTGCGTTCCTGCCTTTTGGTTCGGAACAGAGTGACCAAGGGCCAGATCATCGAGGTCAGTGTCAGGACCAGGAAGGTCACCACAATCGGTCGCTCAAGGAAGTGGAACCAGTTGTGGTCGAAGATGATCAGGGACTGCTTAAGGCTGTTTTCTACGAGCTCGCCGAGGATCAGCCCCATGATGATCGGGGCCGCGGAGAAGCCGTAGCGCTTCAGCACGAAGCCGAACAGGCCGGCCAGCACCATGATCCAGACATCCATGATCGACTGGTCCATGGCATAAGCACCGATGGAGGCGAGCACGAAAACGGCGGGCCAGAGGAACTCGGTCGGGATCAGGGTGACGCGTGCGAACAGTTTGGCACCGGCGAAGCCAAAGGCGGCGAAGGCGAAGTTCGCGATCAGCATCGACAGGAAGATGGCGTAAAGCAGGGTCGGTGTCTCGGTGAAGAGATGCGGTCCGGGCCGCAGGCCATGCGCCAGCAGCGCGCCGAGGATGATCGCCGTAGTGGCGCTGCCGGGAATGCCGAGCGCCAGGGTCGGCACCATGGCAGCCCCGGTCGCGGCGTTATTGGCGGCTTCCGGACCGGCAATGCCGCGGAGATCGCCCTTGCCGAACTGGCTCTTGTCCTTGGCCCAACGCTTTGCCTCGTTGTAGCCGATCATGGCTGCAACGGTGCCGCCCTCGGCCGGAAGTAGACCGATGAAGGAGCCGATACCGCAGGACCGGCAGATCGTGCCGAAGCAGTGCTTGAAATCGGCCCAGCCGGGCAGCTTCACCGCATCGAAGATGGCACGCACCCGGCCTTCCTTAAGCTTGGACGCCTGCGTCAGGAACTCACAGCCGGCGAACAGGCCGATCATCACCGGAATGAAGTGAATGCCTTCCGACAGCTCCCAGTAGCCGAAGGTGAAGCGGTCCACGCCAGTGGTGAAATCCATGCCGATCGTGGCGAGCAGAACGCCAAAGGCACCGCCGATCAGGTTCTTCAGGGCTGACTCGCCGCTGATCGTCGCCAGCATTGAAAGGCCGAAAAGAGACAGGGCGAAATATTCGGGAGGGCCGAAATTATAGGCGACCCGAGAGAGCAGGGGGGCCGCCACGATGAGCACGACGACGCTGAAGATCCCGCCGATCACGCTGCTGACCGCGGCCATGCCGAGAGCCATGCCGGCTTGTCCTCTCTGGGCGAGGGGATAGCCGTCGAACGCTGTCGCCGCTGCGGGTGGTGCACCCGGGGCATTGACGAGGATCGCTGTGATCGATCCGCCGAACGTTCCGGCGCAATAAAGCGCACTCAACAGGGAAATCGCCGGGATCGGATCCATGGTCAGTGTGAATGGCAACAGCAGTGCCGTGGCCATCGTGGAACTCAGGCCGGGCATGGCGCCGACCAGAACGCCGCCTATGGTCCCGATCAGGATAACCGTGATCAGGTAGGGATCAGAAAAGGCCACAAGGGCGGTGAGAAACGCATTCATCAGTTCGAACCAATCTGAACGCTAGAAACCGAGAATGCCGGCATCGAAATGCACGCCGAGCCCAAAGGCGAACAGCGCGTAAATCGCTCCGGGGAAGAGCACTGCAAACGGAATGACCGCGTGCCAGCGCCGCTCGCCCCAGATCACGGGCATGAAGAAACAGAACAACGCCATGGCAAGGATGAAGCCGATGGCCTCGAAGGCGACCACGAAAGCAAGCATCATGGCGGCAGTCATGGCGACCATTGCCGGCACCGACTTGCCCGGACGTGAATCCTTGCGGAACGAGATCACCATGAGGGCGAGCGCAAGGACGGCAATCACCGAGATCACCAGGCGGGGGAAGGTTGCCGGTTGCACGTTCTGGGCGACAGCGGCCGGAGCGTCGGCGAAGCTGAGGGTGATCCAGTAGGCGACCGCGCAAAGGACCACGGTACAGAAACCGATGACCATATCACGCGGAAACCGGGCTGCTGGTGCAGCCCGGTCAACGGAGGGTTTGCTTGACATAGTGTCCTCAGAGCATACCGAGTTCAGTGAGGGCCGTGGTGCTCTCGTCATAGATCCGGCGGATGTGCGCGGTCCATTTCTCGGCACCGATGACGCTGGATTTCGGCATGCCGCCGGAAGCCAGGTACCCTTGGTAGACGCCGTGCTCCATCGCTTTCACGAGGCCGCCGCTGAGTATATCGATGCGGTCCTGCGGCACGCCGGAGAGGCAGGCGAAACCACGGACCGTGGAAGCCACTGAGTCGACGCCGGAATCGCGGGCGGTCTTGACACCGTTGAGGGCGGCAATCGGCTCTTCGGAGAGGCTGACGACCGGGCGGAATTCACCGGCGCTGTACTGGGACTCGCCTTCTGCATAGTTCAGCAGGGCCACGTCGATATTGCCGGAGACCAGGTTCGTCACGATGTCCCCGCCACCTTTGAACGGGACAATGGTGTACGGCATGTTGCCGCAAGCCTTGGCGAAGTTGTGGATGCCGACATGGTCAGCGCCACCGGCGAAGGTGGTGCCCCACTTCAGGCCGCCTTTCTTAGCGGCGGCGGCGGCCATCAGATCGTCGAGGGTCTTGATCTTGCTGTTCGAGCCCACGGTGACGATCTGCGGATCGTCGGTAGCGCGTGCCAGGCCGACCATTTCCTCGATCTTGATTGGCACTTTCTTCTGAATGATCTGGAAAATGTGCGACTGCGTGATGGTCATGAAGGTGTAGCCGTCACGGGGGCGCGACTTTGTGTACATCAGCGCAGCCGAACCGCTGCCACCGCGCTTGTTCACTACGACCAGATCCTGTTTGAACACCCTGCGGGCCCGCAGCATCATCATGCGGGTGGTGATGTCGGTGCCGCCGCCCGGACCGGCATGGGTCACGACGTTCAGGGTCTCGGCCGGGAAGTCTTCTGCGAAGGCCTGATCACCAAAGGTGGCGACTGCCGCGCCGGTAGCGCCAGCCAATACCGTGGATTTCAGAAAATCACGGCGATTGAAGAAAGCTGAATTGGACATAAATTTCCTCCATTGTCCTAACTCGTAGAAAAGGCGCACCAGGATCACCCCCGCGAGGGAGTGCCGTTGATGATGCGTAGGCGATTGTCAGTCCGGTTCTTTTAGTGGCCGGCCAGATTGGTTTTCTGAGGGTCCGTCTTGGAGAGCCCAGACGGTTCTTCGGTCAATGTGCCAAGGAAGCGTTTGCATCCTCGTTCGATATGAATACGCCCGGCTTCGCGAGCGGCGTCGGGATCGCCGACGACGATGCCGGCAAGGATGGTTTCGTGCTCTTTCACGGACTCCGCGATGTTCGGAACGTTTGACAGACCGCGGCGCCGGAACAAGTGCATTTCCTTCACGACGCTGTGGTAGACGTCGATGGCGCGCTGGTTGTGCGAATGGTTAATGATGGCGGTGTGAAAGTCGACATTAAGCCGGTAGTAGGCTTCCTTGTCGTCGCAGGCGAGGGCCGCCCGCATCGCGCTCATGTTTTCGCGCAATAACGTCACGGTCTCATTATCGTGCCGCCGGGCGACTTCCTGACACGCCAAGGCGAAAAGAGCGCCGCGTAGGGCATAGAGATTCTTGACCTCACCGAGGCCGATTGTCCGCGCTATGGCGCCTTTGTTGGGGAGAATTTCCACCAGCCCGGATTGTGCCAGACTGCGCAGGGCTTCCCTGACGGGCCCGCGGCTGACGCCGAGCTCTTCGGCAATCAGCGCTTCCCCTATCCGTGCGCCCGCGGCGATTTCGCCGGTCAGCACGCGCCTCTCGATCTCACGCTCAACGTGAGTTGTCAGAGTCGCGTATTCGCGAGCGTGGAAGGGTTTGTTTTGCATGGCCATCTTTTTTATAGGCGTTTCCTCGTTATGTCGACTGTAAATAGTAGAAATGCAGATTGTCAACAATCAACAAACTACATATTGTCCGCAGGTAACCAAATTCGCTGCGACATTCATCGCGGTGCCCTGTAAAAAGGGTTCCAAGTAATTGAGAAACCGGAGGAAAGTGTTCAAAAATGGGCATTTCTCATGCCAGTACGGTGCTGAACAAATACAAGGTTCTTGATCTTACGCGGGTGCGCTCGGGTCCGACTTGCGTGCGGCAATTGGCCGATTGGGGCGCCGACGTGATCAAGATCGAGATGCCGGCGACAGACAATGCCGGGCAGCTTGGCGGACCGCGTGAAGGCGCCGATTTCCAGAACCTTCATCGCAACAAGCGCAGTCTGACCCTTAACCTTAAGGACAAGCGCGGGCTTGAGGTTTTCCGAAAACTCGCCCGTGAGGTCGATGTCATCGTCGAGAATTTCCGTCCGGACGTTAAAAACCGGCTGGGCATCGATTACGAGACGCTGTCCAAGGACAATCCGGGACTGGTCTATGCATCGATTTCAGGCTTCGGCCAGGACGGACCGTTGGCCAAGCGCCCGGGTTTCGATCAGATCGCGCAGGGCATGGGCGGCTTGATGTCCATTACCGGCAAGCCCGGGGAAGGACCGATGCGGGTCGGTATTCCGATTGCGGACCTTACTGCGGGTATTTTCTGCTCCCAGGCTATCCTGCTGGCCCTGCTCGAGCGCGAACAGTCCGGTAAGGGGCAGTGGGTGCAGACCTCGCTCCTGCAGGCCCAGGTCTTCATGCTGGATTTCCAGGCGGCGCGCTGGCTGGTCGACGGCGACGTGCCGAAACAGGCTGGAAACAATCACCCGACCAGCATCCCCACCGGGGTCTTCAAGACGTCCGACGGCTACATGAACATCGCCGTTGCCGGACAGGCCATCTGGGAAAAGTTCTGCGCTGCCATGGGCAAACCGGAATGGAACGAGAATCCGGATTACGCGACAGGAACAGCCCGGTCCGATAACCGGGACGCCCTGAACGCAGAGATCGAGGCGGAGACTCTCAAGGACACCATGAGCAACTGGATCGAGCGGCTGAATGCCGCCGGTGTGCCTTGTGGTGAGATTAATGATATCCAGCAGGTCTTCGAAAGCCCGCAGGTGGCGCATTTGGGGCTTGCCCAGCCGGTCAAGTCGCACGAGCGTGGCGATACCCATCTGGTGGGCCAGCCGATTATCATGAGCCGGACGCCATCGACCATTGCTTCACCGCCACCGATGGCGGGTGAGCACAATCAGGAAGTGCTGACGGATCTCGGCTTTGCCGCTGATGAAATTGAGACATTGAAACGTGACGGCGTCATCTGAGCGCTGGAATACAAAGGGAAAGAGACAGACCATGACTGACAAGATTCTCACCAGCCAGGAAGGCGCGATCGCCCGGATCGTTTTTAACCAGCCGGAAAAGCGCAATGCCGTATCGCTGGAAATGTGGGAAGCGGTTGAAGCGGCGCTCGACCGATATTCGGCCGATGACAGTGTTCGGATCCTGATCCTGTCCGGCGCGGGCGGAAAAGCCTTCGTCTCCGGCGCCGATATTTCCAAGTTCGAATCCGAACGCGCCAGCGCCGACGGTGTTGCCCGCTACAACGCAACCACCAAGCGGGTCTATGACAAGGTCGCCGATTTCCCGAAACCGGTCATTGCACAGATCAACGGCTTCTGCGTCGGCGGCGGTGTTGCGCTCGCGGTCTGCTGCGATCTCAGGATCTGCGGTGAAAGCTCCAAGTTCGCGATCCCGGCCGCCAAACTCGGTCTCGGATATGGCTACCCGGGGATTTCCCGCCTGTCCGCGCTTGTCGGGCCGAGTTTCGCCAAGGAAATCTTCTTCACCGCAGGCCGCTTCGAAGCTGAAGACGCCCGTATCATGGGGCTGGTGAACCGGGTTGTTCCGGACGATCAGGTCGAACAGTTCTGCCTCGATTATGCAAAGACCATCTCAGAGAACGCGCCGATGACCGTTAATTCGGTGAAGTTCATCGCCAATCAGACCGTGGCGCCCGAAAGCGAGCGGGATCTGAAGAAGTGTGACGAACTGGTCACGGCCTGCTTCGCCAGTGAAGACTATATCGAAGGCCGCCGCGCCTTCATGGAAAAGCGTAAGCCCGAATTCAAGAACCGCTAAGATCAAGAGACATGCGGACGTGGCATTGCTGCGTCCGCGTTTTTATACCCGAACGTTCATTGCGGGCGGATCGCGGTAAATATTTCTGAAATCAGTTCTTAAACGGGCTGTTTCGGATGATAGGTTTTCTCCAACAGAGGGAGAAAGCAGCAATGGCACACGAAAAAATCATACGGACCGATGGAAAAGTGTCCCGCAGCGGCGCGGTCAATGCTGAAAGCTATGATGAATGGGCCAGTGACTATGACCGGGAGCTGGCAAGCTGGGGCTACGATGCGCCGGAGCAGGCAGCCGGACTGCTAAAAGGTCATCTTCCCGGTTTCGAGAAAGCGGCGATCCTCGATTGCGGATGTGGGACAGGATTGACCGGCGCGGCGCTCAGGGCCGCTGGCGCTGGTGGCGACTTGACGGGGTTGGATGCGTCTGAAGCCAGTCTCGAAACTGCGAAGCTGAAGAAAGTCTACGACCGTCTGGAATATGCGGACCTCAACAAGCGACTCCCGCTTGATGACGAGTCCGTGGATGGCATCCTTTGTATCGGTGTTCTGACCTATCTTGAGGAAGCGGCCATCTTCAAGGAATGGCTGAGAGTGCTCCGTGCTGGCGGTGTCGCGGTGTTCACCAGCAGGGATGATTTCTGGCAGTCGCGCGGTATCGCCGAGATGCTGAACCGGCTGGAGCTGGAGGGCCGTTGGGAGTCGCTGCATGTCTCCAGGCCGATGCCTTATCTGCCGGGCAACCCAGATTTTGCGGACAAGGTGAAGGCTATCTACGCGGTTTACAGAAAGCTCTGATCCCGAAACATAGCGAGGCGTGCAACGGACTGTTTGGGCGGGCTAATTCTCAGCGTCATAATTGTAGATATAAGGCAGGAACAGGCGCGCAATCGATGGGTGCTTCAGGGCGAGATCGCGGATGTCGGTCTCGCCCGGATAGGTTTCGAGATGCAGGCCGACCTGGCTGGTGGCTACGATATTGATCTTCAGGCCGGAAACCTCATCGCCTATCGAGAGCAGGGCTTCGCCGCGGAATTCAATCGACGTTTCCGATGTGAACAGAAAGCCGATCAGCGAGACGTTGACGATCTCACCCTTGATGACGGTTCCGTCCGGAAGTGCCAGTTCTGCGTCGACATGGAATGCCACGCGATCGAATGCGCGGCGCTCCTGGTCCGTCATGTCACGCATCCAGCCGGTCCTGTTGTAGCTCTCGTTCAGCTTGTCACTCATGTTTGATCCCAGGGCGGTTGGCTGTACTGATTTGTACGGTACGTTCTCTGATAACCCAACTTTCAAGTTAGCGGAATGGGGCGCGACAACCTTCTTCGAATCTATGCGTCATCCTGAAGCATTGAAAGGGCTCGTTAAAGGGGCCACTCTTCACGTGTATCTTCAGAAGGAGGCTGGGTCGTGCATCTCAAATCTCCCATGCTGCGGTTCCTGTTCGGTCACGGGGTGATCGGTGGCGGGGCCGGTATCGCCATTGCGATCAGCCTGCTCGTGTTCGATGTTGCCGGGCTTGCAAGCCTGAGCATGAAATCCGAGCCGACGTGGCTTGGCCCGTTTCTGCTTTGCTTTTCCTTCTTTGCGTCCTTCAGTGCGCTGGCAATGGGGGCTGCGGTCATGAGTTATGACGATTATGGGAATGATGGAGATGACGACGGAACGACTGTCCAGCATCGCATCGTCCCGGATACGCAAAACTCAGAGTCCGGCCGGGCCGAGAGAGCCGTTATCAGAGTCCGTAAATAGGTCTCTCTTCTAACGCGGCAGGGCAGCTTCAACGGCCTTGATCAGCTTTGCGGCAGATGGGGCAGTCGTCGATGCAAACCAGTCGATGGCCTTGCCGTCCGGGCCAATCAGGATCTTGTAGAAGTTCCAGCGAGGCTTCGAGAGTGGCCCCAGTTCTTTCGCTGCCCAACGGTAAAACGGGTGCGCCTGCTCTCCGGAGACCGTCTGTTTTTCCGTCATGGGAAAGTCCACGGCGAAATTGACCGCGCAGAAGTCCTTAATTTCGTCTGCAGTTCCGGGTTCCTGCGCACCGAAATCGTTGGAAGGTACGCCGAGCACCACAAGGCCGCGCTCCCTGTAACGTTCCCAGAGTGCCTGCAATCCATCGTACTGCTTCGTAAAGCCGCACAAAGAGGCTGTGTTCACCACGAGCACCGCCTTTCCCGCGTACTCCTTCATGGAAAGCGGATCTCCTTCTATCGAGACGAAGGAGAAATCGTGGGCACTCGTTGCCGCGGCTTGACCGGCAGGCATCAGGAGCAGCCCGAATAGGATTGCGCCTGCAAGGCGCGTTGCGTGAATGTCCATGTCCGTGATCTCCAATCTCTCTCGATACGAAGCCCGGCCTGCATCGGATGACCTTGCCGGTGGATCATGTCGACAGCAGCAGGAAGAAGATTCCGGTGATTACCAGGCCGATCCCGGCGAGCTCCAGCGGGCTGCTCTTTTCCTTGAAGAAGAGATAGGAGGCCGCGAAGGTGAAAACGAGTTCGATCTGGCCGAGCGCGCGGACATAGGCGGCATTCTGGATCGTCATGGCGGTAAACCAGCAGGCGGAAGCGGCCATGCCGCTGAGCCCGACAATGCCTGCGACTTTCCAGTTCCGCAGCGCTGCCGTGATCTGCCCCGGGTCCCGGATGCGCATGTAGCCCGCCATGGCGACGGTCTGCATGATGGTGACGCAGCCGAGCGTGAAGCCGGCCTGGATCAGGAATCCTTCACCTCCGAGGGAAAGCGACGCCGCACGGTAGGATACCGCCGAGATACCGAAGCAGGCGCCGGAGGCGAGACCGATCATGGCCGTCCGGCTGGTCAGGGAACGGACGATGCCGGAAATCCCGGTGGCCTGCTTGGCGGCGGAAATGGCCAGTACCCCAATGAAGCTGATCAGGATCGCGACCATTGCGCCGGCGGTCAGCGGGTCGCCGAGAATGACGATGCCGAAGACCGCGGCCTGCACTGTCTCGGTCTTGGAATAGGTGGTTCCAACGGCAAAGTTCCGGAAGGCGAAGAGATAAACGAGCAGGGCGGTGGCGGCGATCTGAGTCGCTCCGCCGATGGCCGCATAGATCCAGAAGGCCAGTTGCGGCTCCGGCATGCTGAGACCGACACCGTCATGCAGGAACCAGACATAGAGCCAGGCCGGGACTACCGCATAGAAGAAGCGGATAAAAGTCGCTCCGGACGTGCTGAGCTTCGATGTCAGATGCTTCTGCAGCGCAGAGCGCAGGTTCTGGCAGAAAGCCGCAGCGATAGTGATCGGAATCCAGAGTTCGATCATTAAAAATACCTATATTTCAGAATATTGTGAGTGTTTGTTAAAGTGATGAGCGGCGGATGTGACAATCCGGTCGTTTGAGGATATCCGGCTGCAGGCTGAGGCCGTGTCCGGCGCCTGCCGGTGCCGTGATCTCGCCGTTGGTGACCGGGGGAAGCTGTGTGACGAGATCACTATACCAGCCGTAATAGAAGGCGCGCACCATTTCCTGGATGAAGCAATTATGGGTGTTGAGGGCCAGATGGGTCGAGGCGGCAAGGACGACAGGCCCGGTGCAGTCATGGAAGGCGACTGGAACGTGCCAGGCATCCGCCATGGCTGCCATCTTGCGCGCTTCGGATACCCCCCCGCCCCAGGCGATATCGGTGATGATCAGGCTGAGGGATTCCATCTCCAGCAATTGCCGGTAGTCGGCACGGCCACCACGCGTCTCGCCGACAGCGATGGGGGCGGCGGTGGCACGGGCCACCTCGTCAAGGCTGGAGAGATTGTCCATAAAGACCGGGTCCTCGACCCAGAGCGGGTCTACGGCTTCCAGGGCACGGCTGATCTTGATTGCGGTCGGCCGGTCCCACATGGAATGCAGCTCGGCCATGATGTCCATGCGGTCGCCGTGAGCCTCGCGGATCTTTTCGAACGGTGCCATGGCTGCCGTCAGGTCGCGCGGGTTGATATGGTGGCCCCGGCTGGCTTCGGCGGCATAATCGAACGGCCAGATCTTCATTGCCGTGATGCCCATTTCCAGCAGGCTGGCGGCAAGCTCGTCGGCGTGATTCAGGAAAGCGTCGAGATCCTCAAAACCTCCCTGATTGGCGTCGAGGCCGAAATTATCAGTGCCCTGGGTCGGTCGGTTCTGCACGTAGCGGGTGCCGGCGCAGGTATTATAGACGCGGATGCTGTCCCGGACCGCGCCGCCAAGCGCCTGGTGCAGCGGCATGCCTTTTGACTTTGCGAACAGATCCCAGAGCGCGATGTCGACCGCGGAGCGGCCACGCATCTCCGCGCCAGCTCCGCTGAAGCCCACATAACCGGTCAGGTCGCGTTGATGCTGTTCGATCCGGTGCGGATCCTTGCCGAGCAGATAGGGAGCGATGATGTCGTGAATATGGGCCTCGGCGGCGCCGGGCCCATAGAAGGTTTCGCCGAGGCCGTCCGCGCCGTCGTCGGCGATAACGCGGACCCAGAGCAGGTTTGGAAATTCCTCGATCCTGATGGTTTCGATTGTCGAGACTTTCGCGCCCATTCTTTTCCTCCACCTTCGTCACCGGTCTTTGCCGTTTTTTCGATTGTGGAGCGAAGCGGGAGGGAGCGCCAGCCAGCGGTCGGAAATAGGCGCGCTTTCTTAAAGCACCAATCCAACTCCTTTCTTGATCAATCCGATGACCGAGTTGATCGCATCGACGCGCATGCTTTGGGCTGCCGTTGCGTCTTTTGCGGCTTTGATCTTTGCGTCCATGTCCGCAATCGTCGGGGTGTTGATGCTCGCCATCTTGTCCGCAATGTCAGAAAGCGACATCCCGTCGATCTCGTTCTTCAGATTATTGATCTTGACTGTTGTCAAGGTGCGGTCCGGCTCGTCAAGGGAGCTTGCGGCGCTTTCCAGCGCGGCGATCTTTTGGTTCAGTTCATCGCGGGTCATACGGAGAATCCTTCCGGAACAATGCGTGGGAACGAGCGGTGGGGTTAGCCATCCAGACCGGTCAAGAGGACCTTCAGGTCATTGGCGGCACCGGTCACGCGCGGGATGGTCATTTGGACCTTTGTTATCAGATGTGAGACGGAGGGCTGCTCAAGCACGCTGCTGACGATTTTCTGGCCTGCTTTTTCCGACTCGATATAAGCATCCAGGGCGATCTGCACGTCCTTCATCGTGGCGATGTACTGTCCGAGCTCCTCCGATTTCGCCTTTATGGCGTGGAGATCCTGCTGCAGCTTGGCACGGGCCGCAGCTGCTGATTTCGCGGATGATTCGGACGCTTTCAGGACTTTTTCCGCCAGTGTCTTACGTTCGGCCGCGCTGTCGCCCTTATTGCTATCGGACAGGAGCGTAACCAGTTGCGCTTTGCTGTCTGCTTCCCGGGCGGCAATCCGCTCCTCCGCCTGTTTCTGAATTTTAGTGGAAGCAAGGACAAGGGCCTCGGACTGGGTGGCGACGGCTGTGATTGCCGTTTCGAAATACTGGATTTGCGCCGTTGAAAGCTGTTTGACCTCGGGCGGTGTCGCGCAGGCGGAAAGTGCAATCAGCATCGCGCCGGCCATGATGTTTCGCAGAGTGCGCATACAACCTCCATGGAGCGCTGTTGCGCTCAACTGTTATAAATATTCTCCTAAAAAGTGTATTTTGTGTTGCGACTAATGGCAATCGAAAAAAATACTTATTTACTCAAGATGAAGGTGTGGCTCGTACTTGCAGACGCGTTTTATCAATCGTAGCTGCGCGCGTCCTCGATCACCTTGCCGTCATTTGCAAGGCTGCCTTCGGCGACGAGTGAGACCGAACCACGAAGTTTCGTGACGGATTGCAGGCTGGACGCAACAGCGTCGGAAAGAGCTTCTCCGGATGCTGCCGTTTCGCAATGCAGAGTCATTACGTCCTCGCCGGTTCGTCCGGTGACGATAAGGCGTGCTTTCGAGATTTCCGGATGGCGTTTCACCACCTCGGCGACCTGCCCCGGGTGAACGAACATGCCTTTGATCTTGGTGGTCTGGTCGGCACGGCCCATCCAGCCCTTGATGCGCTGGTTGGAGCGCCCGCACGGGCTGGCGCCGGCCAGGACCGCAGACATGTCTCCGGTGCCGAAGCGGATGAGCGGATAGCTCTGATTGAGGCTGGTGACGACAATCTCTCCAACCTCGCCTTCAGCGACCGGATCGCCGGTGCCGGGGCGGACGATTTCCACGATCACGCCTTCGTCCAGGATCATGCCCTCCAGAGCCGGGCTCTCATAAGCGACGAGCCCGAGATCTGCAGTGCCATAGCATTGCAGTACATCGCAGCCGAGATCGGAGAGTTCCTTGCGCAGGCTCGGGGGCAGGGCTTCGCCGCCGACGAGGCCCTTCTTCATGCTGGAGATATCGACACCGAGTTCCCGTGCCTTTTCCAGGATGATTTTCAGGAAACTTGGCGTTCCGCCGTAGCCAGCAGGTTTGAGGTCGGAAGCTGCCTGGACCTGCATTTCGGTATTTCCGACGCCGCCCGGAAAGACGGCACAACCGATGGCGCGTGCGGCGCTGTCGACCATCATCCCGGCCGGGGTCAGGTGATAGGAGAAGCAGTTGTGCAGGATCTCGTCCTTACGGAACCCGGCGGCGTAAAGTGTACGCGCGAATCTCCAGGGATCGGGCTCGGGGCCTTCTGCATCGTAAATCGGGCCAGGCGACATATAGAGCCGGGCAAGGCCGTTCGGTGCGACAGTGGTCATGCCGCCAAAGGGAGGTGTGCTTTTCTGCAGGTCAAGCAAGTCGCCCTTGCGGGTGACGGGGAGGCCGGCAAGGGCAGTACGGCTGGTGATCGCGCCCGGATCGACATCCGCCAGCAGTTTTCCGAAATAGGCGGTCTTGCCCTTGGCCAGGGCGACCTGAGCGGACAAGGCCGCCATCTGGGCGGCCTCGCGTTCGTCGGTACTGCGGGTTTCAAGCGTGTCGTAAAAATCGCCGCTCATTTCGGTACGGTCCCCAACTCTTGAATGCGTGACGATGTGTTAGCCGAGCCAACGTTTGCGACGGCGGTAATGCTTCACGTCGCGGAAGCTCTTCCGGCCGCCGGTGCTGATGCCGAGGTAGAATTCCTTCACATCCTCGTTTGAGCGCAGGCTTTCCGCATCGCCTTCCATGACGACCCGGCCGCTTTCCAGGATGTAGCCATACTTCGCGTAGCGCAGAGCGACGTTTGTGTTCTGCTCGGCCAGCAGGATGGAGACACCTTCCTGCTCGTTGATCTTCTTGACGATCTCGAAGATCTGTTCGACCAGCTGCGGGGCGAGGCCCATGGACGGCTCGTCCAGCAGGATTGTTTTAGGCCGGCTCATCAGTGCCCGGCCGATGGCAACCATCTGCTGCTCGCCACCGGACGTGTAGCCCGCCAGGCTGGTGCGCCGATCACGCAGGCGCGGGAAGTAATTGTAGACCATCTCCAGATCCCGGGCGATGCCCGCCCTGTCCCCGCCGCGTGTGAACGCACCGGTCATCAGGTTTTCCTCGACGGTCAGATGTTCGAAGCAATGGCGGCCTTCCATGACCTGGATAACGCCCTGCTCGACCAGATTGTGAGGGTTCATCGACTGGATCGGGTTACCCTCGAATTCGATCGTGCCTTTCGTTACCTCGCCGCGTTCAGACTTAAGCAGGTTCGAAATGGCTTTCAGTGTTGTGGTCTTGCCAGCGCCGTTGCCGCCGAGAAGGGCGACGATGCCGCCGCGCGGGACTTCAAGGGAGACGCCCTTCAAGACCAGAATGACGTGGTCGTAGATGACCTCGATATTATTGACGCGGAGTATCGGTTGTTCCGCTCCGGTTTCCTGTTCGACCGCTGTCACTTCCTGTTCCTCCGGATGATTGGACGCGGCGCCGGTTGTCCGGCGCCGCGTCCGTATCAGGTCATCAGCTGCAGCTGCGCGGCGTGATGTTGTTTTCCTTGGCGTAAGCCGCGGCATCTTCCTTCACGAGGGCGCGGACGACATCGTGCATCGGCTCGATCCACTCGGAGACGATGTTCCACTTGCCTGCGGCCGCATCCCATTGCTGGATTGCGATCGGGCCGTCACCTTCGTGATTTTCGCAGGTGATCTTGATCGGCTTCATGAAGTTTTTCAGGCCGAGGCGATCAAAATCGGCTTCCTTGAGGTCGATTGCCTCGAAACCGTCACGCACATGCTCACCGCGAATGTCCTTCGTGCCATGGATCTTGATGGCATTCCGCATCGCTTCAGCCGTGAAAATGGCTTCGAGCATGCCACGGTTGTAAAGGACTTCGCCCACACGAGCTTCTTCGCCCGCGCCGTTGCCCTTGGCATAGACGTGGGTTTTGATTTCCTCCAGAGCTTTGAAGTTGGAGCCCGGAGCATGCATGGTGCCCGCGAGATAGCCGTTCGCAGCCGGACCGGCCGGTGCGACGTCATTCTCTGAACCGGACCACCAGACGCCGATGAACTTGTCCATCGGGAAGCGGATGGCTGCGGCTTCCTTGATGGCAACCTGGTTCATCACGCCCCAGCCCCACATGAAGATCCAGTCGGGCTTGCCGCGGCGAACCTGCAGCCAGGTAGCTTTCTGTTCCTGACCCGGATGGTCGACCGGCAGAAGCATCAGCTCGAAGCCGTACTTGGCGCCGAGCGTTTCCAGCGTCTTGATCGGCTCCTTGCCATAGGCGGAGTTATGGAAGACGAGGGCGATCTTTTTGCCCTTCAGGTTCTCCATGCCACCTTCCTTTTCGCCGACATATTTGACGAAGGCGCTGGCCTGGGACCAGTAGGTCGCCGGGAAGTTGAAGATGTACGGGAAGACGGTGCCGTCAGCTGCGGAGGTCCGGCCGTATCCCATGGAGAGGATCGGAATTTTGTCTTCGCTGGCCTTCGGGATCAGCGCGTAGGTCACGCCGGTGGAGTGCGGGTTGAAGACGAGGGCACCTGACTGGCCTTCGTTTTTCAGGTTCTCGTAGCACTCGACGGAGACCTTGGTGTTGTAACCGGTCTCGCACTCGACGACATCGACCTTGATACCTTCAACGCCGCCGTCACGTTCGTTCAGCATGTTGAAATAGTCGATGAAGCCGTTCGCCAGCGGAATGCCGTTCGGGGCATAGGCGCCCGTCCGGTAGACCAGGTTCGGAACGGTATAGGAGTCATAGTCCGCCCGGGCGGTTTCCGCCCAGGCCGCGCCAGCGATAACGCCCGCCGCCGCGATGGCAATGCTTGCCTTCGATAGTCTCATTAGTTGCCTCCCTTAAAGTGGCCGCATATTTCGCGGTCCGTTCAGGTTAGTGCGTGAAGTGCCACGCGGAGCCTTTTCCCCCTGCCAGACAAGGCTGGTCAGTAGGGGAAGGGCCAAAGTCGGAGCTTCTCCTTGGCGATCTGCCACATGCGTGCCAGACCGTGTGGCTCCTTGATGAGGAAGAAGATGATCAGCGAGCCGACGAGCATGAACTCGATATGTTTCGCCGTCACCGGAACCATCCCGATCCAGTCGACCAGAACGACCTTCAGCCCGACCGGCATCAGCGCCATGAAGGCGGCACCGAGGAACGATCCGAGCACGCTGCCAAGACCGCCGATGATGATGGCGAACAGCACGAAGAACGATTGCAGGATGTCAAAGGCTTCCGTGGCTTCGACGGTGCCGAGCCAGATATGGAAGATGATCGCACCGCCCATGCCGATATAGAAAGACGAGACGGCAAAGGCCAGCAGCTTGGTCTGCAGCGGGCGGATGCCCAGAAGCTCGGCCGCGATGTCCATGTCCCGGATCGACATCCAGCTACGCCCGACACGGCCGCGTACCAGATTCAGGGCTATCCATGTAAAGACGATGATGAAACCGAGCACGAACAGATACTGTGCGGCGGGCTCGGCCTGCGGTCCGGAAACAAGGAACCCGAACACTTCGCGCGGCGGTGCGGTGATCTGGCTCATTTCGTAATTGTAGAACCACGGCACCTTGTTGAACATCCAGATCAGGAAGAACTGGGCCGCCAGCGTTGCGACGGCGAGATAGAACCCCTTGATCCGCAGACTAGGCAGGCCAAACAGCACGCCGACAGCCGCTGTACAGCCGCCGGAGAAAAGGATCACGAAGATCAGGTTCAATTCCGGAAAGGCCGTGCAGAGCTTATAGGAGCTGTAGGCGCCGACAGCCATGAAGCCGCCGGTACCGAGGGAGATCTGGCCGCAATAGCCGACGAGGATGTTCAGGCCGAGCGCGACCAGCGCATAGACCATGAACGGCAGCAGGATAGCTTTCGACCAGTAGTCGTTGATGACAAATGGAATGATGGCAAGTGCCACCACCAGGATAGCGGCCAGCAGAATCTTGTCCTGAAAGATCGGAAAGAGCTGCTGATCGGCGGCATAGTTCCGTTTGAACTGGCCTGTTTCACGGTACAGCATGGACTTAAACCCTTTCGATGATCTTGTCGCCGAACAGTCCTTGCGGCCTGAACATCAGGAAGGCGAGTGCCAGCATGAAGGCGAACCAGTTTTCCACGGCACCGCCATGGACGCTGTACCAGAAGACTTCGACGACCTTTTCCCCAAGCCCGATGATCAGACCGCCGATAATGGCGCCGGGGATGGAAGTAAAACCGCCAAGGATGAGGACGGGCAGGGCCTTCAGCGCGATCAGCGACAGGCTGAACTGCACGCCGGACTTACTGCCCCACATGATTCCGGCCACCAGCGCGACGATGCCGGCGACAGACCAGACGATGACCCAGATCTGCTGCAGAGAGATGCCAACGGAGAGGGCCGCCTGATGATCGTCGGCCACGGCGCGGAGCGCACGGCCAATCCGGGTCTTGGTGAAGAATATTGCGAGGACGGCGACGAGTGAGCCGGCGGCGATGGCCGCGGTTACATCGAGCTGCTCGACATAAACCCCGCCGATATCCCAGATGTCGGTCGGCAGACCGATATCCAGAACCTTCACATCACTGCCCCACATCAGGTCGCCGGCGCCTTCCAGCACGTAGGAGAGGCCCAGCGTGGCCATGAAGAGAATGATCAGCTCCTGGTTCACCAAGGGTCTGAGCACGACCCTTTCGATTATCACGGCGAGAAGGATCATGATCACCACCGTGGCGCCTAATGCGACGATGACGGTGAGCCATTTGGGCAGGCCGTCCGGCATATATTCCATGATGCCTGTAAGGGTCAGCGCGGCAAACAAAGCCATCACGCCCTGGGCAAAGTTAAAGACGCCGGATGCCTTGAAGATCAGCACAAAGCCGAGGGCGACGAGGGAGTAAAGCACTCCGGCCATCAGGCCCTTGATTACGGTTTCGATGAAGATGAGGGGGTCGAGGTACATGTCCACGAAGGGCTGCACCAGCACTGCATAAATTAGTTCCACGTTCGGACTCCTTTGGCGCGCCGTGTCAGTCGTGGCTCACGCCAAGATAGGCGTCGATGACATTTTGATTGGCGCGCACCTCGTCGGGCGTGCCGTCTGCGATCTTCACACCGTAATCCAGCACGACGACCCGGTCGGACAGGTCCATGACCACGCCCATGTCGTGTTCGATCAGGATCACGGTGGTGCCGAATTCCTCGTTCACATCCATGATGAAGCGGGACATGTCCTCCTTTTCCTCGACATTCATGCCGGCCATCGGCTCGTCGAGCAGGAGAATGTCCGGATCCATCGCCAGTGCGCGGCCGAGTTCAACCCGCTTCTGCAACCCGTAGGGCAAGCGGCCGACAGGCGTGCGCCGGATCGGCTGGATCTCGAGAAAATCGATGACTCTTTCCACATGCGCCCGGTTTTCCAGCTCTTCCTTCTGGGCCGGGCCGAAATAGAGGCACTGCCAGAAGAAATTGCTCTTCATCTTCAGCAACCGGCCGGTCATCAGGTTGTCCAGCGTGCTCATGCCGCGAAACAGGGCGATGTTCTGAAAGGTCCGGGCGATGCCGTGCGAGGCCGCGTAATACGGGTCCATGGACGGGAAGGTCTTGCCGGCGAATTTGATCTGGCCCGAGCGCGGTTTGTAAAAACCGTTCAGGACATTCAGCATCGAGGACTTACCGGCCCCGTTCGGGCCGATGATGGCGCGGATCTCGCCCTTGCGGACGTCGAAACTGACATCGTTGATGGCGGTCACACCGCCGAATTTCACGATGATGTTCTCGACGGCGAGAACCGGGTCGCCGATCGTGCGCGTGTCGACGCTGCCGGAGGGCGGGTTCACCCCGCCTGAATCGATTACCTGTGCTTCTGCCACGCTCAGCCTGCCTTTTTCATTTCGGGCGCTGCGGCGCCGTCGACTTTCTCGATGTGCATGGACGCTTCGATGTTGCCCTTGCGGCCATCCTCGAACGTCACCTCGGAATTCATCTCCGCCCGGTCGCCTTCGCCGTAGAGCGCTTCGATGATCGGACCGTAGCGTTCGGAGACCACACTGCGGCGCACCTTGCGGGTTCGTGTGAGCTCTCCGTCATCCGCATCCAGCTCTTTGTAAAGAAGCAGGAACTTCCGGATTTTCTGGGTGTCCGGCAGGCTCTCGTTCACATGGGCGATTTCGCTGCGGATCAGCTCGTAGATCTCCGGGCGGTCCGAGAGGTTGGTGTAGGAGGTGAAGGGGATGCGGGCTTTCTCTGCCCATTTCGAGACGATCGAGAATCGGATGCAGATGATCGCCGTCAGATAATCCCGATCGGCCCCGAGGATCACGGCCTCGCCGATATAGGGCGAGAACTTCAGTTTGTTCTCGATATATTGCGGCGAGAATTTCGTGCCCGTGCGGGTCTGGGCGATGTCCTTCACCCGGTCGATCACCGTCAGCCGGCCTTTGTCGTCGAAGAAGCCGGCATCGCCGGTATGCATCCAGCCGTCCTTCATGTCTTCCTTGGTAGCTTCCTCATTCTTGTGGAAGCCGCGAAACATGTTCGGGTGCCGGGTGATAATCTCGCCGACGCCGTCTGTGTCGGCATCGATGATCTTCACTTCACAGCCCTCGAACGGCACGCCGACCGTATCGACGTCGATTTCCTTGCCGTCCTGCAGGGTGTAGGCACCAAGCAGCTCGGTCTGGCCGTAGAGCTGCTTCAGCGGTACGCCCATGGCGAGGAACAGTTTGAAGGTGTCGGGCCCCATGGCGGCGCCGCCGGTGGCGGCGGAGCGTACATTGGCAAAACCGAGCCGGTCGCGCAGGGCGCTGAACAGGGCGACATCAGCCAGCCAGGACTTGCCTCCCTTGTCGAGTGCCTCGCGTCCCATCTCCACGCCCTTGTCGAAGATCCACTGGGTCAGTGGTCCCGCATCCATCACCCGGGCGCGCATGTCGGCGGCGATCTGCTCCAGCACCCGCGGGGCGAGCAGCAGGAAGGTCGGGCCGATCTCGCGCATATCGCTCATCGCGGTTTCCTCGTTCTCCGGGAAACTCACTTTCATGCGGGAATTCAGCCCGAAGCCGATGGTGTAGACCTGCTCCATGATCCAGGGCATTGGCAGAACGGAGACATATTCGTCCGTCGAGTCCTTCGGGTCGTGCTTCAGATAGAGCTGGGTGTGGCGAACGAAATTGCCGTGCGGCAGCTCTGCCAGCTTCGGGTTCGACGTGGTGCCCGAGGTGGTGCAGAGAATGGCGATATCTTCGCCTGTCACCGCGTCGACCATCTGGTCGAACAGTTCAGGCGAGGCGGAATGGATCTCGGCGCCGCGGGCGACCAGATCGTCGAAGCTGACGATCCGAGGATCGTCGAACTTCCGCATACCGCGGGTGTTGGAATAGATGATTTTCTCGATCGTCCCGGCGCGGTCGCCGAGATTGAGGAACTTGTCGACCTGCTCCTGATCTTCGGCATAGGCCATCCTGGCCGCGCTGTAGCCGGTGAGATAGGCGATCTCGTCTTCCAGCACGTCGCGGTAAAACCCGATGGTCATCGCGCCGACGGACTGGGCCGCAAGCTCGGCGCAGATCCAGTCGACATTGTTATCGCCGATGATCGAGAAGACGTCGCCTTTGACCAGCCCGGCTTCGTTCAGGGCCAGCGCAAGATTTCGGACCCGTTCCAGATAGTCGGCCCAGGTGAATTCGGTCCAGACACCGAAATCCTTCTCGCGCAGCGCTACGTCATTGGGAAACCGTTCCGCGTTATAGCGGAGGAGCTTCGGCAACGTGTCGTAAACCGAAGCGTCCGGGTATTCGTACGCCATGTTCCGTCCCTATTACTCGGACCGAAACCGGGCAGGCGCAGACGGAATTCAGCTATGGAAGATAGCCGTGGATGGACCCGTGGCGTGATGCCGCGAGCCGTTCCTCCCTGTCTGTCCTGGCCCTTGACCTCCGCGTTTGCCGCGGATGATCAGCTTCGGACCTTTTGTTATTTCCGGGTCCAGCGACATTGCGCCGGGCCTCGTTATCGGTGCCGATTTTTGGATGCACTCGTGCCTAGGTCAACAAGATAATTTCGATACGGGCATTTTGCGGAACTGAATTTCGCAATTTCACCGGGCCAGCGCATGCACTGGGTACTGGCACTCGTCGGTGGAATTTCCTATATAAAAGATGCGCGGTCAGGGGCGCTCCCCTCCCACGCCACAAAGACTTATGGAAAAGACCGGGCCGAGGCGCTCCTCGGGCGGCCACCATCACAAATCATAGGAGATGATAGTGACTGCTGGCCAAGACAGCCTGAAAACCCGACGTACGCTCAAGGCGTCCGGGAAAAGCTATGATTATTACAGCCTTGAAGCCATGGCAGATGCCGGTTTTCCGGAGATTCGCAAGCTTCCGCACTCGCTGAAAGTACTGCTGGAAAACCTGCTGCGCTACGAAGATGGGCGCACGGTAACCCTGGACGACGTCAAGGCGCTGTCCGAATGGGTAAAGAATAAGAAGTCTTCCCGTGAAATCGCCTATCGTCCGGCCCGGGTCCTGATGCAGGACTTCACAGGAGTTCCGGCCGTGGTCGATCTCGCCGCCATGCGCGACGCCATGACGCAGCTCGGCGGTGATCCGGAAAAGATCAATCCGCTGTCGCCTGTCGACCTGGTGATCGATCATTCGGTCATGGTGGACGCATTCGGCGGTCCCGACTCGTTCAAGAAGAACGTCGATCTGGAGTTCGAACGGAACGGCGAGCGGTACGAGTTCCTGCGCTGGGGCTCCAAGGCCTTCCGCAACTTCCGCGTTGTCCCGCCGGGAACAGGCATTTGCCATCAGGTCAACCTGGAGCATCTGGCCCAGACTGTCTGGACCAAGGACGAGGACGGCAAGACGATTGCCTATCCGGACACGCTGGTCGGCACGGACAGCCACACAACCATGGTGAACGGCATGGCCGTGCTCGGCTGGGGCGTCGGTGGTATCGAGGCGGAAGCGGCCATGCTCGGCCAGCCTGTCTCCATGCTGATCCCGGAAGTCGTCGGCTTCGAGCTGACCGGCAAACTGCCGGAAGGCGCGACGGCTACCGATCTGGTGCTGATTGTGGTGCAGATGCTTCGCAAGAAAGGCGTGGTCGGCAAGTTCGTCGAATTCCACGGCTCCGGCCTCAGCCACCTCAGCCTGGCGGACCGCGCGACCATCGCCAACATGGCCCCGGAATACGGCGCCACCTGCGGCTATTTCCCGATCGACAACGAGACCCTCAGCTACCTCAGGCTGACCGGCCGCGAAGATGACCGGATTGCGCTGGTGGAAGAGTACGCCAAGGCCCAGGGCATGTGGCGTGACGACAGCCAGGAAATGGTGTTCACGGACACCCTGTCGCTCGATCTCGGTACCGTGGTGCCGTCAATTGCCGGCCCGAAGCGTCCGCAGGACCGCGTGCTGCTGACCGAAGCCGCTCCGGAATTCGCCAAGGCCTTCATGGATCTCGCCGGCGGTGTCGCGCCGCGGACGATGGACGTCGAAGGCGAGGACTATACGCTGAGCGACGGTGACGTGGTGATTGCCGCAATCACCTCCTGCACCAACACCTCCAACCCGTCAGTGATGATTGCGGCCGGCCTCGTCGCTCGCAACGCGGCGGCCAAAGGCCTGACGGCGAAGCCATGGGTGAAGACCTCGCTCGCACCGGGCTCCCAGGTCGTCACCGACTATCTGGAAAAGGCCAACCTGCAGGTCGAGCTGGACAAGCTCGGCTTCAACCTCGTCGGCTACGGCTGCACTACTTGCATCGGCAATTCCGGCCCGCTCGACCCGCATATCGCGGAAGCGGTGGAGAAGGGCGATCTGGTCGTCACCTCTGTGCTGTCCGGCAACCGGAATTTCGAGGGCAGGGTGAACCCGCACGTCAAGGCGAACTATCTCGCCTCGCCGCCGCTGGTCGTTGCCTATGCCATCGCCGGTAACCTGAACGTGGACCTGTACAAGGACGCGCTTGGCGAAGATCCGGACGGCAACCCGGTCTACCTGAAGGATATCTGGCCGACCAACCAGGAGATCAGTGAACTCCTGGAGGCCGATCTCAGCCGGGAGATGTTCCAGAACCGCTATGCCAACGTGTTTGAGGGCTCGGCGGAATGGCAGGCGGTGCAGACCACCGGCAGCCTGACCTACAACTGGAACGACGGTTCGACCTACGTCCAGAACCCGCCTTACTTCAAGGGTATGGACAAGGAGCCGGGCGCGTTGGCGGACATCACAGGTGCCCGCGAGCTGGCCATCCTCGGCGACTCGATCACCACCGACCACATCTCACCGGCCGGCTCCATCAAGTCGGACGGCCCGGCGGGCGACTATCTGCGCGAACGTCAGGTCCGCCCGGTGGACTTCAACGCCTACGGCGCACGGCGCGGCAATCATGAAATCATGATGCGCGGCACTTTTGCCAATATCCGGCTGAAGAACGAGATGGTCGAAGGCGTGACCGGCGGTTACACCAAGCACCAGCCTTCCGGCGAGCAGATGGCGATCTATGACGCCGCCATGCGCTACGAGAAGGAAGGCGTCTCTCTGGTCATCGTCGGGGGCAAGGAATACGGCACCGGCTCCTCCCGTGACTGGGCGGCCAAGGGCACCCGTCTGCTGGGCGTCAAGGCCGTGATCGTCGAGAGCTTCGAGCGTATCCACCGCTCCAACCTCGTCGGCATGGGCGTGCTTCCGCTGCAGTTCAAGGACGGCATGAACCGCGAGACCCTGGGCCTGAAGGGGACGGAACAGTTCGACATCACGGGGATTGCCGACGGCATCACCCCGCGCATGGACGTGCCGTGCAAGATCACCTACGCGGACGGCTCCACCAAGGATGTGACCCTGCTTTGCCGCATCGATACCGCGGACGAGGTGGAGTATTATCGTCACGGCGGCATCCTGCAGTACGTGCTGCGGAACATCGCCAAGGCGGCATAACGCCCACCCGTACAGCGTCGAAAACCCGAATGGAAAACGCCCGGCTTCAGCCGGGCGTTTTTGTTGCTTGACGGCCAGTTTAAAGTGACTACATGAACGCGTCATGGGCGCGGATAATAAAATGTTTTACATCCAGGGCGAGCTTATCGAGGCCGGGTCGACACCTGGTTTCGAGTTTGCGTCGTATCGCCATGCCCCGGACGTCCTGCACCGGATCAAGGTGGTCGGCCCGATTGGCCTGAAAGAACGCATCCCGCTCTATCGCAAGACCCTCGCACTGACCCCGGCCGATACGTATTTCTGTATCCTCGACAACAGCGAGCGCCATCCCAACAGCCTCAGTTTTGAGGATATCAGGTTCCTCGACCAGTTGTTGCTGGACGCGGGTATCGCCACTTTCTATGGGGCGACGATTACGCTCGACGCCGGATACCGCGATATCGTCGAGCTTGCGAATGCGAACGTCGAGAATATCGGTTTGAAGGGAAAACTGATGACGACGCACAGCCCGGAGGAGGCCGAAGCCTTTATCATGGAAATGCTCGCAAGCACTGACGGCGGGAAGTAGAAACCGGCGTGCCCCAGCCCGCCCGCACTAGCCTCTTTCCAGCGGTCATCCCCCCAATTTCATCGTCCTAACCCTCAATCAACTCTGTCAGCTCGAACTTCGTCACATCCACCAGCCCGAGATCGCTGATCCGCAGCTCCGGGATCACCGGCAGGGCGAGCAGGGAGTGCTGCATGTAGGCGTTGTTCAGCGTGCAGCCGCATGCCTCCATGGCGGCGACCATGCGGTCGGCCTTGGCGGCGACCTCGATTGCCGGGTGGTCGGACATCAGCCCGGCGATGGGCAGCTCGACCAGCGCGAGCTCTTCGCCGTCCTTCCACACCGTGACACCGCCGCCGACGGCGCCCAGCCGGTTCGCGGCCAGCGCCATCATCTCCCGGTCGGTGCCGACGACGATCATGTGGTGGCTGTCATGGGCGACGGTGGAGGCCATGGCCATCCGGCCCTTGTAGCCAAAGCCGGAGACAAACCCGTTCACCACGCCGCCGGTGGCGCGGTGCCGCTCAACCAGCGCGATCTGGCAGACGGCGCCGTCTCCCTCGACCACACCGTCCGCGACCGGCAGCTCGGCTGTCAGCGCCTTGGTCGGTGCCTGGTTCTCGACCACGCCGATCACCTTGGCGGTGACCGCATTCGCGCCCTCCGGCGCCGGGACCGCGAAATCCGCCGCGGCCAGTGTCTTGCCCAGATGCACCGTGTGCCGGGCGGAGTCCGGCCAGTCGTAATGCGGGCAGTCGACGGTGATCTTGCCGTCCATCGCCACGGTCTCCCCGCGCGCGATGACATGCTCGATCGGCAGGCTCACAAGGTCCGAGGTCAGGATCATGTCGGCCCGGCGGCCGGGCGTGATCGAGCCGAGTTCACGCTCCAGCCCGAAATGGGTCGCGGTGTTGATCGTCGCCATCTGCAGCGCCACCAGCGGATCGCAGCCGCAATCGATGGCATGGCGGACGACGCGGTTCATGTGGCCGTCATTCACCAGCGTGCCGGAATGGCAATCGTCGGTGCAGAGGATGAAGTTCCGTGGGTCCAGACCCTTCTCCGTCACCGCTGTGATCTGGCTTTCGACATCGTACCAGGCCGAGCCCAGCCGCATCATCGAGCGCATGCCGTTGCGCACCCGGGCAATCGCGTCGGCTTCTTCGGTGCCCTCGTGATCGTCCGCCGGCCCGCCCGCCACATAGGCGCTGAAGGCGATACCTTTGTCGGGAGAAGCGTAATGCCCGCCGACGGTCTTGCCCGCCCGCATGGCCGCCGCGATTTCCGCCAGCATCTGCGGATCGCCGTTGATCACGCCTGGGAAGTTCATCATCTCGCCCAGCCCGATAATCCCCGGCCAGCTCATCGCCTCCGCCACGTCCTCGGCGCTGATCTCGAAGCCCGTGGTCTCCAGCCCCGGCGCGGAGGGGGCGCAGGAGGACATCTGGGTGAAGATGTTGACCGGCTGCAGCAGCGCCTCGTCATGCATCATCCGGACGCCGGCAAGGCCGAGCACGTTGGCGATCTCGTGCGGGTCTGTGAACATGGTCGTGGTGCCGTGCGGGATCACGGCGGCGGCGAACTCGGCCGGCGTCAGCATGCCGGACTCGATATGCATATGCGCGTCGCACAGCCCAGGGATCAGATACCTCCCGCCGCCCTCGATCACCCGCGTGCTCTCGCCGATGCAGTGGGAGGCGTCCGGCCCGGTATAGGCAACCCGCCCCTCGGCCACGGCGACCTGCCAGTCCAGCACCTCGCGGCTGTGCACATTGACGAGGCGCACGTCGCGGATGACGAGATCCGCCGCCTCCCGCCCGGCGGCAACGGCAACCAGACGCGGCGCGGCCTCGGGCCAGCTTTTCAGCGCGGGCCGGCTCTGGAGCGAAGAATCGGACATGGGCGTGCCTCCGGAACAGGGAATGGCTCGGTTGAGCCTTGTTCTTATGTATGGCCGGGCCGCCGGCGATGCAAATGGTGCCGGTGATGCAAATGGTGAAAGCGGGGCCGGTACCCCTGCTTGGATATGGAATTAAGGCTTTTGGATCGCTGTCCGGGGATGCTTTGATGACATCGAATGATGTGAGCTGACCGAAGACCGCCTTATGCTGACCGAAAACCACACTATTGCGGGCGAGCTGATCGAAACCGGGACGATGAACTGTTTCGAGTACGCCTCCTATCGGGTCGGAGGGGAAGTCTTGCACCGGATCAAGGCAGTCGGCCCGATCGGCATCAAGGAGCGCCTGCTGCTCTATCATGTGATCGCCAGGCAGAGCCCGTCGGGCGCCTTGTTCGCGATCCTCGACAACCACCAGCGGCACGAGAACAGTCTCTCGATCGAGGACATGGACGCGATCGTCGAGGTCCTGAAGGCGGGCGGCGTCACCGCTTTCTACGGCGCCACCGTCACCCGCGATCCCGACTACGACAAGATCGGCAAGCTCGCCAACGCGCATATCGTGCTCTCCGGCCTCGTGGGCCGGGTGATCGTGACCGGCGATGCAGAAGAGGCCGAAATCTTCATGCAGGAGATGCTCTCGGCCCGCGCCGCCGCCCGGGGCGAGCAGGCGTAACCGGCCGGGGGAGCGTAAGCGCGCGGCAATGCAAAGACGCTATCGGATCTGCTGCCTGACCAAGAACAGAGCCAATCCAGCCTATGTCGGTGCGCAGATCGCGGCGGCACGGCTGGCGCAGACCCTCGGCTGCGATCTGACCGGGGCCGCGCCGGAGACCCCGGACGATATCGACGAGCAAAGGGCATTGCTCTCCCAGGCCATCGACAGCCGCCCCGACGCCATCCTGATCGCCCCCGTCCATCCCTCGGCCCTCGACGAGAGTTTGCAGAAGGCAAAGGATGCCGGGATTCCGCTGGTCTATTTCGTCGCCCATTCGGACCGGGTGACGCCCGCGAGCTTCGTCACCTCGGACAATTACGCCCTGGCAGTGGCGGCGGCGGAGACCCTCATCCGGGAGCTGGGCGGGCGCGGCCGGATCGGCATCATCGAGGGCGCGCCGAACTCCCCGACCACGGCGCCGCGCACCAGGGGCTTTCTCGACGCCGCGGCAAAGCACCCGGAGATTTCCGTCGCGGCCCAAGAGACCGGCCAGTACCAGCGCCCCGGCGGCCGGCAGGCGATGGCACGGATGCTGGCGCAGCACCGGCAGCTCGACGGCCTGCTCGCCGCCAACGACGCGATGGCCCTCGGCGCGCTGGAGGCCCTCGACGCCGCCGGGCTGTCCATCCCCGTGGTCGGCATGAACGCCATGCCGGAAGCGATCACGGCGATCCGCGCGGGCCGGATGCTCGCCACGGTCAGCTTCGACGCCCCGGCACTGGTCTGCACTGCACTGATGGCGGCACTGCGGATACTGAAGGGGGAGGCGGTGCCGGAGGTGATCGAACTTCCGGCGGAGGTCATCGGGCGGGAGAACTGCGCGGCCTGGGATTGCCCGTATGAGGAGCGTCCGTTGCCGGAGTGGGGCGAGGGGGATATGTCGTCCTCTCAATTGTGTGAGGTTTGAATATGTCTAGGGTGCCCAATTTCTACTGGGTCACTCAAGTTTATCGATTTCAAGCGTACCGTCGTCCTTGATGAAGTATCGAAACATAAACTGAATGTCATTTTCGTCCGCATCCCACTCCTCAGATTCTTCGATAATTCGTGCATAATTTGCCTCGGCTGCCTGAATATCGTCAATATCTTCGAGTTCTAGTTCGTCGTGCATCCAAGAATACGGTAATTTAGCGATCTTGAGATCGTGGCGAGCACGAAGTGCTTGCACAGATTCGAGGTTATAACATTCTGAAAAATCGACTTTTCTCAAGCGAGGCAGTTTTTCGGTGAAATCAATTTGTCGAAGTTGATTTGAATCTATGAGTATAGATTCCAAATTTTTGCATTCTTGTATCGGACTAAAATCATCAATATTTTTGAGTCCGCGTAAAAAAATATTTGAAATATTGGGAAAGAATTTCAAAAAATTTAGACTACTTAATGATGTGTCAGATCTAATAGAAAGAGATTTTAAATTAACTAATTGTTTTTTAATTTTTCCATTAATATCAGACTCGGTTTTCCAAAATGTAATTTTTTCAAGACTATTTAACGAAATGGCAATGTCTAGATCTGCATCGGATTCGATGTTAAATGTTTTTAACGTTTTGCAATGAGATAGAACAATTTTTTTATAATCTGTGCTAACGAATAAATTCTCGCCATCCTTCAGAATAGAATCAATTTTGGGGTTTCCGATTTGGGCAAATTTTTGTAATGCATACATAGCTTCGTTTTCTGAGGTAGAGATTAAGGCAGATACACAATACTCCCAGTGTTTCCTGTATTTTTTGGCCGTAAATCTCATTAGAGGATCGATGATAATGTCTCCGACTGATCCTAAATCATCGGCTTCCGAAAAGTTCTTAGGTGGAAGAATTTCGGTTATGTAACTATTGATACGATCTCTTAAATTTCTATCTAGTTCGGATATCTCTGGTATAAACATTTGTAATTGTATTATGCATCGGCGCCTATTCTCACTGTCTAAATTATCGATTTCGGATAAAATATCTGAAATGCATTTATTTGAGAAATCAGGCGGTGCGATTGATAATACGAACCCGTTTATGATAAGAGAATCAGGGTCGAGAAATTTTCGAATAACGAATTCTACATTCCGTCGTTCAGAAATTCTTATTGAATAAAAATACTCCATAAATGTCTTGTGTGAGAAATCGACATCATTAATAGAAGGGCTTCGAAGTAGGTGGCTTCGTTCTGTTAGGAATTTAATTATATGATTTGCATGATTTGAGTTTATATCGAGAGAAGGCAGGTATTCTTTAAGGGAATCAGATATATCTATAGCGGGTAATTGAATTGATTTTCTGGTGTAAAAATATTCTGAAATATAACACAGTATTTTCCTGATTATTTTTTCATCTAAAAAAACGGGTAAATCCGCCTCAATATCACGTTCGCTGTCGCGGCGAATTAATGCATCTGTGGCAATTCGATATAGTTCTCCTTTGCTTTTTGGTATTTTTCCTTTTCTATCGGAGTTTACTAGACATATTAATGAGCATATCAACGGAGTTCTAACAATATTTCTCAGCATTGTGTTCGTAAATATCTGTTTTATCAGTCTGTTTTTTAATACATTATTTTCATCTTTGTCAGATTTATTGTTGTTGTATTGTTGTTCGGTAAAAGCATCGTGCCATTTGTTTATTAGTGATAGTACTTGATTGTTGTCCATTGGTTCTATGTTTATTATAACTTCATCTGATCCATATTCTTTGACTAGATTGTTGAGTTCCGTGCTTGCATATGGTCTAGTAGATAGATAGGCTTTTGATGAATTAAATGACGATAAGAGTTCGTCTATCCATTCTCTTGCATTTTTTCGTCTCTTCTCAGTAAGTTCATCATACCCATCGATTAAGAAGAGAATTTGGCGTGTTTGCATTACGTGGGTAATCCAAGATGGATCAATCTGTGAGGACACCAACTCAATTTGTCCGATAATCAAATCGTTTCCTGTAGGGAATTTTTTGTCGCTATAATCCCTAAGTTTAATGAATATAGGAAAGTAATCATAAAATTTCTTAATCTGTTCGGGTAGTTTTCTTTGCAATATAGAGATTGCAATCCAAGAGAAAATAGTTGTTTTTCCAGAGCCTGGATCGCCAGATAATATCCTAAGCTGAGAATTGTGTTTCTCCACTGTTGACAGTGCGAGTATTGCATTCTCTTGGTTGTCGGCATGTGCCCGAGAAAGAGATAAGTTTACATAGGCCATTGTCAAATCGTATCTTTTTGGAATATCTACTGTGTCAACTCCAAATATATTCAAACGTCCAAGTTTTTTAGTCATTATTTGGCGGTATATTTGATCATTTATGCTGAGGTCTGGTGCGAGAATTTTATTAAATCGATCGAAGTGAGATTCTATATTCGCGACTCGATCTAATATTTCAGCGGTATCGGATAATATTTGCTTTAGAGAGTCCCTAGTGAATTTTGGAAAAGTATCTACAATTAGAACGAATTTTTGAATTATGAAGAATCCAATTCCAAAAAATAATTCATCAGAAACAAATAGTTTCTTGGCTGTGTTGATATTGGCTACCTTAAATTCGTCAAATATAGCGTCAAATTGTAGATTATTATTTATGCATGTAATGTAAAAAGACTCTGATATTGTATAATTGAAACAATACTCGCATGAAATTCGTACGTCACCGGTTTTGTGGCTGGAAAATTCTGTTGATATTAAATTAGAAAGGTCAAAAAAAATCTCATCTTCTATTTCGTCTAAAAATCGCTCAGATTTTCGCCGGATTAAATAATCTGAGAAGTTCTTATTGATAAATTTTTTGACAGCATTTTCCCCAGCGGAAAGTATTGACTTATCTTCCGTCCAGATGGCGAGGATGGATTTTGCCGCATATCCTGCGAAAAGGGCTGTTAGCGTCTCTATCATAGAATGACCATTTAATTCGGTGTTTGAGATGGTCTATTATAATTAGCATTAGTTCACTGAAGACAGCGAAAAAATTGTGTTGAGTTGAATGGGGGGTATGGGGCGCGATACTTAGTTCTGGGGGTCACTCAACGTTTGCCGTACGTAGAGGTCAACTGATGAATCCTTCCCCCTATGATATAAGGCCGATGACCTGCCGCTACCGTCTTAGATATCCACCCCTTTCCCTCGCGCCCCCGCATGTCCTAATATCCGCTCCAAACAGCCCGGCGGCGTCAAACCGCCGTCCGAGTGATATGCGCCCACCCTGAGGAAATGCTCCCGTGAAGAATTCAAAGACCGTCCTTATCGACCGCCATCCGGGCCGTTCGGCCCAGACCATCGGGCTTGCCAATGCGCTCGGCACCGATCCGGAGCTGATCCACGAGCCGTCCGTCGGCGTGGTCGGCACCAAGGGGGACAGCCAGTGCTATCTCGGCGTAGCGGAGAAGGTGGAGGCGATCCACGAGGCGCTGAAAGGCCGGATCGGCCGGGAGGCGGGCAAGCTGCCGTTCCGTCTGGTGCAGCCGGAATTCACCATCGCCACCTCGGACGGGGTGCGCAACGGCACGCCGGAAATGCGCTACTCGCTGATCGGCCGCGAAGTCACCAACGACGCGCTGTGCGAGCATCTGGAAGCAACCGGCCTTGCCGGCACCATCGCCGTCGTCGCCTGCGACAAGCCTCCGGTCGGCACGCTGGCGGCGCTGCTGGAGCATAACCAGCCTGCCATCATCATGTCCGACGGCCCGATCCATCCGGGCAAGGACCCGGAGACGGGCGAGGCGCTCGATATCGTGTCGGCCTACCAGGTCGCCGGCAACCCGGACGCCGAGTTCCGGCACCGGATCTCCTGCAATGCCTGCCCGGGCATGGGCAGCTGCGGCGGCATGTTCACCTACAACACGATGCAGACCTTCATCGGCGTCGTCGGCATGCAGCCGCTGCACATGGTGGCCCCGGCCTCCGACGATCCGCGCCGCCTGGAGGAATTCCCGGCCGAGCTGGTGCAGATTCTCTCCGAGATGATGAAGAACGACCTGAAGCCGCGTGACATCGTGGTCCGGGACAGCCTGCGGAACGCGATGATCGTCGCCATGGCCATCGGCGGCTCCACCAACGTGACGCTGCACGCGCCGGAAATCGCCCGCGCCGCCGGGTTCGCCGATTTCTGGAAAGAGGTGATCACGCCGGAAGAGTTCAACCATCTGGCCGAGCATGTCGTGCCGGTGCTGACCGACGCGCGGCCCTACGGCAAATACTCGATGGTCGATATCGACGGCGTCGGCGGCGTCCAGGTGATCGTGCGCGAGCTGCTGGAAGCGGGCCTCTTGAACGGCGACGTGCTGACCTGCACCGGCGAGACGCTGGCCGAGCAGGTAAAGCGGCTGGAGACGAAGAAGGTCGACGGCACCGTGATCTATCCGGTCGAGAAGCCCTACAAGCCGACCGGGGGCCTGCGGGTGCTCGGCGGCAATCTCTCCCCCGACTTCTCCGCCATCCTGAAGCTGGCGGGCGTCGAGGGCGGTCTCGACGACAACAAGTTCATCGGCAACGCCCGGGTGTTCGAGGGCGAGCCGGCCCTGCTGAAGGCGCTGGACGAGACGCCGGAGCGGTTCCAGAACAACGATATCATCATCATCCGCTATGCCGGCCCGAGCGGCGCGCCGGGCATGCCGGAAATGCTCGACCCGACCTCGCGCATCACCACGCTCTGCCGTGAGCGGGATATCGTCGTCGCCCTGATGACCGATGCCCGCTTCTCCGGCGGCTCGGTCGGTCTGGTGATCGGCCATGTCGGTCCGGAAGCGGCGCTCGGCGGCCCGATCGCGCTGATCGAGGACGGGGACGAGATTATCGCCGACCTGACCACGAACGAGCTGATCTGCACCGCGCTGAACGACCCGGCGGTGATGAAGGCCCGCAAGGCGGCCTGGGACAAGGTCGTGGCCGACAATGGCGGGGTGCATCCGCTCTGCGGCGTCGCCGATACCCGCTTGCTGCACCGCGCCCGCCACACGGCGGTCCCGGCGTCCCGCGGCGGCGGCCTGCACCCGAACCGCGAGGTCTGGGTCCGCGAGCAGCGCGAGGCGACACGCTCCGGCTTCGTGCCGAAAAACAAGTACCGCCCGGAGACCGTGAAAGCGTTCTGATCCGGACGGGTGTGAGATTGAGGAGGCCGGTGCATCGCGAGGTGCCCCGGCCTTTTTCGTTTCGTGCGCAGTTCGCTCTCTCCCCCATCGTCATCCCGACGTAAGTCGGCATCCATAGCTCGGAGGGCAAGCCGCAACCATCCGGGCTAGATTTTCCGGTCTTGTTTCGCGTCACCACCGTGTGGATCCCGACTTGCGTCGGGATGACGGTGAGGGTGGGAGGGTGAAGGAGCGAAAGGACGAAGGGACGGGGCCGGGGGAGCGTTCGGGCTATTCCAGCGCTTTGCGGCGTTCCTCGAATTCTTCCCGGTCAATCTCTCCCTTGGCGAACCGTTCCCGCAGGATCGTCAGCGCGCTGTCTTGCGCCCCGGCCGCGTCCGGTTTTGCCGTATGGCCTAAAGAGCGGAAGGCGTAAATCCCGGCGCCAATCAGGAAGATGATCAGGACCATCATCATGAACGGCCCCATGAACCAGCCGCTGCCCATCATGTGGTGATATCCGCCATAGCCCTCTCCGGCGTCCGCCATTGCTGGCGGGGCGGTAAGGGCGAGGGTGCTGAGGGCGGCGGTAGCCGTCGCCAGTAACAGGAAAGGCTGTTTCATCGCGAATTCCTCTGACCAATGTTGACTGGATTTCCATTCTGCTGCTTCCAGCCGGGGGAAGGTCAATGGGCGAAATGCGGGGTTTGTGTGCGCCTGGCCGCGAAGGCGACACCAGATCTCTTCCCCGCCACCTGAGCCGGTGCTAGCCTCGCTTTGTATACAAAAAAATCAGGGAGACTCTCCATGGCCAAGCTCGGCCTGTTCATGATGCCGCTGCATCCGCCGTCGCGGGATTTCGCGGACGTGCTGGAAGAAAACCGCCAGCTTGTGATCCTCGCGGACAAGCTCGGCTACGCGGAAGCCTGGATGGGAGAGCATTACACCTCGACCGCCGAGCCGGTGACCTCGCCGCTGCTGTTCAACGCCTCGCTGATCGCGGAGACGACGCAGATCACCTTCGGCTCCGGGGTGATCTCGTTGCCGCAGCAGCATCCGGTCGTGGTCGCAGGGCATGCGGCCTTGTTCGACCATCTGGCGCGCGGGCGGTTCATCTTCGGGATCGGCTCCGGCGGGCTGTCGAGCGATTGGGAGATTTTCGACAATCTCGACCACAAGGCCCGGGCCATGGCCATGATCGAGTCGATCGACCTGATCCAGAAAGTCTGGAGCGAGGATCCGCCCTGGAGCCACGAGGGCGAGCATTTCACGGCGCGGATCGAGGATCGGGTGCTGCCGGAAATGGGCATCGGCCGCTTCATCCGGCCCTTCCAGCAGCCGCATCCGCCAATCGCCGTTTCGGTACGCGGTGCCAATTCCATGACCGCCAATTTCGCCGGCCAGCGCGGCTGGTGCATGTTGTCGGGCAACTTCGTCCCGGCCGCCGATATCGCCACCCACTGGCCGACCTATGCGGCGGGCGCGGAGAAGGCGGGGCGCACACCAGACCCGTCGGTCTGGCGCGTCGGCCGGTCCGTGCTGATCACCGACAGCGATGCCGAGGCGGAGGCAATGCTCGCAGATCCGGACGGGGTGTTCTCCTGGTATTACCAGTATCTCGGGGCGCAGGGGCGTCTGGCGAACGGCGATGCGCCTGCCTCCATCGACTGGGACGCGGTGAAGCGCGAAGCGATGGAGAAAGCGCGCGAATTCGTCATTGCCGGGACAGCGGAGACCGTGCTCGACAAGCTCATCGCCTTCCGGGACGAGATCGGCGATTTCGGCACCTTGATGCTGACCGGGCACGACATGGAAGGCACCGAGGCCCTGTGGCACCGCTCCTTCACCCGGATGGCCGAGGATGTCTGGCCGAAGCTGAACGCCTATATGGAAGACAAGCGCGGCGCCCAGGCTGCGGAATAGGTTGCGCCCTCATCGAACCCCGATCCGGATCGTCTTTCCTGCGAAAGCAGGTTAGGGGCTGTCCGGTATCGCGCTATGATCGTTCTAGGCCCGGCGCTCCGTTCAGGAGGATGCCGGGAGTTACATGAACGGGAGAGTGGAGCTGAAGACAACCGCGCCTGCCGGAGACGGCGATGCGGGCAGCCGGACTGCTGGTCCGCTTTCCCTGATCGCCGATCCGACCTTTCGCAAGCTCTGGCTGATCGGCGTGCTGATGGGCGCGATGCGCTGGCTCGAGATGCTGGCGGTCGGAGTCTGGGTCTACGATCTCACGGACTCGCCGGTGCTGGTCGCGCTTATGACCATGCTCCGTCTGCTTCCCATGGCACTTTTCGGATCGATCATCGGAGTGATCGCCGACCGGCTTGATCGTAAGCTGTTGCTGGTCCTGTCGCTTTCCCTGATGGCAGGGGCGGCCGGTGTTCTGGCGCTCTCGGCCTGGGCTGGAACACTGGCGCTCTGGCAGGTCGGGCTCGGCGCCTTCCTGTCGGGTCTCGGCTGGTCTACGGACCTGCCGGTGCGCAGGACGATCCTTGGTGAATCCGTTGGTCACGCCCGGCTCGGCCCGGCGATGTCGATGGACAGCGCGTCCAACAATGCAACCCGGATGATCGGCCCGATTGCCGGCGGCGGCCTTTATGCCGCGATCGGCATGGCCGGCACCTATGCGGTTGCCGCTGTGTTCTATTTCGTTGCCGTGGTTCTGGCGCTGCTTGTGGTGTACCGGGCGGCGGACAAGGAGCCCCGGCCGCTCGCGCTGCTCCAGGAGATCGCCCAGGGCTTCGCCTATTTGCGCCGCAGCCCGGCATTGCTCGGTCATCTGGGGATTACAATTATCGTCAACCTGTTTGCCTTTCCCTATGCCTCCATGGCGCCGGTTGTCGGACGGGAGACCTTCGATATCGATCCTGTGCGGATTGGGCTGTTGCTGACGGTCGAAGGGGCCGGGGCCTTCGCCGGCGCGATGCTGATTGCCTTTCTCACGTTCCCGAACCGGTTTCGCCGGGTCTATCTGCTGGGCTCTGTCCTCTTCGTCTGCTGCATCCTGGCCTTCTCTGTGGTCACAAGTTACACCGCAGCCCTGCTGATCCTCGCGGTCGGCGGTTTCGGCATCGCCGGTTTCGCCTCGATGCAGAGCGCAATCATGTTTTCGGAGGCGCCGCCGGAGATCCGGTCCCGGCTGATGGGCATCCTCTCGGTCTGCATCGGCGCCGGGCCGCTCGGGATCCTGCATGTAGGTTGGCTCGCCTCGCTGATCGGCGGCTCCCAGGCCCTGACGGTGATCGCGCTTGAGGGGCTTGTGGCGATCGCTGTGCTGGTCTGGCGTGTGCCGGAGCTGCGCCGGTAGCGGTTGCCGCGGCGCCCTGGCCGCGGAGTAGGGGGCCGTCCTGACGGCCATGAGGCTGTGACGAGTTGTCACTGGCCGGGGATGGCTGGAGGTCTATAGTTCAACCATCGCCTGCTTTGATCGGAGGTCTCGCCATGATTGCGAATGTTGGAACGCTCGACCGTCTGTTGCGTCTTGTGCTCGGCGTCGTGCTGATTGCCGCGCCGTTTCTTCTCGACTTGCCGCTGCTCGCGAACCCGGTGCTGAAATATGGCCTGCCGGTGGTTGGCCTGATTCTCGGCGCAACCGCGCTGATCCGCTTCTGCCCGCTCTACGCGATCCTGGGCGTCCGGACGCACCGGGACAGCTGAGCACCGTTTGCCCGTCCTGTTTCTTCGGGCGCTGGATCCTGCTGCTGATCCGGGATACTGAATTAGATCAATGCCGGGACCGGGGCGATGGATTATTCTATGCTCTGCCTACGACAGCAAAACGCAGGGTGACGGGATGGACGAGACGCCGAAAGACTGGAAGCCGCACATCGTCCAATGGGTGATCATGGCGCTCGCGGTTGTCGCCATCCTCTCTCTTTCCCGCCTTCTTCCCGGGACCGATACCCACCCGGTGCGGAGCTACACGGACTTCAAGGCGTTGGTCGCCGGAGGTCAGGTAGCGAGCGTGCTGTTCCGGGGGGAGCGGATAGAAGGCCTTCTGCATACCGCTGCGTCGGGTCCGGGCGGCACGACGACTGCTTTCGTCTCCTACGTCCCGCCGACGGGCGATCCCGGGTTGCTCGACGCATTACAGAACGCCGGTGTCGAGGTTCAGTCACGCCCGGCCGAAGAAACGTCCTGGCTCGTCAGCCTGCTGCCATGGCTGCTGATCGGGGCGTTCTGGTTCTTCATGTGGTCACGTATGTCCGGAATGATGCCCGGCGGGCTCGGCGGCCGGGGGGGCGCCGGAGATTTCCTGCGTGGCCGGATGAAATCCGTCACCAAGGCCGAGACACCGAAGATCCGCTTCGCCGATGTTGCCGGGCAGGAGAACGCCAAGGCCGAGGTCTCCGAACTTCTGGAATTCCTGCGTGATGCGGAGCGTTATCAGCGGCTCGGCGCGGAAGTCCCGCACGGCATCCTGCTGCAGGGCCCCCCGGGTACCGGCAAGACCATGCTGGCCCGCGCGCTGGCGGGGGAGGCGGGCGTGCCGTTCTTCCATATGTCGGCCTCCGAATTCATCGAGATGTTTGTCGGTGTCGGGGCCTCCCGGGTCCGCACCCTGTTCGACGAAGCAAAGAAAGCGGCCCCGGCCATTATCTTTATCGACGAGCTCGACAGTGTCGGCCGGGTACGCGGTGCGGGGCTCGGCGGCGGGCATGACGAGCGCGAGCAGACCCTGAACCAGATCCTCGCCGAAATGGACGGTTTCGAGGGGCATGAAGCCGTGGTCGTTCTTGCTGCCACCAACCGGCCCGATGTGCTCGATCCTGCGCTGCTGCGGCCCGGCCGCTTTGACCGGCACGTGACGCTGGAGCTCCCCGACCTGAAGGGCCGTGAGGCGATCCTGAAAGTGCATTGCCGCAACGTGCCGCTGGCCGAAAGTGTCGATCTGCATCTGGTCGCAACCGGAACGCCGGGCTTTTCCGGCGCCGACCTGAAAAATCTGGTCAACGAGGCTGCGATGGCGGCGGCGCGGGAGAGCTTGCTCAAGGTCGAGCCTCGGCATTTCGATGAAATGCGTGACCGCATCATCATGGGTGCTGTTCGTACGCTGGCCATCCATCCGGAGGAGCGGCACCGGCTTGCGGTACATGAGTCCGGGCATACCGCCGTCGCCTATTTCCTGCCCGGCGCAGACCCGCTGCACAAGGTGACGATCATCCCGCGCGGGCGTGCCCTCGGTGGTACCCATCAGTTGCCGGAGATCGAACGCCATACCCTGACGGAGGAATATCTGAACGACCGGCTGACGGTAATCCTCGGTGGCCGAGCCGCGGAGCAGGTCTTCCTCGGCTCTGTCAGTTCCGGTGCCGATGAGGACATCCGCATGGCCACCCAGATCGCCCGCTCCATGGTTGGGCGCTGGGGCATGTCAGAGGAGGTTGGCCCGGTCGATGTACGGGAGAGCGAGTCCCATCCTTTCCTCGGGCGCGAGATGGCGCAGCCGCGGCACTTCTCGGAGGCAACGGCGGCTGCGGCCGACGTTGCCGTCCGCAGGTATCTTGTGGCGGCGGAAGAGCGGGCGGTGAGCCTTCTCAAGGAGAACGAGCCGAAGGTTACGCGTCTGATAACGGATCTGGAAGAACGCGAAACCCTCGACCGCAATGAGATAGCAGTCTGTCTTGGGCCGAAGGAAGTCGTGGGTGGTGCCAAGGACGGGGTGAAACCAAAGGGGGCATCCCGGACAGGCGACACCCAAGGTGCCGACTAACAACCGGGCACCAGGGTAATGACACGCGTCGCGCGGGCAGCACATGAGTCGGCTGCCGAAAACCCGAACCGGTCAGCTGCGGAGACTCCGCATACGCTATCGCCGGAGCAGGTGCTTCGTGAATATGACGTCGCCCTCGATAGCGGGTTGAACGATGCGGATGTCGGGCGACGGCGCCGGAGTGCAGGTCCGAACCGATTACGTGCGGCCAAGCGCAAAAACGTATGGGCTATTCTCGCAGCCCAGATCCGCAGCGTTGTCGTCTATCTGCTGATCGCCGCTGCAACACTTTCAGTCTTCCTTGGGCAGTGGGTCGAGGGGAGCGCCATCCTGGCGGTCCTTGTCATCAATTCGACAATCGGTTTCGTCACCGAATTGCGGGCAGTCCGCTCCATGGAAGCGCTGCGGCGCCTGTCGAAAGTACAGGCAAGACTACGCCGCGCGGGCCGTACAGTCACTGTTCCGGCAGAGGACATCGTGCCCGGAGACATTGTCGTTCTGGAGGCGGGCGACGTCATCCCGGCGGATCTCAGGCTGGTCGAGAATACCGGACTCCATATTGATGAATCGGCCCTGACCGGCGAGTCCGTGCCGGTCGTCAAAAGCATTGAAGCGGTGCCATCCGATGCTGAGGTCGCTGACCGCAGCTGTATGGCGTTCAAGGGAACTGCCGTCACCAGCGGCAATGGCCTTGGCGTAACCGTCGCCACGGGCATGACCACGGAGCTCGGTCAAATTGCTGCTCTCGCGGACGATGCCGAAGCGCAGATGTCCCCGCTGGAGAAACGCCTCGACCGGCTGGGTGGACAACTGGTGTTTGTCACCCTGGGGCTGACGGTGCTCATCGCCGTAACCGGCCTCTATGCCGGGCAGGACCTGGTGCCGATGGTCCATACGGCCATCGCTTTGGCGGTCGCTGCTGTTCCTGAGGGACTTCCTATCGTCGCCACTGTGGCGCTGGCCCGCGGCATGTGGCGGATGGCCCGGAGAAACGCGCTGATAAAGGACCTGTCGGCGGTCGAAACGCTTGGCGCGACAACAATCATCCTGACCGACAAGACAGGCACATTGACCGAGAACCGGATGTCGGTCGTGCAGTTGCAGCTCGAAGAGGGCGTGTTCGATGTCGCGCCTGGGGAGGATGGTGCGCCACCGACGGTAAGTCTGCAGGGCGACCCGGTCGATATCCAGCCCGGGCAACCAATCCAAATGGCGCTGCGCGTCGGTGTTCTCTGCGGTAACGCGGAACTTTCGGAAACCGAGAACGGTGCGGCGAGTGTCGGCGATCCGATGGAGACGGCCCTGCTTGTCGCCGGCCGCGCTGCCGACCTCGACCGGAACGAACTGCTGTCCCTGATGCCGGAAGTGCATGAGGAGCCTTTTGCGACGGAAACCAGGATGATGGCCACGACCCATGCAACGGGTGACGGCTTTCTGGTTGCGGTTAAGGGCGCGCCCGAGACGGTTATCGAGCACTGCACTCATGTTCTGACGAACGCCGGTCCGGTCGCGATGGGCGCGGACAGCCGGAAGGCTTGGAACCAGCGCAACGAGGCGATGACCAGCGACGGGTTGCGCGTTCTGGCTCTTGCCATGAAGTCCACTGAAGCCGCCGATGAAGCACCCTATCGGGAGCTGACGCTGATCGGCCTTGTTGGTTTGCTCGACCCGCCCCGTCCGGACGTTGCGGACGCCATCGCCGCCTGCCACTCCGCTGGCGTGCGTGTCGCGATGCTGACTGGAGATCACATCGGAACGGCGAAGGTGGTTGCCTCTCAGGTCGGGCTCGCCGATGAGGCCGCCGCAGCCATGGGGCCGGATGAGTTTGAGAGCCTTGATGGCGGCACGCCCGATGACCGCGCGCGCCTTCTGGCCACGTCGATCTTCGCCCGGGTTAGTCCGAAGAAGAAACTTGAGCTGGTCTCGCTCTATCAGCAGAGCGGCGCGATTGTGGCGATGACTGGAGATGGTGTCAACGACGCTCCCGCTCTGAAAAAAGCGGATATCGGGATCGCCATGGGGCGTCGCGGGACCGACGTTGCCCGGGAAGCCGCGGATATGGTGCTGACGGACGATGCTTTTCCGTCGATCGTGGAGGCGATGCGGCACGGCCGGATTATCTTCTCCAATATCCGCAAGTTCGTCATTTATCTGATGTCCTGTAATCTGAGCGAAATCCTGGTCATTGGCGTGGCGACACTCTGTGGCTTGCCGCTTCCGCTTCTGCCGCTGCAAATCCTCTATCTCAACCTCGTCACGGACGTGTTTCCCGCCTTCGCACTCGGGGTGGGTGAAGGCGGGGCCGACGTCATGCGCCGGCCGCCGCGTCATCCGAAGGAGCCGATCCTGGACGGTCCGCGCTGGCTCTCGATCGCTCTATTCGCCGCTGCGATCACCGCCGGCACGCTCGGTGCTTTCATCATCGCGCTCAAATGCCTTGCCTATGCGCCGGAGGACGCTGTGACGATCGCGTTTCTGGCCTTGGCCTTCGCCCAGCTCTGGCATGTTTTCAACATGCGGAATCCGGGTACGGGGCTGATCCGGAACGAGATCACTGCAAATCCCTATGTCTGGGGGGCGCTGTTGTTGTGTGCGGCCCTGATCATGGCGGCGGTCTACCTGCCTGGCCTGTCATCGGTGATCGGACTGCAGCCTCCCGGTGTCGAAGGCTGGGTGTTGAGTGTTGGTGCCAGCCTGGTTCCGGCCCTCGTCGGACCGGGAATCAATCTGGTCACGGGACATTTCCGCAATACCTCACTCGCTTCCGGCGGTCACGAGAGCGCTGTTTCTCCCGGTCCGAAGGACATCTCGGACCGCCCGTAGGTGCCGACCCCGGGCATCCTGGAAGTGAGCTCCTCGCCGTCAAAGGGACGGTTAGGCGATCTGTTCAGGCTGACCGCCAATTGACGCTATTACGCGGTTCCGGCCCTGCTGCTTCGCCTTGTACAGGGCATCGTCTGCCTGTCTGATCTGCTCGGATATGTCGATACCGGGACCGGTTGCGTCGGAAACGCCGATACTGACCGTCAATTTCGCTGTCCGGGTGTCCGGCAAAGCGAAGGTATGGTCTTCAACAGTGCGACGAACCCGCTCCGCAACGAGTATGGCGCTCTCAAGATCGGTTTGCGGTAGAAGGGCGACGAATTCCTCTCCTCCCCACCGACAGAAACTGTCGATCGTTCGTAGATCGCATCGGGCCAGTTCGGCAAATTTCTGCAGAATGATGTCTCCCGAACTGTGCCCAAAGCAATCGTTCAGAGCCTTGAAACGGTCTATGTCGAAAAACAGGCATGCCAGGTTCGTGCCGTGCCGGTTGGCACGTTCACATTCATTTTCCGCAATTTCCAGGAAGCTCCGACGGTTCAATTGCCCTGTCAGCGGATCGAGTCTTGCCTGTTCTGACAGATCGTCAAGCAGCTCAATGCGCCAGCTGATATCCCGCAGGATTGCGGCGTATACGTAACCGTTGCCGTTGTGAACACGCACGATACTGGCACCGAGTTTGATTTCATGGCCGTCGGCGTGGCGTCCGACAACATAGCTTTTCCGGTCTCCCATATATCGGGCATCCTGACCTGTGGTCAGGAAATGTTTAATATCTCTATCATGTCTTGTGTGAAAACGATCAGGAATAAGGACGTTCAGATTTTTTCCGACAATATCTTTTAAGTGATGACCAAATAACATTTCAGCAGAATGATTAATAAAAATTATTGCGTGGTTTGAGTCTATTGAAACGATAGCATCAGTTGTTTGATTGATGATGTTTTTATAAAAATCACCTTCAATACTTACGAATTTTTTATTACTCTTGGTTGACATGTAGGCGTTGCCCTGTCCTTAGGAAAGATGCCTGCAACATTCACTTGATTGGGTAAATTATCCGTTAAATTGTATGGAATAGAAGCGTCACGATCATTTTCCCGCTGACTTTGCCCTGCAAAGTAAACGCTCCCCCGATTGCAGGTTGCGAGAAGCGGGACGAGGGTTGTGTGGAATGCTATGTGAGGAAATATCATTCGAGACAGGGCGCCCATTCGGTGCGGAATTGTCCAATAGCCAAGGGAGAGCAACATGAACAAAGCCATCGTTACCGGGCACAGCAAAGGCCTCGGCGCCGGCATCACTGCCGCGCTGCTGGCGGAGGGATTCAATGTGCTCGGTCTCTCGCGTTCAGCATTACCCGGCTTCGAAGCGGGCCTGGAGCAGGTCGCGCTCGATCTCGGGGATGCGGATGCGCTGGCTGCCTGGCTGGACGGCGGCGAGCTTGAGAGTTTTCTGGAAGGCGCGGAGAGGGCGCTGCTGATCAATAATGCCGGGCTCGTCGAGCCGATTGCGCCGCTTGGCCGGCAGGGTGCTGCTGCAATCGCCCGGGCCGTCACCGTAAATATCAGCGCGGCGCTGGTCCTTGCGGATGCATTCGCAGCGGTGAGCACTCATCTTTCCGATCGGCGGCTGGCACATATCTCCAGCGGCGCCGGACGGAACGCCTATACCGGCTGGAGCGTCTATTGCGCGACCAAGGCAGCACTCGACCAACATGCCAACGGGGTACGTGAGGATGCGCTGCCGGGGATGAAGATCGAGAGCCTGGCGCCTGGCGTGCTCGATACCGGAATGCAGTCGACGATTCGGGGAAGCTCGGAAGAGGATTTCGCGCTGCGTGCTCAGTTTGTCGAATTGAAGGAAACCGGCGCGCTGGCCGACCCGGGCGCTGTTGGGGCCAAGATAGTTGCGCACATGATCGGCGAAAAGTTCGGTACGGAAACCGTTACCGACATCAGGTCTGTCTAGAACGGCAGGACAACGGCGGGCTGCAGCGCGGCGTGCCCCACACGGTAGCGGCGGCAGTTCGCGGGTTTCCGTCGCGTTCAATCTCAGTCTCTGAGACCGGCTTCAGTCACCCGCCCGTGACGGGTGTTGATTCGAGCCGGGCTGAAAGAGCGCATATCGTCATCTCCCATGATGACCACGCGACGCACCCTTCTTGGCGGCATCGCCGCCGCTGGCGCCCTCGGCTTTGCGGCCCTGGCGCGCCCCACCCGGCCCGTGATGGCGGCAACCCGCCGGTCCGGCCCGATCGTCCTTGAGCTTTTCACCAGTCAGGGCTGCTCCTCCTGTCCGCCGGCGGATGAACTGCTCGGAGAGCTGGCGAAAGCTCCGGACGTCATCGCGCTCGCCTACCACGTCGATTACTGGAACTATATAGGCTGGGAGGACCCGTTCTCCTCCAAGGAGATGAGCGACCGGCAGCGGCGCTATGCCCATGCCATGAATCTCCGCACGATATACACGCCGCAACTGGTGATCGACGGCGAGGCGGACCTGGTAGGCTCCCGCCGCTCCATCGTGCTGCAGGAACTGGACCGGCGCCGGGCGCAGCGCGACGGACCCGGTCTTGCCGTCGCCCTCAACCGGGACGGCGCGGATTTCGAGTTGCTGCTGGATGCGGAACAAGGCGCTGACTATGCGGGCGCCGAGCTGTTCCTTGTCGGCAGCGATGACCGCCATGTGACCGAAGTTCCGCGCGGGGAGAACAGGGGCCGAACGCTGGAAGATTTCGCTGTGGTCCGGTTCTATCGGTCGCTTGGAACCTGGGACGGCAAGGCGGATACACTCCGCATTCCGGGCAGCGCCGCCAGCATGCAGACGGACCGGCTGTCAGTCCTCGTGCAGACGCCGGGACATGGCCCGATCCATGGTGCGGGAGCGCTGGATTTGCGGTCAGCCTGACCGGCATTCAGGTTACAGGGAGCCTTCGAACGGAGGAAAAGAGGACCTCGGCATTATTCCGTCGGGATCGGCCTCGCCAGCCCCTCGACGACTTCCGCCATCGGTTGATCCAGCAGCAGTTTCGGATCGACGATCAGCTTCGAGGATCGGTTGCCGCCGCCGAGGATGATCGCTTTCCGCGCCATCACGTCCGCATCGATCCAGAGCGGCAGATCCGCCGGAAGCCCCAGAGCCGTGACGCCGCCGATTTCCTGACCGGTCAGCTCCTTCGTCTCCTTTGCGCTGGCGAAGGACACCTTTCGGGCCTCCAGCTTCTTCCGCACCACCTTGTTCACGTCCAGCCGGTGCGTCGCCAGCACCACACAGGCGGCGTATTTCAGATCGCCCGTCTTGGAGCGAACCAGAATCGTATTCGCCGAATCTTCCGGCGCCTTGCCATAGCGTTCACAAAATACGGCCGTGTCGGCGAGCTCTGGATCGCACTCCATAATCTCGTAGGCATAAGGGGAGGCTTCGAGAATGGCGCGGATTTCGGGAAGGGTGTCGGACATTGGGAAGGGGGCCTCTTGGCTTCGTTAACCATGTGTGCGACCGTCGGAATGCGCGACCCAATCAGGGGCGCATGATCGACTTCATCAAAGGATCACAGACATGATTAAAGCCTTATCTCTTGGCGCCGCAATCCTTGTTGCCAGCGCATCCTCCTCCCTGGCGCATCTTAACCCGGCAGAGCATGGCTCTTTCGCCGCCGGTCTGTCGCACCCGATGATCGGGGCGGATCATATCCTTGCGATGATCGCGGTCGGGATCTGGGCTTTCCAGATGGGCGGCAGGGCACTGGTCGGCGTACCGCTCGCCTTTGTCGGCTGCATGGCGTTGGGCTTCGGGCTTGCACTGTGGGGCGTGGCCCTGCCGTTCGTTGAGCCTGCGATCCTCGCCTCTGTCGTCGCGCTCGGCCTGCTGGTTGCCTGCGCGGTGAAGCTTCCGGCAACTGTCGGTGCGGTTGTGGTCGGCGCCTTCTCGCTGTTCCACGGACACGCCCATGGCGGTGAAATCGGTGGTGCGACGGCGCTTGCCTATGGCGCCGGTTTCGTTGCCGCGACCGCGCTGCTGCATGTCGCAGGTCTTGGTGCCGGGGTACTGGCGCAAAGACTATTCTCGGAGCGCGCCGCGCTGGCTGCAGGCGTTATCCGTGGTGCCGGTGGCGTGACTGCCGCCGCCGGTTTTGGCCTGATGCTGGCCTGACCATTTCCTGAATTTAAAGAGAAGGCCGCCTTCCAGTTCGGAGGCGGCCTTTTTCATGCGCGGAGATCCGGTTTAAAGCGAGACGACGATCTTGCCGATATGTCCGGCCTGCTTCATGTGCTTGAAGGCATCGGCGGCTTTTTCAAGCGGGAATGTGCTGTCGATCACGGGCTTGATGCCGTGCAGGTTCATCGCCCGGGCGAGATCGCGCAGCCCGGCCTGGGAGCCGACCACGACGCCTTCCATCCGGACATTAGGGCCGATGAGCTGCATCACGTTCAGTGGTACCTCGGCGCCCCCGACAAATCCTATCACGCCGATAAAGCCGCCGAAGGCAACGGCCGCGAAGGATTGATCAAGAGTGCTGCCGGTGGTCTCGACCACGATGTCGGCCCCGTGCCCGTCAGTTGCCTGCTTAACAGCGGCTCCCCATTCCGGCGTCTCGCGATAATTGACTACGTGATCGGCGCCGAGCTTCTTCAGCATATCGGCCTTCTCGGCGGTGGAGGTGAGGGCGACGACCTCAGCACCCGCTGCCTTGGCGAGTTGCAGGGCGAACAGCGCAACGCCGCCGGTGCCTTCCACCAGAACCCGGTCGCCGCTTTTCAGGCCGCCCTGTTCAAGGCATGTCCAAGCGGTAAGGGCTGCTATCGGAAGCGTCGCCGCCTCGGCATCGCTGAGATTGGCCGGCGCCGGGATGACCTCGTCAGCGGGGACGGCGATATATTCCCGCAGCACGCCTGGAAGGGGGCCGCCGAGGGTCTGCTTTGTGCGCTGCTGCTGGGTTACCTTGCCGTCGCGCCAGCCCTGGATATAGCAGGGCACAACCCGGTCGCCTTCCTTGAAGAGGGTGACGTCCTCCCCCAGTGCGACCACGGTGCCGCAACAATCGGAGCAGGGCACATAGGGCATCGGCAGGCTCGGCATGTAGGTGCCGCCAAGCACGGCAAGGTCACGGTAGTTCAGGGTGACGGCGTTCACCCGGATCAGGACTTCGCCGCGCCGGGGAATTGGCACCGGCCGTTCCACAAGGCTCAGGCTGTCGATGGAGAAGGCCGAGGCCTCGATGGCTTTCATGGTGCCGGTCGGCTTGGACATGTCTGTCTCGCTGTTTGGGAACGTGTGACGGCTCAGGACGGCAAAACCTTGCCGGGATTCATGATGCCTTGCGGGTCGAGTGCCTGTTTGATCGCCTGCATGGTGTTGAGCGCCAGCCCGTGTTCGGCTTCCATGTAGCGGATCTTGCCCTGGCCGACGCCGTGCTCGCCGGTGCAGGTGCCGTCCATTTCCAGCGCCCGGAACACCATGCGCTCGTTATGGCCCTTGGCGGCTTTCACTTCCGCATCGTTGTTCGGATCGATGCAATAGCCGACATGGAAATTGCCGTCGCCGACATGACCGACGATGCCGGCGGTCAGGCCGCACTCGATCAGGTCCTTCTGGGCTTCCAGGATGGCTTCCGCCAGCCGTGAGATCGGCACGCAGATATCGGTCGCCATCACCTCGCAATCGGGGCGCATGGATTTGATGGCGTAATGGACGTTGTGCCGGGCTTCCCAGAGCTTGTTCCGGTCCTCGGCCTTCTCCGCCCACTGGAAGGCGCTGCCGCCGAATTCGGTGGCGATGCCTTCGACCATTTCGGCCTGTTCCTTCACGCCGGTCTCGCTGCCGTGGAACTCGAAGAACAGGGTCGGCTTTGTCTCGTAGCCTTCCAGTTTGGAGAAGCGGATGCAGGCTCCCATCTGGTCGGCGTTCAGAAGCTCGATGCGGGCCATTGGCACGCCGGACTGGATGGTCAGGATCACCGTGCTAACGGCGCTCTCGAGATCGTCGAACTGGCAGACGGCGGCGGAGACCGCTTCGGGTATGCCGTAGAGCTTGAGAGCAACCTCGGTAATCACGCCGAGCGTGCCTTCGGAGCCGACAAACAGCCGGGTGAGATCGTATCCGGCGGAGGATTTGCGGGCCCGGCGGGCGGTGCGGATAATCTCGCCGCTTGCCGTCACCACGGTCAGCGACAGCACGTTCTCCCGCATGGTCCCATAGCGCACCGCGTTGGTGCCGGAAGCGCGGGTCGCCGCCATGCCGCCGATGGAGGCATCGGCGCCGGGATCGATCGGGAAGAACAGGCCCTGGTCGCGCAAATGGGTGTTGAGCTGCTTGCGGGTGACGCCGGCCTGCACCCGGCAGTCCAGGTCCTCGGCATTGACTTCGAGGACCGCGTTCATGTTCGAGAGATCGATGCAGATGCCGCCCATGACGGCGCCGATATGGCCTTCCAGCGAGGTGCCGGTGCCGAAGGGAATGACCGGAACACCGTGGGCGGCGCAGAGCGTCACCACCTCCGCGACCTCTTCGGTGCTGTTGGCGAAGACGACGCCTTCAGGCGGCAGGGCCTTGTGATAGCTCTCGTCCTGACCGTGCCGCTCGAGCACGGCGGGTGCTGTCGAGAGCCGGTCCGCGAAGCGCTCTTTCAGGATATCCAGAACCGGCGCGGTCTTTGATGCGCTTTCGCGGGCCTGCATGGTGTTTTCTCCCTTGAATTTGCGCCCAGCCTAGAGAGAGGCGGGGCCGCGCTCAATCCTTGAATTGGCATGAAGGACAAGCCGCGCAAGAAACGGAGATCCGTCCCGGCGCGGGTATGATATCAGCACGGTCAGTCATGCCCGTTTTGCGGCGGCATTGTTATCCACGAATCCTAGAATCCCCGCAGTGACGAAACTGAATTGAACCGAAAAGGCTTGGACCGGACATGAATGCCAAGGTCAATCTCACCATGGGGCCAATGGAATGGGGCATCCTCATTCTGCTGTCCTCCGTCTGGGGCGGGTCGTTCTTCTTTGTCGAGGTGGCAATCCATGAGGTGCCGCCGCTGACCATGGTGCTGGTCCGGGTCGGGCTGGCGGCCATTGCCATGCAGATTGCCCTGCCGCTTTTCGGTCTGCGCATGCCGACGGACTGGAAAATCCTGCGGGCATTCCTGTTCATGGGGTTTCTGAACAATGCGGTGCCGTTCTCCCTGATCGTCTTCGGCCAGACTCAGATCGCCAGCGGTCTCGCCTCCATCTTCCTCGCGGCGACACCAATATTCGGCGTTCTGGTGGCGCATTTCCTGACCGATGACGAACGGATCACCCCGCTGCGCGTGTTCGGCGTGGTGTTTGGGTTCGGCGGCGTTGCGTTGATGATTGGTAATGATCTGTCAGCAGGGTTCTCCGGCACGCTCATTGGCCAGCTTGCGCTTTTGGGGGCGGCGCTCAGTTATGCCTTTGGCGGCGTTTTTGGACGGCGCTTTAAAGGGATGGGTGTCCAGCCCGCGCAAACCGCAGCGGGTCAGGTGACGGCATCCAGCATTCTCATGATACCCGCCGTTGTTCTCGTAGACCGGCCATGGGAGTTACCAGTGCCAAGCGGGACAACCATCGCGGCTCTCATTGGTCTGGCCCTGCTGTGCACGGCCTTCGCCTATATTCTCTATTTCGAGCTGTTGAAGCGGGCAGGGGCGATGAACCTGCTGCTGGTCACCTTGCTCGTGCCAGTCAGCGCCATCTTGCTCGGCGTGACATTCCTGGGGGAGTCCCTGGCGCCAAGCCATTTCGCCGGGATGGGGCTGATCGCGGTCGGGCTTCTGGCGATTGATGGGCGTCTGTTCCGCTCAAGGCGCGTCAAGCAGGTATAGAAAAAGGCCGGCATTGAGCCGGCCTTTTTCTTTTCATCGTCATCCCCGCATGCGCGAGGATGACAGATAAATAACGAAGCAGCTTACGCTTCGGCGCCGATCTGGGCGTCGATGTCTTTGCTCTTGAACATTTCCAGCAGTTCGCCGGTCTCGTACATCTCGCGGATGATGTCGCAGCCGCCGACAAACTCGTTCTTCACGTAGAGCTGCGGAATGGTCGGCCAGTTGGAGAATTCCTTGATGCCTTCGCGCACGGCCGGATCTTCAAGGACGTTGATGCCCTTGAATTTCACGCCGATATGGCTGAGGACGCCGACAACAGCGGCGGAGAAACCGCACTGCGGGAAGACGGGCGTGCCCTTCATGAAGAGAACGACGTCCGTGCCGCCGATTTCGTCCTGGATTCTCTGGCGGGTATTTTCGTCAAGCATGGCGTGGTCCTTTCATGGGTCCGTGTGCCGTCGGGTTAGTGGGTAAATCCTGTGCGATCAGGCCGGCGTGCCGGTCTGCAGGGCGAGGGCGTGCAACTCGTTGCCCATCCGGCCCTGAAGGGCTGCATACACCATCTGGTGCTGCTGGATACGGGTCTTGCCTTCAAAGGCCGTAGACAGAACGTGACAGGCATAGTGATCGCCGTCCCCGCGCAGATCCTCAATCGTGACCTGGGCGTCGGGAAACGTCTCCTTGATGAGGCGTTCGATCTCTCCGGCTTCCATTGCCATGCGTTCTTATCCTTTTTGCCCGTTCGGGTTTCTTGTCTTGTCTGTCTCAGGATGCGGCCATGAAGTCCGGCAGCCAATCCTCGAATACGGACCGTAGCATTGAGACGGATATGGAGTCACCGGTGCCGAGTTTCAATTCACCAGTGCCGGTTGTCTTGCCAATGACGGTCGCCGGAACTCCGGCAGCCGCCGCGGCTTTCAGGATGCCTTCAGCGTCCTTCGCCGTGACCACATAGCGCGCCTGGTCCTCGCCGAAAGCCCAGGCATGGGGTGGCAGACCGCCTTCCGGCGTAACATCCGCACCGAGTCCTTTGGCGCCGAGCGCCATTTCCGCAAGGGCGATGGCGAGGCCGCCGTCGGACACATCGTGACAGGCAGTCACCGAGCCTGTTTCGATCAGACCACGAACGAAATCGCCGTTCTTTTTCTCCAGCGCGAGATCGACCGGTGGCGGAGCACCTTCCTCGCGGCCTTCGATTTCGCGGAGATAGATGGACTGACCGAGCCAGCCCGTGGTCTCGCCGATCACGACGATGGCTTCATCCGCTGCCTTGAAGGCGACGGTGCCGCGTTTCTCGATATCGGCAATGACGCCGACGCCGCCGATCACCGGGGTCGGCAGGATGGCGGCGCCTTCGGTCTCGTTGTAGAGCGAGACGTTGCCGGAGACGACCGGGTAGTCGAGAGCGATGCAGGCCGCCCGCATACCATTAATGGCGCCAACGAACTGTCCCATGATCTGCGGCTTCTGCGGGTTGCCGAAATTCATGTTGTTGGTGATGGCGAGTGGCTTGGCGCCGGTCGCGGTGATGTTCCGCCAGGTCTCCGCCACGGCCTGTGCACCGCCGGTCTCCGGTGCCGCTTTCACATAGCGCGGCGTGCAATCGACGGTGAGGGCGAGACCCTTCTTGCTGTCGCGCACACGCACCATGGCGGCATCGCCGCCGGGACGGATCGCCGTGTCACCCATGATCAGGTGATCGTACTGTTCCCAAACCCAGCGCCGGCTGCAGAGATCCGGGGTGCCGATCAGGTCCTTCAGTGCGCCGGTCAGGCTGGCGGGTGCCGGGACTGTTGACGCATCCACGACCGCAGAGGCCGCTGTCGGCTCCCACGGGCGGTCATATTCGGGAGATTCGTCGACCATCGGCGCGATCGGAATATCGCCGACCAGCTCGTCGCCCATCTTCAGAACCAGATGGCCCGTGGTCGTCAGCGTACCGATAACGGCGAAGTCCAGCTCCCACTTGTCGAAGATCGCCCGGGCCTCGGCCTCGGATGCCGCATCCGGCTTCAGGATGATCAGCATGCGCTCCTGGCTCTCGGAGAGCATCAGCTCGTACGGCGTCATGTTCTCTTCGCGGGCCGGAACCTTGGCCAGGTCCATCTCGATGCCGAGGCCGCCTTTACCTGCCATCTCGACAGCAGAAGAGGTGAGGCCGGCGGCGCCCATGTCCTGAATGGCGATGATGGTGTCGGTCGCCATCAGCTCTAGGCAGGCTTCGAGCAGCAGCTTTTCGGTAAACGGATCGCCGACCTGCACGGTCGGGCGCTTTTCTTCGGAATCCTCGTTGAATTCCGTTGAGGACATGGTCGCACCGTGAATGCCGTCACGGCCGGTCTTGGCGCCGACATAGATCACCGGGTTCCCGGCACCGGCAGCGGCCGAATAGAAGATCCGGTCCGCCGGGGCGAGCCCGACGGTCATCGCGTTGACCAGGATGTTGCCGTTATAGGCCGGGTGGAAGTTCACTTCGCCCGCGACCGTCGGAATGCCCATGCAGTTGCCGTAACCGGCGATACCGGCGACCACGCCGCCGACCAGATGCCGGGTCTTCGGGTGATCCGGGCTGCCGAAGCGCAGCGCGTTCAGGTTGGCGATCGGCCGGGCGCCCATGGTGAAGACATCGCGCAGGATGCCGCCGACGCCGGTCGCCGCGCCCTGATAGGGCTCGATGAAGCTCGGGTGGTTGTGGCTCTCGATCTTGAAGACCGCCGCTTCGCCGTCGCCGATATCGATCACACCGGCATTCTCTCCCGGGCCCTGGATGACGTGCGGCGCCTCGGTCGGAAGCGTCTTCAGCCATTTCTTCGAGCTCTTGTAGGAGCAATGCTCGGAATACATGGCCGAGAAAACGCCGAGTTCCGTCATGTTCGGCTCGCGGCCGAGGATCTTCAGGATGCTGGCGTATTCATCTTCGGAAAGGCCGTGCTCGGCGACGATTTCCGGGGTGATAGCCGTATTGGAAATGCTCACGAGAGGGCCCTCACCAGTCCGTCGAAGAGGCCGCGCCCGTCGGTGTTGCCGACAGCGGGGTCGATGGCGTTTTCCGGGTGCGGCATGAAGCCGAGCACCGTCTTATCCTTGTTGAACACGCCGGCAATGTTGCGGGCGGAGCCGTTCGGGTTACCCGCTGCGCTGGTCTCGCCATTCTCGTCGACATAGCGGAACGCGACCTGGCCATTCTGCTCGATCCGGTCCAGCGTCTCGTTGCCGGCGAAATAGTTGCCGTCATTGTGGGCCACCGGGATCGACAATATCTGACCGTCCTCGTATCCGCCGGTGAAGAGAGACTGGCTGGTCTCGACCTTTAGGCCGACATTGCGGCAGATGAATTTGAGCCCGGCATTGCGCATCAGCACGCCCGGCAGCAGGCCGGTTTCCGTCAGCACCTGGAAGCCGTTGCAGACCCCCATGACCGGCGTGCCCTTCGCGGCCTTTTCCTTCAGGCTGCGGAGCACAGGGGAATGGGCGGCCATGGCGCCGGCGCGCAGATAGTCGCCATAGGAGAAACCGCCGGGGACCACGATCAGGTCCACATCGGGGATTTCACTGTCTTTGTGCCACACCATGAGCGGCGCCTTGCCGCTGGCCTGTTCAAGCGCAATCGCCATGTCGCGCTCTCGGTTCGTGCCTGGGAAGACGATGATCGCAGATTTCAACGCAGGGGCCTCTTATTTGGGGCTGGATCGGCGCGGCGGAAAGTACGGGAGGCCGCGCGGAAGTGCAAGTCGGGACACCGGCGTGGCGGTGGATTCAGCTACGCGCCTGATGCGGCTCGGATTAATTCAACGCAGGCGTCATGGCGGCCATGGTTGTGAGTAATAGGTTGATTTACGCGAAACCCGAATAATAGAGTAATGAGCTGGTGAAGGCCGATCAAGGCAGTGCTGGCGAAAGACGGGGGCGGTTTTGATGGAGAAAATCGACGTCGATAATGCGAGCGATGTCGCTTTAGTCGAGACGATTCTGACCTCCATCGATCAAGGTATGCTGCTGTTTGATGAGCTGCATAATGTCCGTGCCGCCAATTCCCATTTCACGAAGCTTTTCGGGCCGTTGCTGAACGGCTCTCCCGTTGGTCAGCCGATCGGCGCGCTGTTTGATGCGATTGACGGGCCAGGTGCGAGCGGTACTGGTTGGTCCGCGCCGATAATCGGAGCCGCCGCCAATGGCGATACGCTCGAATGTCGGCGAATCGTGGCCGGTGAAATTGTCTGCGAGATACGCGGCCTGCCGCTTCAACAGACGGGCTATCTCCTGACCTTCAGGGATATTTCAGAACAGGACCGCTCCGAAGAGGCGCTTCTCGACCAGGAGCGTCACATTCATCAAATCCTCGATGACAGCCCTATCGGGGTAAATATCGTCGGTCAGGACGGGCACCGCCGATACTCCAATAGAAAGATCCGCGAGATGCTGGGGCTATCGGAAGAGGAAATCCGGCATACCCATGCAGTAGATCATTATGTTGATCCGGATCTGCGCAACCGCGTGATCGCGAAAATGACGCAGGCCGGCGCTGTTGAAAATGAAGAGGTGGAGCTTTTCAGAAGTGACGGGCGTCGTTTCTGGGCCCTGGTCTCCGGTCGGCCGTTCACCTATCACGGCGAGGAATGCATTCTTGGCTGGGTCTATGAGATTACCGACCGGATGGAACTCGAAAGGAGCCAGATCCGGAGCCGCGAAGAGCTGGAAATGCAGGTTCTTGAATTGCGTGACCGGGAAGAGCGAATGGCGCGTCAGACAGCCGAGCTCGAAACTCTCGCGACGCGTCTCGCTGAGTCAGAGAAAAAAATGGCGGAGCTCGCCAATCACGACAGTTTGACAGGATTACCGACGCTCCGGCTTTGTCACGATCGATTGAATCAAGCTATGGCGCAGGCCCAACGCAGCCAGACCCTCATGGCTGTCTTTTATGTCGATCTGGATGGTTTCAAGCCGGTTAACGATACCTATGGCCACGATGCTGGGGATCAGGTTCTGAAAGAGGTGGCTAATCGCATGCGTGGATGTTTCCGCGAAGTGGACACGGTATCCCGGATTGGAGGCGACGAATTCCTCGTTCTGCTGACTGGCCTTGGCTTTCGGGATGTTGTGGCGCCGTTGGCAGAACGCCTGCTGAACAGTTTTTCCGATGAATTCAGCTTTGAGGAAGGTGGCACGAATATCGGGGCCAGCATCGGCATTGCCTTTTTCAACGGTGCCTCGGACACGCCGGATTCGCTCATCAAACGCGCGGACAAGGCCATGTATGACGCGAAGAAGAACGGCAAGAACCGCTATTCGGTCGCCTAGCCGCGCGGGTCCTTGATCATCAGCGCGAACGCGTCTTCATCAAGATTGAACCGCTCGCTAACGGTCCAGCCGAGGCGCTGATAAAGCGGTTCGGCTGTATGCGTATACAGATGCAGACGTTTGATGTTACGCGCGGCAGCTTCACGTTCGACCGCGCCGACGAGTGCGCTGCCGAGGCCTGTTCTCCGAAACGCCGGGTCAACATAGACGCTGGCGAGCCAGTGAAGCAGGTCCGGCCGTTCCTCAAGATCATTATCAACGAGGCAGGCCATGCCGAGCGCCGTGCCATCCCGCTCTGCGATGACGCATTCCTCGCTCGGTTTCCGGATCATGTCCTGAAACCACCCCTCGCTAACGGACAGAGACCGGCCGGCGGTCACGCCCCATTCCGCATGATTCCACGCAACAACTGTGTCGAGATGGTGCGGGGCGTCTGTAAGGCGGAGGATGCGGAGAGGAGCCATGAAGCCGCTCTTAGTCCTCGATCTCGACCGTGTAGTTCTCGATGACTGTATTGGCGAGCAGCTTCTCGCACATGTCGGTTACCTGGGCGCGGGCCTTCTCCGCGTCGGTCTCGCCGAGATCGAGTTCGAGGAACTTGCCCTGGCGAACCTGATTGACGCCGCCGAAACCGAGCGCGCCGAGCGCATGTTCGATGGCTTTCCCTTGCGGGTCGAGAACGCCGTTTTTCAGCGTGACATGGACTGTGGCTTTCATGCTCTCACCAATTAGTTGGTCGTTCGTGCCGACGTGCGGCTTTACTGGATGGCTTTCGGACCCTTGAGGTCCATGGGTCCGGCTTCTGGAAGGACGCCGAGACGGCGGGCAACTTCCTGATAGGCCTCGCGGACGCCACCGAGATCGCGACGGAACCGGTCCTTGTCCAGCTTTTCGTTGGTTTTCGAATCCCACAGCCGGCAATTGTCCGGGCTGATTTCATCCGCCAGTACGATCTGCAATGTGTCCTCGGTATAGAGCCGGCCGAATTCGAGCTTGAAATCGACCAGGCGCAAACCGACGCCAATGAACAGCCCGGAAAGGAAATCGTTCACCCGGAGCGATAGCGCGACGATGTCGTCGATGTCCTGTGTGGTCGCCCAGCCGAACGCGGTGATGTGCTCTTCGGAGATGATCGGATCGCCGAGCTCATCGGATTTGTAAAAGTACTCGATGATCGAGCGCGGCAGCGGAGTGCCTTCCTCTAGCCCGAACCGCTTCGCGATTGAGCCTGCGGCGACATTGCGGATCACCACCTCGACCGGAATGATCTCGACTTCACGGACGAGCTGCTCGCGCATGTTCAGGCGACGCATGAAATGCGTCGGGATGCCGATTTCGGTCAACCGCGTCATCAGATACTCGCTGATGCGGTTGTTCAGCACGCCCTTGCCAGTGATGATGCCCTGCTTTTCTGCGTTGAAAGCTGTGGCGTCATCCTTGAAATACTGGATCAGGGTGCCGGGCTCGGGGCCTTCGAAAAGGTCCTTTGCCTTACCTTCGTAAACTTTTCTGCGTCGTGCCATGGGTTCCCCGCCTGCTGGCTGGCGGTCTATTTCCGTGATGGACTGAACCTGCCACTACGGCAGCAGGAAATGCCGCTCCATATAAACATAAGGTAGGACAAACACAATCAGGGAAGCAGACCCGCGGCTCTGCGTGGTCCGGGCGTTTCAGATGGCTGGTCCGGGTCCCGGCAGATCCGGGACCTGGTTTCTCTTATCCGGCCTTGTCGTCCGATGCCTGATAGATCTCGCTACCCTTGTCCCGGAACAGCTCTGCCATGGTTTCCATGCCTCGTTTCGCCTCGTCCTTCAGCTCGTGCGAGATCCGCATGGAGCAGAATTTCGGGCCGCACATGGAGCAGAAATGCACCGTCTTGTGCGCTTCCTTCGGCAGGGTCTGATCGTGAAAATCCCGGGCGGTTTCCGGGTCGAGGGACAGGTTGAACTGATCCTCCCAGCGGAAATCGAAGCGCGCCCGTGACAGCGCGTCATCCCGGCGTTGCGCGCCGGGATGGCCTTTCGCCAGGTCCGCCGCATGGGCGGCGATGCGGTAGGTGATCACCCCGGTCTTCACATCGTCCCGGTCCGGCAGGCCGAGATGCTCTTTCGGCGTCACGTAGCAAAGCATGGCGCAGCCGAACCAGCCGATCATGGCGGCCCCGATGCCGCTGGTGATGTGATCGTAGCCCGGCGCGATGTCCGTGGTCAGCGGGCCAAGCGTATAGAACGGGGCCTCGTCGCAGACCTCCAGCTGCTTGTCCATGTTCTCCTTGATCTTGTGCATCGGCACATGGCCCGGCCCCTCGATCATCACCTGTACATCATGCTTCCAGGCGATCTTGGTGAGCTGCCCCAGCGTTTCCAGCTCGGCGAACTGGGCCTTGTCGTTGGCGTCCGCGATGGAGCCCGGCCGCAGCCCGTCCCCCAGCGAGAAGGAAACGTCATAGGCGGCCATGATCTCGCAGATTTCCTCGAAGTTTTCGTAGAGGAAGCTCTCCTTGTGATGGGCCAGACACCATTTCGCCATGATCGAGCCGCCCCGGCTGACGATCCCGGTAACCCGGTCCACGGTCAGCGGGATGAAGGGCAGCCGGACGCCGGCATGGATGGTGAAATAGTCGACGCCCTGTTCGCACTGCTCGATCAGCGTGTCGCGATAGATCTCCCATGTCAGGGCTTCCGGAACGCCGTCGACCTTCTCCAGCGCCTGATAGAGCGGCACGGTGCCGATTGGCACCGGCGAGTTCCGGATGATCCATTCGCGGATATTGTGGATATTCCGCCCGGTGGAGAGGTCCATCACCGTGTCGGCGCCCCAGCGGATGGCCCAGACCATCTTGTCGATCTCGTCCGCGACGGAGGAGGTGACGGCGGAATTGCCGATATTGGCGTTCACCTTGACCAGGAAGTTCCGCCCGATGGCCATCGGCTCGGTTTCCGGGTGATTGATGTTCGCCGGGATGATAGCCCGGCCCCGGGCGATCTCGTCGCGGACGAATTCTGGCGTCACCACGTCCGGGATGGAGGCGCCGAAATCCTCGCCGTCCCGCGCGGTCTGTTTCAGCTCCTCGCGGCGCTGGTTCTCGCGGATAGCGACGAATTCCATCTCCGCCGTCACGATACCGGCCCTGGCATAGGCAAGCTGGGTCGGCCGCTTGCCGGTTTTGGCACGCAGTGGCGGCTTAATCGCGCCAAACTCCGTGACCAAATTGCCGTCGCCGACATTGCCGTTGTCTTCCGGCTTCACGACGCGGCCCTGATAGGTCTCGACATCGCCTCGTGCCGTGATCCAGTCCCGGCGCAGTGCGGGCAGCCCCGCCTCGATATCGATATGGGCATCGGCGTCGGTATAGGGGCCGGACGGGTCATAGACGGTTACCGGCGGTTCTCCGGCGGACGGATGCACGGCGATCTCGCGCATCGGCACATGGATATCGGGGTGGATGCTGCCCGGCACATAGATTTTGCGCGAGGCCGGCAATGGTCCCGTGGTGACGGCGGCGATGGGGGAGTGCTTGTTCATAAGGTGGATCCCTTGCAGTCGGTTGCACAGAGATCCGGGGGAGGCTTCAGGATAAATGGGGTGCGTATGGCTGCAAGAGCGGTAACGCGTTTCCATCCCTACGCCGGCATGACCCGGATCAGGTTCGAAGGGTCGGCGCAATGCCTCTCAGCCCGTACGGGCACCCCTTGGAATACGCAAAGCCTAGGCGGGAACCATCCCGATGAAAAGGGTTAATCCAGCTCTTTTTCGAAGCTGGCGAGGGTCTTGCCGAGGCGTGTGACGATCTCGTCCACTTCCTCTTCGGTGACGGTAAGCGGCGGGGTGACCATCAGCCATTCACCATATTTGCCGTTCGCCGTGCGCCGGGAATAGAGCAGCAACCCGTTCTGCATGCCGATCTCGATCAGCCGTGAGAGAGCCTGCCGGGAGACCGGCAGGATTTCCTTTGTTTCCTTGTCACGCACGATCTCGATGGCGTTCAGCAGGCCGAGGCCGCGGACATCGCCTAGAATACCGCTTCGGGTCTGCAGATCGCGCAAACCGGCCCGCAGGCGCTCTCCCATCTTTGTCGCATTTGCCATCAGATCGTTGTCGACCAGCTCGCTCACCACTGCATGACCGACGGCGCAGCTCAGCGGATTGGCGACATAGGTATGGCCGTGCATGAAGCCGCCCGTGCGGGTGACGGCTTCGACCATGGCGGCCGGTGCCAGCACCAGGCCGAGCGGCGTGTAGCCGGCCGCGATACCCTTGGCCAGGGTGATCATGTCCGGTTTCGCATCGGGCCAATGATCGGCGCACAGGAAAGTCCCGGTGCGCCCGGCGCCGCACATCACCTCGTCATAGATCAGCAGCACGCCATGCTTGGTGCAGATGTCCCGCACCGCTTTGTAGTAATGGTCGGGTGCAACCAACGCACCGGTGGCGAGGCCCCCGACAGGCTCCATGATGAAGGCCAGCACCGTTTCCGGGCCTTCCTCAAGGATGGCTTGTTCCAGCATCGCGGCGGCATGCCGGGCATAACTGTCGGCGTCGTGATTGTCCGGCAGCCGGTAATTGAAGGGCGCCGGCACTTTCGGCATCACTTTCATCATGCCGGAGAACAATGCTTCGGAGGCCGGGTCGCCACTGATCGCGGCGGCGCCGAGTGTGGAGCCGTGATAGCCGGGGTCGCGGCCCAGCACCTTGCAGCGCGCGGTCTCGCCCTGAGAGATGGCGTATTGTCTTGCCAGCTTGATGGCGGCTTCGTTCGCTTCAGATCCGCCAGAGCAGACGAAGACACGCTCGAAGCCGGGGCCGGCATGTCTAGAAACCAGATTGGCGAGATCGATATTGGGTTGGTTCTCGAAATGCTGCCGGCCGGCAAAACAGATTTTGTGCGCCTGATCGGTCATGGCGGCGATGACGCGTTCGTTGCCGTGGCCGAGATTGGTTGCCACCGGTCCGCAGCATGCATCCAGATATTGTCTTCCCTCGGTATCCCAGATCCAGGCGCCCTTGCCGTGTGAGACGGTCGGGTGTCGCTTGCTGCCTTCCGGCATGTAGAAAACGTCGATCGGCCCGCCGTGGCTGCCAAATGTTCCGCCGGTTCCGTTGAGTTCAGCCGCCACTGTCCGCTCCCGATATTGAATGAGGATCATGCTTCGAGCAGGAGAAAATCATATTATTGTACGGTGTACAATAAAAGCTATTCGAGTTTGTCGTCGCGGTGAATTTTTTGCGCCAGCCCGGCGATCAATGCGTCCGTAAACATCTCGAAGCCGGGCTCAAGGGAGGACTGGGTTCCGTTTTGCCAGCGCAGCACCAGCGCCCGGTTTAACAAGCGGTGACGTTCGGCGGCCAGGGTCGGGTAAAGCGCGGGATCTGCCTCTTCGACGCTGGCCGTGAGAGACGCTTTCAGATCGCCGTCCGGATCGGGGAAGACATGGGCGAATTCCTGCGTGGCGTATCCGCACAGGCCGGTGATCACGGCATTATAGGCGGATACCAGATCCTCTCCCGCGAAACCGGCCCGGGCGAGGGTGGCAAGAATGCCTTCGACCAGTTTCAGGTCGGCGCTTGCACTGGAGACCAGATGTCCCCCGATCAGAGGCGATATGTTCGGATGCGCACGCACTACATTCCGGTAACGCCGGAACAGGGACTTCAGCCAGACTTGCCAGTCCGGGTCCGGTTCCGGCAGCACATCGGCGAACAGGGCTGCAATCAGCCTGGCGATCAGGTGATGGCGGTTCGGGACATGCCAGTAGAGCGCGGTGGGATAGACGCCCAGAGCCTTGGCGATGTTGCGGATGGAGAAATTGTCCAGCCCCTCGCGGTCAAGCAGATCGATGGCGGCGGCGATGATGGCATCGCTGGACAGCGGCACACTCTTCGCTTTGCGTTTGGCGGGTTTCTCTTGGGCCACCGGTTTAGCCCGACAGATCGACGGGAGAGAAAGCGGTCTCGTCCGGCGGACCGCCCGCGAAGCGCCAGACCGGATTGCGGCCCGGATCGCTCGGCAAGGCAATCAGGGATGAAGAGACGGTGGCGAATCCCGTGCCGTTATCCAGGTTGATGGCCGAGCCATATTCGCCTGCAGACGCACGTGTCCGATCCGCCAGGAGCTTTTCCCAATCCAGCCAGTCGTCATCGTCGGGTTCAGGTGTTTTTGCGATTCGGAAGCGCGGCAAGGCCCGTCGCACCCGGGGGCTGGCCGGATCATTGACGTCGAAAGCGGTGAAAACCGAGACACCCTCGGGAACTTCGAAGACATCAATTTCGTCGTCTTCCGTTGCTTCGTTGCGGAGCCAGAAAGCCTTTTCCGCATCCGCGATCAGCATGTTGAAACTGCGATAACTGGTGCCGTCCAGCTCGCCAAGCGCCTTGGCGGCAGTCTCGGCCTCCGCATGGTCCAGTGCTTCGAGCACGATTTCGCCACGGCTGCGTTTGCCATCCGCAGGCCCAAGCGAACCCTGGCGGTTCAGGATTCCTGCGGCCAGGCCATGATCGTTGACGCCGAGCCAGGAGCCTCGGCTCAATTCGTCGAGGCCGGCGACGATATGCGATCTGTCGGGCCAGTGGCGGGCTGGTGCCTGCCAGGATCTGGATTGCATTTCATCGCGGTTGGCGGCGATCAGAACCGGCCAGGAATGGCCGGGACGGCGCAGTATAACAAGGGTGCACATGGCCGAGACCCTACGCCGGGTAAGAGATCACTGAAACATTTTTTGACAAGCGTCGGAATTGCGGCAATCTGCCGGTTAACAGAGGATGCTGCGCCTGATAGATTGCGGCCGCATTCAAGATTCTGCGCTATACCGGAGACCGATGAGTCGGCTGGTTTGGTGTTCAGTACGGGAAAGAGACGAAGGGGTATTCGACCGATGTCAGGTTTCGACAAACGCCAAAAGGGCGAAGAAGCAAAATTTGCACACGATTCCGAACTCGAATTCAAGGCAAGCGCCCGGCGCAACAAGTTGCTCGGTCTCTGGGTTGCCGAAGAATTCCTCGGCAAGACCGGCGATGACGCGGCTGCCTATGCCAAGGAAGTCGTTGTGGCCGACATGGAAAAGCCGGGTGTCGACGATGTCGTCGAATTCATTCTGAAGAGCGTCGAAGGCACCGGTGCCGATCTTTCCGAGCACCGCATCCGCCACAAGCTCGAAGAGTTCATGACGGTTGCGCTGGAGCAGCTCAAGACCGAGGGCTGATTGTTGCTAGGCTAAACATCACGAATATATAAACAGCGCCTATTTGGCGCTGTTTTTTCAATGATCTAAAATAAATTATCTTGATCTGCCGTAGCTCCACGTTTCTTTTGATTGTCTGATCCGAGATCAGAAAAATAAGTTACTAGATGCTCTACCGTTAATTTTTCTTTGTTCAGTTTTTTTGCGCTCTCACAATAGGAAATCATTCTATTCAAAATTTCAATAGCCATATCGTTGTTATGTTTTTCTTTTTCTGATCGCACACGGGAAAGTAAAAGTAAGGCTGCGCTGGGCACGTTTATGCTATTGGAGAATGTTTCCAAGTGAACATATTTTAGGTGCTGGTCGTTCTGTAGGACCTTTGTTATAACTTCACGCCGCAGTGACGGTGTGTGCCGCCCTTCATACACATAATTTTCGAGGTGTTTTGACGCTTCGCTTTTGTTCCCGTCGAACTTATACGCAATTAATTCTTCTAAAACGGCCAGAAGAGTGCTCGAGTTCCTTGTCTTTTTCTTGAGTGAGGGAAAATCGCTCATTTTCGCATAAAATTGAGTCTTTTCGATTCGCACCTTAGATACGGTAATAAGTGTATATTGCTATATGAAGGTTAGAAGAGTTTCAATTGACCTTCAACCTTGTGGTTGGCCAACCACTCTGATCCTCCAGAAGTAGCCGTTTTGCGGCGCCACTTGGAGGAGCAAAGAAAGTTTTTCGGCTGACCATGCTTCTTCCAAAATTGTCGTCAGCCGGGAAAAATTTGGATCTCTGCGTGTCTATGAGATTCGAATTTGAGAACGTCGCACAGAGATGCTTGTGGGGCAGCGGTGAAGGATGAGAGGAGGCTATGATGGTTGAGCTAAAAAACTACACCAATTCAGGAGCTTCGCAGGTCGATTTTGGAGATCTAGTCTCTCTGCTGGAGCACTTTCCGATAATTCAAGAGAATCCAATAATTTCGGCTATTGTTTTGGCAAGTTCAATCTATGGGACCGCCCGCCTAGTTCCCGATTTGCTAGACTGGACCGTTTGGTTTCTCAAGAAATTGACTGCCATCCTGATATTCACTGCGGATACTATTCGAAGCGTTTTTCGAGCAATATCGGCGGCTCTAGCGAAGCGCTTTAACCGGTGCCGTTACTCCTTATCTTGCTGGCTATGGCCGAAGCGGGGGAAAACAGACGAGTTCAATAATGGCGACTTAAAAACAGATATGAAATTGGATGAAAGGGTACAAGCTGCTGCGGACGAGGAAGAAATTCATTCTGAGCTGTTAGATGCTCAGGTAGGCGCATGCAAATCAATTTCTATGCCATCGGTACGTAGGGCTGTAGTCATAGAGCCTGTGATAGATGCTTGAAGCCGAGCGGTAGATAAGCTCGATAGATAGTAAGCGAAGGTCATCGGCTATCGATACGAAAACGGCGCCCATGGAGGCGCCGTTTTTTATTGCTCAAGCCGGGAGCATTTAGCTTTCGCCGAAGACCCGGTTGAAGATCGTGTCCACATGCTTGGTGTGGTAACCGAGATCGAACAGGGATTCGAGGGCAGCTGCGTCGAGCAGCGCGGTCACTGCATCGTCAGCCTTCAGCAGGGTCAGGAAGTCCTTGCCCTCCAGCCAGACCGGCATCGCGTTGCGCTGAACAGCCTGATAGGCGTCTTCCCGGCTCATGCCGGCTTGCGTCAGGCCAAGCAGCACGCGCTGGGAGTGGACCAGGCCGCCGAGCTGGTCGAGATTGGCCTGCATGCCTTCCGGATAGATCAGCAGTTTGTCCACCACGCTGGTCAGGCGGGCGAGGGCGAAATCAAGCGTCACGGTGGAGTCCGGGCCGATCATCCGCTCGACGGAGGAGTGGGAGATATCCCGCTCATGCCAGAGCGCGACATTCTCCATCGCCGGGACAACGGCGGAGCGGACCAGACGGGCGAGGCCGGTCAGGTTTTCGGTCAGCACCGGGTTGCGCTTGTGCGGCATGGCCGACGAGCCCTTCTGACCCGGCGAGAAATACTCCTCGGCCTCGCGGACTTCGGTGCGCTGCAGATGCCGGATTTCGGTGGCGAGACGTTCGACCGAGCTGGCGATGACACCGAGGGTCGCGAAGAACATTGCGTGACGGTCGCGCGGGATGACCTGGGTCGATACCGGCTCGGCAACGAGGCCGAGCTTTTCGGCCACATGCTCTTCGACGCGCGGATCGATATTGGCGAAGGTGCCGACAGCGCCGGAAATGGCGCAGGTCGCGATTTCCGCCCGTGCTGCCAGCAGCCGTGTCCGGTTACGGTCGAACTCTGCATAATACCCGGCGAGCTTCACGCCGAAGGTCAGCGGCTCGGCATGGATGCCATGGCTGCGACCGACTGTCGGGGACATCTTGTGCTCGAAGGCGCGGCGCTTGATCGCGGCCAGCAGAGCGTCGAGATCGGCCAACAGCAGATCTGCCGCCTGGGTGAGCTGCACTGCTAGGCAGGTGTCGAGGACGTCCGAGGAGGTCATGCCCTGGTGCACGAAGCGGGCTTCGTCGCCAACATATTCGGCGAGATTGGTCAGGAAGGCGATGACATCGTGCTTGGTCTCGCGCTCGATCTCGTCAATCCGGTCGATGTCGAAATTACCGCGTTCCCAGACAGCCTTGGCGGCTTCCTTCGGGATCACGCCAAGCTCGGCCTGTGCGTCGCAGGCATGCGCCTCGATCTCGAACCAGATGCGGAATTTGTTCTCGGGCTCCCAGATCTTGACCATCTCGGGGCGGGAATAGCGCGGGATCATGTGTATCCTCGGGTGACAGCTGCGTGCGATTAATGCCGGAATGCTTACCTGAATGCGTGATGGCAATCAGGCAGGCGGGGTTTTATCATTGCCGCCGCTTGGAGTCACGCTGCGGGCGGACAGTTAAGAAGACAGCTCAAGAGGGAGCGTACCCATGAAGATCGACGGCAAGCCGCATCGCACGATCTGGCCGGCGCCGGACGGCAACGCGGTCGAGATCATCGACCAGACGAAATTGCCGCACCTTTTCGAGGTCGCCCGGCTGGAGACGCTGAAGGACGCGGCCCATGCGATCAAGGCGATGCTGGTGCGCGGCGCGCCGTTGATCGGGGCAACAGCGGCCTATGGTATGTGGCTGGCCATGCGCGAGGATTCCTCCGACGCGGGTCTGTCGAACGCCTATGACCGGCTCTATGAGACCCGGCCGACGGCGGTTAATCTGCGCTGGGCGCTTGATGCCGCGCGGACAAAGCTCGGCCCGCTGGCGCCGGATGCGCGCGCGGATGCAGCCTTCACGCTGGCGGGCGAAATCTGTGACGAGGACGTGGAGATCAACCGCTCCATCGGGGAGGCAGGTCTCGCGGTGATCAAGGATATCCAGTCCCGCAAGAAGCCGCGCGAGACCATCAACGTGTTGACCCACTGCAATGCGGGCTGGCTGGCGACGGTGGATTGGGGCACCGCGACCGCGCCGATCTATCTGGCGCACGATGCGGGTATTCCGGTTCATGTCTGGGTCGACGAGACCCGGCCGCGCAACCAGGGCGCCAGCCTGACGGCGTGGGAGCTGAGCAATCACGGCGTGCCGCACACGGTGATCGTCGATAATGCGGGCGGGCATTACATGCAGCACGGCATGGTCGATCTGGTGATCACCGGCACCGACCGGACCACGCGGGCCGGTGATGTCTGCAACAAGATCGGCACCTATCTGAAAGCACTGGCCGCCCACGATAACGGCGTGCCGTTCTATGTTGGCCTGCCGTCCCCGACCGTCGACTGGACAATTGTGGACGGCGTGCGCGACATTCCGATCGAGGAGCGCGATTTTCGTGAGGTGACGGAAATCACCGGGCGCCTGGCGGATGGTAAAGTGGTGACGGTGACTATCACGCCGGAAAAGAGCGCGGCAGCGAACCCGGCATTTGATGTCACGCCGGCGCGTCTTGTAACGGGCCTGTTGACCGAACGCGGTCTTGCAGAGCCAAGTGAGGAGGGGCTGCTGCGACTGTTCCCGGAAATGCGTCAGGCTGGCGAGGATTAATGACTGTGAAAATCGGCAAGGCTGAACGCGCGCTGCGGCAGGAAGTCATTGACACCTGTCTGAACATGAACGCGATGGGCCTGAATCAGGGCACTTCCGGCAATGTCAGTGTGCGCTGCGGCGACGATCCCGCGGAAGGCTTCTTCATGACGCCGTCCAGCATCCGTTATGACAGGCTTGCGCCGGAAGACATCGTGCGGATGGATCTGGAAGGGAATGTGGAGGGCAAGCACAAGCCTTCCAGCGAGTGGCGGTTCCATCTCGATATCATGCGGGCCCGTCCGGATGCGGAGGCCATCGTCCATACGCACGGTATGTTCTCGACCACGTTGGCCTGTCTGCATCGCGAGATTCCGGCTTTTCACTACATGATAGCGCTTTTCGGTGGCCCGACGATCCGCTGCGCCCCATATGCGACCTATGGCACTCAGGAGCTGTCCGACCATGCTCTGACGGCGCTGGACGGGCGCAAGGCGTGCCTGCTGGGCAATCATGGTCTTATCGTGCTGGGGCCGAATCTGGAGCGGGGACTTGCACTGACCCAGGAAGCGGAAACTCTCGCTGCGATGTATTGGCGGGCTCTGCAGATCGGTCAGCCGGCGATCCTTCCTGACGAAGAGATCGAAAAGGTTGCGCAAAAATTCGGGGTCACGGGATATGGTGGACGCTGATCCGGGCTTGGAAGAGGAGGGAGCGGTTCAATGATCGGTAAAGGTCTTCTCTGGGCAGCGGCCCGCCGGATTATGCAGAATCCCGAAGTCCAGCAACGGGCGACTGATATTGCCGCGGAAGTTTATACACGGGCGAAGCCTAAACTGGATAATGCCGGACGTCAGATCAGTGAGTCCATGCGGGACGCGGCAGCGGAGCATGATCCGCTGCAGGATCCGGTTGGGTTCGTCAAGTCACTGAAAAATAAAGCATTACCGCCAGAAGATCGAAGCTGATCGATTTGGCTTTGATAGGGTTAGGCGTGTTCTGAGGCTATTAATATAATGCGCATAATTGACATATTTATCTAAAATCCAATATAAATAAGCCATTCACCATGAGGGTGATGGATTATTTGACCGGTTTGCGTCAGAGTACTGACTGGAGACCGGCCTGAGTGATCAGGGTTGGTAATGGCTATTGGTCCGCTAAACAACTTCCCTCTGATACCGGTTCCGACCGGTCAGAGACAGGTTCCGGCGCAGCCCAGCGGCGCCGATGGGCGGCGGAATAGTGCCGAATCCCTGGATCCGGCTACCAGCCGGTTCGCGCAGGAACTGAATGGCGCGGATCAGAACTCGGATCAACGCACCCCACAGCGTCAGAAAGCGATCCCCCTGGAAGAGGTCAGTGCAGACCTGCCCCGCGGATCTATCCTCGATATTACCGTTTAGATTCTCTATGTACCTGTAGATACGCAAGATTCGGCCAAATGCCGGAACAGCGTGTTAGGCTCGAAGGGCTTGGTGACATGGCCGCACATGCCTGCTTTGCGGCATTTCTCGATCTCTTCCGACACGGCGTGCGCGGTCAGCGCGATGACTTTGAGAGTGTGGTGCCTAGGATCGGCCAGAATGAGTCTGGTGGCCTCGTGACCATCCATGATCGGCATTTGCAAGTCCATCAGAACGGCATCGATCCGGGGTGGAGCATCGGACAGCATGATGTCTACAGCCTCTTTGCCGTGCTCGGCTGATGTCACCGTGATGCCGGCACCTTCGAGCAGAACAGTCGCGATTTCTCGATTGATCGCATTGTCCTCCACCAACAAAACCTGAAGGCCGTCACACGCCGCACGCCAGTCTCGTTCTCCACTGATCGGGATGGCACTGTCATCGGTGATCAATGGTAATGGCAGGTCTACATGGAACGTGCTGCCATGGTCTGGCTCGCTCTCGACCCAGACCTCTCCGTTCATCGAATGTGCAAGCTCCCGACAGATGGCAAGCCCGAGACCTGTCCCGCCATACCGGCGCGTTGTCGATGCATCTGCCTGATGGAAGGGAATAAAAATGCGCTCTGCAACACCCTTATCCATACCGATTCCGCTATCGGATACGGAAAACCGGGTTTGACTGATCCCGTTCTTTTCAGGCTCGGATGTCACGGTCAGCTGTACATAGCCGGTATCGGTGAACTTCACGGCGTTGCTGCAATAATTGGTCAGGATCTGGCCGATATGAAACGGATCTCCCAGGAACTGCATGTTTTCGGTTCCATTCGGGATCACTTCAAAGGCAAGCCCTTTCTCCTCGGCGCGCGTTTCGGCAATTGAAACAACGCTATCCAGAACATCGCTCAGTCTGAAGGGGATTTCCTCTATGTCGAGCTGACCCGCTTCGATTTTCGCGAAATCAAGGACGTCATTCACGACGCTGAGCAGGGCATTTGACGAGGAGCGGGCCTTGGCGACGATGTCTGCCTGTCTTTCAGTCAGCTCTGTCTCTGCCAGAATGCGGTTCAGGCCGATCACGCCATTCAGTGGAGTCCGGATTTCATGGCTCATGCGGGCAAGAAAATCGGATTTCGCCTTGTCGGCAAGTTCGGCGCGGCTCTTTGCTTTCCGCATTTCAGCTTCTGCGCGCTCCGTTTCTCGCAATTGAGCATTCAGCTCGGACGTTCTTTCTTCGACCCGCGTTTCCAGCTCTTCGTTGGTCGACCGCAGCAGTGCCTCAAGCCGCTTTTCGTCAGTGACATCCCGGTAAGTCGCCACAAAACCGTTTTCGATAGGACGGCGGTTTACTTCGATAATTGTTCCGTCTTTGCGTTGCCGGATCGAGGTGTAGGAATTGGGACCAGCTGCGGCGGTGGCGTGCCGTTCGACAATCTCTTCGATGTCGCCTTCGCCGAATTCACCCATCCCGGCCTGGTATCGCAGGAACTCGGTAAAGTGACGGCCGGGTTGGTTAAAATGATGCGGTACGGCCATCAGATTGAACGCCTGCGGATTTGCAACCACCAGATTCAGATCCCTGTCGAACAGGGAGATACCGTAATCCAAAGTTTCCAGGATGGTTTCGAGAGCCGAGGTTTTTTCGACCAGTTCATCGTTGTTTGCCCGCAAGAGGGCTTCCAGTTGTTTCTGCTCGGTTACATCGACATAGGTGGCCACGAACCCGTTCTCTACAGGACGGCTCCAAATCTCGTAGATCTTCCCGTTTGACTGCTCTCGGGTGTAACGGAGGTGGTCGAACTGTTTGGCAAGGTCGACCCGCTCCTGCACCTGTTCCTCTATATTGCCCGGGCCATATTCGCCGCGCTCGGCCAAGACCCGGGCCAGAGCTCCGAACGGTGTTCCAGGCCGGTTCAATTCCTGGGGGATACGCATCATGTCGAAGGCCAGACGGTTCGCGGCAACCAGGCGCAGGTCGCGATCGAACAATGTGATGCCGTAGTTAACCGCTTCGAGGGTGGTTTCGAGCGCTTCGGTCTGGGCTGAGAGATCTTTCTCTCGTTTCTGAAGCTGCGCTGTGCGCTCCAGAACCAGCTCGTCCAGGCGCTCGTTCGATTGCTCAAGCGCCTTTTGGGATTTCCGCAGCTCTGTAATGTCATCGTAGGTGGTTACAAAGCCGCCACCGTCGACGGGAGTACGGGTGATGCGCAGGATCGTTCCATCCGGCCGCTCGGGCTCAAAGCTGTGTGCTTCTGCCTGACGCACCATTGCGAGCCGTTCATTCACGAGGTCTTCGACTCGCCCGGGACCGTACTCACCGCGCTCCGCATTAATCCTGAAAAACGCGGCAATCGGTGTACCCGGAATGCCCAGATCGTGTGGAAATCCAAGCATATCCAGATAACGCCGGTTACAGACGACCAGGTTGAGGTCCTGGTCGAAGTAAGTGAGACCCTGGCTCACATTTTCGATCACGGACGAAAACATGTCCTGGTCCGTAATGTTTGGTTTCATGGCGATGGCCGGGTCTTTCATCAAGATGACGCTTTGTCAGTCAAAGTGGAATATACAGAGAGTATATTAATACTTGGTTGCCCAAGCCCGGGCACTTAAGCGGCATATTCTTCAATGCGCGCTGCGTAGTGGGTTTGCAGTTCACTGGTCATTGGTCCGGGAAACCCGCCGGAGCCGACCGGTTTGCCATCGATCTCTGCGACGGGTGTAAGGCCACCAAAGGAGCCGGTCAGAAAGGCCTCGTCGGCACCATGGCAATCCACCAGCGAGAAGTTCTTTGCAAAGACGGGGATATCGTTTTGCCGGCACAGGTTGATGACCTTCTGCCGGGTGACGCCGTTCATGCAATAGTCTCCGGTCGAGGTCCAGACCTCGCCGCGTCGGACGATGAAGAAATTGCAGGCGTTCGTCGTGTTGACGAAGCCGTGCGGGTCCAGCATCAGCCCTTCATCGGCGCCAGCCTGTTCGGCCTGCAGGCAGGCGATGACGCAATTCAGCTTCGAATGTGAATTCAGTTTCGGGTCCTGGGAGTGCGGCAGTCCTCTGACTTGGGGAACAGTGGCCAGCCGGATTCCGCGCTGGTGCAAGGCACTGGCGGGTTTCGAATGCTCCAGGATGATCACGATTGTCGGCCCGCTGCGGGAGAGGGAGGGATGCTGGAATGGCCGCGCCTTGATCTCGCGTGTGATCATCAGGCGGCAATGCACGTCAGTCTGCATTTGATTGGCCGCCACGGTTGCATCCATGGCGGCGCGGATGCCGGCGCGGTCCATGCCGATATCGAGGGAGACCGCCTTGCAGCTTTCGAAAAGCCGGTCCATGTGCTCTTCGAAGAACACCCATTTGCCATTGTGCAGCCGCATTCCCTCCCACATGCCATCACCCAGCATGAAGCCGGAATCGTAAACGGAAACAACAGCATGGGCGCGCGGAGCCAGATCTCCGTTTATGTATATCTTGATGTCCTGGTTACGCGGGTCGTCTTCTGCATCGTGCGTGGTCTTGCGTTCATCCGAGCCGTTGTTATGCATGAAATCCTCGTATCCGATGTTGCCGGGAGGAAGTGTGTCGTGCTGACGGACTGATGACAATTCAATGCGGCTGTCCTGCTATGCGGATGATTGACCATGACCATGGCGTCATGTCACTGACATCGGCGAAAGTCTCGTTTACGGAGTCTGCCGCGTGACCGCCGAAGCCAAGTCTCCTGCTTTTTCTCCTTCCCGCGCGCTGCTGCTTGCCGGCTGGCTGTTTGCCTCGGTATTCTTCCTCTACGCCTTCGTGCTCCGGGTATCGCCGTCCGTCATGGTCGATGACCTGATGCGTGAATTCGCGGTTGGCGGTGCGATTCTGGGTAATCTCTCCGCCGTCTATTTTTACGTCTATGCAGGCATCCAGATCCCGATCGGTGTCGCTATTGACCGGCTCGGCGCACGCCGCCTTGCGACCGGAGCCGCGGCGATCTGTACTATCGGCGTTCTGGTGTTTGCCGGGGCCGATACGCTCTGGATGGCATATTTCGGACGGTTTCTGATCGGCCTCGGCTGCGCGTGCAGCTTTGTCGCCGCTTTGTCGGTGGCGGCCATCTGGTTTCCGGGACGTTTTGCCCTGTTGGGTGGCCTCGCGCAGATGCTTGGCGTGCTTGGCGGCGTATTGGGGCAGGGGCCGTTCGGCTATGCGGTGGAGCAGATCGGCTGGCGCGAGACGAACTGGTGGGTCGCGATGGGCGGTGTCGTTCTGACAATTTGCCTGTTCCTCACGGTCCGGGACAAACCCTCTGGCGGAACGGAACCGTCCCGGCCGCTTCTGGAAGGTGTGAAACGCGCGCTCAGCAACTCCCAGACCTGGTTGGCGGCAGCATTCGGCGTGGGCATGACCGGCTCCATGCTGGCATTCGGCGGCCTATGGGGCGTGCCGTTCTTCATGGAAGCGCGCGGTCTGGCGAAACCCGAGGCCGCGGCGTTGGCGTCTGTCATGTTTTTCGGCTGGGGTGTCGGCGCTCCGCTCAGCGGCTGGCTCTCCGACAAACTCGGCAAGCGGCGCCCATTCATGGTGCTGGGAGGCCTGCTGGCAACGGCAGGCATCACACTGACCATCCTGTTTCCGGCGATGCCGCTGCCGTTGCTGCAGGCGGTTCTGGTGATGCAGGGCTTCGGCTCTTCCACCATGGTGTTGAGCTTCGCCGTGGCACGGGAGCACAATCCGCCATGGGCTAACAGCGCGACGCTCGGCATCATCAACAGTTTCGTGGTTGGCAGCGGTGCGGTGCTACAGCCAGCCATCGGCTATCTGCTTGATCTCGGCTGGGACGGCCGCTTGGTCGACGGGGCCCGGGTCTATTCCCTCGATACGTTCGGCTTCGCTCTACAGGTGCTGCCGTGGTGTTGCCTTGCGGGAGTGGTGGCGGCCTGCTTCATCCGGGAAGTCAGGGACCGATGACATCGGTCGCGGCCGCCCTGACGGCAGTTCCATGAACGTCCGATAAGCGAAGAATGGGCCTTTGCTGACCCTCATTCCCTCATATCAGGCCTTGCGCCTTGAAACTGGTATGCGCGGCCCGGCCGACGATGATGTGGTCGTGCAGCACAATGCCGAGCGCTGACGCTGCCCGCTGGATCTGGCCGGTCATGTCGATATCGGCCTTGGACGGCGTGGTGTCGCCACTCGGATGGTTATGCACAAGGATCAGCGCAGTCGCTCCGAGATCGAGCGCGCGTGCCACCACCTCGCGGGGATAGACCGGCGTGTGATCGACTGTGCCTTCCTGCTGCACCTCGTCGGCGATAATCCGGTTTTTCTTGTCGAGGAAGAGCACACGAAACTGTTCGCGTTTCGAGAATCCCATCGCCGCCCGGCAATAGGCAATCAGCTGATCCCAGGAGGAGACGACGGCGCGTTCCTGGACCTCCTCCCGCATCAGCCTCACAGCGGCGGCACGGATACTTGTGAGGGCAATCGCCGTGCTCTCCCCGACGCCGCGGACCTTCATCAGGTCTTCCGCCGGCGCGGAGATGGTTTCGGCAAAGCTGCCAAACCGTTCCAGCAGGGACTTGGCGAGAGGCTTTACATCCCCGCGCGGCCGGGACTGAAACAGCACCAGCTCTAGCAGCTCATAATCCGCGATAGTGTCCGGGCCGGATTTCAGAAAACGTTCCCGGAGCCGGCGCCGGTGTCCGGAATTGAAGTCCGGACTCACTAGGTCCCGTGGCACGAATGAAGCCTCCCCTTCGATCACTCACTGAAATGATCATGGAAGGGGCGGGTGTGTTTTTTCGGCCGGTAGGGAGATCAGTCCGCGTAGGGCGGCTTGGTATAGCCCTTGGGGGACTCCGTGAAGATTTCGCAGCCGTCTGCCGTCACACCGATCGAATGCTCGAACTGGGCGGAGAGGGAACGGTCGCGGGTCACGGCTGTCCAGCCGTCCGGCAGAATCTTCACGGCGTATTTGCCGTCATTGATCATCGGCTCGATGGTGAAGAACATGCCTTCCTGCAGGATCGGGCCGGTGCCTTTCTCGCCGTAATGCAGCACGCTCGGCGCAGCATGGAAGGTCCGGCCGAGGCCATGGCCGCAGAAATCGCGCACCACGGAGCAGCGTTCGCCCTCGGCATAGGTCTGGATCGCGTAACCAATGTCGCCGAGCGTTGCACCCGGCTTCACCACGGCAATGCCGCGCATCAGGCTTTCGTAGGTTATGTCCATCAGCCGGCGCGCCTTCACGCCGACCTTGCCGACGCCGTACATCCGGCTGGTGTCGCCGTGCCAGCCATTCAGGATAACGGTGACGTCGATGTTGAGGATATCGCCGTTTTCCAGTTTCCGGGGGCCGGGAATGCCATGACAGACAACATGATTGATCGAGGTGCAGATCGACTTCGGAAAGCCCTTGTAGCCAAGCGGTGCCGGGGTCGCGCCATGCTCCAGAATGAAGTCGTGGGAGAGCTGGTCCAGCTCCTCGGTGGTCACACCCGGTTTGACATGTGGCGTGATGAAATCGAGCGTTTCCGCAGCCAGGCGTCCGGCCAGGCGCATGCCCTGAAAGTCGAGCGGGCCGTGCAGCTTGATGGCGCGGTAATTCTCATCCTGGGCGAGTGAAGGATCTTGCATGCTGTTCCAAAGTGCGCGGCGCGGGCCGGGCAATGTCAGTAAATGTGTCTGCCATAAATGCGACCCGAGGGCGCGAGCGTCAAGTCAATCCGGCCCGGAAAACGCCGTCAGGGCCAGACAATGGGAAGTTGGCGGCGGACTGAAATAGCCTCGGTGGTGATTGACGTGTCGTAGCAGATCGCCTCGACACCGGCCTTGCGCGCGACCCGCAATGCCTCGGCATAGCCGGGGTCGATATCCTCGGCGATGCAGAACCGGTCGCAGTCCATGCGCTGCACCAGATAGACCATGATAGCTCTATTCCCCCTGGCGACTTCGTTGCCGAGTTCGACCAGATGTTTGGCTCCGCGCTTGGTGACGGCGTCCGGAAACTCGGCGGCGCCGGGGTTCGGGCCATCGTCGCGCTTCAGGTGAACGTTCTTCACTTCGGCGTAGCAAATGCCCTTCGCGGGATCCTCGAGATAGAGGTCGATCCGGGAATTTTCGCCATACTTCACTTCGCGCCGGAGGCTTTCGTATCCGGAGAGTTCGGTGATGGTGCCGTCCCGCACAGCTTCCTCGACGATGGCGTTCGGATGGCCGGTGTTGATACCGACAAGGCCGCCGGACGTCTCGATAAGCTCGAAAGTATAGGCGAGCTTGCGTTTCGGATTGTCCGATTTGGAGAGCCAGACCCGGGAGCCTGGGTCCTTCAGGCCGATCATGCCACCCGGATTGGGACAGTGGGCCGTCACCTCCGTTCCGTCCAGCAGCCGGACATCGGCGAGAAAGCGCTTGTAGCGCTGGATCAGGGTGCCTTCATACAGCGGCGACGGAAGTTGCATAGGGGCGTCCGTTGTTCCATGTTTCCGGGGCTCTATTTTCCTTTTCCGTCATAGCAATCCCGGTCGATCATGTCAGACGAAACCGTCACTGCCGCCTTCCTTATCATCGGTAACGAAATCCTGTCCGGACGCACTAAGGACAAGAACCTTGGTTTCCTTGCCGAGAAGCTGACCGAAACCGGTATCCGGCTTTCCGAAGTCCGGGTGGTGCGGGACGAGGAGGGCGAAATCGTCTCGGCGGCCCGGGCGCTCTCGGAGGCCTATACCTATGTCTTCACCTCCGGCGGGATCGGCCCGACCCATGATGACATCACCTGCGCCTCTATCGCCGCAGCCTTCAACAAGCCGGTGATCCGTAATCCTGAAGCGATGCGGCGGATGGCGGTGCATTACGAAACCATCGGCCGGGAATTCAACGAGGCCCGGAAGAAGATGGCGGAGACTCCGGAAGGGGCGACGCTGATCGATAATGTTGTCTCGGTCGCGCCGGGCTTCATCATCGGCAACGTGCATGTCATGGCCGGCGTGCCGAGCGTGTTCCAGGCGATGGTGCTGGAACTCCTGCCGATCTTGAAGCACGGCACCAAGATGAAATCCCGCTCCGTCAGCTGCACAATCGGGGAGGGTACGGTCGCTGCTCCGCTTGGTGCGATCCAGGACCGCTTCCCTGACGTGGAGATTGGCAGTTACCCCTATTACCGGGCTGGCGGGTTCGGCACCACGCTGGTAGCGCGCGGCACGGACGAGGCTGCGCTGGAGGAAGTCGCCGACGCAATCCGGCAAATGATCAGAGAGTTTGGCGGCGAGCCGTTTGATGCGCGCCCGGAAGACAGTGGGGAGACAGAGAATGCCGGTTGAAATCGGTCGCAAGGAACTGGGCACAGGGATTGTTGTCACCATCACCTGGGACAACAGTCAGAAACTCAACATCGTCAATTCGGCGGCGATTGAGGAGCTGACTGCCGCTGTCACCGGGCTTGACGACGACGATACCATTCGTGCCGTGATCCTGCGCGGTGCCGGGCATAAGGCCTTCATCGGCGGCGCCGATATCAACGAGATGGCGGCCTGCGACGCAGACAGTGCGGAAGCTTTCATTTCCGGCCTGCACGGCCTGATGAAGGCGATCCGAGAATGCCGCGTGCCGGTGATCGCCGCCATTGACGGCTACTGCCTCGGTGCAGGCATGGAAGTCGCGGCGGCCTGCGATATCCGGATTGCCGGAGAGAATGCCAAGTTCGGTATGCCGGAAGTCAAGGTCGGCATTCCGTCGGTTATCGAGGCGGCCCTGTTGCCGCGGCTGATCGGCTGGGGAAAAGCCTCCTATTTGATCTATACCGGTGCCACGATTGATCTCCGGACGGCCCGCGATTGGGGCTTTGTCGAGCGCATGGTGACGTCTGACTCGCTGTTCGAGATCGCGGAGGATATGGCGACGGAAATTGCTAAGGCCGGCCCGGCGGCGATCCGCATCCAGAAGCAGCTGTTGAAGGTGTGGGAAGAGGAGCCGCTGGAAGAAGCCATTGAGGCCGGTATCGAAGCCTTTGCCGCCGCCTACGAGACTGGCGAGCCGCAGGCCATGATGCAGGCCTTCCTGGCCAAGAAGAAGGGCGCGGCCTGAGCCATGGCACGGGTGCGGAGAGCGGCGTTCTTGCTCTGCCTCACGCTTGCCGTGGTGGCCCGTGCCTCTCATTCAGCGGCATCGCAGGTCGAGGGTGTCTGGGGTATCGCCGGGCCGGACGGGCGGGCGAAATGCAGCGGCACGGCGGTGATGGTATTTCATCAGGGGATTTATGTGCGCGCCCTGCCGAAGCACGGCACGCTCTCCGGCGACCGGGTCCTGAAGATGGGGCGCTCGACCTACCGGATATCCGGTGACCGGGTTGAAGTCGATCAGGTTCTGACCTGGTCCGCGCCGGAGCCTCGGCGGACCTACCTGATCAAGCGTGGCGGAGAGCCGGAGCTGATCCGGGAGGGAGAGACGCAAATAATCCTGAAACGCTGTCCGTCATTAGACCCTAAACAGTTGATTCAATAATGAACGGAAGCGCATAATTCGCTAAGCCAGACTGGCTGGAGGGATCTTCCATGGCTGATGGACTGTCCAGAGCGGACCCACAGGACCCGAAACGCGTGCGGCGAGCGGCTGCGCATCATGACACTCATCCGGACATCGATTCCGATACCCGGCAGGAGTTTCTTGCCCTCTATACCGACGCCTCGGAGAACATACGTTTCGCCAAGGCACAGCAATGGCACACGCTGATCTACTTTTCGGCGCTATGCGTCGGTGTGGTGGCGGTCGGTGTCTGGCTCCGCTGGGGCGATGTCAGCCTGATCAAGTTCCTGTTCTACCTTGTCTGGCTTTTCAGTCTGGCGACTGTCGGCACGATCCTGATGCTGCAGAGCTGGCAAGGCTCCGAAGCCAAGAAACAGGCTTTCATGCGTGCCCATCTGGGGGAGCTGACCCGCACCGCAATGGCGCAGAAATCGCGATTCACCAGCGATGTGCATCGCTACATCATGCTCGGCTTCATGTTGCTCTATGTGGAAATGGCGACTTTTGCCGTCTCCCGGATGCTCTGGCCGCATTTTTAGTTAACAGCACTGGGCACGCTTCTTGCTGGAGATGATTGCGTATCATCCAGCAAAGGAACGTAATCGTGAAAGCTGTTACCTACAGAGATTCGGCTCCCGGCATCGTAAGCTCGCCGTCTGCGGCGAAGGGATGGGAAAAGCTTGATCTGATCAAGCTTTTCGAGGGGGATTTCCGGATGTATCCGACTGGCCTCTATAGTAGCCGGATCGCGGCAGCCTTTGCCGGGGCGGAAGAAACTTCCCAGCCGAACGAGGGAACCGGAACCAAGGACGAGGCCGCCTGAGCCGGTTTTCTCAGATCGTTCTGACAGTTGGCATTGAAAGCAAAATAAAAGGGCGCCGACAGGCGCCCCATACTCTGAGACCCAAGTCCGGGTCCCTAAAAGATTTGCGAGCCCTAGCTGACGCCGCGTGCCGCTTCCTCAAGCAGCGCCGGGTTGCTGACGATCCCGGTGTCACTCGGCAGGTTGGCAAGTTGTTCGGCAATGCTTCCGGCAAGCGCGAGCGCATCTTCGCTGGAAAGATTATCGTTCACGCTCTCGCCAAGCTCAGACGCTTTCTGACTTTCACCGGGTACGGATACGGACACGGCACCCGCCGTTCCCTGGGGCTGACCCGGGGCCTGCGGACCGTCGTTGCGCTGGACAGGCTTGGCCTGCGTGCTCGCGATACTCTGGGAGGCAACGGTGCTTTTGATGTCCATGGATCTTTTCCCTCGGCTTTGAGCCTGATGAGCCACCATATCCGCCACGACCTTATTTGTCACCCCGGCCCGGTTCCATATCCAGACCTGTTCTGAGGCGTTCCAGATAGGGAGCCATATGGGGCGGCGGCGGTGCTTCCGCATAGACCGGTGGTTTGCTCTGTTGCATCGGCAGGCGCAGAGCCCGGGAGTGGAGTTGCAGAGGCTCTTCTCCATCCTGCGCCGTGCCATAGAGCGGATCTCCGACGATCGGGCAGCCGATGGCGGCGAGATGGACGCGGATCTGGTGTGTCCGGCCGGTGCGCGGGAAGCATTCGATGAAGCTCATACCGTCCGCAGCGCTCACGACCCGATAGTCGGTGACGCTCTCCTGGCCGTCTTTCCGATCCACCACCATGCGCCAGCCCTTGTCCTTGCTGCTGACTTTTCGCAGCGGCAGTTCAATGCGGCCGTCCGGCTCTTTTGGAGCTCCGTGAGTGATTGCCCAGTAGGTTTTCTCGACAAGGCCTTCACGGAACAGTTTTCCAAGCTTCTTCAATCCTTTTGGATTGCGCCCAAGGGCCAGACAGCCGCTCGTGTCGCGGTCCAGCCGGTGTCCGAGTGCCGGTGTATGCTGGATGCCATATGTCAGATGCTTGAAATAGGCTTCGAGATTGTCCCCGCTGCCGGGACCCTCATGAACGGGTAGTCCGGCAGGCTTGTCGATGACCAGGATCAGTCCGTCCCGATGCAGCACCCGGTCGCGGATTTCCTCAGGGGTCATGGAGTAGCCTTTCAAATGAAAACGGCCCCGCGCCGGGTACGGGCGGGGCCGTTTCGTTGTTTCGCTGGTTGAATTAGTTCGGGATCTTGCCCTGAACGCCTTCGACATACCAGTTCATGCCGAGCAGGGCACCATCATCGAGCTTTTCGCCCTTCTTGACCTTGATAGCGCCGCTCTGATCCTTGATCGGCCCGTCAAAAGCATGGATGGAGCCGTCGGTGAGGCCGGCGATCGCTTCGTTTGCGAGTTTTTTTGCGTCTTCCGGAACGGCAGCGCCGAAGGGAGCCATCTCGACCATCCCGGACTTCAGGCCACCCCAGGTGTCCGTGGACGCCCAGGTGCCGTCCAGAACCGCCTTGGCACGGGCCACATAGTAGCTGTCCCAATTATCGATGATTGCGGAAAGCTGTGCCTTTGGTGCGAACTTGGTCATGTCGGAGGCCTGGCCGAAGCCATGTACGCCGCGGGATTCGGCAACCTGAAGCGGGGCCGGGGAGTCGGTGTGCTGCAGGATGATGTCCGCGCCCTGATCGATCAGGGCCTTGGCTGCATCGCCTTCCTTGCCGGGGTCGTACCAGGAATTCACCCACACGACCTTCACTTCGGCGTTCGGATTGACCGAGCGTAGAGCCAGCGTAAAGGCGTTTATGCCCCGGATCACTTCAGGAATCGGGAAGGAGCCGACATAGCCGATCACGTTCGACTTGGTCATCTTGCCGGCGATCAGGCCGGCGACATAGCGGCCTTCATAGAAGCGCGCGGCATAGGTGGAGACGTTCTCGGCGCGCTTGTAGCCGGTCGCGTGCTCGAACTTCACATCCGGAAACTTCTTGGCGACCTTCAGGGTCGGATTCATGAAGCCGAAGGAAGTGGTGAAGATCAGCTTGTTGCCGTCGCTGGCAAGCTGGCGGATGACGCGTTCGGCGTCGGGGCCTTCCTGCACGTTCTCGACGAAGGTTGTCTTGGTCTTGCCGGCAAGCTGTGCCTCGATGGCCTTGCGGCCGATATCGTGGCGATAGGTCCAGCCATGGTCGCCGACCGGGCCGACATAAACGAAGCCGACCTTGAGTTCGTCCGCATTGGCGCTGGAGGGCACGACGCCCGCAGCCAGCACCGTCGCCGCCAAACCTGCGCCGCCGAGGAGGGCGCGCACGATGTCTCTAATCATTGAGATCTCCTGAATTTGTGAAGCCTTGAGGCGATGCCAGCCTACTGTTTGCCGGTCTTCTCGCGCCTAGAGGGTGATCCTCCCGTATTATTTTCCGAACCTCCGGAACATCGGTGATTTACCGGTCGCGGGTTTTGTTCGGTCCGGACGATCGCGAATATGACAATTTGGCTGCGGTCTGTGAAGCGCCAACACGTGCCGGTGAGCGTGAATCTGCCAGATACACGCGAGAGGCCGAGACGTCAGCGGATGCCGGGGGCAAACTGGAGGAAGAAAGCCGGAGCGCGAAAGCCGGAACAGGCGGCGCACGTAAAAGGGGCCGGCTATATCTGGATACAGCCGGGTCGAGTGTTTTTATTCATTCAGGCACCGCTGAAGGACAGGCGGTGCGCGCTGTTCTAATCCGCGACCGACAAATCGACGGCCTTGGGGCCGCGAGCGTCTTCCTGAACTTCAAAATTCAGCCTCTGGCCTTCGGAGATGGTTGTCAGTCCGGAATTCTGAACGGCGGAAACATGTACGAAGACATCGCGTGATCCATCTTCGGGTGTGATGAACCCGTAGCCTTTGTCAGTCTTGAAAAACTTCACTGTACCCGTTGGCATGACTGGATACCTCTCCTCTTCACAAACTCCAAAAAAACCACTTACTCAGTCACTTACTCTTAGACACGCTTTAGGAGAGACGCTCGGCACTGACCAGCAGAAGGCACCCCATTTGTAAAGCCGTCCACAGACAGAACTGAGATAGGGTGGGCGCGTCGGCGCGGCAAGTGAACTTGTGATTAAAAGTAGAATTTTGCGGGAGGCTCTTAACTGGGTGCAGCCTCTCTGGGACGGACGGATTTGCGGTCGAAAAAAAAAAGACCGCGCCGGAACGATGAGGGAGGCGGGGTGTTCCCTGACCGATCATTTATGGCGCGGCTCTGAAGATGACTCTCAGGGTAAAACACTCTTTCCAGTCGGAAGGGGGAGCACCACCAAGGCGGGGGAATCGCTGTTGCGGTGGCTGCCCGGATCCCTTCCTTCTGCTAATAGAAAGATAGGGATGTTTTCGTCCGGTCGGTGTGGGATTCCGCACTGAGGCGACGGCTCGAGGTCAAAACACTCCGGCGGAGCGGGCAAGAGCGGGTTTCGACGAGCGGTTGTGAGCGGGCCTGCCCTGTTGCTAGATAAGGTGCTTGGGTTTACGGGCGGTGCCGGTCCGGACGATTGATGATAGGGTCGGCAACCAAAGCGGGGAGATGCCAGTGTCGACTATGAATCGCAGCCTGGGGGCATGTCATTTGCTGCGGTGCTTGCCGGAAGCGAAAATCGCCGATCTCGACAAGAGGTGCCGCTGGCGGAACTTTGAAGCGGACCAGGTGATCATCAATCTCGATGATGAATCGACCGACGTTTACTTCATCAGCTGGGGCGATGTTCGGGTGACCGTTTTTTCCGAAACCGGAAAGACCGTTATCATTCACGATCTCAAGACAGGAGACCATTTCGGCGAATTTGCCGCAATCGACGGCGGACGGCGCTCCGCCAGCATCGTTGCGCTGAGCAGGACGACCGTTGCCTGCATGCCGGCCGAGCTGTTCCGGGAGCTGCTTGCAGAAGTTCCGGAAATGGCGCAGATCGTCATGAAGCGCATGGTTGGCTCGATCCGGACGCTGGTGGAACGTGTGGTCGAGTTCAGCACGCTTGGCGTGCGCAACCGCATCCATGCGGAATTGCTGCGTCTGGCGCGGGCCGGGCGCATCGTTGATGGGACCGGGCGCATTTCGCCGCCGCCGACCCATGCCGAGATCGCCGCCCGGATCAGCACGCATCGTGAAGCGGTGACCCGGGAGCTGAAAGCTCTTGAGCGGAGTGACTTGCTGGAGAGGACGCGTGGCGCTTATGTCGTGAAGGATATCGCCGAACTCGCGCGAATGGTCGATGACGCGCGCGCCGGTCGGGAAACGAGCTGATGCCTGCTGTAAATTGTGCGCTGCGACAAATTAGCTTCGGAGTGCATTAGAACTGACACATTTCGGCGGCATAGTTATTATATTGCGCTGCAACATAATGAGGCCGTTCCATGTCGATCAGGAATCTGGATAAACTTTTTCAGCCGAGTTCGGTCGCCATTATCGGGGCGAGTAACCGCGAGCAGTCGGTCGGCAAAGTGTTGTCCCGGAACCTTCTGGGCGGAGCATTCAACGGTCCGGTCCTGCCGGTCAATCCGCATGAGGCCTCTATCGGCTCCACGCTTTGTTACAAGAGCGTAACGGATCTTCCGATCGTTCCTGATCTCGCGGTTATCTGTACTCCGGCCGCGTCGGTGCCTTCTGTGCTGGAGGACCTGGCGGCAAAGGGAACAAAGGCCGCTGTCGTCGTCACTGCCGGTTTCGGTGAGGCGGATGGCCACGGCGCCGATCTGGCCGCCGAGATCGAACGCATCAAGTCGCAATATCCGCTGCGTGTCGTCGGGCCGAACTGCGTCGGCATCATGGTGCCGCCCATCGGGCTCAATGCCTCTTTCCTGCATATTGCGCCGCCTGCCGGCAATCTTGCGTTCGTCACGCAGAGCGGCGCTGTCGCGTCCGCCGTGGTTGACCATGCAGCGCACCACAATATCGGCTTCTCCCATGTCGTTTCGCTCGGCAACATGACCGATGTCGATTTCGGCGACATGCTGGATTACCTGGTCGCGGACCCGAACACCAAGGCGATCCTGCTCTATATCGAGTCGATTAGCAGTCCCCGGAAATTCATGTCGGCTGCGCGGGCGGCGGCCCGGAACAAACCGGTCATCGCCATCAAGTCGGGTCGTAACAAGGAGGCGGCGAAGGCGGCTGCCTCCCATACCGGCGCGCTTACGGGCTCTGATGCTGTTTTCAACGCCGCCTTCCGCCGGGCCGGCATCCTCCGCGTGTATGACCTGCTTGAGCTGTTCGACGCGGTGAACACGCTGGGCACCGGCCTGAAGGCAGCGAACGACCGTCTGGCGATTGTCACCAATGGCGGCGGTCTTGGGGTGCTGGCAACCGAATCCCTGATCGAGCTGGGCGGCCGTCTGGCGGAGCTCAGCCCGGAAACGATTGCGGCGCTGGATGGCAAGCTGCCGTCCACCTGGTCGCGGGGAAATCCTGTCGACATCATCGGCGATGCGCCGCCGGAGCGCTATGAAGCCGCGCTTGAAGAGGTGATGAAGGACCCGAATGTCGATGCGGTTCTGGTGCTGAACTGCCCGACCGCGATTGCTGACAGTATCAAGGCGGCGGAGGTTGTGCAGCGTGTCGTTGCCGGGAAGCCGCGCGTGCCGATTCTGACGAACTGGGTGGGTGAAGGGGCGCAGGAAAAGGCGAAGAAGGCTTTTTACCGGGCGTCGGTGCCGTCCTACGATACGCCGAACCAGGCGGTGACCGGCTTCATGCACATGGTGCGGTACAAGCGCCGCCGGGACATGCTGATGCAAACGCCGCCCTCCTTGCCGGAAGGGTTCCGTCCCGAGACCGAGCGGGCGCGGAAGGTCGTCCAGAAGGCGCTTGATGACGGCCGGGAGTGGCTGACCGAGCCGGAAGCGAAAGACGTGCTGGACGCCTATGGCATTCCGGTCGTGGAAACCGTGATAGCCAAGACGCCGGACGAGGCGGGGCTCGCCGCTGTCGAGCTTGGCAACCACGTCGTGCTGAAAATTCTCAGCCACGATATCACGCACAAGAGCGATGTCGGCGGTGTGCGTCTCGATCTGACCGGCCGTCAGCAGGTTGTGGCGGCGGCGGAAGAAATGCTCCGGACCGTGGCGCGTGTGAAGCCGGAAGCCCGGATCGACGGCTTCGCGGTCCAGCGTATGGCGGCGATGCCGCATGCGGAAGAGCTGATCATTGGCATCACCACGGACCGTGTGTTCGGGCCGGTCATTTTGTTCGGCAAGGGCGGGGTCGAGGTCGAGGTCGCGGATGACAGTGCGGTTGCCTTGCCGCCGCTCGATATCCCGTTGGCGCGCGACATGGTGCAGCGGACCCGGGTCTGGTCGCTTCTGCAGGGCTACCGGAACCGTCCGGCGGCGGCCATTGAGGAGCTGACGGCGGCGCTGGTCAAACTCTCGCAGATCGCCATGGATTTCCCGGAGATCCGGGAGCTCGACGTCAACCCGCTCTACATCAACGATTTCGGCATTCTTGCCCTGGATGCCAGGGTCCGGGTGCAGGAGGCGTCCAAGGCGATCCCGGTTGCCATCCAGCCCTATCCGAAACATCTGGAGCGGCATATCAGCCTCGATAACGGACGGTCCCTGACGGTTCGTCCGATCCGCCCGGAAGACGAGCCGGCATTGCTGGAGCTGATCCAGAAATCATCCCAGGACGATCTGCGACGGCGGTTTTTCGCACCGGTCAAGACTTTGCCGCACGAAACGGCGGCCCGTCTTACCCAGATCGACTATGACCGGGAAATGGCGCTGATTGCCGAAAGTCACGGTGAAATCCTCGGCGTTGCCCGCCTGACGGCCGATCCGCATTTCGAGACCTGCGAGTTCGCCGCCCTGGTCCGGACCGACCAGCAGGGGCAGGGGCTTGGCCGCCGCCTGATGGGCGATCTCATCCGGCACGCCCATTCGCGCGGCCTGCAAAAGATGTTCGGCTACGTGATGTCGGAGAACAAGGCGATGCTCGCGCTCTGCCGAGATCTCGGTTTCGTTGAAACTCCGTCCCCGGACGATGTCAGCACGCGGCTGGTCACGCTTGATATCAAACAGGGCGACTGATCGAAATCTTCGTCAGTCGGGCTTCAATCGAGGTTTCAGACGCGGTATGCCCATATGGTGGGGTAACCGGAGCCTGAAAACATGCGCGTCGATCTCAATTCCGATCTCGGGGAAAGCTGGGGAGCCTACGAGCTGGGCGCCGATGCCGACATGCTCTCGATCGTCTCCAGCGCTAACGTCGCCTGCGGCTTTCATGCGGGCGATCCGAATGTGATGCGGGAGACCGTGATCCGGGCGCGGGACGGCGGTGTCGGGATCGGGGCGCATCCGGGCTATCTCGATCTCTGGGGTTTCGGACGCCGCAAGATCGCCGGCGACAGCCTGGCCGATCTGGAGAAACAGACCGCCTACCAGATCGGTGCCCTGATGGGGCTTGCCGCTCTGGAAGGGGTGAAGGTGACCCATGTGAAGACCCATGGCGCGCTTGGCAATCTGGTGGCGGAAGATGAAAGCGTGGCCGGTGCCATTGCCCGAGCGACGAAGTCCGTCGACCCGGACCTGATCCTGGTGGTCATGCCGGGCATGGCGACGGAACGGGCGGGCGAGGCTGCCGGTCTGCGCCTGGCGCGTGAGATCTTCGCTGACCGGGCCTATCAGGATAACGGCAATCTGGTGCCGCGCAGCGAGCCCGGCGCCGTGATCCATGACGCCGAAGCGGCCGCCGCATCCGTCCTGGCCATGCTGGAGGAAGGCGCTGTCATCACCAGGAGCGGCAAGCGCATCAAGGGCCGGATCGACACGATCTGCGTGCATGGCGACAATCCGGCGGGCGTGCAGATGGCACGGGCACTCCGGACCTCTCTGGAGGCGGCGGGGATAGAGATCGCGCCGTTCCATCACTTCCTCTGACACCGCGACCCGCGCCGCTGCAGGAACAGTTCATTCGCAATCCGGCCCCTTGGGCGCCGCCCGCCGATCCTGCATAGTCACAGCCAACCAATAAGGAACGGGGAGGCTGGAATGGGCTATGTGAAAACGGATGACGGCGTGTCGCTCTATTGCGAGACGATCGGTGAGGGGACGCCTGTCGTCTTCGTGCATGAATTCGCCGGCGATCACAGGAGCTGGGAGCCGCAGGTCCGGGCGCTGTCCCGCTACTACACCTGCATCACCTACGGCGCCCGCGGCTATCCGCCGTCGGACGTGCCGGAAGACCCGGCGCACTATTCGCAAGCCCGGGCGCGGGACGATATCAGGGCGGTGCTGGATGCCATGGATATCGAGGCGGCGCATATCGTCGGCCTCTCCATGGGCGGTTTCGCCACCCTGCATTTCGGCCTCGCCTATCCGGAGCGAGCCCTGTCGCTGGTTGTCGCGGGCTGCGGCTATGGCGCCGACCCCGACCGGCGGGACGATTTCAAGAAACAGTCGAACCTGCTCGCGGACAAGATCGAGGGCGAGGGCATGGACAAGGTCGCGCCCGTCTACGCGCTGGAGCCGGCCCGTGTTCAACTCCAGAACAAGGACCCGCGCGGCTGGGCGGAATTCGCGGCCCAGCTCGGCGAGCATTCCTCGAAAGGCTCCGCCAACACCCTGCGCGGCGTGCAGGCCAACCGGCCGTCGCTCTGGGAGCTGCGGGAGCAGATGGCGGCGCTGACCGTGCCGACTTTGATCGTGAACGGGGACGAGGACGAAAGCTGCCTTGAGCCGGGCCTGCTGATGAAGCGCACCATCCCGTCCGCCGGGCACGCCATGTTCCCGAATACGGGCCACACCCTCAATATCGAGGAGCCGGCCCTGTTCAACCGCACCATTCTCGACTTCTTCCACGAGGTCGAGGCCGGCCGCTGGGGCCTGCGCGACCCGCGCTCGCTGAAGGGCGGCACGCTTGGTCGTTGAAGAATTAGGCCGCTAAAGAGCCGGGCCGCTAACACACCGGAGACACGCCATGACCGACCTTCCCATCATCGAGCTTCGCCGCATCGAGGCGAACGTGATCAAGCCGCTCTACGAGGAGATGGTGGCGGAGGTCGGCGCGGCGGCGGCGCAGAAGATCATCGGCAACGCCATCCGCAAGGCCGCCATCGCCCAGGCCCGCACCTTCGCCGAACGCGACGGCCCGGACCGCGACATGCGCAGCTTCCAGGATCTCTACAGCCTCTGGACCCATGGCGGGGCGCTGGAGACGGAGGAGCTGGAGCGGACGGAAGACACATTCCACTTCAACGTCACCCGCTGCCGCTATGCCGAGATGTACCGGGAAATGGGCCTCGGCGAAATCGGCCACCTCTTGTCCTGCAACCGGGACGGCAGCTTCTGCGAGGGCTATTCCGACAAGATCACAATGGAACGCGGCCAGACCATCATGAGTGGTGCCAGCCACTGTGATTTTCGGTATCGGTATGAGGGGGAGTGAAACCGGCTGAACCCGGTCTTGTGTCCCCGTAAGCGCTGAATTTCAGGAACTCAGAAATGTCCGATCCAGTCCGTCTTTCCCTGATCCACGCAACACCGCTCGCCATAGCCCCGGTAGAGGCGGCGTTCCGGGAGGCATGGCCGGAGGCTGAAATTCTCTCCCTGCTGGACGAGGGCCTGTCGGTCGACCGTGCGAAAGAGGCTGCGCTGACGCCGGACCTGGCGGCGCGGATCATTGCGCTCGCGCGCTATGCCGAGGGAACGGGGCCGGCGGGCATTCTCTACACCTGTTCGGCCTTTGGTGAAGCAATCGAAGAGGCCGCGCGCACATCGCCGCTGCCGGTCCTGAAACCGAACGAAGCCATGTTCGAGGAGGCCTTCGGCCACGGCACCCGTGTTGCGATGATCTACACCTTCCCGGCGGCGGTCGAGGGTATGGCAGAGGAATTCCGCGAAGAGGCGGCGCGGCGGAAGTCGGATGCATGCCTGACGACGGTGTTCGCCGAGGGGGCGCGGGAGGCACTGAACGATGGCGACGCCGAAACCCACAACCGCCTCATCGCCGAGGCGGTCGCCCGCACGAAAGACGCGGATGTCTTCCTGCTGGCCCATTTCTCCATGTCCCCAGCTGCCCCGGACTGCCGAGTCGTGACCGAACGGCCGGTTCTGACCGCTCCCGAAGCGGCGGTGCGGAAAATGAAGGCGTTGATTGAGGCGTGGGAGCGGGCTGGGTGACGGGCTTTTTCGTGGAATGAGGCCGGGTGAGGGGATGAGAGACTTGGGCTTTTTGGAGCGTGAATTACGTTGTGTCCCTTTAATTCGTCAAGTGGCTGCGACTATCGTCGAGAAATCCCGGCATTTTTCTTGCTGGTTTGTCGCAACCATCATTGCGTCGAGCTGCAATTTCACTTGTGCCAAGTAATTGTCTTGGCTGCTGAGGTTTTTAAAAAATGTATCAGGGTCAACAATAGATGTTAGTAGAGGGAGTATGGATTCGACAACTGGCAACCATCTTGTTGATAGATCAGTAAGTACAGTTCCTTTTATTGCGTTTGGCTTAAAGCTAACTGTAATAGGATCGCAGTATTTTCCAACTATGACCTCTAAGCTGCCGGATATCGTGGCGATCAAAAAGGATTTAAAGTTTAAATTCCGCAGTAAATTTAGTTGAGATTTCTCAATGGATATTAATGTTTCTGTCGTGGATTTTTCTTTTAATTCTAATCTTTTATTATCAATCGCACGGGCGAGAGAGTAAACAAAAATAATGTGTCGCGCTTTTTTGTTCTCAAAAGCATCTCCATAAAGATGCTTTTGTAGGAATAATTGATTCTTTCCGCGAACAGCGTCTCTCGGTCGACCATGAAATGCTAATAGAGGTTGGAGTACCTGCTCGATTCCTATTTGATCGCCTTGATTATTAAAGCCACGTTTTCTGTTGTACGCATACCCAAGTTCCTGAAATTCATCTGATAATCTCTTTTGATCCGGGTCATTGCTGAATCGATCCCATGTGGTGATTATATTTTGCGTGTTATTGAATCGGACTATTTTGTCAATTGTTAGTTGATCCGAGCATTCAATTACGCGACATAAAATATTAACATTGTCTAGTTGTATTTTCTTTGTATCTATCGATCCGATGCTGCCAGATGTTTGGGCGCCATTTATTATAGATATGCCTTTTAGTATTCTTTTTCCGTTGCTATTCTTTCCGATGGATAGTGTTAATATTGTGATGCCATTATTGTACGCCCAAAAATTACCTGGCTCTTTTTCTGCTGTTTCGCGAATTCCATGGTTTACTCGTCGCCGACCATCTGAACCAAGAAAGCCGCGATAATTTGCGCTGTATAGTTTATCTCCGTATTTTTCATATAGTTGGTGAAGCCAATTCCCAGCTACTGTGGCTACACCGGCGGACCAGTTGTCACCGTTCTGATGGATTCCGATTTCCCCAGGAAATTCAATTGAATCAGTTACTTCTATGTGGGAATCTTGTGCAGTAAATAGATGCTCTATTTTTGTTTTTCCGAGTTCTTGTGATCTTATTGTGATGGAATCATTTGATAAGGTGGACCGCAAGTGGCTCTCTACTGTTTGAAGTTCGCGGGTGACATTTATAGATTCCGGTAGATTGTGAACATAAAGCAAATCAATATGCTCTATGTCTCCGTTTTTTATGGATTCCCTAAAATCGGAAATTATGCCGCGAAGTTTTTCTGGGACGTAGTCAGTGTCTCCCGATATCAGCCAGGCACAGGCGGTATTCAGGTCGGACGCTTTATTGCTTGGAGCTTCGTCATTTGTGTTTTTGGCCATATACCCTTGAGAAAATACCAAACTTTTTGAATTTCTATCGTGATATATAAAATCTATTTTCTTGTCGTTGGATCCTTCAGTGAGCCCGATGCTGGCAAGTTGATCGACGTCAGGCTCTTCAATATAGAGAGCGATTGCTAAGCAAAGGTATGCTTCATTATAGCCAATTTTCTCGATCAAGGCTTGGCGTGTTTTTAGCGCATCTAAAAAACTCATTGGATATGACTCTCTTTTTTAGAATTTAGCTTCTAGGTATCAACTAGCCAGCGATATTAGCGCCGAACAAGGATGTGAATCTACACCGTCCGACCGCGATATTCGCCGATTGTATTTTTGTGAAGTGGACGTAACGTTATGGTTTTTCTCAATCTGGAATTAAGGGGACACGCTACTTAGTTGTCTCCAACCTCCGTGCTTGCTCCCAACCAGCATCATCGACACCTCCCACCCGAACAGACGCTCCGTATTTCGGTACGAGATCTGCCGCGCCATCTCCTCGTGCAGCCGAGCAACCTCGGTCGCCGTCTGCTTTGTCAAGTCTCGCACCTCAGCTCTCTGCGTCGGCTGCACCTTCCTGCTCTGCGATGACCAGAAACTCGCCATCCTCCAGCGGCCGGTGCCTTGAGGTGCCGGCGCGCTGGCTGCGGGTGAGGATGCGGCCGACCTGCTCGGGTGTCGCCTTGAGGCCGTATTCCGCCAGTTTCTGAACGACGGCGCCGGAATCGCTCCATTTGCCGATGACGAGCTCCGCGGTCCGGCCGACGACTTCCGGCTCGAACGGGAAGGCGAAGCGGCGTTCGTCCGCCGCGGTGAATTCGGTGATGGCGCGCCATTGCTCGTACCGGAAGGCGCCTTTGCCGACGATCGGTTTGTAATAGTCGATCGGCAGGCCGCTGATGCTCTCGACGAGCTGGCACACCTCCGGCAGCCGGTCGAGCTGCAGGCCCGTCTCGGCGCCGTAGATCATTTTGAGCGCTGCCGCGACGGACTCCATGGCGGCGTTTCCGGCGCGATATCCGATCCCGTTGATCGAGACCTGCAGCACATCGGCGCCGCCCTCGTATCCGCCGAGCACGTTGGCGACGGCCAGGCCGAAATCGTTGTGGCAATGCACTTCGACCTTCAGGCCGGTGTGTTCCTTCAGATGGCTGACCAGGAAGCGGATTGCAGCGGGCCGGGCGATGCCCTGGCTGTCGACCACGGTGACGTAACTGGCGCCTTCCGCCTCCGCGGCCTTGGCGGCGCGCGTGATGTGGTCGAGGTCGGCACGGGTGGTTTCCGGCATGAACAGGTTCACGACACAACCCGCCGCGCGGGCCGCTCGAACCTCCTCGATCATCTTTGCGAACTGCGCCTCGCGGTCGGTCTTGAAGACGTGGCGCTGCATCTCGTCGCCGATATGATACCAGACCATGACATGCCGCACGCCGAGCTCGAGCGCTTTCTCGACCCGTCCCGGCTGCCAGGTGACCCAGAAATCCATGCCGAGATCCCGGCGCATGATCTCGCGAATGACTTCCTGCCAGCCCGGCACCGTCAGGAAAATCTCGGTGCGCTTGATGCCGAGGCGGGCCAGAGCCTCGGCGATCTTCACCTTGTCCGCCGTGGTGAAGGCGAGATCGGCGGATTCCTCGCCATCGCGGAGTGTCAGGTCGTGCAGTTCGATCGGGCGGGGCGGTACGGCGATCGCGGGATCGAAATTATGCCGGCTGGTGGCCCAGCGGGGGCCGTTCCAGGGTTCGCTCTCCGTATTATCTCGCGTCTTCGACATGGACATCCCTCCTTTTACCCTCAGGTCTTCCTGGCCTGTTTAGGCAGCATTTGCGGCACACAATTAATCCTGATCGAAATCGGGAAGATATGCACGCAGAGCGCCCCAGAAAATTCAGGGCTGTACCCGAAGAAGTCCATAAGTTTTTGAGAGGGATGGTGGGCGCACGCGGACGCGAGCCTTGGAAAATAAAGGGGCATGACAGTTAAGTCATGCTGTCAGGTTTGCGCATACGTCGATGCGGGCTTCCGGAAGGGCTGGTGCCTTACCGTGCCGCCAGCAGGCCGCGCGCTTCCAGTTCCTCCACTTGCGCCGCTACATCCTCGACTGTAATCCCGTCCATCAGGTGCGTCACCGATGCAGGATCGCTGCGCAACCGGGCCATCAGGGTATCGGCGCTGTCCGGGGTGCGGACGACGAAGCCGTTTTCGCCCCAGGGCCGGTAATGCTGGTCCTTGGTCGGGCCGAACAGGCCGATGGTCGGGATGCCGGAGGCGGCCGCGAGATGCATCATGGCGGAGTCGTTGGCCACCATCAGGCGGCACTTCTTCAGGACCTCGCAGGTCGACAGGATATCCAGCCCGAAGGCGTCGATCACTCGGCCTCCACTCTGATTCTCCAGCAGCGTCGCTCCGGCTTCCCGCTCGTCCGCGCCGCCGACGAGCACGATCTCGGTTTCCGGACCGAAGGCTTGCATTTGCCGGATGCGCTCCGCCAGCGCCGCGAACCGGTCGGCCGGCCATGTCTTGCCGGCCCAGTTGGCGCCGACGGCGAGGGCGATCGGGTTCTTCGCTCCCGCAAGCAACTTCTCCGCCGTCTCCCGGTGTTCCGGCGCGGTCCAGATCTTCGGGGCCAGTGACGGCAAGCCGAACATCGAGGCGTTCAGCTCCACCCGGTGGCGCCCGGTTCGGTCTTTCGGGACGCTGTAGCGCTTTCCGGCCAGCAGCAGCCACGGCATGGCGGAGCGGCGCAGGTCGACGACGACGCGCCACTTCCGCGGCGCCATGGCCCGCCAGAGCTTCCACCAGTGGCCATGATTGGGCTGCTTTTTGATGATGTGCAGCGCCTCCAGGTTCGGCACTTCGCCGAACACCTTCGACGCCGGCCCGCCGCAGGCGATGGTGATGCCGTCCTCTGGGTACTGTTCATGCAGCCAGGCGAGAATCCCGGTCGAGAGAATCGCGTCGCCGATCCGAGTGGAGGTAATGAACAATATCGACATCGGGTCTCTCTGGTTTTGTCTTGTCGCGGTATTCGGGGGCAGGCCGGTTCAGTCCGGCATCGTATCCAGCGCGGCCTGCAGGATGTAGGCGGCGGCGAGCTGGTCAACCCGGGCCGCGCGTTTCTTCCGTGTCATGTCCGCGTCGATCATTGCCCGCTCGACGGCCATGGTGCTCATCCGCTCGTCGAAGAAGGCGACCGGCAGGTCGATGCGCAGGATCAGCTCGCGGGCGAAGTCCCGGGTCGACTGGCAGCGCGGACCCTCGGTGCCGTCCATATTCAGCGGCAGACCGATCAGGAAGGCGCCGACATTCTTTTCCTCGACGATCCGGGCCAGCTCTTCCGCATCCTTGGTGAATTTCCGGCGCTGGATGGTTGTGATCGGGGAGGCGACGCGGAGGAACGCGTCGGAGATGGCGATGCCTATGGTCTTGGATCCGAGGTCCAGCCCCAGAATACGGGTGAACTTGGCCATCATTCCTGGCAGGTCGGCGGGGTTGCAGAATGTCATGTCCGGGTGATACCTTCGCCACCGTTTTGCGGCTCTGTGCTTGGTGTATGGGGCTGCCGCGAATTTCCGAATATTACGGAGAGCCTTATCCGATGTCGCTTGACAAAGCCACTGTCGCGAAAATCGCGCATCTCGCGCGTATCAAGACCGACGACGCACAGCTGGATGCCATGGTCGGTGATCTGAACACTATTCTCGGCTTCGTAGAGCAATTGAGCGAAGTGAATACGGACAATGTCGAGCCGCTGGCGAGCGTCACAGGGCACGGCCTGCCGCTGCGCGCCGACGTGGTGACCGACGGCGCCTATCCCGAGCGGGTTCTGGCCAACGCGCCAGACCGGGCGCATGGCTATTACGCTGTTCCGAAGGTGGTCGAATAATGAGCGATCTTCTCTCTCTCAGCCTGACCGGCGCGCGCGACGCGCTGAAGGCGAAAAAGACATCCTCGACCGAGCTGACGGACGCCTATATCGGCGCCATGGAAGCGGGCAAGAGCCTGAATGCCTTTATCACCGAGACGCCGGACAAGGCGCGGGCGATGGCCAAGGCGTCCGACGAAAAGCTCGCCAAGGGTGAAGGCGGGGCCATGGAAGGCCTGCCCATCGGCATCAAGGATCTGTTCTGTACCCAGGGCGTGCTGACCACGGCGGCCTCGCACATCCTCGACGGCTTCAAGCCGGAATACGAATCGACGGTGAGCCAGAATCTCTGGAATGCCGGCGCCGTGATGCTCGGCAAGCTCAATCTTGATGAATTCGCCATGGGCTCCTCGAACGAGACCAGCCATTACGGCCCGGTCGAGAACCCGTGGCGCCGTTCAGGCGGCGATAACGCGAAGCTGGTTCCGGGCGGCTCCTCCGGCGGGTCCGCTGCGGCTGTGGCGGGGCGACTTGCAATTGCCGCGACTGGAACCGATACCGGCGGCTCGATCCGTCAGCCAGCCAGCCTGTGCGGCATCGTCGGCATCAAACCGACCTACGGGCGTTGCTCGCGCTGGGGCGTTGTGGCCTTTGCCTCCTCGCTCGACCAGGCCGGCCCGCTGACCCGGACCGTTTCCGACGCAGCCCTGATGCTGGGCGCCATGGCCGGGCACGATCCGAAGGATTCGACTTCTGCTGACCTTGCCGTTCCGGATTTCGAGGCGGCACTGACCGGTGACGTTCGCGGCATGAAGATCGGCATTCCGAAGGAATACCGGGTCGACGGCATGCCGGCGGAGATTGATGCGCTCTGGCAGAAGGGTGCGGCGATGCTGAAGGATGCGGGGGCTGAGATCGTCGATATCTCCCTGCCGCACACGAAATACGCGCTGCCGACCTACTACATCATCGCGCCGGCGGAAGCCTCGTCCAACCTGGCCCGCTATGACGGCGTGCGCTACGGCCTCCGGGTCGATGGCGACAGCCTGAACGAGATGTACGAGAACACCCGCGCCGAAGGCTTCGGCGACGAGGTGAAGCGCCGCATCCTGATCGGCACCTACGTGCTGTCGGCGGGCTATTACGATGCCTATTACCTGAAGGCGCAGAAGGTCCGGGCGCTGATCCAGAAGGATTTCAACGACGCCTACCAGTCCGTCGATGCGATCCTGACGCCGACCGCGCCGTCCGCGGCCTTTGCCATCGGCGAGAATGAGGACGATCCGATCAAGATGTATCTGAACGACGTCTTCACCGTGCCGGCCAGCCTGGCCGGTCTGCCGGGCATTTCAGTGCCGGTCGGGCTCTCCGGAGAGGGCCTGCCGCTTGGCCTGCAGGTGCTGGGCAAGGCGTTCGACGAGGAAACCGTCCTCAAGGTCGGTGGCGTTCTGGAACAGGCGGCGGGCTTCGATGCCCTGCCGGGCTTCCTTGCGGGAGGGAAGTGAGATGACTGCGGAAAAATCCAACCTCGTCACGGGTAACACCGGAGACTGGGAAATCGTCCTCGGTCTCGAGGTGCATGCCCAGGTCACATCCAACTCCAAGCTGTTCTCCGGCGCGGCGACCACCTTCGGCTCCGAGCCGAACAGCCAGGTGTCGCTGGTCGACAGCGCCATGCCGGGCATGCTGCCCGTGATCAACGAGGAATGCGTCCGCCAGGCCGTGCGCACCGGCCTCGGGCTGAATGCCGCGATCAACCGCTTCAGCGTGTTCGACCGGAAGAACTATTTCTACGCGGATCTGCCGCAGGGCTACCAGATCAGCCAGTTCAAGCAGCCGATCGTGGGAGAGGGCGTAATCACCGTCGATCTGCCGGGCGGGCGGTCCAAGTCCATCGGAATCGAACGGCTGCACCTGGAACAGGATGCCGGCAAGTCGATCCACGACCAGAGCCCGACCAAGAGCTATATCGACCTGAACCGCTCCGGCGTGGCGTTGATGGAAATTGTCTCCCGTCCGGACATGCGTTCAGCAGAAGAGGCAGCGGCCTATGTGAAGAAGCTGCGCTCCATTCTGCGCTATCTCGGCACCTGCGACGGCAACATGCAGGAAGGCTCGATGCGCGCCGACGTGAACGTCTCCGTCCGAAAGCCGGGCGATGAGCTCGGCACCCGCTGCGAGATCAAGAACATGAACTCGATCCGCTTCATGCAGCAGGCCATCGAGTACGAAGCACGTCGTCAGATCGAGATCATCGAGGACGGCGGTACCATCGATCAGGAAACCCGCCTGTTTGACGCTAACAAAGGCGAGACCCGCTCCATGCGGTCGAAGGAAGAGGCGCACGATTACCGCTACTTCCCGGATCCCGATCTGCTGCCGCTGATTTTCAGCGAGGAGTTTGTCGAGGCGGAGAAAGCCAAGCTGCCGGAATTGCCGGACGCCAAGAAGGCGCGCTTCATCGCGGACTTCGGGCTCAGCCCGTATGACGCCGCTATCCTGGTGGAAGAGCAGGAGACGGCGGCCTTCTATGAGAAGGTGGCGGACGGACGCGACCCGAAGCTGGCCGCAAACTGGATGATCACCGAGCTGTTCGGCAACCTCAACAAGGCGGGCAAGGATCTCTCGGACTCGCCAGTCGACGAGGCGAAGCTGGGCGGGCTGATCGACCTGATCACCGACAACACGATCTCCGGCCGTATCGCCAAGGACGTCTTCGCGGAGATGTTCGAAAGTGGCAAGGACGCGCCGACAATCGTCGAGGAGAAGGGGCTGCGTCAGGTCACGGATACCGGCGCGATCGAAGAGTTGATCGACAGTGTGATGGCGTCTCAGGCCGAGAAGGTTGCTGAATATCGCTCCGGCAAGGACAAGCTGTTCGGCTTCTTCGTCGGTCAGGTGATGAAGCAGAGCCAGGGCAAGGCCAACCCGGCCATGGTCAACGAATTGTTGAAGAAGAAACTCGCCGGCTGATTCCGGATATCGAACTTAATAAAAAAGGCGGTCGGTGCTCCCGGCCGCCTTTTCTGTTTCCGCGATGCGGATGCTGGCTTCGTATCGTGGGGGTGCGGGACGGTGATATAAGCAGTGCAGCATTTACACCGATGAGATTGATTTAGGGGGACTAACTATGGCTGGGAACTTCCCGCTCCACGTCGCACTGCCGCTCGCCAAGGCGGAAATTATCGCCGACGAGGCTCTGAGCGTCGCAACCGCTGAAAAGATGCTGCCGATGACGGTTGTCGTGCTCGATGCAGGCGGCCAGGTAGTGTGCCTGAAGCGCCAGGACGGCTCCGGCATCGGCCGTGTCGAGATCGCCACGGCGAAAGCCTGGGGTGGCCTCGGTTTCGGTGAGTCTTCCCGCAATCTCGGCGCCCGCCTGAAGGAACGCCTCGGATTCCAGGTTGCGGCTGCCAGTGCCTTCGACGGTCAGTTCGCGGCCGTCCCAGGCGGCGCGCTCATCCTCGAAAACGGTGCGGTGATCGGTGCCGTCGGCGTCAGCGGAGATCTCTCCGAAAAAGACGAATTCTGTGCGTGCAAGGGTATCCAGAAAGCTGGTTACGCCAGCGAGCCCGCCGAGCTGGACGAGAGCTGGCGCTAGGTTCCGCCACACTTCACCTGATTACCCGTCATCCCGTCGAAAGACGGGATGACGGTCTTTACGATGTTGCCTTTACAGCCAGTAAGGCGTCGGGTTGTAGAGATCGACCAAGAAGTCGACGAACGCCCGGACCTTCGGTGAGAGATGCCGGCCGCTGGGATAGACGGCGTAGATCGGCACGTCCTCGCGGACATACTCTTCCAACAGCGTCACCAGTTTGCCACTCTTCACATGCTCACCGGCCATGAAGGCTGCCAGCATGGCGAGGCCGCCGCCCGCAAGCACGGTCTGCAGCACCGAGTCGCCGTTGTTCATGGCGAGGGTGCCCTTGGCGCGCAGGATCTTCTGCTGGTTGTCGATCATGAAGTGCCAGTCGTTGATCGGGTTACCCGGCGCATAGGTGATCAACGAATGATCGCTCAGCTGGTCCGGTGTTGCCGGCTGGCCCCATTTCTTCAGGTAATCCGGGCTGGCCACCAGCATGCGGTGGTTCACCGCAAGCTTGCGGGCAATCAGGCTGGAATCCTTCAGTTGCGCGATCCGGATGGCGAGATCGATCCCCTCATCGACGAGATCCACCACGCGATCGTTCACGAGCAATTGCACCTCGACTTCCGGATAGCGATCAAGAAATTCCGGTAGGTGAGGGGCGACATGCCGATGCGCGAAGGTCGTCGGTGCGGTGAGCTTCAGCAGACCACGCGGCGCGGAGTGTGCCTGCGAGACCGCGATCTCCGCTTCGTCCACATCGGCCAGGATGCGCTTGCAGCGTTCGTAGTAGGCGGACCCTACCTCGGTCAGGCTGACCCGCCGCGTTGTCCGGTTCAGCAGGCGTACGCCCAGTCGATCCTCAAGTCCGGAGAGCTGTTTGCTCACGACGGACGGTGAGACATTGAGGGTTCGGGATGCTCCGGCGAGACTATCATTCTCGACTACGGAGCAAAAAACCTTCATCGCCGTCAAAGTATCCATTTCAGCGTGTTCCCCTGAGCGGTACGGAATTATTCATTCGTTATAGGAACTAATACGGTGCTTTAAAAGAGAATTATCAGTTTGACCGCCCGGATCGTATCCTGAAAATGACAGTGCTCGTCTATCGACCTGTTCAGTTGCCCCGCCGGGCAGACAGTACGAACCGTGGCAGTGCCCCTCATCGCCGCGTATCGGAGACCCACCCGATAATTGGTGTCCTTCCTGACTCTAATGGACACCCGGACAGTCTGACCGGCTTTTTATGAGGCTGCAGAGATTTCCGGACAATGGAAATCACTGCAGCCTTATTTGTCTCGCGACAATCCGGGCAATTCCCACTTTTCCCGCCTCGTGATAGAGGCATGTGCGACTCGGCAGTTGTCGGGTTCAAAGATCCAACTCTACGCCGGAGCCGGCAATGCGCAATAACGACCTGAAGCCCGAAACCCTCTCGGCACAGGCCCTGGGACATGTCGATGAGACAACGGGCGCGGTAACACCGCCGATCCATCTCTCGACAACCTTCGAACGGGACGCGGATAACAGCTATCCCAAGGGGTTCGTCTATACCCGCGGCGGGAACCCGACTTACGACGTCGCCGAAGACCTGCTGGCACGGCTGGAAAACGGCGCGGGCGCGCTGATTTTCTCGGCCGGCATGTCTGCGGCGGTCGCGCCTTTCATGACCCTGCGTCCGGGCGATCATGTGCTGGCGCCGACGGTGATGTACTGGGCCCTGCGCAACTGGTTGCTGGACTTCTGCGCGCAGTGGCAGATCGAAATCGACTTCTTCGATGTGAACAACCCGGAAAGCGCCGCGGGTCTGGTGCAGCCGGGCAAGACCAAGCTGGTCTGGATCGAAACTCCGGCCAACCCTCTATGGGACTGCCTCGACATTGCCTGGTTTGCACAGCTCGCCCACGGCGCCGGCGCAAAGCTCTGCGTTGATTCGACGGCGGCAAGCCCGGTTCTGTCCCGCCCGATCGAGCATGGCGCGGATCTGGTCATGCACTCGGCGACGAAATATCTGAACGGGCACAGTGACGTGCTTGGCGGCGCCCTGATCGCGGCCAAGGCGGATCAGTGGTGGGACGATATCCGCCGGGTACGGACCGATCACGGCATGGTCATGGGACCGTTCGAGGCCTGGCTGCTGCTGCGCGGTATGCGCACGCTGCATCTCCGGGTGCGCAAGGCGTCGGACAATGCCATGGCGATTGCGGAGCATTTCCACAATCACCCGAAAGTGGCCTCCGTGCTCTATCCGGGGCTGCCGACCCACGCCACACACGATGTGGCGGCGAAACAGATGGAAGACGGCTTCGGCGGCATGCTGTCGCTCAGGATCGAGGGCGGAGAGAAGGCCGCGATCAAGACGGCGGCCAATCTCGAGCTGATCCACCGTGCAACCTCGCTCGGTGGCGTTGAGAGCCTGGTTGAGCATCGTGCGTCGATCGAAGGCAAGGGCACGCCGGTTCCGGCCGACCTGCTGCGCTTCTCGATCGGGATCGAGGATGTCGGGGACCTTATTCAGGACCTTGAGCAGGCGCTCGCATCGATCTAAAAAGCGCCTGACTCTCCGGTTTTATTTCCGGCAAAGGCCGCCTTTTCAGGCGGCCTTTGCGCTTTGGATTGCTGCCCAGACTTTCTCCGGCGTTGCCGGCATGTCGATATGCTTCACGCCCAGCGGCGCCAGTGCATCCATCAGCGCGTTCATGATCGAGGGCAGGGAGCCGGCACAGCCGGCCTCGCCACAGCCCTTGGCACCGAGCGGGTTCGTCGTCGCCGGAACCGCGTGGGTGGCGAAGGTGAAGCTCGGCACGTCGCTGGCGCGGGGCACGGCGTAATCCATATAGCTGCCGGTTTGTAGCTGGCCTTCCGAATCATAGACGGCATTTTCCATAAGCGCCTGGCCGAGGCCCTGCACGATACCGCCATGGGCCTGGCCTTCGACCAGCAGCGGGTTCACCACGATGCCGAAATCGTTGACCATGTTGTAGCGGTCGATCTCGACCACGCCGGTATCCGGATCGACTTCCAGCTCGCAGACATGACAGCCGTTCGGGAAGGCCGACGGGGCGGCGTCGAAGATGTGCTTCACGCTGAGATCGCGGGGCAGATCTTCCGGCAGATCCAATCCGCCCCGGAGCTGCTCCGCCAGTTCGGTGACGGTGACCGTCCGGTCCGTTCCGGCAACCTGGAAAGCACCGCCCTCGAAAACGATATCCTCGACCGCCGTCTCGAACACGTGGGCGGCGATCTTTTTGCCTTTGTCGATAACGATGTCGCTGGCTTCAAGGATGGCGGCACCACTGGCCATGATGGATTTCGAGCCGCCGGTTCCGCCGCCTGCGATCAGCTCCGCGCTGTCGCCCTGGATAAGCCGGATACGCTCGAACGGCACACCGAGTTTTTGGTGCAGCACCTGGGCGAAAGGCGTCCAGTGGCCCTGGCCGTAATCCAGCGTGCCGGTGATGATGGTGACGTCGCCGTTCTCTTCGAACCGGATGCCGCCCATCTCTTCCTGCACCGGCGCGGTGACTTCGAGATAGCAGCCGACACCGCGTCCACGCAGCTTGCCGCGTTTCTCACTCTCCGCCTTGCGGGCGGCGAAACCGTCCCAGTCAGACGCTTCGACGGCTTTCTGCATGATGGTCGGGAAATCGCCGCTATCGTAATTCATGCCATTTGCGGCGGCATAGGGGATTTCGCTCGGCAGGATCTGGTTGCGGCGGCGCAACTCGATGGCGTCGATGCCCATTTCCCGCGCGGCCGTCTCGATCAACCGCTCCATATAGTAGTTCGCTTCCGGCCGCCCGGCGCCGCGATAGGCGGTAACCGGTGTGGTGTTGGTGAAGACCGCCTTGGAGGCGACTTCGATCAGCGGCAGCCGATAGACGCTGTTGGCATTCTTCAGCGTGTTCATGGTTGGCATCATCGGGGAGACCGCGGTCAGAAAGGCGCCGACATTGCCGTATCCGGTGATTCTGAGTGCGGTGAACTTTCCGTCCGCATCCAGCGCCAGTTCCGCCGTCATGTCATGGTCACGTCCATGACAGTCGGAAAGGAAGCTGCCGGACCGGTCGTCGGTCCACTTTACGGGCCGCCCCAGCACCTTCGCTGCATGCAGCACGCAGATATATTCGGGATAGGCGCCGGCCTTCATACCGAACGAGCCGCCGACATTACCGGTGACGACATGCATCTTTTCCGGCTCGATATTGAACACCTGCTTGGCCAGAGTGTTCATCATGCCGAAGACACCCTGGCAGCCGACATTCAAGGTATAGCCTTCGCTGGCAGCATCGAATGAGCCGACTGCCGAGCGCGGCTCCATCGCGCTGACAACAATTCGGTTGTTGCGGATGTTCAACCGGGTCTGGTGCGATGCCTCCCTGAAGGCGGTATCGACCTTCTTCGTGTCGCCATACTGGAAGTCGATGGCCGTGTTGCCGGAGACGCTGTCATAGAGCTGTGGTGCGCCAGCCTCAGCGGCCGCGCGGGCGTCAGTGACGGCGGGCAGGGGATCGATGTCCAGTTCCACCAGCTCGGCCGCGTCACGGGCCTGTGTGGCGGTCTCAGCGATCACGATGGCGACCGGGTCACCGACATAGCGCACCTTGTCCGTCGCCAGTGCCGGGCGTGGCACGTAGTTGATCGGGCTGCCGTCCCGGCCTTTCAGCGGAAGTCCGCATTTCATCGTGCTGAGGCCGGCGGCATCAAGATCCGCGCCGGTCAGGATTGCGATAACGCCGGGTGCCGCGCTCGCCTCCGCGGTGTCAATTCCGTTGAGGGTGCCGTGCGCATAGGGGCTGCGGACCATCACGCCATAGGCCTGGCCGTCCAGATTCACATCGTCTGTGTAATTGCCCTCGCCGCGCAGCAGCTTCGGGTCCTCGGAGCGGGTTACCGGCTGGCCGATCCCGTACTTCATCATGCCGAGCTGATTGTCTTCGACGACAGAATCCATTGTTCTTTCCCTGTAAGGCCGTTCGCGGACGCGACGGATTGTATGCAAATATCGTAATGGCCGAGACGTGTTGGGCAAGGACTTTTCCATTTAACACGCTGCATTGCGGTATGATGTGGTATCTCGATGAAAATCGCTTCTGGCGCTCCGAAGAGTATTCCGCCGACCTAAACCGGAAAAATTTTGCGGTTTTCCTGTCTAGCGCCTATCTGGAGACACTTATCGATGTTAGCGAATGCGCGTTTTACGCTGCCCAGATCCGGGCTGGTGGTCTTGCTGGCAGCGCTTGCCGCCTTTGCGCCGATGTCGATCGACATGTACCTGCCTGCCCTGCCGTCAATCGCCCGCGATCTAGGCGTGCCGGCAAGCGAGGTACAGGCCACTCTCGCGATTTTCATGGCGGGATTTTCAGCGGGTATGTTGCTCTACGGCCCGATTTCGGACCGTTTCGGCCGTCGTCCGGTCATGCTGGCCGGTATCCTGATATTCATCATCGCTTCTCTGGCGTGCGTTTATGTGGAGCGGATCGATCAGCTCATCGTCGCGCGCCTGCTTCAGGCAATTGGCGGCGGTGCGGCTTCCATTCTGGCCCGGACGGTCGTGCGGGACCTCTTTACGGCTCAGGAAGCGGCGCGTGTCCTCTCCCTGATGATGGTGCTCACCACTTTGGCCCCCATCCTGGCTCCGCTGGCAGGCGCGGTTCTGCTCGAGTTCTCCGGCTGGCGGGCGATATTCGCGGTGCTGTTTGGCTTTGGGACACTGTCTATGCTGGTCGTGGTGCTACTGCTGCCTGAAACCCACTCGAAAGAAGCGCGGGGCGGGATGACCATCGGGCAGGCGCTTGGAGCCTATTGGCACATCCTGTCAGATGGACCGGCTTTCGGTCTCACCGTATCCAGCGCTGCGGTCTTCGCCGGGCTGTTCGCTTATATCTCGGGCTCATCCTTTGTGTTCATCGAGCATTTCGGCATCGCGCCGAGCTTCTACGCCATGCTGTTCGCAATGAATGCGGCAGCGATCATGGCGGCCGCTTTTGCCAACAGCCGTCTGACCCGGCATTTCGAGTTGAAAAGCCTGCTTGCCGCCGGCGTTATCATTTCATTCGCGGCAGGGCTCTATCTGGTCGTGATTGAGGAGGCCGGGCTGGCAGGACCTCTGACGATCATGGCGGGGCTGATGGTGTTCGTTGCCATGGTGCCGATCCTCGGAGCCAACGGCATGGCATTGTTGATGGCGCGCTATCCGAAAAACGCCGGCGCCGCGGCTGCAACGCTTGGTGCGGCGCAGTTCGGTTGCGGGGCACTTGCGGCTCTCGTCGTCGGCGCGTTGCATGACGGCACGGCATTTTCCATGTGTGCCGTCATGGGGGCATCCGGCCTGATCGCACTGCTGGCTTTCTTCACCCTTTGCCGCAGGCTCTGACCAGCTGACTATCCGGCCCTTGCCGCGGCGAGAATCATGTCGCTGGCTTTTTCCGCGATCATGATGGTCGGCGCGTTGGTGTTGCCGGACGTGATGGTCGGCATCACCGAGGCGTCAACCACGCGCAGATTCTGAAAGCCCTTCAGCTTCAGCTCCGGATCGACTACCGCCGTTGCATCTTCGCCCATTCGGCAGGTGCCGACCGGGTGGAAGATCGTCGTGCCGACCTGACCGGCAGCTTCTGCGAGAGACTCGTCGGTATCCGAGTACTCAAGCCCCGGTTTGAATTCGTCCGGGCTGTAGCGGGAAAGGGACGGTTGCGCGGCAATGCGACGGGTCAGTCTGATAGCGTCAGCGGCAACCTTCTTGTCCGCTTCGGAGGCAAGGTAGTTCGGCCGGATCGCCGGTGCCGCCATCGGGTCGGCGCTCTTGATCGAGACCGTGCCGCGGCTTTCCGGGCGCAGGTTGCAGACGCTGGCTGTAAAGGCCCCGAAGGAATGCAGCGGCTCGCCGAAGGCGTCGAGGGACAGCGGCTGGACGTGATATTCCAAGTCCGGTGTGTCCTTGGAGGGATCGGACTTGGCGAACAGGCCTAGCTGGGACGGCGCCATGGTCATCGGGCCACGCCGGAACAGGGCATATTCCAGGCCGATGCCGATCTTGCCGAAGAACGAGTTGGCGCGCCGGTTCAAGGTTTCGACACCGGAGACCTTGTAGGCGCAGCGGATCTGCAGATGGTCCTGCAGATTGCCGCCGACCTCTGCATTTGCGTGCCGCACATCGATGCCGTGCTCTTTCAGCAAGGCGGGATCGCCGATACCGGAGAGTTGCAGGATCTGCGGGGAGCCGATGGCGCCGGCGGAGAGCACCAACTCACCGCTGCAGGTGGCGCGAGCATCCTCGCCTTTCACCGAGAGCGAGATGCCGGTACAGCGCGTTCCATCGAACTCCAGCGCCTTGGCGTGGGCGTGGGTGACAATATGCAGGTTGGAGCGGTGCTTGATCGGCTTCAGGAAGGCTGTAGCGGCGCTCCAGCGGATACCCTTGCGCTGGTTGACGTGGAAATAGCCGACGCCCTCGTTATTGCCCCGGTTGAAATCGTCTGTCTCCGGAATGCCTGCCTCGACTGCGGCCTGCTTGAAGGCGTCGAGAATCTCCCATGAGAGCCGCTGGTTTTCGACTCGGAGCTCGCCATCCGGGTTGCGGCCATCCTCATGGCGGACCTGAAAGCCTTCGGATCTGGTGAAATAGGGCAGTACGTCATCCCAGCCCCAGCCGGGATTACCGAGCTGGCGCCATTGATCATAGTCCCGCGCCTGACCGCGCATATAGATCATGCCATTGATCGAGGAACAGCCGCCGATCACCTTGCCGCGCGGATAGTTGAGGGCGCGGCCGCCAAGGCCGGGCTCGGACTCTGTCTTGAACAGCCAGTCCGTACGCGGATTGCCGATGCAGTAGAGATAGCCGACCGGGATATGGATCCAGTGGTAATTGTCGTTACCGCCGGCCTCCAGCAGCAGGACCTTGTTCGCCGGGTCGGCGGACAGCCGGTTGGCGAGCACGCAACCGGCGCTGCCGGCGCCGACAATGATGTAGTCGTAGGTCCCGAGGTCCCTGGTCACGTTGTTCCATCCCTGAAGTCATTTTTTGTAAGTTTTGCAGTCCGTCCGGCAGCAGGCAAGCGCCGCCGGGATCGTTATCAGTTCGTCATGGCCTGATAGACCAGTGTGCGCAATTCGCGGCGCAGCGGGTAGGAGGAGGAAGGCATGAGCTGGGTCATGTGCACCACGCTCAGCTCTTCGACCGGGTCGATCCAGAACCCGGTCGAGGCGACGCCGCCCCATGCCCACTCGCCCACTGTACCAAGCACCTGTGTCCTCGCCGGATCGATCACGACCGAACCGCCGAGGCCGAAGCCGATACCGTTCATCGGCATTTCGCTGAACACAGGCTGGCCTATCGAGGCCATGTCACCGGGCAGATGGTTCATCAGCATCAGCTCAACGGATTTCCGTCCGAGGATCGGGTCGCTTCCCGTGCCGCCATGGGTGCGGATCATTTCCATGAAGCGGAGATAGTCCTTCGTTGTGGAGCAGAGCCCGCCGCCGCCGGAGAACATGGTGACCGAATTCGCATAGCGGCTGTCTTCGATCTCGTCGATCCGGCGGATGCCTTCATCCTCCGTTTTGGCATAGCAGGCGCTGAACCGGTCCAGCTTGTCGGATGGCACGGCGAAGAAAGTGTCTTCCATGCCGAGCGGCTCGAAAATCCGGTCATGCAGGAATTCGGGCAGCGACATGCCGGAGGCAGTTTCCACCACACGCCCGAGCACGTCCGTCGAGACCCCGTAGTTCCAGCGTGTGCCAGGCTCGAAGACCAGCGGGATGTCGGCAAGCTTCGCGACGGTCTCGTCCAGCCGGCCATGTTTCTCGGAGAAGTCGATTTTCGCCTTGCGCAGCGCCTTTCCGACCGGGCCCGGATCGAAGATGCCATAAGTCAGGCCGGATGTATGGGTCAGCAGGTGATGCAGGGTCGGCTGGGTCTTGGCGACGCTGGTGCTCTCGCCGTCTTCGCCAAGAACCTTGAGGTTCGCCAGCTCAGGGATGTGCCAGGCCAGCGGGTCGTCGAGCTGAAGCTTGCCGTCTTCCAGCAGCTGCATGATCGCCGTGCTGACGATCGGCTTGGTCATGGAATAGATCCGGTGAATGCCGTTCGGCTCTGCCTTCAGGTCGTTCTCGACATCGCGATGCCCGATGGTCTCGTGGAAGACGATCTCTCCCCTTCGGGCAATCAGCGTTTCGGCAAAAGGCAACTTGCCGCCGTCGACATAGCGGCCCATCCAGTCTTTGATCCGGTCCAGGCGCTTGCCGCTGAAACCGAGTGCGGATGGTTTGGCGGTCCGGAAGTCGGTCATGTGATGTGTCCGTGCAGAAAATGGAGGAATTGAAAGGCAGGGGATTAGACGTCGGCCCGCCGCTTCCGGTCAACCTCCTGCACGCGATTGCAGTCGCGTCATCTCCACACTAACGTTGCGTTTAAGAACGAAGCCGCCCGCTATGAGGTGGCACGACACAAGGGAGGAAGGCGTGCAGGATATTGCGCCGAAACGTGAAGATCTGGACCCGATTGAGCGGGCCAGCAGGGACGAGCTTGAAGCGCTGCAATTGAAGCGGCTGAAATGGAGTCTCGGGCACGCCTTCGAGAACTCACCGGTCTACAGGAAGAAGTTCGAGGATGCGGCAGTGCATCCCGACGATGTCTCCTCGCTTGCAGATCTGGCGCGGTTGCCGTTCACCCGGAAGGCCGAACTGCGCGAGAATTACCCGTTCGGCATGTTCGCCGTGCCGCGGGAAAAGCTGGCCCGTGTGCATGCCTCCTCCGGGACGACGGGAAAGCCGACGGTTGTTGGTTATACAAAGAACGATATCGACGTCTGGGCCGAGGTCATGGCCCGCAGCATTCGCGCGTCCGGCGGCCGGGCGGGTGACGTGGTGCATGTTGCCTATGGTTACGGACTGTTCACAGGTGGGCTCGGGGCACATTACGGCGCGGAGCGGCTGGGCTGCACCGTGGTTCCGGCATCGGGCGGGATGACCGAGCGGCAGGTCACGCTGATCCGCGATTTCGGTGCTCAGGTAATCATGGTTACACCGTCCTACATGCTTTCGATTCTGGACGAGTTCCGGGAGCAGGGACTTGATCCGAAAGATACGCAGCTCAAGGTCGGGATTTTCGGTGCGGAGCCCTGGACAGGCTCCATGCGGACGGAGATCGAAGAGGCCTTTGGCATTCACGCGGTCGATATCTATGGGCTGTCGGAGATCATCGGGCCGGGTGTGGCAAACGAATGTGTGGAAACCAAGGACGGTCTGCATATCTGGGAAGACCATTTCTTCCCGGAGGTGATCGACCCGGCCACCGGCGCGGTACTGCCGGACGGTGAGCGTGGTGAGCTGGTCCTGACCTCGCTGACGAAAGAGGCCTTCCCGGTGATCCGTTACCGCACCGGGGATCTGACACGGTTGCTGCCGGGAACCGCCCGGACGATGCGGCGGATGGAGAAAGTCACCGGGCGTTCGGACGACATGATGATCGTGCGCGGCGTGAATGTTTTCCCGACCCAGATCGAGGAACAGATTCTGAAATGCGAAGGTTTGGCGCCGCATTACCAGATCGAACTGACCCGCTATGGCCGGATGGACAACATGACCGTGCTCAGCGAGGCGGTGTCGGATGCCGCAAGCAAAGAGGCACGGGAGGCCAGCGGTGCGGAGCTTGCACATCACATCAAGAGCGTAATCGGTGTCACCGCCGCGGTGCGGGTGGGCGAGCCCGGGAGCGTCGAACGCTCCCAGGGCAAGGCACGCAGGATCATCGACAAGCGTTCGGCTGGCTAGCAGGCGTTGGCGTTGCAAGGGATGCAGCCAGTTTTCCGGCTGTTTCCACATAAGACGGATCGCGATGGATAAGCATGACCGATGCTGCGCCATCCAGGAGCAGCAGGATCTGGCGGGCTGTATCGCCAGCATTGGAAGCGCCCGCGCTTATGAGTTGCCCGCGAAGCCAGTCTTCGAACGTCTTCTTGTGACGAGCTCCGGCGGCGATAGCGGGGTGGCCAGGCAGGGCTGCGAGTTCGGCGGCAGTTCGCATAAACCCGCAGCCTTTCCATGAGGGTTTGTTGGACGCCTTGGCGAAGGCCGTGAAAATACCCTCGATCTTGCTGCTAATCGGACCGGGCGTTTCGTCGAACCAGCGTTTGTAGAGGGCAAGTGTCGGCTGGTCGCGCGCTTCGAGATAGGCGGCGACAAGTTCGTCCTTGCTGGTGAAATGGTAATAGAGCGTGCGCTTGGTCACACCTGCCCGGCTGGCGATGGCCTCCACGCTCGTGCTTCTGATGCCCTCCTCGTAGAAGAGCTTCGCGGCGGCCTCAATGATCAGTGTTCGCGTCGGGCTGATCGTATCCGCGTCATGTATACCGTCTAGTGAATGTACAGTCATTCGCACCTCGTTGACAGTCCGTCCGACATGCAACCCATTGAAAGGTATGAAAATGTCGGACCCGGTTCTCTTCGAACAGCACGGCAAGACGGCGCTCTTGACCCTGAACCGTCCCAGCAAGCTGAATGCGCTGAACTACGACTTGATTGATCATTTGGTGCGCTGTCTCGACGAATGCGAGGCGCATGATGATATCCGGGCGGTAATTCTCACAGGTGGGGGGGATCGCGCCTTTTCCGCAGGCGCGGACATCGAAGGCTTTGCGCCGAGCGTTCGCGCTGGGCAGGAGACAGCCATGCGCGAGTTTGTCCGGCGGGGGCAGGCGATGACCGCGCGGATCGAAACCTATCCGAAACCCGTCATCGTCGCCGTGAACGGTCTTGCCTATGGTGGTGGCTGCGAAATCACGGAATCTGCCCATCTGGCTCTTGCATGTGAGGAGGCAATGTTCAGTAAGGCTGAAATCCGGCTCGGTTTCGCTCCTCCCTTTGGCGGGTCGCAAAGGCTCCCCCGTCTTATCGGTCGCAAACGGGCATTGCGGATGCTGCTGACAGCCGATCCGATCACTGCCCGGCAGGCATGCGATTTTGGGCTTATCAACGACGTTGTGCCGAAGGGAAAGCTTCTCGATGAAGCTTTCGCCTTGAGCGGCAAGATCGCGGAATTCTCCCCGCTGGCTGTCGCTGCATGCCTCGGCAGCGTAACTAGGGGTATCAACGTGCCGATTGATGAGGGGCTGGCGATTGAAGCGGGTTACTTTGCCCGCATGGTCCCGACCCATGACCTGACGGAAGGCATTGCCGCGTTTCTTGAGAAACGCCCCCCGCGCTTCGAGGGGCGCTAAAGGGGTCAGGCAGCGCCCGCCTTGTGCACTTCCTTGCTGTCGGCGGGCGCCTGTTCCCGGTCATTCAACCCGTAATCCCGCAACACGGAGGCGATGCGCAGCCGGTAATCCTTGAAATACTTATCGCGGCCCTGCGCCTGAGCCTGGCGGTGGGCGACGAGGTTCCGCCAGTCCTCGACCGCTTTCTCGTCACGGAAATAGGAGAGGGATAGAAGTTTCCCCTCGTTGGTCAGGCTCTGAAAGCGTTCCACCGAGATGAAACCGTCAACCTGGTCGACGAGCGCGCGCATGCTGGCGGCGATTTCCAGATACCCGTCCTTGTGGTCCGGATGCGGTTCAACTTCGAAAATGACGGCTATCATGGCGCGTCTCTCCCTATGGGTTTCTCTTTGGCGCCGGATTTGACGCATTGATCAGAAAAGTCCGGTCCTCACGCAGCAGGAACTTTTCCTTCTGCGCGAATTCATAATTCTCTTTGCCGAGCGGGTCAGCCGAAAGTCGCGCGCGATAGGCCTCGTAGGCGGCCAGGCTCTCGATATTGTAGACACCATAGGCCAGCGTTGTGGAACCCTCATGTGGGGCGAAATAGCCTATCAGATCGGCGCCGCAGCGAGGGATGGCCTCGCCCCAGTTCCGGGCATATTGATTGAATTGCGCTTTCTTGGTCGGGTCGATGTGATAGCGGATAAAGCAGGTAAGCATTCTGTCCTCCATGTGTGACGGGCGGACATTCTCATCTTGGTGCGAGTTCATGCTTCGGTTATGATCGAAGTATGAAAGAAGGACCCGACATTGCTCTTATCGGCTCCCTGATTGGGGACCCGGCACGGGCGAACATGTTGACCACGCTGATGACCGGCAAGGCCCTGACGGCGAGCGAGCTTGCCGCCGAGGCCGGCATTACGGCACAGACGGCAAGCTCCCACCTCTCCAAACTGGAAACGGCCGGTCTGCTCACCCAGCGCAAGCAGGGACGGCACCGCTATTTCGCGCTGGCGGATGACGAAGTGGGAAATCTGCTGGAAGCCATGATGGGGCTGGCAGCGAAACGCGGACATATGCGGGCCCGTACCGGCCCGCGCGATCCGGCGCTGCGCAAGGCGCGGGTTTGCTACAATCATCTGGCCGGGGACTATGGTGTCCGCATGTTCGACAGCATGGTGACGCGGGATTTTCTGGCGGAAGATGGCGAAGAGATTTTCCTTACGGAAGCGGGAGAAGGCTTCGTCGGCGAACTTGGTATCGCTCTGCCGGATCTGGAAAAATCCCGCCGTCCGTTGTGTCGTTCCTGCCTCGACTGGAGCGAGCGGCGGACCCATCTGGCGGGCGCGCTCGGCACCGGGCTACTGGATCGGTTCTACGATCTTGGTTGGGCGCACCGGATCGAAGGCTCCCGCGTTGTCTCCTTTACCGGAGAGGGAGAACGCCGGTTTCGGGAGTGTTTTCCGGAAGCTTAGGTAACAGCCGCCCGTGCATGGAATTCCGGCCGGTCCCAGGCGCCGGTTTTCAGGATGTCACGCAGCTGCTCGACCGCATCCCAGATGTCCGTGAACCGGGTATAGAGCGGCGTAAAGCCGAACCTCAGAAGGTCCGGTGCCCGAAAATCGCCGATTACGCCACGGGCAATCAGGGCCTGCATCACCGGATAGCCGTTTTCATGCGCGAAAGAGACCTGACTGCCGCGTTGGGCTGGATCTCGCGGGCTTGAGAGTGTCAGGCCGAGACCGGCGCACCGCTCTTCGACCAGGGTGATGAAGCTCTCGGTCAGCGCCACTGATATCGCCCGGACCGCATCCATGTCGGCACGGGCCCAGATGTCCATCGCCGCATCGAGCGCTGTCATGGCCAGCACCGGCGGCGTGCCACAAAGGAATTTCCCGATCCCGTCCGTCGGCGCGAACCGGTGATCGAAAGCGAACGGTGCTTTGTGGGCGAACCAGCCGGTGAGGGGCTGGGAGGCTGCTTCCTGATGGCGCGGCGCGACATAGAGGAATGCCGGGGCACCGGGGCCGCCATTCAGGTATTTGTAGCCGCAACCGACCGCGAAATCCGCCTTGGCCGTTGCAAGGTCGACCGGAACCGCACCGGCGGAATGAGCAAGATCCCAAAGCGTCAGCGCACCTGCGGCGCGGGCGGCGTCAGTCACCGCCTTCATGTCGTGCATGTATCCGGTGCGGTAGTTCACATGGGTCAGCATCAGCACCGCGACATCGTCTTTAAGAGCGTCCGGCAGCTCGTTCGGATCCTCGATCAGCCGGAGTTCGTGCCGGCCGCCAAGCAATGCAGACAGACCTTCCGCCATATAGAGATCGGTCGGGAAGTTAGATTCCTCCGAGACGATGACGCAACGGTCCGGCCGAAGCGCCAGCGCGGCGGAGAGGCATTTGAAGAGATTGACCGAGGTCGAATCTGCCGCGACGACGCTATCCGCCTCGGCTCCAATCAGCGCGCCGATCTTGCCGCCGACGCGCATGGGAAGATCGATCCATCCCGCATCGTTCCAGCTTCGGATCAAGCCGTTACCCCATTCGTGCGTGACGCAGGCGGCAACACGTTCCCGCGCGATGCGGGGCAGCGGTCCGAGGGAATTGCCGTCGAGGTAGATCACATCCTCCGGCAGCTCGAATTCTGAGCGGAACGAAGCGAGGGGATCGGCAACATCGAAGGCCGCGAACTCTTCCCGTGTCATTTTCGAGTGTGTCATGGTGCGGCTCAGTCGGCATGCCCGGGACCGGCGACGATGCCTTCATCGTGCAGCCGCCCGATGGCGCCACTGTCGAGACCGAGAAAATCCGCCAGAACCTCATCAGTGTGCTGTCCCAACTGCGGTGCCGGTGTTGGAACCTCGGAGGCCTGTCCGTAAAAATCAATCGGCGTGTCGGAAGTCGGATAAGTCAGCCCGCTGCCGTGGGTGACGTCGCTGTAAGGCTTGCCCATGGTCTTGAAGCGTTCGCTCGCGACTGCTTCGCGCACTGTGCGGTACGGCTCCCAGCAGACACCGTTCTCCTTGAAGCGCGGTGCAAGGGTATCCAGCGTCTCCGCCGCGACAACGCGCTCGACGACAGGATTGATCTTCTCCCGATATTCGAAGCGCAGCCCTTCATCCTTGGCGAAACTCACACCGGTCTCTTCCTCGATGGCGGCGATTTCCGCGTCGATGCCAAGGGATGTCAGCAAGCCGGTCCATTGCCGGGGCGAAAGGGCGATGAGCATGATGTAATGCCCGTCGCTGGTCCGAAAGTCCCGCCCGAAGGCTCCGAACACATCGTTGCCGAAGCTTGGCCGGTCTTCTTCCTCCGTCATCACTTCGGCAACCTGGCCGAGGGTGCCGAGGGTGGTGAGCGCGACATCGCCAAGCGGCAGCCGGATTTCGGCGCCCTGGCCGGTCTTCTGGCGCTCCCGTTCGGCCGCCAGCATGGCGAAGGCCGCATTGGCACCGGCGATCAGGTCCCAGGCGGGCAGCACATGGTTCACCGGGCGCTTCTCGCCGACGGGACCCGGATCGCCGGTCATCAACGGGAAACCGGCACCGGCATTGGCCGTGTAGTCGACGCCTTGGGTGCCGTCGGCCCAGCCCATGACGCGGACTGTGATGATATCCGCGCGCCGCGCCTTCAAGGCCTCATGCGAGAGGAAGCCGGAGACCGGGTAATTGGTGACGAACAGGCCGCGCCCTTTACCGGGGGCGGTTGCAAGCTGAAGGGCAAGCTCCCGGCCTTCCGGATTGCGCAGATCCAGCGCCACGGACTTCTTGCCTTTGTTCAGGCCTTCCCAATAGAGGCTGGAGCCGTTCGGAGCCTTTGGCCAGCGCCGGTAATCGAGGCCGCCGCCGATGGCGTCGAAACGGATGACCGTCGCGCCCATCTGCAGCATGTTAAGGGTACAGGAGGGGGCGGCGATGAAAGATGCGCCCTCGACGACTGTCAAATCTTGAAGGACCGTGTACATCCGTGTTTCTTGGCCAGCTTAATGTTGAATGCGATCAGGTTGGGCTCGGAACCTAGCATGGTTGTTCGTCTGCAAAAGGGGCAAAGCACGCAATGAAGTCTGTCTATGTCGACGCCGATGCCTGCCCGGTGAAGAGCGAGATCCTGTCGATTGCCGATCGGCACGACATTAAGGTTTACGTTGTCAGCAATCGTGGTTTCCGGACCGGCGACCGAGCGAATGTTCAGAATATCCTGGTCTCCGACAAGTTCGATGCGGCGGATGACTGGATTGTGGGCAAGGTGGCGGCGGGCGATATCGTCATCACCAGCGATATTCCGCTGGCCCGGCGGGCGATCGAGCTCGGCGCCAAGGCGATCGGTCATTCCGGCAAGGAGTTCACCGAGGCGGGAATCGGCATGGCCATGGCGATGCGGGACCTGATGTCCGACCTCCGTGCCATGGGAGAAGTTTCGGGCGGTGGTCCCGCTTTCTCCAAAAGAGACCGGGAAACCTTCATTCGCGAGCTGGAACGGCTGATCCGCGAGTGATTGCCCGCCTGCTGCCTTGACACAGCAGGCCGCAAAGACGAGCCTTTCAGCGTTGGTGTCCTTCGGGACAAAAGGGAATCCGGTGCGCGGCTTTATCGCCGCAAGTCCGGGACTGCCCCCGCAACTGTAACCGGCAAGATCCGACCGGTATGCCACTGGCCCTGATGGGCTGGGAAGGCGGCGCGGATCGAAGAGCCGGGAGTCAGGAGACCTGCCAACGCTGTGTCCATTTTTAACCCGGGCGGGGTGCACCGGAGGAGGTTTAGATGTCCCGACTATTTGCCCAAACTCTCACCGACGATTCGGAAAATGAGCCGGATCGCGAGCTGGCAACCCTTATCCTGACGCTGCTGAGCGTTGCCGAGGATGACAAAACCCTCTCGCAATCCCTTTCCATGGTGCGGGCCGAGACCTCGAAAGAGGATTTCGACGGCGGCATGCAGGAGGCGGCGCGGCGCATCGGAGCGCTGTTCGGTGCCGCACAGCGTCTGGAACTGACCGAGAGAATTTCCATAAACAGATTGCCCGTCTGATTGGCGCCTCCCTTGATCGCTGATAGCCTCCCGCCTGAAATCATCTCAACGGGAGAAAGTGGGTGAACGATCAGACGCCCCAGTCCATCGATGCAGCACTTACGGAAATCCGGTCCATTCTTGGATCGAAGGGCTGGCTGGAAGATCCGAACGACACGCTGAAATACCGCACGGACTGGCGCGGCACGCCAACCGGCGACGCCCTCGGCGTCGCCCGCCCGGCCTCGACGGAGGAGACGGCGGCGGTCGTTCGTGTAGCGGCGAAGGCAGAGATCGCCATCGTGCCACAGGGCGGCAATACCGGCCTTGCCATCGGCTCGATCCCGACAGAACCGCGTCCGACCATCGTGGTTTCGACCGACCGTCTGACGGCTGTGCGTAATCTCGACCCCGAGAATTACGCGATGATCGCGGAAGCAGGGTGCGTGATCCAGAACATGCAGGCGGTTGCGGCAGAGGCAGGGCGGCTGTTCCCGCTCTCCCTCTCGTCTGAAGGCTCCAGCACGATTGGCGGCACGCTCTCGACCAATGCCGGGGGCAACAACACGATCAAATACGGCAATACCCGGGAGCAGATCCTCGGCATCGAGGCCGTGCTGCCGGACGGCTCCGTGTTCGACGGGCTGGAAACGCTGCGGAAGAACAATACCGGCTATGACATGAAGCAGATGTTCATCGGCGCGGAAGGCACGCTTGGCATTGTTACCGCCGCGGCTTTCCGTCTTATGCCGCTGCCGCGCATCCGTGAGACCGCGATGCTGTCAGTGCCGTCACCGCATGAGGCACAGCATCTGCTGGCGAGCGCGCGAGAGCTATCCGGCGACACGATCCTCGCCTTCGAGATCATGCCTCGTGCCGCTTTCGACTTGGTGCTGAAGCACATCGAGGGGATCACCGATCCGCTGTCCGCTTCGTCTCCCTGGTATGTGCTGCTGGAGATGGCGACACCGTCCCCGCTGGACGATCTCCGCGCCAAGCTGGAAGCGATCTTCGAAGAGGCAATGGAAAAAGGCTGGGTGACCGATGGCGTGATCGCCGAGAGCGAAGGTCAGCGCCGGGATCTGTGGCGGATTCGGGAAGAGCAGGCAGAAGCCGGACGCCGGGACGGTCGCCCGCGTATGGCCGGCGATATCTCGGTCCCTGTTTCCAAGGTGGCGACCTTCATCGATCAGTCGCAGGCCGCGTTAAGCACGTATGTGCCGGGTCTGACTTTCAATTGTTTCGGCCATATGGGGGACGGGAATATCCATTACACGGCCCGTAAGCCGGCAAGCATGAGCGACGAGGAATGGGAGGTTAAGCGCCCCGGTCTCTCCGAGCGCATGTACGAAAGCACGGTCGCGCTTGGCGGCAGCATCTCCGCCGAGCACGGCATCGGCTCGGAAAAGCTTCCGTATCTGGTCAAATACGGCTCGCCCTCGAAAATTGCCCTGATGCAGGCGGTCAAGAAGGCGATCGATCCGAAAGGGATCATGAATCCGGGCAAGGTTGTGCCCTGACCCCTACTTGATCCCGGCCCGCATGAAACTCTGAACGAACTGCCGTTGGAAGAGCAGGAAGGCGATCAGTAGTGGGCCGGAGGTCATTAGCGTTGCGGCGGTGATGACGGCCCAGTCGATGCCTTGGTCGGTCGAGGCGAAGACGCTGAGGCCGACCGTCACGGGCCGTGTCTCGACCGAATTTGTGATGATCAAGGGCCACAGGAAGTTGTTCCAGTGGTGGCTGACCGAGACCAGCCCGTAGGCGAGGTAGGTCGGCTTGGCCAGCGGCACATAGACTTTCATCAGAATGGTGAAGAACCCGGCACCCTCGACCCGGGCGGCATCGTCCAGCTCTTTCGGGATGGTCTTGAAGGTCTGGCGCAGCAGGAAGATGCCGAAGCCGGACGCCATGTAGGGCAGGCCGATGGCGAGGATGGTGTCGACCAGACCGAGAAACCGCATGGTCCGGTAATTCTCGACGATCAGAATATCCGGCATCACCAGAAGTTGCAGCAGCACCAGCACGAAGACGGTGTCCCGCCCGCGGAATTCGAACCGGGCAAAGGCGAAGGCGGCAAGGGTGCAGAGCACGAACTGGCCGATCAGGATCGACGTCACCAGCAACACCGTATTGAGGAAATAGCGGGCGAAGGGGGCGGCGTTCCAGGCGGCGGCGAAATTCTCCAGCGTCAATGGCGCTGTCAGCACGAACCGGGTGGAGAATTCGGTCGGGTGAAACGCTGTCCAGACGGCGTAGATCAGCGGGGCGAACCAGACGAGGGCGAGTGCCCATGCGGCTGTTGTGCTCAGCGCCCGGTCATAGTCGAAGCGGAAGGCTCTGGCGGCACTCATCGGTAATGCACCCGTTTGTCGAGAAGCAGGAACTGGCCGATGGCCACAGTGAACAGGATCAGCAGCAGAACGACCGTCAGGGTCGAGGCATAGGCCGTGTCCCAGAACCGGAATGCGGTTTCGTAGATATAGAACAGCAGCAGCGAGCTGGCATTGTCCGGGCCGCCTTCCGTCATGATGAAGATGTGGTCGACCAGCCGGAACGAGTTGATGATCGCGTTCACAGAAACGAACAGGGTGGTCGGCATCAGCAGCGGGAAGGTGACGCGGCGGAAGAAGTACCAGCGACCGGCCCCCTCGATCGCAGCGGCTTCCCTGAGGGAGGTGGGGATGGTCTGAAGCGCGGCCAGATAGAAGATCATGAAGAAACCGGCTTCCTTCCAGATCGCCACCACGATGACGGCGTTCAGCGCGCTTTCCGGATCGCCGAGCCAGTTCTGTTGCGCGAAACCGAAGGCGCCGCGGATCTGGTCGATCAGGCCGAAGCCGGGCGTGTAGAAAAACATCCAGATATTGGCGACGGCGATCAGCGGCAGCACGGTCGGGGTGAAATAGGCCATCCGGACGAAGGACCGGCCCTTCAGCTTGCTGTCGACCCAGAGCGCCATGGCGATGGCAATGCCGATCGAAAGCGGGATGGTGGCAAGCGCGTACCAGAGATTGTTGACCAGGACGGTCCAGAACGTGCTGTCCGCGATCAGCGTTTCGTAGTTCTCAAGGCCGACGAACTTCGCCTCTCGCTTGCCGCGCGGCGTGGAGAAGAAGCTGTGGAAGAGGGTGACCGCTGCCGGATAGTGGGTGAAGGCAATCAGCAGGATCATGGCCGGGCTCAGGAACAGCCAGGCATGAATCCAGGTTCTTTTTGCTGTGGGGCCCATGGCGCGCGGTGCTTTCGGTGGTCGAAAAAAAGACCGGCGGCGGGCCAAAGCCCGCCGCCGGGTCCCGGAGTTTTAGCGGTAGTCCTTGAGAATCTTGTCCGCCTTCTGCTGCGCATCGTTCATTGCTTCTTCCGGCGAGGATTTGCCGGTAATGGCGGCTTCGAGACCGTCATTGAAGATGCTCGTGATGCGCTGGTTCTGGTAGGTGGAGAGCTCGGCAACCGCATATTCGAGTTGGTTGCGGGCGACCAGTGCCGGCGGGAAGTCGGCGACATAGGCCTTCATCTCGGCGGTTTCCCAGGCGTCGGCGCGCGGCGCGACATAACCGGTCGCGATGGACCATTTGGCGGCCTGCTTCGGAGCGGTGATCCACTTGATGAAGTCAAGTGAGGCGGCTTTCTGCGCGTCCGTGGAGTCCTTGAAGATGTAGAAGTTTCCGCCACCGGTCGGCGCGCCGCGGCGCTTGTTAGCCGGAAGCATGGCGACACCGAATTCGAACGGCGCGTTGTCGCGGACGTTCGTCAGATTACCCGTTGAGGTCCACATGATGGCGGACTCGCCCTCGAAAAAGGCTTTCGGAGTGGCACCCCACTCGATGATGCCCGGCGCCATAACCTTATGCTTGGCGCTGAGATCGACGAGATACTGCAGGGCTTCGATCACTTTCGGATCGGCGAAGTTGGTCTTGTTGCCGTCGCTGTTGGCCAGGATGACGTCGTTCTCGGTCGTCAGACCCTGGAACAGCCAGTAGGGGAAGCCGGAGCTCGGGATGCGCACGCCCCACTGGGTGACGTTGCCGGAGGCGTCCTTGACGGTCAGCTTCTTGCCGAACTCGACCAGTTCCTTCCAGGTCGCCGGCGGGGTGTTCGGGTCGAGACCGGCTTTCTTGAAGGCTTCCTTGTTCCAGTACATCACCGGAGTGGAGCGCTGGAACGGAATGCCGTAGGTCTTGCCGCCGGTCTGGCTGTTTTCCATGAAAGCGGGATAAAAGGCTTTCAGCCAAGCCTTGTCTTCGTCGGTCTTGATCAGATCGTCGAAGGCGACAATGGCTTCTTCCTCGATCAGGGTGAACATGTCGACCGACAGGATCACAGACAGCTGCGGGGGCTGACCGCCGCGTGCTGCCGTGAGTGCCTTGGTAACGGTGTTCTGGTAGCTGCCGGCGTAGACGGCGTCGATCTTTACGTCCGGGTTGGCCGCGGCATATTCACTGGTCAGGGCTTCAATCGTGTCCGCTGCCTTGCCGCCGACGGCGACCGGGAAGAAGAACTGCAGGTCAACGGCCTGGGCCGTGCCGGCGAGGGAGAGCGACATCGCGGCCGCGACGGCGCCGATCCCAAGTTTTTTCGTGAAGTGCATCGCTTTCAAGTCCTCTCGTCTGAACTGATTGCCGAACGGATCCCGTCCGGCATGCTCCGGGGCCCTACGGGGTGGGCTCCAATTCCTGGCCGGTGCTCGCGCTATGCGTCCGCACCGATCAGGAGATCGTCCCGCCGCCTGCCAGAGGCGGCTTCGAAAAGGTGAACGGCGTCGCGCGGCCAGGAGAGGCCGACATCGGCGCCTGTCTTGAGATTGTCGGCATTCCGGGCGCGCACGGTCAGACGCTCGCTGCCGATGCGGCAATCGACCAGCGTATCGGCGCCGAGATATTCGACAGTCTCAACCGTCGCCCGGCACGGACTGCTCGCGCTGAAACTGATTTCCTCCGGCCGAATGCCGATAGACACGGGCGTCTGGGGCTTGCCGGAAAATATGGGAGCCGTGGTTCCTGCATTCTGCCCATGGAAACGGGCATCGTTGCCGTTCCAGTCAAGCGCGAGCACGTTCATCGGCGGTGTGCCGATAAAGCGCCCTGCGAAGCTTGTGGCAGGCTTACGGTAGGTTTCCGCCGGTGTGGCGTTCTGCTCGATCCGGCCGTCTTTCAGCAGGATGATGCGGTCCGCCATACCCATGGCCTCGGCCTGATCGTGTGTGACGTAAACCATGGTCATGCCGAGTTTGCGCTGCAGGGCGCGGATCTCCACCCGCATCTCGTGCCGCAGCTTGGCGTCCAGGTTCGACAGCGGCTCGTCCATCAGGCAGACGGGTTTCTCGGCGATGATCGCCCGCCCGAGCGCGACCCTCTGCTGCTGGCCGCCGGAAAGCTGGTTGGGACGCCGATCGAGTAGGGCGGAGAGACCGATCAATTCGGCCACACGTTTGAGCCGATTTTGCTGGTCGCGCGTGCTTGTTTTGCGGACCTTGAGACCGAACAGGATGTTCTCGGCGACGGTCAGGTGCGGAAACAGCGCATAGGACTGGAATACCATCGACAGATCCCGCTCTGCCGGAGGCAGCGCGGTAACATCCTTGCCGCCAATGGTGATGGTTCCGGCGCTGGCGCTCTCCAGACCCGAGATCAATCTCAGGATGGTGGACTTCCCGCATCCGGACGGACCAAGGAGGACTGCAAACGAGCCGGGTTCAACGTCAAAAGAGACGTCGTCCACCGCTGTCGCCGTATCCCAGCGTTTTGTCAGTCCCTTAACAGAAATTCCGGTCATTCCCCGGCTTCCGCGAGATCGGGCAGAAGGGCGAGTGCGGCTGCGTCGTTACCGTCGGTAATCAACTCATGTCCGGCATCGCGGATCATGGCGCCGATTTCCTCCGGTGGCTCGCCATCGCAGAAAACCAGTTCGGGATCGGAGATATGGCCGCCGCGCACATACGCCGCGCGTCCGAACTTTGTGTGATCAAGAACCACGATCTTGGTCCGGCAGTTCTGACTGATGGTCTCGCGCGCCCGGATTTCGTCTTCGGTGAAGTCCAGCAGGCTGCCGTCGGCATCCACACCGCCGACACCGAAAAGACCGAAATCGACCTTGTAGGCGGAGAAGAACTGTTCGACCTGCTGGCCAAGCACATCGCGTCCCTCGGACCGGATACGCCCGCCAGCGATGGTGACTTCGAAGGTCGGGTTGGCGCTCGCTGTCAGTGCTGCGGCGATATTGTTGGTGACGATCCGCAATCCGGTGTGGGAGCGCAGGGCGCGTACGACCATCTCCGGAGTTGTGCCAATGCTGACGGCAATCGAAGCGCCATCGGGGATGCGGGCCGCCACGGCACTGGCGATCCGAGCCTTGGCCCCTGCGTTCAGGATCATGCGTTGGTCGAAATCGATGTTCGTATTCGGAGAGGGCAGTTCCACCCCGCCATGCCGCCGGCGCAGCAAACCGCTGTCACAAAGCTGGTTCACATCCCGCCGGATGGTCTGTTCGGTAACGGCAAACCGGTCCGCGAGATCGATGATGGACTGATAACCGGCGGCCCGCACCAGTTCGGTGATTTCGGCCCGGCGCTTGGAAGCGTTCGAAGAAATGTTGGGAGCCACTGACTTGCCTTCGCATGGGGTGTTCAAATGAATGCGAGGCGAAAGCTAGAGGCGATCTGTTGCGGAAATACTGTTCGTTTTATGACGGTTCGATAACGGATCGTGTGCATTCGAACGTTTGACTCAAGGCTCGGTTGCAGACACAAAAAAGAAAAAAGCCGGAGAACACAAGGTTCTCCGGCTTTCGTCAGACGTTCTCAGGAACTCCCTAGAAGTGCAGGGATATATCCTTGTGGCTGGATTGGCATGCAGCAACATCGAGAGCTACATCGTGCGGAAACCGGTCCTGCAGGCGCAGGCCAATCGTGTTCCGGATAGCCGCGTCATAGTCGGCTAGCTTTGCGCTGAGTGACTGGTTCGCCACTTCTCGCCAAGAGACTTCCTCGTCATAGATTGCTCTGGCAGCCGCGAGTTCCTCGAGAGCTTTTTCGGGATCTGGCGTCTTGCCCCGCAGAGCCCGACGGACCTTGCTGAGGGCTGAACGAATGGCGCCCGCCTCATAGACCCGGCCGATCTTGGATTCCACGTCCTTGATGAAATCCTCGGCCTCTTTCGGGGCGAGGTCTTTCAGCGCCTTGGAAATCGAGTCGATTTCACCTGAGAGGGCGGCCAGCGCATCCGCATCGCGGAGTGTCGCACGCAGGACCTGAATTGGCTCATATGCGGAGTCAGCGGTCCGGCGATAGCTCAGGCGGGCCTTCTTCTCCGTCGCGAGGACCTTGCTGAACGCCTTGTGATCCGGCTCCCAATTGGCCGGGACTTCGCTCTCAAGTTCGGCTTTTTCCGACTTCAGTGTCTCGATTTTTGCGATTGCCTTGTCGATTGAACCTGGCTTTGCGTCGTTTTGGCGCTTCCAGCGGTTTACGCGCTGCTCAAGTTCTTTGATCTCTTCTTCGTGCTTTGCAATGTCCCGCTGCAGCGCGCGTACGGAGACATGCAGGGGCCGGTAGTCCACGGCGGCGGCATCTATGGCTTCGGAAGCCGCGACAGCCTTATCAAGTGCCGGGAAGACCGCCTCTGCGGCTGCAAAGCTCTTGCCGAGATCGTTTTGCACCGATTTGGGCAGGTTTGAGAGGTCCCAACCCTTCGCGCCGGCGATGACTGAGCGCAGGGTGTCGCCCTGTTCAGCAAAGGCGCTCTGGATATACTCCTCGACGCAGACCTGGAGCCGCGGGTTCTTCGGCGGCGGCGAGCTTTCGGACGTAAGGGACATCCGGTTAGGCAGATAGTTCACCAGCTGCGGCGCGATGCCAACGATGAAGAGGGCGAACAGCTGCAGCGAGATGAACGGGACCACGCCCTTGTACATTGACAGGGTCTTGACTGCCGACGGGGCGACACCGCGCAAGTAGAAAAGTGCGAAGCCGAAGGGCGGGGTCAGGAAAGAGGTCTGGATGTTCATCCCTATCATGACGCCGAGCCAGACCGCGGTGATGTTCGCGGACGGATCTGCAAGCAGGATCGGCGCGACGATCGGCACGACAACCACGGCGATCTCGATGAAGTCGAGGAAGAATCCGAGGACGAAGATCACCGCCATGACGATAATGAACTGTGCCCAGAAACCGCCTGGCAGGCCGGTCAGGAATTCCCGGACTAGCTCCTCGCCGCCGAACGCCCTGAAGGCGGACGTCAGCATGGCGGCGCCCAGCAGGATAATGAAGACCAGGGCAGAGGTCTTGGCCGTCTCGACCATGACCCCGCGAAGCGTATCGTCGATCTTGAAGGTCCGGATGCCGCTCCAGACAATGCCGACCAGGAAAACAGCAACAGCGGCGATTGCGATCACCACCGAGACCATATCAGCCGTGGTCTGGATATTCCGGATATTGATCGGATTGACATTGTTGATGATGAGGATCGTCAGCAACGAACCCATCGCGAGGATTGCCGGGTAGAATGCGCCTTTGCGGCCTTCATAAAGCCGATAACCGGCCATCACCATGGCACCCACAGCGCCGATTGCACCCGCCTGATTGACTGTTGCAATCCCGGTAATGATGGAGCCGAGCACAACGAAAATGAGTGTCAGCGGCGGCACCAGGGACAGCAACACGCGGCCGGCAAATCTCCGATCGTACTTGCCTTCGAACGGAACCGACGGGGCGACCGATGGTTTGAAGAACGCGACGATCAGGATATAGGCCATATAGAGCCCGACAAGAACGAGTCCGGGCAGCAGAGCGCCCATGAACATGTCGCCGGCGCTGGTCGAGCTGACGCCGAAGGAGCTCGGCATGGTAAACTCGCCAGTGGTCTCCTTAAAGTAAGCTGTCCGGGCCATGCCTGCCTGGTCGACCGCGCTGGACAGCTGGTCGGCCAGAATGATCAGGACAATGGACGGGGGGATGATCTGCCCGAGTGTTCCGGAGGCTGCGATCGTCCCGGTTGCGAGAGAGTGCGAATAGTTGTTACGCAACATCGCAGGCAGAGAAATCAGGCCCATGGCGACGACCGTGGCGCCGACGATCCCGGTTGTTGCCGCAAGTAGGGCGCCGACGAAGACAACGGAGATGCCGAGGCCGCCACGGATCGGTCCGAACAGCTGCGCCATCGAGACCAGCAGGTCTTCCGCGATCTTCGAACGCTGCAGCATGATCCCCATGAAGACGAAGAGCGGGATCGCTATGAGCGTATCTCGCTCGACTTCCCAGTAAACGCCCCGGAAGTTTGTCACACCAGCCGTTAGCCAGTTAACGGGCCCGCCCTGTGCGAAATAGGCGGCCGCATCGCCAGCGAAGATCTCACCGGTAAGAGCGGCAAGTCCAATGGTGATGATAGCGGAGCCGGGAAGCGCAAAGGCGACCGGAAAACCGGACGCGAGCGCGCCTGCCATGATCACGACAAGCAGGAGGAGGAAGAAAAGTTCCATTGGTCAGGTTCGCTCTTCAGATCTTAATGTGCCGAGGACCCGCCGATTTCGCGTCGGCCGGGTTCATCTCGATAATCGGCAAGGCTTTCCAGAATGTAGCTGGCAAACTGGATCATCATGGTGACGGCGAAGATTCCGAGGAAACTGGCCATCAGATATTTGACGTACATGCCAAAGCCGGACTGAGACACTTCAAAGCTCAGCATTGGGCTGTTGATGATCGCTGTTTTGCTCCACATGCCGATGGTCAAAACGGTGATGCAGAGTGACATGCCGAGCAGCAGCGAACCCCAGATGTTGATCAGGCCGCGCATCCGCGATGTCAGGCCGGCATATAATACGTCCACCCGGACATGACCGTCCTCATAGAGAGTGTAAGCGCTGGCAAACAGGAATAGGGCGCCGTACCAGAACCGGACGAGATCACCCTGGAAGGCCTGCTCGTAAGAGAAAATAAACCGGCTGATAACGATTCCCAATTCAGCGGCAACCACCAGCAGGGCCAGCCAGGTGAAGCCGAGCGAGCGGGTGAAGGCCGCAACCACGCAGCCGACTAGGACGAGCGGCATATGAACGTAAGCGCCCCGGAATTGCGAGCGCCCCAGAGAGGTCGCGAGTTCGTCCCCGAACAACGCTGGAAGGAAGTTTTCAACCCTTAGGAAAGTGATAAGCACGTCCGTTATGCCGACAAATATCACAGCCCAGAACGCGGCTCGCACGATATAGGCGGCCATGCCTACCATTACCTCGGAGTCGCTTCGCAGCAGGCGGTTTGGCGTGCGTGCCGTGTACAGCGCCGCGCCGACGATGCATGCGAGGTAGCTCAAGCATTGCAATGCGCCTAGGAACTGCGCAGTTCCATCGAGCGGATTCTTAAGGCTGCTAGGACCGAAGAGCGCCATGTCATCGACAAAAATCAGAAAGCCCGGCCAGTCCTGCCAGAAAATCAGATAATTATTGAAGATAAACATGAGCGTGAGGGCGACGCTCGCCCAGCAAAATGTGCGTGTCAACGCAGACACAGGCGTCTGGTAACGCGCGCCGATCCGGTCAGAGACAGAGACGTTTGTAGCTTCGGACATTTCTTGAAATCTCATATAGGAACGAGGCGGGATCTGGAGATCCCGCCTCGCTACGCGTCAGGAAAACGCTATTTTAGAGGCCAAGCACCCGGTTGCGCTTCGCGGAATAACCGATATCGGCAAGCTTCAGCCAGCCGCCGGCCGCGCTGCGGGCTTTCTCGAAGCTCTCGTGCACGCGGAGTGCGAGATCGCTGTGTGCCTTGGTTTCCTCGAAGACTTCCTGGGCCGCGCCACCGAACGCGTCATAAACGTCATCGTTGAATTCCTTGACCACAACGCCCTGCTCGTCGATCAGCTTGCGCAGATATTCACCGTTCTTGGCGTTGTATTCAGCCATCATCCAGTCGTTGGTCTGGTGTGCAACGGCGGTGATGAGGGCCTGGTCAGCCTTGCTCAGGCCGCCCCACCAGGATGCATTCATGCCGAGGGAATCATACCCACCCGGCTCATGCATGCCCGGGAAGTAATAGTACTTGGTGGCTTCGTAGAACTTCATCGCATAATCGTTCCACGGGCCAACCCATTCCGTCGCCTCGATGGCACCCGAAACCAGATTTTCATAGATCTGGCCGCCCGGCAGGGAAACCGGTGAGGCGCCCAGCTTGGCCATGACGTCGCCGCCGAGGCCCGGGATACGCATCTTCAGGCCCTTGAGGTCGTCGGCGCTGTTGATTTCCTTGTTGAACCAGCCACCCATCTGCACGCCGGTGTTACCAGCCGGGAGGCACTTCAGGCCAAATCCGCCGGCCAGTTCGTCCCACAGTTCCTGACCGCCCATGTGATGGACCCAAGCGCCCATTTCGCTGGCGGTAAGGCCGAACGGAACGGATGTGAAATAGGCCCAGGCCGGATGCTTGCCTTTCCAGTAGTAGTCGGCCGAATGATAGGCCTGAGCGTTACCGGATGCGACTTCGTCAAAAGCATCGAATGCGCCGACGCGCTCGCCGGCGGCAAAATACTGAACCTGAATCCGACCGTCGGAAACGTCTCCGAGGCGCTTTGCCAACAGCTGGGCATTGGTGCCGAGACCCGGGAAATCACGACCCCAGCTCGATACCATCACCATTTCGATGCGCTCTTGGGCGAGGGCCGGTTTCGGGAAGGAGGACGCAGCGGCAACGGCTGTAGCGCCGCCAACGCTAGCAAGCCCAGCCTTGGTAATAAAATCGCGACGTTTCATTGTTGAAGCTCCCTAGATGTTTTGTTTCATTCATCGGTGCGAATTGGATCGCAGAGTGAAGCCACTGACCGCACACAACACAAGTGCCTATTCGCAGCTCGCCGAAATTAGTGCGTTCGAAATTCTAATTTGGCAACCATTCTTCACCGTAATTGCCGCAATGCGGTATAAATTTACTCAACTGCCCCTCCCTAGAGTTAGAAAATATCAATTTCGAGATTCTAAAACCCGAAATATGGTCGAATCAGGGCGGGCCTTACACGGGCAATGCGGTTGTTTCCTTGATGGTCTCCATGGAGAAGCGCGACGTGACCTCACTAAGCGCCGTGAGTTCCACGAGATTTTTGTAGAATAAGTCGAAACTCTTCATGTCTGGGACGACAACTTTCAGCATGTAGTCCACTTCACCGGCCATACGGTGAAACTCGAGCACTTCGGGCATGCCCTGAACGGTTTCGGCGAAGGATTTCAGCCAGTCGCCTGAATGTTCCCCCGTCTTGATGCTGACAAATACGGTAAGGCCGTATCCGAGCTTGTCCGCGTCCAGAACGGCAACCTGACGCTTGATCAATCCCTCTGCCTGCATGCGGTTGATGCGCTTCCAGCACGGTGATGCGGAAAGCCCGACATGACGAGCGATATCCGAGACGGAGATGCTGCTGTCTTCCTGCAGGAGCCGCAGGATCTTCCGGTCCATGTCATCCATTCTCGAACTTCCTGTTTTGTGACCGTTGCGTTCTCGCTGCGTCAGTCATGGGAACAATGTTTTCTTTTTGGTGGGGCCATATTGTCGATTTGAGAAAAATAATGATATTTCAGGAGCGTTGAGAGTTCAATAGTTCTCCGATCCCGGCAACGGGGACGCGGTCGATTTTCAGATCAGGTTTCACCAGGCGGACAGCCACAGATGAAGTATTTTCCGATATTCGCCGATCTTGCCGATCAGCATGTGCTTCTGGTTGGCGGCAATGAAGACACGGCTCGCAAGCTGCGCCTGTTGCTGAAGACCGAAGCGATGATTCGCGTCGTGTCGGCGGACCCCAATCCAGAGATCGCGGCGGAAGCCGCCGCCGGACGTATTGAACTGCACCGGCGCGGGTTCGTGACGCGCGACCTGAATAATGTCCGGCTGGCTATTGTCGGCGATGCGGAGGCCCTCGATGTCGACGCGCTGGCGCGTCAGATCCGTGACACCGGTATTCCGACCAATGTTGTCGACCGTCCGGATCTCTCGACATTCATTATTCCCGGCATTGTGGACCGTGATCCGATCGTGGTTGCCATCGGCAGCGAAGGCACGGCGCCGGTCATGGTTCGTCGCATCCGCGAGCAGATCGAGCGCTCCTTGCCGGTTCGGCTCGGCGCTTTGGCCCGTTTTGCCCAGAGATTTCGCAGTGCTGTGATGTCCGCCATCTCGGATGGCGGTGAGCGCCGCCAATTCTGGGAGACGGTTTTCGATGGGGCTGTCGCCAAGGACGTGCTCGCCGGGCGTGACGCTGCCGGGCGGGAAGCCATGTTGCGACTGGTCAATGGTTCTCGGAGTCAGCGCCGCCATTCCTCGGGCAGCGTTGCCCTGGTCGGCGCTGGTCCCGGCGATCCGGACCTGCTGACCCTGAAGGCGCTGCGCCTGATGCAGGATGCGGATGTGATCGTGCATGACGCGCTGATCGGCCCGACCATGCTGGATTATGTCCGGCGGGATTCTATCCGGATCGATGTTGGCAAGCGGGCAGGGCAGCATTCCTATAGTCAGGACGATATCAACGCTCTGCTGGCCGAGCATGCCGAAGCCGGCAGTCGCGTTGTGCGGCTGAAGGGCGGGGATCCGTTCATCTTCGGCCGGGGCGGCGAGGAGCTGGCATATCTGAAGGAGCGCGGCCTTTCCGTCGAGATCGTGCCAGGTGTGACTGCGGCTCTTGGCGCGGCATCCGCTGCAGGACTGCCGCTGACCCATCGCGATCATGCCAATCGCCTGACCATTCTGACCGGGCATGACCGGAACGGTGTGACCGAGTTCGACAGCCATGTGCTGGCCGATACCAAGGGCACCGTCGTCATCTATATGGGCCTCGGCGCCGCACCACGCATCATGGAGGCGGCGCTTGCTGTCGGCCGTAAGCCGGATACGCCGGTCGCGGTAATCGAAAAGGCGACCCTGCCGGACCAACGCATTCTGAAAACGACCCTGGCTGATCTCGCCGGGATGGTCGACGCGCGGCACGTATCTGCTCCTGCGCTGATCGTTCTCGGTGATGTGGCCGCGCTTGCCGAAGGTGAAATTTTTGAGGCCGTGGCCCCCGAGGGCCGGCGCCTCGCCGTATAGGAACAGAAGAGAATGAAAGTGACGACCAAGGTCATGACCGCCAACCGTCTGGGCGACGGTGCCGTTGTTTATCTCGCCGAAGACAATGATTGGGTTCTGGCCCTCCACGATGCGGAGGTTGCCGACGGTGACGAGGCAGCAGCCGTCCTTGAGGCGCGTGCCGCTGCGTCAGCCGCCCGGCAGGAGGTCGTGAGCACCTATCTGTTCGCCGTATCCGTTTCCGAAACCGGCATTGCACCGGTCAGCCAGCGCGAAATCATCCGCGCGGCCGGGCCGACCGTCGGCACCGACCTTCCCGCAACCACTCCATTGGTTTGACGCGATGTATACCTATAACGAATTCGATCACGCCTTCGTCCGGGACCGCACCGCGGAATTCCGGGATCAGGTTGCGCGCCGGATCGCCGGTGAGCTGACCGAGGACGAGTTCAAGCCGCTGCGCCTGATGAACGGCCTCTATCTGCAGCTTCATGCCTATATGCTGCGTGTCGCGATCCCCTATGGCACGCTTTCCGCCGGGCAGATGCGCCAGCTCGGCTATATCGCCCGGCGCTGGGACCGCAACTGGGGGCATTTCACCACCCGGCAGAACATCCAGTACAACTGGACCAAGCTGGACGATGTGCCGGATATTCTGGACGCACTCGCCGATGTCGAGATGCATGCGATCCAGACCAGCGGCAACTGCATCCGTAACGTCACGGCCGACCAGTTCGCTGGCGTTGCCGCCGACGAGATCGAGGATTCCCGTGTCTGGGCCGAGATCATGCGGCAATGGTCCACGCTGCATCCGGAATTCACCTTCCTGCCGCGCAAGTTCAAGATCGCCATCACCGGCTCCGAGCATGACCGGGCGGCTGTGAAGCTGCACGATATCGGCCTGCGCATGCGCCGAAACGATGCCGGTGAAGTCGGCTTCGAGGTGATCGTCGGGGGTGGGCAGGGCCGCACGCCCATCGTCGGCGAGACGATCCGCGAGTTCCTGCCGAAGCAGCATCTACTGTCTTATCTGGAAGCGATCCTGCGGACCTATAACCTGCTCGGCCGCCGGGACAATCTTTACAAGGCCCGGATCAAGATCCTGGTCGCCGCCGTCGGCATCGAGAAATTCGCCGAGATGGTCGAGGAGGAGTGGACGGAGATCAAGGACAGCGCGCTGACGCTGGACGCCGGGAAGATCGCGGAGATCGAGCGGCATTTCGCGCCGCCGACCTATGAGACCATCGCGGAGCCGGTCGCGCCATACGATGCCGCGCGCTTCACCGATCCGGCCTTTGCCGCCTGGACTCGGACCAATCTCTTCCCGCACAAGCAGCCGGGCTACACCATCGTCACGGTGTCCCTGAAGCCTGCTGGCGGGGTGCCGGGCGATGCCACGGCGGAGCAGATGGAAGTGCTGGCCGATCTGGCTGAGAAATACTCGCTCGGCGAGCTGCGCATCGCGCACGAGCAGAACGTGGTGCTGCCCTATGTCCGCAAGCAGGATCTGCACACGCTCTGGCAGGCCCTTGGCGAGCATGGTCTGGCGGATGCCAATATAGGCCTGATCACGGACATCATCTCCTGCCCCGGGCTGGATTACTGCAACCTTGCGAACGCCCGGGCGATTCCGATCGCGCAGCGTCTGAGCCGGCACTTCTCCGATCCGGCCCTGCAATCCGAGATCGGCCCGATCACGTTGAACATCTCCGGCTGCATCAATGCCTGCGGGCATCACCATGTCGGCAATATCGGCATCCTCGGCGTCGATAAAAAAGGCGTCGAGCATTACCAGATCACCATCGGCGGGATCGCTGACGAAAATGCCGCTGTGGGCAAGATTCTCGGCCCGTCCTTCCCGGCTGAAGGGGTGGTGGATGCCATCGACACCCTGATCGGGACGTTCCGCAATATCCGCACCGAAGGCGAGACCTTCATCGACACGGTGTCCCGTGTCGGCATTAACCCCTTCAAGGAGACTCTCTATGCCAATCATTAAGAGTGGCCGTATCCAGGAAGATATCTGGGTTTCGCTTACGGATCGGGACGCTGAAACGCTTGGCCGGGACACGCCGGTGCTGGTCAGTCTCGAGGAATGGAAGGCGGGGCGCGAAACTATGGTCGCCAATTTCGACCGGCGCGCCGTCCGGCTGGAAAACGCCGATGACGTCGAGGATATCCGCGAGGATCTGGCAGATATCGACACGGTGATCCTGTTCTTCCCGAAATTCAATGATGGCCGGGCCTTCTCCCAGGCTCGCCTGCTGCGGGACCGTTTTGGCTTCAAGGGCGAGATCCGGGCGACCGGGCATGTCATTCAGGACCAGTTCCTGTTCCTGCAGCGCTGCGGCGTCGATGCGGTCGAGGTCGCTGATGAGAAACTGCTGGATGCCTGGATGCGGGCGAACCGCCGTTTCAAAGGCTACTATCAGCCGGCGCTCGATGTCGTCGAAGGCACCTGCCAGGACAAGGCGGAGACCGCCCCGTCCGGTCACGGCGGCACTTACGGCAGGGTAGAGCCCGCCGTGCTGGCAAGCTGGGCTTACTGACCGTCTGATTGTCCGTTTTAATGAACAAGTCAATAAATCGCCGGGGAGGGTAGCCTTCCCGGCGATTTTTTATGCCCGGCAACCGCGTCTTCAGTTTGACGGCGTCTCAAATTTTTGATCAGATAGTAAAAAACGAGTGCAAATGCACCGTGGCTTCTGAACTGGAGAGACTATGCCGTCTGATATCCGTGGGGACAGATTGTCCCCGGCGGAGGTCGAGTCGAATTTCGCCGATCTCCATCCGTTGCTCAGCAAACACGAAGCTGTTGTCGAGGCTGACCGCTGTTATTTCTGCCATGACGCGCCCTGTGTCACGGCATGCCCGACAGGCATCGATATCCCGCTCTTTATCCGCCAGATCCTGACCGACAATCCGTCAGGCTCGGCCAAGACGATCCTGAGCGAGAATATTCTTGGCGGTATGTGCGCTCGTGTCTGCCCGACAGAAACCCTGTGCGAGCAGGCCTGCGTCCGGGAAATAGAACACAAACCGGTGCGGATTGGTGAGCTGCAGCGTTATGCCACCGATCATCTGATGGAAACGGGTACGCAGCCATTCGAGCGGGCGCCCCTGACCGGCAAGAAAGCTGCCGTCGTGGGCGCTGGTCCTGCTGGGCTTTCCTGTGCTCACCGGCTTGCCATGCTGGGGCATGAGGTCACGATCTTCGAGGCGAAGGAAAAGGGTGGCGGGCTTAACGAATACGGCATCGCGGCCTACAAGGCGGTTGATGAGTTCGCCCAGAAAGAGCTCGACTTTGTGCTCTCCATCGGCGGCATTGAATTAAAAAACGGTGTGGCGCTTGGGCGGGACGTGACGCTCGATAGCCTGGTCTCTGATTTCGATGCTGTCTTCCTGGGCCTTGGCCTTGGGGCGACCAATGGCCTTGGCGTTGACGGCGAGGCGCTCGACGGCGTGGCCGATGCAGTCGATTTCATTGAGGACCTGCGGCAGGCGCCTGCGATGGAGAAGGTCGCGGTCGGCAGCAATGTTGTCGTAATCGGCGGCGGCATGACGGCGATTGATGCGGCCGTCCAGTCCAAGCTGCTGGGCGCGGACGAGGTGACGCTGGTCTATCGCCGCGGTGCGGACCGGATGAATGCCAGCCCTTACGAGCAATCTCTGGCCAAGGAAAAAGGCGTTGTGCTGCGACACTGGGCGCGGCCAGAGAAGATCGATGCGGGGCCGGATGGCAAGGTTGGCTCGATCAGTTTTGCCCGGACGAAAGACGAGGGCGGGAAGCTCGTCGATACCGGCGCGCAGTTCACGCTCGAGGCGGACATGGTGCTGAAAGCCATCGGCCAGACCTTTGTACCGGTGCCGCTTCAGGGCAACGCAGCCGAGATTGCGCTGGAGTCCGGTCGGATCAAGGCCGGGGCAGACCGGCGCAGCAGTCATCCGAAAATCTGGGCGGGGGGCGATGCGGTTGCCGGCGGTGAGGATCTCACCGTCGCGGCCGTTGAAGACGGCAAGCAAGCCGCGCTTTCCATTCATAACGCGCTGACGGGCGCGTAGGCCGGATCGGGAGAGAGATCATGGCAAATCTGCAGACGAATTTCCTCGGTATCAAATCCCCCAACCCCTTCTGGCTGGCCTCGGCACCGCCGACCGACCGGGAGGTAAACGTCACCCGCGCTTTCAAGGCGGGCTGGGGCGGTGTGGTCTGGAAGACGCTCGGGGAGGACCCGCATGTCGTCAATGTGAACGGGCCGCGTTACGGCGCGATCCATTCCAACGACCGCCGTCTGATCGGCCTCAACAATATCGAGCTGATTACCGACCGTCCGCTGGAGGTCAATCTTCGCGAAATCAAGGCGGTGAAGAAGGCGTGGCCGGACCGGGCCATCATCGTCTCGCTGATGGTCCCGTGCGAGGAGGAGGCCTGGAAGAAGATCCTGCCGCTGGTGGAAGATACCGGCGCGGACGGGATAGAGCTCAATTTCGGCTGTCCGCACGGCATGTCGGAGCGAGGCATGGGCGCGGCTGTTGGCCAGGTGCCGGAATATGTCGAGATGGTCGCCCGCTGGTGCAAGCAGAACACGCGCATGCCGGTAATCGTCAAGCTGACGCCGAACATCACCGATGTACGTCAGCCTGCCCGCGCTGCGAAAAACGGTGGAGCGGATGCTGTGTCGCTGATCAATACGATCAATTCGGTCATGGGCGTCGATCTCGATATCATGGCACCGAGCCCGCATATCGACGGCAAGGGCACACATGGCGGCTATTGCGGCCCAGCCGTAAAGCCGATTGCCATGAGCATGGTCTCCGAGATCGCTCGCGATCCGGATACACAGGGCCTGCCGATCTCTGCTATCGGCGGCATCACCACCTGGCGGGACGCGGCGGAATTCATGGCCCTTGGCGCCGGTACGGTGCAGGTCTGCACGGCGGCCATGACCTACGGCTTCAAGATCGTCGAGGAAATGAAACTTGGGCTGTCGGACTGGATGGACGAGAAGGGGTACACGTCCGTCGATCAGTTCGTCGGCATGGCTGTTCCGAACGTCACCGACTGGCAGTATCTGAACCTCAATTACGTGGTGAAGGCGAAGATCGATCAGGAGTCCTGCATCAAGTGCGGGCGCTGTCACATCGTCTGCGAGGACACCTCTCACCAGGCGATCTGGGCGGAAAAGGACGGACAGCGGCATTTCGAAGTGAACGACGCGGAATGCGTTGGCTGCAATCTCTGCGTCAGTGTCTGTCCGGTCGAGAACTGCATCACCATGGAGCAGCAGACCGATGGCGTGGATGCGCGCACCGGAACACCGATCAATCCTGAATACAGCAACTGGACGACCCACCCGAACAACCCGATGCGAGTTGCGGCGGAATAGGGAGTGATCGCACGTTATTTCTTGCCGTCATCCCCACGAAAGTGGGGACCTAGGGAAGACAGGCGAAACTCTACGATCTCTGGGTCCCCGCGTGCGCAGGGATGACGGTTATTATTAAAATTAACATGATGATAGGGAGAGTTAGCGCGGTTTGAGCCCATTGAAGAGTACCGTGAACAGTGTTCTCTCGGCGCCTTCGAACCGCTTGTCGCGGGTGCCCGGCTCGGTGCCTTCGAGGGCGTCCATCTGGGTTTCGAAATCGGCGTAATGCTGGGTCGAGGCCCAGATCATGTAGATCAGGTGCAGCGGGTCGACCGGTGCCATCTTCCCGTCGGCGATCCAAGTCCGGATGGCCTTCGACTTGGTTTCGACCAGATCCTTGAGGGGGCCTTTCAGGGTGTCCTCTAGCAGGGGAGCGCCCTGCAGGATCTCGTTGGCGAACAGGCGGGATGCTTTCGGGTTGATCCGGGCATGGGCCAGTTTGGCGGAGATATAGGCGCCGAGTTCGGAGGCCGGGTCGCCTTGCGGATCGAGTTTGGCGAAAGGGGTCAGCCAGTCGTCCAGGGTTTCCTGCAGGACTGTCTGATACAGTTCCTGCTTGGTGCGGAAATAGTAGAGCATGTTGGGTTTGGACATGCCCGCTGCTGCGGCGATCTGGTCCAGTGTGGTGCCGCGATAGCCTGAGCGGGAGAACATATCGAGCGCGGCCTTCAGGATGCGCTCGCGGTTTTCCTGCTGAATTCTTGTGCGGCGGCCATTTTCCGATGTCACAGCCATTGGTTCAATCCGGCATGTTATGTGTGATTCTCAGGGACGGTCGAAAGGAAACATCAAAGCTGCGGGCAAGGGGAGCGGCACTGGAATGTCTGCGTGTTTGCTGGGCAAGCGGCTCACCTGATTGCCTACACTTTAATCTTGATCAAATGGTCAACTTTGTCTTTGCTTATACCCCAGAAGGGCGTGAGCACAAATGCCCTCAAAAGTCGGCAATCGCCAAGTTCTTGTCCTTCACATGTGAACTTGCCGATGCCGATCAAATCGTCCCCGCCGAGGGACGGAGCGAACAGGAGAGTTTGGGATGACTGAACCGGCCAGCAATATCCGGATCAACGGGCAGCGGCTGTGGGACAGCCTTATGGAGATGGCGAAGATCGGCCCCGGCCTGCGCGGCGGCAATAACCGCCAGACGCTGACCGATTCCGACAAGCAGGGCCGTGACCTGTTCACCAAGTGGTGTGAACATCAGGGACTGACCATGGGCGTCGACAGCATGGGCAACATGTTCGCCCGGCGCGATGGCACGGACCCGGACGCGCTTCCGGTGATGCTCGGCAGCCATCTGGATACCCAGCCGACCGGCGGCAAGTATGACGGTGTTCTCGGCGTTCTTGGTGCGCTGGAGGTGATCCGCACGCTGAACGATCTCGGCATCAAGACCAAGCATCCGATCGAGATCGTGAACTGGACCAACGAGGAGGGCACGCGTTTCGCGCCCGCGATGGTCGCCTCCGGTGTTTTCGCCGGCATTCACACCCAGGACTGGGCTTACGACCGGACGGACGCGGACGGGCTGCGGCTCGGCGACGAGCTGGAGCGCATCGGCTACAAGGGCGAAGAGCCGGTCGGCCAGCGGAAGATGCATGCCTTCTTCGAGCTGCATATCGAGCAGGGCCCGATCCTTGAGGACGAGAACATCGATATCGGCGTGGTGACTCACGGCCAGGGTCTGAAATGGATCCAGATCACCCTGACCGGCAAGGAAAGCCACACCGGCTCCACTCCGATGCCGAAGCGCATCAATGCCGGGCTTGGCATGGCGCGCGTCACCGAACTTGTGAACGAGATCGCCCTTGAGCATGGCCCGAACGGTGTTGGCGCCATCGGCCATCTCGAGCTTTACCCGAATTCCCGGAATATCATCCCGGGCCGCACCGTCTTCACTGTCGATTTCCGGCACCCGGACAAGGCGTCTCTCGAACAGATGGACGCCAAGCTGCGGGCTGGCGCGGAGAAGATCGCGGCGGAAATCGGCCTCGGCATCGAGATCGAGCAGACCGGCGGATTCGACCCGGTCACCTTCGACGAGGGCTGCGTCACTGCCGTGCGCAACGCGGCGGAGAGCCTCGGCTACACGCACCGGAACATCGTTTCCGGCGCCGGGCACGATGCCTGCTGGATCAACCGGGTCGCACCGACATCCATGATCATGTGCCCCTGTGTCGACGGCCTCAGCCATAACGAGGATGAAGAGATCAGCAAGGAATGGGCGACCGCTGGCGCGGATGTGCTGTTCCATGCCGTGGTCGAGACCGCGCAGATCGTCGAATAAAACCGGAGAGGAGCGAATTCATGTCCAAAGTCATCAAAGGCGGGACAGTCGTCACCGCCGATCACAGTTTTGAAGCGGACGTTCTGATCGAAGGCGGCGTGATCGCTGCCATTGGCAAGAACCTGAAGGCCGACGAGACCATCGATGCGACCGGCTGCTACATCATGCCGGGCGGAATCGATCCGCACACGCATATGGAAATGCCCTTCATGGGGACCTATTCGGCGGATGATTTCCACAGCGGGACCTCGGCGGCCGTCGCCGGCGGCACCACCATGGTGGTGGATTTCTGCCTGCCGGTGCCGGATCAGTCCCTGATGCAGGCATTGCAGAGCTGGGATCAGAAAAGCTCCAAGGCGGTGACCGACTATTCCTTCCACATGGCCATCACCTGGTGGTCGGAGCAGGTCTTCGACGAGATGCAGCAGGTGGTGAACCGCGGTATCAACACCTTCAAGCATTTCATGGCCTACAAGGGCGCCCTGATGATCGAGGACGACGAGATGTTCGCCTCCTTCCGGCGCTGCGCGGATATCGGCGGCATGCCGCTGGTCCATGCCGAGAACGGCGACGTGGTTGCTCACCTACAGGAGAAGTTGCTGGCCGAAGGCAATAACGGGCCGGAGGCGCATGCCTATTCCCGTCCGCCGGAAGTCGAGGGCGAGGCCGCCAACCGGGCCATCATGATCGCCGACATGGCGAACGTGCCGCTCTACATCGTGCATGTTTCCTGCGAGCAGGCGCATGAGGCAATCCGCCGGGCCCGGCAGAATGGCAAGCGCGTGTTCGGCGAGCCGCTGATCCAGCATCTGGTGCTGGACGAGAGCGAATATGCCAATGCCGACTGGGACCATGCCGCCCGCCGTGTCATGTCCCCGCCGTTCCGCGACAAGATGCACCAGGACGGCCTCTGGGCCGGTCTGGCTGCTGGCTCGCTGCAGTGTGTGGCGACCGACCATTGTGCGTTCACCACGGACCAGAAGCGCATGGGGCTGGGCGATTTCACCAAGATCCCGAACGGTACCGGCGGGCTTGAGGACCGGCTGCCCGTGCTCTGGACGCGGGGGGTGAATACCGGTCGCCTGACCCCGAACGAGTTCGTCGCGGTAACATCAACAAACATAGCCAAGATTCTGAATTTATTCCCGAAAAAGGGTGCGGTGATGGTTGGCGCGGACGCTGATCTTGTGGTCTGGGACCCGAAGGCGACGAAGACCATTTCCGCGGCGAAGCAGACCTCAGCCATCGACTATAATGTGTTCGAGGGTATTGATGTCATGGGGTTGCCGCGCTTCACCCTGAGCCGCGGCGATGTGGTGGCTACCGAGGGTAAGGTCGATGCCGCCGAAGGGCGCGGCAAGTTCGTCGGCCGCGATCCGTATCCGGCGACCAACAAGGCACTTTCCAAGTGGAAGGAACTGACGGCGCCGCGCAAGGTGGTGCGGTCCGCGGCAAACATGCCGGCCGGCGTCTAGACCGGACCAGAAGATACCGGATAAAGCAGAAGCGGACCGCCGACTGGGATCGGACGGTCCGCCGATTTGGAGAATATGGTGACAGACATCCAGGCAACCGATGCCGCTTCAGGGGCGGGCGGCACGGCTGAAGACGATGCTTTCCGGGTTATCGAAGCGCGGGAGCTCTGCCTGACATTCGAGACCAATGATGGCCCGGTTCACGCGCTGTCGAATGTGGACCTGACGGTCGACCGGGGGGAGTTCGTCTCCTTCATCGGCCCGTCCGGCTGCGGCAAGACGACTTTGCTTCGGGTCATTGCCGACCTTGAGAAGGCGACCGCCGGCACGATCTCCGTCAACGGAATGTCACCGGAAGAGGCGCGGCGGAAGCGTGCCTATGGCTACGTCTTTCAGGCAGCCGCGCTTTATCCTTGGCGGACGATTGCCGGCAATGTCGCGTTGCCGCTGGAGATCATGGGGCTGGACAAGGCGGAGCGGGCAGAGCGGATCGCCCGGAATCTGGAGCTCGTGAATCTTTCGGGCTTCGAGCGGAAATTCCCCTGGCAACTCTCTGGCGGCATGCAGCAGCGGGCCTCCATCGCCCGGGCGCTCGCCGTTGAGCCGGATCTGCTCTTGATGGATGAGCCGTTCGGGGCGCTGGACGAGATTGTCCGCGATCATCTGAACGAGCAGCTCAACCAGCTTTGGGACCGGACCAACAAGACAGTCATTTTCGTGACGCACTCGATCCCCGAGGCGGTGTTCCTGTCGACCAAGATCGTCGTCATGTCGCCGCGTCCCGGACGGGTGCATGACGTGATCGACTGTAATCTGCCGCGCGAGCGCACTCTGGACATCCGGGAGACGCCGGAGTTTCTGGAAATCGCCCACAGGGTCCGGGACGGGCTCAGGGCAGGGCACGCTTATGACGATGAATGATGTGCTGAAATCAAAGACCTTTGCGGTCGGAACGGTCGTGCTGGTGCTGATCGCGATCTGGTATTTCAGCGCGGTCATGCTGAATGCACCGTTCCAGCGCGAGCTGGACGAGCGGGCAAAGCTGAGCCCGACGACAGGACAATTCATCGAAGCGACACTGAACCAGAAACGGCCGGTCCTGCCGGCGCCGCATCAGGTCGCTGTTGAGATCTGGAACACCACTGTCGAGAAACGCATTACGTCCAAAAGAAGCCTTGTTTATCACGGCGGTATAACGCTTTCCTCGACCATGCTCGGCTTTGTCATGGGCACCGTTCTCGGCGTGACTTTGGCAGCGGCAATCATCCATGTGGAGAGCCTTGAGCGCAGCCTGATGCCCTGGATCATCACCTCCCAGACCATCCCGATCCTGGCGATTGCGCCGATGGTCATCGTGGTGCTGAACGCGGTCGGGATTTCCGGGTTGATCCCGAAGGCATTGATCTCGACTTATCTGTCCTTTTTCCCGGTCACGGTTGGTGTGGTGAAGGGCCTGCGCTCTCCCGACCCGATGCAGCTCGACCTGATGCGGACCTATAGCGCGTCCTCCTTCCAGACCTTCTGGAAACTGCGCTGGCCGTCCTCGATCCCGTTCCTCTTCACCTCGATGAAAATCGCGATTGCCGCCAGTCTTGTTGGCGCCATTGTCGGTGAGTTGCCGACCGGAGCAGTTGCCGGACTGGGCGCGCGGCTGCTGGCTGGCTCCTATTACGGGCAGACGGTGCAGATCTGGTCCGCCCTGCTGAGTGCGGCTTTCCTTGCTGCCATGCTGGTCACCATCGTCGGTTTTGCCGATAAGGCTGTGCGGCGCCGGATGGGGATCATGCAATGAGCCGCTCCGTGCCATTGACCGTGCTGGCGGGCGGTATCGCCCTTCTGGCCGGGCTTGCGATCCAGATCATCTCCGCCGATGCGGTGTGGTCGCCGTCCTACGGCCTCGCCGCGGCGTTGCTGGCTGGCTCCTACCTCCTGGCGATAGTTTGGCGGCATGGCGCGGCAGCGGCATTTCTTTTGCTCGCGACTGTGCATCTCGCGGCGATTCCGCTGATCGGACATATCGGTCACGGCGAAGGAGAAATGGGTCCGGCCTACTGGGCCTTGCTGATTTCCGGCTGGCTGGCCGCCTGGACCAGCGTCACGCGGCTGACGGCTGCTGCCAGGGCCGTGCCGCCATCGGCCAAGCAGGCGATTAACCTGCTGATCCCGTTTGTTTTCGGGGTTTGGCTGATCCTGATCTGGGAGGCCGTTACACGAGGCGCCGGCGTGCCGCAGGTCCTCTTGCCGGCACCGAGCGCGGTCTGGGCTAAGCTCATTGCGTCCTTGCCGATACTCTGGGCGGATTTCGTCCAAACCTTCATGAAGGCCGTGATCGCGGGCTACGTCCTTGGATGCGGCATCGGTTTCGGCACCGCTATCCTGGTCGACCGTTCGCCTTTCCTGAAGCGCGGGCTGATGCCGGTCGGCAATATGGTGAGTGCGCTGCCGATCATCGGCGTGGCGCCGATCATGGTGATGTGGTTCGGCTTCGACTGGCAGTCGAAAGCAGCGGTCGTCGTCATTATGACTTTTTTCCCGATGCTGGTGAACACGCTGGAAGGCCTCTCTGCCTCAAGCGCGATGCAACGGGACCTGATGCGGACCTATGCCGCCAGTTACAGCCAGACACTGCTTAAACTGCGTCTCGTCGAGGCTCTGCCTTTCATCTTCAACGCCCTCAAGATCAATTCGACTCTGGCGCTGATCGGCGCCATCGTGTCGGAGTTCTTCGGAACGCCAATCGTGGGTATGGGATTCCGCATATCAACCGAGGTCGGCCGTATGAATGTCGACATGGTCTGGGCGGAAATTGCGGTCGCGGCGCTTGCCGGTTCCGCTTTCTACGGGTCGCTCGTTCTAATCGAGCGCACCCTTACATTCTGGCACCCGTCAAACAGATAAGTCCGGGGTCAGGCAGGCTTCATCGAATGAGGAGAGTAACCATGCAAAAGATGCTGACAGGATTGCTCGCGGGGGCATTCAGTCTGGCCGCCGTGACGGCGATGGCCGAAGGCGATGACCATGTCACGCTTCAGCTCAAATGGGTGACCCAGGCACAGTTCGCCGGGTATTACGTTGCTGCGGACAAAGGCTTCTACGAAGCGGAAGAACTCACCGTCGATATCAAACCGGGCGGCCCGGACATCGCGCCGCCGCAGGTGATCGCCGGAGGCGGAGCCGATGTGATCATCGACTGGATGCCTTCCGCTCTCGCTTCCCGCGAGAAGGGTGTGCCGTTGGTCAATATCGCCCAGCCGTTCAAGACCTCAGGCATGATGCTGACTTGCCGCAAGGAAACCGGCATCAAGTCCCCGGCGGACTTCAAGGACAAGACGCTCGGTGTCTGGTTCTTCGGCAACGAGTATCCGTTCCTGTCGTGGATGGCTCAGCTCGGCATCAAGACCGACGGCAGTGCTGGCGGCGTTACGGTGCTGAAGCAGGGCTTCAACGTAGACCCGCTGCTGCAGAAGCAGGCCGACTGCGTTTCCACCATGACCTACAACGAGTATTGGCAGGTTATCGACGCCGGCATTCCGGCGGACGAACTGGTGGTGTTCAAGTATCAGGACCAGGGTGTTGCGACGCTTGAAGACGGCCTTTACGTGCTTGAGAAGAACCTCAAGGATCCGGCATTCGTCTCCAAAATGGCGCGCTTCGTGAAAGCCTCGATGAAGGGTTGGAAATATGCGGCTGAGAATCCGGACGAAGCCGCTGACATCGTGCTTGAGAACGATGCTTCCGGTGCTCAGACCGAAAAGCACCAGCGTCGCATGATGCGGGAAATCTCCAAGCTGACGGCGGGCTCCAACGGCACGCTCGACCCGGCCGATTACGAGCGGACCGTGAATACCCTGCTGAAAGGCGGCTCCAGCCCGGTCATCACCAAGCGGCCGGAAGACGCCTGGACCCACATGATCACGAACAAGGCGCTGAAGTAAGCTGCGCTTTAAAACCGATCAGGAAAAGGCGGCTTCAGGGCCGCCTTTTTCATGCGTTTAATAGCTGGTGGCCCCAAGATAGGCTTTCTGGACCGCCGGGTCGTTTGCCAGGTCGCGTGCACTTCCGGCTCCGGTGATGTGGCCGTTCTCGATCAGATAACCGCGGTCGGCGATTGCCAGGCTTTGACGGGCGTTCTGTTCGACCAATAAAACGCCCATGCCGGTATCGCGGATCTTCGCGAGATTGCGAAACAGCTCCTGACAGAGGATCGGCGACAGGCCGAGCGAGGGTTCGTCCAGCAGCAGGATATCTGGGCTGGACATAATGGCCCGTCCGATGGCGACCATCTGCTGCTCGCCTCCGGACATGGTGCGGACAATCTGAGCCCTGCGGTCCTTGAGCTTCGGGAACAGTTCCAGGACTTTCGCCAGATTGTCTTTCTCCGCGGCACGCGCGCGTGCCGGATAGGCCCCGAGCGTGAGGTTTTCTCCAACACTGAGGGTGCCGAATATACCGCGCCCTTCGGGCACCAGTGCCAGGCCCGTCTCGACGACCTTGTCCGGTTTTTGACCGATGAGGGCCTGCGCATTGAGAGAGGCGGCACCACGGACCTTGCCGTCCGACATCCCGGCGATAGCGCGCAGCAGAGAGGATTTACCGGCACCGTTCGCGCCGAGGATGACGACGATCTCGCCCCGATCGACAGTGATTGATACGCCGTGAAGGGCCTCATGCAAGCCATAGGAAACGCTGATATCCTGGACTTCCAGCATCAGGCGTCTCCCAGATAGGCTTCTATGACGTGCGGATCGGAGAGGACTTCAGCAGGTGTTCCTTCGGCGATTTTTTTGCCTGAATTCATTACGACGCAACGGTCGCAGAGAGAGCGGATCGCGTCCATGACATGTTCAACGAGGATGACCGTCCGGCCTTCGGCCCGGAGAGAGGAGATCAGGTCGATGCCGACCTGAAGCTCCGAAGGATTGAGCCCTGCCAGCCATTCGTCGAGCAGCAGCACTTCCGGTTCCCCTGCAAGTGCGCGGGCGAGTTCCAGGCGCTTCTGGTCGATATAGGTGAGGGCGGATACCGGAACAGCGACTTTGTCCGCGAGACCGACCCGTTCGAGCAGATCCGTCGCGAACACGTCCGCCTTACGTCCCCAACGCCGCTTGTGGCCGAAGACGGCTCCCGCTACCGCGTTCTCAAGGACAGAGAGCGCCGGCAGGATGCGGACCAGCTGGAAAGTGCGGGAGATCCCGAGACGCGCTGTCTCGTGCGGCCGGACAGCGGTCAGATCATGGCCTTCGAGCGAAACCGATCCGGAGGTTGCCCGGAGGGCGCCTGAAATCAGATTGATCGTGGTGGACTTGCCTGAGCCGTTGGGCCCGATCACCCCCATGACCTCATGCTCGCGAACATCGAACGAGAGATCGTTGACGGCAATCAGGCCGCCGAAGCGTTTCGTCAGTCCGCGCACTTCGAGGATAGTCTCGCCCGGTATCATGGTACGCTCCGCTTTCTGAGTTTTCCGATCAGGCCTGTGACACCGTCGGGGATCAGATAGACGATGAGCAGGAAGGCTAGGCCGAGCACCATGGTCGTTGCGCTCGGGAAGGATGCGGAGACCACTTCCCAGAGCAGGGTGAAGGGGATGACCCCCAAAAGCGGGCCATAGAGGCGCCGGGTGCCGCCCAGCAAAGCCATGATGACGACGAGGAAGCTCAGCTCCGGGGAAAACACAACATTCGGCTCGATATAGTAATAGCGCGGCGCGACGATGGCGCCGACGAGCGCGGCGAAGAACCCTGTCGTCATGAAAAGCAGGACCTTCGTGCGCGCCGTGTCGATCCCGACATGCCGCGCAACTTCCTCGTCATTGCCGAGAATGCGGAGTGCGAAGCCCATGCGCGAGCGGCCGAGACGCCAGCCGAACAGGAAGACCGCAAGCGTGACGGCGAGGAGCATCCAGTAGATGTGGCGTTCCTCCAGTTCGGTAAGGACATAGAGCCCCTTTGAGCCGAGGAAATTGTTCTGCACCCAGCTCACGAGGTTGCGGATCATCTCCGCCAGCCCAAGCGTGAAGATCACGAAATAGACGCCGGAAAGGCGCAGGGTGGCGATGCCGATCGCGCCGGCCAGCAGAGCGGCGACGAAGGGGGCAATCGCCATCATTGTCCAGAAAGAGGTGCCGAAGTCGCTCATCCCCGTCGCGACCAGATATCCGCCTATACCGTAGAAGGCACCTGTCGACAGGGCGATGTAGTGGGTTGGCCCGGAGAACAGGGCCCAGCTGGTGGAGAGTGCCGTGTACATCATGATGGTGACGGCGATGGAGAGCCAGTAACCGTCGGCCAGAAGGGGCAGGGCGGCTACTGCGAGGACAGCGAGCAGGATCGCTCCGCCGCGGAGGATATCTGGCATCAGGCGTTCCCCTGTCCGAAGAGGCCTTGGGGCCGGAAGAGCAGGACGGCGAGGAATATCGCATAGGCGGCAACCAGGGTAAGACCCGGATCGATGATCGAGGCGACAGCGGTTTCGACGAGCCCGAGGATGAGCGCCGCGATGATCGCGCCCCTGATGTCGCCCACGCCACCCATGATGACGATGATCAGCGCTTTCATGGTGAAAAGAACACCGGAAGACGCATCGAGGGTCACGAAGGTCGAGATCAGGCAGCCGCCGAGCGCAGTGACCGCACCGCCGAGGGCAAAGGCGAAGGCCGAGACCCGGTCGACATTGATCCCGACAAGCCCTGCGGCTTCCGGGGAGACCGCGACGGCGCGCACGGCCATGCCGGGGCGGGATCTGTTCAGCCAGAGATAGAGCGCGCCTCCGATGGCAGCGGCAATGAGCGCCGCCACCAGCCGGTTGGCGGCGACGGTCGTTCCAAGCAGGTGGACGGGGGTGGCAAGGAAGGAATAGGTGAAATACTCGGCACGCAGGCTCACCATGACGCCCACAAGGAAGAAGCTGATGCCGAAGGTCGCGAGGATCGAATCTACTTCAAGCTGGCCGCGGGTTTTTGCCCGTCTGACCAGAGGACGCAGCAGCAGCTTGTACATTGCCCAGCTGCCGATGAAGGCCAGCGGAGCGACAATGACCAGTGTCAGGAGAGGGCTGAGGCCGAAGCTGACAAAGGCCCAGAAAGCCGCGAGGCCGCCGAGGATCAGGATCTCGCCATTTGCGAGGTTCATGATCCGCGCGACCCCGTATTGCAGGTTCAGCCCCATAGCGACCAGCGCATAGGCTCCGCCGAGCAGCAAGCCGGAGATCACAACGTCCATCTAGGTTTCATTCCCGGGATATGAGCCTGGAAAAAATGGGCCGGCCCGAGGCATCGAAAGCCGGCCCAGGGCAGGTTACTTCCAGCCTTTTTTAGCGACCGGTGCGACGCTGTCGCCCATGCCGGTATCGGCGACGGCGACAAATTGGCCGCCCCGCCACTGGCCAACCGACCAGTACCGTTCGGAATTATTGTGCTTGTCGAACCTGATGGTGCCGATCACGGTCTCGAACGCGTTGTTCTTGATGTGCTCGGTAACGGCTTCGCGGTCGACCTTGCCGACGCCCTCGATAGCCTGCTCCAGCACTTGCAGGGCGGAGTAATAGGTGGCGGACGCCCAGTAGTCCGGAGCCTTGCCTGTCACGTCCTGATGCCTTTTGCGGTAGGCCTTCATGGCGTCCGTATTCGGGTTCACGCCGCCGGCGCCGAGATTGCCTTCAATGGCATTGCCGAACTTCCCGCCATACGCCGGGAAGGCCGTAGCTACGGCTGTGTAGAAGGCCTTCACGTCGAGATCCTCGATGATGGCCTGCTCGGTCAGCGCGAAGCTGTCAGGCGGATAGGACCAGGCCACGAAGGCATCCGGGGCAGCCGCTTTCGCGCCTTTCATCACCGGTGAAAGGTCCGGTGTGCCGAGCGGATAGGACTTATCATAGACAATATTGAAGCCCGCTTCCTTGAACTTCTCCCGGGCCACGCCCGCGAGTTCGATGCCGAAGGCGTCGGCCACGTTAACCATGGCGACCTTGTCACCGATCACGCCTTTGCTCTGCAGGGTCTTCAGTGTGTTCGTGACCCCTTCGACAAACCCGCTCGTGGATCCGAGCGTGAAGAACATGTTCGGGAATTTATCGGTCAGCTCATGGATTTCGTCGGTGATCGCCGTGACGGCGACCAGTGGATACTTGTAGCGCGCATAGATAGGCGCGGCGGCAATGTTGAAGCCGGTTCCGTAGGGCGCGATCATGAAATCGACTTCGTCCTGGGAGGCGAGGCGCTGGACTGCCTTGATATGCTCGGCCGGATTGGTCTTGTCGTCATATTGAACGATCTCGACCGGACGGCGCTTGCCATCCACCATCAAGCCGCCGCGTCCGTTCACCTCTTCGACCCAGAGCTGCACATTTGGAAGATGGGTAACCGCCTCGCCACCCGCCAGCGGGCCGGAGAGATGCGCGACCATTCCGAATTTGATCGGTTCCTGGGCCTGCGGGGCCTCAGAAAACGCGAAACTCAACGCGACCGCAGCCGATGCGATCGCGAAATTGCGTCGATTCATGATTGTCCTCCCTTGGTTGCAGCTCTTTTTCGCGGCTGCTCCAAAATGAATCCATAATGCGGCGTTCAAGGCAAGGAAATGCTGATTCCAAGTTCGAATTGGAAAAAAATCCAAAATTATGTATCCATTGTTGATGTGATGAAGTGTTGCCGCGCCGTAACCGGAAGCGGCGGGAGGAGGTCCGGGTGAACCATTTGATACGCCCTTCAGTCGATGAAGGCTCAGCGGACAAGCGCGTTCTGTCGGCGTTGCGCCGTATGGTCATCGACGGAACACTGCCGGAAGGCACCAAGATTTCAGAAGTGATTGCTGCCGAGATGTTCGGCGTTTCCCGCACGCCTGCACGCCTTGCGCTCCGCGCGCTTGAGGTCGAGGGACTTATCCGTAAGCGCGAGGGCCGGGGGTTCACCGTCCAGGAGTTTAATCTCGGCGATATCAAGAAGGCTTACGAAGTACGCGGTGTCCTCGAAGGGTTGTCTGCGGGGACGATGGCGAAAATCGGTATATCCGAGACAGCCGATGCCAGGTTGCAGGAAGCAGTCGACGCAATGGCCATCGCTCTCGATGCAGACATGGATCCGTCGAGTAAGGCGCTCGACTACCAGGACGGCAATGTAGCGTTTCACGAAACCATCATGAAGGATTGCGGCAATCCCTATGTCGCATTCACTTTCAGCCGGATGGAGACGCTGCCGATGATCAAGCTGGGCACCGTCGTCTTCAGTGAAGAGAATTCCGAGGCCGATCTGATGCGCCTGCGTCTTGGCAATATGCAGCACAAGCTGATCCTCGATGCGATCCGGACCCGCGATCCGCAGCGTGCCGAATCGATGATGCGTGAGCATGCGAACCAGACACTGGTTTATACGGATCTCTTCTCGGCACCGCGCTGAGGCTGCGCGACGGAACGACGTCCCCATGCCTTGAGTTGACTGGATGTTTCGCATCGTGGCGGGGTAATCTCTCCTGCCCGTTCTCTCCATTCATCCTCAAGGCTTTCCATGATCGATATTCTGTTTCTTCCCGGTTTTATGTGCGACCGGCATCTCTGGGACGATGCCCGAAGCGGTCTGGAGCAGCTCGGGACCTTGCATTTCGGGGACCTCACCCGGGACCGGACATTCGAAGGGATGGCGGAGCGCGTTCTATCCGAAGCGCCGGAGCGGTTTTCCCTGGTTGGCTTTTCCATGGGGGGCTTTGTCGCCCGTGAGATCGCGCTGATGGCGCCGGAGCGCGTCGAGCGTCTGGCATTGCTCAACACGAGCGCGCGCGGGGACAGCCCCGATCAGGCTACTCGCAAGGCGGGACTTGCCAAAGCGGCTGAAGGCCGCGGATTTCGGGGGCTTTCGCGTCACTCCATCCTTTCGTCCCTCCACCCGCAACGTCAGGAGGACGAGGGGCTTGTCGGAAAGATCCGGGAAATGGCCGACCGGATCGGCAAGGACGGGTTCGTGAACCAGATTGGTGTGGTGCGCCGGGACGGTCATGATCTGCTTCCCCGGATTTACTGCCCGACTTTGGTCGTCTGGTCCCGGCAGGATGTCTTGCGAAGTCTGGACGAGGCGCAGGAGCTTGCGGACGGCATTCCGGGCGCCAGGCTCGAGATCGTCGAGGAGTGCGGTCACATGTTGCCGCTTGAGGCGCCGGAAGAGACTGTTCGGCTTCTGGGCGAGTGGCTTGAGCACGCGGACTGAGTCGTGACGATGAGCGTCTGTCTATTCGCTAATTGGTGTGGGTTGTAGTGCATCAAAGTCGCAAATCAGTTGTTCCAGAGTCGAAAGCGAGAAGAGGCGACAGACAGCCGGGATGTGTCTCTGACGCGCTCTAAACCTGACTGTTTGATGATCGCCGGATGATCTGTGGGCGCTCCTTTATTCAGCGCTATTGACGAATTGCGGTCCAATTGGTCGGTTTCAACAATACGTGATCGCACGGGCCTTGAAATTGACATATTAAGGGCAAAACTACTCGGTGTAGTTTTGCCCTATCGGAATATGACATGCCCCGGATTGTCTGGCTCGCATCCTATCCCAAATCTGGGAATACGTGGATGCGTGCGTTTTTGGCGAATTATCTCATTGGACAGGAGGGGCCGGTTTCCATCGAGGACTTGCGCGCGTTTTCCCTGAGCGATGTTCGCCCGCGTTTCTATGCGGAAGTCCTTTCCAAGTCCGTGAAGGATATGACCGCTGAAGAAAGCGTAGCGATACGCCCGCAGGCACAGAAACGTCTCGCCGCAGCGCGTGAGCACGATCATTTCGTCAAAACACACTCACGTTTCGGCATGCTTAACGGCACGCCTCTTATCGAGCGCTCGGTTTCTGCTGGTGCCGTTTATATCATTCGGAATCCGGCCGACATCGTGCCGTCATTTGCCAGCCATATGGGTGTGGAGGCCGATGCGGCCATTGAGATCATGGCAGATCGGGATCACGCGACCGTAGAGGCCGATGTCCAGATCCTGACCCATATTGGCCGATGGGGAGACCATGCGGAAAGCTGGATAGACGGAAGCCATTCCCTCCCGGTCTGCGTGGTGAGATACGAAGATCTCTACGCCAACCCGGAGAAGGCTTTTGGGCAGGTTCTCAAAGTGCTTGGATTGCCGTTTGATCCGGAACGGTTGACGCGGTCAATCCGGCATTCCTCCTTCGAAGAACTCAGGCGGCAGGAAGAGGAGAAAGGTTTCTCCGAACGTCCGCCGCATATGCAGCGCTTTTTCCGCTCCGGCGGCAGCGGCGAGGGGCAGCGTTCGCTCAGCGAGCAACAGCTCGGACGTCTCGCCAGAGATCATGGACCAGTGATGAAGCGGTTCGGGTACCTGCCTTAACGGATAATCCACTGGGTCGATACGGATAAAAAAAACGGCCGCATCGGTTGGATGCGGCCGCTCTTTTAGGATGTCTGGAAAGTTATTCGGCGGCTTCTGCCGGCCAGCCGGAGACTGCCTTCACTTCCAGGAATTCAATGAGGCCGTACTCGCCGCCCTCACGACCGTTGCCGGACTGTTTGTAGCCACCGAACGGGCTACCCGGCGCGCGACCGGCACCGTTCATCTGGACCATGCCGGCACGGAGTTGACGGGCGAGGCGTTTGGCCCGCTCCGGATCACCGGTCTGTACGTAGGAGGTCAGGCCGTAAGGCGTATCGTTGGCGATGCGGACAGCGTCGGCCTCGTCCTCGAATGACATGATCGAGAGCACCGGGCCGAAGATTTCCTCCCGGGCAATGGTCATGTCTTCCTTTACGTCCGCAAACACGGTCGGCTTCACGTAGTAGCCGCGGTTGAGGCCATCCGGGCGGCCGAGACCGCCAGCAAGGAGCGTTGCGCCTTCCTTGATGCCGGATTCGATCAGACCCTGGATCTTGTCGTATTGGGCCTGCGAGACCACCGGGCCGATCTGACGGCCATCCTGTGTCGGGTCGCCCACTTCCTGTGCCTCGGCCACGGACTTGGCGACTTCGACCGCTTCGCCATATACGGATTTTTCGACAATCATCCGGCTCGGCGCGTTGCAGCTCTGGCCGCTGTTGTTGAACATGTGCAGCACACCGCGTTTGACGGCTTTAGCAACGTCCGTATCGGCGAACACCAGATTCGGGCCCTTGCCGCCGAGTTCAAGCGACACGCGCTTGACCGTATCGGCCGAAGACTTGGTCACGGCAATGCCGGCGCGGGTCGAGCCTGTGAAGCTCATCATGTCGATGTCGGGATGCTTGCTCATCGCTTCGCCGACGGTCGGGCCGTCGCCGTTGACGAGGTTGAACACACCGGCCGGGAAGCCTGCCTGTTCCATGAACTCGGCGAAAAGAAGGGAAGACATCGGGGCGATTTCGGACGGCTTCAGCACCACGGTGCAGCCAACGCCGACGGCCGGGATGACCTTCAGGGTCACCTGGTTCATCGGCCAGTTCCACGGCGTGATCAGACCGCAGACGCCGATCGGCTCATGCATGATGTATTCGGTCTGGAACTTCTCATTCAGAGGATGTTCGAAGGTGAATGCCTTCAGCGCCCGGATAAAGGCCTTGATATGGCCCAGGCCGGCAGCTGCCTGCTGGGTGCTGGCGATGTTTTTCGGCGCGCCCATCTCGTTGGAGATCGCGGTCGCCATCTCCTCGATGCGTTCCTGATAGATCTCGGCCAGCTTTTCTACATAGCCGATGCGCACGTCGTGGGGCGTGGTGCTCCAGGTCGCGAAAGCGCTCTTGGCGGCTGCGACGGCCTTATTCACATCGGCTTCGCTGCCGAGGGAAATCGTCGCGAAAGGGGTTTCGTTGGCCGGGTTGATGACCTCGAAGTCATTTGCGCTGGCCGGCGCTACCCATTTTCCGTCGATAAAGAAATCGGTCTTGCGTTCCATTTGATCCTCCCGCGGCATTTTGGTCGATCCGCGCGCTCGCTCAGTGAATGTTGGCCCGTCTCAGGAATGGACGACTCTATAGCCGCATTTGGGTAGAGATACGGACCGGTACAAGGAGCCTCTCCAGAACGAGGCATGGTTCCCATTAGCCCATGAAATTGTTCGGTGCAACATGCGCAAACGGCACCAGACCAATTGAACCACTATGGAAGCACTTGTGAGGCTTTCATTCGAAAATTCATATTGTTGCACCGCAAAATCTCGGTCTAGAGTTCCTGACCAATCGTTTGGAGCTTCTGTTCTCCGAACATTTCGCTGCTGCGAGATAGGGTCGCGTCCTGCGGCCTGCTCGTGGTGCTCAGCCGATATAGCGCCTGCGGGGATGGGCGTTATCGAGAACGAAACGGCGGGCAGGCGTCTCAAAAACAAGGAGGCTGACTATGAACTTCATGAAAATTGCAGCAATCGGCGCAGTCACCGCGATGGCATTATCCGGAAGTGTTGAAGCAAAGACCTACAAGGTTGCGCTTGACGGAACCTTTGCTCCGCACGCCATGCCGAAACTCTCCGGTGGTGTTGAAGGCTTCAATGTCGATTTCGCCGAAGCGCTCGGAAAACGTCTTGGCGCCGAGATGGATATCACTGCTGCCCAGTGGTCGGGACTGCTTCCAGGCATGCAGGCTGGGACGTATGACTTTCTCGTTGCGCCAACCACGCTGACCGAAGAACGTTCCAAGAGCATGCTGTTCAGCGAAGGATATCTCGACACGGATTTCCAGTTCGTGGTCAAGAAAGGATCGCCCAAGGTCGAGTCGCTGAAGGAGTTCGCCGGTAAGGTGATCGCGGTGAACAAAGGGTCTGCTTATGATCAGTGGGCCCGGGGGCTGGAGAGTGATATCGGCTGGAAAGTCGAATCCTACGGCACCCAGACCGATGCCGTTCAGGCTGTTATCTCCGGGCGCGCATTCGCCAACGTAGCGGGTAATACGGGCGTTGCCTGGGCGGTGAAGAAAAATCCGCTGATCGAGCTCTCCTATCTGCATTCCACCGGTAAGGTGTTCTCTGTGCCGTTCCGCAAGGATAGCGTGGAGTTGCGCAACAAGGTGGATGCGGCAATCGAGTGCATGAAACTCGACGGAACGCTGGTGAAACTAAGCGAGAAATGGTTCGGCGTGACGCCTGCGGCTGGTTCCTCGGCTGTAACTGTCCGGCCCGGATATGGCGAGCCCGGTTTCGAGGGCTACGATCCGACTGCGCATACGTCGTCCTGTAGCTGATAAGTCACTTTGTCACGGCGGCGCCTGCGAGATGCTGCGCGCCGCCGTGATGCGTTCCAATACCTGTAGAAAGATATCCCGACTATGGCAGCGATCCTCGAGGCGCGCGGTCTCTGGAAGTCATTCGGCGACTTCGATGCCTTGAAAGGTGTCGACTTTACCCTGAACACCGGGGAGTTGGTCTTCGTCATCGGGCCGTCCGGGTCCGGCAAGAGCACCATGCTGAGATGTTTCAACCGGCTGGAGGAGCCGACCGAGGGCTCCGTTATGTTCGATGGTGTCAATCTGATGGACCGGTCAGTGGACATCAATCTGATGCGCCGCCGCCTCGGCATGGTTTTCCAGCAGTTTAACCTCTATCCGCATCTGACAGCGCGGGACAATGTCACGCTGGCCCTGCGCAAGGTGCTCGGCAAGGCACGCGCGGAAGCGAATGAGATCGCCGAAGCCATGCTGGACAGGGTCGGTCTGGGCGACAAGGCCGACTCCCATCCAGGAGAGCTGTCCGGCGGGCAACAACAGCGCGTGGCCATTGCCCGTGCTTTGGCCCTTGAGCCGACCGTCATGCTTTTCGACGAGCCCACGAGCGCGCTTGATCCCGAATTGGTCGGCAGCGTCCTGCAGGTCATGCAACAGCTTCGGGAAGCCGGCATGACGATGGTTGTGGTAAGCCACGAGATGCGTTTTGCCCGCGCGGCCGCTGACCGGGTGATCTTCATGGCGGACGGGCAAATTCTGGAAGAGGGGACGCCGGAAAAGATCTTCGAATCTCCTGAACACGCCCGGACCCGTGAATTCATGCAAGAGATCGGTCAATGAGCACCGCGCCGGAAGCCGGCACGTGGGCCCACTTCATTGAAACCTTTTTCAGGCCGGATCTGATCGACCAGTATGCGGGTGCGATCGGTGATGGTGTCATCGTCACCTGCGAGATCGCCCTGCTTGTGGTCGTGTGCGGGCTGGCGCTGGGTATGGCGCTGGCGATCGTGCGGGCTTACCGGATAACGGCACTTTCCCTGATCATCGTCGGCGTGGTCGACCTGCTGCGGTCGCTTCCGCCCCTTGTCATCATTCTGCTGATGTATTTCGGCTTGCCGACGGTCGGTCTGACTCTCTCCGGGTTTTTTGTCCTCTGGCTGGTCCTGACGCTGGTGCTCGCAGCCTTTGCGGAGGAGATTTTCTGGGCCGGTATTCTCTCTGTTCGCAAGGGGCAATGGGAAGCGGCACGGTCGACCGGACTCGGGTTCAATCAGTGCCTGATCTATGTGGTCGTACCCCAGGCCATCCGCATGACGGTCGCGCCGCTCACAAACCGGACGATCGCAATCACCAAGAATACGGCCCTTGGTACCGTTATCGGGGTTGGAGAGATCCTGAACGAGGCATCGACGGCGCAATCCTTCTCCGGCAGCGCGACGCCGCTGATGATGGGGGCGATTGCCTACATTCTGCTTTTCATTCCGGTTGTTATCGTCGGTCGATGGATCGAGACGCGGTTCCAGTGGAGGCGTGCCTGACATGGATTTGCTGATTTTCAACTTTTTCAATTTCGAGATCATGGCGGAAGCCTTTCCGCTGCTGCTGCGCGGTGTTGGTCAGACCCTTCTGCTCTGCCTGGCGGTGATCCCGCTCGGGTTACTTGGAGGCCTGGTCGTCGCTCTTGCTGCCCGCACCCGGAGACGGGTGCTGCGGTATGCGGTTATTGCGTTCATCGACCTGTTTCGCGCGGTTCCGCCGCTCGTGCTGCTGATCTTCGTCTATGCCGGATTGCCGTTTGCGGGCATTGATATCTCGCCTTTCGCCGCAGTGTGCATCGCCTTCCTGCTGAACAACTCGGCCTACTTCGCGGAAATTTTCCGTGCCGGCATCGAGAGTATCGGTGCCGGGCAAACGGAGGCAGCGCGGTCAACCGGGCTGGGGCCGTTGCAGACCATGGCTTACGTGGTGCTGCCGCAGGCGACACGGAACGTGCTTCCGGATCTGCTCAGCAACAGCATTGAGGTCGTGAAACTGACATCGATCGCCAGCGTCGTCTCGTTTCAGGAATTGCTGTATTCGGCCGATATGGCGCGGTCCCTGACCTATAATTCCTCACCACTCGTCATGGCGGCTGCGATGTATCTGGTGATCCTTTGGCCCGTCGTCCGCATTCTCAGCCGGATGGAGCATCGGGTCGGTCAATAACACCTGATGTTATTCCTGGAGCGTTTTCTCAGCGGGTTGTGAGGCCGGCGCGTTCCAGGGAGTGTTTCATATGGAAATAGTCTGCCGGATTGCGAAAGGGCTGAACCGAGAGGAACCAGCGGGAAATATCGCCGGGTAGAGGGGGCATCTCGCCGGTCCAGTTCTCGCGGGCGGTGGCGAGGAACTTCCGGGCTTCGCGCTCAGCTGAGCGGTCGTTCCCGAGTTGGGCAAAGGCCACCGCTGACCAGGCCTGTGGATAGAATGCGCCTTCGTTCGCTTTCGCCGCTGCCCAGAGCGTTCCCGGATAATCCCGGCAAATGAAACGGCAGGCGGCTTCAATGGACCAGTGTAGCGACTGGTAGTCGAAGCCGGCTTCCTGCAGGTGATCCAGCCGCCGCAAAGCCTCTTCGGATTCTCCGCAATAGGCCAGACCCAGGGCGGAGGAGACAGCGACTCCGATGTCGTTTTCATTCAGGGTTTCGGCGATACCGAAGCAGAGCGCGGCCCGTTCGAATTCCCCGACCAGAATGTGAGCCCAGCCGGAAGCCTGGTAGCCCTTTGTGTCCCTTGGGCCGAGCTGTATCGAGCGTTTTGCATGCTCGATGGCCAAAAGTGAGAGGCCGGGTTCGTCTCGGAACCCCGGATAAACGAACCGCTTGAGGCTGGCGCAGAATGAAAGGCTGGAATGACCTGGCGCGAAGTCGGGCTGGTCCTTACGCACTGATGTGAAGATTTCCTCGGCCTCGGCCCATCCGGTCGGGGTCCAGAGATGAAGCAGTCGGCGGCCTTGCATCCATCTGTCGTAGACGGGGGGGGGCTGGCTCGGCTCTTCGCGTTTGGCGGACTGCCGGTTGCTCGCGACATGGGTATTGATGGCTATGGCGAGCTTCTGCACGAGCTGCCGGAGCGTTCGCGGCCAGGTATCCAGACTTGCCGGGTTCTCTTCGCTCCAGAGGATGGTGTCATTGCTGGAGTCACGAACCGAAACCACGACATAGAGGATCGTGTCTTTAACGTATGTATCGCCCGAAATTCTGAAGACCGGGTTAGACGGAAGCATGATTCTCTGGCGTTCGGCGCGTTCGCCATCGACCACCAGCCATTCCCTGAATTTGAGCAGGCTGGACATGAATTGATGACGGAAAGCGCGGGCCATGAATTTCAGCGGGTCCGGCACGCCCGCGTAACTGAATGATTCGACAACCAGACGGGGAGTTCCGGACGGGTCGGGCCTCGAAGATCCGGCATCCGGTTTTGCATCAGCCTCATCAGCGCCGCTCTTGATCAGGGCGACGAGCGCCTTGGTCTCGTCGGACGGCTCCATGTCATAGTCGTTTTCAAGCAGCGACCAGAGGCGATTATAGCGCTTCAGGGCGGAGCCGATATCTCCTGCGCGGACATGCTGCAGCATCAGCTCCCGGCATGCGCCTTCATGGGTCGGGTCGAGGTTGGAGAGGGCAAGAGCCGCATTCTTGGTCGCGTGCGCTGCATCGCGGCCTGCATTGCCGGAGGGTTGGGCCAGGCGGACCTCCAGGCTGGCAACCAGACGATCATTCAGGTTTTGCCTTTGCGTCAGCACCCAGGAGTTAAAAGCCTCATCCAGGTCGTCGAAGCCGAGCAACAGCGAGGCCGATATGTCGGAGCGTTGCAGCAAGATGGGGTGTATCGGCGCATCGGCGTCAATTTCCAGAACAGCCCAAAGGTCGGTTTCGAACATCCTTTTATTGAGACGGACCTCGGTCCGCGTCGCGTCAATTCCAACGATGCCGACGGCATCGAAATACTGGTTGAGCCTCCGGAGGGCCTGTCGCAGCGATGCGCGCGCAAGGTCTTCTGTCGCACCGCTCCAGAGGAGGCCTGCAATGCTCTCTCTGGTCGCTTTTTGTGACGGCAGCAGCATGAGATAGGCGAGAATTGCCTGTGCCTTTCGGCTGGGCAAACCGACTGTTCCGTTAGGTGCCTCGATCAGAAAACCGCCGAGAAGGCTGACTTTGATCAGAGCTGACGGCGGGCCTGCTGTCGGAGTGGCCGATGCACTGCCGATTGGCGTGGAATGTTCCGTTAAATGGGAGGGGGCGTCGACCATGTTTCCCAAGAGTGCATCATCTGGTTCAATCATCCAGGACAGTGCTTCTGACCCGCTGCCCGGCGCACAAAGCGGAATCATGAATTCTGCATGATCATCATGAAAACAATGCCAAATCAGGGGCGCCGGCGCCAGTTAATCATAAATAAAACTGCCGGTATGCCTGCTCATCCGGTTCATAAAAGAACATGACTGAAAGACTGCAATTAATCGGTCATCAAGTTGTCATTCCTGGCCGCTAGCCTCCGTCTTTTGAGCAAAAGGCGCGGTGTAAAAATGGTCGGAAAATCTGGGGTAAACTGGATCCGGCAGGAGTTCGAAAAACGGACGCCGGTCGTTTCGTACTGTAATCCAGACGACTCTTTGACCCGGCAGGTGCTCATCCGTTTCGTCGAGTTGCTGAGCGGGCAGCCGCGTCTGCAACGGATGTATGACGACTATTGCCGGAAACATCACGACACCGATAATTTCTGGCACTCTGCCGTCGAGTATCTGAGGTTATCCGTTAATTTCGAGCGGAGCCGCCTTAATGCGATCCCGGCTGAAGGTCCTCTGATCGTGGTTGCGAACCACCCGTTTGGAGTGCTTGACGGAATTGCTGTCGGGCATATCACGTCGCTCGTCCGCAAGGACTTCAAGCTGCTCGCGCATGCAGCCCTTGGGCGGGCAGAGCCGTTGCGGCCCTATCTGATTCCGATCGAGTTCGACGGAGCATCGAGCGCGGTGCGCAGCAATGTCGAATCGAAGCGCAAGGCTCTGGCGCATCTCAATGACGGCGGCGCGCTGGTGATTTTTCCGGCGGGACGAGTGTCTACGTCGGAGAAATTATTCGGCAGGGCGACTGACGCTCCCTGGAAGCTTTTTGCGGGCAAGCTCATCGCCCAGACGGATGCGACCGTCGTTCCTATCTTCTTCGAGGGGCAGAATCGGTTCCTGTTTCATCTGGTCAGCCGGTTCAGCGAGGCTTTGCGCGAAGCCCTTCTGATGAACGAGGTGGCCCGCCGGATTGGCGACGATGTGCAGGCCCATATCGGCACACCGGTCCGGTCATCGGAGCTTTCCATCGGGAACGACCGGCAGGCATTGCTCGATCAGTTGCGCGATATGGTCTACGGGCTCGACCCCGTACGTCTGAAAGCCCTCGCGTCCGCCTGATCTGCGGCTCTCAGATAAGGGTTTCTTCCAGCACCAGCGCGGCGGCGCCATGCGCCCAGACTTCGTCACCGCCCGGATCGACCCGAAGATCGACCTTGGTCTGGGCTCCGGGGAACCTGTTGGCTTCCATCGCGCCGGTGAGCGCTGTGAAAAATGCCTTTGCGGACCGGGATCGGGCGCCCGAAAGCACAACGACCGGAGGGTCCAGAACGTCGACGAGATTGGCGATGCCGGTGCCGAGCATGGTTCCCGCGCGTTTGAAGATCGACGTCACTGCTGGCGAGCCTTCATCTGACAGCTTGATGAGATGCTCCATCCGGTCCTGCAAGGCGAACGGATCGTCGATGTCGGTTGTTGACCCCAAGACGTTCGCTTCACGTGCTATGGCGTAGTCTGAGGCATAGGCTTCGACGCACCCGCGCTGGCCGCAGCGGCATAGGGCGCCGCCAACGACGATCTTCGTGTGTCCGAACTCAGCCCCGAAGCCGCGGGCACCACGATAGAGCTTTTCGTCGACAACCAGCCCCATGCCGATGCCATGCTCGACGGTGACGACCAGGAAGGTCGGGAATTGCCGCCCGACCCCGAACCATTTCTCGGCGAGGGCCGTCATATTGGCGTCATTGTCGATAAAGGTTCGAAATCCGGTTTTCTGCTCGACGATCTCGCGGAACGGCACGTCCGGTCGAGAGAAGACCGGCGCCCATCTGACAATTCCGGATGGATATTCCACATAGCCAGGAACGCCAATTCCGACACCGAGAACCAGCTCCGGATCGATCCCGGCATCGCCGATCACTTCCTGTATCTGGGTCATGCAGACCTCGGCGATACGTTCCGGCGCGTCGCGGTTTGCGCGCATGGGAACGATCTTTGCCCCCAGAATTTCTCCCGAGAGGTTCGTCAGAGAGATAGAGGCCTGGTGCATCGATATCTTGATGCCGATGGCGAAGCCGGCTTCCGGGTTCAACTCCAGTCGTGTGCGGGGGCGGCCGCGTGACGACCCGTTTCTGTCCGCCGAGCTTATTTCCTCGCGGATCACACCATCCTCGATCAATTCCGAGGTGATAACCGTGACCGTCGCGGGGCTGATGCCGACATGCTTTGCGATTTCGATCCGCGCCGCGGCCTGGTGCCGCCGGAGGCAGTCGACAATTGCTTTTCTGTTCTGCGCCCGGACCGGGTCGGATATGTGCCGTCCAAGTCGGCGGTCATGCTGGTTCATTGCGCAGAGGGCTTGCCCGCTTCGGAGCCATCTTCCAGATGATCCGGCATTTTCCCGAGAATGATCATGCCGAGTACATCCTCCTTTGAAACTTCTTCAGTGCGGACGGTTCCGACCAAGCGTCCATTCTTCATGACAGTCAGCCGATCGGAAAGATCGAACACGTCATGAATGTCATGGCTGATCAGGAAGATCCCTATACCCTCGGATTTCAGCTGTTTGATCAACTCGGAAACCATGGCGGTTTCCTGAACCCCGAGCGCCGCGGTCGGCTCGTCCATGATCAGGACCTTGGCATCGAAATAGACCGCGCGTGCGATCGCCACGGACTGTCGCTGGCCACCGGATAATGCCTTCACCGGTGCGGCGAACTTGCGGAAGTTCGGATTGAGGCGACCCATTATCTTGCGTGTCTCGTCCTCCATCCGTACCTCGTCCAGCATCCCGGAAGACGTCAGGATTTCCCGCCCGAGAAAGAGATTGGCGGCGGCATCCAGATTATCGGCGAGGGCGAGCGTCTGGTAGATTGTCTCGATATTGTAGGCTCTTGCATCCCGTGCGTTGCGGATGACGGCCTTCTGGTCGTTGATCCGAATGTCGCCGGAGTCCGAATGGCAGGCACCGGATAGCACCTTGATCAGGGTCGATTTTCCGGCCCCGTTATGCCCAAGGAGGCCGACGACTTCGCCCGGATAGAGATCGCAGGACACGCCATCGACGGCCTTGATGCCGCCGAAAGAGACATGAATGTCACTGAGCGCGACGAGGGGATGAGCGGTATCTGTGGGCATGGCGTTCACTCCCCGATCCGGCGGCGGTAGACCTGATCGACCCAGACCGCGAGAATAAGCACAAAGCCGATGACAATGGATTGCAGCGACGTGTTGGTGCCGATCAGGGCCATCCCGCTTTGCAGGCTTTGCATGACGAGCGCACCGAGGATTGCGCCATAGATCGTTCCGATGCCCCCGGCGAGGGATGTGCCGCCGATCACAGCGGCGGCAATGACGCGCAGCTCGTCGAGCGTGCCGAGATCATTGGCCGCCGATTGCAGCCGCGCCGAAGCGATGACTGCCGAGATGGCGCACAACCCGCCCATCAATGTGAAAATGTATAGGGTCATGCGGCGGGTATCGATGCCGGAGAGTTCTGCCGCCTGCGGGTTGCCGCCGATGGCAAAGACATAGCGTCCGAACTTCGTGCGCCGGGCGACGATTGTCATTGCGATGGCGATCAGGGCAACGATGACAACCGGGATGGCAATTCCGTGCATCAGCTCCAGCCCGCCTTCGGGAATAGCCCAGCCCTTTGCTTCAGCTAGCCTCTTGGCGGCGCGGGCAGGCACCGGATAGGCATTCATTGCGGCGACGAACCCGAAGACGGCCAAAGTCAGCACGCTGATATTCAGCCAGTCTGCCCAGAGCGGCTTCAGCGGGAAATCGAAGAGCTGGCGCCTGCGACGTCCTCTCAGGATTCCATAGATTACCAGCGCGGCCATGATGGCCCCGAATATCCAGCTGGCCGTCTCGCCCATGGTACCGGCGACACCGCCGCCGAACAGGATGAAGGTCGAGTCCAGCGGGGCTACCGTGCGCCCGGTTGTGACCCACCAAGCGGCGCCGCGCCAGATCAGGAGGCCGCCGAGTGTGACGATGAACGCGGGCACGGCAAGGTATCCGATCACCCAGCCCTGAAGGCAGCCGATCAGAAGCCCGAGGCAGAGCCCGACAAGGATCGTGATAATCCAGTTTGCCGGATGGTTGAAGCCTAGGAGATCAGGCAGAATCTCCGCCTGGACGACCCCCATGACCATGGCGATGACGCCGAGAACCGAGCCGACGGAGAGGTCTATATGGCGTGTCACGATAACGAACACCATGCCGGTCGCCATGACCGCGACCGACGCTGTCTGGACGGAGAGGTTGAAGAGATTGCGTGGGGTAATGAAGCGCCCGCCGGTCAGCAGATCCAGCACAACCCAGATGAGAAGGAGAGCTCCGACCATGCCGAGCAGGCGTAGATCGAGCTCCATGGTGCGCACCATGCCGGTGATGCCGCTCCTGGTTTCGGCGGATCCCGGCGTCTCGGGTTGTTCCATGTCAGAGAGTGATTGAACGCGGTCGCTCATCCAGCCCATCCAATTTGCAGAGAAGAAAAGACCGGCACCGGGTGGTGCCGGTCAGTGGACAGGGTTGGATCAGTTGCAGGCGGCGACCGAGCCGTTCTTGACGCCTTTGCAGACCACGTCTTTCGAGACCCAGCCGGCATCGATCACGATGTTCAGCTTGTCCTGGGTGATCGGCACAGGTGCAAGGAAGAGCGAGTTCAGGGCCTTTCCGTTCGGGCTGGTCCATTGCACGGCGCCCGAAACCTTTGAGGCGTCCTCACCCTTGGCGAGTTCCACGGCGATTTCAGCGGCTCGTTTGCCGAGTTCGCGGGCGTCTTTCCAGACCGAAACCGTCTGGGTGCCGAGCGCAACGCGGTTGAGTGCCGCATGGTCGCCGTCCTGGCCGGAAACGGGAATGCCATCAAGGCCCTGCGCCGTCAGCGCGGCGACAACGCCGCCTGCTGTTCCGTCGTTTGACGCAACCACCGCATCGACCTTGTTGTCGTTCGCGGTAAGGATCTGCTCCATGTTGCGCTGGGCATTCGCCGGCAGCCAGCCGTCGGTATACTGATTTCCAACGATCTTGATATCGCCCTTGTCGATCGCGGCTTTCAGGACTTCAATCTGGCCGTCATGAAGGAAATCCGCGTTCGGGTCCTGCGGGCTCCCCTTGATGAAGACAAAGTTGCCCTTTGGCTGAGACGCGTACACCGCGCGGGCCTGCATGCGCCCGACCTCGATATTGTCGAAGGTGATGTAGAACGCGTCCGGGTCGTCGATCAGACGATCGTACCCGACCACAGGGATGCCTTCGGCTGCCGCTTTTCTGATTGCCGGCGTTACGGCGGAGGCATCCTGCGCCAGGATGATAAGGGCATTGGCGCCACGCGCGATCAGGCTTTCAACGTCGGAGAGTTGCTTGGCCGTCGAGCTCTGCGCATCCGTGCTGATATATTCAGCGCCAGCCTTGTCCAGAGCGCCCTTGATCGCCGCTTCGTCGGTTTTCCAGCGCTCTTCCTGAAAGTTCGACCAGCTGACGCCGACAACAAGATCGGCTGCGTTGGTTGGCTGTGAGGTTGCAATCATTCCGCCAAGAAGCAATGTCCCAGCGGCAAGAATTCCAGGGAAACGTACCCTCATTTTTTCCTCCCTTATGAGATGGCATTAACTCGCCATTTGATTTATTTTTTTGCTCAAAAATATGTTGCCGCAAGGCTATTTCACCGTCAATAATTTCCTTGTCCCGGGTCGCTTCTTTTCGTGTCCGCAAGCTGTACGGCCTGTCTTATGATCTTGTTACAAGGATGCTTGAGAGGGAGATGTTGAGATGACCGCATATCAGACACGGTATCCGGATCTGGAAGGGCAGGCGGTCTTTGTCAGCGGCGGCGCGACAGGGATTGGCGCGGCTATTGTCGAGGCATTTTCCGTACAGGGCGCGCATACCTATTTCGTCGATATCGACGTAGAGGCTGCTGAAGCATTGATGCATCGCCTGGCTGAGGAAACGGGAAATGCGCCTTTCTTCCATCGTTGCGATGTGACCGACACGACAGAGTTGAAAAGCGCGATCAACCGGGCCGCGGATGCGACAGGATCACTCTGCGCGATGGTCAACAATGCGGCGCATGACCAGCGCTTCGTCGCGGAAGAAGTGACGGAGGAGGATTGGGAGGCAATCGTCGCGATAAACCTGAAGCATCAGTTTTTTGCCGCGCAGGCTGCCTACGGGATCATGTCCGAAAATGGAGGAGGGTCGATCATCAATTTCGGCTCGATCGCACCGACCCAGGGGGTGAAGAACCTCGCGGTCTATTCCTCTTGCAAGGCAGCGGCTTTCGGTCTGACGCGTTCCCTCGCGCGCGATTTCGGTGAAGCGGGTGTCCGTGTCAACTCGGTCGTGCCGGGCGCTATCCTGACCCCGCGCCAGCTTCGTGAATGGATCGACGAAGAGACCAAACGCGACATTATCGCCCGTCAATGCCTCAAGCGGCCGATGCAGGCAGACGATGTTGCCGAGATGGTGCTGTTCCTGGCCTCGAACGCATCACGTGGATGCACCGGCCAGGAGTTCCGGGTCGACGGGGGCAATATCTGACGCGGGGGGCGAACGAAAAAGCCGGCCGGATAATGGGCCGGCTTTTCGGTGAAGTGGAGGACCGTCAGGCCGAGCGGTAAAGCTTGGTCATGGAGAATTCCCGGTGGCCGAGGGCTTCAGCCGCCGTGTTACGGCCGTTTGCGGTCCGGATGATCATGTCGATCAGGGAATCCCCGGCCTCGTCGATGGTCATCTCCCGGGTCAGCACGCCGGTCACGTCCACATCGATATGCTCGGACATGGTGCGCAGGGTGCGCGGGTTGCCGGAGATCTTGACGACCGGAACGATCGGGTTGCCGACCACGTTGCCCTGACCCGTCGGGAAGGTGTGAATGACGAAGCCGCCAGCCGCCATCAGGGTGACGCACTCCGCCGCTGCCGACGAGCTGTCCATGAAATAGAGACCGGGGCCTTTTTCCGGTGTCTCTGCGGGGCCGATGGCGTCGATATAGGTCGATGTCCGGCCGATCTTCTCCAGATTGCCGAGAGCCTTCTCCTCAATGGTCGTGAGGCCACCGAGAATGTTGCCCTTGGTCGGCTGGCTGTCCGAGAGATCGTCCGTCTGGTGGGCGAAGATCACCTCGTCCTGATAGGCCTGCCAGATCTTGCGGAATTTGGCGCCGATCTCCGGCGTTGCCGCGCGGGCCTCGCAGATATGCTCGCCGCCGGTAATTTCCGACGTCTCCCCGAAGCAGCCATAAAGGCCGTGCGGCAGCAGCTTGTCGTACATGTTGCCGACGGTCGGGCAGGAGGAGAGGCCCGTCGTCGTGTCGCTTTCGCCGCATTTTGTCGACACCCAGATGTCGGTCAGCGGCACGGCTTCCTTCTGCAGTTCCGTGGCCCAGTGGACATATTCCTTGGCCTGCCAGGAGGCGGCCCGGATGGTCTCGAAGTCACCTTTCTGCTCGATGGAGAAGCCGGTGACCGGCTTGCCGGTCTTGGCGATGCCGTCGACGATCACCTTGGTCCATTCAGGCTCGATGCCGATCACCACAACGGCGGCGACATTCGGGTTTGCGCCGGTGCCGATGATGGTGCGGAAATGCAGATCCAGATCTTCGCCGAATTGCAGGCGCCCATAGGCATGCGGGATCGCCATGGTGCCTTTGACGTTGTTGGTCACGGCTTCGCAGGCGGCGTTGGAAATATCGTCCACGGGCAGGACGAGGACATGGTTGCGGACGCCGACGCGGCCGTTTTCCCGGCGCCAGGCATTCACGCTCGTATTTGCAAGATCGGCCATCTCTACCACCTCTTGGTTTTCATGTTGTGGGTATGGACGTGCTCGCCGACGCCGGCATTGCCGACCATCTTGCCGATATCCTCGCCATATTTGATGACCGTATCACCGGCGGAGAGGTCCTTCAGGGCCACCTTGTGGCCAATGGGGATGTCCGCCTTGGCGGTGAGGCGGAAATCCGAATTGTCGTGCGTAACAACGCACAGCATCTCGGTCCCGGCCTTCAGGTCCTCAACTACGACGACACCGACCGTGTCGTCCGGGTTATGGACCAGCAATTGGGGGATGTTGGTCATTTCGTGAGCTCCCTCAGTTTCATTTTTTGAGTTTCGTTAACCCATGTCATTACATGTAGGAGAATTCTTATACAAGACTGACGCAGTGCGATCTGCTACATGGCGTCCATACCGAGATGAAGACCGGATGGGATCAGGCGAGCCAGATGACTGAACCGCTCTACAAAACCGTGATCGGAACGCTGATCGACCGCATCATCTCGGGTGAGCTGGTGCCGGGGGCGATGTTACCGAGCGAACATGATCTGGGAACGGAGCTTGGGGTAAGCCAGGGCACCGCGCGTAAAGCTCTGGAGGAACTGGAGCGCAGAGGTATCATCAAGCGCCGTCAGGGAGTGGGGAGTTTCGTCGCCGTCCGCACGCCCGAAAACGCCATGTTCCAGTTTTTCAGGCTTCGAAATCCCGACGGAACACAAGCGATCCCGGACTTGGCGGAAGAAGCGGTGTCATCGCGAAATGCGGCGGCATGTGAGGCGGGGCAATTGTCCGGTGCGCCGGAAAAGGTACATGAAATCGTCCGCGTACGGACTATTGGCGGGGCGCGCCTGATTTACGAGAAGTCAGTCGTGCCAGCAGTGCTTTTCCCCGGCCTGGACCAGCGTGCACCGCTGCCCAACGCGCTCTACGCTCTTTATCAGCAAGCTTTCAGGATCGCGATCGTCCGTGCTGAGGAAAGCATCAGGGCGATTGCCGCTGATCAAGAGACGGCTTCGGCGTTGGGGTGCGCCGTGTCCCGCCCGGTCATGCGCGTTGAGCGTAAAGCATTCGATATAGCAGACCGTTGCGTCGAGCTGCGGTCGAGCTTTTACGTTACGGATCACCACGCATATGGGATTTCTCTATCGTAATTTAACGTGTCCGGTTCCTGCCGTCCGCATCATTGGACGGTCACGCGTCAGCGTGCAGGTTTACAGCTAAGGGTGCCGTTCAATTCAAAGTCGCTCGATCTTGCTGGCGGCTTCATCCACCAGTCCGGCAACCGCGAGAACGGTTTTCTTGTCGGTGCCGCTCTCAGCGAGCTTGTCGTTTAGCGCGGTCTTGAGGTTTTCCATCGCGCGGCGGATTGGCGCCGGCTCAAGGCGGCTCTGTCGTTCGGCGATGGCGGCGATACGGGACATCGCCGCGCTGGCATCACTTGCAAGCTCCTCTAGGTGGGCCCGGCCCGCGTCGGTTATTTCAAACAATTTCTTCGGGCCGTCCGTTTCGCCTTCCGAGATGAGATCCATCTCCAGGAGGAGCGTAAGTGTCGGGTAGACCACCCCGGGGCTTGGCGCATAAGCGCCTCCGGTCTGACCTTCGATTTCCCGGATCAGGTCGTATCCATGCCGTTCACGCTGGGATATCAGGGTCAATAGAACCAGGCGGAGCTGGCCGCCGTCGAGAACCCTGGGACGGCGACCGCCACGCCCGCGTATTACGCGTGACCCTTGCCGTTCCGAATGTCCCTCATCGCGATGATATTGTCTGTCGTTGTGCCTCATAATGGCAGATTCCATTTATCAAAGATACAAATAGATATATCTTTGATGCATCGAAATGCAAGGAGCACCAATACTTATTTGAAGCCTATCTAGCCGATCCTAAACGGAAGGATGTCCTACATTCCGCGACTTGACTGTCACAGCGCCTCGGTTAATTGGGGGGTACTGTCTCCCTGGGAAAGTTCACCCGAATCCGAAGTTTTTAGATCGACCCAGAATGTCGATCCTTTGGCCAGAACGCTGTCGCAGCCGATACGCCCGCCCATGCCCTCCGCGAGCATTTTGCAGATGGCAAGACCAAGGCCGGCTCCGGGAATGTCGGGGAGGTTATTGTCACCCCGGACGAACGGCTCGAAAATAGACTGGAGCTGATCCGGCGGGATACCGCTTCCACTGTCTTCGACAAACAAGCGTTGCCGACCATCGGGCCGGGTTGTTACGCCGACTGTAATCATGCCGCCGGATGCGTTGTATTTCGTGGCATTGGTGACGAAATTCAGCAGGATCTGCCGTAGGCGCGATTGGTCTGCCTGCACTGTTGCCTCAGACTGTATATCGGTCTTCAGCGAGATTTGGCGTTCGCCAGCAATCTCTTCCAGTTGTTGGATATCGCTTCGGATGATGTCTGCCAGGCTGACATCTTCAATCTCGAATTCGATGGAACCTGCCTCGATCTTCGAGAAGTCTAGGATATCTCCTAGCAACCTATTCAGTTGTTTGCCGGCGCTGGAGATGTTTTTCAGGTACGAGTTCCGGCGCTCGGTATTGTCGGCGCCGATGCCCATTTCCAGTGCCTCCGCATAGCCGATGATTGCATTGAGCGGCGTGCGCATTTCGTGGCTCATGCTGGCGAGAAAGACGGATTTGGCTTTGTTCGCGGCTTCAGCCTCGATGACTGCCTTGGCTAATGCATTTGTCGATTGAAGAACCCGGTTTTCGAGCATATCCAGCTCATCGCCGCGTGCCACCGTTCCCGGTTGATGCCGCGCTGCCCTGGCAAAGGATTCTGCCAGCCGGGTGACGCGCTTGGTAATGATCAGTTGGAATATCATCGTGAGAAGGAAGGCAAGGAGTGTGCTTTTCAACAGGCCGGATACAAGGGCGTTCCAGGTCCGTTGCTGGAACCCTGGAGCCGCCGCTACCGGATCGAGTTCGATGATCAGAGTTCCAACGTCGATGTTCGCTTGTTCGTTTCGTAGATCACGGGCGAACAGCTCGGCGTCGGACCCGAGCAGGAGTTGCTCCAAAATCGATGGCGGCTTTGTCGGGCTTCTGAATGCGCGAGCAAGCGTAAGGCCGGTTTCATCCAGAATTTCGGCTTTCACAAGTGCCGGGTCGCTTAGCAGGCTGGCAACCAGTTCCTGGGCGCCGATATCGTCCAGCCGGTAAGCGGCGCGCGCCGCAGGCTGACCAGCATAGTCCAAAATGGATTTGGCATGTACGCTCAGGTCTTTGCGCTCGTCCCGCGCATCAAGCAGAATTTGCATGATGGCGAATACAGCCCCGATAGCCAGAGCGATAAAGACGGCTATCTGAGCTTGCCTGACGGACAAGCGGCGACGAAAAGGGATCTTTGAGCTGGCCAATGAGACTCTCTTGAACACAACAATGACGGCTACGGTATAAGACCGGATCAATCAGGGCTAGGCTTCTGGGGAACTTAATATATTTATGGTTTTATGGCAGAATTGCGGGGCTGGTTTGAAACTTCGGGCTATACTGACTGGGCCGAGTGATGAGTTCCGGATTGGTTGGTGGCGATGTTGTGTGCCCAACGCGGACTGAGTGTGATGCGGTACCCGTTGACGATTGCGGCAACGGCGGTTTCTCTTTTTTTTGCCGCATTTCACTCCAGCGCAGTGGCGCAATCGGGCGAAGATCAGTTATGCGATGACATTCCCGCATTTACGCTCGCTGCCGAGGATGGTTTCTTCCCATACACAGGAATGTTCGAAGGCAAGTTGAGAGGGTTTTCACTCGATATTGTCTCCGCGGCGTTCAGTGCGGTTGGTTGTCGTGTCAGTTTCGTAGCAATGCCTTATGCGCGGTGCGTACGCGAGGTACAGGCTGGACGTCAGATCGGGTGTTTCAACACAACGAATTCGGCGGACAACCAGGACAAGTTCATCTTCCATTCCCAGCCGCTGTTCCGAGGCAGGATTCTGGTCTACGCTCATCCTGACTGGGTAGGGCCCTTCACCGAGGACGCGTATGAGACACGCAGCTTTTCCGTCGTGCGCGGCTATACCTACACGGATGCGTTTGATCGAAGTTCTTCAATCCGGAAAATTGCGCTTGAGTCCGATATGCAGACTTTGGCAATGGTGGCCCGCCGCCGAGCCGATTTCGCCGTGGTCTATGAGAAAGTGGCACAGTTTCAGATCGGCTGGAACCGGGAGCGAATCAAGCCATCACCGGTACCGGTCCACAAGTTGGTGGAGTACGATCTTTTCGTTTCCTTCTCCAGGATCGCCGAGCACTTGTCAGTCAAACTGGCCCGCGCTCTGGATACAGGGCTCGAAAAAATTCGGAACAATGGCACCTATGCCAGAATCGATGCGGCTTGGATTGCCTGGCTTTCCGAGGGCGTTAAGGCTGATGAGTTGCCGCCAAAGTGGACGAAGCTAGGCATCGGCGACTGAGATGACTGGTACGACCTGGGCAATCCGCTGAAGCGGTTGCCATCCGGCTATTTCAAGGAGTGAATAGAAAGAAGAACTGGCGGAGGGGAAGAGATTCGAACTCTCGATACCGGTTTCCCAGTATAACGGTTTAGCAAACCGCCGCCTTCAGCCACTCGGCCACCCCTCCGCCGGAGCGACACAGCGGGTAAACCCACCGCACGACGTATGCAGCGCCCCTTCTATGCGGCGGCCTGCCCACTGTCAATGAATGCATTCTTCGGAGATGTTTTTTTTCGGAGCAGGCACATTGGCGAAGACCTGCTCCGAAAGAAGATCTTGGTTTCAGGGGCTTTTCGCAGCCTCCAGAATGATGTCGCTTGCCTTCTCGCCAACCATGATCGAGGGCGCGTTGATGTTCCCGGACGTCACTGTCGGGAAGATCGAGGCATCGGCGACACGTAGATTCTCAACGCCATACACTTTCAGGCTTGGATCGACGACACAGGTCTGTGCGTCGGGGCCCATCATGCAAGTGCTGCTCGGATGAAAGACGCTGCCGCCCTTGGTCCGGATATAGTCCAGCATGGCCTCGTCGCTGTCGACACCGGGGCCGGGAAAGATTTCCTCCAGCACGATGTCTTTCATTGTCGGCGTGCTGGTGAGCTGACGCAGGAATTTCAGCCCCTCCAGATTGTCCTGCAGGTCATGCTCGGTCGCCAGGTAGTTGGGGTGAATCTCCGGCGCGGCCGCGGGATCGGCGGAACGCAGGCGGAGGTAACCCCGGCTGGTCGGACGGCAGGGTGAAATACTGAGGATGAAGCCGGCGAAGGGGTCCGGGTGCATCAGGGCGCGTTTTCCCGGCGGGCCTTTCAGATAGCTCAACGGCGAGAAATAGAGCTGCATGTTGGGCCGGTCGAGATCCGGACGGGTTTTGAAGAAACCGCCGCCCTGATTCAGACTGAGAGACATCGGACCGCGGCGCGCGGTCACGTATTGCAACCCGGCCCAGAGCTTTCCCCACCATGGCGTCAGCGTGTTGTTGAGTGTCGGTAGTCTGGATTTCAGTGTCTGATCGACGATGTAGTGATCCTGCATGTTCCGACCAACGCCGGGGCGATCAACCAGTACGTCGATCCCGGCTGTCTTCAAATCCTCCGCCGGGCCGATACCGGAGCGCATCAGCAGCAGAGGGCTGCCGACCGCGCCTGCGGAGACGATTACCTCGGCTTTTGCATGTGCGCGTTTCAGCTCTCCACGGCATCGGTACTCGACCCCGGTCGCGCGGGTTCCGTCAAACAGCAGGCGCTCGGCCATCGCGTGTTTTTCGACCCGCAGGTTTGACCGTCGCCGGGCAGGCCGGAGATAGGCGCGGGAGGTGGACATGCGAACGCCGTCCCGGGTCGTGACGTGATAGGTGCCGACGCCTTCCTGGCTGGCGCCGTTGAAATCGTCGTTGCGTGGCAGACCGGCTTCTTCGCCGGCCTTGATATAGGCCTCACAGAGCGGGTGAAGGTCGTCCTTCGGGGCGCTGACATGGAGCGGGCCGGAGCCGCCGTGCCAAGCGCTCTCGCCCCATTCGTGGGACTCCATCTTTTTGTAGACTGGCAGGATGTCATCCCAGCCCCAGCCGGGATTGCCTGCATCGCGCCAATCGTCAAAATCCCCGGCCTGTCCGCGGACATAAACCATCGCGTTGATCGAGCTTGAGCCGCCGAGCACCTTGCCGCGCGGCCAATAGCTCGGGCGGTTGCCTGCCGTTGGCACCGGCTCGGTCATGTACATCCAGTTCACTGAAGGGTCGTAGAAGGACTTGCCATAGCCGATGGGCACCTGGATCCAGAATCGCCGGTCGTCGCCACCCGCTTCCAGCAGGAGCACCCGGTGCCGTCCATTCTCGCTGAGGCGCCCGGCAAGCGCACATCCTGCCGACCCAGCGCCGACGATGATGAAGTCAAACTGATCTTCCAACTCTCAAACCCTTATTGTCTTCGTCTTCCGGCTGTCGCGGAAGGCATTGTCGAGAACATTTGCCAGGACCTTTGACCCTGCCTCGATATCGCTCGGTGGAACCCCACTGAAGCCGAGCACGAGGCCATTGAGAGTGAGGGGGGCTATGGCATAGCGGCTGAATGGTGTCACCGTAATGCCGGCCTTGTCTGCTGCGTCGGCGACCACTCTTTCGTCAAGCTCGTCAGGCAGATGCGCAATTGTGTGAAGACCGGTATCGGTCGGCTTCAGTTTCAGCAGTCCGTTAAGCTCCCGGTCAGCGCAGGCTTTCAGCACCTGATAGCGCTCCGTATAGACCCGCCGCATCCGCCGGAGGTGCGTTGCGAAATGACCTTCATCCATGAAGCCCGCGACAATGGCCTGCTGGTTCAGGGGGGCACTTGGCAGATAGGCGGCGAACATCTGCTCGAGACGCTCGACGAAGGCCGGGGGGACGAGCATGTAGCCGAGCCGAAGGGCGGGGAACAACGTCTTGCTGAAGGTGCCGACATAGAACACGCGGTCGGCATGGTCGATGCTCTTCAGGGTCGGAATCGGATGGTCGCCGTAATAGAATTCGCCGTCATAATCGTCCTCGATGATCCAGGCATCGGCCGCCCCAGCGGCTTCCAGCAAGGCAAAGCGGCGTTCCAGACTCATGGTCACGCCGAGCGGTTGCTGGTGCAGCGGCGTCGCGAAGGCGAGCCGGAAGTCCGGCTCTCGCCGCAGTCCTTCGGACACCATCATGCCCTGGTCGTCGATTGGCAGCGGGACCATCTCTCCACCGGCGGCCAGCAAGGCGTTGTAGGCACCGATTGCTCCTGGATTCTCGAACCAGACCTTGTCCCCCCGGTTCAGCAGCATGGAGCCGATGATATGGAAGGCGTGCTGAGCGCCGTTCGTGATGAAGATCTGCCAGTCCTGGCAGTTGATTCCCTGATTTGCCCGCAGGTGTGCGGCAATGGCGCGCCGAAGCGGCGGAAAGCCGGAGGCATTGCCGTAGCCGAGAACCACATCGCGCCGCTCGCGCCAGTGCTTGTTTGACTGACGGGTCCATTGCGCGATCGGAAACATATCCACGGCGGGAAGGGCGGTCGTAAATGCCCGGATGGTGTGTGGGAGTCGCTCAACGAAAGCCGAACCGACGGGAGCAGGGGACGGGAATGCACTGTCTGCCTGCGGCTCCGGCCCGTCATTGGCGATGTCGATTGCGGTCTCTTCTGCCGGATGGCCTATCCGGACGGATTGGCTGACAAATGTTCCGGCCCCAGTGCGTCCTTCCAGCAAACCTTCAGCGGTCAGCCGATCAAATACTTCGACCATGGTGGTGCGTGAAACGCCGAGATCGTTGGCCAGCGTGCGTGTGGCCGGCAGTCGGTCGCCAGCCCTCAATCCGCCCGTGAGGATGATGTCCCGGATAGAGGAGACGATCTGCGTCGCGAGCAGGCGCGACGACCCGTGATCGATGCGGATTGCGCTGAGCAGGGCGCCGGCGGCTCGTTTCACCATCACAGAACTTTCAACCGCTATGGCGGAGATTTTTTATCGCGCGCAAAATTGGTTTGGCGAAATGTCGATAATGGACCTTAATTTCCATCCAAATTACTCGTCAAGATGAGTCATCATTCAGTCTTTGCTGAGCTGCTAATTTCCGCTTTTTGATCCAAACGCACGGGAAACCACGGATGAAAATCACGAAGATCGAGACCTTCAGCACGGAGTTCGTTGGTTTCGTAAAGGTGACCACCGAAGACGGCAGCGAAGGCTGGGGGCAGGTCTCGACCTATAATTCCGATATCTCCTCCCTCGTGCTGCATCGGCAGGTGGCGCCTTATGCGCTTGGGTGGAATGCGTTCGATCTGAACGGGCTGGTCGATATCATTCCGGAGAAGGAGCACAAGTTTCCCGGCGCCTATCTCCGACGGGCGATTGGCGGCGTCGATACGGCGCTCTGGGATCTCTATGGCAAGCGCGAGGGCAAGACCGTTTGCGAGTTACTCGGCGGTAGACCTCGGCCGCTTCGTGTGTATGCCTCCAGCATGCGGCGCGATATTTCTCCGGAAGACGAAGTGGAGCGGCTGAAGAAGCTCCAGGACGAATGCGGATACGACGCTTTCAAGATCAGGGTCGGCAGCGAATACGGGCATGATGTCGATGAATGGCCCGGCCGGACCGAAGAAATTATCACTGCCATGAGTGCGGCTTTCGGCGGCAAGGCAACCCTGCTGGCCGATGCCAACAGCTGCTTCACGCCAAAGCGCGCGATTGAGGTTGGCCGGATGCTTGAGGATAACGGCTTCTCCCATTTCGAAGAGCCCTGTCCCTATTGGGAACTCGACTGGACGAAAGAAGTTGCGGATGCCCTCGACATTGATGTGACCGGCGGGGAGCAGGATTGCGATCTGGCGACCTGGCGCCGTATGGCATCGATGGGCGCGGTCGACGTGCTGCAGCCGGACATCTGCTACCTCGGCGGCATCACCCGGACCATGCGGGTCGCGGAGCTGGCGAAGCGGTACGAGATGGCCTGCACACCGCATTCGGCGAATCTCTCGCTTGTCACCGTCTTCACGCTGCATCTGATGGCGGCCATCGAGGCGGCTGGACCATACGTCGAATTCGCCATTGAAGGGCTCGATTACTATCCGTGGCAGAAAGACCTTTATGACCCGTTCCCGATAGCCAGGGACGGCAAGGTTCAAATACCCTCCGAGCCGGGCTGGGGCATTCAGATCAGGCGCGATTGGCTGGAACGTGCGCACTATCAATGCAGCGAGCTCGATAGCTGAAACGCGGACACGGAACCATGCAGACCGACATCTTTACCGAGGATTTCAAGACTGAGCCCTTTTGGTGGGAAAAGACCCCGCGGCCCAATATTGGCGCTACGTCATTACCGGAGAAATCGGATGTCGTTATCGTCGGGGCCGGCTACACCGGCCTCTCTGCGGCGCTGGTGCTGGCCCGGGCCGGTCGCTCCGTTCTGGTTTTCGATGCCGGGGACGCGGGATGGGGCTGTAGTACACGCAATGGCGGGCAGATCAGCCGGTCAATCAAACCGGGATATGAGCAACTTACCCGGCGTTACGGCGCAAACACGGCTTTTGAGATCATCCGCGAAGGCTCGCGGGCCTTGGATTGGGTGGAAGGTTTTGTCGCCTCGGAGAAAATCCAGTGTGACTTTGCGGTACCTGGGAAATTCACCGGTGCCCACAATCAGGCCCAGTTCGAAGCCATGGCCCGGGCTGCTGCGAACCAGCCCGAGGGCCTGGAGGAGCCGCTTGAGGTAATTACGCGGGCGGAGCAAAAGCGCGAGCTTGGGACCGACGCTTATTACGGCGGTATCGTGAACACCAGCACGGCGTCGCTCGATCCGGCAATGTTTCATGAGGGAATGCTGGAGCGGGTCCGTGAAGCCGGTGTGACGATCGTGACGCATTGCCCTGTCACGGGAATTGAAGAGTCGGCCCCGGGCTTCCGGGTGAAGGTACCCGGCGGCACGGTTAAGGCCCGTAACGTGCTTGTCGCGACAAACGGCTATACAGGTTCGGAATCTGGCTGGCAGAGCCGGAGGGTCATTCCTATCGGCAGCTATATCATCGCGACCGAGGCGCTTCCGAAGGACCTGATGGACCGGATCATGCCGACAGACCGGATGCTCGGTGACAGCCGGAAGGTGGTCTACTACTACCGCCCATCTCCCGATCGCTGCCGCATCCTTTTTGGCGGACGTGTGTCCAGCAGCGAAACAGATCCGATCAAAAGCGCGCCATTGCTGCGCCAGGAACTGGCCCGTCTCTTCCCCGAATTGTCCGGTGTCCGGGTCAGCCATTCCTGGATGGGGTTTGTCGCCTACACCTTCGACACGCTCGCCCATGTCGGCTGTCACGAAAACATCCACTATGCGATGGGATACTGCGGATCGGGCGTTTCCATGTCGGGATATTTGGGGATGCGGGTTGCGCAGCAGATGCTGGGCCTTAAAGAAGGCCGGACCGGGTTCGATGGGATCAGTTTTCCGTCGCGCCCGCTCTACACCGGGAAGCCCTGGTTTCTCTCGGCATCCGTGGCTTTCTACAGGTGGCGCGATGGCCTCAACAGGTAGCCGAAAAGCCATTCCGGGCAAGAATTTTGGATAAAATTGGTCTGATCTTTTATCGAGAATGGACCTGTTCTGAAGTCCAATCGAGTCCTTCAATTTCCGGTAGTGGGCAGGATTGAAACCAATCCGGGAGCCGGGCGCGGATGCCAGGCTTTGAATAAGACCCAGAAATCGAACAGCGGAGAACGTTCTTATGACGAAGAAGACAGAATTCTCGCGTCGTGGCTTGCTGGCGGTTGCCGCCGGTGCGATGGCGATGTCCATGACCGCAATGCCCGCCCAGGCGGACGGCTCGGTGACTGTTGCCTCCTGGGGCGGCTCCTACCAGAACGCGCAAAGCCTCGCCCTGTTCCAGCCGGCGTCGAAAGCCATGGGGATCACGGTGAAGGAAGAGACCTACGGCGGCATGTCCGACGTACGCCTGAAAGTGAAGGCCGGCGCTGTTGCGTGGGACATCGTTTCCAGCGGATCGGGGAGCGCCGCACGCGCTGCCGCTGAAGGCCTGCTGGAGAAGCTGGACTACAGCGTTATCGACGTCTCGACCTTCTATCCGACGCTGAAGACGGACTACTGCGTTGGCAGCGATGTGTTCTCGACCGTGATGGCATTCAACACGGCCACCTATGGCGATAGCGGACCGAAGAGCTGGGCCGATTTTTGGGATGTGAAGAAATTCCCGGGCAAGCGCGCCTACCGCAACAAGGTCGCCGGTGCGCTTGAGCCGGCACTGATGGCCGACGGTGTCGCGCCGGCAGATGTCTACAAGGTTCTGGATTCCGAGGAAGGCATCAAGCGCGCTCTCGACAAGATCCGCGAGCTGAAGCCGGAAATTGCTGTCTGGTGGAAGTCCGGTGCCCAGCATGCCCAGCTTATGAAAGACGGCGAAGTCGACATGACGACGGGCTGGAACGGACGTTTCGACGTGGCCAAGAAAGACGGCGCGAAAGTCGCCTACACCTTCAACCAGGGCCTGCTCGACTATGATTGCTTCGCGATCCCGAAAGGGGCGCCGAACAAGGATCTCGCCATGAAGTTCCTGGCGGAGGTGAGCAAGCCGGAGATCCAGGCCAACCTGCCGAAACACATCACCTATGGGCCGACCAACAAGAAGGCCTACGAAATCGGCATGATCGACGACAAGACAGCGCGCATGATGCCGTCTCACCCGGACAATGCCGCTGTTCAGCTTCCTGTCAGCCTCGCTTGGTATGCCAAGTGGGAGCAGAAGGCCGCTGCCATGTATCAGGATATGCTGACCGAATAGCGTTAGCGCTTTCGAAGGGACGTGGACGGCGGTTCTCCGCCGTCCCGTCGCCGGCCTAATCCGGCTATGTTCTCAATCCAGTGATAATCGGTGAATTTGGCATGTCGAAGCAGCAAGCGCTTCCGATCTCTATTTCCGGTCTGACCAAGGTATATGGCGATATCTTCGCCCTGAACGACGTCGCCCTGGAAGTTCAGAGCGGCGAATTTCTGACGCTGCTTGGCCCGTCCGGCTCAGGCAAGACCACATTGCTGATGGCGCTCGCAGGTTTTACCCGGCCGGATTATGGAAGTATCCGGTTCGGTGACGACGAGATCATCTCCATGCCGCCGCACAAACGTGGCGTGGGCATGGTGTTTCAGAATTATGCGCTGTTCCCGCACATGACCGTCGCGGCGAATGTCGGCTACCCGCTGAAGCTCCGGAAAACATCAAAGGCCGAGACGGAAAAGCTGGTGGCGGAGGCGCTTGAAACCGTTCAGCTCGACGGCTATGGCGAGCGCCGGATCAGCCAGCTATCCGGCGGTCAGAAACAGCGTGTCGCGCTTGCCCGTGCCATCGTGTTCAGCCCGCGCATCCTGTTGATGGATGAGCCGCTGTCCGCGCTCGACAAGAATTTGCGCGAACACATGCAGATCGAATTGCGTCATCTGCACGAGAAGCTTGGCATGACCACAGTCTATGTGACCCACGATCAGCGCGAGGCGCTGACCATGTCGGACCGCATCGCTGTGATCAATCACGGCCGGCTGATGCAGCTGGATGCTCCGCGCACGATTTACGAACGGCCGGCCAACCGTTTCATCGCCGAGTTCATCGGCGAATCCACCTTTCTGCAGGTTGAGCGCGACGGGGACCGGGTCAGCTTTTCCGGATCGGAATTAAAAACGGGAGCCTTGCCTGCTGCCGGCGAACTGTCGCTTGTCATCCGGCCGGAACGTCTCAGTGTCCTCGACGGCCCGGCACCAGAGGATACCAATGTCTTCTCCGGTACCGTCCGGGAGATGGTCTATCAGGGCGATACGGTCCTGGCCTATGTCACGCTTGCGGATGGGACGGACCTGACAGTCCGGGCCGGAACTCGATCGGGCGAGCCGATAGAGAAAGCCTCTGTCGGGGATAAGGTCGAGCTTGGCCTGAAGAGTGCCGACGCTGTTCTCATCCCGCGTGAGGAGGGGTGAACCCGATGACCGAGTTGAGTATCGGATCGGATTCCCGCGCCAACGAGAGCACGTTTCTGAAGCAGTCTCGACGGGAGGAATGGGCGCTGCTTGGGCTGGCATCGCCCGCGATCCTGACTGTTCTAATTGTCATGGTGCTTCCCGTCGGCTGGCTCTTCTACCTGTCGTTTCTGGCCGATGACGGCAGTTTCTCGCTCGAGCATTACAACCGGATGCTGGAGAGCAAGGCCTACGGCCGGATCTTCATGACGACGTTCGAAGTCAGCTTCATAACCACGGGCCTTTGTATTCTGATCGGCTATCCGCTGGCCTATTTTCTTTCGCAGCTTTCGTCGCGCATGGCCGCGCTCTGCATGCTGACCGTGTTGCTGCCGTTCTGGACCTCGCTTCTGGTCCGGACATACGCCTGGCTTGTTCTGTTGCAGCGCAAGGGACTGATCAATAGCTGGGGGATTGATCTTGGACTCTGGGATGAGCCTCTGAAACTGGTGCACAACCTGAATGGCACGCTGATCGGCATGGTGCACATCATGCTGCCTTTTCTGGTGCTGCCGCTTTATGGCTCGATGAAGGCCATCAGTGCCGATTACCTGAAAGCCTCGTCCAATCTCGGGGCCGGGCCGACGCAGACCTTCTGGAATATCTTCTTCCCGCTGTCGTTGCCGGGTCTGTTCGCCGGCGCGCTGATCGTTTTCGTGCTTTGTCTCGGTTTCTTCGTGACACCCGCAGTGCTCGGCGGAGGCAAGGTGATCATGGTTTCCATGCAGATCACCAGCAATATCGAGCTGTTCTTCAATTGGGGCGCGGCTAGCGCTCTTGGTGTCGTCCTGCTGGTCATCACCCTGGCGATCCTGCTTGCTGCCTCCCGGCTGCTGAAACTCGACAACGTACTTGGCGGAGGTCACTGATGAGCTGGCTGAACAGACCCGCCTCCGAAACCCAGATCACCCATGGCCAACGTCTCTGGCTCTACATTCTGGCGACGGTGATTATGATCTTGCTGGTTGCGCCAACCGTCATCGTGATCCCGATGTCCTTCTCGGCCTCTCAGTATCTCGAGTTCCCGCCACGGGAATGGTCGCTCCGGTGGTACGAGCATTATCTCAATTCGCCAGAATGGATACAGGCGACCTGGACATCGCTGAAAGCCGGGTTTTTCACCATGTGCGTGGCAACGCCGATCGGCACGGCGGCGGCTTACGGCCTGTTTGTCACCAAGCATCCGCTTAGCCGGATGTTCTATGTTCTGCTGATCACGCCGATCATGATCCCGGTCATTCTGATCGCCATCGCGGCCTTCTACGTTTTCGTGCAGATCAGGATGGTCAACAGCATGTTCGGCCTGGTGATCGCGCACTCGATCCTGGCTCTGCCGCTGGTCCTGATCGTGATCAGCGCGGCTCTGAAGAGCTTTGACATGAACCTGGAGATGGCGGCGCGCAGCCTTGGCGCATCGCGCTTTACCGCCTTTATGGATGTCACCCTGCCACAGATCCGGTTTTCCGTCCTGACCGCGGCCTTGCTGTCATTCCTGACGTCGTTCGATGAAGTGATCGTCGCCATGTTTGTCTCGGGCGGCGACAACTCGACACTGACCCGAAATATGTTCAACGCCCTCCGGGATCAGATCGATCCGACCATCGCGTCGATCTCGACCATCATGATCGTGATTTCTTCCTCGCTGCTGATCCTGACCCAGCTTTTCAGGAAATCGCGCGACTGAAGTGCCGGACCGGCGTCTTTTGGCGGCAGCCGTCAGGGCATAGTCTGACCGCTCGACATTGATCGCTGCCGGAGAGTTTCCAGATGCCGCTATTACGCGGAGCGGGTGTTGCCACGATCGGCGCTCTCGGTGTTCTCGCCTTGTGTCTCGGCATGACAGCGCTGGGGCGCGGGGCAGGGGAAAGCTATGCTGTCTTTCTGCTCCCGCTTTCAGGCGAGCTCGGCTGGGACCGGTCTTCGGCAACCTCTGTCTATTCACTCTTCATGGCGGCGACCGGATTTTTCGCGCCTCTGGCAGGTCACCTGTTTGATCGTTTCGGTGGTCGACTGGTCTATGCGGTGGGGCTCGGAGCGCTCGCGGTTGGTTATTTTGCCGCCGGGTCGCTTTCCCAGCTTTGGCAGTTCCAGATTGCGATTGGCGGGTTCTGCGGTTTCGGCGCTGCGCTGATCGGCCTCGCTCCGGCCCAGGCTGTCGTGAGTCGCTGGTTTGACAAAGGTCTGGCGACGGCACTTTCCATGACCTATGGCGGGCTCGGTATCGGCACCCTGATCATGGCGCCGCTGGCGGAATATCTGATCGCCAGTCAGGGGTGGCGGAATGCCTATGGCTGGTACGCTCTGGTTTTCGCGGTCTTGTGCGGTTTTGTGCTGTTCCTGCCCTGGCGTCGGATCGCGGAAGGCGCTCCCGGCAACCCGCGTCGTCATATCGCGGCGGCGGGCCGGTCGGGGCCTACTTTGAAGGCCGCATTGAAGACCTTGGAGTTCTGGGCTTTTTTTGTAATTTTTTTCGTCACCGCCGTTTCGATTTACGGCATCAGCCTGCAATCGGTCGCCTATCTGATTAGCGGGGGGATGAGTGAGCAGCAGGCGGCCTTCGCATTCGGTACGGCGGGGATGTTGTCTTTCTTCGGGATGACGGCGACCGGGATGGCGGCGGATCGGTTCGGACACAGGATCGTCGCAACCAGCAGCTATGGGCTCACCGTGATAGGCATCGGAGCGCTTGCGCTGGTGCCGGCAGACAGCACGGGTATTTCGTTGGTTATTTTTATTGTCTGCTTTGGTCTCAGCATGGGGGCACGAGGGCCGATAATCACGACGCTGATGGCGCGCCGTTTCTCCGGATCTGGCATCGGCGCCATTCTCGGAGCTGCGAATTTCGGACAGGGCCTGGGCGCGGCGTCGGGTGCCTTTTTCTCCGGCCTGTTGTTCGACCTTACCGGTGGTTACACCGCCGCCTTCATTGGCTGCACGCTGGCAGCGCTGATCGGGGCGGGCCTTTTCTGGAGAGTTGGCACCGCACCCGATCCTGACTAACGCCGTTACTTCTGACGGACTTCCACAAGGAATTCCTCGACCTGACGGTTGAGGTTCTGGATTTGCGTCGAGAGTTCTCGTGCCCGTCCGCTGACAGCATCAGCCGCGCCGCCAGAGACTTCTGCGCTTGAGTTCACGCCTTCGATGTTGCGGGCAACATCATCCGCGCTGACGCTGGCTTCCTCGATGTTACGGGCGATTTCCTGTGTCGCGGAGGTCTGTTCTTCCATCGCAGCCGCAATACTGGCCGAGATCTCACCAAGTTCCTCAATCACCTTCGATACCGATTCCATGTTCACGGAAGCGCTGTCGGTTTCCTGCTGAATGGCAGCCACGCGTTCGGAGACGCGTTCCGTTGCCTGCGCAGTCTGTGTTGCGAGGTTTTTCACTTCGGAGGCGACGACGGCGAAGCCCTTACCGGCATCACCCGCGCGGGCCGCCTCGATCGTGGCGTTAAGGGCCAGCAGATTGGTCTGTTCCGCAATATCCTGGATAAGCTGCACGACTTCGGTGATCTCACCGACGGCCTTGCGCAGGTTGCCCATCAGCGCGACGGATTGCTCCGCACGCTGCGAGGCATCATGTGATTTATCATTGGAGATTGCGATCTGGCGGCTGATTTCCTGAATGGAAGCGGTCAGCTCTGATGTCGCTGCTGCAACGGTCTGCACATTAGCACTGGCTTCTGTCGAAGCGGCGGCTACTGCGGCTGCTTGATCGTGCGTCTGGGCGATTGCCTGGCTCACTTCGCCAGCCGAACTTTCCATGGTGCCACCAGCATCCGCGACACGCTGCGCAATGGATTTCACAGAGCTTTCGAAATTATCGGCGAGTTCCGCCATTTGCCGGCGCTTCTCTTCCGCAGTGCGGCGCTCGGACTCTTCCTGCTGGCCCTCCAGGCGCTTCATCTCGTTCGCGTTGTCCTTGAAGACCTGGACTGCGCGGGCCATTTCGGCGATTTCGTCCTTGCGGTCGGTCATCGGGATCTCGCTTTCAAGATCGCCTCCGGCAAGACCGTTCATGGAACCTGTGATCGTGGATATCGGCCTGACGATGCTGCGGGCAATCAGGAACGCGAGAACGATGCCGAAGGCCACACCAAGAGCGGTGCCAAGCAGGATCAATTGGACTGATTCTTCCTTCAGCTCTTTGAGGGAGGCGAGTTTGTCGCTCTTGAAGCTGGCGGCGCGGTCAGCGCTCCGCGTTTCGAGCTCCTTCATTTCTGCTTCAATCGCGGCCTGTTTCGCCAGCGCTTCGTCCACAGTATCAACGCGGGCCCGAAAACTCTTGGCCGCTTTCGCAGCCCCGATGGCGATCTTCCCGAATTCTTCCGAAAGCGCTTTCTTGACGACAAGTGCTTTCGAGAAAATCAGGGCAACCTGGGCGCCGATAATTTCTTTTCCGGCGGTGCGTTCCGCCTCGTCCTTTGTTGCGATGTAGGCCAAGGTTTTGGAGGCCATGACGTCCGCCGCAACCACCATTTCAAGAGCGGCGACACGCGCGCTGACCGCATCCTTCCCGCTCTTTGATGCCGCTTCATAGGCAGTATTTGCTTCTTTGAGCGCCGCGCCGCGATCTTTCAGAATCTCGCGTGCGGTCTGTGTCAGGGCGCCGCTGATGTCATTCAGTTCGTTGAACAAGGTCTCTGCTTCAAAGCTCCCGGCTTGGACGGCTTGCACCAAGGTGGAGAACGTCTTCCGGTATGTACCGCTCAACTGAGCGATTTTCCCGGCGGCGGCTTCTGCCGGAGTACCCTTGGCCGATTTCCGCAGCGACAGGGCGTCAAGGAAGAGGCGCTTCGTCCCGGCTTCCAGTGTCGTCCTGTTCTCATCCGTTCGCTCGAGCCGGTAGGTGGCTTCGTTGGCCCGAATTCCATTGCTGTTGGCAAGCAGCGCGTTTGAGGCATTCATGATTGCAAGGCTGCTGTCACGCGCCGCTGTAGCGGCCTCCACGGCTGCCGAGCTTGACTCGAAAGTGTCGGCCGCAGCGGCGCTCAGTTGAGCTGCACTATCTTTGATGGCCTCCGCTTCGGAAGCCATGGCTGCGGTGATGGTATTGGTCTCGTTGTTGACCGTATGCAGCTCATCAAGTTTGGCCTGATACGTTTCTACTTCGCCATTCAAGGCATTAACGGCCGGATCAGCGTTGCCTCCGGCGAGAATGCCCGTGAGTGTCTCGTTCGTTGTCCGGGTTCGGGTGATTGCCTGTTCGAAATAGTCCTCTTCGCGGCTTAGCTGATACAAAGCGGCTTCGGAATTTGCACTTCTGAAGGTGTCCACTGCGCCGAGCAGGTCGAGGGTCAGTGTGATGTCCCTGTCATATCGCGTGAGGCCGAAATACCCAACGAGGCCAACGCCACCTGCGATAACCAGCGTAACTGCGAAACCTGAGGCGATCCGAAATCCGATGCGCATGGCAAACCCAGACATGGTTGTTACTTGAAACAATAGAACGCCTAACAATTAACGGGCATAATTTAATAAGGCGTTAACAAATTTTTGAGCAATATCGTTAATCATATATTTACATGATTGCTGTCCCATTCGGGAAGGTAATTCAAGGAGGAGACACCCATGAGAAAACTATTCAACGGACTTGCCGTACTTGCCTTGACCATGACTTTTGCCATGCCGGCTGCGGCAAATGATTTCGAGCCGCAGATCAAGGAATTCTACAATAGTACCGTGAAGGCTTGGCTGGCCGATCCGGCGTTGATTGCTGCAATCAAGGCGCAGAACGCGGAAACGTCCGGCTTTGATGCGGCGAAGATCGATACTCTCGACAAGCAGTGGCGCGCCGAAGCAAAGGCGGGCGGTGGCGACCTCGTTAATAAGGTCGCTGGAAATGCGCTTTCCGCATGGCTGAAGGCAAAGAAGGACGAGGCCGGGGGCAAGATTGCCGAGGCGTTCGTTATGGATGCAAAAGGCCTGAATGTCGGGATGAGCGATACAACTTCCGATTATATGCAGGGTGACGAAGGCAAGCACCAGAAGACCTTCGGAGCTGGCGCAGACGCTGTCTTCATTGATGAAGTTGAGTTCGACGAAAGCTCAGGTGCTTTCCAGTCCCAGCTGTCCACGACAATCAGCGATGGCGGCACGCCGATCGGGGCTATCACCATCGGTGTGAACGTCGAAAAGCTCTAAACCGCTTTATTCAACAAAAAATCTGATCTGAGAGGCCGCCTTCGGGCGGCCTTTTCATTTCTATCGGGCTGTTTCGCGTTTCAGAGGATTCATGACCGGATGCCGGTCGGCAGTCTTGAACCCCAGTGCATCTTCCGCGATCAGAATACGTTGTACGTTCGGGGTACCTTCTCCGACGGTCAGCATGTTCACATAGGCTGAAAGCGTGTTGATCGGGTATTCCTCGGCGAGGGCATAGGCGGCGAACGTGTCCCTGGCAGTTTGCGCGGCTTTCTGGGCGACTTCCGAGGCCAGATATTTTGCCCGTGCCGCGGCCCGGGTCGAGCGTTCACCCTTATCCATCAGCCAGGCCATCCGGCGCATCATCAGGCGTGCTGCATCGATGCCGACAGCAACATCGGCTATCGGATGCTGGACCATCTGATAGGCGCCGATCTTTTGCCCGCCGACTTCCCGTTCCTGTGCATAGCGCAATGTTTCGTCGAAACAGGCCTGGGCCAGACCGATCAGCCGCCCGGAGACGGTAAGGCGCCCGTATTCCAAAGCATTAAGCGCGACCTTCAGTCCTTCGCCCTCGTTGCCGAGCAAATTTTCCGCCGGCACCCGGAAATCCTCGAGAAAGACCTCGCAGGAGCGCAGGCAATTGGACAGCGGACGCATTTCGATCGGCCGGGCGGTGAAACCGGGCGCGCTCTTCGGCTCGACGATGAATGCCGAAATACCGCGCTTGCCGGCGGCAGGATCTGTCTTCGCGAACAACACACCCACATCGGCGGCATTTGAGAAGGTGATCCAGATCTTGGAGCCGTTCAGCACATAACTGTCGCCGTCACGCTTTGCCACGGTCCGCATGGCGCCACCGGGATCGGAGCCGCCGCCGGGTTCCGTCAAGGCGAACATGCCGATCTTCCGGCCCGAGATAAGCTCCGGAACGAAATGCCGAGCCTGTTCAGGCGTGCCCCAATTGAAGATGGTGAAGGGACAGGTCATGGCCTGCATGTTCATGGCATAGCCAAAGCCCGGCGAGAGACGGGAAATCTCCTCGGCGATCGTGCCAACGGCAGAAAATCCCAGGGCAGTCCCGCCCATCTCTTCGGGAAAGGCCGCGCTGAACAGACCCGCACCGCCCATGGCGCGGATGATCTCGTAGGGAAACTCACCGGAAGCTTCGTATGCGTCAATCTTCGGGGCAATCTCGACGTCATAGACCCGGTGGACCGTGTCGCGCACTACCTCGATGATTGGATCCTCGCTGAAATCCATCCTGTTTGCTCCCTAGGGTTTTATCGTTATCTCTGCCGGGGGCAGGTTTTGGCGGGCTCTTTCGGCCATTGCCTGGTAGGCGCGCTCCAGCGCATGTGCATAGGCTGCCATTTTGAAGAGAGGGGCTGTTTTAACCGCGCGCTTCAGGTGGTTGCGGAGTGCGGCCAGGCGCCGGGGCGCTTGCGCCAGCGCGATGGCGATCTTCGCCTGCTCGTCGGGTGAATGCGCGACGAGGTCGGGCAATCCGGCAGCGTATAACAGGGACGCGCCGACCCGGGAGGCGAAGGTCTCGCCCGCAATTGTGACTACCGGAAGGCCGCGCCAGAGGGCATCCGCCCCCGTGGTGTGTGCATTGAACCAGCTGTTATCGAGATAGAGATCCGCAAGGGAGAGCCTGGCGAGGTGATCTTCATTCTTCAGCTTAGGCGCGAAAACAAAGCGTTCCTGTGACACTCCATGACGCAGCGCGGAGGCAAGCAGGTTCGTCCTATGACTGTCGCCGTGGTCCAGCATCCAGAGGATGCTGTCCGGAACCTCGCGCAGGCAGCGCATCCAGGCGGCGAAGGCGTCCGCGGCGACCTTGTTTTGGCTGTGGAATCCAAGAAAGACGAAAGCGTCTTCCGGTAAACCTGCGCCTGAACGCGTCGGTACGGCTGAGACCGGGCGACCGCCATCGAATGGCATATAGCAATGCGGCAGGCGAACAATCCGCTCGCCATAGCCGGATGTGGCCATTTCAGGAATGAGCCTCGGGTCTCCGACGATGTAGTCATGCAAGGTGCCGCAAGTCCCCGGGAAGCCAAAATAATTGACGATGATCGGTGCGGGATCGTGCTGCAAAAGGCCGAGCGGGTCTTGCGACAGAAACCCGTCCAGGTCCGAGAGGATATCCACTCTGTCCTGTCTCAAGCGCCCTGCTTGTTGGGCACTATCAAGGCCGGAAAGTGCGACAATCTCGATGCCGCTATCCCGGATTGCCTCGCTGCAGTCAGCCTCTCCGTTTGCATTCGGCGCGATATAGAGGGTGATCCGGAACTTTGTCCGGTCATGAAGCCGGAACAGCTCCGGCAAGGCAAGGGCGAGGGCGTGTTCCTTCAGGTAACTGCCAACATAGCCGATATGGAGTGGCTTTTCAGAAACCCCTGGCAATTTCGCGAAGTCGCGGCGCGGGCCACGTACGCCGCCGGATCCTATGGCGGCCTCAAGCTGATCCCGCAGTCCGGCAAAGGGGCCAAACATCATGATCGGGTGCCCCGATACCTTGGTTACGCGCGCAAGGATCTGAAGGCTTCGTTCAATCAGGCCGTCCGGATCGTCCAGAAGGCCATTCCAACGTTTCTCGATGACGAACCCATGCAACGCCTCTGCATAGTCCGGCCTGAGGAGCAGGGATCGTCTCGAATGATCCAGGGCTGCCGGGAAATGGCGCGCGGCCCGTTTCTCTTGAGCGCACTTGTGGTGAGCGACGCCCAGCAGGGCCCACCCGAGTGGTGCGCCAGGATTGCCCATGATCCCGCGTTTCGCGAGGCAGAGAATCTCGTCTCCCTTTCCGGAACATTGCGCCAGATTCGCCCATGCGCTTGCCCGTTCGGGGGAGAGCAGCAAGGCTTTCCTGATCCGGGCGGATCCCACGTGCTGCTTGCCTGACTGCGCTTGCACTAACCCCGCGAAATGCAGTGCCTGAGCAGCTTCTGCCGCATTCATGCATGAGCGAGCGACGGTGACCGCAATTTCAGCGGCGGCTTCAGGCTCGCCACGATCAAGTGCAGCTTTTGCTTGGCCAAGCGTGAGACTTCCCGGAGTGGACGTCATTATCTCCGGTTGTCCTCGAGGATCATCGTCGACGCCTTTTCCCCGATCATCATCGCCGGCGCGTTGGTGTTGCCGGAGACCACAGTCGGCATGATCGAGCAGTCGGCGACGCGCAATCCGGCTATGCCGCGCACCCGCAGCCGGGCATCGACCACGGCTTTCGGGTCGGACCCCATGCGGCAGGTACTGGTCGGGTGGAAGATGGTGCCGCCTTTCTCGCGGGCATAGGCGAGCAGACCCTCATCGTCCGCACGGTCCAGGCCCGGTTCATACTCGTTCTTCAGATGCTTGCTGAAGGCTGGGGATTGGGAGATTTTCCGGCTCAGTTTCATGCCGTCGATGATTGTCCGCCGGTCGCCCTCTGTTGAAAGGTAGTTCGGCTTGATGCTCGGATACTCACGCGGGTCGCCGGATTTCACCATGATGGTACCCCGGCTTTCCGGACGGAGCTGGCAGATCGAGGATGTGACGCCGGGGAAGGGGTGCAGCAGCTGGCCCGGCTTGTCCGCGCTGAACGGGATGAAATGGAACTGGATATCCGGTGTTTCCAGCTCTGCGCGCGTTTTGGTGAAGACGTAAACCTGACCGGCGCTGACGGTAAGCGGTCCGCTTCGGGTGAGGGCGTATTGCAGGCCCATGGCAACCCGTTTCAGCGGATTGGCGACATCGGTGTTGAGGGATTCAAGGCCGTCCAGCTCATAAATCGCCCGGACCTGGAAATGGTCCTGCAGATCGTCGCCGACGCCGGGCAGGTCATGCTGCACCGGGATGCCGACGCTGCGCAGATGCTCCGCCGGACCGATGCCCGAGAGCTGCAGCAATTGCGGGGAATTGATGGCGCCGCCGCACAATACGATTTCGCGGGTGGCTTCCGCCCTGTATTCGATGCCGTCGCGCAGATAGGTAATCCCGCTCGCGCGTCCGTCCTTCAGCTCCAGCTTCGAGGCGAGGGCGCGGGTTTCGATATGCAGGTTCTTCCGGCTTTTGATCGGGTTCAGGTAAGCGACGGCGGCGCTGCACCGGCGGCCGTTCCGGCTGGTGGTCTGGTAGTAGCCGGCGCCGTCCTGGACCGCGCCGTTATAATCATCGTTGCGCGGAATGCCGACTTCCTCGCAGGCCTCGAGGAAGGCCTCGCAGACCGGCCGCCGGTCGGCGATGTCGGAGACCGACAGCGGGCCATCGCCGCCACGCAGCGCGTTTCCACCGCGCTCGTAGCTTTCGGATTGCTTGAAGAACGGGAGCACGTCGTCCCAGCCCCAGCCTTCATTACCGAGCTGGCGCCAGTGATCGTAATCCTGATGCTGGCCACGGACATAGAGCAGGCCGTTGATCGAGCTGGAGCCGCCGAGTACCCGGCCGCGCGGCCAGACCATCACCCGGCCGTTCACGCCGGCATCCGGTTCCGTCTCGTATCCCCATGAAATATCGGGATGATACATCGTTCTGTAGTAGCCGACCGGAACATGGATCCAGGGGTTGCGATCCTTGCCGCCTGCTTCCAGCAGCAGGACCCGGTTCTTCGGATCCGCCGACAGCCGGTTGGCGACGACGCAGCCCGCCGAGCCCGCGCCGACCACGATATAGTCGTAAATGTCGCTCACCCCGTTACTCCCTTGTTCTTTTAGTCACGTCTTTTGCGGGGAGAATATGCGCCCGGCCGCGGGGCGTCGATGGGTTTGGACCCGCCTGCATGGGAAACGATGTCATGACGGGTTGCCGCTTTATTCCGGCAACCGATCGCGTAGGATGCGGGAAACATTCTGGGAGGAATGACAATGGATGCCATCCGGCTCGACCTTGATGGGTTGGCGGCACGGGTGAGTGACGGCGCTAAAATCGCTCTGCCGCCGGATTATTCATACTGCGCCATGGCTTTGGTGCGCGCCATCATCGCCCGCAATGTCCGCGACCTTCATCTGGTCGGTGTTCCCGCCCTTGGTTTCCAGGCGGATCAGTTGATCGGCGCCGGATGCGTCGGCACTGTGGAGACAGCGGCGGTTACGCTTGGCGAGTTCGGTCTGGCGCCCCGGTTCAGTGCATCCATCAAAGCCGCCGGTATTCGCATGCTGGACGCAACCTGCCCGGCGATCCATGCCGGCCTGCAAGCATCCGAGAAGGGCGTGCCCTTCATGCCGTTGCGCGGCGTCATCGGGTCCGATGTCGAGAAGCGCCGGGATGACTGGGTGATTGGCCAGAATCCTTTCGCAGAGAATGATCCCATTCTGATGGTGAAGGCTATCCAGCCCGATTTCGCGGTGTTTCATGCTCCGCTGGCAGACAGGTTCGGCAATGTCTGGGTCGGTGTCCGGCGCGAGCTGATGCTTATGGCGCACGCGGCGAAATCCAGTCTGGTGACGGTGGAAAAGATCGTGGACGGGAACCTTCTGGACGATCCGGTGCGGGCCGCAGGGACGATCCCGGGGCTCTATGTCGGCGCCATTGCCGAAGCGGAGCAGGGCGCCTGGCCGCTGGGCATTCCGGGCGGCTACGATGCGGATCAGGACGAGCTGGCGCGCTATGTCGACATGGCGCGCACGGAAGATGGTTTTGCCGCCTATATGGCCGGCACCAAAGCCGTGGCGGCGGAGTAAAGACGTGACGACAGTAAGCGACGGCGTCCGCGCCGAGGAAATCCTGATCGCCTCCATTGCCGATATGCTGGACGGGCTGAGCCATATCGCGGTCGGCGCGTCTTCTCCGGTGCCCGGAGCTGCCGCGATGCTGGCGCGGGCGCGGCATCCGGACAGGACACGAGTCTCCGTGCTTGGCAGTGAGGACAACAACTTCTTCACCGACGGCGGCAAGGAGCTGTTTGACTGCGCCGGGCAGGGTCGTATCGACGCGTTCTTCCTGGGCGGTGCCCAGATTGACGGGCAGGCGAATATCAATCTCGTTTCGGTCGGCGATCCAGACAAGCCAAAGGTCCGGTTTCCGGGCTCCTTCGGCTCTTCCTATATGTATTTCACCGTGCCGCGCGTGATCCTGTTCCGACTGGAGCACACACCGCGTACCCTGGTGGAAAAAGTCGATTTCATCAGCGCACCGGGGACTTCGGAGCCGAATATCTACCGGCCGGGCGGGCCCTATGCCCTGATCACCGACCGCTGTCTCTTCCATTTCGACCGTGAGAAAGGCCGTTTCAGCCTGGCAAGTGTCCATCCGGGACATACGGTCGAGGAAATCAGGGAGCAGACCGGTTTTGATTATGATGAGCCGGCCGACGTGCCGGAAACCCGTCTGCCGGACACCAAAACTCTTGAGACCATCCGTGGTCCGGTCGCCGCACAGATCGCTGAAATCTATCCAGGCTTTGCAGCCGAGGTTTTCGGGATAGAAAAGGCAGCCTGATAATTGACCCGGGCTCACCGGGTTTCCAATATGACCGGATCGTTTTGACCGGTTCCAGCCTTGAGAATTGAGGAGTAACGGAATGAGTGGCACTGCGGCATCCGCCGGCGCCCTCCAGGGGATCAAGATCGTCGATTGCACACGCGTGCTCGGCGGTCCGTACTGCACCCAGATGCTTGGGGATCACGGCGCGGAGATCATCAAGATCGAGCCGCCGCAGGGCGACGAGGTGCGGGACTGGGGCCCGCCATTCCATGAAGGCGATGCGTCCTATTTCATCGGTGTGAACCGGAACAAGAAATCCCTCGGCCTCGACCTTTCGAAGGAAGAGGGCAAGCAGGTGCTTCTACGTCTACTCGAGGACGCGGACGTCCTGGTCGAGAACTACAAGCCCGGCTCGATGGAGAGATGGGGGCTTGGTTACGAGGACGTGCTGAAGGAGAAGTTTCCGAAACTGGTGCATTGTCGGATTTCCGGCTTTGGCTCCGACGGTCCCTATGGCGGTTTTCCTGGCTATGACGGCATCATTCAGGCCATGACCGGCTGGTTCTCGGTCAATGGTTCGACGCCCGTGGATCAGACCCGTGTCGGTATTCCGATGGTCGATATGGGAACAGGCCTCTATGCCGCGAACGCGATCATGATGGCGCTGTTTGAGCGGCACAGCTCCGGTCTCGGCCAGTATGTCGACATGACGCTGTACGATTGTGGCCTGTCGCTGATGCATCCGCACGTCGCGAATTACGAGTTGTCGGGCAAGGTGCCGGGGATTACGGGTAACCAGCACCCGAATATCAGTCCCTATGACAAATTCTCGACCCAAACCGGAGATATCTTCGTTGCAGGCGGGAATGACAGGGCCTGGCAGCGGATGACAGCGGAGCTCGGCAAGCCGGAACTGGCGACGGATCCGCGGTTCGTCAGCAATGCGGATCGCGTGACCAACCGTGATTCCTTGCGGGCGGAGCTTGAAGTTCTGCTGAAGGATAAGGACGGAAACGAGATCTGCGACCGCCTGCTGAGGGCGGGAGTGCCTGTCGGGCCGATCCGGAATACAGCGGATGTCATGGCGCACGAGCACACCAAGCACCGGGACATGGCAGTCGAACTCGACTGGTACAAATCCTGGGGAATCCCGATCAAACTGTCGCGGACACCCGGCTCAGTGAAATCGGTGCCGCCGAAATTCGGCGAGCATGGCCGCGCCATTCTTGCCGAACATGGCTTCAGCGAGACAGAAATCACCGCACTGGCAGAGCAGGGTGTTCTGGTCGAGGAGCGTCGCAAGGCCAAATAGCGGATTGCGGAAAGGTGACTTGCCTGAACCGCGCAGTGGCACAATCTCAGCCCTGACAAGGGAACTGGAGGGCATGATGGAAAAGGTCGTGAAGAGTGACGCCGAGTGGCGGGAGCAGCTCACCGACGAGCAGTACCAGGTGACACGGAAGCATGGGACGGAACGCCCTTTTACGGGCAAGTACGCCGAAACGACTGAGCCGGGGACATATACCTGCGTCTGTTGTGGCGAGCCGCTTTTTGAAAGCGAGACTAAATTCGATGCCGGCTGCGGCTGGCCGAGCTTCTATCAGCCGATCGAGGGAGCGAATATCGAGAGCACGACGGACCGTAGCCACTTCATGGTCCGGACCGAGGTGCATTGCGCGAAGTGCGAAGCCCATCTCGGGCATGTGTTCCCCGATGGGCCGCAGCCGACCGGCTTGCGGTATTGCATCAATTCGGCGTCACTCGATCTGAAGCAGAAGGACGAGTAAAAGCTGTATGTCTCGGTCGAAAAATGACCGTGAAACAAGAAGATATAACAACCAACTAAAGTGACAGGTGAGGAAATGCCGAAGATTGCGATTTTGGACGACTATGCGAATGTATCCCTGCGCATGGCCGATTGGGGAAGCCTGCCGGAGGGGTACGAGACGGTCGTCTTTACCGATAATCTGGTAGAGCACGACGCGCTGGTCGACCGTTTGAAGGACTTCGAGATCGTCTGTGCCATGCGGGAGCGCACGCCTTTTCCAGCCGAGATCTTCCAGCGTCTGCCGAACCTGAAACTGTTCGTGACCAGCGGCATGCGGAACAACGCTGTCGATTTCCCGGCGGCCCGTGCTTGCGGCATTCCGGTGTGCGGCACCGCGACCAGCGGGAACACGACGAAGGAACATACCTGGGCCATGCTGATGGCGCTGGCCCGGCAGGTCGCGCATGACGACCGCATGATGCGGGAAGGCAAGTGGCAGACCCGTATCGGCGTTGATCTGAAGGGCCGGACCCTGGGGGTCGTCGGGCTCGGTAAACTCGGCAGCCAAGTCTCCGAGATTGCCAAGCTTTTCGGTATGGACGTGGTCGCCTGGTCGCCGAACCTGACCGAAGAGCGCTGTGCCGAAGTCGGCGTCCGCAAGGCGGCGAGCAAGGAAGCGCTTCTGCGCGAGGCGGATATCGTCACTCTGCATGTCGTGTTGAGCGACCGTTCTCGCGGCATGATCGATGCGGCCGCTCTGGCGGAGATGAAGCCGACGGCGCTGCTGGTGAATACCTCGCGCGGTCCGATCGTGGATGAGGATGCGCTTATCGACGCGCTGAAGAACAACCGGATCGCAGGCGCCGCCGTGGACGTTTTCGAGCCGGAACCTCTCCCGGCCGATCATCCGATCCGCACGCTGGATAATATCCTGCTCACGCCGCATATGGGCTACGTGACCGAGGAAACCTACATGCTGTTCTATGGCGAGATGGTCGAGGACATCAAAGCCTGGCACGCGGGAGAGCCGATCCGCATCCTGAACTGAGCTGCAAAGGCCTGAAACCAAGGGAGGGCGGGATGAATCTGTCACGTATGCTGGCGCAGAGGGAGGCCGCAGGCGATCCGGTGAAAGTCGGGATCATCGGCTGCGGCAAGTTCGGCGCGATGTACCTGTCGCAGGCCCGCCTGACCAAGGGTATCCATGTGGTCGGCATCGCCGATCTCAATGTGGCACGGGCCGGGGAAACCCTGACCCATATCGGCTGGGAGGCGGAGCGGTTCGCCGCCCGCAGTTTCGACGATGCCGAAAAGCACCGAAGCACCTTCATCACAGATGACAGCGCGTCCCTGATCCGGGATGGCGGCCTCGACGTCCTGATCGAGGCGACCGGCGATCCCGCCGCCGGTATCCGCCATTGCCTGATGGCGATCAGCCACGGCCTGCATGTCGTGATGGTCAATGTCGAGGCGGATGTAGTGGCCGGACCATTGCTGGCCCGAAAGGCGGAGCTTGCCGGAACCGTCTATAGCCTCGCCTGGGGCGATCAGCCGGCGCTGATTGCCGAACATGTCGACTGGGCTCGCGCCTGCGGCTTCAAGGTTGTCTCGGCCGGGAAGGGAACCCGCTATCTTCCCAGCTACCATCAGTCGACGCCTGACACGGTCTGGGATCATTTCGGCTGGGACCCCGAGGTCGTCAAACGCGGCCGGCTCAATCCGAAAATGTTCAACAGCTTCATCGACGGGACAAAGTCTGGCATCGAGATGAGCGCGGTCTGCAATGCTACCGGACTGACACCGCAGCCGGACGGGCTGGCTTTCCCGCCATGCTCACGCTTTGATCTGGCCGAGGTCTGCAAACCTGTCGGGAACGGCGGCACGCTGACCCATTCAGGCACCACCGAGGTGGTTTCCTCGCTGACTAGGGACGGCGCCGACGTGGAGGGCCATCTGCAATACGGGACGTTCGTCGTTATCGAGGGCGAGACCGATTACGCCCGCTATTGTTTCGAGGAGTACCACATGCTCCCGGACAGCAGCTTCCGCTTCGCCTCGCTGTACCGGCCCACCCACATGATCGGGCTCGAACTGGGTGTTTCCGTCGCCTCCGCTGCATTAAGGGGGGAGCCGACCGGCTCGCCGGTTGCCTTCAACTCGGACGTGGTCGCCACGGCAAAGCGGGATATTGCCGAAGGCGAGATGCTGGACGGTGAGGGCGGGTTCTGCGTCTGGGGTAAACAAACCCCGGCCCGGACCTCGCTCGATGAAGGCTACCTGCCGCTCGGCCTTGCGCAGAACGTCAAAATGAAACGATCGGTCGTCACAGGCGAGCGTCTGAAATGGGCGGATGTGGAGATCGATAACAGTGACGATGCGGTCAAGGTCCGGCGCGAAATGGAGGCGATGTTCGCAGGCCTGAATAGCTGAGGCGTCCCGCTGCGACGAAACACAATGGGCTCAAGCGCTTCCGCCTCGGGGCCATTCGGTGTAACAGTCCCCGCCAGATATTAGTTACCGGGAGTACAACATGGGCGGCGCCATTTCGGCACCGGGTCGGGCTACCAAGCCTGTCAGCCTGGCAGGCGCACTATTCGCGCTGTTTGGAAGCCTCCGCAGCAACGGGTTCATCCTGCGCAGCCTCGTGCGCAACGAGGTGGTTTCACGCTACCGGAACACAATGCTGGGCTTCCTCTGGTCGCTGGTCAATCCGCTGGTGATGATCCTGGTCTATTCCGTGGTCTTCGGCCTGATCTTCAAGGTGCGTTTCGGCGAGGTGCCGGAGCGGGCGAACATTCCATACGGTATTGTTCTGTTCTCGGGACTGTTGCTGCACGTGCTGTTGGCTGAAACGCTGCTGCGGGCACAGTCGGCCGTGCTGGATAACCCGAATTACGTGAAACGCGTTGTCTTCCCGTTGGAGATCCTGCCGATTGCGATTCTGGCCGGAAACCTGGTGAATGCGCTGATGGCCTTCGTCGTGCTGGTCGGTGTGATCCTGGCTTACAGCGTGCCGTTGCACTGGACCGCGCTGCTGTTGCCGCTGGTCTGGTTGCCATTCATTGTCATGTTGGCGGGTCTGTCTTTGCTGGTTGCGTCGCTCGGCGTCTTTATCCGGGATATCGGCCAAGTGCTCGGTTTCATGATGACGATCCTGCTGTTCGGTAGCTCCATCCTGTTTCCCCCGGACTTGCTGCCCGAGGCTGTGCGTCCGCTGCTATTGCTCAATCCCCTGACGCTGCCGGTCGATGCCACACGGGATGTCCTGCTTTGGGGCACGCTGCCTAACTGGACGCTGCTGGGCTATTACAGCATCGGATCGGTTGTGTGCCTGTGGATTGGCGCCTGGTGGTTCCTGCGCACGAAGCGCGGGTTCGCCGAGGTGATGTAAGATCGCTGTCATGAGCCGTATTTCAAACCTGTCGACAGTTGCGCCATCCCGGATTGTGATCGCCGCATGAACAATCAGACCAATGACAGCGCTGTGCTGCGGACGGACACGGATGTTGCCATCGACATTCGGGGCGTTCGGAAGGTCTTTAATGTCTACAACCAGCCGCTCGACCGGCTGAAGCAGGCGATCTTCCGGGGACGGCGGACCTTCTTCACGCCTTTTGTGGCTCTGGACAACGTGACCTTCAGGGTCGGGCGGGGAGAGACGGTCGGGATTATCGGCCGGAACGGCTCTGGTAAATCCACGCTGCTGCAGATCGTAGCGGGACTACTGAACGCGACTGAGGGAGAAGCCGCAGTCAACGGCCGGGTCTCCGCGTTGCTTGAACTCGGGGCGGGCTTCAATCCGGCGGCGAGCGGACGCGAAAACATCTATATGAACGGGGCAATCCTCGGTCTTTCGAAAGAGGAGATCGACGGGAAGTTCGACGATATTGTCGCGTTTTCCGGCCTTGCCGATTTCCTCGATCGGCCCGTTGAGACTTATTCGAGCGGGATGTATGTCCGCCTCGCTTTTGCGGTTGCGGTCAGCGTCGATCCGGAAATTTTCATTGTCGATGAGGCGCTTGCTGTCGGAGATGAAGGTTTCCAGCGGAAGTGCTTTGCCCGGATCGAGGAAATGCGCCGGCGCGGCACCACGATCCTCTTCGTCAGCCACGCGGCTGGGATGATTACCCAGCTTTGCGACCGGGCGGTGCTCTTGGACCACGGTCAAATGCTGATGGACGGCGATCCGAAGAGGGTGATTTCCAGTTATCACAAGCTGACCCATGCACCGGCTGCGCAGTTTGACGCTGTGCGCGAGGAAATCCGTCGCGATGAAGAAGCCCGCCGCGATGAGTCCGGGCGCGAGGAATCGAAAGAAGCCCTCGATACGGAAATGGTGCCGGAAAGCCGCACGGCCTATGTCAGCCTCGGGGCAGAGATCAGCCAGCCGCGTATCGAAACCCTGGACGGTGAAGCGGTCAATCTCCTGGTACGCGGCAGGCACTATGCCTTCCGGTACAAGGTTCGCTTCCTGGAAGATCGCGAGCAGGTCATGTGCGCGATGATGATCAAGACTATCCAGGGCGTTCTGTTGGCTGGCCGGACAACGGACAGTCTGCGGCGCGGTCTGCCGGATTACCGGGCTGGCGAGGAAGTCGATGTCAGTTTTGAATTTGAATGCAATCTGACCGCGGGGACCTACTTCCTGAATGCCGGAGTGAACGGACTTTACGAGAACGAACGCAAGTCCCTGCACCGGATCATGGACGCGGCCATGTTCAAGGTCCTGCCGGATGATGACGACACGATCACCGGGATTGTTGCGCTTGAGATTGTGCCGAGCGTCAGTCGGCGGAGCAACTGAACGAGATGGCTCTTCCTGACAGTGAGGCTGCCGCCGGGCTCCACTGGAGCGAATTCGCCGCCGCGCTCTGCGTTGGCTTGGCGTTTGCGGCGTTTTCTGTCGTGCTCTTTCCGGCAGCGTCCGAACCGCATCCAGCACTTGTGGTTGGCGAGCTGACCTTTTCCGGTGCGGGCAAGCGGCTGGACTTCCTTTTTGTCTGGTTGGCTGTAGCGGGGACGATTGCTGCATTCGCCGGAATTGTGCAGGTCCGATCCCGTGCATTAGTCGATGCTGGGATGATTGCGCTGTTTCGGGAGTACTTGGCCTATTGCTGTTTGCCGGCCATTGTCTTGTGTGGCGGACAAGTGCTTGGAAAGCCCTTCGCTTCGCCGCCTTATTTCGCCGATCTCAACCTGGTCTGGCTTTCCGTTCTGCTGATCGCCTTGTTGCTGTTCTCATGTATCGCTTGGCGGTACTGCGAGGCTCGTCGCGAGATGGACTTCTCGGCATCGGTTGGAAATACCGTTACCGCCGCCATGTTTGCCGGGTTCTCCTGGATTGCGCTTTGTGTGGCAGCGTCACGCCTGTTCCTATTGCAGGATGTCCTGACGCTCCGTTTCGTCGTTCTCGGGGCGGCGGTTGTCCTGTCTGGCGCCTTCGGTGCAGGACTCCTGGTGCTCTTGGACAAGCTTCGGGTACTGGATCGAGCGAGGGCCTTGCGCCGATTGAACCTGATCGCGCAGGCTGGACTCCCGCTTGCCATTTTCGCGCTCATCCTGCCGCCGTCCGAGGCCGGTTTGCCATGGCCGCGTATAGCTCCATTGAGCACCGGGTTTATTATCATTCTCACGCTGCTGGCTATTGCCGGGTATGTCTGTCTCGTAGCGGCATGGCTCAGGGAAGAGCGCGGGCAGGGAGGCCTTGCCATCCCCGCCGTGAGTGTCGGTGCGATTGCCGTACTGGTGCTGTTCGCTTCTGGCCAGCCGACGCCATACGGCATGGACAACCCTCTCGATTACTATCACCACGGCGAATGGTTGATCCCGTGGCAGCAATGGGTCTCGTTCGGCAAAGTGCCGTATATCGATTACAGCCCGTCCCACGGGTTGGTCGACTATTTCAGCGGAATGGCAAACGACCTGCTACTGGACGGTACCCTCGCGGGATTTCCGGAAGCGCGGCAACTGGTGCGGGGGATAAGCTGCATCGCTGCCGCTTTCGCCTTGAGCTGGATTGGCGGTCCTCTACCGGCCTTGCTGTCGCTGCTGCTTTTTCCGGTTACCGGGCGCTATACAATTTTTGTCGCCATCTTCTGCGGCTTGGTCCTGTTGACCGGCAAGCAGCTACAGCGGGCACCTGTACGATGGCTCTTCGCCTACTTCCTGACCGGGACCGCACTGGTCCTGCTGGCGCCGGGGCCGGGAGCAATGCTGGTGGTTGCGTTTGCACCGGTTGCCCTGGTGCATCTTGTCCGGGGTCTCCGCACTGAGCCGCGCCTGCTGGCTATTGCCGCTACTTGTGTGGTCGCGATCTGCGGTGTTTCCCTGTTGATGGGACCCGGGAAAGTGGTAATCGCGCAAATCCAGTTCATGCTGGAGAACAGGCCGTTATACGGTGCGGTTCATGGCTTGGATTGGGCCCGTAGCCTGGCCCATGACTGGCCGGTCAATGGCGCCTTCTGGGAGTTGCTCCGGACCTTGTGGCTCCCGGCTATGCTGGTTCTGTTCCTCTTTTCTGTGCCGAGGATTTGGCTGCGGCGACGTGCCATCCATGAGGTTCTGACGGATGATCCGAGAGCGGTGCTTGCCTTCACATCAGCGCTCTTTCTGTTCCTGGTGATCCCGCACACGATTGGCCGCATCGATGCGGGTGGTCCGTCACGGGGCGGTGCGTTGACCGTATTTGCTCTAGCAATGATCTGCCTGCCGCTTGCGATCCATCTGCCGCGCTGGTCGCGGGTTACGGCAATGGTCGGAATTTCTCTGATGCTTGGGCTGTTGGCGCCGGCGTTCGGACACCATCCGGGTTTTCGCAGTGTCTTTGCCGCGCCCACGGCGACATCGCCTGCGGTTAACGGAAAAATGAGTGTGGATGGCGTGGCTACAGGTATTCCTGCGTTCGGTCGAACGCTTGTTCATCCGGCACTCGTCGAGCGGATTTCCGTTCTGAAGGCTGCGCTCGACGGATGGCTGCAGCCAGAAGAAACCTATCTCGACCTGACAAACGCGAATGCTCATTACTTCTATACCGGCAGATCGGTGCCGATTGAGAGCGGTGCGTTCCTGACCATGCCGGCTGAAGCCATGCAGATGCGTTCAGTGACCCGGCTGGAGCGTGGCCCGCCGCCCGTGTTGCTGCTGGGAACCCTTCCGAGCGGCACCGGTCCCTTTACGGTGCAATTGCGCGCGCCAATCCTGGCGGACTGGGTTTTCTCCAGGCTCAGATCAGGACCCTATCAGGTCGTACAGCGCGGCCCGTTCATATTCGCGGTTACGCCTGATCGATTGAGCGGACCAGCTCCAGTTAAAGCTGAGCAGTTCGCATTATTGCGGCAAGTCTTTGCCCCGCCGAAACTCGTGCGCCTGCCAAGCGTATGGGGGCATTCGACCCAGGCCTCCGGTTATGAAGAGTTTTTCCGGGATATCGTTGAACCCGATGTAGAGCCTTTTGGAACCGGTATAAAAGACATGACCTCCGGGGTCTTTGAGATTGGCCCCGGTCACTCTGTGTTCGATATTGCGGAGGGAACGAAAGGGGCAGCCGGTTTGCTGATGTTCGAGCTGAACTGCGTTGGACCCAATGATGGTCGACCACCCCTTGGATCAGGCAGGGTGATCGCAGATCATGGCGGTTACCTGGATTTCGACTTGCTGCCGGGAGAACATGTCGTGCCTCTGGACGCAGACCCTATGACATTGCTGCAGGGAAGCGCCGGTGGCTTCCGGCTCGAGCTTGAAATCGATCAGCGCTGCGGCGCAGCAACTGTCGGGAGCTTCCGGTTCGCGTCCCGTGCTGCCGCCGGGACAGACCGACGATGACGCGCTCGATTGGCCTTCTCGGACTGAAACTGCTCGTCAGCGGCGGGCTGCTTTATTGGGTTCTTGGGTCTATCGACCGGGACGCCTTGTTCGACGCCGTTATCACGCTTGACCCGATTTTCGTTCTGGCGGCGTTCGGTGCATTGGTGCTGCAATATCCGGTCGGCGCACTACGATGGTTCGAAATTCTGAAATTGCTCGATTTCCCGCTGGCGTGGCGGGAGGTATTCCGAGTGCACCTGGTCGGGGTATTTCTTAACCAGATGCTGCCATCCGCTCTTGGAGGCGATGCCTACCGTGTCTGGAGTACCGGACGCGTCGGAAACGGTTGGGGGAAGGCCGTTTCGTCGGTTCTGCTCGACCGGGTCGCAGCCCTGCTGATCCTGATCTTGTTGCTGCTGGCGATGCTGCCACGCCTTGTGGATATCCTGCCCGGTGGCCCGATTGTGGGCTCCCTGACCGTTTTGGTCTGTGCCGCCGCCGTCTCTATACCCGTCTTCTTTTTCGTCGCGCGGCCCGTGGCGAAATTGCTTGAGATGAACCGGTTTACGCGGCGCCTTGGGCCAATTGCCCGCAACGCGGACCTGCTCTGGTCTAAAGGAGCGGCAAGTTTCCGGATCGCGGGTTTCGGCCTGTTGACCCAGCTTTCTACCGCTGCCTGTGTCTGGCTGATCGCGCTGGCAGCCGGCGCGAATGTGGATTTCTTCACGATGCTCGGGCTGACTTTGCCGGTTCTGCTGACCCTGGCGCTGCCGATCTCGATCGCAGGATGGGGCGTTCGGGAAGGGGCCATGGTATTTGCGCTTGGACTGATAGGCGTTTCGGCGGAGACCGGCTTGCTCGTTTCACTGGTGTGGGGCGGGCTGTCTCTCGTCGGCGGCGTGGCCTGCGGAATTGCCTTTCTGCTGCAAGGCTCCGAACGGCATAAACTCGCGGTCTATGCGGCGGAAAATGCAAACCTGTCCGAGCGGGAAGACTGACGTATGAACTTACGGGCGAAACAACGCCTCGATGCCGTCCTTGGAGGGGCGGCGATCTTTATCCTGAAGCCGCTCGCACGATTGCTCGGCATGCTGCTGAGCCGGGATCATGACATCCAGCCACGCGGTGACATCGTCATTGTCAAGATGCTCGGCGGAGGGAGCCTTGTTCTGGCGCTTCCGGCTCTGCTTGGTCTCAAGCGCCGCTATCCGGACCGTCGTCTCAGACTGATCTGCACCGGCGCGACCCGGCAGTTCGCCGAGTTGCTGGGTGTGTTTGACGAAATCATTTCCGTAGAGGATGGCGGTTCCGTTTTTCGTCTCGCTCAGAGTGGCGTACGGGCGCTTTTTGCCGTCATCCGGTGCGACACGATCATTGACCTTGAGGTTTATAGCCGCCTCTCGACCGTGTTTTGTCTGATGAGCTTCGCCCGCAACAGGATCTGTTTTTACCTGGAAAGCGCCTATTGGCGAAAAGGGCTTTCAACCCATCTCTTCTATTTCAACCGGTCCGGCTCGGCGCCGAAGCATTATGAGCAGATTGCCCGCGCGCTCGGCGCAGATATCCCCTCGATGGATGAGTGCCGTGCAACTTTCTTCGCAGCGAACGATATTGCGCGGAAGCCGGATACGGCGGGGGAGACACTCAGGCTCGGCCTTGCCTGTTTTTGCTCCGATCTCGCGCTGGAGCGGATGTTCAGTGCCGATGAATGGGCAGCACTCGCCACGCGTCATCTGAAGGACCGGAAGGTCTCCATCACCCTGTTTGGCGGGCCGGGCGACAAGGAGAAGGGCGATGTGATCGCCGATGCGCTCCGCAGAGCGCTTCCCGATGCCGGGATCGACAATGCGTGCGGGCGCTGGCCGTTACGGGACTGCGCGGCGGAAATTGCGAAGCAGGACCGGTTCTGGAGCATTGATACCGGTTTGCTGCATATTGCCCGGCAGATCGGCGTGCCGACCACCTCCTATTGGGGCCCGACCGATCCCGGGACGTTGTTACAGGACCTGCCGGGTGTCGACGAGGCTGTGCACTATCGGAAGCTGCCGTGCTCACCGTGCGTGCATGTCTCCGACTCCCCACCCTGCGGCGGCACGCGGCCTTGTATGGTCGCGCATCTTCGGGAGCTTACAGAATCCGAGCGGAACCCGGCCTGGATCGAGGTTTATTGACCCCGTCGCCTAAAGGATTTTAAGCACGTCTTCCGGCGGACGGCCGATGGCGGCCTTGCCGTTGGCGATGACGATTGGGCGCTCGATCAGGATCGGGTTGTCGTGCATCGCCTGAATAAGCGATGCACGATCCTTTGAGCCGTCGCCGAGGCCGAGTTCCTTGAACGGTGCTTCCTTGCGCCGCATCAGATCCACTGGCTCGATGCTGAGAAGCCCCAGAACCTCCTCGATCTCCGAAACACTCGGCGGGGATTTCAGATACTCCCGGATCTCCGGCGCGACTCCGTTGCTCCGCAGCAGTTCCAGCGTCTGCCTTGACTTGGAGCAGCGCGGATTGTGATAGATGACAACGCTCATCGGGATGCTCCGGCTTATTTGCCCTGAAAGTTTGGCGCGCGTTTTTCAAGGAAGCTGGCGATGCCTTCCTGATAATCGTCCGTATAACCGCACTGACGCTGGAATTCTGCTTCCATATCAAGTTGTTCGGCCAATCCGTTGTCGAGCGAGGCACGCATGATCTTCTTGATCCCGGCGAGCGCCAGAGGGGCTTTGGCGGCCAGGGTCTTTGCCAAGGTTTCGGCTTCCTCAAGCAGGGTTTCGTCTTCGACCGAGGACCAGATCAGGCCCCAGTCGGCAGCCTGCTTGCCTGTCACCGGAGCGCCGATCAATGTCATGCCGAGCGCGCGGGCAAGGCCGACGCGGCGGGGCAGCACGTAGGTTCCGCCTGCATCCGGCACCAGACCGATATTGACGAAGGCTTGCACGAACTTGGTGTTGTGACCTGCCAAGACGATATCGGCGGCGAGTGCCAGACTGGCACCAGCCCCGGCGGCGACGCCGTTGACCGCCGAGATGATCGGGATCGGCAGGGCGGCCATGCGCTTGATCAGCGGATTGTAGTTCTGCTGTATGGATTCGCTGAGGTCGCGCCGTTCGGCCGTGCTGGTGGCCTTGCGGTCGGCGAGATCCTGTCCGGAGCAGAATCCGCGTCCGGCGCCGGTGATGATCACGCAGCGGGCGGAGCCCGGTTTTTCCAGCTGAGTGAAGACGTCGCGCAAATCCTCGTGCATGACCGCCGTGACGGCGTTGATCCGCTCCGGCCGGTTCAGGGTGATGCGGGCGATGTTGTCTTCGATTGAGAAGAGCAAAGCTTCATAAGTCATTGAATTAACCTGATTTCGTCAAAATGAGGCGGGTAAAGGAAACGCTGTCGCGTTCCAGCTCATCGCCGTTTTCTTCGCGGTGAATAACGGAAAGTCCTTGCGCCTCGGCGAGGGCCAGGAAGGGCTCGGGGTCTGACTCGAGCATTGGCCGGTCCGCCGGTGCCGGTCCGTGTCTCAGCAGCACGGAGAAACGGCCGCCAGGCGCGAGAAGCGTAGCGAGGCACTCCATGCCTTGATCCCGCTGGTCGTGCGGCAGATGCATCCAGACCGAGTTCATCAGCATAAAATCGAACCGGCGTCCGAGCGCATGCACTTTTGCGAGGTCGGGCAGGCGGTCGTCGAGCCAGGTCGCTCGGGAGTTGGGATAGAGGGTCTCGGCTTCCGCGCGCATACCGGCGGCGGGTTCGACCGCGACCACTTCCAGCCCCCGGGATTCAAGCCCGTTCACATGGGCCCCGTATCCGGCACCGATATCCAGGGCATGGCCTCCCTCGGACGGCAGGTAGGGGGTGTGAAAAGTAATGAACTTGTCGCTATGGGTCGCGGACTCCGCACCTGCGGACCATTCCGTCCGCAGGCGCCGTGCATCACGATCATAGACCGCGATCAGCGCGTCGTTATCCGTATCGGCAGCACTCACGCTTCGGCGTCCCGCTTCTTCTGCCATTCCACGTAGCGTGCTTTGGTTGCTTCGTCCGGCGGATAGGTTCCGCGCAGCGGGCGACCGCTGGCAATCTCTTCCCGCAGGAAGACTTCCATCTTCTCCTGCTCGAAGGATTGCTCTGCAATTTCCTCAGCGAGATGGGCCGGAAGCACCACCAGGCCTTCCGCGTCGCCGACCAGAACGTCATCCGGATAGACCGCGACGCCGCCACAGGCGATGGGGGTGTTCAGTTCGGCCACTGCATGGTGCTTGATCAGGCTGGTCGGGGCGGAGGGGCCGCCGACATAGCAGGGAATGTCATATTCCGCGATCTCGTAGGAATCGCGGATGCCGCCGTCGGAGACGAACCCGGCAACGCCGCGCACCTGCAGGCGGGTCATCAGGATGTTACCGGCGGAGGCGGCGCTGGCGTCCTGGCGGCAGTCCACCACCAGGATCTTTCCGGCCGGTATGGTCTCGATTGCCTTGCGCTGCGGGTGATCGTAATCGTCATAGGCGCTGATCTGGTCGATATCCTCGCGCGCCGGGATGTTCCGCAGCGTGAAGGCCTCGCCGACCATGTTGCGGTCGTGCGCGGTCAGGCGGCTGACGCCCTGAAGGCACTGATTGCGCAACCCGCGCTTCAGAAGCTGCGTGGTCAGGGTCGCGGTGCTGACATGCGCCAGCTTTTCCCGTGCCGTGTCGCTCAGTCCGGTCATTGAAGGCCCTCCCGGTGCCGGTTTTTCATTGGAATGCATCAGAGCACGGAGACTTCACGATCCTCAAGTGCGGTCGTCGCTCATCCCGGCTATTCTGTCGTTCCGGAACCGCACCTGAGCCATCAGGGAGCGTTATATAGGGGGGAAGAAACCATGGAATACCGCAATCTCGGCCACTCCGGCCTGAAGGTCTCGAAACTGTGCCTCGGCGCCATGATGTTCGGCGGGCCGACGAGCGAGGCCGATTCTCAGGAGATCATCGCCGAAGCGCGGGATTTCGGGGTTAATTTCATCGATACCGCCGATGCCTATCACAACGGCAATTCGGAGAGGGTGGTCGGCCGTTGCATTGCCGACAACCGGGATTACTGGGTGCTGGCGACCAAGCTCGGCAATCCGATGCGCGAGGGCGATCCGAATGCGCGCGGCCTGTCCCGGAAATGGGTACTGCAGGCCTGTGAGGAATCGCTGGAACGGCTCGATACCGAATATATCGACATCTACTATCTGCATAAGGAAGACCATACGACGCCGCTGGAAGAGACGGTGAACGCCATGGCCGATCTGGTTCATGCCGGCATGATCCGGTATTTCGGCGTCTCCAATCACCGTTCCTGGCGGGTGGCGGAGATATGCCATCTCTGCGATGCGGCAGGCATCGACCGCCCGGTCGTCAGCCAGCCCTATTACAACGCCATGAACCGGATGCCGGAGACCGAGCATCTGGCGGCCTGTGACTATTATGGCCTGGGCGTTGTGCCCTACAGCCCGCTGGCAAGAGGCATTCTCTCCGGCAAGTACAAGCCGGGTGCCGAGCCCGCCGAAGGCAGTCGCGCCGCCCGCGCCGATACCCGCATGATGCAAACGGAATGGCGCGAGGAAAGCCTGGTGATCGCGGAGAAAATCAAGAAACACGCGGAAACCAAAGGCGCCACCATCATCGACCTCGCCGTCGGCTGGGTGCTGAATAACGGCCTTGTCACTGGCACGATCGCCGGGCCGCGCACGATGGAGCAGTGGAAAGCCTACGCGAAAGCGTTGGAATATGAGTTCACGGCAGAGGACGAGGCGTTGATCAACAGCCTGGTGGCGGAAGGGCATCCCTCGACGCCGGGCTATAACGATCCAGCCTACCCGCTGGAAGGTCGGGTGGCGCTGACGGAGTAGGTGGCGTTCGCCTTACTTCGCGACGCCTTCCTCGAAGAAATCGCCAAGGCCGTGGTCGGGTTCGAAGACTTCTTTCACCTGACCGCGGCTGGCGTTCTTGTAGTTCTTCATGATGAAGCCATAGGCCTGATCGAGCTTGTGGGCCTGATTGAGAATGATCATCTTCGGCAGTTTCGCGCATTTGGCGATGTCGGCACGGACCCGGTCTGCGCGCACCCGGGCATAGGCGCCGGCACTGAAGCCGACGAGGGTGCCGACATAGGGGCGCTTCAGGATGGCTGAACTTTCGCCGAGGAGGGAGCCGCGCTTGAAGGTCGTGACAGTGCCGTCCAGCTCAATGTAGAGGCCGGGGCTGTGCTCCATGGCAACCTCACCGTTGAGAACGTACATGACGAAATCGGACGGCTCGCCATGCTCGCAGATGATGTCGCCAGGCTCGAATGGAATACGGTCTGATTCTGGAACCATAGATTTTTCTTTTATCATCAAGGTGGTTGGTTAATGAGTATAAATTTGAATTAAATTGTTCTTAATGACAAGCTCCGGGACGGAGAATCCTGGCTGATTTCCTCAACTACGTTTTCTTTTTTTCTTAGGCTTATGTGCCTTGAGGGCAGCATCGATGGCGGCGCGGGCCCATTCCAGAAACAACTCTGGGTCTTCCAGGATGTCTGTCGGCACCTCCCAGTAACTGCCGACCGTGACCTCGCCTTTCTTTGTGTTGTAGCGAAACGGCTCGCTGCCGCGTTCCTCGAAAGCCTGGCGATTCCGGTCATCCACGCGGAAATAGGGCAGGTCCCCCAGCAACAGGGCGAAATTCACCTCGCCGTATTTGATGCCGTAGCCGCCGAACATGCGCTGCGCGCGGATTTCGCCCAGCGGCTCCAGCATGTCGGTGATGAAGTCCGCTAACTCTTTCGAAGCGGCCATGCTCTTTCCCTCTTGTTTGTTCCCTTATTGTTCCTATTTAACGAACTGATGGCAAGGCTGGGCGGCATCACATCCGAGTGGGATGCCAGGTGGGGCTGCAAATGGGATGCAGCCATGCAATCCAGCGCTTGTTTCGCGCTGCAATATAAGTATGTTAGCGCCGAGTCATTTTGACACTGCCGGGCCTGAACCGCCCTGAGCCAATCAACGCAGATTTGCACGCCTGGCACCGCGCCGTAATAGCGGCGCGCGGCGGACCTGTTCGGAGTCGTTCCATGGAACTGAGAAATATCGCAATCATCGCCCACGTCGACCACGGCAAGACCACGCTTGTCGACGTGCTCCTGAAACAGACCGGTACGTTCCGCGAGAACCAGCAGGTCGAGGAACGGGCGATGGACAGCAACGATATCGAGCGCGAGCGCGGTATCACCATTCTCGCCAAATGTACCTCGGTCGAATATGGCGGCACGCGGATCAATATCGTCGACACGCCGGGCCACGCCGATTTCGGCGGTGAGGTCGAGCGTATCCTGTCCATGGTGGACGGTGTTGTCGTTCTGGTGGACGCGGCCGAAGGCCCGATGCCGCAGACCAAGTTCGTGCTCGCCAAGGCACTGAAGCTGGGCCTGCGTCCGATGGTCGTGGTTAACAAGGTCGATAAGCCGGAGCAGCGTGCCTACGAAGTGCAGGACGAGATGTTCGATCTGTTCTCCGCGCTCGAGGCAAATGAAGATCAGCTCGACTTCCCGTCGCTCTTCGCATCCGGCAAGGCCGGCTGGGCGAGTGAGACGCCGGAAGAGGTCGGCACCGACATGACGCCGCTGTTCGAGCTCATTCTGAAGCACGTGCCGGCACCGGCCGTCGAGAAGGACGCGCCGTTCAGGATGCTGGCAACCACGGTTGAGGCCGATCCCTATCTCGGCCGTCTGCTGACCGGCCGGATCGAGGCCGGAACAGTGAAACCGAACCTCAGCGTCAAGGCACTGTCCCGCGACGGCAAGGTGCTGGAGCAGGGTCGGATAACCAAGGTCCTTGCCTATCGCGGTCTGGAGCGGGTGCCGTTGGACGAAGCTGTGGCCGGCGACATCGTGGCGCTTGCCGGACTTTCAAAATCGACCGTTGCCGACACCATTTGTGTGCCGGAAGTGACCGAGCCGATCATGGCGCAGCCGATCGATCCCTCGACCATCGCGGTGACCTTCTCCGTCAATGACAGCCCGCTCGGCGGTCTGGATGGCGACAAGGTGACGAGCCGGGTGATCTGGGACCGTCTGCAGAAGGAAGCGGAAGGCAACGTTGCCATTCGTGTCTCCGAAACCGCCGACAAGGACGCCTTTGAGGTCTCCGGTCGTGGCGAGTTGCAGCTTGCGGTGCTGATCGAGCAGATGCGCCGGGAGGGCTTCGAGCTGTCGATCAGCCGCCCACGCGTGCTGTTCCAGGCCGATCCGCAGACCGGCCAGCGCCTTGAGCCGATGGAAGAAGTCGTCATCGACGTGGATGAGGAATTCTCCGGCGCCGTGGTCGAAAAAATGCAGCAGCGCAAAGCCGAATTGATGGACATGCGTCCGTCCGGCGGCGGCAAGCAACGGGTAACCTTCCGCTGTCCGTCGCGCGGTCTGATCGGCTATCACGGCGAATTCATGACCGATACCCGCGGTACCGGCATCATGAACCGGGTGTTCGACTCCTTCGGTCCCTATAAGGGCCCGATCCCGACCCGCCGCAATGGCGTGCTGATCAGCCTGGAAAAGGGCAAGGCCGCAGCCTATGCGCTGTTCAACCTGGAAGAACGCGGCCCGTTGATGATCGGTGGCGGCGAGGATATCTATCCGGGCATGGTGATCGGCGAGACCAACCGGGGTAACGATCTCGACGTCAACCCGCTGAAGTCCAAACAGCTCACCAACTTCCGGGCATCGGGCAAGGACGACTCGATCGTTCTCACCCCGCCGATCCGGATGACGCTGGAAAAAGCGATCTCCTATATCGGTGATGATGAGCTGGTTGAGGTGACGCCGAACAATATCCGCCTGCGCAAACGCTATCTCGATATCAACGAGCGCAAGAAGCACGCCCGCAAGATAGCGGCCGAAGGCTGATACTCTCCTGACGACCCAAGGGAACCGGAGCATCAGTCCGGTTCCCGAAAGGCCATTCCGTTTGCGCCTCGCGCGCACTAGGCTCTCCCCAGAAACGTGATCCTGAGGGAGGGCCTCAATGGCCGAGAAAACCATCAAAACCGTCGACTCCATGGTGGCCGAAGCCAACGAGCAGGTCCGCATCGTCTCTGTCGAGGATGCAAAAGCCATGGTTGGCAGCGACGACGTGACCTTTATTGATGTCCGCGATGTGCGCGAGATAGCCAAGACCGGGCGTATTCCGGGCGCGCGCCATGTGCCGCGCGGCATGCTGGAATTCTGGATCGATCCGGCCAGCCCCTATTACAAGGACTTCTTCGGCGAGGATAAAACCTTCGTCTTCTATTGCGCCGCAAGCTGGCGCTCTGCGCTGTCCGCCAAGACGGCGCAGGATATGGGACTGACGCCCGTCGCCCATCTTGAGGGTGGCCTTGGAGAGTGGATCAAGGCGGACGGGCAGGTCGAGAAGAAGGACTAATGAAAACGGCCGGGCAGATGCCCGGCCGTTTCATATAAGTGTAGCTGTGTCTCAGATCAGGCGGAGCGCACCTCTGCGAGGAAAGCGTCGACCTGACTGCGCAGGGCGCTGACAGAGTCGTTCATGCGGGATGCAGTTCCCGTTACATTCTCGGCCGCGGCGCTGGTTTTCACTGTCGCCTGATTCACGTGTGCGATGCTGCTGGTAACCTCATCGGTACCGGTCGCGGCATCCTGAACATTGCGTGAAATCTCGGACGTGGCTGCAGATTGCTCTTCGACTGCGCCCGCGATCATGGTTGAGGATTCCGACAGGTTGGAGATCAGGCCGGTCACGCGGGTGATTGCGTCGACCGCCGCGCTGCTGGACTGCTGGATTTCCTGAACCTGTGTTGAGATATCCTCTGTTGCCTGAGCGGATTGATTTGCCAGGCTTTTCACCTCGCTAGCGACCACCGCGAAGCCCTTGCCGGCATCGCCGGCCCGGGCTGCCTCGATTGTCGCGTTCAGGGCAAGCAGGTTTGTCTGCTCGGCAATATCCCGGATGAGCGTGACGATCTCGCCGATCTTCTCGGCCGACTGCGCCAAAGCCTGCATCTGCACATTCGTCCGCTCGGTTTCGGCAACAGCGGAGCTGCTGATCTGTGAGGCATCGGAGACCTTGCGGGTGATTTCGCCGATCGATGCGGAGAGTTGCTCCGTCGCGGCGGCAACAGTGTTCACGTTGGTCGAGGCCAGGGATGCCGCAGAGGCTACCTGATCCGATTGTGAATTAGTTTCGCCGGCGGCAAGAGTCATCTCGTTGGCGGTGTCATTCAGGTTGGCCGCCATGCTGTTGAGTTCGGTCATGGATTGCCCGATCATGTTTTCAAAGCGGGCAATCGAGGCTTCGATCCGCTCGGCCCGTTTCGACCGATCCTGTTCTTCGGCAATCTGTTTGGCGCGCATTTCCTCGCGTTCGATCAAGCCTTCCTTCATCACGCCGAGGGCTTCGGCAATCGCACCGACCTCGTCTTTGCGATCCTGATCGGTAATATCGGTGTTGCTGTGCCCGGATGCGATTTCCTTGATCACTGTTGTGATTCGGCTGATTGGCGCAGTGATGGCGCGGCCGGTGAAAATACTGATAGCAAGCGAAAGGATAAAGGCGACGACAACGACACCCATAACTTCCAGTTCGGCCAGATCCTGCGCCGCCTTGGCTTGATTCTGTAAGTCGTCCGCCTTCTTGATGATGGCGTCGGAGAGCTCCTGAATCTTCCCGGAGACGTCACTCAGCCTGACGTGAGCGTCGGTCATCAACATGGAGGCCAGGAATGAGTCTATAGCGACGGTCTCGAGTGTTTCAGTCGCGACATCACGATACGCGCCATACCCTTCCCGGATCGTCTGCAGAGCCTCTATTTTGTCTGCGGGAGTATTCGCCTCAATCTTTGCGAATAGCGCTTCAACGTTTCCGTAGATGGTCCGTGCTTCCTCGGCTGCTTTCGCAACGTCCTCGGCAGCTACTCCGGACTGTTGCCAGCTGAGAGCTCGGAACAGTGTCGCATGACCAGCATTGACAAGCCCTTGCAGCTCTTTGGTGTCAAGGACCAGTTGCCCGGCAAGCCCCGCATTCTTCTGGAGATTGGTTGTCTCCTTTGAAGAAATGAAGAATACCGCTGCGATGATCAGGATCATCAAGCATGCAACACCAGGTGCTATTAGTGTTTTCTGAATAATTGGAAGATTTTTCAGCATTGTCGGTGTCCCGGTCCCAAAGTTTTATATACGGACGGGGACGGAAAATCCGCCCCCGACGTGGTTCGTATAACTTGTATTAGCGCTTGTAGGCGCCGACACCGACGACTTCATTAGCCAAGCGGATGATGTAAGATGTCTTCGGCTCGACAGCGTTGGATGTCGGATTCTGCCATTTGTAATCGACCCAAGCCGCATCCGTGACCTTCAGGAAATCCTGGATGAACTGCTTGCCGTCGACATCGCGGAGACCGGTCAGGTCGCGGCCGACCAGTGCAGCTTTGGCGCCGTGCGCAATCGTGATGCCCTTGAGATCGAAGACGAAAACATAGAGATCGCGGTCATGCCAATCGCCGCCCGGGGCCATGAAATCTTTGATAGCACTATCAAGTCCGGCCGAGTTGATATGCGCAGCAGCTTTTTCAGCCATCGCCTTGGCTTCCGCCTCGGAGGCGAACTCGGCAGCATTTGCACCCATGGTGGCGGTGAAAAGCATTGTAGCGGCGATGATGAGTTTCTTGAACATCTGTAGGTCCTCTGAAAATCAGTCGTTGTTGGTATGAGGTGAACCCGGCTCGTTCTGGAACAGAGCCGTTGTTTTTCATGAGGGGGTTATCCTCCAGAATGCTTAAAAGATGTTTAATCATCGAAAATAGATTTCATGCTTCGTCCCTGGCCTTGGACGAGCGGAGACGTTCGCTGCGGAGCGGCTCCGCGCGGCTTTTGTGCCAACATGAAATAACCCGGATCTGTTTAGGGAGGCGCCTGAATTTGCTTTTCTACACGAAGCTTAAGCTGCGTTGCGGCCGGTCTTGTTTTCGGAGTGGGGCGCCTTACGAAACAGGATCGATCGGCCAGATCGGGCGGCGCAGATGCTTGTAGTCAAAGCTGCTATAATCTTGGGAGACGAGGCTCCCGCTATCCACCAGCACGACTTCGCGGGCAACCGGCTGGAAGGCCGCGCGGAAATGGTGGGAGGATTTGACAACGACCACGTCCAGTGCCGCCGGGTCGAGTCCGAACAGCTTCAGTGCCTGCTGATCCGTGACCTGCAGGTTGCTGCTGGCGATCACCACCTTCACGCCTGAAATGTCGAGCAGGGCGGAGCGGCCGAGGCGCACTTCCACATTGGCCCACATCGGCCCGTCGCAGACGAAAGCTCCGGTATCGCTGAGAGCGAGCACTGTGGCCTCTGTCTCGATCGGCGGCCCATAGCTGTCCGGATTGACCTTCGCGCCAAGTGAGAGGGCGATTTCTGCTCCAACGCCGGCTGTATGAGCCTGTTCGGCAACCGCCGGATCGCAGATCGCCGCCAGTGCCGCATTCTGAATGCCGGTCGCGATAATGCTTTCCAGCAGACGTACGCCGTCGCCATAGCCGCCGCCACCCGGATTGTCCGTCGTATCGCCGATAACCAGCGGTCCCTGACCCGTGGGGCCGTCCTTGATTCTCTCCGAAAGCTCCGTGAGAGAGAGCAGCGGAACAGTATTAATCGCCCGGGTGTCCCAGACGAACTGCATTAGATCGTCGGCGATCTTCCGGCCCTTATCCGCATCTCCATCCGTGGTGACGCTGACGGACGGTCCTGCCGCTGCAATGTCCGACCAGGCGAAGCCGGCACAGAGGCCGATTTCCAGAACGGCCGGATCCAAGGCCTTTATTTCCGCCGCCCGGGCCAGCAGCTCGACCATCGGGCCTTCCTGGGTCCGGCCGTGGTTGAGGCCGTCCAGGGTCGGGCGCCGGGCAACGACCGTGACCGGTCGGATGTCTTTGTCCATTGCCCGCTGCAGCAGGGAGGCAGCTTCCGTCGCGGCCTCGTACTGGTCGATATGCGGATAGGTCCGGTAGGGCACCAGGATATCGGCAAGCGCGGCCATTCCGTCCGTCACATTCGCATGCAGGTCGAGCGTGACGGCAATCGGAACCTGCGTGCCGAGACGGTCCCGCAACCGCTTCAGCAGATCGCCTTCCGCGTCCTGGCTGCTCTCGGTCACCATGGCCCCGTGCAGGGCCAGCATGACCCCGTCGACCGGTCCCGTGTCGAGACCGGCCAGCACAATACTGCAAAGCTCTTCCCAGGCGTCTGCCGTGGTCATGCCGCTTGGTGTGGCATGGGCCGCAACAGTCGGGATCAGCTCCCAGCCGTAGGTCCGCGCGGCGTCGATATGTGCCGCCACTTCCGTCGCGGTGCCGGACATATGCGCCGCTATCGCGTCTCCGAAATAGCATTGCCGACGCAAATAGGCGTCCATGTCGGTCCGCAACACACTGAAAGTATTGGTCTCGTGGCTGATCTCAGCCGACAGAACACGCCGCGCGGTCATCGGATTACCAGCTTTCCGGAAGGGTACCGTCGCCGATATCCCAGAAAAGGCCGGCGGTGAGTTGCAGACCCTCGCGGAGGATCGGCTTCAGCGCATGCTCATTCGGGGCATGCTGGGAGCAGGATGCATAGGAATGCGGAACCCAGATAGTGGCCAAGCCAAGTATTTCGCTGAAGACGTCGTTCGGCAGGGAGCCGCCGAGGTTCGGCAAAATTGCGGTTTTCTTGTTGGTCGAGCGTTGGATCGAGTTTGCCGCCCACTGCACGAGCGCATGGTCGGGATCGAGGCGCGTCGCCTTCATATAGCCGCGATCGGCGTCCGCTACGGTGACCATCGGGAAGCCTTCGCGTTCCAGATGACGGCGCAGGGCCGGAACGATGTCCTCCGGGTCGGTGCCGACGACGAAGCGGAGCTGGCCGCGGCAGGTCGCCCGGCCCGGGATCGCGTTCACCGGTTTGTCCGGCAGACCGGCCGTGTAAGCCAGGATCTCGAAGCTGTTCCAGCCGATCACCCGTTCGATCGGCGTCAGGGACTCTTCTCCCCAATTCGGATCGATCTGCGGGCCGTTCGCTTCCGCCTCGAGTTCGCACTCGGCGAGAGCTGCCCGGATTGCCGGGGTGAGGGTGGTCGGGCGCCATTCCGGCACACGGATCTGGCCGCGCCGGTCGGTGATGCTGGCGAGCGCATGGGCGAGGATAACCGCCGGGTTTGCGAGCAGCCCGCCCCAGTTGCCGGAATGGTGGGCGCCTTCGCGCAGGTCGCAGGTAATATCCATCGGATAAGCACCGCGCGAGCCCATGAAGACGGTCGGGTGATCGGCACTGATGCGCGGGCCGTCGGAGGCGATCAGGAAATCGGCCTTCAGCTTGTCTTTTTGCTGTCTTGCGAAGTCCGCCAGTCCCGGGGAGCCGGATTCCTCGCCGGACTCGATAAGGATCTTGGAGTTGAAGCCAAGCTTGCCCCGGGTCTTCAGCACGGCGTTAAGGCCGGCGATATTGATCGAGTGCTGACCCTTGTTATCGACGGTCCCGCGGCCGTAGACACGCTCGCCGACCTCGGTCAACGTCCATGGATCACGGTCCTCAGCCCATTGCCCCTCCATGCCGCGGACGACGTCGCCATGGCCGTAGGTCAGTACGGTCGGCAAAGTGTCGCCCTCGTGACGGGTTGCGATCAGGAAGGGGCCGCCCTTCGGCGAGGGGTTCGGGAACTGCTCGCAGACATATCCCATCGGCTCCAGGGCCGCGCGCATTTCGGCCATATAGGCCTCCATGTCGGGCTTCCGCTCCTCGTAGAGCTGGCTCTCGGTGCGGATCGCCACCCGGCGGCTCAGGTCCTTGAGGAAATCGCCGCTGTCAAAATGTTCGGCGGCGGCTGCGATGGCTTGCTCACGACTCACGGGGATGGCTCCAGGGTTGGAAAATTCGATATTCAGTTAAGCGGGACTTCGGGCAGGGTGACGACCTCGATGCCCCTGGCCTCGAGCGCGGCCCGGACGGCGGCTGCGACGGCAGGACCGGTCGGCTCGTCGCCATGGATACAGATGGAATGAACCACCACGGGCACCTCCACGCCGTCGGTCGAGCGGACCTTGCCGGTCTCGACCATGCGCAGCACATGCTCCACGGCCTGCCCGGGATCGCGGATCATGGCGTCGTCCCGTTTTCGGCTGGTCAGGCTGCCTTTGGCATCGTAGGTGCGGTCGGCGAAAACCTCGGAGGCTGTCGGCACGTCGAGCGTGGCGCCGGCTTTCATCAGCTCGGAGCCGGTCGTCGCCAGCAGGATGATGGCCGGGTCGACCGCCCTGGTCGCGCGCACGATGGCTTCGGCGAGATCCCTGTCTTCCGAGGCCATGTTGTTCAGCGCGCCATGCGGCTTCATGTGCGTGACCTTCATGCCGTGCAGCGCCGCCATCGCCTGCAGCGCGCCGATCTGATAGGCGATCATCGCCTCCACTTCGCGCTGGGCCATGGTGATGCGGCGGCGGCCGAAGCCCCAGAGATCGTTGAAGCCAGGATGCGCGCCGATACTGACGCCTTCCGACTTGGCACCGGCCACGACCCGATCCATCACATTGGCGTCACCGCCGTGGAAGCCGCAGGCCACATTGGCCGAGCCGACGATCTTCAGCATCGCCATGTCGTCGCCGATATCGTAAGCGCCGAAACCTTCGGCCATATCGGCGTTCAAATTCACTTTGGTCATGGTTACGGTCCGTGGCTATTGTCTCGAAGCGCGGGTCGCGCGTCCGGGACGCTTTGTCGAGGGGCGATAGGACGTGAAGATTAGCGCCAAACCCTTCGTATGGTCCATGTCCGGAACAGAACCATTGTGATGTCGGAACCTGTCTTTCTTCCCGCCGGGGATACCGCCCTTGTCGTGCAGTTCGGCGAAGCCGTCGACGCCGTTGTGAACAGGCAGGTGCGCCATGTTGCGGCCAAGCTGCGCGAGCTGTCGTTGGGCGGCATTGTCGATATCGTCCCGACGATCCGCTCGCTGATGGTGCATTACGATCCGCTGGTGACGCGCTCCTCCGAGTTGCAGTCGGCGATCTCGGAGATCCTGCATCACCAGCATGAGGGCGAGGATGGCTACCGGCTCTGGTCCATTCCGGTTTGCTATGAGGGTGAGTGCGCTCCCGATCTTGAGAGCGTTGCGCGGGACATGAATCTGGCGCCCGCGGAAGTGGTGCGCGGCCATACGGCAGAACCGCAGGAAATCCTGATGATGGGCTTCCTGCCGGGCTTTCCCTATCTCGGTTTGCTGCCGGAAGATTTCGACGTGCCAAGGCGGTTCGAGCCGCGGGTGAAGGTACCGGCGCGGTCGATCTCCATCGCGGTCAGGCAAACCACTGTCTACACGGTCGAGAGCCCGGGCGGCTGGCATCTGATCGGCCGCACACCGATCGAGTTTTTCGATCCACGCAGGGATGAGCCCATTCTGGTCGCTGCCGGGGACCGGATTCACTTCGAGGCCGTGCCGATAGCCGAATACGAAAAGCTGCGCAAAGCCGTAGAGGCCGGGGAATACGTGCCTGTCGTGGAAGATATCGCGCCGGGAGAGAACGCATGAGCGGGCTCAGGGTGATCCAGGCCGGTTTTGCGCCGACCCTTCAGGATTTCGGGCGTCCGGCGTTTCAGAACCGGGGCGTGCCTGTTTCCGGTGCGCTTGATCCTGTGTCGCTCCGGATCGGCAATGCGCTGGTTGGAAATGACGGCGGAACGGCCGCCATCGAATTCCGCATGATCGGCCCTGTGCTTGAAGTCATCGCGGAAAGTGTTCGTGTCGCGTTGGTCGGTACCCGGGCCGGGATTGTCGTCGAGGCGGGGGAGCGCGTCGAGTTGCCGTCTTACCAGAGCGTCACACTGAAACGCGGCCACCGGCTTTCCGTCAATCCGGTGACGGATAGCGGTGCCGCCTATCTCTGCATCGAGGGCAGGTTTGATCTGCCCGCTGTGTTTGACAGCCTGTCGACCTATGGCCGCTCGCAGATCGGCGGGTTTCAGGGGCGTGCGCTGAGGGACGGGGACGAGTTACCCTTGAGCCTGAACGAGGTTCCCGAGCGTGGCGAGCTTCGGTTGGAGAACCCCGGGTATCTTGATGCCGACGGCCCGATCCGTGTCGTGTTCGGCCCGCAGCGGGACTATTTCACAGACGAAAGCGCCGCCGCCTTTCTGACCAACGAGTACAAGATCAGCCGGGAAGCGGACCGGATGGGCATGCGTCTGGAAGGCCCGGCGCTGGAGCATGCGCGCGGCTACAACATCACGTCGGACGGCATCGTCACCGGCGCCATCCAGGTGCCTGGCAACGGCCTGCCGATCATCCTGCTGGCGGATCATCAGACGACGGGCGGATACCCGAAGATCGGCACCGTGATTTCAGCCGATATTCCGCGTCTTGGCCGCCTGAAGCCGGGAGATAAACTGTCCTTCGCGGAAGTCAGCGTTGCGGATGCGGAAGAGGCGCGCCGGGAGCAGGAAAAGGACATCAAGCGGCTGATCGCCTCCCTCAGCCCGGCTGCTGCCTGGCTCGACGAGGCTGCGCTTTACCGGGAAAACCTGATCAGCGGCGTGGTCCATAATGTAGAGGCGGTCTAGGCAGCGCGCCCGTAGCGGTACGTTCCGTTCTCAGACAGCTCCCGCGTGATCTGTCCGTCTTCTATGAGCAAATGCAGGTGGGCCAACGCTTCGCCGACGGCAAAGCGGGTCTGGTGCAGGTCGAGCTCGCGGGTGAAGAGGCTCTTCATCACCTCGGCGGCGGAGGCCGGTCGGTCGCAGGCCGCAATGGTTTCTTCTAGCCGCTCGTCATGGTGGCTGCGCAGCGCATCGATCCTGAAATTGATGCCGCGATAGGGGCCGTCATGCCCCGGCAGGACGAGGATTTCATCTTTGCCGCCCTTCATGCTGTCGAGGAAGGTGAAGAAATCCTGCAGCGGATTGGCGTCGGGCTCGGTCCACCAGACGGCGATGATCGGGGTGATCCGGGGCAGCAGCAGATCGCCACCGAGCATCAACTGGTCTTCTTCGGAGAACAGGCAGACATGGTCCGGTGAATGGCCGGCACCGAAATAGGGCCGCCAGGTGCGGCCGCCAATGCTGAAGCGCGTATCCGGCCCGATGCGATTGAAGGAGGGTGGAATTGGCGAGACCAGTTCACGATATTCGTTGCCGATCTTGCGCATCTCGCCGCTGATATCCCCGCCGAGGCCAAGCCGGCCATAGAAGCCGACCATCTGGTCGACAAAATCTTCGGACGTGTCGAGATAATAGGCCCGGGCGTTCAGCCATTCGGTCCGGCTCATCCAGAGCGGGGCGCCGGTCCGCTCCTGCAGCCAGCCGGCGAGCCCTACATGGTCCGGATGGAAGTGCGTGCCGATGATGGCCTGTACCGGATCGTTCCCGATCACGTCCTTCAGGATCTTTGTCCAGGCCACACGGCAGTTTTCCGAGTTCAGGCCGCAATCGACAATCACCCAGCCGGCATCGTCTTCCAGCAGGTAGAGATTGACGTGGTTGAGCGAGAAGGGCAGCGGCAGGCGCAGCCAGTGCACGCCCGGCGCGACCTCAAGGAGAGCACCGTCTTCGGGGCGCTTGTCTCCGAGGAAATAGGTAAGTTCCTGTGTCATGGTTGCGGAACTTAGTCAGCGCGGCCGGAAGTGCAAAGTGCCTAATGCGAACGAGTTGCGCGGATATTTCGCCAAATCATGCAGAGGGGACATTCTCCCCGAATGTTAAGCATCTGTGAAATGCCCGTGGGAATGCGCTCATGAGCCTCGCCACACCGTCGTGGACCGGTTAGAAATAGCGCTCCCTTTCCAAGTGAGTTTCCTCGCATGAACAGTCATTCGAACACCGGCACGCTCTGGCTCGTTGTCGGGCCGTCCGGCGCGGGCAAGGACAGTCTACTGGACGGTGCCAAAGCCGCTTTGTCGGAAAGTTCGGCCCATTATTTCGTGCGCCGGGACATCACGCGCCCGGCGGATGCCGGAGGCGAAGACCACAATCCGGTAACGGTCGAGGAATTCGAGGCAAAGCAGGAAGAGGGCGGTTACTGCCTGAGCTGGGATGCGCACAACCTGCGCTACGGCATTCCAAAGTCGATTGAAGAGGAGCTGGCGGCGGGGCGGCATGTCATCGTGAATGTGTCGCGCGCACTGATCGGCACGGCGCGCGAGATGTATCCGGATGTGCGGGTAGTGAACATCACGGTGCCGCGCGCGGAGCTGGAAAGCCGCCTCCGGGGGCGGGGGCGAGAGAGTGAGGCCGACATCCAGAAGCGCCTGGAGCGGGCCGAGGCATTCACGCTGGAGGGGCCGGGAGTGATCACTTTCATCAACGACCGGCCGCTTGAAGAGTCCATATCAGCTTTTACAGCGTTATTCGCGTAATAGGAGAAATATCGGTTAAATCCGATATTCCGATAGGTGCTTACCGATATTTTGACAGGAACGCGGCTGCGGGCAGGGCGCGGAAGTCGGCCATCCGTTCTTTCAGCAGCGCGTGCGGCCAGTCCCACCAGGCCAGCTCCAGCAGACCTTCGGCTGTTTCCGCGTCCACCCGGCGTTTGATCTCTTTCGAGGGAACGCCGCCAACGATTGTATAAGGGGCAACATCCTTGCTGACCACGGCGCCGGCCGCGACAACCGCGCCGGTGCCGACAGTCACGCCGGCAAGCACAGTCGCGCCATGGCCGATCCAGACATCGTGCCCGATGGTGCAATGGTGCTGGCGGCGCCAGTCGAAGAACGCCTCGTCATCCTCGCCCAGATCGTACGCGGCGGCACGGTAGAGAAAATGATGCTGCGAGGCGCGTGTGCTGGGATGGTTTCCCGGGTTTATGCGCGTATGGGAGGCGATTGAGCAGAATTTTCCTATCGTCGCGTAGATGATGTCGCTGTCATTCACCACGTAGGAATAGTCGCCCATCTCGGTCTCGATGACGGAGGTGCGGGCACCGACCTCAGTCCAGGCACCGAGCTCGCAGTCCCGCACCTGGGCGGTTTCATGCACCGTCGGCATGGAGGAGAGCTGTTTCTGTGCCATGTGCCGACCTTTCCGTTTTCTGCTGAAGCTGCGGGCGTCAGGAGACGCGATTACCCGCCCGCATGACCTTGCGGACCACCGGCGTGCCGTCCTTGGCTTGCCGCACCCGGATCAGGTCGGCCCGCTTGCCGGGAAGGATCTCCCCGCGATCGTCCAGCCCGACCATGCGGGCCGGGTTGGCCGTGACCGTCGCCAGTGCCTTCGGCAGGGGCAGGCCGTGCTTTTCATGCAGCATGAAGGCGCCGTGCAGCATGCTGGCAGGCACATAGTCGGACGACAGCGCATCCAGCACACCCGCTTCCGCGAGCTCGCCCGCCGAGACATTGCCGGAGTGCGAGCCGCCGCGGACCACGTTCGGCCCGCCCATGATGTTGGCGAGGCCTTTCTTGCGGGCATGGTGCGCCGCTTCCATCGTCGTTGGGAATTCGCTGATGGTCAGGCCCAGCTCATGCGCCTCATCGACATGATCCACCGTCGCATCATCATGGCTCGCAATAATCACGCCCATATCCCGGCAGGCAGCGGCGATGGCCCGCCGGTGCTTGTCGGAATAAAGCACCTGGTTCTTCTTGCGGTCCTCGACCATGGCATCGAATTCGGCATCGCTCATGGCGTGCTTGCCGGTGTAGTAGATCTTCAGTTTGCTGAGATCGACGAACTGACGCTGGCCGGGCGTGTGATCCATAAGGGACACCAGCCTGACCAGCGAGTCTTCCTTGAACGGCTCGAAAAGGGCGAGGGCATTCGGGTTACCGACTTCGCAGCGCATGTGCAGGAAGTGATTGGCCCGCAGCATGTCGTGCTCGCTCGCCTCGCGGATGGCATTAGCGGATTCCATCAGGATCTTGTCCCGGGCGTCATCCCGCAGGGTGCCGCCGACAGCAACTGCGTCAAGAACCGTCGTGATACCCGCTGCCGTGACCTGTGCGTCATGCGCCAGCAATGCGGACATTACCGGCCAGTGGACCTTTGGGCGCGGGATCAGGTGCTTTTCGAGATTGTCCGTGTGCAACTCGACCAGACCGGCGATCAGATAGTCGCCGTCGAAATCCACCGCGCCGGGCGCGGCTGTGCGTCCTTCGGAAATATCCTCGATCTTGCCATTCCGGACAGTAACGGTGCCATGCACTTCCCCATCGGCCAGAATGATCCGTGCATTGGTCAGAATGGCATCGGGGGCCTCGCTCGTGCTCACGCCGCGCTCCTTGCAGGTTGAAGTTCGTATGTCCGGGTGCCGACCGCCTCGCGAACGGCCTGATCGTGGAAGATGCCAACAATGGCGGACCCGTTTTGCCGTGCTTCGTTGATCAGGTCCACGACTGTTTGACGGTTTTCCGCGTCGAGGGAGGCTGTCGGCTCATCGAGCAGGAGCACGGGGTAATCCTGTACGAGCGTCATGGCGATGTTCACGCGCTGTTGCTCTCCGCCGGAGAAGGTCGCCGGCGGCAGGGACCAGAGGCTTTCCGGAATGCGCAGACGGCTCAGCAACGTCGCGGCTTTCTCGCGGGCGGCGACCTCGTTGATGCCGCGGGCGAGCAGGGAATCAGCCACGAGATCAAGCGTACCGACGCGGGGAATAACGCGGAGGAACTGACTGACATAACCGAGTGTCCGGGCCCGAATATCGAGCACGACATGGGGCGCGGCACTGACGAGATCGACGAGCTCTCCGTCATGCCGGATCAGCACCTGGCCCGATTGCGGCAGGTAGTTGGCGTAGAGGGAGCGAAGCAGGGTCGACTTTCCGGCGCCGGACTGCCCGGCGAGGATGACGCATTCGCCCTGTGCGACAGTGAAGGAAACGTCTTCCAGCACGGGTAGAGTGACGCCGCCCTGATTATGCAGCGTGAAGCTCTTCATCAGGCTTTCGACGCGGATCATGTCTTGGCCGTGGTTTTGGTTGTTATCGGTCATGGTCATCACACCGGCAGGATCGAGGAGACGAGGAGCTGGGTATAGGCGTGCTGCGGGTCGTCCAGCACCTGATCGGTCAGGCCCTGTTCGACGACCCGGCCGCGCCGCATGACCATCAACCTGTCCGACAGCAACCGGACCACGCCGAGATCGTGGGTGACGATGATGCAGGCGATGCCGAGCTGACGCACCAGCCCGCGCACCAGATCGAGCAGGCGGGCCTGAACGGAAACATCGAGGCCGCTTGTCGGCTCATCCATGAAGACCAGACGCGGTTTGGTCACGAGATTACGGGCGATCTGAAGACGCTGCTGCATGCCGCCGGAGAAGGTCCGGGGCAGATCGTCCATCCGGCCGAGATCCATCTCGACCTTTTCCAGCCATTCCGAGGAAACGTCCCGGATGCTGCCGTAATGCCTCTCGCCGACCGCCATCAGGCGCTCACCGACATTGGCGCCTGCGGAGACATTCATCCGCAGCCCGTCCCGGGCATTCTGGAAGATGATACCCCAGTCTGTGCGCATCAGCATGCGCCGCTCGGCTTCCGAGAGGGCATAGATATCCTGCAGGCCGTCGACCCGCGTGTCGAAGCGGACGGTCCCGGCGGTCGGCTGCATCAGCCCGGAGGCGCAACGCAGCAAGGTGGACTTGCCGGAGCCGGATTCTCCGACGATCCCCAGCACTTCACCGGGATAGAGCGAGAAATGCACATCCTCGCAGCCGATCTGGTGGCCGTATTTCTGGGTCAGGCCTTCGACTTCAAGCAAAGGTCCGTTGTCTCGCAGCGCCATCATTCGGCTGCTCCCTTCTGAGCGGGGGTCTGTGGTTCGCCCTGATCGCCGACATGGCCCGCCTCGCGGCGTTCCGCGCAATAGTCGCTGTCGGAGCAGACATACATCTTGCCGCCGGCATCGTCGGTGATGACCTCGTCGAGATAGCTGTCATCTGCTCCGCAGAGCGCGCAGTTCTCTTCCCAGGACTGGATGGTGAAGGGGTGATCCTCGAAATCGAGGCTCTTCACGTCCGTATAGGGAGGAACCGCATAGATGCGTTTCTCGCGGCCGGCGCCGAAAAGCTGGAGCGCCGCCATCTGGTGCATCTTCGGATTGTCGAATTTAGGGATCGGGCTCGGCGCCATGATGTAGCGACCGTTCACCTGCACCGGGTAGTTATAGGCCGTCGTGATGCGGCCGAAGCGGGCGATGCTCTCATAGAGGCTGACATGCATGACGCCATATTCCTCAAGCGCATGCATTTTCCGGGTCTCGGTCTCGCGCGGCTCGACCCAGCGGAGCGGCTCCGGGATCGGCACCTGATAGATCAGGATCTGATCGTCGGTCAGCGGTTTTTCCGGAATCCGGTGCCGGGTCTGGATCAGGCTGGCATCCGACGTCTTCTCCGTTGTCGCCACGCCTGCGGTCTTGGCGAAGAAGCGCCGTATGTTAACGGCGTTCGTCGTGTCGTCCGCGCCCTGGTCGATGACCTTTAGAGTGTCATCCTCGCCGATCACGGCTGCAGTCACCTGCATGCCGCCCGTACCCCAGCCATAGGGCAAGGGCATTTCCCGGCTGCCGAATGGGACCTGATAGCCTGGAATGGCGACGCCCTTCAGGATTGCCCGGCGGATCATCCGTTTCGTCTGCTCGTCCAGATAGGCGAAATTATAGCCTTCAACCTGTTCGACCGGTTTGTCGTGCTCCGGCGCCTGCCAGGGCTGCGCTTCCTGCGTCATGCTCATGGATCTCGTCCTACTCGGCCGCGGCCAGTTCGTCGTCATCGGTGCGTTCCGCCGCCTCGCGGGCCGCGATCTCCTTGCGCAACTCGCGCACGGTCACGAGCTCGCCCTGGAAATCGACATAGTGCGGCAGCTTCAGGTGCTGCACGAAGCCGGAGGCCTCGACATTGTCGGAGTGATAGAGCACGAATTCCTCGTCCTGGGCCGGGGCTGTGATCTCTTCGCCGAATTCCTTGGCCCGCAATGCCCGGTCGACCAGCGCCATGGACATCGCCTTGCGTTCGCAATGGCCGAAGGTCAGGCCGTAGCCGCGGGTGAATTGCGGGGGCACTTTAGCCGAGCCCTTGAACTGGTTGACCATCTGGCATTCGGTGACGGTGATTTCGCCAATCTCAATCTCGAAGCCGAGTTCCTCCGGCTCGAAGGAGACCGCAAGCTCGCCCATGCGGATCTCGCCGGCAAAGGGGTGGTTGTTGCCGAAGCCGCGTTGGGTGGAATAACCGAGAGCCAGCAGGAAGCCTTCATCGCCGCGCGCAAGGTTCTGCAGTCTGGTTGCCCGGTCCGCCGGGAAGGAGGTGGATTCCCGTGTCAGGTCGGGGACCGGTCCGTCCTCGTCATCCGGCAGGTCGAGTTCGATCAGGCCTTCATGGTCAAGAATATCGGCTACGCGCGGCATGCCGTCTGCAACCGGCTCTTCCGATTTCGGCGCTTCCGGCGTCTCGCCGTTCGCGGCCAGGGTGAAGTCCAGCAGGCGGTGCGTGTAATCGAAACTCGGACCGAGGATCTGGCCGCCCGGCAGGTCCTTGTAGGTGGCGGAGATGCGCCGGCGGATCTGCATTGCGCCTGTATCGATCGCCTGCGATGCGCCGAACCGGGGCAGGGTGGTGCGGTAGGCCCTGAGCAGGAACACCGCTTCCTGGATATCGCCATTAGCCTGTTTGATGGCCAGAGCGGCGAGGTCCGGATCGTAGAGCGAGCCTTCGGTCATCACCCGGTCGACGGCGAGCGGGAGCTGCTCGCGGATCTGCTGGATGGACAGTTCGGGAACCCTGCGGTCGCCCCGCCGGATATCAGCGAGATAGTGCAGCGAGTTCTCGATGGCCTTGTCGCCGCCTTTGACAGCTACATACATGGGCCTATTCCTTTCCGCTCTGCAGGGTGACGTTCGTGGTGCGGGGCAATGCGACCATCTCGGCGCCGGACACAAAGACGAGGTCGATGCCGCGCGGGAAATACCGCTGCAGCTTCGTGCGCGCGTCCCAGAACGAAGCGGGGACGTCTGGCAGGCCGAGTTCAGTGCTGTCCTTGATGCCTGGGCCTGTCAGCGTGAGCGGGCCGTTTGTCCGGATTGTTTCGATCTGGATGATCAGGGTGGCGCCCAGTTCGGGATATTCTTCCGTGCCGGTATTGAAGGTGCTGAGATCTTCGGGCGTGCCATCCAGAATGCCGAAGGCGGCGTCTTTTGCGTCGGTGATGATCCGCGTGCCGCAATGGAATTTCAGATAGGTTTCAGCTGCCGGGGTCGCCAGTGCAGGGGCGAGATAGAGAGGCGTTTCGAAATCTACCAGCGCGAGTGTGATCGCCGTCGCTGCAAGATCGAGCGTTTCCGGTCCCTCAATGTCGAGATCGACTGTTTCGATGCTTCCCGGGCGGGCCATGGCGTCGAGCAGTCGGCGGAAGACCAGTTGCGATTGGCTGACCGGGTCGGAAAAGCCCGGTGTCAGCATTTGGGCTGTGCTGTTCGTGGACATCATCAGTTCTCCCGCGCCACGGTAAAGAATTCGACTTTCGTCGCCGCTGCTTTGCGGCTGGCCGTTTCCCGACTTTGCTGATGCCTCAGCTCCAGCGGCTTGATGATCGAATGCTCGATGGTTTCCGTGCGCTCCTCGCGCTGCATCAGGGCGTCGATCACCGCGGCAATTTCCGCATGTTCCTTGTTGCGGCCGGAGACATATCCGTGTCCGAGGTCGCCACTTTCGAGGCCGACAGAACAACGGGTGACTGTCATTTCTCCGAGATTGAACCGGTTTCCGGTACCGCCCATGCGACCGCGCACCATGACCATGCCGATTTCCGGCGGGCGGACCCGAGTCCAGGCGGGCTTGTCCGGCAGGTTCTGCCAGAGGCTGCGGAGGTCCTCGAAGGAGGCTTTGGCGAGGATCGACATCCATCGCTTCCGGGCCGGTGACTGATGCTGTGGTGACTGGGTCCCCATCGGTCTGTCCTTTTCTCTCGACAAATTTAATATTTGTCTAGATGTCTATATCTTTCAATGTTATAGATCTGCTGACGCACCTGCGCAACAGGGGCACAGTGACATTTTGATGACTCATCGCGTGAGGGTGCCTTGATCGAACGGAAAAGCGGCCAGTCACTTTGGCGCCAGATTGCCAACGACATATCCGATGCAATCCGCTCTGGCACTTATCCGCCAGGCAGCAAGATGCCGACGGAAGCAGAATTGTCGCACCAATATGGTGTGAACCGGCATACGCTCCGGCGGGCTGTCTCGGAGCTTGCCGAAGAGGGCGTTATCCGGGTGGAGCAGGGCCGGGGAAGTTTCGTTCAGGAACATGTTCTGGACTATCTTGTCGCCAGGAAAACGCGCTTCTCGGACAACGTGCTGCGGCAGAAGCGAACCCCAGGTGGCCGCACGCTGCTGCTGACGGAAGAGGTTGGCGATCCGGCGATCCTGAAGCAGCTTGGCCTCTCCCGTGGAGCCCGCCTTGTCCGGCTCGACCGGATCGGCGAAGTGGACGGTCGGCCAATTTCCGTTGGCAGTCACTATTTCCCGGCTGCCAAAGTGCCGGGTTTCGCTCAGCTGCACGAGGAACTCAACTCGATCACCAAGGTCCTGACGCATCTTGGTTATGGCGAATACACCCGCCGGGAAACGCGTGTGACAGCACGGATGCCGGACGCGGCGGATGCCGAGCATTTGCAGCAGCCGCGCAACCGGCCCGTGCTGGTCATTGAGTCAATCAACGTCGACCCGGCCGGTGTTCCCATCGAGTACGGTTTTGCCCGCTATGCCGCTGACCGGTTTCAACTGGTATTCGAGAGCTGATCAGCCTATTCACCTGCGGGTGTTCGTCGCAGATTCGAACGAAACTGATCGCAAAGCGATCCTTGACCAGCGGCCGCGCATCGCGCGAGGTAGTATCAGCAATTTAACCTGCGCAAAGCGGGACGACAAAAGGGAGGCGGGAAGCAATCCCGCCGATAGGATTGATGGCGACATCCACCTACGTTCTGCGTCTGATAAAAGACGTGTTTTCTCCACATGCGGTCTCAAAACACCTGCCTGACGGATGCCGGATTGTTTATTGCAATGCCGGTGACCTGAGCTTCGAGGGTGGCTCGGTGCTGCAGCCGGATGAAGCCCGGTTCATGCGCTCCGGCATGACCATCAGGGCCGGGACCGAAGGCGGTGAATTGTGGCGTTGGGAGTTGGACGAGACTTCAGCTGAACCGCAAGTGGATCTGGGCGAGGGCATTCATAGCGAGATCGTCGAGTCGAATGAGGTTCCCACCGTGGAGAATCTCGAAGACTGGCTGATCCGCTGCGACAGCGTGTTGTTCCCGACGGGAGGCACTGCCGTACCGCATAGCCATTTGGGCCCGGGCATACGCTGCATCCGCAATGGCAAACTCACCCTTTCGACAGACAAGCTTTCCAAGGATTACCTGCCGGGCGATGCCTGGTTTGAGCCTGGCGCCCAGACTGTCTGGGCGGAAGCCTGTACGCAGGAATGTACCCGTTTCATTCGGGTGCTGCTGCTGCCGAAAGAGGTCAAAGGCAAAAGTTCGATCCGTTATCTGAACGAAGCGGATCGCCGTAAACCGAAATCTCAACGATATAAGAGTTATGTAGATGAGCTCCTCTCCCTCAAGTAACAGTGCCGGCCAGGGCCGTCTCGGTGGCCATATTCTTGTCGATGCGCTGGTTGAGGAGGGGGTAGACCTCGTCTTCGGCGTGCCCGGTGAAAGCTATCTCGCGGTTATCGATGGCCTGCAGGAACGGAACGGCATTCGGACCGTGATGTGCCGCCAGGAAGGCGGCGCGGCAATGATGGCCGATGCCTATGGCAAGCTGACCGGCCGTCCCGGCGTCTGCATGGTGACCCGTGGCCCCGGCGCGACCAATGCAAGCGCCGGCGTCCATGTCGCTTTCCAGGATTCGACCCCGATGGTGCTCCTGGTCGGCCAGGTGGCGCGCTGGATGGTGGAGCGCGAGGCGTTTCAGGAAATCGACTACCGCCGGATGTTTGGCCAGATGGCCAAGTGGGTTGCGCAAATCGACGATGCGGCGCGGATTCCGGAATATATCAGCCGGGCATTTCATACTGCCGTCTCGGGCCGTCCGGGTCCTGTGGTGCTGGCACTGCCCGAAGACATGCTGATGGATTATGCCGATGTCGCAGGCATCGCGGCCTATGTGCCGGTCGAGCCGCATCCGGGCCAGAAGCAGATGGCCGATTTCCGGTCCATGCTGGACAAGGCAGAACGGCCGATAATGATTGTCGGCGGCGGCGGCTGGGACCGTGAGGCTTGCGAGCGGGTCGAAACGTTTGCAGTCGCCAACGGCGTTCCGGTCGGTGCTTCTTTCCGCTGTCAGGACTATTTCGATAACCGGCACCCGAATTATGTCGGACATGTCGGTATCGGCATCGACCCGTCCCTCGCAGCCCGCATTCAGGAAAGCGATATGGTGATCGCGCTCGGCACCCGGCTGGGCGAGATGACCACCGGCGGCTACACCATGTTCGATATTCCGCGCCCGAAGCAGGGGCTGGTGCATATCCATGGTAGCGCCGAGGAACTCGGCCGGGTTTATCAGGCCGACATGATGATCAATTCAGGCCCCCGGGCCTTTGCCGAGGCGCTCGAAGCGATGGCGCCCGTCGATGGCAGCAGCCGGTCGAAGGATATAGCCAAGGGGCACGCTGACTATCTTGCCACGCTGGAGCCGCTGCCGGTTCCGGGCGATGTGCAAATGGGTGAGATTGCCGCCTGGCTCAATGCCACGCTGCCGGATGACGCAATCATCACAAACGGTGCCGGCAACTACGCCAACTGGATGCATCGTTATTACCAGTATCGCGGCTTTCGCACGCAGCTGGCGCCGACGAGCGGGTCCATGGGCTACGGCCTGCCGGCGGCTGTCGCGGCGGCGCTGGTGCATCCCGACCGGGTTGTCGTTTCGATGAATGGCGATGGCTGTTTCATGATGCACGGGCAAGAGTTGGCGACTGCTATGCAACATGGCGCCAAGATCATCGCCATCGTGATCAACAACAACATGTACGGTACCATCCGCATGCATCAGGAGCGCGAATTCCCGGGCCGGGTGAAGCACACCGAACTGCAGAACCCGGATTTTGCGGCACTGGCAAAAGCCTATGGCGCGAATGGCGAGACGGTTCTTGAAACCTCGGAATTCCAGCCAGCTTTCGAGCGGGCCCTGGCGTCCGACAAATCGACCGTGATCGAGGTGAAAATCGACCCTGAGGCGATCACGCCGAAAACCACGCTTTCGGCAATTCGAAAAGCTGCGTTGGAAAAGGCCGGCTGAGGTCAGGCCTTTCCGTATCACCTTGTTCTTGCTTCAGAGACGGCTGTAGGACTGAGTTCCTGGGCCGTCTCTGAACGATAGCCTAGTCGTCATTGTCCCTGCGGTGCCTGCCGAGGGATTTCACGAGTTTGCCGCGCTGCTCCGGCGTCAGTTGCTCGACGATATCGATCATAAAGGAATGGGTTTCCGCCCGCATCTTGTCGAAGACTTCATTCATCGATCCCAGCGCCTGAAGATAAGCCTCCCTGTCGAATGGTTCCTGCAAAAGCGCGTCCCGAATGGCGTCCCGCTTCTCGCGGGAGGTTCGGCGGGTCTCGCGCATGGCTTTGGAGTGCGCTGTCAGCCTCTCACGAAGTTCTGGCGTCAGGCTGTCACCGAGGCTTTTTTCGATCATCCTGGTCATTGAGTGGCCGTGGCCCGGCCCCTTTGGACCGCCGTGCCAACGGTCGAAGCGGCCTACCATGATGCCTGCGAAGAACAGGTTCAGCGCAATCGACGCAAACAGAACCAGCGCGAGAGTGCGTGTCCGGGTCCAGGTCATAGGAAACTCTCCTCAACGTCCGCGCCCAGTGCACGTTCAACTATGGTCACTTGATCACTTATCACCGTGGTGGTGGTTTCTGCTGGCAGATCCGTGAAGGTCATGCCGACGATGAACCCGGCGGCGCTTGCGGCAACGAGCCCCGCTGCGGGCTGCCACAACCCACCGAACGGCCAGAATGCATTCAACAGCCCTTTCAGGTTCAGATTTGCTGGCGCGCGGACTTCGGCTGGCGACGGAGCAATGGCTATTCCCGGGGCAGCCATGATGGCGTCGAGTTCGAAATCCAGAGCCGCAGCTTCGTCGAGGATGGCACCGAGCGCCGGATGAGCCTCCAGAAGTTGGAGCGCCAGAGAACGTTCCCGTTCGGGCCATTTCGACGGATCGCTTCCAAAGGCATCTGTCAGCTCTCTGAATCTTGCTTCGCTCATGCTTGTCATCAGTGTTCTCCGACAGCCGCTTTTTCATATGTGCCGGACTGTTGGTCCTGCATGATCTCTTTCAACTTTTTCCGTGCCCGCCGAAGCAATGATTCCAGAGCATCAATACTGATATCCATCGTTTCCGCCGCCTCATCTGCCGTCATGTCCTTGAGATGGAATAGCGAGATCGCGACCCTCTGTCGCTCCGGCAAAAGGTCCACCGCATCACGCACGCTCGTCTCCGCTCTTTTTCGGGAGAGGGTCTGTTCAGGATTGGGATTGCCGTCCTCGATTTCCTGATCTGCGATATCGACCGTTACGCGCCGGGCTCTCAAGCGGTCGATGCATAGATTGTGGGCGATCCGGTAGATCCAGGACTTTGCTTTCCCATCGGGGCTCCACCGGGGTGCATGGGACCAGACTCGGCCGAAGGTTTCTTGCGAAATCTCCTCGGCCTCGCTCTGGCTCCCGAGCATACGGTAGGCAAAGGCAGATATTGGCCTTTGATGGCGCAGGACGAGTCTGCTGAAGGCTGTCTCGCCGCCATCGGCGACGAGACAAAGCAGATCATTATCCGACTCGAGCATGCACATTCCCGACTTTGCGAACCGCTATTACAAGTCTAGCGCGGGCATTCCATCTTGCCAGCGGACATCCCGCCGAACCGTTTGCCATGATGCATGCCACGCTTCTGCATCGGCGGAGTTGTGGCTTCATCCAGTGTGACCACACCATCCCGGTCGTGATCCATATGCTGCATCCGCATGGTACCCGAGCGGGCGAATTCATCGGTGCTGACCACACCGTCGCCGTCGGTGTCCATCCGGTTCAGCATGCGCTGTTGACGTTTCAGGCGCATTTCTTTCCGGGCAGCGTCAATTTCCTCGACACCGATCACACCGTCATCGTTGGTGTCGATCTCGGCAGCGCGCTTGCCATGGGACTGGTAGATCTCGGCCCTGGTCAGCGACTCGTCGCCGTTCTCGTCGGCCGCTTTGAAGCGCTCAAGCATCTGTGCCTTGAAGGCTTCGCCGCCATGTCCGCTTCTCATGCCTTGGCTATGTGCAAGCACCGGGGTGAGGGCGATGGTGCCGAGCAGGGCGACCGCAAAAAGCTTCTTCATTTCGTCAGTTCCTTTGCTGGACTGTCCCGTCTCCAGTGAACGGGATATTCATAAAACGGGGCCCGGCAGGAAATCCGTCGCGATTGCCGCTAATAAATTATTTTTTCCTGACAGGCCCTTTCAAACAGCCAGTGCCGGGAGTAGCTTCCAAGCAGTTAATCGAATTGAAAAAATCTGGAGGAAGCAATGGCGCCGGCAAGTAAGAAAGTGATCATCTCCTGCGCGGTCACAGGCTCTATTCATACACCGACAATGAGCCCGCATCTGCCGATCACGCCGGACGAGATTGCGACCGACGCGATTGCGGCGGCGGAAGCCGGGGCATCTATCCTGCACCTTCACGCCCGTAATCCCGAAGACGGCAGCCCGACGCCGGATCCGGACATGTTCATGAAGTTCCTGCCGCGGATCAAACAGTCCTGCGATGCAGTCGTGAACATCACCACGGGCGGCGGACACGGCATGAGCTTGGAAGAGCGCCTCGCGGCTGCATTCAGGGCGAGCCCGGAGATGACTTCTCTCAATATGGGCTCGATGAATTTCGGACTGTTCCCGATCCTCGACAAGATGAAGGACTTCCAGCACCCTTGGGAGCCGCAGTTCCTCGAGAACTCGCGTGATTTCATTTTCCGGAACACATTCAAGGACATCGAGTACATTCTGAAAGAACTCGGCGAGGGCCATGGCGTGCGCTTCGAGTTCGAATGCTACGATGTCGGCCATCTTTATACGCTGGCGCATTTCGCGGACCGCGGCTTGGTGAAGCCGCCGTTCTTCGTGCAGACGATCTTCGGTATTCTGGGGGGAATCGGTGCGGATGAGGAAAACCTCATGCATATGCGCCGGATCGCAAACAAGCTGTTCGGCGACGATTACGAATGGTCCGTGCTGGCAGCCGGCCGTCACCAGATGAATTTCTGCACCATGGCGGCCATGCTCGGCGGGAACGTCCGTGTCGGGCTCGAGGACAGCCTGTTCATTTCCAAGGGCAAGCTGGCCGAGAGCAATGCCGATCAGGTGGCCAAGATCCGGCGCATTGTCGAGGATCTCTCGCTTGAGGTTGCCACGCCGGCGGAAGCCCGCGAGATGCTGGCGCTCAAGGGCGGCGACATGGTGAAGTTCTAGTCCCCATGTCCGCAACACTCGATATCACCGGTACGACGCGCGTTTTCGGTGTCATTGCCGACCCGATCGCCCATGTGCGGGCGCCGATGGTCTTCAACCCGTTGTTCGAGGCAAAAGGCACGGATGCCGTCATGGTGCCCGTGCATGCCCCATCCGACCGGTTGGAGACTGTGCTGGATGGATTGAAGGCACAGCCCAATTTCGGCGGGCTGGCGGTCACCGTTCCGCACAAACTCACGATCATGGAGCTGTGTGACGAGGTCGGCCGGCAGGGCCGCCTCGTCGGGGCCGTCAATGCCGTTCGCTTTGATGAGCAACGCCGGATGATCGGCGACAATTTCGACGGTGCGGGCTTTGTTGCCGGCATGCGCGCGGAAGGGCATGAGGTCGCAGGGCGTTCCGTGCTGCAACTGGGGGCCGGAGGGGCCGGGCGGGCGATTGCTTTCGCCCTTGCCGATGCCGGCGTCTCTAGGCTCGTGATCCACAATCGGACACGGGTAAAGGCTGAAGAACTTGCGGCGGCTGTTTCTGCCGCTTATCCGGATGTCCCGATTTCGGTCGGCGCGGCGGAGCCGGACGGGTGCGAGATCGTGGTCAACACCACGTCTGCCGGATTGCATGATGGTGACCCTCTGCCGATCGATGCAAAGTTTCTCCAGCCGGACGTGCTTGTGGCTGAAATCATCATGATCCCGGAACGGACACGCCTTCTCGAATCAGCGCTATCCAGCGGCTGCAAAGTTCAGTTTGGCCGCCACATGTTGGATAAACAGATTGATTTAATTGGCGAATTTCTGGGATGTTTTCAGTAAAGTTTGACGCGGACGCACCATCGGGTACACAAATGTGAGGTAATTAGAACTGATTTCCGCTCAAAATTCTGGAATCAGTGGGCGACAACTCGGTCCGGCGCTGTGCCGATTAGGTAGTCTATGAGCAACGATGCGGCAAAGGCGGACCTGGCTCGAATTCGTATCGCACTGTGCGGTAAGAACCGGCAAGTCTTGCTTCCTGTGCGGTCAGAGCTGATGAGCATAGGCTATCTGGACACCGAATGGATCAGGTCCGACGAGGAACTGCGCGTTTGGACATTGTCCGGAATTCCGGATCTGATCGTCGCCGATCATGCCTTGGATGAAGGCGCCGCGATCCAGACCGTAAAGGACATCCGGAGCGGTGATCTTGGTGAAAACCCCTTTGTCGTGACGATCATGACGACCTGGGCCAATGATCCTGATTCTATCCGCGCTGCGATAAATTGCGGTGTGGATGACCTGATAGTGGCTCCCTATTCGACAGGGCAGTTGCTTGAACGCATCCAGAAGATGATCACGGACCGTAAGCCATTCATCGTGACCAGTGATTATATCGGTCCGGAACGGCGTCGTGACCCCAGCCGAAAGAGCGACATTCCGACATTTCAGCCGCCGAATACCCTGCGTATGCGTCAGGAAGGCGAGAAAGTCGATGTGGCGGGCATCAAAGAGCAGATTGCGAAAAGCAATACCGAGATCACAGAGGAAAAGCTGCGCCGGATTGGCTTCCAGATTTCCTTTCTGGTCGACCTTATCCTGCCGGAATTCGGCGTTGGAGAGTTCGACGCAGAACTGACGAAAAACCTGGATCGTCTGGCGTCAATGAGTGGGGAGGCGGTCCAGCGGCTCGAGAACACCAAGTATGAACCTGTGTCTCAGCTCTGCAAATCGCTGCACAAGCTGTCGAGCCGGATCGCGGCAGAACCGGATAAAGCCGCTCCGGACGACGTTGAGCTGCTTAAGCCGCTAGCGCGTGCGATCCTTGAGGCCTTCTTCCCGAGCGAGGAGACCAGCGATCTCGTCGGGCAGATCAGCAGCGCAATATCCAGCTACAACGAACGGCGCACCCGGCCGGCTTCCTGACAGCGGAAATGAAAAGCCCCCGGCCACATTGTGCCGGGGGCTTCCGATAGTCTGGATGTAAGCCTTATCAGATCTTTGCGACGGCCCGTTTCGCCATCACGGTAATCAAATGTGCGCGATAATCGGCGCTGGCGTGGATATCCGCATTCAGGTTATCCGCGGAAACCTTCACATTGGCGAGTGCATCGGCAGAGAAGTTGCTTGAAAGAGCACTTTCCATCTCCGGCACGCGGAACACGCCATCCTGACCGGCGCCGGTTACCGCAACGCGGATACCTGCCGGACCGTCTGCCACGAAGACACCGACCAGCGCATAACGCGAGGCCGGGTTCGGGAACTTCACGTAAGCCGCCTTGCTCGCCACCGGGAAGGAGATCTTGGTGATGATCTCGTCATCCTCAAGGGCCGTCTCGAACAGACCGGTGAAGAAGTCGTCCGCTGCAATGTCACGCTGGCTGGTGTGGATCGTTGCGCCAAGCGCGAGGCAGGCCGCCGGATAATCCGCTGCCGGGTCGTTGTTCGCGACAGAGCCGCCAATGGTGCCCCGGTTCCGGACCTGGGCGTCACCGATATGGTCCGCAAGTTCCGCAAGCGCGGGCAGGGCGGATTTGATATCGGCGGAAGCGGCGACCGCTGCGTGGTTCGTCATGGCGCCGATTGTGACGGTGCCTCCACTGACAGTGATGCCTTTCAGCTCCGCGATGCCGCTGAGATCGACCAGATCGGACGGGCTGGCAAGCCGCTGTTTCAGTGTCGGGATCATGGTCTGGCCGCCAGCGAGCAGCTTACCGTCATCCGCACCCTTCATGGCACTCGCCGCATCTGCGACGCTGGCCGGTTTATGATGTTCGAACTCGTACATCTTTTGAGTCTTCCTTCCTGGCTTTCGCTTACTCGGCGGCCTGTAGGGCCGACCATACCTTTTCCGGCGTTGCCGGCATGCTCATGTCCCGTACACCACGGTCCCAGAGCGCATCGATAACCGCATTGATAACAGCGGGCGGAGAGCCAATGGCCCCGACTTCTCCAACACCTTTAACACCAAGCGTGTTGTGGGTGCAGAGCGTGCCTTCCGTTGTCACATCGAATTTGGGGAAATTGTCGGCACGCGGCATCGTGTAATCCATAAAGGAACCTGTCACGAGCTGGCCGTTTTCATCATACGCCGCATATTCAAGCAGCGCCTGCCCAATTCCCTGGGCGACACCGCCATGCACCTGACCCTCGACGATCATCGGATTGATCACCCGCCCGACGTCATCCACTGCGGTGAACTTGATCACCTCGGTAACGCCGGTCTCCGGATCGATCTCGACCTCGCAGATATGGCAGCCGCCGGGGTAGGTGAAGTTGGCTGGATCGTAGAAGGCTTTTTCGTCGAGGCCCGGCTCCAGCTCGTCGTGCGGGAAGTTGTGGGGCACATAGGCGGTGAGGGCGACCTCGCCGAAAGCCATGGAGCGGTCAGTGCCGGCGACGGTGAAATTGCCGTCCTTGAACTCGATATCGTCGGCTGAAGCCTCGAGCACATGGGCCGCGATCTTCTTTGCCTTGTCGATGATCTTGTCTACGGCCCGGATCAGCGCCTCGCCACCAACGGCGAGGGAGCGGGACCCGTAGGTTCCCATACCGAACTGCACCTTGTTGGTGTCGCCGTGACTGATCTCGATATTCTCCATCGGCAGACCAAGCCGGTCGGAGACAAGCTGCGCAAAGGTCGTTTCGTGCCCCTGACCATGGCTGTGCGTGCCTGTGAAGACGGTCACGGAGCCTGTCGGGTGCACGCGGACCTCGGCGGACTCGTAAAGGCCTGCACGGGCACCGAGAGAGCCGACAACGGCCGACGGCGCGATGCCGCAAGCCTCAAGATATGTCGAATACCCCATGCCCCGGAGCTTGCCCCGGCTGGCGGCTTCCGCCTTTCGGGCGGCAAAACCTGCAACATCGGCAAGCTTGGTGGCAGAAGACAGGGTCGCTTCATAGTCACCGCTGTCATATTGCAGGGCCACCGGCGTCTGATACGGGAAGGCATCGGCCGGGATGAAGTTCCGGCGACGGATTTCCACCTTGTCGATCCCGGTCTCGCGTGCTGCCTGATCGACGATACGCTCGATCAGGTAGGTCGATTCCGGACGGCCTGCACCGCGGTAGGCGTCTACCGGCACGGTGTTGGTGAAGATTGCCTTCACGTTGGCGTGGATCGCCGGCGTTGTGTAGGTGCCGGCAAGCAGGGTGGCGGAGAGATAAGTCGGCACACAGGGCGCGAAGGTCGAGAGATAGGCACCCATATTGGCCTGGGTCTGAACCTTCAACGCAAGGAATTTGCCGTTAGCATCCAAGGCGAGTTCAGCGTGGTTGATCTGGTCCCGGCCATGCGCGTCAGAGATAAAGGCCTCGCTGCGGTCGGCTACCCATTTGATCGGCCGACCGATTTTCGGCGCCGCCCAGGTGACGATGGCTTCTTCGGCATAATGATAGATCTTGGAGCCGAAACCGCCGCCGACATCCGGTGCCACCACTCTGAGCTTGTGCTCGGGAATGGACAGCACGAAGGCGCCCATCAGCAGACGGATGACATGCGGGTTCTGACTGGTGGTGTAGAGCGTATATTCGCCTGTCGCGGCGTCGAATTCGCCGACTGCGGCGCGGGGCTCCATCGCATTCGGGACCAGGCGGTTATTCACCAGATCGATCTTGGTGATATGCGCGGCTTTGGACATGGCCTCGTCGACTGCGGCCTCGTCGCCTATTTCCCAGTCAAAGCAGAGGTTTGAGCCGATATCGTCATGCACCAGAGACTTGTCGGTCAGGGCGTCGGACATGCTGACGGCAGCAGGCAGGACCTCGTAGTTGACGACGATGCTCTCCGCCGCATCTTTCGCCTGACTGTAGGTGTCTGCAATCACGACGGCGACCTGATCGCCGACATAGCGGACCTTGCCCTTGGCGAGCGGCGGATGTTCCGGCTCTAGCATTGGTGAGCCGTCCTTGGAATGGATCTGCCAGCCGCAGGGCAGGGAGCCGACCTGCATGTCCTCACCAGTGAAGACGGCCAACACGCCTGCTGCAGCCTTGGCCGCAGAGCTGTCGATCGAGGTGATCTTTGCATGCGCATGCGGGCTGCGCAGGATGTAGGCGAAGGACTGACCCGGGCGATTGATATCGTCCGTGTAGTTGCCCTTGCCTGTCAAAAATCTGAAATCCTCAACGCGTTTTACGGCCGCGCCTATGCCCGTACCCGTGGTTCCGTCCGGCATTCTATCCTCCCGTTTCGCATGGCAGTTGTTCTGCCTGTCTTTTGGAGCGTTTTATGCGTGTTCTCTTTATGCCTGGGCCGCCTGCTGAACGGCTTTGACGATGTTGTGGTAGCCGGTGCAGCGGCAGATGTTGCCTTCCAGCCATTCACGGATCTCGCCTTCGCTCGGCTTCGGATTCTTTTTCAGCAGGTCGACAGCGCTCATCACCATGCCGGGGGTGCAGAAACCGCACTGCAGGCCATGGTTGTCGCGGAAGGCTTCCTGCATCGGGTGCAGCGTGTCGCCGTTGGCGAGACCTTCGATGGTTGTGACATCGGAGCCATCCGCCTGAACCGCAAGCATGGTGCAGCTTTTGACTGAATCGCCGTTCACATGCACGACACAGGCACCACACTGGCTGGTATCGCAGCCGACATGGGTTCCGGTCAGGTGGAGCTGTTCGCGGATGAATTGAACGAGAAGGGTGCGCGGCTCGACTTCACCGCTGACAGACTTCCCGTTCACCGTCATGGATACGGTTGCCATAGGCTCTCTCCCAGTTATCTCTTCAAGGCGCCGTTTGCCGGCTCCTGGACTTCAAGGTTCCGACTGTGTCGAATGATTGGATATTTCGACTTCGCGGATCAGTCTCTCCGCCGTTCGGTTCAAGGTCAAGCGGGGATAGGAGAAGCACTGAAATCAGGGACCGGGGAAACCTGTCTGTCTGCAAATTGAGCAGATACTTCATGCTCGATCGTGAAATTCGGGCACAAAAAAACGGCGCGAATTTCGAACTCGCGCCGTTTCTCTCCGTCCGGAATTTGACCGGCGGATATTCCTGTCAGACTAGAAGTCGAGACCCTGCATTGCGAACCAGACGAGGCTCGCGACGGCGAGGCCAGCGGTCAGGATCGCCATCCAGTGCAGGCTGTGATACTCGTTTTCGGCAGGAACACCATTGTTACTCATCGCTTTTTCCTTTCCGTGGTCAGGAGCAGTCGGCGCCGCAGTTTCGGCGGCCGGAATTTCAGTTGCGCCGGATGCCGCACCGACGACTTCGCTGAAGGTCTTGAAGAAATCGTTCGCCATTTTCTTTGCGGTCGAGTCGATCAGGCGTGCGCCGATCTGCGCAAGTTTGCCGCCGACCTGAGCATTCACTTCATACTTCAGCAGCGTTCCGCCCTCGGCTTCGGAAAGCGCGACCTTTGCGCCGCCCTTGGCAAAACCGGCCGCGCCGCCCTTGCCTTCGCCACTGATTGTGTAGCCGTTCGGCGGATCGATGTCCGACAGGGTTACCGCACCGGCGAATTTCGCTTTCACCGGGCCGACCTTGGCCGAAACCTTGGCATCGAAACCCGTATCCGAGGTCTTGTTGACCTCTTCGCAGCCGGGGATGCACTGCTTGAGTATTTCGGGGTCGTTCAGCGCTTCCCAGACCGCCTGCTTCGGCGCCGGGACGAGATATTCGCCAGTCATGTCCATGGCGGTGAACCTTTCTTGAGAGGGGAATTAACCCGCAGTGTTGCCATTATCATCTTTCCGGCCCCCGTTCCAGACCGGCTAGGCCGTGAGGGATCGATCCGGAACGGTGCGCCGTCAAACCTGATCGGAAAATCAGACAGCCGAGTAGCTGACAATCAATGCCACGAGCAGCAGGAAGGCGACGATGGCCGCCGCGTTGCCGACGCTGCTGATACGGCCGGAAAGACCGCCGGGGGCAAAGACTGTAACAGACGCGGACATTGCGGCTCTTATGACGGATTTCGCATTGTCGGTAACGCCCAGATAGATGATGTCGATAGCGCCACCCAGACGTCCCATAACACGCGGAAGAAAGCGTCTGTAGACCCAGTCGAAATCGAGATTGGTCGACTTGAGTTCCGGGGGATAGATGCCGGTGCGCATCAGCACGGTGAAGGCCAGCGCCGAGAACATCAGCAGCTGAAGCTGGGTTATCACATGTGCGGTCGTATAGGGCACGTAGTCGACGTCGAATGGCAGCAGCGCGTAGAGCGGCGCCGGCCAGACACCGATGCCAATGCAGAAGGCGGCGGCGATCCCCATGGCAATCAGCATGTTCAGCGGCGCTTCCTTGGGCCGGCGGCCGCTGTCATGCGCGAAGAAGGCGAAGTAGGGGATCTTGATGCCTGAATGGTGGAACACGCCTGCCGATGCAAAGAGCAGTACGGCCCAGACGAACCAGTAACCCTCGTTGGCGGACGCCGACATGATCAGGGATTTCGAGACGAACCCGGAAAACAGCGGGAAGGCGGAAATCGAGGCGGCGCCGACGACGCAGAATCCCATTGTCCAGGGCATCGATTTGTAGAGCCCACCCAACTCGGAGCCCTTGCAGGTGCCGGTCCGGAACAGAACCGCACCCATCGACATGAACAACAGCGCCTTGTAGAGGATGTGGCAGAAGGCGTGGGCGGCAGTGCCATTAAGCGCGAGTTCTGTTCCAACACCAACGCCAACCACCATAAAGCCAAGCTGGTTGTTCAGGCTGTAGGCCAGGACGCGCCGCAGATCGTTTTCAATGACCGCATAGAAGATCGGGAACATGGTCATTGCCGCGCCGATCCAGATCAGCATTTCCGTGCCGGCAAAACCGCGCGCGAGCGTATAGACAGCGAGTTTGGTGGTGAATGCGGAAAGCACCACCGTGCCGGTTACGGTTGCTTCGGAATAGGCGTCCTGCAGCCAGTTATGCAGCAGAGGAAAGGCGCATTTGATGCCGAAGGCCAACAGGATGAGCCATGCGCCGGGCGCGTCGAGGCCGAAATGATCGAACGCGATGGAGCCGGTCGCCGTTACATGCACGATCAGGCCAGCGAGCAGAATAACGCCGGAGCCGACCTGGATAATCAGATAGCGCATGCCGGCTCGGTACGCGCTTTCGGTTCCGCTGGCCCAGATCAGGAACACGGACGAAACGGCTGTCAGCTCCCAGAAGACGAACAGGGATATCAAATCGCCGGTGAGGGCTGCGGCGACGGCGCTACCGGCATAGATCTGCGCAGCGGTTCTCTGCACCGGGTCTGGCTCATGCCATGCATAGATATTGCCGAGCAGCGAGGCGATCAGGAAGATAGTGGCAAAAATTCGGGACAGGCTGTCCAGCCGGAGCAGTTCGAGCTCGTATCCGAGCATCGAGACGGTGCCGTGGTTCCCGTCCGGAAGGGCGATCAGATATGCCAGCAGGACGGCGGGAAGCAGGAGCACATAGACCCGGCCGATGCTGTGACTGAGAAACGGGACCAGCAGTCCGCCGAGAATCAGCAGCAGTCCGGGGCTGAGCGGGAAAAACAGATCAACGATCATGGTCATAATAGTCTTCGTCCCGCATCAGGAATACCCGCATCAACTTCGCTGCCAGAACAAGGCCGACACACATAACGAAGCCGTAGATCGCATAGAACCCGAACCACGATTCAGCCTCGAAGTGCGGATGCTTGTGATAGAAGCCGTCCGCCGCGAAAAGCAGAGCGCAGACAACGACGACTGCGACAATGATCTTGTTGACGTTGCGTTGGTCGTCGAGCCAACGCGGTTCCTCGTCATGCTTCGGATGGTGCTCGGGGGTCTGTGGATCCGCACTCATGGCAGCAGCCTCACTCAACGATCGGGCGCAGCAACGCGATGATCGCGTCGGCGTAGAAGAACAGGACGAGACAGCCAGCAGCCGTCAGGCAGGGCGGCAGCACGCAGAAGAACGGTGCTTCCTGGATCCCGCCTTTCGCTGGCGCGACAGCAGCGCCTGCCGATGCCGTCGCGAGTGCGGGAGAAGGCCGGAAAAAGCCGCGCGCCACGATCGGCATCAGGTAGGCGATATTGAGCAGCGAGCTGACCATGTAGACCGCGACGACAACGATCATGCCTGTCTCCGCAGCGCCGAGCGCGAGATACCATTTGCTCCAGGTTCCGGCGAAAGGCGGCAAGCCGATGATCGACAATGCGCCTATACAGAAAGCGCCGAAGGTAAAGGGCATGACGCGCCCAAGTCCCTGCATGTCGCTGATCTCGGTCTTGTGGGTCGCGACATAGATAGCGCCGGCGCACATGAAGAGGGTGATCTTGCCGAAGGCGTGTGTGGCGATATGCAGCGCGCCACCGAGGATCGCGTAGTGATTGGCCAGCGCCGCGCCGAGCACGATGTAGCCGAGCTGGCTGATGGTTGAATAGGCCAGCCGGGCTTTCAGGTTGTCCTTGGTCATGGCGACAAGGGAGGCTGCCAGAACGGTGAACGAGGCAACCCAGATCAGCCAGTGCGCCGCCCCGGTCTGGGCCAGCAGGTCGATGCCGAATATGTAGACCACCACCTTGAGCACAGTGAACACACCGGCCTTCACGACCGCAACCGCATGCAACAGAGCGCTCACGGGGGTCGGCGCGACCATGGCGGCCGGAAGCCAGCGATGGAACGGCATCAGGGCCGCCTTGCCGATACCGAACATGTAGAGCGCCAGCAGGAACGGCAGCAGCACCGGCTCGATCTGATCGGCGAGGATGCCGCCTTTGGTGAAGTCGAGCGTGCCGGCAGCGATCCAGGTCCAGATCACGGCTGCAAGCTGCAGGCCGATGGAGGTGCCGATCAGGATGCCGAGGTAGATCCGTGCACCGCGCTTGGCTTCCTCGGTCTCCTTGTGGGCGACCAGCGGGTAGGTCGACAGGGTCAGCACTTCGTAGAAGATGAAGAGCGTGAACATGTTCCCGGCGAAGGCGATGCCCATGGCACTGGAGATCGCCAGTGTGAAACACATGTAGAAGCGGGTCTGCTTCTTCTCGCCGTTACCGCGCATATAGCCGATGGAATAAAGCGAGTTGATGATCCAGAGACCCGAAGCGATGCAGGCGAACAGCATGCCCAGCGGCTCGATCTTGAAAGCCAGCTCCAGACCCGGCATGACCTCGAGCAGGGTCAGACCCGGACTTGCGCCCGCCATAACCGCATCGAGTAGAGAGAGCACGATCGCGAAGAGCGCGACGGCGGTCACCAGTGTCACGCCTTCGCGCAGGTTCGGCGAATTCCCGGTCAGCCAGATCAGCACCATGCCGGCGAGCGGCAGGAAGAGGGTTGCGAGGAGGGCGGTTTCCATACTCATTGTGCCATTCCCACGAGACCTTCGGCCGCCATGCGGGCAACCCGCGTCGTCAGGCTGGCATCAACACCGAAGTAGATATTGGCAATTACCAGCGCCCAGGTTGGGAGCAGCATTGAGAGTGGTGCTTCCGTCACGGTCCGGCCCGGGATCGGGTCTTTCAGATACGCCACTTCGATAACCCGCCAGATATAGATCACTGCAAGCAGGGAGCTGGCGAGGATCAGGGCGATGAGCACCCAGGCTTCCTGCTCCAGCGCTGCGGAGATCAGATACCATTTGCTGATGAAGCCGACCGTCAGAGGCACGCCGATCAGGCTGAGGCCACTGATTACGAATGCAGCCATGGTCCAGGGCATCTGCCGGGCGATCCCGGACAGATCGTTGATATTGACCGACCGGACCCGGAAGAAGACACAGCCGAGCGCCATGAACAGGGCGCCTTTCATCAAGGCGTGATTGAACAGATGCAGTGTCGTGGCCATCAGGCCGGTGATGCTGAGGAAACTGATGCCCAGTACCATGTAGCCAATCTGGGCCACACTCGAATAAGCCAGCATCCGCTTCAGATTATACTGATAGATCGCCGCCAGAGAGCCGGCGAACATGCCGGCCAGCGCCAGTGGCATGCAGACCAGCCCAACCATGGGCGCCAGAAAGCCCGAGCCGGAGCCGAAGATGGTGAAGCAAAAGCGCAACAGCAGATATACCGCGGCTTTCGTCGCTGTTGCCGCCAGGAAGGCGGTCACCGCGCTCGGCGCGTAGGTATAGGCGTTCGGCAGCCAGTTGTGCAGCGGGAACAGCGCAAGCTTCAGGGCGAGCCCGATGACGATGAAGGCAAATCCGACATCCAGAGTACGGGAGCCGCCTATCGGACCGACCCGGGCGGCGAGGTCCGCCATGTTCAGCGTACCCGTCGCCATGTAGAGCAGGCCGACGCCGATAACGAAGAAGGTAGCGCCTATGGTGCCGAGGATCAGATAATTGTAGGCGGCGGTCAGCGCGCGGCGATCCTGCTTTGCCCCCGCGGCGACCAGCACATAGGTCGAAAGCGACGAGACTTCCAGAAAGACGAAGACGTTGAAGGCATCCGCTGTGGCTGTGATGCCGAGCAGTCCGGTCAGGCAGAGAATATACGCTGTATAGAGAAGAGAGTGTTGGTTTTCAGGGACTTCCAACTCGAAGCTGCGCTTGGCAAACGGCAGTACAACGGAGGAAATGCCGGAAATGATCAGCAGCACAAATCCGTTGCTCGCATCGACTCGGTATTCGATGCCAAGCGGTGCTGCCCAGCCGCCGATCGCATAACTGATCGGACCGGTTTCCAGCACAGTGTTCAGCAGGTAGATGCTGCAGAGGAAAGCGCCAATACTGACGAGCAGGGTGAAAAACCAGGCCAGGTTCCGGGCCCGGAGCAGGCTGCAGATGGGGGCCGCGATCAGCGGACCGACTACCTGCAGAACCGGCAAATGGTCGACGGCCATCATCAGGCTGCATCCCCCGTGCCTAGTCGCGCACGTTCGGTCGTGACGACGGCATTATCCATGCCTTCCAACTCGTCTTCCTCGATCGTGTCGTAGCTCTCGCGTATCCGCACAACCAGGGCGAGGCCAAGCGCCGTTGTTGCAATGCCGACGACAATGGCCGTCAGGATCAGGACGTGCGGCAGCGGATTGGAGAACAGTTCCGGCTTGCCTGTCAGGATAGGCGCGGTACCTCCTTCGGCCTTGCCGAGCGAGATGTAGAACATGAAGACAGAGGTCTGGAACACGTTGAGACCGACTATCTTCTTCACCAGATTGCCGCGGGCGATGACGATATAAAGCCCGATCATCATCAGGACGACGACAATCCAGTAGTTATATTTGTCTAGGAACAGCTCAAGCATGGCTTACCAGTCGTCATCCTGAATTTCATGGGTCCGGCCCGCATAGGCAAAGAAGATCGCGATCATCACGGCTGTCACTGTCACGCCGACGCCGAATTCGACGACGAGAATGCCGAGATGCTGACCACCGGTCGGCGTGGATGCCAAAACGTCATAGTCGAGGAAAGTGCCGCCGAGCAGGAGCGATGCGATGCCGGTACCGGCAAAGATCAGGACGCCGAGCGGGATCAGGATCGCGAGCCAGCTATCCGGGAAAGCTTTACGCGCAGCCTGGACGCCGAAAATCAGGGCATAGAGAACAAAGGCCGCAGCGAAGATGACACCGGCCTGAAAGCCGCCGCCGGGTCCGAAGTCGCCGTGGAACTGAACATACAGTGCGTAGAGCAGGATAAACGGGATGAGCAGCTTGGAGACCACGCGCAGGATCAGATGATGTCTCATGCATCCTCTCCCTTGCCGCTGTTGGAGCTCTCGTCGGCCTCTTCATCCTCGCGGCGGCGTCCAAGCAGGAACAGCACACCGATACCGGCCGCAAAGATCACAGCGGTCTCTCCCAGCGTATCGAAACCACGATAGCTGGCCAGGATGGAGGTGACGATGTTCGGAACCTGGATGTCATCCCGGGAGCCGGCGATGTATTCCGGCACAATATGCTGGAAGCCGGGTGCGTCGGTCGAGCCGAAGGGGGGCATATCGACTGTGCCGTAGATCAGCGCGGCGCCGATGCCGATCGTAACGAAGAGCGGGCCGATATGCAGCTTGATGGCGTGTTTCTCACTGCGCCGGGTGAGGGTCATCGCCCCCAGCATCAGCACCGTCGAGATGCCCGCGCCAACGGCCGCTTCGGTAAAGGCGACATCGACGGCATCGAGGGTCACGAAGACGGCCGCAGATATCAGGCTGTAGATACCGGAAAGCATGGCGGTCGCGAAGAGATTGCGGGACCGCACGATCCCGATAGCGGTGATCCCGAGCAAGGTCATCAATGAGATATCGACGAGGATATTAACAATGCCGGATTCCATCAGGCTTCCTCCGTCTTTTTCGGCCGGAGGTCGGCTTCCGGGACTCCGAACGGCCGCAGTCCAACGGCGTTGGCCGCGTTCGCAAGCGCATGTGTTGCGGTCGGGCTGGTGAAGAAGATGAAGAGTGAGATCATCAGCAGTTTCACGGTCACGATGGACCAGCCGGCTTGCAGCATCATGGCGATCAGCATCAGTTCGGTACCCAGCGTATCGGTGATACCGGCGGCGTGCAGCCGGGTATAGAAGTCGGGCAGCCGCAGCATGCCGAGCGTGCCCGTGAAGATGAAGAATATCCCAGCCAGGAGGAACGCCCAGGACGCAAGATCGATAATCATCTCCATCAGGCTGTCCCCCCGTTCTTGCTATCCGGACTATCGGCGACACCGAGATTCCGGTAGCGGAAGAATTTCAGGATCGCGATGGTGCCGATGAAGTTCATCAGGGCATAGAGCAGGGCGATATCCAGAAAGTCCGGACGACCGCCGATAAAGCCGAGCACGGCGATCAGCAGGACTGTCTTGGTGCCGAAGCTGTTTCCGGCGAGCACCCGGTCGTAAAGGGTCGGTCCGGCGAGGCCACGCACCAAGGCCATCAGCATCGGAATGATCAGGCCGGCGGCGGCCGCGGCAAACATCATCGGTACTTCAACTCCAAGGCCGTAACCCGTTCATCCATATCGCTTTCGATCAGGCCTGCCGCCATGTCGTCGGTGATCGCATGCACCAGGATTTCGTCATCCTCGATATCGACGGAGACCGTACCCGGCGTCAGTGTGATGGAATTGGCGAAAGTGGCAATGCCGACATCGGTTTGCTGGGTCGCTTTCACCCGCACCATGCGCGGTGAAATTTTAATGTTCGGGGCGAGGACAATTTTGGCGACATCGATATTCGCCTTGCCGATCTCCTTGGCGAGCCAGATCCAGTACCGGATCAGATTCGGGCTGAGACGGATCGAGACGGGGAAGCCGTCAAGGCGGTCCATGCGGATGGCGAGAAACATAGTCAGGATGATAGACGCGACGCCGAATCCGAGGACCAGCTTGTGGTCGAGACTGATCGATCCGGACAGCAGCATCCAGAAAGCGGCAAGGCTCGCTCCCAGACCTAAGATGTGCCTCATCGACGCGTCTCCCTCGCGTTTATCCGACCAGATTCGTTTTTCAGTCCGCAGACAGCGATCTGGTGTACCAGGAACCAATCCGACAGCACGCCAGAATTGTCAATATAGTGATGACAATGCAATGACACGAGGACGCGGCTGAGTGCAATCTCTGAAGCGCGAAATTAACGAATGAAACGCCCGGTAAGACGGTGCGGAAGAGGGAAGAAAAAATATGGCATGGCTCCTGCAAAAACAGGTCGGGTCTCCGGCGGGCGATCGGCTGGCAGCGCTTTGGGACCGGCGGGAAATTGTACGGATCCCTGGTGCGCATGACGCCCTTTCCGCTGTCATTGCGCGCGATACAGGGTTCGAATCGCTCTATCTTTCGGGTGGGGCGCTCTCCGCGAGCCTGGCGCTTCCCGATCTCGGCATGATGACGATGGAGGAGCTGGTCCATCAGGTCCGTACCATCGTGCGCGCCTCACAACTTCCTCTGATTGTCGATGGCGATACCGGATACGGCGAAGCACTGAATGTGATGCGGCTTTGCAGAGAGCTGGAAGAGGCGGGCGCCGCCGCCGTTCAGCTTGAGGACCAGATGCTGCCGAAGAAATGCGGTCATCTGTCGGACAAACTGCTGAACGACACGACTTCCATGAGCGCAAAGATTGCTGCCGCTCGCAAGGCCCGCAGTCATTTGCGGATTATTGCCCGGACGGATGCCATGGCGTCCGAGGGGCTCGATGCTGCAATCGCCCGGGCCAAGGCGTATGTCGCTGCCGGTGCTGATGCAATCTTCCCGGAAGCGCTGACTGAAGAAGCGCATTTCAGAGCCTTTTCCGAAGCGCTCGACGTTCCGCTACTGGCGAATATGACGGAGTTCGGCAAGACCCCGTATTTCACAGCTGAGCAATTCCAGGAGTGGGGTTTCAGCATGGTGATCTGGCCCGTGACATCCCTCAGGGCCGAAGCCGGGATCGTCCGCGCGCTCTACCAGCATCTTGCGGAGCATGGCGGGCAGGAAGGCTTCCTCGATCGCCTGATGTCCCGGAAAGATATCTATGAGCACATTGGGTATGGAGATTATGAGGCGCTGGATGGGACCATAGCTGCCAGCGTCGTACCCGACACGGATACCTGACCGGCTGACAAATAGCCGTCAGCATGGCTTATGGATTGTCACCGTGACAAAGTTTGTCTGGTCTGCCTCACTATAAAGGACAATATTACTGTCCTAATTTGTTGCGCGAGGAGATCTACAAATGAAACAAATATTCTGGTATCGCGGTGAATGGCTATCAAACGAACCCATGCTGTCCGGTCCGCTTCAGATCGGATTCTGGTCGGCAAGCAGCGTATTTGACGGTGCCCGCGCCATTAAAGGAGCGATGCCGGATATAGCGCTGCATTGCCAGCGGGTCGTGCGCTCGGCAAAGGCCATGCTGCTGACGCCCGGACTTGAGCCCGCTGAAATCGAGGCCTTGTGCCGGGAGGCGGTGCAAAGGCTGCCGCAGGATCTGGATTACTATATCCGGCCGATGTTCTTCTCCACAGGGCAGGGAGTGGCGCCCGAGGGGGACGATACGGAATTCGTGCTGGCTGTCTTCGAGGCGGCGCTGCCCGATCCTGTCGCCGGCTCCGCATGCCTGTCCACCTTCCGGCGGTGTGCGATTGATCAGGGGCCGACAGACGCCAAGGCGGGATGTCTCTATCCGAATGGGCAACGCGCGTTGAAGGAAGCCCGGGAGCGCGGTTTCGATCTGGCTCTCCTGCTCGATCCAAACGGCAATGTCGCCGAGTTCTCGGTAGCTAACATCTGGATCGTGAAGGACGGCGTGGCTCGGACACCGGCTGCCAACGGAACCTTTCTCTCGGGCATCACGCGGCGCCGGTTGATCGGCTTGTTGCGGGAAGACGGCATGCCGGTCGAGGAAGTGACCCTGACCGCCGATGACATCCACGCGGCAGATGAAATCATGGTCTGCGGAAATTACGGGAAGATCCAGGCGATCAATCGGTTTGAAGATCGCTCCTTGACCCCGGGGCCAGTGTTTGAGCGGGCCCGGCAGCTCTATATGGGATTTGTGGAAAGTACGAGGACGACTTGACCGCCGCTTAATGAACGGCCCGCCCCGCATGTCCGGCCGGGATATGCGGGGCGCTGCCGCTTACTTCAGTTCTGTCGTGTAAGTATCTGTTTTCACGTCTTTAGTGACCAGGTCGGCCTCTTTCATGAAGGCGGCGAAGCGTTCGTATCGGCCACGGTCGAGGGCCGCCGGACGCAGGGCAAAACGGGGCAGGGTATCGCGCCAGGCCCGCTTGTTCAGCTCGTCATCCAGCTCCTTGCGACCATCGATAAAGGCCATCCAGGCATCGCCCGGGTGGTTGACGATGTATTGGGTCGCTTGCTCCACGGCGGAGAGGAACTTCTTCAGGCGCGGATCGTCGAGACGATCCTTGTGCGCGACATAGATCAGCTCGTCATAGGGCGGCACACCTTCCTCTTCGACAAAGAAGGCCCGGCCCGGCTTGCCGACGATATCCATCTGGTTCAGCTCGAAATTCCGGAAGGCGCCTATCACGGCATCGACCTGGCCCGAGATGATCGAGGGTGAGAGTGAGAAGTTCACGTTGATCAACTCTACATCCGAAAGCGTCAGTCCGTGTTTCTTCAGCATGGCGCCGAGCAGGGCGTCCTCAAAACCGCCGACGGAGAACCCGACCTTGCGGCCTTTCAGATCGGCGATGGATTTCACCGGCCCGTCCTTCAGGACCACGAGCGTGTTCAGCGGTGTGGCGACCAGTGTGCCGAAGCGCACCAGCGGCAGGCCTTCAGCCGCCTGGATGTGGAGCTGCGGCTGGTAGGAGACGGCGATATCCGCCTTTTTCGCAGCAACCAGTTTCGGCGGATCGTTCGGGTCGGCCGGGGCGATCAATTCGACTTCCAGGCCTTCGTCGCTGAAGAAGCCCTTCTTGTCGGCAACGATCAGGGGGCCGTGGTCCGGATTGACGAACCAGTCCAGAAGGACGGTCAGCTTGTCTGCTGCATTGGCCGGCGCTGTGCCGAGGACGATCAGCGCGGCGAGAAGCGCGGCGGTCCGGGTGAACATTCAGTTTCCTCCAGTATGCAATGTTGGCCGGGCTTCGCCGGCTTGCCAGGGCATTGCTGCCCTGAGCAGGAAATCGATCCCGTAATAGAGCGCGATGGCGAGGATCGAGAGAGTGAAGAGAGCGGCGAACATGACGTCAATCTGCAGACGGGCATTGGCATGCAGCATCAGGTATCCAAGCCCGGCGCTGGAGCCAACCCATTCGCCGACAATCGCTCCGATGGGCGCCACGGCCGTGGCCACGCGCAGCCCGGAGGCAAAGGCGGGCAGGGCGGCAGGCAGGCGGACATGCAGCAGAAGCTCGAGACGGTTTGCGCCGAGCGTACGGGCGCAATCGATGAAGAGCGGATCGGTTCGGCGCAGGCCGTCAAACATCGCAGCCGTAACCGGGAAGAAGATGATAAGCGCGGCCATGGCGACCTTGGACGCCATGCCGTAGCCGAGCCAGAGGACGAGGATCGGCGCAAGCGCGAAGACCGGCACCGCCTGGCTGATGACCAGCACAGGCAATAGCCATGGGCGTATCCGGGCGGACCAGGCCAACATCAGCGCCGTCGTGCCGCCGAATAGGGTTCCCAGGGTAAGGCCGAGAAGGATTTCGGCCAGGGTGATCGATCCGTGGCGGGCGATCAGGGACGCTGACCGAATCCAGGCCTCCGCAACGGGCAGCGGGCCGGGCAGGATGTAGACGGGCGTGCCGCTGATACTGACAATGAGCTGCCAGACGGCCAGTATCCCGGCGAATATGATCAATCCGCGGACCACATTCATGGGCCATCACCATGATGTTCGAGATCGGTGATGTTGCGGAAAAGGTTGTGCGTGATCATCGCGTTCTTCCTACGCCGGCATTACCCGGATCAGGTTTAGGGTCGTTCCTCCCGGAACCTCTCAGCCGCTTCCGCAGCTCCCCTGAATTTCCGGCGATCATGGGCGAGCTTGCGGCCTCATGCAAGCCACCAGATTGTGCCCCTCTGGATGAGAGCGCCAAAGCGCGCTACCTAGTGATGGAGAAACAGGACGTTCTGTGGGGATCATGTGAGCGACACAGGCTTGGCCATTGGACTCGATGCACTTGAGGCGCGGGTCGCGGAGGATCTCCGGACCGTTTCCTATCCCGACGCGGCCTGGGTGCCTGAGCGGCATGCTCCGGACGGGAGCCCGGTCCTCGATGTACTGATTATCGGTGGCGGGCAGGGCGGCCTTGCTGTCGCCCATGCCCTCAAGCGAGCCCGTATCGAGCGTGTGCGCATCGTTGACCGCTCACCGGAAGGGTTTGAAGGCCCGTGGCTAACCTATGCGCGGATGCCTACGCTGCGGTCGCCGAAAGAGGTCAACGGCCCCGATCTTGATATTCCCTCGCTCGCCTTCCGGTCCTGGTTCGTGGCGCAGCATGGCGGCGCGGCCTGGGAGGACCTCAACAAGATCGCAAAAGAAGACTGGGCCGCCTACCTGCTTTGGCTGCGTCGCGTTCTTGAAATCCCGATCGAGAACGAGGTTTCGGCGGAGCGGATAACGCCCGCACAGGACGGAGATCTGATTCGCGTGGACCTTGTTGGCTTGAGGTCCGGCATCCGGGAGCAGGTTCTTGCGCGAAAAATCGTGATCGCAACCGGCATCGAAACGCCTGGGAAATGGTGGACGCCGCCGGAAATAAGCGGGCTCGACCGGCGCTTTTGGTCCCATGCGTCCGAGAATATCGATTTTGCGAAACTTCGCGGCCGCCGCGTCGCCGTGCTGGGGGCCGGCGCGTCGGCGTTTGACAATGCTGCAACGGCGCTTGAGGCAGGTGCGGCCCGGGTGAGTATCTGCTGCCGGCGGGAGGATCTGCAGCGTGTACAGCCCTTCAAGTGGCTGTCTTTTCCCGGGTTTCTCGGGCATTTCTCGGATCTGGACGACGCATGGCGCTGGCGCTTCATGAACCATCTGTTGAGCTTGCGCGAAGCGTTCCCGAAAGAGACTTGGGAGCGGGTTGCGAAGCACGATAATTTCGAGCTCCTGACTGGCGTTCCCTGGCTGTCCTGCGCCATCACGGGCGATCAGGTCGAGATTGCGACTCCGAAAGGAAAGCTGGAAGCGGATTTCCTGATCGTCGGAACCGGCTTCGCGATCGATCTTGCGGCGCGGCCGGAGTTTTCCGATATCGCTGTGTCGGCGGCCACCTGGCGCGACCGATACAGCCCACCGGCCGGAGAGAAAAACCCACGTCTAGAATCCTTCCCCTATCTCGATCCGACCTACGCCTTTCAGGAGCGGGATGCCGGGACGGCCGGGTGGCTGCGGAATGTGCGGCTTTTCACCTATGGCGCGACGCTCAGTTTCGGGCCTTCCGGCTCTTCCATCAACGCGATGAAGTTCGCGGTTCCGCGTCTTGTCTCCGGCATTGTCCGGGACCTGATGCTGGAAGATGTGGAGCAGCACTGGGAAAGCCTGAAAGCCTATGATCTTCCCGAATTCCTTCTTCCCGATGAGGAAGGGAAGGTCGCGCCCCAGCAGGCCGTGATCGGCAGGACCGCATGAGTGGCCTCGCCTCCTTGGCACCGCAGCGTCCGGGCCCTGCAATCCCGGATGCTTTTCCCGCCCGCCCGATCCTGATCGGCAGCGAGATCTATCGAAAATCGCGCTATGGCGCGACGCACCCGCTCTCGATCCAGCGGGTAACGCCGGTGATGGATCTCGCCCGTGCTCTCGGCTTGCTCGACGAAAGCCGTTTCGTCGACAGCCCGATAGCAACACCGGATGAACTCGCTCGCTTTCATGCTCCCGATTACATCGCCGCCGTGGTCGCGGCCGAAAGGGACGGACATGTCAGCGATGAGGTGAAGGAACGCTACAATATCGGCAGGAGCGGAAATCCGGTTTTCCCGGAGATCTTCAGCCGCCCGGCAACGGCGGCGGGGGCGTCCCTGCTGGCTGGACGGATGCTTGCCTCGGTAGAGCGCGGGACCATTCACTCCCTGGCGGGAGGCACGCACCACGGACGCCCCGACATGGCCTACGGTTTTTGTTACTTCAACGATCCGGTGCTCGGTATCCTTGCCATGCTCGACGGCGGGCTGTCCCGGGTTCTCTATGTCGATCTCGACGCCCATCACGGCGACGGTGTGCAGGATGCCTTTCATGACGAGGATCGTGTCCTGACCGTTTCCATTCATGAGGATGATCGCTGGCCCCGGACCGGCCCGGCGGATGACAGGGCCGGCGGCATGGCCCGGAACTTCCCGGTTCCGAAGGATATGAACGACACAGAACTCCGGTTCCTGATCGAGGAGGCGATCCTGCCGATAGGGGAGGAATTCCGTCCGGACGGAATCGTCATCCAGAGCGGGTGTGACGCTCTGGCCGATGACCCGCAAAGCAAACTGTCGCTCTCGAATAATGCGATCTGGGAGGCCGTTGAGCGCCTTTCAGCTCTTGCTCCTCGCGTTCTTGTGGTTGGAGGGGGCGGTTATAACCCCTGGGCTGTTGCCCGTTGCTGGACCGGCATCTGGGCGCATTTGAATGGCGTCGATCCGCGAGGCATCTCGTTCAATAAAGAAGCCGAGAGCGTTTTGCGCGCGCTGTTTTGGAATCATAGCCGTGGGCGCAATCCGCCGCCGCACTGGTTCACAACACTGGCCGATGTTCCGTTGGAAGGAGAGGTGCGATCCACCGTGCAGGATCTTGCCCGCTTGCTCCCATGAGGCGGTCAGCGCTCTTGAGCTCGGCGTGGGAGTCAACTATCGAATGAATTGTCTATGACACTGAACAGGCAGTATCTGCTTTGATCCACTCCCTGAAGACAGTAATTGGCGCGATATTTGTGCTCGGGCTGTTCGCCTTCGTTCCCCTCAAGGCAGCGGCCGACGGGGACACGCACCTGGTATTGCATCGCGGCGATACAGAGCATGTCTTCACAGTAGAAGTCGCCGATACACCAGAAACCCGGGCCTCGGGCCTGATGTTCCGGAAAGAGTTGGCGGATGATGCCGGCATGCTCTTCATCTACCCGGGCAAACAAAAGATATCGATGTGGATGAAAAACACACTGATCTCGCTCGATATGCTGTTCCTCGACCGGGACGGAATGATTCTGCATATCTCCGAACGAACGACGCCGTTATCGACGCAGGTGATCTCTTCCCGGTTTCGTGTGAAGGCCGTTCTTGAGGTCGTTGCGGGAACGGTCGAGCGGCTCGGTCTTCGCGCAGGCGACCGCGTGGAACATGATCGCTTGGCGGCGGATCGCTAAAAATCGTGGCATGACACTCGAGTATTGCGCTGGTCGTTCAAAAGCATTACCAAGCGTGCGCCCGTTGGAGTTCTTGCTGCGGGCCTTGTCGGGGTGTAGCGCAGCCTGGTAGCGCATCTGCTTTGGGAGCAGAGGGCCGGCGGTTCGAATCCGTCCACCCCGACCATTCACTTTTTATCTCCCAGACCGATCTCATTTTATTGAAGGCGTAGCTCCGCTGAAGGAACCTTCAGCTGGAAAATGAGAATGAGACCTATTATCTTTTGGAGTGGTCGCGCCGTTTTGGTGGGTTATGGCCAACCGGGAGCAATGCCATGAACAGTGAACGGTCGTATTTCAGGACTCCACGGAAGCGAATATCCGGATTGCTGCTTCTGGCTCTGTTGTTTCCGATTCTGGCGGGATGCGCTTCTCCGACGCCCTATGCGCCGCTGTCCGACCGCTTCGGCTATAAGGACAGCAGCATCGAAAGCAACCGCTACCGGGTCAGTTTCAGCGGCAACTCATCCACGGATCGTGAAACGGTCGAGACGTATCTGTTGTACCGCGCGGCGGAGCTCACGCTGGAGAAGGGGGCAGCCTATTTTCTCGTGGTCGAGCGCGATGTTGAAAAGACCGACCGCTATCTGAATTATTCCTATGAGCCCTTCGGATATGCCGGGTACGGCTACTACGGCTATCACGGAGGATATTACTTCCGTCATCGTGTTTATGCTGGCCCTGACGAAAGCGTACCGATCACCCGCTACGAGGCTATCGCGGAAATTGTCGTCGGCGGCCCCGGGCTTTCCGACAATAAAGCGGACCTCTACATGGCCAAAGAAGTCATCGAAAACCTCGGGCCAAAGATTGTCCGGCCGAAAAGCTGAGTCTCTGCCGCATTGACCTCGCAACGCCTTTGAGCGATACGAAACCCAAGGGTGTCTCGCTGGGGCGCTGGAAGGTCCGTAAGGGTCTCGGGTACGAGGAGAGATTTCATATGTCAGTGCGGATTTATCGGCCGAGCAAAACGGCTATGCAGTCTGGGCGTGCGAAGACCAAGCTTTGGGTGCTGGAGCCGACCCTCGATACTGCCCGTGTGCCGGAACCTCTCATGGGGTGGGTCAGTAGCGGCGATACAAACAATCAGGTTCGGCTGACTTTCGAGACCAAGGAAGAGGCCGTCGCTTACGCCAAGAAGCACGAGCTCGACTACATCGTGCAGGGCGACCACAAGCGCAGCCTGAAGCCGAAGGCCTATGCCGACAACTTCGCGGCCGACCGCTTCGCGACCTGGGGCACCTGGACACACTGATCTCGCCAGTTTTCGCGGCCCCGTAGCTCAACTGGATAGAGCACCGGACTTCTAATCCGACGGTTGCAGGTTCGAGTCCTGCCGGGGTCGCCAATTTCCGTTTTTCATTCCTAAAACAAGATCACGTTCCCTTTCCGGGGGTCGGTGGTGCCGTCGGTATGCGGACACCAGGAACGCTCTTAGGTGTGGGGGTGTTTGTTTTTCAATACCTTGCAACTCGATACGATCTGTTTCCGCACGGGAACTTATCTCTCTAACCGTTGCAAAGAGGGCCTTCCTGCCTGTGCCACGCCATGCCCATGACTTTGTGCCGGATGGTGTTATTGTACATGATTGTACTTATTCTCATCTGAGGGTGACCGGTCAGCACGCTGTTTCCGGTTGCCGGATCGTTTTTTGACATCAGATAGCATTTTGGCAGGCTGTTCCTGTCGGGTGCATGGGGATAACGGATGAAAAATTTTGCGCAGCCCAAAAGGGCCTTGCTTCAGACCACAGCGCTTGTCGCGGCAGGCTTTATCGTTTCCGCAGCCCCTGCCGATGCGGCTGAGAAGCTGAGGATCGGTGTCGGTGGCTTCGCCGAACAATGGTTCGGCTATACGGATATTCAGGACGATGGGAACACCACACAGGATCTTTCCGGTTTCGACGTGAAGTCGGACACGGAAATCCATTTTGAGGGCTTCACCACGCTGGATAACGGTCTTGAAGTCGGGATCAATGTTCAGCTTGAGGGCAACACCAACAACAGTGACCAGATTGACGAGAGCTATCTGACAGTTCGCGGCAATTTCGGTCAGATCGACATCGGTGACGAAAACTCAGCGCTCTATAAAACGCACGTCGCGCCGAAAGAATATGGAATGGGGATCAATTCCGGTGACACCGTCGATTGGGAGCTGAATGGTAATACTTCCATCAGCAACTCCGGTTATTTCCGTGCGCCGTTCGGCGGTACCTTCATTGAGCCCGGCCGGGCTAACGATTCGACAAAACTGACGTACTACACGCCGCGTGTAGAAGGTTTCCGCGTCGGTCTTTCCTATGCGCCCGACAGCGCCCAGGACAGCAATGTCCTGCCGGACCGCAACACCAGCAATCTGACTGACGGCGTCATGGCCGGGATCGACTATTCCCGTGATTTCAATGGCGTGAAGGTCGCAGCGTCTGCCGGGTACGGCACGTTCCTCGAGGCAGCGGGCAACAATCCGGAACCGGAAGCCTACGCCTTCGGTCTCACGGTTGATTATGCCGGGTTCCAGGTTGGCGGCTCTTACGCCGGCTTTCAGGATTCCGGCGTCAATGACGGCGATGCCTATGTTGTCGGTGCCGCCTATGATTTCGGCCCGTACGGGGTGAGCGCCACCTATCTGCATGGTGAACGCGACGGTGTCGCGGGAAGTGTGGCCCCTGCCAGTGTGCAGGCGGACCGGGATACCTTTGCCCTCGGCGGACGTTACATCCTCGGTCCGGGCGTTTCCCTGCAGGGCACGCTCGGTTATTCTGAATACACGAGTGACACAGCCGGTGTCGGCGATGTCGAGGCGGCTTATGCCATAACGGGCATCAAGCTTACCTTCTAAATTGAGGTGCTAGAAAAAAAACGGGGAGGGACGCTTGATGCACTCCTCCCTGTTCGCCGGGATGATTTCTCCGATGCCATAGTCTTCGAATGCGCATATAATGCGCCTCTCAAGGAGGCGGCATGACGTCCGGTGAATTTAAGAAGCTCAGAAAATTCCTGAAGCTCTCGCAGAAGGAAATGGCGGAGGCGCTAGGTCTGAAGCGCCGCATGATCCAGTATTATGAAAAGGGGGAGCGTGACGGTGAGTCACTCGATATCCCCAAAGCAGTTGAACTGGCTTGCTATGCTCTCGCGGCCGGTGTGCGTGAATACACCTTCATTGCCCCGAAAAGTCCTCCCAAGCGAGCCGAAATTCCAGCTCTATGACGCAACCTGCGCTTGCCGCCGCCGGACCCGTTCGCGGTGCAGGATATAGAGCCCGCTGCTGATCACCAGCGCCGTTCCGCCCAGGATCCAGAGATCCGGGACATCCCCCCAGACGAAGAAACCGATCAGCACGGCCCAGATCATGCTGGTGTATTTGAACGGTGTGACGAATCCGGCTTCGCTATAGCGGAATGCCTCGATCATGAGGAACTGCGCCGCGCCGACGAAGAGACTGCTCAATCCGAACAGCAGGATATGGCCCATGGCAACCGCCTGCCAATCGGTGAATGGATAGCTGGCAAAGCCCGACAGGGTCACGAAACTCATGCCGACCGCCAGCATTGAGAGTGTGCTCTCGGTCCGGTGCATCTTGCGGGTCACGATATCCCGGAAGGACCCCATGACGGTCGCGAACAGGGGCAGCAGCGCCACGGCAGAAAAGGTCTCGGGTGTCGGTTTCACCATGATCAGCACGCCGCTGAACCCGATCAGGATCGCCACCCAGCGCCGCCAGCCGACCTGTTCGCCCAAAAGAGGGACGACAAGTGCCGCTGTCACGATCGGGCCCGCGAAAGCGATCGCCGTTGCATCGGCAATGGCCATGAGTTTCAGCGCCCAGATGAAGCTGTAAGTGCTTAAAACAATGATGGCGGCACGGGTGAGCTGGAAGCGCCAATGGGTGACGCGAAGCTGGCGACGCCGTCCGGTCATGAAGGCGAACCCGAAAATCAGCAACAGAACCAGCACGCCGCGCAAAGCAATGAGCTGTCCGACTGGATACACATCGGTCAGCCATTTTGCGATCCCGTCATTCAAGGTCACCAGACCGATGCCGCCTGTCATGCAGACGGCGCCATACATCCACCCGAGCCTCGGGCTTTCTTCCGGAGCAGCGAGCGGCGTCGTTACTGGCGCAACAGCAGAGGCGGGCGAGATCGAGCCCCCTGCGATGATTACTTTTTTTGGAGACACGGAACGGTCCTTTGGCAGAACTCAGAGCCTCTACCTCTCGTCCTTAATATGCAAGCTGACTCACGCGGGATTGGCGCCGGTCTGAGCAAGTGCTATCAGGCGTGCCATGATCCAGATTACAGACATGACTTTCCGCATTGCGGGCCGCACTCTTTTCGACTCCGCATCGGCGACGATCCCGGACGGCCACAAGGTCGGCCTCGTCGGCCGGAACGGTACCGGCAAGTCCACCCTGCTGAAATTGCTCACCGATACCTATCACCCGGATGGCGGAGATATCTTCGTCACCGGCGGTCGTGGTGTGGAAGATCCGATCGGCATGGTGTCCCAGGAAGCGCCGAGTGGGCCGGATACGCCTCTTGAGGTAGTGCTGCGCGCCGACAAGGAGCGGGAACGGCTGATCCAGGAATCCGAAACCACGCAGGACCCGATGCGGATCGCCGAAGTGCAAACACGGCTTGCCGATATCGGCGCCCATGCCGCGCCGGCCAAGGCTGCGGCGATCCTGGCTGGCCTCGGGTTTGAGGATTCGATGCAGTCCCAGCCCATGTCGAGTTTCTCGGGCGGCTGGCGTATGCGTGTTGCGCTTGCGGCGGTGCTGTTCGCGGAACCCGAGATCCTGCTGCTTGATGAGCCGACTAACCACCTTGATCTCGAAGCCACGGTTTGGCTGGAGGCCTATCTCGCGCGGTATCCGAAGACGTTGGTGATTGTCAGTCATGACAGGGGGCTGCTGAACAAGGCAGTCGATGCCATCCTGCATCTCGAGAATAACCAGCTGACCCTCTATCAAGGCGGCTACGACCGCTTTGAGAAGACCCGGGAAGAGCGGCTTGCCCAGATCGAGGCACAGCGCACCAAGCAATCCGCGCAGCGCAAGCACATGGAATCCTTCATCGAGCGCTTCCGCTACAAGGCGTCGAAGGCCCGGCAGGCCCAGAGCCGTATCAAGGCGTTGGAGAAAATGGGCAAGCTGCCCGATGCGGTAAACGAGCCGACCACCCGGTTCAGGTTTCCCAACCCGGAAGAGCTGCCGCCGCCATTGGTGACGTTCGACAATGCCAGCGTCGGCTACGAGCCTGGAAAGCCGATCCTGAGTGGCCTCAGTCTGCGCATCGACGGTGATGACCGGATCGGACTGCTTGGCCGGAACGGGAACGGTAAATCGACGCTGGCAAAGCTGATTGCAGGCAGGCTTGCGAGGACCGGCGGGGACGAACACCGCACAGCCAAACTCCGCGTCGGCTTCTTCGCGCAGCATCAGGTAGAGGATCTGGACCCGGAGGCGACGGCTGCCGAACATATGGCGCGGCTGATGCCGGGGGCGGCTCCGGACAAGGTACGGGCACGGCTTGGTGGTGTCGGCCTTGTACAGGACAAGCAGACAACACTGTCGAAGCATCTGTCTGGAGGGGAGAAAGCGCGCCTGACGCTGGCCCTGATCACCTATGACAGCCCGCACGTATTGATCCTCGACGAGCCGACCAACCATCTGGATATCGATGCTCGTGACGCGCTGGTTCAAGCGATGAACGATTATACAGGCGCGGTTATTCTGATCAGCCATGACAGGCGCTTGCTTGAATTGACAGTCGACCGGCTCTGGCTCGTCTCGGGCGGGACCGTGAAACCCTACGACGGCGACCTCGACGGGTATCGCGACTGGCTGCGTCAGGAAGAGCGTGCCGCGGCCCGGTCCGAGAATGGCTCGGGTGGGTCGGAGAAGAAAAACGACCGGAAACAGGCCCGCAAGGACGCGGCTGATCGGCGCAAGCAAACCGCGGATCTCCGCAAGCGAGCCCGCGAGCTGGAAAAAAACATCGAGAAACTGAACCAGCGTAAAGCCAAACTCGAAGCACAGCTCGCTGACCCGAAGCTGTATGAAGGACCGACATCGGACATGAAGGCGCTGATCCTGAAGAAAGAAGCAGTGAATCAGGAGCTGGAAGTCGTTGAAGCGGAGTGGCTGGAAGCAGAAGCGGCTCTGGAAGAAGCAAAATAAAGCGGGAGGAGGGCAGCCATGGCCCGGACGATCACTGCGCGCGAACTTCACGATGCGTTAAACGGAACCGGTGAAATTGCCCTCGTCGACGTAAGGCCGGAAGCGGTTTTTGGAGCGAACCATATCCTGCTCGCGGCCAATATTCCGCTCGGCCAACTTGAGCTGCGCATGGCCGATCAGGTGCCCCGGTTGTCGGTATCCGTTGTCTTGTGCGACGGCGGGGAGGGGCTGGCGGAACTTGCGGCTCAGCGCCTGGCCGGTCTCGGCTATACGGATATCTCCATCCTCGAAGGTGGCGTGAACGCTTGGGGAGCGGCTGGTCTTGAGCTTTTCAGCGGCCTCTATGTGCCGAGCAAGGCTTTCGGCGAATATGTCGAGCACGAGTATGAAACCCCGTCTGTCTCTGCCGAAGAACTGCACCAGATGATGGAGCTGGGGGAGAATATGGTGGTGCTGGATTCGCGGCCGATGAGCGAGTTCACCATGATGAACATCCCGACGGGAATCGACATGCCCGGTGCCGAGTTGGTCTATCGAGTGCAGGAAGCGGCGCCCGATCCCGATACCACGGTTGTGGTCAATTGCGCTGGCCGCACCCGGAGCATTATCGGGGCCCAGTCGCTGATCAATGCAGGTATCCCCAATAAGGTTGTCGCGCTGCGCAACGGCACCATGGGGTGGCATTTGGCGGGCTATCAGCTCGAACATGGCAATATGCGCCCACCGCCATCGGTGAGTCCTGAAGGGGGAAATCTTGCGCGGCAGCGCTCCCGGGCTGCGGCCGACCGGTTCGGGGCCCGGCGCGTCGACTCTGCCACTCTTGAACGCTGGCGGTCAGAGAGTGCTGAGCGGACCCTCTATATTCTCGATGTCCGGACCGTAGAGGAATTCGAGGCGGGCCACATAGCCGGATCGCGCCATGCGCCGGGTGGCCAGCTTGTCCAGTCGACCGATAGCTATATGGCGACCCATCGTGCGCGGGTGGTTCTGGTCGACCCGGAGATGGTGCGGGCGAACATGTCCGCAAGCTGGCTCAGGCAGCTCGGCTGGCAGGAGGTTTATGTCCTCGAAGGCGCGCTCGACAGTCAGCAGATGGAGAGCGGTCCGCGTGCATCGCTCCTGCTCGGCGACTTGCCAGCGGCAGATCTGATTTCTCCGGAAGACGCACGGCAACGGGTCGGGGCCGGCGCTGCATTCGTTGATCTGACGCGCAGTCTGGATCATCGGGACGATCATCCCGAGGGTGCCCGTTGGGGTAAGAGGGAGACCCTGGAAAGCGATTTGTCGGCGATCGGCGTGGCGGAAGTAATTCTGACGGCGGCGGATGTGCGGCTGGCTGTCCTGGCTGCGGGCGATCTGGCCGATAGTGACATTCGCTGCTCGGTCGTTGATGGCGGAACCAAGGCTTGGGAAGCCGCCGGTTTGCCAATGGCGGCAGGCATGGGGGCTCCCCTTGCAACTTTGGATGATGTCTATATGCGTCCCTACGACAAAGACGCAGGGAAAGCAGAGATGGAACGGCGGATGAACGCCTATCTCACCTGGGAAGTAGCCCTGGTCGAGCAGATCGGGCGGGCCGGCGGCATCAGTTTCCAATCTTATCGGACCTGAGCGCGCCGGCTCCCGTTATGCGAGGCCGGTCATGCGAGGGCAGACAAGCGCTCAAAACCGGCCTCAAGATCTGCAATGAGGTCGGCTTCATCTTCCAGCCCGGCATGGATGCGCAAAAGCTGGCCCGGAACCTCCCACTTTGTCGCCGTGCGGGCCGCGGCAGGATCGCCGGGAAGAATGAGGCTTTCATAGCCACCCCAGCTCGCGCCCATGCCGTAGAGCTCAAGCCCGTCCAGGAACGCGGCGAGCGCCGTTTTTGATACCGGTTTCAGGACAAAAGAGAACAGCCCGCTGGCGCCGGTGAAATCCCGTTTCCAGAGATCGTGTCCGGGGCAGGAGGGCAGCGCCGGATGCAGGACGCGGTCGACTTCGGGCCTTTCCTGCAGCCATTCAGCCAGGGCAAGGGCCGTCTCGCCGTTTTGTGCGAGACGCACAGCCATCGTCCGGAGGCCGCGCTGAGCCAGATACAGGTCGTCCGGGCCGGAGCAGTTACCCTGCATGTAAACCATGTCGCGGATTGCACCGGCGTGGGCTGTCCGGCTGGCAATGGTTCCCATCATGATGTCGGAATGGCCACAGATATACTTGGTCACCGCCTCGACAACGATGTCGACGCCGTGCTCCAGGGCATCGAAGTAAAGCGCTGTTGCCCAGGTGTTATCCATGATGACGGTCGCATCGTGCTGATGTGCGATTGCCGCCAGCTTCGGGATGTCCGAGACCTCGAAAGTCATGGTTCCCGGGGCTTCCAGATAGACAATCTTTGTCTCCAGCCGGATATTCTCCGCGAGCTCTTCGGGTTTCATCGGATCGAAATAGCTTGAAGAGACCCCGAAACGTTTAAGGAACCCCTCGGCGAATTTCCGTGTCGGGAAATAAACGCTGTCAGCCAGCAGGATATGATCCCCGGCAGAGACCTGGCTCAGGATGGCACAACAGATTGCAGCGAGACCGGAAGATACCGCGATTGCATCGTCGGCTCTGTACAGTGCGGCAACCGCTTCCTCGAAGGATCGACTGGTCGGCGTTCCCCGCCGTCCGTAGCGATATCCATCGAACTCCGGTTTCCGGGATGCCTCCAGTTCCGCGAGTGTCGGCTTGAGAATCGTCGAGGCGTGGTAAACTGGTGGGTTGACGACCCCATGATTCCGATGCGGGTCGCGTCCCGCGTGGGCAATGAGAGTACGCATTCGGGATTTCGCGCCGGTTTTCATGTGATCTCCGAAAACTTTGAGGGTTATTGATAAGGTTTTGCATTTAAAACTTTATTGTCAAAAAAGCACGGTTGTCCGCCGAAAAACCGCAAGAGTTGCAGTGATGGCATGGGGATTACTGAACCGTCGGCTTTTCTCGCACTTGCAAAACACGGCAACGGCGTGTTGGTATTAGCTCTACTGTCATGAAGACTGGTTCCAAGGTTGCCCATGTTCCGCTCCAGTCGAGTGGACGAGGCAGAGAGTAAAAGCCGGGTAGCGGGGATGCATGACGGTGAACAACGACCGGGATCCAAGGGGGCGATCCCAAAGTCTTAGTCAGGGGTATGCAGACCGGGACAACCGGCCGTCGTTAACCTAAACATAACAGGGTGGGTTTAAGAATGAAGAAACTGAGTCTTTTAGGCCTTGGTCTTGGCATGATGGCCAGCCTTGGCTTCACAGCCGAGATGGCGTCCGCGCAAAGCACGCTGGACATCGTAAAGGAACGGGGAGTTCTGCGGTGCCAGGTCGGCACTCCGGCTCCGGGCTTCTATCAGCTCGATGAAAAAGGTGACTGGTACGGCAGTGACGTAGCCATTTGCCGCGCTATTGCAGCCGCCATCTTCGATGATCCGAGCAAAGTGGAATTCCAGTCCGTGACCAGCGCGGTGCGCTTTACCGCCATGGCCAACGGTGAGTCGGACGTGCTGTCCCGCACGACGACGTGGACCCTGTTCCGCGACACGCAGCTTGGCCTCGATTTCACAGCCGTTAACTTCTATGACGGCCAGGGCTTCATGGTCGACAAGGACCTTGGCGTGAGCAGTGCTCTTGAGCTCAAGGGTGCGACCGTTTGCGTGCTGACAGGCACCACGACCGAATTGAACCTGACCGACTTCAGCCGCTCCAACGATCTCGCGATCGAGCCGGTTGTCTTCGAAGATTCCAACGTTCGTGACGATACCTTCGCCAAGGGCGGCTGTGACGCGATCACCAACGACAAATCCAGCCTTGCTTCCACTCGTGCGAAGTTCCCGGATGCGTCCAAGTACGTCGTTCTCCCGGAAACGATTTCCAAAGAGCCTCTTGGTCCGGTTGTTCGTCAGAACGACTCCCAGTGGATGGACATCGTGAAATGGACCGTCTTCGCTCTGGTTCAGGCCGAAGAAATGGGCATCGACAGCACCAATATCATGGATATGGTGGCCAATCCGGCTACTCCTGAAATGGCGCGTATGCTCGGTGTCGAGGGTGACCTGAACAAGGGGCTCGGTCTCGAGAAGGACTGGGTTGTCCGCATCATCAATCATGTCGGCAACTATGGCGAAGTGTACGAAGAGTACATGGGCACCAAAGGTGAGTTCGCCATTGGCATCCCGCGCGACGGTAGCCCGAACGCGCTGTGGACCAAAGGCGGCCTGATGTACTCCCCGCCGTTCCGGTAAGACATCCAAGACAGCAGGCCCGGTCGTAAATCGGCCGGGCCTCTGTTCTATTGGATCACTTAACCTTACGCGGAGATCGGCTATATGGCTGTCGTTGACAGAGGGGCGTCGGGACAGGGTTCATCGTTCTCAGTAATAGTGAACGACGAACGTTACCGATCCATATTCTACCAAATTATCGTGTTTGCAGTCGTTATGTGGGGCGGCTGGTATCTCTTCTCGAACACGTCTCAGAATCTTGAAGCGCGTGGGATGAGCTCCGGGTTTGACTTCCTCGGAAGTACCGCCGGATTCTCGATCGCATTCTCGATTATTCCTTACGAAGCCGGTGACAGCTACCTGTGGGTCTATCTGGTAGGCATCACCAACACGCTTCTGCTGTCGTTCCTTGCCATCGTGGCGACGACGATGCTTGGCTTTTTCGTCGGCATAATGCGGCTTTCGAAAAACTGGATGGTTGCGCAGCTGGCGTCCTGGTACGTCGAAATATTGCGTAATACGCCATTGCTGCTGCAGATCCTGTTTTGGTATCTCGCTGTTTTCGCGATCCTGCCGCGACCGAAGAACAGTCTCGATATTCTCAGCCTTGAACTCTTCCAGCTGAACAACCGCGGGCTTTATTTCCCCGCACCGGTTCCCGGCGATCTTTTCTGGCTGACCATGGTCACGCTTCTGATATCCGTGATCGTTGCGTATGGCATCGCGATTTGGGCCAAGAGGCGGCAAAACGCGACAGGTGTACGGTTCCCGGCTTTCTGGACCGGTGTGGGCATCATTATCGGTTTTCCGATGGTGATGTTCCTGATAACCGGCTCCCCGCTGCAGTGGGATATCCCGGTTCTGAAGGGATTCAATTTCGCTGGCGGATCATCAGTTCCACCGGCTTTCCTCGCGGTTTTCATCGCTCTCGTAATTTACCATGCGTGCTTTATCGCAGAGATGGTGAGGGCGGGAATTCTGTCGGTTAGTCACGGTCAGACCGAAGCCTCGTATTCACTCGGGTTGAAACCGGGACTTACGCTGCGGTTGGTCATCATCCCGCAGGCCATGCGAGCAATCGTTCCGCCGCTGATCAGTAACTGGATGAACGTGGTCAAGAACTCGTCCCTGGCGATTGCCGTGGGCTTTCCTGATCTCGTTGCGGTCTTCATGCAGACCTCGCTGAACCAGTCCGGTCATGCGATCGAGATCGTGGCCATGGTGATGTTCTTCTACATGACCGTCAGCCTGACGATTTCCGGAGCACTGAATTACTACAACAAGCTCGTTCAGTTGAAGGAGCGGTGAGCCATGACAAATCTTGACGCATCGTCTTCAGAAGTTGTCTTCAAGCCAAAACCCAGCCTGCCGCCGCCACCGAATACAGTCGGTGCCATCGGCTGGGTCCGGAAGAACCTGTTTAGTAGCCCATTGAATGCATTCCTGACCATCCTGTCGCTCTATGTGATCTGGGTTATCGTTTCGAACACCTTCGAGTGGGCGATCGTGAATGCTGTATGGGAGGCCAACTCACGTCGCGAATGCCTCGACAAGGTCGGGCTTTCGGGAGCGTGCTGGGCCGGTGTCAGCCATTGGATGAAGAATTTCATCTATGGCCGCTATCCGGATGAGGAAGTCTGGCGGGTAAATCTGGGCTTCGGAACACTCATCCTCTGGATGCTGCCGTTCTGGCTTCCGCGGGTGACATCGAAGATCGCAATTGGCGCATCCGCCATCCTGATCTCTCCGTTCCTCCTCGGGTATCTCTTCGCCGGGGGCGAAAAGGGGCTTTTCCTTCAGGTCATGATCTCTATTGCGATCACGTCCTTCATTTTCAGCTGGGCCCATACCTTGCTGTCCATGGCTACGGGTAAGTCGCTTTGGGCGGCTATCGTTCAGGCCAGCGGGTTTTCCGCAAAGCCGGAAGCCACGCATAAATACCCGGTATTTGCCGCCTGTCTGGTTGTGTTCGCCGTTGCTTTTGCATGGCAATCCAGCTGGGATATCACATCGCAATCAACCAACCTCTGGGGCGGTTTGTTTGTCACTCTGGTGATTTCCGGGATCGGGATTGCGGTTTCGTTGCCGGCCGGCATTGTGCTGGCTCTGGGCCGCCGCTCGAAAATGCCGGTCATCCGGGTTTTCTGCGTGTCCTTTATCGAGCTGTTCCGGTCTGTGCCGTTGATTACCGTGCTTTTCATGGCGGTAACCATGGTGCCGCTGTTCCTGCCCGAGGCAATCAACCCGGTGAAGATCGTTCAGGCGATCATCGCGGTTTGTATTTTTTCCTCGGCCTATATGGCGGAAACGGTGCGTGGCGGTCTTCAGGCCATTCCGAAAGGACAGTATGAAGCGGCGCAGGCTCTGGGTCTGAGCTACTGGAAAATGATGACTCTGATCGTCATGCCGCAGGCTCTGAAACTGATGATCCCGAATATTGTCGGTAGCTTCATCGGCCTTTTGAAGGATACCACACTGGTCTCCATCGTCGGACTGTATGACCTGCTTCTGATGTTGAAGGCCGTCAGTCAAAACCCGCAATGGAACGGTATCCACACGGAGCCGCTTGTCTTCGGAGCAGCTTTGTATTTCGTTCTCTGTTTCGTCATGTCGAAATACAGCCAGCATCTTGAACGGACGCTGGGAGCAGGGCAGGCCGGGAGATAACCCCGGCAGGTCCATTCCTTTTCAGCGTATCGAGCCAAGGAGTTAACAACATGAGCATGGACGCTCAGGTCGAAACAAAACAAACGGTCAAGTCCACCAAGGGCGATGAAGTCGTCATTGAACTGGCTGGCGTTAATAAGTGGTACGGAGAGTTCCACGTCCTGAAAGATGTGAACCTCTCGGTTCATCAGGGTGAGAAAATCGTTATCTGCGGCCCGTCAGGGTCCGGTAAATCGACGCTTATCCGTTGTATCAACCGTCTGGAAGAGCATCAGGGCGGCGATATCATCGTCAACGGCGTGACGCTCGACAACAACCTGAAGAACATCGATGCGATCCGCAGCGATGTCGGCATGGTGTTCCAGAGCTTCAATTTGTTCCCGCACCTGACGGTGCTGGAAAACTGCACGCTCGCCCCGATCTGGGTGAAGCAGACGCCAAAGGCCGAAGCCGAAGAATTGGCGATGGAATATCTGGAGCGTGTGAAGATCCCGGAACAGGCCAATAAATACCCGGGGCAGCTATCCGGCGGCCAGCAGCAGCGTGTCGCCATCGCGCGGTCTCTCTGCATGAATCCGCAGATCATGCTGTTCGATGAGCCGACCTCGGCCCTTGATCCGGAAATGATTTCAGAAGTGCTGGACGTGATGGTCGAGCTCGCGGAATCCGGCATGACCATGCTTGTGGTGACTCACGAGATGGGCTTTGCCAAGCGAGTGGCCGATCGCGTGATCTTCATGGATTACGGCGAGATCGTCGAACAGAACACACCAGAAGAGTTCTTCACGAACCCGCGTTCTGATCGTACAAAGCTGTTCCTGAGCCAGATCCTGGCGCACTAACACATTCAGTCTGGGCTTATACAGTCTGGGAGGGGGGGACAACGGGGGACCCTCCGGAAGGGCGCGCTGCGAGAGATCGCGCGCGCCCTTCGCATTTCTAATTCATGGGGCCAGGATCAGCGCGTGGCACCGTCGGCCAACGGAAGTTTCTCCGCTGCCGCACGATCCCGGAACAGGCTGTTCGGCGCATGTCCGCGATCCGAAGAGTGCGGGGGGAGCGGCAGCCCTGCAAGCCGCGGGTCTGGCAGGATCTCGACCTCCCGTGCGTAGGGCACGAACCCGGCTCTCTGGTAATTGCCGAGGGCGCGGGGGTGATCGAGGTCACAGGTATGGACCCAGACGCGTTCTGTTTCTGGCTGCCATGCGAGATCTATGGCAGCGTCGATGAAATAGCGCCCGATACCGATCCCGATGAATCCCGGCAACAAGCCAAAATAGGACAGCTCCACGTCCTTGCCGTTCTGACTGCGCTCAAGCTCACAGAACCCGGCTGGCTCTCCATCCACACTCAGCAGGTAATATTCGGCTCCTGCGCGTGAGAGGGCTGCCGCCAGCGTTTCGTCATCCATGATCCGTCGAGACACCCAGGTCCAGTCGCCGCCGACCCCGTCATAGAGGAACCGGTAAAACCGCACGCTGGGAACGGCCATTCGTTCCAGCACGATCCGTTTGCCGATCTCCGGCGGCCGTGCCGGCTCCCGGTCTGGCCGGGAAAGCATTTCCAGGTGGATAACCGTCGTTTCGGTCTGCCCGGTCTGCCAATCCGGCACCGGACCGAACCGCTTCGCCATGACAAGGCGGTCTTCCTGGACATAGCCAAGTCGCTCGTAGAAGTCTTTTACCTTGGTATTAGCTGGCCGGATCATAAGCTGGGCCTTGCCGACACCGCGCTCTTTCAGCCATTCCTCGGCGGCGGACATGATCTCCCGGCCAAGCCCGCTCGTCTGTCGGCCCGGGGCCACCCCGACATAATAGTACCAGCCGCGATGCCCATCGTGACCGACCATGGTGGCGGCTGCCAGTTCCTGACCATCGAACCCGAGCAGGATTTCTGCATTTGGGCTGGCGCGGCAGAAGTGGATGTCCTCATAAGGATCGTTGTGCGGAACGGTGAGACCTGCCTCTTTCCAGAGCGCGACAACGGAATCGATATCGCCGCCCGCAATGGGGCGTACGTGCAAAGCCACGACGGCCTCCTTCAGGATGTTTCGACTGGCGTTTCCGGGTGCGCGCCCCATTCGCTCCAGGAGCCGTCGTAAACGGCGACGTCTTCCTTGCCTAGCAGGTAAAGGCCGAGCGACAGGATACAGGCGGTTACGCCGGACCCGCAGGTTGTCGAGACCGGTTGCGCGAAATCAAGGCCGAGACCGGCCTCGAAACGGTCGCGCAAGGCGTCTGCAGGCAGAAATGTCTTGTCCGCGTTTAGCAGGGTACCGAATGGCATACTGAGGCTGCCGGGGATATGACCGCTGCGCAGACCGGCCCGGGGTTCAGGGGCCGTTCCGGCATAGCGTTCGGCCGCACGGGCATCAAGAACCGCCCTGGAGCCACTGCCGATGTTGTCGCTGAGAGCTTTGAGGTCGGTAACCAGCTCTTTGCGGAAGGTCGCCGTGAAGCTGGCTAACGGTCGTGTTTCCGCGCCTGAGGCCACGGGCCGGTCTTCGGCCAGCCATTTTGGCAATCCGCCATTCAGGACAGCGACCTTGTCATGCCCGAACAGCCGGAACATCCACCAGACCCTGGCTGCACTCATCATACCGTAGACATCGTAGACGACGACGAGGTCATCGTTCGATATTCCCATCGCGCCGACCTTCGCGGCGAATGTCTCGGCGTCCGGAATCATATGGGGCAGGGTGGCGGCGGGGTCTTTCACATCGTCGATATCGAAGCGTCCGGCGCCTCGGATGTGCTTTTTGAGATATTCCGTGTCCGCGTCGCGATCTATGCCCGGCAGGTGGTAGCTGGCATCCAGGATCTTGACTGCTGGATTGCCGAGATTCTCGGCCAACCAAGCTGTCTCGACGAGTGCTTCTGGATTCTTGTAATTCATCGTTTTCCTCCCGCTTTGCGCCGTCAGACCAACCAACTCGGTACGGGCAGTCCTTTTTCTTTCAGGAACTCCGGATTGAAGATCTTGGTCTGGTAGCGGTGTCCCCAGTCGCACAGGATCGTCACGATGGTGTGTCCCGGTCCCATCTGTTTGGCGAGCTTGACGGCGCCGGCGACATTGATGCCGGTCGAGCCGCCCATGCAGAGGCCTTCTTCCATCAGCAGTTTGAAGATCACATCGAGGGCTTCCTCGTCCGTCACCTGGAAAGGCGCATCGACTGTAATGCCTTCCAGGTTTTTTGTGATCCGGCCCTGCCCGATTCCTTCAGTGATCGAGCCACCTTCGGATTTCAGCTCACCATGGGCATAGTGGTTGAAGATCGCCGAGCCCATGGGGTCTGCAAGGCCGATCGTCACATTCTGATTGCGCTCCTTCAGTGCCATGCTGACACCGCCAATGGTACCGCCGCTTCCGACAGAGCAGATGAACCCGTCGACCGTACCGTCCGTCTGGTCCCAGATTTCCGGGCCTGTGGTGGTGTAGTGGCCATGGCGGTTGGCGACGTTGTCGAACTGGTTTGCCCAGATTGCGCCGTTCGGCTCACTTGCCGCAATTTCCTCGGCCAGACGGCCGGAGTACCGCACGTAATTGTTCGGGTCCTTGTAAGGTGCCGCAGGAACCAGCCGGAGATCCGCGCCGACCAGGCGCAGCATGTCCTTTTTCTCCTGGCTCTGGGTTTCCGGCATGACGATGACGGAGCGGTAACCGAGTGCATTGCCGACAAGGGCAAGGCCGATGCCCGTATTGCCGGCCGTCCCCTCGACGATCACGCCGCCGGGGCGCAGGGCGCCGCGTTCTTCGGCATCGCGAATGATCGCCAGCGCGGCACGGTCCTTTACAGAACCACCCGGATTAAGGAACTCGGCCTTGCCGAGGATGGTGCAGCCGGTTTCCTCCGACGCGCGCTTCAGTTTGATCAGCGGGGTATTGCCGATTGTGCCGACGAAGCCATCGCGAATTTGCATTCTTTTTCTCCGGTATTACGTGCGGGCCATCAGGCCCCGAACTTAGTGTTCGATCCGTCCGCTTACCAGTTCGTATGGCCTTAATGTGAGCGGCCGGGTGCGGATTTCACAGTTTCTGTTCCTGCATGGATCGACGCAGGGAAGACCCGGCGAGGCGATAGAGAATTTTATCGCTCTTCAGCAACGGGCCGAGCTTTTCGTAAAAGGCCGTCGCCTTCTCGTTCCAGGGATCGGCTGTCCAGTCGATCTGTTCGACACCGCATTCTTCCGCCTGGCGTACCAGTTCGGCCATCAGGCCGGCGCCTACGCCGGACGCACGCGCTCTTCTCGTGACGAAAAGATCCTGAATGAAAAAGCTGCGCTGGCAGCTGGCGAGAGCGAAGACTTCGGTATAGGCGATAAATCCCTGCAATCCGGCGGTTGTTTCGGCGACCAGTACCTTGAGATTGTTGTCCCGCTCAAAAAGTTCCGACGTCATGATATGGGCCATATAGGAGCGCTGGTTTCGCGCCGGAAGGCCATAAAATGCGAGAAGTTCCTGGGTGAGTAGAGCAAGGCTGTCGATATCTTCCGGCTTGAGCGGGCGGATATCTGCTGCTTTTCCGGAATCGATTTGATTACCTTTTGTCGCGGGATCAATGAGCGCGGTATTTCGGGGCGTGGTTTCGGCGCTCATAAACGGTTCCAGCGGACAAACATAATGCGGTACGGAGCAACCGCCTTGTTTGACCTTGGCGGCAGCGGCACGCGCTGTCAATTTAGCGCTCTTTAAAAGGGGGCTGAAATGGTTATGGCGCCAAAAAATACGGGTCCATCGCCCTCAGAAACGGGAGCCGCCTGGTGAGCAAAACCCTTTTGCTGTTGCGTCATGCCAAGTCCAGCTGGGACGCCCCCGCTCACAGTGACTTTGAGCGGCCATTGAACCGGCGCGGCGAACGTTCAGCGGCGGTTATAGGCATCATGATGAAGCAGGAGCAGATTGCACCCGATCTCATTCTCTGCTCATCGGCCCGGCGAACGGTACAGACCCGGGACATTGTTCGTCCTTATTTACCCCGCAATTGCCCGGTAGAGGAAACCTCCCGGATCTATGAAGCAAGCATGAACGATATTTTTGCTGTTCTGTCCGAGCTTCCCGACAATGTTCAAAAGCTCCTGCTTATCGGGCACAATCCTGGCCTGGCACAATTAACCTTGTTTCTGTGCAGTACAGCGGGAGGCGAAGCTCTGACTCGTGTGCGGGAGAAGTTTCCGACCGGGGCTCTGGCGGAGATTGAGCTCGATATCGACACGTGGAATGAGATCGCGCCCGGAAAGGGGCGGTTACGCCGCTTTGTGGCTCCAAAGGATCTTGTATGAGTAGGAAAGCAGAGCCATTACCGACCGAATCGGAGTTGCGGCTCGCGGTCTCGGAGAAATGGGTCAATCGGCTGAAGAGGTTGCCGTCTTTGGTCAAGTCAGGTAGTGAGCGGGCCAAGACCGCTCATCTGAAGTCGACATATTTTGACACGCCAGACAAAGAGCTCGCCAGCGTCGGCATTAACCTGCGCATCCGGGAGATGGGGCGTCGGAAACTTCAAACCCTGAAGATCGGTAGCGGCTGGCAGGCCGGTATCACGCAGCGGATTGAGATCGAAGGCTGGGTTAGTGGCGAAGAGCCGACTCTCGACCTTATTCATGCGCCGGAGATTCGGGATTTGCTTACCCGGGACGGGGTGTGGGGACGGCTGCAGCCCGTTTTCGTCACGGACTTCCGGAGAACGAGCCGTCTTGTAACCTACGCCGGACGGTTCGGTGATGCTCTCATTTCGGCTGATCTCGATATAGGCGAGATTCGCTCGGGTACCCGAAAAACGGCAATCTCCGAGCTGGAACTCGAGCTCAAAGACGGTACGCCGAGCGCGTTGTTCGAGTTGGCATGTGCGATCAACGATGATGTTCCGGTCCGTATCGAATATCGCGGCAAGGCCACCCGCGCGGGGGAATTGCAGGTTCCAAAGGAGCCGAAGCCGGTCAAAGGGCGGCGGCCTCTGTTGGTTAGGGGAAGCCGGATCAATGAAGCGGCCGTTGCGATCCTGAAGGCTTGCCAGACGCAGATCGCTGCGAATGAGTTCCCGATTCTGGAGAGTATGGCCCCTGAAGGACCGCACCAGATGCGAGTGGCAGTGCGCCGTTTGAGAGCCGCGCTCGGGATGTTCCGGACATTCGGTGACGCGGAGCTGATCGATCGCATCAGGGAAGAGGGAAAGTGGCTTGCGGGTTCCCTCGGCCAGGCGCGTGAATGGGATGTTTATATCGCTGATCTTCATGATCCCGTCGAGGCCGCTCTTGGCGCAGATATTCCTGCGCTGAAGGAACTCCGGGCGCTTGCTGAGGTTCGGCAGGAGGCCGGGTACAGAGACGCCCGGGCAGCCGTCGCATCGTCCCGGTTTACCTCTTTCCAGCTGCAACTCGGTCTGCTGATAGAAACGCTGACTAATTCCCAGGGAAAAGACGCCTTCGACCATCTGGCCCGGAGTGAGGAATTTGCCGCGTCAAAGCTCGAAAAATGCTACCGCAAGGTTCGCAAAATGGGACGAACGGCCCTTCAGGGCAACACTGCCGCGAAGCATGAGTTACGGCTCGAAATGAAGAAGATGCGCTATGCCTCTGAGTTTTTCGCGTCCCTTTTCGAGGCCAGAAAAGCCAAGATCTTTTCCAAGTCTGCGGCCCGATTGCAGGACCTGCTCGGCTATGCAAACGACTACGCGGTATGCATTGAGCAGTTGGAGTCTCTTGTTGCTCCGGAGAGCGGAGCGAACATGCCCGATCTGATGAAGGCGTCGGGAATTGTCATCGGATGGCACGGGGAGGAAATGGCCCGCGCGGATCAAGAGATAGAAGATGCATGGAACCGGTTTCTGGATGCCGGGCGGTTCTGGCCGAAACGACATCGCTCAGCGAGCTGATGCATCACCTTTGAGTTCAGCAAGGATTTCGGCTGTGTGCTGGCCTCTGTAAGGACTCGGCGACGCAGGTGTTGGTTTCTTGCCATCGAATCGCGGTGCGGCTGCGGCCTGCAGCCGGCCGTCGAGATCCTGCCAAACCCCGCGCGCTGCCATATGGGGATCGGTCGCGGCGTCATCCGGCGAAAGCACCGGTCCGACGCAGGCGTCGCTGCCCCGGAATAAAGCCAGCCAATGCGCGCGGGACTGGCTGGTGAAGAGGGAGGCAAGCCGTGCGCCGAGATCCGGCCAGAGAGACTCCTCGAACTGCTGTTCGAACGCCGAATCGCCTTCAAGCCCCAGGCGCTCCAGGAATATCCGGTAAAATTTAGGCTCCAGGCACTGAACCGAGAGAAAGAGGCCGTCGCTGCATTGATATGTGCGGCTCCAGTGCGGCCCGTCCAGCAGGCTGTGGCCGCGTTCCGTTTGGAAAGAGCCGGCCGCGCGAAGCGACATCAGCAGATTCATCATATGCGCCGAGCCGTCGACGATCGCTGCATCCACAATGGTGCCCTGGCCGGTCGCACGGGCTTTCAGCAGGGCGGACAGGATGCCAATCACCAGATAGAGCGCGCCACCGCCGATATCGCCGACCAGGGTCGGGGGCGGGAAAGGTGCTGTGCCTCCCGGGGAGGCGTACCAGAGTGCGCCTGATAGCCCGATATAGTTCAGATCATGACCGGCCTCCCCGGCTTTGGGGCCGTCCTGGCCCCATCCCGTCATCCGGCCGTAGACAAGGCGTGGCTGCAGTGAGAGGCACTCATCCGGCCCCAGACCCAATCTCTCCATCACACCGGGCCTGAACCCCTCGATCAACCCGTCCGCACCTCTCAGCAGGGCCTTCAGGACTGCAATATCCTCTGGCACCTTGAGATCGAGGGCGATTGAGCGCTTGCCGCGATCAAGCAGGTTGTTATCGCCTTTGCCCGGAACATCCGATGCTGTCTTTCGGTGCACCGTGATCACGTCAGCACCAAGATCTGCGAGCAACATGGAGGCGAAAGGGGCGGGGCCGAGGGCCTCGATCTCGATGATACGGACATCAGATAACATGGTTGAAATCCAGCTGTTCGGGCAGTGGATCGCATGGTCGCTGGAATGGAAGTCGGCGGCAATGCCGGGCAGGCGTGCGCCGAGAAATAAAAAAACGGCCGAAACCGAAGTTTCGACCGTTTTTGTTATTGGCTCCCCGGGACGGATTCGAACCGCCGGCCAAGCGATTAACAGTCGCTTGCTCTACCGCTGAGCTACCGGGGATCAGCAGCTCGCCGAGGGTGTGCCCCGACGAGGTGGCGGTATATAGCAGCGCTTTTCGGCGAGTGCAAACTCGAAACGTGCCTGTAAGGCAATTTTCGCATGAGCATTTTAAGCGCCGCCTTCTCATGCCCAAAAACAGGCATGGAAGGCTGTTACGGGACGCAAGCCGAGGAAATTATGCGTAAATTCTCAGAAGGGAAGTTGGAGGCCCGGGCCGGAATCGAACCGACGTACAAGGATTTGCAGTCCTCTGCATAACCACTCTGCCACCGGGCCAACAGGGCGCGATAGGTAGCCGCCCGCTCCACGCCCGTCAATGCCTTTTCATGCGTTGAAGCACTGTGTGAAACAAATGACCCGAATCACACATTCCCTTTCGACAGCGCAGCAAGCACTGCATCGGTCACTTGCCGCGTTGTTGCTGTGCCGCCGAGATCGCGCGGAAGAACAGAACCGTCCGCAGTCACCCGCTCAATGGCGGACATCAATCGTGACGCTGCGTCGGTCTCGCCGAGATGCTCAAGCAGCATGGCGCTGCTCCAGAATGTTCCGATCGGATTCGCCACGCCTTTGCCCGTGATATCGAAGGCCGAGCCATGGATGGGTTCGAACATGGAGGGCATATCCCGCTCCGGCCTCAGATTTCCTGTCGGTGCGATTCCGAGCGAACCGGTCAAGGCGGCGGCGAGATCGGAGAGCACATCTGCGTGCAGGTTTGTGGCGACAACCGTATCCAGGCTCTTCGGGTCCAGCACCATTCTTGTGGTCATCGCATCGACCAGCATCTTGTCCGTTTCGACATCCGGGTAATCGGATTTGATTCGCTCGAACACGCTGTCCCAGAACACCATGCCGTGCCGCTGGGCATTGGATTTCGTCACGAGCGTAAGTTTTTTCCGCGGACGGGATTGCGCGAGCTCGAAAGCAAAGCGCTGGATTCGCTCGACGCCGACCCTGGTGAAGATGGAAACGTCGAGTCCGACTTCCTCTGGCAGACCGACATGGGCGCGTCCGCCGGCTCCAGCATATTCACCTTCCGAGTTTTCCCGGACGATAACCCAGTCGAGATCATCGGCAGTGACACCGGCGAGGGGCCCCTGAATACCTGGAAGCAGGCGGGCCGGGCGAACATTGGCGTACTGGTCGAGAGTCTGGCAGATCTTCAGGCGCAAGCCCCACAGGGTGATGTGGTCCGGGATATCGGGATCGCCGGCGGAGCCGAACAGGATTGCGTCGAATCGGCGCAGGGTATCGACCCCGTCCTCCGGCATCATCACGCCGTGCTTGCGATAATAGTCGCCGCCCCAAGGGAAATGCTCGAATGCGAGCTCGAAATTCGCACTGTCAGCGGCGAGCGCTTCGAGGATCTCTACGCCTGCGTCGATCACTTCCGGGCCAATGCCATCACCGGGGACGGCGGCAATTTGATATTTTTTCATGGCGGTTATCGGTGCGGCCGATGACAGGCCGTTCCTCCCTTGGGTGGTATCTGGGGTGGTATCTGGATTGTGTTCAAAAACCCCTCAAAGTATAACTTCCACAAGGCCGCGTATCGGCCTGCCTTTTCACATGCTGGAGCACTGTCGCGAAATGACGGACTTCGCCACTGCACGCCACAACATGGTCGAGAGTCAGATCAGGACGAACAAGGTCACTGATACGGCGATCATTGACGCTTTCGAAGCTGTTCCACGGGAGCTGTTCGTCCCCAAACAGTTAATGGGCGTCGCCTATGTCGACGAGGATCTGAACCTTGGCAACGGCCGGGTTCTGATGGAGCCGATGGTTTTTGCCCGCTTGCTGCAGATTGCATTGCCTGATTCGGCAGACGCGGTGCTGGATGTCGCGTGCGGGTGTGGTTATTCGACGGCCATCCTGTCGCATCTTGCCGGGACGGTTTACGGTGTCGAGCAGGACGAGAAGCTGGTCAGTGGTGCTAATGAACGGCTCGGTTCGCTTGATGTCGATAATGCGGCGATTGTCGCGGGTGATCCGCTTGCCGGTTATATAAAGAAAGCGCCTTACAGCCTGATTGTTATCGGCGGCGGGGTTGAACGGATCCCGGAATCGATTACCGATCAACTTGCCGATGGCGGAAGACTGGTCACGATACTATATGAGAACGGAGCGCGGCAGGGTAACGCCGTGCTTGTCGAAAAATTCGGGACGACGGTTTCCAAGCGGGTGGTTTTCGACGCCTCCGTGCCGTTGCTCCCGGAGTTCCGGAATGAGCCGAAGTTCGTTTTTTAGATTGTCACGTTTGCTTTTTGTTAAAGTGGAAAGATCTCGGATGACACGGGTGACGGGTATGAAGAAATTGCATCGCACGGCCGCGATGTTGACAGTGTCAGCTTGCATTCTTGGCGTTTCTGCACCGCCAGTCACCGCCGAAACGCTTTCTGATGTCCTTTCTTATACCTACCGGACCAACCCAACCCTCAATGCCGCCCGGGCAAGCCTGCGTGTCGTTAATGAAGGCGTCCCGCGAGCCAAGGGCGGCTGGCTGCCGACGGTCTCCTCGACACTTTCTGTCGGCTTCGCGAAAACCGATGTAGATACCAACGTCACGTCAGCTGACGGCAACACGACGCCGAAATCGGCCAACGTTACGGTGACTCAGCCGATCTATCGTGGTGGACGCACGGAAGCGGACGTCAACTCGGCCGAATATAGTGTGCAGCAAGAGCGCGCCACCATGTTCAGTACAGAGCAAAACACGCTGCTCGATGCGCTTACCGTCTATATGAACGTGATTCGGAACCAATCTGTGCTCGAACTGCAGAAAAAGAATCGGGCACGCTTGGAGACCCAGCTTCAGGCAACACGGGATCGTTTCGAGGTTGGTGAGGTGACGCGTACCGATGTGGCGCAAGCCGAAGCCCGCGTCGCCATTGCCGAGGCCGACCTGATCCAGGCGGAAGGCAATCTGATCAGCTCGCGGGTGGCGTACGAACGTGTCGTCGGTACTGTACCGAGTGAACTGGAAGATCCGGACATCGTTACGTCCTTGCCCGAGAGCCGGGAAGAGGCTGTTGAGCAGTCAGTCATAAATAATTTTTCCCTGATTGCCGCCAAATTCGATGAGCGACGCCTCGGTGAGACAATTGATTTGGTGTTTGGCGAGCTGCTGCCGACCGTCAATCTTGTCGGCTCTGCCGAATATGCCGAGGACAGCGGCTTCAACGACGACAAAACGACCGAGTTTGCCGTTACGGCTCAGGTCATCATTCCGATCTATCAGAAGGGGCAGGTCTCCGCGCGTGTCCGCGCTGCGAAGGAGAATGCCAACCGGTCCCGGATCGTGGTGGAGTCGATTCGCCGCGATACGGTCGACCTCGCGGCGCGTGCCTATGAGGCATGGCAGACTTCGGTAGCCCAAATTCTGGCTCTAAAATCCAGTGTAGATGCGGCTGAAATTGCCCTCGACGGCGTCCAGCAGGAAGCGACCGTTGGTGCCCGGACTGTGCTTGATGTCCTGGATGCGGAACAGGAGCTTCTAGACACGCAGGTCAGTCTTGTCAGCGCAAACCGGGACGAAGTCGTGGCTGCGTATACGCTTCTGCTTGCTATGGGCAAGCTCACGGCGGCGGATCTTGGTCTTGATGTCGAGTTCTACGATTATGACAAGCACTACCGGGATACCATCGATCGTGTCTGGGGAACTGATGTGTCGGGAAAACTCCCCTGATCGCCCGGGACTACTGGCCGGACGACAGGCTGGCGTTTCATAAACTTGTAGGATACCCTTTAAGCCTCTTGATTCCTTGTGGGTTTGAGTCTGGATGAGTGATACGGCGCAAGAACCGTCGATGGAGGAAATCCTCGCCTCGATTAGGCGAATCATTTCCGAAGACGGTGAGGAGGGCGAGGAAGCCCCACCCCCCGAAGAAGCTGCCGAGCCAGAGCCGACTCCGGAACCGGAGGCCGAGCCTGAAGCGGAGCCTGAACCCGAGCCCGAACCGGAGCCAGAGGCTGAAGCGGAGCCTGAACCCGAACCGGAGCCGGAGCCTGAAGTAGAGGCCGAACCGGAGCCCGAACCGGAACCGGATTTCGAGGAAGAGGAAGACGTCCTCGATCTGACGGATATGGAGGAAGAACAGCCCGAGCCGCTGTTCGACGAGCAGAAATTTAAGGAAGACGAGCCGGAACCTGCTCCCGCGCCGCCTCCGCCACCACCTCCGCCGCCGCTGCAACAACCGCAGCAAGCGCCTCCGGCCGAAGGGCTTGTTTCACCGCCGCAGGCCGCCGAAACGGTCGATGCGTTCAGCCGTCTGAATGAAAAGCTGAACGAGGATTATCACGAGCTGCCGATCGGCAACGGGGCCATAACGCTTGAGCGCCTGACGCGTGAATTGATGCGTCCGATGCTCAAGGAATGGCTGGATCAGCATCTGCCGATGATGGTTGAGCGTCTGGTTCGCGAGGAAATCGAGCGGCTGGTGATGCAGTCCCAGCGGCGCGACCCCTGGTAAGAACCATCGGTCCCGGGCTTTCCGGGCTGGAATTCCAACCGATGATGCCCTAAACCTGCTCTCCTTTCGGGGAGCAGGTTCTATCTGTTTTCTGATACCGGTTTCACGACATGGCCAAGGGCATCAAAATGCTTGGAAAGACATTCGACGCGGCCGCGGTTGAGCGGACCCATTACGAGAACTGGGAAAAAGCAGGCGCATTCGCCGCCGATCCCAACTCGAGCAAGGTTCCGTACACCATCATGATGCCGCCGCCGAACGTCACCGGCAGCCTGCATATGGGCCATGCGCTCACTTTCACCATTCAGGACATCCTGGTTCGCTATAAGCGGAAAACCGGCAACGATACGCTGTGGCAGCCGGGTACGGACCATGCGGGCATCGCCACCCAGTCGGTTGTCGAACGCCAGCTCGCGGCCAAGCAGATCACCCGGCGCGCGATTGGCCGGGAAGCGTTCGTTGAGAAGATTTGGGAATGGAAAGCCGAATCAGGCGGAACCATCACCAGCCAGCTCCGTGCCCTCGGCGCTTCGCCGGATTGGCAGCGTGAGCGCTTCACAATGGACGAGGGCTGCTCCGACGCGGTCGCGAAGGTATTTGTAGAACTTCATAAAAAGGGCCTGATCTACAAGGACAAACGCCTTGTGAACTGGGACCCGGAACTGCACACGGCAATCTCCGACCTGGAGGTCCAGCAGGTCGAGAGCAAAGGTCATCTCTGGTATTTCCGGTATCCGCTGGAAGACGATCCCAGCCGGCATATCGTTGTCGCGACGACTCGTCCGGAAACCATGCTTGGCGACAGCGGTATTGCGGTGCATCCGGATGACGAGCGGTACAAGGATCTGGTGGGCAAATACGCCATCCTTCCGCTTGTTGGTCGCCGTATTCCGATTGTCGCGGACGAGTATTCCGATCCGGAAAAAGGTTCCGGCGCTGTCAAGATGACGCCTGCCCATGATTTCAACGATTTTGAGGTCGGTCGCAGGCACAATCTGGAACAGATCAACATCTTCGATAGCCGCGCGCGCATCAACGAGAACGCGCCCGAGGCCTATCGGGGGCTCGACAGGTTCGACGCCCGCAAGAAGATCATTGCAGACATGGAAGAAGCAGGGCTGCTGGAGCAGATTGAAGATATCCAGCACACCGTCCCGCATGGAGACCGTTCCGGCGTTGAGATCGAGCCGTGGCTAACCGATCAGTGGTACTGCGACGCGGAAACTCTGGCGAAACCGGCCATCGAGGCCGTGGAGACCGGGAAAACGCAGTTCGTTCCGAAGAGCTGGGAGAACACCTATTTCGACTGGATGCGCAACATCCAGCCCTGGTGCATTTCACGTCAGCTTTGGTGGGGCCATCAGATCCCGGCCTGGTACGGCCCGGACGGCAGCATTTTTGTCGAGGAATCGGAAGAGGCGGCGCAGGCCGCAGCGGATGCGCATTATGGCGCAACGACCGAGATCACGCGCGATGAAGATGTGCTGGATACCTGGTTCTCTTCCGCGCTCTGGCCGTTCTCGACACTCGGTTGGCCGGAAAAAACACCTGAACTGGACCGTTATTATCCGGGTGATGTGTTGGTCACCGGTTTCGACATCATTTTCTTCTGGGTCGCCCGGATGATGATGATGGGCATTCATTTCATGGGCGAGGTTCCGTTCTCGACGGTCTATATCCACGCTCTGGTCCGGGATCAGCACGGCGCCAAGATGTCCAAGTCCAAGGGCAACGTGATGGATCCGCTCGATCTTATCGAGAAATTCGGCACAGACGCGCTGCGTTTCACCCTTACCGCCATGGCGGCGCAGGGCCGGGACATCAAGCTCGCCGAGAGCCGGGTTGAGGGCTACCGGAACTTCACGACCAAGCTCTGGAACGCGGCCCGCTATGCGGAAATGAACGAGTGTCAGTGGGATGCGTCGTTCGATCCAAAGGCCGCGACACAGACCGTGAACCGCTGGATCATCTCCGAGCTGGCGGAAACGGAAGCCAAGGTTTCGAAGGCCATCGACGGCTACCGGTTCAACGACGCAGCGGGCGCGCTCTATCACTTCATCTGGGGCACCTACTGCGACTGGTATCTGGAATTCACCAAGCCGATCCTCTCCGGTGCCGACAAGGCTGCTGCGGAAGAAACCCGCAAGGCAACGGCCTGGGTGCTGATGCAGGCTATCAATCTGCTGAACCCGTTGATGCCGTTCATTACCGAAGAGCTGTGGTCTGCTTTTGGCGGTGAAGGCCAGTTGATCACCACGGCCTGGCCGGATGGCTTGAAGGAAGCTGCAGACGCAGATGCCATCGCCGAGATGGACTGGGTGGTGCGGCTGATTTCCGAGGTGCGCTCTATCCGCTCGGAAATGAACGTGCCAGCCGCCGCGAAGATCGATCTGCTGCTGAAGGATATGTCCGCTCAGACAGTGGAGCGGCTGGAGCGGAACCGGGATGTGATCATCCGTCTCGCCCGTCTGGAGAACATATCGGCGACGGACGATATTCCGACCGGTGCGGTTCAGGGGGTGATCGACGAGGCGATGATCATTTTACCAATCGCCGATGTGGTCGATCTGGCCCAGGAGCGCGTGCGCCTGGAAAAGGATCTTGGCAAGCTAAACGGCGAGATCATGAAGCTGGACAAGAAGCTCTCGAACGAGAGCTTCATCTCCCGCGCGCCGGCGGAAGTGGTGGAAGAAAACCGCGAACGGCTGGCCGATGAGAAGACCAAGCGGGACAAACTGGCCGCCGCGCTGGAGCGGATCGCCGCGCTCTAGGACGCTAACACCTTAGTCTGGAACATTTTCCCAAAGCCCGCGCTTTCCTGCGCGGGCTTTTTCTTCTGCGGGCCTGTAGGCATCGCCCGCTTCATCAGCAACAGCCCAGCCAGACAGCACCATCTCGTTTGAGATATCCTTATTATTGACGATGCATCGGGCATTGAAGGTTTCCACGGCAACGCAGCGGGCCTGCTTACGGTCCGCCAGTTTTTGCAGATGCTTCTTCGCAGCTGCGCCGCAGAGCCAGGGCAGGGCGCCGCGCAGGCATTTCTGACGGGGGCTCGGTGCAACGATCCCGAACAAACGGATTACGCTTCTATCTATCTGGATGGTTCCGGCATCAATAACGCGGGCTTCGCCTTCGATGACGATCGGCTTCTTGTCCGCTGCCATTGCGGCGTTTGAAAAGCCGGTCAGACAGAGGAGCATCGATAGCAAGAGGACTGGCGCATGCATGCGGTCGCTCCATGATTAAATCGACGGTGCGATGAAATCAGGCCAGATTCCGCTTTCTTCCGCAAGGGTGAGGGGATCTTTTCCACGTGTGAAGCCGGTTTCGACCAACAGGGCCTTCATGCCCCGGGCCCGTCCGCCGAGCACGTCCGTATGGAGAGTATCGCCAACGCAGAGCACCCGCTCCGGGGGAATATGGGCCAGGTCACGCATGGCCATCTCATAAACCGGGCCGAAGGGTTTGCCGAGAAAGATCGGCTCGACCCCGGCTTCGTCCGCAAGCTGATGCGCGAGATATCCGGGCTCCAGGCTCATTGCTTCGGTATAGGGGGCTGTCAGGTCCGGGTTTCCGACAATGACGGGGCGGGGATGGCGCTTGAAACTCTCGAGGATCGGCGCGAAATCCTTTCTCCAGAAATTATCGCAATCGAGCAGCAGAAGACCTGCAGCCTCGTCTATATCAACCCCGTCACCAGGCCAGCCGCGAATGTCATGGCCTCTTGGAATCAGGTGCGGATCGAGGCCAATTGCCGCCCAGAAACCGCCTTCACCGCCTTCCAGCATGCTTTCAAGCAGGCTGACACCAGCGAAAATCTCAGATTCCTCGAACAGATATCCGCGCGCGCGATGGCTTTCACACATTGCAGCGACACTCTTTGAGCCGTCGTTCGAGACGACACGGACGGCTACGCCTGCCTTGCGGATACAGTCATAAGCCGCCGGGCCTTCGGGGATGACAGGCGGGCCGAGGCTAAGCACGCCGAAATTGTCGAGAATCACGGCATCGAAATCGTCGATGATCTCGGCAATGCCGGATACGTGGCGCGGTGTGACGGGCGGCGGTGCGGGCGGTAAACGGTGCGACCAGCGCAGATACCCGGCCCAGCTATCGTCGAACGTCAGATATTCCCTCGCGCACATGTCTGTCAGTCCCTCATTAGGTCTGATTTTGGAACCGGAGCGGTTCCAGAAGAATGGTCCCGGGCAAATTGCCATCGCGCAGGGCCCGTGATTAAGATGTCAGGCATTGATTACAGGCAGATGTCCCCTCTGCCAACGCCGCCTCATCCCCGAGGGTACGGAATCTGAATGGTACAGCACGGAGACAGGACCGGGATTGAACAGGAGCCGCGCCGCTGGCACAGCTCCGAGTTCGTCGGTCTTGTCGTCTTTCTTCTCATCTGCGTGGCCGTTCTGCCTTTCGTGCGGGACAGTTACATCCTCCAGGATGTCTGGGTTTCGCTCTGCGGCGCCATCGGCATCAACTAGCTTAGACATAACCTTCGGACGGGAGAGCCCGAATGGCGCGGATTATCATCGGCGGCTTTCAGCACGAGACCAACACATTCGGCCCTAGCAAGGCGGCACTCGACGCCTTCACCAGCCCCGGGAGTTGGCCGGCACTGGTCACCGGTGCGCCCCTGTTCGAAGCGGTCAAGGGGATCAATATTTCTGTCGCGGGTTTCATCGAGCAGGCCCGGGCGCTCGGGCATGAGTTGGTGCCGACGAGTTGGGCCGCGGCGTCTCCTTCAGCTCATGTGACAGACGAAGCTTACGAGCATATCGCCGGATTGATCCTGAAGGGCATCGAGGCTGCCCTGCCGGCCGACGCGATCTATCTCTGCCTGCATGGCGCGATGGCGACGGAGACCTACGAGGATGGCGAGGGCGAGTTGCTGCGCCGGGTTCGGGCGCTTGTCGGAGACGACATCCTGCTTCTGGCCAGCCTCGACCTGCACGCGAACGTCACTCCGGAAATGGTTTCATGGGCGAATGGCCTCGATGCCTACCGGACCTATCCGCATATCGATATGGCCGATACCGGCGCCCGGGTAGCACGCCGGCTGGATGCTCTCATCAAATCTGGCCGCAAGCCCGTCCATACTTTCGAGCAAATCCCGTTCCTGATGCCGCTGGTCCGGCAATGCACGATGGCCGAACCAGCCGCTGGTCTCTACGCGATGATTCCGGAGCTGGAGGCGGCGCATAACGTCTCGCTTTCCTTCGCAACGGGCTTCCCTGCAGCCGATATACATCATTGCGGGGCGTCTGTTTTCGCATATGGAGACACCGAAAGAGGTGTGAAACAATCCGTGAAACAATTGGTTGATGCCATTTGCGCCAAGGAAGCGGGTTTTTCGGCCGCACTGCCCGGTCCGGACGAGGCGGTTCGAGAAGCGATGCGCATCGCGGCCACGGCGGACCGCCCAGTCATCATCGCGGATGTGCAGGACAATTCCGGCGGCGGTGCCGATAGCGACACGACGGGGCTGTTGCGCGCTCTGGTCCGCAATGGTGCCGAGGGTGCTGCGCTCGGATTGCTGGTTGATGCCGAGTCGGCTCTGGCTGCGCATGAGGCCGGTGAGGGGGCGGAGGTCGTGCTCGCTCTTGGCGGCAAGTCCCGCGTGCCGGGTGATGCGCCCTTTGAAGGCACGTTCCGGGTCGAGGCGTTGTCGAATGGAGAATTCATGGCGACTGGACCGTTCTATTCCGGCACCCACATGCGGCTCGGCCCGTCGGCCCGGCTCAGCATCAATGGCGTGCAGATCCTTGTCGGCTCCCGCAAGGTGCAGATGGCGGACCGGATGATGTATCGTTTCCTCGGCGTCGAGCCGGAACAGATGAAGATCCTGGTGAATAAAAGCTCGGTGCACTACCGCGCCGATTTCGCGCCGATCGCCGCAGAAATCATAGAGTGTGCGTCTCCGGGGCCGGTTCTGGCCGATCCGGCGGCGCTACCGTGGAAACATCTGCGCGAAGGGCTGCGGACACGGCCGCTGGGGGACCCGTTCAAAGCGGGGTGAGCTCACTCTAAATCGTCATTCCCGCGCACGCGGGGACCCAGGAAATCAGAACTCGCCATGATCGACTAGGTCCCGGCTCTCCGGCCGGGATGAAGTCTAAAAAGCGATGACGACGTGAGCAGTTACGCCGCGAGCTCGATCCAGACCGGGGTGTGGTCCGAGGCCTTGGTTTTTCCGCGCGGGCCGGAGTCGATGCCGGAGGCTTTCAGCCGGTCCGCCGCTTGCGGCGAGAGCAGCAGGTGGTCAATCCGCACACCGTGATCGTTCTGCCAGGCACCGCCCTGATAATCCCAGAAGCTGTAGCGGTGCGGTGCGGTGTTGTAGATCCGGTAGGCGTCGGCATAGCCGAGATTCAGAATGGAGCGGTATGCGGCGCGGGATTCCGGCTGGCAGAGCGCATCGTCCGCCCAGCCGGCCGGGTCATGCACGTCGTCGTCCATCGGCACGACATTGTAGTCGCCTGCCAGCACGACGGGGCCTTCGCTTTGCAGCAGGATTTCCGCCTGGGCCTTCAGTCGCTTCATCCAATCCAGCTTGTAGGTGAATTTCTCGGTCGCGATCGGATTTCCGTTCGGCAGATAGATCGAGGCGAAGCGGATGCCGCAGATCGTGCCCTCGACATAGCGGGCCTGTTCGTCCGCATCGTCGCCGGGCAGTCCAACCAGTGGGTCCTCGATCTCGTGTTTGGAGAGGATAGCGACGCCGTTATAGCTCTTCTGCCCGTGCGCCAGGATCTTGTAGCCGCGTTCCTCAATCTCAAGGCGCGGGAAATTCTCGTCCACGGTCTTGGTTTCCTGGAGCATGGCAACGTCGGGCTGGAAGCCGTCGAGCCACTCCAGCAGGTTCGGGAGCCTCGCCTTGACCGAGTTGACGTTCCAGGTGGCCGCTTTCATGGGGAGTCCGTTCCGCGAAGAGCTTGGAGAATGACGAGCGGCAAGTTTGCCCGCACGCTGTCGCGCGGCCAAGACACTTTGCCGGACATCAAGGAAACCGGCGCGTTAGCTTCTGTCAGAGGGAGAAGGAAGTACCGCAGCCGCAGGAAGACGAGGCGTTCGGATTCGTGACCTGGAAATAGGCGCCGAGCAATTCGTCGACATAATCGAGCACGCCGCCGTCAAGCAGGTCGAGAGAGGTATCGTCCACGATCACTTTCATGCCGTGGCTCTCGAACACGTGGTCGTCGTCCTTCATCACATCATCGAAACCGAAATCGTACTGGAAGCCGGAGCAGCCACCGCCCTCGACGCCGACGCGCATGAATTTGCCGTCGCCATTCTCTTCCATGTCCAGCAGGACCTTGATCCGCCGGGCTGCACTTTCGCTTAACCCGAAGCTGCGCCCACCAGCACCCGGAGGTGCTGCGGCAGCACTGTCACCATGGTTTTCAGCGAGGCTCATCGCCGCTCCGATCATCGTGTTCGAATTTCTGACCGTGATCATAATCACGTCCCTGATGAGAAAGTAATACGTCAGGCCCTGAATTCAACTGTTTTCGGGCCCTTGGCATTGCGCGAAAGGGCGCCCGAGAGTAGGTTCCGCCCAGTTCGAATCGCACTTGGTCCCTGTATATGCCCGAGTCCCAAAACTGGACGTTCAAACAGCAGTTCGCGCCCTATGCCGCGGATTTCAGGAACAGCCGCGGCCGGCAGTTCCCGGAGCCGGAAGCGCGCGAGCGCACGCCGTTCCAGCGAGACCGGGACAGGGTTCTGCATTCCGGCGCTTTCCGGCGCCTGGAATACAAGACCCAGGTTTTCGTCTATCACGAGGGCGATTATTACCGCACCCGGCTGACGCACAGCCTTGAGGTGGCGCAGATTGCCCGCTCAATCAGCCGCTCCCTTGGTCTGAATGAGGATCTGGCGGAAGCCCTGGCGCTTGCGCACGATCTCGGCCACACGCCGTTCGGCCATGCCGGCGAGGACGCCCTGGACGCGGTGATGAAGCCTTATGGCGGCTTTGATCACAATGTGCAGACGGTTCGGGTCCTGACCCTGCTGGAACAGCGTTACGCGTCGTTTGATGGCCTCAATCCGACTTGGGAAACCATTGAGGGGATCATCAAGCATAACGGCCCACTGACGGATCGGGACGGAGTTGGTGACGTACCACCGATTATTACCGAGTTGGACTCGAAACTATCATTGCAGTTAAGTGGTTTTGCCAGTGCGGAAGCCCAGATAGCGGCGCTTTCCGATGATATCGCCTATCACGCACATGATATTGATGACGCGCTGCACGCAGATCTTTTCGATATCGAAATAATGCTCGATGTACCGCTGATAGGCCCCATAGTCTCGGAAGTGATGGAGAGTTACGGTACGCTCTCCCGCGCCAAGATGGTGCAGGAGATTGTCCGCCGTCTGATTGGCGCCATGGTCGAAGATCTGCTTGGGGAAACTCGGCGAAGACTGGCGGAATACCGTCCGAATTCGGCCGATGACGTGCGCAGCGCTCCTGTTCCGCTGATTGCTTTTTCCGCCGAAATGGAAGACCAGAACCGCACTTTGAAAGCGTTTCTGTTCCACAACATGTATCGTCACTACAAAGTGAATCGCATGGCCAGTAAGGCCCGCAGGGTGGTAACGGACATGTTCGAGTTGCTGATGGCGGAGCCTAACTGCCTTCCGGCGCAATGGCAGCGCACCGGCAACGACCAGCCGGGCCAGATTGACGATACCAAACAGGCGCGCCTTGTGGCCGACTATATCGCTGGCATGACCGATCGCTTCGCGGTGATCGAGCATGCCCGTCTCTTTGATCTAAACGCGAAGACATAAATGAACGTTTTCAGATACTTTCAAAGTAAACTTGATGCAACGATAGAAGCGCTGGCCGCCGAGGGAGCACTACCCTCCGGCATGGATATCAGCCGGGCGGGCGTTGAGCCTCCGCGCGATCCGAGCCACGGCGACATTGCCACGAACGCGGCCATGGTGCTGGCCAAGCCCGCAAATATGAAGCCGCGCGACATCGCCGAGTTGTTGATCGTCAAGATGCGTGACTGGGAAGAGGTCAGCGAGGCTGAGATTGCCGGCCCCGGTTTCATCAACCTCCGGATCGCCGACGGTTTCTGGCGCAATGCCATTTCAGGACTGCTTGAAAAGGGCCTGGATTTCGGCAAGTCGGATATCGGCGCCGGCAAGAAGGTAATGGTGGAATACGTCTCCGCCAACCCGACCGGCCCGCTGCATGCGGCGCATGCGCGTGGTGCCGTGATTGGCGATGCGCTGGCTGCACTGCTTGCCAAGGCCGGATTCGACGTGACCCGCGAATATTACGTCAACGATGCAGGTGCTCAGGTGGATGTCTTGGCTCGTTCCGCCTATCTCCGCTACCGGGAGGCTCGAGGGGAGGATATAGGCACCATTCCTGAAGGTTTCTATCCGGGCGAATATCTGAAAGAGGTCGGTGAGGCACTTTCGGCGCGCGATGGCGGGAAATGGATGCAGAGCCCGGACGAGGAGTGGCTTCCTGAAGTGCGTGCCTTTGCCATCTCCATGATGATGGAAGGGATCAAGGAGGACCTGACCGGTCTTGGCGTTGATATCGAGATCTACAGCTCCGAGAAGGCTTTGGTCGACGCTGGCGCGGTCGATGCCGTCATGCAGACGCTGGAGGAGCGCGACCTGCTCTATACTGGCGTGTTGCAGCCGCCGAAGGGCAAGCAGCCGGATGACTGGGAGCCGCGCCCGCAGCGCCTGTTCAAGGCGATGCAGTTCGGAGACGATGTTGACCGGCCGATCCAGAAATCGGACGGCACTTGGACCTATTTCGCAAATGACGTCGCTTACCACCTCGATAAGTACAATCGCGGCTTTGCCGAGATGATCGATGTCTGGGGCGCGGATCACGGCGGTTATGTGAAACGCATGAAGGCGGCGGTGAAGGCCGTAACCGACGGCAAGGGCGAACTGGACGTCAAGCTCTGCCAGCTTGTGCATCTGATGGATGACGGCAAGCCGGTGAAGATGTCGAAACGGGCTGGAACCTTCGTGACCTTGCGCGATGTCATCGATTCGGTAGGCAAAGACGTGCTTCGGTTCATCATGCTGACCCGGCGCAACGACCAGACCCTCGAATTCGATTTCAAGAAGGTCACCGAGCAAAGCCGGGAAAACCCCGTTTTCTATGTGCAATATGCCCATGCGCGCTGTCATTCCGTCTTAAGGCATGCCGCCGAGGCACTTGAGGGCGCGGATGTTTCCTGTGCCGGGCTGGCACCGGTAGTGCTGGATCGCTTGACCGATCCGGCCGAGCTTGGTCTCATGAAACTGTTACTCGGATGGCCTCGTACGGTCGAAAGTGCCGCCGAAGCGCACGAACCGCACCGGATCGCTTTCTATCTCGGCGAGGTCGCCACCGGTTTCCACAGTTTGTGGAACAAGGGCAGGGAAGACACGACTTTGAGGTTCCTGGTCGATGATGACCGCGAGTTGACCATGGCTCGGCTGGCTCTGGTTCGAGCTACGCAGACGGTCATCGCTTCCGGACTCTCCGTGATCGGGGTTGAGCCCGTGGAGGAGTTGCGCGCATGAGTTTGCATTCGGGAGCGCCGGAACGGCCGCGGATGATCGAGGAAGAGGATCGTCCCGGACCGCCTCCACTCATGTCCGAAGAGACGACCAAGGGCAGGGGGTTGACCATCATTGCTGCAACTCTGGCGGTTGCAGCCTTTGCGGGTATCGTCTGGTACGCCTACGATCAGGGCCGTCGGATAGGCAGCGAAACCGCCGCCCCGCTGATCAAGGCCGATGTGACACCGTCAAAGGTTCGGCCTGATTCGCCAGGTGGTATGGAAGTTCCGCATCAGGACAAGCTGGTGCTCGACGATCTCGGCTCCGGGCGTGGCGCTCAGAACAGCGAAAGCCGTGTAGAGCGCCTGTTGCCGCCGCCGGAGACACCGCTGCCGCCGCCGGAACCTCTGTCGATCCCGACCAATGACGCGACCCAGACTGCGGAAGCCCCGGCGCCGACTGCGCCAGCCGTAACATCGCCCCCGGCTTCATCTCCATCGGCAACCGCCGTTATCCCGCCGGCCAAGAAACCAGCGGAGACCGCGGCGAAAACACTTGTCCCTCCGCCGCCCGCAATCCCGGCAGCGAAGGTAGAAACGCCGGTCACGGCACCGGCGCCGAAGCCCGTTGCCGCAAAGACACCCAAACCGGCACCGGCTCCAGCTCCAGCCCCGGCACCTGTCGCCACAGGCGGTTTCAATATCCAGATCGCCGCCTTGCGGAGCGAGGATGCCGCCGCGAAGGAATGGAACAGGGTGAAAGCGGCTAATGCTGCTTTGCTCGGCGCACTCGGGCCGACTTACCAGCGTGTCACGACTTCCAACGGGGTGTTTTTCCGGGTACAGGGCGGACCGTTGAGCGATAAAGCCGCACGTGACATCTGTACGGCACTGAAAGCCAAGGGTCAGGCTTGCCTCGTGGTGAAACGCTAGACGGGACACGCAAATGCGCTCCTTGATCCTCGGCTGTGCCGGTCCGGAACTCAGCCGGGCCGAGCGCCAGTTCTTCATCGATACCGATCCGTTCGGCTTCATTCTGTTTCAGCGGAACTGCGAAAGCACGGAGCAGATCCGGATGCTGACCGAAGATCTGCGCGATTGTGTCGGACGCCACGCGCCGGTTCTGATCGACCAGGAAGGTGGCCGGGTTCAGCGCCTGAAGCCGCCGCAATGGCGTGCAGCCCCGCCGGCAGCCTTGTTTGGCAAGCTTTACGCCGAGGACCCGGTGCGTGCGGAGCAGGCTGTACGGGTGAATGCCCGACTGATTGCCGCGGAACTCACGGATTGCGGCGTCGATGTAGATTGTCTGCCGTTGCTCGATGTCCGGCAGGACGGTGCCCATGACGTCATCGGAGACCGTGCTTTTGCCTATACGCCGGATATCGTTGCCAGACTTGGTCGCGCTCAGGCGGAAGGTCTTGCCGCCGGCGGTGTCGCTCCTGTGATGAAGCATATCCCCGGGCATGGCCGGGCAGGTGTCGACAGCCACCACGCGTTGCCTCGGGTCGACACGGAACGGGACGAACTTTCCGCGATCGATTTCGCGCCTTTCAAGGCTTTGAAGGACCTGCCGATGGCGATGACAGCTCATGTCATCTACGAGACGCTGGATTCCGGGCGCGCGGCCACGGTTTCCCCCACAGTCATCGGAGAGGTTATCCGGCAGGAGATCGGCTTCGACGGGCTTTTGATGAGTGACGATATCTCCATGAAGGCGCTGGTTGATCCGCTTGACGTATCAACGGCACATGCGCTGGAGGCCGGATGTGACGTTGTCTTGCACTGCAATGGTGACATGACGGAGATGCAGGCAGTCGCCGGAGCGGCCCCGGTTCTGTCCGGCAAGGCTCTTTCCCGCGCCGAAATGGTGCTCGATTTCCTTGAGCGCATTCAGCGGGAGGCCCGTCCGGCGGTGCACGAAGAGCTTCTTTCTTCCTTTGCCGAGCTGACCGGTCAATATCGGTCCTCCACCTGATGGAAGAGATGATCTCCAACATCCTCTTCACGGCGTCGATCTGGGCACTACCGGTATTGATCGCGATCACCATGCATGAAGCGGCGCACGGTTATGTGGCGAACATGCTTGGAGATCCAACGGCTCGCCTGATGGGGCGTGTGACCCTGAACCCGTTCGTCCATATCGATAGGTTCGGCACGATCATCCTGCCGATGCTGTGCGTGATATCTGGATGGGCTCTCGCCGGCACGCCGTTCGTCTTCGGTTACGCCAAACCGGTACCTGTCGCCGTGTCGCGCCTGAACAATCCGCGCCGCGACATGATGCTGGTCGCGGCGGCGGGGCCTGCAATAAATGTCGTGCTGGCATTCCTTGCAGCGGCGCTATTGCACACTGTTGCCTGGTTCCCGGACTGGTTCAGCGCCTGGTGGCAGGCCACCTTGATCAACGGGATCTTGCTCAATCTGGTGCTGGCAGTGTTCAACCTGCTGCCGATTCCGCCGCTCGATGGCGGACGGATCGTCACCGGACTTCTGCCTTACGAGTTGGCTGTGCGTTACTCCAAGCTTGAGCGTTTCGGCCTCTTCATTGTCATCGGCCTGATGTTTCTGCTGCCCTATATTGGCCGGGAGATTGGCGTCGATCTCAGTTACGCCATGCAGCTCGTCATGTTCGGCGTCAAAAATCTGCTACACTTTATCCTGATGCTCACGGGACAAATCTGAGGCAGGCAATGAGCGACGGTTTCGAAAGCCCTGTTCCGGAACACCGCCGTAGGCGGGAGCCGGTTCAGCTTTCGCTATTCCTGAATATCGACGGTTTCGAAGGGCCGATCGACGTTCTGCTGCAGCTTGCCAGGGACCAGAAAGTCGATCTCATTCATGTTTCCGTACTGCAGCTCGCGGAACAGTATCTCGGCTTCGTCAATCAAGCCCAGAAGCTCAACCTGGAACTCGCCGCTGATTATCTGGTGATGGCCGCCTGGCTCGCCTATCTGAAATCGCGTCTGCTTCTGCCGCCTGACGAGAAGGAAGAGGAAGAACAGAGCCCTGAGGAGATGGCGGAGGCCCTGCGGTTCCAGCTCATGCGCCTGGAGGCGATGCAGCAGGCCGGGGAGGCGCTGATGTCCCGTCCGCAGTTTGGCGCGGACTTCTTCGCCAGAGGGCAGGGTGAAAGTATTTCCGTCCGCAGGCGCCCGATCTATGACGTGACGCTGTATGAATTGCTGCGCGCCTACGCGGATCACCGGGTGCGCCACGACAGGTTGGCGCTGCGCATTGAGGCAACCCACCTTTATTCCGTCGAGGATGCGGTCCAGCGTCTCAGCCGCGTCCTTGGTGCCGTGCCGGAATGGCAAACCCTGTTTTCTTTCCTGCCGAGCGGGCTGCGCAAAGGCCTCCGTCTGCGCTCCGCCGTTGCCTCGACCTTTGTTGCCTCTCTGCAGCTGGTTAAGGACGGAAAGGCGGAGATCAATCAGGCCGGGACCTTCGCCCCGATCTATTTTCGCTCCCGGGAGGGTGATGCGTGAATTTCGATACACCCGAGAATTCCGGTCCGAGCCGATCCGAACGAATCGTCGAAGCCCTGTTGTTCGCAAGCAAAGACCCGTTGCCGGTCTCCGAAATTGGTGAGCGTCTCCCGGAGGGCGTTTCCGCGGAAAGCATTCTGGAGAAGCTGCAGGCACGTTATGCCACGCGCGGCGTTCATCTGGTACAGATCAAAGATTGTTGGGCCTTCCGGACAGCACCCGATCTGGGAGACTCTCTGCGGGTTGAGATGGCTGTCCGCCGTAAGCTCTCCCGCGCGGCGATCGAAACCCTGTCTATCGTGGCTTATCACGAGCCGGTCACCCGGGCAGATATCGAAGAAATCCGTGGCGTTGCGGTCAGCAAGGGAACGCTCGACGCCTTGCTCGAAGCTGGCTGGATTCAGCCACGCGGCAGGCGCCAGGTACCGGGGCGACCGCTGACCTGGGGGACGACGGAGGCCTTCCTCGATCATTTTGGTCTGACGGCACTGAGCGATCTGCCGGGGCTGGAGGAATTGAAGGCGACGGGAATGCTGGACAAACGGCCGGGTCTGACGTCGATTGCCATGGGCGATGAGGATGGCATTGAGCCGGACGACGGCGATGAAGAAGACGATGGCCAGTTCGATCTTCTAGAGAGTGAGGACGGAGCTTAAGCAAGCTCTTGTACGTATGTGATTGCTTCCGCGCTTGAGCACCCGTGTGCCTTCTGATACCTCCCTGTCTGTGATGACATTGCAAATAAATCGCGTTTCGCTGCGCACAGCATCAATCCCGACCTGTATCAGGAGCGGGAACAGAGGATGACGCCTGTCCTTCGCCTGGAAGGCGTCAGCCATCAGTTCGACGGTATTCGTGTGGTCGATGACCTGACCCTGGGCATCGCTCCGGGCGAAGTATTGTGTCTGCTTGGCCCGTCCGGCTGCGGGAAAACCACGGCGCTGAGGATTGCTGCCGGTCTGGAGCCGCTGCAGACCGGTCGCGTGCTGATGGGTAATGCCGAAGTTGCGGGGCCTGGTCTGCAGACGCCGCCCGAGCAACGCGGAATTGGTCTGGTCTTTCAGGATTACGCGCTGTTCCCGCATCTGAACGTGCTCGACAACGTGGCGTTCGGTCTTTCGGTGTTCACAAAGTCTGTCCGCCGGGAGAAAGCGCTTACCGAATTGCGCCGTGTTGGTATGGACAGCGCTGCGGACAAATTTCCGCATGAGTTGTCTGGTGGTCAGCAGCAGCGTGTCGCGTTGGCTCGGGCTCTCGCTCCAAATCCAAGGATCATTCTGCTGGACGAGCCGTATTCAGGACTGGACAGCGCTCTCCGTGCCCAGGTTCGCGACGATGTCCTGCATCTCCTGAAGGAAAGCGGTGCCGCCACGCTGATGGTCACGCACGATCCCGAGGAAGCCATGTTCATGGCGGATCGGATTGCCGTGATGCGGGATGGCCGGATCGTGCAGGAAGGTTCTCCGCACAGCCTTTACTGCTATCCGAATTCTGCATTCGTTGCAGGGTTCTTCGGGGAGGTGAATGCCTTTACCGGGCCGGTGAAGGATGGCCACGTCGCAACACCGGTTGGCCCGGCCGCCGTGGAGGATATGGCGGAAGGGACACAGGCAACAGTGATCGTACGGCCGGAGGGACTGCGTGTAACCACATTGCAGGCAGGTCAGAGCGATTATGCGGCACTGGTCATGGAGTCGCGCCTGCTAGGACGCAGCAGCCTGGTCCATTTGCACGTTCAGTCCGGCGAGAACGGCAGTACCAAAGAGTGGCATTTCCACTCCCGCATGCCCGGTATATTCCTGCCGGATGCCGGGACGCGGCTGCGGATAGAACTCGACCCGGGGCAAATCTTCGTGTTTCCCGCGCAGGAAGACTAAATTCCTGCGGATTAAAGCCGTGCGGGACATTGCAGAGGACCTATGATCATGCCTATATACGGAAAAAGTCCTACTACGGGACGTAACTAATCTAGACAGACGGGAGCGTTCGCTCATGGGTTTCGGTAGTATCTGGCATTGGCTCGTTGTTTTGCTGGTTGTCGTTGTGCTGTTCGGCGGAAGTGGGAAAATTTCCTCGCTGATGGGCGACTTCGGCAAAGGCCTGCGTAATTTCAAGAAAAGCATCAAGGACGAGGATGGTGATCAGGCATCCGAGGGCGATTCCTCGAAAAGCCTCAATGCCGAACAGTCCGCTGCTGCGCAGCCCAAGGCTGACGAAGCACAAAAAAGCTGACGGACCTCACCTGGTTCTCCGGCCCTTATGCCGGAAATGGACCACGCGCGGGCCGACAGGTTCCGTGGCGTGAATAATGGTATGCGCTGATGTTTGATCTCGGCTGGCAGGAATTTATGCTGATCGCGTTTGTCGCGGTGGTCATTGTCGGCCCCCGCGACCTGCCGCGTGTGGTTCGCTCGGTCAGCACCTATCTCCGAAAGGCGCGCTCTATCGCCCGCGATTTCCAGAACAGTCTGGAAGAAGTCGCCCGTGAGGCCGAGCTCGATGATCTCCGTAAGGAAGCCAAAAACTTCACCAGCGGCGACATCGAGAAGCGTGTCAATGAGTTGGTGGACCCGGGTGGGGACACCAAGAAGGAGATGGAGCGGATCGCCGGTCAAGCGCGGGATGTGGCGTCGTCACGCCCGGTCGAATCGGCGCCGGATGAGATAGAAGCCGAGAGCATACAGGATGCGAAAGCCCCGGGTGCTGCTGAACCGGCCGAGGCTAAACCCTCTGAACCAGACGATAAAAGCGCGCAGAAAAGCGCCGCTGCAGGACAATAATCCATGACTGAGGATGTTGAAGAAAAGCGGATGCCGCTGCTGGACCATCTGGTCGAACTGCGCAGCCGCCTGATCTATTCCTTTGCCGCTTTCATTGTCGCGTTTTTCATCTGCTATGCGTTCGCCGAGCCGATTTTCGCGTTCCTGGTCGAGCCGCTGGCCAGCCTGACCGAGGGCGAGCCCGGCCGGCGGATGATTTATACGGCGCTGCACGAGGCTTTCTTTACCTATTTGAAAGTCGCCTTCTTCGCTGCGGCCTGCCTGGCTTTTCCGATCATCTCGATGCAGCTCTGGAGCTTCATCGCACCTGGTCTCTACAAGGATGAGAAGACGGCATTCCTGCCGTTTCTGATCGCCACGCCGATCCTGTTCACAATCGGCGCGGCCATGGTCTATTACCTGGTCATTCCGCTGGCCTGGCAGTTCTTTCTCGGCTTTGAGCATCCGGGTACGGACGGTTCGCTGCCGCTGGTGCTTGAGCCGAAAGTTGATCAGTACCTTTCGCTGGTCATGCGTCTGATCTTTGCCTTTGGTGTCTGTTTTGAGCTGCCGGTGTTGATCATCCTGCTGGCCAAGGTCGGCATGGTGAGTTCCACCGGTCTCGCCAAGAAGCGGAAATATGCGATTCTCATCGCGTTCGTTGTGGCCGCCATATTGACTCCTCCGGACGTTATCTCCCAGGTCCTGCTCGCCATTCCGGTCGCGATTCTCTACGAGATCTCGATTATCGGCGCGCGCATCATCGAGAAAAAGCGCGGCCAGAAGGTCGATGACGACGATGATGATGAGGACGAAGACGAGACCTCGTCTAGCACCGCCACCTGACCGAGCGGCGCCCCGGCAACGGATCGGGGCCTGCCGCTGGACCCGTCGGGTGGCACTGCCTATAAGATCAAACCGGATTTCCGAACAGAATGGACGTGTGAGATGCACGATATCAGATGGATTCGCGAGGACGGAGCGGCCTTCGACAAGGCCATGGCGCGCCGCGGGTTTGCCCCGCAGGCTGACGCTATCCAGACTCTCGACAAGCAATGGCGCGATACGACAACCGAGCTGCAGAGCCTGCAGCAGCGCCGTAACGAAGCTTCCAAGGAAATTGGCAAGGTGAAGTCCCAGGGCGGCGATGCCGATACCCTGATGAAGGAAGTCGCCGATATCAAGGACCGGATGCAAAGCCTTGAGGAAGAGGGGCGTCTCCTCTCGGAAAAACTGGATACGGTTCTGTCCGGCTTGCCGAATGCCTTGGCAGACGATGTGCCTGACGGCCCGGACGAGAGTGCGAATGTGTTGCTGCGTACGGTCGGAGACGCTCCCCGCACCAACGAAACCTCTCCGGACCATGTCGCCATCGGCGAAGGTCTCGGCATGATGGATTTTGAAACGGCCGCGAAGCTCTCAGGCGCCCGGTTCTCGTTGTTACGCGGTCAGTTTGCCCGTCTTGAACGCGCACTGGCGAGCTACATGCTCGATATCCATACGGGTGAGTTCGGCTATACTGAGGTCTCTCCGCCTTATCTGGTGCGGGATACCGCACTTTACGGCACTGGCCAGCTTCCGAAGTTCGGCGAGGATCTGTTCAAGACCACGGGCGATCACTGGCTGATCCCGACCGCCGAGGTGCCGCTGACCAACATGGTGTCCGGCGAGATTCTGGCGGAGGAGGAACTGCCGCTGCGCTTCACGGCCTACACGCCCTGTTTCCGCTCTGAAGCAGGCTCCGCCGGCCGGGACACGCGCGGCATGATCCGGTTGCACCAGTTCAGCAAGGTCGAGCTTGTTTCCGTCACACATCCAGACAAGTCGATGGAAGAGCACGAGCGCATGACGAGTTGCGCCGAGGAGATGCTGAAGCGTCTCGGGCTTTCATATCGTGTCGTCACGCTCTGTTCGGGTGACACCGGGTTCGGTGCACGCAAGACCTACGATATCGAAGTCTGGCTGCCGGGTCAGGATGACGGTAAGGGCATGTACCGGGAAATCTCCAGCTGTTCCAACTGCGGCGATTTCCAGGCCCGTCGGATGAAGGCCCGTTACCGGCTCGATGGCAGCAAGCAGACCGGATTCGTCCATACCCTGAACGGTTCCGCTCTTGCGGTTGGACGGACTTTGATCGCCGTGCTGGAAAATTATGCTGAAGCTGATGGCTCGGTCAGTATTCCGGAAGTGCTGTGCCCCTACATGGGCGGGTTGGAAAAAATCTCGGCCGCGAGCTGACGGGAGAGCGAATCATGACCTGGCCGCTTGATGTCGGCAACGCCCGGATCCTGATTACGAATGACGACGGCTATTACGCACCGGGGCTTCAGGTCCTGGTGCGGATAGCACGGTCACTATCGGAAGATGTCTGGGTGGTGGCGCCGGAGAGCGAACAGAGCGGGGCAGGGCATTCCCTGACCCTCAGGCGCCCGCTTCAGGCCCGGGAGCATCAACCGAACTGGTTTTCCTTGAACGGCACACCGACGGATTGCGTGCTGCTCGCAGTAAACTCTCTGATGAAAGGGAAGCTCCCGGACATTGTGCTCTCCGGGGTGAACCGGCACGGTAATCTGGCGGACGACTTGACCTATTCCGGCACGGTCTCGGCCGCCATGGAGGCAACTATCCTCGGCGTTCCTGCTGTTGCGTTCAGCCAGGAGCTGATTGACGGCCAACCGGCGGACTGGACCCCGGCGGAGACTTTTGGTCCCAATCTCCTCCGCCGAATTCTGCATGAAGGTTTTCCGGAGAACACACTGTTAAACGTGAATTTTCCTCCGGTTCCGGCAGATCAGGTCAAAGGCATTCATTTAACCTCCCAGGGGCGCCGTAAAAGCGGGGACGATATTATGGAGGTGACGGATCCACGCGGGGCACGGCACTACTGGATTGGACATATGCAGAGCATGAAGCCCTATGCGGAAGGTACTGATCTCGCCGCGATTGATGCAGGTTATATCTCTGTCACACCGGTCAAGATGGACATGACAGACTACGAGACGCTGAAGTCGCTTCATGGTGCCTTTCAACTGGAACATTCAACCGATTGAGCCGCGATGACTCTTGAGGAAAGCAAGATACGTCTGATCATGGAGCTGCGGCGCGAGGGGATCTCCGACAGCGCAGTCCTGGGGGCTATCGAGCGGGTTCCGAGGGAAATCTTCATTCCGGCTCCGATCAAAACATTTGCCTACGACAACAGGGCGCTCCCCATCGGGGCCGGGCAGACCATCAGCCAGCCCTACGTGGTGGCTTACATGACCCAAGCCCTCAACCTCAACGATCGCTGCAAGGTTCTGGAGATCGGCACCGGATCCGGCTACCAGACCGCGGTTCTGGCCCGTTTGGCGCGTCGTATCTACACCATAGAGCGGCATCCCAGCCTGTCGGATGAAGCGAAAGAGCGTTTCGAAGCTCTGGACCTGCATAAAGTGGTGACCCGGGTCGGCGACGGCAGTAAAGGCTGGCCGGAACAGGCACCGTTCGATCGGATACTTGTCACGGCGGCATCGGAAAACGTGCCGGAAATCTTGCTGGAGCAACTGGGCGAGGGCGGTATCATGGTCGTTCCGATCGGCCCGCAGGACGGCACCCAGCATATTCACCGGTTCACCCGGACAGAGGACGGAATTGAGGATGAATGCCTTCTGCCAGTGCGATTCGTGCCTCTGGTCGAGAGCGAAGTGCGGGACAGCGCCTGATTGTCCCAGCGTTCAGCGGCTCTTGGCGCGGGCCTGCGGGCGCCGCTTGAGAAGGCGGTTTGCAAAACCTAAACTCGCCATATGGCAATGACCTTCCCACGCTTTCGAAATTGGGCCGCCCTTCTTGTTGTGGCTGGTCTGCTGGCTGCCTGCGGCGCGGGCGGGCCGCGTCTTGCCTATCGCCCCTCCGGAAAGTTATCGTCTCATCTTGCCATTCCGTCTGGCGGGCTGATCAGTGCCGGTCCGAACGACACGGTCTATGAGATTTCCCGGCGCTACGGTGTGCCGGTGCGGGACATCATCCTCGCGAACCAGCTGCAGCCGCCCTACAAGCTCTATGTGGGGCAGGACCTGCGCCTGCCGGCGCCGAGCAGTTATGTGGTGCGGCAGGGAGACACGGTTTTCTCGATATCCCGGCGATTCAATGTCGACATGCGCACGGTCGTGCAGATGAACGACATCAGACCGCCTTACCAGATCCGGGTCGGGCAGGAGATGCGTTTGCCGTCGCAAGAGATCGCGAAAGGCAGCGCCGTCGCCTCCAACACCAGAACATCGCTCAACGCACGGCAGTTTCCCAAAGGTCCGGGCAGTCGCGGCAACACCACCAGGACCGCATTGCTGTCACCGGGGATCGTTGCCTTGCCGGAGCTTAACCCGCGTAATCCGGCGTCTTCTGAACGGCAAGCAGTTGTTCTGCGGCCTCCGGCACCGAAACCTCGCTCGACCCAGTCTGCATCGGCGCCCGCTCCCAAGGCGAAAACAGGCCTAGAGGTTGCGAAAATACGTCCGCCGCAACGGGCCGGCTCCAAATTCCGCTGGCCGGTCAGGGGACGGGTCATCGCGAATTTCGGGCCGCGCCAGGGCGGACTTCATAATGACGGCATCAATATCGCCGCCCCTCGCGGCGCACCGGTAGCGGCCGCCGACAATGGTGTGGTGGCTTATGCGGGGGACGGGCTTCCCGGATTCGGCAAGCTGTTGTTGCTGAAGCACGCGAACGGCTGGATTACGGCCTACGCGCACAGCGATCGCCTGCTGGTAAAGCGAGGCGAAATCGTCCGGCGGGGCCAGACCATCGCGACGGTCGGTTCAAGCGGCAGCGTGGATCAGCCCCAGCTGCATTTCGAAGTGCGCAGGGAAAAGCGGGCGGTCGATCCGCGCCAGTATCTCGACAGAAGCTGAGCTCTTTAGCCGGTTAGGCCAGCTTCTTGCCGAGATCGCCGGCCAAATCCTGAATGAACTGCCAGGCGACACGACCGGAGCGTGCGCCACGGGTGACCTGCCATTCCTTGGCCTTGGCGCGCAGATCTTCCGCGCTGATCGGCAGGTCATAGGCTGATGCGTAGCCTTCGATCATGGCGAGGAAGGTATCCTGGTCGCAGGCATGGAAGCCGAGCCAGAGGCCGAAGCGATCGGAAAGCGATACCTTCTCCTCAACCGCTTCGCCCGGATTGATCGCCGTAGATTGCTCGTTATCGATCATATCGCGGGCCATCAGGTGACGGCGGTTGGACGTCGCATAAAACAGCACATTGTCCGGCCGGCCTTCGACGCCGCCTTCCAGGACCGCCTTCAGGGACTTGTAGGAATTGTCGGCAAAGTCGAAGGAGAGATCGTCGCAGAAGACAATCAGACGCCGCTCCGTATCCCGTGCCAGATTCAGCAGACGCGGCAGGGTTTCGAGGTCCTCTCGGTGAATTTCAACCAGGGCCAGGATGCCGTTGCGCTTCTCATTGACCTGGGCATGGACGGCCTTGACCAGCGAGCTCTTGCCCATGCCGCGCGAGCCCCAGAGCAGCGCGTTGTTGGCGGGCAGGCCGCGGGCAAACCGGTCGGTGTTCTCGCGCAACTGTTCCAGCTGCGGGCCAACCCCCTTCAGGAGAGAGATATCGACACGGTTGATCTGCCTGACGGGGTCGACCTGTCCTGCTTGTGCATTCCAGACAAAGCCTTCGGCGTCGCCGAGATCGGCAGCCTTTGCGGGCGGCGGTGCGATACGCTCGAGAGCGTCGGCAATACGGGCGAGAATCTCAAGCTCTCGGGCGTCGGACATGTCACTGGACCTTGAAAAGGATAATCATCGTGCTCTGTTCCGGTTGTTAAACCGGAGCGGCGGGAAAGTATCACACGCCGTCTGTCCGTCAATTCCTCGGTCTGTCTTTTCCACCGGCTTTCCGGCCATTGAAAAAGCCCGCCGGACCTTTATAGTCCGCCGTTCCGAGTTTTCGGCGTGTTCCAGTGGAAATCGCTGGCCGAGACGCCTGGGAGCGACTATGTGAGCGAAGCATGCGCGATTACGAAAACGGATCGCGCTGAACTTTGCGTCTGAATTGGGAGAACTTGATGTTCATTTCACCAGCCTATGCCCAAGCGGCTGGCGGCCTCGGCGGCGGCTTCGACGTAATGGCGTTCCTGCCGTTAGTCCTGATTTTCGTTGTCTTCTACTTCCTGCTGATTCGCCCGCAGCAAAAGCGGGTCAAAGAGCACAAGGAAATGCTTTCCAAAGTCCGCCGGAACGATGTTGTCGTCACCAATGGTGGTCTGATCGGTACGGTTACCAAGGTGATCGACGATAAAGACGAGATCCTCGTGGAAATCGCCGAAGGTGTGAAGGTCCGCGTGGCCCGCAGCATGCTCTCCGACGTTCGGGCCAAAACCGAACCCGCGACGGCGGAAGCCACTGACAAAAAGTAAGAGTCCTCGCGGCGCCCTGACGGGCGCCGCTGACACATCCGCTGACCCGTTATGGCGATGGCCCGTTATGGCTAGAGGCACATAAAGATGCTCCAATTTCAGCCTTGGAAAACCGCTCTCGTGGCGCTGGTCTGCGCGTTGGGTGTGCTGTACGCACTACCGAATGTGATCGAGCGCGACCTGACCCAGGATCTTCCCTCCTGGCTTCCCGGAAAGAAGATCAATCTCGGTCTTGATTTGCAGGGCGGCTCACATCTTCTTCTCGAAGTCGATGTGGACGTCGTCGTTGCCGAACGGCTGGAAGCCATTGTCGATCAGACCCGGCGCAATCTGCGCCAGGAGCGGATCGGCTATCGCGGCCTTGGCGTGGCGCGCGACGCGGTTCACTTCACCGTTCGCAATCCGGAAGATCTCGAAAAAGCGCGGAATACTGTCCGCAGGATTGATCCGGAAACAGATACGGAAACCGGTGCCGGGAACACGATCCGGATCACGCTGACAGAGGTTGCAATGCGCGATCTCAAGGCCCGTGCCATCGCTCAGTCGATCGAGATCGTTCGCCGACGCATCGATGAGACCGGTGTGCGCGAGCCGACGATCCAGCGGCAGGGCGACGATCGTATTCTGCTGCAGCTGCCGGGCGTTGACGATCCGGAGCGGATCAAGGCGCTGCTCGGCCAGACGGCTAAACTGACCTTCCGGATGGTCGATGCGACCGCTTCGGTTCAGGACGCGATGCAGGGACGGGTGCCGCCGGGCTCGCAATTGCTTCCGGCAGCCGACGAGCGTCCTGGCGCCCCGAGTAATTACGTTGTGAAGCGACGGGTGATGGTCAGCGGCGAAAATCTCGTCGATGCCCAGCCGAGCTTCCAGGACGGACAGCCGGTCGTCAGCTTCCGCTTCGATACGGTCGGCGGTCGCCGGTTCGGCAAGGCAACAACCGAGAATGTCGGGCGTCCCTTTGCAATCGTGCTGGACGGCAAGGTGATCAGCGCGCCGGTGATCCAGACAGCCATCCTTGGCGGATCGGGGATCATTTCCGGCAGCTTCACCGTGCAGGAAGTCCAGGACCTCTCGCTGCTGCTGCGCGCCGGTGCACTTCCGGCGCCGTTGCAGGTGCTTGAAGAGCGCACTGTCGGTCCGGGACTTGGTGCCGATTCAATTGCTGCCGGCAAGTTTGCCAGTGTCATAGGTCTCTTGCTGGTGATTGTCTTTATGATCGTTGCCTATGGATTCTTCGGCTTGCTGGCGAATGCCGCCCTGTTCTTCAACATGGCTCTCATCGTGGCCGTACTCTCCAGCCTGCAGGCGACCCTGACCCTTCCGGGTATCGCAGGTATTGTCCTGACTGTTGGTATGGCTGTCGATGCAAACGTCCTGATTTTCGAGCGTATTCGTGAGGAAGTCAGGAATGGCCGGACACCCATGGCATCCATCGAGGCGGGCTACCAGCGCGCCTTCCGGACGATCGTCGATGCGAATCTGACGACTCTCTTCGCGGCCCTGTTCCTCTACTTCATGGGGTCGGGTCCGGTGAAGGGCTTCGCTGTGACGCTGGGCATCGGCATTCTGACGTCGCTCTTCACGGCAACGCTGGTCAGCCGCCTTTTCATCGTGCTCTGGATGCGGCGTAGCCGGCCGAGCGAATTGCCGATCTGAGGGAATAGACAGATGTTCAGACCACTTCGCATCGTTCCCCACGGCACCAAGGTGCCGTTCGTTGCCAACCGCTTTAAAGCCTTTGCCTTCTCGGTTGTGCTGATGCTGCTCAGCCTCGGCGCCTTGGCCGTCAACGGGTTGAATTTCGGCATCGATTTCCGCGGCGGCATCCTAATGGAGGTGAAGACCGACGGCCCCTCCGACATTCAGTTTCTCCGGACCGAACTCGGCAAACTCGAACTTGGTGATGTCAGTATCCAAGAGTTCGGGGCCGAGGACGATATTCTGATCCGTATCCAGCGTCAGGACGGATCGGAAGCGGAACAGCTTACCGCCGTCGAAAAAGTGAAAGAGACACTGGGGGAGGGCGTTGAATACCGCCGCACTGAGTTTGTCGGACCGACCGTCGGTGAGGAACTGAAGGAAGCCGGGCTTATCGCGGTCATCTGCGCTCTCGTGGCGATTATGATCTACATCTGGTTTCGCTTCGAATGGCAGTTCGGCATTTGTGCCTTGATCGCGCTTAGCCACGATGTGCTTTCGACCCTCGGGCTATTCGCTCTGAACGGGCATGAATTCAACCTGCCGACGGTCGCTGCGATCCTGACCATCGCTGGTTATTCGATCAACGACACCGTGGTCGTTTTCGATCGCGTGCGGGAAAACTTCCGCAAGTACAAGAAGATGTCGTTCGCAGATCTGTTCAACCTCTCGATCAACGAGACCCTCTCGCGTACGACGATGACCTCGGTCACCACCCTGCTTGCTCTGCTGGCGATCTACTTCTTCGGCGGGGCGGTTCTGGCCGACTTCGCGCTGGCCATGATCTGGGGTGTTATTATCGGCACCTATTCCTCGATCTTCATTGCCGTGCCGTTGCTGCTTTACATGCAGCCGCGTCGGGGCGAGGAAGATGACGCGGACTCCCCGGTCCAGATGCCGGAATACGAGCGGCAGGGAGCTGCCGACAAAAAGGACTGATCCAATGGATGTAACGCCCCTGATCCCTGAAGGTCTTCAGCTTATAGAGACCTATGGCGACGGGGCGTTCCGGATCACCGGCGTCCGCTATCAGGGCGCCGTTTTTGTTTTTCCCAACGAAACACAAGTCTGGCAGCAAGCCAGTGTCGAGGACCTGACCGCAGCCGCTCTCTCGCCGGTGACGGATCGTGAGACGGTCCCCGAGATACTGTTGCTTGGCACAGGCGCGCGCACCGAGTTCATCCTGCCGTCCATCCGCGCGGCGATCCGGGAAAAGGGGCCTGTGGTGGACATCATGGATACAGGAGCCGCTTGCCGGACCTACAATGTATTGCTGGCCGAAGGGCGCCGCGTCGCCGCCGCGCTGCTGCCCGTTGACTAATTCTTACGACGACAATCCGGCAATGGTTGAGGATTTTGCGTTCTGCCGCGAGATAGCCAGGCGGGCCAACGCAAACCTCCTGCATGCCGCGCGATTGCTTCCGGGGCCGCGTCAGGATTTTTTCTTCGCAACCTACGCCGCAATGCGTCTGATCGACGACGCGGTCGATGATGGTTTTCTTTGTCGCCCGTCCGAGGACCGTGAGCACGAGCGCGGCGCCATGCTGGCCGATATCGACAATTGGCAGGGCCAATGTCTTGGCCGAACGGAAGAAGGGCCACTTCCGGCGCAGGTTTACCGTGCCTTGCGGAAGACGGCGCATTGTTCCGACCTTGGCGAGACGCCCTGGACCGGTCTTGCTGACGCTATGCGGCGCGATGTCCGCGAACAGCCGATGCCGGACTGGGAAGATTTCCTAGGCTACGCCGCGGGTGCGACCGTAGCTCCGGCAACGATCTTCATTTATCTCCTCGGTGCGAAGCCGGCGGAAAGAGGTTTTTCCTGGGATTTGCCCGAGCCGCCGGTGCATTACGCTGCCGATCTCGGGATATTCTGCTACCTCGTTCATATCCTCCGCGATCTGGCCAAAGATGCGGAGCGGTCGGAGCGGCTGGTGACCGTCCCTGATTGTCTAATCGAAAATGCCGGATTGCAGAAGACCGGCCTCACGGACGCGATTCGGTCGCGTGACCCGCGTGTTGGCTCTTTGGCAGCGGATCTTCGGCAGCGGGCATCCTCTCATCTTGAAGCCGGGCGCGTCGCTTTAAGGGCTCTGAAGCCACTCATAGGTCGGCGTGAACAGTTGGCTCTGTCCGGGCTGATCGGTATTTACGAGACGCTCTTCGACCGTTTTTCAGCAGACTATTTCACGGGGATGGCCGACGCGCCGGCTCTCGAGGTGGCGCTCCGCAAGAAACTGCTGCCCTCGCAAGCCCCGTCATGACCCCTCAGCCTCCCACACTCTCGGCGCCAGCTGCACTGGTCCGCCGGCATGATCTGGACCGTTTTCGGTTTGGCCTCTTTGCGCCTGCGCGGCATCGCGAGGCAGTCTTCACGCTTTTCGCCTTCAATCATGAGGTGGCGAAGACTCGTGAAAGCGTGAGCGAAACAATGATCGGCGCGATCAGGCTGCAATGGTGGCGCGACAGTATCGAGGGAATATATGCCGGAACACCGCGCCAGCATGAGGTGATCGAGCCGCTTGCAGCCTGCATCGCAGCCTACGGGTTGCCGCGTGCGCCATTCGACGCGTTGATCAACGCCCGGGAGCGGGATCTCGAAGATCGCCCGATGGACGACCTTGCGGAAATGGAAGGCTATCTCCGGGCCACAACGCTTCCACTGGTTACGCTTGTTGCGGAAATACTGGCGCCCGGCGGGAGTCGGGATCTGGACGGTCTTGCCGAGATCGCCGCCGGACATGCCCTGGTCGGGAAATTACGCGCGTCTGCTTTCGATGAAGCGGTCCGGCGCCCGTTTTTGCCGAGACCAGTTCTTGAAGCGCATGGCGGGGAAAGTCGCGGTTTTGCGGAGCTGAAGGCAGGCGAGGGCGCTCGTAAAGCCGTGAAACAGATGGCAGAGCATGCGAAAACTCTCATCGAACGGGGATTGGCGCGCACACCTAAGCATTCGCACCTTGCGCCGTTGCTGCTGCCAGCCCGCCAGGCACGCGCACGGATCCGGCTGCTGGCCAAGCTGGACTACGATCCATTCAGACCAGAGTTTGCCGACCATGATCCGCTTGATGTTTGGCGCTTTTGGCTGGCGCGGCTGATCCGGCGGTATTGAGTTACTCCGCAGCGGCAGCCTTGTTGCCCGACAGCCATTCATCGATATCGCGCAGGGCGCGTCCGGCCATGGCAGCCTTGCGGTCACGACCTTTCAGCTTTCGCTTCTTTCCATTCGCGGTGATTTCCGGCTCGATCGTCGGGAACAGCCCGAAATTGACGTTCATCGGCTGGAAGGTTTCAACGTCGGCATCGCCGGTGATATGGGCGAGTAATGCACCGAGCGCTGTGGTTCGCGGCGGCAGGGACAGCTCGGTATTCAGACGCTCGGCGGCAGCGAATCGCCCGGCGAGCATGCCGATGGCCGCACTTTCGATATAGCCTTCGACACCGGTGATCTGTCCGGCGAAACGCAAGCGTGGCATGGCTTTCATGCGCAGCGTGTCGTCCAGCAGCAGCGGCGAATTGATGAAGGTATTGCGATGAATACCGCCGAGCCGGGCAAACTCGGCCTTTTCCAGTCCCGGAATGCTTCGGAAGACCTCGGTTTGCGGACCATACTTCATCTTGGTCTGAAACCCGACCATATTGTAGAGCGTGCCTAGGGCATTATCCTGACGCAGCTGGACCACGGCATGCGCCCTGGTTCCTGTGCGCGGATCGGTGAGGCCGACCGGCTTCATCGGGCCGAAGCGCAGAGTTTCGGACCCGCGCTCTGCCATCACCTCAATGGGCATGCAGCCTTCGAAATAGGGGGTGTCTTTCTCCCACTCGCGGAATTCCATTTTCTCCGCATCGAGCAGAGCTTGGATGAATGCCTCGTATTGGGCTTCGTCCATAGGGCAGTTGATGTAGTCCTTGCCGTCTCCGCCGGGGCCGACCTTATCATAACGTGACTGGAACCAGGCCTTGTCGAAATCGATGCTTTCCTTGTGCACGATCGGCGCAATTGCATCGAAGAAGGCGAGGGAGTCCTGTCCGGTCAGTTTCGCCACGGCTTCGGAAAGCGCGGGCGAGGTGAGCGGGCCCGTCGCGACGATCACGGAATCCCAGTCTTCCGGCGGCAGACCGTCGATCTCGCCGCGCTCGACCGTAATCATCGGATGCCCGGTAAGGGCCTCTTCTACGGCTGCCGAGAAATGGTCCCGGTCGACCGCGAGAGCGGATCCTGCAGGTACCTTGTGAGCGTCAGCCGCGGTCATGATCACGGAGCCGACCCGGCGCATCTCCTCATGCAGAACGCCCACGGCGTTGCCTTCCGCATCGTCCGAGCGAAAGGAATTGGAGCAGACGAGCTCGGCGAGCCCGTCGGTCTGGTGCGCATCGGTCGAGCGATCCGGGCGCATTTCATGCAGCACAACCGGAACGCCGGCCTCTGCCAGTTGCCAGGCCGATTCGGATCCGGCAAGACCGCCGCCGATGACGTGAACCGGGCGCATGTTATCCATGGAACTTCCAATATTCTGGCTGCAGGTGGCAATCGGCAGACAGATAGACCTTAAAAGCGCCAACATCAACGCGGCACAGCAGAGATGCACCTGCGTTAACCCTGTTTTTATTACTTTTCTGCATCATATTGCCCATACGATGCAAAGCCTTAGCGACTTGCGGAAAACCGGCCAAAGATCAGATGAGCAACACAGGCTATTTCGAAAGTTTCGATCGCCAGAAATTGGACCCGGCCGACAAGGACGGTTTCAAATCCTCCATGATCGATTTTTGCCGCACGAACGCGATGGCGGCAGACGCTCTGATGGCGGGGAATGTCGAGATGCTCGGCCTCGAGAGCCTGAAGGAAAAATTCGGCCCTAACTGGGGCAAGGTTCGCGGCAAGGTCCATCTGCTGACAGAGACCATCATCAAGCAGGTCATAACGCCGAATGATGTCTATGTGCTCGCCAACGCGGAGCAGTTCATCGTGTTGTTCGGCCAATGCGACAAGGAAACTGCAAACAAGAAGGCACAGCAAATCGCCAAGGAGGTGAACAGGCGCCTGCATGGTAGCAGTGCGGATAGCGGGTTCCACGGCGTCACAGTCAAATCCATGGTGTTCGAGATCCCTCGCGACGAGCCGGAAAAGCTGGCGGACGTCAAAGCACTGACCGAGACAGTGGAAGAAGCGCGGCAAGAAAAGCAGGCGGAAGAGACCGAGGCATTCGAGCAGGCCCGGGAAACGATCAAACTGGTCTATTGGCCGGTCACCAATATCCGCAAGCGCCTGGTTTCAATGTATCGCGCTGAGCTGTCGATCCCTGACGGCACGATGCCGGAGGCAGGAAGTGAAACAGGTGCGCTTGAATGCGCCATGGACGTAGCCGCGCTTCAACTGGCTCAGGCCATGATGAAGGACATGCCCAGAGCAAAACCATTGCTGTTGTTGCCCCTGCACATGAGTTCCCTGACCAGCAAACAATTCCGGGAAGCAGTCCTTTCCGAACTCAAGCTGCTCCCTGAGTGGGCTGAGCGGCGGCTCATGCTTTTGATCAAAGGGCTGGACGATGACGTCCCTCAGACGGTGCTGCACAATACTTTCGCCTACATCTCACCATTTTGCGCCGGGTTTGTTGGAGCCTTCTCCCGGACATTCGCCCGTGCGGAGCAATTGCAGGGGGCAGGCCTGATCGGGACCGGTTGCAGCACTGCAGATACCGAAGGGATCACACCGTCCCTGGTTGAGGAGCTGAGCAATTTCGTCGTGAAGAATAATGGCGGCCCGAAAAGGACGTTCGTATTTGAAGCCCCTGACCTCGATACGGCAACCACGGCACGCAAAGTTCATTGCGATTATGTGGACGGCCCCGGAGTGGCTCCGGCGCTTAGTGTCTTCGGGCCGGTCTTCAAGATCGCCTGAGCCACGCGCGTGCGGACTGAATGAACTCTCTCATAGAGGGTGGAATCAGGCCGTCTTCTTCGCGCCGGAAGCAGCCAGATAGGGCGCCAGATACTTGCCTGTGTAACTGCCCGCCGTTTCGGCGACAGCCTCGGGCGTGCCCTCGGCGATGATCCTGCCGCCGCCGGAGCCGCCCTCAGGGCCGAGATCGATGATCCAGTCGGCGGTCTTGATGACCTCGAGATTATGCTCGATCACAATGACCGTGTTGCCCTGGTCCACGAGCGCATGGAGTACTTCCATCAGCTTGCGGATATCTTCGAAATGCAGCCCGGTCGTCGGCTCGTCCAGAATGTAGAGCGTTTTGCCAGTCGCCCGCCGGGATAGCTCCTTTGAGAGCTTCACCCGCTGCGCTTCACCGCCCGAGAGCGTGGTTGCCGCCTGACCGATCTGGACATATCCAAGCCCGACCTGCTGTAGCGTCACCAGCTTGTCGCGGATCGACGGCACGGCCATGAAGAACTCCACGCCTTCCTCGACAGTGAGCGCGAGCACGTCGGCGATGGATTTCTGCTTGTAGGTGATTTCCAGGGTTTCACGGTTATACCGCTTGCCCTTGCAGATATCGCACTGAACGTAGACGTCTGGAAGGAAGTGCATCTCGATCTTGATGACGCCGTCGCCCTGGCAGGCCTCGCACCGTCCGCCCTTTACATTGAAGGAGAACCGGCCGGCCTTGTAGCCCCGGGTCTTGGCTTCCGGGAGACCGGCGAACCAGTCACGGATTGGCGTGAAAGCGCCGGTATAGGTCGCCGGATTCGAGCGTGGCGTGCGGCCGATCGGCGACTGGTCGATATCCACCACCTTGTCGATGAACTCGAGCCCGGTAATTGAATCATAGGGTCCCGGGTGTTCGCGCGCGCCATGCAGCTTCTTGGCGATCGCTTTCCACAGCGTCTCGATGATCAGCGAGGACTTGCCGCCGCCGGAAACCCCGGTGACGCATGTCATGGTGCCGAGCGGAATGGAGACCGTGACATCGTCCAGATTGTTCGCCGTGGCGCCGGTCAGCCGAATATGACGCGCTTTTGTCGCCTTGCGCCGCTTCGCCGGGATCGGCACCTGACGAAGACCGGTGAGGTATTGCCCCGTCAGACTCTGCGGCGCTCGCATGACCTCTTCCGGCGTGCCCGCCGCGACCACGGTGCCGCCATGCACTCCGGCGCCGGGACCCATATCGACCACATAATCGGCGGCCCGGATCGCATCCTCGTCATGTTCGACCACGAGTACTGTGTTACCAAGATCACGCAGTCGCACGAGAGTGGTCAGCAAGCGGTCATTGTCCCGCTGATGCAGCCCGATGGACGGCTCATCGAGTACATAGAGCACCCCGGTCAGGCCGGAGCCAATCTGGGAAGCGAGGCGGATACGCTGGCTCTCCCCGCCAGACAGTGTGCCGGAAGCGCGCGACATGGTGAGATAGTCGAGACCGACATTGTTAAGGAAGCCAAGGCGTTCGTTGATTTCCTTCAGGATGCGCTCGGCGATCTCAGCCTGCTTGCCTGTCAGGCTGTCGCTCAGCCCCGTGAACCATTTCACCGCCTCGGAGATAGACAGTTCCGTCAACTCGCTGATATTGCGGCCTTCGATCTTCACCGCCAGCGCTTCCGGCTTCAGGCGCTGGCCGAGGCAGACCTCACACGGTGCAACGGACTGGTATTTGGAAAGCTCGTCGCGGCTCCAGGCGGAATCGGTTTCCCGGAAGCGCCGTTCCATGTTCGGCACCAGTCCCTCGAACGGCTTGTTGGTCTGGTAGCTGCGCAATCCGTCGTCAAAGGTCATCACCACGCGTTCAATACCCGTACCGTAGAGCAGGGCGCGCTGCGCCTCTTCCGGCAGATCCTCGAACGCGGTGTCTAGAGAGACATCGAGATGCTTCGCCAGGCTCGCCAGTGACTGAGCGTAATATTTAGAGGTCGACCCTGCCCACGGTGCCAGGGCGCCCTTGCGCAGACTTTTGCTGCCGTCCGGAACAATCAGGTCCGGATCGAAATACATACTGTTGCCGAGGCCATCGCATGTCGGGCAGGCCCCGAATGGATTGTTGAAGGAAAACAGCCGAGGCTCGATCTCGTCGATGGTGAAGCCGGAAACCGGGCAGGCGAACTTGGCGGAAAAGGTCTTGCGCTCACCGCTGGACGCATCCTCGGCAATCAGCAGACCATCCGACAGATCAAGCGCGGTCTCGACGGAATCGGCAAGCCGGGTGCCAATACCCTCACGGACGACAAGCCGGTCCACCACCACTTCGATATTGTGTTTCAGCTTCTTGTTCAGGGCAGGAACGTCGTCGATCTCATAGAGTTCGCCATTGACCTTGAGACGCTGAAAGCCCTGCTTGCGCAGCTCCGCCATCTCCTTGCGATACTCGCCCTTGCGGCCGCGCACGATCGGCGCCAGGAGATATAGCCGGGTGCCTTCCTCCATCTCGAGAATCAGGTCGACCATCTGGCTGACCGTCTGGCTCTCGATCGGCAGGCCGGTCGCGGGCGAGTAGGGGATACCGATCCGGGCGTAGAGCAGCCGCAGATAATCGTAGATCTCCGTTACTGTGCCGACCGTGGAGCGCGGGTTACGCGACGTGGTCTTCTGCTCGATGGAGATCGCCGGTGAAAGACCCTCGATCAAATCCACGTCCGGCTTCTGCATCAGTTCCAGGAACTGCCGCGCATAGGCCGACAGGCTCTCGACGTAGCGGCGTTGTCCTTCGGCATAGATCGTATCGAAGGCCAGCGACGACTTGCCCGAGCCACTGAGCCCGGTCAGAACCGTCAGGCTGTTCCTTGGGATGGAGACATCGACGCTCTTCAGGTTGTGCTCGCGGGCACCCTGGACACGGATATCTTTCGGTTCGGAAGAGGCTGACATTGGCAGAATCCGGACTAAGAACGAAACAGAAACATTTATAAGGCGCAAGGCTGGACTTGACCACCCGCATTTTGCAGGTGCAGCAAATCCGGAGAGAAGCCGGCGGTAATCGATCCCGACTGGATTAGCAGTCCCGGATATGGGACAGTCCGGCAAACAAATTCGCAGAGCAGAGTGGAAATAGAACCATGGCAGGCAGCGTCAATAAGGTCATCCTTGTCGGCAATCTCGGACGCGATCCGGACATCCGGAGCATGCAGGACGGAAACAAGGTCGTGAACCTCTCCGTCGCCACCTCGGAATCCTGGCGTGACCGCAACAGCGGTGAGCGTAAGGAGAAGACCGAATGGCACCGTGTCGTGATCTTCAACGAGAATCTTGCAAAGGTCGCTGAACAGTATCTCCGCAAGGGCTCGAAGATCTATGTCGAGGGCCAGTTGCAGACACGCAAGTGGACAGACCAGTCCGGTGTCGAGAAATACAGCACCGAAATCGTGCTGCAGCGTTTCCGTGGCGAGCTGCAGATGCTCGACGGCCGCAATGAAGGCGGCGGTCAGGGCGGCGGTGGCCAGGGTGGCGGCTATGGCGGTGACGACGGCTACAATCAGGGCGGCGGTTACGGCGGCGGCTCGGGTGGTGGCGGTCAGGGCGGCGGCAGCGGTCCCGCTCCGGTCGGCGGCCCGGGCGATCTCGACGACGAGATTCCGTTCTAAGCGGCTTTGGTGCGCGCCGACCGACAGGATCCGACGGCATGGATAAGTTTCAGGCAGCAAATCAGCAAAAATGGAACGAGTTGGCGGAAGTGCATTACACTTCCGCCGGCAGTGACTATGGCGTCGAAGACTTCCTGAGCGGTACGGAAGGCGCTCGCGACCTGCACAAGACGGAACTGGAGGAACTCGGTTCCGTCAAAGGCCTCGATATCCTGCATTTGCAGTGTCATTTCGGCCTGGACTCGCTGTTGCTGGCCCGCAAGGGCGCGAAAAGCGTTACCGGTCTGGATTTCTCGCCCGTCGCAATCAAGCAGGCGCGGGAGTTGGCGGAGCGGGCGGGCATTGATGCTGCCTTTATCGAAGGCAACGTCTATGACGCACCGGAGTTGGTCCAGGGCACATATGATCTGGTCTACGTTTCCTGGGGCACGATTTGCTGGCTGCCGGACATTGAGGCATGGGCGCGGGTTGTTGCACACTTCGTGAAACCCGGCGGCCGTTTCTATTTTCTGGACCAGCATCCCGTAACGCTTAGCTTCGACGATTACGCGCCGGTCCCGCACGCGCCGATTTACGATTACTTCCACAAGCCCGACCCCATCTCATTCGACGGAACGGATTCCTATGCGGATGAAGATGCGGTTCTCCGGACCAAGCGCAGTTACGAATGGACCCACCCGGTCGGCGAAGTTGTCACAGCCCTGATCGATGCCGGCCTGCAGATCGAGTACCTGCATGAGTTCGATACGGTGGCCTGGAAAGCGCTGGCTTTCATGGAGCCATGCGAGGGTGGTTTGTACCGTTTACCTGAAGGGATGCCACGTCTTCCGCTAAGTTATTCAATATCGGCGCGCAAGTATCTGTAAATAATGGACAATCTGGCTCGAAAAATTCACCGTAAAGATTGTTCCTTCGTTACCGTTCTGTTATAAATTCAGGGACTTCTGAAGGTCCTGGCGGAGGGCCGACGAATATAGGCTGCCACCGCCGTTGACAGGGACGCAACCAACCGGAAATCGCTTGAATTGACCTCATCCGAATCCTCTTCATTCGACATTTCGCCTGTCTCAATCGAAGACGAAATGAAGCGCTCCTATCTCGATTACGCAATGAGCGTGATCGTGTCCCGGGCGCTCCCCGATGTACGTGACGGCCTGAAGCCGGTTCACCGCCGGATTCTCTATGCCATGAAGGAGGGCGGATACGACTGGTCCAAGCCCTACCGTAAATCGGCGAACATCGTCGGTGCCGTCATGGGGCAGTATCACCCGCACGGCGACAGCGCGATCTACGACGCGATGGTCCGAATGGCGCAGGAATTCTCCATGCGCCTGCCTCTGGTCGACGGCCAGGGTAACTTTGGCTCGATGGACGGCGATCCGGCTGCGGCTATGCGATATACAGAAGCACGCCTCGCGAAATCCGCCGAAGGCCTGCTCCGGGACATCGACAAGGATACGGTCGACTACGTTGCCAACTACGACGAGACGACGACCGAACCCAGTGTCCTGCCTGCCGAATATCCGAACCTACTGGTGAACGGCGCCGGCGGTATCGCCGTCGGCATGGCCACGAACATCCCGCCGCATAACCTGGGTGAGGTGATCGACGCCTGCTGCGCCTATGTGGACAATCCGGGTATCACCATCGAAGAGCTGATCGAAATCGTGCCAGGGCCGGATTTTCCGACCGGCGCTATGATTCTCGGCAAGAACGGCATCCGTGACGCTTACCACACCGGGCGTGGCTCGGTGATGATGCGGTCCAAGGCGGATATTCAGGAAATCCGCAAGGATCGCCACGCGATCGTCGTCAGCGAGATTCCCTATCAGGTGAACAAATCCCGCCTGATGGAGCGCATCGCAGAACTTGTGCGTGAGAAAACCATCGAAGGCATTGCCGAGTTGCGGGACGAGAGTGACCGTGACGGCGTGCGCGTCGTTGTCGAACTCAAGCGCGATGCAGTACCGGATGTGGTGCTGAGCCAGCTTTACCGCTTCACCCCGCTGCAGACCAGCTTCGGCGTCAACATGCTGGCGCTGAATGGCGGCAAGCCGGAACAGATGAACCTGCGCGACGTGATCGTCGCCTTCATCGCTTTCCGCGAGGTTGTCATCACCCGGCGGACCCGCTTCCTGCTGCGCAAGGCGCGGGACCGTGCGCACGTTTTGGCCGGCCTGCTGGTTGCAGTGAACAATATCGACGAGGTGATTCGGGTCATCCGGGGTTCCCGCGATGCGGCCGACGCCCGTGAAAAACTGATGGGCCGGGATTGGCCCGCGGAAGATGTCGAGGAATTCATCGGCATCATCGACGATCCGGGGCACAGGGTTGTGGACGGAAAATACCGTCTCTCCGACGCCCAGGTCCGGGCCATTCTGGAATTGCGCCTGCAGCGCCTGACCGGGATGGAACGCGACAAACTGATCGAGGAGACCAAGGAGCTCGCGTCCAAGATCGCTGAGTATCTGGAAATCCTGCAGTCGCGTCCACGGATGATGGAAGTGCTGCGTGCCGAACTGGTCGCGGCCAAGGAAGCCTACGCCACGCCGCGCCGGACGGAACTTGTCGATGCCGAGTTCGAGCACGACATGGAAGACCTGATCCAACGCGAGGACATGGTCGTTACGGTCAGCCATAACGGCTACATCAAGCGCGTACCGCTTTCGACCTACCGGGCCCAGAAGCGTGGCGGCAAGGGCCGCTCCGGCATGGCCACGCGGGACGAGGATTTCGTCAGCCGCCTGTTCGTTGCCAACACCCACACGCCAATTCTGTTCTTCACGTCGCGCGGCATGGTCTATCAGATGAAGACCTACCGCTTGCCGATCGGCACGCCGCAGTCCCGCGGCAAGGCGCTGGTCAACCTGCTGCCGCTTGAGCAGGGCGAGTGGATCCAGACCATTATGCCGATGCCGGCGGAAGAGGAAGAATGGGCGGACATGCACATCATGTTCGCGACCTCAGCCGGTACTGTGCGCCGGAATTCTCTGTCCGATTTCACCAATATCAAGCGCAACGGCAAAATTGCCATGCGCCTGGATGAGAACGACCGCTTGATTAATGTGCAGCCCTGCATGGAGGCAGACGATGTCTTCCTCACCACGCGGGACGGCAAGGCGATTCGCTTCCGGGCAACCGATGTCCGGTTGTTCCGCGGCCGCGATTCGCTCGGTGTGCGCGGTATCCGGCTGGGAGCTGGTGACGAGGTCGTCTCGATGTCGATCCTGCACCATGTCGATTATCAGGACATTCCGGACTCCGACGAGCTTGAGCGCGATGTTTATCTGAAGCTTGCCGGCCAGTTGCGGCGGGCGACGGGCGAGGGCGACGAGGAGACCGATTCGCCAGCGACCGGTTCCCTGACGCCGGAGCGATTCGCACAACTTGGTGCGGAAGAGGAATTCATTCTTACGCTCACTGAAAGCGGTCTCGGCAAGCGGACCTCGGCCCATGAATACCGGATCACCAACCGAGGCGGGCAGGGCATCGCCAATATGGAGCTCACCAAGCGCAGCGGTGGTGTCGTCGCCGCGTTCCCGGTGGCCGATAACGATCAAATCATGCTTGTGACCGACGGCGGACAGGTGATTCGCTGTGCGGTTGGCGAAATCAGCATCACTGGGCGGAGAACCCAGGGTGTCTGGATCTTCCGCGTCGATGAAGGCGAGAAAGTCGTATCCGTGGGCCTGGCCGGCGATGAAAACGGAGACGACGTGGAAGGCGAAGAAGAAAACACAGACGAAGGCGGAAACGGAGATACCGCCGAGAGCTAACGGGGGACTTGGGAACATGAGGGTTGGGGTCTATCCGGGAACGTTCGACCCGATTACGAACGGGCACCTGGACATCATTCGGCGCGGCAGCAAATTGGTCGACAAACTGATCGTCGCCGTCGCCCGCAATGCGGGTAAAGGCCCGCTGTTCAGCCTCGACGAACGGGTTGAGATGGTACAGGACGAAATCAACAAACTGAACACGGCCCATAAAGGGGACGGAGTTCACGGAGAGATTGTCGTCGTATCTTTCGGCAACCTGCTGATGCATTTCGTCGAGGAGAATGGCGCCGCGACAATCATTCGCGGACTGCGTGCCGTCTCGGATTTCGAGTACGAATTCCAGATGGTCGGCATGAATGCGCGTCTTAATGCGGACGTCGAAACGGTGTTCCTGATGGCATCCGACCGCAACCAGTTCATATCCTCGCGTCTGGTCAAGGAGATCGCAAATATGGGCGGTGCCATTGACCAGTTTGTTCCTGAGCGCGTGGTCGCGCGGGTTCAGGACAAGTTCCAATAACCGGAACAAAAATAATTACCGGAAGAGGTTGACCGGAGCCCGCTGTTTGCATAGGTTCCGGCTTCCTTTCGGGGGGCGCGTAGCTCAGCTGGTAGAGCATCTGACTTTTAATCAGACGGTCACAGGTTCGAATCCTGTCGCGCTCACCATTCCTCCGAACTTATAAAATGCCCCGCCGCGTCGTTTCTGTACGTTGCGTTTCAGGCACCGCATCGATCTCATTCGATAGAATGAGTAATCCGATGTGTTTTTCAAATGCCTTTAGATCGCTCTAGTGCGCCGGGAGACCTCTGGAGAAGGTCAAATCTGGATTACCCCGCCAGACCAGGCGAAGTGCAGGCGCTTGATTCGCATAAAACAAGAATGGTTAGATTATTAAATAAAATGCGTTCTATTTCCGTTAACCAAACCGCAAGCCATTAGACTTGAATTTCCGGCCTTTCCGCCAGGGAATCACCGTTAATTGTACTTGCAAAGCCACAAATTTGATCAAAATCTAACTTGCTTAGCTTTGTCGCAGCATCAGATAGCGTATATTAGTACTATCACTATACCGGAAAGCGCCGTCGCGGCGTTCTGAACGAGAAGGACGAGAGTTTGGGGTTTTTTGACTTCCTCAGCGTCAAGGCCAAGAACAAGAAGCCGGTCAGGCCGACCAAGGCGCAAGGCATCAAAAGCGTCAAGGCCAAGGGCAAGCTTGAGGCCTGTGGAATCGTGAAGATCGACAGTTTCACGTTCGTCGTGAAGGACTACAATTTGAAGGGGTTCATCATTGAACCTTACGACAAGGATATCCTGGTCAAAAGCCAGCGCTTCCGCTTCGATATCGATGTCTCTAAAGGCAATCACAAGATGAAAGGTTCTGCGGAAGCGGTCGTCACCAAGATTGCAGGCAATGCCCTGGCAGCCGCATTTACGATCAAGCCATACGATCACTAAAGAACCGACAACCTCTTTCTGGTATGTTTCTTACGGTTCGGTTTGGGCCAACACCGGCAAATCAGTCGGGGCGTCCTTGCCAACAGGGAGATCCATCATGGATGAACGTAAGAAGCTGCTTCTGATGATGCGGGAGATCCGCAAGAAGATCGATCCCCGGGTCCTGGAACAGGCCAGACAAGCCGCTCTATTACAGATGGGGCAACAGCCACAGCCCGAACCGCCGCGAGATAATGAAGCATCCCGGCTCTTCAAGCTGGCTCGCGAGGATAACGGCGCCCGTAAGAGCGAAATCCTCGCCTATCTCGAGAAGAAGTTCCGCAGCAAGCTGAACTAGGTTTTGCCCTCTGATTTTCGCTTTATCGCTTGGGCCAATTTCTCATACTCCGTGACATCATTGTAGATCTGCGCTGAGATTCGGCACCAGAGATTGCCGGCCATGTAGCGGATCGGGACCTGAATTCTGTCGTGATCGACCAGATCCGCCCGCAAAGCGTCCGCATCCTGTTGACTGTCTCCAAGACCATCCGGGAGGCGTATCGTCGCCATCGATCCTGTCAGCGCCTGTCCTGAGCCGCGCTCAGTGTTCCATGCGGCAGCCAGCAGGTTAGCCGCCCGATTGGCGAGTTCCGTATTGTGCCGCCGGATATTATCCGTCCCGTAAGCATCCATGAACGAGAGTGCGGCAGGCAGGGAGAGTTGCGCCGAGGCATCTCGGGTCCCAACCCAGTCGAACTCGTCTATGTAGCCGTCTGAATAGCCGTGAGAGATCACCAGGGGGTGCGTGCTCGCCCTGTGCTCCGGCGCGGTCCACAGAAAGGCACATCCTTTCGCGGCGAACATCCATTTATGGCAATTCCCCGTGTACCAGTCGCAGTCGAGCGAGGAGATGTCGAGCGCGAGCATGCCGGGCGCATGCGCACCGTCGATCAGGACGAGCGCACCGGCTTCCCGCGCGGCCTTTGCCATCTCTGCCACGGGCAGGACAAGCGCTGTCGGCGAGGTCACATGATCGAGAATGACAAGGGCAGGGGCTGGATTAAGCGCGGCTTTGAACCGCTGCAGAATGTCGTCCGTGTCCGAAGCGGGGAAAGGCAGGGAGAGTGCCCGCACCTTGGCGCCGCAGCGGGACGCGACATAATCGGCCGTATTGCGCACTGCGGGATAGGTCTGGTCCGTCACCAGAATGTTGGAGCCTGGAGCGAGGTCGAGCCCTCGAAGCACGGCATTCACCGCGCCGGTCGCATTCTCGACCATCGCGATACCGTCAGCATCGGCTCCGATACGCGGGGCGAGGGCAGCAGCAGCCGCACGCAGACCAGGCCGGAACTCCCTATCCATGAACCGGCTCGGCTCACGTTCCAGACGATCCTGCCAGACCCGTTGGTCGGCGAGCACGGAAACCGGCGTGGCGCCGTACGAGCCATGGTTCAAATGCGCGTAATCGCGTTCCAGCGCAAAGGCTGCCCGAACAGGGGAACCGAAAGCCGGAATGTCATTATTGCCGCGCGCCGCCGGGACCTGCATGGTCATCTCCATAAATTGAAGACTGAGAGTGCCACGGGCGGAAACGGAAGCGGAACAGAATGTTTGAGGGATTTGAGCGGAAGCGCATCGCGACTTCCGGAACAGAGATCAATCTGGTGGTCGGCGGCCGTGGGCCGGGCCTGCTGCTACTGCATGGATACCCCCAGACGCATGTGATTTGGCACAAGGTTGCGCCAATTCTGGCTGAGAAGTTCACCGTCGTGGCATCGGACCTGCGTGGTTACGGAGACAGCGGAAAACCGGCGACTGACCCTACGCATACTCCATATTCCAAACGGGAAATGGCGCTGGATCAGGCAGAAGTCATGTCCACGCTCGGAATCGAGGAGTTTTCTGTTGTCGGGCATGATCGCGGTGCACGCGTCGGCCATCGGCTGGCCCGGGATCACCGGGATCGTGTGACCCGGCTCTGCACACTCGATATCTGTCCGACACTGGATATGTACGAGACGACCGACATGGCCTTTGCCGCGGCCTACTATCACTGGTTCTTCCTGATCCAGCCTGCCGACTATCCGGAGCGGATGATAGGACAGGACCCGGCTTTCTACCTGGAAAAGAAGTTGAAGTTTCTGGCCGATGGAACTGCGATAACGCCGGAAGCCATGGCTGAATACAAACGCTGCTTCGCCATGAAAGAGACTATCCATGCCACCTGCGAGGATTACCGCGCCGCTGCTACCATCGATCTGGAGCATGATCGCGCCGATAGGGAGCAATTACTCGACATTCCGATCCACGCCCTCTGGGGCGAAAAAGGGATCATCGGCCGGTTCTACGAGCCATTGGCCGTCTGGCAGCGCTATACGACCGAAGCTGTGACCGGGAGCGCGGTTCCATCAGGGCACTATATCCCCGAAGAAGTGCCCGGCCGACTCGTGGAAGAACTCAAAGATTTTCTTGGCAGTGAGTGACCGTTTGCGTCGCAGCATTCTGTCCCTATATGTTCTGGTTGGGGCATTGAGCATCAGGCGGCATTCCAAATGACCAAAGAGAAGAATTCGGGCGTCGTCCGGCCAACATTTTTCGGCCGTATGCGTGCCTATATGTTTGCCGGAATCCTGGTGACGGCGCCTATTGGAATCACGCTTTATCTGACCTGGGTTATCGTCGATTTCATCGATAATCAGGTGATGCCGCTGATCCCGCAGAAATATAATCCGGAGAACTTCCTGCCGTTCTCCGTTCCCGGCATCGGCCTTATCGTCATGCTGGTTTCCCTGACCCTGATCGGCTGGCTGACGGCCGGTATTCTGGGGCGCTGGATGATCCGGTTTAGCGAGCATTTACTGGCCCGCATGCCAGTGGTTCGCAATGTCTACAGCGCCATTAAACAGATCATGGAAACCGTTATGGCGCAGCAGTCGAGCGCTTTCCGGGAAGTGGTTCTGATCGAATATCCACGGCGCGGCATATGGGCCGTCGGCTTTATCACCGGCGGCACGGTTGGCGAAGTGCAGAACGTGACCGACGATACGATGGTCAATGTCTTCCTGCCGACGACGCCGAACCCGACATCCGGTTTCCTGCTGTTTCTGCCGAACCGGGATGTATATCGCCTGACGATGACCGTCGAAGAGGGAATCAAGATGGTGATTTCCGCCGGGATCGTCACACCGCCTGACCGCCGGCCATCGTCCGAGCGGGAAAAGCCCGTTATTCATGTCGAGAAGGCAGAGTAACAAGCGCCTCTGACCACCTGAAAATATGGATAAAAAATGCAACGTAGACTTGTTTCTTCGGGGTCTTATCTCGAGCCGATTATCGGTTTCAGCCGCGCCGTCCGGGTTGGTGATTTCATCTCTGTCGCCGGAACGGCGCCGATTGGTGCCGACGGAAAGACTGATGGAGTTGGGGATGTTTACCGGCAGACCGTGCGCTGCCTCGAAATCGTCCGTAAAGCCATTGAGGATGCCGGTGGTTCGATCGAGGACGTCATCCGGACACGCATTCTGGTGACGGACGCAAAAACCTGGAAAGAGGCGGCCCGGGCGCACGGGGAGGTCTTCTCGGACATTCGCCCGGCGACTACCGTTATGGAAGTCCCCTGTTTCGTCGACCCGGACTGGCTTGTTGAGATCGAAGCAGAAGCGATCTGCACCCCCAAGAACTAACCGCCACGTAGGTAGCGGATCGCCGCATCCCGTTCGAACAGATAGAGCAGCACGCGCAGGGCCTCTCCACGCTCGCCCTTGAGATCGGGATCGTTGGTCAGCACCAGCCGGGCATCATCGCGCGCAACGGTCAGCAGATCGTTGTGCACGGCAAGATCCGCGAGACGGAAAGTCGGCAGACCACTCTGCTTGGTTCCGAGTATTTCCCCGGCTCCACGCAGTTTCAGATCTTCCTCCGCAATACGGAATCCGTCTTCTGTCTCGCGCATCACGGCGAGCCGGGCCCTTCCGGTTTCTGAAATAGGTGAGCCGAACAGCAGCAGGCAGGTAGACGCCGCGCTGCCCCGTCCGACCCGGCCGCGCAATTGGTGCAGCTGGGCCAGTCCGAACCGCTCGGCGTGTTCGATCACGATAACCGTTGCATCAGGAACGTCGACACCGACCTCGATCACCGTTGTCGCGACCAGAATGTCCAGCGGACCGTTCTTGAAACTGTCCATCACGGCGTCCTTGTCAGCCGCTTTCATCTTGCCGTGGACGAGACCGACGCGCCCGGGATAGAGCCGATCCAGGTGCTGGAATCGCTCTTCGGCGGCCGCAACGTCGATTTTCTCGGATTCCTCGACCAGCGGGCAGACCCAATAGGCCTTTGCTCCGGAGGCAGCCTTGCGTCCAACGGCCTCGGCAACCTCGGAAAGCCGTCCGATCGGGATCGTCCGGGTGTCGATTGGCTGGCGTCCCGGCGGTTTCTCCGTAAGCCGCGAGACGTCGAGATCTCCATAAGCCGTCATGGTCAGCGTCCGCGGGATCGGCGTCGCCGTCATCACCAGCGTATCAACGGCATGCCCCTTTTCACCGAGGCTCATCCGCTGATGGACCCCGAACCGGTGCTGCTCGTCGATCACCGCGAGGGCCAGATCCTTGAATGCCACGCTTTCCTGGAAAAGCGCGTGGGTACCGACGGCAAGATGGACCGCGCCCTCGGCAATCTCGGCGAGGAGTTGCTCCCGGGCCTTGCCTTTGTCCCGTCCGGTCAGAACGGCTATCCGCAGGCCCGCCGCCTCCGCGAGCGGCTTCATTGAGGCATAATGCTGCCGCGCGAGGATTTCCGTCGGGGCCATCAGGGCAGCCTGCCTGCCACATTCCACCGCATTCAGCATAGCCAGCAGCGCGACGACCGTCTTGCCGCTACCGACATCGCCCTGAATCATACGCAGCATACGCTCAGGGGATGCCATATCCCTGTAGATATCCGTCAGCGCCGTCGCCTGCGCGCCTGTGAGTTTGAAGGGAAGGGCGGCCTCGGCCTGGCGGCGCAGCGTTCCATCCCCCTCGACGGCGCGTCCTTTCTGGCGCTTCTGATGGGCCCTGACCAAAGCCAGCGCGAGCTGGTTCGCCAGCAACTCATCATATGCGAGACGGCGCCTTGGCTGAGCCTGCGGATCGATATCCTCCAGCGAGCCGGGCGCGTGCGCTGCCAGCAAGGCTTCGCGCCAAGCGGGGAACTGCTGGACCGCGAGGAACGGCTTGTTTCCCCATTCCGGCAATTCCGGCACGCCTGCAAGTCCTGCCGTTATGGCCTTTCTCAATGTCTTCTGGGTTAGGCCCCCGGTCAGTGGATAGGTCGGCTCCACTTGCATGATCGAGTCGGCATCCTCTTCCGCAACCATGTGATCCGGATGGGTCATCTGCAGGCGGCCGTTAAAATGCTCGACCTTGCCGCTGACCACGCGACGGCTGCCGATGGGCAGCATCTGCGCCACATAGTCAGCTTTCGCATTGAAGAAGACGATATCGAGCTGGCCGCTCTCATCCTCCGCGAGCACTCGATAGGGCTGTTTGCGGCTGCGTCCCGGCCGGTGCTCGACCACGGTGACGTGCAGGGTGGCAATCACATCGTCCGGCGCCTCGGCAATGCGCGGATTGAAGCGGCGGTCTATGATTCCACTCGGCAGGTGCCAAAGCAGATCCACGACCGCTTTTCCGGCCAGCGTCTCCAGCAATTTAGCGATACGCGGACCGACGCCGGGAAGGCGGGTCGTATCGGCAAAAAGGGAATAGAGAATTTCCGGTCGCAATTTTCTCGCCGATGCTATTAAGGGCGCGGCTCGTCGCCGCTGGCCGTTTTCCCGGGGGCTGACATGCCAGGACTTCGATTTATATCCTAGCGCAACGCGTTGACAAACAAGGAGTGCGCCGTATGACCGGTCTCGATGATAGGCGTAAGAAGCTGATCTATCGCAGCGCCTATACCGGCACCAAGGAAACCGACCTGCTGCTCGGCGCCTTTGCCCGGACCCATATTGCGGATCTTGATGAAGAAGGGCTCGATACGTATGAAACCCTTCTCGAAATTCCCGATCCGCGGCTCTACAAGTGGATTACCGGCCAGGAAGAAGCGCCGGAGGAGTATGAAACGCCCATCCTCGACATGATCCGCAACTTCAAACTCGTTGAATAGTCTTTTGATTTACAACAAATCTGCCCTTTCGAAGGCGGGATCTGCCGCTTTTTCATCCGTACCAGAAGGCCACGACGCGCGTGTCCTGCTCGAGATTGCCGCGGCCCATGGTGGTGTTCTGCATGTGGCGCGGGACGACTCGCGCCTGGCCGTTCTCCGCCAGTCGCTTGGCTTTTTCGCGCCGGAACAGACGGTACTGAGCCTGCCCGCCTGGGATTGTCTGCCTTATGACCGCGTCTCCCCGCATGGCGACCTGATAAGCCAACGGGTTGAGACACTTGCCCGGCTTGCCTCAACGGGCCTTTCCGGCGGTGCCGTAATGCTGACAACGGTGAACGCGCTGTTGCAGCGTCTTCCGCCGCGCAGCTTTTTCACCGATGTGGGGCTCGCCCTGAAGCCCGGTGACAGTAAACCGGTCGAGGATATCTCCCGGTTTTTCGAGGCAAACGGCTACACCCGTGCGGCGACGGTCCGGGAGGCCGGGGAGTATGCCGTGCGTGGCGGAATCCTCGATGTCTTCCCGCCCGGCGCGGAAGAACCGCTTCGGCTTGATTTCTTCGGCGATGAGCTGGAAACGATCCGCGCTTTCGACCCGGTCAGCCAGCGCACGACTGGCAAGCTGGATGCCTTCGAGATTTTCCCGGTCGGAGAGTTCCGGCTCGATGAAGAGGGAATCAAGCGCTTCCGTTCAGGCTATCGCACCCATTTCGGCGGGGAGATTTCCAAGGACCCGCTTTATGAGGCGATCAGCGAAGGCCGCCGACATGTTGGCATGGAGCACTGGCTACCGCTGTTTCATGAGGATCTGGAGACCCTGATCGACTACACGGGCGCGGCGCCGGTGACATTCGATCATCAGGCGGACGCGGCCATGAGTGCGCGTTTCGATCTCATCCAGGAATATTATGAGGCCCGCAAGAGCCTCTATGACCGGGGTACACCGGACGGCGGGAGCGTCTACCGGCCATTGCCGCCTGACAGCCTCTATCTCAATGAACGCGACTGGCTGAGTCTCGAAGAAAACCTGCCGAGCGCCCGTTTCACGCCGTTCGACCTGCCGGAAAGCGGTGCCGACGGGGCTACGGTTCTGGATTGCGGCGGACATGGCGGTGTCGGTTTCGCAGAGGCGAGGGCCCGGCCGGATACGGATCTCTATGCCGCCGTGCGCGACCGCATTCTGGGTGAGCCGGAAAGCCGCCGGGTGCTGGTTGCCGGATACACCTCCGGCTCGCGGGACAGGCTGGTTTCCCTGCTGCATGAGCATGGGTTGGAACGGCTGGAGCCGGTCAGCACCTGGAAAGAGGCGCAGAAGCTGCCGAAAGGCACTGCCGGAGCCGTTGTGCTTCCCCTGGAGCAGGGGTTTGCCAGCGACGATCTGCTGTGCATTGCCGAGCAGGATATTCTCGGTGAGCGGCTGGCCCGCCCGTCGATCCGGCGCGGGCGCCGGGGCGAGGAGTTTCTGCAGGAAGTCTCAGCCCTGCATGAAGGCGATTACGTGGTCCACGTTGAGCACGGGATCGGCCAGTATGACGGGCTGGAAACCCTGGAGATCGGCGGTGCGCCACATGATTGCCTGCGGTTGCTCTATCTCGGCGGAGACAAGTTGTTCGTGCCGGTCGAGAGCATCGAGGTGTTGTCCCGCTACGGCTCACAGGAATCCGGTGCACAACTGGATAAACTGGGCGGCGCCGCTTGGCAGGCACGCAAGGCAAGGGTCAAGAAACGCCTGCGCGACATGGCAGAGCAGCTGATTAGGCTCGCCGCGGAGCGTGAGGTTCGTGAGGCCGAGCCGATTGCAACGCCGACCGGCGTCTATGACGAATTCTGCGCCAAGTTCCCCTATACCGAGACAGACGATCAGCTCCGCGCCATCGAAGAGACGCTGGACGATCTGAACAAAGGCCGGCCGATGGATCGGCTGGTCTGCGGCGATGTCGGATTCGGCAAGACCGAGGTGGCGTTGCGTGCCGCCCTTGTTGTTGCCATGCAGGGCTATCAGGTTGCCGTGGTGGTGCCGACGACGCTGCTGGCGCGTCAGCATTTCGCCCAGTTCAAGGAACGCTTCAAGGGCCTGCCGGTCAAAGTGCGCCAACTCTCCCGCATGGTGCCGGCCAAGGAACAGACGGCGGTCAAGGAAGAGCTGGCAAGCGGTGATTGCAGCATCGTCGTCGGCACCCACGCCGTGCTGGCGAAAAGCATCAGCTTCTCCAATCTCGGCATGGTCATCGTGGACGAGGAGCAGCATTTCGGCGTTGCCCAGAAAGAACGCCTGAAGGAATTGCGTTCGGCGATCCACGTCCTGACCCTGACCGCAACGCCAATCCCGCGGACGCTGCAGATGGCGCTGAGCGGGGTCCGGCAGATGAGTCTGATCACAACGCCGCCGGTTGACCGGCTGGCGGTGCGCACCTTTGTCATGCCCTATGACGGGCTGGTCATCCGTGAAGCCATCATGCGGGAGCATTATCGCGGCGGTCAGACCTTCTATGTTTGCCCGCGCCTCGACGATCTGCCGCGCATGCATGACCGGCTGACCCAGTTGGTGCCGGAAGTCCGTATCGCCACGGCACATGGCCGGATGAGCCCGACTGAGCTTGAAGATGTCATGACCAAGTTCTGCGACGGCGCCTACGACATCCTGCTCAGCACCAACATCGTTGAGTCCGGTCTCGATATTCCGAACGCGAATACCATCATCATTCATCGTTCGGACATGTTTGGTCTGGCCCAGCTCTATCAGCTGCGTGGCCGTGTTGGACGTTCCAAGACCCGGGCCTATGCCTATCTGACCACGCACCCGACCAAGATCCTGACGGCGGACGCCAAGCGTCGGCTCGAAGTGATGCAGACCCTCGACAGTCTCGGCGCCGGGTTCAGTCTTGCCAGCCACGACATGGATATCCGTGGCGCCGGTAACCTGCTGGGCGAGGAACAGTCGGGCCAGGTGAAGGAAGTCGGTATCGAGCTTTACCAGCACTTGCTGCAGGAAGCTGTGCAGGCGGCGCGGGAAGGAGGCTTCGAAAGCATGGAGCCGGAGGAGCAGTGGACGCCGCAGATCTCCCTCGGCACCCCCGTCCTCATCCCCGAAAACTATGTGCAGGACCTGACCGTTCGGCTCAGCCTCTACCGGCGCATAGCCAATCTGGTGAACGAGGCGGAGATCGACAGCTTCGCCGCCGAATTAGCGGACCGATTTGGAACCCTGCCGCCGGAGGTCGAGAACCTGCTGAAGATCATTGCCATCAAGCAGCTCTGCAAGCTGGCCGGGGTCGAGCGGGTGGATGCGGGGCCGAAAGGCGCTGTTATTACTTTCCGGAACAACGACTTCTCCAATCCGCGCGGGCTGGTCGGCTTCATCGCGAAGCAGGCCGGTAGCGTCCAGCTCCGGCCGGACCATAAGTTGGTCTATCGCCGGGCTTGGGAGCAGAAGGATGTGCGGGTACGCGGCTTGACCGGGCTGATGCAGGAACTGGTCTCGATTGCCTCGCAAGGGGCGTGAGGGTAAGCGCTTCCAAGAGATCGCTAACGTCTGACTGGATGGTGCGTTAACCTTTATCGTCATAGAAACGGAGGGGCGCCCGGATGCTTGATAAACCGCTGCATCTTCCCTGCGGCGCTGTTCTGAAGAATCGCATCGCCAAGGCCGCCATGTCTGACGATCTCGGCGACGGTCAAGGCTCTCCGACAGATTCCCAGCAGAGGCTGTATGCACTTTGGGCCGATGGCGGCGCAGGGATGTCTTTGGTCGGCGAAGTCCAGATAGGACCGTGGGCGCCGGAGAATTATGGGAACCTTGTTCTTGAACCCCTGGGTGAAGCAGAACGGTTTCGAGGCCTGTCCGACGCGGCGACCGCAAACGGGGCTCATTTCTGGGCACAACTCGGTCACGCCGGCGCCCTGGCGGTGTCGGTTTCCGGTCCGGCGAAAGCGCCGTCGGCGATCGACGTGTCCGGCATTCATGCTGTTGAAATGACGTCTGACGAGGTCGAGGCGCTTCCTGCCGCCTATGCACAAGCGGCGCTGAACGCCCGGTCGGTCGGTTTTACCGGGGTCGAAATTCATGCGGCACACGGGTTTTTGCTCAACCAGTTCCTGTCCCCGCTTTTCAATCGCAGAACCGATCGCTGGGGTGGCACTCCCGAGAAGCGCGCGGTGTTATTGCTTGAGATCATTGCCGCGGTGCGCACTGCTGTCGGTCCTGACTTCCCTATGGCCGTCAAGATCAATGCAACTGATCAGCTCGCCGGCGGTATCGAGGAGGCGGAGGCGCTCGGCCTTGTCACGATGTTGGACGAGACCGATATTGACCTGATCGATATCAGCGGCGGTGCCTATTTTCCGGGAGCGGCTGCTGCGAGTGACGGAACCAAGGCCGGGCCGTATTTTCTCGACTTCGCCCGCTTGGCACGGGAACGCACCGGCAAGCCGCTGATGACGGCGGGCGGCTTCAAGAAACGGATGGATGCGGAAGAGGCGGTGTCGTCCGGTGCCGTTGACATGGTCGGGCTGGCCCGAGCCCTTGCAATCGATCCGGCGCTACCTGGGAAATGGTTGAGTAAGTCTGGGGAAGAGCCTGTATTTCCAAGATTTTCCGTGACGCCGCCTGGTGGCGTCACGGCATGGTATACTGAACGGCTGCACCAATGGGGGAGCCTCGGTGCGGTAGACAGTAAGGCTTCTCTCGAAGAGGCTCAGGCGCAGGTTGAGCGCCGCAAGGAGGCCAATGCCGTACTATGGCGGAAACGTTTCCGAACGGGGCTCTAGGCCGGTCTCACTCAGCGATCTTCCGGGGATATATCCCTGATCCGGGCAACGTGGGCGTCGATTTCAGCGCGGGTGTATGTGGAGTGAATCCGCTTCTCGGATGCAGGATGATTCTCAAGGCCAAGCATCCTGTCCGGCCTCCACGCCTTCAATGGCCGGATCGGGCGCGGCACGAAACCGCCGCCACAGGTCGGGCATACATTGAAAAGCGCGGTTTCAACACATTCGACGCAGTAGGTACATTCATAGGAGCAGATCCGCGCATCCCCGGATTGCGGCGGCAGATCTCGGTCGCAAAGTTCGCAATTTGGTCGGAGTTGGAGCATCATCGAATCCACTTAATGGTTTTGTAGTACCCGACGATTACAATCGCCTGAGCCAGACGATATCATGAGCTTGAGCCGACACGACACCGGCTCGTTAACCGCAAAGAGACGATATGCCAGCGATTAAGCGCCTGTATTCCCGCCGCAGCCTCCTTGGTGCCTCCGTTCTCGTAACAGCCTCGATCGCCGCGAGCACGGTGAAGGCCCAAACGGATTTATTCGGGACTGCAAAGGGGCTTTTGAACTCCTTGGGCGGCAGTAGCCAGGCCGGATCAGGGTCGATAGGCCTGGATAACGAGACCATCTTTGCCGGGCTGAAGGAGGCGCTCAGCGTCGGTACAGAGAAGATCGTCTCCCAGTTAAGCGCAGCGAACGGTTATTTTGGCGACAGCGCCATCCATATTCCGCTTCCGGAAAGTTTGCAGACGGCGGGCAAATTCCTGGACAAGGCCGGCTTCGGCTCCCTTGCTGAAGATCTGGAATTGAAAATGAACCGGGCGGCTGAGGCCGCCGCGCCGGAAGCGGGAGCGATTTTCAGCGACGCCATTTCATCGATGAGCCTTGAGGATGTGAAAGCCATCTATGAGGGGCCGGACGATTCCGCCACACGCTGGTTCCAGCAACGGACCAGCGAGACACTGACCGCGCGCTTTACCCCCGTTGTCGAACGTTCGATGTCGGAAGTCGGTGTGGTGCGGAGCTACGACGCCTTCGTCGGGCAGTATGCGAAGATACCTTTCGTCCCGGATGCCAAGGCTGAATTGTCGACGCACGTGGTCGGCAAGGCGCTGGAAGGGCTCTTCCATTACCTCGCAATAGAGGAAAAGGCGATCAGAACAGATCCCGTGGCCCGCTCGACGGATTTGCTGAAGAAGGTCTTCGGCAGTTAGGCCTGATTGGCCACCACGGTATTGTCCGAGCTGTCCATATCAAATAACGGGAAGAAGGCTTCCGGTTCCTGTGCGCCGGAAACCGCATATTGCCGGTTGAAGATGAAGCAGGGCACACCGTTGATACCGTTTTCGTAGGCGAACCGGGTTTCGGCCATCACTTCACTGGTGCCGCCGGTGCTTTCGAGCCATTCGCGGGTATCGTCCGGCTTCATGCCAGACTGTTCGGCCAGTTCAACAAGATTGTCGATCTCGCCGATATCGACGCCTTTGGTGAAGTAGGCGACGAACATCCGCTCCATCAACGCGTCCGACGTGCCCATGACGGTCGCAAGATTGATCGTGCGATGTGCCAGGACCGTATTCGGTGTGCGCTGGATCAGGTCAAAGCGGAAATCGATTCCCTCTCCGTCGCCCATGCGCTTGATGTTGTCATAGATCTGCGTTGCCCGATCCGGGCCGCCGAATTTGTTCTCGAGATAGGCCTGCCGGTCCATGCCTTCCGCCGGCATTTCCGGATTCAACTGGAACGCCCGCCACTGAATTGTCAGGTTCGGCAGAGGACGAGCCTTCAATGCCCGTTCAAGACGTCGTTTGCCGATGAAACACCATGGGCAAATTACGTCGGAGAAAATATCGATCTGGGTCATAGTCCGGCTCCAAGGCCCGTTCTGTCTCGGTCTCGTGGTGTCGGCGAGCAACACCATTTCCCCGTGCTTGACGGTTTATCGAAACGAAGAAACCATGTCTCTTAACGGGGACAGGGAAACATTTGCGGGCGGTCATGTCGATCTTTGAAACGGGACTTGAGAGAAATCGGGCAAACTATGCGGCTCTGACGCCATCCGATTTTCTGGAGCGCGCGGGTGCAACATTTCCCGAAAAAGTGGCCATTATTCACGGCGATCTGCGCCGAACGTACGGTGATTTCCTGAACCGGAGCAGACGCTTGGCCGATGCATTGCGCAAGCGCGGCATTGGCCACGGCGATGCCGTTTCCGTTCTGGCGCCCAACACACCGGCCATGCTCGAATCGCACTATGGTATTCCCATGGCCGGAGCAGTCCTGAATGCCATCAATACCCGTCTCGATGCTGCGACCATCTCTTTTATCCTCGGTCACGCCGAGTCAAAGCTGGTGCTGGTGGACAAGGAGTTCGCGCCGGTGATGGAAGAGGCACTGGCGCAGATCGATAATCCGCCGCCGGTGATCTGGATCGACGATGCCTTGGCTGAAGGCGGCAAGCCGCTGGGCGAGAAGGAATACGAAGAGCTACTCACCGAAGGGGAGCCTGCGCCGGACTGGCCGCGGCCCTCGGATGAGTGGCAATCCATGTCGCTCAATTACACGTCCGGCACCACCGGGAACCCGAAAGGCGTCGTCTATCACCATCGCGGCGCCTATCTGAACGCGATGGGCAACGCCATCGCTTTCGGGCTGACCTCCGGCTGTAATTATCTCTGGACGCTGCCGATGTTCCACTGCAACGGCTGGACATATACCTGGGGGGTGACGGCGGTCGGCGGCACGCATGTCTGCCTGCGCAAGGTCGACCCGGCATTGATCTTCGAGCAGATAGCGGAGCATGCCGTCAGTCATATGTGCGCTGCGCCAATTGTGCTGACCATGCTGATTCACGCTCCGGCGGAGCAGAAGAAAGCGTTTTCCCAGCGCGTGAACATCGCCACCGGCGGTGCGGCGCCGCCGAGTGCGGTCATTTCATCGATGGAGACGATGGGCTTTTCGGTCACCCATCTCTACGGCCTGACCGAGACCTACGGCCCCTCGACGATCTGTGCCTGGCCTCCCGAATGGGACGAGCTGGATCTGGACGCAAAGGCCCAGCGCATGTCCCGGCAGGGCGTCTGGTACCCGACGCTGGAAGGCATGCGGGTAAGCAACCCCGATACCGGCGAGGCTGTGCCGGCGGATGGAGAGACCATCGGTGAGCTCTGCCTGCGCGGCAATACGGTGATGAAGGGGTACCTCAAGAACCCGAAAGCAACGGCGGAAGCGTTGGGCGATGGCTGGTTCCGGACCGGCGATCTCGCGGTTCTGCACCCGGATGGCTATGCCGAGGTCAAGGACCGGTCAAAGGACATCATCATTTCAGGGGGCGAGAACATCTCGTCTCTTGAGGTTGAAGAAGTCCTCTACAAGCATCCGAAAATCATGGAAGCCGCCGTAGTCGCCAAGCCCGACGAGAAATGGGGCGAAACGCCTTGTGCCTTCGTCACTCTCGCCCCCGGTGCCGGAGAGGTCGGCGTGGAAGAGGTTACGGCCTGGTGCCGTGAGCAAATGGCCTCTTTCAAGGCACCGCGCACCATCATCTTTGGCGACCTGCCCAAAACATCCACCGGCAAGATTCAGAAATTCGTGTTGCGGGATCAGGCGAAAGATCTTTGATCGCAGTCCATTACAGGACGCTGTTCAGATTTTGAATCTCTCGATCATGTCCGGATCGGGCTCAAAGCCGATACCCGGGCGGTCTGGTACCTGAACCATGCCGCCAGAGGGCAGGGGAATTTCCGGATCCAGATAGCCTTCGGGCTCGATATAGAGATGCTCGAACTGCTCGCAGATCTCGCGCGCGGCCATAAGCTGGATCGTTGCCCAGTAACCGGGACCGAAGTAGGGCGCATGGGGCATCACCGCGGCACCGTATTCCTCTGCGACGTCGCAGACCCTCAGGAACTCGCTGACGCCGCCAACCTTTGTCACGCTCGGTTGCAGATACTTGATGTGCGGCGCTGTGCGGGCGAACTCGACCGAAGTGCAGGCATTCTCGCCACTGGCGATGGCCACGCCATACTCGGCCTGCAGCATTCCCAGAGTTTCCTCATCGTCCGGCGGAAACACCGGCTCCTCGACCCAGTAAAGATCCAGACGCCGCATATGCGGCATGATTTCGTGCGTCTGTTCCATCGACCAGTTGCAGTTCACGTCCGTTGCAAGCTTGGTCTCCAAGCCCGCACCCTGACGGCCGGCCTTGATGGCATCGAGTGAAATCTCGTGCAGTTTGACGGTCTTGTATCCTTCGCCGACGACCTTGGCCGCGAAGGATCGGACAAGATCCGGGTCCGTATATCGCATAAGGCTGGCATATGCGGGCAACGAGTTTCTCGGCCGCACTGCCAGCAGTCTGGCAAGCGACGCCCTTTCCTGCTTCGCCTCGATATCCCAGAGCGCGATATCAACGGCGGATATGGCGAACATGGTGATGCCATAGCGGCCATGCAGATGCAGGCGCTGCTGCAATTCAGAATTCAGCGCGGCGACATCGTCTACCTCCCGGCCGACGAGCAGGGGAGCGACCATGTCCTCGATTGCCGCCGCTGTTGCCCTGCGGCAGGAATAGGCGAAGCCGTCACCCCATCCGACAATACCGTCTTCCGTTTCTATCCGGACAAGCACGATATCGAGGTGGGTCCATTTGGTCGGCATCAGGCCGGTCCCGGCGCTTCCATCCTCGAATGGAATCTGCAGGGGAATGACGTCGACTGATTTGATTTTCATTTTTTGCTTCCTCCCTGACGGCGCTTTCGTTCCGTCCGCAAGGGAAGCTTAGCTGAACTCACACGGGTGACACGAACATAGATAGCAAGTGTGCTCTCTAGAGGCGCTGGCCGAGATCGGTGTCGTCAAGGTTCAGCTGGAAGACCTGAACGGCGCCGGTCCGTCCGCGCAGCTCGAAAAGGCCGACATCGGTAATGTTCGTGGGGTTCCCCGCCGCCGTAGCTGTCTCCGCAGCAACGAGAATACAGATGTCCGCATCCGGTTCGACTTGCTTGCCCAATTGCTCTATCCGGTTGGCAACATTCACCGAATCGCCGATTATAGTGTAGTTGATCCTGTCCGGTGCTCCGATATTGCCGACGATGGCGGTGCCTGTCGCTATTCCGATGCGGATATGGATCGGGTCCCCGCCTTGCTCTACGCGTCGCCGGTTATCCTCGCGAAGTAGTTTGGCTATCCGGCTGGCTGACCGCAAACAGGCTGCTGCGTGGTCCTCGCGTATCGCCGGAGCGCCCCAGAAAGCCATCACGCTGTCGCCAGAATACTTGTCGATGTTGCCGCCTTCCGCTTCGATTGCTTCGTTCATCAACGTGAAATGGGCATTGAGCATCTCGACCAGTTCATCGGGCGGATATTGCTGCGATATTCCGGTGAAACCGACGATGTCGGAAAACAGCACCGTCACCTCCCGTTCCACGGATGGCACGCCCTGGCTGCCGCGTTCACGGAGAATCTCCATCACAAGTGAGCGCGGCACATAGACCCGGAATTGTGCCAGGCCGGAAATCATCGCGTTGAAAGCATCCGCCGCATCATTGAATTCGCGGACCGGATTGCCGCGAATTTCAGGAATCGCTTCCAGATCGAGCTTTGCGACAGCGTTCGATGCGGATGCAAGCTCGGCAACCGGCTGCCGGATGCGCTCGGCAAGTTGCCTTAGTCGCAGCATTGCCAACCCCATCACAATCAGCCCCGCTATGGCGCCATAGGTCAGATAACGGAGCATGTCGCTGTAGCTGGTCGTCGACAGGTCTACATACATTCCAACCGTGTAGAGTTTACCATGGGCAACGGAGACCTTCTGCGAGAGAGCTACATATTCTGTACCGGCGACTGTGGTGGTCCAGAATTGCGTACCGTTTGATTCATCTACCGTCCCCACATCGCGTCGTTCCGGATCCATGAGGGCGGCAAGTACCGGATCGCCGAGTTCCGTTGCACTGAGCAGCGGTTTTTCCGCAGACATCAGCGCCTGCATGCTCGGATCCGTCAGAATGGGGTGGGCGAGCAGACGATCCTTTTCGTCCAGCACAAAGACAGAGCCACCTGCGATGTCGGCATCCCGTAGGAATATGGAAATATCCAGGGGTGAAATCGCTGCGGCTGCCACCCCGAGATAAGTATGGTTCCTATCATAAATAGGGCTGCGCGCGCTGATCAGGGTCAGTCCGGCATTTTCCGCATAAATGGCAGATGCGAGATAGGGCTCTCCGATCTGGCGGGCTTCCTTGACGGCTTGCTCTTCGATCGATCCGGCGGTGATCTGACGGGAGCCCATCCGTCCATCGGGAGCAATCCATTCCATCGATCCATCATTCCGCAAGAACGCCAGTGCCCGGATATGCGGCTGAAGCTGCATTGCGGTCCGCGCCATGCCTTGAGCTGTGGCACTCATCGGTGCGCCGTTGGGCATGGTGTACTGGCCGACAAGTTCGGCGGCCTTCAAAGCCGGCCTGATATGTAGCGACAATGTCTGCTTGATCGACTTGATGGTGGCGTTGGCATTTTCCCTGATGACAATGAGACCGCCCTGATTCCCGAAATAGAGCGTTACCGCCAGCACCGCTCCAAGAGCGATCAGGAAAAGCCCGCCGATATCCCGCAGCAACAACGTGCGGATGGTGATCGTATGACTGGAAGTCGTCAGTTTGTCCGACACTGAACCCCCATTTTTTCCCGATAACTGATGGATAGCCCCTGACTGTCGGCCTCAAAGACGCCGCGCGCAACAGCGCGGGCAAGACAATCCGCAGCATGTGCGCCAAGCATCGCGAGATCGCGCGCCGGATCAGCGAGTGGCCGGATACCGGTAGAAACGCCGAAGACCACGTCTCCGTCGAATGGCGTATTCGCAGGCCGGATGGCACGGGTCAGTCCCTGGTGCGCCATGATGGCGAATTGCCTGCACTGGGATTTGGTCAGCGCAGCGTCAGTCGCGACGATGCCGATCGTGGTGTTCTCTCTTGGGCCCGCGAGCTTAGGCATGTCAACGGCACTGCCTCTGTCCTCGGAAACCGGCAGGACACCGCCGAACTCAGCACCCGCTTCGGAATCCCATGCGAAGAATGCGCCGGAGACGGGATAAGTAACGGCACCGACCGCGTTTACGGCGACCAACGCACCGACTGTCGGACCGTCGTCGCTAACCAGAACGGAGGCACTGCCGAGACCGCCTTTATACCCGCCGGCATTTGCGCCAAACCCGGCGCCTGCATTGCCGAGCCCGAAACCATCCGAGGCTGCTGCCAGAGCCTCCCGGCCGAGCACAGGGTAGGGGGAGTCAGTACCCCAATCCTTGTCGCCGCCATTGTTGAGATCGAAAAGGATTGCAGCCGGGACAATGGGCACAACCGATGCGCCTGCCCGATATCCGATACCCTTTTCGCGCAGTCCCGCCATGACGCCACCCGCAGCATCGAGCCCGAAAGCGGACCCGCCGCTGAGTACGATAGCGTTCACGTCCTGAACTGTCGCTTCTGGACGTAAAAGATCGAATTCGCGCGATCCGGTGCCGCCGCCGCGCGAATCAACCGAGGCAACCATGGTGCCATCCGGCACCAGAACGGTAACGCCGCTCCGCAACTGCTCGTCATGAGCGTTGCCCACGCGGAGCCCCGGAACATCGGTGATGAGATTGAGTTTCCCCGGCTGCACTTTGAAGGGCCTCCCGTTTCCGCATGGCCGCCCGTTAGGATCCGCTATTGGACTGACCGGACAAAGTCTTTATATACGACGGCGTTCCCCAATAAGGACGATTAGATGAGTTCCCTTGACGACGCTGTGGGGCGCCGGCGCACTTTCGCGATCATCGCGCACCCGGATGCCGGTAAGACCACTTTGACCGAGAAGCTGCTCCTGTTCGGGGGCGCGATCCAGATGGCCGGTGCCGTTAAGGCGCGCGGGCAGCAGCGGCGCGCCCATTCCGACTGGATGAAGGTCGAGCGTGAGCGCGGCATCTCCGTCGCCTCGTCGGTCATGACCTTCGATTACGGGGACAACACGTTCAACTTGCTCGATACGCCGGGCCACGAAGACTTCTCCGAAGACACCTATCGGACCCTGACGGCCGTCGACAGCGCCATCATGGTGATCGACGGCGCGAAAGGTATCGAGGAACAGACCTTGAAGCTGTTCGAGGTCTGCCGCCTGCGCGATGTGCCGATCATCACCTTCGTCAACAAGATGGACCGCGAGGCACGGGACAGTTTCGAGCTGCTGGACGAGATCGAGCAGAAACTGGCTCTCGACGTGACACCTGCGAGCTGGCCGATCGGCATGGGGAAAGCCTTCAAGGGCTGTTACGACCTGCTGAACGATAAACTGATCCTGATGGATCGCGGCAGTCACGATGCACCGGACCAGGGCCTGACCTGCAACGGGCTGGATGATCCGAAACTTGACGAGCTTTTGCCGGCTTCGGTCGCAAAGCAGCTCCGAGAGGAAGTCGAGATGGCGCGCGGATTGTGCCCGGACTTCGATCCGGAAGCTTTCCTTGGTGGCACCATGACGCCGGTCTATTTCGGCAGTGCGGTGAACAATTTCGGGGTGCGGGAGCTGCTTGGCGGCGTTGCGCGCTACGCTCCGCCGCCGCGTCCGCAGGCGACGAAAACGCGTGAAGTGACGCCGTCGGAGAAGAAAGTCTCGGCTTTCATCTTCAAGATCCAGGCAAACATGGACCCGAAGCATAGGGACCGCATTGCCTTCGCCCGGATCTGCTCCGGCCATTTCAAGCGCGGCGCCAAGCTGAAGCATGTGCGCAGCGGCAAGCTGATGAACATCCACAACCCGGTGATGTTTCTGGCCCAGGACCGTGAAATTGCAGACGAAGCCTGGCCGGGCGACATCATCGGCATCCCGAACCACGGCAACCTGCGGATTGGCGATGCGCTGACCGAGGGTGAAGATCTCCAGTTCAACGGCATTCCGAGCTTCGCGCCGGAACTGTTGCAACGGGTTCGACCGACCGACCCTCTGCGGGCGAAGCATCTCGAGAAGGCGGTGGTTCAGCTGGCGGAAGAGGGGGCTGCGAAGGCCTTCAAGACCCGGATCGGCGGCAGCTGGATCGTCGGCGTGGTCGGCGCGCTGCAATTCGAAGTGCTGGCGGACCGGATTCGCACCGAGTACGACGTGCCGGTGAGTTTCGAGACCGCGGGCCTGTATACGGCGCGCTGGCTGGAAGCCGAAGACCCGGCGGAGCTTAAGAAGTTCATCGAGGCGAACCAGGGCGATCTGGCCGACGACCATGACAACATGCCGGTCTTCATGGCCCGCAATGGCTGGCACCTGCAGCACACGGCGGAGAACTGGCCGAAAATCAGGTTCCTGAAAGTGAAGGAGCAGATGGCCTAGGCGCATCTGCACCCTTGGCCTCGTCGCGACGGGCCGTGCTTACGCGCGTAGATCTTAGTGAGAACGCCAGGCCTGCCACCGGTCCTGTATCTGAAAACCCCAGTAAGCGCACTGGGCAATCAATGGGCCGAGTGGGCCACCGGCAAAATCGAGGCCGAAGGGTGCGAACAGCTTATAGGTATCGTCATCCTCAGCGATGGCCTTTGCCACGACCTCTCCACCGGCCGTGGTGGCGCACATGCCGTGCCCGCCATATCCTTGATTGTACCAGACACCCGGTTGCAGCTGTCCGATCTGGGGCATCTTGTGCACCGAATAGCCCATGGTCCCGGGCCAGGCGACTTCGGCCCGAATGCCTTCGAGTTGGGGATAGATCTTCAGGATATCGCCAATCATCTTCTGCCCCAGATTACGCGGCGACAGATTGGAGCTGACACGTCCGCCCCATAGCAATCTTGTATCGGGCAGGGCACGGTAATAATCGCCCGCGAGGCGGCTATCCGACGTCGCATAGGGCGCTCTGATGGCATCTTGCAGCCGGTCGCCGAGTGGCTCTGTGAGGACCACATAGGTTCCGACCGGCAAAGTTGCCCGTGACAGCTTCGGATGCAGGTTGCGGATATATCCAGAACAGCAGATGACCACCTGGTTGGCAGTCACACTGCCGGTCGCGGTGTTTATCCGTTTTTTGTCAGTGCTGAGGTCCATGTGAGTTACGGCACTGTTCTCATAGACTGTTGCTCCAAGACTGGTGCAAGCATCTGCGATACCGTTGGTGAAGTTCAGGGAGTGAAACTGAAACGCCGTCGGGTCCAGAAGGCCCTCGTTGTACCGCTCTGTCCGGTAGAGTTCCTTCATTTCCTCGCGGCTTTTGAATTCCAGTCCAAGATCGAACCGCTTGTTCATCTTCTCAGCACTGGCTTTCAGGCCATCGGCATTCCTGTGCCAGGACGCCTTCACAATGCCGTCCTGCATCGGCCCGGCATCGATGCCGTATTGATCAAGCCGTGAGCGGATCAGGGCGAGGGCGTGGAGGCTGAGCCGCATAATCGCATCTGCATCCTCGCGACCCACGACAGCTTCAATACCGTCCGATCCAAGGCTGTACCCGGCGCTGACAAAACCGCCATTGCGGCCTGATGCACCCCAACCGACCCGTTGAGCCTCAAGGACGACAACCTTCTTTCCCCGCTCCGCAAGCCCCAGGGCCGTGGCGAGGCCTGCCATGCCGCCGCCAACGACACAGACATCGCAGTCAAGATCATGTGCGAGGGGCGGGCGTGAGACGGGCGCTTTCAGAGTCCGGCCATAATAACTGTCCACGTAACCTGCGCCGTGTCGCTCCAAATCAGTCATTCCCGTTTCCATTTCTAATCTGAAGTGCACGAGGCGGATTCCGCATAGAAACCGACGCCCTTGCTCTGCCTTGCACTGGAATCTTGTTCTTATAATCTCTGAGCGTCGGCGCTGGTCAATCGCCCTTCTGAATGGTTATTGGCATAAATTGTCCGGCGCGAGCGCATCAAAATCATCAAAGGACCGGAGGTGGCTTTGGGTCGGTCCGGTTTTTTCTATGAAATTCTTTTTAATTTTTAGAAGGAAATCAGCGCATTAGCGGGATAAAACAGCATCATACCTTGGGGTGACAGTCATTCGTAACGTCATTTACGGATTAAGCTTTACAAATAGAAACCATTTTGATGGAATGGCATCAGTTCGAAAGCAACTGCTCATGCAATGCGGAGACAAACCATGACCGTACAAACACTTCGACGCTCTGCTCTGAAGATCGATACGGCTGATATCGGCATCGGCGCATCCGCCGAAACCGTACGGTCGGGCTATCTGGAACTCACATCGATGCTCGACCGGCTGCATCGCCGGTATCTCGATGTGGTTCGCGTTGAACTCGAATCCATGGGTATCAACAATATCAATCCTTCACAGGCTTTGATGCTTGTCGGTATCGGGGACGAGGACATTCCCGTCCGGGATCTCATTCATCGCAAGGGCTATCAGGCCTCGACCGTTTCCTACAACGTCAAGAAACTGTCCGAGTACGGATATCTGGAGCAGGAACGTGCGGCGCACGATCGCCGTTCGGTGCGCCTGAGGTTGTCCCCCAAAGGCAGGGACATCGTCTCCCGGCTCCGGGAACTGGAAGAGCGTCACATGGAATTCACCAATGGCCGCGGCGAACTTCTGCGCGGCATGGAAAATGCGACGGCCACGCTGCGACAGCTGGACCAGATCTGGGCCGAATACATTACCTTCGGATAATTCCCCCTACATCCGAAACACTGCCGAACGCGCCGCTTTCAAGCGGCGCGTTTTGTTTCTGGTGCAGGCTGATATCAGCTGGCCGCCGCCCGAAGAGCCGCGCGGGCGAGTGTCCGCGTCGAGTCCAATGTCGGTAGAGCACTGTTTTCGTCGCTGATAATGAGCGGAATCTCGGTGCAGCCGAGAAGAACCGAATCCGCGCCGCGCTCTTTCATGCGTTCGATCAGCGCCTGAAAATACGATATCGAGTCAGTGCGGAAACGGCCTGGAACGAGTTCTTCCATGATGATCCGTGAAATTTCGGCAACCTCTTCCGGCTCAGGCCGGGCCCAGCCGATGCCAAGCGCGTCGAATTTGTCCGGATAGACATCACTCTCGACCAACCATCTGGTACCAAGCAAACCGACTTTTTGGAATCCATGCTCCCGGGCGAGAGCCGCGGATTCTTCTGCAATATGCAGCCATGGAAGCGGGGATCGCTCCGCCACATAGTCGAATGCCTGATGAATGGTATTATCCGGGCAAATCAAGAAATCCGCCCCGGCGCGCTCCAGTCTTCGGGCGGAATCAAGCATCAACTCTCCGACGCCGCTTAAATCTCCCGCTTCGAGGCAGCTGACATATTTCGAGAGTGGTGGCGTGTGCATCGTAATGTCGGGATGCTCGTGCGCGCCGAGCAGTGCCGCTCCTTCAGAACAGATAGTCCGGTAGCAGAGCGCCGCGCCTTCGGCCGAGCAGCCAACAATTCCTATATGCTTCATCGGTTTATGCGCTCGACCTTAAAGTTCTCCGGTCACCACATAACGCAATACTGCAGCCACCTGTGCCGGTGTTTCCGCAACGGCCAGCGCGGCGCCATCGACTTCTTTCAACGGGTGCGTCAGTGCTGGGTCGTGTTGGATGATGAGCGGCTTTCCGAGAGCGGAAGCGTATCCCGCATCGAAGGCAGCATTCCACTGCTTGTATTTGTCGCCGAACCGGACGACGACGATATCGGCACGCTCAATCAGGGTGCGGGTGCGGATGGCATTGACCTTGGCGCCTTTGTGATCGGCCCAGAACGGCTTCTCTTCGGCACCGAGGATGGAAACACCGCAATCGTCGCTGTTTTCGTGAACGGTCACTGGCGCCGTGAAAACAATCGGCAATCCAGCAGCTTTTACGGCCTCTTCGATTTCCGCGCGCCAGTCCGTGTGAATTTCGCCGGACAAATAGACTTCAAGATCGGTCATGGAACCCTCCTACAGAACAGACCGCATTTGATATCCTAGTTTGCCGGTTTTTCAGAGTCCGTAGCTCCGCCGAATGCCAGAGCGCGACATCGGTCTGCCGCCGTGTCGAAACATTTACTAAATTTTATTCTAACTATGAAAACGTCCAGTGTATCGATCACTGGAGAGACAGCTCATGCGCCAATTTGCAACGCTTTCTGGGGTAATGATGCTCTTGCTGCAACTCGCAGCCTGTGGCGAGCCCGAAGTCATTCGTCTTGGATTTATCGGTGGCCTGGAAGGAAGGGCATCCGATATCGGCATCGCGTCACGAAATGCCGTCCAGATGGCCGTCGACGAGAAAAACGAAGCCGGTGGGATTAACGGGCGTCAGATCCAGCTTCTCGTACGCGACGATCATGGTACGTCGGAAGGTGGTGCGGAAGCTGCGCGCTCCTTGGTTGCTGAGGGTGTAGACGCGATTATCGGCCCCAATCTCAGCGTTGTCGCCGGCGGCATGGTTCCAGTGATCAACGAGGCTCAGACAGTCTCGATTACACCGACGGTTTCTTCCCTGTCTTTCGTCGGCAATGACGATCATTTCTACCGTATTGGCTCATCAACCCGCCAGTATGCCGAAGCTTACGCGCGATACAGCATCGATGTAGGACACCGGAAAATCGCTGCGGCGCTTGACGGAAGAAATGCGCTGTTTTCCCAAAGCTGGACAGATGAGTTCGAAAGAGCATTTACCGAGCTCGGAGGCACGCTCGTTGCCTCGTTCCAGTTCGACAGCACGATCGGTGGAGAGTTTTCGCGCGCGGCGACGACCCTGTTGGCTTCGAATCCCGACGCAATAATCTTTATCGCCAATGGTGTAGATGCTGCGCAACTCACCCAGCAGGTAAGAAAGCAGAACAGCGAAATAGAGCTCATGGCCGCGGAATGGGCTGCTTCGGAAAGCCTTCTCACTCTTGGCGGTGCCGCAATTGAAGGGCTGCTCCTGCTTCAGACCTATGACCGGTACGATGAGACGGCACATTACGTTGCATTCCGGGATGCTTACAAAGCGCGTTTCCGTTCCGACCCGGGTTTTTCAAGCATCGCGGCTTATGATGGTGCGACTGTCCTGTTTTCCGCACTCCAGGACATGGATGACAGTCAGACCATCAAATCGTCAATGGATGCGCTCGGCACAATCCAGGGACTGCAACAGAAAGTGACGTTTGACGATTATGGCGACAGCGCCAGACAGCTTGTTTTCGTTACCGTGCAAAAAGGGAAATTCATCCGGAAATGAAGGCCCAAAGGGTTCTCTCCCTGCGTGTTGCGCTCTCTCTGCTATTCGTCTTCACGCCTTTGGTTGCTCTCGTTATCGTCGGATCGATCACGCTTGCCATACGGTTGCCGCAGATCGCCGATGAAAACAGGCTGATAGCCAAAGAGTCGGCGGCGGAGATGGCTGCGCGTGTAGAGGAGTACCTCCGTTCCCTTGAACACCGCCTCAAGGTTCTGGCCGCTGCCGTCGATAATGTTCCCGAACAGGAAATCTACTTTCTGCTGCAAACGGCCCGAGGCGATGGCTTCGACGCCATCTATCTGGTCGACGATCAGGGCTTGTTGGTCGATGCCAGCGTCAAGAATTACAGCACTGAATATATTGAGGAAATTGTCGGAATAGATATGTCCGGCAATCGGCTTTTTCGAACGGTTGCCGATACGAAGAAGCAGGCCTGGAGTGACACGCAGCTATCCTCCATATCGGGAATAGTGACCGTCGGCGTAGCTGTCCCTCTGGAAGGAAGTAATAAAACGATCATTGGGGAAGTTCCTCTCGCTCAGATTGTCTCCATAAGTCAGTTTTCGCGTAGCGACCGGCAACTTGATCTCTGGATCGTCGATCGGCTGGGAGAGGTTGTTGCAGATACCCGAATTGCACGTTCGGGACGCCACAACCTTCTGCATCTGCCTGTTGTTCAGGCTGGTTTGAACGGGACGCCCATGCCGGAGACGCTCTCCTACGATGGCCGGAGTTATTATACGTGGGCTGATTTTTCCAACTCGCTTGGATGGTTGTTCGTTAGCCGAATTCCACGTGGCATGGATAATTCCGCGACCCGGGAACTCGTTGCCATCATCGTCACGGGCTTTATCTCAACATCGCTCATCGGCGCACTTCTGGCTCCGCTTTGGGCGCAAACGATGTCACGCACCGTGAAGTCCGTTATCGAGCGTGCCCGTTTGGTCGCATCGGGACGCCGGCCAAAGACCTGGCCGACTGGAACAATCAAGGAATTCAACCAGCTCTCCGGAGATCTTGAAGCCATGGCCGACGCGCTCGTCAGCCGGGAGCAGGCTCTCAAGGAAATGAATGAGGAGCTTGAGGAGAGGGTTCAAAGGCGCACGCAGGATCTGGCCTCGACTAACGCGGACCTTTCCGAAGCACTGAACAATTTGCAGAAGACACAGAACGAACTGGTAGAGGTTGAGAAACTGGCTGCTCTCGGGCGTCTGGTCGCGGGCATAGCACATGAATTGAACACGCCTCTGGGAAACAGCAAACTGAGCTTGTCCGCCCAGAGTCACGAGATCGAGAGTTTCAATGCCTTGCTGCAAAAGGGGCTGCGCAAGTCAGACCTTATGGCGTTCCTGGATAGTGTTAGGAAAACAACCTCGATGGCGTCCCTGAATGTCGAGCGCGCCTGTGACCTGGTCGCAAACTTCAAGCAGGTAGCTGTCGACAGAACGACATCATACCGGCGGAAATTCCGCCTGCATGAGCTGGTGTCAGCTACGGTTCTGACATTGCAGCCGTCCATTGGAAAAGATATTCAGGTCACAATTGAGGAAATTTCCGATGAGCTCGAGATCGATAGCTACCCGGGCGAACTTGGGCAAATCCTCACCAACCTCGTAGACAATGCCGCAAAACATGCTTTCCCGGACAAACCCGGCAACATCTATATTTCCGTTGCAGAGGCTGACGGTGGAATGCTTGGAATCTCGGTTCGCGATGACGGGATCGGTATGGAGCAGGACGTCTCGGAAAAAATCTTTAACCCGTTTTACACAACCAAGTTCGGTCAGGGCGGGACGGGGCTTGGGCTCCACATATCCTACAACGCTGCCGCCAACGTGCTCGGCGGCAGCCTGACTGTCGAGAGCACACCGGGTGAGGGTACCACTTTCAGCCTGCTGATCCCTGTGGTCGCTCCGGAGCAGGAAAATGATGCACCCGGTAACGAAAATGCCCCTCCGGTTTTATCCTGAGGCCGGATAACGGTAATCAGGTGTTTGCCTGTCCCCCTTCCGGGTTCGATTGACAATCCGAAACCAAATGCTGAAATTGAACCGTCACATACGATGGCATCGCAGCCCGAGGGTGGGCGGCCTCCTGAAACAGGGGGCAGAAGAATGCCACGGATGAGACGGGAGGATTTGGCAAAACAGAAAATGATCGAATGTATCCGGAGAGAGTCCGGAACATTAGACGTTTCGATTCTCGGGGGACTGATATGACAATTCTTTCGCGCCGCCAGGTTCTGGCAACGCTAGCCGCTCTCAGCGCCGTATCCATGCTGCCGGCGGGGCTCGCCAACGCGGCCGGCAAGATCAAGGTCGCGGGCATCTATACCCAGCCGATCCAGCAAAAATGGGATGCGCGTTTGCATCAGGCCCTTGAGGCCGCAAAAGCCGCTGGCAAGATCGAGTATTCCTATTCCGAGAAAGTCTCCAACACGGATTATATCCGCGTGCTGCGCGAATATGCCGAGAGCGGCGTTCAGCTGATCGTTGGCGAGGCCTTCGGCATCAGCCGCGAAGCCCGCAAGGTGGCTGACGAATATCCGAATGTTGCCTTCGTCATGGGCGACCCCTTCAAGCCGCACGGCAGCAATTTCTCCGTTTTCGATAACTATATCCACGAGCCGTGCTACCTGATGGGCATCATCGCCGGCAGCATGACCAAGTCGAAAAAGATCGGCATGGTCGGCGGCTATCCGATTGGCGAGGTAAACCGGCTGTTCCACGCATTCATGGCAGGCGCCAGGTCCGTCGATCCTTCGATCGAGTTCAAGGTGACCTTCATCGGTTCCTGGTACGATCCGCCGAAAGCCAAGGAAGCCGCCTTCGCCCAGATCGAATCCGGCGTCGATATCCTTTATGCCGAACGCGCCGGCGTGGTTGATGCCGCTCGCGAAAAAGGCATTCTTGCCTTTGGCAATGTCAACGACATGAACAAGGAAGAGAATGGCAAGGACGTGGTTGTGACTTCCGCCCTTTGGCATATGGAAAGTGCGATCGACTACGCCATTGAGCAGGTCAAGGCCGGCAGCTTCAAAGCCGAGGACTACAAGGAATGGACCATGATGCAGAAGGGCGGCGCCAGCCTCGCCCCGTATTATGAGTTCGAGGACAAGATCCCGGCGGACGCGAAAGCCAAGGTCGCCGAGCTTTCCAAGCAGATCATGTCCGGTGATTTCGTGGTCGAGATCAACGACAACGAGCCTAAATCCACGTTCTGATCCGTTGGGATGTCACGCACGTGACCCATAAATCTGTCTCAGTGATGCCCCTGTTATCCTTCAGGGGCATCACCAAGCGTTTCGGACCGCTGGTCGCGAACGATGCGATCTCGCTCGACCTCAATCAGGGTGAGGTCCTTGCTCTGCTAGGCGAGAACGGCGCTGGGAAAACCACATTGATGAATATTCTGTTCGGCCATTACGTGGCTGAGGAGGGTGAGATCCTCGTGGATGGCGCACCGTTGCCGCCCGGCTCGACGGACGCCGCTATCCAGGCGGGTATCGGTATGGTGCATCAGCATTTCACCCTCGCTGAGAACCTGACGGTGCTGGAGAACATTACCCTCGGCACCGAGCCGCTCTTTGCCTGGCGCCGGGATATCAAGGCTGCCCGGACGAAGATAGCGGACATGGCGGCCGAGTACGGCCTCCATGCCGATCCGGACAAGCTGGTCGGTGCTCTCTCCGTCGGAGAAAGACAGCGGGTGGAGATTCTGAAGGCTCTATACCGCGACGCCCGCATTCTCATTCTGGACGAGCCGACAGCGGTTTTGACGCCACAGGAATCGGACAGCTTGTTCGAGACCCTGAAGAAACTGACGGCCAAGGGGCTGGCGGTCATTTTCATCTCTCACAAGCTGAACGAGATACTGAACCATACGAACCGGGTGGTCGTGCTGCGCCGGGGAGCCGTTGCCGGAACGGTGACGACTTCCGAGGCGGACCGGGCAGGTCTGGCGCGGATGATGGTGGGGGAAGAGGTGAACCGGCCGAAAGTGACCTCGATGATGCCTGGCAACGCGGTTCTCCGTCTGACACATGTCGATTGCCAATCGGACAGCGAGGCGCAGAGTCTGAAAGATGTCAGCCTGGAGATCCGGGCACACGAGATCATCGGGCTTGCCGGTGTGGCAGGAAATGGCCAGCGCACCCTAGCGAACCTCTTGTCTGGTCTTGCGACTGCCGACGCGGGTGATGTCGAGATCCTCGGCGCGCCGGGCGTTGCCGATCCGACGGAGCTTGTCCGGCGCGGTGTCGGCCGGATTCCCGAGGACCGGCACGCAACAGGCGTGGTTGGAGAGATGCCGCTCTGGGAGAACCTGATCAGCGAAGACCGGCGCGGAGCTGAAATTGCGCGTGCCGGCTTCGTCATCGACAAGCGTAGAGCGCTTGAACGGAGCAAGCGCCTGATCGAGGAATTCGATATTCGCTGCGAAGGTCCGGAGGCGGAAACCCGCTTGTTATCAGGCGGTAACATGCAAAAGCTCATCCTTGCGCGGGTCTTGTCGCGAGGACCTGAATTCATCCTCGCCAACCAGCCGGTACGCGGTCTGGACGAGGGGGCCATAGCCTATGTCCAGAGCCGCCTGCTGCAGGCACGTGCCGATGGCGCCGGCGTGCTGCTGATCTCGGAGGACTTGGACGAACTCTTCGCACTCAGCGACCGTATAGCCGTGATGTATCACGGCAGGTTGACGCCGCCTCAGGACACGGCCGGCCTTACGGTCGGCGATGTAGGTCTGCTGATGTCCGGGCACGAAGCGGAGTCCGCTCATGCGCATTGAGACGAGACAGGAAGTGGCGCTCTGGCGCGTGTTGCTGGCCCCACCCCTTGCCGTGCTGGCCGCACTCGTGCTTGGCGCCGGGCTGATCATCTGGGCCGGAGAGCCTGTTCTGGCCTCTTACTTCGCCCTGCTGAAAGGATCTCTCGGCTCCAGCTTCGCCTTGAACGAGACGCTGACGCGCAGTACGCCGTTGATCTTCACGGGTCTGGCTGCCGCTGTCGCCTTTCGGGCCAAGTTCTACAATATCGGCGCTGAAGGGCAGCTCTATTGCGGTGCGCTGGCCGCGACCTTCTTTGGCACCGGCCTCATTTCCCTGCCGCCCGTCCTTATGGTCCCGTTCCTGATGCTTGTCGGCGCCATGGCCGGCGGCGCTATCCTGATCGTACCTGTGTTGCTGAAGACCCACATGAAGGTCGACGAGGTGGTGACGACGCTGTTGCTGAACTTTGTCATCCTGCTGCTGGCCGGGTACCTGCTTGAGGGCCCTTGGAAAGACCCGATGTCACTCGGCTGGCCTCAGGCCGCGCCCATTATTGACGAAGGCATTTGGCCGCCATTGCTGGCCAAGGGGCGCCTGCATCTTGGCTTCATCTTCGCACTCGTGGCCGCCTTGCTTGCCTGGGCGCTGATGCGTTTCACCGTCTGGGGATACGAGATCCGCGCCGTTGGCTTGAATGCCTCCGCCGCCGGTTTCGCCGGTATCGGCGTCAATGCAACTGTGATCCGTACTGCGTTGATATCTGGCGGTCTTGCCGGTCTCGCCGGGGTCAGTGAAGTCGCCGGTCTCAAAGGTTATCTCACGCTCGATCTCTCGCCGGGTTTTGGATATGCGGGGATTGCCGTCGCCATGCTGGCGCAATTGCATCCGCTCGGTGTCATCCTGTCCGCTTTCTTCATTTCCGCCGTCTATGTCGGTGCCGACGCGATGAGCCGGTCGACCGATATTCCGACCTACATCGCTGACGTGCTGGTAGGCCTCTCGGTCCTGACCATCCTGGTCAGCGTCATGCTCACCCGCTACCGCATCCGCTGGAGCTGACGCGATGATCGGAGACATTTTCGAAATCCTCCTCACCGCCGGGTTCTGGGCCGCCACCATCCGGATCGTCAGCCCTCTCATTCTCGGCACCCTCGGCGAGCTGATCTGCGAGCGTGCGGGAGTGCTCAATCTCGGCATCGAAGGCATCATGACAATGGGTGCCATGGCCGGGTGGATGTGGGTCTTCCAGGGCGGGGACCTTTGGGGCGGGATTGTCTTCGCGGCCTTTATAGGCGCGCTGTTCGGCTTGTTTCACGCGAGTTTCACGGTTTATCTCGGGCTCTCACAACATGTGACCGGCATCGGCATCACCCTGTTTGCCTCTTCGCTCAGCTATTATGTCTTCCGCATGCTGCTGCCGGACGCGACCACGCCGCCGAAGATCGTTCCGTTCCAGCCCTATGCCATTCCGGGCCTATCCGACATCCCGGTGATCGGAGAGGCGCTGTTCAGCCAGACGCCGCTCACCTATCTCGCGCTGCTCTCCGTTCCCGCCGTCTGGTATGTGCTGGAGCGCACCCCGCTCGGCCTCGCGGTCCGTATGGCAGGTGAGAATCCGGTTGCGGTCGAATCCCAGGGTATTGATGTGCTGGCGGTGCGGACCGGTGCCGTGATGGTCGGCAGTGCCTTCATGGCAATCGGCGGCGCCTTCATCACCATGAGCGCCTTCGACGCCTTCTATTTCGGCATGATCAACGGCCGGGGCTGGATTTGCGTTGCGCTGGTGATCTTCGCCTCCTGGCGTCCAGGCAAGGCACTGCTCGGCGCATTGCTGTTTGCCGGGCTCGACGCTCTGCAGGTCCGCGCGCAGCAGCTTGCCGGTGCGCAGATTCCCTACCAATTCTTCCTCATGGCCCCTTATGTGCTCTCCATTGCGGCAATGGTGGTGATGTCCCGGCGGGCGAGCTACCCCAAAGCACTGCTGGTGCCGTTCCGGCGCGGTGACCGCGTTTAATGAAAGCCTGATCCAATGCTCGATATCCTGATCAAGAATGCCACGCTGCCCGATGGGCGTACCGGCCAATCCATCGCCATTCAAGGAGACCGCATTGTCGAAGTGGGGCCGGCGATCACAGGTGACGCGGGCAGGGTGATCGATGCGGGCGGCTGTCTTGTGACGCCGCCTTTCATCGACCCTCACTTCCATCTGGATTCAACCCTAAGCCTCGGCGAGCCGCGCCTGAACCAATCCGGCACATTGCTGGAGGGTATCCAGCTTTGGGGGGAGCTGAAACCGCACCTGACTGGTGACGCGATCAAACAGCGCGTGCGGGAACTCGCCCGCTGGTCCATCGCCAAGGGCACGCTGGCCATTCGCAGCCATGTGGACACGTCCGATCCTCGCCTGATCAATGTGGACGCGCTGATAGAGGTCCGGGAGGAGCTTAAGCCCTATATTGATATCCAGCTCGTCGCCTTTCCGCAGGACGGCTATTTCCGCGCCCCCGGTGCAGCGGAGAACCTTGCGCGAGCCTTGGACAAGGGCGTCGATGTTGTCGGCGGTATTCCACATTTCGAGCGCACCATGGAAGACGGCGCCCGCTCAGTCCGCGCCCTATGCGAGATAGCGGCTGAGCGCGGCCTGCGCGTCGACATGCATTGCGACGAAACAGACGATCCCATGTCGCGCCATATCGAGACGCTGACGGCGGAAACCAAGCGGCTCGGGCTGGAGGGTAGGGTGGCTGGCTCGCACCTGACATCCATGCATTCGATGGACAATTACTATGTCTCCAAGCTGCTGCCGTTGATGGTGGAAAGCCAGATGCATGCGATCCCGAATCCGCTGATTAACATCACCCTGCAAGGGCGGCACGACAGCTATCCGAAGCGCCGGGGCATGACGCGGGTGAAGGAAATGACGGCGGCCGGGATCAATGTCGCGCTTGGCCATGATTGCGTGATGGATCCCTGGTACAGCCTCGGCAGCCACGACATGCTCGAGGTTGCCCACATGGCGGTCCATGTCGGCCAGATGACCGGCGTTGACGAGATGAAGGCGATGTTCGCCGCCGTTACGGAGAACTCGGCGAAAGCGATGGGACTGGAAGGCTACGGTATCGCGAAAGGGGCGAATGCGGATCTGGTGATCCTGCAGGCGGGCGACGTGATGGAAGCCATTCGTCTGAAGCCGAACCGACTGTTCGTCATTCGCCGGGGCCAGGTGATTGCCGAAGCGCCGCCGCAGATGAGCACGGTCAGCATCGGCGGCAAGAGCCAGCAAGTCGATTTCCGCCGGTCCTAACGCAACTCTGTGTCCAGCGCCGCGAACAGGCGGTCCACATCGGCCTCGTCATTGAAGAGGTAGGGGCTGACCCGCAGCGCGCCGTTCCGGAAGGCGACGTGAACATCGCGCGCCGCCAGCCGTGCTGTGAGACCTTTCGGCCATGGCTCATCCCGGTAAAGCCCGATGAAATGCCCGATGCGGCGGGCTTTTGGCGGGCATTTGAAGCCACGCTCCTCCGCCCGCTCCGCAATCCCGTCGACCAGCGCGCTCAGATAGCTGTGGATCGCCTCCGGCGTCCATTTAGTGATCTGCTCCAGCGCCGAGACGCACATCGGCATGTGGATCATGCTATCCGCCGCCCCCATGTCGAAGCGCCGCGCATTCGGCTTCAGGTGCCCGCCAAGGCCGCTGCCGGTCTCCATAGACGGCGCGTCGATCCGCGAAGCGTGGTTCAGTTCCAGAGGCATGCCCGTCTGGTGCTTCGGCGCCAGATACATGAAGCCCATCATGTCCGGGCAGAGCAGCCATTTGTAGCCCGAGGCGACGACGAAATCCGCCGGAACCGTTTCAAGATTCAGCGGTTTTACGCCAAGCGATTGGGTCGCATCGACGACCAGCGGTATCCCGCGCCTCACGCATTCCGCCGCAATCGGCTCCAGATCGACAAGCGCCCCGTCGCACCAATGACAGTTGGGCAGCGCCACGATACCCACACCGTCGTCCAATGCTTCCAGAACCGGACCGGTCCAGTCAAAGTCCGCACCGCGCGGGACGTACCGAACGCCGCCGCCTGACTGCTCCGCCAGTCTCTGCCACGCATAAACATTCGACGGGAATTGCGCTTCGAGCACCAGAACATCCTGTCCAGGCGCCAAAGTCAGATTGGCCGCGGCTGCGGCAATTCCGTAACTGGTCGAAAAGACAATCGCGACATCGTCCGCCGTGCTGCCGAGTAGACCACCATACAATTCGCGGCAGCGCTCCATCTCCCCCGGCAAGGCCGCACGCTCGGCTATCCATGGCTGCCGCTTGCGCATGAGTCCCCGCTCACCGGCAGAGAAACTCGCCATGAGGCAAGGAGACTGGCTGGCCGTGTTGAAATAAGTCAGGCCAGTCGGCAGATCGAACAGATCCCGTTTGCAGGTGATGGGCATAAGAGGTTCTCCATTGGGATTATGCGCAAATTGCCTTCCAGCTGGGCGCCGGATAGCACACTGCACAGAATGAATTCTTATCTCAAGAACAGCCATACTTGGCAGCAGCATGCCGTTCCGCTAAGCAGCGATGCAGCCTGCAGGCATCTACGAGGATTCCAATGACCGTCTACGACTGTTTCATGTTCAACAATGAGCTCGACATACTTGAGCTTCGCCTGCGCGAACTTGACGATGTTGTTGACCGGTTCGTCCTGGTTGAAGCGGCGGAAGCCCATAGCGGTATCGCCAAGCCGCTGCACTACGACGAGAACAAGGCTCGGTTCGCCCGTTGGGCAGATCGCATCACCCATATCGAGATCGGCTCGTTTCCGTCGAACCTGGATGCATGGGGCAAGGAAAACGCCCAGCGCAACGCACTCTCCTACGGATTGAAAAATATCGCGGACGATGATCTCGTCATCATTTCAGATGTCGATGAAATTCCGCGCGCATCTGCCATCAGAGAGGTCCTGACCCGCAGGGACGTGGATGTGATCGGCCTGCAGCTCACCCATTTCAATCTCCGTCTGAACTATATGCAGCGCGACGGTGCCGATCCTGTCTTTGTCTGGCCCGTGGCGGCATGGGGACACGCTTTCAAACGGAGTAGTCCACAAAAATTGCGGGATTTCAGGCTCACCTTGAAAATCAAGATGTTGAAAAACCGCCTCGATTCAAACCTTGCGGTTCTCGAGCATGCAGGCTGGCATTTTTCCTATATTGGTGATGATGAGCATGTTCGCCTGAAACTTGCGAGTTTCGCCCATCGGGAATTTGCCGTGTCAGAGGTGCTTGAAACTCTTGGTGTCGAAGCAGCAATGCACCGGGGAATGGATATTCTTGGCCGTGACGGATTTCGCTGGATCGGAGTTGCCTTGAACGATTACTTCCCCGAAGAAATCAGGAAGAATCCGGACAGGTATGCATCAATGCTGCTCTCCCCGTGCCGCTACGAGATCAATGTGACGGCGGTGCCGGAGACAGGGCTCATGGTTCTCAATCGGATCAGAACCGAGCCATAACCGAGAGTGAACTCGGAAAATCTAACCTGAATTCCGAAAAGCGGTATGGCGGATGGGGTGGGATTCGAACCCACGAGACGGTCTCCCGCCTGCCGGTTTTCAAGACCGGTGCCTTCAACCGCTCGGCCACCCATCCGCAATTGGCATTTCGATATTGCTGCAGGGCATTGCCCGAAAAGCAAAATAACCTCGAATGCTGCCCCGCCAAAACGAGCAAGGACGGGTGTCTATACGCAACCCCGCCGCGCCCTGCAACAGAGAACAGATGAACGACGCTGAGTTCCTGAATTTTCCAGGCGGCGGCATCGCGTTTTCTGCCTCGCAAACGGCTTATTGGGAGGCGAACGGGGATACCCTTACGTTCAGAATAGAATTGATCAATCATCCTAATTAATACTACATATACAGTCCACTAATCATACTTCGAAGACGCAACGGGAATCGATGTAAATGCCTCAGAAGGTTCATGGCGGACGGAATCTCACCCAGGAAACGACAGCGGCACTGCGCGCTAAAATCGCCGCAGGGCCCATGAAAACGGGCGATAGGCTGCCGACTGAGAAAGAACTTGAAGCCGAATATGGTGTCAGCCGCACCGTTATCAGGGAGGCTGTTGCTGTTCTGAAAGCCGACGGTTTGGTCGAGCCAAGACGCGGCGCCGGTATTTTCGTCCGTGACCCGAACGGTACCCGGAACAGGGGCATGGCGTCATTCCTGTCTGGCGATGTGCACAGCACGCTCGACCTTCTCGAACTACGCATGGCCGTCGAGATAGAGGCTGCCGGCCTCGCTGCCACACGGCGCAGCCTGTCACAGGATGCCCGGATCCGAGAGAACCTGAACCAGTTCGAGCGCGCCGTGGAGAGTGGTGCGTCCTCTGTGGCGCTCGACGCTGCGTTTCACCTCGCCATCGCCCAGGGAACCAACAACGAGCTGTTCGCGACGTTTCTGAACTCACTCGGAAAACGCGCCATTCCGCGCAACACGCTTTCGGAACAGGACCGCGAGCGGCTGATAGACAAAAGCTATCTCGAACGGGTGAACAAGGAACATCGTGCAATCGCCGACGCAATCTCCGCCGGCGATCCGGACGCGGCCCGGCTCGCCATGCGCGACCATCTCAGCGGCAGTATCTCGCGATACCGGAAAACGCTTTCCTCATAAGGCGCTTGTCCCTCTAGCTGAACCGAGAATCAGGAAACGGACATGAACACCACGGTCGAATGCGTCCTCGATGCCAAGGCCACACTTGGTGAAGGCGCTGTCTGGGACGCTCAATCAAGTGCGCTCTGGTGGGTGGATATTGCCGCGCCTTCCTTGCACAGGTTTCATCCCGAAACGAGACGGAATGAAACCTGGTCAATGCCATCTGCCATCGGGTGCGTGGCGCCTCGCCGGTCGGGCGGTGCGATTGTCGGGCTGGAAGAAGGATGGTGCGCTTTCGATCCGTCTGTTGGTTCTGTTCGTCTCATGAACGATATGGCGCCGGGGCTCGCTACACATCGCTTTAATGACGGAACGGTCGATCCGGTGGGCCGGTTCTGGGCCGGTACCATGCCGAAAAGCGGCCCGCGCGACGCCGTGGCGGGAGAGGCAGGTGACGGTACCTTGTTTTGTCTGGATACGGACGGGAGCTGCCGGGCTGTCCTGGATGGGCTCTACATCCAGAACGGACTTGCTTGCTCACCGGACGGAAAGCGGATGTATCTCTCCGACAGCTACAAGCCGATCCGGACGATCTGGGTGTTCGATTACGACCTCGAAACCGGAACCCCATCGAACCGGCGCACCTTCTTCGACACGAGCGCCGTGGCTGGACGACCGGACGGCGCGGCGATGGACGCAGAGGGCTGTTACTGGATGGCCGGCATCGACGGCTGGCAGATCCTCCGGCTGACGCCAGACGGAACAATTGACCGAACCATCCCGGTTCCCGTCGAAAAACCCACCTGTCTCGCTTTTGGCGGCCCTCGGCTGGAGCAGCTTTATATCACCAGCATGGGGGACGGCCTGATCACCCCGGGGACCGAAGAGCGCCAGCCCCATGCCGGCGGTGTTTTCGTTTGCGAGCCAGGTGTTGTGGGCTACGCACCGCCAGCCTGCGGGGCCTGACCCAAGACCGTTCAGCCTTCTATCAGACGCGGTAATGTCAGCGAAATTGCAGGAATAAAGGTCGTCAGCATGAGCGCGACAAGAATAGCCGCGTAGAACGGCCAGATCGTCCGTACGGCGCGTTCGATCGGAACCTTGCCGACTGCGCATCCGAGGAACAGGCATGCCCCGACCGGCGGTGTGCAGAGCCCCAATCCCAGATTCATCATCAGGATCATGCCGAACTGCACCGGGTCCATGCCTAGCGAGATCACAACGGGTAAAAAGATCGGGGTGCAGATCAGGATCAGCGCCGCCATGTCCATGATCATGCCGAGCACAAGCAGCATGAGATTGATCATCAGCAGGATGGCTATCGGGTTCTCGGTGACTCCGGTCATGAACTCGATCATGCGGCTGGGGACCTGATAGAAGGTCAGCATATAGGCGAACGCTGTCGCCGAGGCGACCAGGATCAGCACCATCGATGTGGTGCGGACCGAATTGAGCACGGCTGTCTTGAAGGCTGTCCAGCTCAGGGAGCGGTAGACGATCATCGTCACCGCGAAAGCGTAGAGCGTTCCGAATGCCCCTGACTCGGTGACTGTGAAGACGCCGGAGAGTACGCCACCGACAATAATGACAGCGGTGAAGAGCCCGGGCAGGGCTGTGATGAAACTGATGAACAGGGAGTATAGTCCCGGGAACGGTTCAACCCCATACCCTCTGCGGACCGCGATGATATAGGCCGCTGCCGCCAGGCAAAGACACATCAGGACGCCAGGCAGAACCCCGGCCAGGAAAAGTTGCGAAATCGAAATGCCGCCGCCTGCGGCGATAGCGAACAGGATCATGTTGTGGGATGGCGGCACCAGAATGCCGGCAATCGACGACGTCACGGTAACATTCACAGCATAATCATCGTCGTAGCCCTTTTCCTTCATCACCGGGATCAGGATCGAACCAAGCGCCGATATATCCGCTACGGCTGATCCGGAGATGCCTCCGAACAGCATGGAGGAAAAGACATTGACCACACCAAGCCCGCCACGTACCCAGCCAACGGCTGCGGATGCGAGCCGGACGAGCCTGATGGCGATGCCGCCGTGAAACATCAGCTCCCCAGCGAAAATGAAGAAGGGGATTGCCATCAGGGAGAAAACATTGATGCCCGAGATGATGCGCTGGAATGCAACGACCAGCGGCAGTCCTTCGATGAAGAATGCTGTCACGGCGGCAACAGCCAAAGCGAATGCCACGGGCACGCCGATGACGACGCATACGGCGAATACGCCGAGCAGAATGAGAAGTCCCATTTGAATATCCCGATCAGCGCGGAGAAGAAGAGGGTGGCTCGCGGTTCAGGAAGAACCGGATCAGATGACCTGTCGAATAGATCAGACATGCCGCTCCGCAGAAGGTCAGCGGTATCGCGCGGAGCCCTTCCGGAACATGGATGAGCGGGATCTGCGTGCTCCATTTGAACAGGACGAGCTTATAGGTCTGCACCATCATGACCGAGCCGAAGACCGCCATAATCAGGTGGACAAGGAAGTCCATCACGCGCTGCAGTGGGCGGGGCGCTATGTCGCGAAAAAACGAAACCCCGAGATGGGATCTTTCATGAATGCCGGTCGACGCACCGACAAAGCCGATCAGGGCGACCAGCAGCAGGGCGACTTGCTCGACCCAGGTCGGCGTTGCGTTCAGCACGTATCGGCCGAACACAAGCCAGCCGAACATCGCGGTCAGAAAGACCATGGCTGTCCCGGACACCCAAAGGCTGAGAAGGCAGAGTGTATCCAGTCCCCGGAAAAACTGCCGCAACATGGCGATCCCATTATGCTTTGTCGTACTGGCGCCGGCCTCGGGGCCGGCCTGATGTATGGAGTTCATCTGAAAACCCGGCTCGAAAAGTGCCAGACGCGGCACGCAGCTTGACGAATGTCAAAAAGAGCCGCCGGAATGACCCGCATCTGTGAGTCATTCCGGCGGCCACGGGACAGGAGTTTTTACTGCGTTGCCTGGATGGCAGCGACGAGCGGCTTCAGTTCCTGATTACTTTCCAGGAACTTCTCAAAAACGGGCTTCATGGCATCCTGGAATGCCGCCTTGTCAGCCACATCGTTGAACTTCACACCAGACTTCATCACCATTTGCCGGCTGGCGTCTGCCCGCTCCGCCCACAGCTCGCGCTGCAGTTCAGCGGACTCGCGTGCGGCGGCCTTTACTGCGGTTTTATCCGCGTCGGAGAGACCGTTATAGACGTCGGCATTGATGCAGACGCATTCCGGAATAATCAGGTGCTGGGACAGGGAGTAATAGCCAGCGACCTCGAAATGGCCGGTCGACTCATAGGAGGGCCAGTTGTTTTCGGCTCCGTCGACAACCCCGGTCTTCAGCGACTGATAGACTTCGGAGAAGGCCATCGGAGAAGGGTTACCGCCGAGTGCGGCAATCATCCCGGAATAAAGATCGTTATTCATCACCCGAACCTTCATGCCCTTGACGTCCTCGGGCTTATTGATCGGATGTTTAGAATTGTAGAAGGAGCGGGCGCCGGAATCGTACCAGGCAAGCGCGATCATGCCTTTTTTGGCCATACCGGCACTGATCTGATCGCCTGGCGCCCCGTCCATGGCTCGATGCATATGCTCCATGTCCTTGAAAATGAAGGGCAGGGAGACGACGTTGGCCTCCGGCGCGACGGGACCGATCGGTCCGAGATTGAAGTTCCCGATCTCAACGCCGCCGATGCGCAGCTGCTCGATCGCATCCGGCTGGTTTCCAAGGACGCCGGAATGGAACATTTTCAGCGTATGACGCCCGTCGGTCTTTTGCGCCAAGAGTTCGGCGAACTTGTCCATCGCGACCGTATTGGGATATCCGGGCTTGTGGATGTTCCAGCCTTTCCATTCAGCAGCTTCAACACTGCCGGAAACACCCGCCAGCAAAGCGACGGCAAGCGCGGTTGATCCGATTTTGTGGATGATCGACATTTTGTATTTCCTCCCTTTTTGGCCCGGCTGTGTGCCCGGGACCAATGCACCGCTGGTTTGTTTTTTCTTGTGCGGTGCGTGTTGCCGGAATGCGGCGCTTGATGCGCCGTCTATAATCCTTGGATAAGTATGCCTCCTTTTTGCAATTGGTCAATCTATCGAAGAATGAATCTTACTTCTAAGCGGCGGCGGCCATGCCGCAGGATTCGATAACCGCGGCAAGGTCTTCGACATCATTGTCTGTCGCTGCGGAAAGTGGGGGGCGGACCGCTCCGGCATCCCGGCCGACAGCGCGCAATCCTCCCTTGATCAGACTGACCGGATACCCTGGAACCCGGTCGCGTATATTCGCGAATGGGTAGAAGAATGATTTCAGGATGGCGTCCATTGCAGCGCGGTCACCGGACCGCATTGCCGCGTAGAACTTTAGGGCCAGTTCCGGCACAAAGTTGAACACTGCCGAGGAATAGGTACTGAACCCTGCGGCATCATAAGCTGCGGCGAATAACTCATGGGTCGGCATCCCGCCGACATAGACCAGCCGGTCCCCAAGCATGGTGCGGATCCGGGTGACGAGGTCGAGTTCGCCGACCCCGTCCTTGAAGCCGATCAGGTTAGGACACACTTCCGCCAAACGGGCGACGCTGTCGGCGGTGAGCACGGAGGTCGCGCGGTTGTAGACTACCACGCCGATTGAAACAGATTGGCAGACGGCTTTGACATGCGCGATTTGCCCGGCCTGGGTTCCTGCCATCAGATAAGTAGGCAACAGCAACAGGCCGTCAGCGCCCGCAGCTTCCGCGGCCCTTGCGTCGGCAATGGCTCGGACCGTATTCACGCCACATCCGGCAACGACCGGGGAGCGTCCGTCCGCTGCTTCAACAGCAGCGCGGATGATGGCCGGAAACTCGTCCTGACCAATGGAAAAATACTCTCCGGTTCCGCCGGCGGCAAACAGCGTCGCCGCATCGTAAGAGGCCAGCCAGGAAACATGATCCTGATAGGGGTTGGGCGCGAATTTCAGTTCGTTATCAAAATGCGTGACTGGAAAGGACAGAAGGCCGGTAGCCATGCGGGCCTTGAGCGCCTGGGGTGAAAGAGACACGGTAATTCTCCCGATACGGGTTGATAAGAGCGGCCGGTGAGCGGATCAGGACTCCGACTTCGCCCCTTGGACGGCAACGCGGCGCGGATCGCCCTGATATCCCTCGCTTGCGAACGGACCACCCTGGACCGCCAGGCCGACTTCGTCCCCCGGCTCCGGGACGCCGGAGCTGTCGACTTCGGCAGCCCAGACATCCGATGAGTCATTTGGCCGATAGCCCAGGCGTCGTGCCGTTTTGTTGTCCCACCAGGTGCGCGAATTGTCGGACATGCCGTAGACGATCTCATGGTGTAAGTCTGGCACCTCCAGCCCGATCCGGCAGAGTTGCGTCAGATCCCCTATGCTGACCCAGGACCCAAGAGTCCTCTGGGTTTCGGGCTTTTCGAAGCACCAGCCGATGCGGATGGAGAGGATGCCAAGGCCATAATTGTCTGCAAAATATTGTGACAGGCCCTCGCCGAAGACCTTGCTGAGCCCATACCGGCAATCGGGGCGAGGGCGCTCCGAGCCGTCCAGTATCTGGCCGCGCGGATAAAACCCGATCGCATGGTTCGAGCTGGCGAAAACAATACGTTTTACGCCAGCGTTATAGGCAGCTTCGAAGAGCCGGTATGCGCCGTCTATGTTCGTGCGGAGAATATCGTCCCACGCGTTCTCGACGGACAATCCGCCCAGATGAATGATCCCGTCGACGCCATCGACGATCCGCTCCAGATCCTCCGCCCGGGTGAGGTCGGCTACCGCGATCTCTTCGCCATCTCCCGCTGATCCGAGATCAACCATGTCGGATACGCGCAATATGGGGTAGGCGCCGGCGAGCGCCTGTCGCATGCGGCGACCGATGCCTCCCCCGGCACCAGTAAGCAGAATTCGTTTCATTGATCATCCCATAGGTATGACTAATTGTCATAATCAGGATATCTAGTGTGATTATTTTGTCTAGAATGAATTTTTACCGGATACGCCATGTCAGCCTGATACCGGGCTCACAGTTTTGCCTGTGCCGACCAGATTCGCAGCCGCGCGGTCAGGAGCGCACGAGATGTCTCTGAAACTGTCGTCTTGGATCAATGGCTTGCAGAGCGGCCCTGCACTTTCTTGCGAGCGTCTGCCCCCTATGCCACAACATGCGGTATTGCATTTGGCGACACAGGCTAGGCATTGGGCGCAGAACATGTTGAGAAAAATTCTGGTACTTGCAGGACTGCTTTCGGCAGTCACATTCACCTCAGCCTATGCCACCGCGACGCAACCATTCGAGGCCTGGGTCACGGAGCTGAAAGCGGAAGCGGAAAAGCAGGGGATCAGCCGGTCCATTCTGGATCAGGCCTTTGCCGGTGTCGCGCCGATCCCGCGCATCATAGAGCTCGATCGAAAGCAACCCGAATTCACCCTGACATTCGAACAGTACCTGACCCGCGTCGTACCGAATTCCCGGATCCAGAAAGGCCGTGCACTCCTTAAGGAAAACAAGGATCTGCTGGCCGAGGTTTCGAAGAAGTTCGGGGTACAGCCTCGCTTTATTGTCGCCCTTTGGGGCGTAGAGACTGATTTCGGCCGGATAACCGGCGGCTTCCCCGTCGTCGCGTCTCTGGCGACCCTGGCTTATGACGGGCGCCGCAGCGCCTTCTTCCGGAAGGAATTGCTGCTGGCACTGAAGATCCTGGAGCAGGGCCATATCGCGCACAGTGACATGAAAGGTTCCTGGGCCGGGGCCATGGGGCAGAGCCAGTTCATGCCTTCCAGTTTCCACAATTTCGCTATCGACTATGACGGCGACGGTCACAAGGATATCTGGGGCACCAAAGCCGATGTCTTTGGATCTATCGCCAATTATCTGTCCAAGTCCGGTTGGAACGACAGTGAGACCTGGGGCCGGCCCGTCGGCCTGCCTGCGACTTTCGACAAGTCTCTCGTTGATTCCAAAGTCACCAAGACGATGCGTGAATGGGAAGCGCTCGGCGTAACGCGGCGTAATGGCACTCCGTTGCCGAGCCGTAACCTGACCAGCCAGCTGATCGTTCCGGGAGACGGCGAACTCGCGCCGGCATATCTCGCCTATTCGAACTATGAGGTCATCCTGAAATGGAACCGCTCTAGCTACTTTGCGACGGCGGTCGGCACACTCGCGGAAGCTATCGGCCAGGAATAGTTCATCGCGAAATTGACTACGATATATGGTAGTATTGCGGTTGAATTTGTATATCCGTTGTAAGTCGGGCGCCGAACGGAACAAAAGGACAGACATGAAATCTCTCGCCACGATCTCGTTCATGACGCTTGCCCTGCTGTTGTCCGCCTGCGCGGAAACGGAGTTCGTGGTTCACACGGCCAAACAGGTCCAGAACGCCACGTCGGATGGCAGACCGCTTGGCCGCTACAAGGTCGGGTCTCCCTACGCGATCAATAACGTCTGGTACTATCCCCAGGTCGATTACGGATATGTCGAAACCGGTATCGCCTCCTGGTACGGACCGAACTTCCACAACAAAGACACCGCCAATGGTGAGGTGTTCGACCAGAACGCTGTCACAGCCGCGCACCGCACCTTGCCGATGCCGAGCGTTGTGCGGGTGACCAATCTGGAGAATGGCCGTGCGCTGGTTGTCCGGATCAATGATCGGGGGCCGTTCGCGCATGGCCGGATCATCGATCTTTCCCGCCGTTCCGCGCAACTTCTCGGATTTCAGCGTCAGGGCACAGCGAAGGTCCGTGTCGAAGTTTTGCCGGAGGAGAGCCGCCAGATCGCGGAAGCTTATCAGTCAGGCAAGCCGGTTCAGCTCGCCAGCTTGAATACGGCCCCGGTTCCGACACCGACTGCGGCCCCAAGTGTGGGAGTATCCAAAGGGAACGTATCGGAGATACCAGGCACTATCGTTCTGACACCGCCCCCGCCGCCGGTCGTCTCCATAACGCCAAGCCCCGCGGATCAGGGAAGTGCCGTTGATCTCGCCCGCCAGTCACGCAGCCAGACCGTCATTCAATCCCAGCCGGAACAGACCGAGATATTCGTTCAGGCCGGTGCTTTCACGAATGCGAACAATGCGGACAAGCTGACGCAAATTCTGGCCGATGTTGGCCCGGTCCGGATCGATCCGCGCCAGATAGAGGGCAAATACTTCTACCGCGTGCGCCTTGGCCCTCTGGAAAATGTAGAGGATGCGGACCGGATACTTGAGGCCATCATTGGCAGGGGATATCCCGGCGCGCGCGTGATCGTCGAATAGTGCGGGTTAACTGGCCGCTAAAAATTTTTGCGGGGCGGGCTTATGTCTCATTTCAATCAAATTTGTGCATTATGTACAAAACCGCTTGGGGCTGTTGAAGCCGAAAACCTGTTGGACCAAAACGTCTCGTCATTCGGACGGGTGGGGATCTCATGACGATAATAGCCGGCAAACTTAACGTGGCAGTCGGACATATGCGCCTTGTACTTGGCGGGGCCGGGTTGCTTGTGGCCTGCCTGCTTTGGGCGCCGCAGGCATCAGCGCTCGATACCAGTGCACGTGAAGCCATCCTGATCGACTACGACACCGGCACAGTCCTTTTTCAAAAGGATGCGGACAAGCCGATGCCGCCCGCCTCCATGACGAAGATCATGACGGTTTTCATGGCGTTCGAGCGCCTGAAGGACGGCAGGCTTTCCATGGACGACACTATTGCTATCAGCGAGAAGGCCTGGCGCAAGGGCGGCTCCAAAATGTTCGTGAAGGTGAATACCAGGGTTGCCGTGCATGACATTCTGCATGGCATTATCGTGCAAAGCGGCAATGACGCTGCCATCGCTCTGGCTGAAGCACTTGGCGGAACCGAAGAGGCATTCGCCGCTGAGATGACCAAGCGGGCGCATGAGATCGGATTGACCAACAGCACCTTCCGTAACGCGACTGGCTGGCCGGATCCGGAGCACCGGACGACGGCTCATGATCTTTCGCGTCTTGCCATCGAAACCATCCGCCGTTTCCCGGAATACTATCCGATCTATTCGGAAACGAAATTCACCTACAACAAGATCAAACAAGGCAACCGGAATCCGCTGCTCTACAAGAACATGGGCGCAGACGGGCTGAAGACAGGGCATACGGAAGCCGCCGGATACGGCCTTGCCGCGTCGGCCGTCCGGAACGGCAGACGTCTGATCCTGGTCGTAAACGGACTTGAAAGCGTGTCCGCGCGTTCCCGCGAAGGCGAGGCCTTGATCGATTGGGGCTTCCGCGAGTTCGAGAACTACAACCTGTTTGAGAAGGGCGCTGTCGTCGCGGACGCAGATGTCTGGCTGGGGAACTCCAAAACCGTTCCTCTTGTGACCGATAGCGATGTGCTTCTCACGCTCAAGCGGACCGCACGCCAGAAGATGAAAGTCAGCGTAGTCTATGAAGGGCCTATCCCGGCTCCGATCGCCGCCGGTACTCAACTGGCTACGCTGAAAGTCTCGGCCCCGGATATGGATGACGTGACGATACCGCTCTATGCCGGTGACGATGTCGAGCAGCTCGGCGTATTTGGTAAAGTCGGCGCCGCAGTCGAATACCTTGTCTGGGGCAGTGGTGGTTGATCGCGCTGCCCCCGAAAGAGGGCGCTTCATCACATTCGAAGGCGGAGAAGGGGCTGGCAAAAGCACCCAGATCCGCGTGCTGGCAGCGGCGCTGGAGAAAGCCGGGCAGGATGTCTGCCTGACACGCGAGCCCGGAGGCTCCGCCGGGGCGGAACAGATCCGGGAACTGCTTGTCACCGGCGATCCCCAGCGTTGGGACGCCATGACGGAGCTTCTGTTGCTCTACGCCGCCCGGAGGGACCACGTCCGGCGTCTGATCGAACCCGCGCTTGAAAAAGGCACCTGGGTGCTCTGTGACCGGTTCTCCGATTCCACTATGGCCTATCAGGGCTATGGCCATGGGCTGGACCGCGGGAAAATTGCGGATCTGCACAAGATCGTGCTCGGCGCCCTCAGCCCGGACCTGACAATCATCCTCGACCTCGACCCCAAGATCGGTCTTGCTCGGACCCGCATCACGGATGAGGCGCAACGGCGCGGCGCCGAGGATCGGTTCGAGCGCATGGAAATCGCGTTTCATCAGCGGATGCGGGATGGGTTTCGGGATATTGCTGCAGGAGAGCCGGAGCGCGTGGCCCTGGTCGACGCGGACTGCGATACAAACAGTGTTAGCGAAACCGTCGCCATGCTCGTCCGCGAACGGCTCGGCGCTTCTCTATGAGCGAAGAACGCCGCCTTTCCCTGCCGAGAGAAAACGATACGCTTATCGGTCATGCAGCTGCGGAAACGGCGATGTATGACGCTATTTCCTCTGGCCGGATTCCCCATGCCTGGATGATCACCGGGCCTGCCGGGATCGGTAAAGCAACCCTTGCCTACCGGTTCGCCCGCTATGTGCTGTCCGGCGGCGGCGGAGAAGATGAGGGGCCGGGCCTCTTCGGCGATGCGTTACCTCCGGCGGCAGCAAGCCTCAATGTGTCGCGTGACGATCCGGTATTCGCGCAGATCGCTGCCGGAAGTCACCCGGACATGCTGGTCGTCGAACGCGGCTACGACGAGAAACGCAAGAAGATGCGCGGCGAGATCGTAGTCGACGATGTGCGCAAGATCGGCAGCTTTCTGCGTCTGACCCCATCGCTTGGCGGCTGGCGCGTTGTCATTCTCGACTGCGCGGACGAGATGAATAGGAACGCGGCAAACGCGGTTCTGAAACTGCTGGAGGAGCCGCCGCGGCAGGCCCTCATTTTGCTTGTCAGCCACACGCCGGGGCGGTTGCTGCCGACGATCAGATCCCGTTGCCGGACAGTTCGTCTCGGCCCGCTCTCCGACAGCCAGATCGCCGAGTTGCTGGCTATCCACCAGCTGGAACTCTCGCCGGAAACCGCCGCTACACTGGTGGCCCTTTCCGAAGGCAGCATCGGCCGCGCTCTCGGACTTGCAGCAGAAGGCGGCATTTCCGCGCTCGAAGATATTTTCGGTGCACTTGGCTCCTATCCGCAACTTCAGGATCTCGCTCTGTTGGAGCTGGCAGACAGATGGACCAAGCCGGTCAAGGCGGAGGAAAGCGATCCTTTCTTAACGGGTATGAACCTGCTGGACTGGTGGCTCGGCCGCGTCGCGCGTGATGCGGCTGCAGGCCACGCCCCGGTCGATCGGGTGAAAGGCATGGGCGCCGCCGCCCTGAGGCTGACCGAAACCCTCGGTCCTGCCGGTATCGCGGAGCGCCGCACACGGATCGCATCTCTGCTGGGAAAAGGCATTGGCCTCAACCTTGAAAAGCGGCAGTTGCTGATGGATGTATTCTATTCTCTGGCCCCGGATCACGCCGCTTCCTGACGTTTCGTCTTGAAACTGACGGGTGCGGGCGGTACCTCATGACACAAAATTTCACAGACTGTCCGCCTGACTGGACAGCGTCCGCCGATCGGATACTTCCATGAGTGCGCATTATTACCTGACGACGCCGATCTATTACGTCAACGACAAGCCCCATATCGGCCATGCCTATACGACGCTTGCCTGCGACGCACTCGCCCGCTTCAAGCGTCTGGACGGCTATGAGGTCAAGTTCCTGACCGGCACCGACGAGCATGGGCAGAAGGTCGAGACAGCGGCAGAGAATGCCGGAATTGACCCACAGGAATTCACCGACCGGGTGTCGCAGAATTTCCGCGACCTTGCGGGCGCGATGAACTTTTCGAATGACGACTTCATCCGGACAACGGAAGAGCGCCACAAGAAGGCGTGCCAGACCATCTGGAACAAGTTGCTGGAGAAGGGGCACATCTATCTCGGCGCTTATGAAGGCTGGTATTCGGTTCGCGATGAGGCGTTCTTTACTGAAACAGAGGTCGTCGACGGCAAGGCACCGACAGGAGCACCCGTCGAGTGGGTCGAAGAGCCGAGCTATTTCTTTGACCTCTCCAAATGGCAGGAACCGCTCCTGAAGTATTATGAGGAGCATCCTGAGTTCATCGCTCCGCCCGCGCGACGCAACGAAGTCATGAGCTTCGTGAAGTCCGGGTTGCGTGACCTTTCGGTCTCGCGCACCAGCTTCAAGTGGGGCGTGCAGGTTCCGGGCGACGATGCGCACATTATGTATGTCTGGCTGGATGCGTTGACGAACTACATCACGGCCGCCGGATATCCGGATACCGACAGTGCCGAGTACAAGGCCTTCTGGCCAGCGGACCTGCACATGGTTGGCAAGGATATCCTGCGCTTCCACGCGGTCTATTGGCCGGCCTTTTTGATGGCCGCCGACCTGCCGCTGCCGAAACGTGTTTTCGCACACGGCTGGTGGACCAATGAGGGCCAGAAGATCTCCAAATCCGTCGGCAACGTGATTGACCCGTTGGAGCTGATCGAGAAATACGGACTCGACCAGGTGCGCTACTTCCTGCTGCGGGAAGTGCCGTTCGGCAATGATGGCGATTTCTCGCACACCGCCATGATCAACCGCATGAACAGCGAGTTGGCGAACGATTTCGGCAACCTGTCACAGCGCGTGCTGTCGATGATTGCCAAGAATTGCGGCGGCGCGGTGCCGGCGCACGGTGACTTCACAGACGCCGACAAGGTCCTGATGGATGCGGCCGCGGGCCTGCTCGGTACGCTCCGCCAGGCCTATGACGCACAGGCCTTCAACAAGGCACTCGATCAGGTCTGGCAAGTTGTCGGCGATGCCAACCGTTATGTCGACGAGATGGCTCCCTGGGGACTCAAAAAGACCGATCCGGACCGGATGACGACCGTGCTCTATGTGCTTGCCGATACCATCCGCGTGCTCGGCGTGCTGATGCAGCCGATCGTGCCCGACAGCGCCTCGACAATGCTGGATCAGCTCTCGCTTGGTGAGGAGGAGCGGAAATTCTCTGCCCTCGGAAACCGGCTCGTATCGGGTACGGAGCTGCCAAAGCCAAGCCCTGTATTCCCGCGCTATGTCGAACCGGAAACAGCGGAGGCCTGAGTGAACGCGCCGGCTATCGTCGACTCCCACTGCCATCTCGATTTCGAGACCTTCGAGGACGAACGGGACGAAATCATTGCCCGTGCCCGGGAGGCAGGTGTTTGCCGGATGGTGACGATCAGCACCCGGATCACGACCTTTCCGAAGATCCGCGCGATCGCGGAGCAATATGACGATGTTTTCTGCTCGGTCGGTATTCACCCGCACCAGTCGGGCGAGGAGCCGGAAGTTTCCGTCGAGGAACTGATCGAGCTTGCAGCGCACCCGAAAGTGGTCGGCATTGGCGAGTCCGGCTTTGATTACTTCTATGACAGCTCCCCGCGCGACGCGCAGCGCCGGAGTTTCACTACCCATATCAGGGCAGCTCAGGAAACCGGACTGCCGCTGATCGTCCATGCCCGCGATGCGGATGACGACACGGCCGAGCTGCTGGAAACGGAATATGCCCGGAAGCCCTACACGGGCGTCCTGCATTGCTTCAGCAGTGGCCGCCGGCTGGCCGAACGGGCGCTGGATATCGGCTTCTATGTCTCGCTGAGCGGCATCATCACCTTCAAGAATGCCGAGGATATCCGCTCAACGGTACGGGACCTGCCGCTGGACCGCCTGCTGGTCGAAACGGACTCTCCATACCTCGCGCCCGTACCAAAGCGCGGCAAGCGAAATGAGCCGGCTTACGTCGCCCATACCCATCAGGCGCTCGCCGAGTTGCGCGGCGTTTCAGTCGAGGAAATGGCAAAGCTGACGACGGAAAACTTCTTCCGTCTGTTCTCGCGGGTTTCCGTGCCTGAGGACTTCACCCTCACCGGCGGAGCCTGACCACCGTCATGAAGATCACCATGCTCGGATGCGGGCCGTCTTCCGGCGTTCCGATTGTCGGTGACGGATGGGGAGCATGTGATCCGTCAAACCCGAAAAACCGCAGACGGCGCCCGTCGATCCTGCTTGAAGAGGGCGGGACAAGTGTCCTCGTCGATACGACACCGGATCTCCACGATCAGCTTATCGATGCACAGGTCACGGATCTGGATGCGATCATCTACACACATAGCCACGCGGACCATGTGCACGGCATTGATGACATCCGTCCGCTCTGCTGGGGAACCGGTAAGCAGATCCCGACCTACATGGATGCCAAGACCCGCAAGGACCTCTTCCAGCGGTTCGGTTACATGTTCGAGAAAACGCCGGATAGCCCGCCACACTTTCGCTCACCACTGAAAGCGCTGCACATCTCCCCTGGCGATACTCTGGAGATCGGTCCGCTCTCGATTGAACTGTTGGAGCAGGATCACGGTCCAAGCGGCACGTCACTTGGACTGCTCGTCAACAATGTTTTCGCCTACTCGACCGATGTTGCGATCTTTACCGACGCCGAGCTCGAAAGACTGCGGAACATCCCCGTCTGGATCGTGGATTGTCTTCGTATCGGTCCGGCCCTAAGCCACGCTAACCTGGAGACTGCGCTCGGCTGGATCGAACGCGTAAAACCGGGCCAGGCATATTTCACCCACATGGCAGCCTCTCTCGACTACGAAGAAACACTCGCGAAATGCCCTCCAGGCGTCGAGCCGGGGTATGACGGGTTGGTGATCGAAATCTGAAAACGCTGGTTCCGTAATGGGTCGTGACCGGTCGATTGCGAATTGTCCGCTAAACCTTATTATGGTCGCGAAATCAGGGTGATACCGGGAGCGATCAATGCTGAAAGTCTGGGGACGGCGCAGTGCCTTCAACGTGCAGAAAGTCATGTGGTTGGTCGGCGAGTTAGGGCTGGAGCATACCCATACAGAAGCCGGTGGCGCGGCGGGAGGGCTGGATGATCCGGCGTTTCGCACCATGAACCCGCACGGCAAGGTTCCAGTGATTGACCATGACGGAACAATCGTCTGGGAATCCCATGCCATTCTGCGCTATCTCGCCGCTGTCTTTGGGGACGCAGCGCTCTGGCCGGATGACCCGGCTACACGATCGGAAGCCGACAGATGGATGGACTGGTCGCAGACCAGTCTTCAACCAGCATTTCTGACCGGGATATTCTGGGGAATTTTTCGTACGCCGGAAGCGCAGCGGGATTGGCCGTCTATCCGGGAAAAACAAAAACTTACGAGCCAATGCTTGACGCGTCTGGAGGAAGCATTGGACGGCCGTGACTTCCTGGGCGGCTCGAAATTTGGGCTGGCGGATATTCCGGCGGGTACAAATCTCTACCGGCTTTTCGGCATGGATCTGGAATGGCCTGCCGTGCCTCGGGTTGAGGCTTGGTATGAACGCTTGAAGGAACGGCCTGCTTACCGGGAGCACGTCATGATCCCATTTCAGGACCTGAAAGGCCGGACCAGTTTTTAAGTCGTCTAAAGGGCCGCTATTTCGTCACTATTTACAGACAGTTATTTATTGTTGTTCACCATCTGAATCATATCCTCCCGAGATCAAGCAAGCTCCAGTCGGCCGGTTTTCCCTCTGATTCAGCGCGCCTGCGCAGCATGCTCCTGAAACCGTTTCGCGCCAATTCGAGATCGAGACGCAGATCGAAGCGCTTCGATACCGTTTCAGCGACATCGAGCAAGGCTTCAAACCCTTCCATGCAGCGCGCTTCGTCACGCGCATTCTGGTTCGCCAGGATGAGCCAGCGTGGCTGCTGACTTTTCATTGCCTCAACGAATCCATCAGCACCTGCAGGTCCCGATGGATAGGGCAGAGGCGGGATCACCTCGCGGACATAGAACTCCATCCAGCGATCGAAATACCCGCGCAGCTCAAGAACTGGCTCGGCGCCCGAATCTGGCATTCCGGTACAATCCGGCCCATCCGAATCCAGCGAGGCAAAACGTTCGTAGAGAAGATCCTCGATAAAAACTTCCAGAAATTCATAGAGTGTGGTCGTCGAGCCTATTGCATGCAGCATGCCCGCGAGTTCCTTCGGGACGACCGTGATGTAATCTTCGCGCTGTGAGCTCTTGTGCGACCGGTTGTGCTCGCCCGCATGCCAGGTGATTACCCGACCAGGTTTCTTCAGAGCATCCTCAAGTGCTATTCTGCCCACATAGAGATCCAGATAATGACTGCGACCGAGGGACCGGAACGCGATGATAGACCCGAATTTGATCGGCGAGTTACAGAAAGATCACCAGAAGCTCCTTCTTACCAAGGAAGAAGCAGCGGATTTTCTTGGTGATCTCGCTGCACTGTGCCGACAGCACCATGTTCTGCTGCGGACATCGGACGGGATGATCCGGTTCTCCAAAAGCTTCGAGAAATCGGATACACGGACGACATTCAAGACCCTCGTCGATTCATCAGGTCGGGCGCCTGCAGCAAAAATAGCTCTGAAAGACTAAACGCAAGCCCTGATACGTCAGCCAGAATCGGGCGCTTTCTTCCCAGCAAGATGCATCGCCGCAAGATAACCAAACACGAGTGCGGGCCCGAGAGTGATGCCGGGACCGGGATAACAGCCGGACATGATCGAGTTCATGTCGTTTCCGCAAGCATAGAGGCCTGGGATTGGCGCGCCGTTCTCTGCGAGCACCCGGGCGTTTCCATCCGTGCCGAGCCCGCCTGCCGTCCCGAGATCGCCCGGTTGCAGTTTGACCGCGTAATAGGGAGGGGCGGTGAGCGGGCGCATGCAGGGATTGGGGCTGGTTTCCGCGTCGCCGACATATTTGTGATAGGCGTTCGCGCCGCGTCCGAAGAGGGTGTCGCTTCCAGTCTCTGCATCAGAGTTGTAGCGGGCAACGGTTTTCACAAGCGCAGTGGGATCAACGCCGATTTTTGCCGCAAGGCCGTTCAGGTCTGGTGCCTCGATGAGATATCCGCTTTTCAGGTAAGGCGCGCGCCGGGCAGTCATTGGTTTGACGGCGCCGAGGCCGTAACGCCAGAGCGAAATTGAATCGCAAATCAGGTGGCACGGCACTGCGCTCTGTCCCGTGTCGGTGCGCAGCATCGCCGTGACGAACTCATGATAAGAATTGGCTTCATTGGTGAAGCGGCGGCCATCAGAGGCCACGGCGAGCATGCCGGGCTTGCCACGGTCGGTCACCGTGTGGGGATAGACAGCCTCGGCGCCGTTACTCCGGCGGAAGGTCGAGACAGGAACCCAGAAGGCATTGCTCTCATTTCCGGCCGGCAATGAGCCGCCGGCAGTCCGGCCCAGAGCCAGGCCGTCACCTGTGGCGCCGGGCGCCACGGCGGATAGTGGACCGGCTCTTTCCGGAAGGTAGGTCTGGCGCATCTCCTGATTATGTGAGAACCCGCCGGTTGCGAGAATGACGCCCCTCCTGGCCCTCACAGTTACGGGACCGTCCGCGCCCGCTATTTCCACACCGCCGACACGGCCGCTTTCCATCAGCAGGCGCGTGACATCGCTTTCCAGAGCGACGGCAACGGAATGGTCCTTCAGGCTCTTTACCAGTCGTCCTGCGAGTGCATTCCCCAGCACGAGCGCGGCGCCCCGATGCAAGTTAAGCCGATGCAGGCCGTATTTAATCAGCAGCATTGCGACGCGGAGGGCCGAACGGGGAGAGCGGAACATGCGCCGGAAATGCGGAATGTCTGTACGGGAGACCATCATGCCGCCGAAAAGCGTGAATTCCGGCAGGGGATCCCGCAACAGCCGGAAGGCTTCACCAAGCGTGCGGCCATCGAAAGGCTGCGGCTCCAGAACCCGGCCCTTGAGCGTGGCGCCGGGTAGCTCCGGGTAATAATCCGGGTAGAAGGCGAGGGGGACGAGGTCGACTGCCGTATTGCGTCCCAGATAAGCAATAGCCTCGGGCGCGCGCTGCAGATAGGTCTGGCGGAGCTCTCCTCCTGGCAGGTCGCCGATCACGGCATCCAGATATGTCCGTGCATCTGCTACCGTATCTTCCTGCCCCTCCGTCTTTGCTGCGATAGTGTTTGGAGCCCAGACCATGCCACCCGAAATGGCTGTTGTGCCGCCCAGCCGGTTGGTTTTCTCCACAAGCAGAACAGACAGGCCTTCGTGTGCCGCCACAGCCGCCGCGGCCATGCCGCCGGCACCGGCCCCGAGTATAATGACATCGTAGTCCTGCTTAAGATCGGCATTCCCGATACTCACTGGAAGTCTCCATCCCCTGTCGCGCCGGTTATCGCTAAAACAGTCCCGTTCCGGTTTGTGATTTCATATTGCTAAAGATGCATGCGATATAAAGATATAAATTATGGATTCGCCTGAAGCGGCACCCATATTATTATGGCAAGAGGCGCCGCTTATGCCGAAGAAGCAGGGTTCCCGTTCCGGTCTGCTGCCGCTTGTCGATTGAAATTTAGCCGTTTTCATCGCAGACTCACCGGCCATGATGGCACGTTCGCAGCTTGGGATCTTCTTGCTGCAATACTGAATTTGGATGGTGGACGAACACTTGGTGGAAGCACGTAAAGCCGAAAAACCCAGCATTCAGTCGCTGGCACGGGCATTTTCCATTCTGGAATGTATCGGCCAATCCCCCGGAGGCATTCAGCTGTCAGAGCTGAGCAAGGCGGTTGAGCTGAACAACAGCACCGCGTTCCATCTGGTCAAGACGATGGTCCAGCTCGGCTATGTCCGCCAGGACGACAAGAGCAAGAAATACCATATCGGCCGACCGATGTTCCTGCTCGCCGCCGCTGCCCTGAACGATATCGAGCTCTACAATATCGTCAGCCCGATTCTCCACGATTTGGCCCGGGATACCGGGGAAACCTCGCATTTCGCGGTCTGGTCGGGAACCAATGTGGCCATCATGGCCCGCAAGGAAAGCACAAGCCCGCTCAGGCTAAGCGAGGGGCTGGGGACCATGCGTCCGGCCTATGCTACCGCCGTGGGAAAGGTTCTGCTTGCCCATCTCGGATCGGATCAGCTGGAGAGCTATTTCGAGGATGTCGTGTTGGAGCCTCATACGGCGGCAACCATCACGGACAGTCAGAGACTCGTGGCAGAGCTTAGTAAAATCCGCGAAAACGGCATTGCCTATGACGATGCGGAACTCTTTGCCGAAGTGCGCTGCGCGGCAGTTCCCGTGGTTGATTTTCGCAACAATCTGATCGGCGCCATCGGTATTTCCGGCCCGGTCTGGCGACTTTCTATCTCTGAGCTACAGGACAAGCAGGCAATCTTACGAGCCGCTGCCGACCGGGTAAGCGAAGCGCTCGGCGCGCCAGCCCTCCAGTAGCGCTTTCAAAACAGCCTCTATTTTGCCAAGTAGGCGGGCTATTGGCTCGTCGACTCCGGATTCTTTCGAGATTTCCTGGCTTTACGGACCGGACTTTGAATCCGGCCGCACGGCCTGACCTCCCGCTTTGATTGCCGCGTGCTGAAATTGTCAAAGTCCGAGTTGACAATGATGCGATATTATAAAAATTATATACAACAATAATAAATAATAAGCCTTGAGGGAGGTAATTATGGAAGAACGCGTGACAACGCGCGCCCACATTCAGGCGCCTGTAAGCCGTAGAACTGCTTTGAAGGTCGGAGGCGGGCTGGTTGCCAGTGCGGCAATCGGCAGCCCGTCAATTGTACGTGCCGCATCCGATGACATCATGATTGGCCACCTTACGCCGATGACCGGGTTTCTCGGCGCTCTCGGCGAATGGGCCGTACTGGGTATCCAGATGGCGGCCGAGGAAATCAACGCGGCGGGCGGCGTAATGGGCCGCAAGCTGGACGTGAAATCCGAGGATTCGATCAACCCGAACACTGCCGCGACCAAGGCCCAGCGCATGCTCGAGCGTGACGAGAAGGCCTTCCTGATGGGGGAAATCAGCTCCGCCTCGGCGCTCGCCATCTCCCAGGTCGCCGCGCGCAACAAGAAGATGTTCATGGCGCTCGGGCCGCGGTCGGACACCCTCCGTGGCAAAAACTGCAACCGCTACATGTTCTGCACCGATATTCCGAACACCGTGATGGTCAATGCGGTCGGCAATGCGCTGCTGCGTGACGGCATGGTGAAGGGCAAGAAGTTCCACACCCTGACGGCCGATTATGTGTTCGGTCACGATCTGTTGAGGGCGGCGAAGAGCTTCTTCGCGGCGAATGACGCGACCCTGTCCGGAGACGATCTGGTGGCGACCGACGTCACCGATTTCAGCCCGTATCTGCTGAAGATCCGGCAGTCACAGCCAGACGTGGTCTGCCTCAATCTCGCGGGCAACCAGGTAACGAATTTCGTCAAGCAGTATGCAGAATATGGCCTGCCGTTCCCCACTATCGGGTTCAACCTGAACACTGCAGATGCGTGGGCCGCCGGTCCGGGCAACCTCAGCGGCACCTGGCCGACCGTTTGGTACCACACGCTGCAGACACCTGCGTCGATGGCGTTCGTTGAGGCCTTCCAGAAGCGCTACGGCAAGCTGCCTGAGAACCATGCCTGGATCGAGTATGTGGCCCTGAAACTGGTCGCCCAGGCGATGGAAGAGACAAAGTCGACAGACTCCGAAAAGCTGATCCAGCATTTCGAGAAGGGTGCCAAGTTCGACATCATGAAGGGCAGGGAAGCCTATTTCCGGTCCTGGGATCATCAGCTTGTCCAGGAGGCCTATCCGTTCTCGGTGAAAGATGCCGGCTCGGCCAAGGACCAGTGGGATCTGATGACGCTCGGGACTGCCGTTCCGGGGGCAAACCAGCCGCTGGAGGCGATCTATCCGACGAGCGAACAAAATCCCTGCACGCTCTGAGACCTGCCTGGCGTGGTCCCCGAACGTCCCCGGGGCCACGCCGCTTTTTCGCATGCCCGATCCCGTAGTTAAGAGAACTGAACAGGAATGCAGCTCGTCTTCCTTCTGGAACAGCTCGTAAATGGCCTCGTCCTTGGTGGCTATTACCTGCTGATCGCACTCGGCCTGTCGCTGATCTTCAGCGTCGGCGGTGTGGTTAATCTGGCCCATGGCGCGTTCTACGCGCTCGGCGCCTATGTCTCGGTCGAAATTGCCAAATATGTCGGCTTCGCACCTGCTGTGGCTATCTCGCCGGTCCTCGTCGGGCTCCTCGGCATCCTGTTCGAGCGTTTCATCCTGAAGCGGTTTTACACCGCGGACCCGATCCTGGGATTGCTGGTGACCTTCGGCCTCGCCATGGTCGGCGAGGAAATGATCCGGATCATCTGGGGCGCGGCACCGCAACCGGCTTCAATGCCGGCACTGCTCAAGGGGCCGGTGATCGTCGGCGATTTCCTGTTTTCCAAATACCGCCTTCTTCTGCTGGCCGTGGTTGCCGTGGTCCTGGTCGGTATCTGGTACCTGCTGCAGAAGACGTCCTTCGGACGCGTTGTCCGGGCCGGGATCCAGGACCCGGACATGGTGGCGGCGCTGGGTATCCGGCTGCAGCCATATATGACCACCGTCGTGGTTCTGGGCGTCGGCATGGCCGCTCTGGGAGGTGCGCTGTTCGCCCCGATTGCGGTCGTTCACCCGGCGATGGGAGCGGAAATCATAACCGTCGCCTTCGTCGTCGTCGTTATCGGCGGGCTTGGCAGTTTCTGGGGCGTTGTCGCCGCCGCGCTGCTGGTCGGCGTGGTGCGCGGCATCACCATCCATTTCGTGCCCGCCGCCGGTGAGGCCTCGATGTACGTCCTGATGTTCCTGATCCTGATGTTCCGTCCGCGCGGCCTGCTTGGCGAGCGCATGGAGAAGTTCGAATGACCTCCGCGCTCCTGAAAACGAAGCACGCGCCGCTCTGGATTGGCGCACTGGCATTGCTTCTGTTGCCGGCCATCATGTCGCTGCTGGGTCAAACAACCAGCACGGCGGCATTTCTTGTCACGCTGACGATCGCGGCCATGGGGCTGAATGTCCTTGTTGGCTATACCGGGCTGGTGTCCTTCGGGCATGGCGCCTGGTTCGGTATCGGCGCCTATGCCGCAGCGCTCAGCCAGCGACACTGGTTCCCGGACCAGATCCTGATCCCGATCCTGTTCGCCATGCTTTTCGTTGCTGTCGCGGCGGCAATCGTCGGTGTCCTGATGTTGCGCCGGAAGGGGGTTTACTTCGCCCTGATGACGCTGGCGCTTGCCGCGTTGACATACACAATCTCCTTCCGCTGGACCGAGGTGACAGGTGGTGAGGACGGGCTTGGCGGCCTGCAGCGGGGCACTCTCGGTCCTCTCAATCTGGACGACCAGCTTTCCTACTATGCCGTCGTCGCCGTAATCGGCTTTCTGGTGCTTTATGGGCTGCACCGGGTTGCCCGCTCACCCTTCGGCCATGTCCTGGTGGCGATCCGAGAGAACGAACAGCGTGCTACATTCCAGGGATATCCTGTTGATCGCTACAAGCTGGCCGCTTTTGTCCTCTCGGCCGCAGTTACAGCGCTGGCGGGAGCGCTGACCGGTTTTCAGCACTACATCGTGTCGGCGGAATCCACCTCCATCATCTTCTCCGGCGAATTGCTGGCGATGGTGGTGATCGGCGGGATGCGTCATATCCTCGGCCCGGCCATCGGTGTCGCGTTTTACATCCTGTTCCGCGAGATGCTCTCTATCTGGACTGTGCACTGGCTGTTCTGGTTCGGCATCGTCTTCGTCAGTTTCGTCATCTATTCGCCGAACGGCCTTGTAGGCATTTGGGAGCGTATGCGCCGTCACTGGCACAAGGCACCTTCCGAAGCGGCCGCGATGAGCAAGCGGAAGCTGTACGACAATCTCGCGCTGCCAGCGTTTCTCCGGCCCGAACGCACCGGCGGCACCGTTCTGCAGGTCGAGGGCGTCTCGAAGCACTTCGGCGGTATCCGGGCTGTGGAACATGCCGGACTGGAAGTCTCTGCAGGCGAAATTCACGCGCTGATCGGCCCGAACGGCGCCGGCAAGACGACTCTCTTCAATCTGGTTTCCGGCATGTTCACGCCGGATAGGGGAGTGATCCGGTTGCGGGGAGAGGAAATCCAGTCCCTCTCACCGGATGCTATCTGCCGCCGGGGGCTGGCCCGGTCTTTCCAGATCACCAATCTGTTCCACGATCTTACGATACGGGAAAACCTCCGTCTGTCCTTGCAGGCCCGACATGAAAGCCGCTTCAATCCTTGGCAAGATGTTGACATCGATCCGGAAATCAACGCCGAGACCGACGAGCTGATCCGCTATCTCGGGCTCGACGGAATTCAGGAAACCAAGGGTGGTGATCTTTCCTATGGCGGCCAGAGACTGGTCGATCTTGGTATCGCGCTCGCCTCAAAGCCGGGAATGCTATTGCTCGATGAGCCCCTTGCAGGTCTCGCTGCGGCAGAGCGGGAGAGGGTGTCCAACCTGATCGAGAATGTTTCAAAGGAGGTCCCGGTTCTGATCGTCGAGCATGACATCGACCGTGTGCTTGCCTTCTCGAAGCATGTGACAGTGATGAACCAGGGCGAGGTGTTGATGTCCGGCGGGCCTGAGGCCGTGCGCACGGATAGCCGGGTTCAGGAAGTCTATACCGGCTCCGGAACCCCGGTCGTGACTGGCCGGAAGACAGATGCTGCAGGCGAGGCGGCCCCGGTACTGACAATCGACAAGGTGAATACCTTCTACGGCAAGAGCCATATCCTGAACGATGTCGGGCTGGACGTAAAAGAGGGCGAGATTGTCGCCTTGCTCGGACGCAACGGTGCCGGCAAGTCGACAATGCTGAAGACGCTTGCCGGTCTTGTTCCGGCCGCCTCCGGCAGCGTTACATTCGGCGACCGGGAGCTGGTCGGTATGCCCGCTTATCAGGCCGCGCGGCTTGGTATTGGGTATGTCCCGCAAGGGCGCGGGCTCTTCGCCGGGATGACCGTTGCCGAAAATCTCGAGCTTGGCCGGTTGGCACGGGCGGCATCGGATGATCGCGGTGTCGTCTGGACCGAAGAGCAGATCTTTGATTTCTTCCCGGTCCTGAAAGAACGCCTCGACACGCCCGCCGATTATCTGTCGGGTGGCGAGCAGCAGATGCTGGCGGTTGCCCGGGCACTGTCCGGAGATGTTCGCCTGCTGTTGCTAGACGAGCCTTTCGAGGGACTGGCGCCCGCGATCATCCAGGATCTCTTCGCCGTGTTCGACCGGCTTCGCCTCAGCCTTCCAGTGGTAATCGTTGAGCACAATCTGGATCTGGTGCTGGCCCTGGCCGACCGGGTCTTCGTGCTCGACCGCGGCGCTGTTATCCATACCGGGCCCGCAAAGGCTCTGCTTGACGACCTGGACTATCGCAAGGAGATCCTGTGGCTCTAATCCGCGTCACATGTAGTTGAATTCCATTCTCTATCCAGAAACACGAGGACCATCATGACAAAGAAAATCGCAATCGTATTCGGCGGCTCACGCGGGATCGGAAAAGCCTGCGTCGATGCTCTCGCGGCGGACGGTTTTGACGTCGCACTGACCTATACAAGTACCGCCCCGGAAACCGCCGGATCGGTGCGGGCCTACAAGGCTGACATCACAAATCCGGCGGATGTCACCCGGGTAATCGCGGATGCGAGCAAGGATTTCGGCGGGGCGCCGACCTGTATCGTCGCCAATGCCGGCATCAACGTGCCACCGGCACCGATGGCTAATTTCGACCCGGAGAATTTCCGCCGTCTCGTCGAGGTAAATATCGTCGGCGCCTTCAACGTACTCCAGGAAGCCGCCAAGTCGGTGACGGACGGCGGCACAATCATCGCGCTGACCACGTCGCTTGTGCGTTTCGCAGCGCCGGGCCTCGGTCCGTATAGCGCCACCAAAGCGGCCGTCGAATGTCTCGTCCGGTCCATGTCGAAAGAACTGGCCGGGCGCGGTGTCCGGGTGAACGCCGTGGCTCCCGGGCCGGTTGATACTGACCTGTTCCGTTCCGGCAAGGACGAGGCGGCAATCCAGCGCTCCGCCGGCATGAGTCCGCTGAACAGGGTCGGCCAGCCGGAAGAGGTCGGAGACGTCGTGGCCTTCCTGGCCTCCGATAAATCCTCCTGGATTGACGGCCAGATCGTGCAGACAAACGGCGGCATGGTCTAAGGCCGGAATTTTCCTGAGAACGACTTGAGACAACCTGGAACGGGAGAGCGCCATGGCGCTGCGTAAAGGCGCGGAGATCATCGCGGAACATCTGATCAACGAGAAGATCCCGTATATCTTCGGAATCTGTGGCCACGGCACCGTGGGCATGCTGGATGCGCTGTACAATGTGCAGGACGAGATCAAGCTGATCTCGCCCCGGCACGAGCAGACAGCGGCGCATATGGCGGATGCCTATTTCCGGGTCAAGCACGAGCCGGTCGCGACCTTGACCTCCTGCGGTCCTGGCTCGGCCAACCTGATCATGGCGACAGCGGTAGCGCAGACGGACAGCTCCGCTTTCCTGGCGATCACGGCAAACGTGCCAACCTCGCAGTTCAACCGCAGCCCGTTCCAGGAACTGAACCGGCACAATCAGGCCGACTTCGCCAATGTCATGCGGCCGGTCGTGAAACGCAGCTTCCAGCCGACCCGGGTCGACATGCTGCCGCTGGCCCTGCGCCAGGCGACGACGACAATGCTGAGCGGGCGGCCGGGACCGGTCAATCTGGACGTGCCATTCAACGTCTTCCAGGAAGAGGCGGACGTTACTCCCGAGGCGCCGTCGGGCGGCCATCTGGCCCGCCGCAACGGAGCGGCACCGGAAGATGTCGCGGCAGCGGTCGATATGCTGCTGGCGGCCGAAAAGCCGGTCCTGTTCATCGGCCACGGCGTGACGCTTTCTGAAGCGAGCGCTGAGCTGACGGAGCTCGCGCGCCGGTTCTCCATTCCCGTCATCAGCTCGCCGAACGGCATGGGCTGCTTTGATATGGAAGACCCGCTCTCGCTCGGCTTTATCGGCCGGAACGGGGCCTATCAGGCAAACCAGGCGGGCAGGCACGCCGACCTCGTGATTGCCGTCGGCGCACGCTTCGACGACCGGTCCTCGTCGTCCTGGACACCCGGTTACTCATGGAATTTCCCGGACACGAAACTGATCCATGCCGATGTCGACCATGATGAAATCGGCCGCAATTATCCGCCGGATCTTGGCGTCCTGGCCGATGCCAAAACGTTCCTGACCCAGCTGCTGGCGGAACTTGACCAGCGTGGCGCATCCGAAGACGGACGTATGGCGCCGTGGCTGGCGGATATTGCCGGTTGGGCCAAGGCATGGGACGACTTCACTCGGCCGAATTTCGACGTGCATGCCAGCCCGATGCGCCCCGAGCGCGTGGTGGCGGATTGCGCGGCCGTGTTGCCGGACGATGCGATCATCTCCCTCGATTCCGGCGTGCATCACAACTGGTATATGCAGTTCTGGAAAGCGCGGCGGCCGCAATCCATGCTGAACACCTGGGGGTTCTCCGGCATGGGATTCGGGCCGAGCGGCATTCTCGGCGCCAAACTGGCGGCACCGGACAGGCCCTGTATCTCGATCTGTGGCGACGGCGGTTTCACCATGGTGCCGCACGTGCTCTGCACCGCCGCCGAATACAACATTCCGGTCGTCTGGGTGGTCTGGAACAACTTCTGCTGGAGCGCCATCCGCGACATCCAGTACGGATTGTTCGACGGCCGCGAGATCGCTACGGGCTTCTACGAGACCGGCAACAACAACCGGCCCTACAACCCGGACTTCGCCGCCTGGGCACGGGCCGCGGGCGTTGAGGGGGTTACGGTTTCGAAATCGGAAGATTTCAAGGGCGCGCTGGAACATGCAGTCGCTTCCAACAAACCGTATCTGATCGATGTACATGTCGATGCGGAAATCCGCCCGCCGGCAACCGGAACCTGGGCATTGCCGCCGATCCCGCACAAGGAGCCGGTCTTCGGCGAGCCGTATCACCCGTAATCGTCAAGCAAGCGCGGAAACCAAGGAGACCAGATTCATGAGCAAGGCTTTCATCCGCAACATTGCCGAGGTCGAGTGGAAGGAATTCCCTGGCCACTTCGGCGGCGCGCTGTCCAAGCCGCTGGTCGCGGCCGACACGTCCGACGCCAAACAGCTCGACCACCGGATTTCCTGCTACCAGCCGATGGCCTATGTCGAACGGCATACCCACAAGGTGCAGGAGCAGGTCTATCACGTACTCGAAGGCGAGGGTCTGATGGAGATCGCCGGCAAGAAGCAGGTCGTCCGGCGCCATGACGTGATCTTCATCCCGCCGGGGATCGAGCACGGCATTCAGAATTCGGGGCTGACTGATCTCGTTTTCCTCGTCATCACCACGCCGATGACGGACGATTAACGCTCCGAGAAAAGAGCCGGTGAGATTCTCATAACGGAATCTTCGTAACATCAAAGCTTTGCGCCAACCGATCGTATTGATTGGCGCAAAGCTATCTCGGGTTCAGTGACCCTCACATTCTCCGACAGAAAAAATAGCCCGACATTGTGCTGGCACAACGTAGCACTGGGCATGCATCGCTAAATCATCCTTGAACAGATTTGAAGCTCGAAAGGAAAAAGCGATGTTGACGCGTAGAGCCGCATTAATCGGTGCCGCAGGACTTGCAGCGACCCCCTTGGCTATTAAAGCCGCACAGGGCGAAGAGATCATGGACACATCGATGGCCCCTCCGGCCGACCTGTCGTCCCTCAAGCGCATCAAGCACAAGCTGGTTAAGCCGCCATTCGTCCATGCGCACGATCAGATTGCGCCTGCCGAACCGCGTATCGTCGAGTTCGAAATGCAGATCGTCGAAAAAGAAATGCAGATCGCCGATGACGCATATCTGCAAGCGATGACTTTCAACGGGTCAGTTCCCGGCCCGCTGATGGTGGTTCATGAGGGTGATTACGTTGAACTCACAATGTACAACAGTCCGAACAACACGATGCAGCACAACATCGACTTCCACTCGGCAACCGGTGCGCTGGGTGGCGGGTCTCTGACGTTGGTCAATCCAGGTGAAAAGACAGTGCTGCGCTGGAAAGCGACGCGGCCGGGTACCTTCGTTTATCACTGCGCGCCGGGCGGCCCGATGATCCCGTGGCACGTCGTCTCCGGTATGTCGGGCGCCGTCATGGTGCTGCCGCGCAAGGGTTTGTCGGATCACAATGGCAAGCCGGTCAGCTATGACCGCGTCTACTATATCGGCGAGAACGATTTCTACGTTCCGAAGGACGAGAACGGTGAGTACAAACGCTTCGCGGATGTCGGCGACAGCTATTCCGACACTCTAGAGGTAATGAACGGCCTTATTCCCACCCACGTTGTCTTCAATGGCAAGGTTGGAGCCCTCACAGGCGACAATGCTTTGAAAGCAAGCCAAGGCGAGCGGGTGCTGTTCGTCCATAGTCAGGCCAACCGCGACAGCCGTCCACACCTTATCGGCGGACATGGCGATCTGGTTTGGGAGCACGGCAAATTCAACAATGCTCCCGACCGTGATCTCGAAACCTGGTTCATCCGGGGCGGCTCGGCGGGTGCCGCGCTCTACGAATTCCTGCAGCCCGGCGTCTACGCCTATGTGAACCACAACCTGATCGAGGCCGTGAACCTTGGTGCGACCGCTCACGTTCTGGTCGAAGGCAAGTGGAACAACGACCTGATGGAACAGGTTGTCGCTCCGACGGAATACAACGCCGCTCATGAAGGCAAAACAGCGCTGCCCTGAGTGCAACCAATCGTCAGTCTCAAACGAGGGGCGGCCGGAAACGGCTGCCCCTTTTTATCTTGTCGAGGGATATGGAAATGCGCTCCCTGACTGTATCGCTCTCCGCTCTTGTTCTGACCGCATCCGTTGCCGCGATTATCGGCTGGAACATTTCAGCGCCCGCGATCACCGATTTGCCCGAGACCGTCGTGGTCGAACCGGGTCCGTACACGTATCGGCCCGCCGGGAATTATCGCTATTACGGTAAGCTTGTTGAGGCACCCCTGGAACAGCACGACGCAGAAACGCCTCTTGAAATCATGAAGTTTCAGGTCAGCCGCGCTGAGTATGCTGCCTGTGTCGCAGACGGTGCTTGCAAGGCTTCAGAAGTTTCCCAGGGCGGTAGCCCGACAAGTGCTGAAATGCCTCAAACCGAAGTCAACTGGTATGACGCGACGGCCTATGCCGCCTGGTTCTCGCGCCAGACGGGCCTCGACTGGCGTCTTCCCGATGACAGGGAATGGCAGCGCGCGGCAGCCGAGCGCTTTGTTGAAGAGGCCATCGTCGAAGAAGCGAAAGACGACCCGGCGCAGCGCTGGCTGGAGGCCTATGCCCGCAATGTCGCAGCCCGTGAAGGTGTCGAAACAGAACTCAAGCCGCGCGGGGCATTCGGCGAGAACTCCCACGGTCTATCCGACCTTGCAGGCAATGTCTGGGAGTGGACCAATACCTGTGTAGCGAATACGGATCTGACCGCCGACGGGGTGAAGCCTTTGGCGAAACAGGAGTATTGCGGGGCTCATATCGCCGAAGGAAAGCACCGGGCGATTGTCATCGATCTGGTCCGTAATCCGAAAGTCGGCGGCTGTGCCGCCGGCCTGCCGGCGGATTACGTGGGCTTTCGGCTGGTTCTGGTCAGATAGGGGCCAATTTTCAGCGAGAAAATGGCAAAGCCCGCAATCCACAGAGCCGCTGCTATCCAAAGACCGGAAACACTTCCGACAAATGCCTCCGGAAAGCACACCCGAACAAGTGCTGCGCTGAAAATCATCCCCGCCGCAACGCTCAGCAGAGGCCCAGCCTCGAGCTTGTGACCTGTATGTCCAAGAGAAGCCCGGATCATGACTGCCATTGTCATTCCGCCGATAGCACCGATGCCAAGCAGATGGGCGCCGGAGGCCGGCGATATCCAGCCAATTGAAGCCGCGCCAGTTGTAACGAGCCCAAGCGGAATAAAGGCATAGGCAGCATGCAGCATAAGCAGAAGAGGGGACCTCCAGGTGCTTGCGCCCCGCCACCGGCTCAAGCGGACGCCCTGCAGACCGGCAGCTCCGAGCATTATCCAGCCGGTAGTTGGCTCATAAGGAAAGAATGACCAGCCAAGAAGCACTCCGCCACCGGTGAGCAGACAGAGTGCGTCGAACCGGTTCATCGGAGCAGGAAGCTTTTCACTGTTGCGTTTGACCAGCCAGTTCCGGGTAAAGCTCGGAATGATCCGCCCGCCGATCAACATGATCAGAAAGACGATAACGCCGACACCCAAGCGCCGGCCGACGTCGGAGACACCGGTCAGATGGACTTCGACGTGAAAGGTGAGGTTGGCCCCGAGCAAAAGTAGGACTGGAACCACGACTATGAGATTTCGCCAGTTCCGGCCGGCGACGATTTCCACGACGATCATGGCCACGATGGCAACTAGGAACGCCAAATCGGCAAGCATTACGCCGATCGGCTCCATTCCCAAGATCCCCCCGGTCGCAAGCCGGCCGATGAGCCACAGGATAACGAGAAAGACCAGCGGCCAGCCCCGTTTGGGCGCGCGTCCTGTCCAGTTCGGAATCGCCGTAAACAGGAAGCCGGCGATGACAGCCGATGCATATCCGAACAGCATTTCGTGGATATGCCAGTCGGTCGGGGTAAAGGGGCTCGAAAGCTCGAGTGTTCCATCCAGCAGCAGCATCCACAGAAAGACGGAGATGCACGCGAATAGCGCTGCGGACAGGAAAAACGGCCGGAAACCGTAGCTGAGAAATGCCAGGTCACGCTCAGGCACCCGTGTCTCGTTAGTCATCTCGATGTTTCCACCTTACAAATGAAAAGGGCGATGCACATACGTGGCATCGCCCCCTCGGCATCAGTCATTCTGAATTGCGGGTCACTTGACCTTGGCGAACGCGGCATCAAACCGTTTCTTTGCCTTGCCCCTCTGCTTCACTGCACGCACGGCTTCAAGATTGCTGGCCTTGCCAACCTGGATCAGGGCGACCATCCCCATGCCGATGTGGGGAGTGCATTTGAGCCCGTAAAGACCTTCGGTCTCGACCACGAGGTCGAAGTCCTTGTTCATCTTGCTCTTGAACTTCTTGACCCCGTCCGGGAGCATTCCCTTGATAGATTCTACATTGTGGCCTTTGTCAGTCGCAACGAAGCGGATCGTGTCGCCCGGTTGAGCAGCAACAAAATCAGGCTCGAAAATCATGGAGCCCGCAGCGCCCTTGTTGAGCATCTTGACTTCGTAGGTTTCGGCCAAAGCGGATCCCGCCATCATGGCAAGAGCTGCGGTCGCCATCATTATTTTGCTGAACATCGAAAAATCCGTTCTTTGTTTTCGGTATTTTTGCCTGACACCGTTATGCTTTAGTGCCGCGCGAGGCTCTTTGTGCTGCAACAAACTTCGGGACGAGTTTTGAATAAATTAGACGAAAGCCTTCTCGTCGGGCTTCCACCGTTCCGACGCCTCGAGCGCACCCAGATCCGCGAAATCCTCGACCAGGCAATCTCCAGGCGGGCGGAAGAGGGCGCGACCGTCTTTTCTGAAGGAATGCATGCCGACCAGTTTTATCTGCTGCTGGACGGCTATATTCGGGTCGTTAAGTCAACGCCGGGGGGCGAGCAGATCATTGCGATGCATATCGCTCCCGGTCAGCTTTTCGGCATTGCTCCGGCTCTGGGACGCGACACCTATCCTGCAACGGCAATTGCGGCGGCAGAGACCGTTTCCTTGTCCTGGCCGGTTCGGGTCTGGAGCGATTTCACGTCAAAGTATGATGGTTTCGCGACCGAAACCTACAAAGTTGTCGGTGAACGCATGGGAGAACTGCATTCCCAATTGATGGAGTTGGCAACCCAGGCCGTGGAACAACGCCTGGCGGCGGCGCTTCTCAGGATGGCCAATCAGTCCGGCCGCAAGGTCGAAAACGGGATTGAAATTGCCTTCCCGGTTACCCGGCAGAATATTTCGGACATGACCGGAACGACGCTTCATACGGTCAGCCGGCTGCTCAGTGCCTGGCAAAAGCAGGGCATTCTGGAAAGTACGCGGCGTCATATTGTCGTGACGGACCCGCATCGTCTCGTCTTGCTGAGCGGCGCCGGGAGCTAGGCGCGGCTTCTGCCGAATAACCACTTTAGAGACCTGCTGCCTGACGTAGTTCCGCCCGAAACGCGTCTTCATCCAGTTTGTATTCCGCACAGGCGTCGATAACCGTGTGGAAAGGCGCAATTGGGCAGCCGTAGCACAACATCCGGTGCCTTATGAATACCGCCGGCGTCCCGGGCCATTCCTTGAACAGCGTGGTCAGCGGCAAGTCTGGATCGTTGATATCCGGCGGTCTCATGACGTTATTGTCCCTGCAATTCGAAGCTCCCACAGCTCGAGGCGGTCATATGGTCAAGGCTCAAGACCATTGATCCTTTGTGATCTCGTTGTGACACGGCAAATCGTTGAGTTCTTTGCGCTGCGACAACATTGCCCAACCCGGACCCCGGTATTTCTGCTCCATCCGTAATAACGAGCAGGTCCGGCACAATGTCTGAGATCCTTACAAAATCGCGGGCCAGGAACATTTTTTATGGAGGATCTCTGTTCTTCATAGTCGTGTTCGTGGCCATGACGATCCACAGTCACCGCTATGTCGTCGAGAAATCCACGGCAGGCATGCCGCTGACCGACGCGGTCAAACTCGGCAAGGAAGTCTGGGAACGGCATAGCTGCATCAACTGTCATACGCTGCATGGCGAAGGTGCGTATTTCGCGCCGGAAGTCGGCAACGTGATGACCCGCTGGGGTGTTCTCGACGATCCCGAAGGGGCCTTCGAGATCCTTGATGCGTGGATGAAGGCGCAGCCTTCCGGAACACCCGGTCGCCGGCAAATGCCGCACTTCGAAATCACCGAGGAAGAAATGCGCGGGCTGGCCGACTTCCTCCGCTGGGCCGATCAGACGGATACCCAGAATTGGCCGCCTAACGACGCGGGTTGAGGGAGAAAAATCATGAAATACGCATCACAAAAAGTGGCCTACGCCTATTTCGTTGTTGCGATGGGGCTGTTTGCCATTCAGGTGCTGGGTGGTCTGCTGGCCGGCTGGATATATGTTGCTCCAAACACATTGTCCGAGCTGCTGCCGTTCAACATCATTCGCATGATCCACACTAACGCGCTGATCGTCTGGCTTCTGCTGGGGTTCTTCGGTGCTGCCTATTATCTCGTTCCGGAAGAAAGCGAACGCGAGATCTACTCGGTCAAGCTGGCCTATCTGCAGCTGATCATTCTCGTTGTCGGCACGCTTGGCGCGGTCGCGAGCTATCTCGTCGGCATCCATGGCGGGCGCGAGTTTCTCGAGCAACCGCTCTGGGTCAAGTTCGGCATTCTGGTGGCGGCGGTGATCTTCCTCGTCAATATCTCGCTGACCGTACTGGCGGGGCGCCGGACGGCGATCACCAATGTTCTTCTGACCGGGCTTTGGCTGCTGTCCCTGTTGTGGATCTTTGCCTTCATCAACCCGTCGAATCTCAGCCTCGACAAGATGTACTGGTGGTTCATCGTCCATCTCTGGGTCGAAGGCACCTGGGAGCTGGTGATGGCGTCGATCCTCGCCTTCCTGATGCTGAAACTGACCGGCGTCGATCGCGAAGTGATCGAAAAATGGCTCTACGTCATTGTCGCCACAGCACTGTTTTCAGGCATTCTCGGTACCGGCCACCATTTTTACTGGATCGGCCTGCCGGAATACTGGCAGTGGGTTGGCTCGATCTTCTCGACCTTCGAGGTGGTGCCGTTCTTCGCCATGATGAGTTTCGCCTTCATCATGGTCTGGAAGGGGCGGCGCAATCATCCGAACAAGGCGGCACTGTTGTGGTCGCTCGGCGCGGCGACGGTCGCCTTCTTCGGGGCCGGCGTCTGGGGCTTCCTGCATACTCTGCATGGGGTCAATTACTACACCCACGGCACGCAGGTGACGGCAGCGCACGGACATCTGGCCTTCTACGGAGCCTATGTCGCCCTGAACCTGGCAATGTTCACCTATGCCATGCCGGTTTTGCTGGGTCGCTCACCCTACAACCAGGTGCTCAACATGTGCAGCTTCTGGCTAATGACCGGCGGCATGGCCTTCATGACCTTTGTGCTGACCTTCGCCGGTACCATCCAGACGCATATGCAACGGGTGGTCGGCGACTACTACATGGATGTGCAGGACACGCTTGAGATCTTCTACCTCATGCGCTTCGGAGCGGGTGTTGCAGTTGTACTGGGCGCTTTGCTCTTCCTTTACAGTCAGCTTGTCCCGCAGCGGGAAATCGTCGAGCCCGGTGATGAAGCCGCGGCTCCCGAAAGAGGCCAGGCATGAACGCGCACAAAAAAAACGTGACGGGCACCCAGCCCGTCCCGTTCTACCGGCCAGTCGGCAACGAATGCACGTTGTTCGAAACGGCCCACGCCAATGGTCTAGCCCTTCTTCTGAAGGGGCCGACCGGCTGCGGCAAGACGCGGTTCGTGGAGCATATGGCGGCCAGGTTAGGTCGCCCGCTCTACACCGTTGCCTGTCATGACGATCTCTCCGCGGCCGATCTGATCGGCCGCTACCTGCTCCGTGGCGGGGAGACTGAATGGGTCGACGGACCGCTGACACGGGCAGTGCGAGAAGGCGCGATCTGCTATCTCGACGAGATTGTCGAGGCGCGCAAAGACGTCACCGTGGTGCTGCATCCGCTGACGGATAGTCGTCGCACGCTGATGATCGACCGCACTGGGGAAGAACTGACCGCGCCGCCAGGCTTCATGCTGGTGGCGAGCTACAACCCCGGCTACCAGAACATCCTGAAGCGGCTGAAACCGTCTACGCGGCAGCGCTTTCTGTCGATCGGTTTCGACTTTCCGGATGCGGTGACCGAGACGGCCGTCGTGTCCTGCGAAAGCGGGCTCGAGGAAAGCCGTGTCGCGCCGCTGGTTCGGCTGGCCGGTCATATCCGGGCGCTGTCGGGCATGGATCTGGAGGAGGGCGCCTCCACCCGTCTGCTGATCTACGCTGCGACGCTGATTGCGGGCGGCATGCCGCTCGAACAGGCGCTTGAGGCCGCTGTAATCGAGCCGCTGACCGACGAGCCGGATATCCAGCAGGCCCTCCGCGATCTGATCGCCGTGGTCTACGGCTGACCGGGGAGCATCGCGATGATCAGCCCGCTGGACCTGATGGAGCCCGAAGAGACGGTCGGCAATCTCTGGCATGACTGGGCCAGCCGCATGGCTGCGCCCGAGGGCTACGACGAGAGTGCCGTGCCGCTGGAGGCGATGCGGGCCTCTCTGGCGGTTCTGTTTCGGGCGTTGGGCGGGGCAGGTGGTGTCGAAATCGGTGCCGCGCCCGCGACAGCGGCCACGCACCGGCGCGGCGTCATGCGCACAATTGGTGACGGTCGGCAGCTGGAATATCTGGCCAGCTTCGATGGTGAGCGCTTGCGGCTGCCCCCGCTCATGGATGCGTTCCCGACGCTCGACCTCAACCGGGCGGCATATCTGTGGCTGGCGGCCATGGCAGCCAGCAGTGAAGGACTGATCTCTCCCGAGCCATCAGCTGATCTGCTTTCAGTGGACCTGGCACACCTTCTGGCCATGGAGGCGCTGACGTCGCGTACGCTTGCGGCTTGTCCTGGGCTCGCCAAGCCGTTCAGGGCACTGCGTACTCATGTGCTCGAAACCCGCACGTCGCATGCCTCACACCGGACCGAGAATGCGCTGGAGGAGCTGACACGCCGGTATCTCGGCGATCAGGCACCGCTTTCCGAGCCGGCGGCTGAGCTGATGCGTCAGGCCCGGTCCGGAACCGCAACAGCGCACCGCAGTTATACATCACCCGCCCAGGTACCTATCTGGCTCCGGCTGGGACGTGCCGCGCCGGGCGATGCCGCCGCCGAGCAGGATCCGGGCACAGCCCCGCCAGGGCTGGCAACGACCACGCGAAAAGTCGGCACGCGCGAGGAGCGCGAGCAGGCCGATCGCAAGGACAGTTTCATCATCCATCGTTTCGAGGCGATCCTGAGCTGGGTCGAGAGCATGAACCTCAACCGCTCGGTCGATGATGACGATCAGGACAATGCACAGAAGGCGGCAGAGGATCAGGATCACATCACCCTGTCGCAAAACCACAAGCGGGCTGCAACGAGGCTGCGCCTGCATCTCGACCTTGCGCCGCAGGATGCCGATCACGAACGTCTGGCCGATCACCACACCTATCCCGAATGGAACCATCGGGCGCGTGCCTACATGCCCGATCTCTGCCGCGTTCTGGAGGCAGAAGCCACCGCGGACCCAGTTCGGGACATCAAGGTCGACCAGCACCTGATTGCCCGAGTCCGGCGTCAGTTTGAGGCGCTGCACCCGCGCCGCATCTTGCGTCCACGTCAGATCGAGGGTGCGGAGCTTGATCTCGACGCGCTGATCGCGGCCCAGGTTTCGTTGCGCGTGACAGGCTCCGGCAGTGACCGGATTTATCAAAGTCTGCGGGTCACCGAACGCGATCTTTGTGTCGCCGTGCTGATGGATTGTTCGCGTTCCACCGAAGCGGTTATCGGCGAACGGTCGGTCATTGACACGGCGCGCGAGGCCTTGATGGCGCTTGCAGGCGGTATCGATGCTGCCGGTGACCGGTTCGGCATCTGGGGCTTCTCCTCGCTTCGTCGCGATCGCGTCTTCCTTACCCGCTGCAAGAGTTTCGATACACCGATGTCGGCCAGGGTCACCGAACGGATTGCCAGCCTGCGTCCGGGACACTACACCCGGCTGGGAGCCGCCATCCGCCATACCACGGCGCAACTGGCGAAGGAGAGTGCCGCGCGCAAGCTCCTGCTGGTCCTCACCGACGGCAAGCCGAACGATCTAGACCATTACGAAGGCGTGCACGGTATCGAGGACAGCCGCATGGCCGTCCACGAGGCGCGCATGCAGGGGCAGGCGGTCTACGGCATCGTCGTCGACGCTGACGGCCAGGACTGGTTCGCGCGGATCTTCAACCGCGCCGGCTTCACCCTGCTGCCCGATCCCGCGCGCCTGATCCGTGCGCTTCCGGACATTTATCGCTCACTGATACAGGAGACCTGACATGCGAACGCTGCTCTTTCTTTGCGCTTTGATGATGCCGTTCCAGACCCATGCGTCAAACTTCCAGCGCCCGATCCCGAACCCGCAAACCGCAACGGCGGAAGGCTGGTTCCTGTTGGCATCTGTCGCCTTGTTGCTGGCTCTGGCGGCGGTGCAATGGCTGGTGACCCGGCGGTGAGCACGCGGCCGGGATGGAAGCTGCTGGCAGGACTCTATCCGTTCGGTGCGGGTGCCGCTGCCGTCAATCTGTTCTTCGCATCATTGATCTTCAGCTGGCTCGGCTGGCGTGTGCTGACCCCGTATGAATCCATTGCCGGCGGCTTGGTCCTGGGCATCCCCGCAACATGGTTTTTCGCCGCCCACATCAAACGCCTTATTATAAACGCCGAGAAACCTCGATGAATTGAGCCGTCTTGCCGCTCAAGTGAAATCAGCAGAAGTTCGCGAAGAAGTCAGGTTGATCAGGCTGAGCTTCGACGTTCAGTTTTTTTAATCCAGCCCAAGGACTCAGCAAACATCCCGACGAAACGTTCCGTGGCGGCGCTCAGGCTGCAGATGGTCACGCTACGTTTTCTGCTATTGGCAAGCACAGCACACGGCCACTGCCGGTAATGCGCAGCAGGTCGTTGGGCTGGCCGGTTGCGCCGATAACGTGCAGGAGGCGGCCCTTGGCGCCGAGTTGGCGGTAGAAGGAGACCAGAAGGCCGAGGCCAACGCTGTCCATGAAATCCACGGCGCTGATATCCACGATTACAGCTCCGCTCGTTGTCAGGGAAACGTCGAAGAACTGATCTCGCAGCGCGGAAGCCGATGTGCCGTCGAGCGAGCCTTCCAGCGTGATGCTGAGTGGACTTGAGTCCGAGCGTATGCGGATTTCCATGTTGTTTTCTCCTCAGACGAAGTTGCGAAGGGTTTGACGGACGATACCTAGCCAGTTTGCCGATCGGACACTGTTGTCGAGATCGCCGGCACTTAGGCGATCAATCAGTTTTGTGCGCACGTCGATATCCAAGGCACCGAACAGAATGCCGACGCCGGCCGACGTGCTTCGGACGACCCGGCCGGGGACGGCACCAATACCGAATATCTCGAGCTCGACATCGCTGCCCACCGCTGGGGCGTTGGCGAGTGTTAATTGCGCGCCAGTTGCCGACAAGTCGACGAGGCGGCCAGGAAGGGCCTCCTCCACACAGGTGATGACGGACGGCTCGTTCAGGTTAAATCGCTCCTCGCCACGGAGGCGGCTGCGGTCAATTGCGATGAGACCGATCAGAAAGCAGATCACCAGATTGAGGCAGCCCCAAAGATTTGCGATCAGATTGAAGCTGGCGGCATCGTGGTTCCCGCGCCAGGCGAAGCCGTTCCACAACAGGCCAATGCCCGTCAGCAAGCCGATGAGAATGGCGAAGCCGAGACCAAGGCGATCGACGGTTCGCTGCTCAGCTGCCTTTCCTTTTGGGGTGACCTGGAACGGCACGCCGAAGGGGCATATCAACGAGGCGACGACGGTCGGAAAGACATGTAGAGCGGTGTGGATGCCGACTGCGGCTGAGACCAGCGGAACGTAGCACCCGGGAACCAGCCACATCATTGCCGCCGTCGCGAGGAGAACCAGAGGGGCTATGATCTCGAAGAAAGCCGCTAGCGTCAGTCCGGGGAAAGGAGAGGTGCCGGTGAAAAAATAGATTATCGGCACCAGCAGCATGAACAATTTCAGAGGATGCTGTGCGATCCACCCGAGCGGGAAATAGAGCACACGATCCTTGAGAGAGAGTCCGGGACCGAGCGGCCCCTGGCGCAGGAAAAGCCCCTGGATGGCCCCACGGCACCAGCGCTGCCGCTGGACGATGTAGGCGTTCATGTTTTCCGGCGCTAGTCCCGAAGCCAGCCGCTCGTTCAGATACCGGGAGCGATAGCCAACACGGAGCATGGCAAGAGATGTAAGCAGGTCCTCGGTGATCGACCCGGTTGGCACACCGCCGATGGCCTCGACCGCAGAACGGCGCATGATCGAGCCCGCCCCGCAGCAGAAAGCGGCGTCCCAAGCGTCCCGGCTCGGCGCCATGTGGTCGAAGAACAGGCGTTGTTCGTCGGGAATCTCCTGGAGCGCCGCCAGATTGGTCTGGATCGGGTCCTTGTTAAAGAAGTGTTGTGGCGTCTGGACGAGGCCGATGCTGGGGTCTTCGAACAATCCGGTCGTGCGAAGCAGGAAGTTTCGTGTCGGAGCGAAATCGGCGTCGAAGATTGCCACGATCTCCCCATCTGTGAGGGTGAGCGCATTATTGATATTGCCGGCCTTGGCGTGGGAGCGATCCGTCCGGGCGATATAGCCGACATCATGGAAGGCGCACAGGTCACGAAGCCAGGTTCGCCCGTTCCCGTCATCGCAGACCCAGACCTTGAAATTCGGGTAGTGAATCCCGCGCGCGGCGATGATGCTGCGCTCCAGGACCTCGCGGCCTTCGTTGTAGGTCGGAATTAGGATGTCGACTGACGGGAACTGTTCCGCTGGCCTGGCCAGCAGCGCACGCTCGGCACTGTCGGTTGCGGGCTTACGGTCCGCTGTTCTGGACATGATCAGCAGAAAGATGGCGATTTCGAGCAGGGCCAGCGTTTCAAGCCCAAAGGTCCCCCATGCATAGGCGATTTCCCCGCTTCCGCCTTTTGCCGAGATAAGCTGGTCGGCACGCCATATGACGTAACGGATGAAGAAGACGGCTGTCAGAGAGACCACGATCAGTCGATCGCGATTACTCGTCCGGTGAAGCTGCGGCATCGCGAAAGCAATGAAGAGAACAGCCAGAATCAACGGAGTCAGAGCTGGCACATCAAACGCGATATTGGTCAACAAGCCAGTCACTTCAGGTTCTCCGGAATGGCGGCGGCCGCAGTTTTGACGATGAAATTGCGGAACGCGCCGAAGGCGTCGGCGACGGTGGCAAACCGCCCGGTGTCTGCAAAGCGGGTAAAGGCGACTTCGGCGGATCGGCCGATCAAGCAAAAGTTTTGGGGCCCGGCGCCATGCTGTTGCGGATCAAAGGAGAGGATCGCCTGGAACTCCCGCGGGCCACGCATCTGCGGGCGGGCGGCGAGCAGACGATCTTCGGTGATAGCGCCAGCACCTCGGAGTGCAAGAACCCTGGCTGAGAAGGGGGCGTTGGCGCCGACCAAGCGGACCTCCGCCTCGTCTCCGATGCGGATCCGGGAGAAGCTCTCCTCTTCAAGGGACACGTCGAGAAAGGCATTTGCACAATCGACGATTTCAAGCAGTTCGACGCCAATCACAACTTCGTTTCCCGGTTTGACAAACCGTTTCCAGACGACGCCGTCGACCGGTGAGTAGAGCCGTGTGAGCCGCGTGGCCGCGAGACGGTTTGTCTCTGTCTCGAACTGACGCTCGATCTCTCTGACGCGGATGGTGTATTCGCTGCGGCGGGCCTCGAGGTCGAACAACCTCAAGCGGATTTCGTCCAAGCGCTGCTGCGAATAGGGAACGTCGTTTTGACCTTCGGAAAGGAACGTCGTTTGCTGAACGGACTGCCGACGGACATTCAGCCTTTCGATGATTGCGTTCTTTTGCGAGAGCCGTGCATCGAGTTGCTTAACCTTGAATTCAGCATTTTCGAACTTGGCCTTCGACGTGGCCTCCTTGGAAAGTAGTGTTTTCTGACGGTCGAGTTCGCGCCCGGCATGCTGACGTTCGGCTGCAATCGCTTCACGATCCGCCTCGGCTTCCGCCAGCCTCCTGGAGAGGTGCTTCAGAGTGAAGTCACCATATGTGCGGACACGCGCGGCTAGCTCATTGGCCGTATCCCGCAGCGCATTCTCCTGCCGATCAAGCGCGTCAATCCGCTCAGTGAGCGCGACCTTTTCGGTGCGCAGTTCACCCTTGAAGCTTTGGTCTTGGCGATTGTTGTAGGTCTCCGCCAATTGGGTGCCCTTGCGGACGCGTGTGCCGACAGAGGGGGGGCCGCCTTTCACCGTGCCTTCGGTCATCGAGGACACGACGGTGATTTCGGCATTCACGACAGCATCAATGCTCGGAATCACGAACACGGAAGGGCTCATGCCAAATGCTGCGGCGCCGATGATGGCCACGCTGAGAAGAATGCGGTTCGGGCGTATGGGCATAGCGAACTCCAATATTTGGTCCGCTTGCCGCAAAGTTCGGGCCATCTTCTGTAGTTAAATTAAAATCAATAAATTCAGTGCGTTATGATTTATGGGGGCGATACGCGAGGCGCTTTGAGCGTTGAACCCTTGCAAATTGCAATCTGCGATCGACGCAACTTGCATGGCCGACACATCGGGATCAGACCTGCAGCGCAGGAAAAGCCTTTAGAAACAATGTGAAGCTTGTTGGGCGGCGAGGAAAGGGAGTGTAGATCTCTCTGGTCTGTTTCTTGCGTTGAGGGTTCTGAGATATTGATCCTGCTCGGAGGAAGAGATGTTCAGAGTGATCCTATGCACCCTTGTTCTTTTGGCTGGCCAGAGTTCTCTGGTCACGGCGGCTGAGGACAATTTCAACACCACCGCTTTTAAAGATGGGGCCACGAACGGCTCGACGAACGCCAATTGCAGTGCGGCTATCTCATGGTGGTGCCAGGCGCAGCTCGCGGAATCGAGCGTGGAGCCAGTGCCCGGGCCTGCGCTGAACGTGGCGACTGGAATCATCCTCCTGATTGCCGGCTGTTATGCGTGCCGCCGTCGCTAAAGCGGGCGGTTTCGCCGCGCCGTGCTGGCGCGTTCTGGACAGGCAGCTCCTTTGCCGCGATGTCGTCTGGACCGCCCTCGCCCTAATATCTGCGGGATGGCTTTGGCGCGGACTGCATGCCGGGACGTCATGGCCCGGTACTGTTTCAATTTTGTGTGCAGTGGCGGTTGCGGTCGACCTTCAGCGGTCACGTCATCGGACTGCCGGTCGCATAGCCGGCCCGCTGGCGCTTCTGCTCATCATCAGCCCTGCTCCTGCCGGCGGTATTTCGATAATTGTAGCCATCCTGATCGCAGCGTTCGCCATCAGTGTGGCGGCGAAATCGGCAAAAGATACGAACCTGTGCGCGGCGGCTTTCATGCTGGCCGTTACTGCTCTGTTGGAGTTTTTCTCCGGAGTTGGTGCTGATGTGGTCAGCCAAACTCTGCTCGAAAGCGAGGCCGGGATGCTCGGCAAATTGCTGACAGTCGCTGGCGAGTCCCATCAATTGAGGGGGAGTGTTCTGTTCTTGTCTGGGCGCCAGGTCGTGCTTTTGACAGAGTGCTCCAGTTTCATTCTGATTGCGGAGGCTGCGGTTCTGACCCTGGCTCTCGGCCATCTGCTACGTGTCAAATCGGCAAAGCTCGTTGTCACTCTGTCGATAGTTACTGTTTTCACTGCACTGCTCAATCTCGGCAGGCTGACGGCCATGCTCTTCTCTCCACATTTCTATGGGCAGCTACACAACGAGGCGGCAAATCAGGTGATGGGGTTTGCCATCTGCGCTGTTGTCCTTGTCCTGCTGTTCCCGAAGCGGGGGACTGGAGTATGAAGCGCTGGCTTCTCGTGCTGTTGACACCTCTGTGCGTCCTGAGTGCACGAGAAGCGGTGGATCGACAATCCGGCAGAACGGAATTCAACGCTTGGGCGACGCACGCGAATTACGTCGCAAGGCAAACGAGGGCACTGACGCCTGGAGCTTCCTACATCGGCACTGACTATTATCGGGAACGTGACACATGCCGCTTGGTGGCCATCCCGGTACAGCGGGGCGGAGAAATGTGGGCGGTGCTCCCCGGGTTGATCGGACAGGCGGCATTCAACGGTGGCCATCTGTTTGACGGTGTTTTCCGGCCATTGCCCGCAACCGGCAACGAGTTCGCTTTGGGACGGGTTGATTCCCGTCTGCGACAGCAGAGAGTGTCCGCCGAGGCCCATCTCGTGTTTGGTGAAGCGGCATGTCTCGCAGAATGAGTGGGCCCCTTGCAATTTGCGGCAAGAGGGATATCGACTTATTGAGCAAACATTCAAAATATTTTGATAATTCAATACGTTAAACACACGCCAGCAAATGGCACGGGGGTTGCTCCATAGACTTTGAAAGCAAGTCATGGAGGACCCAATGACCATCATCGTTCAATCATCGAACACCGATCACGACATTTCCGTTTGTGGAGCCTTCGACGCTGCTTTGGCGTTTGAAGCGAAGAGTGCCTTTCAGAGGGTCATCGATGCCGGCGGCAATGTCCGGCTGGACATGTCGAAGACAGATTTCATCGACAGCTCCGGTATCGGCGCGATCGTGTTTCTCTACAAGCGTCTGGTAATGCAGAGCCGGACGCTTGAACTCCACGGTGTCAATGGCCAGCCGCGGGACCTCATCGCGATGCTGCGCCTCGACCGTGCTATCCCGACCAATCCTCTGGCAGCGTGAGGTGCTGGAGATGAAGCGCATTTCCATTACAGCCTTCGCAGCGGTTCTTTCCGCATGCTCGTCTTTCCCGGAAGCCGGGACGGGCGGGTTCGCGGAACACCGTGCGACGCTGTCCCCAAATCTGGCCTGGGACCCCGGCGGCTGGAATTCCGAAGCCGGGCCAGAGCCGCACCATTGGTGGACCGGCTGGCGTTTGACCGCGCTACACGACGAAGGCTGGGTGACATATCAGATCAACCGCCTCGATTGTGCCGACATTCATCTCGACTCCCTGCGTAAGGCGGGTGGCCAGGACCACTTTCCGGCGCTGGTCTGGAAAGCAGAACGCGATCGCCGTCGGGCGATGCGTGGTCTCTCCAGCGGCCTCGAGTGGGATGCTGAAAAAGAAATTGCCGCCTACGAGGCGGACTTGAGCGAGCTGGCGGAGCGTCTTTCGAGCAAGACCGGCGCGCAGAAACGGACATTGTCATGCGAGCATTCAGGTTGACCCGAGGAGCCCTGCGGATCGTATTCGCGGCGCTTCTCATCGTTGCTTTTTCGGCAACAGCCGAAGCCGAAGGCCTACTTGGTCCCGGCGACGTGCTGAGCCTGAGCCTGCCAGGGGAAGAAGGCGTCACGGGCGCCTTCCCACTGGATGACCAGAGCCGCGTAATCCTGCCCGAGATTGGTCATGTTAATTTGCTCGGGCTGTCGATAGAGCAAGCAAAAACGAAACTGTCCGAGGCGCTGTCAAAGGTTTACCGGAATACCGAGAGTTTCGATGCCACGCTCAAGGAACACCGAAAGCTGGTCACAGTACTGGGCTATGTGCGTCAGCCGGGTACCGTGGACCTTTCCGGTGATGCGGGTGTCCAGGAGGCAGTTACGGCAGCTGGAGGGCTCGTCCCCGGTGCCCAGCTCGACCGGATGCAGCTCCGCCGTGACGGTCGCAACGAGACGTTCAATTTCAAGAAATACCTCGATACCGGAGATACGACGCTGATCCCGGCGCTACGGACCATGGACACGGTTTTTGTCCCTGCTTCGCCGCTTACCGGCAATGTGCAGGTGGAGTTCGATGCGCGCACGCTCACCGAAGGCGGCGACGCAGCAGAGAACAAGACGGGGGTCAAGATTTTCGGCGAAGTCCGCTCGCCCGGCGCATATGGCTACGCTGACGGGCAAAGCGTGGTCGATCTGATCATGCGAGCAGGGGGGGTGACCCGCTATGCCGCCGTGGAACAGATCCGGGTGATCACAAACGGAGAACCGCAGCCTTTCAATCTCAAGCTTTACCTGGATACCGGTGATACCTCCACGATCCCTTCAGTCGGGCCGGGTTCGACCATCTTCGTGCCAATTGAAACCGTTGGAGTGAAGAAAGGCTCGCGCATCGTCTACGTCATGGGCGAGGTGTTCAAGCCGGGCGCTTTCGAAGTGCAGGACGAGACTTCATTCCTCGATGTGCTTGCGAATTCAGGCGGTCCGACGCGTTTTGCCGATACCAAGCGGGTACGCATCCTGCGGAAAAACGGGACGGCCGAACCTTTTGATCTGGCGATGTATTCCGAAGTCGGGGGCTCTGGCGTTGCGCTACCGCAATTGTTCCCGGGCGACTCCATCTTTGTGCCTGAGAAACTGGACCTGAACGAAAAGTCCTGGCTGAAGGTGGCTCCTTCTCGCGCCGTACATGTGATGGGGCAGGTTGCCAAGCCGGGACGCTTCGAGTGGTCCGATGAGATGACGTTCATGGACCTTCTGGCGCATGCCGGGGGACCGACTCCGCGCGCTGATATCGGAGCTATTCAGATCGCCATGCCGTCCGGCGACGGTACTGTCCGCAGCGTCCGCTTCAATCTCGACGAGTATCTCAAAAATGGCGGCAACGTGTCCGATGTGCCGACGATCATGGCAGGTTATACGATCATGGTGCCGGAACTTCCCTGGGATCCGAAGGACAACAAGAGCCAGTGGATGCGGCAGCCTGCCGAACGCTCACTCTACGTTTTCGGGGCCGTCAAGGCGCCGGGGCGCTATGCCTTCGATCCGTCCCTGAATCTGCTGGATATCCTGTCCGCCGCCGACGGCCCCACGGCGAGCGCCGATCTGCACAGTATCCGGATCAATCATCGCGGTGAGGAGAAGACCCGGGTTTCCACTGTCGATCTCGAGCTCTATTTCCGTACCGGGGATGAAATGCTGCTGCCGGACGTCAAACCTGGGGACGCAGTCTATGTCCCCGAGCGTGGCCGGGAGTGGATCGACAAGTCGAAGGAGCGCACTGTGCGGGTCCTGGGCTCCATCGGAAAACCTGGACGCTATGTATTCAGTGACGAGATGACGATTCTCGATCTTCTGGCCGAGGCCGGTGGGCCGACCGGAACCGCGCTTCAGGACAAGATCCTTGTCGTCAATCTCTCCTGCTGCCGCGATCAGGCCAGGACCTTCGACCTGATCGATTTTGCAAAGAGCGGCGATGTCCGCAAGCTCCCTCTGGTCCGGCCGGGCGACACCGTTTACGTGCCCGACAAATCGCAGGACAACTGGACCCGCTTCACGGGCTTCGTGAAGGATGCAGGCCAATTGCTCGCCTTGTTCGCCCTCGCTGGCGTGCTCTGAGGAGGATGGAAAATGATCCCCGCCAATTACACCGAAATAGATACGCTCTACAGGCATATCGTTTCACGCAATGTGCGCCGCTTCGTCGTCGCTTCGGTCAGTCCGGGCGAGGGTGCCACCACGCTGGCCTACAGTCTCGCACGGCGTGCAAGTCGCGCTGGGAAACGGGTCCTGCTGATCGATCTGAATGTTTACAAGCCGTCTCTTGGCGCGTTGCTCGGGGTGGAGCGGGTACAATGGAACCCGAACATCGAGGACCTGACGGACAAGATCGTCAATTTCGGCAGCGACGGCATGTCTGTATTACCAGCACCACTGGATGAGCCTCTTTCTCCGGCCTTCCGGGAGACCGGTTCACTGGAGTGCATGCTGGACCGGCTTGAGGAGAGTTACGACCTGATCGTCCTGGACATCGCGCCGCTGTTGCTGAGCAATGCGCGAAACGTTCCGCCTTTCACCGTCTGCCGTGCGGCCGGGACCGTACTCCTCGCGGTGATGATGCGGGTAACCAGGCAGGCCAATCTCGAACGTGCAACGGCCTTGCTCGCCGATGAAGGCATATCCATCCTCGGTGTTGCCGCCAGCGACAGGGATAATCCATCGCTCGGGGCGGAACTTGAGCGCGAGGCTATGCGGCTGAACCCTGTCTTTCCTGTCGGCGCCAATTGGCTGGCACGTCAAATTCGCAAAGTGGGATTCCTTTACGAACGACCCTAGTACGCGACACTGGCGGGAGCCGGCTGCCCGGCGCTTTGCGCTTCAAGCTCCTCCCAGGTCACACGTTTCCTGTAGATCGTAGACGGGCTGATGTCGAGTAGGCGCGCGGCTTTCTGAATGTTACCGTCGCAAATCGTGATGGCGTTCTCGATCGTGTCCCGTTCCATCACCCATAGCGGCCGAATGTCGGCCGGACTGGCAATCGGCGCGGGTCCGCCGACTGCCGGCGCGCTGGAATGTGTTTCCTGTTGAAAGCGCGGTGCTGTCTTCGGATCGAAACGGTCCAGTGGCGGCGGCAGCATTTCGCGTGTGACCGTGTCGCCATCATTAAGTACGATCATGTTACGGATCACGTTCTGCAACTGCCGTACATTACCAGGCCACTCGAAGCCGAGAATGATCTGCGCGACATCGTCCGAAAAACGTTCGAAGTTTTTGCCTTCTTCCTTGCTCATTGTCTGGAGGAAGTTCTTGGCGATTTCCAAGCCGTCGCCACCCCGCGCCCGCAGAGGCGGGAGCTGTAGGGGAATAACGTGCAGACGATAGTAGAGATCCTCACGGAAACGACCTGCCTGTACTTCCTCCCATGGGTCCCGGTTGGTTGCGCAAACAAAGCGCACATCAACGGAAACGGTGTTTGATCCCCCAACCTTCTGGAAGGTCCCTGTCTGGATGAAGCGAAGAAGTTTTACCTGAAGGTCGAAATCCATTTCGCAGATTTCGTCCAGGAAGAGGGTGCCCTTGTCCGACCGGGCGGCTGCTCCTTCGCGGTCAGTCGTCGCTCCTGTGAAGGCGCCTTTGACATGCCCGAAAATCTCGGACTCCATGAGGTCTCGCGGAATGGCGCCGCAGTTCAGGGCCACGAAAGGAGCGTTCTTGCGTGATCCCTGGCGGTGCAGGGCTTCAGCGGTAAGCTCCTTGCCGGTTCCGCTTTCTCCAGTGATGAAAACCGTTGCCTTGGATGTGGCTCCGGCCTCGATTGTCTTGTAAACCGCCTGCATGGCGCTCGAGGAGCCGATAAAGCCGTGAAATCTGTCCTGCGCGAAAGTTTCGCGCAATGTGGTGACATCTTCGAGGAGGCGTTGTGTCTCCAGACCGTTGCGTACGCTGACGACAAATCGTGTCTTGTTCGGTGGCTTGACGATGAAATCGCGGGCCCCGGCCTTCATGGCTTCGACAGCGACATTCAGCGAACCCTGACCGGTGATCACGATCGGGTAGACGGGGATTTCCTTTTCCGAAATCTCCCGGATCAGGTCCATGCCATCTCCGTCAGGAAGCCCCAGATCGACAAGCGCGACGCTGGGAGGCGTACGGTTAACGAACTCCATTGCCTTGGCGAGACTATCCGTCACGTGGCAAGAGATGCCTTCTTCCGCAAGCCAGCTTTCCAGCATTCGGCTGATCGAGGGGCTGTCCTCGACAATCAGGGCTTCAACGGTGTGAGGCATTGGCAATGTCTCCCTAATTCCTTTTTAGTTCCAGTATCGAGATCCCGCCGATCTGTTCAAGCAATCGACGGGGTTGGCCTCCGACACACATTATCTCAAATGAATTAGATGCACTCTTCGCATGATCGCGCAATCGTACGACGAACCCGACGCCCGCACTGTCCATAAATTCAGTGCGCTTGAGATCAAGAACGATCCCCTCGATAGCGTCAGAATATTTAATGATAATTTGCTGGTCGAGATGAAACGCGGTCTCCGCATCGAGCGCACCGGCAACCTCAACCCGAAGAATTCCCTCAAGAACCTCAATTTTGAGCAAGTGCCCGGTCATTGACTGTCCGATCCGTTTTGTTGGAAGGGTGAAAGATGATCCCTCTTGCATCGGTGTTATCTGGCGACAGCAAGAAAAGTCGATCTGTCATCCTGATCCTGTTCGCGACCGTGTCCGGCTTTGTCCGCGATCTCGTTGAGCTTTGCGAGCGTGGCGCTATCCGGAGGCGGCAGCCCTCCGAGCGCGCTCAACAGTGCATCTTCTGGGCGCTCGCGACACAGAACCTCGCTGATACCGTCCGTAAAAAGCAACAGGGCGTCGCCGCTTCCAAGCTGGAGCGTCTTCGTCTCGGGCAACTCGTTAGAGAGCCCTGGGAGGACCCCACTGATCGGTACCGGGCGCCATCCTATGCCTTGCAGATATACGAGCGGTCGGGGATGCCCGGCGGAGGCGACGAGTACCTTGCCGCTGTCGCTGAAGGTTGCGGCGACTGCAGTGACAATGGTTGAGGTCAATCGGGTGTCCCGTGCCACATGGCTCGATAGTCCCTGCAGTACGCGCGCGGGGTCTCGGGCAGTTTCGTCGAGCGACATGATCGACTGGACGTAGCCCGAATAGGCATGTGCGAACACTTTTGCCGGAATGCCGTGCCCCATCACATCGAGCAATACGACTGTAAGGAAATCGTCGCCCCTGACGTGAACCATGAAGTCTCCACCACCGGCCGATGCTGCTATCTCTTCCGCGAAAAAATGGAAGCGACCGAGTTCAGCGGGCGTGCTGGAGCGCAGTGAGTTGGTGACACTCGCCTCAAATGCTGCGGCTGCCGATTGTTTAATCCGGGTAGATCGTTTCAGAACCCGGTCGACGGTTCGAACCAGCTTTCCCTTCGATGTGGGTTTTTCCACGAAGTCGTCGATGTCCAGGTCATTTGCTTCATCGTGGATCTTCTCATCAATGACCCCGGTCAGGAAGATGAACGGGATTAGAGCGGTTGCGGGGTCGCAACGGAGCGACTCACGAAGCTCAAGGCCGTTCAAGTCAGGCATATCGATATCGGAGATGATCAGGTCCGGATGTTCATGGTTGATATGGTCGAGCGCTTCACCGCCTTTGTTGAACGGGTGGACCTCGTAGCGGTCTCCGAGGAAAGCCTCGATCAACTTGAGGCCAACCGGGTCGTCGTCGATTGCGACAATCGTTTTCCGCTCGGAAGCAGGCAGCGGCTCACGAACGACAAGCTCATTGCGGCTTTCGGATGACAGGTAGGAAACTGAACTGGTCAGGCTGAAAATGAGATTGAGGCCCATGCCGCGTTCCATCATTGACAGGTCACCGAGGCTCCGAGCCGTTTCGCGAGCAGTCTCAAACCCGGTAAAACGGGGGCCATTGTCACTGAGGATGATGATGAGATTGCCGTCCGCGGTGTCGACTGAAACACAAATTTCAGTCGGTAGCGGTTTTGCGTGCCGGACAATATTCGTGAAGGCTTCCACCAGTACGAGCGTTAGGTCGTTGATCCGGTTTCCGGAGAGACTGCTGCTCTCCAGCACTGGCGCGATGTCTTCCCGCAGACGACGGGTTTCAACCAGTTCCGGACCGTATGTCTTGGAAAATGTCAGCATGATCCAGTTCCAGTTACTGTGAGTGTCGCTGCGGTTCTGTCTCTGTCAACAAGCACTTCCTTGATGGTGGAATATAGATCCTGCTTGGCCAGCGGTTTGGTCAGGACCTGGTCCATGCCGGCATCCCGGCAGGATGCCAGTGCAGATTCGAATGCGTGGGCGGTAACGCCAATCACCGGGATATCGCTGAACCGCCGGATCTGCTGCGTTGCTTCGACACCATCCATTTCCGGCATCGAGACATCCATAAGGACAAGGTCGAAGGTGTTGGCTCGCGCCTCGTTCACAACCTGTTTGCCGTTTTCCGCGACAACGAGATCAGTCGCAAAATCTTTCAGAAAGGCTCGCATGACCAACTGGTTCGTCTTGCAATCTTCAGCAAGCAGGATCCTGAGTGGCCCTGACCGCTTATCCTCAACCAGACGGGCCGGTTCGGTCCTGACGGGAACGGCCGGGCACGGTGCGAGGAGCTCTCTCATAAGGGTCGTGGGGTGGATCGGATAGCGCAGGAACCGTGTGCGGCTGTCGAAAGCCTCCGTTACATCGTCGAGCATGTGTTCCGAATGGAGGACTTGCAGGTGTCTTTGCGGACTGATTGCGGTTGAAGCTTTGAGAGGGCTGTCGTTTATCAAGATCACATCCGTTTCGCCGTCTGACAGCGGGCTGGACGAGTCGCCAATGGTGACATTCATGCCGAAGCCCTTGATCTGGGTGCTTAACGCATCCGCAATCGCACGATCGGAAAGGTCGATGAGCACCCTGGACGTGCTGGGACCGGCTTGTTTGACCCACGGTTCGCTTGAGAGTGCTTCAAACGGAATGTCGAACCAGAAACGGCTACCTTTGCCGACAGCGCTTTCGAAGTCGACGACACCCCCCATTTTTTCCGCGAGAACTTTGGATATGGCGAGGCCAAGGCCGGTTCCGCCAAAGCGCCGTGCGTAGCTGGAGTCGATCTGCTTGAACGCACGGAACAGATCGGCGTGTTTCTCTGCCGGAATGCCGATCCCCGTGTCTGTAACGGAGAAACGAACCAGGCAGCGATCGTCGCTGCTGCTCAGGCGATCGATCGAAAGCGCAACGTTGCCGTGTTCGGTGAACTTGATCGCGTTGCTGACGAAATTGTTCAGGATCTGGCGGAGGCGGTCCGAATCACCAGCGACCGATTTCGGCAGAGTTGGATCGAGTGTCAGAGTAAGGCTCAGTTCGGATTTGTCCGCCAACGGTGTCATCAGATCGAGCACGTTTTCCGACAGCTCGGCCAGTGACAGCGCTTCCTTCCGGAGAACCATTTCGTTTGCCTCGATCTTCGAAGCATCAAGAACATCATCAATGACGGTACGCAGGGAGACGGCCGAACTAAGCGCTGTCTTTACGTAATGCCGACCGGCCTGGGAGAGGGGTTCATCGATGATGATCTGCAATATGCCCAGGACACCGTTTAGTGGCGTTCTGATTTCGTGACTCATCATGGAAAGGAAACGGGACTGTGCTTCCAGATTGCGGATCGCGGTGTTCTTCGCGTTCTCCGTTTCGATTTCCCAGCGTTTGCGGTCCGTCACGTCGGCGAGCTTGACGATCATGGTGCCGTTCGTGGCGCGGCGGGTTTCGATCCGAATCCAGCTTTCGTCGTCCATGATGAATTCAAAACCGGTGCCGTCGGCGCGTCGTAGAGCATCCATGATCCTGTTTACGGGACGACCGGCAGGATCAAGCAGCACGTTGTTCGTGAAACCTGTCTCAAGAGAGGTTTCAAAGAAATCTCCTGTCGGCGCGCTCCCGGAGAACCGTTTCATGAAGAATCTGAAGATAGTATTCGCGGAAACACACCGGCCTACACTGTCAATGACAGCGAACCCTTCGGCCATGGACTCGATGGCGTCAGTTACGCGTTCGCGAGCCGCATTCGCAGCCTCTTCAGCCGTTGTCGCTGCCAGCGTTGCCTTGTTCGCCTGCCGGTTTGAAAGAACCAGGCTGACGGTAAAGGCCGCGCCACAGAGGAACAGACCAACCAAGGAGACCATGATGTCATGGATCGCGGATTGGCGATCGCGGATATAGTTGACGAACCGAACTTGCTCGCCATGCATGATTCCAGCGGTCAATTCCTGCGATAGCCTGGTGATGCTTTGGCCGGTGTCCAGGATGCTCCTGACCGCTTCCGGCCGCGACTGGGGTTTGAAACCATCATCGGCGATGATGCTGTCAATTTCCTCGATCTGGGACTGAATATTGTCGACTACCGGCTTCATGCCGCTTGCGTTCACAAGCTTGGCAAGATCCCCCTTGCGGAAGACCTGGACCCGGCTCCAAAGAATGTCGAAACGCGTGGATGTTTCCTTGGGAGATGCGTTCTGGCCATTGTTTGTAAGATCGTAAAGGCTCTCACGGAAGCGGCCGAGTTCGAACTGTAATTGAGCTCCCGCCCAGACCGCATTTTCGGAAAGTCGTGATTCAAGCGTCTCATCGACGGTAGTGACGTGCTTGAAGCCAAAACCAAGGCTAACGGTGAACGCCAGGACGATGAGTGCGAGAATGGACTTGCGAAGCGATGCGGTCATGGGACTGGAACCTCTGCGAGTGCGGAATTATTCAACAACAATCCGGTTGAGCTGCCAGATCCATTTCTCGTTGTATTCAGCGCTCTGCAGCTCGTTGTGTTGGTCCCGTGGATAAACGATCCAGATCGGTCCTTTTTCCCGAACGGACATTTCCTCGCCGTTCATCAGCAGCGCGAGAATGGCGTCATACTTTTCGAAATCCGATGTCGGGATGGTGATCGCGTAGTCATTGAGCGCGATCGCGCGCAGATTAGACCCATCCGCCTGAACGAATTTCAGAACGTCGCGGATCAGCGGGCCCTGGAAAATCTGGACACCGTCGGTCCAGGCCGTTGTGGTGCGGATTTCCTTCTGCGGCAGAGTCATAAGCATCGCCCTGTCGAACGTTGCCTTACCGCCTTCATTCATGACGGCGATCTTGCCTGACACTTCCAGAATGACGTCGTTCTGCGGGCGTTGCATTTCGCCATACGCCGATGTCGCAAACAGCGACACCACTCCGGCGAACAGGGCAATGAGAGAGCGGCGAGCGATCATTGGGATCTCCTTCTGAATTGATCTACTCACCATCGGACGCAAACTTCGTTCCGTCTTCGCTTTATCCATAAAATTACGTTGAATCAGTTTGTTAGCGTTTTCTGTGTGAGTTGTGAAAAGCGATTCCGTTGCAGAATGCAACGGCTCCGGTCGTTGCAATTTGCGAAACGGCTCAGCGTATTCCCTTGGTTTTCAGAGGCTTCGGTTTTGGCATGTCGGTTGCGTAGGAGGGGTATCTCAATGTTCGGAGTACTCCCATGCAATATCTCGTCACGGGCGGATGCGGCTTCATCGGGTCCCATCTCGTCGATAAACTTCTTGCCGATGGCCATTCGGTTCTGGTTCTGGACGATCTTTCTACCGGTTCTCTCGACAATCTTAATCCCGAGGCGGAATTTGTCCGTGGTTGCATCACCGACCAGGCCGCTGTTGACGCGGCCATGCGTAATGTTGACGGGGTATTTCATCTGGCCGCTATCGCTTCGGTCGCTCGTTCCAACGAAGAATGGAGCTGGACCCACAAGGTCAACCTAACGGGCTTTGTCCATGTCGCCGACGCGGCACGCGCCCGAAAATGTCCTGTTGTCTATGCTTCTTCAGCCGCGATCTATGGAGACAATTGCGCTTTGCCGCTGAGCGAGACGGATGAGCCGCGGCCGATGACGGCCTACGGAGCAGACAAGCTGGGCTGCGAGTTGCACGGTCGGGTGGGTGCCCTTATTCACGGCATTCCGACGACGGGATTGCGGTTTTTCAACGTTTATGGCCCGCGTCAGGATCCCAAATCCCCCTATAGCGGGGTGATCTCGATCTTTGCCGACCGGGTCATGCGTGGGGAGCCGCTGAAGGTCTTCGGAGACGGGCACCAGACCCGTGATTTTGTTTATGTGGGCGACGTGGTGCGCTGTCTTGACGCCGCAATGCAGACCCCAGTTCGGGGTGCCCGTGTCTTTAACGTGTGCACCGGGCGAGCGACGTCGATCCGCGAGCTTGCTCATCTCGTCATGATGGCCGCCGGCCGTGAGGTTGCCGTGCGCTATCTCGAAGCCCGCGCAGGAGATATCCATGCCTCAATCGGGGATCCGAGGAGACTCAGCTCCGCTTTCGGGTTCAAGCCGGAGACTTCGGTTGGGACCGGCCTGATGCAGCTGTTGTCATCGTTGGGTGTAGGAGAGAAAGCCGCCTGATCTTGGGAATTCTTCCGAACAGGGAAAGCCGGCCTCAGCGAGTGAGGCCGGCTTTTTTGCGGCTGGTTATTCAAATGATGTATCAGGCGGCCGCCAGGCGGTAGACAGCCTCCAGGCGCTGAACAAGACGATCCGCGGAGCATTCGTGCCGGACATACTCCCAGCATTGCTCGCCAATGGTGTCCCGTTCCCCGTCTTCGAGATGGGACCAGGTGCGGATAGCATCACGCAATGCGCCTGTATCTTCGGGTGGTGCACACCAGCCGCGTCCCGCATCTGTCAATTGACGCAATGCTCCAACATCGAAAGCGGCAACCGGAACACCCTGCGTCATGGCCTCGAGCGCAGCCATGGGCAGACCTTCGGCACGAGATGGCATCACCAGCAGGCCGATGCCGGGCCAACGGCGATCAAGGTCCTCTACCGCTCCGTGAAACGTCACGTTTGCAGGCGCAATGGCTTCAAGCGAGCCGCTCATGGCACCGTCGCCATAGATGCTGAAGGTGAGGTCTGGCAGGCCGCGGGCAATCTCGCAGAGCAGATCGGGGCCTTTTTCGTGCGAGAGCCTTCCAACGAAGGCAATCTCGCGCCCGCGTCGAGGAGGGCATTTCCCAGGAACCCGGACACCGTTCGGAACCACCTCAGCGCCGCCAAATATCCTGGCGGCAATATCCTGGTTCACCGCGACAGCTTTACCGAGCGGCGCACTCAGCCTGTCGAGCAGGGTGTAGAGCCGGACTTTGCCGGTACCCGTATCACCATTGTGAAAGGTCGAGACCAGAGGTGTTCCAGTACGCCGGCAGGCGATGCGGCCAAAGATGTTGGCCTTGTACCCATGGGTGTGAACCAGCGCCGGCTGCTCCTCCGCGATAGCCGTCACGAGATCCTTCATGGATCCCGGGAGGCAGCGCCACGGAATGCCGGCTCGGTCCAGCCGGTCTCGCAATGGATGCACGCCATGATCGGCCAGGAAAACAACCTTGGTCTGTCTGCCTGCCTCTCGTTGCGCCTGAGCCAGCCCCAGGACATGGGTTTCAATACCGCCAATAGCGCTTGAATCAAGCAGTTGCCATGTCGGACGACTGATTTGGCGTGTTTCCATGCCATAGCTCCTCATAGTCGATCATCATGCGATCGAGCGAATAATGTTCCATGACGAAATCTCTTGGGTTCGAGACCTGAATTCGGGCGAGGGACCCGTATATGGCATTGACCACGGCGGCAGGCTCGGCCTTGGCGGCGACGAAACCGGAACCGGGATCCATGGCGTCGAGTACCCCCCCGACATTTGTTGCGATCACCGGGATGCCGCAAGCCTGTGCTTCAAGCAAGGAGAGGGGCAGGCCTTCGGCCCTCGAACTCAGGCAGAATCGATCCAGGGCCCGATAGAAATCTTCCATGGCATCGACCCTGCCAAGAAAGTGTACCCTCCCGGCCATGCCGTTGGCGTCCACGCGCCGTATCAGGGATTCCCGCTCGGAGCCGTCTCCGGCAATCGCCAGATGCAACTCGGGAAATTCGGTCATCGCGTCGATTAGGATATCGACGCCTTTTACATGTTCGAGGCGCGCGGCAATGCCGAACATGGGAACGCCCAGCGGCAGGTTGAGGCTGGCGCGTGCGATGCGGCTGTTTCCGGGGGTGAAGCGATTGGTATCGACACCGTTCGGAATCACCATGATGTTCTCGAACCCGAGATGGAGGTTCATCTGTCCGGCGACATTCGGCGCATCTGCCACGAGCAGGTGTCGGAAGGCCCGCATTGCAGTCCTGACGATAAAACGCCGCCGCCTCGCGTCGAGATGCCAGGCGTCATGCTCGGTGTGAATGAGTTTGGCTATCCCGGCAAGACGCGCTGCGGCTCCGCCATATATCAGGGGGCCTACATGATGAGTGTGCACCACGTCGGCGCCAATCGCCGTCAGAGTCCGAGCGAGAGAGACAGCAAGGCGGGGCACAAGACCTGGCGGCTTCTCCATGAACAGAATCCGATCCGAGAATTCTCTGAGCCGCGGCCAGGCATTGATGGCTTCTTCTCGTGTTCCCTCAAGGGAGATGATGGTGCTCCGGCTTCGGCTCCGGCGCGTCAGATCAAGAACCAGACATTCGAGACCGCCTGGGCGCAGGTGCTGGACGATTTGGACGACATGATCGCTCATGCTTTTGCCTCCTGTCTGAAGAACCGCATAAGGCGGCTTCTGCGATTGGTGTGCTGAGTGGGGCCATAGCCGGCGACGCGAGGCAGCCGGGTCAGAACCTTTGATCCGGGGATGCGCTCCACATGGTCGATGGTGCGAATAGTCGTGTCCGAAATGTCGACGACCACGGCGAGACCGACTCCAAGGGCGAAACCGGCGACAAGGCCCATCACGGTGTAAAATATGGTCGGGAGGCCGGTGCGGGCCTTGGGGACCAATGGGGGGTTAACGACCTTCACGGTTTCCGAGGAATCGAAGCGGCCGAGAGATCCCGTTACCTGTGCCATTTCAAATCGCTCGGCGAGTTGCGCCACGATCTTCCGGAGAACGGTCACATCGCGCTGCAGGCTCGTCAGGGTCTGTTCGACCATGCCGAAAGCATTGACCCTCTCGCGCAGGACGACTTCTTCTTCACCGAGGGTCTCTATTTCTTTTCCGAGCCGCTCGATCTGATCTTTCGCTTCCTGCAATCGCTCCAACTGAGAAACAACGAGCCCCTGTCCCTCGGCAACTCCGGACGAAATCATGTTCCAGAGACGATCCGGATCGTTGTTCAGAAGGGTGCGGCCAAGCGCGACTCTTTCACTGCGCTCATGTTCGAGCTGACCGACTTGCCGGAGCATTGCCTTGACCATGCTGTGCTGGTCCGTATAGCGAGACCTCAAGATCGAAAGTTCCGTGCGCGCGGTGACGAGCGCCTTGTCCAGCTGGCCAACGACGGGGTCGGTCTCCACGAGCTTCATCTTGATCGACGCGAAACTCGCACGGTCGCCTGCGAGCTGGCTGGTCTTGTCGGCGAGAAAGCGCCTGACTTCAGCGAGGCGATCGACGTTGCGGGTGTGCAGCTCGGGAAGGGAATCAGCATGTTCCGATTTGAAGTCGGCGAGCTGTCGTTCCAGTGTTTCCAGTTCCAACCGTTTGGATTGCAACTGTTCCCGCAAGAATTCTTCCGAGCCGTCGACGGCTGTCTGGCCCGGGGCCAATAGTCTGGTGATGAATTGGTGACTGACCTCGGTCAGGAGCTTGTCCATGCCCTTTGCCACATTTGAGCGGTAGGTAATCTCGACTACTTCGCCGCCGGTCAGGCGAAACATCAGGTTACTGTTGAGCCTTCCGGTCAGCATCTCAACCTGGCTCATCGGGGTGTCCTTGTTGATCCAACCGATATTCCAGAGCACTTCCTGAAGCGATTTCCGGATCCGGAGCTGCTCCACAAGAGCGTCCATGCGATCCTTCAATCGCGTTGATATTGCAAGATCCTGCAGAAACGGGTTGTGACTGGTCGGCTCCTGAATGAGCAGCGTTGTTTTCGCCGTGAAATAGCGCGGCGTCACAATGCCAATGGCGGTACCGACAAGGGGCATTAACAGGATTGGGACGACGATGAGATAGCGTCGTTGCCAGGCCGCAGAAGCGATCCTGAGAATGATGTCCCGCAGTGACAGGATCGAGATCATTTGCAGCCCGGAACGGAGGTGTCGACCGCCCTGGATGCGACCTGGCGCCGCAGTTCCTCAAGCGTGATATCGTCGGACAGGTCAGATCCCGCACCCGCCACGAAATCGGTTCCGGACATACCATGCGGGAGACCGGCCGTTTCGGCTGCCGGCGGCATGAATTCTCCACGTACCCGGGCCAGCATGACCTCGACGGAAAGAGGGTCGGACGGGACGATATCCCGGTCGGTTTTCATGAGTGCCAGATCTGCCGGTGCGATCAGATCGAATGGCGACTGAGCACAGGCGCCAGTGGCCAGCACGGCCAGCAACGCAAAGGCTTTCGCGGTGTTACGGAACTTCTGCATTGGAACCTCCTCGTCCGGCTTGTGCCGGATGCAAACTGAGATAACTCAGTCCGAGAACCGCAGGTTCCGTGCCAATGCTGTAATGCTTTCCCGAAGGTGGAATAAATCCATGTGAATCAGTCTCTTATCCTTCATCCAGTCGCCGGAGATACGGTCATGTATCACCTTGCGAAGTGCGACAGCCGTTGCATTTCGCGACGCTTCCTGGTCGAGCCACAGAAGCCAGCGCAAATCGATAATGCCGTCCGCCATATCCAGCAAACCGCGGTCGATATCGGGGACGCGCGGGCATTCCTCCGGCGTCGGATAGAGCCACTGGACGTCGGCCTCGCGACCATCTGTCGGGTCGAACGGATCTGCGGTGGGCATCCGGGCATGCCATTGCAGGTAACCATCTAGATCGTTGCGCCAGAGGAAAGTCCCGGCGGCCAATCGGGTCTGGCCGACATTATAGATCATGGTCCTGGTGCCCTGATCTCGCAGTGTGCCGATCGTGTCCGGATTGAGCCCATAGCCGGAATTTATCAGGGCGAGGTCGAACAGGGGGGCGACTTCCTGATCACGCTCGGCATTGAAGTGACCGGCGATGCGGGCTGTCGGTGCCGCCTTGCGGATCTTGCCGATCCAGGCTTTGAGTTTTTCCAGGTCGTGACCGTCATTGGAAACTTCATCCGCGGCCGACCAGTAGATGGTCTCCCCTCTACCGGTGAGTTCGGTTTCCGCCCGCAGCAACTGGTCGGTCCAGTTTTTCGTGCCCTGGAGACGTTTCAGGGGCGTGTAGCCGAGTAGGGGAGTCGAAAACCCAGCGAGCCTGACAGTCTGGATATCCCGCATCATCGTCTCAAGCGTTTCTGCGGTCTTTGGTGAGGTCATGGGAGGTGCGACGCCGGTCAGGCCGAGAGACTTCAGCGCGGAGAGATCGCAAAGCCGGGCTTCGGTTGAGGACGTCTTGAACCAGCGGTGCAGCGGCAAGTCTTCAAGATAGATGCCTATGGTTTTGTCTGTTTCGGGAAGCGTGACATCGAGCACCTCCACGGAGATCGGCAAAGCTTGGCCAGCAACGGTGATGCTGCCTTTGTAAAGGCCCGGAGGAGTTGCTTTCGGCACTGGAACAAGCACCGTGTAGCGCCTCGGCAGTCCTGGAAGGATGGAAAGGTTAGCGGCATCTCCGCGCAGGTGACGGTCATCGGCGACGAGCAGGGTCGATGCCGTTTCCGGTCTGGTCAGGCGCCAGTGCCCTGCGAAAAGCGTTCCCGGCAGAAATGTTCCGAGGCGCTCGGGCGCGGCGAGAGACGGGGCCGGGTCGATGATTTCATGCGGTGAGCGTGCGGTGATTTCGATCCGTGCATGCGTCCCCGGCGCGGCGAAGACGGTGCCGCCGCCGGTGAGTTTGAGGGTGTCCGTCGCGGGTTCAGTCACTATGTCCGGCGTCTTGAAACGCCAGGTCTCGTCGAACCGTTTCCGGCGCTCCGCCTCGATGTTTTTGAGAGTCTGCGCATCACCGACAGATGTAAGGACAAGGCCGGACAGGAAAGTGGCCGAGAGATTGGAGCCGGCGAATTCGATGCTGATCTGGCCGTCGGGGCTGTCGACCACATGCGTCACTTTTCCGCCGCGCCGTGCTCCGAAACCGTCCCAGGCGGTTTTGCCCGGATGCCATTCGTGACCACGGCCCTCAAGATAGATCTGGCGCCGCCAGTCGGCATGGGTCATCCGGCGGTAGAATGCGGTCTCGCCGTTGATCCGGATACGCCGTTCGAGGGCATGGGGCAGGTACTCCCATTCGCCGACATCCTCGGTCCAGAGAGTCACCTGCCAGACGCCGGGGCGGTGCTTAAGAACCAGGCGTTCTATGCCCTCGATACCGTCGGCGACCAATGCGTCTCCGCCCGGGCGGTCGCGGGTGTGCAGGTTTCGTCCGATCATCATCGGGTCGCCGGGAGCGACCTTTGCAAATCCGGGGAAGATCGCACCGTCTTCGGGACCGAAATCGAGGGCGATCACATCGCTTGCCGGAGCGTGTACCGGTACGGGAATCTCGACCGTCGCATGCTCGACGGTGACGCGTTGATCGGAAGGGGACGCGAACAGCTTGGCGAGTGTCAGCGTCTGCCGGTCAAGGGGATGCCGGCGCGGTGTCTTCAAAGAGGCAATGGGAACGCGAAAGGTGAACAATCCGGGCGGTACTTTGCGCTCAAGATTGACCCGGCTCCAATAGTCGGTCGATTGCGCATCGTCGATCCGCAGAACGATGACCGCCGGTCCGTCGAGGCCGTTCTTGCCGGTAACCACGATCTCGGCATCGTTGGGAGCCGATGCAAGCGCGTTAATCGGCAGGTCGTAACCGGTTGCGCCGGCATTGTTGTGGAACCAGGCGCCGCCGGACAGGAGTGCCGCGATCAGTACGGCGAATATGAGGCTTTTCATGCCGCGATCCCTTCGAGCGCAGAAAGAGCCTGATCCGCACGGGCGTGCCAGGTCTCGGATGCGACAAGTTGTTTGCGGGCCGCCCGCGCCGCCGGACTGTTATCGATCCGGTCGAGAGCAGCACTGAAATCCGCTGTGTCGGCGACGACGGAGACGGCATCTCTATAAGGGGCGAGGCTGCGGAATTCGGTGCTGATCACCGATGTTCCGCTGGCGAGATACTCGCGCAGTTTCAGAGGGTTGCAGGCGCGGATCTGCGGCGTGTCCAAAAACGGCAGCAGGGCGACATCCGCATGCTGGACGTAGCCCGGCAGGGCGTGGTGTGGACGCGGGCCAAGCAGGCGGATGTTGGCGACGGATGAGAGCCGGTCCAGGGAAATATCGGCCTTGCCAATCAGGACGAAAGTCCAGTCGGGCCGGGCTTCGGCCGTGCGCGCCATCAGTTCCTGATCGAGCCAGTCCGAAATGCTGCCGTAAAACAGGGCAATTTTGCCGTTGGGAAGGTCGGCAGGTCGGTCCGCCGGACGGTCGAAAAGATCGAAATCGACGCCGTGCGGCAGAGCCGAGATCCGGGATCCCTCGAATTTTCTCTCCAGCGCCTCATTGGTCACGAAGACAATGTCGGACTGCTGCGCGAGCTTCTTTTCCATTCGTGTGACCGGCGTGTGGTCGACGCCGACAAGTCCGGAGAAATCATCGCAGCAGTAATAGGCGACTGCCGCCTCGCCGAGAGTTCCGACAACGTCGACGGCGGTCGGCAGCGAGGCCCAGAGAATGGGGCTTTCAAGGTCCTGCTGTATGAGCGCCGCCCGGATCTGGGCGCCGAGACTGGCACGATTGATGGCCGACGCCAGCGGGTTCCCGGGCCAGGAAACGGCGCGGGGGTGAATGATTGTCAGGTTATCCGGCTTGTCCTGCGCTGCCGGGACCGCGGCCGGTTTCTGGTTGCTGCGTCCCATCGACCGGAGTTTGCGCAGGACGCGCCCGGCGTCGCTCGCATTCAGCCGCGGCCGCCGAAGGCCGATTGAGTTGACCCAGATGACAGGGCGATCAGCGGCAAAGCGTTTGGCAAGGTGCTGACTGCTGCTGGGAAGGCCTCCCCAGTCTTCTCCGAACATGACGAGCGGGCGGTTCATCTCACGCTGCCTCCGAGTGTTTGTCGCTGGCTGAAGTCGCGATGCTGGTCAGAGCGGACAGCGTGCCGGTGGCTCGGAGCTGGTCGAGACCGGCCGCCCAGTTGACGAAGGACGTGCGGTTTTGCCCGGCGATGCCGGTCCAGTCGGCCACATGTCCCGCGAGCAGAGATACGTCTGCGCCTCGGGCCCATGCTGAGTAGTCGGTGAGAGGCGCGCCTGATTTTCCGTAACGTGCCGATACGCCGACCCGAGCCGCCAGTCCCGGCCAGCGCTCGGCAAGGGTTAAGCCCTCCGACAGGGGGCGCCCTGTCTTGTCCCAGTCGATCGCGGCAAGCCCTGGAGCCAATCGCTTGATGGCCCAGCGATGGAAGCCGCCGGCCATACGGCGATGAACCGGCAAACCCGACATTGCTGTAACGACATCGCGGTCAAGGAACGGATGGAAACGGGGGTGAACATCGTCCAGAAGCTGCTGTCCCGCGACAACGAAACGCGGAACGCGAAGGCGCAGATAGGCGAGGTCGAGACCAGTGGCGAGTGTGTCCGTCTGCTCCAGAAGGCAGGAGACTTCCTGCTCCAGCCGGGCCAGGGCCTCTTGGCCCTCCGGCATTCCGGATGTGGCAAGTGCCTCCAGACGCCCGCCGGACATATGTTCCATCACATACCGGAGCGCTCGCGGTGCGAAATGTTTGCGTGCGAGTGGCGAGCCGAGCAGCTCAAGTCCCGGTGCGCCACGGTCGTAATAGAAGCAGCGATAGGTTTCCGAGCCGGTGCCGGTGATCAACGGCCGTCCGGCGATCTCTGTCAGCGTCTCGGCGGCGAGAAGGCCATGGGCGTGGTTTACGGCGACCTCTCCGGCGCCGATCAAACCGACTCTGGCGGCGTGACGGGCAATCTGCTCGGCCTCGATGTCGGCTTCGAAATGCCAGCATTCTGCGGCACCGGCGAGACCGAGTGCGATGCGCCGGTCGGAGCTCGTCCGGGCGCCGTAACTGAAGGTGTCAGGCTGATGGCCGGAAGCGAGGGCACAGGCGAGCAGGAGGCGGGAATCCAGCCCGCCCGACAGCGGGATCATGGCCTCGGGGGAGGCCCGGAGGCAGCGGTCGACGGCGCTGACCAATGCGTCCAGTGCTTGTCGCGGTCTGCTGCTCGTGGCGCCGAGTGTCGGGCATGTTTCGCTCAGTTGCTCGGGTGCGTGACCAGGTTGCAGGCAAACCAAAGCGCCTGGGCGACACTGGTAAACCATCGGAAAAACGGTTCGATTGCCGAGGAGCTGGCCGAGACCCAACAGTTCGGTCGCGGCGGCGGGATCGCCACTGCTTGCCAGTTCGGGACGGTTTTCGAGGATCGTCGCGGTCGCGCTTGCCGCACCGATTTCCTTGTCGGAACGGAATAGCGAGACGGGATAGAGGCCAAGGACGTCCGTTGCGGCGACGATCCTGCCCCGGAGCTGGTCGAACAGAACGGCACTGGTGCCCCAGAGTTCCGGAGCCCGGCCATCGCTCAGGGCCGTGAAGAGCGCCGTGGCGTCGACAGGCGTTCCCGGGTCGCCCCAGGCAATCAGAAGGCCTGAAGGGACATCGAAGCGGTGTATTTCACTCGCACGGTTTGCGGAGAAAGCGACGGTGGAAATGTCACCGTTTTTCAGAGTGGCGAAAAATGCGGCCATCGCGCGGATCTCCTCAGGTGACGATGCGGCGCCAGGGGCCGCGCTTCGGGTTCCGAAGATAGTCGAGAGCACCGATGCCGTTGGCGACATGGGCCTGGACCAGATAGTGGACGGTGCGGCCAACACGCCCCCATGGCAGGCCGGGGGCAATCTGCACTAGGGCGGCCAGCAGGTAGCCCGCGCTCTGGCCGGCGGCGAGTACGGCGAAGACCGGCGATGTCGGGGCGAGTGCAAGTGAGCCGAGCCATGCGAGAACCAGGATCAGGGGCATGAAAGCCCGCAGGAACTTGCTGGAAAAGAAGGCGAAGGCCATGCCGCCATGCCGGGGATGGAGCAGGCCGACGAGGCGGATAGCCTGCTGCATGTTACCGGCGCCAATGCGCTTGCGGCGTTGACGGTCGACCGAGAGAGATGTGCCGTCGAGCTCATAGGTCAGGACCTCCGGGTCATAGACGGTGCGCAGACCGTTTGCCGCGATACACATCGGGATAACGAAGTCGTCATTGATCGTATCGGCAGGGATCGGCCGGAAGCTGGAGCGGCGGATTACATAGAAGGCGCCATGGGCACCGATCAGGCCGCCGATCCGCGCTTCCGCGGCTTTCATCGCGGTCTGAAAGCGCCAGTAGGCGGCTTCACCGGCTGATCCAGGCTCCATCAACTGGTAGGTCCCGGACACGACGCCGACCCGCCAGTCGGCAAAATGCCGGGCGGCGTGGAGAAGAGCGTCGATGGCGAGAATTGAGGATGTGTCTGTAAGCGCGACCAGATCTGTATCGCAGCGCTCGATCTGCTCGTTCAGGACGGCTGTCTTGCCCCGGTTCTCGAGGCAGTTGACGACTGTCACGCGCCCCAGGGCCTGTTCGTCGAATTCGACCGCGCGCGAGGCTTCCGCGTAGGTCTCGTCGGTGCAGCCGTCGCAGATAATCCGCAACTCGAGCCGGTCCGCCGGATAATCCAGGCTGAGGATATTGGCGATCTTCTGAACGATAGCCTTCTCCTCGTTAAAGGCGGGGACCAGAACTGTCACGCTTGGCAGGTCGCTGTCCGCCATGGTGGCGAGGAAGTCGCGCCCGGGCACCTTGGCGGGCTCGTTGCCGCGCCGGGCGATCGCCCGCAGCAAAGCAGGGTAGATCGCGTGGTGATAGGCGACGAGGCCGGTTGCGGCGAGGGTGACGGATTCGAGAAATACGGACATGTCGGACCTCAGGCAGCTTCGTTCGTTGCCGCGAGCGGCACGAGAAGGCGAATGGGACGGGCTGGAACGCCTGCAGCGAGAACGCCCGGCGGCAGGTCTCGGGTAACCACGCTTCCGGCGGCGACGACGGTTCCGGCACCGATGCGGACGCCGGCACTGACAGTGACACCGGTTGCGAGCCAGACACCGTTCTCAAGGACGATGTCGCCGACCTGATCTTCGGTTTCAGGCTCGCCTGCGGCCCGAGCGAGCGGGTCGAGCGGATGGCCGGGATAACCGGCGAGGAAGGCACGACCAGCGATCCGCACATCGTTGCCGATGACGACACGGCTGCCGACGGCAATCGTCGTCTGCCAGCCGATGTCGCAATTGCGACCAACGCTGAGTGTCGGGCGGGGGGTAGCCCGAGTACGGCCGCTGATCGTGACCTGGGTGGACAGGCGAACGTCGTCGCCTATCTCGATTTCGACCGGTCCGAGCACGAGGGGCAGACCGGCGCCGTCCAGATAGAGCTGGCGGCCGGAGCGCGCGAGGCGGCTCCTGAATATCGGTGTCCGGTAGAAGATCCGGGTGCAGTCCCGGAATGCGGACACGACGCTTCCATGCAGGTGGTAAAGACCCTTGTGAATGCCGGGAATAACCGGAACTTCGAGATGACGCCGCGCCGTGGCGATGCCGTAGATCGCTTTCGCGACGGGATGGCGGCGTTCCTTCACCCAGTGCCTGAAACCGCTCATGTCCGTCACTCCACCGTGACCGACTTGGCCAGGTTGCGTGGCTTGTCCACGTCGAGGCCGAGTTGGCTGGAAGTGTGATAGGCGAGGAACTGCATGGCGACGACATGCAGGATCGGTGCAATGAACGGGCTCGCTTGCGGCACACGAATGACGTCGTCGGCAGCGTCACATTCGAGTTCTCCCCGTTCCGTAATCAGGACCGTGTAGGCACCGCGGGCCTTTACCTCGGCGAGGTTGGATAGAGTCTTTTCCAGTGTCGGGCCGCGGCTGGCACAGGCGATTACCGGCAATCCATCGGCGATGACGGCGATAGGACCGTGTTTGAGTTCGCCCGCCGGATAGGCTTCGGCATGAATGTAGGAAAGCTCTTTCAGCTTGAGGGCACCCTCGGCGGCCGACGCATAGTCGGCGCCGCGGCCGAGGAACAGACAGCTTTCGGACGTCTTGATACGGGAGGCGATATCACCTGCCTGCGCTTCACATCCGAAGATGTTCCGGATTGATGACGGAAGGCGGCAGAGTTCGGCCTGCAGTTCCACGGCCCGTGAGATCGATACCTCGCCTTTTAACCGGGCAACGCGCAGGGCTAGCTGGGCAAGGGCGGTGAATTGCGAGACGAAGGTCTTCGTGGCCGCGACCCCGATCTCCCGTCCGGCGCTTGTCGGCCAGAAATGGTCGGCGCGCCGTGCGAGCTGGGAGCGGGCGACATTGACGATCGCGACGGTCGGCACGCTATTGGCTTCAAGAAGATCGAGGGCGGCGATGGTGTCCGCAGTCTCGCCTGACTGGGATATCAGGATGGCGGCCGTCTTGTCGGTGTCGAGCATCGGACGCGTGGATAATTCGGATGCGATTTCGAGATCGACCCGGATATGGCCAAGTTCCTCGAACCAGCGCCGGGCCAGCATACCGGCATAGTAGGACGAGCCGCAGGCGACGATCTGGATACGGTCCGCATTCACCAGACATTCCGGAATGTCGAGATTGGCGAGATTTCGCAGTGTTGTGGCGACAGCCGTCGGCTGCTCGTCGATTTCGCGGCGCGTATGGTCGGGCCATTCGGTCGAGGCGGCTGTGCTTTGGCTCTCTTCTACAGGCGCCCATTCGCGCTCAACAACGGTACCTTTTTTGTCCAGGATCGTAATCTCGGTGCGCTTCAGAATGGCGATGTCGCCTTCCTCGATGCTCGCGATATCGGTCACGCGGTCGGTCAGGGCGACATCGTCGGACGCGACCCAGGCACCGTTGTTTCCGCGCCCGATCACAAGGGAGCTGCCCATGTGCAGGGTCACGATGGTGTCGCGATCCCTTTTGTCGAGCACGGCGATCGAATATCGGCCGCGCATACGCGCCGCGGCGCGCCGGATTGCGCTGACGAGATCGCTCGACCTGGCAAGTTCCTCGACGATCAAGTGTGGAATGACTTCTGTGTCGGTTTCGGAGAGGAAGCTGTGTCCGGCGGCAATCAGCTCGCGTCGCAGTTCCTGATGGTTCTCGATGATCCCGTTCTGCACGACAGCGATGCCGTCATGGACGTGCGGATGGGCATTGATCTCACTTGGCTTGCCATGTGTGGCCCAGCGTGTATGAGCGATCCCGATGCTGCCGTCGGCAGGACGGTCGCGCAGCAGAAGCTCGAGCTGGTCGACTGGACCGACAGCGCGTCGAACTTTGATGCGTTCGCCGAGCACTGCGATGCCTGCGGAATCATAACCACGATATTCCAGCTTACGCAGGCCGTCGATCAGGGCGTGGGCCATGAAGCTGCCGTTTACTCCAGCGATAATCCCGCACATAGGATCCTCCAAAGATTGTTCAGTCCAACCACCGCAAGCGGTGTGCCAGAAGTTAACTCATTGAATTTTATTGATTTTTGTATTTTCGAGGACGGGAGATTCGCAACCTGCATCGGAGCTTGCATTGCGTCCTGCAACGCCGGGGAGAATACCGATGCGATCTGGCGAAATGCGGTCTGCGGCAACGATCAGGGCATGCATGATGTAGAAGGGCCAGATGAAGCCCTGGGTCAGGAACGTGCCCGAAACACAGAACCCGGCAAGGCCCGCCAGCAATGCTTCCCGGGTCGCACCTGTCCAGGCAACGCCCCGGTCGAGATGGGCTGGCCACTGGCGCGCTTCCTTCTCGCTCACTATGGCGCGGCGCAGGGTCACCCCGACCATGGTGCAAAAGACGCCGAAACCCAGGAAACCTGACTCAGCAAGGACACCGAACCAGGTGCTGTGCACAGCATGGTTCTTGCCGTCCCAGTGCGAGGAATAGAAAAAATAGTTGGCGTAGAAATTGTCGAGGCCGACCCCGGAAAGGGGATTGGAGAGGGCCATCCGGAACGCTGCCTCCCAGGCGTAAAGACGTCCCATGGAGGACTCGTCGATACCGTCTGCCGCAGCAACGACCGAACGGTCTCCGACACCGGCCAGGACGAAGAGAACGGCACCGGCGGCTCCTCCGGCCAACACCAGCAGCATCTTGTTCTTTGTCCGGTTCCAGGCGTAGACGCCGCAGACCGCCATCAAGCCGAGCAATCCGCCGCGGCTCTGTGTGTAGACGATCCCGAGGATGACTGTCGCCAGACCGGCGAGGCCGATAAGACGGTCATGAAATCCGAGACCTCGGCGCAGGATCATTGCGACCGCGAAGCTGGCCGGAAACAGAAGCACCAGTGCAAGGTCGTTCGGATCCCCGAGCATCGAGCCGAAGCTTCTGCCGATGGTCACGCGCGTGCCTTCGACAAGACCGATCCCGTTATGCCGGTTCTGGATTGCGACCAGAGCGACCAGGAAGCCGGCTATGACGAACACCCGGCTGGCAAGCGCGAGGTCGCCCGGTTTCTGGACCAGCCAGGCAATGGCGAAGACCATGATCGCGATCTTCACGAAAGTGCCGTTCCAGAAGCCGAACGCCAGTCCGAAGTTGCTCGCGAATATGACGCCGAAAGAGACCAGTATGAAAAACGTGAGGGCGACTTTCAGTTCCGGGGTCAGAAACAGGGTCAGGCGCCGCGTCGCGAACTGATAGCCGAGGGTGGCCAGTGCCCCCATCGCCAGGAGCTGCGGAATGCGCAGCGAATAGAGCATCGGATAGGCTTCGTGAATCCTGAACAGTGAGAACACGACGAAGCCGACAATGATCGCGACCGGAAAGCGGAAAACGACCAGAACCGCGAAAGGTGCCAGTGCGAGAGCCAGCGCGGCCAGAGGGGTTTTGGTTGCATACCAGGCTGCACCTGCGAAGCAACTGATCCCGACAGCGGCCAGTGTCTGACCTATCCGAGAGCTCAAAAACATGGTTCAGGCCACCAGCAGATTGCGCATGTCGGCAATGGCCGAGCGTGCCGTGCGGCGGGTCGGATTGGCGCGCAAGGCGCGGAGATGAAAGCGCAGCGACTGGGAATGATCTCCAGTTTCGCGGGCCATCTCGGCGCGCGCTATATCGATTCTGGCCTTTGCTGCACGAACCGCGTGCCGGTCCATCGGCGCGATCAACGGCTCGTAGGTCTCGACGATGCTGTTCATGCAGGAAATCCGAAGTGCCCGGTTGCTGGTGACCGAGCCGGGCATGACGAGATAATCCATTGCAGGTTCGGTCGAGTAGGCGGCCGGGCCGCGCAGCGCGAGCCGCAGCCACAACTCCCAGTCCGAGGCGGACCGGAGGTCCGGGTCGAACCCGCCGCTCGCCTCAAAGGCATCCTTGCGGATGACGACCGTGGACGTGCCTACGGCGTTCTCCGCAAAGATCAGCGGGGCGGAGTTTTCGATCCGGCCGAAGTCCGCCCCTGTTTGGGGGAGCGCCTTGTAGAGAGGCCAGAATGGGAAGGCGAGGCCGAGAGACTGACCGGCGGGTGTGAAGTGCTCATAATCGGTAAAGCTGAGCAGCACGTCTGAATGGGTCTCGTGAAAGGCAACCTGCCGCGCCAGTTTGCCGGGCCGCCAGCGGTCGTCCGCATCCAGAAAAGCGATGAGCGGCGCCTCGGCATGTTTGATCGCGAGATTACGTGCCGCCGCCGGGCCAATGCCGTCGCTGTGCAATTGCATAATGCGACAATCGTTGCGGCTTGCATCGGTCAAAACCGCATCCGTGCCGTCGGTCGAACCGTCATTCACGACAATATGCTGAAACTTGTCGATGCCTTGCGAACGGACGCTTTCCAGCGCCCCGGGCAGGTCTTCTGCGGCATTGCGGGCCGGTGTGACGATCGTAACGAGCGGTGTTTCGGTTCCGTGAGGCATGGTTTTCATCCTTGGCATTCATGTTGCGACTTGCCGGGTAAGCAGCAGCTACCGTGCCAAGGAGGTTTCCGGATGAAGCGCATCGCTTTCCTGATCGACGAGTTCCCTGTTCTCTCTGAAACCTTTGTTGGAAACGAGATCCGTGCCGTTGCGGCGCTCGGCCATCCGGTCGAGATCATCGCCATGCGGCGCCCGCAGGGGAAAAGCCAGCCGGCGGATGAAGCTCTGGCGACGCAAACGGTCTATCTGGACGAGATCGGTTCGCTCGACGCCGGGTTGGAACTGATGCGCTCAGGCAGCCGGATCGGCCGGGCCTGGGAATTCATCTCGGAACAGCGCGGCCTTCCAGGCCGTTCTCTTCTGTTCAATGCGGCCAAGATCGCGTCCGTTCTGCATCGCCGGAACTGCGAACACATTCATGCCCATTTCGCCTGGGGCGCAGCCGGACATGCCATTGCGGCAGGACGTCTTGCCGGTATTTCGGTTTCCTTCGTAGGACATGGAACGGATGTCTTCGGGACCCCGGCCGATCTGGATACGAAGCTGAGGCACGCCGATTTCGCGGTCGCGACGTGCGAGGACACACGCGCGCATTTCCTTAACCTGGCCAGCGACGCCATCGTCGCCTCGATTGCCTGCGGGATCGAGGTGGACCGGTTCAAACGACCGGAAAGCGACGGTAACCCCGGTGAGCCGAGGTTGATATATGTGGGGCGTCTGATCGAGCGCAAAGGCGTTCAGGATGTGTTGAGTGCCCTGTCGCGGCTCGCACCGTCCGAACGCCCGGCCTTCGATATCGTCGGCGACGGGATAATGCGCGCCGAGCTGGAAGAACAGACCGCTGCCCTCGGGCTATCGGCCAGCGTGACCTTTCTCGGATCGCGTCCCGCCGAATGGCTGACAGCCAATCTCGGGCGATACACGGCCTTGCTTGCGCCATTCTTCGAGGGCGAGGACGGAGGCCGCGACACCGGTCCGCTGGTCACCAAGGAAGCAATGGCAATGGAAGTGCCGGTCATTGCTTCGACATTCATGGGGCTTAAGGAAATCGTTAACGAGAGTTGCGGCATTCTCGTGCCGCCGCGCGATCTTGATGCGCTCACGGCGGCGATCCGGACCGCGGTCTCCTGGTCGCCGGAAGAGCGGTATCGCCTGGGGCAGGCCGGACGGCAGAGGGTCATCACCAATTTCACGACCCGCCGTCAGGCGGAGTACCTGACGGCGGTTGTCTCGTGTCTGGGGCGGGCGGCCTGATGAAAGCACTGATCTGTAACCCGGCTGTCCGGAGCGCCGCGTTCTATGCGGTCGCCCTTGTTTTCGGTAAAGGCGTGTCGTTCTTGATGCTGCCGCTGGTGACGGGACATCTCAGTCCCGCCGAATATGGTGTGGTCGAGCTTCTCGCATCCGTCGCCGACGTTGCCGGGATCGTCTTCGGACTCGGGCTTGCGGATGTACTCTTTCGGTTCGGCCGCGAGGAGGGCATGGCGTCGACCCTGCTTGGCTTCTCGCTGACGATTGGGTTGCTGCTCGGGATCGCGGGGCAACTCGCGGCTCCCACAATGGCTGGTATGACGCCGGTCCCGGTTGCGCTTCTAGACCTGCGCATTCTTTTCGCTTCGCTTGCCCTCACGGCCGCAATTCAGGTCCCGCTAGCTTATCTCCGGTACAGGGACCGGCCGGCCTTGTTCGCGGCTGTATCAATCGGGAAGGCTGCGGTTCAGGCTGGGCTGGTGGCTATTTTCCTGATCGCGGATGGGGGTGTTACAGCAGTGCTGGCCGGAGGCCTGATCGCTGATGGCATTGTGACTGTGATCCTGGTCAGCCTGCAATTCCGGGAAGCAGGGATCGGTATCAAACGGAAGCACGCGAGGCTGGCGCTGGGATATGGCGTGCCGCTGGTTGCCAGCGGAATGGCCGGTTTTTGTCTGGGAAGCTTCGATCGCTGGGTGCTTGCGGCACATGTTTCCGTAGAGGATCTCGCCTTCTACGGCCTGGCTGCGAAATTCGGGCTGATCGCAGCGCTTGCGATGCAGCCGTTTGAGATGTGGTGGTTCCCCCGTCGCTTCAGTCTGCTTGAGACAGAGGAGGGACGGCGCCACAGCGCTGACATCGTCGGCATTGGCTTTGTCTACAGCGTTATGGTCGTCGGCGGTGTCGCCGCTCTGGGGCCGTATGTGATCACCTGGATGACACCGGTCGCTTATCATGAGGCGGCCGTTCTGGTCCCTTGGCTGGCGCTGATTGCGCTGCTTCACGCCACCTCCAATTTGGTCAATGTGGGCTGCTACGCAGGGAAGACCACGGTTCTGCCGATGTGTCTCAACGGCTTTTCTGCCGTCGTCGCCGTCACGGGATACATGATTCTGATTCCGGCCTTCGGTGTCATGGGGACGATCATGGCAACCCTGGTCGCGCAGTCAGTCCGCCTGACCCTCTTCTTTGCTTTCAGTCAACGGCGTGTTCGCATTCCGCATCACCTGTTGCGTTCTGCGATGTTGGTCTCTGCAACAATGGTATTGTTTGTCGGGATGGGACTCTATCAACTATCTGATTTTTATATATTTATTCCTTTGGCATCACTTGGCGCGGCATTTGCTCTTGGACTATTGAGAGCCCCTGATCGGGGCGGCAATCCGGCCTAAGGAGTGATACCCATGTCGATTGAAATCACCAATACCTATGAACCGCTCGCAAGCCAGGACCATGTTGAGCAGCAGCCGTTTGTTCACCCGGTTGTGGTGGTCGCAAAGCGCTCGGTTGACGTGGTCGGGGCAGGCAGTTTGCTGATAGCAACCTTGCCGCTGTTTCCCCTCATCGCCCTTGCTATCCGAATTGAAAGTCCTGGGCCGGTACTGTTCCAGCAGCTTCGCGTGGGACGCACGACAGACACGTTCTCCGAGTTGTTCCAGATGAACAAGTTCCGTTCCATGAGGACCGATGCGGAGAGTCGCTCAGGCGCTGTCTGGGCCTCGAAGAATGACAACAGGATCACGCGGGTGGGAAAATTTCTGCGCAAGACCCGGCTCGACGAGTTGCCGCAGTTGATCAATGTCCTGCGCGGCGAGATGTCGCTCGTGGGGCCTCGGCCGGAGCGGCCGAGCTTCTGCCGCAAGCTGGAGCAAGAAATCCCATTCTATATCGAGCGTACCTGGGGATTGCGTCCGGGCATTACCGGATGGGCGCAAGTCAATCAGGGTTACGATGAGACCCTCGACGATGTCAGGTCGAAGATTCTTTACGATTTCAGCTATGCGCTGGCAATGCGGTCTCCGTTTTCATGGCTGGCTATGGAAGCCAAGGTCGTTTGCCGGACCGTGATGGTCATGGCGTTCGGGCGTGGTCAGTAGGGAGGGGAGAGAACAATGGCCAGACATCGCACATCTTCCTTTAAGCGTACAAACGGGCGGACCTGTCGCCCTCTCTGGATAGATATAGATCGCGTGCCCTTTCTCGCGGCGAACTGGAGCCTTGGAGGGTTTCTGCTTGCCGAAAGGATTCCTAATCTGGAGGTCGGCGATAGAGTGCTCACGCGGTTGTCCCTCGATCCGATTACGGAATCCCCATTCGCTTACATTTTTGCGCGCGTTGTGCGGATCACATCGGAAGGAACCGGCTTCGCGTTCACCGAAATGCCGCAACTCGCCTTCGATCTAATGGAACGCGCGATCTTCGCGCGCCACCCGATGGAAAAGCGCGCCAGCAGCGCGCGGAACAAGAGGTCAAGATGACTGATACGCTCTTTGGAACAGATGGAGTGCGCGGCAAGGCAAATGCCGGAAACCTGCGCCCCGATGTTGTTGTCCGTATTGCTCAGGCTGCCGGCAGCCTACATCCACCTTCACCGGGCGAGCGCCACTCTGTCGTTATAGGCAAGGATACGCGTCTGTCCTGCTACATGATCGAAAACGCCCTGGCCGCCGGTTTCGCGTCGGTCGGGATGGATATCGTGCTGACAGGGCCGCTGCCGACCCCTGGTGTGGCGATGGTAACCCGCTCCATGCGGGCCGACCTCGGAGTAATGATCTCGGCATCGCACAATCCATACGACGATAACGGTATCAAGCTGTTCGGTCCTGACGGACGCAAAGTAAACGGAAATGTTGAGCAACGGATTGCCGCACTTGTCGCGTCGCCAGACCAGATCACGCTCGCGGATGCCGGGCGTGTCGGGCGGGCCCGGCGGGTCGAAGACGCAATCGGTCGCTATGCCGAATTCGTCAAGGCCAGCTTTCCTCGCGAACTCAGCCTGCGCGGCATGAGGATCGTCGTGGATGCCGCCAACGGTGCAGCTTACAAAGTTGCCGAGAGCGTTCTCTATGAACTCGGTGCCGACGTTATTGCAATCAATGTCAGTCCGAACGGCAGGAATATCAATGACACCTGCGGCGCAGTCGAACCCCAGGCGCTCTCCGAAGCGGTGTGCACATATCGGGCGGATATCGGGCTGGCACTCGATGGGGATGCCGATCGCGTCATGCTCGTCGACGAAATGGGACGTGTTGCAGACGGAGACCAGCTCCTTGCCTGTATTGCCCGGCGCTGGTCGGTCGCCGACCGTCTCACAGGAAACGGGATTGCAGCAACTGTCATGTCTAATTTCGGTCTTGAGCGCTGGCTCGGCGAGCAAGGTCTGAAACTTCATCGTACGCAGGTCGGTGACCGGCATGTCGCCGAATGTATGTGGGAAAAGGGGCTTAACCTGGGTGGTGAGCAGTCCGGCCATGTGCTTTGCGGCGATATCGCAACAACCGGAGACGGGCTCATTGCCGGTTTGCAGGCAATAGCGGCAGTGATCGAAACCGGTCGGCCGGCGAGCGAGGTTCTCCGCTTGTTTGAACCGGTACCGCAACATCTCGTTGCCGTTCAGTGCCGTGACAGATCCATTGTCCAGAGCGAAGCCGTCAGGACCGCTGTGGCGGAAGCCCAACGGGCGATTGCCGGCAAGGGGCGCATTCTCGTGCGGCCGTCAGGCACCGAGCCTGTTGTCCGGGTCATGGTCGAAGGCGAGGTCCCCGATCTTGTCGAAAGCATTATGGAAACGTTGACGGATGTGATTGCCTCCGAAGATCGTGTCACCAGTAAAGCGGCGTGAGAAAGCGCTGGGTTGAATCTGTTCAAAAGCTGCCCGCTCGTCGCTAGGGTGGCTTTTGGACGGGCTCGGGTTTGACGGGGGAAGTCAGAACTTGAACGTGGAATCCAAGCGCTCGGTGCCACTGGCACTGGTTATTGCCAGCTTCATTCTGTTCACTGCCGTTTTTGGCATAGCGCTTTACACATTGATCGACCGTCACGAGAAATCGGAACGAGAGATGGGGGCTTTGCGGACTGCAGAGAACCTCACTCAGGGAATTTCCGCTTTTCGCTCTTACTACTCTGAGCGGGTTCTGCCGCGCGCGATTGAGGCTGGGAGTGATATTGCGCACGGTCCGGATGCCGAAGGCGGAAAAGCCCTTTTACCTTTCACCATGGCCATGGACTTCAGCAGGTTCCTGCGCGAACGCGGAGCCCAGTTGAACTATACTCTCTTTAGCCGCCATCCTTTTCCGGGTCGGGAAGACCGGGCATTGGATGACGTTGAGGGTCAGGCGCTTGATCGGCTTGAAGAGCACGAAGTCAAGAGCGTCGCGGTCCAATCTCGGATCGGTGAACGCGATGTTATCCGGTATTTCACCCCGGTCCTGATGGCTCAGTCCTGTGTCGACTGCCACAATTCACACCCCGAGAGTCCAAAGAAAGACTGGACGGTCGGTGCCGTTCGCGGCGTACAGGAGGTGGTCGTCCCTGTCGATGCTGCAAGCGGCAGCTCCGGAGAGGCCGACGAGAGCTTTGCCAACATTCTCTTTCTCGTCGTCACCGGTTTGCTCGGATTAAGCGGTTTTGTCTGCTTCCTCCTTTATCGTGACCGTCAGGCGGTGACGGAACTCGGCCGTATGGCCGATCTGGAGCGCGGAAAAAATGTGGAACTCGCCGAAACGGCGTTGAAGCTCGAAGAAGGCATGGCGCGCTTGAACGCCGTGCTTGAAAATGCCGCGGACGCAGTCATCACGATCGATGCGGACGGGGTCATAGAATCCGTCAATGGCGCGACCGAACAGATATTCGGATACCCGCGCGGTGAGCTGATTGGCCGCAACGTTAAGGTTTTGATGCCGGAGTCCGATGCTTCCAGACATGACGGATATATTCGAAATCATCTGGAAACCGGCGAAAGCCGGATCATAGGCATTGGTCGGGAAGTTGAAGGCCGCAGAGCAGATGGCACTGTTTTCCCGCTGGATCTGTCAATTGGCCGGGTTGATGTTGGTGGCCGGAAGATCTTCACGGCGATCCTGCGGGACATTGGTGAGCGCCGAAAGTCGGAAGAAACCGAGCGAATGCTTTCACTGGTTGCGTCCCGCACCGACAACGCGGTGGTAATCACGGACCGGGATGGCATCACCGAATGGGTGAACAAAGCATTCGAGAGAATAAGTGGATATACGCCCGAGGAAATCATCGGAAAGAAACCAGGGATGCTCCTGCAGGGTGACAAAACCGACCCACGGGCGGTGGAGCGTATTAGCGCGGCATTGAAGGAGGCCCGCGGCTTCAGTGAGGAACTGGTCAATTACTCCAGGAACGGAACGCCCTATTGGGTCTCTATTGACGTTCAGCCGGTCCATGACAGTGCAGGGAGCGTTATCCGGTTCATTGCCATCGAGCGGGACATCACCGAGACCAAGGAGAGGGAAGAGGAGCTCAGGCAGGCACGCAGGCAGGCCGAGATCGTCCAGCGCCAGTTGACCGAAGCCCTCGATACCTTGCCCGATGCCTTTGTGATCTTCGATGCGGAAGACCGAATCTCGCTTTTCAATTCTCGCTACAAGGAACTCTATGCAGCCTCGGCGCCGGTCATTGAGACCGGTAGCCGTTTTGAAGATGTTCTGCGGTACGGGCTGGAAAATGGGCAGTATCCAGATGCTGTCGGACGCGAGGATGAATGGCTCATTGAGCGTATGGCGGCCCACAGCAATCCATCCGAGCCGGTTGAACAAAGACTGGACGACGGGCGTTGGCTTCGTATCGTCGAGCGCCGAACCCCCAACGGCGGTTGTGTCGGCTTCCGTGTCGATATCACCGAGTTGAAGGAGAAGCAGCAGGCGCTGGATGATTCAAGGCTGCAGGCGGAAATCGCAAACGAGACAAAATCCCGGTTCCTTGCAACCATGAGCCACGAGATTCGGACTCCGCTGAACGGGGTAATCGGCGCCTTGAGTCTGCTATCCGAGGCTACCCTCGACAGACAAAACCAGCAGTTCGTTGCCACCGGACGGCGTGCTGCCGAAAGCCTGCTCAGCCTGATCAATGACATCCTGGATTTCTCCAAGATGGAGGCGGAGAGGCTGGAACTGGACCCGGTTCCCATCGATCTGACGCGGATTGTCGGGGATGTGCTCGCTGTTCTCCGTCCCAAGGCTGAGGAAAAAGGGCTGGCCCTGGCTGAGGAGTTCGATCCGGATCTGCCGACCGCAGTGATCGCCGATCCCGATCGCCTGAAACAGATTCTCTTCAACCTCGCCGGCAACGCAGTCAAATTTACAGATAAAGGCAGTGTTACTGTTCGCTGCCGAAAAATCGCCATTGCGGAGCCATCCGTCGTTCTGCGGTTTGAGATTGTGGATACCGGAAAAGGCGTTCCGGAAAGCGAGCAGAAGAACCTGTTCGACGAATTCTGGTCGACCGGGCGTGATGGCGGCACCGGCCTCGGTCTGGCAATATGCCGGCGCCTGGTCGATATCATGGACGGAGACATCGGTGTTGAAAGCACGTCCGGCGGCGGTAGTCTGTTCTGGGTCGAATTGCCGCTGAAACAGGCCTCCGCAGAGGCTGTGCAGGCACGGCAATGGCCACTGGTTCGTGGCAACGAGCGACCGGAAGATATCGGAATCCTAACCGGCAACGTGCTCCTTGCCGAAGACAATCCGGCAAACCAGCTCATCCTGAAATCCATGGTCGAGCGTTATGGCCTGAACGTTGAAACCGTCGGCGATGGACACGAAGCAGTCGAAGCTGTGCGTGTGCGCGACTACGATCTGGTCCTTATGGACGTGAACATGCCCCGTATGACTGGGACCGAAGCAGTCAAGGCTATCCGCAGCATGGCGGGCGGGAAGGCCGGTGTTCCAGTCGTTGCGGTCACGGCACATGTGATGTCGGGTGATCGGGAAACTCTCATTTCAGAAGACTTCGACGACTATCTCGGCAAACCGGTGCATTGGTCGGAGCTTGGGCAATGCCTTGCTTACTGGTTGTCTCCCGAAAATCTTGGAGGCCGCGCGGCTGCTCTTGCAGCGCGGGGCGGCATCGAAGATCAGGAAGAGGCAGAATTCGCGGAGGAAAAGGATTCACAAGTGGACGGGGGCGCCACGGCCACCGTGCCGGTGTCAGCCTATGACGCAAGCACGGTTGATGAACTCGTGCGCAATACCAGCCCGGTGATCGCTATTGAAATCATGGACCTTCTTGTGGGCGAATTGCACAAGACCGAGCCCGAGCTGCGTGGATTACTCGCGGACGAAAAATGGACCGATGTTGGTCGGTTGGCACATCGGATCAAGGGCAGTGTCGCCAATCTTGGTTTGACGGGAGTGTCTAATCTTTGCCTTCAGATGGAGATGGCCGCCGCATCCGGCCGCGTTCAGGAACTCCCAGCACTCAGCGAAACCTATCTTGCTTCGATTGACGGCGCTTGCGAACGCCTTCGTTTGTTGCAGGACGAACTTGCCAAAGCATAGATATCCTTCGGTCGTGCTTCCTCTCATTGCCAAAGGAATTTATACCAGAAGTATTTCCCATAATATTCATTATGAAACACCTCTTGTAAGGCCGGGTGTCCTAGCCTGACACTGAGGTTCGGTTACATGATTTGCCGTAGCAACGCGGGCACCTCACCAACATTATTCAGGCGCCTGTACTGCTTTGCTTTGGCTGGCTCGTCCGCATGCTCCAGCGCCCATGTGAGATCATGCGGGATATGCACACCCCAGCTTCCGGCCGCAATCGCGGGAACAATGTCTGACTTCAACGAGTTACCGACCATCATTGCGTTCTCAGGGCTTTCACCGGCCTCTGAGAATATCCGGCTGTAGGTCTCGGCCGTCTTGTCGCTGACGATCTCGATCGCATCGAACAGTTCCCCCAGCCCCGACGCCGCCAATTTCCGCTCCTGGTCAAACAGGTCGCCTTTGGTAATCAGCACCATGCGATAGTCCGGCGCGAGCTGTTCGAGGGTTTCACGCACGAAAGGAAGTGTTTCAACAGGATGAGCATGCATCTCCCTGCCGGCAGACAGAATTTGCTCAATCACGCGCGCCGGAACGCGTTCATCCGTCACTTCAATCGCGGTTTCCACCATCGAAAGGGTAAAGCCCTTGATCCCGAACCCGTAGACCTTGAGGTTGCGCCGCTCCGCAGCCAGAAGTTTTTCGCGCAGATGGTAGGGCTCCGCGAAATCGATAAGGAGTTCGGTGAAGCGCTCTTCCGTCAGCTTGAAGAAGCGCTCGTTCTCCCAGAGCGTGTCATCGGCATCGAAGCCGAGTGTGGTCACTTTCATGGTCACTCCATGTAGGCCAATATCGGCATCCCGAAGCATCAGGCCATTTGCAGGATCTCATTCTGCCTAAGATTCTCCACCATGAAATCCACCAGCGCACGCACTTTTGCCGATGCAATGCGCCCTTCCGGATGCACCACATGCACGGGTACCGGTAAGGGTCTGAAGGCGTCGAGCACGGTCATCAGCTTGCCGTCTCGGACTCCGGTTGCAACCTGGTAGGACAGCAAGCGCGAAACGCCCCATCCTCCGCGCAGAAGCTCCAGAATTGCGTCGTTCGTATTGAGCGCCAGACGCGCTTCGGATTCGAAGATGAAAGGCTTTCCATTCTGCTTGAAGGTCCAGGAGATCCGGCTGCCAAATGCAAGCGGGTTGATAAGGCGATGGTCGGCAAGATCTGAGGGATGTTCCGGTGATCCGTGCTTTTCGAAATAAGCCGGAGCCCCTGCGACCACGCGGCAGACCGATCCGACGCGGATTGCCGTCAGCGATGAGTCCGGCAGCTCCCCTATGCGGATGGCGACATCCAGCCCCTCCTCTACAACATTCACGACCCGGTCGACGAACAGCGTTTCGGCCGTGACGTCGCCGAACTGGTCAAGAAACGCTCCGAGTATGGGGGTAACGACGTGACAGCCGAACAAGACAGGCGCTGTCACCCTGATGTGTCCCCTTGGGGCTTGGGGGGAGCCTCCGACCGATTCTTCAGCCTGCTCGAGCGCATTCAGGATTGAACGCCCGTCCGCCAGCAGCCTGCGGCCGTTTTCGGTCAGGCGAACAGACCTGGTTGTGCGGACAAGGAGCCGGGAATTCAAGCGCGTCTCAAGAGCGGAGACCGCGCGCGTGACCGCAGGCGGCGACATGGCAAGCAGCCTCGCCGCTGCAGCAAAGCCGCCCGTTTCTGCGACTTTCACAAAGACCTGTAACTCGCGAAATCGATCCATCTTTAATTCCGAAAAATGGAATAGTTTTTTCCATTATATGCTCATTCATTCTTTTGGCGGAATAGCCGATCTGATGGGGGCGCCGGATATCACTGCTTCCCCCCATCCATAACCGCCGGCGCCGAAAGGATCTGACATGAGCCGCATTGCCAAAGTCACCACAGAAACCGCAAACAATGAACAGAGCGCCCTGCTTGATGCCATCAAAGGCAAGCTGGGTATGGTGCCTAACTTCCTCGCCGTTCTCGCCCAATCGCCGGCGGCACTGATATCTTTCCTTGGCCTGCATGAAATCGCCGGCTCAGGTGCCCTCGACGCACAGACCCGGGAGCGGATCGCCATTGCCCTCGCCGATCGGAACAGCTGCCAGTACTGCCTCTCCGCCCATACCGCCATTGGCCGCAAGTCGGGCCTGACGGATGCGGACATGACCGCAAACCGCTCCGGCGGGTCGACCGATGAACGGGCCGCGGCCGCCGTTGCCTTCGCCCTTGCCTTGAGCGAGCACAAGGGATCACTGACCGAGGCCGAGTTCAGTGCTGTCCGGGACGCCGGCTATTCGGATGCTGAAATCGTCGAGATCGTGGTCCATGTCGGCATGAACCTGCTGACCAACATCCTCGCTAAATCGACCGAGGTCGATATCGACTTCCCGAAGATCGCGCTGACGGCCCGCGCCGCCTGAGCGATACCGGAGGGGCGGCATGCCTGCCGTCCCTCCTCCCCAGCATTGAGGAGACCGGACGATGCCGAGACCGTTCGCAGAAATCAGCTTTACCCCCAATGTCGAGGCGGCGCAGGAACGCTACGGCAGCCGGGCGCAAATGAGTCGCTTCCAGACGTCTGGAGAGGATGCCTTCATCGGATTGACCGAGGCCGAGACCTCATTCATCCGGGCGCGGGACGGCCTCTATCAGGCAACCGTGTCCGAAACCGGTTGGCCCTATGTCCAGTTCCGTGGCGGCCCTGTGGGGTTTCTCAAGGTGCTCGACGAGAAGACCATCGGCTACGCGGACTTCCGGGGTAACCGGCAGTATCTCAGCGTCGGCAACATGAACGGTAACGACAGGGTCTCGATGATCCTGATGGATTACGCAAACAGGCGCCGGCTGAAGCTTTTGGCGCGGGCAAAGATCCTGCATCACGAGGACGCGCCAGAGATGCTGGAACGCCTGCAGCTCCCCGAATACAGAGCGCGTGTCGAGCGCGCAGTCGTATTGACCGTCGAGGCGACGGACTGGAACTGCCCGCAGCATATCACACCCCGTTTCACGGAAGCCGACGTCGCAGAGGCCGTCGCACCGCTGCGTCAGCGCCTGAGCTATCTGGAAACCAGACTGGCCGAGCTGGAGGGCTGACCACATGCCTACGCTTCTCGGAAAAATGATCGGAGGCGGAGCTTGCCCTGAGCCGGCACGTCCGGCCGCCGCGCTCCTCAGTGGTCTTGGTGCCATGCTTGCCATTGGTTTTGCCGCCGGTCTTTCGGAAATGCTGGACGCCATGCTGATGATGGCCCCGTTCGGGGCATCCTGTTTTCTTGCCTTTGCTCTACCGCAATGCCCACTCGCGCAGCCGCGCAACATCGTCTTCGGACATCTGGTCTCCAGCCTCGTCGGTCTTGCTGTTCTAGCTATTCTCGGCCCGGAGTGGCCCGGCATGGCTCTCGCTGTCGGGCTGGCCATTTCCGCAATGATGTGGACGGGAACAGGGCATGCACCGGCGGGGGCCGATCCGGTCGTGATCTTCGTACTTCAGCCGGGCCCGGCATTTCTGCTGACACCCGTCCTGTCCGGAGCTCTTTTGATTGTCGTCGTGGCGCTGCTTTTCAACAATCTGCGCCCGGGTAAGCAATATCCGGTCTATTGGTGACTGTTCAGTCGCCCCTCACCGCGCCTTCACGCCGTGGATCGGCGGCGCCGGAGAGCACTCCATCACCGATCATGATGGCGTGGATTCCCGAATTCATGGACCGGACCTTCACCGTGTGTCCTTTCGCTTCGAGCGCCGAACGCCAGGACGCAACCGGCGTTCCCTCTTCTAGATCCATCGGGCCGTTCCGGTTGCTGACATGCCCCATATCGACCGCCTGCTGCGGGTCCATATCCCAATCAATCATACCGACCAGCGCCCAGGCCACGTAGGGAATGATCCGGCTACCGCCCGGCGAGCCGATCAGGATCACAGGACGCCCGTCCTTCAGAACAATCGTCGGCGCCATGGAGCTGCGCGGGCGCTTGCCGCCTTCCACGCGGTTGGCGATCGGCTTGCCGTCCTTCTCCGGAAGGAAAGAGAAATCGGTCAGCTCGTTGTTTAGCAGGAAACCACCAGCCATCAGACGGCTGCCAAAGCCGGTCTCGATCGTCGTGGTCATGGAGACCGCGTTTCCGGCCGCATCGACAATGACGAAGTGACTGGTCCCGGCCCGCTCCGGCTGTCGATCGGGAAAGAGATCCCCCTTTCTGGCGAAAGGAGGTGTGCCGGGTTCGGCTTTTTCCATGGCATACCCAGTATCGATCAGTGCCGCCCGCGCTCTCAGATAGTGCGGGTCGAGCAAACCGCGTACGGGAACCGGCACATAATCATCATCTGCCATGTAGAGCGCTCGATCCGCGTAAGCGAGCCGCGACGCCTCGGCAAAAAGATGCGCTGCAACAGGGCTATAGCCGACGGCCTTCATGTCGAATTGAGCAAGCATTCCCAGGATCTGGCCGACAGTCAGTGCACCGGAACTTGGCGGTCCCATGCCGCAGATTTCATATGTCCGATAAGCAACGCAAACCGGTGCCCGCTCAATCGCCCTGTATCCCGCGAGATCAGCCGCAGTCATGAGGCTGGAGTTGTCCGGTGTGGACGCCAGTGCGGTCAAAATGCTTTCCGCGATCTCGCCTTCATAAAAAGCTTTCGCGCCGCCGGTCGCTATCGTCTCCAGACTGTCTGCAAAAGCCGGGTTCCTCAGGACGGTTCCAGAGGATTTCGGCGAGCCGTCTGAATTGAAGAAATAGTCGCCGCTGCCTGATTTCTGATCAGGCAACCCGCGCTCTGCCGCCCGGGCGATGGCTCCGCCGAGCCGTGGCGAAATTTCGAAACCGTCCCTTGCCATCCGGATCGCCGGCTGGAACAGATCAGGCCACGGCAGGCTTCCATGCGCTTCATGTGCCATATCGAGCAGTGCGACCGTACCAGGCACACCGACGGAGCCGGCGCCGTTCACTGCCTCCCAAAACCCTTTCCGGTTGCCGTCAGACTTCAGGAAGTAGTCAGATCCAGCCGCAGCCGGTGCGGTCTCTCGTCCGTCATAAGTTGTGAGTTGTCCTGTGGCTGCGTCCCAGTAGACGAGAAACGCACCACCGCCGATACCAGAGGATTGCGGCTCCACGAGATTAAGCACCATCTGCACGGCGACCGCCGCGTCGATGGCGTTGCCGCCAGCCTTGAGGATATCGTACCCGGCTTCGGTAGCATGCGGATTGGCGGCCGCTACCATGAACCGCTTGGCTGTTGCACCGGTTTGCTCCGTCAGCCCACTTGGGCCTTCCGGTTGAATGTCGGCTGCGAATGCCGCGCCGCCGATCAGGCCGAGCCCGACAGCGGCTATCAAATGCTTGCGAATGATCATCAGTCACTCCCCCCATAGGATGTACAGGTGGTGACGTGAGCCGATTTTGGGAAGATTAAATTTTGGTGACCCCTACGGGAATCGAACCCGTGTTTCAGCCGTGAGAGGGCCGCGTCCTGACCGCTAGACGAAGGGGCCGTTTATAAAGTCTGTCACGGGCCGGACAGAGCAGCAAGTGTGGTTGGTGACCCCTACGGGATTCGAACCCGTGTTGCCGCCGTGAAAGGGCAGTGTCCTAGGCCTCTAGACGAAGGGGTCGCCGAAGGAGATCACGAATCACTCCAACCGCTCGACACACCGAGAAAGTGGTGACCCCTACGGGATTCGAACCCGTGTTGCCGCCGTGAAAGGGCAGTGTCCTAGGCCTCTAGACGAAGGGGTCATCGTCGAGCGAGGCGTTGGTGTACTCGTTCAACATCGGGAAATCAAGCCCAGAATTTCCATTCGCGTCACACGCGTTAAATCCCTTTTGATGTTCTTTCAAAAGTCGAGAATAATCACCCTCGAGAGCACGGATGGCCTCTTTGTCCCTTAAACGCGCCGTCCGCAAACCAGGGAGGAATTCATGAAAAAATATGTAGTCGCCGTAATGGCAATCGCCGGGACGCTCGGATTCGGGGGTGCAGCCAATGCTGAGTGTACACCGGAAAACTGGAAAGGGTGTGCCGGCAAGCCTTGGGTCGATGGTGACAAGATGGAAACGCCGCTCGGCTCGAAATGGTGGCCGAATCCGCTGTGGGGCGCTGGGGATGAAGCCGGTTCAACGAACTGGTATCTGAAACCGGAAGTTGTGATGCGCGCCCTCTCCCAGATCAAAACCGGGAAAACCTACAATCTCGGGCATCCATACACAGCGGACATGCCTCTTTTCGGAGCCCGAAAATTTTCGCTGCGTATCCCGGGTGCGCCGACCGGAGGGGCCTTCGGCGCCAACCAGGTGCTTTGGAACGACGAATTCCTGGCGACCGAGATCGGCCAAGTCGGCACGCAGTTCGACGGCCTCGGCCATATTGGTGTGAATAGCGGAACCGGTGGTAACAAAGGCGAAATGCGCTGGTACAATGGCTTCACCGCCGATGAGATGATCACGCCTTACGGGCTGAAAAAGCTCGGTACGGAAAAACTGCATCCCATTGTGGCCCGAGGCGTTCTGCTCGACATCGCTGCCGCTCGTGGTGTTGACGCAATGGCTGCAGGTGAGGTCATCACCATGGCCGATGTGCAGGCCGCTCTGAAGAAACAGGGTATGGAAGGCTTCCAGTTCACCGAGGGAGACGCGATCATCTTTCGCACAGGGTGGGAAAAGCACTGGGACGACGCCGCAACTTACAACAATGGCTGCCCCGGAATAGGCATGGAAGTCGCACGCTGGGTCGCCGAAGATGTGAAGGCTGGCGTGACCGGTGCCGATACCTGGCCGGTCGATGCGGTTCCGAACCCGGATCCGGCCTGCGTATTCTGCGTTCATACCTTCCTGCAGACCAGGCACGGTATCGTTAATCAGGAAAATATGAAGCTTTCGGAGCTGGCCGCCGACGGCGTCTATCAGTTCGCCTACATCTACACACCGACCCCGGTGGCGGGTGCGACGGGCTCAATGGGCGCTCCTCTCGCGATTCAATAGAGGCACAACCTTACGACCAGAAAAGCGGTGCCTCAGGGCACCGCTTTATATTTGTCAGGAGACGTCGGCGGCGTCGTCGATCATGATCTGCACATCGCTGCGGCCATTCCAGTCATCCGGCCGGAGGTGGCCTGCGACATGGATCGGGCGTCCACTGCTTTTCAGCAATGCCGGTCCCAGATCACCTTCCAGGGCGCGAAAAGCGATGCCTTTCAGACGCTTGCCGTCCGGGCCCGTAAAGACACAACGCACATGGCCTGTGCCGACTTCACGAACATCAACAAGGCGAACATCGGTCAGAACGAAACGCGGCTCTGAATTCCCGGCACCGAACGGACCGACTTTCTGGATAGTGTCGACCAGATCCCTGCTCGCTCCCCCAATGGCGAGCGACGAATCGACCGAAAGCGTCGGCACGATAGGTTCACCTTCCAGCTCGCTGTGAATACGCTCCCCGAGAAACGCCCGGAAGGCATCCAGCTTGTCTGCTTCGATTGTGAAACCGGCAGCCATGGCATGACCGCCGCCCGCGACAAGCAGCCCCGCCTGATGGGCCGCGATGATAGCCGGGCCAAGAGACACGCCCGGGACGGAGCGTCCGGAGCCTTTACCGATCCCGTTATCCAGCGCAATCACGCAAGCCGGACGGTCATACCGTTCTTTCAGGCGTCCAGCGACAATACCGATGACGCCTGGATGCCAGTTCTGTGCAGCTACAATGATTGCCGGCGCATCATCAGGTTGTTCCGCTGCAAGTGCCTCGGCTTCCGCCAGCACCTGCGCCTCGATCTCACGCCGGTCCGTATTGAAGCTGTCGAGTTCAGCCGCCAGTGCGACAGCCTCTTCCGGAGAATCGGTCAGAAGCAGACGTGCGCCCAGATCACTTTTGCCGACACGCCCGCCCGCATTCACACGTGGGCCGAGGACGTAGCCCAGATGATAAGGCTCCGGACGTGCATCGACACCGGCAACGTCAGCGAGCGCCACAAGGCCCTTGTTGCCGCGCTTGGCCATGACCTTGAGGCCCTGGATGACGAAGGCACGATTCAGGCCTTTCAAGGGCACCACGTCGCACACCGTGCCGAGCGCCACCAGATCCAGAAGGTGCAGCAGGTTCGGCTCCTGCCGACCATTGAAATAGCCAGCCTCGCGCAGAGCCCGGTTCAGTGCGACTGTGACGAGGAACGTGACACCACATGCCGCAAGATGGCCGAGCGATCCGTCCTCATCCATTCGGTTCGGATTGACGATCGCGAGCGCTTTCGGCAGCTCCGGTTCCGCCATGTGATGATCGACGACAATCATCTCGATACCGGCATCTGCCGCTGCTTGCAGAGGATCGTAGGCGGTCACGCCGCAATCGAGCGTGATGATCAGGGAAGCACCCTGCTCCTTCAGCTTCAAAAGCGCGGGCGCGTTCGGCCCATAGCCTTCGCTTATCCGGTCCGGGATATAGAGCAGCGGATCAACACCGATCCAGCGCAGGTAGCGGATCAGAATGGCGGCAGAGGTCGCTCCATCAACGTCATAGTCGGAGAAAACCGCGATCGGTTCGCCGTCTCTCACCGCTTTAGCGATCCGCTCGATGCAGGGCGCCATGTCCTGCAAGATGCCCGGATCCGGCATCAGGGATTTCAGGGTCGGATCGAGAAAGCTCTCGACCTCATCCAACCCGATATTGCGGGAGGCGATCAGCCGTCCGACCAGTTCCGGAAAACCGAATCTCTGGGCGATAGCGAGACCGACACGTTCGGTTTCCGGATTCGTGCCATGCCTCGGGATCCAGCGTTTGCCGGTGAAGGAGCGCTCGACCCCGAGGAAACTCTGCATGGGTTTACTGGTCTTTGTCGAAGCCGGTTTCAGAAGACTTCCGGGTCCAGTCGTGATGCGCTTCAACAGTCCGGACGGTGCCGGTCTTGGAACGCATGATGATCGAGTGAGTCATTGCCCCGCCCGGATATTTGCGTACGCCCTGCAGCATCGTGCCGGTGGTAACGCCTGTCGCCGCGAACATCACGTCGCCGCTGGCCAGATCCAGCAGGCCATATTTGCGATCGAAATCGGTGATGCCGAGACGGGTCGCCCGGCCACGCTCATCATCATTGCGGAACAACAGGCGGCTCTGCATCTGACCGCCGATGCAACGTAGTGCGGCCGCGGCCAGAACGCCCTCGGGAGCGCCGCCGGAGCCCATATAGAGATCAACGCCGCTGGTCGGCTGGGACGTCGCGATAACACCGGAAACGTCGCCGTCGTCGATCAGCATGATCCGTGCACCCGCGTCGCGCACCCTGGCAATCAGATCGCTGTGGCGCGGGCGGTCGAGAATACAAACCACCAGATCCTCAATCGCCATCTTCTTCGCCTTGGCGAGATTGGCGAGATTTTCCGCAACGCTGTTGTCGAGGTCGACCACGCCTTCCGGCAGATCGGCGCCAACGGCGATCTTGTCCATATAAACGTCCGGCGCATTCAGGAAGCCGCCCTCGTTCGCCATTGCCACGACGGCAAGCGCGTTCGGGCCGCCCTTGGCCGTAATCGTGGTGCCTTCCAGCGGATCGAGTGCAATATCGATCTTCGGGCCACCCTTACCGACCTTCTCACCGATATAAAGCATCGGCGCCTCGTCGCGTTCGCCTTCGCCGATTACCACGGTGCCGTCGATCTCAAGATTGTTGAGGGCACTCCGCATAGCGTCGACTGCAGCCTGATCGGCTTCTTTTTCGTCGCCACGCCCCATCAGGCGGGACGCCGCGAGCGCAGCTGCTTCCGTCACCCGCACAGCTTCGAGCGCAAGGTTCCGGTCCATGGTCAGCGCGCCCTGCGTTTCCCTCTCAGCCATAATTGTCGTCCTTTTTTGTCATCTTGGTTTTGTTAATTCCTGTCCGGAGCCTGTGGCAGCCGAAAGTCAGAAGTCTTCTATCCTGATCTGCCGCGGCTCTTCCAGCACGCAATTCAGCCTCGCCAGTTCCTCGAACGATGCTTTTATCGCCGTTTCCGAGGTTTCATGCGTGGTCAGGACCAGCGGCACCGCCTCTTCCGGATTTCGCGCCCGCTGGATCATCGCCTCGATAGAGACATCATGATCCCGGAAAATTGCCGTTACATCGGCGAGCACACCCGGCCGATCGATCACCATCAGGCGCAGATAATAACATCCCGTCAACGAAGAGATCGGCGCTGTCCGGGCTGCCGAAAGCTTGCTTGAATCAAGACCGAATACCGGGACCCGGCGGCCAGCCGCGAGATCCATGACGTCGGCAATCACTGCAGACGCGGTCGGCCCGGCTCCGGCGCCGCGGCCGTAGGAGAGCGTTGTCCCAACGGCGCTGCCTTCAGCGACCACGGCATTAAACACATCCTCGACCTGCCCGATGGGTGTATCCGCCTTCACCATGCAGGGATGGACGCGCTGCTGCACGCCTGCATCCGTTTCCTCGGCAATCCCGAGCAGCTTGATGCGGTAACCGAGTTCCTCGGCGAACGTGATGTCCAGCGGCGAGACATGACGGACCCCCTCGACATGGACGTTTTCGAAGTCGACATGGTGGCCAAAGGCGATTGCCGAAAGAATGGCGAGCTTGTGCGCAGCATCTACCCCGTCCACGTCAAAGGACGGGTCGGCTTCGGCGTATCCAAGCCGCTGTGCATCGGCCAGCACATCGTCGAACGGGCGGCCGGTCTCGCGCATCACACTCATGATGTAATTGCAGGTGCCGTTCAGAATTCCATAGATCCGCTTGATATGATTCCCGGCAAGCCCTTCACGCAGCGACTTGATGATCGGGATACCGCCGGCAACTGCAGCCTCGAACCCGAGGCCGACATCTTGCTCTTCGCATGCTTTGGCTATTTCGGATCCGTGATGCGCGACCAAAGCCTTATTCGCTGTAACGACCGACTTGCCCGACTTTATAGCTCCCAGCACGAGGTCATAGGCCACGCCTTCAGAGCCGCCGATGAGTTCCAGCACGCAATCGACGTCGTCGCGGCCAGCCAACACCGCCGCGTCATCAACCCAGTCAACACCAGCAAGATCGACACCGCGGTCACGGCTTCTGTCCCGAGCCGATACGGCCTTCAACTCGATGGCACGCCCGGCACGGGCGCTCAGCATCGCTGTGTCAGTCAGCAAAATACGCGCCGTCTCCGCCCCGACAGTACCCAGTCCGGCGATTGCTATTCTGAACGGCTGCATGGATGCATTCTCCCTAACGGACATGCGCCGGAATCCGTCCATTTATGGATCCCGCCGCAGCAGATTTAACGTGCGGCCCGGCGGCAGAGCCACCAAGGCCCCGCTTTCATACCCCGCAGGGAGCGCGGGTCAATAGATGAGATAAATTTCAGCCCGACGATTTTCCGCTTCTCCTGCCGGCATCGCTTCCGAGGAGACAGGCTGGCTGTCGCCAACAGCAAGCACTGAAATTCGGTCGGACGGCGCTCCCGCATTGATCAGCGCTTCGGCAACCACATTCGCACGCTTCAAGGAAAGCTCGAAATTAATCAGCTTGTGCTCGGACGGATCCATGTTCCGGGTTCGGCTCGACGCGTGGCCGACGATCTCGACACTCGCGTTGTAGTCCCGAATCAATGGCACCAGCTCGCGAATTACACCGCGGTCAGAGCCGGACAGCCGGGAGGACCCATTGGTAAAGCGAATTATTCCTGCCTGGTATGAACCGCCACCACCAACTGGATAGTTTTCGAAGGATCCCGGCAGTGCACTCTCGTCAACGATCACACTCGGGTCGTCGAAATTGAATGGCTGGTCCTCCGGAATAGTAAGGGCCAGAAGCCCGGTTTCCGCAGCAAGCGGTGCCGGAACCGGCTCAGGTTGGACGACAGGCTCCGGGGTCGTTGGAACCGATGCCGTCTGAGTTACTGTTGCCGCCGCCGGTACTTCCTCCTGGACTGTTTCCGATGCAGGAGGGGTTTCAACAGAAACGGCTTCTGAGGAGCCAGTTTTAGCGTCAGAGATAAATTTCTTATAGCGCGCGCCGAGCGTCCCGGTTTGGGGCTGGTCTGCGCGACTACTGCGTGTTGTCGGCTCCCCTACCCTGGCGTTTGTTACCGGCCGATCACCCTCTGATTCAGGCGCTGGCGAATTTGGCCACAAGCTGGACCGCGATGAAGTGTTTCCGGTATCGGCCACAGCCTGAGACGGCAGCGACGAAGCTGCTACCGTCGCCGGCTCCTCCATCTGCTTGGTGGCTTCATCCGAAGCCGTCATCCGAAGCGGCTTAATCTCTTCTGTGGCGACACTTTCGGCCCCTTCGCTTGGGGCGGAAGCAGCAGGGGCTCTCGGTTGAATCTGCGCAAGTGAGCCAGTGCTGGCATCTGTCACTGATGGCCCGGTGCCTTTGTCATCATACTGGGCATTTGCCCTGTCCGAGACCAGTTCATCCTTGATATCCGCTCGCTCTGTCGCCGTCGTGCGCGGCGCCGGATTATCGGGGACAGAAGAGACACTCGGATAGGTGCCGGTATCGCCGGACGTATCGGCATCGGAATCATCGAACCAGCCACCGACGGCAGACGCGGAGTCGTTATACCATTCAACCGGATTAAGCGCGTCCGGCACGGATGAGCACCCCGCAAGCGTCAAGCTTAAGGCCGTTACAAGACCCAAAGCCGATTTGTGGCGCCCTTTATACATTTCCGTCATCCTTCAGAAACTCCGACCCTCGGGCCAGTCTCGCGAAACCGGCCTTCGACAGTAAACTTGCTGCGAACGGATTTACCATAGTTGCTTGGAAAAACACAGATTACTATCTGATTTTAAGGGTATGATTCTTTGAAATGCCACACTCTATCCCTACTATTGCTACAATCGATTTCAAATGATCGGCTGAGAGAGTGAGGCGGGGATGCATGAGCATTCGGAGGAGATGAAGCAGATCGACCCGGTTGAATTCGCCAACACCATGCAAGACATCGCAACACGATCGCAAAAGCTCGTGAGCAGCTTCATGGAGCGCCAGAAACTTGACGGCAAGGCTGCGGATTCCGATCCGCTGCATCTGGCCGACGCTTTCATGTCCCTGACGAATCAGATGATGAACAATCCGGCTCATCTCGTTCAGGCCCAGATGGATCTCTGGCAAGGCTATATGGATATCTGGAACCGGTCCACGCAGCGCTGGCTGGGAAAAGAAACCGAACCAACCGTTCAGACCGAGACAACCGACCGCCGGTTTCGCGACGAGGCTTGGCAGGAAAACGTCGTCTTTGACTTCATCAAACAAAGTTATCTTCTGACATCGCGCTGGACGCAGGATCTGGTCGGACAGACCGAGGGGCTCGATCAGAAAACCCAGCAAAAGGTCGACTTCTATACCCGCCAGTTTGTCGACGCGATGGCACCGACGAACTTCCTGATGACCAATCCGGAAGTGCTGCGGACCACCGTTGAAACCCATGGCGACAACCTTGTGCATGGCCTGCAAAACCTGCTTGAAGACCTTGAGCGGGGCAAAGGCAAACTGTCGATCCGGATGACAGATCCCGACGCGTTCGAAGTCGGCAAGAACATCGCCACGTCGCCCGGAAAAGTGGTCTACCAGAACGACCTCATGCAGCTGATTCAATACTCACCATCGACCGAGACGGTCTATCGCCGTCCGCTGCTGATCGTGCCGCCGTGGATCAACAAGTTCTATATTTTGGACCTGCGGGAGAAGAACTCCTTCATCCGCTGGGCCGTATCCGAGGGCTTCACTGTCTTCGTCGTTTCCTGGGTCAATCCGGACGAGAAATTGAGCCGGAAATCCTTTGAGGATTACATGCTCGAGGGACCCTTGGCTGCACTCGATGCAATCGAGCAGGCAACAGGCGAGAAAGAGGCGAACGTCATCGGCTATTGCATCGGCGGCACGCTGATGGCGGCCACCCTCGCCTACATGACCGCCAAGAAGGACGACCGCATAAAGTCGATCACGTTCTTCACCACCATGGTTGATTTCGAGGAGGCGGGAGAGCTCAGCGTTTTCATCGACGAGGAGCAGCTCGCGGCTCTGGAAGAGAAGATGAACAAGCGCGGTTATCTCGACGGCTCCGAGATGGCATCGACATTCAACATGCTGCGCGCCAACGATCTTATCTGGTCATTCGTGGTGAACAACTACCTGCTCGGCAAGGACCCCTTCCCGTTTGACCTGCTGTACTGGAATTCCGATTCAACCCGGATGCCGGCGGTGATGCACAGCTTCTATCTGCGCAAAATGTATCAGGAGAACAAACTGATCGAGCCGGGCGCCCTCACGCTTGCGGGGACGCCGATTGACCTCAGCACGATCAAGACCCCGGCATTTATCCTTTCGACCAAGGAAGACCATATCGCCCCATGGAAATCGACATATCGGGCGACACAGATCTATTCCGGTCCGATCAAATTCTGCCTTGCAGGCTCGGGCCATATTGCCGGTGTGGTCAACCCGCCCGGCGACAAGCCTAAATATGGCCACTACACCAATAGCCGCCGACCGAAATCACCGGATAAATGGCTCGAAGGGGCGACCTATCACGAAGGCACCTGGTGGCCTGAATGGGCGAAATGGATGTCTCGTCATGGCGGCGGTCAGGTCGAGGCGAGGGTCCCCGGTGACGGGGCCTTGAGCGTGATCGAGGATGCACCGGGCAGCTATGTGAAAGTGCAAAAAAAGGACTGACAGGTCTTCGAGCCCCAGCGTCAGTCCTCCGCGAGATATTCCTGCGCCAACTCCCAATAATGGACGGAGACGTAGGAGAGATACTGTTTCTCCTGCTCCGTCAGATCGCGTGTGTATCGCCCCGGGTTACCCATCCAGAGTTGGCCCGTGCGAACAATCTTGCCCGGAGCGACAAGCGCGCCCGCAGCAACCATCGCACCGCTTTCGACGATGGCTCCGTCCATCACGGTCGCCCCCATGCCGACAAAGGAACGATCTTCCAGAATACAGGCGTGAATGATCGCGGCGTGTCCAATCGACACATCGTCGCCGATCTCCGTGCCCTGCCCTTTTGAGCTGACATGCACGATTGTCCCGTCCTGAATATTGCTGCGGCGCCCGACGCGGATCGGATTGTCATCACCACGCAAAACGGCGCCATACCAGATGCTGCTCTCCGCCCCCACGGTGACGTCACCGATAAGTGCTGCGGTTTCCGCCAGAAAGGATGGGACAGCGACTGTCGGCGTCTTCCCCTTAACACGTCTCAAAAGTGCCGGCACTCTCGTCTCCAGGTAGCCAGTGTATGTCATCACATATCTAGACCAGTCACGGCCGACATGCAGCATCAGGACTTGAATTGTCAGGAGCGAAAGTTCAGAACCGCTCGTCCTTATGCAATACGGCAAATAAGCATTCCATGAACAGTGACCAGCGAATCTCCCCGTCATGCTGAATCGGAAATGGCGCAACGTCGCGCTGCTGACCTTCTGCGAAGTCCTCGCCATGACGCTCTGGTTCAGCGGCTCGGCGATCATTCCGGGACTTCGACAGGAAATGGTACTGAGCGACAGTCAGGCCGCTGCCATGGCGAGCGCCGTATCCTTCGGGTTTGTCGCGGGCACTCTACTGAGCGCCTTTTTCACACTCGTCGACCGGGTCAGGCCGCAGACGCTGTTCATGTTCGCCGCACTCACGGCTGCTGCCGCCAATCTGGCGACGCTTGCGATCGATCCGGCCGGTCCCTGGATGCCTGTCCTGCGCTTTATCGTCGGCGCCTGCATGGCCGGAGTCTATCCGGTCGGCATGGTTCTGGTTTCCTCCTGGACAGAGAAAGACCGCGGCTTCCTGGTAGGACTGCTGGTCGCGGCCCTGACATTGGGCTCCGGGGCGCCACACCTGATCGATTTGTTCGGCGGCCTCGACTGGCGTTTCACCATTATTGCCAGCTCATCCATGGCGGCAGTCGCCGGGCTTCTCTGCCAGCTCTTCGAGCCCGGTCGTCCATTTGCCAAGGCCGCAGCCTTCAAGCCTGGCCAGATGCTTCAGGCCTTGACCGATCCGGCACTCAGGCTCGCCAATTTCGGCTATTTCGGACACATGGTGGAGCTCTATGCCGTCTGGGCCTGGATAGGCCTGTTCCTCGCGTCCAGCCTGGCAATCTACCCGGGCGGTGAACATGCTCCGGAATTGGCAAAACTGCTCGCCTTCACCATGATCGGCTCCGGCGCCGTTGGCAGCATTGCCGGTGGCTTTCTTGCGGATCGCATCGGCAGGACCCGGCTTACCATCGGCGCCATGGCGGTCAGCGGAGTTTGCTGCATCCTCGCCGGTTTCGCGTTTGGTATGCCAACTTATGTACTTGTCATCTTGTGTGTGGTGTGGGGCATTTCCATCATCGCCGACTCAGCCCAATTCTCAGCCAGCGTTATCGAACTCTCCCCGCCCACTTATGTCGGCACCATGGTCACCACCCAGACCTGCATCGGCTTCGTGCTTACCATTGCAACCATTCACGCGGTGCCATTTCTGGTCGATTGGTTGGGCTGGAGCGGCGCTTTTGTTCCACTAGCGGCGGGCCCATTCCTCGGGGTTTTGGCCATGGCTAAACTCCGGGCCATGCCGGATTCCGTCAAGCTGGCACACGGACGCCGCTGACGCTGAGATGTGGCGTTCGCCCGCCTTGGAATCTCGTCGCGTCACACACTCAGAAACAGAAACAGTCTTTTTCCAGATACAGGAATCCTCTTTTTAACCTTGTCCAAATGTGGCCATCTCCCATTTGGACAAGAACCGGAATGTCGGCCCGGACCCGAAACCATATGAACGGATGAGGCTTCATGAACGATCAAGCGCCCTATACGCCCCCGAAAGTCTGGACCTGGGATAAAGAGAATGGCGGCAAGTTCGCCAGCACCAACAGGCCGATCGCAGGCGCCACGCACGAGAAGAAGCTTCCGGTCGGGGACAACCCGCTCCAGCTCTACTCCCTGGCAACGCCGAACGGTGTGAAAGTCACCGTCATGCTTGAGGAACTGCTGGAGCGCGGCCACAAGGGCGCTGAATACGACGCCTACACCATTCGTATCGGTGACGGCGACCAGTTCGGCAGCGACTTCGTTGCCATCAACCCGAACTCCAAGATCCCCGCCCTGCTCGACCGCAGCACGCCAACGCCGACACGCGTTTTCGAGTCAGGCTCGATCCTGCTCTATCTTGCCGAGAAATTCGGCGACTTCATTCCAAAGGATCCCGCCAAGCGGGCCGAATGCCTGAACTGGCTGTTCTGGCAGATGGGCAGCGCGCCGTATCTCGGTGGCGGGTTCGGGCATTTCTATGCCTATGCGCCGGAGAAGTTCGAGTATCCGATCAACCGGTTTGCCATGGAAACCAAGCGTCAGCTCGACGTTCTGGACCGCCAGCTTGCCGAGACCCCGTACATCGCCGGCGACGAGTACACCATCGCCGATATCGCGATCTGGCCGTGGTACGGCGTTCTGGCGCAAGGCAAGATCTACAATGACTCGGGCACCTTCCTTGAGGTCGACAGCTACACGAACGTTCAGCGCTGGACCAAGGAGATTGCCGCTCGCAAGGCCGTAAAGCGTGGCCGGGTCGTCAACCGCGTCTCCGGAGACCCGAGCGAACAACTCGAAGAACGGCATTCCGCCGCCGATATCGACAAGCTCGGTCTCTAGAGCCTCGACATAGAACCACCCAGGCCATCAAGTGGCCTGGGTGGCCATCTTTCCTGCCCTCTTCCTCGCGTAAATCACAACGATTCCTCCGCTTACGATCAACACTCCAGCGGCTACCTGGAGCAACCCGATATTCGGCCAGGCACCGTAGCCGTACGTAGCGATGACACACTCGAGCACAGCGCCAACAATCGGCAGCGCCAGCGCCGCGGCAAGGTAGTTGTGCGTGCCGGCGACTGCGGCTGCGCGCAGGCCGAGATATGTCGCCAGTCCCCTGAGTGTAATCCCGAGCCCAAGTCCTGCCGCCCATAGCTCCGGCCTCATAAGCTCGGCAACATCCGCATCGCCAGCCAGTCCCGCCGCTGACTGGAGGATACGCCAGACGGCAAAGCCAATTGCGGTCAACAACAGGACAATCCCCGTGAGACGCAGGCGCGTGCGCGGCGCCAGTGCCATCATGTGAGGATGCCGCTCCGCAAAGAGACTGGCACTCAGAACGCAGACTTGCGACAGGGCCAACAAAAAGAGTGCCGGGTTTTCAAGGCTGCCGTCGAACCCGAAAGCTGTCGTTACGGAACCCGCAACAAGCGGAATATGCCCCAGCAATTCAAGGCGTGTTGGTTGCCGGTGAAAAAGCAAACAGACAGCAAGCGCAGACATTGGAACGCCAATGGATCCGAAAAACCCGGCCTGAAGCACATCGACATGGATCAGCGCGGCCATATACAGCGCCGCCGTTCCAATTCTGAAAATGCCAATCAGCCAGGTATCCAGCCGCCAAAGAGCACTGACGCCGACTTCCGCCCCCCGCGAAATCACGATGAAAAACAGGCCACCGGAACCCATTTGCAGGAACGTGAACATCCATGGATCGAGGCTGAGCCCGATTATCAGAGCGCGGCTGCAGACCAGCAACAATGCCCAAGTCAAAACGGAGGAGATCAAAACCGGGACAGCCGATTTCTGCATATTCATGAATCCGAGACGGTGTCGCGTGAAGACGGGCCTGCAGAATAGCGATACAGCTACCATGCAAAAGAACATTTGTAGGCGCCGGCAGGGGATTTTGTCCGGATCGGCGTCATGGAGTGGCCGGTAGAATGCCCTGCTCGCCATCTCGATGCCGGTCTTGCCATTGAACTGTTCGCCTCAGAGCGAACGGAAGCTTTGCACAACGGGAAACAGAGATCGCTATTCACGCGTGATCCCTAGGCGATCAATTCAATTCCAGAAACCTTCCTGAATCTCAGCAGACCGCGGACCGTCAGGAGTGACTATGCTCACCTTGGTTCCACTGTCCCAGTGCGTAACATGAACCATGCCGATAGAGACATTGGTCTTGAAGTCTGGAGACCATACTGCCGAACTCACGCGCCCGACTGTCTTTCCGTTAGCTTTAATAGGCCAGAAATCCTCACAAGCGGGAACAGGATCCCCATCAATCGAGATCGGCCGAATTTGTTGAACCGGCCCTTCCTTTGCCACTCTCAAGAGAGCATCCCGTCCGATACACCCGATCGCGCTTTGCGTATTACAGAACCGGCCCAATCCGCATTCGTGCGGTGTGTTGTCGTCGGTCATGTCGTTTCCGTAAGAAAGAAGACCGCTCTCTATTCGCTCGATCAGATTTGGGCATCCGGCATGAACATCCAGATCCTTCCCCGCTTCCATCAGGGCATTCCATAGAGGCATTCCCATATCGGAACCATTGAGATAAATCTCGAAACCGCCTTGTTTTGAATATCCTGAACGGGCAACGACCATGTCCCGCCCCATGAATTCAAAGTGGCTGAAGCGGAAAAACCGAATCCTGCGAACAGAATCCCCAAACACCCGAGCCACCAGGTCCTCGGCTTTTGGCCCCTGAACAGCCAATGGCGATACATCGGGTTCGTCTACCAAAACATCGAGACGGTATCCATAAGCCAGCCCTTTCACCCAATAGAGCAGGTCGCTGTCAGCTATGGATATCCACCACCTGTTATCGCTTAACTTGAGGAGTACCGGGTCATTCAGCATCCCCCCCGTCTCATCCACGATCGGTATGTAAGAACACTGGCCCGGCAACATGCTTCTCAAGTCACGGGGGGTAAGCATTTGTACCAGTCGGCTTGAATCCGGTCCGCGAATCTCCACCTGTCGCTCACACGAGACGTCCCAGACCTGCACGGCTTCTTTTAGATGGCGATAGTCTTCCACTACCGACCGGAACACGGTTGGCAGCAACATATGGTTATAAACAGTGTATGCACGGACACCGGCCTGCTCGACTCCGTCTGAGAAAGGCGTGCGGCGCAATCTGCGTGACGCCGAAAGGAAAGGAACACCCATGGAATTGCGCCTTGACGTTATATGACCGAGTAATTCCTTTTACTTACTCCGGCTCCATAAATACTTTCTTTGAGGCGACATAATTGAGTAAACACACAACAAAACGTGAAATTTCGACCACAATCTTATTCTGTGTTTTGCAGTCGATAAAAAACAATCGAAGCCATCACGACGTGGAAATAGCCTTCCCGTTAAGAGATTGTGGCAAAACCTAAAAACTCCGGCCTCCGATCAGCCTTCCGCCTAGGCTTCTGCGTAGCACCCACTTTCAATTTCCTCGATAAGACTAGGCCCATGCGGCGCCCAGCCGAGCTCAGCCCGAGCCCTTAGTGCCCGCACCCGGCTATTCGATCCCATCGTGTCGTTTGCCGGCCCCTCGCCCCAATGCCCCGCCGCTTCAGCCAGCGTCATTTCCGTGGTGCCATTGCCATAGCCAAGCATTTTGCCAATCGCGGCGCAGACGTCGCACATCGCGTTCTCTCCATTCTCGGCATAGAAGAACGAGCCGGCTGGCGCGTTCTGCAATGCGAGAAGATAGAGATCTGCAAGATCGCGAATATGGACATTCGACCAGACATTGGTTCCGGGCCCGATATGGCGTGCTGCGCCGGTCCGCTGGGCGAGATCAATCAGCCAGGGAACCTGCATGCTATCCGGATTGACGCCCAGACCTTCTCCATAAATCAGACTGGGGGCAATGATCACGGTCCGCACGCCGCTTTCCGACGCAGCCAGAATATCCCTGTTGAGCGCGACCCGCGCTGCTCGGGCCGGAGATGGCTCGATCAGCGTATTGTCGTCATATATCGGGGGCGCATACCTGCCCTCGTCACGTCGGCCGACAATGCTTGAACCACTTGTATGGATAAAGGCCTTACCGCTCCCCGCGAGTGCCTTGAGCATCGTCTCAGCGGCGGGCCGGTGGTCCGCGCTCGCTGCGTTCACGACAGCATCGGCGGCCTGCGCTTCCCGCATCAGAAGGGCACTGTCGTCAAGATCCCCGATAACCGGATCAATACCCAGCGCCCGAACCAGGGACGCCTTCTCCTTTGAGCGAACCAGCCCGCGGACCTTAAGACCGTCCTTGAAGAAACGCGCCGCGACGGATCCACCGATATACCCGCTCGCTCCAGTCAGAAAAATATTCACTCGATCCCCCTTGCAAACTTTTTTAAGTGTTCAGACTCACGGCTGCCGAGAAGTGTGCGAAACCCAAAGTGCCGCGCGCGGATCCCGCGGCACTAACATGCCCTGATACCGGGCCATTCCCATCGGTGTGGCATTCACAATGCCATCAAAACGGTCACCGGTCAGATCGTCGAGGTCCGGAAATTCGACTGACATGTCCGGCCAGCCGGCCCGAATGTCCTCAACGAGGCGGACTGTAGAAGTCGCCTCCCTGTCTGCCGCGACACTCCGGCCTGCGCCGGTTCCCAGAACGCGATAAAGAGGCTGTCCCGCCATTTCCGTCACGAACGCGTCATGGAATCCAAGGATATCCTTATCGTAGTCGTGCATCAGACCATCCTGAAACACGAGTGTATTGGACGCGCCGACGCGAGACACTTCCTCCGACCACACGTCAACAAGCTCCAGAACGCGCTGCTTTTGAGGGTGGGTGTTATTGCCCCCCCCGTAAATCCGGCGGCCCGGACTCTGGCGAGTTCCATACCAAGATCGACAGGGGACGCCTGTTCGGTATCGATCAGAACATAGCGGCAATTGATACCCTGCGCGGCGCTTTCGGCTTCATGCATCACAGGAGTACGAGAGAATCCGATCCCGTCGCCGATCAGACCGACAAGGACCTCGCCATCTTTTCCCTCCATGGCAATTGTCAGATTGCATTGAATGTATTTTCAATGGCTCTATCCCCCCTGTGGGACCTGTAGTCACGATACGCACAGGGGTTATGTGCAATCTTTTATCGGAATTTCACTAGGGACTGCTCGACAACGTCGTTCTGGTCATCATATTCGAGTGAAACATAGGAGCGCATCTGTCGAGGTTTGAGATATGCGTCATCCGCAAAAAGCTTGGAATAGCGCTCCTGATAGAGGTTTTCAGCAAACCGGTAGAGATCTCGGTCAAACTGAGATCTCTCGTGCAGCTGCTCGAGCATGACATCCGAAATATCACACTCCACTTCCGCAACCTGAAACCGTGGATAGATAAAACCCTCAAGACTAACAAAGCATGCCAGCAAGGACGCGAATTCGGAAAACCGCTCCTGCAACCCAAAGAATGCCAAATCGGATTCGATACGACGCTTCGCCCTGGCGAGTGATCGTTCAAGATCGTTATCTCCGGCCTGCCAGCCGATCAGAAATGTTGCATGATTGAGTGCTGCGGAGCTGAGACCGCCGAGTATCTTCTCTGGCTTCCAGCGAGCACCCGAAATACGCGCCGCAACATGCTGCAGAAGCGAGGTGCCTCTGCTCACAGGGTTCCGCAGAACAGTGAAATAGGCAGTGTCTTCGTCATCAAAACGGCGCTTTGGCGGTGAATGAGAGAGCACAATACGGGCAGTCGCCTCATCCCCGAGGCGCACGTCCTCCCGCGAGAACGCGCCGGCCGCATTGAAGACGGTGTCACCCCGAATGCTCGCAGCCGCTTCGAGTAGATATCGCGTGGTCGTTCCGCCGCATTTCGGCACATGCAGGAAATGGAGCCGACGCCCGGCGCGACAGAGGTTTTTGTCTCCAGACGCGTTGACCAGCGATTTTCCGATATCAATCTTCACGCCACAGACGCTCCATACAACCCATCGCGACCATCAGTCGCCCATTCCCGGACCAAATCCCGTCAGGTAGAACAGCTTCTGTCATCGAAATCTGTCTGCTCGCAAGGAACATGGTACCCGACATCACACAATGCGCTGGTTCGAAAAGACAAAAAAACGCGGCACAAGGCCGCGTTTTTCCATCTGAGATATTTGGTCGGTTTAACGCTTGGAGAACTGGAAGCTCCGGCGCGCTTTCGCCTTACCGTATTTCTTACGCTCGACCACACGCGAGTCACGGGTCAGGAAGCCAACTTTCTTCAGCGACGGGCGCAGGCCCGGCTCGAAGTAGGTCAGTGCCTTGGAAATACCGTGACGCACGGCACCGGCCTGGCCCGAGAGGCCACCACCAGTGACGGTGCAATAAACATCGAATTGGTCTTTACGGTCCGTAACGTCGAACGGCTGGTTGATCACCATGCGCAGCACCGGGCGGGCGAAATACACGCTGTCTTCGCGGCCGTTAATGCTGAACTTGCCGGTACCCGGCTTGATCCAGACACGGGCGATTGCGTTCTTACGCTTGCCAGTGGCATAGGCCCGACCGAACTTGTCGAGTTTCGGCTCAGCTTTCACCGCCTCTTCGGCCGCGTCCTGCTTCAGAGCCTCGAGCGCTTCCAAGCCTGCGCCTTCGTTGGTCTCTTCAGTCTCAACTGACATGGCTTACCTCTTGTTCTTCGGGTTCATCGCGGCGACGTCCAGCACTTCAGGCTGCTGCGCCTCATGCGGATGCGCGGCACCGGAATAGATACGCAGGTTGCGCATCTGCTCACGGGCGAGCGGGCCACGGCTGATCATCCGCTGCACGGCTTTCTCAAGCACCCGTTCCGGATGCTTGCCGTCCAGGATCTTGTCCATTGTACGGGACTTGATGCCGCCCGGATAACCGGTGTGCCAGTAAAAGGTTTTGTCGGTCCGCTTGTTGCCGGTGAGCTTCACCTTTTCAGCATTGATCACGACGATGTTGTCGCCACAATCCATGTGCGGGGTGAAGGTCGGCTTATGCTTGCCGCGCAGGTAGTTTGCGAGAACGGAAGCGAGGCGGCCCAGGATCATGCCTTCGGCATCAACGATCCACCACTTCTTTTCGATCTCGCTCGGTTTTGCCGAGTAAGTACGCATCTCTTTAACCATCCAGTGATGCTGCTAAATCCAATAGCCACACAAGAACCGAAGTCCTCTGCAGCGGTCGGCGTAAAATACGGATGCGCGTTATGAAGTCAAGCGCGAAAAAGTATGTTTTTTCAATAGCTTTACAATAACGGTATTATATTACCGCGCATGTAAGTCGTTTTATAACCGGATGAATGGCTTAATGTCCTGCAAACCCGGGTTTGAACCGCATCGAAGCGACAAGCCTTTCGCCCGGCGGAACCGCCTGTATCCCCGTTCCAGTAACGCCTGCCGCCAAGAGATTGATGGCATCGATACAGTGAGTCACGGGCTCCACACAGAAGAAGGGCTTTCCGTCAGGCGTAAACAGAATGACATGGGAGAGCCCCTTGCTGCCGTCGATTTCAAGGCTCAGTCCCTCGCCTGGCCAATGCAGCAATGCACGGCCTCCCCAGCCGCCGAAACCGGTATCAAGCCCACGTGGCAATGGCCGCCCCTCTGTCCCGGAAAAACCCAGATCTCCGGGAACACTCTTCGGACCGGCAGGCAGAACTCCATCAACAGCCGGCCAGATCGAAGCGAATGAGGTTGTCAGCACCGGCCCCGCCCGCCATGGCAGATACGGGTGATGGCCGAGCCCGCCCGGCATGGCCATCGGCCCGATATTATCCAGCTCCATTGAAATGCGAAGCGTTCCACCCGTCAGATCGAAAACCTGCCGCGCCTGATAGGGAAAGGGCCAGTCCTCGCCCGAATAGACATAGGACAGCGCAGCGTAAGTATCGGAAACGGTATCGACATCCCAGGACACCGAGCGGCCATGTCCGTGAATGGCGTGTGGGGCGTTCTTCTCCGTCACGGCGATCCGATGCTCAGCGCCATCCCAGATAAAGCGGCCATCCCTGATGCGATTGGAGAACGGCACCAGGGGAAAGCTGCCCCATGCCGTTGCATCTTTGCTGTCAGAGTCTCCCGATTTCGGCCGGGGCACGAACCAGTCCGTCCGTTCCTCACCAGCCTCGCTCCAGAAAGCGGAGATGCGGCCGCCCGATTCCGGCAATATCTCGACATTCAGGGGACCATCGGAAAGCCGGATGACAGATTCGGCACTCATTCCTGCTCTCGCGGCGGGATCGAATAGGTCGCGGTTACATGGCAAACCGGATCGTCTTCTTCACCTGTGCTGAACAGGGTGACTTCGCCATAAGCCAGCCGCTTGCCGCATTTCAGCAAACGCCCTTCCGCGATCAGGTCAACCGGCTTTGGACGGCGCAGGAAGTTGGCATTCAGGCTGGTGGTCACGGCGAGCTTCACAATACCTATGCGCGACAGCACGCAGGCATAAACCACGACATCCGCCAGCCCCATCATCACCGGACCGCTGACCGTGCCGCCGGGACGCAGGAAGTCCTCCTGATACGGCAGCACCGCCCGGGCTGTCCCGTCGCCGATCTCCTCGAACCGCACGCCGTACTGGCCGACCGCAGGCACTTCCTCCCGCGCGATCCGGTCCATTTCGGCATTGCTCAACTTCGTCATTCAGTCCTCCCCCATGGGCATAATACCGATATTGTTGTGTTCATACGGTATTTTACGCGCCAGCATGTGCGGCCAGTATGTGCGGATAAAAACTAGGATAGAGCCCCATGAGCAGTCATCTCTTTTCCCCGATCAGTTTTCGTGACCTGACCTTGGATAACCGCATCGCCGTTTCGGCTATGTGCCAATACGCGTCCGAGAACGGGTCCGCGAACGACTGGCACCTGATGCATTATGGAAACCTCGCCATGGGCGCAGGCGGGTTGCTGATTACCGAGGCGACACACGTTTCCGCCGAAGGCCGGATCTCACCCAAATGCCTTGGCCTCTATTCGGACGAAAATGAAGCGACGATCAAGCGGTTCGTCGACTTTTGCAAAAAGTACGGAACGGCAAAGCTCGGCATCCAGATCGGCCATTCGGGCCGCAAGGGCTCGACCAATCCTCCGGGCAAGGGCGGCAAGCCCGTTGCCGAGGGCGAAGGCCGCTGGCAGACCGTCGGCCCCTCGCCTATTGGCTATGCGGATTGGCCGGCACCGCTCGGACTTGATGATGCCGGACTGGCCAAGGTCAAAGCGGAATTCGTCGAGAGCACTATTCGGGCTGACCGGGCCGGTTTCGACCTCGCCGAGCTGCATGGCGGGCACGGTTATCTGTTGCATCAGTTCGTCTCGCCGCTGAGCAACCAGCGGACGGACGGCTATGGCGGCAGTCTCGAGAACCGTCTGCGCTTCCCGCTTGAGGTCTTCGAGGCATGCCGTGCCGTCTGGCCAGCAGGAAAGCCCTACGCTGTCCGGTTCTCAGCGACAGACTGGGTCGATGGTGGCTTCACACCTGATGAGGCAGTGGCTTATGCGAAGGAGCTGAAAGCCCTCGGATGTGATTTTATTGACGTCACAACCGGTGGTCTCGACCCGCGCCAGAAAATCGAAGTCAAGGCCGGGTACCAGGTTTTCCTTGCCGAAAAGATCAAAAAAGAAGCCGATATCCCGACCATGGCCGTTGGCATGATCGTCGGAGCGCAGCAGGCGGAAAACATTATAGCCAAAGGCGAAGCTGACATGGTCGCATTGGCCCGCGGCGTTATGGACGACCCGCGCTGGGCCTGGCACGCGGCGCAGGAGTTGGGTGAGAGCATTGCCTACCCGGAGCAATATGCCCGCTGCGCGCCGAATCTCTGGCCTGGCGCCGCATTGAAGTAACTGGCCAGCCATCTTGCGGCCAATCAGTCAGATGCCACTGTTACTGCTTTTGAGCCAGGCGATTGCCTCTTCGCGACCGCAGAATATCTCGTGCTCTACAGGAGAAACGGCACTCGCCATGTTGCTATAGGCCTGCAATAGCTGACGCTCGGACGGAATGCTGACGACAATCGCGTTCCGGGCCCCTGGACCGCGTAAATTGGCAAGATCCGAGCCTTTCATGGCAACTCTCTGAAAGTTAGCGGCTCTGAAGGATGAAACGCGCGCTCCAAGGAAATTCCAGAGCGCGAGTTTTCTCGGGCTGTTTGCATGGTATGTCGAGGATACCGAAATTATTTCGTCGGCAGACAGATCACCAGTGCCCACAAACTCGACAATGTCGTCATGCTCATGGACTTCGATCGGCAATTGTTGAACCTCCCCTAGTATCTTTTGATTAAGTAGAGATCATCTGCCGGCCGGATATCAACCTCCGCAAAGAACACCTCTTCCCGGGTGCACTCGAGATGCGATTTAAAAGGACGCAAACGCATGCAGAATGAAACCAGCAAGATCCGCCGGGTGTTGATGAAGCATGCGAAGGATGCCTTTGTTTCCCAAGAAAAACTGGCCTCTGAATGGCGCAGCCTGAACTATCTGGAGGAGCCGGATTTCTCGAAGGCTTGTGCCCAGTCGGACACTCTGGCCGACATTCTGATCGGGCTTGGTTGTTCCGTTGAATGGCTTGGAGCTGACGAAACGGTCGGTATCGATTCCATCTATGTGCGCGACAATGCCATCACCTCCGACAACGGACTTGTCCTCTGCCGGATGGGCAAGGAGGCGCGTCGTCCGGAACCTGCGGCGATGGCGCCGGGGCTCAAGCAGGCTGGAGTGCCTGTCCTTGGACAGATTGACGGCACCGGGAAGATCGAGGGCGGCGATCTGATATGGCTGGATGGCAACGTCCTGTGTGTGGCCGACGGTTACAGGACCAATGCGGAAGGTGTCCGGCAGCTAACGGAATTTCTCGGAGATGCCGTCTCGGAAGTCATCACCGTCCCGCTGCCGCATTGGAACGGCCCCGGCGATGTGTTGCACCTGATGTCCTTCATCAGCCCGATCGCGCCGGACCTGGCGTTGGTCTACTCCCGAATAATGCCGGTCTTCTTCCGAAACTGGCTGCAAGAGCGCGGTATCGAGCTGGTCGAGGTGCCGGACGAGGAATATGACAGCATGGCCTGCAACGTGCTCGCGGTCGCCCCACGGGTTGCTGTGATGCTGGAAGGCAATCCGGTGACCCGGCAGCGTCTGGAAAAAGCCGGCGCGGACATGCATCTCTATGATGGCTCGGAGATATCCGCCAAGGGTTGCGGTGGGCCGACCTGCCTGACCCGTCCGCTAGAACGGGGCTGATCGACCTCCCGGTCAGCCTACTTCGCGCGAGGGAATATCCGGGGTCGCGATCCCGAGCAGCTCGGGCAGCTTTGCCATATCATCGAAGAGCTCATGCACACCGACGGCAGCGAGTCCTTCCGGGCCGTGATCGGCATAATATCCAAAGACCCGCATGCCGGCTGAAATTCCGGCGCGGGCGCCCGTCGGACTGTCTTCGACCACGACACAGTTCTCCGGCGCCACCCCCATGCGCTCCGCGCAATAGAGATAGAGATCCGGCTCCGGCTTCGGAATGCCGACCATGTCGGCAGAGAAGATACGACCTTCGAAATGTCGCTTCAGGTTCGTCACACCAAGCGTGACATCCATCTTTTCAACCGGCCCATTGCTACCGACACAAATCTTCGTGCCGGAGTCCGAAATTACGGACAGTGCGCTGTCTATCCCGGGAATGGCCCGCAGCTCCTTACGATAGAGCTTGAACTGCTTGGCATAGATGTTTGGCACCCAGTCTTCGCCCAGCTCCCGGCCAAGCATCGCTTCGACGTCCTTCTGGATGAAGGTGAGCTTGCCGCCGAGAAAACGCTTCAGCGCGTCCTCAGCCATGATCTCGACACCGGCTTCGGTCATGGCGGCGGCTATGATCCGGTTTGCAATGGCTTCGCTGGCAACCAGCACACCGTCGCAATCAAAGATAACGAGTTCGCATTTCATGCCACCGGTATAGCAGCTGGGAACATGTCCCGTCATCAAATGTATCGAGACAATTTTGCGTGCAGAGCCTGAAAACCCGACATTCTTTTTTTGGTCAAAAATTAAGCAGAGTCTATTTCTGCTTGCAGAACAGGCAACGGCCATTAGTCTTCCGGCCTGAGGGGTACGGGGGTACCCGCATCGATAACCGACTTTCAGGGGGAAACACTTTTCATGACACATATCCGGAGGCTCGCCTCCCTCGGCTTCACCACTGCCGCCGCCTTCGGGTTCGGCATCGGTGAAGCCCGGGCGGCAGATGCTTTGAGCGGCGGGGATACAGCCTGGATTCTGACGGCTACCGCGCTCGTGCTGTTTATGACCTTGCCCGGTCTGGCTCTTTTCTATGGCGGGCTTGTGCGCGCCAGAAACGTGCTGTCCGTCCTGATGCATTGCTTCGCCGTTGCTTGCGTGGCTTCGATTGCCTGGCTTATCGCGGTCTATAGCCTCGCCTTTGACGATGGCGGAGCGCAGCAGGCCTGGATCGGCGGACTTGGAAAGATGTTCCTCGACGGTGTCGGCACGGACAGTCTCTCGGGCACGATCCCCGAGACTGTGTTCTTCATGTTCCAGATGACCTTCGCCATCATCACCCCGGCCCTTATTGTCGGAGCCTATCCGGAACGCATTCGTTTCGGCGCAGTCGTGGCCTTCAGCTTCTTATGGCTGTTTCTGGTTTATGCACCGGCCTGTCACTGGGTCTGGGGCGGCGGCTGGCTCGCCGATATGGGCGTGCTCGATTTTGCCGGCGGTATCGTTGTCCATGTCACGGCAGGTGTTTCGGCATTGGTCCTCTCTATTGTCCTCGGCCCGCGTCGTGGTTTTCCGCATGAAATCCGTCCGCCGCACAGCCCCGGCATGACGGTGACCGGCGCTGCGATGCTGTGGGTCGGATGGTTCGGATTCAATGCCGGCTCCGCGCTGGCTGCGGACGGAAATGCAGGAATGGCCATGACCGTGACGCATATATCCGCGGCGGTCGCCTCACTCGTCTGGGCAGTCACCGAATATTTCCGCTTCGGAAAACCGAGCGTGATCGGGATTGTCACCGGCATGGTCGCCGGACTGGCCGCAATCACGCCCGCGTCCGGATTTGTCGGGCCGATGGGAGCTGTCGCTATTGGTCTCATTTCAGGTTTTGTCTGCCAGTGGTTCACGACCTGGATCAAATTCAAGATCAAGATTGACGATTCTCTTGATGTCTTTGCGGTCCACGGGGTTGGCGGCATTATAGGAACGCTGCTGGTCGCCGTCTTTGCTGTGCCCGATTTCGGTGGCCTTGGCCTTGCCGAAGGCGTCACGATAACGGACCAGCTCTGGGTTCAGATGATCGGAATCCTGTCCGTCGCAGTCTGGTCTGGCGTGATTACCTGGGTGCTTGCCCAGATCATTTCGCGGACAATCGGTCTGCGTGTCAGCGAAGAGAGCGAGATCGAAGGCCTTGATATCATCGCGCACGGCGAGCGCGGCTACGACCTAACCTGAGGAGACAGGTGATGAAGATGATTATCGCGATTGTGAAACCGCATCGCCTGGACGCGGTACGCTCGGCACTCAACGAGGTCGGCGTTCACGGAATGACCACCAGCGAGGTCAAGGGATATGGCCGTCAGGGCGGTCATAGCGAGATTTACCGCGGAGCTGAATACACGGTGAGTTTCGTTCCGAAAGTGAAGATCGAGGTGGTCACCAGCGATACGCTTGCCGACCGGGCGGTCGAGTCCATCGCCCAGGCCGCGAAGACAGGCAAGATCGGCGACGGCAAGATCTTCGTGATGGATGTAGCAAAGGCCGTCCGCGTCCGAACCGGCGAGCAAGGCGACGACGCTCTTTAAGCTGCGGCGCTATCACACACGGAAAAGGCCGGGACAGTCCCGGCCTTTTTTGCTTTCATACCTTATCGCATAGAACTGAAATGATCAGTCGTCGCCGCCCGGCATAGACTGGACTCATCGCATGAGCAGCAATGTCACTCCTTCGCCGGCCTTCAAAGGGCCGAGCTTTCTGGAAGCATTTACCCCGAAGCTGGTGACAGTCCTGCGCGAGGGTTATGGGCTTGCGAATTTGCGGGCCGATGCTGTCGCCGGCCTGACCGTCGCCATTGTTGCCCTGCCACTTTCCATGGCCATAGCCATTGCCTCGGGGGCAACCCCGGCACAGGGCCTCTACACCGCGATATTTGGCGGCTTCCTGGTCTCCATGCTCGGCGGTAGCCGGTTCCAGATCGGCGGGCCGGCAGGCGCGTTTATTGTCTTGGTGGCTGCCACAGCGCAGGCGCATGGCATGGACGGGCTGATCCTCGCCACCATGCTCTCCGGCCTGATACTCGCGGCCATCGGCCTGCTGCAACTCGGCACCTACATCAAGTTCATCCCCTATCCGGTGACGGTCGGTTTCACCGCCGGTATTGCCGCCATCATTTTCGCCAGTCAGATCAAGGAACTGCTCGGCCTGACCCTGTCCGGGCCGGAGCCGGGACCACTGCTGGAAAAATTGCCCGCGCTCTGGGTCGGTCTGCCGACCGCAGAGCCTGTCACCATAGTGATGGCAGCCGCGACCATCGCCGTTATCACCGGGCTCAAGCATTTCCGCCCGCATTGGCCCGGCATGCTAATCGCCGTCGCTGGTGCCGCAGTCGCAACCACCCTGCTCGATCTTCCTGTCGCCACCATCGCTTCCAGGTTCGGCGGCGTGCCCAGCAGCCTGCCCCTGCCATCCCTGCCATCCCTGGACACTGCAAAGATCGTGGCCGTCCTGCCGAACGCGCTTGCCTTTGCCTTGCTCGGTTCCATTGAATCCCTGCTCTCCGCAGTCGTGGCGGACGGCATGACGGGACGGCGACACCGTTCCAACTGCGAGCTGGTGGCACAAGGCGTGGCCAATGTCGTGTCGGGCCTGTTTTCCGGGATCTGCGTCACCGGCACCATCGCCCGGACGGCGACAAATGTCCGGGCGGGCGCACATGGCCCGATAGCGGGCATGCTGCACGCGCTGTTCCTGTTGGCCTTCATTCTGATCGCTGCCCCGCTCGCCGGTTTCATTCCACTCGCCAGCCTCGCAGGGGTGCTGGCGCTGGTGGCCTGGAACATGGTCGAAAAGCATGCCTTTATCACCCTGCTCCGGGCCTCACGCGGGGATGCGGCCGTCCTGCTGACGACGTTCCTGCTGACCATCTTCCGGGACCTTACAGAAGCCATCATTGTCGGCTTTGCCCTGGGATCGGTCCTGTTCATTCACCGGATGTCGAAGACCACGGCGATCGAGACCCATCGCCCCTTCGTGATGGAGGATGAGGCGGACAGTTCCGACCGTCCCCGCGCACCCTATGAGGAGGATGCGGAGAACGATCCCGAGATCGTCATCTATCGTATTTCGGGGGTGTTCTTTTTTGGCGCCGCCGCTTCCATCGGATCGGTACTCGACCAGATAGCCGACACCCACCGGGCGTTGATCATCGATTTCAGCGCCGTGCCCTTCGTCGACTCAACCGCAGCCAATACGATTGAAGTGCTCGCACAGAAAGCCGAACGGCGGGGTGTTTCCGTTTATCTCACAGGAGCGATCCCGGACTCCCGCCGCGACCTCATCGCGCACGGCCTTCGGCCACCCCTGGTGCGTTACTCAGACAGCATTGAAAGCGCCATACGCGAAGCCAGAACGGAGGAGCGTCGCTAGGCGACGCTCCATGCGGTCCAAGCGACTTAAAGAGAGGCGGCGAACGTCATGATTTCAGACGAAAATTTCTCCGGCCGCTCCGCCGGAATCAGATGTCCTGCGTCACCGAACACGACATGAGACTTCTTCGGGATCCGTGCTTCAAGCTCCGCAATGTCTGCCTCTATACGGAACACCCGGTCATGTTCCCCCGTCATCAGCAACACAGGAACGTCCAGCTTCTCGTATGGGAAATCCCATTCCGTGCTGACCGATCCCTTCATCAGCTCGTAAAGACCCTCGCCGTCTTTCATGCCCTGGTAATCACCCTGCAACAGGGTTGGCCGCATCTTCGCCAGCTGTTCCGGATTGACCAGCATCGGCAGATTGGCCTCCATGATGAGCTGCCCGCCGCCGGTCCCCGCCATGCGGACCATGGCGCTGTTGATCCATTCCAGTCGGAGGCTTGGCTTGCGCAAGGTGTTGATCAGCACCAACCCTTCGGCAGCGGCACCTTTCAGATAGGCCTGGGCGGCAAAAAGTCCGCCGATGGACAGACCTGCCAGAATCGGACTCGGCGGAGCCACATGATCGACGATCCGCTTCAAATCATCGACGATGGTAAGCGGTCCGAGATCCGCATCCGGGGTAAAAGTGCTATCCACCTGACCACGGAAATTATAGACGAGCGTGCCGTATCCGGCGGCCCGAAGAGCCGGGCCGATGGCGTCGACTTCCCACATCCCGGTGTTACCGGTCAGCGCATTCACAAAGACGAACGTCTGTCCCTTCGCACCCGGCGCCTGATACTCATAATAGAGACTGTTGCCGACGCTAATTTCCAGATTCGCCATTTAGTCCTCCCGTCCATATTTTTTTGACGACTATAGGCTGAGAGTCCTGGGGCTTCCAGCCCTTGCCCAGTCCGATCGAGTGAGAATTGTTGATCTGGCACCGCCTTCCTGACCGGGGCCTCAGCCATGCCTATCTTGGAGGCGCTGCGAGGCCCGTGCACCGGCAGCGGCAACATCCATGCTGCTGTCGGCATCCCTTTCGTTCGGTCTGATCGCAACCGTTCTCACCCTGCTAGAAGTCAGATGGGCCGCACCATCGGAATATCAGTGCCGCCAAGGGCCCAGTTTCAATGTCAGGGCATTGAACAGGCCGTAGGTCGCCATGGCTCCGGCCACGAGAAGGAATACCGTTGTTTCGTTGAACGTCGACGGCTCCAGAAAGAAACTCCCGCCGCCGAGTAGAACGACAAACCGGATTCCCGCTCCGGTGACGGGCCAGAGCAGTGAGTTCATTGCCTGGCTCGCGAAATAGAGACACAGGCCCAACCCGAAAAATGCATATGCCGGTCCAACAATGCGCAGGTAAAGAGCGGTCGTTGCCGCGATTTCCGCATTGTCGGTGAAAAGCCCGCTCCACAACCACGGCGCCATGGCCAGAACAGTGCCTATCAGGCCGACAAACAAGGCGGCGAACCCACTCCCGATCCAGCTCACCCGGATGGCGCGCCCGCGCAGGCCGGCGCCGACGCTCAAACCCGCCATGGCAATGCTGGCGCTACCGAAAGCAAAAATGATCGGAATGAGGATCAGCTCGAGCCGCACCCCTATGCCATATCCCGCAAGGGATTGAGGGCCGATCCGCGCCATATAACCCGTCACCACCATCGCCATTGCAATGGTTAACGCAGATTGCACGCTGGCAAATGCCCCCCTGCGGCCAACAATCAAAACCTGCTGCCAACGGATCGGCCCGCCAAGCCGCACCCATACCGGCCGTTTGATGCGGAACAGATAGATCGCGAGATAAAGGCACCCGGCGCTGTATCCGATCAGGATCGAAAGTGGCGCGCCTTTAATCCCGAATGCGGGAACAGAGCCCGCCCCCGTCACAAGGAGTGAGGCGGCGATAAAATGTACGACCACAATGACACCCAGGCCCAGAGATGGGCGCAGCATATCTCCGCTGCCGCGCATAAGGCTCGCCAGCATATTGAACAGCCAGACAAGCACGATGCCGGGAAACAGCACCGCCGCATAATCAAGCGCCGTTTGCAGGATCGCCCCCTCACCGCCGAGAACGCGAAAAAGCGCCGGCCCGAAAAGCCATACGATGACAGCGCTGAAAATCCCGCCGATGGCGGCAAGGATGAGCGCGGTCCGGACCAGCGCTCCCGCCGCGTCATATTCCTTCGCACCAAGCGCGCGCGCCGTTGCAGCGACAACCGCTCCGCCCATGGCCCCAGCGGAAAACATCACGGAGAGGACAAACAGAGGAAATACCAATGCGACACCGGCAAGAGCCAGCGGGCCAAGCCCGCCGACGAACCAGCCGTCCGCTACGAAAAGGGCGGATTGCAACAGGCTGCCGAGTAACCCCGGAGCGGCCAGCCGCAGGATCTTTCCCGCGATCGGCCCTTCCAGAAACGGGTGCGCAGGAGAACCGGCCTTATCTGTCTTGGCTGTCATCTAGAGGATTTTTCCGTTATCGAGGATAGAGTTGCGAGCTGCCTTACCGGCGCTTCTTTTCCAAACCGGACCGTCCATGGAAATCCTGATCGACATCATCCTGCCGGTCTTCGGCACAGTCTTCATTGCTTATTTCGCGGTTCGTCTGCGGCTGTTCCCGGAAAGTGCAATCGACGGTCTGTCCAAGTTCGTCTTCAATTTCGCCATCCCGCCAATGCTGTTCCACACCATGTCGCGCCAGACCTTGCCTGACCCGATCGAATGGGAGTTTCTGTTCTCCTTTTTCGGCGCGGGCTATGTGGTCTGGGTGCTGGGCATGCTGGTGTCATTGTGGTGGTTCCGGCGCGACTTCGCTCATGCTTCGTTGGCAGGGATGACTGGCGCCTTCGGAAATACAGTTCTGCTCGGCATCCCATTGATTTTGACCACTTTCGGCGATGCTGGAACTCTGCCGGTCTTCCTGATCATCGCGTTCCATTCCTGGCAGTGGTTCGCGGTCGTCACGATCCTTGTGGAAGGCGGCCGCGGGCAAAAGGGTGCGATGATTGGCATTCCCTGGACCATCGTGAAAAGCCTGTCGAAAAACCCGATCCTGATTGGCCTGATGCTGGGCCTCGTCTGGAACATATTTGAGCTGCCATTGCCTCAGCCTGTTGTCGACATCACCGGGTTCCTCGGCCGCGCGGCACTACCCTGCGCTGTCTTCGCCATGGGAGCATCGCTCGCCAGATACAGGATTTCCGGGGCCATCTGGGAGGCTCTTGCCGGCAGCGTCCTGAAACTGATCGCCTTCCCGGCCATTACCTATGTGATCGCGACCCATGTCTTTGTCATGGACCCGCTCTGGCGCGACATCGCGGTCATCATGGCCGCGCTGCCGGTAGGGGTGAATGTCTACCTGTTCGCCGACCGCTACGATGCCGGCGCACCCGCCGCCGCGACATCGATGCTGATCTCCACCTTCCTGTCTTTTGGCACCATTGGTCTGCTTCTGCATTTCCTCGGCGTTCGGTAGCCCCATATCATGACTGGTCGGAAGAACCGGGAAAGGCGGAACAGGCGATGAAACTCTCCAGGCGGAACTTGCTCAGAGCCATGGGCGCGACGGGCATTGCGAGTGCAGTTGCAGGCCAGCCGGCATCTGCTGCCATCACACCGAAGGCCCGCCTGGAAGCACGGCCAGGGACAGCGCGCCTGGCACCGGCGGAGTACGAGCCCACACCGATCTGGGGATATGACGGCGGTGTGCCCGGCCCGACGATCCGTGTCCGGCAGGGCGAACGGGTCGACCGTGAGTTTCTCAACAATCTGCCGCAAGCCTCCACAATCCACTGGCATGGCATCAGGATCGACAATGCCATGGACGGCGTTCCGGAACTGACCCAGGCCGCCGTCCCTCCGGGCGGAACTTTCGACTACGGCTTCACCCTGCCGGATGCCGGCACCTACTGGTATCACCCGCACAACCGGACCTGGGAGCAGCTCGCGCGCGGTCTCTACGGCGCCCTGATCGTCGAAGAACCCGAAGCACCCGACGTGGACCGGGACGAAGTCCTGCTGATTGACGACTGGCGCCTGACCGAAACGGCGCAGATCGCAGAGAACTTTGGCGCCATGCATGACTGGTCCCACGGCGGCCGGATCGGCAACTGGATCACGGTCAATGGCGACGGTTACTGGACGTCCGACGCACGCCAGAATGACCGGATGCGCCTTCGCCTCGTCAATCCATCGAATGCGCGGATTTTCAATCTCAGCCTGAAAGGACTCTCCGGCTGGGTCGTTGCGCTGGACGGTCAGCCTGTTTTGACGCCTCAGCCAGCGGAAACGCTTGTGCTCGCTCCGGCGCAACGTATCGACCTTATTGTCGACGTCACCGCGAATGCGGGCACTGAAGCCTCCCTCGTCTCTCACGAACGCGGCGGCAGTTATGCCGTTGCCGTCTTTCGAGTTGGCAAAGCCGAGGCGGAGCGACGGATTGAAGCCCCCGGACCACTCCCGGCCAACCCCGTCCCCGAAACGGGCCCGCTTCAGAATGCCCGCGCGGTCGACCTGGTGATGGATGGCGGCGCCATGGGCAGGATGCGTAGCGCGGTGCTGAACGGGACGGATACCGACATCCGCACGCTCGTCAGCAAGGGCAAGGCCTGGGCTTTCAACGGGCAGGCCGAGATGACTGACACACCCCTGCTGTCGGCCATGACGGGAGAGACCGTGCGCATTCGCATGGAAAATCGGTCCCGCTGGCCCCACGCCATGCATCTGCATGGCCATCATTTCAGGCAGATACTTCAGGAAGAACGTATGGGGCCGCTGCGGGACACACTTCTGGTGCAATCCGACGAGACCGCAGAAATTGCCTTCGTCGCCGACAATCCCGGCGACTGGCTGCTGCATTGCCATATGGTCGAGCATGCCGCAGCCGGCATGATGACCTGGCTGAAAGTCAGCTGATAGTTTCACCGCTCAAATCACCGAGATCCCGCTGTCATGACTGTTCCTCGACGCATTGCGGCGCTAGTGTTCGCGATGATCCAAGGCGGAATAGCCAATCGGGAGGAATGCATGTCTGTCGCGGAAGAATTAGGGGCCGATCTTGTCTTGCGCGAGGACCGGGACAGTATTGCCCGGCTCACCCTGAACAGACCGAAAGCCTATAACGCGCTCTCGCTCGGCCTGATGGCGGCACTCCAGAACGAACTGGAAGAGATCGCCACCAATAAGACCATAAAAGCCGTGGTGCTCGAAGGATCCGGCAAGGGTTTTTGCGCCGGACACGACCTCCGCGAAATGCGTTCCCGCACTGATGAGACCTTCCATCAGACGGTTTTCGCCGCCTGCTCGAAGCTTATGCTGACTGTCACAAACCTGCCGCAGCCAGTCATTGCCAAGGTCCACGGCATTGCGACCGCCGCTGGCTGTCAGCTCGTTGCCACGGCGGACTTGGCCATCGCGACCGAAAGCACCCGGTTCGGCACCCCTGGCGTCAATATCGGCCTGTTCTGCTCGACCCCCATGGTCGCCGTCTCTCGGGCCATTCCGCGCAAGCAGGTTATGGAGATGCTGTTGACCGGCGAGATGATCGATGCCGAGACCGCCGTTACGCATGGCCTGATCAATCGCGCCGTTGCGGAGACGGAGCTGGAAGACGCCGTGCAGGAGATGGCCGGTAAGATTGCCTCGAAGTCGCCGCTGGTGCTGAAGACCGGCAAGAAGGCCTTCTACCGGCAGCTCGAAATGACGCTCGCCGATGCCTACGCCTATACCAGCCAGGTAATGGTCGACAACATGCAGGCCCGCGATGCGGCCGAAGGGATCGACGCCTTCATCGAAAAACGCGATCCGGAATGGACGGGAGAATAAAGATGGCCGAGAGCGAAGCAGCCCGCCGGATCGATCACGAGAATTATCCGGACGGCTACATCAAGGAGATCCTCTCCTCCGTCCGCACTATTGCCGTTGTCGGAGCCAGCCAGAAATGGACCCGGCCGAGCTACTTCATGGCAAAATACCTGCAGGGCAAAGGCTACCGGATCGTTCCCGTCAATCCCGGTCTCACCGGTCAGGAAATCCTTGGAGAGCAGGTCTATTCCTCTCTGAAGGACATCCCCTTCAAGATTGATATGGTTGATATTTTCCGTAACTCGGAAGCCGCCGGACCGATCGCGGAGGAGGCCGTCGAGATCGGCGCCGACGTGGTCTGGATGCAGCTCGGCGTGCGCAATGACGAAGGTGCGGAGACGGCCGAGAAGGCCGGACTCAAGGTCGTGATGAATCGCTGCCCGAAGATCGAGTTCTCCCGGCTCTACGGTGAGCTTTCCTGGCATGGTTTCGATAGCAATGTGATTTCCTCGAAACGCCGCGCCGTAGGCACCCCGAGTGCCGAGGAAGCAGCCAATCCGGCTGCGGCCCCCCGGCAAAGGGCCGGGTTCGAGACCCGTGCCATCCATGCCGGCGCCGCGCCGGACCCGACGACGGGGGCCCGCTCGACACCGATCTACCAGACCACGGCTTATGTGTTCGAGGATGCGGACCACGCCGCATCGCTTTTCAACCTGCAGACATTCGGCAATATCTATTCGCGCCTTTCGAACCCGACGACAGCGGTGTTGGAAGAACGGATCGCCAGCCTCGAAGGCGGCCGGGGCACGACCTGCACGGCGTCTGGCCATTCGGCGCAGATGCTCGCCCTCTTCCCGCTGATGCAACCGGGGGACAGGCTGGTCGCGTCGACCCGGCTCTATGGTGGATCGATCACCCAGTTCGGCAAGACTTTCAAGAAGTTCGGCTGGGACTGCGATTTCATCGATATGGACGATCTGGACGCGGTGCGCGCCGCTGTCGCCAACTCGTCCTGCAAGGCGTTGTTCGCGGAATCTCTCGCCAATCCGGGCGGTGTGATCAGCGACATCGCGGCGCTTGCCGATATCGCGCACGAGGCAGGCGTCCCGTTGATCATAGACAACACGATGGCCACTCCCTACCTCTGCCGGCCGTTCGAGCATGGCGCCGATCTTATCGTGCATTCGACCACCAAGTTTCTCTCCGGTCATGGCAACGCCATGGGGGGAGCGGTCGTCGATTCCGGAAAGTTCGACTGGGGCCAGAACGACAAGTTTCCATCCCTTTCCGAGCCGGAGCCCGCTTACCACGGCATTTCCTTCTGGGAGAGCTTCGGCGATCTGGCGTTCACCACCTATGGCCATGCGGTCGGATTGCGCGACCTCGGACCGACCATGGCGCCGATGAATGCATACCTCACCATCACCGGCATCGAGACGCTGCCTCTACGAATGGAGCGGCATGTGTCGAACGCGGCCAAGGTCGCCGCCTACCTCGATGACCATCCAGCTGTGTCCTGGGTTTCCTATGCGGGACTTGAGAGCAGCCCGTACCACGCACTGGCGAAGAAATACCTGCCCGGCGGAGCCGGCTCCGTTTTCACCTTCGGGATCAAGGGTGGGTATGCAGCCGGCGTTAAGATTGTCGAGCGGGTCGAGTTGCTCAGCCATCTCGCGAATATCGGCGACACCCGCTCCCTGATCCTGCACCCGGCATCGACCACGCACCGGCAGCTCACAGAAGAGCAACGGTTGGCGGCCGGAGCCGGAGAAGACGTGATGCGAATTTCAGTCGGACTGGAGACTGCGGAGGACATTATTGAAGACTTGGAACAATCCCTAAAATAAGAGACAATTAATTTAAGCAGGGATTGCGGATGATGTTTAAAAATCCCAAATAAATTGGGGAAATGAGTCTATGAACAACTGCGATGGTTCTGCAGCACTCCACATACAGACGACGCCAACAAAATTGTCCGTTGTTCAATCCGCCGCTGAACTTCAGCACCCGGAACTTGTCGCGCTCTATGAATTCTGGAAGGAGCGCGCCGGTGATCGCATTGCTCCGGCGCGCCAGAACTTCGATGTACCCGAACTCAAGCGCTGGCTTCCCCATCTGATCTTGCTCGATGTCCTCGAAGACTTATCGGACGTTCGGTATCGCGTCATTGGAACCTGGGTCGCAGACTGTTTCGGCCGAGATGACACAGGTAAGACACTCGCCGAGATCGGGCTGACTGATCGCCGTCGGGAAGTCCGCGACGAGTTCCTTCTTACGGCCCGGACCATGCTGCCCTATGCCGTCATCCGTCCGTTCTATGATCGTGCCGGGGTCAAGGAGTATCTCCGGGCCGAACGCGTGGTTCTGCCGCTCAGCAGTAATGGCGAAACCTGCGACAAGGTTCTTTCCGGGATATATGCGCTCGACGATCCGTCCTAGTCGCCCGCCCGGACGCTTATTCAATATCAAAAGCTTTCCAGCACGGCGCCGTGTCCCGGAAGGAAAACCAGTTTCCGCCCTCGTTACGAGGCTGATCCAACTCACGCGATACAGGCTGGCCAAGCAGATGCGCCAGCAGCAGCGCACCGACGGCGCCATGAGAGACGATCAGCGGTGTCCCGTCCTGTTCCGTGTGTCCGACAGCATCGCAGGCGGCAACAATCCGGCCCTGCTCGACACGAGCCGGCGCCCAACCACGCACGGACAACTTCGGATTGGCGAAAAACGCATCCGCAGTCCTCTCGAACTCCGCGCGCGGTAAATATCCGGTGGAAGTCCGGTCATTCTCGCCGAGATCAGCCTTGATCTGCACATCCAACCCGAGATGGTCAGCCAGAATTTCGGCTGTATCGAGAGCCTTACGCTCGGCGCTCGACCAGATTGCTGTGACCGAAGGCAGCCATGGCTGCACAAGTCCGGCCCTAATTCGCTCACGTCCCCGCTCAGAGAGTCCCCAGTCCGTCACGGCAATCGCCGGATCGATGACCACATCCGCGTGGGTGAGAAAGTACAGCCCTTTACTCCGCTGCCGCATTGGCGGGGACACGCAGGGAGGCAAGTCGATCCAATGCCTCGTCCATCTCGTCTACCATGCGGTCGATGATGTCGCCCAGCGGCTCGATACGGTCCGCGAATACCGCGGACTGGCCCATGGAAAGCAGCCCCTTCTCCGGGTCACCCTCTTCATAGGCTTCCCGTTGCAGGGTTCCCCGGACATGCTCGCGGTAGCTCTCGTAGTCATTCGCCCCGGATGATTCCAGCTGCGCAACCGAACGCGCTGTCTGGTTATCCATCACCCGATAAGTGTTACGCATGGAAGCGAGCACCAAACGGGAGCTGGTCTCGTCGGCTTCGATCACCCGTTTCTTCACCGCATCATGGCTCCAGATCTCGGAGGCGACCAGCAGACGGGTGCCCAGAATCACTCCATCCGCGCCGAAAGAAAGCGCTCCCGCCACCTGCCGGCCATGGCCGATGCCGCCGCCGATCACGACGGGGATATCGACGCGGAGTGCGGCTAGCACGCCTTGCACCATGTTCCCGATCATGTTCAGACCAGGATGGCCGCCGCATTCCATACCCACGACCGAAACAGCGTCGATATCGAGCTTCGTTGCCGCCGAAACCGCATGGCGCACGGAGGCGACCTTATGGATCACGACCGCACCGGCATCCTTCAGCTGCTTCACCAGATCCGCCGGTGGCATAGCAGCCGTTTCGAAACGTCGCACACCGGCCTGCAAAGCCAGATCGGCATGTCCCGACAGCATCTCGTTCTCTTCCGGCCGCTGCGAGATATAGAGATTAACGCCGATGGGATTCCCGTTCGAAAGCGCGTTCGCCTTCTCCAGTTCTTCTTTCCAGCGGCCCGGATCGGGAAATGTCTTCGCCGTCATGAAGCCGATAGAGCCGGCATTGGCAGCTGCGGCGACATAATTGGCGTCGGACAGCCACATCAGCCCGCCGCAGAGGATAGGGTGGCGGATGCCGAAGAGATCGGTGATCCGGGTACGGACGCTTTGCGGCCTCATCGCGCTCAATCCTTTCCGCTTGCCGAGGGAACGATCAGCGCATCGACGGCAACAGCGCCCTGACCTTCCGGAAGCACGATAAACGGATTGATATCGATGCTGTCCAGCTTGTCAGCATTCGCGGCGGCAAAGACGGAGAGCCTCGACAGCGCCTCGGCCAAAGCCGCTATATCGGCTGGCGGAGCGCCGCGCACACCTTCCAGAACCTTGTACCCCTTGATCTCACGGATCATTCGGTACGCCTCCTCGACCGAGAACGGTGCCAGCCGGAAGCTGACATCCTTCAGCACCTCGACAAGAATCCCGCCGAGCCCGAACATAACCGCCGGGCCGAGTACCGGGTCGAGTTGTACGCCGACAACCGTCTCCACCCCGCCCGAGACCATCTCGCAGACAATCACGCCGTCAATCGCAGCATCGGGGCGCTTTTCCGCTGCCCGCGCCATCAGGGTGTCGAAGCCAACCCGAACGGCGTCGGCACCTTCAAGTCCGACCAGCACACCGCCGATCTCCGTCTTGTGTGCGATATCCGGCGAGGCAATCTTCAGCACGACCTTACCGCCGAACGTCGCCGCTTCCATGACGGCCGCGTCCGCCGAGGTCACCAGCACCTCCCGCACCACGGGAATACCGGCGGAGGCGAGGACACGTTTCGCCTCGTGTTCCGCTGTCGGCTGGTCCGGCACGGTTTCCGATCCGGCCGGAAGCTCCGGCAGCGCACTGTCTTTCGCCGCAAAGGCCCGGCCGAAATACATCAGGCCGTTCGCCGCAGTGATCGCCGGCACCGGATCGTCGAACATCGGGTAACCGTTGTTCTCATAAAAACGCGTGTTCTCCTCGTTCGCGAGAATCGAGAAGAACAGATGCTTGTCCGGGCGACTCTCCCGCAGCGGCTTCAGGGTCTCGATAATGTCCTGGGCAATTTCCGGGCGTGCCGCGACGGCGGTGAAGAACGAGATGACGACGTCGTAATCACCCTCTTCCATCATGATCTTCAGGCATGCGGCAATCGCGTCACGCTGATTGAAGACCTGCCCCGTCACATCCACGGGATTGCGCGGCGCGGCGAAAGGCAGAAGCTCCAGCATCTTCTTCTGACCGGCCTCGGAGAATTCCGAGACGTCGAGACCAAGCGCCGAGGCGCTGTCCGCCATCTGCACGCCGAGACCACCGGAAATGGTGATGAAGCCGATCTTGTTGCCGTCCGGGAAATGCCCCTGCTGGCAGCCATAGGCGACCTCGAGCATCTCGTTCGCATCATCCGCGCGATAGACGCCATATTGCTTGAACATACCGTCGATGACGGCATCGGTTCCGGCCAGTGCCGCCGTGTGCGAGGCCGCTGCCGCCGCACCGATATCGCTGCGCCCGACCTTGACCATGACGATCGGCTTGCGCAGATCACGCGCTTTCTTGAAAGCGGCCCGAAGCCCTTCCCCGTTGCGAATGCCCTCGGCATAGGACATCACCACCTTCACCTCGGGATCGTCGAGCAGGTAGGAGATGCATTCGGAAAGCTCGATATCGGATTCGTTGCCGGTGGTGATCCAGCGCCCGACCTTGAGACCGCGCTTTCGGGCCAGATTGTAAATATGGCCGCCATAAGCGCCGCTCTGGCTGGCAATGGCGATGGGCCCCGGCTCCGGCGGGTCGACCTGCGGAGAAGAGGAGAAGGTCCCCATCCATCCACTCGACGCATTGAAAGCACCGAGGCAATTAGGACCAAGCACGCGGATACCGGTGCGTTGGGAGATTTCCGTCAAACGCGCCTGCATGGCCTCGCCTTCGGCACCAAGTTCAGAGAAACCTGAACTGAACACGATGCAGGCCCCGACACCCTTCGCCGCGCAAGCCTCGATCGTCTCCGCTACCATCGGGGCAGGCAAAGCGACTATGGCTGTATCGACGGCTTCAGGCACATCTCCGATCGTCGGATAGGCCTTCAAACCCTGCACGGTGTCGCGCTTCGGGTTCACCGGATAGATTGCGCCCTTGTAGCCATAGCGGACCGAGTAATCGATCGGCCGGCCACCGATCCGCATCGGATCGTCCGACGCGCCGATGACCGCGATGGATTTCGGCGCGACGAGCCGCGCCAGATTGCGTTTCCGGATATCGCTCAGATCGTTCATAGCGGTGCTGCTCCGACGGTCAGGCCGCCACAGACATAGAGCACCTGACCGGTGCAGAACCCGGCATCCTCACCGGCAAAGAATGCGACGGCGGACGCGACGTCCTCTGGCTGGCCGATCCGGCCAACCGGGATCGCTGCCTCGATGGCGTTGCGGCTGTCTGAACCAACCGGATTGCCATCCTCGAACATCTCGGTGGCGATAGGGCCCGGTGCGACACAGTTCACCGTAATCCCGTCCGGCCCGGCCTCAATGGCCCATGTCCGGGTGGCGGCGGCAATACCGCCTTTCGTCACAGCATAGGCGCTGCGCCCGTGTTTCCCGAGTGCTGCCCGCGAGCCGATATTGATCACCCGTCCGAACCCGCGCTGCCGCATGCCCGGTAGAACCGCCTGCATGCACTGGTATGGCGCCCGGACATTGACGGACATCAGTTGTTGCAGGATCTCCGGCGTCACCTCCTCGACAGTGCCCAGCGGCGCGATGCCCGCATTGTTCACCAGGACATCGATATCGAACTCATCGGTGATAGCGGCCAGCGTCTCACGCGTTGCGTCCGCGTCACTGAGATCGGCTGTCCTGAAGACACCGTCAAAGCTGCCCGTCGGCGCTGTCCGCGCCAGACCGACAACGCTATATCCACGATCTGCAAGATAGGCGGCAACGGAGCGTCCGATGCCGCGACTTGCGCCTGTAACCAAAACGGTTCTAGCGCTCATTTTCTTCCCTTCCCCCGATCCGGTAGATTTCGGTCTCATGCCGAATTGTCACCGATCTTTTCGCGGCAACCCGTTCGGATTCCGCGAGAATGTTTTTCAAGACAATGCCAGTCTCGCACCTTGTTGGCGGCACACAAGACCGCCTAGAGTTACGAAAACGAAATTGAATTTCGCAATAGCGATTAACAGGAGGAAACAGGTCCATGCAAATGCGTAGTTGGAAAGTCACCGATTTCGGGAAGCCGCTGGAAATGATCCAGCAGGAGATCCCGGAGCCGACTGGAACCGAAGTTCTCGTCAAGGTGACGCGCTGCGGGGTCTGCCACTCCGACCTGCATATCGGTGACGGCTATTTCGACCTTGGCTCGGCCGGACGATTGAACATGGGGGACCGCGGTGTGCCCCTGCCCCATGTACTCGGCCACGAGATCCTCGGCGAGGTCGTCAAGGGCGGGCCGGATGCGGGCTCGGTCCCGACCGGCGAGACCAAGCTGATCCACCCATGGATCGGCTGCGGCGAATGCTCTATCTGCAAATCGGGACAGGAAAATCACTGCGCCAAGCCGCGCACCCTCGGCGTTTACCGGGACGGCGGTTATCAGGAATATGTCCTGGTTCCGCACGCCATGTTCCTGGTTGATATCGGCGATGTCGATCCTTCCGAGGCAACGCCTTTTGCCTGCTCCGGCGTCACGGTTTACAGCGCGCTCCGCAAAGCGCAGCCGGTGCTCGACGACGAATGGCTGGTGATCATGGGCGCCGGCGGGCTTGGCCTTGCGGCGGTCGGCATCGCCCGCGCCATGGGGTTCAAACAGATCCTGTCCTGTGACATCGATGACAAGAAGCTGGCCGCTGCGAAGGATATGGGCGCGACGGCGACCCTGAATATTTCCGGGGATGATGCTGCCAAGGCTCTGGCCGCGGCCACTGGTGGCGGACCGCGCGCCGTTGTCGATACGGTTGGTGCCAATCCAACCGCCAAGCTCGGCTACGGATCGCTCGTCAAGGGCGGTCGCTATGTCATTGTCGGCCTTTATGGCGGCGATTTTACAATCCCGCTGCCTACACTTCCGCTTCGCGCTGCCTCGGTCATCGGCTCCTATGTTGGCAGCCTGAAGGAGCTGAAGGAGCTCATGGAACTGGTCAAGGCAGGCAAGGTGAAGCAGGTACCGATCGAGAACCGCCCGATGGACCAGGTTCAGAGAAGCCTGGATGAACTCCGCGCCGGCAAGATCGTCGGCCGCGTGGTGCTGACGAACGATTGAGTAAACTGCGCCGGGCGGTCGACGTCCCGCCCGGCGCACTATTTCTTCAAGATCTTTCTTGTTATTTATTTCAGGCAACGGATGTATTCTCTCCGTTGCACTTCATTCAGCCTGGAAAATTCCTCATGCATGTCCTTCTGCTCGGCGGCACCGGCTCTATCGGTTCCGCCATACTCGAAGAGCTGCTTTCACATCAGCATCAGGTGACAGCCTTGGCCCGCTCCGACAAAGCGGCAGAGCATCTGCGCGCCAAAGGGGCGGAGCCACTCCCCGGCGACCTGACAAGACCAGCCGAATGGGCAGGGGCCGTCACCGGAGTCGATGCCGTCATCCAGGCTGCCGCCGCGTTCGACACCGACATGGGCGCAATCGACAAATCAGTGCTCGAAGCTATCGCCGCTGCGGCCTCCGGACGGGATGTCCCGCTCCGCGTCCTCTATACAGGCGGGTGCTGGCTCTTTGGTGAAACCGGCAACCGGGTCGCCGACGAAAGCATGCCGTTTGATCCGTTGCCAAGCTTCGCCTGGATGGTGGAGAATTGGGAATGGCTGCGCAAGGCACCGGGTATCGCCCCGATCCTGATTCACCCGGCGATGGTCTATGACGAGGCGGGCGGCGTCCTCCATCGCTATCTGGATGCGGCGTCGCAAGGCGTCACGATAGAGATTTGGGGATCCGCGGATGTGCGCTGGCCACTCGTCCACCGAATGGATCTTGCATCCGCCTACCGGCTCGCGCTGGAAAAGGGAATTCCCGGGGAAAGCTATTGCGTTGCAGCCGAAAGCGGCGTCCCGACCGGCGCGCTTGCCGATGCGATCAAAAAGCGAGCCGGCTCTCTTGCGCCGCACATGATCCTTCCCGTTGCCGAGGCGGTTGCCCGCCATGGCGCATGGGCTGCCGGCCCGGCGCTTCAACAACGGATGCGCAGCAGGAAGATAAAGCGGGAGCTCGGCTGGGGGCCGCGCCATACCGACGCGGTTGCACTGCTCGGCAGCCGCCCTCCGATAGATCAGGGATCGTTCGGCCGCCAGTAGCCGATCAGGATGCCCTGCCGGTCCGCGCCGCCCGTCCGGGCGACGATCTCATCGTCAGAAATGGTGACGCGAAGCCGACGGTTCCGGAACCAGGTGAACAGCTTCTCGTGCAACTCAGCCCGGATCGCGGCGTGGTCCGGATCGGTTCCGAGATCGGAAAATTCGTCCGGGTCTGATTGCAGATCAAATAGTTGCGGGCGGAACTTCTCATGCAAAACATACTTCCAGCGCTCAGTCCGCAGCATGAAACAGCGGGCGTCCATCGGGTCTAGCCCGAGGTCGGCACGGGCATCCCGTCCTGAATAATCGCTTTCGGAAATGGTGAAGGACCGCCAGTCAACCTTTTCACCCTCAAGCAGCGGTATCAGGGAACGGCCTTCCAGCCGATGATAGGCAACCTCTCCCCCGACAGCCTCGATGAAGGTCGGCACCAGATCGATGGCCTCGACCAACTCGTGCGAGACCGTGCCCCGGGTTGCGTCTGCCGCCGCACGCGGATCGCAGACGATCATCGGGATGCGCACAGACGCCTCGTGAAACAGATCCTTCTCACCGAGCCAGTGGTCACCGAGATAGTCGCCGTGATCGGAAGTGAAAACGATCATGGTGTCATCGAGTCGGCCGAGGCGCTCCAGTTGACCCATCAGGCGGCCAAAATGATCGTCGATCTGCTTGATCAACCCCATATAGGCGGGAACGATCGTTGTTCGTGCTTCCGGGCGCTGGAACAGGCTGCTGTCCTTGTGCCGCATGAACGCCGCATAAACCGGATGCGGGTCAGTTTCCTCACAGGCGGCCCGGTGCACCGGCAGCATCTGCTCCGGTCCGTAGAGCGAGGCGTAGGGTTCGGGAACGATGTATGGCCAATGCGGTTTGATGTAGGAGAGATGCAGGCACCAGGGCCGGTCGCCCATCCCGGTGATGAAATCGATTGCACGATCGGTCATGTAGGGCGTCTCGCTGTCCTCCTCGCGAACGTCCGCTGCCCCGTTCGAATGTCCCCAGTACCAGCCGTCCAGTGTCTCGCCCGTCTTGCCGCGCACCGAATTTGCATGACTGGACCAGGGGTTTTCGCCGGAATAACCCTTCTGGCGGAGGTAGTGGTTGTAAGGCAGATCCGGATCGACGCTCCGGTCCGGATGCAGGCCGTCATCCCGCTCGAACGGCTCGAAGCCGCATTCGGCGACCAACACGCCGTGTTCGGAAACAGGGTTCATGCCAAGCCGCGCCATGCCCGCCTGATCTTCCTTCATATGCGTCTTGCCCGCCAGCGCAACCCTGAGGCCGAGCGGCCGGAGATAGTCGCCAAGGGTCCACTCATCCACACGCAGCGGGTAGTTATTCCAGCCCGCGCCATGGCTGAACATGTAGCGGCCCGTATAGAACGACATTCGGGACGGCCCGCAGATCGGCGATTGGCAGAATGCCCGGTCGAAACGGACCCCGCGCGCCGCCAGCGCATCGATATGCGGGGTATGAAGATGAGGATGACCGGCGCAGGACAGATAGTCCCATCGCAACTGGTCGCACATCACGAAGAGGATATTCCGGACGGTCTTTACGCTCATCTGGTCAGGCGTAGGAAAGCGAGGAGACCGACAGCTCGGCGGTCAGCTTCCCGCCCGCATTCAACGCGCGCATGCTGTCGATGAAGCCTGTTTTTCCCCGGTGTAGCCAGAGGCTCGCGTCTTCATCCCAGAACACCGGCCGGCGGAAGGTCGCCGCCAGCTCGAACGATACCGGAGGTCCGTCCTCAGTAAGTTTACCCATCATCCAGACCATGGTCTGCAGACCCTGCGCGAGCGGCGCGCGGTAGCCGAGGTTCGCGGCGAAATCAGGCTCGAAATGAATCAGGTTTCCGACATCTGAAGAAAACAGCGTAACATCTTCCGGTGTCATCTTTTTTTCGGAAACTGGCGTATATCCGTCCCGTGGATCGGACGGAGCTGATTGAGGGGTCTTTTTTGCCGCCGAAGCCCACTTTTCCTTGTCGGGAACCAATCCGATAACATCCGCAGTGAGCGCGACAGTGCCGTCTTTCAGCACAAACTCAAACTTACGGTGCAGCCGGTGGCCGCGCGGAACCTCTTCATACGCCTCGATCCATCCACGCTGGGTGACGGTCTCGCCGATGGCAATCGGCTCCAACTGCCGGAACCGCTGTTCTGTTTGGACCAAACCATCGACCTGGTGACCGGCCGCCCGCATCGCCTTGAAACAATCCTGCCCGAACAAGCCGGCCGCTGCCTGATCGCCATAGAGCGCGGGATCGACACCGCAGGCCTGTAACCTGCTGTCCTGATATTCCCGCGTACGGATCACGGGTCGCTCCGGGAAGCGGAAACCAGGGTAGAATTCTTCCGTCTTGGTGCGTGGCGCAGGGGCTGCATGGACCATTTCACTCTCCCGCCAGAAAGGCACTAGAAAGAAGGATAGGCTACGACTCGATCGCCGATTTTGACCACCTTGTGCTGATAATCGGGAGAGTGAGATCGTATTTCAACTGTCGCCTCCGACCGCAGCACGAACTGCTCGGCAAACGCGCCGACACCTGGGTGAAGCGACTTTGCCAAAACGTAGGAGGGAAAAAACTCCGAGATCATCGTTATGGCGACAAGATGCGCCCCTGATTCCCTAATGAAATCACGCACACCAGCGACAACGCCGAAACCACGCGCCCGCGCCTCCGGGCTGTTGGAAAAGTCATGCCCGAGTATCAGCCCGTCGGGCTTCACCTTTGGCCAGACGAGTCGAAGATCCTCTCGTACCGCGTCTCGCGTATGCATGGCATCCACATAGGCCCAGTCGAAGGTATGGTCTTCAAACTCCGGAAGCACATCCTGCGAGAAGCCGCGTTGAACATGGACCACGCCGCTTTCGATGTCGGCACTGAATTTCTTCAGGACCGCCCGGTAACGCTCCTCGTTCGCCTCATCGTCAACATTGTTGGCATCCAACTGGTAGTCCTGCCGGCTTTGGTGGACCCAGGGATCCACCAAATGGAGACGGGAAGGTTTGGCCATCTCGAGAATATCAGAGGAAAACACACCTTCGGCGACACCGATCTCGATCGCCGCGCCGCCCGTTGGCAGACAGGCGAGCAGGTTTTTCCGAGTCATTTTACCAACCAGCATTGTCTTCCGACTCTCACAAAGCCCAGATTAACAAAGGCACCGAACAGATTCTCTTTTAAGCCTTTTCTTCAATCCGCGGCGGCACGAAAGAGGTCACCGGCGGCGGCGTTCCTTCGTATTTCTCGACTTCAATCAGCACTGACTGCGCGCTCGGACCCTGCCCTATACGAGACGTTCCGATGTCTCGGGTCAGCACGTTCGGATTGCCGTGCTTGCAGAGCGAGCCGACCACTCCCGGCTCTTCCGGATCATACCAGGCACCGGTCGAGAGCTGCACCACTCCCGGACGGACGGCATCGGAGATGATTACCCCGGCAAGACAGGCCCCACGGTCGTTAAAGAGCCGGACCACATCTCCGTTTTCGATCCCGCGTGCGGCGGCATCGGACGGGTGCATGCTCATCGGCTCGCGATCCTTGATTTTCGAACCCCGGCTGATTGCGCCGCTATCGAGCTGGCTGTGCAGACGCGTCTTCGGCTGGTTCGATATCAGATGCAACGGATAGGTCCCGGTCAAAGGTGAGCCTAGCCATTCGTAGGGCTCTACCCAAGCCGGATGCCCCGGCGTGTCTTCATAGCCAAACCCCGCGACGGCCTCCGAGAAAAGCTCGATCTTGCCGCTCGGAGTGGTCAACGGATTGGCCTCCGGGTCTTCACGGAACTTCCGCAGCAGAACAGCAGGCTCTTTCGGCTGCAGCACCTCCATGGCGCCGATCTCCCGGAAGGTCTCAAGATCGGGCAGCTCGAAATCGGCTTCCGCCGCACGCTGCCGTGCCTGATCCCAGAGATGGCGCAGCCACGCTTCCTCGTCCCGCCCCTCGGTGAAAGTATCGGCAACACCGATCCGTTCCGCGAGCCCGGTAAAAACATCATAGTCATGCCGGGAATCACCAACCGGTTCGATCGCCTTCTGCATGGCGACGATAGTCTGCTCCCAGTGCGTCATGGAGAGATCGTTGCGTTCCAGAGCCGTGGTTGTCGGGAACACGAAATCCGCATGCCGCGCCAGGGCGGTCCACCAGATTTCATTCACAAACACTGTGTCCGGCCGGCGGATTGCCTGCACGAGACGGTTCAGGTCCTGATGATGATGGAACGGGTTCCCGCCCGCCCAATAGACAGCCTTGATGTCCGGATAAATGTGCGTTCCGCCATCGAACTCGAAGCTGCCACCGGGATTGAGCAGCATGTCGGAGATCCGCGCGACCGGGATAAACTTGTCGACAGGATTCCGGCCCTGGGGCAGCGCCGGCCATTTGAACATTTCGACCGGATTGCCGATGCCATTTTCCGAGCCGTAACCGAGCCCGAAGCCGCCTCCCGGCAACCCAATCTGCCCGAGCATGGCAGCGAGCAGGATGGCCAACCAGTAAGGCTGCTCGCCATGATCCGCGCGCTGCAGGCTCCAGGCCACCATGATCATGGTCCGGCCACCGGCCATGCGCCGGGCAAGCGTTCTCAGGGTTTCGGCCGGAACCTCGGAGATCCCTTCCGCCCACTCAGGCGTCTTCGGCTGGCCGTCAGTCTTGCCCAGCAGATAAGGCAGGAACTTGTCGAAGCCAACGCAGTAGTCTTCCAGGAAACCTTCGTCGTGCAGGCCTTCGGTATAGAGCGTGTGGGCCAGCGCCAGCATGATCGCCGCATCCGTATTCGGGCGCGGGGCGATCCATTCGGGCTCGACCATTTCGATCACGTCGTTCCGGATCGGGCTGATATTGACGAACTCGACCCCCATCTCGTAGGCGGTTTTCAGCCCTTCGAACACGGTATGCCGACCGACGCCGCCGGACGTCACCTGGCCGTTCTTTACCGGCACGCCGCCAAACATCACCACCAGTTCGCTTGTCTCGGCGATCACCGGCCAGGTCGTATGTTCGTCGAGCAGATACTTAAAGTGACCTACGACGTGCGGCGTGATCGCCTGCCCCGCCGCATAGCTGTATGTCCCTTCATGGCGCACATAGCCGCCCATGCAGTTCAGGAACCGGTGCACCTGGCTTTGCGCATGATGGAACCGGCCTGAGCTTGACCAGCCGTAGGAACCGCCGAATATCGCCTCGTTGCCGTGCGTATCCGCGATCCGCTTCAGCTCAGCCCCCGCCATGTCGAGCGCCTCGTCCCACGGCACGGCGACATAGGGGTCGCTGCCCCGTCCTTCGCGCGAGGCCGGGCCGTTCTCCAGCCAGCCTTTGCGGATCATAGGGCGGCGCACACGGACCTCATCGTCAATCGCATCGACGATGCCAGGGCCAATGATGGCCGGGGCCGGGTCTTTCTCGTAATCGTGTACGGCGACGAGCTTGCCGTTCTCGACTTCGGCAAAATAGGTACCCCAATGGGCGGATGTCGGTATCAGGCGGCGGTCGGTCTTGAGCGACATGATCGATTCCCGGTTTCTAGTCGCGACGACTATGTGACAGGCGCTGCACCAAGACAATGGACTGCTTGGCAATATGGACATCGTGGAATGGGACCGGTTCCGAATAACCGCCCCCCGCGCATGGACAGTTACGGCGGCGGCAGGCCATGATGTTGTAAATCAAATAAACGGGCAGGAAACAGATGAGCGGCGATTGGAGCGCTAACGCGCACAGCCTCTTCAAGGAGCATGGAATCAAGCAGGTCGCTTATGTTCCGGATGCCGGCCTCAGCGGCATTATCAAAGCCAGCCTTGCAGACAACGACATCCAGACAGTCCCGCTGACGACCGAGGAAGAAGGCATCGCGGTTGCCGCAGGTGCCTGGCTCGGCGGCCAGAAATGCGCCGTCATGATGCAAAGCAGCGGTGTCGGCAATACGATCAACATGATCGCATCCCTGACCACAACCTGCGCCTTCCCGCTTTTCATGATCGTCACCATGCGCGGCGACTATGGCGAGTCAAATCCCTGGCAAATGCCCATGGGGCGTGCGGTCGAGCCGGTGCTCGAAGCGGTCGGTGTGCGCTGCCTGCGCGCGGATACGGCCGAGGATGCCGCGGATGCCATTCAAGCGGGACTGATGATGTCTTTCCATGGTGGCGAAGCTGTCGCCGTTCTGATCGGCCAGAAACTGATCGGTGCGAAAGCCTTCTCGGCGCCAGCGGCGCAAGATGCGGCAGGAGATTGAATAATGAGCAATAACAAACTCTTCCGCCGCGACGTAGTGACGAAATTGATGGCCGTACGTGGCGATGCCCTGTGTATCAGCGGTCTCGGCTCCCCTACATGGGACCTTGCGGCGATCGATCACCGCCCGGAGAATTTCTACATCTGGGGCGGCATGGGCGGCGCGGCACCGACCGGGCTCGGACTTGCCCTGGCACAACCGGATCGCACCGTGTGGGTGCTCACGGGAGACGGCGAACAGCTTATGGGCGTCGGCAGCTTCTCGACCATTGCCCTGCAACAGCCAAAAAACCTGGCCGTCATCGTGCTCGACAATGAGCATTACGGCGAGACAGGCATGCAGGCCGCACCGACCGGGCGCGGCACAGACCTCGCCGCCATGGCAGCCGGCGCCGGCATCGGCAACACAATGACGGTCCGGAATGAAGCAGAACTGGATGAACTGGTCGCAGTGTTGAAAAAAGGTCAGTTCCCGCTCGTTGCCGTGATCAAGATCGATGTGACAACCGGTGAGACCATCATGCCGCCACGCGACGGGAAGTTCGTGAAGAACACCTTCCGCAGTGCCGTACTCGGCCCGGACAAGGCATTGCACCCGAACTGACGGCGCACGCCGAAATGACACACCCCACAGAGACCCAACAGTCACCGCCTCTCCGCGACACGGTGACGGTTGTCTTCTTCATGATCTGGGTCCAACTGATCGGCTCGATGGCCTCGCTGTGGCTGCCGGCAATCGCGCCTGAGGCTGCTGCAGCGCTCGGCGTTGATGCTTCGCTCATCGGCCTGCAGGTCGTCGTGGTCTATATCGGCGGGATGGTCACCAGCCTGCTTGCCGGAGGTCTGGTGGCACGGCTCGGTGCCTGGCGGGTTTCCCAGGTCAGCCTTTGTCTCTTCGCCCTTGCTCATCTGGTGATTGCCAGCGGTGTGCTGTCCCTGATGGCGCTCGGCTCCTTCATCATCGGGTTCGGTTACGGCCTGATCAATCCGCCGGCAGCCCATCTGATGTCGAAGATTGTCACGCCGAAGAACCGCAATCTCGTCTTCTCCATCCGGTTTACCGGCGTACCGCTCGGCGGGATTGCAGCCAGCACCTTCGCCCCTGCCATCGCCCTTGCGCTGGATTGGCAGACCAGCATGCTAGTGACCATCCTCGCCGCACTCACGATGGCGCTCGTCATGGAGTTCTTCCGAAAGCGCTGGGACAGTGACCGTTCCCGCACAGCCCCACTCATCCGGTCCCCTCTTGCCGACATCAAAGCGGCCTGGAAACTGCCTGCTATCCGCTGGCTTTGCTTTACCGGGCTGTTTCTGGCCGCGATCCAACTTTCCCTGAATGCGTTCGCCGTCACCTTCTTGGTTGAGGAAACCGGCTATACGCTCGTCGCGGCAGGCCTCGCGCTGACTGCTGTGCAGGTTGCCGGCGTCATCGGCCGTATTGCCTGGGGAGTTCTTGCGGATCGTATCCGGAGCGGATTCGCCGCGCTCATCATCAATGCGCTGCTAACGGGATTGTCCGCTTTGGCAACGGTTTTCATCGCACCGGATTGGCCCGTTGGCCTTGTTTATGCGCTGTTTTTTGTCTTCGGGTTTACGGCCATGGGCTGGAACGGAGTGTTCGCGTCTGCCGTCGTTCAGCACAGCCCCGACGGGAAAGCCGGAAACATGACTGGCGCGGCGCTGTTCTTCACTTTTTCAGGGGTGATTGTCGGGCCGGCGATTTTCACACTCGGCTACCAATTGCTGGGCACCTACAGCGGCAGCTTCTTGGTCACCGCTATACTGGCTGTTGCCGGAGCAGGCACAATCGCACTGGCGGCTCGGGGCGCCAGAACAAGTTTGTAAACGTCAGGAACCCAGCTTTACGGAACGCGCCCGGATATCGCTGTAATCAGGATTCGGCTTCATATCGTCGGTCGGATCCGAATACTCGCCGTGCTCCACAAAAAGCGACGCGCTCTCAAGAGCAGATTTCTCGACTTTGCGGGTCTCGCGCGGGTTCAGCATACGGAATGCCTTGTCCGCAGCATTGAATTCTTTCTCTTCGAGCGTCTTGGCCGCTTTGGCAATCGCTGCATGGACGAAGCCGGATCCAACCGTTCGATCAATCGCTTCGGCGAGGATCTCAAGGCTTTTACGCTCAACATGTTTGCTATCGACGGCACCCATTGCCTGTACTCCAAGTTGTCGCGTATTCAAGCCGCAATACTTAATATAGTGGTGATTCGTCTAAATTTTGCCAAGCCCTTTTTATAGTAAATGCAATTTGGCTGAATTAGCACCGCATTAACCGCCTGAAAACCACAACACCTTTCGCACGACAAGTTAAATGGGTATGCGCCTTAAATGACGTAAGTTTGATGTCGCGAGACCTTCTACAGGATCTCCAGCGCTTGTTTTTGGCGCGGCGCGGGAAATGAACGATTGAGCAAAGCCAGATCGTCCTCGTCGAGAACAAGCTCTAGAGCGGCATTGTTCGCCTGCACATGAAGCGGGTTCGATGCTTTCGGAATGGCTATGATTGATGGGTCACGGAGGACCCATGCCAGCGCAATCTGCATTGCCGTCACACCGTGCTTGTCCGCGACCGAGTCCAGCCCCTTGTCCCGCAGACGTCCCTGCTCAAGTGGCGAATAAGCCATAAGCGGGATCGCCCTCTCCCGTGCCCAGGGGACAAGATCCCATTCAATACCGCGTCGAGAGAGATTGTAGAGCACCTGATCGGTCTGGCAGGCACCGGGACCGGCGACTTTTTCCCATGCCGCCATCTCGGCCACATCGAAATTGCTCACGCCGTACCCGCCTATTTTCCCGGCCGCCTGCAAGGCTTCAAACGCCTGGATTGTCTCGGCAAGCGGGTGAGAGCCCGGCCAGTGCAGCAAATAGAGATCGATATGATCTGTTCCAAGCCGCCGGAGACTGGCTTCACAGGCGGCGATCGTCCCTTTCCGGCTCGCATTGTAGGGCAGCACCTTGGAGACGATGAAAACCTCATCGCGACGCCCCTGGACGGCATCGCCGACGACCTCTTCCGCTCCGCCACTGGCATACATTTCAGCCGTATCGATCAGGGTCATTCCGAGGTCGATGCCGGTCTGCAACGCCCTGACCTCTGCATCGTGGGCACCGGCGGTTTCACCCATGTACCATGTGCCAAGGCCAAGAGCCGGTACGGACCGGCCGTCCGGAAGTGTCAGGGTGCCCATCGTCCGTTCCTTCTTTCCGACTGAATACTCAGACTTCAGCGACCCGCCGGGCGACCGCCGCGCCGAATGCATCCGTGCTGAGTGCGCCGCCTATATCCTGTGTCCGCGTGGCCGCGTCCGCGACGCAGGCCATGACAGCAGCTTCAATTGCCCTTGCGCTTTCGCGCAAGGCGTTGCTATCGCTGCGATCCGCAAGCCATTCAAGCAACATACCCGTAGACAGCATAACGGAGCTCGGATTCGCGACGTTTTTGCCGGCGATATCTGGTGCCGATCCATGGGCCGCTTGGGCGACCGCGTGCCGGAGCCCGGCATTGAGAGAGCCCGCAAAACCAAGACCGCCAGCAAGTTCCGCCGCTTCATTCGAGAGAATATCGCCGAACATGTTCGAGGTGACGATAACGTCGAAGGCTCCGGGGCTTCGAACAAGATGAGATGCCATGGCATCGACAAGCACTTCCTCTACCTCAAGCTCCGGAAATGCGCCCGCGCCCGCCGTCACGGCCTCAAGGAACAGCCCGTCGCTGAGTTTCAGGACATTCGACTTGGTGACGATCGTCAGTTTCTTCCGGCGGGTCATGGCCAGCTCGGCAGCCGCACGGCCGATCCGCTCCGCCCCCTGCCGGGTGATCTTGCGCACGGCGAGCGCCATGTCCTTGTCCGGCATGAATTCGCCGCCACCCGCGAACATCGTGCGAACCGCATAGAAACCTTCTGTGTTCTCGCGCACGATCACCAGATCCATATCCTTCACCAGCGCTGCATCATGTCGAACAGATCGGCTTGGGCGGATATTGGCGAACAGGTCCAGACGGCGCCTGAACTCGGCAGACGGATTAAGGCCTCCTTCAGAGGGTGACGGATAGGTCGCCGTAGAGACCGGCCCGAGGATGACTCCGTCCGCTGCGGACGCGCTCTCGAACACCGGCTCTGGCAAGGTGGAGCCGTCGCGTGCAAGCGAAACTTCGCCGATCGCATGCTCTTCCAGTTCCAGTCCAAGCCCAAACCGCTCATCCGCGGCCCTCAGAACTGTCAGTGTGGCGTCGACAATTTCGGGACCGATCCCGTCTCCGGGCAGAACAACGAGCTTCATGTCTTATTTCCTCCAGTATTTTCGTCTGGCAATTGGATTGCCTGATCGTCGAGCCTCAAGGTGTCTGTTTGAGCATCCCGAGGTAGCATTTATTGAACGCGTCAGCGGCCTCGTACTGAACCCAGTGCCCGATGCCATCCATAACGACAATTTGAGCGCCGGGGTCCGCGTTTGTTATGGCTGCATTCCGCTGGGTCAGCATCCCCTTCGCCGTGATGTCCTCGCCCCCCCAGATAGCATTCCGTCGCGCGGAGATAAGGGGCAGGTTTCGCAGCACCGTGTCGGAGAGCGAAAGCGGTCGTGACCGGAACCGCGCCCGTGCGGTATTTACGAGCTGAATATCTATTGCCAGATCGTCAACGTTCCCAGGATCGGCAAACATAAGAACGGCAAGATTGTTTCGGGCGGTCGTCCGGCGTGTGGCTTCGTCCATCTCCGGCAAGATCCGGATCAGACCCTCGGTCGGCCGCTCGCGCGGACCGAATCCGGCTGCTCCCACCAAGGTGAAGCTGCGTACCCGTTGCCCATGGTGAACAGCAGCTACGCTTCCGGGAACAGCACCGTAAGAGAAACAGCCTAAATGAAATCCGGCGTCTGATGGGATGACCCGGTCGAGCCCGTCAGTCAGGATTTCGCCAATATGCTCCGCCGTTCTCGGATCATCTGGAATATCGCTATCCCCAAGCCCAGGAAGGTCCGGCGCAATCACGGTAAATTCACGCGCCAGCGCCATGATGTTCCGACACCAGTGATTCCACGATCCGAACCCGCCATGCACCAGAACGACACAAGGCCCCTCGCCCCATTTGCGCCAGACCATTCGACCATCACCGCATGGGGTTTCGATCACCTGTGCCTCCTCTTGGAGAGTCTTCAGGATATTTTCCGTCAAAGGCTCGATGCTTGCCTTTGCAGCAAATTTCTCAGACATGATAATCGCGGAATTTCAATCGCAGGATAGGAAGGGCGATGATCTTTAGCATATATGCGGGCAGATTGGCCCTCCGTTTTTAGGACCATTCCACAGTGCCTGAGGCAACAACTTATCGGTGTTGATTCGGGTACAAAGCAATTGACAACAACCCAAAATACATCACGAATACCGTCGTCAAGAAATATGTAAGCGAACTTCATGCCCGAAAGCTTGGAAACTCGGAAAGACCTGCTCGGAAGCCGACAGGTGCAGAGCAAGACGTCTCAATTCTGGAGTCGCGTGCCCGAAAATCTGAAGGGCTGTATCTGGCTTGTCCTCGCTTCGCTTATTTTTACAATTATGATGGCAGCTATCAAGGACGTGGGACAACGGATTCCAGTCTGGGAAATCCTGTTCATTCGTCAGATCTGTGTGATCGTCATCTTGTCCCCCCGGATGCTGCATTCCTTTCCGCACGCGTTCAAAACCGACCGCTTGCAACTCCATGGAGCACGCATCTTTTGTTCAGTTTGCGCCATGGCAGCCGGCTTCACGGCGGTCATTCATATGCCTCTGGCCGATGTGACCGCGATTTCATTCGCGCGCACGCTGTTCATCACGCTGCTTGCGGTTGTCCTGCTTAAGGAAGTTGTTGATCTCAAGCGTTGGGGCCCCACGATATTTGGATTCATTGGCGTCTTGATCGTGTTGCAACCCAGCTTCGACGGGATCGATTACTACGCTTTCCTCGCGCTCGCCTCTGCGGTTTTCCTCGCGGTTGTCATGATTGTCACCCGGGTCCTAACCAAGACAGAGAGTCCGGTGACCATCATGACGTACCAGTCATTCGGGTTGGCCGTCGCCTTCGCGATTCCAGCCTATATCTATTGGGAAACACCGACTGCGTCTGAACTCATCGCGATGGTGTTGATCGGCGTACTCATGTCCATGGCCCAGTATTCGAATATCCATGCCTATAAACACGGCGAGGCATCTGCCGTACAGCCGATGGAATATACCCGCCTTTTATTCGCGGGTCTGATCGGGATCCTGTTCTTCCAGGAAACACCGGGCCTTCTTACCATCGTCGGATCACTGGTGATTTTGGCCGGAGCCGTCTATTCCGTGAAGGAAATGCGGCGCGAACAACGCGTCCCGGACGAGTAAGCCAGAACCCGGATATATCGGCTTAACCTGATCGTCAGTAATACGACATGAAGCCGCGCTCATAGAGGCGCGCGATCAGTTGCCGAAGTCGATCCCAATCAACGGGTTTTGTCTCGAAATCGTTGAGCCCGGCCGCAAGATACTTCGCCCGGTGCTCTGGCATCGCATCGGCAGACAAACCGACAATTGCCGTCTCGCGATTTGGCCCGCTTCCTGCGCGGATTTCACGTGTGGCGTCAGGGCCGTCCAACTCCGGCATTTGCATATCCATCAGGATCAAATCGAACTTGGTGACGGCAGCCTTGTCCACAGCCACTCGGCCATCCGGAGCAATATCCGTTTCATGCCCCCATTTTTCGAGCATCATCGCGATCAGGTCGGCATTGAGACCATTGTCCTCGGCAATCAATATCCGCAGGCTCGGCGTTACACTCGGATCTACTTGATCAACCGGCTCGGCATTGAGGTTTGGCCCGCCAGCCAAATGAGCCGGCTGCTCACTTGCGGAGCCAGCGCCAAGCGCAACCGAAAACGTAAATGTACTGCCTTTGCCCGACGCAGAGCTCACCGAAATGCTCCCTCCCATGGAGGCCAGCAATCTCTGACAGATGGAGAGTCCAAGACCACTTCCGCCAAACTTCCGCGTGGTCGATGTGTCTGCCTGATCAAATCTGTTGAACAGACGAGGCATTGCCTCTTCGGGAATGCCTATACCGGTATCCGAGACACTGCCGGACACCGTGACCGTGCCTCCGTCCAAGACTCCGTCCAGCGTCAGAACCACCTCGCCTTCGGCGGTAAATCTAATAGCGTTGCTTACGAGATTTGCGAGAATTTGCTTGAAGCGCAAAGGATCTCCGCGCACCGCCCGAACGGCTGTCTCCTGCATTCGGTAGATAAGCCGTATCCCCTTGTCCGAGGCGCTCCCACGGAACAGGCCGACAATCTCCTCTGCAGCACGGCTCAGGTCGAATTCAATGCTTTCGAGACTGAGTTGGCCCGCCTCGATCTTCGACAAATCCAGAATATCGTTCAGAAGACTAAGCAGCGTGTCCGTACATTGTCCCAGCACATCGAGATAGTCCCGCTGCCGATCGCTGAGGTCTTCGTCCCGGAGCATCTGGACCATTCCCAGCAATCCGGTCATCGGGGTCCGGATTTCATGGCTCATCATCGCTAGGAACTGAGATTTTGCGTCGTTCGCAGCTTCCGCTGCGCGACGGGCCGCATCAAGATCTTGAGCCAGTTTTTCGAGCGCATCGTGCTGGCTCGACAAACGCGCATGCGCTTCCTCAAGAGCGGATTCTCGGCGCTTGAGATCGGAAATATCCGTAAGGGTGATAACAATACCGCCTTCTTTTGTCCGGCGTTCCGAGACCAGATGCACTCGACCGTCCGGCCACACCTCTTGCACAGGCTCTTCGGTCGGATTGCGGTGCATTTCGAGACGGTCGCGAACCCATTCTTCTCGGCCTCCATACCCGGTCGGGATATAATCAAAATCGGCAACAAGCTCGACGAAGGCCTCAAACGGCAATCCCGGTTCGATACGCCCGGCAATTGCCGGGCGCAGATTGCGGTACGTCTGGTTGCAGATCATCAGACGGTCTTCATTGTCAAAATATGCGAAGGCTTCATTGATCGACTCGATGGCATCAACCAAGCGCCGTTCGCTTTCGAAGATCTGGCTCTCGGCTTCCTTGATTTCCGTGACGTCAACCATCACACCGGTGAAATCAATCCGGTCATCCCAAACGTTCACCACTTCCGACATGTTACGAATCCAGCGAATACCGCGCTGCGGTAACTCGTAACGCGCCTCGAAGCGAAGCTGATCTCCTGTCCGGAAAGAAGCAGCCAAGGCAGCATTTACCGCAGCCGCATCCGCATCGACCGGCCGCAGCGATGCGGAAACACCACTTGGGCTCACATCCTCGAACCCAAAAATCTCGGCAGCCTTCGGACTGAGATAGGAATAGCGGGGGCTTTGTTCGGTTTCGAGCGACCATTGACAAAGAACACCGGGAATCGTTCTTGCGATTTCGCTCAGCCGCGCTTCGCTCTGGATAATGCGCTCCTGATCGAGTTTTCTCCGCGTTACATCTACGATCGAGCCCACAATGCGCAAAATCTCGCCGTCATCGTCTGCAATTGGTCGGCCTCGCCAGTGCACCCATTTCATCTGACCATCGAGAGAACTCATCCGGATCTCGATATCCATAACCGCTCGATGCGTCAGACAGGCCCAGTATTGTCCTCTGAAATGCTCCAGGTCCTCTTGGATCACGGCATCAAACAGCGACTCAATGTTGCCAGGCTCCGCCGCCTTGCCATCAGTCAGGATCCCGGAGGCGAAATCTGACCAGTAGAACGAGTCTGCAGACCGGTCATATTCCCAGACACCGATTCCCCCGGCCGTCACCGCGAGTTCATAGCGCTCCTTGACCCGTTCAAGCTCCTGGCTGGCGATGCGCTGCTCCGTGACGTCCCGGCGCATTGTTATATGCGCGTCAGCGTCGGTCCGGAACTCACGGGCCGCATACCAGCGTCCGCTCTTGTGAAGTCTGTCCCCTAGCTCGCCCGGGACATCTCTGCGCGCTTTCAGACGTTGCGCGATGTAAGCTTCCGGATCTTCCCGGGCCAGTGGACTATCGACGACACGGTTTTGCAGGCTGATACGCAACACGTCCTCGAAGGATTTTCCCTCAAGGTCCTCGATTTCTTTCAAATACGGGAACAGATCGAAATATTTCGGATTAGCGTAAACATATCGATCGTCGGGATCATATATACTGACCGCCTCATCCAAAGCATCGATCGTCTGGCGCAACAACTCATTGGTTCTATGAGTTTTTTCGATGTCATCTTCGGTCGTAACGTCCTGAAAAATGCCGCTGATCGCAACGACAGCCCCGGCTTCATCAAGTTCCGGAAGGCCGGCAGACCGCACGTTGCGCACAGCACCATCCGGGCGCCGGATCCGCAAAGTGAACTCGAAGGGTTCCGCCGCTGCGATACAACGTTCAATTGCGGCATTAACTTTTGGTCGGTCTTCGGGAAGGTACGCCGCCAGGGCCGCTTTCAGATCCGGCCCCCCGCTTTCTGGCTCCAGACCATGCAACAGATAAACGAACTCGGACCAGAAGACGGCATTGGTCGCAAGATCGAGTCGCCAGTATCCAAGCTTTGCCAACCGTTCTGCGATCTGCAGCAAACGGGCACGATTTTCGGCGTCTGGCGCAGCAGCAGTCTCAACTGTTTTTTGCTGAACAGACTTTGATAGGGTCATCTTCAAAGAAGGTCCCACGGCCGCAGATGACCGATGCCAACGCTTACCTTACCGGCAAGGTTGCGATTGCGAAATCCAAACCCGCAGGACTGGATGCGTTGTTTTATTTTACCGCACCGACGCGCTGCTCGATATCCTTGATGCGTTGCAGACCGGGTCTGATTTCTGAATTAATGAACTCCAGCCGCTTCACCGGCCCCCCGCCATGGTTGGGAAACCGCGTTTCGTAGAGGTCCATCTTCACTGCGAGACCACAGAGCACGGCACCGATGCTCACATGGTGTGCGGTGACCAATTCCTGGAAGGACTGAAACGAATCAGCGCTGATATTGTCCCAGAAATCGTGGGAGCGGTGGTTGAAATACTCGAATCGACCAACCAGGGATGTCGAAATCTCATTCAGGTCAGACTCAATATCCTTAAGGATTTTAAGCTGATTTCGGTCGTTCTGGATCTGGTAGTTGCTATGCAGCTCTTCCATCCAGGAGATGAAAGGCGGGAGTTGTTGCATAATCTTGTCGAGGCAGTTCCGGAAATATGAAAGTGACAGGAAAATATCCCCGTAACGTTCAAGAAACTTCGGCACTTCCGTCAATTCTGTATTCAGCTCTTCGGCAAGAAGCTTGAGCTTTGCCATCGCTTCGTTCCGGTTTGGAGAGGCCATCATCTTGAAGATCTGACCGACGTCACTGATCTCTTCTGACTGATCGCTTCCATAAACACGCTGGATCAGCGGGCGTGTAAAGGCACGCATATATTCGGTCAGCTCGGCACGCTTGGCCTCGGAGAGTTGCAGAGCCGAGAAATCCTCGAATCCGATATCCAGGTTGCGCAACTCAAGACGCAACGAGTAGACGTCAAAAGACTCGAGAGACGATAGCCGGTCCAGAATGATGAGGTCGTGGGACAATGCCCCGCCAACGTCCTGGAAGTATCCGTGCAATTCTTTTGGCTCGACCTGGCCGCTCCCTGATCCGCCGTCACGAAAAAGCTCGATTGCGCTTTCAAGGCGCGCGTTCTTGATCATGAAGGCTTTCTTCAGGCCAGGCGTCTGCAAGGGGATGATTGAAAGCGGCAAGGTATGCAGCGAATCGAGGGCATCCTCGTCGATCTTGACCTTGTCCGACTTCTTATCCTGCAATTTCACACTCATGAAAAAGCGCTCTTTCTTATCGGGTACACGCGCACCTTATCAGCCATTGAGCTTAATATTTCATAAACATAAGCACATCAGTATCGGCCGGAACGCCATGAGACCTGGTTCATAGATAGCATATCAATTCCAGATCGACTTTCAGATCTAAAAGCCAAATCCCAATATGGCGTCACAATCGCCTCTTGGAAATAGGGCTTAACGATCGTTGGAGCTAAGGTTTTCAAAAAACTTACCGCACGCCCGACACATAAAGATATGCAATACATGAACAAACGCGAACATATTGAGACCAAAAAAAGTACACGGTTTATTTTTTGATTTTTTTCTCAAAATTCGCCCCGGTGATTCACGAGCGATTCACGTTTTGAAGCCTAGAGTTCCTTCAGACGCCAACTGGAGCGCCGCAAAACCGCGACGCCCGGCAAATTCAAATGACAGACGCAACCTGGCCTGGAGTGATAGATGCTCGAAAGTTTAGAATTAAACAATCGGGATCCCCGCGGACGCGAGCTCTATGTTCGCCATCAACAGGTCTATTCACTGCTCGAACTGAATGTTCAGCTCTATCAATTGAAAAGCACCTCCGATGGTAAGCGCGAACTTGATTCCGCGATCAGGGACACATCTCTTCTGATATCCGAACTCGTCACGCGCTTTGAGGAAGCGGCGGTTCAGACCCGCGAAGCGCAAGTGTATTCGGACAATCAGATTTCTGCATTACAACGGGCGATCAGTATGTTGGAAAGTCTCCGCACGGAGAAAGCTCCCGTTGCGAGCCTGATGGATGCGGCGCGGACGGTTGTGACCGCCGGCTCGCAGCCTCGTTTTCCCAAGCCCCGTCTCGTGGTTTCGAACAACTAGAAACACGCTCAATAAAAATGTCCGGCGCTCAGCTTGAGCGAAACATGAACTTTGTAACGTCGCTGCCGTTGACCATCGACCAGAAACGCGATATTCCGCTGCGCACTTCGATAGCCGGTTTAGCTCAGTTGGTAGAGCACCTGATTTGTAATCAGGGGGTCGGGGGTTCGAGTCCCTCAACCGGCACCATTTCCCGCATGCGCAAGGCAGGAACGCTCAATTCCGCGCCCCGATCTGTTTCTCTCTTTTTCCTTCGGACTCACTGGGCCTCATCGCCAAACGCCGTTCATCACACAGCGCGCGATAGTGGTTCATCACAGTGCATCGCAGAATTGATACGAGAGACTCGTCGGGAGACAGACCAGCCAGACAATCTTCTATCAGGAGCCTCAGTTTTTCGCCCGGCGCCATATCATCCAATGCCGACCAGAATCCCGGTTCAAGCGCGATAGAGCGGCGTAACTCATCTCCACTAGGCCCACGTAAGCGGAAATGTCGCCGAACGAGGCAGGATCGGTTTTTCTTAGCCACGTTGAACCTTCATCGCTTGGAACAGGGTTGAGGGACAAAATAGAGGTTTTCGCTTATGAGTAACCCGGAGGGTGAAATACACCCTATAGGTTAACGCCGTTCATTTCCATTGGGATTTTACTATAATTGGAAGGACACAAGCTTTTACTGAAATCAAAATGATGCTTCAGAGAGAGCGATGCTTGGGAAAGGTAAGATCAACGGAAGTTCCCTCCCCGACGCGGCTTTCCAGATCTATCGTTCCGCCATGCAGTTCAATAAACCTTTTCACGAGGGAAAGACCGAGCCCCGACCCCTCGTGACTCAATAATGCAGTCTCACGAACCTGGACGAACGGCTCGAACACCCGGATAAGATGTTCCTTCGGGATGCCGCTCCCTGTATCGGTGACTTTAATGTGCACGCATCCATTATCGTCACGTTCCGATAAGATCCTGATCGTGCCGCCATAATCTGTGAATTTTATGGCATTCGAGACGAGATTCATCACCATCTGGCGCACTATACGTGTGTCCGCGCGGATATAGGCCGCATCATCGGCGACTGTAAGATGAATGCCTATCCCCCGCACTTCCCCATGCCGCCTGAATCCGCGCCGGACAAATTCAAAAGTATCGGCGAGGTCAATCTCGTCTTCGGACAACTCGAATGTGGAGGATTCTATCTTCGATAAATCGAGCACGTCATCGACCAGAGAAAGCAGATGCCGACCGGAGGACACCACGTCACTCGCATATTCAGCATATTGCGGCTTACCGATTGGGCCGAGCATCTGATCCCGGATCATTTCGGAAAAGCCTATGATTGAGTTAAGTGGAGTTCGCAGCTCGTGGCTCATTCCGGCAAGAAAATTGCTCTTTGCCTGATTAGCCGTTTCAGCGTGCTCCCAGGCGCGACGCAACCGCTTTTCCGTGCTGACCTGCTCGTTGATAGACCGGTCGGCTCCCCTATAGCCAAGAAAGCGTCCTCCTACGGAGAACCGTGGTTTTCCAGATGATGATATCCACGTCTTGGTCCCGTCTTCAGACACTGAAGCAAAGACGAAACTCTCGAACTGCTGCTTCCGTGCCATCACCTCCGCATGCTCATCGAGGCTCTCGCCAGTAGAGGTTTGGACATTACAATCGCTCAGCCTGCGCCCGAGGAATTCGTTCGCCGGACGCCCGGAGATTTCCTCGAAACGAGGCGACAAATAAGTAATCCTTTGCTCCCGGTCTGTCTCCCAAAGGTAATCGAAGGCTATTTCGGCATAATCGCGGAGCCGTGACTCGCTTCTGGCCAGTAAGCCGACTTGCTTCAACAACAGATAAATAGCGCCTGCAAACAACAAGTTCACGATTATGATGAGCAATATTGGATTGATATAACCGACTGCCGCTTCGTGGGACTGGATTTCGATCTGGTAGGTACGGTCAAGGATATCCAGACCATAATAGAGAGAGATGTAATCCTCTCCACGTGGTCCCTTCGACTGCGACATCACGTATTTGCCGTCATAATGGAGCGCAACAGAGATTGACCCTCTTGGGTCCAGGCCCGCGATGCTGTCGAGAAGATCCGAGAAACGAAACACGACATTTATGAAACCGGCAATTTCACCGTTTCGTTTAACCGGGAAATAACTCGCAAAGCCAATACCGCCCTGAAGCAAAGTGATCGGCGGTGTGGCATGAGCCCGGCCGTCGGAACGCGCGGCTGCAATAGCCATGCCCGGGATACTAAGACTGCTGAGGTCCTTGTCTTTGACCTGCTCATTTCCCGCCAGAGGGACAATCCAGCGCGCTATACCGTAACTATCGACCCAGTTAACAGCCTGCACGCCGCTGAAACTCTCGTGGAAGGGCCGAGCCAGCTCAGCATACGCGGCTTCGCTCGGCGGTGTGCTCTCCTTCTCCAGGGCAACGGCGATGCCGTTCACAGAAAGAAAACGGGATTCCAGATAGCTTTTCAGGTTCTGCCCAATGTGCGCGCGAGCAAATTCATGATGAGCTACCCGCTCTTCATCTTCACGCGTCTGGATTGTGAACTGGGCGTAAAGCGTAACAGAAAGAACGACGATAAAAGCAATGCTAGCGACAGCAAGAGGCGACGTGGTGAGGCGCGCTCGCAGACCGGACGAAATCCCGTTATTCGACTTGTTCGAACCGACCAATCTGCTTTCCACTCTCAGTTCTAATGAGAAAACACCAGAAAGTGGATTACAGAAACATCATCAGGTCACCGGAAACCCACCGACTTCTAGGTTTTCAGAAACTTCTTTTTTAATGGTTAAAATATCATTTTCATCTGACACGCCGGCCTAGAAATTCTTCGATCCGCGCATGCCGATGGGCCCTGCTCGCGAACCGGGTCGGGTCGCCAGCGATGCCTAAAGACTCTTCAACCGGCCATACTTCCCCTAACAGGCGGGCTACGAGCAGTTCGGCGGCAAGCGGCGCCGTAACAAAGCCGCGCGAGCCCAGCCCCCCAAGGATCAGCAGATCGCCGTCCGGAAAGGTTACATAGCCCCGGCCTGCCGGATTACGAAACGAGTCAGCCAAACCAGCGACGTCCGGAATGGCGCCAAACAGGGGAACGCGGTCGGGCGTCGCCGACCGCAGTCGCGCGCGCCCGGACCATGAGGCATCAGGCTGATCGACGAGATGCGCCAGGCAGCCCGGCAGGCTTCCGTGGTTGTGGCGATGGTCCTCGTCAAGAACGGCCCACCCCCACTCTTCGCCAATCTTGTTGGTTCTATCGTTGGTCGCGCCGAGCATGTGGCATCCACCCCGCACTGGAGAAAGATATCCGCTCCAGGACAGGGCGCATTTCAGGGCGTGGCCAGCATCCGATGCCGGGACCCCGGAAACCTGCCCGCGCACAGGTGTAAGCGGGATCCAGTGCGTGCCGGAAAAGTGACGGTTGCCGTCGCCCGCGGCAAGAATGACAGCATCCGCCTCCCCGGCAACATTTCCATTTGAATCCAACAGCAAATATCCGCGGGCGGATCGTGAAACTCTGTCGATGTTGGTACCGATAACTCTGGTCGAGCCGATCCAGTCACAGAGCAGGCGCTCCGTTTGCAAAAGCCCCGCCGTCTCATAAAACAGGCCCGGACAATCCAGCTCCACGCCCGCCCGCTGGCTGGCTTGTGCCCGATCAAGAAGACTGCCGCTGGCCGCAGGCTGCCACGCAAAGCCCCGGGCCTTATCGGCCCGCACCAGCGTCTCCTCATCTTCCAGCATGACAAGCGCGCCGCACGGATCCCACCCCGGCCCCTCGCCATATTGCGCGGTCGCATACCTGTAGGCCGCGGCAAAAAACCGGGCGACGGCACTGTCTCCGGCATCCATCCGAGGCGTCACAAGTGCATAAGCATTACCGGAGGCGCCTGCGCCGGGTCCGGCGCCGTCGTAAAGCACCGGGTCCATGCCGCGCCGCCGCAAGGCCCTGACCAAGGACGCGCCCGCGATGCCGCCGCCGACAATAGCAACTCGATCCAGCCGTGACCGCTCACGGACCGGCACTGCCCGCCTAGACAACGGTGCCCGGCTGTCCGGCAGATCAGGCACCTTTTGCGCGACGATCATCTTCCACTTGCTTCCGAATCCAGGTGTCTTGCGAACTTTGAAGCCGCGCTGGGCAAGGCCTCTTTTGACATCTCCCACAGCAGTGAAAGTCGCCAGACTTCCCTCCGGCACCGTCAGGCGGGAGACCTCAGTCAAGACCTCGTCGCGCCACATTTCCGGGTTTTTGGACGGCGCGAAACCGTCAAGGAACCAGGCATCGATCCGCCCATGCAGACCGGACAGCATCGCGCCCACCTCGCCGATAGCCAGCGTGAGAACGACGCCCCATTCCTCAAAATGAATCCTGTGCATTCCGGGAACGGGCTCGGGATAGCGTTGCCTCAATGCAGCCGCTATGAAATCCAATTCCGGCCATTGCGCAAGCGCCCGGAAACATTCACCGGCACTCAGCGGGTACCCTTCAACGCTGACATAGTGCAGCAAGCCGTCCGGTGGTCTGGTTTCCAGCCACAACTGGACCGCAGCACAGAAATTCAATCCGGTTCCAAAGCCGGTTTCCGCGATGGTGAAATCACTTTGTCCGGCCCAAGCCGCCGGCAAGCCATTACCCTCTAGAAAGACGTGCCGGCTTTCCGCAAGCCCGCCTTCCGTCGAGAAATAGACATCTCCGAACCGGTTGGAAAAAGGCGCATTGTCTTCTTTCCAGACTAGATCGGCCGACATTAGGGCCTCCACTATCGGCCGGTCAGACATTTGCCGGACCAATGGCTTCAGGCTTCGGGCCCGTCAACCTCGTAAGTTTTGAAATCCGCCGGGGAGACCACTTCGATAAGTTCAAGATCCGCCGAATGTTCGATCTCCCGATGTTTGATCAGCGGCGGCTGCATGACGCAATCGCCAGCCTTCATTGTATGCACGCCCTGCCCCTCATACTCGAAGCGGGCCCAGCCCTTCAGCACATAAAACATCTGGAACTTGCAATCGTGCACGTGCCACGCGCCAGTCGCATTGTGACCGTCTCGGGCACGGATCACATGGGAGACGACATCGCCCTTCGATGCGTCCTCGATTCCCAGATCGCGATACTCGAAATAGTTCCTCAGACCACGCGCAACGAATGGATGCTCATCACCGACGTGATGCAAGAAGTCATGATTTTCCGACATGTTTTTCCTCCCACTGTTTACCGTTTCAGTCTAGCGTTCGGCAGGCGCCAGCCTCAAGCAACACTAAAAACAATGTGAGGCTTCCAACGGAGCCGGAACTGAAGACTTTCTGGAGAGACACATGTCGGACTCGGATGCGGGCGTTTTGCCGGATGACGAACAGAAACGCATCGCCCTGAAACTCATCCTCGAGGCCTGGGACGAAGCCGTCGATAACGGCTGCGCTCCGGAAATGGTCGCCTCATCCGCGATCTTTGCAGCCCTGACGGATATGATCGAGAATTACGGTGAGCAAGCCGTCGCGGACATGGTCGCCGAGTGGCCGGACCGCATTCGCGAGGGAGAATTCACGCTCAGCGCCAAGTAACAACCGGAGCTCAATAACAACAGGGACCCAAAACAGGGACTGGGTAACAAACGGGCCGTTACGAGCCCGAGTTACAAAACGCGTTCGGGAGAAACGCCTTGAAGGATGGGGAATTCAGCGGCCGCTCCGCGATTGTGACGGGCGGCGCAAAGGGCATCGGTCTAGCCGTTGCCGTACGCATTCTGGAGAACGGAGGAAAAGTCGCTCTCTGGGATCAGGACAATAACGCACTCGCGGCGGCTGCCGATGCCATAGGAGCCTCGGACAATCTGATTACCACGGCGGTCGATGTCTCCTCGGAATCAGACGTCTGCATTGCCCATGCATCAGCGACGGGCGCGCTCGGACCGATCGACCTGCTTGTGAACAGCGCCGGCATTGCGGGACCTACCGTCTCCACAATCGACTACACGCTGGCCGACTGGCAGCGCGTCCTGAATGTCGATCTGACGGGCGTATTTCTCTGCTCCAAGACCATCGCCCCCGGCATGGTTGGGCGCGGATACGGCCGGATCGTGAATATCGCGTCCCTTGCCGGCAAGGAAGGCACGCCGAATGCGCCCGCCTATAGCGCCGCTAAAGCCGGTGTCATCGCCTTGACCAAATCCATGGGCAAGGAGCTTGCCGGCACCGGTGTGCTGGTCAATTCGGTTGCACCGGCCGCTCTCGATACGGAGATGGTGGACCGGATGGATCCCGCACATGTTGAAATCATGATCTCGAAAAGCCCGTTGAAGCGTCTCGGGACTGCAGAGGAATGCGCCTCCATGGTCTGCTGGCTGCTATCCGAGGAGTGCAGCTTCAGCACCGGCGCCTGTTTCGATGTTTCCGGTGGCCGCACGGTCTACTGATCCAAAGCTCCCCGACAGAAGGAGAAATTTTCGTGTTCGAATGCCTGAAAGATGCCGTCGCCGCGCGGCCGGACCTGCAACGGATTGGCCGTTATATGGATTCCAGTTTCCTGCTGGAAGTCGGCGATACGCCCTATCATGTGACGGTCAAAGATGGCCATGTAACAGCCGTCGATATAGGGCCATTCAAGATGCGGAGTTGGGATTTCGCCATCCGGGCATCAAAGGAAGTCTGGGATGTGTTTAGCTCAGACATGCCGCCATCGGGCTATCAGGACTTGTTCGCCATGACCCGCTACGGCCATGCCAGTCTGGATGGCAACACGGCGCCGCTGCTGCACAATCTGCGTTACGTCAAGGAGTTGCTCGCATTGCCGCGTACCCTGCGCCAGGAGACGAGCCAATGAGCGCGCGGATCGAGCCTATCTCCGGACGCTATGTGCATCTCGAGATCGAGGGACGGCCGTACCGGATCTATTTCGAAGAGGCCGGAAGCGGTATTCCGCTGCTCTGCCTGCATACCGCCGGCGCGCATTCCAGCCAGTACCGCCACCTGATGTGCGACGACACGGTGACGGACCGTTTCCGGGTCATTGCCTTCGATCTGCCCTGGCACGGGAAGTCGAACCCGCCGGTGGGCTGGGAAGGTGAGGAATACAAGCTGACCAGCCAGTTCTATGTCGCGGCAATCGCAGCCTTCTCACAGGCAATGGAACTTGAGCGCCCCGTGGTTATGGGCTGCTCCATGGGCGGGAGGGTTGTGGTCCGACTGGCGCAGGAACAGGGTGCGTCTCTGCGCGGCGTAATCGGGCTCGAAGGCTCCGACAGCCCCTCGCCCTGGTACGACAATAGCTGGCTGGAAAGCCCAGAATTCCTGCGAGGAGACTTCTGCGCCGCCCTGGTTTCCGGCCTCGTCGCCCCGCAAAGTCCGGATGAATTCCGCTGGGAGACTCTCTGGCACTATTATCAGGGCGGGCCGGAGGTATTTAAGGGCGATATGCACTTCTATCGCACCGATAGCGACTATGCCCGGGAGAGCAGCACCATCGACACCGGGCACTGTCCCGTCTTTCTGATGACCGGAGAATATGATTACTCCTGCACACCGGAGGATACGCTGCGCACAGCGGAACGTATTCCGGGCGCGGAGGCGATCATCATGGCCGGCATGGGGCATTTCCCGATGTCGGAAAATCCGGCGGCTTTTCGGGATTACATCCTCCCGGTGCTGGCGAAAATTGCGGACAAGGACTGAATGGCTCTGGATCAGCACGAGGCAGAGACGCCTTACTGGAAAACCACACCGCTCGAGCAGATGAACTCCGAGCAGTGGGAAGCCCTGTGCGATGGTTGCGGCAAGTGCTGCCTCGTCAAGCTGATCGACGATGTGACCGACGATCTGCACTACACGGATGTCGCCTGCACCCTGCTCGACTGTCATTCGTGCAAATGCGGTGACTACCCAAATCGCAAGGCGAAGGTGCCTGACTGTGTGATCCTTACGCCGGACGTACTGGAAGACCTGATATGGATGCCATCTACCTGCGCCTACCGGCTTGTGAAGGAAGGCAAGGATCTGCCGCACTGGCATCCCCTCGTCTGCGGCGATCCGGATATGGTCCATGTCGCCGGGATTTCTGTTCGCGGGCGGGCGGTGTCCGAAAAATATGTGCCTGACGAAAAACTGCCAGACCATATTGTCGAGTGGGCCGAGTAGGAAAATGCAGCGTTAACCCTTTTCTCGTCATCTGAGGCTTCCCACTTGAAGCCGGACAGAGGAGCAAAGCCATGAGTCGGAATATGTGGATCCTGGCCGCCATTCTTGCGGTGGTCGCTTTTGCGACGATTTATCAGGAAGAAATCGGGGGCGGCGTTGACCGCCCGTGGACCGCCTGCAAGGAAAGCATGGTTCAGCAATGGCTTAGCGGTGATTGCACGCCTCGCGAGGGATCCCGGATCAAAATTCAGCAGTAAAATTGCAGCTCGCAGAAATGAGTTGATCGCAAGCTAAAAATGTAACGTTATAACATTCTTTTCTTACACGATCTTCCCCCCAGGAGCTTCGCCAATGACCCGACTTCCATACATCTTAGCGGTAATGCTAACCGTGACGAACACGATGGCCGCTGCCAGTGAAACGCGCCAAGCCGACGCGCACGAACACGGCCATGGTCAACTCACCATCGCCATCGAAGGCGCAACGATCGAGATGGAGATCGAAATTCCTGGCGCGGATATCGTTGGTTTCGAGCATGCTCCCGAGACTGTAGCCCAGCACGAAGCATTCGATGCCGGCAAAGCCAAACTCGCCAAGGGCGGCGCTTTGTTCAGCGTTATCGGCGAAGCAGGCTGCACCCTCCAGGAATCCCGTTTCATGGAGGAGGATGACCACAATCATGATAAAAAATCATCCGATGCGGAACATGATGGCGAACATATGGAATTCCATGTGACCTTCCGGTTCTCCTGCATGGACACTGCCAAGATCGCCGGTTTCTCTTTCCCCTTTTTCAAACAGTTTCCGAACAGCGAAGAGCTTGACGTGCAAATCGTCTCGCCAAAAGGTCAGTTCCAGTTTGAGGTAAGCCCCGACCATCCGACACTGACACTGGACTGAGAGCCATGACCGAACCATCCACCCCATCGGCACCGCCAACCGTCCTGCTGGAGCATGTCGCGTTCCAGTGGCCGGGCAGCGCGTTCCGGTTCGGGGTCGACCGGTTCAGGATTGAAAAGGCCGAGCGGGTTTTGCTGCTCGGCCCGTCCGGTGGTGGAAAATCCACCCTGCTCGGCCTGATTTCAGGAATTTCCCAGCCACAAAAAGGCCTGATCGAATTGCTCGGAACGGACCTCGCCAAGCTGTCATCGGCCCAACGCGATCGGTTCCGGGCGGAACATCTCGGCGTCATCTTTCAGATGTTCAACTTGTTGCCCTATGCGTCGGCTCTGGACAATGTCCGTCTCGGACTGAGCTTTGCCCCGAAGCGGGAACGCCGGGTTCGAGAAAAAGAAACTCCAGAGAAAGCGGCGGCACGGCTGCTAACCGCTCTCGGCCTGCCGGAAGACATCCAGACGGGGCAACCCGCCTCCCTTCTCAGCTCCGGACAGCAACAACGGGTTGCCGCCGCCAGGGCTTTGATCGGCGACCCCGAGCTGGTGATCGCGGACGAGCCGACTTCCGCTCTCGACGGAGAGTCGCAGCAAGCCTTTCTCGAATTGATCTTCAAACAACTAGACCGGAGCGGATCGTCACTCCTCATGGTGAGCCATGATGAGCGGCTGTCCCGATGGTTCGATCGCGTGATCCGCCTGGCGGACATAAAGCACCGTGAGGAAGCGCCCGATGCTGCTACGTCTTAGCCTGCAGTCCCTGGCGAACCGGCGTTCAACGGCGCTGCTGACAATTCTCGCGCTCGCCATCAGCATTGCCCTATTCCTGAGCGTCGAGCGTGTCAGAACGGGGGCCCGTGCAAGTTTCGGGAATACCATCGCCGGCACCGACCTGATCGTCGGAGCGCGTAGCGGCAGCGTGCAGTTGCTGCTCTATTCGGTTTTCCGCATTGGCAATGCCACCAACAACATGACCTGGGAAAGCTATCGCGATATCGCCGACCGGCCGGAAGTAGCCTGGACCGTACCGATCTCGCTCGGCGACAGCCATCGCGGGTTTCGGGTCATGGGCACAACCGATGCCTATTTCGAGCATTACCGTTTTCGCGGCAATGCTCCCCTGACATTCGCCGGGGGAAAACGCTTCGACGATCTTTTCGACGCCGTCCTCGGGGCCGACGTGGCCGCAGATCTCGGATACAAGGTCGGAGATCCGATTGTCGTGGCGCACGGTCTCGGAGCGGTCGGCTTTACGAAGCACGAAGACATGCCGTTCTGGGTCTCCGGCATCCTTGCCAAGACCGGCACGCCGGTCGACCGGACCGTCCATGTCAGCCTCAAGGCCATCGAGGCGATCCATGTCGACTGGCAAAGCGGCGCACGCACCCCGGGCCGCTCTACCGGGGCCGACGCGGTGCGGGCCATGGACCTGACACCGAAAAGCATCACGGCCGTGCTGGTTGGCGTCACATCCAAGCTGAAAACCTTCCGTTTGCAGCGCCACATCAACGAATATCCGCAAGAACCCCTGCTCGCCGTCCTGCCCGGGGTCGCGCTGCAGGAGCTTTGGTCCCTGATCGGTGTTGCCGAGTCGGCTCTGGCCGGTGTTTCAGGAATGGTGGTCCTGACCGCCCTGATCGGCATGGTCGCCGCGATCCTCTCCAGTCTGTCCGAACGGCGCCGGGAGATGGCCATCCTCAGGGCCGTCGGCGCTGGACCGTCCATAGTCGGGTGCCTGATGATACTGGAAGCGGGAACGCTGGCCCTTGCCGGTGCCTTTACAGGAACGTTCCTGTTCCTTGCAGGGTTGGCAATCGCCGGCCCGATCGTCGATCAAGCCTATGGGCTCTACCTGCCGTTCTCGTTACCCTCGGGAAGAGAATTTTTGATTTTGGCTGGCTTCGTGTGCGGCGGTATTCTTTCGGGTCTTGTTCCCGCCATCGGTGCCTACCGTATGTCGCTTGCTGACGGTATGACTGTCCGGCAATGAGGAGAGTGTTTTGAAACATTTCGCATTCAGCCGCCGGACTGCTCTACGCGTTGCCGCGGCGTCCGCCATGACATTTCTGATAAACCGCCATCCGGCTTTTGCCGCCGGGGAGCCCCGCGACCTTCTCTGGGAAGACCTTCTCCCCGAGATCGACCGTGCGTCTCAGTCAACCTCGCTTCCAGATAATAGCGGCCCTCCGCCCGAACAGAGCATCGTCGGCAAGGATGTTGTTCACGAGTTGGCCGGTACCAGAATCCGCATTCCCGGATACATCATTCCCCTGGATTATAACGGCGAAGGCGTGAAAGAGCTTATCCTCGTGCCCTATGTCGGCGCCTGCATTCACGTCCCGCCGCCGCCGCCGAACCAGCTGATCCTTGTCAGGATCGCGCAATCCTATAACCCGCGCGAGATGTTCGAGCCGGTCTATGTCACCGGTATCCTCGGCATTCTCGAAGAGGAAACGGACCTGGCCGAAGTAGGCTACAGCCTCGAGGCGGAGGCCATTACCCCGTATGAATAGCGAATTGCCCGAATGACCGAATTGCGTCTGGGTTATTTCACGTCCTAAACTCCCGCTTCATTCCATTTCGCCGTGGCCCGTCTCCTTCGCCATGGTATCCCCGGGAGCCACATTAGCCATGCCATCCATCGGTCAGATGCTGTCCTTCATCTATACGGATGATCTGACATCCTCCTCTGCGTTTCTCGGAGAAACCCTGGGATTTCGTCTCGCGCTCAATCAGAGCGACCGATGCCATATCTTTGAAGTGGCGCCGAACGCCTTCCTCGGCGTTTGTACAAACCGGCCGCCGGCAGACGACCCCGCCGTCACCATCTCTTTCGTGTCTGACGATGTGGACGGTTTCTACGACCGCATGAAAGCAAAGGGTGTCGTCTTCGATGCCCCGCCCGCCTATAGCGAGACCTTCAACGTCTATTCAGCCTTTTTCCGGGGTATCGGCACCTACCGTTTCGAGATCCAGGAATTCAGGGATTCCAGTTGGCCCTCCCCGGTCCGCTGAGCAGTTTTAAGTGCAGGAGCAATAATATGAGCCGCGATCTCGCGATGATGAGTGCGACCGATCTGGTCCAGGCCTATGCCGCCGGAACCATCTCGCCGGTTGAGGCGGTGAAGGCCTCACTGGAGGAAATCGGAAAGCACAACGAGGTATTCAATGCCTTTGTTCATATCGACGAGGACTCGACTTTGGCGGCCGCGAAAGCATCCGAGGCGCGCTGGAAGGCCGGGACACCGATCGGCATCGTCGACGGCGTTCCAACGACCATCAAGGATCTGGCCGAAGTAAAAGGCTGGCCGGTCCGGCGCGGCTCCAAAACCAGCGACCCGGATTTCAGAAGTGCGACGGATGCTCCTTTCGTCGCCCGCCTGCGCGACCATGGCGCAGTCTTCACGGGCAAGACCACGACCCCGGAATATGGCTGGAAGGGCGTGACCGACAGCCCGCTTACCGGCATCACCCGCAATCCCTGGAACCGGGAGAAGACCCCGGGTGGTTCATCCGGCGGTGCGGCGGTGGCGACGGCGCTCGGCATGGGCGCGCTGAACCAGGGTACCGACGGAGGCGGCTCGATCCGTATCCCTGCGGCCTATAGCGGCATCTTCGGTCTCAAGCCGACCTTTGGCCGCGTACCGCAATATCCCGCCAGCGTGATGGGAACCGTTTCCCATGCAGGCCCGATGACACGCACGGTCGCGGATGCCGCGCTGATGCTGACCGTCATGAGCGGTCTTCATGTGATGGATTGGTACACCGCACCCGACGACGGATGTGATTTCCGGCAACTCTCGGGCAAGTCTGTCCGGGGCATGCGTATTGCCTACAGTCCTGATCTCGGTTTTGCGAAGGTCGACCCGGAGATTGCCGAACTCGTTGCTACGGCGGCAAAGCGCATGGCCGAACTTGGCGCACATATCGAGGAAGTCGACCTGGATTACTCGTCTTCCTCGGAAACATTCAGAATCCACTGGTTTACCGGTGCCGCCAACGCTTACCGGGCCCTCAATCCGGAACAACGGAAATTGCTTGATCCCGGGTTCGCCGAAGTTTGTATGGAAGGGCTTGAGATCACACTTCCCGAATATCAGGACGCTATCCAGGCAAGGGAAAAACTTGGTCTCGAAGTGAACCAATTGATGGACCGCTACGACCTGCTGCTCACACCGGCCATGCCGACCACAGCTTTCGATGCCGGCCTCGAGGTTCCTGAGGGCTCGGGCATGCGCCGCTGGACCGAATGGACCGCTTTCACCTACCCGTTCAACCTGACGCAGCATCCGGCCGCGTCCGTCCCCTGTGGGTTCACCAGCGAGGGCCTGCCTGCCGGATTGCAGATCGTCGGGCAGAAGTACCGGGAAGACAAAGTGCTCCAGGCGAGTGCAGCCTACGAAGCGCTTAGCCCTTTCAAAATGCCAACCGTCGGCTGACAAAAAGTCACGCGACAGCCTGTACAGATCGGGAAAAGACGCGAATACTCACCCTAGGTAGATCAAGTATCTCACCAGAGTGAGAGGTAGCGCCCATGCCTGACCTGCATCCAGATCAGACGAAGACCCTCTCGGAGGGACTGTCGAACATTCAAGGACAGGCCGAGCGTCTACTCGGAAAGATGTCAGACGAGAAATCGGCATCCCAGGTCGCGGATTTGCTGCATGAACTTGCTGCCCTGCGGCTTCTCGTTGATTTGCCGCAGGAGGGCGACCGGCGGCGCGATCTGAGAGTGCCGCGCCGCGATATTTCCATCTTCCGGATCGACGGTAAGGACGTCGATTGCGCCATCGAGGATCTGTCCATCGGCGGCGCCTATATCGTTGCGGATTGGCCAATCCTCCCGGATACAGAGATAGAGCTGAATATTCCGGAGGCTGGAACGATCGCGGCACGGGTCGTCAGCAGCACCGAGAACGGCGTCCATGTGCAGTTTGACAACATCAGCGACCCGCAACTGATCGCCATCGCCAACAGCATGAGAGCGCATTACACCAAATAACCTGGTGCCCGTTAGAATGCAGAACCCGGCGCGATGATCGCGAACCGGTCCGAAAGTCCCGCCAGACTGGCTTCATGCAGTGTATCTGCATCGACGACCTTGCCGCCCGTCGGGCTTGGCAGAGCGCGGGTTGCGCAACCATCAGAGATCACCGCAGAACTCCAACCAAGATCCAGCGCCGCACGGGTGGTTGAGCTGACGCACATATGGGTCATGAAACCGCCAATGATAAGCTTCTTGCGGCCTGTTGCTTCAAGCACGGCCTGAAGATTGGTGCCTGCGAAGGAATTCGGCAGCTTCTTGTCGACGATCTCTTCACCGTCTTGCGGCGAGACCGCGTCGATGATCGCAAACCGGTCCGTCTCCGGATCGAACGCCCCGCCCGGATTGCCTTTGTGGCGGACATGCACGACCGGAGCGCCAGCCGCCCGTGCTTTCGCCAGCACTGACGCCAGCACATCCGTTGCCGGCGCCGCCCCCGGTAATGCCAGCACACCGCTGACATATTCATTCTGTGCGTCGATCACCAACAGAACGGATTCTCCCAGGGCTGGCGGCGTGTTCGGCACGCCAGCCATCTGGAGCAGTGTTTTCGGCGTATCGCTCAATTTTGTTTCCTCCTGGATGCGCTCTTCGGCGCTTTAAGCGGCAAGCGGTCCCATGCCGCGGCGCAGTGCCTTGCCCGGACGCGCCCCGGTATGAGCACCCGCACCCCAGACCATGCGGCCATTGACGAAGACACTCTCGATGCCGCCGGACGGCGCGGTCGGATTGTCGAAATCAGCCCGGTCGATCACCGTCTTCTCGTCGAACACGCAGATATCGGCAAAGTTGCCTTCGGCGATCCGGCCACGGCCCTTCAGGCCGAACTTGTCGGCGGAAAGTCCTGTCATGCGGCGCACCGCCTCCTCCAGAGGGAAGAGTTCAAGATCGCGGCAATAGTGGCCCAGAACACGCGGGAACGTGCCCCACAACCGGGGATGCGGGAATTCGTCATGCGGCAAACCGTCGGAGCCGATCATGGCATGTTTGAACGTGAGGATGCGCTGCACATCTTCCTCACTCATGCTGAAATAAATCGCGCCGGCCGGCTGTAGCATCTCGGCAGCCTCAAACAGATCACAGCCGAATTCCTTGGCGATATCGTCCAGCATCCGCCCGGCCAGATCCGGGCGGGATTTCGACCAGGTGATCTTCACCTTCTCGGCAAGCGCAATGGCGTCGGCCTTCAGCACAGTCGAGGATGCCGCATAAGGATAGATATCGAGGCCGATATCCTGATGATGCATGTGTTTCTCGATGCAGGCCAAGGTCTCGCAGCTGCGGCCGAAATTGTGTTTTCCCTGCACCTTGTGGTGCGAAACGATCACCGGGACGTCCGCTTCACGGCCGATGGTGAAGGTCTCCTCAAGCGAGTCGATGACCTGATCCGACTCGTTGCGCATATGTGTCACATAGCGGGCGCCAAAAGCTTTCAGGCTGCGTGACAGCTCGATCACCTCTTCGGTCGGCGCCTTCTGCGACGGTGCATAGAAGAGCCCGGTGGAGAAACCGACGGCTCCGGCTTCCAGCCCTTCTTCAAGCAGGCCGCGCATGGACTTGATCTCTTCGCTGGTCGCTCCCCGATCGAGACGGTCCATGATGCCGACCCGGAGGGTTGAATGGCCGACTAAAAAGGCCGCGTTCACCGAGGCGGGTGCCTGCTCAACTGCGCGCAGGAAGGAATCAAATGTGGCGAACTTGTACCAGTCCGCGTCCCCGATCAGATCGAGCGGTGGCGGCGGCACGTCGGTCACCAACGGTGCGAGGCTGATACCGCAATTGCCGACGACCACGGTCGTGACACCCTGGCTGACCTTCATGTCGAAATCCGGCTCGCACAGCAGCATCCGGTCGTCGTGAGTATGCACGTCGATGAAGCCAGGCGCGACGATGCGGTTGCTGACATCGATCCGGCGTCCAGCATCCGACTCGGACAGATCGCCGATAGCTGCAATCTGCTCGTCCCGGATACCGACATCCGCACGCCGTCTCGGCGCGCCGGTGCCGTCAATGACATCGCCGCCCTCCAGAACAACATCGAACCCTGCCTCAGCCATTACCCGATCCCCTCTGTCGATATATTTCCAGACTAGATCGGACGAGGACGCGCGGTTGAAGTCAATGGCCGCGGCGGAACTTATGCCCGAGCCTGTCAGCATAAGTAGGACAAGCCTTGAGATTGGGGAAAGTCACGGCGTAGGCTCTGGGTCCCTCTCGAAATGGATCACAACATGACTCCCAGCACGAACCGCCAAGCGGATTACATCATCATCGGCGCCGGTATGGCGGGCGCATCCTGCGCTTACTTTCTTGCGCCGCATGGCTCCGTCCTGCTGCTGGAGCGGGAAAGCCAGCCCGGCTATCACACGACCGGACGCTCCGCTGCCCTCTATATCGAGAGTTATGGAAATGCCTCGATCCGCGCGTTGAACCGTGCCGGAAAGCCGTTCTTTCTGAACTCACCGGAGGGTTTCGCCCAAGATCCTATACTGACGCCGCGCGGATCGCTGATTCTGGCCGAAGCCGACCAACTCGATGCGCTGGCCGAAATACACAAGGAACTGGCGGCAAACACGACCGGAACCGAGATCGTCGAGGGCGCCCGCCTGCTGGAGCTATTCCCGGCAATCGATCCCGCCAAGACCGTGCGCGGCCTCTATGATCCGAGCGATATGGACATGGATGTCCATGCCCTGCACTGGGGCTTTATCCGCGGCATGCGCGCCAGTGGCGGAGAAATCGTGACAGACGCCGAAATCCAGGGACTGACCCGAACTGCAGACGGCTGGACGGTCGAGACACGGGCAGGAACCTTCACTGCACCCGTCGTCATCAATGCTGCCGGCGCCTGGGCGGACGAAGTTGGCAAGATGGCCGGCGCCAAGCCGATCGGACTCATACCGAAACGGCGCACGGCCTTCACCTTCGATCCGCCGGAAGGGATCAATCCGGATACATTGCCCGCAGTCGTGAACGTGAACGAGGACTGGTACATCAAGCCGGAGGGCGGACGCTTCCTTGGCTCCCCCGCAGATGAGACCCCCTCCATGCCGACGGATGCCCAGCCCGAGGATCTCGACCTCGCCATCGCTGTCGACCGGATCGAGAATGCCACCACCCTGACGGTCGGACGCTTTCACAGCCGTTGGGCCGGGCTACGCTCTTTTGTCGGGGACAAATCCCCGGTCGTCGGGTTCGAGCCCGGCCTTGATGGGTTCTTCTGGCTTGCAGGACAAGGCGGATACGGCATCCAGACTTCCGCCGCCATGGGAATGACGTCCGCCGCGCTGGCGCAAGGCAAGCCACTGCCCGATCAGGTCACCGCCGAGGGACTCGCTATTGCGGATCTCGCTCCTAATCGCCCATCGCTCGCAAATGCTGCCTACTTCACTGGCGCGGAGTCCTGAGTAGGAAAAAGATTTCCACTGGACCGGGGTAAAGAGGCTAGGCTTTCCCTGTACAACGCAAAAAGGCGACCGAACTGTGCAAATCGTTCCCTGCCCCTTTTTGCGCTTTTGACAAGAGGCCATATGACGCCTAGAAACCGCGCTCCACTTGGATTTTGAACGGAACACCCGGCCCGATGGATCATCTCGACGCGCTGGAAGCGCAGAGTGTCTATATTCTGCGTGAAGCCTTTAACAAGTTCGACCGTATGGGCATGCTCTGGTCCCTCGGCAAGGATTCGAACGTCATGGTGTGGCTCGCCCGCAAGGCGTTCCTGGGCCATGTCCCGTTTCCGTTGATGTTCTGCGACACCGGAAAGAAATTTCCGGAGATGTATGACTTCCAGAAAAAATATTCCGCCGAATGGGGTGTGAACCTGATCGTCCGGGACTGCCCGCCGATTGAGGAGATCGATCCGACGCTGCCGCCGGCCACCCGCTCCGCCGCCCGCAAGACCGAGGCGCTGAAGCGCCTGATCGCCGAGCAGGACATGCAGGCCGTGGTTGCCGGTATCCGCCGGGACGAGGAAGCCACCCGCGCCAAGGAGCGCGTCTTCAGTCCGCGCGGCGAGAATGCCGAATGGGATTTCCGCGACCAGCCGCCGGAATTCTGGGACCAGTTCAAGACCGATTTCGCGCCCGGCACCCATATCCGGATCCATCCGATCCTGCATTGGACGGAGCTCGACATCTGGCGTTACATCCAGCGCGAGGGCATTCCGATCGTCGACCTGTATTTCTCTAAGAACGGCAAGCGCTATCGCTCTCTCGGCGATCAGGACATAACGAACCCGATCAAAAGCGAAGCCGGCACGATCGAAGAGATCATCACCGAGCTTGAAGGCACCAGTATCGCCGAACGCAGCGGCCGTGCCATGGACCACGAGGCGGAAGACGCCTTCGAACGGCTCCGCACCGCAGGCTATATGTAAGCCCTATTGCCGCATCTGATCGGTCAAGAGTTTCAAAATGCACGTTTCCTCTGAAATCCCTCCCCTCAAGCTCGTCGTCGTCGGCCATGTCGATCACGGCAAGTCGACCCTGATCGGCCGCCTGCTGCACGAGACCAACTCGCTGCCGGACGGCAAGGCCGAAGCCGTCATCGCAATGTCCGAACGGCGCGGGATGCCAGTCGAATGGGCCTTCGTCCTCGACGCCCTGCAGGCGGAACGTGATCAGGGCATCACCATCGACACGACGCAGATCTTCTTCAATACGGAGAAGCGCAACTACGTCATCATCGATGCACCCGGCCACAAGGAGTTCCTGAAGAACATGGTCTCCGGCGCGGCGCTGTCCGACGCGGCGGTGCTGGTGATCGATGCCAAGGACGGCATGCAGGAGCAATCCCGGCGGCACGGCTATATCCTTCATTTGCTGGGCGTACGGCAGGTTGCTGTCGTTATCAACAAGATGGATCTCGCGGATTATCGCGAGGAGCGATTCCAGGAACTGACGACCGAAATCCGCAACTACCTGTCGGAACTCGGCCTCGAAGCCTCCGCCATCATTCCGGTCTCCGCCCGCGAGGGACAGGGGCTGATTACGGCGCCGGACAAAATGCCCTGGTACCAGGGCCCCTCCCTCGTCCAGGTCCTCGACAACTTCACGCCGCCCATTCTGCCGACCGAGCGGCCTCTGCGCTTCCCGGTACAGGATGTCTACAAGTTCGATGAGCGCCGGATCATCGCTGGCCGTATCGAAAGCGGCCGTATCCATACCGGTGACAAAATCCTGATCTCTCCGTCCAACAAGACGGTAACAGTCAAAAGCATAGAGAGCTGGAACACCAAGGCCCCGGCATTGAGTGCGTCCGCGGGACAATCAGTCGGCATCACGTTGAGCGAGCAGCTTTTCATCGAGCGCGGCCAGATGATCAGCCACGAGTCAAATGCACCGTTCGAGACCAATGTGTTCCGGGCCCGGATTTTCTGGCTGGGCCGCAAACCTCTGGAAATTGGCAAGCGCTACAAACTGAAGCTCGCCACCAATGAGCAGATAGTCGAGGTGCAATCGATCGAGACGGTTATCGATGTCGAAAACCTGACGACCCGCTCGGGCGACACCACCCTGGAACGCAACGCCATCGGCGAAGTGACGCTCCGCGCCCGTTCCATGCTGGCTCTCGATGAGTTCTCAGACAATCCCAAGACCGGCCGTTTCGTCCTCGTGGACGAGTACGACACGGTCGGCGGCGGCACCATTTTCATGGAAGGCTATCCCGACCAGCGCAGCCGCACCGATGTCCGCTCAACCAACATCACGGCGGTCGAGCACCGTGTGACCCCGGAACTGCGCGCCCATGCCAACGGGCACGAAGGAGGCGTTCTCTGGCTGACCGGCCTGTCAGGCGCCGGCAAATCGACCATCGCCATCGAGCTGGAGCATCAGCTCTTCGCCAAGGGGTATCAGGTCTATGTGCTGGACGGAGACAATGTCCGTTTCGGCCTGTCCTCCGATCTTGGCTTCGCACCGGAAGACAGGGTGGAGAATATTCGCCGCGTCGGCGAAGTCGCCAAGCTCTTCGCCAGCGCCGGCGTGCTGGTCATCACCGCCTTTATCTCGCCCTACCGCGCCGACCGAGACCGGGCACGCTCCATCGCTCCGGACCTGTTCCACGAGGTCTATATCGCGGCCGATGTGGCTACCTGCGAAGGGCGTGATCCAAAAGGCCTCTACAAGAAGGCCCGGGCTGGCGAAATCAAGGAATTCACGGGCGTTTCGGCGCCTTATGAGGAACCGGTAACGCCGGAGGTCACGGTCGAGACAGCGGATCGGACAGTGAATGAATCCGTCGCTGAACTGATGGCCTATGTTGAAGAGAATTTCAGCATGGTTAAGCGGAACGGCGGCCGTTAGATCCATTCGGTCTCAAAGACCCGCATGTCCGCAGTTTCCGGCCATGTTTCGCGGCACCGCACCCCCTTAAAGGCATCCATCAGATTTTTTCTGCTGCGTCCCGTTTTTTTTCGGGATGAGATATGTAAACGGCTCCGTATCCCAAACAAACAAACTGGGATCCGAAGCCGATGTCCTTTTCCTTACATATCGCCGGAGCAACGCACCTGTTGCCAGGCGATGCTGCGCCAAGCTTCATACAGCGCAGCATTTCCAACCCGCGCTACGCCTTTGACTCAGCTGCCGGGCGATACCTCGTATTATGTTTCTACGGCAGCGCCGGCGACGCTCAGGCACAGGCGGCGATTCGGTCGGCTCGCGAACGCACGGATATCTTCAATGACACACATGCATCCTTTTTTGGTGTCAGCATAGACCCTGAAGACGAGACCGCCCTCAGGGTTGCGAACAGAGCTCCCGGTTACCGCCATTTCTGGGATTTCGACTTAAAAGCTTCAAAGCTTTACAGCGTTGTCCCAAGGGACGCCCATCCAGTTTCGGGGGAATTCCCGCTGTCGCGGCAGTGGGTGATCATCGACCCGACCATGCGTGTGATCAGCGCTATCCCGTTCCGCGACGACCAGGGTGATGTTGCCGAAGTTCTCGCCGTCCTCGATAGCCTGCCTCCCCCCGAACGTTTCGCCGGGCCTGAATTAATGGCGCCAATTCTGTTTCTGCCTCGGGTTTTCGAACCGGAGCTGTGCCGCCATCTGATCGACTTATATGAAGCACAGGGCGGCCAGGAGAGCGGATTCATGCGTGAGATCGACGGCCGTACAATGGGCGTCACTGATCACAGCTTCAAACGACGCAAGGATCATTACATCGCGAACCAGGAGCTAATCGTGGCACTGCAGAAGCGGTTCCAGCGTCGGGTCGTTCCCGAGATCGCAAAAATTCATCAGTTCAAAGCGACACGGATGGAACGGTATATCGTGTCCTGCTATGCAGCCGAAGACGGCGGCCATTTTTCGGCACATCGCGATGATACGACCAGGGGGACTGCGCATCGCCGCTTCGCCGTTTCAGTGAACCTGAACGACGATTTCGATGGCGGAGAAGTCAATTTCCCTGAATATGGAGCACGCAGTTTTAAGGCACCACCCGGCGGGGCCGTGGTGTTCTCCTGCACGTTGCTGCACAGGGTTAGCAAGGTCACCCGGGGGCGCCGGTATGCCTTCCTGCCTTTCCTGTACGACGAGGACGCAGCCCGCATCCGCAAGGAGAACGCCCAGTTTATCGTTGGAAACGACCCGGTACCCGGCACGATCGCGATGCCTACCGCGGAGGCTGCAACATGAAAAGACCACATGGAGGCTGTTTGAGAGAACATGGGCAAGGATGATCTGGACATCGTCGGGCAGCTGGAGGCCCTGCGCCGCTATGCGAGGGTTCTGACCCGTAATGCCGATACGGCCGACGATCTTGTTCAGTCTACTTTTTTGCGCGCCCACGAGCGACGGGCCACTTTCCGCGACGGTGCCAACGTCCGTGTCTGGCTGATGTCGATTATGCACAATATCTTCATCGATGAACGCCGCAACGGGCTGACGACGGCTAAGCGCGAGCGAGCCTGGACCGATTCTCTGCCCGGCTTTTCCGCGCCTTCGGGCGAGATGGCGGTCCGGCTTTCCGAGCTCCGGAAAGCGTTCCTCTCGCTCAATAGCGAGCAAAGAGAAGCCCTGCATCTCGTGGCAGTGGAAGGACTTGGAGTCACGGAAGCCGCGGAGATACTCCACGTGCCGTCGGGCACTGTGATGTCGCGCGTCGGCCGTGCCCGGGCCGCACTGAGAAATTTCGAGGAAAGTGGCAGTGGAGACGTGAAGAGGCGTTCTTTCAGGATCGTAGGAGAGCGAGATGGTCACACCGACCGATAATCACAGCGGAATAGAAGCCGACATTCAGGCCCTCATTCAGGGACAACTGGATTCGGAGCGGGCATTTATCGTGGCCGATTATCTTGCAGACCGGCCAGAGCGCGCTGCCGAAGTGCTTGCAGACGCACGTACCACGGAGGGACTTCGGCTTGCTCTATCAACGCCTGCTGATCCGCCTCCCACAGAGCTGGTATCGGAAGCCCACCAGCTGCAGGATCGCCTTTGGCGGCGTCGAATTTTCAGACGCATCGCACCGGCAGCGGCGGCACTTCTGCTTTTCGCAGGAGGGTGGACGGCTCATATCGCTATGCAGTTTTTTGAAACGGCCGACGCCCATCCGCTTGTCGAAACAGCGCTCGACGCCCAGGCAGCGCTGGAACTGAGACACTGGATGGTCTCTCAACCCGAGAGTACAGTCCTGAACACAGGCGAGATCGTCGGCGCTCTCGGTATCGAATTGCCGACGCTGCCCGATGGCTGGATCGTGCGCGATGTACAGGTTGTCTCATCTCCCGAGCGTCCCGGCGTTGCAATTGCACTCGACACACCAAAACTCGGCCGGGTCCTGCTGTTTGCCATCGCCCAAGACCAGGACAGCCGCGCAGCCCCGCCAACTGCCTTCGATTACGACGGCCGGTCGGTCGCTCTCTTCTCGAACAAGCATTCGGCCTATGTGCTAGTCGACAATTCCGGCAATCCCGAGCAGGTTTCCAACGGGGCGAGCCAACTGTTGAGCCATCTGAATTGACCTCAGACGCTTTCTGCCAGGCTAAAGATGCCTTCCGCGCTCCAGGATCTCGAGCATGTACTCCCGATAGGTCATGCCGAGTTCTTTCGCCCGTTTGAGCCGGCGCTGCAGGATCAGGCGATCCGCTGGCGGCTCCCAAGCCTTGGCGATGGCTTTGCGCCAGACAAGACGGTTGTAGGCCACGCTCAAAGGCGGTCCCATATTGTGCCCAATGCCAATGGGAACTCGCTTGCGCAGGCCGACCAGCGCGGAAACCTTTTTCCGTTCAATGCGATTCATCTAGGCGTGATCCGATAGGCGCAACGACGTGCGCCGGCAAGAATATGATCGGTCCGCTCTACCATGCAATCCGGTCCGAGAACATCCTGAAAAAGCTCCAGTTCAGCCCGGCAAATTCCCTGGCATTCAGCCGCCGCCGCACAGATCGGGCAATGGTTTTCGATCAGCAGGAACGAGCCGTCGTCCACCTCTGACCAATCGGCCATATAGCCTTCCCGCTCCCGCATCGCGGTCAGCCGCTCGAGCCGGTCCTTGAAGCTATCGGCTTTCCCGATGTCGGCCTTGTAGGCGTTCAGGGTTTCAACCCTGCGCTTGTCGATCAAACGGTCGAGCCCAGCGTCCCCGAACAGCTCCCGGACGGACTCCAATAGCTCGACGGTGAGCTGGGCATGATTGTCCGGAAACCGGGCGTGGCCGCTCTCGGTCAGCATCCAGTAGCGGCGTGGCCGGCCACGGCCCTGGCGCCGGTCCTCGGGTTCAACAAGACCGGCATCGGCGAGTTTCGCCAGATGCTGTCGTGCAGCTTCCCCGGTCATCGAGAAATGCGCGCCGAGTTCACCGATGGTCTGCGGACCCCGGGTTTTCAGCTGGAACAGAATGCGGTCGGCGGCACGGTCATTCATGGCGATTTTCCAAGACGTTACCTGTCTTTATCAAGAAAACGCTTGGCTTGGGAAGCCGGGATGGAGAAACCACCTCAATCGATCAGCTTCTCAAGGCTTTCCAGACGATCCGCCTCTTCCGCCGGTTTGTCCCAGCGAATGCGGTGAAAACGCGGACTGCGCATGGCGACGCCGCTCTTGTGTCGCGACGACCGATGCACACTGTCGAACGCCACCTCGACGACCAACGACTGCGTCACCTCGCGGACCGGGCCGAACCGGTTCACCGTGTTGTCACGCACCCATTTATCGAGCCTCTTCAGCTCCTCGTCCGTAAATCCGGAATAGGCCTTACCGACCGGCACGAGCTCAAGGCCCGCCTCCCCATCCCGCCAGGCTCCGAAAGTATAGTCGGAATAAATGGACGAGCGCCGTCCGTGCCCGCGCTGGGCATACATGACAACAGTATCGACGGTCAGCGCATCCCGCTTCCACTTGAACCACGGCCCTTTCGGCCGTCCGGCCTGATAGATACTGTCGCGGCGCTTCAGCATAAGGCCCTCGATCTGTGCCCCCCGGCATCCGGCTCGAAGCGCTTCAAGCGCCGCTGGACTGTCGAACGGGACCAGCTCCGAGATGTCCGTCCGCTCCGGTTTCTCCCGGTCCCAGAAAGCTTCCAGCCGGGCGCGGCGCTCTTCAAAGCCTAGAGAACGCAGGTCCTCCGCGCCGTCGAACAGGATGTCGTATAGCCGAATATGGGCGGGATGCTGCTGAAGCATCTTCGCCGTCACCCGCTTGCGATTGAGGCGCTGTTGCAGATCGTTGAATGGAGCAATCTCACCATCCCGGACCACCAGCAGCTCTCCATCCAGCACACCGTCAAACCCCATGAAGTCGACAATATCGGGAAAGGCGGATGAAATATCGTCACCGGTCCGCGAATAGAGCCGCCGTTCGCCCGCTCGGGACGCAAGCTGGACTCTGATCCCGTCCCACTTCCATTCAGCCTCGTAGTCCGCCAGGGGCAGTTTTTCCAACTCCATCTCTTCCAGAGGACTAGCCAGCATCAGGGGCCGGAACACAGCGCGATTACTCATATCGGGACGCGGTGCCGTACCTTCCAGCCAGGCGAACAATGGCTCGTAAGGCGGTTCCAGCCCGTGCCAGATCTCTTCGATATCGTCCGCCGAGATCCCGAAAGCATCGCCCAGCGCCATTTTTGCGAGCCGTGCCGAGACTCCGACCCTGAGTCCGCCGGTGATCAGTTTCAATAATGCCCAGCGCCCGGTCGCATCCAGCGTGTCTAGCCAGCTTTCAAGCAACACGCCCGCTTCGGCCGGTTTCAGGTCGGCAAGCAGGGCAGGGATCTTGCCCAGTTCCGGAGAGGCCGCATTTGTCGGCCGTTCGGGCCAGATCAGGGCCACGGTCTCGGCTAAGTCACCAACGAAATCGTAAGACCACCCAAACAGCTCAGGATCGACACGCTGCATGCCCAATTGACGGATCAGAGCCGGCTTTGCGCTTTTCAGATCGAGAGCGCCGGCCAGCGCCGCAAGGGCGATACCACGATCCGGGTCTGGCGCATGGATAAAATAATCGGCCATCAGCTTCAGCTTGATCGTCCGCTGCGGCGCATAGAGCAACCGGTCGAGAAGTTGAGAGAACCGCTCCATCAGTCCCCCTCCTCATACCCGATCAGCCGGAGCGCCTGCGCCTCCATGCCTTTTAGCCGGGCCGCATGAACCAGTGCTTCCTCGCGTCCGTGTGTCACCCAGACCTCCGGCGCCCCGACGTCATCCAGCGTCGCCAGCAACTCGTCCCAATCGGCATGATCGGAAATCACCAGGGGCAGCTCGACCCCGCCCTGCTTTGCCCGTTGCTTGACCCGCATCCAGCCGGACGCCATACAGATCACGGGATCCGGCAGCAACCGCGCCCAATTCTCCGTAATGCTCGGTGGCGGCGCCAGCACAATCTCGCCCCTCAGGTCTGCCCGCGCCTGCTTCTTATCGCCCGCTGCCGCCGGCAGGAGGTCGCCGAGATCCACGCCATGCGCTTGGTAAAGCTCGCAAAGCGGCATCAGGGAGTCATGCAGGTAGAGCGGCCGATCATACCCTGCGGCCCGGATCAGTGAGATCAGACGTTGCGCCTTGCCGAGGGAATAGGTGCCGATCGCATGGCTGCGCTCCGGAAAGAGCGCCATGGAATGCATCAGCGTTGCGATCTCACAGCTGTCCTCGGGATGCCGGAAGACCGGCAGCCCGAAGGTCGCTTCCGTGATGAAGACGTCGCAGGGCACCGGCTCAAAAGCGGCGCAGGTCCTGTCGGGACGGCGTTTGTAATCGCCGGAAACGACGACCCGCTCGCCCTGATATTCCAGCACGATCTGCGCACTGCCGAGCACGTGCCCGGCCGGCACCAGCCAGACCGTCACACCATTGATGGTGATCTTTTCGCCGAAGCGGAGCGCCTGACTGCTCTTGAACGGTGCCTTGCCATAGCGTACCCGCATGATGGCAAGCGTCTCGGCCGTTGCGGCAACGGCGCCGTGTCCCCGGCGGGCGTGATCGGCGTGCCCGTGGGTGATGACCGCATGATCGACCACGCGGGTCGGATCGACATAAAAACCGCCCGGCTCGACAAGCAGGCCTTCCGGCCTGACCTTGATCCAGCTTGCCCTGCGTGCGGCTTTTGCCATCCCTACTCGATATTGTCCGTTCGTGCCTGCTTACCGAGATAGCCGCCGTGGTGGCGAAGTCCATATTCGTGCCGGGAGACGCCCTTGCGCTCCATCAGCACCAGAGCCAGCGCATCGCTGACGGCGGACATGACAGCCATGCTGGCGGAGGGCGTCAGACCAAGCGGACACGGCTCTTTCACAGTGCCCATATCGACGATCACGTCCGACAGATCCCGCAGGCCGCTATCAGGATGCGAGGTGATACCGATAACCTTGCCGGCATCGACATGGCGGCTGAGTTCGATGAATTCCAGCACTTCCCTGGTCTTGCCGCTGGTCGAGAAGGCAACAATGCAATCCCCCGGCGCGACCATGCCCAAATCGCCATGGGCAGCCTCACTCGGATGAATGAAAAAAGCCGGTGATGCCGTCGAGCTCAAAATTGCCGCGAATTTATGCGCTATGAAACCCGCCTTGCCCATCCCGGTCGTGATGATCTTGCCTGGTGTGCCCTGAAGGATATCCAGCGCTTTCTCATAGCTTTCATCGATCTTGATGGCATTGATGGCCGCGGCTTCCGCATCCAGGATCATCTTGATGCGAGAGGTGATGTCGGAACTGTTCAAGGGAGCCTCGAAATCTCGGGTTTTCCAGATGCCGGAACTTAGCCGACCGCTGGATAAGACTCCAGCGTCACGGCGTCATGTTTTGCGCACTTTTTATCATACCGCCGACTTATTGATCGCCAATCGGCATTAATTCAATGCTGCATTGCAGCATTCTCATTTTACGCGCTCGTGACGATCTTCTACACAAGATCACAAGATGTTGTTGCCCGCACAGGAGCTGTACATGTTCACTGAAAAAACCAAACGTCCCCGGGTCTATTTTGCCGACACCCAGCGTAAATGGTCGACTTTGCAGGCTGAGTCCGCACAGGAAATGATCGACGGCCTGGCACGTCACAACGATGCAGCCGACATGCACGGCGAAACTACATCGGCAGCCCAGAAAGCCGCCTGATTATTCCGCAACTGCGAACATAGAGGCCGGATTAGACTGAAATAGTCTCTCCGGCTTTTTTGTTGCCTGTTCCAACCACTGGACTTGCCCAGCCTCAGGGTTGGATTACCGGAAGGCACGGCATACTCTTCGTCGGCTCCGTCCGGAGCATAATTCCAACGCTCGAAGAGGCCCAGCCATGTCCGAACCCGTCGTCCTGTTATCAAAAGACGCGCGCGGCGTCGCCACAGTCACCATCAATCGACCAGATGTGAACAACGCCTATAACGGCGATGTCATTCAGGGACTTATCGATGCTTTCGGCGACTGTGCCGCGGACAATGTCGTCCGTGTCGTGGTGCTCCGGGGTAACGGTAAGCATTTCCAGGCAGGTGCCGACCTGAAATGGCTGAACGCCATTGGCGCCCTCTCCCCAGAGGAGAATGTTGAAGTATCGCGCCGCACGGCTTCCGCCGTCTGTGGCCTGAACGACTTCCCGAAACCGACCGTGGCGCTGGTGCATGGCGGCTGTTTCGGTGGCGGTGTCGGTATTGTGGCTGCCTGCGATGTTGTGATTGCCAGCGAGGATGCAATCTTCGCTATTACCGAAGCCCGCTGGGGTGTGATGGCCGGGATTATCGTGCCTCACCTGAACGCCGCCATGGGGCCGCGCAATGTCCGCCGCTACGCCCTGACCTGCGAGCGTTTCAAGGCTGCAAAGGCTGTAGAAATGGGGCTGGTACATGAAGTCTGCGCGACCGGCACGCTCGACGAAGCCGCGGCACCGGTGATCGACCAGTTGCTGCTTTCAGCACCCGAGGCCATGACGCAGACCAAGCAGGTCATCCTGGAACACGCCAACATCACGCTTGCCGATGCCTATTTCGAGCGACTGATCGTCCAGCACGCGGCAAAACGGCAGTCGGATGAAGCCTCCGAAGGCCTGAAGAGTTTCGCAGAGAAACGCCAGCCGTCCTGGTATCCAGGAGCGGTCTGAAAAGACACCCTCTAAACCCGGCAAGTCCGATCCCCTGCCGGGTTTCATTTGGACAGTTGATTTTTATCTAGCTGATAATTTTGTCTTTTTTTTATCATGGGTATTGGCGTATGCTGCCCATATGTCGTAACAACGTACGTAAACACCCATCGCAACCGGATTGAGCGAGGAATAAATGAAGACGTTCCTTACCCCCGGCGCAGTATCAGCTGCCGACAACCTAACTGCCGCAGCGGTAAGATGACCGTTTCCGGAGTGAGCGAAAGCTCCTCAAACAGGATGGAGACCCTGTCCTGGCGTGTGGATATGGACAGGCAATTGCTGTTTATCGATCTGGCGTCAGGCTTTACGGATTACGACCTGACAAAGCATGTGCCCATGATCTGGAAAGAAAATCCGGACATCATCTGGTTCAATGTGGTCGTCGATCAGCATCGTAATGACGAAACAAACAACTGGAGCTGGAACGGCCTGCTCACAGTTGCGCAGGAGTGGCACGCCTATGCGAAGGGCAGGAACTCAGGAAAACATGTTGCCATCGTCACCGAGAATTACTGGATCACACAGCTTGTGAACAAAGCGTTGGGCCAGATCTTTCCGGGCAGTACGTTCAAGTGCTTCAAGGATCATGCAGAGGCGACCGCATGGGCCGAGGCCGGCCCTCGCCCGGAAATACAATAGCCGCTTGCTGTAATCCCGCTCAGCAACCACTTTCGGGACATGCTGGATAAAACCGCACGGCCCCGACCGGACATGACCGGCCTGCCAAAAACTTTCCGCGACTGGTTTGCCGGAAAAAACTGGCAGCCGCACCCGCACCAGCTCGAAATGCTGGAAGCGGCCCAGGCGGGTAAACATGCCTTGCTGATCGCCCCGACCGGTGGCGGGAAGACCCTCGCCGGGTTCTTGTCCAGTCTGATCGAGCTGTCTGAAACACCTTTTGATGGCCTGCACACACTTTATATCTCGCCGCTGAAAGCGCTGGCTGTCGACATTCATCGCAACCTGACCCTGCCGATCGAGGAAATGGCGCTGCCGGTCACGGCGGAAACCCGGACCGGCGATACCCCTCAGGCTAAAAAAAAGCGTCAGCGTGGCAGCCCGCCCAATATCCTGCTGACCACACCGGAAAGCCTTGCCCTGCTGCTTTCCTATACCGATGCGCCGAAGATCTTCCGGCGGCTGCGCACCATTGTCATCGACGAGCTGCATGCACTGGCCCCCGACAAGCGCGGGGAGTTGCTGTCACTTGGTCTGGCCCGTCTGACAAAGCTGGCACCGGAAGCACGCCGCGCCGGGCTCTCGGCCACTGTCGCTTATCCGGACGCACTGGAAGCCTATCTGTCTCCTACCGGCCGAACGGGAAGCGGGATGGTCGAACGCGTCACTGGTGGCGGTGCGGTCGCAGCCGATGTCAGGATCATGATCGGGCGAGGGCATTTTCCCTGGTCCGGGCATATGGGAAGCTATGCCGTCGAGGATATCTACGAGCAGATCTGTGGCGCCGCGACCACATTGGTCTTCGTCAATACACGGGCGCAGGCTGAGATCCTGTTCCAGGCGCTCTGGCGGATCAACGAGCAGAACCTGCCAATCGCCCTGCATCACGGCTCGCTCGCGGCAGAGCAGCGGCGCAAGGTAGAGGCGGTCATGTCGAAGGGTGGGCTGCGGGCCGTGATCGCCACCTCTTCCCTCGATCTTGGGATCGACTGGGCGGCGGTCGATCTGGTCATCCAGGTTGGTGCCCCGAAAAGCTCCTCGCGCCTGCTGCAGCGGATCGGACGGGCTAATCATCGGCTTGATCAGCCAAGCCGCGCCATCCTAATCCCGGCGAACCGGTTCGAGGTGCTAGAGTGCCAGGCGGCCGTCGACGCCGTGAACGAGATGACTCTCGACGGTGAGTTGCCAAGCGAAGGCGCTCTGGACGTGCTGGCGCAGCATATCCTCGGCACCGCCTGCGCCGGGCCGTTCCATCCGGACCAGCTCTACGAGGAAGTCCGGACTGCCGCGCCCTATGCAGATCTCGGCCGGGAGGATTTCGACGCCGTCCTGCGTTTTGTGACGGATGGCGGATACGCGCTGCGCACCTATGACCGGTTCCGCCGCCTGCGGCCGACACCCGACGGACTGCTGACCGTGGTCAATCAGCGGGTCGCCCGGTCCTACCGGATGAATGTGGGCACGATCGTGGAAGCGATCACGCTGAAGGTCCGGATGCGCCGGGGACGTTTTCTCGGCGAGATCGAGGAATATTTCGTCCAGGGCCTGACACCAGGTGACACTTTCCTCTTCGCCGGTCAGCTTCTGACTTTCGAGGGAGTCCGTGAGACAGTCGTGGAGGTCAGCCCCGGCAAGGGAGAGGAGCCGGAGATCCCCGCCTATATGGGCGGACGCCTGCCCTTCACCACGCACCTGTCGGACAGGGTCCGGGCCATGCTGGAGGATGACAGGAACTGGCCAACCCTGCCCGCGCCTGTCGAGGACTGGCTGCGCATGCAGCAATGGCGTTCTGTCATGCCGAAACGGGACCGGCTGCTGGTCGAGGTGTTTCCGCGCGGCGGGAAGTTCTATCTGGTCGCCTACTGCTTCGCCGGACGGAACGCGCACCAGACACTGGGCATGTTGCTGACCAGAAGGATGGAACGGGCGAGACTGGACCCGCTCGGCTTCGTTGCCACCGATTATGTGATCGCGATCTGGGGCTTGAAGGAGCCCCGTGCCGAAGATGTAGCCGGGCTATTCGACCAGGACATGCTTGGAGACGATCTTGAGGAATGGATGGCGGAATCAACGCTGCTGAAGCGTACATTCCGGAACGTCGCGGTGATCGCCGGCCTGATCGAACGGAAGCTGCCGGGACATGAGAAAACAGGCCGGCAAGTCACTTTCAATGCCGACCTGATCTATGACGTGCTGCGCAGCCATGAGCCCGATCACGTCCTGCTCCGTGCCACACGCGCGGACGCTGCGCGCGGCCTGACGGATATTCGCCGTCTGGCTGAGCTTCTGGTCCAGGTGCATGGCAAGATCGATGTCCGCCACCTCGACCGGGTCTCGCCACTCGCCGTACCGATCCTGCTTGAGATCGGCAAGGAACATGTCTACGGCGGTGCACTCGACACCCTGTTGGAAGAGGCGGAAGCTGAACTGGTCAGCGAAGCGACCGGCGGTAATATACAGGCAAACCTGCCGATATAACCGGTGCTTTAATTCACGACGATGGTTGAGGCGCTGCCATACATTTCAGAGATGATGGTGCGGGCATGGCCAATCATTTTGGGATTCTCGGTGCCTCTAATGGAAAAGACGTTCGCACCGCTCGATCGGGAAAAAGAGACGTAGTTGTGAAGGCCGTAGTTTGTAAGAAAGTTAGATTCGTAGTTCATAATATCCTTGAGAGATCATAGTAGTTGGGAAAATCTGAGTAGGTGGCGGATCAAATCTGATCGAACGCGACCTGCAGTCAGTATGAATAAGGGCGATCAGCGACCGCCCTTATTCTTTATGTTCAGTGCGTTAGTCGACAAGCTTTACGTTTTCGGCAGACGACTTTCCACCCTGGCCCGGGACCAGGTCGAACGACAGGCGTTGGCCTTCGTCGACGGAGGTCATGCCGGCGCGCTCAAGAGCGGAAATGTGCAGAAAAGCGTCTTTAGAACCATCTTCCGGCTCAATAAAGCCATAGCCCTTGGTGGCGTTGAACCATTTTACAGTACCTGTGGTCATGATTTTTCCTTTCACGACAAATTAAGCGGTCCGGAGCCCAATGCGACGGACCGAGGGTAACGCTCAAAATATCGGAGAAGGAACATGATCGACGGCAAAGCGGCGAGACAGTCTTTTAACAGCGACTTCTAAACGTGATTGATACATAGAACGAATATGGGCAATCGCAAGTTATTTTACGGCGAAACATATTATTTTCATCAGGCTGAAACATGCGCCACCACGACAATAAAAACAGACCGGACCGTTGGTACGATTACATAATTATGCCGCATGAATATCGTCTCATGCGGGATCACCATTGACCCGGTTCCGCGGATCCGCCAAAGCAGCACCATGACTTCAGAACCGCTAACCCTTAACGGCGTCTCCCTGGTCGCCGATCTTTCCGGCGCCTTGTACTGGCCCGATCGCTCCCTGCTTGTGGTGTCTGATCTGCATCTGGAGAAAGGATCGAGCTTCGCGGCAAGAGGCGTTCATCTGCCGCCCTACGATACGGCGGACACTTTGAATCGCCTGGCAAAAATCTGCGGTCATTACAGACCTCAATCAGTGATTTGCCTCGGCGACAATTTTCACGATACCGGCGGGCCGGACCGAATGGGAAAAGCCGACCGGGCCATACTCGAGCATCTGATCTCGGCACATGACTGGCTCTGGATCACGGGTAATCACGACCCGGAGCTGCCCGATGATCTCCCCGGCCGGAGCATGACGGAAGAAACCATCGGCGCCCTGACCTTCCGGCACGAAGCCTCAAGGTCACCTGCCCATGGGGAGATCAGCGGTCACTATCATCCGTCGGCGCGGGTACGGACCCGTCAGCGCAATTTCAGCGGACGTTGTTTCGCCCATAACGGGGACAGGCTGATCATGCCGGCCTTCGGTGCGCTGACCGGCGGCCTGACAGTCCGCGATGCGGCCGTTCGCGCAGTGCTCGGCACGCATTTCGATGTTCTCTTTCTTGGCCCCAAACGCATTTACCATTTCCCGACCGACAAGCTTTGCTGAACGGAAGTGATCCGAGACCGAACCGGGCCCGTAAGTCCCCTTGCAGGTTCTTAAAGGTGGTAGCGTGACCGAACGTCCTATTATTCTCTGGTTTCGTCAGGATCTCCGACTTGGCGATAACCCCGCCTTGGCAGCAGCGGTGGAATCCGGCGCGCCTATCCTTCCCGTTTTCATTCTCGATGATGAAACACCGGGGAAATGGGCTCCCGGCGGCGCATCACGATGGTGGCTGCATCAGAGCCTTGATGCGCTTCAGCAATCCCTCGCCGCCCTCGACTGTCCCCTGCTGTTGCGTCGCGGCACCGCAGCCGAGACCATCCGGACGCTTGCGGCGGAAACCGGCGCACGTGCCGTTTACTGGAACCGCTGCTACGAGCCCTTCGCCGTCCGCCGCGATGCCGCACTGAAAAGCGCGCTGAAGGAGGATCGTATCGAGGCCGAGAGTTTCAATGCAGCGCTTCTGTTCGAGCCCTGGCAGGTGAAAACCAAGACCGGCACGCCGCCAAAAGTTTACTCACCCTACTGGCGGGCCATGCGCCTTCTTGGCGACCCGGCACCGGAAGGAGCCGCTCCGCAGGCCATACCGCGCCCCGCAAAGGTCCTGGCAGGCGACCAACTTGACGACTGGAATCTGCAGCCGTGCGATCCCGACTGGGCGTCCGGTTTCTCAGAGCTATGGCAGCCGAGCGAACAGGGCGGGCTCGACCAGTTTGACGAGTTTCTGGAAAACGCGCTCGACGGGTATAAAACGGGCCGTGATTTCCCGTCACGGTCGCTTGTCTCGCGCCTCTCGCCGCATCTTCACTTCGGAGAAATCGGCCCGCGCCAAGTCTGGCACCGCACCGTCGCGCATTGCATCACGACCGGTCGCGATCCGTTTTCGGGATCCGCAGAGCATTTCCTGAAGGAGCTGGTATGGCGCGAATTCTCCCACGCCCAGCTTTATTACAACCCGGACCTCCCAGATGCCTGCCTGCGCCCGGAATATGAGCGCTTTCCATGGGACCGGGCAGAAAAGCCCCTGCGCGCCTGGCAGCGCGGGAAAACCGGTATCCCCATCGTGGATGCAGGGATGCGGGAGCTTTGGCAAACCGGCTACATGCACAACCGGGTGCGGATGATCTGCGCGTCTTTTCTGGTCAAACACCTGATGGTGGACTGGCGCGCGGGCGAGGCCTGGTTCTGGGATACGCTGGTCGATGCCGACCTGGCGAACAACGCCGCATCATGGCAGTGGGTCGCCGGATCCGGTGCCGATGCAGCGCCCTATTTCCGGATCTTCAACCCCGTTCTGCAGGGCGAGAAATTCGATAAAGACGGCGCATATACCCGCCATTGGGTCCCGGAGCTTTCCGAGGTTCCCGACCGATACCTGCATAAGCCATGGGAAGCGCCGGGAAACCCGGCACCGGACTATCCGGACCCCATTGTAGATCTCGCGTTCGGCCGCGACAGAGCTCTTACGGCGTTCAAAAGGCTGAATGACGGACTTTCGTCCGACATCGCCGCGTGCGCTTAACCACACGCGAAATGCTGCACAGTCGGCACGATTATGATTAGAGTTTTCCCTGGGGGTAATGGAATGCGCATAGCTGTCATCGGAAGCGGTATCGCCGGGTTTGGCGCGGCATGGTTATTATCTTCGCGTTATCAGGTCACCGTGTACGAGGCGAACGACAGGCTTGGCGGGCACAGCAACACGGTTTCGGTGGATTATGACGGCCGGCAGATCCCGGTCGATACAGGCTTCATCGTCTATAACGAGGCGACCTACCCCAATCTGATCAGCATGTTCGGGGCCCTCGATGTTCCGACAAAGCTCAGCGACATGTCGTTCAGTGTTTCCGTCGATAACGGTGCGCTCGAATATGAAGGCTCGCTCAAAGGTCTGATTGCGCAACCGGCCAATCTCTTAAAACCGAGCTATTACAAAATGCTGGCGGACGTTGCGCGGTTCTTCTCCGCCGCCCCGCGCCTGCTTGATGAAGACGGCGATCCGGGCCTCACGCTGGGCGACTTCCTGAAACGTGAAGGTTATGGCGACGGCTTCCTCTACGACCACCTGCTGCCGATGGCTGCTGCGATTTGGTCCTGTCCAGTCGAGACCATGCTGGCCTTCCCGGCCCGCAGCTTTGTACGCTTCTTCGTCAATCACGGCCTGCTCAAACATGCGAACCGGCCACAATGGTTCACCGTCGATGGCGGCTCCCGCTCTTATGTGCAGCGCCTCGCCACGGAGATCGAGCAGCGCGGCGGACAGATCCGGACCGGCCACCCCGTCCGCCGCATCCGTCGTCTTGAGACCGGCGTGATGATCGGGGAGCCGGACGGCTCCGAAACTTACTACGATCAGGTTGTCATCGGTGCCCACGGCGACGAGGCTCTCGCCATGCTGAGCGACGCCAGCGACGCCGAACGCGCCTTGCTCGGCTGCTTCAGCTATCAGGACAACGTCGCGGTGCTGCATCGAGATCCGCGCCTGATGCCAAAGCGCCGTCAGGCCTGGGCCTCCTGGAACTATCTCTCGGAAGGCCGCCGCGACATGGACCGCGCCGTTGCCCTGACCTACTGGATGAACCGCTTGCAGGGTATCGACGACAAATATCCACTCTTCGTCACCATGAACCCGCTCGAGGAGCCCAACCCAGAGCTGGAATTCGCACGTTTCAACTACACTCACCCGGTTTTCGACAGCGCTGCGGTCTGGGCGCAGGGCGAACTGATGCCAATTCAGGGCGTCCGTAACACATGGTTCTGCGGCAGTTATTGTGGCTACGGCTTCCATGAGGACGGGTTGAAAGCGGCGATTGCCGTCGCCCGCGGCCTTGGTATAGCGCCGCCCTGGAACTCCGATGTCGAGCCGGCAAGCAGGCACTGGCTCGACCAGAACAGCGTGTATGCGCCTGCTCAGGACGCTGGTGACGACTGAGATGGAGGCACCCGCGCATACAGGGCCCGCCACACCGGCAGAGTCTTGCCTCTATCGGGGGGTGGTCACACATGCCCGGCTGATCCCGTTCAGGCACCGCTTCGTCTACCGGGTTTTCTCAATGCTGCTGGATCTGGAAGAGGTCGATGCCCTCGCGGGCAAGCTAAAGCTGTTCTCCCATAACCGTTTCAATCTGTTCTCCTTCTTCGACAGGGACCATGCATCACGCGACGGCATGTCCGCTCTCGAATGGGTTCGACAGCAGCTTCGTTCTGCGGGCTACGAGGCACACGAAGGAAAAATCTTAGTGCATTGTTTTCCAAGAATTCTTGGATATGTTTTCAACCCTCTTTCGATTTATTTCTGCCACCATAAAAGTGGCCATCTGCAGGCCATCCTGTATGAGGTGAAAAACACTTTTGGCCAGCAGCATTGCTACCTGATCCCGGTCGAGCCGAGCCAGGGTGATGGCGGTACGGTCCGGCAGAGTTGCGACAAGAGTTTCTACGTTTCCCCCTTCATGGACATGACCGCTACCTACCGCTTCCGGCTGAAGGAGCCCGGCGACAAACTCTCCATCCTGATCCGGCAGGAAACGCCGGAGGGAGAAACCCTCGTCGCGACCCATACCGGAACGAGAGAAGCAATGACGGACCGGGCCCTGCTCAAGGTGGCCCTGCTCTACCCACTTCTCACGGCGAAGGTCGTCGCCGGCATCCATTGGGAGGCCCTGAAGCTCTGGATCAAGGGAGCCGTCTTTCACAAACGGCCCGAGACTCCGGGAGAGCCGGTATCCGTAATCAATAAATCATCCACTGGGCCACATGTTGCGTAAGACGAGTGATCATAATTGGGGCGCGTTGAAATGACTGATCGCGAGATCTGCGAAACATCCACATTGCCAGAATCTACGTTTCCGAACGGGACCATCCCGGTCAAACCGGACTCATTCATGCCCTGGACACGGGCTGTGCTGATCATGCTGAAAGCCGTCCGCATGGGTGAGTTGCATTTGCAGACACCCAATGGTCAGCTGCATATCATTAAGGGAAGCGAGCCTGGCCCGAAGGCGCACTTGCAGTTACACAGCGACGCAGTATGCCGGCGCCTGTTGCTCGGAGGCGATCTCCGTTTCGGCGAAGACTATATGGACGGTACCTGGGATACCCCGGATCTGACTGCCCTGCTCTCGTTCGGCGCCGTAAACCGTAATGCGCTGGCCAAAGCGCTCGACGGGACGCGCTTAGGACGCTTCATGAAAACCCTTGGGCACTTGTCCAACCGCAACACCAAACGCGGGAGCCGGCGCAACATCGCCCACCATTACGATATCGGGAACACCTTCTACGGAAAGTGGCTGGACCCGAGCATGACGTACTCCTCTGCCGTCTTCGAGCCGGGTGTGGAAGAACTTGAGCCGGCGCAGCGCCGGAAATACCAGCGCATCGCCGACATGCTGCAACTTGAGCCGGGCCAGACCGTTCTGGAAATTGGCTGCGGATGGGGAGGCTTCGCATCCGTCGCCGTACGCGAATACGGCGCCCGCGTCGTTGGCCTCACGCTTTCCCAGGAACAGCATGACTACGCGATTGAGCGGGCGAAACGCGAGGGTATAGCCGACAAGGTTTCGATCCAGCTTTGCGATTACCGGGACGTCGACGGACGGTTCGACCATATCGCCTCAATCGAGATGTTCGAGGCGGTCGGCGAACAGTACTGGCCGGTCTTTTTCGATCAGGTAAAAGCGCGGCTGACCGATACCGGCCGTGCCGCAATGCAGATCATCACCATCAACGACAGGGATTTCGAATCCTATCGCCGGAACCCGGACTTCATCCAGAAATACATCTTTCCAGGCGGCATGCTGCCGTCGGAAGTGCGCCTGACCGATCATTTCGACGCCTCCGGTCTGGAATGCGTCGCCAATGACGGGTTCGGTATCGACTATGCCCGTACACTGGCGATTTGGCGGGAACGCTTCCTCGCCCGCTGGCCGGAGATCGCCCCACTCGGCTTCGACGAGCGGTTCCGGCGGATGTGGGAATATTATCTCTGCTATTGCGAAGGTGGCTTTCGTGCCGGCCTCATTGATGTCCGGCAAATCGCGCTGAAACACGCTTAAGCGAATGGCAGTCACAGCGCCGGTCGACGGCACTCCCGCGCGCTATTCACGGGGCCAGCTTCTTGCCTACGGATTGCCGGGTCTGCCGTTGGCCGGGCTCGGGGTACCGCTCTTCATCTTCCTGCCCGCCTTCTACGCGCAGAACCGGGGTCTAAGCCTCGAAGCTGTCGGTTTCGCCCTGCTGCTGGCCCGGTTGTGGGACGCCGTCTCCGATCCGCTGATCGGCATGCTAAGCGACAGAATAGAAACCCGTTTCGGCCGACGAAAGCCCTGGCTCTTCGCCGGGACACCGATTACCTGCCTTGCCGTCTACATGCTTTTCGTCCCGCCTGAAGGGGCTGGCACGCTCCACCTCTTCGGCTGGAGCGCCCTGCTGTACCTCGGGTGGACCATGGTGCAATTGCCCTACACGGCGTGGGGCGCAGAGCTGTCCAGCGGGTATCACGAGCGCTCGCGGATAGCAGGCTTTCGCGAAGGTATGCTGGTTTTCGGTACATTGCTGGCAGCTGGTATGCCCGCCATTGTGTCCGCAGCCGGTGGCGGCGAGGATACCGGAACCGTGCTCACTGTCCTGGCGTTCTTCCTGATCGTTGCACTGCCTGTCGCAATCACACTCGCAGCCGCAATCATGCCGGAGCGCCCGAAGCTTGCCGCGCTCCAACATCTCAAGGCCGACTGGCGCGCCGGGGCCGCGCTTCTGCTCCGAAACAAGCCCTTCCTCCGGCTGATCCTAGCTTATTTGCTGAACGGTCTGGCAAACGGGCTGGCGGCAACCCTCTTCGTGCTCTTCGTGGACAAGGGCCTCGGCCTGCCGCAGGAGACGGACGGGTTGCTGTTGATTTACTTCCTCGCAGGGATCCTCAGCGTCCCCGTATGGCTCACCATCAGTCATCGTGCCGGGAAGCATCGCACATGGATCGCCGCCATGCTGGTGAACAGCGCAATCTTCGCGCTCGTGCCTTTGCTCGGCCCCGGCGACTATCTCGCCTTCCTTGCCATCTGCATCGGCACCGGCGCGTGCCTCGGCGCCGATCTGGTTTTGCCTCCATCCATGCAGGCCGACGTGGTGGATGTGGATACGGCAGAGGGAGGCGGCAGCCGAACCGGCCTCTATTTCGCGCTCTGGGGCATGGCGACGAAGCTGGCCCTTGCCTTGGCCGTCGGCATTGCCTTTCCAGTGCTTGCCGCCTTTGGTTTCGATGCCAACGGCAGCAATGATGCGGACGCCCTGCTGACGCTCTCTCTGCTCTACGGCGCGGCACCCGTCATCCTGAAACTTACAGCCATCGCCATAATGCGAAACTTCCCCCTAACCGAGACGCGCCAGGCCGCGTTGCAACGCAAGATCGCCGAAAACATCCAATAAACACCTTCCGGAGATGATCCATGACCCGTGTCTTGCCGTATCTGCTAGTAGTGCTGTTGAGCCTCGGAGCGTGTAGTTCCATGAAGATCGATGATTTTGCGGGAACCGACCCTGATTTCCGCCCGGAAACATATTTTGCCGGACCGAGCAGGGCCTGGGGCATGTTCGAGGACCGCTTTGGCAACCTGAAGCGGGAATTCACCGTCGATCTGCAGGGCGACTGGGACGGAACAACGCTGATCCTGACCGAGGATTTCCTATATTCGGACGGCGAGACAGAGCAGCGAATCTGGCACATCACCAAGACAGGCGACGGCACCTATGAAGGCCGAGCGGATGATGTGGTGGGTGTAGCCAACGGCGTTGCCCGGGGCAAGGCGCTGAACTGGTCCTACGATCTGATGCTGAAAGTCGGCGACAGCCGGATCAAGGTCAGTTTTGACGACTGGATGTTCCTGCAGCCCGACGGCGTGCTAATCAACAGGGCAGAGGTCTCGAAATTCGGGATTACGATCGGCACCGTTACGCTGTTCTTCCAAAAAGGCGCACTGCCGGAGAGCGCGTCATCTGGCCGGCGAAAAACCGCGGCTTAACCAGCGCAGAAGCGGACCAAGCACCGGAAACAACCCGAAGACCTGAGAGGCCGCGTCCCAATGGTCGATATGCGAGATGACGAGGCTATCTTCGTTGAACGTCACCTCGCTCATACCGATGATTTCAATCTCTCGCCGGGCAGCCGACTTCACCCGTCCGGAAAACCGCCATTTGAGATAACAGGCCTCTTTGCCGACAGCCTGATCCAGGACAACGAAAGTCGGCGCTTCCATTGCCTCGAACATGTGCCGGAAGATTCCAAGCACGGCCTGCCTGCCTCGCACGTCACTGAACGGGTCACGGAAGCGAACATCGTCCGCCAGCAGTGGCGACAGGGCTTCGAGATGATCCGATGTCAGTTCCTCGAAACAGATGGCATAGGCGGCCAGTGCCGTAGCTCTGTCAGTCCCCGTCACTTGCCAGTCCCCCGCTTCACCAGTCGGAAATAAAGGCTATAGGGCAAAGCATTGAGGCAGCGTAGAATAACGGCGAAGATTCTTGGAAAAGTGATCTCGAACCGGTCGGACTGAAGTCCGCGATAAAAAGCCTCTGCAGCATCTTCCGGCTCCATCAGAAACGGCATCGGAAACGGGTTCTGGTCCGTCAGCGGAGTACGGACAAAGCCCGGGCACACCAGTTGCAGTTTCACGCCGTTCCGGTCGAAATCCGGTTTCAGCGCCTCGGTCATGTTGATCAGGGCCGCCTTGGTCGCACCATAGGCTGATGCAGTCGGCAAACCGCCATAGCCAGCAACGGATGAAACCACGGCAACATGGCCACGGCGCCCCTCGATGAAACCCGGCGTAACCGCAGCCAGACAGTTCACCACCCCCATCAAGTTGATATCGATCAGGTCGCGGAAAGTCTCGATGCGAAAGTCCTCGACCTCTACGGGCTTGTGGGTTCCAGCGGCAAAGACGGCCATATCGAGCCCGCCCCGCTCCTCCCGGATACGGGCGACGGTTACAGCTGCCGCATCCGCGTCGGTCACATCCAGCGGATAGGCGAAGAACCGACCTTCATGCTTTGCCGCCAAGTCCGCCAGCGCACCGGCCGAACGGGCTGATCCCGCAACAATCCAGCCATCGCGCATCATCCGCTCGGCCAGTGCAAGCCCGATACCGGAGCTTGCCCCGGTTATCCAGACACACCGCGATGTCATCCCCGCCTCTCCATTTCTCAAAACGCTACTCGAGTTCCCTGAGGACATTCCGGATCTCCTCAGAGCCGATATCCTTGACGCTTTCAAGTTCCAGAAAACGGGTTTCGTCACCGGCGCGCGGGACGATCCTGACATACTCGAAATTGGAATCGTCGACGGTAAAGCTCATCTTGGCCCATTCGCCGCGCTTGTCGTACCAGATGTCGAGATCGAGCTCGCCCCGCATCTGGTAGCGCTCAGCTTCGATGCGCTCACCCTTGGACAGGATGGTTTCCGGCCCGGTCTTGGTCATGGTGATTTTGCGCAGCCGGCCATATTGCAGGTCGATCAGTTCGCTTGCTCGGGTCAGGGCCGTGTTCCAGTAGGTCGACGGAACGGACGTGCCAAGCGGTGCAAGGTGCTCGCCCTCGCCGCCGGAAAACCGGAACCCTTCAGGCTCGGCTTCCCCGTCGACTCGGAAGATCTCCCCATCATCATTGACCATCCCGCGCGCTGAAAGGAGGAGTGGCCCGCTCCATTCATCCCGCGCCCGGAGCGCGTAGTAATAGAGTGAGAACGGGCCTATTCGATAATCAAATAACGTCTGCGTATCAACGGTATATACATCGTTATTGACGTTGAATCGCAGCATGACGACTCCCAACGGAGAGTCGTTCCTGAAGACCTGGAACTTGATCAGCCCGTCTTGCGCCCAGCCGGACGGCGCATTCGCCCATAGCGGCGACGAAAATGCGAACGCCACTGGAGTGACAAGCAGGAGCAGAGCAAAAACCCGGAAGTATCGAAATAGCGAACATTTCATGAAACAAGTCCTCAGCTAACCCAGGTCGCCGGCCTCCGGCCCCCGATCCGCATATGGCTTTACGTCCGCCATAAAGATCCGGATCAATGCCGGGCCTTGGATAGCGCATATGAAACATTATACTATTGCATTGACGCAGCTTCGAACGCGATGGATCCCGTACCTTGTCACATGCCCGCGACAGCTTTCCCAAACCGGATCACGACCATGGCCGGTGTCTGAAAGACGCCCTCGGGGCCGCTGAGCGGCTCTGCGCCGAACGCGGTGTCCGGATTACCCCTGCCCGCCGACGGGTGCTGGAGCTTGTCTGGCAGCGCCATGCGCCGGTTGGCGCCTATGACATCCTTTCCGAAATGCAGCGGGATGCTGAGAAAGACGGCAAGCCGGGTGCCAAGGTGGCTCCGCCGACCGTCTACCGGGCGCTCGATTTCCTGATGGAACAAGGGCTTGTGCACAAGGTTGAATCCCAGAACGCCTATATCGGCTGCAGCCATCCCGAGGGGAGCCATGATTGCGGGTTCCTGATCTGCCGGGAATGCGGCTCGGCTCTTGAGATCGAGGATGGTGAACTCAGTAATCTGCTCTCAGAGCTCGCACGCCGGCATGGTTTCGAGGCCCGGCGGAGCACCGTCGAAATCGAAGGACTGTGCCCGTCCTGCAAATCCCGCGCGGCCTGAGACATGTTGAAAGCATCCCCGACCCTGCTTGAGGTTTCCGACCTCACCGTTCTCAGAAACGGTCGCCCTGTGCTCGACAAGATCAGTTTCAGCCTCGGCAGCGGCGAAATCATGAGCGTGATTGGCCCGAACGGCGGCGGCAAGACGACCCTGCTCCGGGTGATCCTTGGACTGCTTACCCCCGACAGCGGAACGGCGCAGCTCACCCTAGGCATCAGCGTTGGCTATGTGCCGCAGAAGCTCGCTCTCGACAATTCCATGCCACTGACGCCCCGACGCTTTCTCTCACTTGGCATGAAATCGGCGCGTGGCCGGGTCGCCGAGACAGCGGAACGAACCGGCATCACCCATCTTCTGGACCAGCAACTGACCAGTCTCTCAGGTGGCGAGACACAGCGCGTGCTGCTCGCCCGGGCAATCATGAAACAACCGGACTTCCTGGTGCTGGACGAACCAACCCAGGGCATGGATGTCGCTGCACAATCCGAACTGTTCCGGCTGATCGGAGCAATCCGGGAGGAAACCGGTGCCGCGATTATCATGGTCTCGCACGACCTGCACCTGGTGATGCGCGGAACGGATCGGGTACTCTGCCTCAACGGTCATGTCTGCTGCACCGGTCATCCGGCAGAGGTTGAGCGCAATCCGAGTTTCCGCGCCCTGTTCGGACGCTTGGACGAAGCCGCTGTCGTGCCCTATCGTCACGACCACGATCATACCCATGATCACGAACACGGCCCCGATTGCGGGCATCATCACTGATCCGGCCACACTGACACCGACCCACGAGTTTTAAAATGACAAGCACGACAAGCGAGCCGGACCGGCTTCCGGTCTCCATCCTCACCGGGTTCCTCGGCAGCGGAAAAACCACATTGCTGTCAAAACTGATGCATCACCCGGAGATGGACCGGATCGCCGTCATCGTGAACGAGTTCGGCGAGGTCGGGTTGGATGACGCACTGGTCATGGAGTCGAACGAGGATGTGGTGCTGCTGAACAGCGGCTGCCTCTGCTGTACCGTGCGCGGCGATCTGGTGGATACGCTGAAGCGCCTGTTCAAGGATCGAGCCAAGGGCAATATCCCCGATTTTGACCGCATCGTGGTCGAGACAACCGGGCTCGCCGACCCGGCTCCGATCCTGCACACCATGATGGCCGACCCATTCCTGGTCACCCGCTTCCGGCTTGACGGCGTCATCACCGTGGTCGACGCCCATCACGCAAATCAGCAGTTCGACACACAGTTCGAGAGCGTCAAGCAGGCCGCCGTCGCCGACCGGATCGTTCTGACCAAGATAGACGTCACGGACGCTGAGACCGTTGCCGCCGTTGAAAAGCGGCTCTACGAGCTCAATCCTGCGGCTCCGGTCATCAAGGCCATCCAGGGCGACGTCGCGCCGTCAGTCCTGTTCGATGCCGGGCTCTATAATCCAAAAACCAAGAGCGCGGATGTCGGCCAGTGGCTGCGCGAGGAAGCCTACCGGGCAACCGAAGGGCATGTTCATCATCACGATCATGGCCATGATCATGGGCATAGCCACGACGAAGATCACGGCCATCACCATCATGATGTCAGCCGGCATGACGATCACATCCATTCCTTCGTGCTGTATTTCGACGAGCCGCTGGAATGGAACCGGATCGCCGGCGCGCTGGATATGATGGCCCAGACCCACGGCGCCAATATCCTGCGCATCAAGGGCTTGCTGAACCTGAAGGAACTGGATGACGACCAGCCGGTCGTCGTGCATGCCGTCCAGCACATGTTCCATCCCCCGGCTAAGATCGAGAAATGGCCGAGCGATGATCGCCGTTCCCGCCTCGTCTTCATTGTCCGGGATCTGGAGAAAAAAACGATGGAGAGCGTGATGAACTCCTATCTCGCGCTCGAATTCGCCTGACCGCAATCAACGGGAAACTCCATGTCGATCAGCTTCAAAGCGGCCCTGTTGCGTGCGCCAGCCCCCGCACGCCCCTATTCCGAGCACAAACCGCTCAAGCTCGAGACTGTAAGCGTCCCCGAACCGGCCGCAGGCGAGGTGCTCGTGAAGATCGCAGCCGCCAGCCTTTGCCGATCGGATCTCTCCGTCATCAATGGTGTCCGCGCCTGGCCGATGCCAATAATCCCCGGGCATGAGGCAAGCGGCACGGTGGAAGCTGTCGGCCCCGGTGTCTCATCAGTTTTCGCAGGCGATCCGGTTGTGCTGGTCTACCAGCCGCAATGCGGCGCCTGCCCGGCCTGTATCGACGGCGAAGCCCATCTCTGCGGTCCTGGTCTTGCCGCCAATCGCAAGGGCGAGCTGCTCTCCGGCGGCACACGTCTTTCAATCAACGGTGAGCCCATACACCATCACATGGGCCTGTCCGCCTTTGCCGAATACGCCCTGGTTTCTGAGAAATCGGTGGTGCCGGTCCCGCGCGACCTGCCGCTGGATATAGCCGCACTGTTCGGGTGCGCAGTGATGTGCGGAGCGGGAACGGTCCTCAATACCGGCGCGATCAAGGCCGGAGATACCGTCGTTATTGCCGGCTCCGGCGGTGTCGGCCTCAGCGCCCTGCTCGGTGCCCGCGCAGCAGGCGCGTCCAGGATCATCGCCGTCGATCCCGATCCCGCGAAACTCGCCCATGCGATCCGGCTGGGCGCCAGTGAGACGATCTGTTCCGGTGACCGCAGTGCAGCCGAGGAAATACTGTCCCTCACCAACGGAGGCGTCGATATCGCCTTCGAGACCGCGGGCAAACTCGGCGCGTTTGAAATTGCCTATGACAGTGCGCGGCGCGGCGGCTCCGTTGTTTCGGTCGGACTGGTCGATCCGAAGACACCGTTCCAGCTCGACGTCGCTGCGCTCGTCACAGGTGCCAAGACAGTCAAAGGCTCCTATGTCGGAAGCTGCAATCCGCGCACCGATATTCCGCGCTTCATCGCCATGCACCAACGTGGTTTGCTCCCGGTAGAGGAGCTGATCACGCACCGCCTGCCGCTCTCGCACGTCAACCAGGCCCTCGATAATATGGAAGACGGTATCGCAATCCGTCAGATCCTCACGCCGCAAGGTTGAAAAATCGGAAATATCCGATCTTCTTCCTATCGAACCACTCGGAGCAAAAGAGAGTTTCCGCTATCAGCCGGCTGTGCCGGAAAGTTGAAAGACCAGATAGAGCAGCCCCGGCATGGTCACAAAACCGATGATCGTGGAGACGATGACGCAGCCGGCAATGGTTTCCGGCTCCCGATTGTAGCGAACGGCGAAGAGATAGGGGAAGACAGCGACCGGCATGCTCGACATCAGGATCAGCACACCTGTCTCCATCGCCGTGGTCCCCAGCACCCAGACTCCGAGAACACCTGAGCCGAACCCGACAACCAGCCGCAACACGGCTATCCCGAAACTTTCAACCAGGTTTGAAACCCGGAGCTTGGCAAGAGAGACGCCGAGAGCAAACAGCAACAAGGGAATACACATACCGCCGGCGAGGTCCGCCGTGTCGATGATCCATTTCGGAACTTGGATATCCGCAAAAATACAGGCAAGAGCTGCGGCAACCGCATAGATGATCGGATTGCGGGTCAGAGTAGAGAGGCCGAACTGCCCAGAGGCGATCCCGGTGCCGACTGTGAACATTACAACGGCCTGCACTGCAAAATAGGAAATTGCCAATGCAAGCCCCTCCTGTCCGAATGCGAAGAGGCAAAGCGGCAAGCCGATATTGCCCGTGTTGGGAAACATCAGGGCCGGCAGGAAGGCTCGGACAGATTTCTTTGCCAGGAACAAAACCGGCACCACCACGGCAACCGTGACAACCGTCACCAAGGCGCTGCCCGCACCGAGACGAAACAGGGACTCCATTGATAGCTCAAGCCCCACCAGCGTGCCGAACACCAGGCTGGGCGTGCCGACCAGGGTCACGAGCGACGTGATGGTTTCGTTATCGAATTGCAGCTTCAGACGCGACCAGGCATAGCCAACGCCGGCGCAAATGAAGACAGGCACGATGATCGTGAACAATTGATAGAGCATGCGGGCGGTTCCGTGGGTGGCGGGGCGCGACGGTGATAGACCAGCGCTCAGGAACGGTCCAGAAATCCTTTGCGCTGCAGCACGGATGGCGCAGGCTGCCCGAATTCATGCGCATAAGCATAGAAGTCCAGATTGTCCGTCTGCATGGCCGGGTCTGCGAGCAACATCTGCTCGTAGTTCTGGCCGAGGGCGCGGAACAACGTCAGAAGATCGGCGTCCCCAGCGGACTTCGCTCCCATCCGGTCCCGATCGATCATGATTTCAGCAAGTTCCGCGAGTTCCTCGGCGCTGTTTTCGCGGATCATGACGCCTTTTGCCTCGAAATCCTCTCCCTTGCCGACAGCGGGAAGCCCGAGTTCCAGAATCTCCGCGTAAGACAGCGGCTCGCCGGTGCGGGCCGAGAGATAGCGCTTGAACAGCAGCAGATCGTCCTTCATCGGCAGCCGCAAAAGCTCATAGACCAAGTTCACGGTCGCGGCGGGCCGGCCGAAGGCCCGGACAAGCGCTTCCGGCCCGGACGCCTGGTTGAAGGCAAAAGCACAGTGGGCAGACAGGAACACGTCCAACGCCTGGCTGTAGTCAGGATGACGCGGCAGATCGACAACCTGCTCCGGATACCCTTCCAGCGGGACGCCGCCACGATCCCCCAACCGGAAAACCCAATAACCCGCCTCGACAAACCGCTGGATTGCTTCCCTATAGGTGTGAATATCGGCACAACGGAAAACGTGGTGCGCCTTTTCCGGCAGATAGCTCATGTCGCGGGCATGTAGGGTAACGAAACGCGAGCCAGCCGGCATGCCGACATTCTCCAGAAACGCCTCCCCGGTCGCGCGAATGCTATCCGGCAGCTCGAAGTAACGGACATCGCCACCGGTCGTCACATGACGTCCGAAATCGCGGATGACTCGCTGTGGCGAGGCAAGGCAAAGATGAAAGAGCTTCAGATCGTGCACACCGCCATCGAGGAAGCCGAGCATCGGTAGGATCGGATCGGATGTCGGTACATGCACGAATTCTGGCCCTGGGCATTGCAGGATGAAGGGATTATAGCCAGCCCCCTCGCCTTGCCCCGTAATCAGAATGATGCGGTCGTAGTGCGGGCCGAAGAGGGTCTTCAGGAAGAACGGCTCCATTGCCGTATGACCGATCCGGTCGACCTGCGCCAGGATGTAAACCAGCGTCCGCTTGCCTTCTTCCAGATGCGGAATGACCGTATGAAACAACCGCTCCATGGTCTCCTTCTTGCCGAACTCGGCACGAAGGTTTTCCAGCAGGGCTTTGTCATCTTCCGGCGATGAGGTCATCGGTGCTCCTCTCCAGACCTTGCGGTAGCATGATCCGCGACCCTAGGGAATGGCACCCGTGCGACCGCCCGGCGTTGCACGGCCGGGGGCTTTGTGGCATTCCGCTGGAACGAAAAAGTTAAGAACAGGGAACATGTACATGTTTTTCGAGCCCGGCGATCACAAGAACCACGGTTTCACCTTCGACCCGTTCAAGGCGACCATCTCGCCGCGGCCAATCGGCTGGATCTCGACCATTGACGAAAACGGCGTCACGAACCTTGCTCCCTACAGCTTCTTCAATGCTGTGTCCTGGGCCCCGCCCTGCGTGATCTTCTCCAGCGGCTCCCGGCCGGACGGATCGCCGAAGGACAGCGCGCTGAACGCAGCAAAAACCGGCGAGTTCGTCTGCAATATCGTCGGCAAGGCGCAGGCACAGCAGATGAACCAGACCGCCATTCATTTTCCGCATGGCACCGACGAGATGCAGCATGCCGGCCTCGAAGGAATACCGTCGCAGTTCATCAAGCCGCTCCGGGTCAAGGACGCGCCGGTGCATCTCGAGTGCAAGTACCTGAAAACAATCGAGCTACCGTCCGTCAGCGACACCGTGGTCAATCGAATGATACTCGGCGAAGTTGTCGGTATTCATATCGACGAAAAATATGTCGCCGATGGCCGCATCGACGTGACCAAGTACCAGCCGGTCGGCCGCCTCGGTTACATGGATTATTGTGCCGTCGGTGAAGTCTTCGAGATGAACCGCCCGGATTAAGACGGACCGAACTTAGTTCGAAAGATACTTCCTCAGCACTTCCGCCATCCGCTCAGACGTGGTGCCGCGCGGAAACATGCTGAGGAAGCGCCCGTCCGTGCCCATCAGATAGGTCAGCGTTGAATGGTCAACGAGATAGTCGTCGCCGGACATACCGTCGAGCTGGAATTTCCGGCGGTGCACCCTGTAAGCCTTCGCCGCCGCCACCACTTGCGCTTCCGTCCCGGTCAGCCCGATCAGGTTGGGGTGAAAAGCATCGGTGAACTCTCGGAGCGCCTCCGGTGTGTCTCGGCGCGGGTCGACCGAGATCAGCAGTGGCTGTATCCGGCCTGTGCCCTCCCCCAATGAATCCAGTGCTGCTGCCATGATCGTCAGGTCGGTCGGGCAAATGTCCGGGCAATAACTGTAGCCGAAATAGACCAGCATGAACTTGCCCGCATAGACATCCGGCGTAACCTGCTGTCCTTGCTCGTCGGTAAGATGGAACGCGCCACCGAACAAGGTCGGCAAGCGCAAGGATCCAGCCCCCGCCGGCAGGCTTGAAAGCAAAGCAGCGAGGAACAGAAAACCGGCCGAGAAAAACCGAACGAAGATCATCGGTTATTGCACGGGCGGCGGGGGGACGATATCGGGGCGGCCGACCTTACCGAAGGTACCGATCACATCATTGGCCATGCCGTCGCGGCGGAACCAGCGTTTCGCATCCTCAGTCTTGTTACGCTGCTTCCAGTCCTCGGCGAAGGCCGTAGCCCGGATCCACTCCGTGGCGCCCGGCTTGCGCAGGCGTTGCAGCATGTAAATCACCATGGCGGGATGAGAGATGATCAGACCGTCGACCTCAACCCGCTGCCCGCAATAAGGCAACAGATCCAGTGTGGCGCCAGCGAACAGGGTGTTGCTTTTCACCGCCAGTAACAGCGTGCCGTCGTCCCGCACCAATCCGAGCTGCCGCTTGCCGCCGCCGCAGGCTTTGGGGCAATCGCCACGCAGCTCACAGAGCAGATCGACCACTTTTGCCTCGAACTGCGCGACCATCTCGCCATCGATGCCCCATTTCTGAGCCGCGAAGGATGGAGAAGCGGCCGACAGGCAAAGCACCACGGCAACAGCAAGAGAGCGAAACCGCCCCATTCTCACATTCCCCATGGCTGGATACCGAACTTCTCGTGCGTCAGATCGACAATGCCCTTGTCGTCGGCCACCTGGGTCACAAGCAGATATTTCACCCCGTCCCGCTCAATCATATCGCCATCGACGGTGACCCGATGACTCTGGATCCGGATCATCGCCGGGTTGGAGACATTCTGGCTGTCATCCTCGACCCGCAATACGACATAGAGCGTGCCGTCATCAGCCCGGACACTGACAGGAATGCCACCGACCGCACACCAGACCGCGCATTGGAAATGCGCAGAGCCACGGGCATACATGATCTCGGTAACATAGCACCAGGTATCAATCAGCTCGCCCTCGACCCGGATCCGCTTCACGGCATCGGCGCGCGCTTCCGGCAAGAGTGTGCAGACCAGAACCAGGACCACAAGGAAGGGGCGGACGAACCGCGGCATGATAACTCCGGAGCTTGTTTCTCCCCCGCAACGGCGGGCGGACTTTCCATCTATAGCGTTCTCACTATAGCGCCAAATCCGCCTCACCTGCGCTGACGAGGTCGTGAGACCTATTCGGCAGCCTCGGAAAGCTCCGGCGGCAGCTCTACGCCTGTCTGCGCGGTGATGTTGCCGTAATGCTCGATACGCCGGTGTTTGGCGTAATTGAACACCGTTTCCTTGCCCATTTTGGCCAGGTCCAGATCCGCCGAATAGGTGATCAGCTCATCGTCGACGGAGGAGACCTGGCTAACGATCTCGCCCGAGGGCTGGATGATGCAGGACCCGCCGATCAGCATGCAGCCATCTTCCATCCCGGCTTTCGCCACGCCGACCACGAAGGCGGAGTTCATATAGGCATTGGCCTGCATGGTCAGATGATTGTGGAACATGCGGAGATGGTTCGGCTCGAAGGCGGAGGTATTCACGTCCGGCGTGTTGTAGCCGAGCACGATCAGCTCGGCGCCCTTCAGGCTCATCACTCGGTAGGTCTCCGGCCAGCGCCGGTCGTTGCAGATCGCCATGCCGATGATGCCGCCATGCTGGCGCCAGACTCCGAAACCCAGGTCGCCCGGCTCGAAATACCGCTTCTCCAGATGCTGCCACGGCCGGTTGGGGTCGTATTCCGAATGCCCCGGCAGATGCACCTTGCGGTACTTGCCGGTGATCTTGCCGGTCTCGTCCACCAGAATCGCGGTGTTGTAGCGGTGCCCGTCCGGCGTCAGCTCCGCATAGCCGAGATAAAACCCGATCCCCCGCTCCGCGGCCGCCTCGAACAACGGCCGCGTCTCCGCACTCGGCATTTCCCGCTCGTAATGATGATCCATCCGCGAGATGTCTTCCTCGAAATAGCGCGGGAAGAACGTAGTCAGGGCAAGCTCCGGAAAGACGACAAAATTACAGCCACGGTCCCCCGCCTGCTTAAGCAGCTCGATCATACGGTTGACAGCACTGGTCCGGGACTCATCCGGCGCGATGGGGCCTAGCTGAGCGGCGCCAATGGTAACGATGCGGGACACGGGGTTCTCCTGTTCAAGTTGTTCTGGTTTTGGCCGGACTATATCAAATTTTAGCTCGCAACGGGATTGAACGGCGTCGGGAACACCTCGCGCGGCTTGATGTAATCGTAGGGCGCGCGTGCGAGGAACTTGCCGAAGCCAGGCTCGCAGAAATCCTCGCCGTCTTTCCAGACCACGGAGCCGCGGGCAATCGTGGCCGCCGGCCAGCCGGTGACCTGCATGCCTTCATAGGGCGTATAGTCTGTCGCGTGATGCAGGATGTCCTGGCTGATGGTGGTTTTCTTCTCCGCGTCCCAGACCACGATATCGGCGTCGGCACCGATCGAGACCGTGCCTTTCTGCGGATGCAGGCCGAACAGCTTGGCGGCGTTGGTCGAGGTGATGGCGACAAATTCCTGCAGATCGATCCGGCCTTTCACCACGCCCTCATGGAACAGGATCGGCATCCGCGTTTCCAGCCCCGGCACGCCGTTGGCGATGGAGCTGAAAGGCGCATTGTCGCCGGCCCAGAACTTGCCGTCCGGATCGCCGATATTGTAGGGCGCGTGATCCGAAGTGACGTTGCCGATTGTGCCGGACCTCACATAGTCCCAGAGCGCCTCCTGCTCCGCCTTGGTGCGCGGTGCGGGGGAGCAGAGAAATTTCGCACCTTCCCGCGCGTCCCGGTCGAGATCGTCCTCGGTCAGGACAAAATATTGCGGGCAGGTCTCGGCGAAGATCTTCAGGCCGCGCTGCTGGGCCCGGCGGATTTCCTCCGCTGCCTCACCGCAAGTGACATGGAATATCTGGATCGGCTGATCCATCAGCTCGGCCAGCGCGATCATCCGGTAGGTCGCCTCGCGCTCGACCAGCGCCGGCTTGCACCAGGCGTGGTATTTGGTGCCATTATGACCCGCCGCCAGCAGCTTCTCGGTCATGAACATGATGGCGTCGTGGTTCTCGGCATGGACACAGACCAGCGCCTGGTTGCGCCGTGCCACTTCCAGAATGCGCAGGATCTGCCCGTCATCGACCCGGTTGCTGGCATAGGTCATGAACAGCTTGATCGAGCGGTGCCCCTCCCCGATCAGCTTCGGCAAGTCGGTATGGACGACCGCGTCGTTCGGATCGTTGATGACGATGTGGAAGCTGTAATCGATGCAGGCGGATTTCGCCCGCTCGTGATAGGCGGCAACGCCCTCGGCCAGCCCGACGCCTTTCTGTTGCGGAGCAAAACAAACTACAGAGGTGGTGCCGCCACAGGCTGCCGACCGGGTCGCGGTCTCGAAGGTCTCCGCATTCCGGCCGCCAGTGCTGGAGGGCTGGTCGATATGGCAATGGCTGTCGACGCCGCCCGGCATGACCAGCTTGCCGGATGCATCCAGCTCCTTCGTGCCCGCGCCCAGCGTCTCACCCAGGGCAACAATGCGCCCATCGCGGATTCCGACGTCGGCCTTCACCGTATCTGAGGCATTGACGACCGTGCCGCCGCGAATAACCAGATCAAATTCACTCATGGGCCCGTTCCTCAGTTCGCATCCGGATAGCTCAACGGCGACAGCTCCTCGACCGGGCGCTGTGCCCAGTCCCGCTGGCGCACGCTCGACATGGTGATCTTCTGGTATTCGGTCATCTTGGCCGCTGCCTCGGTAACGTCGATGGTGATCACCTCGCCGTCGCGCACCACCTGGGTGCCGTCGACATAGACATGCTTCACCGCCCGGTCACCGGCGGAATAAAGCAGGCTGCGCAGCGGATCGCGCACCGGCTGCATATAGGCATGGTCGAGATCGACCATCACCATGTCTGCCTTGCAGCCGACCTCGAGCCGACCGATATCGGTGCGGCCGAGCGTCTTCGCGGCGCCGATGGTCCCAGCGTCGAAGATCTCTTCCGTCGAAGCGTTGGTAAAGTCCCCGGACATGATCCGGCCGACGATCATCGCCACTTCCATCTCGTGGATGAAATTGTGCGGGAATGTGTCGGTGCCGAGCCCGAGCGGGATACCGGCCTTCACATAGCGGCCGACATTGTTCAGGGCGATACCGCGCCGCCAGAAAACCGTCGGACAATGGGCGACAGAGGTGCCTGATTTCACCAGCAGATTGAAGTCGTCCGCCTGCGGCCAGTGCAGCCAGGGATGGTCGTTCAGGAAAATGCAGTGGCCGATGATGGTGCTTTCGTCGAGCACGCCAATGCTGTCCAGCCACTCAAGCGGAGTCAGGCCGTGACGCTGGGTCATCTCGTTGAACTCGACCACGCTCTGGGCCGCGTGGATCTGCATCTTGATACCGCGCTTCTTGGCTTCCGCGTGGGAGGCCTGGATCAGTTCCGGCGTGCAGGTATCGATCTGGGACGGCCCCATCATGCCGGACATCCGGCCAGACGGATGGCGATCCGCTTCCTCAACAATTTCGATGGCACGCTCCATACCGCGTTCGCCAGCCTCCGGGTCCCAGTCGTAGACGACCGAGTGGCCGTTCTTGGTGGACCAGGCGGCAGAGCGGTACATCGGGCAGAGCACGCCGCGAATGCCGGTTTCGGCAACCTCGTCGACCCAGTTTTCCCGGGCGCCGGACAGATCGGCATAAGTAGTCACGCCGCTTTTCAGCATCTCGTGAATGGCATAACGGCTGGTATAGGGGGCCGCTTCCGGCATGATCCGGAACACAGGCATATACTCGTAAAGCCCGCTCTGCCCCAGTTTCGGGCTGCCCAGCTCCTCGTTCAGGCCCTTGTTACCGGGCTCCGAGGTCGGGTGATTATGGATGCTGATAAAGCCCGGCATGACCATCATGCGGCTGCCGTCGATGGTCTCGTCCGCGGTGCCGGAATAACCCGGACCGACATGGATGAGGATGCCATCCTTGAAGGCGACGTCGGCATTGCGGAAGAAGCGGTGGCCGGCATCGCTGCCATTCTTGTCCTTCTCCCAACCGATCACCCAGGAGGCGTTCTTGATGAGGGTGGTTTTCGACATATCCCTGTTCTCCTTCGCGGGCCTTCCCGGCCCCTTCTTTCGTGTCAGGCGGCTTCCGCCTGCCGGTCAAACATGATTTCACCGCCGACGATGGCAAGGTCCGCCGACGCTTCCAGAATTTCCTCGGGCTCGATGGCAAACAGATCCCGGTCGAACACCGTGATATCGCCGAGCTGGCCCTGCTTCAAAGTGCCCTTGATCTCTTCCTCGAAGGACCCGTAGGCGCCGCAATAGCTGTAACAATGCAGTGCCTCTTCAAGTGTGAGCGTCTCGTTGCCGCCCAGAAGGGTGCCGCGCTTGGTCTTGCGGGTAATCATCGAATAGATGTTCTGGAACGGATTGGTACTGGAAACCGGTGCGTCGGAGCTGGCCGACGGATGAAGACCGGCATCTAGGAAAGATCGGAACGGATAGGCCTTGGCTGACAGCTCCTCGCCCAGCACGTCCACATAGAGATCGCCAAACTCATACATGAAGATGGATTGCGGCGCCGGCAACACGCCGACGCGCTGCATGCGGGCAAGCTGGTCGGCATTGAGGAAGCCGCAATGCTCAATCCGGTGGCGGCGGTTGGCATGAGCCTCGACATCGTTTCCGATTGCCAATTCATAGGCGGTCAGAATCTGCTCGATGGCGCGATCGCCGATGGCGTGGGTCGCAACCTGGTAGCCCCGGTCGTGATAGTCGCGGACATAGTCGAAGAGCTGCTGATCCTCATAGATCATGATGCCGCGATTATCAGGCTCGCCGAGATAGGGATCGAACATCGCCGCCGTCTTGCCGCCGGCGCTGCCGTCGGTGAAGAGCTTCATCGGGCCGACCCGCAGCCACTCGTCCCCGTCACCCGTCATCAGGCCGAGATCCATGGCCCGGTCCGGCCAGCCGCTGGCGCCCGCCAGCATCATCAGATGCATGCGCAGGCCGAAACCGCCCTGGCGGCGGAGCTGCTGATAGGCCAGCCATTCATCATAGCCCTGGCGCAGGCCGACCCCCGGATCGGTAACACTGGTGAAGCCAAGCGAAAGGTTGTGTTGTTGGCCCATGCGGACGCCCTCCGCTAGGGCATCGATACTGTAATCACTGAGAACGGCCGTGATCTTTTCCTGTGCCCGTTCCTGCAGCAGTCCTGTGAGCTTGCCGTTCTGGCTCTCGATATGGCCGCCATCCGGCTGCGCTGTGCTCTCGTCAATCCCCGCGAGCTTCAGCGCCGCACTGTTGGCGACGCCCATATGGCCGCAGGTGCGCTTGACGTAGACCGGGTTGTTCGGTGCAACGATGTCCAGCTCTTCGCGAAACGGGTGACGCTTGGCATCAAGCTCGAAATGGTCGTAACCACGACCGAAGATCCACTCACCCGGCTTCGCCTTGTCGGCGCGCGCCTTGATCTTGGCCAGCATCGCCTGGAGCTGCGTGTCAGTCTTGCAATCGACCTCCGAGAGGCCGAGCCCGACCATCATCAGATGCTGGTGCGCGTCGTTCAGTCCGGGAGCCGCCAGACGACCGTTCAATTCGATCACCCGTGTGTCGGCCCCTACCAGCCCCTCCAGCTCGCTATTACTGCCATGCGCAATCACACGTCCACCCCAGATCGCGACCGATTCGGTGAATCCGGCACCCAAACCGAGAAACACCTTGCCGCCACGCAATACCAGATCAGCTTTCGCCGTTGCCATGTCGCTATTCCTTTTGGTACTGGCCAGCTCGAACCCTGAGGAGATGCGGGGAGCCTGCCGGGAGGGATGCTCAGATTGCGGATGAAGACACGGTCTGTCAACGCCCCGGCCTTGGGTCCCTCTCAATCCTGAAACTGCAACATCATATTGGGGTTCAGTTGACACTAACGCCAAGATATTGGATATTTTTCCAGTTATTGAACCAGGGTTGACTACCCCTTTTCGGCGGCGATTTTATTGCGATGCGGCACCTGATCCGACGCTTTGTTCCTGTAATTCTGGTCGGCGCACTTTCCGCCTGCTCATTCGAAATGCCGGATCTGGATTTATTCAGCGACAGTGACACTCTTCCCGCCAAGGCTCCACTCGCTCAGTTGCCGCCAGCTCCGCAACCGCTGTACCAGCCGGGCGACACCTATGTGTTCAATGACGACGGAAACGTGGTGCAGGAGCAAGTGGTCGGCGTCACGCCGGACCGGGTTACCTGGACCAACGATTCCGGTCTGATCTGGACGACGACGAACGAGCTGGTCACACCGCAACTATCCTGGTCATCCCATCCCGAACTCGGGCGCGGACGTCAGAGCATTATCGGTAATCCGGGCACCCTCTTCCCGCTGCAGGAAGGCAATATCGTCGCCTACGGTATCCGTGGCAGCAGCGAGAAAGTGCCGACTGGCTGGGAAGACGAGGTGCGCTGCGTCGTTGCCGGTCAGGAAGACGTCACGGTGCCGGCCGGGACCTTCACAACCTACCGGATCGACTGCAAACGCAAAAATGTCGATACCAGCCTCTATTATGCCCCGGTGGCGCAGAACTACGTGTTGCGCGAACGGACCTTTACGAACTCCCGCTCTCGCAAGGAGCTGATGTCCGTTTCCCTGGCCGACAACCGGACGGCAGAGATGCCTGTCACCGTTGATCAGCCGGCGAACCTGACCGATATGGTCGCCCCTGCGACGAGCACCCATGCGAGCGTGGCCAAGCCGGACCCCATGATGGCGCCGCCAAAGAATACCGGCGAAATGCGCGAGGAGATGGACGACAGCCGGATGCTGACGCTCATCTCCCGGCTTGAAGCCGTTGTCGGCAAGCTGGAAAGTATGTCCGAAGGCAAGATGATGCCTCCGAAGGCAGAGGCGGAAATGAAATCCGCTTCTAAAACGGACGTTCAAGGCGACCAGAAAACCTCCATGGCAACAGCAAGCCCGGACGGCAAATACGGTATCCATCTGGAATCCTACAGGACCATGCAAGGCGCCCGGCGCGGCTGGTCCGCGCTTGAGAAGCGCTATCCGAATGAGTTGAAGGATCTCAGCTTCATGACCGTCGAGTTTGATGCCGGCGACGGACGCGGCACATTCGTCCGGCTGGTCGGTGCCGCCTTCAAGACCCGGGCCGACGCACTCAAAGCCTGCAGTGCCATGAAAGCCAAGCGCCAGTTCTGCCAGGCCGTCAGGATCGCGCGCTAAGTCTCGCGTATACCCCAGCCGGGCACGCACCGGGAATGATTGCACGGCCTCACTGGACGGGATAAGCATCGAGTGCGCGGTCGGCGTCTCTCCATGCGGGTCCTCTCAATGAAAACTGAAAACAGTCCCGCAGCCGTCGAGAATGACGGGCTCAGCAATCCGGCCCGCGCCATCGGGCTGATCGTCGTCGCGGTATCCATGTTTGCGACGATGGAAGCCATGGCGAAATACACCTCCGAGACAATCCGTGTCGAAATGGTCATCTGGGGCCGGTATTTCTTCCATTTCGCCGGCATGGTTCTGGTGCTCCCGCTGCTCGGCGTCCGCCGCACATTCCACGTTAAAAGCCCGGTCAAGGTCACCATCCGCGGGCTTCTGCTACTCGGCTGCACCATCTGCTTTTTCACCGCGATATCGCTGATACCGCTGACGGACGCCAATTCCATCGCTTTCGTAGCCCCGCTGATCACCGTCGCGCTTTCCGCCTTTGTCCTGCGCGAGAAAGTCGGCATCCGGCGCTGGGCTGCCGTAGGAATTGGTTTTGTCGGCGTTCTGATCGTGCTGAGGCCCGGATTTAACGAAATTCACTGGGCTTATTTCCTGGTCCTTGGCATGGCCACGATGTTCAGCATTTTCGGCCTGATGACACGGTCGCTCAACCGTACCGAAGCCCCGGTCGCCATGCAGTTCCACGCGGCACTGGTCGGTTTTATCGGAACAGGCATACTGATTTTCTTTTATTGGGAGACACCAACTCTCCGCGAGTGGGTTTTTCTGATCGTGATTGGCGCTATAGGCGGCGTCTCTCACCAGATCCTGATCTTCGGCTTCCGGTACGCCAGCGCCTCCTTGCTAGCGCCGTTCCATTACATCGTCATCATCTGGGCGACGATATACGGGTACTTCATTTTCGGCGACGTGCCTGAGGTCTGGACCTTCGCGGGCGCAGCCCTGATCGTGACCGCCGGGCTTTATGTCTGGATCCGCGAACGGCAAATCAAACCCACGCCGCCCGCACAACATTAAACGACACGCGCACGGAAGACGGAAAAGACCATGTCAGGTGCTCAGCATCACCGCCCTGCTCTCGGAATCTGCCTGATCGTCGCCGGGTTCACCGTGTTTTCCTGCATGGATACCCTGGTGAAGCAGAGCGCCGAGACATTTCCGATCGAGCACATCACCTTCGTCCGCTATGCCGCGCATTTGGCATTGCTGGTGGTTCTTATTCCGTTTTTCGGCATCCGGACCTTCCTCGGAGGCCGGAAGCTGGGATTCCTCACCATTCGCGGATGCTTCCTGTTTATTTCGACCATCCTGTTCTTCGGCGCTATCGCCAGCCTGCCGCTCGCGGAAGCCGCAGCCATCAGTTTCATGGCACCGGTGCTGACTGTCGGGCTCTCCGCACTGATCCTGAAAGAAAGCGTCGGCATCCGGCGCTGGAGCGCGGTTGCGGCTGGCTTCGTCGGCGTGCTGATCATTCTGAGGCCCGGCCTGCAAGAGCTGACCACGGCACATCTCATGGTGCTCGGTACGGCATTCGGTTTCTCGGCCTTCTCTCTGATGACCCGGCATGCCGGGAAAGAGACACCGGCCCTCGCCACACTGTTTCTCACAGCCGTTACCGGCGTTATCGGCTCCGCCACGCTGTTGCCCTTCGCCGGCACATGGCCAGCCGTCTCCGGCTCAAGCTGGGGGATCCTGGTCCTGATCGGCCTTCTCGCCCTTCTGGCCGAGTTTTGCCTGGTGCATGGCTACCGCTGCGCCGCCGCGTCCCTGCTGGCACCGTTCCAGTATATCCAGATGCTCTGGGCCACCCTGCTGGGCTGGGTCGTATTCGACAGCCTGCCCGATGTCTGGACCAGCGTCGGCGCCGCCCTGATTATCGGCGCCGGTCTTTATATCTGGTTGAGGGAAACCCGGATCCGGCAGGTCACGCCGAGCGAGGTCCCCGCCAGCGAGCCGACGTGAACACGGTGAACATAGACAGGAACATGAACCCGGCGATGGCATAGAACACAAGTGCCGGCTGATCATTGTCGAGAATGAAACCGAAGATCATCGGCGCAATGATCCCGCCGATGCTGAAACCGGTGGTGACGAAGCCGAAAACCTTGCCGTACTGCCCGTCGGGCGTGACCGAGCGCACGATCATGTCCCGCGACGGCATGATCATACCGTGCAAAATGCCCTGCAATGTCAGCGATGCCAGCAGCAGCGGCTCGGGCATGTCGACAAGGGCGACAATGGAAATCATCACCGCCGTCGCCAGGAAGCAGAAAGCGGCGATCACATTGTGATTGGAAGTCTTGTCCGCCAGATAACCGCCAAAGAGAATCCCGATGGTGGTACCGACCAGATACCCCGTCAGCGCTCCGGTTGCGACCGGAAGGACCGTACCGTGTAACAGGTTGAGCGCGGAAACCAGGAAGTTGTTGAGTCCGCCAGAGCCAAGCGCTGTCATGATGTAGAAACCGAGACACATCAGGATCGGGAACGAGAACAGCAGCGCCCGGCTGGAAGAATCGGCCGGTTTAGCCTGCTCTGCAGCCGGTTTCTGCTTATTTTGCAAACTGCCGGCGAACACCAACAGAACAGCGGCGGTTGCAAGACCGGCAAGGCCAACCCCGACAAGGGCCATACGCCAACCGACGACATCGCTCAAAAATATGATCAGCGGCGGTGCGACAGCGAAACCGGCGAAACCGGCAAAGGTATGCAGGCTGAAGGCCCGCCCCATGCGCGGCCCTGAAACAGAGGCCGACAGGATCGCGTAATCAGCCGGGTGATAGACACCGTTGGCAACGCCAGCGATCGCCATCATTGCAAGCAAGCCCCAGAAACCATCCCCGAACCCGATCATCATAAAGGCAAGAGATTCAGCCGCGAGGCCGCCGATCAGAATCCAGCGGGCTCCGAACTTATCCACCAGATAGCCGAACGGAAGCTGCGTGCTCGCCGTGGCGCCGCTGAACACGGTCATGATCAGCCCAAGCTCAAGAAAGCTGACGCTAAACTCCTCGCGGAGCGTCAGAAACAGCGGCGGCAGAAGAAGAATAAAGAGATGACTGAAAAAATGCGCTACGCCGATCAGGCCAATCACCTTGAAGTCGGCGAGAGATCCGCCTTCCGGCGGCGCGGCGTGCGTTTCGGCGGTCATTTAAAGTTCCAGGCGGAAAGACTGATGAGTATCTGCAAACTGGAACTGACGGGACGAGAGGTCAAGCGCGCCCTCTCGTCCGAAACGGATTTACTGTTGTGCCAACCACCAGCGGGCAATCCGCTTCCCGGAATCGTCCGTGCTTTCGAACTCATTGTCTTCCAGCAAACGGACCCGCAGGCACCGCTCTTTTGCACCGCCATAGGGCGACAGACAATAATGCTCCTTTGTCGGACGGACCGTTCCGGTCTCGTGCACTTCAGGGAAGCCGTTCTGGGCAGGCACCTTCAACGAGTAGACCTTGCCCTTCTCCACCCTGAGGTAAAAGGCACGGTTACCGTTGCTCAACCAACCGGAAATCATGCGGCCCGATGCCAAGGCGAGAAACCCCGGTCCCGTCATGGCCCTTGGATCGTAGGCACGCGCTACATCCGAGAAAACGGAAGCACACGTGACCATCACGACAGCAGCACAAGCGATTTTAGTAAAGGGCTTCAAATGCACAGTAAAATCTCCATTTTTATTGTGCTACTTTCTTTAGAACGCAACAATACCAGAACAAAATGCAAAAGCTGAACACATTCCTTCAAAATATTGATTCTTATGCATTTTAATTAATCTGAATTTAAAAAATGCCACATGCATCCGCAATATTCAGCCGATTTTCTTTCATCTGGGCGCTGGCATCCATGATCTGGATTGTACCGCTCACCATTTTCTTCGTGAACCGATGGGATCGGGATCTGGCACCGATTGACCGCACGTATTTACTCCGTGCGCAAACATGCAAAGCCAATTATCGAGAGCAGGACGCACAGGACCGCTGCCTTCTGATCATGGAGCTAGAGCATTTTCAGTCCCGCAGCATCATGACCGCTAACCGGGTGCTTGCCAGTGCCGGCCCGCCCTTGATCGGACTGGGTCTTCTCGTCTATCTGAGACGCCGTCGGTCGCGAGGCCGGACAGCGGGAAAGGGACGGCCTTCGTGAAATCCACTAAATCTACACCGCCCGCACGGGCATGGCAGCGCATGCTCAGCGGACGCAGGCTCGATCTTCTCGACCCGTCCCCTCTTGATGTTGAAATCGAGGACATCGCCCACGGTCTCTCCCGGGTCGCACGCTGGAACGGACAAACAGAAGGCCGCTGGCCCTATTCCGTTGCCGAACATTCCGTCCTGGTAGAAATCCTTGTGCACCGGCTCTACCCGGATCTCGGACTGAAATGGCGCCTCGCGGCGCTGCTGCACGATGCGGCGGAGTATGTGATCGGCGACATGATCACACCGTTCAAGACAATCATCGGATCGGATTATAAAAGCGTCGAGCGGCGACTTGAAGAAGCGGTCCATCTCCGCTTCGGACTGCCGGCCGCCCTTCCCGCCGACATCGTCAAGAAAATCAAACGTGCCGATAAAATCGCGGCATACCTCGAAGCTACACAGCTCGCAGGGTTTTCTCTGCCGGAAGCAAACAAGATTTTCGGAAAACCGAAAACCGGGCTCGATGTCGTGATTGAACCGATCTCGCCGACAGCCGCAAAACAATCCTACATCAAGCGGTTCCGCATTCTGGGCGGCCCGACTACCTAGACATCGATCGGGAAAGCTTCAGCTCATCTGACAGCGTCCGGCGCTGGATTAAGAATGCACGTTCCGGCACAATCGAAGCGAGTGGACGAAGTCACTGAAGACTCTCGGTTCTCTCAGGAGCACGCGACGCTAATGCAGGATCAGAAAACCGAAAAACCGCAAAAAAAGCGCAAGCTTTCACCGATTCTGGATCAGATTATCTATGGCCCGCCGAGCGTCACCTGGAATATCCATGAATTGACCCGGAAGCGGGAAATTGGTGATCCGTTTTTCAAGATCCCGAGCCTCAACCGCATCATTATTTTCAAATATCCGAACTTCAAGGTCGAGGTGTCAGATGCCGCGTCGACCAATTTTGCGAACAAAAGCACCTCACTGTCAGATGACCGGCCTGTCGAAACCGCGCTCTACATCCCGAATGACGAAGAACTGCCGCATGAAGGCGGTTATGCGGTCTATCTTCGTCAGAAAGATGCGGCAAAGCTTCTGCAGCGCTATGTCGGCATCGCCGAGGATGGCATGACCGAAGCGATGCGGCGGGATCTCTCATTCCTGGAAATGATCGATGATCTTCCGTCCCTAGACCCGTTCCTGCTGAAAACAGCATTCGAGCGCCACAAGGCGGTCTGCAATCCCGCCTATCTGATGATGAAAGATGGCGAAGAAGACAAGATCAAATCGGTGATCCGGAACAAAGTCCGACCGATCGTCAATAAAGCGCTCGGCGCCGATGTAAACGAAACGACGAAAACTCAGCGCTTCATTGATGCCATCTGGGATCCTACCATTCCGGAAGCCGCCCTTTTCATCCAGGCTTTCAAGATCGACAGCAAAGAGGTCGCGAATGTGTTCAGTGCCTGGAAGGGCGTTTCATTTTACCAGTACCAGTTTGAAATCAACAAACCCCTGATTGCGGACGTTATCCGGTGGCTAAAATCGGAGAACTCCACGCCCCTCGACCATCGCGAGCACCGCGCCTTCCTTCCACAACAGAAAATGTTCAAACAACAGGTATTGAAAAAAACGCTCAACCTACTCGCCAATATTAACCAGATATTTAAAGATTTCGACGTATGTTATGAAAAATTTATCAATGATGGAGATCCTGTTCCCTTTCGAAACTTCCTGATCACATCGCACTATCGATACTGGCTACTCGGCTATTGCTGCACAGCACTGATGCACACGCGGAACATCTTCGAGCGGTGCCTATCTGAAGGTACTCGCGGTGTCCTCAGGTTTGAGCAACTGAACGACATGCTGACGAACATTGATTCTACGGTGAGTAGCAAGTCACAAGGAGCTAACGACTTATAGAGTCTTGGTTTTATTCAAGAAACAAAGAAATTCCATTGAAAACAGCCCCTATATCCGCCACAAGTATCAAGCGCACAATCTTGGGTGCGGTCAGTGGGGCTGAGTACGGAGCCAAAAGCAGGCATGACTAACGGCTCGACAACAGCGACCCATTTCTGGCCCACCAGTTTCGCAGAGCGCGGCGTTGCCGTGCCCTTCACGACCCCCAGCGTCGCGATGGCACGGGTACGCAACGACGAGCGCGGACGGCTGGAGCTTGTGATTTCGGGACTGTCGGGCGGACGCGGCGTTTATGTTATCGGTTGGAGCGCCGTCCCTCAAACCTTCAAGCTGACGGTTTTTGACAGGGTCCTGCACGAATATATCCAGGCAATTGAAACCGTCACGCCGGATACGGTGCGGGAAGCAGTGCTGCACGCCACAGCGACCGGGCTGGCTGGAGAAGACGCCGCCGAAGCGGCTATTCAATCGAGCAGCAAAATCACGGAAGATCAGATCCGGATCAGCCTCGCCCTGACGCAGCATCTGGTGAAAACCTTTCTTGAGGCAGAATTGGAAATCGGCCTTGCTGAACTTGCCACCTCCGCTGGCCAACAGAAAGTTCAGAACCTGCTCGGCCGGATTGCCCGCAAGGAAAACATCGCCCCTGAGACACTCTCCCGCGTTCTGACTGAATGGGGTGATCTACTCGAAGCGCTCGGTGTCCTGGATCATCGACCGCGCGGCCGGTATCGACGGACCTTGGACGAAGCGTCGCACTTCCTTTCATCTTTTGCAGATTGGATGCGCACCGGAGAGATTGGCGATGATCACCCGGCCGCACTCATTTCCGACGTCCTCACCGAAACTCTCCACAACTGGAAGAACGCGTTCCAGGAAGCGGATGTCTATGCACACGATCCGCGGTCCACTCTCAAAAATTGGCAAAACGCCAAAGGCGTTCTGGAGTCATTGAGCGTGCGTATTCCCTGGCTGGAAGACGGATGGGCCGTCATCTTCGCAATGTGGGAAAATGCGTTGCGTGGAGATCACGATCAACGTCTTCAAACCGTCGCTACAATCCTTTCCGGATTACCGCTTGTACCTCGTGATGAGGTAGCGCCGGATCGCCGCCCGCAATGGATGGAGTTTGCCAAACGGCTGAGCCTGCTCGCCGCGCGGAACGAACAGAGGAGCCAAAACGATATCGGTCTCGAAAATATGCTGCGTCAGGAGCAGGTCCTGGCCCGGAGCCTTGGTTAACCGCGCATGAGTACTAATTCGAACGATATCCCCCTGGGCAATCTCGAGAGCCAGCTCTTCAAGATTCCTGAAGAGGATTTGACCGAACTGGTAGCAAAGCTGGAGCGCCGTGCCCTGGATCCCAGCAAGGCGCCAGGCGTTGGGAAAATCCTGGACCAGCTGCGTCCCAGGCTTGCCATTCTGAAGCCGCAGCGGCAGGCGACGCTGGTTCGTTTCTTCACCGAACCTTTTGCCGATCTGCTCTACACGACGGGCGAGCCGCGCAAACCGGTTGGCCGAATTCCACGCACGGCCATTGTCCCCTGCTACAAACTTCTGCAGAAACATTCCGAGCCATCCCGCATCGAGCGTTACCAGCAGGATCTCGACACGATAGAGCCGGATAACGACGAAGCCTTGATGACTCTCGGTACCGGTTTCTGGCGTTATGCATCGGGGCAGCTGCGCCGGGTGATCGATGAGGCGGAAAAGGACAAGCTAGCCAAACAGGCACTGATCGAAAGTCTCGGCGATCCGTTCCTCTATTCTGCCCTCAAGGAGATCGTGGGCGTGCTGGAAGTCGCAGTCCCGGTCATGGAGTTACGCAAGGCCTTGCCATCAACCGGCATGAGCCATGTCACCAACGCCAACCTCGAGGATATCTGCGTCGCATTAAACACCGTCCATCAGAAAAGGCCGGCCAACGCGGAATTCGTTGTGTTCGTCATTCTCGCCCGCCTCAGAAACCCGGCGATGATCGTGGAGATCATGCAGCGCGTTGAAGAAGCAGGCACCCTGGCCGATGTGTCCGCAGTGACCAATGTCGCGAACGAGGCGATCGTCAGCCAGACAGAAGAGAAAATCCGGACACTCGGGGAAAAGATCCAGTCGTCGACAAGCTGCAAGAGCATGGCTCTACAGGCCGAAGCCTACGTGAAAGAGGTTGTTGGTGCTGCCAGTGCTATCGGTAACACCGGGTCCCGCATGCAAAGTCGGCAGGTGGCACGAACAAAGACAGAGATGGCCGATCTTGTTCGTCGCGAAATGCTGGAAGCGCAGGACAACCTTACATCCGCCAACATGAACAGTCTCGGCGGCAGCTCCAGCGCAAGAGATCAAATCGTCGCCCAGAAGGGTGTGGAAGACCGGATCATCTCGCTTCGGATCGCCAGCAGGTTTGCGAACGAACTGGACCTTGAGCGAGACGTGAACCGGCGTCTGGCCGAACTTGAGGAAAGCGTCGCCGAACAGTCAAAGAAACTGCTCGGAGACCTCAAAAAGCGGGATTATGAAGTTCTCTCCCCGGAAGAAGCCGAGCGCCAGCTGTTCACCCAGGTCAGGCTCACCGAGCTGTTGCTCGGCCCGGAAATCGCGAACCGGCTCCGCCTCGATGGTGAACAGCTGTTACGCGATTACTAGAGCGGAATCGTCTCTACTCCGCCGGAGCCGGCGCCCGCTCAATGGCTTCTTCGCGGATAGGCCAGTGGATGAAACCGGCAAAGAGTGCGAGGCCAATCGACACATACCAGATCAAATCGTAGGACCCGGTGGTGTCGAATACGATGCCTCCCAGCCAGACCCCAAGGAACGAGCCGATCTGGTGGCTGAAGAAGACGATGCCGAACAGCATGCTCATATAGCGCATGCCGAAGATCTGGCCGACCAGTCCGGAGGTCAGCGGCACGGTGCTCAGCCAAAGCAGTCCCATTGCTGAGGCGAAGACGTAAATTACCAGCTCGCTTGGCGGCACCAGCAACAGGAACGCGATCACCACGGCCCGGCCGAGATAGAGCAGGTTCAAGAGGTACTTCTTCGAGAACTTGCCGCCCAGAACACCGGCGCTGTAGGACCCGATCACATTGAACAACCCGACCAGCGCCAGCGCACCGGCACCGACCGTGACGGGCAGTCCGAGATCAGTCACATAGGCTGGCAGGTGCACCGCAATAAAAGCGACCTGAAAACCGCAGACAAAGAACCCGCTCGTCAGCAGCCAGAAACTTTTATAGCCGAACGCCTCCTGCAGCGCCTGACCAAGGCTCTGACCGGACGGAAGCGGGTTCGCCTTGGTGCCCCTCAGCGGCCAGAAAGCAATGGCCAGCGGCACCATCACCAACGAGCCAAGCCCCATGAACAACGCCGCGTCCTGCCAGCCGAAGCTGGCAACAAGACTGCCCGCGACCGGCACCAGCAAAAACTGCCCGAGCGAACCGGATGCACCGGTGACCCCGAGCGCCCAGGACCGCCGCTCCGGCGGGAAGAGCTGACCGACCGCGCCCAGAATAATACCGAAGGAAGTACCCGCGAGACCGGCGCCGACCAGCATGCCGGCACTCAGATGCAGCATCGACGGCGTCGCGGAAAAGGCAATCAGCACCGTGCCGGCCGCATAGACGATAGCACCGCCGCAGATCGCCCGGAACGGACCGTAACGATCCGCAATGGCCCCCGCGAAAGGCTGGGTCGCCCCCCAGATCAGGTTCTGTAACGCCAGCGAAAAGGCAAAGACCTCACGGCCAACGCCAAGCTCCGCCGTAATCGGCGGCAGGAACACACCGAATCCGGAACGGATGCCGAAGGAAAGCGCGCCGATGATCCCGCCGCAGAGCAGCGCGATATAGGCAAGCCGCATATTGTAATCCTGGCTTTCGCTGGCAGCTGACATTCGCCTATTCCCTTTTATCGGAGGAGCCGTGGGCGCTTGTGACAGCCCGAACAACGCTCTAGGCTCGAAATATGGCACCGGCCGATTACAACAACAAACGCCGGATTGTCACCAGAACAATTCACGGGGGCTGACTACCAATAGGCGTGCGGCGCCTCTTGGCAGACCCGCTTCCCGCCTCAAGTTCAAGATGGAAGGAACCGGCTATGTCGACGCCGAAATATGCTGTCATCGACGGTGAAATCGTGGCCTGGGAAAACGCCACCGTGCATGTCGCCTCGGCGGCTTTCAAATTCGGCACCACGGTCTTCGAGGGCCTGCGCGCCTACTGGAACGCGGAGCACGAGGATTTCTATCTGTTCCGCATGGCCGAACATATGGACCGGTTGGACTTCTCCCAGCGCTTCATGCGGTTCGAAGACGCCATCCCGGCTGATCTGGTTGCCGAGAAAACGCTGGAGCTGATCCGGGCCAACGACTTCAAGGGCACCAACCTGCACATCATGACCTCCTGCTATGTCGCCGGCATGGGCGGCCCGGGGGCCTGCGGGCCCGTTGGCCTCGCTATCACCGCGCTGGAGCGGCCCCGTTCGGCCAACGTGCTGAACGGCGTAAACGTGCAGGTCAGCTCCTGGATGAGGGTGCCCGACAACGCCATGCCGATGCGGGTGAAGTGCAACGCCAACTACAATAACGGCCGGCTTGCCACCGTGCAGGCGACGGTCGACGGCTACGATACCGCGCTCTTCCTGAACAGCCGCGGCAAGGTCTCCGAAGGCCCCGGCATGTGCTTCTTCATGGTCCGGGGTAACCAGGTCATCACCCCGCATACCTCCAGCGACGTCCTGGAAAGCATTACCCGCGAGACCGCCCTGCAACTCGCCCGCGAGGCCGGCTACGAGACCGTCGAGCGGGACGTCGACCGCAGCGAAATTGCGGCCGCCGACGAGGCCTTCTTCTGCGGCACCGCTTGGGAAGTAACCCCGATTCTTTCGATCGACCGCCTGCCCGTGGGCAGCGGCGCCATCGGCCCGATCACCAAGGGGCTGCAGCAGACCTATTTCGATGTCTGCGAAGGCAAGACTGAAAGCCATCCTGAATGGCGGCTTCCGGTCTACGCCGAGCGCGCCTCCAAGGCGGCGGAGTAATCGCCCTCACCTCGCCGCCGCGCCCGGAACGCCTTGGCGCGGCGGAACACTTCCTGTAAGTCAGTGCCCGCGACCTGATGCCCGCTGGCCCCGTGGCGGAACTGGTAGACGCACGCGACTTAAAATCGCGAGTCTTAGGACGTGAGGGTTCGAGTCCCTCCGGGGCCACCAGCATTTGTCGAGATGGACTCCTGCAATCCGGAAACGGTTCCGGCTCGTTGCCTCAATTGGCGACACGCCGCAGGATGTAACGCGGCCCATCGCAACTCGTTACCAGAATATCGCCGCCGAAATAATCAAAGCCTTTGCCGTCCAGCCGGTCGCCGGCGATGCAAAAGAAGACCGAATCTTCCTCGGCAATGACCGGCCGATTGTCCTCGGCACAACTCAGCTCCACCTGCAGCCGATCAGGGTAGAAATCCGGCGCTTTGCGAAGGCCTGTGGCCTTTAGGTCATTGGAAAACAGCCAGCGCTCACCGAAATGGCCTGTTCTGTTGTCTATCAACTCCGCCTCATAGCGGTCTATCCGGCACCGATAGCCGAAGATATCGAGATGGGAATTGGCGATCTCGATACGGCGACCGACAAAGCGGTCCGCCTCCTCGGGGCCGACAGCGCTGATGCCGGAAAAATCGACTTCCTCGATCTCCCAGCTCCCCTGGATCTGACGCGGTAAGAACCCGAATTCAGGCTCGTTCTGCGCCTGGACCGTCAGGACGGCCGGCCAGAACATAAACAGGCCTGCGAGAGCGAGTCTCATCAGAGCGGGCCTGAGATTCAGGCAATAAGCTATATTCATCCGGCGCATAGAGCGTTTCGTCTCCCAGAATTGTTTCGAAGAATCGTCCAGGATAAGGCCGCTCATGCTTCATGCCATCGCGCATTCGTCCCGGGCATGATCGCCAGCCCTCCGGAGCACCATCCGAAAGCCGATTCCAACTTTGTCCTCGCAAAACCGCCCTGTACTGTGTCGCCATCATGACAGCACAGATCAAGAAATCAGCGATGAAACAGATTCCGTCACCCAACCTGCCGCCGATTGAGCGGCTCCGGCAAGTCATGGCAAGCCTGCGCGATCCGGATGGCGGGTGTCCCTGGGATATCGAACAGAGTTTCGAGACGATAGCACCCTACACGATCGAGGAAGCCTATGAGGTGGCCGACGCGATCACCGAGGGAGACATGCCTCATCTGGAGGAAGAGCTCGGCGATCTTCTGCTTCAGGTCATGTATCACACCCAGATTGGCCAAGAGGCCGGGCATTTCGACTTCGACAGCGTGGCCCACGCCATTACGGAAAAGATGATCCGGCGGCACCCGCATGTTTTCGGTCCGGACAATGTTGCCGATGCCGAAACACAGACCCTGAACTGGGAGGCTCAGAAAGCCCAGGAGCGGGCGCGCAAGGCGGCGGAAAGCGACGTCAGGCAGAGCGCCCTCGACGGTGTATCATCAGCCTTCCCTGCCCTGATGCGCGCCGTGAAACTGCAGAAACGCGCCGGCCGCGTCGGGTTCGACTGGCCGGAGGTGGATCAGGTCTTCCACAAGCTGGAAGAAGAGATCGCGGAAGTCCGGGCCGAGCTTAAGGGCGATGCGAAAGAGCGTGATCCGGAGAGGATCGAGGACGAGATAGGCGATCTGCTATTCGTGTGCGTCAATCTCGCACGCAAACTCGACATTGACCCGGAGAGCGCGCTCCGGCGCTGCAACCGGAAATTCGAAACTCGATTTCGTGCCGTTGAGTCCATGCTTGAGGAAGAGACAGGGCGCTTCCCGGAACAGGCCGAACTCGACGAGCTAGAAGCACTCTGGCAACGCGCGAAACGGTTCGACAAAACGTGACCAGTATCGAGTGAGGATGACGATCCGTTGAAAGCCGAGGGTCATCACTGGAGCGATACGCCAGCCCCCATCGCGCCTCACGAAAGTGAATAACAACCGGATTAAAATCATGCCGGTTGCCAAGCCTTCACGCCTTTCAATATTCTACGGACGTAAGCGCGGCAACTGGGCCACGCATTGAGGAGATCCGCCATGGCGGTAAGCATTTTCATCGACGGTGAAGCCGGGACCACAGGCCTGCAGATCCGCGAACGACTGACGGGACGGGACGATGTCTCCCTGATCAGCTTGGGCGCGGAAGAACGCAAGGATACCGAAGCCCGACGCCGTGCGCTGAACGAAGCGGATCTCTCCATCCTCTGCCTGCCGGATGCGGCAGCCATTGAGGCTGTGTCTCTGATCGAAAACCCGGATGCCAAGGTCATTGACGCCTCGACTGCGCACCGCGTCGATAATGACTGGGTCTACGGGTTTCCCGAACTGAGCGCCGGACAGGAAGAGGCTGTGCGCCATGCGCGCTTTGTCAGCAATCCAGGTTGCTATCCGACCGGAGCCATCGGCCTGATCCGTCCGCTGGTGGAGAATTCCCTTCTGCCGGCCGACTATCCGGTCACGGTCAATGCCATCTCAGGCTATTCCGGCGGCGGCAAAGCGCTGATCCAGTCCATGGAAGACACAGCCGCTGCGGATCATGTTTCCGCTAACGTGTTCGCCTACGGGCTCAACCTGCAGCACAAGCACCTGCCGGAAATGCAGCAATATTCGATGCTGGAGCACGCTCCGATATTCCAGCCGAGCGTTGGGCGCTACTACAAGGGGATGGCTGTGTACGTACCGCTGCATCTCTGGGCTCTCAAGGGCGGCGTCGGCGCGGCCCGCATCCATCAGTGTCTCAGCGATCACTATAGTGGGCATCTCTTCACGGAAGTCGCGCCGCTGGACGAGTCCGCCTCGCTTCCCCGCCTTGATCCGGAAGAGCAGAACGATACCAACACGATCCGCTTCTACGTTTTCGCAAACGAGAAGAACGGACAATGCGTGCTGGCGGCGACGCTCGACAATCTCGGCAAGGGAGCTTCGGGCGCGGCGGTTCAGAACATGAACCTGATGCTGGGTCTGGAAGAAGGTCTCGGGCTTTCCTACGGGCGCGCGGCCTGAGCCTCTCCTCCCGTTACGGCCAGAGCTTTTCCCTGAGGTCGTCCCAGGACGCTTCGTCAGGAGCCATCAGCAATCCACCATCGAGCTGGTCCGGATAATAGGGACGCTTGTTGAAGCGGGCGTGAAAACCGCCCGCTTCCTGGTGCATGAGCGAGCCTGCCACATGATCCCACGGCATGTTCTTCGGATGCATGGCAAAATGCGCCTCGCCGGTCAGCAAACTTAGATATTCGTGACCGGCACAGCCAAAGCGGAAGTGATCTCCCACTTCGGTTTTCGCCCGCTCCTTCATCTCCTCTTTCAGAGGCGACGGCAGAAATCGGAAATTGAGGGCGCCACGCATCTTGCTTGTCGGGCTTGGAGCAAGAACAGAAAGGCGCTCTTCCTTGCCGTCATATCCACACATCCAAGCCCCCTCACCGCGAACGGCGAAAGCGCAACGCTCACCAAGCGGATCGAGGATAAACCCCAGCACCGGCTGACGCTTGTGCACCAGGCCGACCATGACGCAAAACTTGGAGTTACCCTTGGTGAAGTTCCTGGTCCCATCCACTGGGTCTATAATCCAGGCCGGAGCGTCCGCAGTGAGGTTATCCAGGACCGCGGTATCGGCTGCTACCGCTTCTTCACCGACCACGCTTGAGCCGGGCAGAAGATCCCGAAGTATCGGCGTCATCCGCCGCTCGGACTCAATATCGGCGATGGTCACCAGATCTTCAGGTCCGGTCTTCTCCTGAATATCTCCAGATTCGAGGGACTTGAAGCGAGGAAGAATAACGGCTTCGGCCGTTTCGCGCATAATGTCGATGACAGCAGCGGGATCTGGAAAACTGATCATACGATCCTTTGATATAGTGCATCCGAATGATGCGGGACAGGTCTACAGGGTTACCCCCGAAGACCTCTTTCTCATAGTGACAATATACACTTAAAGCATATCCTGTTTAGACACTGAACCTTGCATCGAAACGTTCCGCGTCCACGGGTGCCAGAAGTACCTTCACATGAATATCGGTTTCCCGATCCTCGCGCTCGATTACCCGACCGTGCTCGTATAGCCATGCAAGCGCGGCCCCATCGGCGAAATCCAGATCAAAGGTCCGGGTGACGTCATTCGCACCGAGCATCTCGTCAAGCAAGGCGAGAACGTTTTCGCAACCAGCACCTGTAAGCGCGGAAACGGCGATCCGTCTGCCTTTTTCGGTAGTAATATCGATGCTGGCCGGATCGTCCATCAGGTCGATCTTGTTGAGAACCTCGATCATCTGGTCTTCGAGTTTCTGCTCATCAAGCCCCAGATCCCGTAGGACAGACAGCACATCATCCTTCTGTGCATCGCTATCCGGGTGAGAGAAATCCCGGACATGCAGCAGAATATCCGCCTCGAGAACTTCCTCCAGCGTGGCGCGGAAAGCGGCGACCAGATGTGTCGGCAGGTCAGAAATAAACCCGACCGTATCGGAGAGAATGATTGTCCGCCCCGACGGCAGCTCCACCCGGCGCATGGTCGGGTCCAGCGTGGCGAAGAGCAGATCCTTGGCAAACACTTCGGATTCGGTCAGCCGATTGAAAAGTGTCGATTTTCCGGCGTTGGTATAGCCGACAAGCGCGACGATCGGATACGGCACCTTGCGCCGTGATTCGCGATGCAGTTCCCGCGTCCGCTTCACATCCTCCAGCTCATTTCGAATCCGGGAGATACGATCGAGGATCAGGCGTCTGTCAATTTCGAGCTGACTTTCGCCAGGCCCGCCGACGAAGCCAAAGCCGCCGCGCTGGCGCTCAAGGTGCGTCCAGGATCGGACCAGCCGGCTGCGCTGGAAGGTCAGAGCCGCCAGCTCAACCTGAAGACGGCCTTCATGGGTTCGAGCCCTTGCACCGAAAATCTCGAGAATCAGAGCCGTCCGGTCAATGACCTTACATTCGAGCTCTTTTTCAAGGTTACGCTGCTGAACCGGAGAAAGCGAAGCGTCGACGATAACAACATCGACCTCCAGCCCCTTGACCGTCCCGGCCAACCGTTCCACGGCCCCGCCGCCGAGGAACGTCGCGGGCCGGACTCTGGACAGCGAAACGGTCTCGGCATGCACCACGTCGAGGTCGATGGCAGCCGTAAGCCCTACAGCTTCAGCAAGACGCCCCTCAGGGTCTCGCATGGCTGCGGGCTCACCCGCTCTCTGCTTTTCGAAAGGGTGGACGACGAGAGCCCGACCGCTGCTCGCGTCCGGCGTGCTATTCCCCATGCACGCCCCGGTCTTTCAGGATCAAGAGGCTTCTTCTTCTTCTCGCGACGGTTCAAACAACTGAACAGGCTGAGACGGCATGATGGTCGAGATCGCGTGCTTGTAGACCAACTGCGAGTGAGCATCACGTCGCAAAAGCAGGGAGAAATTGTCAAACCACGTGACGATGCCCTGCAGTTTCACGCCGTTGATGAGAAAAATCGTAACCGCAGTCTTGTTCTTCCGGATCGCGTTAAGGAACACTTCCTGAACGTTTTGATTCTTTTCGTTGGCCATTGCACGGACCTTTTGTTCGTTTCGTTTCAGCGCGTACCAAAAAAGCCTGGGCACCGCCCTCATCTCGCAAATGCGAAATGAGCACCTCCTTTATATAACTATTTTTCCCTGTGACTCAATCGGTCAGCGTCCGCCGCATTGCGTGACAATCAGCAAAATGAAATGCGGGAGGCCATTTTAGCAAATCCGCCTCGGAAATCGGGTCGTCCCCGACAAGAACAGGGACACAGCCACTGGCCAGGCCGCACTGCAAATCCACCAGTGAGTCACCGACGAACCACACCCCGTCGCCCGGCTCATGTCCCGATTCCGCGAGCACAAGATCGACCGGATCACGGGCGGGCTTGTCCTGCGGCGCATCCGTGGCACCAACAATCCGATGAAAATACTCCGCCCAGCCGAGGCTTTCCGCTTCAGCCCGGAGAAAATCCCCGTTCTTGTTACTCACCACCCCGAGCAGAATCGAGTGGGCCCGAAGCTCCATCAGCAGTTCTTCCGCGCCAGGCAACGCACGCAGTCCTTCAAGATGCCGTTCCTCGAATGTGGCATAAAAAATGTCGCGGGCTTTTTCCCAATCGGGACCGAAAATCTTAGGGAAATTCTCTCGCATCGAGCGCTTGGCTCGCGCACGCATTTCCGCCTCCGTCCAAGCTTTCAGCTCAAACGCAGTCAGCGCCGCATTCATGGCGACCGTCACGCCCGGCCAGTTATCGACGAGCGTGCTGTCCCAATCGAAAAGGATCGCGCCTGGTTTCAACATGCCGGTCACGCCATGGGCCTAGAAGAAGTCCAGCCGGACGGCAAACAGCTTCTCTACCTTTTTAACAACCTCGTAGGTAGCGAACAGGATCACCCGGTCCTTGGCTTGGATCACCGTATCACCGCGCGGTACCAGCACCGTGTCCTCGCGATAAATCGCTCCGATGATGACACCCGACGGCAGCTTCGCATCGCGCAGAGGGTGACCGACGAGCGACGATGTTTCCAAGGCCTCGGCTTCGATCACCTCGCCGAAATCGGCGCGCAGGGAATAGACACCGCGAATTCTGCCGCGGCGGACATGCTGCAAGATTGTCGAGACCGTGATCGCCCGCGGGTTCACCACAGCATCAACACCAAGGGTCGAGATCAGCGACGCGTAGGTGCCCTTGTTGATAAGGGCCACGGTCCGGTCCGCCCCGGCCCTCTTGGCCAAAAGAGAGCCGATGATGTTCACTTCATCGTCGTTGGAGACGGCAACGAAGGTTTCCGTCTTGGAGACGTTTGCCTCCTCGAGAACTTCCGTATCCAGCGCGTCCCCGTTCAGCACCATGGTATGTTCCAGGGTCTGCGCGACGAGCTTGGCTCGCTCCCGATCATATTCGATGATCTTGACGCTGACGCCGGAATGTTTGGATTCGATCTCTTCGGCGAGCATCAGGCCGATATTGCCTCCGCCGGCAATGATAACGCTTCGGCCTTCTTCCTCTTCATGGCCGAAGGCTGCCATGGCGCGGGACAGATGATCGACATCGCAGACGAAATATACATCGTCGCCTGGCAGCATGTGATCGTCCGGTTTCGGCACGATGCCCCGGTCATCCCTGATAATGCCGACAACAACAATACTGAGATCGGAAAACAGGCTGGTGAGCTGGCGCAACGGCGTGTTGACGATCGGGCATTCCTCGTCACACCGCACGCCGACGACCCTGACCATCCCATCGGCCATTGGCAGCACATCGAACGCACCCGGCACTTGAAGCCGCCGCCCGATTGCCTTCGCCACCTCGCGCTCCGGCGAAATGATGTGGTCGATCGGCATGTTCTCGCGGCTGAACAGATCCGCCCAGATCGGCTGCAAATAGTCCTGCTGGCGTATCCGCGCGATCCGTGACGGCACATTGAAAAGAGAGTGCGCGATCTGGCAAGCCACCATATTGACCTCGTCGGAATAGGTGACCGCGATCAGCATGTCAGCGTCCCGGGTCCCCGCTCCCTCGAGAATGGACGGCAGCGATGCCAACCCGTGCACACCACGTACGTCGAGGGTTTCCGTGATTTTTCGAACCAGGGCAGCGTCCTGGTCGATGACCGTCACGTCATTATTCTCGCCCGCGAGGTGCTGAGCGATGCTGGTGCCGACTTGGCCGGCCCCGCAGATGACGACTTTCATGCCGTGATCCCGTCCTGAAGAGGGTGTTTACGCAGAGCGTTCGGCGCTGACGCCGAGCGACTTCAATTTACGATGCAGAGCAGATCGCTCCATACCGACAAAACTGGCTGTCCGGGAGATATTCCCTCCGAACCGGTTTACTTGGGCCAGCAGATATTCCCGCTCAAACATTTCGCGGGCCTCACGCAGTGGCATCCCCATGATTTCGACCCCCTTGTCGAAATTGAGGCTGATCGGTGCGGAAGACCCGATTTCCGGCGGCAGCATATCAGCCTTCACCGGCTCACTCGCCGCCCCCGGCGCCATAATCAGCAACCAGTCTATCACGTTGCGGAGTTGACGCACATTGCCCGGCCAGTCGTAGGATTGCAGCGCGGCGATAGCATCTTCGCCAAGAATTCGGTGCGACATGCCGGAACTGCGCGCGGAGCGCTCGATGAAATGATTGCAGAGCAGCGGGATATCTTCGCGGCGCTCGGAAAGTGCCGGCACAACGATCGGCACCACATTAAGACGGTAATAAAGATCTTCACGGAAACGGCCTGTCGAAATCTCTTGCTGGAGATCCCTGTTGGTCGAGGCGACCACCCGGACATCGACCGAAATCTCCCGCTCTCCACCAACGCGCCGGAAACGTTGCTCCTGCAGAACCCGGACAATCTTGCCCTGGGTCTCTTTCGGCATGTCCGCTACTTCGTCAAGGAATAGCGTGCCTTTGTGGGCCTGCTCCAGCATGCCCACAGTGCGGCCCGTATCATCTGCGTCACCGTCCCGACGTTCCGCTCCGAAAAGCTCTATCTCAAGCCGTTCCGGGCTTAGTGTCGCGCAGTTCAGCACCGTAAACGGTCCGTTCGCACGGGTCGAATTCGTATGGATCATGCGGGCGACGACTTCCTTGCCGACACCCGCCGGTCCGGTGATCAGCACCCGGCTGTTCGTCGGAGCCACCTTCTCCACGGCCTGCGCTACCTGGGCAACCCCCGCGGACTCCCCAACCAGCCTGTCATCCGTATCGGACCGGGCCCGGAGCTCCGCGTTCTCACGCCGGAGCTGCACCGCCTCCAGCCCCCTGCCGACCTGCAGCAAGAGACGCTCGGTCTCGAAAGGTTTTTCGATGAAATCGTAGGCACCGATCTTGATTGCAGAAACCGCAGTCTCGATGGTGCCGTGACCACTGATCATGATCACCGGGACATCCGGATGTTCCGCGCTCAACCGCTCCAGAATCCGGAGACCGTCAAGCGTGCTGTTCTCCAGCCAGATATCGAGAATAACGAGGTCAGGGCGGCGGGTATCGACAGCTTCCAGAGCCTCGTCGCTATTGCGCGCCTGTCGCGTGTCGTAGCCTTCATCCTCAAGGATGCCGGCGAGCAGAGACCGGATATCGGCCTCATCATCTACGATGAGAATATCATACGCCATGACGGCTCAGCCCAGAGTCATTTTCGTGCGAGTCCGATGTCGCCTCATCCAGAGGTACCTCGATGTTCGATCCGAAGACCAGACGGACCCTTGTCCCCCCGCCTTCGCGATCCATAAGTAAAATCGAGCCTCCATGATCTTCCATGATTCTCTTCACAATTGCCAGTCCAAGCCCTGTGCCTTTTTCCCGGGTGGTAATATAGGGCTCCGTAAGACGGTCACGGTCTACCTCCGGGAGCCCTCGCCCAGTATCCTCAACATCTATGACAATCCGTCGATCCTCATGGGTTATTGCAACAGAGATCCGCTGCCCCGATGGCCGCTTCCCGTCGGCTCCGACCGGATTGACTGCATCGATTGCGTCAATCGCGTTCTGCAACAAGTTCGTCAGAACCTGTCTGATCTGCCGCTGATCGCATTCCAGCTCAACCGCTTCCTGATCTCCGTCGAAATCAAATGCGATGCCGGACTGCGCCGATTTCTGAAGAACCACTTGTTCGCGAATCAGCTGGATCAGGTTTTCTTTCCGCATCACCGGGGCGGGCATCCGCGCAAAGGCCGAGAATTCATCGACCATGCGTCCGATATCGCCAACTTGTCGAACGATCGTGCTTGTACATTCAACAAAAGTCTCAGGATCGTCGCTTATCTGATTCAAATATTTACGTTTAAGGCGTTCCGCAGATAGCTGAATCGGGGTCAGCGGATTTTTGATTTCGTGCGCTATCCGGCGCGCGACATCCGCCCAGGCAGCCATCCGCTGCGCCGACAGAAGCGCTGAAATATCATCGAAAGTCAGAACGTAACCCGAGACTCGGCCGTCCGCGATCTCCGCCTTGATCCGCGCCAAAAGCGTGATCTTGCCAGCTTCCCTGTCTAGCTCGATCTGCTTTTCCGATTGCCGATAGGGGTTGTGCCGAGCCTGCTCCAGCAGTTCGGTCATTTCCGGGATCTGTTCGGACAGCATCCGTCCGACGAGGGATTCGATCGTCACGCCAAGCAGACTCGCTGCCGACTTATTCGGCAAATTGATCCGGGCATCCGCGTCGAGGCCAATCACACCAGCGGACACGCCGCCAAGTACGGCCTCGGTGAACCGGCGCCGCGCATCAACCTGACGGTTCGCACTCATCAGCTCACTGCGCTGCATTTCCAGCTGCCGTGTCATTCGGTTAAAGGCCCTGGCGAGAAGTCCCATTTCGTCGGCTTCGACCGGCCCGGTCACCCGGGCAGTCAGATCGCCTGAACTGATCCGCTCGGCGGCGCCGATCAGGTCACTGATTGGCTGCACCAACCAGGTGGCAAGATTGAGGCCGATCCAGACTGCGGCCAGCAACAGCAGCAGAGCCACCATGGCGAAGATCATGATGAAGGAAACCTGGATATCCAGCCGGCGCCCCTCCAGTTCGGTAAATTGCTCGACGGCTTCCTTCGTCCGCTCGATATAGGTGAGGATCTCAGAATCCACGAAACGGCCAACAAACAGATAGGCGTCCACGAACCTGTCGAGCCGGACAAAAGCGCGAATCCGATCATCCGCATCGGTGGTCAGAACGACCACATCGCCGAGCCTGGCCTTGGTCATCGCCTCTTCTGGAAGCGGTTCATAATCGAACGAAAGCGCGAGGTTCGTCCGGGCAAGGACCCTTCCCGTGCTGTCAAAGGCAACCGCTTCCGTCAGATTACGAAGAGCAGCCTGCGCTCGCAGAACCTGGGAGAAGCGAGCCGAATTGTTGACCAGAAACGGCGCTTCCCGATTGATATCGTTCGCCATCGCCAGAACATCGCCGCGGATCACCTGCCGGTGTTCCTCCAGATAGCGCTCCGCTACGGCGACAGAGCCCGTGACAGCCGTCGAGACACGCTCGCTGAACCAGGAGCGGATACCGAAATCGAACATCACCAGGGAGAAAACCGAAACCAGGATCGTCGGGGCTACGGTCAGCACGGAGAACATGGCCACGAGGCGAACATGCAACCGCGATCCCGCGAGCCCCCGACGACGCTCTACCCAGAGACGCGCCAACCGGTAGGCGACAAGAACGCCGAGCAATAGAAGCAGGGAAAAATCGAGGTACAGGATTCCCAGGACAACATCAGGGTCCGGCCCGGCGGGCCCGGCACGGGTAAAAGCCGCATATGTTCCCAGCCCGGCCATGATGGCGAGCGCCGCCAGAACATAGGCAGCCTTGCGCTCGAACCCGACCCTCTGGGCCCAGATACGGAACCGTCGCGTATAGCTTCCGAGTCGGTTTTCAGATTGCGGCGGGACCACATCTGAAGAATGGGCGTCTGTACCTGCTTCCGCCGGCATGTCTCACCTAATAAAGGACAGATCGCGAAATTACTTCTAGCCTAACCGGCCTTCGCACGCACGCTTCCGATCAGCTCTCCTTAACCCGCGCGCTGGACTTTAACGCGCACCGCGGACAACGGGTATTCCAAGGTCCCGGATCTTCTTTCGCAGAGTATTGCGGTTGAGACCAAGCATTGAGGCGGCTTTCAGCTGATTTCCCTTGGTCGCATCGAGAGACAGCATGATCAGAGGGCGTTCAACCTCCCGCAGGATACGGTCGTGCAGACCGGCCGGCGGCAAATTGTCGCCATGAGCTGCGAAATAGGCCCGCAAGTGTCGTTCGACCGCATCGGAAAGATTCTCGCTTTTGTCGGAGGCTTCCTCGTCCGCAGCCGCAGGACTGTCCAGCAGTTCTTCTTCAATGGCCGCAGAGCCAATCACCTCTTCCGAATAGAGGGCGACCAGACGCTTCACCAGATTTTCCAGCTCGCGAATGTTACCCGGCCAGTTATAGGCCGTCAGGCGCTGCATGGCGGCGCCGTCGATGCTTTTTTCCGGCAGCCCTTCCTTCTGGGCCAGCGCCAGGAAATGCCGGACGAGATCGGGAATATCTTCCTTGCGCTCACGCAGCGGGGGCAGGCGGATGGGAACAACGTTAAGTCTGTAAAACAGATCCTCGCGGAACATGCCCTGACGGATGAGCTGCCGCAAATCACGGTGCGTAGCGGCCACGATGCGGACATCCACCTGGATTGCCGAGCGACCGCCAACGCTGGTGTATTCACCCTCTTGCAGAACGCGCAACAGTCGGGTCTGCGCCTCGATCGGCATATCGCCGATTTCATCCAGGAAAAGAGTCCCGCCACGAGCCTGCTCAAAACGGCCGCTGGACCGGGCAGTCGCACCGGTAAAGGCGCCCTTCTCGTGCCCGAACAGCTCGCTTTCTATCAGCTCCCGCGGGATCGCCGCCATGTTTACGGCAACGAACGGACCGTCACGGCGCTTGCCGTAATCATGCAGCGCGCGAGCGACCAGCTCCTTGCCGGTTCCCGACTCGCCGGCGATCATTACAGTCAGGTCCGTTGCCATCAAGCGGGCCAGAACCCGGTAAATTTCCTGCATGGCCGAGGAACGGCCGATCAGTGGCAACTCCTCTTCGGAAATCTCCGCCTGCTTCGGCACGCGACTCTCTGAGCGCGCCATCAATGCCTTGCGCACGACCTGCACCAGTTCGGCCAGATCGAAGGGTTTCGGCAGATATTCAAACGCCCCGCGCTCGCTCGCCTTGACCGCGGTCAGCAAGGTGTTCTGGGCGCTCATGACGATCACACGCAAATCCGGGCGAACCTTGCGGATGCGGGTCAGAAGATCGAGACCATTCTCGTCCGGCATTACCACATCGGTGATCACCAGATCCCCTTCTCCACGCTCGACCCACTGCCATAGCGTGGCCGCATTGCCCGTCGAGCGAACATCCATGCCAATCCGGGTCAGGGCCTGGGTCAATACAGTACGGATCGCCTGATCATCATCGGCGATCAGGATAGAAGCATTGTCCATTGTCATGCCCGTATAGAGGCCTGTGAAATATCGGCGATAGGAAGCGAGATTCTGAACTCAGTGCGCCTCGGCACAGAATCTACCTCGATCACGCCGCCATGATCCGCGACCGCCTTGGCCACGAAGGCAAGTCCGAGCCCGGACCCGTTGCGTTTTGATGTCACGAAAGGATCGAAGATCGTCGCCTTCATATCCTCGGGAATGCCGGGTCCATTGTCCCGGATCGTCACTTGAAGCGGAAGATTCACCCTCTGCGAAGAGCCCGGCACGGAAATCCGCATGCCATGGCGGTAGGCGGTCGACAGATGAATTTCTCCGTCCCCATCCATGTCATCAAGGGCTTCCGACGCATTCTTCAGCAGATTGAGGAAGATCTGAACCAGGATATCCCGGTTGCCCAGAACCGGCGGCAAGGATGGATCATACCGCTCATGGTACTTCACCCGGCTGCCAAAGCCGGTTTCCGCAATACGCTGGCAGTGATCCAGCACTTCGTGAATATTGACCGGACTGCGCTCGATCGGACGGTCGTCAGAGAACACCTCCATACGGTCGACCAGGCTGCAAATCCTGTCCGTCTCGTCGCAAATCAGCTTGGTCAACGGCAGGTCGGCCTCGACCGCGTTCTGTTCCAACAACTGCGCGGCGCCCTTGATACCGGACAGCGGGTTCTTCACCTCATGCGCCAGCATCGCTGCCATGGCCGTCACGGAACGGGCCGCACCCTTGAAATTGAACTGCCGATAGAGCTGATTGGCGATGGAGCGCATCTGCAGTGACACGATGACAGCCCCAGCCCGGTCGGTTACCGGGGAGACCTGCACGCTGACGATGTGCGAGCCTATACGTGGGCCTTCGAGGATCAGGTCGTAGTCGAACAGAACCGAGGATTGCCGCCGGGACTGACCGATCATGCTGAAAACCGGGCTGTCGAATGGCATCAGATCCGAAAGCTTCGTGCCTTGCAGAACCGAGGCGCTGCCCTGCAGGAAATGCTCGGCCGCCATGTTCACATAGACGATGCGGTCGCTCTCATCGAGACCGATCACCGGCGTCGGGACCGCGTGCAGTACGCTGGCCGGATCAAGCGTTACAGACGCCGACATTGCAGCCGTTTCAACGGTCATGCTCATGCTGCCCGCCGTTCTTGTTCGGCCCCGTCACGGAAGAAGCCCAAAATCGCATCCTCGACGACCTGACGGTCCATGGTGTTGTTGACTGTCTTCCGGAAATCGGCCGATCCGGGAATGCCGTTGGCATACCAGCCGATATGTTTCCGGGCCATCCTGAGGCCAAGCGCGGCACCATAGTGCGACAACATATCATCGACATGGCGGCGCATTATCTGCCCGCGTTCCACAAAGGAAGGATCCGCCGGAACCGGTCGGCCGGCTATGTGTGCCGCCACCTGGGCGGGGAACCAAGGCTGGCCATAGGCACCGCGTCCGATCATCACCCCATCCGCGCCCGACTGAGCCAGGCATGTATCGACGTCATCCAGCGTCGTGATATCGCCATTGGCCACAACGGGCAGAGAGACCGCGCTCTTGACCTCACGGATAAAGCCCCAGTCCGCATGTCCGTTATACATCTGGCATCGGGTCCGGCCGTGGACTGTCAAAAGTTGGATGCCGGCCTCTTCCGCAATCCGGGCAAGACGCGGCGCGTTCCGGTCGCTGTCATCCCAGCCCGTGCGCATTTTCAGTGTTACCGGAACCGGCACGGCCTTGACGACCGCCTCCATGATTTGGCCCGCCAGAGTCTCGTCACGCATCAACGCAGAGCCGGCGAGCTTGTTGACCACCTTTTTTGCTGGGCATCCCATATTGATATCGATGATCTCGGCTCCGCGATCGACATTGATTTTTGCCGCTTCCGCCATGACCTCCGGATCCCAGCCCGCAAGCTGCACCGCCAGCGGGCGCTCTGCATCCATGTCATCCGGGATTTTGAACATTTCCTCGCGCACATCGCGCAGAACGGCAGCGCTGGCAATCATCTCGGAAACCACCAGCCCACAGCCGAATTCCCGCACCAGGCGGCGGAACGGCCTATCCGTCACCCCGGACATGGGAGCGAGGAACACCGGGCTGTCGAGAGCCGTTGAGCCGATCTTGATGGTCATAAACTATGCACCCGTGCTTCATTGCCCACGAATTAAGCAACTGCACGCAAAATTGTCAAAATGGTATTTTTTGTATGTCGATAAAATGACGCTCGAACCGGCTTTGATTAACTCAAGACTTCCGCCACGAACTTGACGCCGGGATAGGCCAGTGTCAGCAGAAGATAGGCAATGAGCACCAGACGCGACACTGTGCGGCCGCGCATGCCGAACCGGCTGTTTACGAGCCAGAGAACGGCCAGAATGGCGAGTGTAACAAGCGACAATACAGTCTTGTGGTCAAACTCCAGCACGTGACCTGTGAGATAGTTCTGTAGCGCCGCCCCGGTTGCCAGACCGCAGAGCAGAACGATCACCGCAGCCCCTAGAAGCTGACTTTGCAGCTTTTCGGAATCCGCAACGGAAGGCAGGGCTGGCGCGATCCCCGACGCGCTCCGCTTCAGCTTGAGAGCACGTTCCTTGACAAAAATCGCCAGTCCCGTGATCGCCGCCAGCGTCAGCAGGGCATAGGTGGCCAATGCCACGGCGATATGAGCAGAAAACCAGGTGCCCGGCAGCCCTTCGTTCAGCACGACATGCGGCGCCGCACCGGCGATTGTCGCGATAAGCGTCAGCAGGAAAAGATACGGCACCAGCAGAACGGTCAGCCCGCGCGCTTCCGGCCGGAGCCAGCAGAGCGGCAGATAAATCAGCAGGCTGGCGCAAACAGCCAGCCAGAGCGCCATTGCAAGATCCGAGCGCCATGCCGTGCCGACAGACACGACCACGAATAGCAATGGTCCGGCGGCAGCCACGGAAAGCAGGCACCAGAAAAGACCGCCTGTCCGCTGCGGCGAGCGAAGCGAGAACAGACCGACCGGAACCAGGGCCAGCAAGGCCGACATATTCAAGAGCAAAGACATTGGCATAACCTCACTATATCATGCGCGGCGCTCCGAAGTGCCAGAGCAAATTGAGGTGATTTGTGCCCCGGTCAAAGACCGCTCTCCTGATCGTCGCCGCTGGGCGTGGTACCCGGCTCGGCAGCGAAACTCCCAAGCAGTACCTGAAGGTCGGCGGAATGCCTGTCCTACGCCATGCAGTGCTGCGCTTCCGCGCGCATCCGGCGATCGGAACCATCCGCATGGTTATCGACCCGAATCATCGTGATCTCTACGAACAAGCCGTGGCAGGATTTGACCTTCCGCCGCCGGTCGAGGGTGGAGCAGAGCGCAGCCAATCTGTCTTGAACGGTCTCCGCGCGTTGACCGATGAGGCACCGGACCTGGTGCTTATCCACGATGCCGCTCGGCCATTCGTTCAGACTGCCGTGATAGACAGGGTTCTGGAAGCACTAGTGCAGGCGCCCGGCGCCATCCCGGCCCTGCCCGTGCCTGACACACTGAAACAGGCGGCGGGGCTCGATGCGCCGATTACTGGCACGTTGGACCGAAGCACCCTCTTCCGTGCGCAGACACCGCAGGGTTTCCATTACCAGCCCCTGCTCCATGCCCACGAGGCAGCGTCATCCCATACGACGGATGACGCCGCGCTCCTTGAAGCGCGCGGCCTGGAAGTGCGTCTTGTCGAAGGCGCCGAATCCCTTTTCAAGATCACCACGGAGGCCGACCTGATGCGGGCCGAAAGCATGATGGCGTCACAGATGGAGCCGCGCGTTGGCACGGGGTTCGACGTTCACCGGCTCGGACCCGGCGATGCCATCACACTCTGCGGCATCTCAATCGCACATGACCGCACGCTGATCGGCCATTCCGACGCCGATGTCGGTCTGCACGCCATCACAGACGCCCTACTCGGCGCCATTGCTGATGGCGATATAGGCAGCCATTTCCCGCCGAGCGATCCGCAATGGAAAGGCGCGGCCTCAGACCAGTTCCTCATGCATGCCCGCGATCTCGTGCTGAAAAAGGGCGGACGCATCACCCATATCGACGTCACCCTGATCTGCGAGCAGCCCAAAATCGGCCCGCATCGTCCGGCCATGCGCCGAAGGATCGCAGAAATCGTGGAGCTGCCGGAAAACAGGATCAGCGTCAAAGCGACCACATCGGAAAAACTCGGCTTTACCGGGCGTGGCGAAGGTATAGCCGCGCAGGCCGCGGCAACGGTGCTGCTGCCGGCGGAGATCGACCAATGACCTTGGCTCGGCCGCTCCCCCTGTTTCACCCGGTACGGCTTGCAGCGACTTTCTTCTGGAGCGGGCATGCGCCTTTCGCGCCGGGTACCTGGGGCTCCCTCGCGGCCCTTCCCTTCGCCTGGCTCTTCCTCTGGCTCGGCGGCTGGCAACTACTGCTGGCGGCGTCCGTCGTCGTGACACTCGTCGGATTCTGGTCTGCCGGTCGCTATGCCGAGTCCCTTGGGTATGAAGATCCCGGTTCCGTCGTTATCGACGAAGTGGCCGGGCAATGGATCGCACTGCTGCCAGCCGCTCTCGATCCGGTCAGCTTCGCCATCGGATTCGCCGCCTTTCGAATCCTCGACATCACGAAACCCTTTCCCGCCGGCTGGGCTGACAAGAATCTGACTGGCTCGCCCGGTATCATGTTGGACGACCTGTTCGCCGGGATTTACGCGGCACTGGTCGTTCTCGCCGCCCAGCATTTCCTCTGATCGGGGCCCGCATATGGATAATTTCGACGAAGAGATCTGCAACCTGTCGACATCGGTTCTGGAACGCTGCCGGACTCTCGGCTGGAAAGCGGCGACCGCGGAAAGCTGTACAGGCGGCCTGATCGTCGGTGCGCTGACCGAGATTGCCGGATCGTCCGATGTCGTGGACAGGGGCTTCGTCACCTATTCGAACGAAGCCAAAATGCAAATGCTGGGCGTTCCTGCCGAAACCTTGGCGGCGCATGGCGCCGTTTCGGAACAGACCGCTCGCGCCATGGCATTGGGGGCTCTTGCCAATTCGGAAGCAACAGTGACCGTCGCCGTTACCGGCGTTGCCGGCCCCGGTGGCGGGTCCGCTGAAAAGCCTGTCGGACTCGTGCATTTCGGCGTCGCGACCCCCGATAGCATCGTTGCAGAACATCGGATCTTCGAGGGTGACAGGGGCGCCGTCCGGCATCAGACGGTGCTGCATGCCCTCAAGATGGTGCTGGCGCGTGCGGAAGCGGCCAGCTAGGCCAATACCGACAGGAATACCTCGATATCGGCATCCAGATCTTCCGGAGCTTCCAGACCGACGCTGAAGCGCAGGAACAGGTCCTCTCCGGTGAGTTTTCCGACGCTGCGGCTGTGCCCGATGGACATCGGTGCGACCAAGCTGCGCGTTCCGCCCCAAGACGCGCCGATGGCGAAGGTCGTCATTGCTCCGAGCGCGTCATCCAGCTTATCCGATGCGCCATCGGCCAAAATCACGGTGAACACACCGGCCGCGCCTGTGAAATCCCGCCGCCAGAGGGCGTGTCCCGGGCTGCTTTCCAGCGGCGGCCAGAGGATATCAGCAACGGCCGAATGATCTTGCAGGCGCTCGATGAGCCGCTTCGCACCTTCGGCTGCATGATTGAAACGCAATGCCATGGTTTCCATGCCGCGCATGACCAGAGCCGCATCATCCGGCGAGACACCAATCCCAATGCGCCCCATGTAGTCCCGCACATCCAGCGCGACCTCATCGCTGGCGAAGGACATCGCCCCCATCAGCAGATCCGAATGGCCCGACGCATATTTCGTCAGCGCCTCAGTCACGATATCCACGCCGAGAGCGATCGGCTTGCAGCCCAATGACGTTGCCCAGGTATTGTCGCACCCAACCAATGCCCCGGCTTTGTGAGCTATCTCGGCAATCGCCGGAAGATCCTGTACCTCCAGCGTCGTGGAGCCGGGCGACTCGCACCAGACCAACCGCGTTTCAGGCCGGATACGCCCGGCCAAATCGTCAAGCGAGGTTGGATCGAAATATTCAGGCTCGATCCCCGACCGTTTCATATCCACATCCGCGAGAGAGCGCATGGCGGGATAGGAGGTATCCGCGATCAACACATGATCGCCCGCCGACAAGAGGGCCATCGCCGCAACCGCGTTCGCAGCCTGACCCGACGGCACCAGAAGCGTTCTCGCCGCCCCGGCAAGCCCGTTCAGCTTCGCCTCAAGCTGCCGCGTGGTCGGAGTGCCATAGAGCCCGTAGGAATACCCATCCGGGCCACGCTCGCTACGCGCCGCATAGTCAGCCGCGTCCTTGAAAACGATTGTCGAGGCACGATGGACCGCTGGGGCCAAGGATCGGTACCCGGCCTCGTTGACCTCGGGTGTCACAACGCATCTTGTCTGGTATTTCATCGGAAACTCCATCTGCCGCTAACCAGACGGTAGACGGAGTCTATCTATCAAAAAAATACATATTTAAGGCGAGTTAATATACTTTGGTTATGTAATGCTTAAAAATCCTTTGAATTTAAGGCAGGTGGAGATCTTTCACGCTGTCATGGTCAACGGAACGACCCAACGCGCCGCCGAGGTGCTGCATATCTCACAGCCCGGTATCAGCAAGGCGATCCAGGAGCTGGAACGGCAGCTCGGCTTCGCGCTTTTTCACCGGACCCGGCGGCGTCTGGTGCCTACGGCGGAAGCCCATTTCTATTTCCGCGAGGTAGAGGAATCCTTCGCCGCCCTCTCCCGCTTGAGAAGCGCTGCCGCCCGTATCCGTGATTTCGGCTCCGGCGAAATCCGCATTGCGACCCTTTCGGCCCTCAGCACGAATATAGTGCCCCGCGCGCTGGTCCGGTTTCGCAAACGCCATCCGGACGTATCGATCACACTGCAGACGCACATGTCCTCGACCGTGAAGGAACTCGTGGCCGCCGGTCAGTTCGACCTGGGGCTCGCTGCTGACGAAATCGACGTTTCCGGCGTTGAAGCACAGACTCTCTCCACGTTTCGCGGTGCCATCGCACTGCCGGATAGCCACCCCCTGTGCCGCAAGGCCCGCCTTGAGCCGCGAGATCTTAACGACCAGGACTTCATCGCATTGTCGCCTGAGGATACGACGCGTCAGGATCTGGAGCGGGTACTGGACAATGCCGGAAGCCGGGTCAAGACCGTGCTTGAAACGCCTTTTGCCAATACGATCTGCGCCATGGTTCAGGCGGGCATGGGGATCGGCTTCATCAACCCGATCTGTGCCGAGCCGTTTCTGGGCAAAGGCGTTGCCTTGCGGCCCTTCTTACCATCGCTGGAATTCCGAACCCTGCTTGTGCGGCCTCCAGCCGTTCCGCCGTCACAGATCGTCCGGGACTGTATTGACGCCTTCAGGGAAGAGATTCTCGCGACCAGTGAGAACAGCGCACTTGATGACGATAACTGATCGCGCAGCAAGTGATCGTAACGGGAGCGAAATGAGAAACCCGCTTTTCAGTTAAGTAACTATTATTTTAGTTTAATTAATTGTTTCAGCCGCCTGCATACTCACCCTCACTTAGGCCCATACAACTCGTGCGCCCGGGCTTCGAACGCCCCCACCATCCGGCGGACAGCTTCGTTGAAGAAAACCTCGATGATCTTCTGCAGCATTTTCGAGCGGAATTCGAAATCCACATAAAAGTCGATCATGCAGCCTTCGGGATGCGGTTCGAAGACCCAGTGGTTGTTGAGATACTTGAACGGACCGTCGGTATATTCGACATCGATCCGGTTCTGCTCAGGACTGAGGGTCACCGTCGAGGTGAAACGCTCCCGGATCAGCTTGTAGCCGATCACCAGATCCGCGACGATCCGGCTGCCGTCGCGCTTGCGTATCCGCGCACCAACGCACCACGGAAGAAATTCCGGGTAACGCTGAATGTCGGCGATGAGGTCATACAGTTGCTCCGGGGTAAAAGGAACAACCCGCTGTTCTGCATGGGTAGGCATCGATGGGCTTATATCACGTCATTTGGACGCGGATACTGCCATTTCAGCAAGATCTGTCAGCGACAAATCGGCACGCACCCTCCCCTGGTCGCCGATAAGGCGCCGGTCACGCTCCGCACGCATCCGGGCGAAATCCTCGTCCGCATGATAAGAGGAGCGTGTGAGCGGAGATGACGCCACCATCAGGAAGCCCTTCCCGTAAGCCGATTTCTTGTAGGCCTCGAACTCGTCCGGTGTGGCGAAACGGTCGACCACCGCATGTTTCGGGGTCGGCTGCAGATACTGGCCGAGGGTGATGAAATCGACATCGGCAGAGCGCATGTCATCCATCACCTGATACATCTCTTCCTTCGTTTCGCCCAAACCAACCATAAGGCCGGACTTGGTAAAGATCGTCGGGTCAAGCTCCTTCGCCCGATCGAGGATCTTCAAGGAATGGAAATAACGGGCACCGGGACGGATCGAGGGATAGAGCCTCGGCACGGTTTCCAGATTGTGATTGAAAACGTCCGGGCGGGCATCGACGACGATCTCCAGTGCGCCATCCTTGCGCATGAAGTCCGGCGTCAGCACTTCGATGGTGGTCTCCGGCGACATCTGGCGGATCTTGCGAATCACCTGGGCGAAATGCCCTGCCCCGCCATCGTCCAGATCGTCCCGGTCGACCGAGGTGATGACCACATGGCGCAGGCCGAGCTTGGCAACGGCTTCCGCCACCTCGTCCGGCTCATGCGGGTCAAGCTTGTCCGGCCGCCCCGTGGCAACGTTGCAGAAGGCGCAGGCGCGGGTGCAGACCGAGCCAAGGATCATCATCGTCGCGTGCTTCTTGGACCAGCACTCGCCGATATTCGGGCAGGCCGCTTCCTCGCACACGGTGACCAGCTTGTGGTCGCGCATGAGCTGCCGGGTCTCGAGATAGACCTTCGAGGTCGGCGCCTTGACCCTGATCCAGGACGGCTTCCGCTTGACCTCGTTATCGGGGCGATGCGCTTTTTCCGGATGGCGGGCGGCGCCGATACGAGGCGCTTTTACTTGGCTTTCGCTCATTGCAGCTCTCTTTCCCGCGACCAGAGCACCTGCTCGATCGTGACGCGGTCGAAATAGTCGTCAGCGGAGATGACCTCTTCGGCGATCTCGATGACCGCGTCCGCCTTCTTCCGGTGCTTTCCGCTGTCCGGACCGTCGAGCGGAAAGTTTACCTTGATGACAAGCTCCTGCGAAATATCACCCTCGTTTTCCGCACTGCTCCGCACCAGAATAGCCGTTACGCCTTCCAGTGACTTGATCCGTTTCAGATCCAGATCCATCAAGTCATACCCGCATTGTGCAAGACCGATACGCGGCCGCAATCATTCTAGAAGTGGACCGCACGCCCATAAGCGTCAAGGACCGACTCGTGCATCATCTCGCTCAGGGTCGGATGCGGGAACACCGTATGCATCAGATCGACCTCTGTTGTCTCCAGCGTTTTGGCCACGCTGTAGCCCTGGATCAGCTCGGTCACTTCCGCGCCGATCATATGCGCACCGAGCAACTCCCCGGTCTTGGCATCGAACACGGTTTTCACAAGACCTTCCGGCTCACCAAGGGCAATCGCCTTGCCGTTGCCCATGAACGGGAAACGGCCGACTTTCAGCTCATACCCTGCCGCTTTCGCGGCCGCCTCGGTCAGACCGACACTGGCGACCTGAGGCTGGCAATAGGTGCAGCCCGGAATGCGTTTCACGTCGAGCGGATGCACATCTTTCAGACCGGCGATCTTCTCGATGCAAATAACCCCTTCGTGGCTCGCCTTGTGGGCCAGCCAGGGTGCTCCAGCGATATCGCCGATGGCATAGACGCCCGGCTCACCGGTGCGGCACCACTCGTCGATCACAACATGGGTGCGGTCGACCTTCACCTTCGTGCCTTCAAGGCCGAGATCCTCGACATTGCCGACGATACCGACAGCGGAGATCACCCGGTCGAAAGTCTGCTCGGTGGATTTGCCACCCATCTCGATGGTCGCCACGACTTCCTTGGCGCCGCGCTTGAGGCCTTTCACCGTGGCCCCGGTCATGATCTTCATGCCTTTCTTCTCGAAGGCCTTGTGAGCCAGGCCTGAGATCTCGGCATCCTCTACCGGGAGCACTCGATCCATCACCTCAACGACTGTAACGTCAGCCCCGAGACTATTGAAGAAGCTGGCAAATTCAATTCCAATAGCACCGGACCCGATAACCAGAAGCCGCTTCGGCATGGTGTCCGCGACCAGCGCGTGCTTGTAGTTCCAGACCAGCTTTCCGTCCGCTTCGAGGCCCGGCAGATCGCGGGCACGGGCGCCGGTGGCGAGGATGATGTGCTTGGCTGAAAGGGTCTGCTTCTTGCCCTTCTCGTCGATCTCGACCTTACCGGGGCCGGCGAGCTTGGCCGCCGCCATGAAGACCGTGACCTTGTTCTTCTTCAGCAGGTGCCCGACGCCCTGATTGAGCTGCTTGGCAACCCCGCGGGAGCGCTGGACCACCTTGTCGAGGTCGAAGCCGATATTCCCGGCACTGAGGCCGAAGCTCTCGGCATGCTTCATGTGATCGAAGATTTCGGCAGAGCGCAGCAGCGCTTTGGTCGGAATACAGCCCCAGTTGAGGCAGATACCGCCAAGATGCTCGCGCTCGACCAGCGCCGTTTTCATGCCGAGCTGGGCAGCACGGATTGCGGACACGTAACCGCCCGGCCCGCCGCCGATGACTAGGATATCGAACTGGGTGTCAGCCATAACTTCCTCCGGATCGAAGCCGGTGCCCCTTGGACCTGTCCGGCTCCGGATATTGGAAACGCCTGAGATGGAACGGGCGGCTATCCGCCGCCCGAGTCCTCAGAGCAGCATGGTCAGCGGATCTTCGATCAGCTTCTTGAAGGCGGCCAGGAACTCGGCCCCGACCGCACCGTCGACAACCCGGTGGTCGACCGAGAGCGTACAGCTCATGACCGTGGCAACGGCCAGCGCGCCGTCCTTGACGACCGGACGCTGTTCTCCGGCACCGATGGCCAGGATCGCGCCTTGTGGCGGGTTGATCACGGCACAGAAATCCTTGATCCCGAACATGCCGAGATTGGAAATCGAGAAGGTGCCGCCCTGGTATTCCTCGGGCATCAGCTTGCCGTCACGGGCACGGGACGCGAGGTCCTTCATTTCCCGGGCAATATCGAGTGCACCCTTGTTCTGCGCATCTCGGATAACCGGGGTGATCAGACCGCCCTCGATAGCAACTGCGACCGAAATATCGACAGACTTGAAGATCCGGATCGCCTCGTCGGTCCAGCTCGCATTGGCAGCCGGTACTTTCTTCAGAGCCTGCGCGGACGCCTTGATGACTAGGTCGTTCACCGAGACCTTTTCGCCGTCGAGCTTGGCGTTGAGTTCCTTGCGCACGTTCAACAGAGCATCGATCTCGCAATCGACAGTCAGATAGAAGTGCGGGGCGAACTGCTTGGACTCGGTCAGGCGCTTGGCGATGACCTTGCGCATGTTGGTGTTCGGAATTTCGTCGAAGGCCGGCAGCCCCGGAACGTCCGGGCTCGGAGCGGAACCGATAGACGGTGCCGGAGCCGGCGCGGCCGCAACAGCTGCCGGAGCAGCCTTGCCGATCCCACCTGCGATGGCCTCCTCGATATCGTGCTTCACGATCCGGCCATTCGGGCCAGAGCCCGCGATCTGACCAAGGTCGAGCCCGGCCTGCTCTGCCATACGGCGGGCCAGCGGGCTGGCGAAGACACGGTCACCGGACGCGGCAGCAGCAGGGGCCGGAGCGGGTTTCGGTGCCGGAGCGGCGGGCGCCGGAGCCGCTGCGGTCGGAGCTGGAGCCGGTTCGGGCTTGGCTTCCGCTTTCGGAGCGGGACCGCCGCTACCGGCGACGGCGTCCATATCGACGTTGCCCGCGTCTTCACCCTCTTCAAGGATCACGGCGATAGGAGCGTTGACCGCAACGTTGTCGGTGCCGGCGGCAACGATGATTTTGCCGAGAACGCCTTCGTCGACAGCCTCGACTTCCATGGTTGCCTTGTCGGTTTCGATCTCAGCGATCACGTCACCGGCGGAAATCTTGTCGCCCTCGGCCACCAGCCAGGTGGCAAGCTTGCCCTCTGTCATTGTCGGCGACAGGGCTGGCATCAGAACGGATATGGCCATTTCGTCTCTCCCTTAACCGCGATAACAGACGGATTTTACCGCCTCGACGATGTTCTCCACCTGCGGCAGAGCCAGTTGTTCAAGATTGGCCGCGTACGGCATCGGAACATCTTCACCCGCGACACGCGCTACCGGTGCATCGAGATGATCAAAAGCCTGATCCATCACCTGCGCGGCAATCTCGGCACCAATGCCACAAGCAGCCCAGCCTTCCTCGCAGGTCACGAGACGGTTGGTCCTCTGCACCGAAGCGACAATTGTTGCTGTATCGAGCGGGCGAATGGTGCGCAGGTCGATGACCTCGGCGCTGATGCCCTGCTCCGCCAGCTTCTCGGCAGCCTGCAGTGCCTTGCCGACCATGATGGAGAAGGCCGTGATGGTCACGTCCGTGCCTTCGCGGACGATCTTGGCCTTGCCGATCGGAACCGTGAAATCCTCGCTCACCGGCACGTCGAAGGACTGGCCGTAGAGCACTTCATTCTCAAGGAAGATCACCGGGTTCGGGTCGCGGATGGCGGATTTCAGAAGCCCTTTGGCGTCAGCCGCCGAATAGGGAGAGACCACTTTCAGGCCCGGGCAATGCGCGTACCAGCTGGCATAGCACTGGGAGTGCTGCGCGCCAACACGTGCGGCGGCGCCGTTCGGGCCGCGGAACACCATGTGGCACCCCATCTGGCCGCCGGACATGTAGCGCGTCTTCGCTGCCGAGTTGATGATGTGGTCGATGGCCTGCATGGCGAAGTTGAATGTCATGAACTCGACAACAGGCTTCAGGCCGCCAAAGGCCGCACCGACGGCAAGCCCCGCAAAACCATGCTCGGTGATCGGTGTGTCGATCACCCGCTTGTCACCGAATTCCTGTAGCAGGCCCTGGGTCACCTTGTAGGCACCCTGATATTCCGCGACCTCTTCGCCCATGACGAAAACCTTGTCGTCACTACGCATTTCCTCGGCCATGGCATCGCGCAATGCCTCGCGGATGGTCTGGGTCTTCACTTCGTCGAAATATTTGTCTTCGTCGCTTGCCGGCACCACAGCGACGGGAGCAACCGGTGCTGCAGCTGCGGGGGCAGGCTCGGCGGCGGGTGCTTCGGCGGCGGCAGGAGCCGGCGCCGGCGCGGCGGGCGCGCTGTCGACGGCGCTTGCGTCTTCGCCCTCTTCCAGCAACACGGCAATCGGTGTGTTCACCGCCACGGCATCGGTCCCGGCGGCAACCAGGATCTTGCCGATGACGCCTTCGTCCACGGCTTCCACTTCCATGGTCGCCTTGTCGGTTTCGATTTCGGCAATCACGTCACCAGCGGCAACGCTATCCCCTTCCTTGACCATCCAGGTGGCAAGCTTTCCCTCGGTCATGGTCGGCGACAGGGCCGGCATCAGGATTTGTACGCTCATTCGCTTTTCCTCCCGCGGCGCCGCGCAGAACCCTGCGCGGGCAGCGCGCGCTTACTCAGGCTTCGACCAGGATGTCCGTGAAGAGTTCGGAAGGATCCGGCTCCGGGCTCGACTGGGCAAAATCGGCGGCGTCGGTGACGATCGCCTTGATTTCGCGGTCAATGCCTTTCAGCTCTTCTTCCGCGACCCCTATTTCCAGCAGCGTTGCCCGCAACTGATCGATCGGATCGTGCTCCTGACGCATCTTGTTGACCTCGTCCTTGGTCCGGTATTTCGCCGGATCGGACATGGAATGGCCGCGATAGCGATAGGTCTTCATTTCGAGGATGTACGGACCCTTGCCAGAACGGCAGTGCTTGACAGCCTTCTCCGCCGCTTCCTGCACGGCGACAACGTCCATGCCGTCCACTTCCGCACCCGGAATGCCGTAGGCCGCGCCGCGCTGATAGAGCGAAACACCGGCTGCCGCCCGGGTCACCGATGTACCCATGGCGTATTTGTTGTTCTCGATAATGAAGATAACCGGCAGCTTCCAGAGCGCGGCCATATTGAAGGTCTCGTAGACCTGGCCCTGGTTCAAAGCGCCATCGCCGAGATAGGTCAGGCTGACCTGGTCTGTGCCGTTATATTTGTTTGCGAAGGCGAGACCCGCTCCGATTGGCACCTGCGCCCCGACGATGCCATGGCCGCCGTAAAAGTCCTTCTCACGGCTGAACATGTGCATCGAGCCGCCCTTGCCCTTGGAATACCCTCCAATCCGGCCGGTAAGCTCGGCCATGACGCCGCGCGCATCCATGCCGCAGGCCAGCATGTGCCCGTGGTCACGATAGCTTGTCAGCACCTTGTCACCCTTGCCGATGGCGGATTGCATACCGACAACAACAGCTTCCTGGCCAATATAGAGATGGCAGAAGCCGCCGATGAGCCCCATCCCGTACATCTGCCCCGCCTTTTCCTCGAACCGGCGGATCAGCAGCATGTCGCGATAAAACGGCAGCAGTTCCGCAGCATTGTTCTTGGGTGGCTTGGCAGCTCGGGATTTACGAGTCCGTGTGGGTGTGCTGCGGCCTGCGCCGGCAGCTGACTTCGCTTGAGCCATCTCTCTCCCTTTCGAGCGGAGCAAGGCGTCGGTGAACACTGACACCTCATAAAATACAGAAAGAGAAGTAATGCAATTTACCTAGATTTTCAATAGAGTTAACTTATTGAAAATAAACAGATATCCTATATTTAACCAGTTTGTGGTTAATTAGCGTCGGAAGCCGTTGAAATTGCGCGCACTTTCGGAAATTGCTGCGCTGCATCAATGGTTTGCTGCATTGCACCAATTGATTTTGGAGCCCCGGTGGCCGACATTCCGGAAATCACGAAATCGTCCTGATCGAGGTAGTTCAACACCCTGCGCGCCTGCTCTGTCAGCAGGTCCTGATCAATGCTGTCCGGATGCAGCATGGCGACCTTCTTTTCCAGCGCCTCGCGCTTGCCTTTCAGCACAGCGAGCTTCGCTTCCGCGACCTCAATCTTACTGTCGAGCGCACGCCAGGCATGGATACCGCGATCGCCCTCAACGGAATGGAAAACGAAATAGCCAAGGAGCAGGCAGCCGATTACCGGGCCAACCACATGCCGTGCGCGCCGCTTGATCTCGAATGCGAGGGTCATGACCTGTCTCCAATGATCCAGAGTGAATCACTCGCGAATCGGACGGTCAACGTGAACGTAATGAGAACCTGCGATTTAAGGTTCTCAATCAGAACAACATGTTGCCAAAAGGACTCACCCGGAGGCGATCAAGTCGCCCCCGGATTGAATTGTCACGCGGAAATTATCAGGCGCGCTGGCCGAGGGCTGCGCGGCCTGCATAGCGGGCCGCGCGGCCAAGGTCTTCCTCGATCCGGATCAGCTGGTTGTACTTCGCCATCCGGTCGGAACGGGAGAGCGAGCCAGTTTTGATCTGACCAGCATTCACGGCAACGGCAAGATCCGCGATGGTTGAGTCCTCGGTCTCGCCGGAGCGGTGAGACATGACCGTGGTGTAACCCGCCTTATGCGCCGTCTCGCAGGTCTCCAGGGTTTCGCTCAGGGTGCCGATCTGATTCACCTTCACCAGAATGGAGTTGGCCGCCCCCATGGCAATACCCTCGCGCAACCGCGCCGGGTTGGTAACGAACAGATCATCTCCGACGATCTGGACCTTGCCGCCGATACGATCTGTCAGGGCCTTGAAGCCGTCCCAGTCATCCTCGGACAACGCGTCCTCGATGGAAACGATCGGGAAACGGGCGCAGAGATCCTCATAGAGATCGATCATGCCGCCAGCATCCAGCGTCTTGCCCTGCCCGGCCAGCACATACTTGCCGTCCTTGAAGAATTCCGTCGAGGCAGGATCGAGCGCGATGGCAACGTCGTCACCCGGCTTGTAGCCCGCCGCTTCGATTGCGGACATGACGAAACCGAGAGCTTCTTCCTCGCTCTTCAGGTTCGGCGCGAAACCACCTTCGTCCCCGACATTGGTGCTGTGCCCAGCCTCGGAAAGCTTCTTCTTCAACGCGTGGAACACTTCCGCACCGACGCGCACACTATCAGCCAGCGTCTCGGCGGAGACCGGCATGATCATGAATTCCTGGAAGTCGATCGGATTATCCGCATGGGCGCCGCCATTGATGATGTTCATCATCGGCGTCGGCAGCAGATGGGCGAAAGCTCCGCCGATATAGCGGTAGAGCGGCATCTCGTGATCGGCGGCAGCGGCCTTGGCAACGGCAAGGCTAACGCCCAGCATCGCATTGGCGCCCAGACGCTCTTTCTTGTCCGTACCATCCAGATCGATCATTGTCCGGTCGATCTCGATCTGCTCGCTCGCATCCATGTCGTAGAGCGCGTCGAAGATCTCGCCATTCACCGCATCAACGGCCTGCAGCACGCCCTTGCCGCCATAGCGCCCGGCATCCTGATCGCGCAGCTCCAGAGCCTCATAGGCCCCGGTCGAGGCGCCGGAAGGCACGGCGGCGCGGCCCATGGCACCGGTCTCAAGGGTCACATCGACCTCGACGGTCGGGTTACCGCGACTGTCGAGAATCTCACGTCCGGTGATATCGACGATGGCGCTCATGGGTTCGTTCTCCAGAAAGACGATGATCGGATCTGAAATCGCCGGAAAACCCGGCGGGAAGAGGCATACTCGGCGCGGCGAAAGGTTGCAATGCCGTCGCGGTGATTTTGTGTGAGAACAAGTCTCTTCTATGATCCTGTTAACCAATAAGGCAGGAGAGAGAATAATGAACAAACCGACGAAACCGGCTTTCGATCCGATGGATGTCCCGGCACGGATCGGCAGCAGCTATCCTCCACAGTTTCAGGATGGCAGCGAGAAGCGCGAGAAGCGCCAACTCGGGGAATTCGGCGGGCTGGTCAATTTCGGTGTCAACCTGACAACCGTACCCCCGGGACAGGAGTCCGCCCTGCGTCATTGGCACACCATGCAGGACGAGTTCGTCTTCATCGTCTCCGGCGAGCTGACTCTGATCACCGATGCGGGCGAGCAGGTTCTGACGCCCGGCATGTGCGCCGCTTTCCCGAAGAACAGACCCGACGCGCATTGTCTGGTGAACCGAACCGATGCGCCGGCCAGCTATCTCGAGATCGGAGACCGGACACCCGGCGATCAGGTGGCTTACCCGGGGCTCGATCTCCGCGTCGACTGGGTCGACGGCGACCATCAGTTCCAGAAAAAAGATGGCACGCCCTATTGAGGAGTTACGGCGCTTAAGGCCCGGCGGTGCAGTTTGAAGGCTCGCAAAGAGCGACTTTCAGAGAACCGCCGCCCGGACAATATGCCAGCGAGCCGTTTCTATCTGGTTCTGGCGTACATCCGGCAGTCTCTCGGCTCCGAAGCGTTATTCGCTAACGGTGAGTAACGCTTCAATATCCCCTCAAATAGCATACCGCTTTTTTCCATGACGCATGCGGATGCCGCATTATCGACGTCACAAAAGGATGACACCCTGAAGACACCCTCTTTCGATAACAATAGATCGGAGAGACAGATCAGAGCTTCTGTCATGTACCCCATGTTCCAGAAACTCCTGGCAAGAACATACCCCATGTTCGCACCGTGGTTGTTCATCCGCGCATGGATCATTCCGATGGGAGCATCCCGCTTCGCTTTAAGTGTAATAACGTAGGGGTAACCCGTACCTGATGACCATTCTGCAAGACACGCACTCAAATAGTCCCGTGTCTGCCGGGGATTATCATGCGCCTTCCAAGTTAGAAACGTCGTGACTTCCGGATCGGCAGAATAGGTCGCAAAAATCTCTTCTGCATGCTCAAGACGCGGCTTTCGCAACGTCAGCCGCTCTGTTTCGATTTCTGTTGGGAGTAAATTAGTGGCTTCCATTCTTTCCCCCTCAATTCGTCATCCCGATGAAAATCGGGATCCATGGGATGGCGCGCGCCGCCCTATGATCCGCGGATCCCGGATCGGGGTTAGGGATAACGATCCAGAAAAGTGACTGTCGTCAGGCTTGTGCGAGCAGCTCGTCCGCGCGGGCCTTGGCGCCCGTCGCCTCGGGAGCATCCCCCAGCGCGTCCCCATAGCGTTGCCAGCTCCAGGCGCTGTTCGGCTTGCGTGTGGTGCGTTCGGCAAGCAGGGCGCGGGCGATCCGGGGATCGTTGCCCTTCAGGCTGGCATCGACGAGCATTTCCTCGAATACATCACGCTGGGCGTGGCTGCCGCCGATCAGGCGGATGTCGTAGCGCACCGGCCAGATCAGCGAGACGGCGCGGGACGGGTTGCCTGTGCGGATGGCGGTCATGGCGTCGGCCAGGGCGAGGCCGACCTTTTTCGTGACCTTCGCCTGGGTCTCGTCGCGGGTGCCTTCCCCGTCCGCGTAGGCGCGCAGCTTTTCGACCAACTCACCCGCCTCTTCCATCCGGCCAGCGCCGAGAAGTGCCATCAGGTAATGCAGGCTGACGAAAACCAACTCGTGGTCATCCAGGTGGTTTTTGGCGAGCTCCCCCAGCGCGGACCAGCGCTCCGGCCCGACCTTGATGCCGTAAAGCTCCAGGCGCCAGAGCAGAGCCGCCGCGTTCACCACGTCGAGATACTGGTCTGCCTCAAGGTCGCTCGCGACCTGGCTGTCATAGAGCTCCAGCACGGTGTCGAATTCATACCGCTCGAGGTGGAACAGCGTGCGGTGCCACCAGACATGGAAGCGGAAATTGTGGACGGAACTCCAGTGCGGCTCCAGCCCCTGGATCCAGTCGATCCCTTCCCGGTGCCGGCCTTCCATTTCCATCACATGAGCGACGGCATGGACGCTCCAGGCATCCTTGGGGTCGATATCGACAGCTTCGCGGGCCATCCTCTCGCCACGGCGGTAATCGCCGGACTCTTCGAGACCGAAGCCGTACATGCCGATCAGGTTGCCGTAGAGCGGCTGTGATTTATCCCAGGACGGCAAGACCCGGGCAACGCTGTCCCGCATTTTGGTGCCGTCTCCGGCATAGAAATGCGCGAAGTGAGCGAGCCTGAGGGCGAGGATGTCCGTCGGGTGATCGAGCAGGACACCTTCCCAGGCGTCAGCCGCGCCGTCGATATTGCCGGCACACCAGGCATCCAGGGCGGTAAGGTGGCCCTGCTCCCGGTCGGTGATGGCAATCGTGGAAGAGAGGTCTTTCGCGGTACCGAGCGCCTTGTCCGCCCGCAACGCCATCGCCTTGGTCCCGAAGAGCTTCATGAAATAGCCCTTGGTCACATGTGCGAGAGGCATGTCCGGATCGGCCGTGAGGGCTGCTTTCAGACGGTCTCCGGTGTCGCGGGTAAAGCGGACATAGCCGTCGACGGTATTGCCGAAAGCCGCGGCGGCTTCTTCGGAAGAGGCTGTGACTGAAAGTCCGAGACCATCCGAGAAAACCGGCATTTTCCGCTCCTGAGGCTTATTCGAGAGAGATGGGGTTCGCTTTCGCGAGAGTATCGAATGCCTTCAGAGTTTCCAGCAGAGCACGCATTTCCGCAAGGGGAACCATGTTCGGCCCGTCGCTTGGCGCGCTCATCGGGTCCTCATGGGTCTCGATGAAAACACCCGCAATCCCGAGGGAAATCGCGGCCCGCGCCAAAACGGGCACGAATTCACGCTGGCCGCCGGACGTACCGCCCTGCCCGCCTGGCTGTTGCACCGAATGAGTCGCGTCGAAGATGATCGGATAACCGGTCTTGGCCATGGTCGGCAGGCCGCGCATATCGCTGACCAGCGTGTTGTAGCCAAAGCTGGTGCCGCGATCCGTCAGCAGGATGTTCTCGTTACCGGCGCTGGCGACCTTCGCCGCGACATTGGGCATGTCCCAGGGCGCAAGAAACTGGCCCTTCTTCACATTCACTGCCTTGCCTGTCGCCGCGGCGGCCAGCAGCAAGTCAGTCTGACGGCACAGGAAAGCTGGGATCTGCAAGATATCGACATGCTCGGCGGCAATGGCGCAATGGGATGGCTCATGCACATCAGTCAGCACCGGGCAGCCGAATTTCTCCCGCACCTCGGCCAGGATCGGCAGGCCTTTTTCCATGCCGATACCGCGATCGGAGCCCGCACTGGTCCGGTTCGCCTTGTCGTAAGAGGATTTGTAGACAAAGCCGATGCCGAGCTCATTACAGAGGCCAGTGAGCGCCTCAGCCATCTCCATCGTATGCGCCCGGCTCTCCATGGCGCAGGGACCGGCGATCAGCGCAAAGGGCTTGTCGTTCGCGAAACTGACGGATCCGACAGAGACGGTCTTCGCAGTCATGGGGTTCTCCAGAGACGCCGCACGGCGCCCACCCCTAAACGAGGCGGGACTGAGTGACGGCGGCTTCGATAAAGCTTGTGAAAAGCGGATGCGGATCGAACGGCTTCGACTTCAGTTCCGGGTGGAACTGCACGCCGATGAACCAGGGATGCCCCGGCAGCTCGACGATTTCCGGCAGCTCGCCATCCGGCGACAGGCCCGAGAACAGCAACCCGGCCGCCTCCAGTGCCGCCTTGTGATTGATGTTCACCTCATAGCGATGCCGGTGGCGCTCGCTGATCATCTCGGAGCCGTAAATCTCGCGCACCTTGGAATCCGCGACCAGGCGACAATCATAGGCGCCAAGCCGCATGGTACCGCCGAGATCGCCGTCGGCCGCGCGCTGCTCTGTCTCGTTGCCGCGCACCCATTCGGTCAGCAGGCCGACAACCGGAAGCTCGCACGGGCCGAACTCGGTCGAACCCGCGCCTTCCATTCCGGCCAGCGCACGAGCGGCTTCGATCACCGCCATCTGCATGCCGAAACAGATCCCGAAATAGGGAATTTTGTGCTCTCGGGCGAAAGTGACTGCCTTGACCTTGCCCTCGGCGCCGCGCTCACCAAATCCGCCGGGCACCAGGATGCCGTGGACATCCTCAAGCCGGTGAATGGTGTCGTCGCGCTCGAAGATCTCGCTATCGATCCAGTCCAGCTCCACCTTGACCTTGTTGGCGATACCGCCATGGGTCAGGGATTCCGCAAGTGACTTATAGCTGTCCAGCAGGCTGGTATATTTACCGACGACGGCGATCTTCACCGTGCCTTCCGGATTACGGACGATCTGAGTGATATCGGTCCAACGGCTCAGATCCGGTTCCGGCTCGCCCTCTTCCAGCAATCCGAAATGGCGGCAAACCTCAACGTCGAACCCGTCGTTATGATAGGCGACCGGCACGTGATAGATCGAATCGACGTCGAGCGCCGGGATCACGGCTTCCGGACGGATGTTGCAGAACAGAGCGATCTTGCGGCGTTGCTCGACCGGGATCTCATGCTCGGAACGGCACAGCAGGATATCCGGCTGGATACCCACGCTCTGCAGTTCCTTGACCGAGTGCTGGGTCGGCTTGGTCTTCAACTCACCGGCCGAAGCAATCCAAGGCACCAGCGTCAGGTGCACGAACAGGGAGCGTTCACGGCCAAGCTCGTTGCCGAGCTGACGGATGGCTTCCAGAAATGGCAGGCTCTCAATGTCACCGACCGTGCCGCCGATCTCGCAAAGCACGAAATCCTCGTCGCCGAGATTCGACTTGCAGAATTCCTTGATGGCGTCGGTAACGTGCGGAATGACCTGGATGGTGGCGCCGAGATAATCGCCGCGCCGCTCTCGCGAGATCACGTCCATATAGATCTGGCCAGTGGACACGCTGTCATTCTTGGTCGCTGAGACCCCGGTGAAGCGTTCGTAATGGCCGAGATCGAGATCGGTTTCCGCGCCGTCGTCGGTGACGAAGACTTCGCCGTGCTGATACGGGCTCATGGTGCCCGGATCCACGTTCAGGTAAGGGTCAAGCTTGCGCAGCCGGACCTTATAGCCGCGGGCTTGCAGGAGCGAGCCGAGAGCCGCCGAGGCGAGACCTTTGCCGAGGGAGGAAACCACGCCGCCGGTGATGAAAATAAAGCGAGACATGGAGCTGCGTTATATCCGAATTGATGAAACTGACATAGACAAAACGCGCCCGTTCGCCCGCCCGTTTTCGAGCGGGGCGCGGAACACGCCGGAAACTAAGAGTTATTCAGAGACTGGAGCTGCAGGACCAGTCGGAGCCGCGGGCTCGGAAGTCACCGGAACCTGGTCGGCGATCGAGCCACGATTGTTCGTTTCAGCGAGAATCGCGAGCAGGATGCTGGTCCCGAAGAAGCAGGCAGCGAGAATTGCCGTGCTGCGGGTCAGCAGGTTGGCCGTACCGCGCGCGGACATGAAACCGCCACCAGCACCGCCGCCGCCACCGATGCCTAGCCCGCCGCCTTCGCTCCGCTGCAGCAGAACGACAATGACAAGGGCCAAAGCGATCATCAGATGAACGACAAGCAGGACTTCGATCATGGTTCTTTCCAGGCTCTCTTTCGACGCTGCGACATAGACGCGCCCCGAAAGGCATAATCATTGAAGCCGCGTTTTAGCTTCCCCGCCCGCGCTTGGCTAGGGCGAATTCTGTTTCGCTGCTTTACGCTGCAGCCGCGGCGATGGCGAGAAAATCCTCCGCCTTGAGGCTGGCGCCGCCGACAAGGGCACCGTCGACATCCTCAAGCCCCAGGATTTCCAAGGCATTTCCCGGTTTCACGGAGCCGCCATAGAGCAGACGAAGCTTGTCAGAGCCGCCTAGAACACTTCCGGCCACCTTCCGCATATGGGCATGCATGGCGGCTATGTCATTCACGGTCGGCGTCCGGCCGGTGCCGATGGCCCAGACAGGCTCGTAAGCAATCACGATCGTGTCTTCGCTGGCCGATTCGGGAACCGACCCGCGAATCTGACTTCCGACGACCGCTTCGGCTTCGCCCGCATCGCGCTGTGCTTCGGTCTCTCCGACACAGATGATCGGGGTCAGCCCCGCAGCCAACGCTGCCGCAGCTTTCGCTTTAACGATTTCATCGCTTTCGGCGTGATCAGCCCGCCGCTCGGAATGACCGACAATTACATAGGTCGCGCCTAGATCCTTGATCATTGCAGCCGCGATATCGCCGGTATGGGCGCCGCTCTCGTTCATATGGCAATCCTGCCCGCCGACAGAAACCGAACTGCCCGACAGCTTTGCCGCTACCGGCGCGATAAGGGTCGCCGGAGGGCAGACCAGCAGATCAGCCTCAGCCCCCGGCGTCACGCCTGAGGCCAAGGCAGCCGCCAAAGCCTCGCCATCGGCACGCAGCATATTCATCTTCCAGTTTCCGGCGATCAGGGCACGGCGCGTCATCTCAGTCTCTTCCCTTGGACTTGAACGAATGGCAAGTCCGGCTTAGCACAGAAGGCTCGTCTGAGGGAGGCTGGAAATCATCGCAGAATTGCGAGTTGCAGCGAGGATTGCCCCGCTTCTATTATGCGCCTCCCCGCAGGGGCCCGTGAAACCCGAAAAGGCCGCGACGTTACTCATGCTTCAACTGATCCGATCCCGCGTCACATCGATCTTCGTCAAGGCGCTGTTTGTTCTGCTGATTGCATCCTTCGCTGTCTGGGGCATCGGGGATATCTTCCTCGGCTCGCCGACCGGCAAGGCTGCGATCGAAGTTGGCAGTGTCGAAATCACCACAGCCGAGGTGCTGGACGAGTTCGAGCGCGTACGGCGCACGACCGGCCTGCAGATGACCGCCCAGGAAGCTGCCGAGATTGGCCTCCTCGAACAGGTCATGGACGATCTTGCTAACCGCGCCCTGTTCATCGCTGAAAGCAATGACCTCGGTCTTGCCGTCGGTGAGGACCTGGTCCGTCAGCGTATCGGCGAAATGCCGGCCTTCAAGGACCAGACTGGCCAGTTCAATCCGGATCTCTTCCGTCAGGTACTTTACCGCGCTCAACTGAGTGAGGACGGGTTCCTGCGTTTGCTGCGTGAGGAAATCATGCGCGACCAGATCGTCAACGCAGTGACCGCCGGTGTCGAAGCGCCGAAGGTCGTGACCGATCTGCTTTACCGCTACCGAAACGAGCGCCGCGTGGCCAAACTGGTTACTCTCGATGTGAAAAGCCTGCCTGAGCCGGCAGCACCGACCGACAGCGCGCTCGACAGTTTCTATAACGAGAACAAGGAAAGGTACCGGGCTCCGGAATATCGCTCCGCGACCGTCCTTTCCCTCACTCCTGAGGCATTGGCTGCCGATATAGAAGTATCGGAAGATCGCCTGAAGGAAGCCTATGAAGTCCGCCTGGACGAGTTCCGCACCGACGCGCGGCGCACGGTCGATCAAATCTTCCTCGCCGATAAAGAGACAGCAGACAAAGCCTCTGCCGCTCTTAACGAGGGGCAGAGCTTCGAGGCAGTCGCCAAGGACATCGCAGATTTGCCCGCCGGCGCGCTGTCGCTCGGGACGATCACCCGCGCTGATCTTGATGGGACAGCCCTCGCCGATTCGATCTTCGGCGCCGAGCTGAATGTACCGACGGCACCGGTCGAGAGCGATCTGGGTTGGCATATATTCCGCGTGACGGATATCGCCGAGGAGAGCACACAGCCCTTCGCCGAAGTGAAAGACCGTCTCAAAAAAGATCTCGCGCAGAACGACGCTCTGGACCGTATTTTCGAGATCGCCAACCAGATCGAAGATTCATTGGCCGGCGGAGATACCATCGAGGAAGCCGCGAAAGCGGTCGATGTCGATGTGCAGACTTTTGCCGCGCTCGACGATCAGGGTCGGGATGCCGACGGTAATCAGGTCGATGGAATTGCTCGCGATCCATCCTTCCGCACGTCGCTTTTCGCAACGCCGCTGAACGATCAGAGCCAGCTTGAGGAAACACGTAACGGCGGATATTTCATCCTGCGCATTGACGGCATTTCCGAATCCGCCATCCGCCCGATGGACGCCGTGAAAGAGCAGGTAAAGCTCAATTACATGGAAGAGCAGCGGGCCGCCGCGAACCTCGTACGGGCGCAGGAGCTGGTGAAGGCATCCGCCTCCGGCGGCCTGATCGCAGCTGCCGAGCAGGCTGGATACGATGTTGTCACAACCGAGCCGTTTTCCCGCACGGGCGACGGTCTTCCGGAAGGTGCACCGGCTGATGTCGCGGAAATCGCATTTGGCCTGAAGGTCGGCGATATCGGCATGTCCGAAGATCTGACCCAAGTCTATATCACCGAGCTTTCCGCGATCCAGGACGCCGAACTGAGCGACGAGGCCGAGGGTCCGCTTGGCCAGCAGCTGAAAGCCGGGATTGCATCGGATGCCGTTGAGAGTCTCATCGCAGCGCTGCGCAAGACCCACGACGTGTCCATCAACCCTGCCCTGCCCCTCAGCGTCATCGAGGGTGTGGGCCTGAGTGGCGGAGCTTCCCCGCAGCAAAGCGGCGGGCTGTTCTAATGCAAGTTTCACCGGAACTCGTCCCGTTCTCCAAGACTTATGCGGACGGGGCGCCTCAGGTCGTCTGGACCACGCTTGTGGCGGACCTGGAGACTCCGGTGTCGGCCATGATGAAACTGGCCGAACGTCGGGCGAACTCGTTCCTGCTGGAATCCGTCGAAGGCGGCAGCGTGCGCGGCAGGTTTTCGATCATCGGTCTGCGGCCCGACGTTATCTGGAGGTTCAAGAAGGACCAGGCGGAAATCAACCGGCAGGCCCGGATTGATCCGCACGCCTTTGAGCCATGCGCTGAAGACCCTTTGACCTCATTCCGCAGCCTGCTCGCGGAATCGGAATTCGAGCTGCCCGAGAACCTGCCGCCTATGGCCTCAGGCCTGTTCGGATATATGGGGTATGACGCCGTTCGCCTGGCGGAACGCATCCCTGACAAGAACCCCGACGATCTTGGCGTTCCCGACGGATTGTTCCTCCGCCCGACGATCATCTGCATCTTTGACCGGCTCGAGGATGTCGTCACCATTGTGACGCCCGTGCGGCCGAGCGAGGGTATGTCTGCGGAAGCGGCCTACGACGCCGCGCGCGCGCTGCTGGCGGACGTGCTGCAGGATTTCGACCGGAACCTGCCCTTAACCCGCCAAGGCGTCGGCGAAGCGACGCCGTTGCCCGAGCCAACCTCGAATACGACGCACGAGGAATTCCACCAGATGGTGGAGAAGGCCAAGGACTATATCGCCGCCGGCGACGCGTTTCAGGTGGTGCCTTCGCAGCGTTTCTCCGTACCGTTCAAGCTGCCGCCACTGGCGCTTTACCGCTCTCTCCGCCGGCTCAACCCGTCACCATTCCTGTTCTATTTCGATTTCGGCGATTTCTCGATCGTCGGCTCCAGTCCGGAAATTCTGGTCCGCGTGCGGGACGGCGACGTCACGCTGCGCCCCCTCGCCGGCACACGCAAGCGCGGTGCCTCGGCCGAGGAAGACAAGGCACTGGCCCAGGAACTGTTGTCCGATCCGAAGGAGCGGGCCGAACATCTGATGCTGCTGGACCTCGGACGGAACGATGTCGGGAGGGTCTCCAAGATCGGCACGGTCAAGGTCATCGAGCAGTTCGTGATCGAGTATTATTCCCACGTCATGCATATCGCTTCCCATGTCGACGGCAAACTGCGGGAGGATCTGGATGCGCTCGACGCTCTCTGGGGCGGCTTCCCGGCCGGAACAGTCTCCGGCGCGCCCAAGGTGCGGGCAATGGAGATCATCGACGAACTTGAGAAGTCACGGCGCGGCGTCTATGCGGGCGCGGTCGGCTATTTCAGCGCCAACGGCTCGATGGATACCTGTATCGCCCTGCGAACCGCCGTGGTGAAGGACGGCACCATGTACGTCCAGGCTGGCGGCGGTGTTGTCGCGGACAGTGATCCGGAAGGCGAGTATCAGGAATCAGTGAACAAGGCCCGGGCCCTGTTCCGAGCCGCCGAAGAGGCCGTAAAGTTCGCAGCTCGCGCAAGCTGACAAACTGTTTCACATTCACATCGTGACCGCAAAGAGCGTCATGAAACGTTAAAAATTCAATATGAAACAGTCAGTTAAAGACTCTTTCTAAAACTGCCCTATTCCGCCGGCTCAGCGGCCAGCTCCGGTGCGTTCGGCGCGTCTTCCGTCGGCAGCAACGCTGCCGCGGCAAGCGCTGTCACAGCCAGGGCACCCAGGATCAAGAACAGCCACTGGAAATCACCGGTTACGCTGTAGACCCAGGCGAGCAACGGCACCGCGCCCGCGGAAACACCAAGTGTCAGCAGGAACTTCACACCGAACGCCGTGCCTCTCCACGCGGGCGGCGTGAAGCGGGCGAACAGGGCGTTCTCCGTCGGAACAGCGATCGTATTCGACAGCACCATGCAGACCGCGACCGGGAACAACAGCCAGCCGTGCAGCGATGCCACGATCACCAGCAGAGGGACCTGCAGAACCCAGGCAGTCACATAAACCCGCTTCTTGTTGAACTTGTCGGCCAGCCATCCGCCGGCAATCTGCGCCCCGCCCGAGCAGAAATAGATAGCCGAGACCAGCAGACCGATCCCCACAAGCCCCCCTCCCGAGCCCAAGCGGTCCTCGAACAGCTTCGGCAGGGCAAAGGACGTTGCCTGGTAGATCAGGCCCGAGCAGCACACCGTAACGGCCAGAGCCAGCGCGCCGCGCCGCATATCCTTACGGGTAGTCTCGGAAGCCATGGGCGCATCTTTGCGCGTATCGCGCTCGATCCATCCCTTCCAGACACCGACAGTCAGAAACAGGCCCGTCAGGACGCAGATAATCCCCGGGATGATGAAGGCCAGTCGCCATGACCCGAGATCCGCGAGCAGAGCGGCAATTAGCGGAGCGGATCCCACACCCAGACTGCCGAAAACACCGTTGATTCCGAGTGCCTTGCCGCGATTGGTCACGTGCCGCACAACCCAGGCAATGCCAACCGGATGATAAATCGCCGCAAAAAAGCCAATCGCCGTCAGGCCGGCCGCTATCTGGAATAGAGATGTCGCAAATCCCGTGAGGATCGACATGGAGCCCGTGCCTAGAAAAAACACCACCATCATTCCCGTCGCGCTCCAGCGGTCCCCGAGATATCCGGCCGGAATTGCGCAGAGTCCGAACAGCAGGTTTCCGAGGAACATAAGCCCGATAAGCTCATGATAGGGCGCATTGAAAACCGGCTGCAGCGCAATCACCGCCGTCGGATAGAGCAGCATGAAGAAATGCGAATAGAAGTGCCCGATGCTGGAAAAGCCGAGCGACAGGCGATCCGAGAGAGGACTCATGTGACGGTTCCACAAAAGCATGAACTCCCAATCGTCGCAGTAAGCCGATAGCGTCACAACTCTTCTTTGTGCATTTGACTCATTCCAGCAGGCATTTACGATACCGCCTGACTTGCCCGAGCGTCGGGCGGCCGGGAACCATTGCAATGCCTTCAAAGTCCGACACATCGCCCTCTCGTAAAGAATCGACTTCCAGCAAAGTCAGGCGCCCGACAAAGGCCCAGATCTCCTGGCTCGCGCGCGGTCTTGGTGAACCAGGCGGAAAACTGCCGCTCTTCACCACGGAAGGGCAGCGGGTCAATGATCGCATGGTAAAGTCCTGTCTGGATCACGGCTGGGCCGAGCCTTGGTTCGAAAACCCGCTGAAACCAAACTGGCTGGTCTGTAAAATTACAGATCAGGGTCGCGCCGTTCTTGACGGAAAGAACCCTGGCTAGGCGTCATCAAGTGCGACGCACGAAGCGAAAAGCACTATCCACGCACAGCTACAGAGAGGGAGCGGAATGACACTTGAGGAATATCTGAGCACCATCATCGGCAGCAAACCCGATCAATGGCGCGCCTCGAACGTTCCGACCTTCATGCACCGCATCGTTCCGTCCAGCACGCCGGGCTCGGACTTTGAACTTCAGGAACACAATATGCTGCTGAATTTCACGGAAGATGTCAGGTTTTCAATGGCCTGGGGCTTGGTCGCAAACAAAAACTACAATGAACCCTGGCTCGACAAGCTGGCGAACAAACGAGGCGACACCGTCATCCTCGACTTCCTGTTCAATGGCGCGCTGGTCTATCGGGAAAAGCTGATCGCCGTCGACAACTGGCGCTGCATTCTACCGCAGCCCCTGAACGCGGACACGCCGCCCTACAAGGTTCCGGAGCGGCGCATGCAGATCGCCAAGCTGGTGCACAGCCTGGTTGGCCCGGACACCAGTTTCGGCGCCTATTTCAAGCGTGTCGGCATGGTTCCAGCAGACATACCGTGGCCATAAGGCTGATAGCCGCCCACGGATCCATTCCGAATTTTACAGAGATTTGGTCGGAGCGGCGGGATTCGAACCCACGACCCCTTCACCCCCAGTGAAGTGCGCTACCAGGCTGCGCTACGCTCCGACCGATCTGGAGGGGTTTCTCTAGCCCGTCGGACACCCGGACGCAAGGGCCTTCGCATCCTCCGAGTTCAACACGCCTGTCAGTGCTTAGCGGCGCACCTTGTCGAGGGCTTTCTTCAGGGATTGCAGCTCACCAAGGGCCGTGCGGACCTCCTGTAATGCGTCCGTGCCAATCGGAGCGGATTCTGCCCCGGAGGCCTCTTGAATGGCGGCTTCGAGCGGCAAGGTAGGTTCCATGTCCTCACTCGCACGTGCGGCGGACGGCCCCGGAATTTCCGGATCGTACTCGCCACCTTCATCATGCCTGAGGGCCGCACGGGCGCCACCATCCTTGAGCAGTTTCTGAACGCCCTTGATTGTGTAGCCGTCTTGATACAGCAACGTGCGAATGCGCCGCAGGAGATCGACATCTTCCGGTCGATAATACCGGCGTCCGCCGCCGCGCTTCAGCGGCCGCACCTGCGAGAACTTGGTTTCCCAGAAGCGGAGGACGTGCGGAGGCACTTCCAGATCGTCGGCGACTTCGCTGATCGTACGAAAAGCGGAGGCCGACTTGCCGTTTCTACGAGTCCCAGTGCTTTGATGGTCGGTCTGCATAGCCATAAGGCGTCATGCCTCCGTACTCACCCGGCGTCTCCGCCAAGCCCTTCGTTGATCCGATTCTTGAGGACGTGAGACGGCCTGAAGACCAGGACTTTACGCGGCAGGATAGGAACTTCCTCACCGGTCTTTGGATTTCGACCGATGCGCTCCCCCTTCTGGCGAACCAGAAAGCTACCAAATGATGAGATCTTGACCACCTCGTCGCGAGACAAGGATTGCGCGATTTCCTCGAGCACAGATTCAACCAGTTCGGCAGACTCATTACGAGAAAGACCGACTTCCTGGTACACTGCCTCGCTCAGTTGAGCCCGTGTAACTGTCTTACCAGTCATTGCCACCCCCATCCTAGAGCGCCCAAAGTATCGTGGAAATCTGAGACAGTCAATTAATCTACTTATTACAGGAATTTGGAGCGGTTTTCTTAACTAATGTCGAACCACACGAAGCCCAAAATCATACTGCAAGAAAGCGTTTTCGAATCGGGCTCTATCACGCTGATTTGACAGTGAATTACGGCATCAACCGCACCGTTCGAAAAGACAATTCCCGATAGATTATCGACCGCCATGCGGTATTCAGGGAGTGCCGATTCGGACCAGCCCCGCGCCCCATACGAGCCCCCCGCCGATCGCTTCAAACAGCACGAGATCGCCATTTTTCACGCGACCGTCGGCGACGGCTTCCGTCAAAGCGAGCGGAACGGAGGCTGCGGAGGTATTGGCGTGCCGGGCGATCGTCGAGACAACCTTCTCTTCCGGCAATTTCATTTTCTGCGCCATGCTCTTGATAATACGGCTGTTCGCCTGGTGCGGAATCAACCAGTCGACGGCTGAGGAATCCAGACCGTTGGCCGACAGTGCCTCATCAATCACGCCAGACAGCTTCGATACGGCATGCCGGAACACTTCCTGCCCTGCCATGCGAACATGACCAACCGTCTGGCTCGACGACGGTCCGCCATCGACATAGAGAACGTCCCGGTGTCGGCCATCTGAGTGCAGATGCGTCGACATCACGCCAAAGTCACTTTCCGCCTCATCACCGTCTGCCGCGCGCAATACAATGGCGCCGGCGCCGTCTCCGAAAAGAACGCAGGTTGTGCGGTCCTCCCAATCGAGAATACGGCTGAATGTTTCGGCACCGATGACGAGCACCGCGCGCGCCTGTCCGCTCTTGATGAAGTTGTCGGCAGTCGCCAGCGCATAGATAAATCCTGCACACACCGCTTGAATATCGAAGGCCGCGCCATGCTCCATACCGAGCTTGGCCTGCACCTTCGTAGCAGTGGACGGGAAGGTATCGTCCGGTGTTGTCGTGGCGACAATGATCAGATCGATATCGGCGACGCTCATCCCTGCGCGCTCAAGCGCGCCCCGCGCCGCGTTCACCGCGAGATCGGAAGTGGCTTCACCCTCCGCCGCAATATGGCGCTGCTTGATCCCTGTCCGCTTCGTGATCCACTCATCAGAGGTATCAACGGTCTTGGAGAGTTCGTCATTGGTCATGATCCGCTGCGGCAAATAGGAGCCGCAGCCGACAAGCAGAGACTTTTTCAGGGTCATGAAGCTACCGATGTCTGGCGTGTCAGGGCCGCGCTTTCGGGGTTTCCATAAAGCGCGATCTCTTCTTTTACTTTGTCCAGGAAGTCATAACGGCACATATCGGCAGCCACGCAAACAGCATTGGCGAAACCGAACTCATCGGTGCCGCCATGGCTCTTTACGCTGATGCCATTCAGGCCGAGAAACACAGCCCCGTTGTAACGCCTGGGATCAAGCCGCTTACGCATCTGGTCCAGCGCACCGCGGCACAGCAGGTAACCGATCCGTGCGGACCAGGAGGAGCGGAACGCATCGCGCAGGAACTGCGTGATCATCCGCGAGGTACCCTCAGCGGTCTTCAGCGCGATGTTTCCGGAAAACCCGTCCGTGACGATCACATCGACTGTTCCGGCCGTAATGTCATCGCCTTCAACGAAACCGATATATTCGAAATTCTCGGACTTGATCTCTCGCAGTTTGGCCGCCGCACCGCGCACCGCCTCACTGCCCTTCTGCTCCTCACTGCCGACATTCAGCAGGCCGACAGTCGGCTTGTTGAGGCCGAGAACCATGCGGGAGAAAATCTCTCCCATCAAAGCAAACTGGAACAGGTTCTCCGCGTCGCAATCGACATTGGCACCGAGATCCAGCATGCAGGTTTCGCCCCGTTTGGTCGGGAAGAAACTGGCGATCGCAGGCCGCTCGATCCCCGGACACATGCGGAGTACGAATTTAGACATGGCCATCAGCGCGCCTGTATTTCCGGCAGACACGACCCCATTCGCCGCACCGTCGGCGACCTGGTTGATGGCAATGCGCATGCTTGAGTCGCGCCCGGACCGGAGCGCCACGGAAGGCTTTTCCGAGGCCGCCACTTCCTTGTCTGTATGGATCAGCGTGTAGTTGCTGTTGCGAAGCCGCTTGGTCTTTTCGATCAGCGGACGCACCTTGGCTTCATCGCCGACCAGAATCAACTTGAGGTCGGGCAACCGCTCGAGGGCGATATCCGCTCCACGAACAACAATGTCAGGCGCGTTATCGCCGCCCATCGCGTCCAGGGCGAGTGTTGGACCGTCTACCATATGTTCGACATCATCCGGGCTGAAAACGCAGCCGACACGGCGCGTTTCGAAACCTCTCGGCAAATAACCTTCCACATAGACGCACCACGGGAAGGCAGGTGATCGAGGGTCATATGCAAAGGTTCACAAGAATTCAATATTTTTAGTCCCCATTTCGCAATCGATTCCGCATTTCCGACAGAACCGAGAACGGGTTTGGCACTGCTTCTTCGATGTCTTCGTCTGCCCAGACGACACCATCCGGAGCATCTTCTTCCCCCGGCTTTCTCGGATGTTCATCGAGCAGCAGGGCTAAATTCTGAGAGAGTACTTCACCGAGGTCAAACCCGCCGTCCTCGATTAAACCCATATTTTCATCATCCGGCGTTAGCTCAATTTCCGTATCCGTTTTCGGAGCCGCCTCGCTACTCAGGATTTCCGAGAAGGAATCCTCGATAACGGTCTCGAACGGCTCGAGAGAAACCACGGACAGGTAAGCAAGACGCGCCATGATCGTTCCATCAATGCGAACCGCCCGGTCACGCCCAAGACGCTCGATGCGGGCCTTGGCCTTAAGCTCGGCTATGCCCGGCAGCCTGAAACGCTGGGCAAGAGCCTGGCACTCTTCCGGCGAAGCTTCGATATCGACATAGGTGACCCGTTTTTTCAGGTCCTTGATCCGGACCGGGCGCGAAAGTTCGATGTTCTGCGTATTTTCCATGGGACGCGCACAATATGCTTCGGGGCGCTCACCCTCAAGAACTACAAGAGGGTAACAGTCTCGGAACAGCTATTTAGGCCGCTGCGAAGGCTAGATTACCGGAAACGACTTCCGCTAGGGGGATCGTATCGAGATGCGCGGCCTGCCGCACCACATATCCGGCCATCGGCATACTAAACGGCTCAGCCTCCGGAGATCCTCGATACAGGTTCCGCTGCAGCGCATCGGCAAGCTGCTGGCCGTCATCGCCCTCTACAGCTTCCAGCCCCAACCTGTAGGCATCGAGGCGGCCATAGAACGCCTTCCCCATCTGCTTCACTTTTTTGCCGACAGACATATCACTGACGCCGATTTCCCGCAGCGACTGGTCAAGATCGACGAACAAGGTATCGAACAAAGCCTGTGAAAAGCGCTCCGATTCGGCCCGGTCCGTCTGCAGACGGAGTAAAACGAGAGCCGTATGCAGAACGAGCAAATCGAACCGCCCGTCCAGAGTATCCGGTACGCCATACCGGGTATAGAAATCAGGCTGCCGCGCCTGCCGAATAACGGTCTGATAGGTTTCCCTGGCCGCTTCGGCGACTTCATCGCGTTTAAAAAACTTGCTGAACACGCGGAATTTTCCAAATCCGGTTTGTATTGGCCGCAAAATGGCTGTGTAGGCCTTCGCCGTCAACGTTGGCTAAGAGGAATGTTGACCTTGGGCTCGGCGGTGCCCAAATTGTCGCCAGAAAGCCGGGCAGCGCAGCCGTCCCAACCGATAGCGCATATTTCACGGCAGCGCGAGACCCCAGGCAATGACGAGATGTAACGGAGACAGTGAGTGAGCCGCATTCCGTTCTGGCGCACCGGACTCGCCTTTCCCCTGGTTGCCCTGCTGCTTCTGGCATGCACCCCGAGGGTCGAGATTCACGGTAATCTGGTCGATATCGACAATCTCGCGGCGATAGAGCCCGGCAAGAGCGACAAGGGGCGTGTCCTTGCCCTGCTCGGCTCCCCTTCGACCGAGAGTGAGTACGGCCAGGAAACCTGGATGTATATCGCCAGGCATACCGAGCAAACGGCTTTCTTCGCCGAGGAAGTCATCGATCAACGGGTGATCTATATCGCCTTCGATGAAACCGGTGTCGTCGATAGTATCGGCCGGCTCAACAAGGAAGACGGCAAGCAGATCGAATATGTAAACCGGCAGACAGAAACTGCGGGACAGCGCATTTCCTTCCTGCAGCAGCTCTTTGGCAATGTCGGGCGCTTCAACCAGGACGTGAATCAGTAGCCAAAACGTCAAAGGCCCCGCCAAAGCGGGGCCTTTTCGTCGTATGTCGGTTCAGAAGCCTCAGGCGGCAAGCGCCGCAAGCAGCAGCAGTGCCACAATATTGGCAATCTTGATCATCGGGTTCACGGCAGGACCGGCAGTGTCCTTGTAAGGATCACCGACAGTATCGCCCGTCACGGCAGCCTTGTGAGCTTCCGAGCCCTTGCCGCCATGATTGCCGTCCTCGATATACTTCTTCGCATTGTCCCAGGCACCGCCACCGGCGGTCATGGAGATGGCGACGAAGATCCCGGTAACGATGGTTCCCAGCAGCATGGCGCCAACCGCAGTAAAGGCAGCGCCCTGCCCGCCGATCGCACTGAACACGAAGTAGACCACGACCGGAGCCAGTACGGGCAGCAGCGACGGGATAATCATTTCCCTGATCGCAGCTTTCGTCAGCATGTCGACCGCCCGGCCATATTCAGGCTTTTCCGTGCCCTTCATAATCCCCGGATGCTCGCGGAACTGACGCCGTACTTCTTCAACCACGGCTCCCCCAGCCCGGCCAACAGCCTGCATGCCAAGCGCACCGAACAGGTACGGCAGCAGACCGCCGATGAAGAGGCCAACCACGACATAGGGATCCTGCAACTCGAACTTGACGTTCAGTTCGGGGAAATAGTGCGCCAGATCCTCGGTGAAGGCCGCAAACAACACCAGGGCTGCAAGACCGGCGGAGCCGATCGCGTAGCCCTTGGTCACTGCCTTGGTAGTATTGCCGACTGCGTCCAGCGCATCCGTGATCTCGCGCACCTCAGGTGGCAAGTCCGCCATCTCCGCGATACCGCCGGCATTGTCCGTCACCGGACCGTAGGCATCGAGCGCAACGACCATGCCTGCAAGCGCCAGCATCGTGGTTGCCGCAATGCCAATGCCGAAGACACCGGCCAGCATATGTGCCGCAATGATACCGCCGGAGATAATCAGAGCCGGAAGTGCCGTGGCCTCCATGGAAACCGCAAGTCCCTGGATCACATTGGTACCATGACCCGTTTCCGAGGATTTCGCGATTGATCGCACCGGACGGTATTCAGTCGAGGTGTAATACTCAGTTACCCAAACAATGAGACCAGTGACGACAAGACCAACGATCGCGCAACCGAAGAGCGTTTTTCCGGTTACCTCCAGGCCGTTCTTCATGACCATCGCCGCGTCCCAACCAAGCGTCTGGCTGATCACGCCGCCAATCAGGACCGCCGACAGAACGGCGCTGACGATAAAGCCCTTATAAAGCGCCTTCATGACCTTCTTGTCGGGTCCAAGCGTGACGAAGAAAGCACCGACCACGGATGCCAGAATGCAGACCGCGCCGATCAAGAGCGGAAAGGTCAGCATCAGGCTCATAGCCTCGCCGGTGAAGAAGATTGCCGCCAGCAGCATGGTCGCCACAACGGTCACCGCGTAGGTCTCGAACAGATCCGCCGCCATGCCCGCACAGTCGCCGACATTGTCGCCAACATTATCAGCGATCACGGCCGGGTTCCGGGGATCGTCCTCGGGGATACCAGCCTCGACCTTACCGACCAGGTCAGCGCCGACATCGGCTCCCTTGGTGAAGATACCGCCGCCAAGGCGGGCGAAGATGGAAATCAGCGAGGCGCCAAAACTGAGAGCGACAAGTGCTTCCAGAATATGCCTGAGGCCTGCGTCCGTTCCTGCATCATAGAAATTGAGCAGGACCGCATAATAACCGGCAACGCCGAGCAGCCCGAGGCCGACAACAAGCATTCCGGTAATCGCGCCGGACTTGAAAGCGATGTTAAGAGCCGGAGCCATACCAACGGTCGCGGCCTGTGTTGTCCGGACATTGGCACGTACGGAGACATGCATGCCGATGTAACCAGCGGCGCCGGACAGGATCGCTCCGATGATGAAGCCGATCGCTACGGTCATGCCAAGCGTCAGCCCGAGAATGACCGCGACAACGATTCCAACGATGCCGATGGTTGTATATTGCCGGTTAAGATACGCCGCCGCGCCTTCCTGGATCGCGCCTGCAATTTCCTGCATCCGTGCGGACCCGGCATCAGCGGCCAGTACCGACCGGATAGCCCAAAGTCCATAGAGCAAGGCTGCCACCCCGCAAAGGACGACAAACGCCAAAGTTCCGCTCATATCGGAAACCCTTCTTTCCTCTTGTGCACATTTCCTCCCAGCAAGGCCCGGTCTTTACGCCGGGCTCCCGCTGGCACATCAAATCGAAGGGTGAAAAAGGCAGACAGCGGAAAGTATTTCGCCGGTCCCCGCCCCACCTATCGAAGAGGTTGAAACCGTAGCAAAAAATCTAAGGCTGTAAAGCGAGTCTAACTGAATACGCAATTACATTTACGGTGTTTACGCGCTGGCCCTTTGGCGCCAGAGAGCAAACGCGATCACTGAAGACGCCACTCCAAGCAGTGGAAGTACGCCGTAGTTCACAGCGTTCCAGCCAAAAGCGTTCAGCAAGGCACCTGATGCGAAGGATGAGGCTGTAACCGTTCCAAATACTAGGAAATCGTTCAATCCCTGTACCTTCGCCCGTTCTTCAGGCGAGTGACATTCCGCCAGCAATGACGTGCCGCCCACAAACATGAAGTTCCAGCCAATACCGAGCATTACGAGACCGAGCCAGAACCGCTCGATTTCGATACCGCTGATGTTCACGGCAACCGCGCCCGTCAGGATGATGGCTCCCGTCAGCATGACCTGACGAACACCGAATCGCTGGATTAGGGAGCCCGTGAAGAAGGACGGCGCATACATCGCCAGAACGTGCCATTGAATCACAAAGGCCGCGTCGCGAAACTCATAGCCGCACCCCATGATCGCAAGCGGCGTCGCCGTCATGACAAAGCTCATGACGCCGTACCCGATCATCGCGCCGATCGCAGCGACCAGAAATGTCGGCTGGCGAATGATGACGGAAAGCGGGCGGACGTGAACACCTTCGCGGGGCTTGGTCGCCGGTGGGATGCGGACAAAATAGAGAAATGCGAAGGACAGTGCCTGGACACAGGCGACGATGATGAAACAACCGGCATAGATCACCGGCGTGAACAGGTCATAGGACCATTTCGAAAGCTCCGGTCCGACCAGCGCAGCAAAGACTCCGCCGGCCAGAACCAAAGAGATCGCCTTGCTGCGGAACTCCGGACTGGCGGTATCCGCGGCGGCATGCCGGTAGAATACGGCAAAGCCCTGAAAACACCCGATCATCATCGATCCGGCAGTGAAGATCAGGAAGCTCTTCTCGAAGATGCCGTGAAATGCTGTCAACGCCCCCACGATGCCGATTGCGATACCAAGGGCAAACCCCGAGCGGCGGCCGATACGGCGCATCAGGAAAGACGCCGGCAGAGTCGTCAGCATTGTCGCGCTGAATTGCAGCGCCAGTGGCACCGTGGACCAGGCCGGGTCGGACGCAAGCTGTTGGCCGACGAGAGCCGTCACGGTCATGTTGACCGACATACCGGTCATGGCAAGTGCCTGGCAGATCGCCAACAGCACTACATTGCGAACCGTTGGGTCGCGATCCTCGATAGCCGAGCTGGTCATGGTTTTCGCAATTCAAAGAAACGGGGACCGTCTGGTAGCACGGCGTCGGCAAAGCGACCAGATATGAGGGAACGCGCTGACGAGCGCTCGTCCCTACAACGGCCGCTCGAAAACGTTCTGGAACAAGAGCTCTACAACGACCCCCTCGCCCACAATCTCCTCGATTTTCGCCAGGAGACGCTGTTTCAGGAAGCCTCTGTCATTGACCCCTGGCTTGATCTCAAGCGAGGAAAGCGCATGCACATATTTCAGGATCGCATCAATGATCCGCACTTTCTTCAGGTTTACCAACTCGAAGTCCGCACCGGGGCGCACCTCGATCAGCAGATGCAAAACCAGGAAGCGGTCGACCTGACCATCGCGGAAAATCGGAATGCTTAACGGCTCAAGGTCGACCAATACGGTCACAGGCGGACGCTCTTCAACCTTTTCCCCTTCGGGCGGGACTTCCTGGCCGAGCATTTCCAGCACCATCGGCGGAAGTAATCCCGGGGCAAACATGGAGATGCCGAATACGCCGCCGCCGGCGAGCACGAGCAATAAAACAAGGATGACAACGATTTTCATGGCTTCATTTAACCCGCGCGTCAGGCATGGGTATAGCCCCGCCGGTCCAGCGCCATGCTTTTTCCCGCCGCATCCAGCAAATCGACACGGCTGCCGGAGCGCATCTTGCCTATCCGGGTCAAAGGAAGACCAGCCTGACCGGCAAGACAGGAAACGACGTCGCGCGCGCTTTCAGGGGCAGTGAAGAGCAGTTCGTAATCGTCCCCGCCACTCACTAAATCCTCGGCACGCACGGCCCCGGCTCGCACGAGTCTCTGCCCCAGATCCGAGAAAGGGACGAGCGGAAGCTCAACCTCTGCACCACCCCCGGAAACCTCGCAAATATGCCCCAGGTCCTGGAGCAATCCATCGGACACATCGAGCCCCGCGCTGGCCACGTCAAGCAGCAGCTGACCAAGCTGCGGCCGCGGCTGCGGGAGCAGATACCGATCAGCCAGTGTCGTGCGTTCGGCCTCCGAGAGGTCAAAATCCGCGCCCTGAAGAACAGCCAGTCCAAGGAAGGAATCCCCGATGGTGCCGGACACATAGATATCGTCGCCCGGCTGCGCCCCGGCGCGCGTCAAAGCCCGATCCGCCGGAACCCAACCGAATGCCGTTACAGAAATGGACAATGGTCCAGGCGTGGAGACGCTGTCCCCTCCAAGTAACCTGATGCCGTATTCCGCGTGATCCTCGGCCTGCCCACGGGCAAACCGCTCGATCCACGCCTCCGCATCCACCATGCCGCGTGGCAAAGCCAAAGTGATCGTGTAGCCGTAAGGCTCAGCCCCCATCGCCGCGAGATCAGAAATATTCACCCTGAGAGCTTTACGCGCGACGCGATCGGCCGGATCGTCTGCCAGAAAATGAACACCAGCAACCAGCGCATCGGCTGTGACGGCCATGCGCTTGCCGGGCGGAGGTGTTACCAGGGCGGCATCGTCGGTCAGGCCCAGCGCATCGCTCTGGCCTTCGACGAGGGGGGAGAAAAAACGCGCAATACGCTCGAACTCGCCGAGCCCCGACATGTTATTCGCTTTCGGAGCCGGACGGAGCGGGCCCCTTTTCATTCTCACGAATGGTGCGGGCGATCCGGTCCAGAACGCCATTGATGAAGCCCGGCTCCTTCTCCGCGAAGAAACCGTGCGCTACATCGACATATTCCGAGATCACGACCGCCGCCGGAACGTCACCATGCGTCAGAAGCTCATGCGCGCCGCACTCGAGGATATTCCGGACGATGGTCTCAAGCCGATCAATCGACCAGTCCTCGGACAACGCCCCTGAAATAAGCCCGTCGACCGTCTCCAGATCCGACGTAACCCCGGCAGTGAGCCGTTCGTAGAAGACAGGGTCCGCAGGGCCGAAACTCTCGTTCTCGTCGCCGCCGGCAAGGCGCAGTTCCTTGAACTCCGCGATCACACGCGGCGCCGGAATACCGGTAATCGCCATTTGATAGAGACTCTGAACCGCAGCGAGACGTGCCGCGGTGCGGCGCTGGCGTTCTGGGAGACGATCTTTGGAAACTGTCATGTTTTTGCTCACTCGACACCGAAGCGGCGCTTCAGCGCCACTAGTGCGAGGGCGGCTTGCACCGCATCCTTGCCTTTGTTTTTCTTGTCTATTGCCGCGCGGGCCCATGCCTGATCACGGTTCTCCACGGTCAGGATACCATTGCCGATGGAAAGCCCTTCCCAAAGAGCCAGATCCTGCAATCCACGGGCACTCTCACCGCAGACGTAATCGTAGTGACTGGTCTCGCCGCGAATGACGCAGCCGAGCGCAACATAGCCGGCATAGGGCTCTCCGTCCGTGCGCTGCGAAGCAATGGCGATGGCCGCCGGAATTTCCAACGCGCCCGGCACCTCGATCCGGTCGTATTCCACACTGGCTTCCTCAAGTGCCGCGATGGCACCTTTCACCAACTCGTTCGCGATATCCTCGTAGAATCGCGCTTCGACAATCAGAATGCGGCTCATTCGCCGGCTCCTTCGTCCCCGGTTTTAACGCCGCGCCGCTCGACCATGCTCAAACCGTAGCCTTCCAGGCCAACGATATTGCGGTCGTGGTTGCTCAGCAAAATCATCTCGCGCACGCCAAGATCCAGCAGGATCTGCGCGCCGACACCGTAATCCCGCAGCTCGTTCTCGGTTTTCTTGCCATCGACCTCAGCGCGGAGCTTGCGGCGCACACGGTCGGAAAGCGCGGTCGCGGACGGCTCGCGGATCAGGACAACGACCCCGGACCCCTCTTCGCCGATCTGGCGCATGGCGTTTTGCAACTCGCCGCCGGCACGTTTCCCGGTCCTGTCGCCCAGAACATCTTCCATGATGCTCAGCGCGTGCATGCGGACCAGCACCGGATCGCCTTTTGTGATATCGCCCTTAACCAAGGCTATATGTTCGGCATAGGTGATCTTGTTGACGTAGACGATCATCCGCCAGTCGCCGCCATACTCACTGTCGAGCGTGGTTTCGACCGAGCGCTGCACCACAGATTCGGTGCGGCGGCGATATTCGATCAGGTCGGCGATCGTCCCCACCTTGAGGCCATGATACTGCGCGAACTGAACCAGGTCCGGTAGCCGCGCCATCGTGCCGTCGTCGTTCATGATCTCGCAAATCACCCCAGACGGGTTAAGCCCGGCCATCCGCGCGATATCGACCACTGCTTCTGTGTGCCCGGCACGCACCAAGGTGCCGCCATCACGGGCCATCAGGGGAAACACATGCCCCGGCGTCACGATATCGTCCCGCGCCGATTTGGAATCGATGGCAACCTGAACAGTCCGAGCCCGGTCATGCGCCGAGATACCGGTCGTCACCCCTTCCCGCGCCTCAATAGAGACGGTGAAGGCGGTTTCATGTCGCGTGCCGTTATTGGAGGACATCAGTGGCAGGCCGAGCTTCTCGATCCGCTCCCGCTCCATGGAGAGGCAAATCAAGCCGCGGCCATATTTGGCCATGAAATTGATCGCTTCCGGCGTGGCCATCTGGGCGGGGATGCAGAGGTCGCCCTCGTTCTCGCGATCCTCGTCATCGACAAGGATGAACATGCGCCCCTGGCGCGCCTCCTCGACCACCTCCTCGATGGAGGAGAGAGCGGTGCGATAAAGCTCGCCGAGCGGTTCAGCCGTTTCAGTCATTCCGTGGTTCCCGGACGTCCAACAGGCGCGCAACATAGCGGGCAAGCATGTCGACTTCCATGTTCAATTCGTCGCCCGGCTTGCGATCACTCAACGTGGTCTCGTTCCAGGTGTGATCGATAATGTTCACGCCGAAGGTGTCGGCGGAAACTTCGTTTACTGTCAGAGAGATACCGTCAAGCGTCACCGACCCCTTGGGCGCCACAAAAGCGGCCAGAGAACGGTCGGGCCTGAGTGTCAGTCGGCGGCTGTCGCCTTCAGGAACGATAGAGAGGATCTCCGCGAGCCCGTCGACATGCCCGCTGACGATATGTCCGCCGAGCTCGTTCCCGACCTTGAGAGCCCGCTCCAGATTGATCCGTGCGCCCTCTTTCCAACCGCCGAGATTGGTCTTGGAGAGAGTCTCAGCCGAGACATCGGCAGCGAACCAGCCGTCCCCCTTGTCGACAACGGTAAGGCAGCAGCCGGAGCATGCAATGGAGGCGCCCAGCGCAACGCTGTCCATATCGAAGGTAGCCGACACGGTCATACGCGTGTCGCCGCCCTTTTCGATACGGCGGACCGTACCGATATGCGTGATGATTCCTGTGAACATGGCCGTAACCTAGTTTCGACGGCGGTAGGTTTCCACCAGATCTTCACCCACGGGCCGGACATAACGCCGTTCGAAACGCGGCATGAATTCAAGAAGCTCGAGACCGAGATCCCGAACAGCGCTCAATCCGTCGCCGCCGATGATGGCCGGCGCGCGAAACCAGACCAATTCGTCAACGCGTTCCTCGCGCACGAATGTGCTGGCAAGCTCACCGCCTGATTCCACCATCAACCGTGTTACACCCCGCTCTGCAAGCAGGGAGAGGACAGCATCGAGATCAAGCCGGCCGTCCTTGACCGCCATCCCGCCAGCCACATCAACACCAGCAGCCGACAAGGCCTGCGCTTTCGGGTCGTCCGCCGCAATCGCGGTGATAACCGTCGTCGGGATATCACGGGCGGTCTCAACGACAATCTGGTCCGTTGTCAGTCTCAGTCCCCCGTCAAGGATCACACGGTCCGGTGAGCGTGCCATCAACCCCGGCAGACGGCATGTCAGCGCCGGGTCGTCTGCCAGCACGGTCCCTATTCCGGTCATGATAGCATCGTGACTGGCCCTGATCTGGTGCGACACAGCGCGGGCTCCGGTACCGGTGATCCACTGGCTTCGCCCGTTCGCCAGCGCCACCTTGCCGTCGAGAGACGTCGCCAGCTTCAGGGTTACGAAAGGACGTTTCTTACGGATACGAGTGAGAAAGCCCTGATTAAGTTCCTCTGCTTCCTTCTCCAGAAGGCCGGAGGCAACCTCAATCCCAGCCTCGGTCAGCCTGGTGTGGCCGGTGCCGTCAACTCGAGGGTCAGGATCGCGCAGGGCATAGACCACCTTTGCCACGCCGGCTGCAATCAGTGCATCCGTGCAAGGCGGGGATACACCATGATGCGCACATGGCTCCAGGGAGACATAAACCGTCGCCCCCCTTGCCGCTTCCCCCGCATCGGCAAGGGCCACCGGTTCAGCATGCGGGCGCCCGCCTGGCTGCGTCCAGCCGCGACCGACAATCCTGCCGTCCCGGACGATGACGCACCCGACAGACGGGTTCGGCGCAACCTGCCCGAGACCGCGCCTGGCCAGCGCCAGTGCGTGACGCATGAAGGAAATATCTTGGTCCATTGTTCCACGCTCCCGTCAAGGCTCCGGCCCGAGGACTGAACCCTCGGGCAGAACCCAGACGCCGGGCGGCGAGGACCTTTAGTCTAGTCGTCGCCGTCGTGACTGATTTCTTCGACGAATTCCTCGAAGTCTTTGGCTTCGCGGAAGTTCTTGTAGACCGACGCAAACCGGACATAGGCAACCTGATCCAAATTGGCCAGGGATTCCATGACCATCTGCCCGATCACTTCGGACGGAATCTCCGCCTCGCCCATGCTTTCTAGTCGCCGGACGATGCTGGTCACCATCCTCTCGATGCGTTCCGGGTCGACCGGGCGCTTGCGCATCGAAATCTGCACGGACCGGACCAGTTTGTCCCGATCGAAGGGTGCCCTCTTGCCCGTCTTCTTGACTACGGTCAGCTCACGGAGCTGAACCCGTTCAAAGGTCGTGAAACGCGCACCGCAGGCCGGGCAGAACCGGCGCCGCCGGATAGCCGCATGGTCTTCCGTTGGACGGGAGTCCTTCACCTGGGTATCGGTGTGGCCGCAAAACGGACAACGCATGGTCTTCCCCCTTCAATCAGTCAACTGGCAGCGGCCGCCCCGGGCCGCGACCGGGATTAGTAGATCGGGAACCTGTCACACAACAACCGGACATCTTCCCTGACCTTCTCTTCGATCAGCGAGCTATCGTCCGGATTCTGCGCAACGGCATCAAGCACGTCGCCGATCAGGTTTCCGATTTCCTGGAACTCCGCCACACCAAAGCCGCGCGTGGTCCCAGCCGGCGTGCCAAGACGCACTCCGGACGTGATCATCGGCTTTTCCGGATCGAACGGAACGCCGTTTTTGTTACAGGTGATACCGGCCCGCTCGAGAGCAGCCTCCGCCACCTTGCCGGTCAGGCCCTTCGGGCGCAGATCGACGAGAAGAACGTGAGTGTCCGTGCCGCCGGAAACGATATCCAGACCGCGCGCTTTCAGCACTTCGCCAAGAGCCTTCGCATTCTCGACGACCTGATGGGAATAGGTCTTGAATTCCGGTGTCAGCGCTTCGGCGAAGGACACCGCCTTGGCGGCAATCACATGCATCAACGGGCCGCCCTGAAGACCAGGAAATACCGCCGAGTTGATCTTCTTGCCGAGATCCGGGTCGTTCGAGAGGATCATGCCGCCGCGTGGTCCGCGCAGGGTCTTGTGCGTCGTAGTCGTGACCACATGCGCATGGGGCAGCGGGCTCGGATGCGCACCGCCAGCAACCAGGCCCGCGAAATGCGCCATGTCGACATGGAAATAGGCGCCGACAGAATCGGCGATCTCGCGGAAGCGCTTGAAATCAATCTGACGCGGATAGGCAGAACCACCCGCAATGATCATCTTCGGCTTGTGTTCCTCGGCAAGCGCCTTGACCTGATCAAAGTCGATCTGCGCGTCTTCCTTGCGAACACCGTACTGGACGGCCTTGAACCATTTACCGGAAAGATTCGGCGGCGCGCCATGGGTCAGGTGACCGCCGGCTGCAAGTGACAGCCCCATGACGGTATCGCCGGGCTCGAGCAGCGCCAGCATAACCGCCTGATTCGCCTGGGCGCCGGAATGCGGCTGCACGTTGGCGAAGCTGCAATCGAACAGCTTGCAAGCCCGCTCGATGGCCAGAGCCTCGGCCTTGTCGACGAATTCACAGCCGCCGTAATAGCGCCGGCCGGGATACCCCTCGGCATATTTATTGGTGAGGACAGAGCCTTGAGCTTCCAGCACCGCACGGGAGACGATGTTCTCGGAGGCGATCAGCTCGATCTGGTCTTTCTGCCGCTCAAGTTCTTCTTTGATCGCGCCATAAAGTGCCGGATCGCTTTCGGACAGGGGCGTCGCAAAGAAAGGGTTATCGGTTGTGCTCGTTTCAAAGGCGGACATGACAGCTCCAGTTCGTATCCCGCAATGCAACGTGGCCTACTCGCTCAGACATCGCAGTGCAAGGACGTGATTTACATGCTCTCGGCAAATCCGAGTTTGTCGACGCGACGTTGATGCCGGCCGCCTTCGAATTCTGTTGCAAGAAAGACATCAACACAGTCTTTCGCGACTTCTTCGCCGATAAGGCGCGCACCAAGCGCAAGGACATTGGCGTCATTGTGCAGACGACAGAGCCGTGCCGAGGTAATGTCATGACAAAGGCCCGCGCGTATCCAGTCATGCCGGTTCGCAGCGATGCTTATGCCAATCCCTGTGCCGCACACAACGATCCCACGGGGCGCCTTCCCCTCCTTCAGGGCATGCGCGACCGCGGCACCGAAATCGGGGTAATCGACCGACGCCGCCCCGTTCGTGCCAACATCTACGATCCGCCACCCTTTTTCTTCAAGGTGAGCTACCAATACTTGTTTCAGAGAATATCCGGCATGATCCGAACCGATCACGATCACGTTATCTGTCATTACCTGTCAGGCTCGTTGTTCCAGCAAGAGAAGAGCCTACTATATACACGGCACGGAGGCCCGCGAACCACTATTTGCGCTCCCGACCCTTACGCGACGCGCTAAAGAATACGGTCTCGCGCCACAAACTATTCACTGCAATATCTTGACCGCATATTCCAGAAAGAAGCTATTTTCAAAAATCGCAGGAATTCATTGTATTTGTATTCAGGGTTTGAGAAACGGAACGCCGCATTAATTCTTGACAACTATTTCGCCCGGGACAATGTTCCGAGGACACCCTAATCAATATAATGTAAATATCGGATCTAGAAATGACCGACGAAACCCGTGAAGACAATCTGGACTCTTCTGAACTACTCCGTATGACCACGGATGTTGTATCCGCTTATCTCGGAAATAACACTGTGGCAGCGTCGCAGATTTCGGAGGTCATCAGTACGGTTCACGAAGCGCTGACGCGCCTCAATACTGAGGTTAGCGAGCCGGAAGTCGAGCCGGCAAAACCGGCAGTGCCAATCCGCCGCTCGATTACGCCGGAATTCATCATCTGCCTTGAAGACGGCAAGCGTCTCAAAATGCTGAAGCGTCACCTCCGGACGACCTACAACATGACCCCGGAAGAGTATCGCGCCAAATGGGGCCTGCCGGCAGACTATCCGATGGTCGCGCCGAATTACGCTGCGCAGCGGTCTGAGTTCGCCAAGAAGATTGGTCTTGGACGCAACGCCGTCAAACGCGGTGGTCGCAAGCGGAAAGCTGTCTGATCACAAACACCCTGTTATTGAAGAAGCGCCGGTATCGTCCGGCGCTTTTTCTTTTCAAGCCTGCCGGTTAAAAATCAGACTACGGTCCCACGGCCACGCGACTGTGGTTGCGGTTGCGATTTTTTTTCGAGAACGTACTTCAACTTGCGCAGCACCGCGTGCTTCAGGCCAGCCTCGCCACTGGCAGGATTACCGACGATCGAAACCTCAACCATGCTGACGGGATCGAAGGCACTGACCTTCACATAACTCCCGGATGGCAGAAACTCGATTATCACCCTTTGCTCGTTCAGCTTTCGCGCCATCTTTCTTCCCGGCGATAAACCGTTCTTGCTGGTATTGCGGAACGGCAACAGTGCCCCAACGGAAATTTGAAGCTACAACTGCTTCGGCGTATATACCTCTGCAACAAATTCAGCAACTTTGGGAGTCTCCCCATGTCCGTCCAACCCGTTGTCGATGCCGCGAAGTCGGCGAAAGCCTCGCGACCGCAATTCGACTGGGAAGATCCCCTCCTCCTCGAGCAGGAACTGACCGAGGAAGAGCGGATGATCCGCGATGCCGCGCGCGCTTATTGTCAGGACAAACTGATGCCGCGGGTTCAGGAGGCCTTCCGGGATGAAGTCTTCCATCGCGAGATCATGAGCGAGATGGGAGAGCTGGGCTTTCTCGGCTGCACCATCGATGGCTATGGCTGCGCCGGTGTGAACCATGTCTGCTACGGCCTGATCGCCCGTGAAGTCGAGCGGGTCGACAGTGGTTACCGCTCAGCCATGAGCGTCCAGTCCAGCCTGGTCATGCACCCGATCTATGCTTACGGCAGCGAAGAGCAGAAGCAGAAGTACCTGCCGAAGCTGGCAACCGGCGAATGGGTCGGCTGTTTCGGCCTGACCGAACCGGACCACGGCTCCGACCCGGGAAGCATGGTCACTCGCGCGAAGAGCGTCCAGGGCGGCTATCTGCTGAATGGCGCGAAGATGTGGATCACCAACTCGCCGATCGCCGACGTCTTTGTCGTCTGGGCAAAGACCGATGACGGCCAGATCCGCGGCTTCGTCCTTGAAAAAGGCATGAAGGGCCTGACCGCGCCCAAGATTGAGGGCAAGTTCTCCCTGCGCGCTTCCGTCACCGGCGAGATCGTCATGGATAATGTCGAGATCCCGGAAGAGAACATGCTGCCGAACGTATCTGGCCTGAAGGGGCCTTTCGGTTGCCTGAACAAGGCCCGCTTCGGCATTTCCTGGGGCGCCATTGGTGCCGCCGAGTTCTGCTGGCATCAGGCCCGTCAGTACACGATGGACCGCAAGCAGTTCGGCCGCCCGCTCGCCGCCAACCAGCTTATCCAGAAGAAGCTAGCCGACATGCAGACCGAGATCACACTCGGCTTGCATGGCGCTCTGCGTCTCGGACGGATGATGGACAGCGGCCACGGTGCGCCGGAAGCAATCTCTCTGATGAAGCGGAACAATTGCGGCAAGTCTCTGGACATCGCCCGCGTTGCCCGCGACATGCATGGCGGCAATGGCGTCTCGGACGAATATCATGTGATCCGGCACGTCGTGAACCTGGAAGCAGTGAACACTTACGAAGGCACCCACGATGTGCATGCCCTGATCCTGGGCCGCGCACAGACCGGGCTTCAGGCCTTCACCGGTGCCTGACGCGACACACTAAAACGAATACCGGCGGCGGCGCCCCCAGGGCGCCGCCGTTTTTATTTCTTCATATTTGCGCAGGCCGCGGAAATTGCTGCCATCTGCGGGTCGGTGAGCTGCTGGCCATTGAATTCAAGCCGGCCCGACATGATGTCGTATTCTATCGCTCCAATACCGGCTTCCCCGGCCACACCTTCCGGCAAAGAGAAAAGATCGGCCACATCAAGTGTGAGCGGGATGATAATCTTTGTCGGCGCCTCAATGATGGCTGAGCCGGGCAAATCCGCCGATACAACCGGCCGTCCAGCGGCATCAATCCCCGGCTTGTACTCAACATCGGCAGAAGGCTGATGGGCAATGAGCCGCGCGCAATCCTCTTTCGAAATCTCGATACCTTTCGTCTCATCGGCCCGAGCATTTCCTAAAACCGCACCCGCAAGGAAAAGGCTTCCGGTAATCAGAAACGGAGCCGACAACTTCAACTTTGCGTAAAAGCACATGATCATGTCTCAATTCGCTCCCCAGACGACGTTTGATAACAAAAATTAGATGAGAATCGATATCATTTGACCTAGGCGCAAAAAAATTAGTGACGCCTTCACCAACATGTCATATGGTCCCCATCAATAAAAAAAAAGAATAAGTCCGAGCCGCGAATTTGGCCCGAGTTTAGGGAGGAAGCGAACCACAGCGTTAAAACGCTGCGGTCGAATCATAAAAAAAAATTCGCCGGCAAGATCTTCCAGATCTTGCCGTTTTTCTTGGTGCCACCTTTTCTTTATCAGACTTGGTTCCGTGTTAGCCACAGCCTCTCCCGGCCCGGCCATTACCAATTCTGAATAGCATCCCGGAACGAGAACAGATCGGCTGCAATGATGTAGTTGATCAAGGTTGTGGCAAGGAGTGCCACAATCGTGGCTCCCAATGCTTTCTTCCAGAGATGCGGCCGCTTGGGTGCACTTGGAGCATGGCCCTCCTCGGGCTCTTCCACAACGCGCACGCCAATCGGCAGCGCCATCAGGAAGAACCACCACCAGAGCAGCAGAAAGACGACAACGATAGAAACCCAGTCATTCATGCACGTGCGCTCCGCCTAAGCCTGCTCGAGCTCGACCAGCGTCCCGGCAAAGTCCTTCGGGTGCAGAAACAGAACCGGTTTGCCATGCGCCCCGTTCTTCGGCTCGCCGTCCCCGAGTACCCTTGCGCCCTCGGCCTTCAGGCGATCGCGAGCAGCAATGATGTCGTCAACCTCGTAGCAAACATGATGCATACCGCCGGACGGGTTCTTTTCAAGGAAAGCCGTAATCGGTGAAGAATCCCCGAGCGGATAAAGCAGCTCGATCTTGGTGTTGGGGAGCTCGATGAAGACGACGGTCACGCCATGCTCGGGCAGATCTTCGGGAGCACTGACGCTGGCACCGAGCGCACCTCGATAGGTGGCACATGCCGCATCCAGATTCGGCACGGCGATGGCAACATGGTTCAAGCGACCGATCATCGATTTCTTCCCTTTATTCTTCGTCAGACACGCAGCACATGGACCGTCGTTACAGGGCGCTTTCCATATTCGGCACGAACGACGCGGCGAACAGCCCGGCGCACCGCTTCTCCAACCTCTTCGTCCTTGGTCCGCGCCTTCTTGCCGAGTGCGCCGACCGTCTCCCATATGAGATCTGTCGCAGTGTCACTCAATGCGTCAATTTCGCCTTCATCGGCAATGCCGTTGAAGGTCAGCACCGGATCACTGTGCAACTGACCCTTTCCGTTCATCAGCACGGTTACCGAGACCGCTCCGTTGAACAGCATTTTTTTGCGATCACCGATCACGCTCGATTCAAGCGGAATGATCCGGCCACCATCCAAGGTCAGCATGCCGGTCGGCACCCAGCCAATAACCTCGACGTTACCTTCTTCAAGGCGGATCAGGCTACCATTGCCCGGCACGATGGCTTCAGGCACCTGGCATTCCCGTGCGAGCCGGGCATGTGCCTCCAGATGGCGCGGACTGCCATGGACCGGCACGGCGATTTTCGGGCGGATATACTGGTACATCTCGACCAGTTCCTCACGAGCCGGATGCCCAGAAACATGGACATGATGGTCCCGCTCGGTCACCACCTCGATGCCTCGCGCCACCAGCCGGCTCTGCACCCGGCCAATCGCTGTTTCGTTCCCGGGAATCTCCCGGGACGAGAAGATAACGACGTCACCGCGCTCAAGCGTGATTTCCTGGTGTGCGTTCTCGGCTATTCGGGCAAGAGCGGCCCGCGACTCTCCCTGAGATCCGGTGCAGATCAAGACCAGCTTGTCGCGCGGAATGAAGCCTGCGTCCTTCTCCGACAGAAATTCGGGAATATCGCGGAGATACCCATTCTGCAGTGACGCCTCATACATACGCCAGAGAGAGCGGCCAACCAGCGCAACATTACGGCCGGCAGCCGCAGCCGCGGCCGAGATATTCGCAAGCCGGCCGACATTCGACGCAAAACAGGTGATGGCAATGCGCTGATCATGCTGCCGGAACAACTCGGCAAGTGACTCGGTCAGGCTGGCTTCGGAACCAGATCTGCCCTCATCGAGGACATTCGTCGAATCACCGATCAAAGCGAGCACGCCTTCATCGCCGAGTTCGCGAAGGGCTTCGATATCGCTCGTCCGTCCGATCACCGGGTCCGGATCGAATTTCCAGTCACCCGTATGCATTACCGTACCGCCGCCACAGCGGATCGCCAGCCCGTTAGCCTCCGGAATGGAGTGAGTGAGCGTGATCAATTGCAGCTCGAACGGGCCAAGAACGAAGTTGGCGGAGATATCCACCTCGATCAGCTCGACCTGTTCAAGAATTCCCACCTCGGAAAGCTTCCGGCGTATCAGTGTCGCCGTGAAGGGGGTCGCATAAATTGGGCAGCGCAAACGCGGCCACAGATGAGGAATAGCCCCGATGTGATCCTCATGGCCGTGGGTGATAACCAGCCCGACCAGATCCTTCCGGCGCTGTTCGATGAACTCCGGGTCCGGCAGCAGTACATCGATGCCGGGCATCGTGTCGTCGCCAAAGGAGATCCCGAGATCCACCATCAGCCACTTGCCGCCATAATGGTAGAGGTTGAGGTTCATCCCGATTTCGTCACTGCCGCCAAGCGGCAGGAAAATGAAATCCTCGTCCTTGATCTTCGGCACGCCGCTCATCGAGTTTTATTCCGCTCATGGATCAGCAACAGGCCGCGTAGTGTGATCGCCTCGTCCACATGTTCAATAACCGGCGTGCAGTCGGCGAAGATCGCCGCAAGTCCGCCCGTGCCAATAACCGTCATATCCGTTCCGTACTCTGCTTTGATGCGGGAAACCAAGCCTTCGATCAGACCGATATATCCCCAAAAGATTCCCGAGTGCATGGCACTCACTGTCGACTTTCCGATAACGCGCACGGGACTGTTGGTCCCCTCGTCCGGCATCTCCGGCGGACGGATTGCAATGCGCGGCAGCTGTGCCGCTGCGTTGTAAAGCGCATCAAGGGAAAGATTGATTCCCGGCGCAATGATCCCTCCGGCATAACCGCCATCAGGTTCAACAACGTCAAAAGTCGTTGCTGTGCCGAAATCGATGACGATCAGCGCGCCCTCATAGGCCGCATGTGCGGCAATGGCGTTCACCAGACGATCCGCCCCGACTTCAGTCGGCCGCTCGATCCGGATATCGATCCCGAGATCCACACCTTTTCGGCCAACAACCATGGGCTCGATCTTGAAGTATTTCCGGCACAGGGTTTCCAGATTGAAAACCACCTCCGGCACAACCGTCGCCATAATCACTTCGCCGATATCGCTCCGGTCGATCCCTTCGAGCGCCATCAGCTGGGTCAGCCAGACAGCATATTCATCCGCCGTGCGGGCAACATTGGTCGACGCTCTCCAGGAGCCGCGTTTCTCATCTCCGGAAAACACCGCGAATACCGTGTTCGTATTGCCACAATCTATCGTCAGCAGCATCAGCCGCCCTCCGCAAGCCGAACATCGCCGGCAGAAATCCTGTGCTTCTCGCCGCCATCACCTACGACAATCATCGAGCCGTCAGCCTCTATCCCGTCATAGCGGCCAACGATCTTCTGTTCACCATTCTCGACAGAAACCCTCTGGCCGATCCAGCGCGACCGTTCCGACCATGCAGCCCGGATAGGCGCAAACCCATCGGAACACCAAAGCATATAGCGCGCGGACAGAGCCTTCAGATAGAGATCGAGCAATCCCTCGACCGTGAGTGGCGCGGCAAGATGATCCCCAAGTGCCGTTGTCGGATACCGGGCGCCATCCGGAGCATGGGCGAGATTGATGCCGACCCCCAGCAGAGCGACAACATGGTCTCCGCGCACACGCGTCTCAGTCAGGATGCCGGAAATCTTGGCGCCGCCCAGCAACACGTCATTCGGCCATTTCAGCACCTGGTCCGCATCGGGCAACAAGCCGGAGACGGTATCGTGAACAGCAAGCGACGCGACGAAAGAGAGCTCCTGCAGACGGCCGAGCGGCAACCCCGGGTCGAGGATCGCCGTCGTGTAGAGATTTCCTTCCGGGGACACCCATGCCCGGCCGAGCCTACCGCGCCCGGAACTCTGGCTCCGGGCCCAGATCAATGTCCGGTCCAGAGCCCCGTTTTGCGCCAAGCTGTCGGCTTCGTCATTCGTGCTGGATACGGAATCGTAACCCAGAATCCTGAAGCCGTGGCTCTGGCGCTCGTGGTTCAAATATTCAGGTCCTTCAGGGCCCCGCCAGACACTCAGTCAAGCGCGGGCCACTTGCCTCACCCGGCGAACAGGGCTGATGCGGCCGCTTTGGCGCTGCTGACCAGCGGTGCGGGGACGATGAAGAACAACAGCGTCACCGCAGCCATCACCGTCATGATGATTTTCAGATCCCCCGGGATCGCGGTGTCCAGCGGCTCTTCCGCCTCGTCGAAATACATGATCTTGACGATGCGCAGATAATAGAAAGCACCAATCACGCTGGCGATAACGCCGAGAATCGCGAGAGCGAAGAGGCCTGCATTGACCGCAGCCATGAACACAAACCACTTTCCGAAGAAACCGGCGAGCGGCGGGATACCAGCCATCGAGAACATGAAGATCATGATCATCGCGGCCATGCCCGGATGCGTCTTGGAGAGCCCGGCCAGATCGTGAATGCCCTCGACCGGACGACCCTGCCGACGCATCGAGAGGATGCAGGCAAAGGTTCCGACATTCATGAAGAGATAGAGAGCGAGATAGACCAGAATTCCGCTGACCCCTGCCTCGTTTGCAGCAGCAAGCCCGACCAGCGCATAGCCCATATGGCCGATGGAACTGTAGGCCATCAGGCGCTTGATATTCGTCTGGACGATCGCCGCGATCGCACCGATTGCCATGGAGAGGACCGCGATCAGGGCAATGATCTGCTGCCACTCGCCGACCAGAGCGCCGAACGGCTCCAGCAGAACCCGCAGGAACAGCGCCAGCGCCGCGACCTTCGGTGCAACCGCGAACAGAGCGGTGACCGGTGTCGGCGCACCTTCATAGACATCCGGGGTCCACATATGAAACGGAACGGCGGAAACCTTGAAGGCGAGGCCACAGATCACGAACACGAGGCCGATGATCAAACCGACCGACGGCTGCTGACCGTCCAGACCGGAGAATACGTTCGCCAGACCTTCGAACTCGGTCGTCCCAGCGAAACCGTAAACCATCGAGGAGCCGTAAAGCAGCATCCCTGAGGACAGCGCACCCAAGACAAAGTATTTCAGGCCGGCTTCGGTGGATTTCAGCGTGTCCCGACGGATCGAGGCAATGACGTAAAGCGCCAGGCTCTGGGTCTCGAGACCGACATAGAGCGCGATCAGGTCGTTGGCCGACACCATCATCAGCATGCCGAGCGTCGAGAGCACGATCAGAACCGGATATTCAAAGCGCTCGAAACTGTCCTGCCGGAAAGTGCTCCGGGACATAATGATGGAAAGGATTGAGCCGGCAAGGATCAGAATCTTGGCAAACTGCGCAAACGGTCCGGCCTTGAACATACCGAAGAAGGCCAATGTCGTGTCGCCGCCGTGGCTCATCACCAGGCCACCTGCCACCAGAAGCACTGCGACAGCGAGCCAGGAGGTCGCCTCCTGTGCCTTGCCGCCTCTGAACACGCCGAACATGAGCAGCACCATGGCGGCCGCTGCGAGGAAAATTTCCGCGGCCGCCGGGCTCATCACGGGAAGCGTTGTGATCGCGTCCATGGGTCTCACTCCTGCCCTAGCGGGCGGCCACGGCCACGCCGGCATCGCCGAGCGCAACCTTGTAGTTGCTGATCAGGTGATCGACAGACACCGACATGATGTCGAGGAAGGTCGACGGATAAATGCCCATCCAGAAGACGAGGATGATGAGCGGTGCGAAAATCGCGATCTCTCGGGGCGACAGGTCAAGGATCTGCTTCAAAGCCTCCTTGTCCATCACACCGAAGATAACCCGGCGATAAAGATAGAGCATGTAGGCGGCACCCAGGATCAGGCCCGTTGCGGCAAAAGCCGCAAGCCAGGTACTCGCCTCGAAGGCGCCCATCAGGATTAGGAACTCACCGACGAAACCGCTGGTGGCCGGCAGGCCGACGGAAGCCATGGTGAAGATCATGAAGACCAGCGCATAGCGCGGCATACGCTCCACCAGACCGCCATAAGCCGCGATCTCGCGGGTGTGCATCCGGTCATAGACCACGCCGACGCAAAGGAAGAGCGCGCCGGAGACAACGCCGTGGCTCAACATCTGGAAGATAGAGCCTTCGACGCCCTGGGTGTTCAGCGTGAACATCCCGATGGTGACAAAGCCCATATGCGCAACCGAAGAATACGCAATCAGTTTCTTCATATCCTGCTGCACCAAGGCGACGAGCGACGTGTAGATCACCGCTACGACACTGAGCACGAAGACCAGCGGCGCGAAATACTCGGTCGCTTCCGGGAACATCGGAATGGAGAATCGAAGGAAGCCGTAACCGCCCATCTTCAGCAGCACGCCGGCAAGGATCACGGACCCCGCCGTCGGCGCCTCAACGTGAGCATCGGGCAACCATGTATGGACCGGCCACATCGGCACCTTGACCGCAAAGGAGGCAAAGAACGCGAGCCAGAGCCAAGTCTGCAATTCCGTAGAGAAACCGGCGGCCATCAGTTCCGGGATGTCCGTCGTGCCGGTTTGCAGATACATGGTCAGGATGGCGATCAGCATCAGCACGGAGCCGAGCAGCGTGTAGAGGAAAAACTTGAACGCCGCATAGACCCGGCGGGCACCGCCCCAGATTCCAATGATCAGGAACATCGGGATCAGCACACCTTCGAAGAAGATGTAGAAGACCAGAATATCCAGCGCACAGAACATGCCGACCATCAGGGTCTCAAGGACCAGGAAGGCGATCATGTATTCCTTCACCCGCTTCTGCACAGCCTCCCAGCTTGAAAGAATGCAGATCGGTGTGAGCAGCGTGGACAGCAGCACGAACCACATGGAGATGCCGTCGACACCCATGTGATAGCCGATGCCCCAATCCGGCAGCCAGTCGCGCTTTTCGACGAACTGGAAGTCAGCCGTGGTCGGGTCGAACCCGGCCCAGATCAGCAGCGATACCACGAAGGTAATCAGCGAGGTCCAGAGCGCCACGTAGCGGGCATTCTTGGCAACCTGCTCTTCTTCACCGCGGGTCAGCGCAATGAAGAGTGCCCCCGCCAGCGGCAGGAAGGTTACCAGAGAGAGGAGAGGCCAATCGCTCATGGTCTTACTTCCCGCTCATCAGCATGTACCAGGAGATGATCGCAACCACGCCGATCATCATCGCAAAGGCATAATGGTAGACATATCCGGACTGCATCTTGCCTGCGCGGACCGCCGCAAGTTTGGTAATCAGGCTGACGCCGTCGGGGCCGAAGCCGTCGATGATCGCGCCGTCGCCGCTTTTCCAGAAGATACGGCCGAGCTTCATGGCCGGACGGATGAAGATGTAGTCGTACAGCTCGTCGAAGTACCACTTGTTCAGCAGGAACAGGTAGATCGGCCGGAAGGTCGAGGCGACCTTCGCCGGCAAACCAGGCACGAACATATACATGACATAGGCAAGGCCGATACCGGCGACCGTGACGACGATCGGAAGCAGTTTCACCCAGGTCGGTACGTGGTGTGCGCCTTCGATCGTATCGTTGCCTTCGGCGACGAAGATCGCGGCCCCCCAGAATTGCTCGCGCAGGTCTCCGCCGAAATACTGGTAGCCAAGCCAACCGGCAAACACTGCGCCGGTCGCAAGAACGATCAGCGGCACTGTCATGACCGGCGGGGATTCATGGATATGGCTCATGACTTCCTTGCTGGCGCGGGGAGCGCCGTGGAAGGTCATGATCAGGAGACGCCAGCTATAGAACGCTGTCATGAAGGCCGCCCCGACACCGAGCCAGAAGGCGTAATCGCCGACACCGGTGTGACGCGCATACGCCACTTCGATGATCAGATCCTTCGAGAAGAAACCGGAGAATGGCGGCAGGCCGACCAGAGCCCAGCTACCGATCCACATCATGATGTAGGTGAGTTTGATGTGTCTCCAGATGCCGCCCATGTTGCGCATGTCCTGCTCGTCCGACATGGCGTGGATCACCGAGCCGGCGCCGAGGAACAGCAGTGCCTTGAAGAAGGCGTGCGTCATCAGGTGAAAGATAGCGGCGGAATAGGCCGAAACACCGCAGGCGAAGAACATGTAGCCGAGCTGGCTACAGGTCGAATAGGCGATCACCCGCTTGATGTCGTTCTGGCAGAGACCGACAGTCGCCGCGAAGAAGGCCGTCGTTGCCCCGACAATTGTGATCACCATGAGCGTATCGGGCGAGAATTCCATCATCGGCGACAGGCGCGCGACCATGAACACACCGGCCGTCACCATGGTTGCCGCGTGAATAAGCGCGGAGACCGGCGTCGGGCCTTCCATGGCGTCCGGAAGCCAGGTGTGCAGGCCGAGCTGGGCCGACTTACCCATGGCACCAATGAACAACAGCATGCAAAGGATGGTCAGGGCGTGCCACTCTGTACCAAGGAACTCAAGCGTCATGCCCGCTTTTTCCGGCGCGGCGGCAAAGATATCGTCCAGCACGACCGTATCGAACAGCAGGTATGTGCCGAAGATACCCAAGGCAAAACCGAAATCGCCGACCCTGTTGACGATGAAGGCCTTCATCGCCGCAGCGTTGGCGGATGGCTTATGGAACCAGAAACCGATCAACAGATAGGAGGCGAGACCGACGCCTTCCCAGCCGAAGAACATCTGCACCAGATTGTCCGCCGTCACCAGCATCAGCATGGCGAAGGTGAAGAGGCTGAGATAGGCCATGAAACGCGGCTTTGAGGCGTCGTGGCTCATGTATCCGATGGAATAGACATGAACCATGGTCGACACGCCTGTGACCACGATCAGCATGACCGCCGTCAGGGTATCGAACTTGAGCGCCCAGGAGGCTTCCATCGATCCGGAAGAAATCCAGGTGAACAGCTCTACCGTGACCGGGTTACCGCCGAGCGCGACATCGAAGAATGCGATGATCGAGAGCCCCAGCGCACCGAACATGCCGGCACAGGTGACAAGCTGCGCCGGACGGTCTCCGATGGCGCGGTTTCCGAAGCCCGCGATGAGACTGCCGAGCAGCGGCAGGAAGACGATTGCGGCGTACATCCGGCCTTACCCTTTCATCAGGTTGATGTCTTCGACCGCGATGCTTCCGCGATTGCGGAAATACACCACGAGGATGGCAAGGCCGATGGCGGCCTCCGCCGCGGCGACCGTCAGCACGAAGAGTGCGAAGATCTGTCCGACGAGATCGTTCAGGAAGACAGAGAAGGTCACCAGGTTGATGTTCACCGCGAGCAGCATGAGCTCAATCGACATCATGATGATGATCACGTTCTTCCGGTTCAGGAAGATCCCGAACATACCGAGTGTGAAGAGGACGGCGGCAACCGTCAGGTAATGCGCCAGGCCGATTTCCAGCATGATCAGACCCCTTCCCCGCTCTGCACTTTAACGACTTCAACCGTCTCTTCCGTGGTCCGGGAAAGCTGTGCCGAGATACGCTGGCGCTTGACCCCCGGCCGGCTCCGAAGCGTGAGCACGATGGCACCGATCATGGCGATCAGCAGGATCAGACCAGCCGACTGGAAGAGATAGACATAGCGGGTATAAAGCAGCGCGCCGAGCGCGTGAGTATTGGTCACAGCCGTAGGATCAGGCGCCGGGGCCGCCGTGATCAGATCAGGTGCGATCACCCAACTTGTCACCACGAAGAACAGTTCGGCGAAGATCACCACCCCGATCAACAGGCCAATCGGCAGGTACTTCATGAAGCCCTGACGCAGCTCGACGAAATTGATGTCCAGCATCATGACGACGAACAGGAACAGCACCGCGACCGCACCGACATAGACCACCACCAGAATCATGGCGATGAATTCGGCTCCGATCAGGACGAACAGTCCTGCCGCATTGAAGAAAGCCAGGATCAGGAACAGAACCGAATGAACCGGGTTCCGCGACGAGACCACCATGACGCCCGAGGCAATGGTGATCGCGGCAAAGACATAAAATATGAGTGCCTGGATCATCCGCGCCCCCGCTCCGCCGGAAGTCCGGCAGGCATTTTGTGAGTCATCTCAGCCATTCTATCGGCTTTCTTCATGTTCCCTCGCCCCCAAGCAGCCCTTAACGGTACGGCGCTTCGACGGTCAGATTATGCGCGATCTCGCGCTCCCAGCGGTCCCCGTTCGCGAGCAACTTGTCCTTGTTGTAGAACAGCTCCTCGCGGGTTTCCGTGGCGAATTCAAAGTTCGGTCCTTCGACGATCGCATCGACCGGGCAGGCTTCCTGACAGAAGCCGCAATAGATGCATTTCGTCATATCAATATCGTAGCGGGTCGTCCGCCGGCTGCCGTCGTCGCGCGGCTCGGCCTCGATGGTGATGGCCTGTGCCGGACAGATCGCCTCGCAGAGTTTGCAGGCAATGCAGCGTTCTTCCCCGTTCGGGTAGCGGCGCAAGGCGTGCTCTCCGCGGAAGCGACTGCTGATCGGCCCCTTTTCATAAGGGTAATTGATGGTCACCTTCGGCTTGAAAAAATACTTCAGCGTGAGATACATGCCCGAAAGCAGTTCCCACAGCAGCAGGCCGCGCGCGCTTTGTTGCAACGTGCTCATGGCTCAGCCTCTCTCCATCGTGCGCGTTTCAGTCGCGTCTGACATCATTCGATCCGTCCTCATCCCAACACCGGCGCCGGTACCCAGTCGAAGGCCACCAGCACACCAGCGGTCAGCACGACCCAGAGCAGCGAGAACGGCAGGAACACTTTCCAGCCCAGACGCATCAGCTGATCGTAGCGGTAGCGCGGGAATGTCGCCCGGACCCAAAGGAAGAAGAACAGCACAAAGGCAATCTTGGCGAAGAACCAGATCGGCCCCGGTATCCAGTTGAACGGTGCGATATCGAACAACGGCAACCAGCCGCCCATGAACAGGATCACAGTGATCCCGCTCATCAGGATCATGTTCGCGTATTCACCAAGGAAGAACAGGGCGAAGGTCATTGAGGAATATTCGACGAAATACCCAGCAACCAGCTCCGACTCGCCTTCCGGAAGGTCGAACGGCGCCCGGTTCGTTTCGGCCAGTGCCGAGACGAAGAAAATCACGAACATCGGCAGCAGCGGAATGGCGAACCAGACCGTCTTCTGCGCTTCGACAATAGCGGTCAGGTTCAGCGAGCCGACACAGAGCAGAACGGTAATCATCACGAAGCCGATGGACACTTCGTAGGAGACCATCTGCGCCGCCGAGCGAAGCGCGCCGAGGAAGGCGTATTTCGAGTTCGACGCCCAGCCAGCCATGATCACGCCATAGACGCCGAGCGAGGAAATCGCGAACAGATACAGCACGCCGACATTGATATCGGACAGCACCATGCCTGCATCGAACGGGATCACCGCCCAGGCGATCATGGCAAGGGTGAAGGTCAACATCGGCGCCATGGCGAACATGATCTTGTTCGCGCCCGCCGGCATGATGGTTTCCTTGGCGAACAGCTTTACACCGTCGGCGAGCGGCTGCAGCAGACCGAACGGACCGACAACATTCGGCCCCTTCCGCATCTGCATGGCACCAATCACCTTGCGTTCGAAATAGGTGAGATAGGCCACGGCCACCAGCAGCGGCACCACAATGGCGAGGATCTGCGCCAGAATGATCGCTGTCGGGATCACGTAGGTTTCGAGGATCGCATCCATACCCACTTAACTCCTCACCCCTCGGTCCCGGTCTTGTCCTGCTTGGGCAGGACAAAGACTTCCGTGCATTCGGCCATCGTCTGGGAGGCCCGGCTGATTGGATCGGTCATGTAGAAATTCTCGACCGTGGTTCCAAAACCTGTCTCGGACATTGCTCCTTCGGCGCCGAACGGCCCCCAGGCAGCCTTCGGCGCGATATCGATCTCGGTAAAGACCTCGTTAGACTTCCGAAGAGCGGCCCGAAGCTGCTCCAAGCTGTCATAGGGCAGTGTCGCACCGAGATGCGCCGAAAGAGCCCGGACAATGGTCCAGTCCTCGCGGGCCTCGCCCGGCGGGAAGCTGGCCCGCAGTCCCATCTGCACCCGGCCTTCTGTGTTCACGTAGAGGCCATCTTTTTCCGTGTAGGCAGCGCCTGGCAGGATCACGTCCGCACGGTGTGCGCCACGGTCACCATGGTGGCCTTGATAGATCACGAAGGCATCGCCGAGACGTTGTGTATCGATCTCGTCCGCACCAAGCAGGTAAACCGCCTTGATCTTGCCCTTGGAAGCGCCGTCGAGCATGCCCGCGACATCCGCGCCACCATTGCCCGGCAGGAAGCCGATATCGAGGCCGCCAACGCGGGATGCCGCCGTGTGCAGCACACTGAAACCGTTCCAGGCAGGAACCTCGTTGCCTTCCTCGTCCTTCGAGGCGGGCACGAGCATGCCGGTGCTTTCCGCGATCTTGCGGGCCATCGCCAGAACCGCCGCCCCGTCTTCGCGGGTCAGCGCGCCCATGCCGAGGATGAGCATCGGCTTTTTGGCGTCCTTTAGTACGGAGGCAAAATCGTTCTTGCCATCGGCAAGCTCGGTCAGGGTCTGAGCACCGGCGCCCAGATGATCGTATTTGTAAGTCAGATCGACCGGCGCGCCGATCACACCGACCTTGAGACCGCCCGTGAGCCAGCGCTTGCGGATGCGGGAATTCAAGACGGCAGCATCCCAGCGCGGATTAGCGCCGACGATCAGGATGGCGTCGGCTTCCTCGATCCCGGCAATCGTCGCATTGAAAAGATAACCGGCCCGGGTCGTCGCATCGAGCTTTGCACCGTCCTGACGGCAGTCCAGGTTCGGTGAACCCAACGCAGTCATCAGGCCCTTCAGGGCAAACATGGACTCAACGTCGACCGTATCGCCGGCAACAGCGGCAATTTCGGCGCCCTTGAGCCCCTTCATCTTCGCTGCAATGGCGGCGAAAGCGTCATCCCAGGAAACCGGCTGCAGTTTGCCGTCCTTGCGGAGATACGGCTTGTCCAGCCGCTGGCGCTTCAGACCGTCACAGGCATAACGGGTCTTGTCGGAGATCCACTCTTCGTTGACCTCTTCATGCAGGCGCGGCAGCACACGAAGCACTTCGGAGCCCCGCGTATCGACCCGGATGTTCGAGCCAAGCGCATCCATCACATCGATGGTCTCGGTCTTGCGCAGCTCCCACGGGCGCGCCACGAACGCGTAAGGCTTGGAGGTCAGCGCGCCGACCGGGCAAAGGTCGATCACATTGGCCGAGAGCTCGCTGTCGAGCGCCTTTTCCAGATAGGTCGTGATTTCCGCATTCTCACCGCGGCCGAGCAGGCCCATATCGGTGACACCGGCCACTTCGGTCGAGAACCGGACGCAGCGTGTGCAATGGATGCAGCGGGTCATGATCGTGTTGACCAGCGGGCCCATATACTTGTCTTCAACCGCGCGCTTGTTCTCGTCATAGCGGCTGGAATGATGGCCGAAGGCCATCGCCTGATCCTGCAGGTCGCATTCGCCGCCCTGATCGCAGATCGGGCAATCCAGCGGGTGGTTGATGAGGAGGAACTCCATCACCCCTTCCCGCGCCTTCTTCACCAGATCCGTATCCGTGCGGATCACCATGCCTTCGCCGGCCGGCATCGCGCAGGAAGCAACAGGCTTCGGTGAGCGTTCCATTTCCACGAGGCACATGCGGCAGTTACCCGCAATCGACAGGCGTTCGTGATAACAGAAGCGCGGCACCTCGGCGCCAGCCTCTTCGCAAGCCTGCAACACGGAGGCGCCAGCCGGAACCTCGACCTCCGTACCGTTGACTGTCAATTTAGGCATTGCGATCTCCCCGCAAGCACGTTCCCGTCGGGCACATCATTCCGCTGCCTCCAATACCGGCTGGCCGGCCTTGCGAGCTTCAATCCGGCGTTCAACTTCCGGCCGGAAGTGCCGGAGAAGACCCTGGATCGGCCATGCAGCAGCATCGCCCAGCGCACAGATCGTATGACCTTCGATCTGCTTGGTAACTTCATAAAGCGCGTCGATTTCCTCGACCTCTGCCTCGCCCCGGCAGAGCCGGTCCATGACCCGGTACATCCAGCCGGTGCCTTCACGGCACGGCGTGCACTGGCCACAGCTCTCATGCTTGTAGAAGTATGAAAGGCGCGCAATGGCCCGGACGATGTCTGTCTGCTTGTTCATCACGATGACGGCGGCGGTACCGAGACCGGCGCCTACTTCGCGGAGCGAATCGAAATCCATCAGCACGTCGTCGCAAACCGACTTCGGCATCATCGGCACGGAGGAGCCACCTGGGATCACGGCCAGCAGGTTGTCCCAGCCGCCGATCACACCGCCGCAATGCTTCTCAAGAAGCTCACGGAGCGGAATGCCCATTTCTTCTTCGACATTGCACGGATTTTCAACATGGCCCGAGATGCAAAACAGCTTGGTGCCGGAATTCTTCGGTCGGCCAAGATCCGCAAACCACTGATAGCCGCGCCGCAGGATTTCCGGAACAACCGCAATGCTTTCAACATTGTTGACCGTTGTAGGGCTGCCATAAAGGCCGACACCAGCCGGGAACGGCGGCTTCAGCCGCGGCTGGCCCTTCTTGCCTTCGAGGCTCTCCAGAAGAGCGGTTTCCTCGCCACAGATATAGGCGCCGGCACCGCGATGCAGGATGACGTCGAAATCGTAGCCGGAACCGCAGGCGTTCTTGCCGATCAGACCCGCTTCGTAGGCCTGGTCGATCGCTGCCTGAAGGCGCATCGCCTCATTATAGAACTCGCCACGGATATAGATGAAAGCCGCAGTCGCCCGCATGGCGTAACCGCCGATCAGGCAGCCTTCGACCAGCTTGTGCGGATCATTCCGGATAATTTCACGGTCCTTGCAGGTGCCCGGCTCGGACTCATCGGCGTTGACCACGAGATAATGCGGCTTGTCCTTCACCTCTTTCGGCATGAAGGACCATTTCACACCGGTCGGGAAGCCCGCCCCGCCGCGTCCGCGCAATCCGGAATTCTTCACGTCTTCGACGATATCTTCCGGGCTGCGTGAAAGAATCTCTTTTGTGGTGCTCCAGTCGCCGCGCTTGCGGGCGCCTTCAAGGCCCCAGTCGAACCAGCCGTAGAGGTTTGTGAAGATGCGGTCCTCGTCCCTCAACATCACTTGTCTCCCGCATTAGCATCAGTAGACTGGGCGGCGCTGATCTGAGCGTCATACGTCCGGGCACCCTCATTGTCCCTGTAGGACATCAGGGTCTGCGCACCGGCCTCCGGCTCGGAATGGTTCCGGCCGCTGAGCGAGCCCGGCTCCGGCACCTCACCCTTCTTCAGGGCGTCGAGCAGCTTGGCTGTGTTCTCGTAATTGGCGTCTTCATAGAAATCGTCGTTTACCTGCAGAATCGGCGCATTGGCGCAGGCGCCAAGGCATTCCACCTCAAGCAGGGTAAACATGCCGTCTTCGCTGGTCTGATGGTTGTCGAGACCGAGCTTGTCCTTGATGCACTTCATCACCTGATCGGAACCGCGCAGCCAGCACGGCGTCGTGGTGCAGGCCTGCAGGAAATATTTCCCGACCGGCTTCAGGTTGTACATCGTGTAGAAGGTCGCCACTTCCAGAACCCGGATGCGCGGCATTGTCAGTTTCTCGGAGATCACGTCGATCGCGGCCAGCGGAATCCAGTTGTCGTGCTGGCGCTGGGCCAGATCGAGCAACGGCATCACCGCGCTGGCCTGACGGCCTTCCGGATATTTGGCAATGATCGCATCCGCCTTCGCCATATTCTCGGGCGTGAAGGCAAAGCTCTCGGGCTGGTTCTCGGCGATGTCGATACCGCTCACCGGTCAATCTCCCCGAACACAATATCAAGCGAGCCAATGATGGCGACGGTGTCGGCCAGCATGTGCCCTTTGGACAAGAAATCCATGGCGGACAGGAACGAAAATCCGGGAGCCCGGATCTTACAGCGATAGGGTTTGTTCGTGCCGTCGGAGACCAGGAACACTGCGAATTCGCCTTTCGGCGCTTCCACGGCTGTGTAGGTCTCGCCAGCCGGCACGTGATAACCCTCAGTATAAAGCTTGAAGTGGTGGATCAGTGCTTCCATCGAGTGCTTCATTTCGCCGCGGCTCGGCGGAGCAACCTTCCGGTCTTCGGTTTTCACCGGGCCGTCCGGCATTTTCTCAACGCACTGCCGAATGATCTTCAGGCTTTCCCGGACTTCCTTGATACGCACCAGATAGCGCGCGTAGCAGTCACCGGTCTTGCCGATCGGAATATCGAAATCGAGCTCGCTATAAACATCATAAGGCTGCGATTTCCGCAGATCCCACGGCATGCCCGAAGCCCGGATGCACGGACCGCTGAAGCCGAGCGCCTGCGCCTCTTCAGCCGTGACGATGCCGATATCCACGGTCCGCTGCTTGAAGATCCGGTTTTCCGTCAGCAGGCTCTCGATATCGTCCATCAGGGCCGGGAAAGTCTCGGTCCAGGCCATGATGTCGTCCAGCAGGCCAGCCGGAATATCCATGGCCACGCCGCCCGGGCGGAAATAAGCCGCGTGCAGACGCGCGCCGCAGGCCCGCTCATAAAACTCCATAAGCTTTTCGCGCTCTTCGAAGCCCCAGAGCAGCGGCGTCATGGCGCCAACGTCGATCGCGAAGGTCGTGATGTTCAGCAGGTGGTTCAGGATGCGCGAGATTTCGGCATAGAGCACCCGGATGTACTGACCGCGTTTCGGCACTTCGATGCCGAGCAGTTTCTCGACCGCCAGCGCATAGGCATGTTCCTGAGACATCGGCGCGACATAGTCGAGTCGGTCGAAATACGGCACTGCCTGCAGATAGGTTTTGTATTCGATCAGTTTCTCGGTGCCACGATGCAGAAGACCGATATGCGGATCAGCCCGTTCGACGATCTCGCCATCCATCTCCAGCACCAGGCGCAGCACACCGTGCGCGGCAGGGTGCTGCGGGCCGAAATTCAGCGTAAGCGGCTTGATATGCGCTTCAGCCATCAGGAAGCCCCCTCTTCGGACTGCTCATCCGCCTTCTCGTCACCCGGCAGGAGCGAACGCGCGCCTTCCCAAGGGCTGAGGAAATCAAAACTGCGGAAATCCTGAACCAGCTTCACCGGCTCGTAGACCACCCGCTTCTGCTCGTCGTCATAACGCACTTCGACATGACCAGTCAGCGGGAAGTCCTTGCGCAGCGGATGACCTTCGAAACCATAATCCGTCAGTAGCCGGCGCAGGTCCGGATGATCGGAGAAGAAGACTCCGTACATGTCCCACGCCTCGCGCTCGAACCACTCGGCCGACGGGAACACGCCACTGACCGAAGGGACTGGTGTCACCTCGTCGGTCGCGACCTTGACCCGTATCCGGTTGTTCTGTTGCACGCTCAGAAGATTGTAGACAACGTCGAATCGCTGTTCACGCTCCGGATAATCGGTACCGCAGAGATCGACGAGGCACCGGAACTGGCACTGCGCATCATCCCGAAGGAAGGTAAGCACCTTCAGGATATATTGCGGCCGGGTGCGGATCACGAGTTCGTCGAGAATAAAACCGGTCTCGACAAGCTCGGTGTCGAGCTGGCCGGACAGATAGTCCGCCAGCTCTCTCTGCATTTGTGTCGGTGCTGCCATGCTGTCGTCTGCCTCTGCCTGGCGTTGGTCCGGACCCGTATTAGCGGGCGATCGTCGAAGTGCGTTTGATCTTCTTCTGAAGCTGTAGAAGCCCGTAAAGAAGCGCCTCTGCCGTCGGCGGGCAGCCAGGCACATAGACATCAACCGGCACGACACGGTCGCAGCCGCGGACCACTGAATAGGAATAGTGATAGTAGCCGCCGCCATTGGCACAGGAGCCCATGGAGAGCACCCAGCGCGGCTCGGCCATCTGGTCGTAAACCTTGCGCAGGGCCGGGGCCATCTTGTTGGTCAGCGTACCAGCAACAATCATCACGTCGGACTGCCGCGGGCTCGGCCGGAACACCATGCCGAACCGGTCAAGGTCATATCGGCTGGCGGCCGAATGCATCATCTCGACGGCACAACAGGCAAGACCAAAGGTCATCGGCCAGAGCGAGCCGCCGCGGGCCCAATTGAAGAGCTTATCAGCCTGAGCGACGACAAAGCCCTTTTCATTCAGCTCGTCGCCGACAGCCTTCAGGATAGCGTCCTGATCGGCACCTGGCGGAAGCGGGCGAAGATCCTGCGAAGCCTGCATAACGGGTCTCACTCCCATTCCAACGCCCCTTTGCGCCATTCGTAGACGAATCCGATCGTCAATACGCTGAGGAAGATGATCATCGACCAGAAGCCAAAGAGCCCAATCCCGCCGAGCGAGATCGCCCAAGGAAACAGGAAGGCCACTTCCAGGTCAAAGATGATGAAAAGGATGGCAACAAGATAGAACCGGACGTCAAACTGGCCTCTGGAATCGTTGAACGCTTCGAAGCCACACTCGTAGGCCGAAACCTTTTCCGAATCAGGCCGCTGCTTCACGACCAACAGAGATCCGATCACCATTGCGAGGCAGAGCCCGATCGCAACAGCGAGGAAAATCAGAATAGGCAAATATTCCCGGAGGATATCGCTCATATCGTCAGCTCTCTCTCATGCCCGGCGCATTGAAGTGATCCTAGGATACACCCACGCCTTGTTACCGGGCGCACTATAGTTCCATAGCGCGTCCAAGAAAAGCCTGTGTCGCCACAGAAAGACCGAAAGAATTCTTTAAATTCCGGCGCTTGAACGCATCTTACGGCCTCGGTCGATGACCGGGCCGTATACAATTTCAGAATTGATTTAACTAAAGATAAATGGCGGGAGTGACGGGACTCGAACCCGCGGCCTCCGGCGTGACAGGCCGGCGCTCTAACCAACTGAGCTACACCCCCGTTTTCTGGGCCGCGGTGCCGTCCGTTTGGCGGCGCCCCCGACGAGGAGGCGCTTATTTACGTGGGCCCCCATGGAGTGTCAAGCACGATGGATTGGAAAAATGACACTTTTTTGGGTCGACCGCGCGTAACCGCCGGAATAGTCCGGTTTTCCGCAGAAAATTCTTTGTTTTCCCCGACCGACATCCAAGCTTAAGTTACAAAAACAAGACCAACGGACCAGAACAGGATCCCTGCCCGATGATGACCGAACGCGATTATGGCCGACTCACGAAGCTCATCGCCATGCTGGCCAGCGAGAACGACGGAGAGGTGCTGAACGCGGTCGATGCCATAAGCAACATCCTGAACCAGTACGGGCTGGTCTGGAACGATCTCCTGCTGCCCAGGAAGTTCCTGAAGGTACGCGATACCCAGAGCGACGACCTCACTGCCGAGCCCGCGAGCAGCGCGCCGCCGGACCCTACACAGGCCTCGCCCAAGCAGATGTTTGAGATTTTGTTGGCCAGCCCGCGAGTCTCTGTGGAGACCAAACGGGACATTCGCGACTATTCGAAAGAAATTTCGGAGAATCGAGTGAGCCCCAAAACCAGGGCCGACCTGCATGCGATGTATCGTTATGCCATCGTACAAGGGCGATACATCTAGCGTTCGGGCAGATCTAGCGTCTGGAGCGGATGGTGGGCGCTGACGGGATCGAACCGCCGACCCTCTCGGTGTAAACGAGATGCTCTGCCAGCTGAGCTAAGCGCCCGTTCCGCATCGGGGACAAGCCCCAACGAAAACGCCGCCCCTTCTAACAGGGACGGCGTCACGCGAAAAGAGAGAAATGCGTAGCGTCAGTTCAAAGCGTCTTTCAGACCCTTGCCAGCCTTGAATTTCGGCTGTTTCGACGCGGCAATTTGAATTTTTTCACCAGTCCGCGGATTGCGGCCCTCGCTGGCGGCGCGGGATGCGACGCTGAAGGTACCGAAACCGACCAGCCTGACCTCGTCACCGGATTTCAGCGCGGAGGTAATGGAGTCGAGGACAGCGTCGACAGCGGAAGCCGCATCAGCTTTGGTTATATCAGCGGAATCGGCAACGGCCGCGACGAGCTCATTTTTATTCACGTTATAGCCCCCCTATCAATTGATGGAATCACCCAGAAATTGGCCGGATTACCGGCCCAATTGGTGAGTTAGTTTAAATCGCGGAAAACACGGGCGTCAATCGAACAACCGGCAGATTTCCGCAGGATTGCGGGGATTATCAATATTGCTCAATTTTATTCCGGTAATTTTCGAATAATTTATAGTGATAAAAATGAGAAAACCCCGACTCGAAAGCCGGGGTTAAGCTCAATTCTTTGTTTTCTGCCTGTCGATTGGCAGAACAACCTAATGTGTTGTCAGAGACTTCTCTTTTTTGCCATCAGCTGCAGCCACAGGCTCGATAACAATCTCTTCCGGATCAATCGGCACCAAAGGTTTTGTCAGCGCCGTGGCAAGAACCTCGTCAACTGAAGCGACCGGAATGATCTCCAGGCCTTCCTTGACGTTATCCGGGATCTCCGCGAGGTCTTTCTCGTTGTCCTTCGGGATCAATACGACCTTGAGACCGCCACGAAGCGCCGCCAGGAGCTTTTCCTTGAGCCCCCCAATCGGCAGGACACGCCCGCGCAATGTGACCTCTCCAGTCATGGCGACATCCCGGCGCACCGGAATACCGGTCAGGACCGATACAATCGAGGTCACCATGCCGACACCTGCGGACGGGCCATCCTTCGGCGTCGCGCCTTCCGGCACATGCACGTGGATATCCCGGTTCTCAAGGCTCTTCAGAGGAATCCCGAACATGAAAGCGCGTGATTTCACAAAGCTTTCAGCCGCCTGGATCGATTCGCGCATGACATCGCCGAGCTTGCCGGTCGAAATCACCTTGCCCTTGCCAGGTACGGTCACCGATTCGATAGAGAGCAACTCGCCGCCGACCTCTGTCCAGGCAAGACCCGTGGTAACACCGACCAGATCGTTTTCCTCGACCTCGCCGTAGCGGTACTTCCGGACGCCCGCGTACTTTTCCAAATTCTCGGGGGTCACTTCGACCGACTTCACCCCGTCCATGAGGATTTCCTTGACCGCCTTGCGCGCCAGATTGGCTAGCTCGCGCTCAAGATTGCGGACGCCGGCCTCACGAGTGTAGTAGCGGACCAGATCAAGCAGACCTTTGTCTGTGATCGACCATTCGCCTTTTTTGAGACCGTGCTGCTCGATCTGCTTGTTGATCAGATGGCGTTTGCAGATCTCCACCTTCTCGTCCTCGGTGTAGCCGGAGATACGGATGATCTCCATCCGATCGAGAAGCGGTTGCGGCATACGCAGCGTGTTCGCGGTCGTAACGAACATCACGTCCGAAAGATCGTAATCGACTTCCAGATAATGGTCCTGGAAGGTCGTGTTCTGCTCCGGGTCGAGCACTTCGAGCAATGCCGAAGACGGGTCGCCCCGATAATCATTACCGAGCTTGTCGATTTCATCGAGCAGGAACAGCGGGTTTGAAAACTTTGCCTTCTTCATCCCCTGAATGACCTTGCCCGGAAGCGAGCCGATATAGGTCCGGCGATGTCCGCGCACTTCGGCCTCGTCACGCACACCGCCGAGCGACATGCGGACAAAGTTACGACCCGTGGATTCAGCGATGGATTTACCGAGCGAAGTCTTTCCGACACCCGGAGGACCAACGAGGCAGAGAATCGGTCCCTTCACCTTGCCAGTGCGCTGCTGCACGGCGAGATACTCAAGGATCCGCTCCTTGACCTTCTCAAGCCCATAATGATCCCGATCGAGAACCGACTGGGCATGCTTGATGTCTTTCTTGACCCGCGAGCGCTTCTTCCACGGAATAGCAAGCAGCCAGTCCAGATAGTTGCGGACAACGGTCGCTTCCGCGGACATCTGGCTCATGTTGCGCAGCTTCTTCAGCTCCGCATCTGCCTTCTCACGCGCTTCCTTGCTGAGCTTCGTCTTCCGAATCCGCTCTTCAAGCTCGACCAGTTCATCGCGGCTGTCGTCGGTTTCGCCGAGCTCCTTCTGAATGGCCTTCATCTGCTCATTCAGATAATACTCGCGCTGGGTCTTCTCCATCTGCCGCTTGACGCGGTTCCGGATGCGTTTCTCAACCTGCAGAACACCGATCTCGCCTTCCATGAAGCCGTAGACCCGCTCAAGACGCTCAATGACCGTCTCGCTTTCAAGCAGTTCCTGCTTCTCGGCAATCTTCAGAGCCAAATGGGACGCGATGGTATCCGTCAGTTTGGCCGGATCTTCGATCTGGTTGACCGAAACCAGAACCTCGGGCGGAATCTTCTTGTTCAGCTTGATATATTGCTCGAACTGGCTGACGACGGCCCTGGACAGCGCTTCCTGCTCCGGATCGTCGCTTTCCTCGTCGACAATCGGCTCAGCAAAGGCTTCGAAGAAATCTTCGTTGTCCTTGAACTCAGTGATCCGCGCACGCTGAATGCCTTCAACCAGCACCTTTACCGTGCCGTCGGGCAATTTAAGAAGCTGCAAGACGGTACCAACGGTGCCGACAGTATAAATGTCGGCCGGTGAAGGATCGTCATCCGCAGCATTTTTCTGCGTAACCAGAAGGATCTGCTTGTCGTCCTTCATGACGTCTTCGAGGGCACGCACAGATTTATCGCGGCCCACGAAGAGCGGAACAATCATGTGCGGAAAGACGACGATGTCGCGCAACGGAAGGACGGGGAAACTTGAGGTACCTGTCTCTTGCATCAGTCTTTCAACTCGCTCCCCTCTACAAAACGATTGCCGGGATGGGGAGAGCGCCCGGCGAACCGTTATTTAAATGGCACTCTCCCAACACCGTTCAAGTCGGGAGTGAATTATGCGCTGGAGCCAACGTCCTCGCGGCGCTCTCCGTGCACCATGATCGGCGGAGCGCCATTCTCGACCGTCTCGCCGTTGATGATGATTTCCTCAACATCTTCCATGCCCGGCAAATCAAACATCGGATCGAGCAGAATGCCTTCCATGATGGACCGCAGACCACGCGCGCCGGTCTTCCGTTCGATGGCCTTGTCGGCGATTGCCTTCAGGGCCTCCTCGCGGAACTCCAGATTGACGTTCTCCATCTCGAACAGCCGCTGGTACTGCTTGACCAGAGCGTTCTTGGGTTTCGTCAGAATCTCGACCAGTGCTTCGTTATCAAGGTCTTCCAGCGTCGCGACGACCGGCAGGCGGCCAACGAATTCCGGGATAAGACCGAATTTCAGCAGATCCTCAGGCTCGACTTCGCGCAGCACCTCACCGGTGCGACGATCGTCCGGATCCTTCACGTCGGCCCCGAAACCGATGGAGGAGCCCTGTGAGCGGTTCGAGATGATTTTCTCGAGACCGGCAAAGGCACCGCCACAGATGAACAGGATGTTCGTCGTGTCGACCTGGAGGAATTCCTGCTGTGGATGTTTACGCCCGCCCTGCGGCGGCACGGAGGCAACGGTGCCTTCCATGATCTTAAGCAGGGCCTGCTGCACGCCCTCACCCGACACATCGCGGGTAATTGACGGATTGTCGGATTTCCGGCTGATCTTATCGACCTCGTCGATATAGACGATGCCACGCTGCGCCCGCTCGACATTGTAGTCGGCCGCCTGCAACAGCTTCAGAATGATGTTCTCGACATCCTCGCCGACATAACCGGCCTCGGTCAGAGTCGTCGCGTCCGCCATGGTGAAGGGAACATCGATGATCCGGGCCAGGGTCTGGGCCAGCAGCGTCTTGCCGCAACCGGTCGGACCAACCAGCAGGATGTTGGATTTCGCCAACTCTACATCGTTGTTCTTGCTGGAGTGCGACAGACGTTTGTAGTGGTTATGCACCGCTACAGACAGAATCCGCTTCGCGTAGGGCTGACCGATTACATAATCGTCCAGCACATCCATGATGTCGCGGGGGGTCGGAACCCCGTCGCGCGACTTCACAAGCGTTGTCTTGTGCTCTTCACGGATGATGTCCATGCAGAGTTCGACGCACTCGTCGCAGATAAAGACCGTCGGGCCCGCGATCAGTTTGCGGACCTCGTGCTGACTCTTGCCGCAGAACGAGCAGTACAAGGTGTTCTTCGAATCACCACCGTTCGTGCTTCCGCCGGATTTGCTCATCTTATCCACATTCGTTACGGGACGGCTGAATGGTCATGTTAGCCAAAGGCGCCGAAGCCGCACAACGTGAAAAAATCACGTCATGCCAGACAACGGCTGTAGAACCCGGTGCGGCCATGCCGCAGAACACCCCCGTCAGCCATCTCGGGCGGGGCCATTCTCGTTCCCGGTCAATCAGCTCTTGGCGTCGTCTTCCTTGGCATCGAGAGGCCGTTTATCAACGACTTCGTCGATCAAGCCGAACTTTTTGGCTTCCTCAGGCACCATGAAATTATCGCGTTCCATACCCGATTCAATATCTTCGACCTTGCGGCCGGTATGTTTCACGTAGATTTCGTTCAGGCGCGCACGTGTCTTGAGGATTTCGCGGGCATGAATCTCGATATCGCTGGCCTGCCCCTGGAATCCGCCGGACGGCTGATGGATCATTATTTTCGCATTCGGCAGGCAATAACGCTTACCGGCAGCACCCGCAGTAAGCAGCAGAGAGCCCATGGAAGCCGCCTGCCCGATGCAGACAGTCGAGACGTCCGGCCGGATGTATTCCATCGTGTCGTACATCGCCAAGCCTGAGGTTACGACCCCGCCCGGAGAGTTGATGTACATGGAGATGTCTTTTTTCGGATTCTCAGCTTCCAGATACAGAAGCTGAGCGCAGACGACGCTGGAGATCGCGTCGTTGATTGGGCCGACAACAAAGATGATCCGCTCTTTCAGCAAGCGGGAATAGATATCGTAGGCCCGCTCCCCGCGGTTGGTCTGTTCGACCACCATGGGGACCAAGGAGTTCATATAGATCTCTGCGGGATCATGCATTGTGTCGGCCTTCATCGGGTTACGTCGCAATCGGTTGGTAATCAGCATATGGGACGTTCAGCCCCTGATGACTACCCTTCCGCAGCGTCGTCTGTTTTTTTCGTTTTCGCAGCAGGCTTTTTCGCCGGTGCTTTCTTTTTCGCAGCCGGCTCTTTGGCCGCAGCCTTCTTCGCCGGCTTTTCCTCAGAGGCCGAATCGTCTTCGTCTTCCTTGAAGAGATCTTCCGCAGCAACCGTCTTGTCGGTCACCTTGGCCATCTCGACAATGAAGTCGACAATCTTGTCCTCAAGCAGCGGCGCCCGGATGTTGGCCTGAGCCTGGGCGTTCTGCTGGTAGAACTGCACGACCTGCTGTTCCTGACCCGGATATTTGGTGGCTTCCTGATAGATCGCCCGAGCGACTTCCTCGTCACCGATCGAAATGTTGTTCAGGCGGCCGACTTCCTGCAGCAGGAGACCGAGACGAACCCGGCGTTCGGCGATGCCGCGATATTCAGCCTTTTCTTCGTCGCTGAGCGACTCGTCAGCAGCATGCGCGTGGTCGTGGTCGTGGTCGTGATCATGGTCGTGGTCGTGATCATGGTCGTGGTCGTGCTGCTGCGGCTTCACAGCCTGACAGATCGCGTCATATTCAGCCTGCACCATGCCTTCCGGCACTTCGAAGGAATGCTGCTTCTCAAGCGTATCGAGCAGAGTCCGCTTCAGTTTGGTCCGGGCGGCGCCGACATATTCCTGCGACAGCTGGCCCTTGATCGCTTCCTTCAGGGTGTCGAGATCGTCCATGCCGAACAGCTTGGCGAACTCGTCATCAATCTTCGGGTCGGTGGTCTCGCGGATCTCGATGACTTCGGTCTCGAAGATCGCTTCCTTACCCGCCAGGGTGGCCTGGCCGTAATCTTCCGGGAAGGTAACCTTCACGTCGAGCTTGTCTTCAGCATTCACACCGATCAGCTGGTCTTCAAAGCCCGGGATAAAGGTGCCCGAGCCGAGTTCCAGATGATGGCCTTCGGCAGTACCGCCATCAAATGCGACGCCGTCGACCATGCCCTTGAAGTTGATGACAACGGTGTCACCGGACTTGGACTTCCGCTTGCGCTTGATCGGCTCGGAGCTCTTGTGCTGGGTCGCGAGCTTGCCGATAGCCTCATCCAGATCAGCATCGCTCGGCTCTGCGGTCAGACGCTCGATCTCAAGGGTCGAGAAATCGATCGGAGTGATTTCCGGCATGATGTCGACCACCATGCTGAATTCGAGATCGCCACCTTCGTCGAATTTGGTGATCTCGATCTGCGGCTGCGTTGCTGCCCGGAGATCGCGCTCGTCGAGAGTCTTCTGAGACGTCTCGTTGACGGTCTTCTCCAGCACTTCGCCCATCACGGAAGGGCCGTAACGCTTCTTCAGGAGCGCGACGGGAACCTTACCCGGGCGGAAGCCCGGCATGTTGATGGTCGGGGCTAGCTGCGTCAGACGCGCATCAACCTCGCCGTTAATCGTCTCGGCGGGAATCACGACCTGGAATTCGCGCTTCAGGCCTTCGGAGGAAGTTTCAGTAACCTGCATTGGTTTTCGCTCAATCTGCTTCGTCTGCGTTCGCCCACGATACTCGCGCCATGGCCTGTCCGATGGTGCGGGTGAAGGGACTTGAACCCCCACGGCTTTCGCCACCAGAACCTAAATCTGGCGTGTCTACCAATTCCACCACACCCGCGAGCCTTCTTGGCGTCCATGGAGGCGCCATGTCGTATAGGACCGGCATGGCTATCCGAACCGGCCCGGCACGTCAACAGTTATGGCTTCAGTCGCGGAGTAACGGTTTCACTGAGGAAGAGACCGCGATTTTCCCGGAGGAGGAATAGGCTCCGCTATTACTCTCGATGTCGCTCACCCGATACAGATAATTGATCATCATCCCATGGGCTTGGGAGAGGCCTTTTGGGGATGTGTCCCCAAGCCAGTTAAGCCGCTCCATGCGGGCACCGTTCGATAGATGGAAATGTGCAACCGGGTCCTTGGCCTTGCCATCCGGACGGCGCTCCCCGTGGAGATAATGTGCCGCCATACGGCTCACCGGCATCTTCAAGGCAGCCGCCAACGGCTCATCCTGATACCAGTCCGGGCGTCCCAAGGCGGATTTCAGCCGCTCACCATCGCTCTTGCCATCCACAAGCGGGGAAAGGGCCTTACGCTCCGCGTTGGTCAACTCGAAGGCGTCTTCATCCAGTATCTGCGCCGACCATTTACCAAATCCCGGAATCGGTGACAGGGTCGCAAATTTCTTCAAATTCGGCACGTCGTGCTTCAGCAGCTCGACGACCCTCTTGATCAGGAAGTTGCCGAAACTGATGCCGACAAGCCCCTTTTGCGCATTGGATATCGAGTAGAAGATCGCCGTGGTGGCTGCCGAGACATCGCCCATCGGCGCATTTGCATCGAGAATGTCGTGCACATTGGCCGCCATCTCAGGCACCAGCGCGACTTCCACAAAAATCAACGGCTCGTGCGGCATCGCCGGGTGAAAGTATGCGAAACATCGCCGATCGGAATCGAGTCGGTTTTTCAGATCGTCCCATGAACGGATCTCGTGCACCGCTTCATAGGCGATCAGTTTTTCGAGAATCGCCGCCGGGCTTTCCCATGTGATCAGTTTCAGCTCCAGAAGGCCGACATCGAACCAAGCGCTCAGCATCTCTCGCAGGTCGTCCGAGAGCGCCTTGATCGCCGGCTCGGCACGAGCGTAATCGAGCATCACCACCCGCATGTCGACGAGAAACTTCACGCCTTCCGGCAGTGTCGTGAAACGCTTGAGCAGTCCGCGCCAGCGCGGTTCAAGAGCGCGGCGCAAGATGGCTTCCGCTTTCTCCCGACCCTTATCGTCCTTGGCAGCCTTAACGCCGTCGATGGCCGTATCGACGGCGGTACGGTCGACACCGTAATTCTCCGCCAGAAGCTTGAGGAAACGGAGCTGTCCGGTTGGCTCAAGCGCCAGATACATCCTGCCGAGATCTGCCGCGCGGGCCCGTGCGGAAACCTCGTCCGCGCGCACCGTCAGGCAATCTTCCATCTGCTGGCGCACGCGCTCCAGATCCTCATCGGGAAGATCCGGGCGTGGCAAGCCGGAGAACATGTGACGCGTTGAATCCGAAAGCCCTGACCATGCATGGCGCAGGTTGGTCAGGGTCCGGTCGATGAAACTAGTCGCTTGATCGTTTGGCATTTTCAAAAGATGGCCCAGCTGCGCGCTACCTTCAACGCTCTCTTGGTGAAGAATTTGAGGAAATCTCCGACCATCGGAGATCTTCGGCGAATATCCGCGGAAAAATTTCTGGCAAATCTTCAGCGATCAGGCCCGGCCCGAACCGGCTGGCCGCCGCTCCATTGAGCCAAACCGCGGCTGCAGCCGCTTCGAAAGCGGGCATGCCTTGTGTCAACAACCCAAGGATCGTGCCTGCGAGTACATCACCGGTTCCCCCCGTCGCCAACCACGGCGGCGCATTGCCATTGATCGCCGACCGGCCGTCCGGCGCGGCAATCACCGTGTCAGGCCCTTTCAAAACAACGACGGCGCCAACCAGCTCAGCAGCCGCGCGCGCCATCTCCAGCTTGCTACCGGAAAAATCAGGAAACAGGCGGGCAAACTCACCTTGATGCGGAGTCAACACGGCAGGTGCCTGGATCATGCTGGAGAGAGCCTCTGCCTCTCCAGCGAAAACCGTAAGCGCATCCGCATCAAGCACAATAGTCCGCTCCGCCCGGAGCGCTGCCTCAGCAATTGACCGCGTATGTTCTGAAACACCATGCCCCGGCCCCACCAGGACAGCATTCTTGCGGGCGTCCTCCAACAGGCTGCTGAATGCCGCAACATCATCGGCCGGCGCCGTAATAACGCCCGGCGCGTCGGCGGAAAACAGCGGACACAAGCTCGAGGGCGCCACAACAGTCAACAGTCCGGCCCCGGCCCGGCGTGCAGCCCGCGCGGCAAGACGCCCGGCCCCCGTCATTTCTCCCCCGCTTATAACAGCGTGGCCGCGGGTATATTTATGGCTCGAAGCATGCGGCCGGGGCAGGACCAAAGCCCACAGCTCCCGCGCGTTCTCGAAAGTGGCGGGAACGATCTCGCGCAGCACGTCCGCCCTGATCCCGATATCGGTAACGACGAGTTCCCCCGACAGGGCGCGTCCCGGATAAAGCATATGCCCCGGCTTCTTGCGGAAGAACGTAACTGTCATCACAGCCGGGAGAGCGACCCCACGCACGGCGCCGGTGTTCCCATCGACGCCGCTCGGCATATCGACAGCAACAGACGTCAGAGCTCCGTCGCACACCATCGACTCGGCACGCGCCAGGAAATCGAACGCAACACCGCCAATATCGCGCGCCAGTCCGGCGCCAAAAAGCGCATCGACCAGCAACTCAACCCCATCAAGCAGGTCAGGCGTCAACGCGGCAACCTGGCCATCCCACTTTGCAGCAGCAAGCGCAGCGTCACCCCGTAGGTCCTCACGCTTCCCCAACAGCGTCAGCTCGACGTCCCAGCCCCGCTCCCGCAGCAATCGTGCGACGACAAAACCGTCACCTCCATTGTTCCCGGGACCACAGACGACGAGTGTCCTGCGCGGCGTAAACCGGGCAGCAATAGCATCAGAGACGGTCCCGCCGGCGGTTTCCATCAACTCAATACCGGGCGTACCGCCGCGAATGGTTATCCGGTCCGCCTCACCCATTTCCTCGACACTGAGCAGCGTCAGATCGTCCACATGCCTCTCCAGCCCTTGAGTTGGGCGGAGGATAGGACGAGAGTGCCGGTCATGGAATGCGGTAAATCCGCGCTGGTCCAGTCACCACGCTCACAACAAGCTCAGGAAATCCCGATGACAGCCCTGAACCGTGCCCTCTGGATCGCCCTCGGCCTCGCCGGTCTCGTTGCCGTCGGCATTGGTGCTTACGGCGCACATGCGGCCGGGTTCGACAGCGTCGCCCATGATCGGTTTGCCAGCGCCCTGCTCTATCATCTGGTTCATTTATCGGGGATAGCCGCCGCATTACTGCTCAACGGGCGTAAAGCCTCACCATTGCCCACGGCAAGCGCCTGCCTGTTCCTGCTCGGGATGCTGCTTTTCTCGGGATCGCTCTATGCCAGCGCATTCAGCGGAGGCGCCACGCCGACGGCGCTCGCCCCGTATGGGGGCATGTCCTTCATGCTCGGATGGCTCACTCTCGGTGTTGCCGGAGCCCGTTCGGTAGAAGGTACTTAGAAAAGAGGGAGTGGGGCGAGTGATGGGTCTTGAACCCACGACCTCCAGATCCACAATCTGGCGCTCTAACCAGCTGAGCTACACCCGCCACAAGTCCGCTCGCTTAATCGCGAGGGCCGTTTACCTACTGTAACATAGCAGGCTCGTCAACCGGTTTACCGCGTCGTAATGCCGGTTCTTTTCAGCCGCCGAAATGCGCGGCCAACCGGCCGACCGCCTCATCAAGAATGGCGTCCTGTTTGGCGAAGCAAAAACGGATGAAATTCTTTGACGCCTCGCCGGAGTAAAAGCCGCTGACCGGCAGGGCCGTGACCCCGGCTTCGGTCGTGATATGGCGGCAGAACGCGGCGTCGTCTCCGTCAAAGCCAAGTCCGGAAATATCGACGAACTGAAAATAAGTGCCTTCGCACTGAACGCAATCGAACCCGTTGATCCCGCTCAACCCATCGGCAAGACGATCCCGCTTGCCTTGCATCGTATCCCGCAGCCCGTTGAAATAGCTGTCATCCTGACCAAGACCAAAGGCAACAGCGCGCTGCAGGTTCGGCGCCGTCGTGAAGACCAGAAACTGATGTGCCTTGGAAATAGGCTGCAGCAGCTCCGCCGGTGCGGTCACATAACCGACCTTCCAGCCGGTCACTGAAAAGGTCTTGCCTGCGGACCCGATCCGGACGGAGCGCTCACGCATTCCCGGCAATGTCATCAGCGGATGGTGCCGGCGGCCGTCGAAGGCCATGTGCTCGTAAACCTCGTCACAAACGGCATAGCAATCGTGCTCGATTACGGTCTCGGCAATCGCTTTCAGCTCGGTCTCGGCAAACACTTTTGAGGCGGGGTTCATCGGCGAATTCAGAACCACTAGCTTGGTTTTCTCGCTGAAAGCAGCCTTGAAAGCCGCGATATCAAGCTTCCATTCCGGCGGGCGGAGGGTCACCACCTTCGGAATGCCCCCTGCCCGCTTGATGATCGGCAGGTAGCAATCGTATGTCGGCTCGATCAGCACGACCTCGTCACCCGGCTCGATCAGACCGAAGAAACAGGCCGCTAGCCCTTCGGTTGCCCCGGTGCTGACCATGACCTCGGTCTGCCAATCCACATCAAGATCGTAGAACTGCTTGTTGTGATCGGCGACTGCTTGCCGCAGTTCCGGAACACCAAGCATCGGCGGATACTGGTTCGGCCGGTCGAACAGAAATTTCGACGCCTGCTGCAAAACCGCGTCCGGGCCATTGTCGTCGGGGAACCCCTGCCCGAGATTGATGGAGTCGTGCTCGATCGCCAGACGCGACATGACCTCGAATACGGTTGTTCCGAATGAGGACAAGAGGCTGTTTGCAGGCTTCATTGGCGCGACTCCGAAGCATTCCGTAATAAAGAGAGGAATGGCGCTTAGCCCAAGGTTGCGGCCAATGCAAGGCCCCCGCGACGGTGCTGCAACGCAACACGCATTGCACGCGACGAAACTGCCAATTGAGCGGCCCTTTCCACACCGCTATAAGGGCATCACCGAAATAAATAAATTCCCGATAAAATCGGAAGGAACAGGGTTATGACCAAGCTCGCGGAACGACTTAACCATCTAGGAACGGAAACCGCATTCTCCGTTCTGGCGCGAGCCAACAAACTGGCCGCCGAAGGCCGCAGCATCATCAATCTAGGCATTGGCCAGCCCGACTTCCGCACCCCGGACAACATCGTCGAAGCAGCGGTCAAGGCCCTGCATGACGGACATCACGGCTATACCCCGGCCAACGGCATTCCCGCCCTGCGCGAAGCGGTCGCCGCCAACCTGGAAAAGCGCCATGGCGTTGCCGTCGATCCGGGTCGGGTTCTGGTCGTCCCGGGCGGCAAGGTGACGATGTTCCTCGCCATGATGATCTTCGGCGAGCCCGGCGCGGAAATCATGTTCCCGGACCCCGGCTTTCCAATCTACCAATCCGCAATCGAGTTTTCCGGCGCGAAGGCTGTCTCCATCCAGTTGCGCGAGGAAAACGGTTTTGCCTTTTCGGCTGAGGAAGTTCTGGCCGGCATTACCGAGCGGACCCGGCTGATCATCGTCAACAGCCCGGCCAACCCGACCGGCGGCGTCGTGCCCCGGGCCGAGTTCGACAAACTGGTGGCCGGTCTGCAGGCCTGGCCGGATGTCGCCATCATGAGCGACGAGATTTACAGCGAGATGCTTTATGATGGCCGCGAGCATGTCAGCCTGCTGCAATATCCCGAAATCGCGGATCGCCTTATCCTGCTCGACGGTTGGTCCAAGACCTATGCCATGACCGGATGGCGCCTAGGTTACAGCGTCTGGCCGAAAGACATCTTCCCGCACGCCGAGAAGCTTTGTGTGAACATTCATTCCTGCGTCAACACGGCGGCTCAGTTCGCCGGCCTTGAAGCTCTGACCAGTCCCCAGGACGCCGTTTCGGAAATGCTCAAAGCCTTCGATGCCCGCCGAAAGGTGATCGTCAAGGAACTGAACGACGTTCCCGGATTCCGCTGCATCGAGCCCGGCGGCGCATTCTATGCCTTCCCGAATATCGAGGGCACAGGCATGAAAGCGCAGGCGCTGCAGGAAAAACTTCTGGAGGAAGCCGGCGTGGCAGTGATCGCCGGCACCAGCTTTGGCGGCTTCGGCGAAGGCTATCTCCGCTTCTCCTACGCCAATTCGACAGAAAACATCGTCGAGGCCATCGCCCGCATCAGAAAAAGCCTCGCATAGGCCGCACCGTGGAGGATCTGCCTCTTTTTTGCTGCCTATTTTTTAGTCAGGTGCGTGAAATTGGAGCATAAGAGCGCCTGAGCAGCCCCTAACAGGATCCCACCTTATTAATGATTTCAAAGGGTTACGATTTTTTCCCTAACTGGCATGCAGCATGCTCTTAGGGGGGCGTGACCCGAGGACCGGGACATCAACAAGAAGAGCAAGGCGCAATGAAAAAAATCGAAGCCATCATCAAGCCCTTCAAGCTGGACGAGGTAAAGGAAGCGCTACATGAGGTCGGGATCCAGGGGATCACCGTGACCGAAGCCAAGGGTTTCGGGCGCCAGAAAGGGCACACCGAACTCTATCGCGGGGCCGAGTACGTCGTCGATTTTCTCCCCAAGGTGAAAATCGAGGTCGTTATGGAGGACTCGCTGGTCGAGCGGGCAGTGGACGCCATACAGTCCGCAGCGCGAACCGGTCGTATCGGTGACGGGAAGATCTTCGTTTCTACTGTCGATGATGTAATCCGTATCCGAACCGGTGAATCCGGTGGCGATGCCCTCTAGGAACCGATAAACCCGCTCCTCCCGATGGGAGGACGTAAACCGTCCAGCCTGAACCGGCTGGACTAATGAATTCGTCGGGGCTGGACAGGAATCCGGAACCCCGTCAAACCCGGGACGCCCGGCCAGAAAGGCTTTCGGACAAACCGCCAACGGTTGCTCCGAACGCCCGGAGAGGCAACGACCCATCAAGTCAGGAAGGAAGACTATGTCTGATGTGAACGCCGTTTTGAGCATGATCAAGGAACACGACTGCAAGTTCGTTGATCTCCGTTTCACGGATCCGCGCGGCAAGATGCAGCACGTGACGCAGGCCATCGAGACAATCGATGCAGAAAGCCTCGTTGAAGGCTTCATGTTCGATGGCTCCTCCATCGCCGGCTGGAAAGCAATCAACGAATCCGACATGAGCCTCAAGCTGGATCTGTCCACGGCGCGCGTCGATCCGTTCTTCGCACAGCCGACCCTGATGATCCTCTGCGACGTTGTGGATCCGATCACCGGCCAGCCCTACGAGCGCGATCCGCGTTCTACGGCGAAAGCCGCACTTAACCACCTGAACAGCCTCGGTATAGGCGACACCGCGTTCTTCGGCCCGGAAGCCGAGTTCTTTGTGTTCGAGGACGTGAAGATCAAAACCGGCTCCAATATCGGCTACTACGAAGTCGATCACCCGGAAGGCCCTTACAACTCCGCCCGCTCCTATGAAGAAGGCAACATGGGTCACCGTCCGGGCGTCAAGGGCGGCTACTTCCCGGTTCCGCCGGTGGACAGCGAACAGGATCTGCGCAGCGAAATGCTCGCGGTCATGGGCGAAATGGGTGTGGATATCGAGAAGCACCACCATGAAGTCGCTCCGGCCCAGCACGAACTCGGCATGAAATTCGGCACGCTGATCGAGACCGCCGATGCCCTGCAGATGTACAAATACGTGGTGCATAACGTCGCCCATGCCTATGGCAAGACCGCGACCTTCATGCCGAAGCCAATCGCTGAAGACAACGGCTCGGGCATGCACGTTCACCAGTCGATCTGGAAAGACGGCAAGCCGCTCTTCGCCGGCAATGGTTATGCCGATCTCTCCGAAATGTGCCTCTACTATATCGGCGGCATCATCAAGCACGCGAAGGCCCTCAACGCCTTCACGAACCCGACGACCAACAGCTACAAGCGTCTGGTCCCGGGCTTTGAAGCACCGGTTCTGCTCGCATATTCCGCGCGCAACCGTTCCGCTTCCTGCCGTATCCCGTTCGTGAACAGCCCGAAGGGCAAGCGCGTCGAAGTTCGGTTCCCGGATCCTGCCGGCAACCCGTACCTGGCCTTCTCCGCCATGCTGATGGCCGGCCTTGACGGTATCCAGAACAAGATCCATCCGGGCGACCCGATGGACAAGGATCTGTACGACCTGCCGCCGGAAGAACTGGCCGACATCCCGACCGTTGCCGGCAGCCTGCGCGAAGCTCTGGAAAGCCTCGATGCGGACCGTTCGTTCCTGACCCAGGGTGATGTCTTCACCAACGATCAGATCGATGCCTACATCGAACTGAAAATGGATGAGGTCATCCGCTTCGAACAGACCCCGCATCCGGTCGAATTCGAGATGTACTACTCCGTCTAAGGCAACGGGCGGCCGGGCATCCCGGCCGCTTCGCCTTGGACGTCTTCAAGCCCTTTCGCCGGTGCGCTTTTATCCGGCGGAAGGCTTCCTCCCAAAACTCGGGCCGCCTCGTGTGGCCCGTTTTTTTGTGCGTCTTGTAAAGTGGAGCCCAGGCTCAGGCCACAGCGCGCGGCCTGACAAATGCGATGACAAGACCACTGACCGCTATCAGGCCGCCACCAGCAAGCAGGTGGAACCCAGGGGTTTCACCGAAAAACAGCAATCCGAAGAGGGCCGCATAAACCAGCGTGCTGTAATAGAACGGCGCGATAAAGCTGGCCTCGCCAATCGCTGCCGCCCTGATAAAAAGCAATTGCCCGCAGACCATCACCGAGCCCACTCCGATAAGATAGGGGAGTTGGGCTAGGTCTGGCATCTGGAAGACGGGAATGACGGCAACGCCCGATATCACTGCACCCGACAGATTATTGATGGCCAGGATGGTCAGGGGATTGTCGGACTGCGCGAGCAGACGGATCGTCACCACCTCCGCGCCAACCAGTACCGCGGACAAGAGTGCTACCAGAGCTCCCGTCTGAAGCACTCCGGCCCCAGGCTGATTCATGATCACCACGCCCGCAAGCCCGAGCGCAGCTCCGGCCCAACGGAGCGGCACCACCCGTTCACGCAAGAAGAGGATCGCGAAGATCATTGCGAAGATCGGGCTTGTCCAGGCAATCGCGATCGCGTCTGCCAATGGCATCATGCCAACAGCCGCGAAGGAGGCCGTAACGCCGGCTGCTCCAAAGACGATGCGCAATCCATGCTTCACCGGAATTTGCGTCCGGAACACGCCAATGCCGCGGTGTAGTATGAAAGGCAGAAGGGTCAGAAATCCGAATGCAAAGCGTGCGAAGGCGATTTGCAGCGGATGAAGATCAGGGCCGACTTCCAGGATCTGCACCCCCTTGGCACAGGCGTTGGCGCCTGCGAAAAAGGCGCAGGACACAATCACAAGAATAGCTGTCTTAAGCGCATTTCCCGCCGGCATTATCTGAGTCCAATCAGAATTTTTACCGGCGGATCATCGGCAGCGCGGGACCCTGCCGCAACCAACATTGTTACAGGTCAGCCGGCACAAAAATGTACAGACACGGAGTCGATCCGAAACTATGCAGACAAACGTGATTCCTCGATGAAATCGATGAGTGGTTGAAGGTCCATCACATGGTCATAGGTGCGCCGGCTCGCTAACTCCATAATGGCGAGACCTTCCTGTGCCGCCTGGGCATAGAGCTGCGTATCCCGCAGCGTGGCGACATTCGGAAAACCAAGATCTTCGAGAAAATGCTCCAGACGCTCGGCCGCCTTTGTCCGCAGCCGAACCCGGTTACCGACAAACGCGACCGCCCGCTTGTTCTTGCGAATTGGCTTCAGGTCCGCGAGCTGATCCATGAAACGCCTTGTCCCGTCCTCATCGAATGCCGACGGCAGGACTGGAATCACGATAACATCCGCGCGCTTCACCACATCCTTCACCACGTCGCGGCTCATCGCGGCAACACAGTCCACGACCAGAATATCTGTCTTTTTCCGTGGCTTGGCACCGTCCTCTTCGAGATCCACACCGCCGATCTTCGGCACTTCCGACGGACGCCGACGCAGCCAGCCCAATGAGCTCTGCTGCAAATCCAGATCTCCCAACGCCGTCTGCAAGCCGCGTCCCGCGTAATGCGCAGCCAGTGTCGTCGCCAATGTCGTCTTGCCGGCGCCGCCCTTGGTATTCGCTACCGCAATGGTAAACATTTCTTCTCCGTCTCGTTGCCGCGGCTCGCGCCCCGTATAGGTCCCTCGCAGGCAGACTCACGGCAATTCGACTTCGAGACTGCGCCCTCCCTCGCCATGCTGGCTGTCGCGCGCCCTCACAATTACCTTGCTGATGCCATCCGGTATGGAAACGCCGGACAGCGACCGGGTGAACGGCTGCTCATTGACATGCGGGTGATACAGCACACGTTCGCCAAGCAGCGTTCCATCCGGCGCCAGTACCGACCAGGCATTCGCATAGTGGTCCCAACCCGTATCGGCGTGACGCACGGTTACATGAAAGCTGTAAGAGCCGTCAGCAGCCCGTTCGACATCTACTTTCTCGATATCGGCCTGCCCGGCCGATGCGCCGCCAGCCTGGAGAAACAGAAGCCACGCGACAGCCATCAAAAAGCCGACACCCAGTCGTGTCCGAAGATCGTTCAGCACGCCAAACATGCGCACACAGTACGCCTCCAATAATCCGTTTGCAACCCACCTCAGAGGTTTTACAACTTCCGCTTCCTGCCGCTCTCGTCAAGCGCAACAAAGGTGAAATGGCCCTCTGTCACGAGAACTTCATCCCCCTGATAGGTTCCGGCGCGAATGACCCAGGCCTCGATCCGAAAGGTCAGAGATGTCGTGCCCTGCTTTTCCAAGCTGGCATAACAAGAAAGGACATCACCGACACGGACCGGTTTGTGAAAGGACATGGCTTCAACACCGACCGTCGCCACACGACTTTTTGCCCGCTGCGCTGCTGCCGTACCTCCGGCAATATCCATCTGGCTGAGCACCCAGCCGCCAAAGATATCGCCGCTGGGGTTCGTATCCGACGGCATCGCGATCGTCCGGACCTGCAAGGTCCCGACCGGCTGACGTGCAACTTCTGTCATAACCACTCCTGATTGCTTGGCGAGTGTTGCCTATATCTTGTAGTATTCGCCCGACAGACTACAGGATAAACCAATTTTCTGGCTTCTGAGGACGCACCCTATCCATGTCGGACCTGTTCCAAAGCAACGCCGCCCGCAGCGATGATGACTATTCCGCGAAGGATATCGAGGTCCTTGAGGGCCTGGAGCCAGTCCGTCGGCGTCCGGGAATGTATATTGGCGGCACCGACGAGCGTGCAATGCACCATCTCGTGGCCGAGGTTCTGGACAATTCCATGGACGAGGCCGTTGCGGGATTCGCGAGCCGGATCGAGATCGACCTGAGCGCGGACATGACGGTCACCATCCGGGATAACGGCCGCGGCATCCCCGTCGATCCGCATCCCAAGTTCAAGGACAAGTCCGCACTGGAAGTCATCCTGTCGACGCTGCATGCCGGCGGTAAATTCTCGGACAAGGTCTACAGCACATCCGGCGGCCTGCACGGCGTCGGTATTTCGGTGGTAAATGCACTGTCCGACGTGATGGAAGTCGAAGTCGCGCGGGACAAGCAGCTTTATGCTCAGCGCTTCAGCCGCGGCATCACCCAAGGGGCGCTTGAGTCCAGAGGACCGGTGCAGAACCGGCGCGGCACAACGGTACGCTTCCATCCGGACGAGGAAATCTTCGGCAAGGCCCGCTTCCGTCCGGCCATGCTTTACAGGCTGGCTCGATCCAAGGCCTACCTCTTCAAAGGCGTGGAGATCCGCTGGTCCTGCGATACAGCATTGATCGGCGAAGGAGACGGGACCCCGGCCGCGGCCACCCTGCACTATCCGGGCGGTCTCGCGGACTTCTTGAACAGCACGCTCGGCGACCGCGTACTGATCGGCGAGCCCTTTGCCGGCGACAAGGAAGAAGGCGCAACGCGCGAGCGCGTCGAATGGGCCGTGACCTGGCCGGACGACCGCGACGACGGTTTCATGAATGCCTATTGCAACACTATTCCGACACCCAGCGGCGGAACCCACGAGGCCGGCCTGCGGACCGCCTTGCTGCGCGGCATTCGGGCCTATGCGGAGATGGTTGGTGGCGCGAAAAAAGCCGCACAGATCACCGCAGAGGACGTCATGGGCGGCGCCTGCATCATGCTGTCGGTCTTTATCAGGGACCCGCAGTTCCAGGGCCAGACTAAGGAGCGACTGGTCAGTGCCCATGCCACGAAGCTCGTAGAGCAAACGGTCAAGGATCATTTCGACCACTGGCTTTCCGCAAGTCCGGAAACATCCAACCAGCTTCTCGAGAGGATTACCGAACGGGCCGATGACCGTCTGCGCCGGCGCCAGCAAAAGGAAGTCTCCCGCAAAACAGCCACCCGGAAACTCCGCCTTCCCGGCAAGCTCGCTGATTGCAGCAAGTCCGAACAGGAAAGCACCGAAATTTTCCTGGTCGAGGGCGACAGCGCCGGCGGCTCCGCCAAACAGGCCCGTAACCGTGCGACCCAGGCCATTCTGCCACTCCGCGGCAAGATCCTGAACGTGGCCAGTGCTTCGATCGAGAAATTGCGCGGCAATCAGGAACTGTCCGACATCTCGCTTGCCCTCGGCTGCGGCACGGGCGACCGCTATGACGAAGACCAGTTACGCTATGGCAAAGTCATCATCATGACGGATGCCGACGTTGACGGCGCCCACATTGCCTCGCTGCTGATGACCTATTTCTTCCGTGAAATGCCCAAGCTGGTCGAACAGGGTCATCTCTATCTCGCCTTGCCCCCGCTCTACCGGCTGACCCAGGGGACCAAATCGGTCTACGCGAGGGACGATGCCCATCGGGAGGAGCTGATCCGGACGGAAATGACTGGGCGGGCCAAAATAGAGGTCTCGCGCTTCAAAGGCCTTGGCGAGATGCCGCCGAAGCAGCTCAAGGAAACGACCATGGACCCTGAAAAGCGTATCCTGCTGCGGGTCTCCGTACCGCCGTCGCTCAAGGGCCTCGATCCTGAAAGTGCGGCTGCGGAGGCGCGCCGGGCTGTGGAACAGACCGTTGAAACTCTGATGGGACGGAAGCCGGAGCTTCGTTTCCAGTTCATTCAGGAAAACGCGAAATTCGTCACGGATATCGACGTCTGATCCCGGCGAAGGGAATCGACTTCAAAAATACCAGCCGCGAGTTTAGTTTCATATTTATTACGAAAGTATGGTACGGATACTACACACACCACCAAAACATGGCTGGTGCGCGCGAATTAGACGATCTCTTTGTTGACAGCGGCCACGCTACACATAATATCCGCTTCATCTTCGCGCCGAGCACCTTACAGACAATCTGTAAAATCTCAGCCAACGCGATAAAATAGGCGGTACCTTGACGTTTTCAGACCTTGGACTTAGCGACGCAGTTGTTTCTGCGGTAACCGATGCTGGTTACACAACACCCACTCCTATCCAGGAGCAGGCAATTCCCCATGTTCTCATGGGAAGAGACATTCTCGGCTGCGCACAAACCGGGACCGGTAAGACCGCGTCCTTTACCCTGCCGATGATTGACATCCTGGCGGCCGGACGAGCCAAAGCGCGGATGCCGCGCTCCCTGATCCTGTGCCCCACGCGCGAGCTTGCGGCTCAGGTCGCGGATAATTTCGTCAAGTACGGCAAATACAACCAACTCAACATGGCTCTTCTGATCGGCGGCGTTGCCTTTGCCGAACAAGAAAAGAAGCTTGATCGCGGCGTCGACGTTCTGATCGCGACCCCGGGCCGCCTGCTCGACCATTTCGAGCGCGGCCGGATCCTGATGACCGACGTCAAAGTGCTGGTGATCGACGAAGCTGACCGAATGCTCGATATGGGCTTTATCCCCGATGTCGAACGGATCGTTGGACTTCTGCCGCGTATCCGGCAAACGCTTTTCTTCTCCGCGACGCTTTCCAAGGTAATCCGCAAGCTGGCGGATGCGTTCCTGATCAATCCGCGCGAGATTACTGTTACAGCCGGCACTTCTGCTGCCGAGACGGTCAGCCAGTGGCGCGTAAATGTGAGTGCGAAAGACAAGCGCGACACGCTCCGCAATCTGATCGATAGCGAAAAACCAACCAACGCAATCATCTTCTGCAACCGCAAGCGCGACGTCGGCGTCGTTCACCGGTTCCTGAAAAAATCTGGTTACAACGCCGTTGAACTGCATGGCGACATGTCCCAGCCGGATCGCATGAAGACGCTACAGCGCTTCAAGGACGGCGATGCGGACCTGCTTTGTGCCAGCGACGTGGCCGCACGCGGACTGGACATTGCTGGCCTGAGCCACGTGTTCAATTTCGACGTGCCAACTCATGCAGAAGACTATGTGCATCGGATCGGGCGAACCGGACGTGCGGGCAAAGAAGGTCGCGCCTTCACGCTGACATCTCCCGAAGACGGCAAATACCTCCAGGCCATCGTTAAATTGATCGGCAAGGAAATCCCGCTTTTCAAGAACGAAGGGCAGCAGGCAGCCAAAGCGCCTGACGCCGACAAAGCGCCTGTCGCCGAGAAGGCCGTTGCCGGGAAGACTGTTGCCGAAAGCCCGGTCACCGGGACGACAGAAACTGTCGAAGCGGCAAGCCCTGACAGCGCCGAGAGCAGTGAAGAGAAACGCGGTGGCCGCAATAATAGCAACGGCCGGAAAAAGCCCCGTTCGCGCGGCGGACGGGACCGGGAGCGCGCCTACCCGGGCGAGCGGACACCAGGTCCGGGCAACGTCACTGAATTCCCGGCGCAGGAAGCTCGCGGTCGCAAGACACGCCGTGACCGGGATGACGACTCCGGCAACAACGAGAAGGTTGTTGGCCTTGGTGATCATGTTCCGGCATTCCTGCTGCGTAAGTAAGAAAGCCAACCACTCCGGCGGCGCCGCTTGATTTCGGCGCCCTTTTCGGAAACCATCGGGAGCTCATCGCTTCCAGATACCGGGTTCCCCGATGCAGACCATTTTTGTTCAGGTTAAATGCGAGCTCAGCGAAGCCTATAATGTCGCTGACGCCGCAATCATGGATTTCGAAGAAGTCTCGGAGGTGCATTCCACCTCCGGGCAATACGACCTCATGATGAAATGCTATCTGCCTGACGATACGGACATCGGCCGGTTCGTGACCGAAAAAATCCACAGCATAAAAGGCGTGAAGGACACCTTCACGATCATCACCTTCAAAGCTTTCGGGTAAAGATGATCAGGCGTTTTCAGACGCCTCATCAGACGATTCGGGTTCGTCAGATTCGGGCGTACCGAATATCGCGCCATCCGTTGCCGCAGTCTCGAACGACACCCCGTCGAGCCGTGCACCGCTGAAATTTGCGTTCGTACAAATTGCCTTGTCTAGATTGGCACCAGTCAGGGTAGACGGGAAACGGACCACGCGACGGTCGCCGCGGGTGCTCAGGATGTTCACAAAGCTCAGGTCCGCGTCGGCCATATTGACAGAGGCCAGGTCTGCATTCATCAGGATGACGCCCCGCATATCAGCGCCCCAGAAACTGGCTCCCGCGAGATTTGCTCCGGTGAAATCGGCCATCGTCAGAAACGATTTCCCGAGATTGCATTTCCCCAGGTTAGCCCCTGTGAATTTGGCAACACTCAGATCGGCATACTGAAAATCAATCCCTGACAAGTCTGCGCCTGAGAAATCAGCCTGCTCGCCCTCCTTGCCATCGGTCGCCAGCCATTTCATATGACGCTGGACCTTGACCTTGAGATCCTCCTTGAGGTCCCGGATGCCGAGGAACACCCGGCAGTTATCGAGACGCGCGCCCTTCATGTCGCAGACGGATACGTCTACGTTGCGCAGCACCGCTCCTTCGAGATCCGCTCCACGCAGGCTTGCTCCCTTCAGGTTTGTTCCTGCCATCACCGCGTTTTTCAGCCGCGCCAGTTCCAGGTTCGCCCCTTCAAGATCAGCGCCGGATAAATTGACAGCAACGAGCTCAGCTTCCGAAAGATTACTGTTGCGGAGGGATGCTCCTTCAAGATTGCTTTCGGTCATGTTGGCGCGTGAGAAGTTTGATTTATCGAGCACGGCATCCGACATGTCCACGCTCTGGGTCCGCTGCATTCCCGCATTGCGAATTTCACCCGGCCGCATGTCGGCTTCGCGGAAATCAGCGCCGCCCAGACGCGCACCGGTAAACTTGGTGCCGCGTAGGTCTGCCCGGAAAAAATTGCATCCCGCGAGGTTTGCCCGGCGCATGACGGCGCCGAACATATCCGCTCCGGAAAAATCACCCCGCACAAAAGCCGCACCGGTCAAGTCAGCGCCGGAGAGAAGCGCATTGTGTAACTTTGCGTTGGGCGCTTGCAAACCCTTCAGGCTTGCGTTTCTTAAATCCGCACGCTTGCATCCAGGCACGCCGTCGAGGAATCCTCGATGGAGCACTATAACTTCTTTAAGTGTCGCTTCATCCATCGAGAAAAATTCCCGCCCCCGGCCCGCAACAACTACATCAAAGGTTATTGAGCGGTTCTTTTCTTACCTTTTCAAGCACTAAAAGTTACAATAGCACTCTAATTTACATTGAATTGTATTGATTTCATGAGGATTTTAGCAGAGAAATGGTTAACGCATTGCTAACCGCCGCTTGAGTGGGATCGATGATCGGAAGGCAAAGCTCCTCTTCAAGCGAGCTCCGGTAGCGCGCCATGCCGGCGCAACCCAGTACGATCGCCTGAGCTCCGTCCATATCCCGCAATTTTTTTCCTGTCTCCAGAAGCCTCCCATAGGTGACGCTTTCATTTGAAAGCTCCACCACGCCCAACCCCAAGGCACGCTCCCCGGCGAGCCGGGATTCGAAGCCAAGCGTTCGAATATAGCGAAGATGCCTTGGGATAGATTTGTCGAGAATTGCAACAACGCCAAAGCGCTCCACCGTACTCAAGGCGCACAGCATTCCTGACTCGGCGATGCCATAAACCGGCTTGTCCGTCGCTTCCCGGCAGGCATGAATGCCGGGGTCGGAGTAACAGGCGATTACGAAAGCCGACGCACTGTTCGCTCGCCGGGCCACGATCTCTCTTGTCTGGACGGCGGCAAGATCGACGTCCGCCTGGCTCTCGATGCCCGGCGGACCGTCCGCGTTGGTCAGGCATTCGATCTCCGGCCCGCCCGGCAAGCGCAACGGGTCGAGCGCCGTACTCATCGCTTCTGTTACGGCTTCGGTGCTGTTCGGATTGATGACGACGATTGGTTTCGTCACATGCTTTCCCCTTATCCCAGTCCCTTGGTTACCAGTTCGGTGACATCCGGCGACAGGCCGGGTTGCCTCACGATTCTCTCAAGACATTCCCGCATCATCCGCTGACGCGTTTGGTCGTACTTCTTCCAGCGCGTCAAGGGAGCCACGAGCCGAGCGGCAATTTGCGGATTAAGACCGTCAAGCTTGATGATCTGATCGGCGAGGAAACTGTAGCCGGCGCCGTCCGGGGCATGGAAGCGCACCGGATTTCCTGATGCGAAAGCGCCGATGAGCGCTCTGACCCGGTTTGGCGTCCCAAGATCGAACTTTGGATGTTCCAGCAGTGCCTCAACCTCGGACAGAGTGTCAGGCAAGCTGCTGGTCGCCCGCAGGGTGAACCATTTGTCGAGCACCAGCGGTGTGTTTTCCCAACGGTCATGGAAATCGGCGAGAGCCGCCGTCCGTTCCGGACAATCCGTCCCATTCAGCGCCAGCAGGGCCGCCATGGAGTCCGTCATGGTCACAGCATTCGATGCCTGACGGGCACCTAGTGCCAGCGCATCCCCCTCTCCGCCAGCAACCAGATAGCCCAGCGCGAGCGCCTTAAGCGCACGCGAGCCCATTGCTTCAGTCGACATGTCATCCGGCGCATAGGCCTCGGCCAGACGCTCATAGAGCGCCTTGAAGACTTCGGCGTGCATCAGGCCGATTTCCTTCCGCGCAGCGCGGCGCACCCGGTGAATGGCGTCGGGGTCGGCCGGACGCATGGATTCAGCGAGCACGGACTCACCGGGCAGTGTCAGAAGTTCGGCGGCAAAGGCCGGCTCTATCGACGGGTCCCGCAGTATACCCGCAACAGCGTCATGGAACGCGGCCTCAAGAACGGTTTCCCGCCCGTCCACAGCCGCATCGAGCAGCATCCGGGTGAGATAACTTTGTCCGGCGTCCCAACGGGCAAAGGGATCACTGTCATGCTGGAAGAGAAAGCGTTCCCCGTCCCCGCCGAGGTTGCTCCGTAATTTCACCGGAGCGGAGAATCCACGCAACAGAGACGGGACTGGAGCTGTTTCGAAATTCTCGAATACGAACTCCTGTTCTTGTTCGGTGACAGGAAGAACCCGGCTTACCAGCACTTCTTCGACATTCTCCCCGCGTAGCTGCAACGGCATCTCCTTGCCCGCGCTATCGAGCAGCGCCATCGAGAGCGGGATCAGCATTGGTTTCTTGACTGGCTGCCCCGGCGTCGGCGGCACTGTTTGTCCGACCTTCAGAGTCGCGGTTTTCGCGGCCGCGTCGTGGCTCAGTGAGACCTCAAGCTCCGGCGTTCCCGACTGGCTGTACCAGAGCCTGAACTGTCCAAGATCAACACTGCTTGCATCTTCCATCGCGACGACGAAATCCTCGCAACGGACCGCCTGGCCGTCATGCCGTTTGAAATAGAGATCCATCCCTTGCCGGAACGCCTTGGCGCCCAGCAGATTGTAGATCATGCGAATGACCTCGGCGCCCTTCTCGTAGATCGTCACGGTGTAGAAATTATTGATCTCGGTATAGCTTTCCGGACGGATCGGATGGGCGGTCGGCCCGGAGTCCTCGGGGAACTGCGCCGCACGCAGCAGACGGGCGTCAGCAACACGCTTCACCCCTCGCGAATGCGTGTCGGAAGTGAATTCCTGGTCCCGGAATACCGTCAGGCCTTCCTTCAGGCTGAGCTGAAACCAATCCCTGCATGTCACGCGGTTACCGGTCCAGTTGTGGAAGTATTCGTGGGCCACGATACCCTCCAGCCGCTCGTAATCGGCATCCGTCGCAGTTTCCGGATCGGCCAGCACGAACTTGCTGTTGAAGATATTGAGCCCCTTGTTCTCCATCGCCCCCATGTTGAAGTGGCTAACGGCAACGATCATGAAGAGGTCGAGGTCGTATTCCAGACCGAACACCTCCTCGTCCCAGCGCATGGAGCGTTTCAGGCTGTCCATGGTGTGGGCACAAAGATGCTCGTTACCGTGCTCGACATAGACACGGAGCGCCACGTCCCGGCCAGAGGCCGTTTGGTAACTGTCGGAGACGCAGGCGAGATCACCGGCAACGGCTGCAAACAGGTAGGACGGCTTCGGGAACGGATCGTTCCAGACCGCGAAATGGCGCCCCTCGCCTGCTTCGCCAGTCTCGATCAGGTTTCCGTTGGACAGCAACACCGGAAACCGCGCTGCATCCGCTTCGAGCCGCGTTGTATAGATCGCCATCACGTCGGGCCGGTCCGGGAAGTAGGTAATGCGCCGGAAGCCTTCCGCCTCGCATTGGGTACAATACATGCCTTCAGACATGTAGAGGCCCTCCAGGGCCGTATTTTTCTCCGGCACAATCGCTGTCACCACCTCAAGCGAGAATGCATCAGGCACTCCGCTCAACGTCAGGCGGTCGCCTGAAATCCCATAACGGTCTTCTCCAACCGCCGCCCCGTTGAGGCTCAGGGAAACCAGCCGGAGATCCTGCCCGTCCAGCTCCAGAATGTCGGACGCCGGGCGCGCATCCGGATTGCGCCTCCCTTTAAGCGCAGCAGTGACAATTGTCTCTCCGTCACGGAGATCGAAATCGAGGTCGACCGTGTCGATGAAAAAAGTCGGCGGTGTATAGTCCGCCAGATTTTTCACTTTCGCTCGGGGGGCGTTTCCAACGCGTTCCATTTCAGCTCCGCAATTCGGTGTGTTCGGGTAAGTCGGGTCAGTTGGCCATCCAGCCGCCATCGACCATCAGGTTTTCGCCTGTAATGTAGGTGGCCTCATCGCTGGCAAGAAACAGAACCGCATTGGCGACATCGCGGGGTAGGCCAAGGCGTGGCCAAGGCGTGCGTGCATGGGAGTAGGCCAGGATCGCCGGATCGGTAGCCGGGCCACTCTTTCCGGTCAGGATCTTGCCCGGTGCCACGGCATTGCAGACAATCCCGTCCGCCGCATAGTCGCCCGCGATCTGCCTGGTCATGTAAACCACGGCGGCCTTGCCGGTCCCGTAAGCGAAATCGTTGGGCGAGCGAACCATGCCGTGCTGTGAGGAAATATTGACGATCCGGCCGCGCACCCCGTCCCGCTCGGGCTGGGTCAACATTTGCTGGATGGCCCGCTTGCAGCCGAAGAAGACGCCACGAGCGTTCACGCCCATGACCCGCTCCCAGTCATCTTCCGTCGTCTCAAGGATCGGCTTGCTGACCCCAATGGCCGCATTGTTCACAATGATGTCGAGCGCGCCGTACTTCTCGACCGCAAGTGAGACGGCCGCATCGACAGAGGACCAGTCCGCAACGTCCATCTTTGTGAACACGGCCTCTCCGCCCATTGCCTCGATCTCATCCAGCGTCTTCGCTCCGCCCTCTCGCGGCTCATCCGTTTGATCGGCGATCACGACCCGTGCGCCCTCTTCGGCAAACCGGAGCGCGATGGCTTTGCCGATGCCCGAGGCGGCACCGGTAATGAGCGCGGTTCTGTCTTTGAGGCGCATGATATCTCCGAGCTGTGGGCGTGCGCGGCAGGCGGGAGGAAGGATTGCGGCGCGCCTGTGTGACGACTAGGTTCGATAAACATAAATGGGGAGGGTGATTTGGCAATAAGCACGGCACTGACGGAGCGGCTCGGCATAGAGCATCCGGTACTCTGCGCCCCGATGGCCCGGGTTTCAGGCGGAAAGCTGGCGGCCGCAGTGTCCCAGGCAGGCGGCCTCGGCCTGATTGGCGGTGGTTATTGCGACCAGGAATGGATCGACACCGAACTCTCTGCTGCGGGCAATGCCAGAATCGGCATCGGCTTTATTACCTGGCGCCTAGAGCAGTTTCCCGATGTCCTCGACCGCGCGCTCGAGCGCGAACCCGCCGCCGTGATGCTTTCCTTCGGAGACGAAGGTCCTTTTGCCGGCAAAATCAAGACCGCTGGAGCGACGCTCATCGCCCAGGTGCAGAGCCTGGAACAGGCGAAGCGGGCTGCAGGTGCAGGCGCCGATATCGTCATTGCTCAAGGAGGCGAAGCAGGCGGCCATGGCGCCAACCGGGGCACCTTTTCCCTCGTCGCGGAAGTGGTCGATGCCCTGCCCAGAATCCCTGTCGTTGCCGCTGGTGGTATCGCCGATGGGCGCGGGCTGGCGGCCGCTCTGATGCTCGGCGCGAGTGGCGTCCTGCTCGGCACCCGCTTTGTCGCGACAGAAGAATCGCTGGCGCCCCTGGCTGCAAAGCAGGCAGTCGCCGCCGAAAGTGGCGATGTCACCGTGAAAGGCAGCACTTTTGACAAGGCCCGCGGCTTCAGTTGGCCCGCACCCTACGCGCTCCGCACGTTCCGGAACAGTTTCGCCGAGCGCTGGGAAGGCAAAGATCTGACGGAAACCGCCATTGTGGAATTTGAGGAGGCCGCGGCGATAGCCAATATGGACATTGCGCCGGTCGTCGCCGGCGAGGCCTCCGGCATTATCCGGGATATCCCGTCCGCCGCCGATCTGGTGCCCAGGATCGTGGCCGAGGCCGAACAAAAATTAAGGGGCGCCACAGCATTCTGCAGCACCCCTTAATTGATCGGTATTTGGAACCTGACGGTCAGGCCGCTTTGGTATCCCGCATGTTGGTGTAAGCCACCGCGCAATGCGTGGAACAATACGGCCGTCCGGGCGACACACCGTCACCGCAGAACTTGAAGTCCGGAGACTTCGGGTCGCCGATGGGCCAGGAGCATTTGTTCCGGTCCCATTCCTGCGCCGCAAGCGGCGATACTTTCCGCTTCTTCGGCTCGACCGGCTTGTTGGAACGGACAATCGGCGACTGCCGCTTCGGCAAACCCATGCGGTGGACCTTGCCCACCACGGCATTCCGCGAAACCCCGAGCTCATTTCCGATCTGCGTGATCGACAATCCGTCCGCCCAAAGCTGGGTAAGCTGGCTCAGACGATCCTCGGTCCATGCGCTGACTGCGCTATCAGCCATTGTGCCCTCCAAGTGTAACTTCCACTGTCGGCTGCCTCCCGGTTAACCGGGCGTGCACTGCATCTGAAAGACGCAATATGTTGTGCCGACGCAGGAGGAGCCTACTCCTTCTAGTGGATGCTGTACAAGGTGATTCGGAACGATCGAAACGATTCGCGCCGATTCAAGGACTTACGGAGGAACGTTCTCACTACACTCAAACAGATACCTGAACCGCGTCCGGTGCCTGCCCCATTTGCACCCGCGCACGGATGCGGTATGCAGATCATGGAGATATGCTTTTTACGTGACAGTTCGGCGGTCGACCCATGAAAACAGTCCCGAAGCGCGTTCTTGTAACCGGAGGTGCCGGCTTTGTCGGCTCCCACCTCTGCGAACGCCTGCTGGAGCGCGGCGACGACGTTCTCTGTGTCGATAATTTCTACACAGGCATGCGGCACAATGTGGCCCATCTGCTCGATCACGCGAATTTCGAACTGATGCGGCACGACATCACCTTCCCGCTCTATGTCGAGGTAGACGAGATCTACAATCTCGCCTGTCCGGCCTCACCTATCCACTATCAGCGCGACCCGGTACAGACCACCAAGACCAGCGTGATCGGCGCCATCAACGTGCTGGGATTGGCTAAACGGGTGAAGGCCAAGGTGCTGCAGGCCTCAACATCAGAAGTCTACGGCGACCCCACAGTGCATCCCCAGACCGAAGAATACTGGGGCAACGTGAACACCATCGGCATCCGGGCCTGCTATGACGAGGGCAAGCGCTGCGCCGAGACCCTGTTCTTCGACTATCTGCGCCAGCACAAGCTCCGCATCAAGGTCGCCCGGATCTTCAATACCTACGGCCCACGCATGCACCCGAATGACGGCCGGGTGGTATCCAACTTCGTGCTTTCAGCCCTGCGCGGCGAAGATTTGACGCTCTATGGCGACGGCAGCCAGACCCGGTCATTCTGCTATGTCGACGATCTGGTAGAGGGCCTGATCCGGCTTATGGACAGCGAGGATTCGTTGACCGGCCCAATCAATCTCGGCAATCCGTCAGAAATGACGGTGAAGGAATTGGCCGAAACGGTGACGGAGCTGGTCGGTGGCAAGAACGGGATTTCCTACCACCCGCTGCCCCAGGATGACCCGTTGCAGCGCCAGCCCGATATTACGAAGGCCAGAACACTGCTCGGCTGGGAGCCGAAAGTAGATCTCCGCTCAGGCCTTGAAAAGACGATCGCCTATTTCCGCGATTTCACCTGAGTCTTGTCGGTCTGGGGCTTTTCCGCGCGGCCGGACTGAAGGAGATCCATCAGCTTTTCCTCGAAAGGGAAAGGTAATGGAGGCTCAACGAGAGAGCCGGTCGCGGGAACCGCACGCTGATCCGACCAACGACGCAGTTCAGTAATCTCCTCGGCTCTTGTCACCGACAGAGGCCTTGTCGCCAGCACCGCCATTTCGAGGTGCTTTTGTTCCAGACGCGGCTCCCTGTCCAGTTCAACGGCTTCGGAAAACGCAGCGATCAGCGCTTCTCGAACAACAGCTTCGATTTCAGCACCGCTGAACCCGCCTTCGCCGGAAGACTCGTCCCGGCCCGTCAGTGCTGTCAGTTTTTCGAGGTCATAGCTGTCCGGATCGTGCCCCATCCTCTTCATGTGAATCTTGAAGATTTCCGTCCGTTCTTCCGCGTTGGGAAGATCAATAAAGAACACCTCGTCAAACCGCCCCTTGCGCAGGATCTCCGGCGGCAACAGGACTGTCTCGTTAGCAGTCGCGATAACGAAAACCGGAGCGGTCTTCTCCTGCAACCAGGTCAGGAAGGTGGCCAGGACCCGCAGGGACACACCGCTGTCCCCCACATGCCCCCGATTGCGCGGCAATCCCTTCTCGATTTCATCGATCCAGAGCACGCAGGGCGCTACAGCCTCGCAGATCGAAATCGCATGCCGGATATGCTGTTCCGAAGCACCGACAAGGGATGCATAGACCCGTCCCATGTCGAGCTTGATAAGTGGAATGCCCCAGGAGGTTGAGGTGCATTTCGCCGCGAGGGACTTGCCGCATCCGGGAACCCCGGTCAGCAAAACCCCTTTCGGTGCCGAAATGCCGAAGTCATGCCCTTTCTCACTTGAGGCAAGAGCACGTTTTCGCAGCCATTCCTTCAGGTTATCGAGACCGCCGACATCGTTCATCGACCAGTTCGTGGTATCGATATATTCGAGGATACCGCTCTTTTTCACGACATCCTGCTTGAGCCGGTAGATCCCCTGGATATCTTCTTTCGACAGTTTTCTGTCATCGACAAGGGCATCGGAAAGCGCGTTGCGAATTTCGTACATCGTCAGGCCGCTGGCGGCATTCACAACCGCTTCTTTCAGAAAGTCGATATCCTCTTCGACCTTGATAGCCGACGACGCTTCCAGGCGTTCCAGAATGTCGTCCACCCAGACCTTGATTTCCTCTTTGGTGGGTAACGGAAATTCGAGGTGCAGGATTTCCTTTTCGAGCTCCTGAGTCAGCTCTCCGTCGGCAGACACGAGCATAATGACGCCGTTTTTCGCAGAAAGCCGGCTTTGCAGCGCGAAGTCGCGGAGCCGTCGTCGGTGCGCCGGGTTATTCTGACGCTCAATCAGGTAGGGTGAAGCATCGAGCAGAACGAGAAACGTCTTGCGGCGTTCGGACCCTTTTTTCTCCCGATCATGATCAAGCTTCCTTTCAAGCACCTCAATCGCCGTCATCACATCCGCGTTTTGACCGGATTTAGGCAGAAATGGAGGCGTTTTCTCGGACCGCTTCAAAATTGTCCCGATCCGTTCCATGTGAATGCCACGGGTACAGGACCAGAAAATGACGTCGCATTTCTCGTTGATCGCGACCCGCTCGATACTGTCGATCACACGGTTTTCTTCGAATGAGCGGATCGCGATTATCGGATGAAGAGACGAAATGGCATGCGTCAGTGTTTGTTCGAAGTCTTTTTGTGTACTGATCTTCACTGCAGCCTTCTCCTCACTTGACGACATGCTCCCCCTGATCAGAAGAGGCATATCGCCAGTACTGAACGAAACGGTAAGATTACGAGGCTAACAGTCAAGAATACAGCCGCAATTGATTTATATCAGGCACTCAAGCCCGCTGGTTAAACCGCCGCCCAACAAGAGCGGCTGCGATATTCACCTTCTGGATATCGATGGCGCCACCGGCAATGCCCCAGCCCCAACCGTCGCGCAAACGCTGTTCCATGCCGTAGGACTTGGAATAGCCGTAAGCTCCCATGACCTGCAGGGCCGAGCCAGCAACATCGCGGACGATCTCGTTGGCGAAACATTTGGCGAGGCTTGAATCCAGCACGGACGGCAAGCCGTCCTCGGCGTTCTTGGCCGCACGGTAAATCAACAAGCGCGATGCTTCGACCCGCATGGCCATCTCGGCGAGCTTCATCTGCACCGCCTGGAACTCCACCAGCTCCTTGCCGAAGGCTTTGCGTTCCTGGGTATAGGAAAGCGCGGTTTCGAAGGCGGCCGATGCGATGCCGAGGCACATGGTGGCGTTGCCGCAGCGCTCCAGATCGAACGCTTCCATAAGCTGGCGGAAGCCTCCCGCCGGAACGATAACGTTCTCTTTCGGGATCTCGACATTGTCGAAGAAGATGTCCGCGCTCGGGATACCGCGGAAGCCCATCAGGCGTTCCCGCTCTCCGAAACTGACACCCTGCATTCCCTTCTCGACATAGACGGCGCCGATCCCCTTGGCGCCGGGCGCATCGGACATCTTGCAATAGGCCACATAAGCCTCCGCATGCCCGCCACCGGAGCACCAGCGTTTCTGACCGTTCAGGATCAGCTTGCCGCCCTCTTCCTTCACCCGTGTCTTCAGATCGGTCAGCGCCGATCCCGCATCCGGCTCCGACATGGCGACGGCGACGGTCAGCTCACCGGCGCAAACCTTGGGCAAGACCTGCTTTGCCAATTCCGAGGAGGCAAAGTGCTCGACCGCACGGCAGGGGCCGACGGAGGATTCGAAGATCGGAAAGGCAACGGCCGGAGAAACCTTGGCGAACTCCTCCAGAACGATCAACGCTTCCAGATTGCCGAGGCCGAGCCCGCCATATTCTTCCGCTACATTGATCCCGAGGAAGCCCATCTCCGCATAGCGCTTGATATGCTCACGGGACGGCGCTTCGTCCTTTTCCTCAAGCTCGCGGGCGACTTCCGTCATTTCCTGCGTCGCAAAGCTGCGCGCTGTCTCCTGCAATTCGCGCTGCTCGTCGGTCAGCTGGAAATCCATGAACGTTCCTCCGGATCATTTTTGTCTTTATCGTTTCAATTGAAATGAGTTTAGCCGCGATGAAAGCGGACGTAATCCTCAAGAGGTACACGTTCCGTAATAAGTGTATTCTCCGGTTGCGACCAATCCGCCTTGCCGAGAGCCATACCGGCAACAACCACGTCCTCTTCGCCAATCGGAACATGGTTCCGGATCACCTTGTGGAAGGTGGCGAAAGCGGCCTGCGGGCAGGTCTCCAACCCATGGCTGCGGGCCAGCACCATGACGTTCTGCATGAACATGCCGAAATCGAGCCAGCTGCCGATTTCCAGCCCCCGATTGATGGTGAAGATCAGGCCGACAGGCGCATCGAAGAAGGTGAAATTCCGGGCGTGCTGCGCTTTGGTCTTCTCGAAATCCCCCTTCTTGATATCCAGCAACCCATAAAGCGCCCAGCCGACCGCGCGGCGGCGCCCCTTGAAGGGCTCGAAGAATTCTTTCGGGTAATACTGATACTCGCCGTTATGCCCGCCTTCATGGTGTGCTTTCACCAGATCGGTGCACAGCGCGTCACGAGCGCCGCCGGTCACGACCTCGACCTTCCAGGGCTGCATGTTGGTTCCGCTCGGTGCCCGGCCGGCGAGGTAGAGGATGCGGGCAATGGTTTCCTGGGATACCGGGTCGGGCAAAAAGGCCCGGACGGAGCGGCGCTGCGAGATGGCCTCCTCGACAGGGTTCAGGTTTTCGTATCCGGTCTCTATGATCGGTGCGTCTGTCACGGTTCTTCTCGGGAAAATTGATCAAAATGGCTGGTGAACTTGCCGCCGGGCCCCTTGCGGGGCTCAGGGTGCTGGATCTGACATCGGTCCTGCTTGGACCATATGCGACGCAGATCATGGGCGACATGGGCGCCGATGTCATCAAGGTCGAGTCTCTCGATGGCGATGTCACCCGCAATGTGACGCCATTCAGGACGCCCGGTATGGGTGCGGTATTCATGAACGTGAACCGCAACAAGCGGTCGCTCAGCATCGATCTGAAGAATGCCGCCGCGCGGGACGCATTCCTCAAACTAGTGCCGGAAGCGGATGTGCTGGTCTGCTCGATCAGACCCGGCGCCATGCGCCGGCTCGGCCTCTCATACGAGGATCTGAAATCACTCAATCCGGGGCTGATCTATTGCGGCGCCTACGGCTTCAGCGAGAACGGCCCCTATGCCGGCCGCCCCGCCTATGACGACATTATCCAGGCCGCCTGCGGCCTTGCCGCGTTGCATGAGCGGGCGGACGGTGCCCCGGCTTACAGCCGCACCGTGCTGGCGGACAAGGTCACCGGCCTGATGTGCCTCTCCGCCATCACCATGGCGCTGGTAGCCCGAGGGCGGACAGGCAAGGGCCAGTTTGTCGAGGTGCCGATGTTCGAGAGCCTCGTCGCCTTCATGCATGTCGAGCATCTGCAAGGCGCGAGCTTCGAGCCGCCACGCGGCACGACCGGCTATGAAAGAGTGCTCGCCCCGCACCGCAAGCCGTATCGCTCCAGCGACGGCCATGTCGCCCTGCTGCCATACACGACCCGGCACTGGACCACCTATCTCGAAGCCATCGGACGCAGCGACATTTCTTCAGAGAGCTGGGTTACCGACCCAGCCGAACGATCCCGCAATATCGGCAGGCTCTATGAGATTGTCGCGGAAACCACGCCAACCCGCAGCTCGGCCGAATGGCTTGCCCTGTTCAGCGAGATCGACGTCCCGGCCATGCCCGTGCTCGGCACCGAAGCCCTGCTGCAGGACCCGCATCTGGACGAGATCGGCTTCTGGCCCCTGTTCGAGCATCCGAGCGAAGGGCCGATCCGCATGGTCGGCCAGCCGATCCGGTTCGAGGATACGCCCGCAAGCTACCGTCTCGGTGCCCCGCGTCTTGGCGAGCACAGTGCCGAAATCCTGAGCGAGGCCGGTATAGAGGCCGAGGGAATCGAAGCTTTGATCGCGGCCGGCGCCGTGAAACAGGAACATTGACCGGGTATCCATTCCCGGAAAGCACAAAATTGGTGCTCTCCCCGAGGCGCCCTGCCCTTTAATCACCCCCTGCCGCGTGTTATCTGAAAGACTTCACCGAGCAATGATCCGGACCTGTTCATGACCGCTTCGCTTCCTGCCTCCGTGGCTGACACACTTTCCCTGCTTGCCAAGGGCCAGTATGTCGCCGACACGCCGCTCGCCACCGCGTTGCATCTGGCGCTGCAACTGAAGCGGCCGCTTTTCCTTGAGGGCGAGGCCGGCGTCGGCAAAACGGAGATCGCGAAAGTCCTGTCGGAGACGCTGGGACGGAAGCTGATCCGGCTGCAATGCTACGAGGGTCTCGATGTGTCCTCGGCTGTCTATGAGTGGAACTATTCCCGGCAGATGCTGGAGATCCGCATGGCCGAGGCCGAGGGCGGCACCGACAGAAAAGCGCTGGCCGCCGATCTGTTCTCCGACGAATTCCTGATCAAGCGCCCGATCCTGCAAGCGCTGGAAAAATCAGAGGGTGGTGCCCCGGTGCTGCTGATCGACGAGCTGGATCGGACCGATGAGCCGTTCGAGGCTTTCCTGCTGGAAGTTCTGTCCGACTATCAGTTGACCATCCCGGAAATCGGACCGTTCAAGGCGGAAGAGCCGCCGATCGTCATCATCACCTCGAACCGGACCCGCGAAATCCATGACGCCCTGAAACGGCGTTGTTTCTATTACTGGGTCGATTACCCGAACGCCGAGCGCGAGCTGGAAATCCTGCGCAAGAAAGCGCCGGGTGCCCCGGAAGCCTTGAGCGCCCAGGTCGTCGCCTTCGTGCAAGAGCTGCGCAAGATGGACCTGTTCAAGCAGCCAGGCGTTGCCGAGACCATCGACTGGACCCATGCGCTGGTGCAGCTCGATTATCTGGCGCTCGATCCGGCCGCCATCGACAACACCCTCGGTGTGCTGCTGAAATACCAGGACGATATCCAGAAGATCCAGGGCAGCGAAGCCAACCGCATCCTGACGCAGGTCCGGAGCGAGCTGGCGATGGCCGGTTAAAACGGCCATGGCGCCGCTCGACGAAATCAGACCGCCGGGCGAGCTTCCGGCCCTCCCGGAACCGCCTGAAGGCGGCGGCGGCAAGCTTGTCGATAATATCCTGTTTTTCGCCCGCGTTCTCCGCGCGGCCGGACTGCCTGTCGGTCCCGGCAAGGTGCTCGACGCCATTGAGGCGGTGCGCACGGTCGGCATCACCGACCGGACAGTCTTCTATTGGGCGCTCCACGCGGTCTTCGTGAATCGGCGAGACCAGCGTGAGATCTTCGATCAGGCATTCCACATATTCTGGCGTAATCCGCGCATCCTCGAGAAGATGATGCAGATGGTGTTGCCGGAGATGAAACTGGCAACTGACGGCAGCGAAGACGAGGCAGAGCAGATCAGCCGCCGGGTCGCCGACGCGCTGAGCCAGCAGCAGGAAACCGGCACCGAGAGCAGTGCGCCGGAAGAGGACAACGAACAGGAAATCCAGCTCGATGCGGTAATGACCTATTCCGAGCAGGAACTGCTGCAGACCATGGACTTCGAGAAGATGAGCGCGGAGGAAATCCGCGCCGCGCATCGCGCCATCGAGAAAATGCACCTGCCATTGGCGGACATTCCGACCCGCCGCTTCTCACCGAGCCGCTACGGCGACAAGGTCGATCTGCGCGCAACCCTGCGCCAGGCGCTGCGCTCAGGCGGGGACAGCATTCCGCTGCAGCTCAAGAAACGCCGGACGCGGCCGCCACCGTTGGTCGTGCTATGCGACATTTCCGGCTCGATGACACGCTATTCGCGCATGCTGCTGCATTTCATGCATGCCGTGACCAACGATCGGGACCGGGTCCACACGTTCCTGTTCGGCACGCGCCTCACCAATGTCACCCGATATCTGCGACACAAGGACGTGGACGAGGCGCTGGACAAGATCAGCGGTGCGGTGGAGGATTGGTCCGGCGGTACCCGGATCGGGCATAGCCTTCAGGACTTCAACCGTGACTGGTCCCGCAGGGTTCTGACCCAGGGAGCGGTCGTCCTGCTCATTACCGACGGGCTCGACCGGGAAGCCGGCAAGGGCCTCGGTGCCGAAATGGAACGACTGCATAAGTCCTGTCGCAGGCTGATCTGGCTGAACCCGCTGTTGCGGTACGATGGCTTCGCCCCCAAATCAATGGGGGTGCGGGCCTTGTTGCCGCATGTTGACGAATTCCGGCCGGTACATTCGCTCGACAGCCTTGAGGATCTCGCTGAGCTGTTGGGAAAACCCGCCGGAATAAGACGGAGCGGCATGTCAGGCTGGCTCGGGAAACTGGCAGAGATCGAAGCGGCGGAGGTGGCATAGGGAGCCCCTCTCCTGCGAATGGACCTGGGACAGGTCCTTGATGGGAAGGAGACCGGCTATGGACAGATACGATCCTGGACAACAGGACGATATTCTTGGACGGATCGCCGAATGGCGGCGCGACGGGCGCCGTATCGCGGTCGCAACGGTTATCAAAACCTGGGGTAGCTCCCCGCGCCCGGTGGGCAGTCAGCTCGCCATCGACGATAGCGGGGCCATGATCGGCTCGGTTTCCGGCGGCTGCATCGAGGGCGCCGTGGTGCGCGAGGCCATGCAGTCCATCCAGGACGGCAAACCCCGAACACTGGATTTCGGCGTCAGCGACGAGCAGGCCTGGGATGTTGGGCTCGCCTGTGGCGGCGAGGTGAAAGTTTACGTGGAACGGATCGAAGGACAATAAGATGCAAGCCGAGCTGTTCGACGTCCTGATGGCGCACCGGGAGCAAAAGACGCCCGTCGCCATGGTCACGCGCCTGGAAGATGGTGCGCAGGCATTGGTTACGCCTTCCGGCACGGAGGGCGCGCTCGATCTCTCGAACGCGCAGATCGACGAAGCACGTACACGCATGCGGGACGACCGCAGCGGCATCAGCGCGGACGGCACGCATTTCACACATGTTCATAACCCGCCGCTCCGCATGATCATCGTCGGCGCTGTTCACATCAGCCAGCTGCTGGCGCCGATGGCCACGCTTTCCGGCTATGCTGTTTCCATCATCGACCCGCGCGCCTCCTTTGCCACCGAGGATCGGTTCCCTGACGTAGAGTTGAGCGACGACTGGCCGGACGAGGCTATGGAAGCCCTCAAGCCGGACAGCCGGACAGCCATCGTCACCCTGACCCACGATCCGAAGCTGGACGATCCGGCATTGCACGTCGCGCTGAAAAGCGACGCCTTCTACATCGCCTGCCTCGGCAGCAAGAGAACCCATGCGCGCCGCCTGGAACGGCTCCGCGAGGAAGGCTTCACCGATGCCGACTTCCAGCGCATCCATGGCCCAGCCGGCCTCCCCATCGGTGCCGTCTCCCCGGCGGAGATCGCGATTTCCGTGATGGCCGAGATGACCGCCGTGAAGCACGGAACCGAGCCTCTTCGAGCCGCGGCCTGAGGCACGCATGTATTTCGGCGAACTGCCGGTCGCAGAGGCCGAAGGTGCAATTCTCGCGCATAGCCGGCGGCTGGAAGGTCGGGCCCTCAAGAAGGGCCGCGTGTTGGATGCGGATGATCTTGCCGCACTGAATGCGGCCGGTATCGAACGGATCGTCTGCGCCCGTCTCGAAGAGAATGACATTCCCGAGGACAAAGCAGCGGATCTGCTGGCGAGCGCCTGTCGTGGCGCTCAGGTCCGTGTCGGTCCAGCCTTTACCGGGCGCGCGAACCTGTTCGCCGAAGCAGATGGCATTGTCCTGTACGATCCGGAACGCCTTGACGGCTTCAATCTGGTTGACGAAACCATCACGCTTGGCCTGGTGCAGCCCTATCAGGCCGTAACGCAGGGCCAGATGATCGGCACGCTGAAGATCATCCCCTTCGCCGTGCCTGAAAGCCCCGTTCAGATTGCCGAGGCTCTGGCGAGCCAGGGCACGCCGCTCCTGCGTGTTGCCCCGTTCCAGCCGCTCGACACGATCATGATTCAATCCCGGCTGCCAGGCACGAAGGAAAGCGTGCTCGACAGTACGCTCCGCGTCACCACGGACCGGCTGGACGCTCTCGGCTCCACATTGATCTCGGAAGCCCGCTGCGACCACGATCACGCATCTCTTACCGATGCACTGCGGCGCGCCGTTGCCGCGGACCCGAAGCTGATTCTGGTCTCCGGCGCTTCCGCCGTTGTCGATCGACGCGATGTCATTCCGAGCGCCATCGAGAGTATCGGTGGCACGATCCTGCATTTCGGCATGCCGGTCGATCCCGGCAACCTGATGCTGATCGGCCGAATTGGAAAGATTCCGGTGATCGGCATGCCCGGCTGCGCCCGTTCGCCGAAGCTGAACGGCTTTGACTGGGCCTTGCAGCGACTCTGCACCGGCCTCGACATTGAGCCTCGCGACATCATGCGTATGGGTGCCGGCGGACTCCTGAAGGATGTTCCACACCGTCCCCTGCCACGGGCCAGCGCCAAGCGAACCGATAAAGTGCCCGCCTCAAGAAAGCCGGCGGCGAGCCGCTCTGAAATCGCCGCCATTTTGCTGGCGGCCGGACAATCCTCCCGCATGGGCCCTACCAACAAGCTGCTCAGCACGCTGGACGGCAAACCTTTGGTCCGTTGGGTGGCGGAAGCCATTCTTGCATCAACGGCAGGCCGCCTCATTGTCGTGACGGGCCACGAGGCGGATAAGGTCAGCGCAGCCCTCTCGGATCTGGATGCGGAGTTCGTCCACAATCCGCAATACGCCCTCGGGATGAGCACCAGCGTCCGGGCCGGTTTTGCCGCGCTGCCAGACGGCACGGATGCCGCACTCGTCTGTCTCGGCGATATGCCGACCATCACGGCGCAGATGCTGGACGCCATCATCGCGGCCTATGATCCGGTCGAAGGGCGCGCCATCGTGGTTCCGGTGCATGGTGGCAAACGCGGTAATCCCATCCTGTGGGATCATCGATTCTTCGAGGAAATGCAGGAGCTGGACGGCGACAAGGGTGCACGCGGGCTACTTGCCGAGTTCGCTCATCTGGTTGCAGAAGTGGATGCGCCGGATAATGCGGTCCATCTCGATATCGACACCCCGGAAACGCTGGCCGATGCCGGCGGTACGCTTGAGAAGGCGGAGTAAGATGAGCGACGCGCTTTATCAGGCGGAAATCCTGCGGCTGGCGAAGGAAGGCCGGGGCAACCAGCGGCTTGACGATGCCGACGGCTCGGCGCGTGCCGATAATCCACTTTGCGGCGACCGGGTTACCGTCGATCTGAAAATGAGCGACGGGAAAGTATCCGAAGTCGGCCACCGGGTTCAGGGGTGCGCATTATGCGAGGCTTCGGCCGCCCTGATCAGGCTGAACGCTCCCGGTCGGAGCCTGAGCGAGCTGGAAACAGTCCGGCAACATTTCCTGGAGTATCTTGCCGGAACCCGGGAAGACGCTCTCGATTGGCCGGAGCTGGAGAGCTTTGCACCCGTCAGGGATTTCAAATCGCGGCACGACTGCGTGCGTCTGCCATTCGATGCGACGCTTAATGCTCTGAAAGACGCTCTGGAGAAAAAACCGGCCTTTTAGGCGATCGAGTGCTCTAAGCGAGAATGTCGAGGGTTTCGTCGAGGAGCTCGTCGCCTGTTCGTAGCACGGCGACATTTGCTTCAAGCTGACGCTGTGCCTGGATCAGGTTTACCGTTTCGTCGGCGATCGACACATTCGCAACCGATGATATGCCTTCGGCATTCGCGTCCGGAGCACTCGGGTCGTAGATCGGAAAAGATGCCGGGTCGACAAGCGAGGTCTGGGTCCGCACGCTGGCAGCACCGGCCGTAGTGGACTGAATCTCTGTCGGACGGAAGATCGTATCGCCTGTGGCATTGGTCTCGGGGATCGGCTGGCCCGGGCGCAGAACCTCATCCGCCGGCGCCGCGACGCTGGAGATATTCGCAAGATTGCTGGCTGCGTTACGGGTCTGGCTGCCCGCCGATAGGATGCCGCTCACCGCTGTGTTCAATGCACCTGAAATACTCATGCACTCACCAATAAACCATGTGTCTTAAAAAATAGTTTTCGGCGACATATATTACAAGCAGAACCCGGTCCAGTCCGCCGCGTGCGCCATCTGCCGTAACGTGTTATGTGAGAAGGATCATTCGGATGAACGAAGGGATCGCGCACCGGTATGGACAAATGCTACTTCCGTACTGGCTGGCACTCCGGCCTTCTGATTGCGTTGCTGGTGTCGTTTCTTGTCGCAGCCACCCCGGCCAGGGCCCAGACCATTCAGTGGTACATCGAGGTCCTGACGGATCCGATCACAAAGGCCCCCATTCTCGAAGCCCGTATCCTGTCGCGCCGCGGTTACCGCTTTCACTTTATGAAACGGGCCGATAATTCGCTCTGGGCCGAATTCATTATGCCGCGGCATGTCGAAAAGACGATCAGCCGAAAGCGGCTTCCGACCTATTGGATAGACGGAAACGACCCGGTAAATCTCGAATCCCTGAAAGAATTGGAGGTCGGCTTCAAGCCGACGCTATACGATATCAGCGAGAAGGGCGTTCAGTTCATTCTGTGGGGCGCCTTGAAACGAGGTCAGGTCCCACCTCCCCTGCGCAATTTCATGCTCGGAGAGACTCTGCATGTCCGCTATTGGACAGCGACCGGCGAGATGGAACAGGCCGAAATTCCACTGAAACGCGCGAACGAGGCCATCGCCCAGATGCTGAACCTCGCACCGCTCAACCGTGGCCCTGAGGTCACCCAGAAACGCCGTAGCGAGACGTTCGAAACTGTCGCCCGCCACTATCTCGATTTCTGCGAGGAACTCCGATTCGTCGGAAAAGACACGGATTACGGAACCTGCCGCAACCGCTTCGTCAGCTGCAGCGAGAGTCCGGATCAGTCTGAACAAAGCTTCAAAGATTGCCTGAACAAAGAAGAATAATTATTTGTTTATATTGAAATATCTAGCCTGGATGTAGTCGGCACTGGTGAGAAGTCAAACGGCGACAGACCTTCACGTTCGAAGAATGAAGAGCCGCTCTCCCGATCACTGTCCTCGTTCACTGCCGTAACTCCGAAGGCACTTCCGGAAGTCACCGAGAATGCCCCGTTGTCGTCAGCTTGATTCGTTCCTGCAAACGGTGACACCGTCTCCGGAGCGAATGGGCTGCCACTCACGCCAGAGGACTGACCAGCATTCTCCGTAGCACCTTGCCCGGTCAAACCGGGAGCAGCCACACCGGATGTGCTCCCAGAATCAGAGTTTGCAGATCCCGAAGCGTTTTCAGCTTCGCCACCCTGTTCTCCACCGCCATTGAGCTCCTCAAGAGCTTCTGTCACTTCCTGGGCCTTTTCCGCCCGGGCCTGCTGAATACCCTGGCTGGCCTGGGCCGCGATCGCCTGATCCGCCGCTGACGGCTCCGCCGGAGCAAGCGCAGCATTGCGGACCTGTTGCAGCTTACGGATCGTGGCGTCCGGGTCCCCGGCAACAGGACTGGTCTCAATTGGCACTTCACCGCCAACTGCATAGCGGCGCCCGTCCGGTCCGGCCTGATACGTATAGGAAATCGATCCGGCATACTGGCCACCGGCGGCTTTGTGCGCCTGCTCATGGCGGCGCACCTCGGCATCACGCTGCTTCAGATCGTCGACGGTCTCCTGCTCTTCTTCGGTCAGACCGTTTGCGCCCTCTTCCTCTTCCGACCCCGCTTCCTGCGCCTGCGCGTCTTCGGCATCGTCGGCAGTCGGGTCGGATGGTTCCGCAATCGCAGTGCGCCGTTCTGCCTCGCTATCGCTTTCTTCCTGAACCGCAGCGATACTCCGAGGCGCCAAAAGGCCATTCAGACCAAAGACTGAAATAGCCCCCTCGTCGTCACCGCCAGCCTGCTCGCCCTGGCCGAATGGCCTCAACACGGACGCGCCCGTCAGCCCTGCCGCCGTCGGCGCAGCTGTCCTGTCGAGCGTGTTCTGCTGATTGTCTTCATCGGTCTGCGGGGTCAAACCAGCAGCGGATATCGTGCTGTTTACCCGTATGATGAGATTGGTTTCGACGCCAGAGACCATTTTTATCCCTAGTTACCGGAAATTCTGTCCGGGCCAATTAGAAACTCCAAATTAAGTCTTTGAACCGATCCAGTCAACCAAGGCGACATCACAGTCTGGTGCTCTTTCGCACAAATCGAGAATTGTAACCCGCCGTATTTGCACTATTTATGCTCGGTTTCCGGGCTACATTGGGATCTTCCTCCCCGGCACCAGAATCAGAGCAGGTACCCAGTGACAGCCCAGCGCAAGGCTCCCCCAATTCTCGTGCTCATTATCGCGACAGCGACCGGGCCCCTTGCCCTGAATCTTTTTGTCCCCTCAATGCCTGGCCTCGTGAAGATTTTCGGGACCGATTATCATACCGTTCAATACACACTGACGCTGTATCTCGCGGGTATCGCCGTCGGCCAACTTCTGTACGGGCCGATTTCTGACCGGATCGGGCGCCGGCCGACCTTGCTGGCCGGGCTGGCGATATACACGCTCGCCAGTCTTCTCTGCGCCTTTGCGGGCTCCATCGAGTGGCTGATAACCGGCCGCGTCTTCCAGGCTCTTGGCGGGTGTGCCGGCATGGTCCTTGGGCGCGCCATCGTGCGGGACGTTTATGAGCGCGAGGAAGCAGCGCCGGTGATCGCCTTCATCACCATGGCCATGGCCGTTGCCCCCATGATCGGCCCGGCCATCGGAGGCTTTCTGGACAGCGCATTTGGCTGGTACGCAGGTTTTTATGTCGTCGCCACCATGGGTGGCGCGGCTCTGGCTTATGCCATACCGACATTGCATGAAACGCACCATGCCCGTGCAGAGCGGATCGATGTGCGCAGTCTTGCCCGCAGCTACGGCGCCCTGCTGACATCGCGCGCCTATCTCGGCTATACGCTGAACACGTCTTTCTCAATCGGCTGCTTCTTCGCCTTCCTGTCGTCCGCTCCCTACGTAACAATCGAGATCCTGAAGATCCCGCCGCATGTCTACGGATTCTTCTTCATTATCGTTTCACTGGCCTATATTTCCGGCAACTTCATCGCCACACGGATATCCCGGCGGCTCGGCATTGATCGCATGATCCTGCTTGGCTGTTGCTTCTCCATGGGTGGCGCAGTGGTTCTGACCGCGTTGTCGACACTCGGGTTTTTGTCGGCTTTGGCGATTTTCCTGCCTTTTGCCCTGGTTGCGTTCGGCAATGGCATGAGCCAACCCAATGCAATTGCCGGTGCTGTCAGCGTCAACCCGCTGATCGCTGGCGCGGCGTCTGGCCTGATGGGTTTCTTGCAGATGGTGTTCGGCGGCATCGCAACCGTTACCGTCGGCTACTTCCAGAACGATACGGACTTCATCGCGCTCGCGGTGACGGTCATGGTCGGAGCGTGCTGCGCCCTGGCAAGCCTCACCCTCGTCCGGAACCAGGCGCCTCTGGAACAGGAAGCGGCCGCCGAATGAGCGAACGGCCGGAACTGGATCCGGGCGCGCACGCCCTGATCAGCCGGGCATCGGAACTCTTCTCCGCCGCTCCGGGTAATCCGCAATCCCCATTCCGCTATCCCGTCTTGGCGACAATCGGGCGAGACGGCAGCCCCAACGGCCGTATCCTGGTGCTCCGGACGGCAGATCCCATGGCCTGGCAAGTGACACTGCACTCGGATAGCCGGGCGGAGAAAGTCTCCGAACTGGCAGGAAACGACGCCGCCATGCTGGTCTTTTATGACCATGAGGCGAGTTTGCAATTACGGCTCAAAGGGGCAATAGACAGAAGCACCGACAGTGCGGTCCGCGAAGCCATCTGGGCGGAACTTCCGGCAAGTAACCGGCCGAACTACCGGGCCAGCCTGCCGACAGGATCCCCGATCAGCGCGGCCGGTGACGGCATCGACCCGGCCGCCGCTCAATCCGGTTACGAGAATTTCGACGTTCTTACCTTTTCGGCCAAAACAGTCGATATCCTGCAACTCTCACGTAACGGCAACCGGCGGTACCGCCTCGACGTCGCGCTCGGGACCGGGAGCTGGCTCGTGCCCTGAGCATCGCGCACCGTTACTTCTCGAACATGCTGACTTTCAGATCTTCGGACGGGCCCAGCCAGATCACATGCTGGGTATGATCCGCCAGCTCGTCCCCGGTCTCTGCGTGCACAAAGACGGTCAGGTCTCCACGATTGAGAGACAGCCAGGGAATGATCTCCCCGAACTGCTCCGGTTTGAACGCGACCTGATAACTGTATCGCGGATGCGGACCGACAGGCTTCTCGTGGAACCGGCCCATCTCTATATCGAACTGCCGCTCAATCGCCTCGCGGAGTGTGCGAGCCGACTCCGCGCTCTCAGCGCCGAAATAAACATGGGCATGGTACCCAAGGATATCGGATGTGTTTTTGGGCATTCGGGGTCCTTTCCCGTATCCAATCACGAGCCAACGGCACGATGATAGAGCATGCGAGCCGCGTATCGCACTTCGTCAAACTTAGCTTATGGTTAACGGACTTTGACGGAACCTGTTCTTTCTGGTGCACTTACCGTGCAGCGCAATAGCGTGAGCATGGGAGACACATCATGGCCCTTAGAAAAACTGAGATCTGCGACTTCGGCTGGACGGCGCCGGACTTCCGGCTGAAGGGCATTGATGGTGCGGAACACAGCCTTGCGGATCTTCGCGGCCCGAACGGCACGCTCATCATGTTTATCTGCAATCACTGCCCCTATGTGAAGGCAATCGCGGGCAAAATTGCGCGGGATGCTGCGGAACTTGCCTCTCTTGGCATTGCCTCGGTTGCCATCATGTCGAACGACACGGAGGCCTATCCGGCGGATTCCTTCGACAACATGATCAGGTTCGCCGCCACGCATGAATTCAGCTTTCCCTATTTGATCGACGAGACCCAGCAGGTCGCGCGCGCCTACGACGCAGTGTGCACGCCGGAATTCTTCGGCTTCGATTCGGGTCTCGGATTGCAATATCACGGGCGTCTTGACGAAAGCAGAGCTTCACCGATTGAAGGTGCACGGCGTGATCTGTTCGAGGCCATGAAGCTGGTGGCGGAGACCGGTCACGGCCCGAAAGAGCAGATCGCCAGCATGGGCTGCTCAATCAAGTGGAAAGCGGACGCCTGAAATGCAGGAGCCTGCTGTGAGCAGCCTGACGCTGCCGCCATCCCTGACATCTGAGGGCATGGATTTTGTCGCGTATTGGCATTCCCTGCGCGAAGGCCGTGACCTCCCCGAACGGGAGGACATTGATCCAGGCGCCATCAAACACCTGCTCCCCTATATCGTCATCCACGATCTTGTTTCGCCGGACCTTATTCGGCTTCGCCTGATCGGTACCGCCGTGGCAGAGGATTATGAAGAAGACATCACCGGCTGGAACTACCTCGACATGGTTGAACCAGCGCGCAGGGAAGCGGCATCCAGGGCATTATTCATCCTGCACGACACACCTGTCGGAATGTCCGTAACACTGCGTTCGACGACCCGGTCAGGCAGCTCTTGGACCCGTCAGACGATCGATCTTCCTATTTCCGATCTCAAGAACAATCGCAAGCTGGTCTTTTCCTGCAGTCTGAGAGCAAAATCAGGCATGTCTGCTGTCCCGGACAACCCCGAACTCCAGGTCCAACAGATCACAAGCCGGGAGTTTTTCGATATCGGCGCGGGCATACCCTGCTACTTGGAATGACGAGGCGGCTATTCACCGAGAAAAGCATTAATCAGAATCAAGAGGATCATGATTGGCACGACGGCTCTGAGCAGCCAGATCCAGACTCCTCCTAATATGCCGTCCAGCCCGGCAAAATTCAGTGCATCACGACGATAGAGTCCCCAGCCGACGAAGAGGCTGACAAGAAGCCCGCTGAGCGGCAGCAGCAGCGAAGATGCAACAAGATCGAAGACTTCGAAAAGATCCCTTCCCGCCAGTTTGACCTCCTTCAGCACGCTGAAGCTAAGGCCGGGAATAAATCCGACAATGAGAACAACGGCAACCATCGCCCGGGTCGCTATCGCCCGTGATATGCCGAAACGGTCCATACAGACCGCGACCGAAACCTCCAGAACAGAGATCATTGACGTCAGTCCTGCCGCCGCCAGAAGGAAGAAGAATGCGGGCGCCAACATCGCCCCGCCATAGAGCTCCTCGAAAACACTCGGCAGCACCACAAAGGCAAGCTCGGGTCCGGACGCCGGATTGAGGCCATGCGCGAAGACTGCCGGGAAAATCGCGACACCAGCGAGCACAGCGAAGAGACTGTCGCCGATCACAATATAAACCGCCGATTTCAGAATCGGTGTATCGGTCCTCATGTAGCTGCCATACGTGATGAAAATGGCCATCCCGACCCCTATGGAAAAGAAGGCTTGTCCCAGAGCCGCGACATAAACGCCGGGGTCGGAGAAAGCCGCCGGATCGAGTGCAAACATGTAGGTCAGCCCGGCAGCACCGTCGGGCCGGAACAAACCGTAAAGCGCTAGGCCAATCATGATCACCGCAAGCACAGGCATCATGAACCGATTCAGCCGCTCTATCCCATGCTCGATACCGCGCGCGACGACAAACCCCGCAAGCAAAACTGCGCCTGTCTGCCAGAGCAATGGCTCCATGACGCGTCCTGAGAAGCCGGAGAAATAACCGGCATAACCGGCACCGCTCGCCTCCCAGAGCCCCCCGCTGACGGCCACGTAGAAGTAGCGGAACGTCCAGCCAGCGATGACGGAATAAAAACTCAGGATGACGGCCCCGGTGACGGCAGCAGCCCAGCCGGCATGCCGAAGGGGGCTGCGCGGCGCCAGAGCGGGAAAGGCTGATACAGTATCGAGACGCGCCGTCCGTCCTATTGCCAGCTCGGCAATCACGAGCGGCAATCCGATCAGGACCACGCACACCAGATAGATCAGCAGAAAGCTGCCACCGCCGTTCTCACCGGCAATATACGGGAAGCGCCAGATATTCCCGATCCCGACTGCTGATCCGATCGTCGCGAGAATGAAACCAAGCTGGGTGCCCCATTGTTCGCGCTCCGCCATCAGGCAGCGTCTCCGGGGTCTCCATCCCGCCGGACCTCGTCCAGAATCCAGTCACGGAAAACGGAGACCTTGTTCGAACGGAGGGATTCCTCCCGGCAGACGAAATAGTAGGCCAGCGGCGCCGGCGTCTCGACCTCGAACGGCCGAATCAGGCGCCCGGCGCGCAGATCCTCCGTCACCAGCTGCGAGCGAGCCAGTGCCACCCCCTGACCTTCGATAGCAGCCTGCAGAACCATGTCCATCTGTGTGAAGAAAGCGCCCCGACGCACATCGACACCCTCGATGCTGAAATGCTCCAGAAAATGCGCCCAGGTTTCGCCGGCAAAGCTATTCACGTCATGCAGCAATGGATAGTGCTTCAGATCTTCCGGACGTTTCAGACCCGGCGGTCTCGCCGCCACCTCGGGGCTGCAGACAGGATAGATACACTCGGTCATGATTTGCTGGACGTGGACGCCCTCTTCTTTCCCCTCACCGAGGCGCAGCGCCACATCAACCCCGTCAGAGACGAAGTCCGCCTTGCGGTCTTCGGCAGCAATCCGGACATCGATTTCAGGGTAGCGCATACGGAATCTGGATAGTCTCGGGATCAGCCATTTCACAGCGAAGGACGGCAGCACACTGACTGTCAGCGGGCGCCCTTCCTCATGCTCTTTCAGGTCGTTAACCGCTGACAGCAGGCGGGAAAAGGCTTCCCGCACGGCCGGGGCAAGTCGTGCGCCTTCAGGCGTCAGCTCAAGCGCCCTCGGACGCCGCAGGAACAGGGAACAGCCGAGTTCCGCCTCCAGAGCCTTGATCTGCTGACTGATGGCAGCCGGCGTCACGAACAGCTCTCCGGCCGCAAGCTTGAAACTCATATGCCGCGCCGCCGCTTCAAAGCAGCGCAGACCATTCAGGGGTAAACGGCTCAACATGATTTAGCTGAACTAATCCATCTGACAGATTAACTCGTTTGATGAACGGCTATTTGTAGCCCAAATTCTCAAACACCGACAGACACGAATGAGCGTGTGTGACGAATTGATTAAGGAGAACTTTCATGTTCAAGAACGAAACCCTGAACGTCGCTCCTGCCGCATGCATGACAGCAGGAACCAATAACTCGGTCTTCACGCACAAGCGTGGCCGTGATGGTGTTGTGCACGCAATCGTCACAACGCTGCTCACCTGGCAGGACCGGCTGCGTCAGCGCCAGTCCCTTCAGGAACTCGGGGACCGTGAGCTTTCAGATATGGGCATCAGCCAGGCCGAAGTCGAGTACGAGATCAGCAAGCCTTTCTGGGCTGCCTGATATCATCCAGTGTGATGTCGCGGCCTGTCGCCGCGGCAACGCGATCTGCCTCGACTAACGAGCCTGCCTCCGACTATCGGGCGTCGAAATCCAGCACCACCTTCTCGCTTGCCGGGTGGGACTGACAGGTCAAGACAAAGCCCCTCTCCACCTCTTCCTTGGCAAGCGTGTAATTCAGATCCATCTCGACGCGGCCTTCTAAGACCTTTGCCCTGCACGTGCAGCACATCCCACCCTTGCAGGCGTAGGGCAAATCCGGTCTTGCCCCCAGGGCTGCGTCGAGAATGGAGACGTCGTCAGCACCGAGCGTAAACTCTGTACGCACCCCATCGAGAATGATGGCGACGTCCGCTCCCGCGCGCACCGTTTCGGATTCATTCACGAGGCGGCTGCGCCGGGCCGCGGCCGCTTTCGCCGCCGCATCGTTCGACGGCGCGAACAATTCGAAGAGAATCTTGCCCTCTTCGACGCCATGCGCCGCCAGCGCAGCCCGCACGTCGCCGATCATGCCTTCCGGCCCACACAGGAAAAACCGGTCCACCGCGTGCACGTTCAGGATCGAGCGGAAGAAGCTCTCGCATTTCTCCCTGTCTATCCGACCGTTCAGCAGCGCGGCTTCCTGCGGTTCCCGGCTGAGCACATGCAAAACACTGAAACGCGACGGATAACGATTCTTCAGATCGAGCAAAGCCTCGCGGAACATGATCTCCCGCACCGACCTGTTGCCATAGAACAGGGTGAACCGGCTCTCCGGCTCCGCTGACAGCACGGACTTTGCGATCGAGAGGACCGGCGTGATGCCGCTTCCGGCAGCAAATGCCACATAGGTGCGCGTCGCGTTCGGATCCGGCTCAACCGTGAAGCGCCCCTCCGGCACCATGACATCGAGCATATCACCGGGTTTCAACGCATCATTCGCGAAGCTGGAAAAGGCACCGCCTTCGACCCGCTTTACCGCCACCCTGATCTCGCCATCATCCAGGCCACTGCAAATCGAGTAGGACCGGCGCACATCATGACCGTCTATCTCATGGCGCAGTGTCAGATACTGCCCCGGTAGATACCGGAATGCGGCGCGTTGCTCTTCCGGCACATCAAGCGCGATGGACACACTGTCGGATGTTTCCGGACGCACGTCGCGCACTCTCAGACTGGTGAAACGCGCCATGGCAGCACTCCCTAGAGACACTTGAAATAATCGAATGGTTCGGCGCAGTCCGTGCACCGGTAGAGCGCCTTGCAGGCGGTTGAGCCGAACTGACTGAGAATCTCGGTATGCTCCGAGCCGCAGCGTGGGCAGGCAACGACCGGATCAATGCCAAGCAATGACTTCTTGGAGGTGGATTGCTCGGCAGGGGGCGCTATACCGATGGCCTTGAGCTTTTCCCGACCAGCCTCACTCAACCAGTCCGTCGTCCAGGCCGGCGCCAGCACCGTCTTTACCTCGGCCTTGTTGAAACCTGCTCCGAGCACGGCGTCACGCACCATCATCTCGATATATGCCATGGCCGGACAGCCGGAATAGGTCGGGGTAATCGTCACGACCGCAGCATCGCCGGAGACTTCGACGTCCCGCACCACACCGAGATCCACCACCGACAGAACCGGAATTTCCGGATCACATACGGCTTCAAGAGCGTGCCAGAGGCGCTTTACCGGATTTTCAGGGGCAATAGTGGGTTCGGCCATAGCCATGACTCACCATTTGGCATCCGGATAGGCTCGCGGCAGGAACTGCATTTCCGCAAGCAGGAATCCGAGATGCTCCGAATGGACGCCCTTCTTGCCACCGCCGATTGACCAGGTTGCTTCCGGGACCGTGAGTGTCGCTTCTCCGAGCACAGCCGTGACCGCGTCACGCCAGTTCTCATGGAAATCACCCGGATCGATCGCAATCCCGGCCTGCATCATCATCTCGTCGATAGCATCGCCGTCAAATAGTTCGCGCGTGTAACCCCAGAGCTGTTCGAGCGCCGCCTGTGCCCGCGTCCGGCTCTCTTCCGTACCGTCTCCGAGGCGAATCACCCACTGGCCGCTGTGCCGGCGGTGATAGACCGCTTCCTTGATCGCTTTTGCCGCGATATTCGCGATTTCCTGATTGGCCGATTTCGTCAGAGCCTGGAGCAGCTCGACATGAAAACAGTCGAACAGGAACTGGCGGACGATGGTCTGGGCGAAATCGCCATTCGGCTGTTCGACCAGCAGGAAATTCCGCCAGTCGAGCACGTCGCGCTTGAAGGCCAGAGCATCGGCATCCCGACCAGCACCTTCCACCGTCGCCGCCAGATCGAGCCAAAGCGTGGACTGGCCGACTAGGTCGAGCGCGATATTGGAGAGAGCGATATCTTCTTCCAGCACAGGACCCTTGCCGCACCATTCGGACAAGCGGTGCCCGAGGATCAGGCAATTGTCCCCTAGGCGGAGCAGATACTCGAAGAGCGCTTCGCGTTGCGCGGCGGCTGTCATGTCATGGTCTCCATTGGACCCGGGTCACAGGCATTCGACCTCATCCGGCACCTCATAGAAGGTCGGATGACGGTAGATCTTGGCATCGGCCGGATCGAAAAGGGATTCCTTGTCTGCGGGAGCAGAAGCAATGATATCGGTCGACTGCACCACCCAGATACTCTCGCCTTCGCGCCGCCTTGTATAGACGTCGCGGGCATGCTGCAGCGCCATCTCGGCGTCGCACGCGTGCAATGATCCTACATGCTTGTGGGACAGGCCCTCGCGTGCACGGATGAAAACTTCCCAAAGCGGCCAGTCATTTCCGGCTGTCATGCTTTCTCTCCTGATCGGTCCGGCACCAGCGCTCCGGCCCATGTTTCTTGTTCGTTTGTTATTCGGCGGCGATACGTGCCGCGCTTTCGCGCTGACGTTTCTTCTCCGCATAGGCCACGGCAGCCTCACGGACCCAAGCACCGTCTTCATGCGCCTTGATCCGGGCCGCCATGCGTTCCTTGTTACAGGGCCCGTCCCCGGAAACGACGCGTTTCAGTTCGGCCCAGTCGATCTCACCGAAATCGTAATGGCCGCGCTCCTCGTTCCACTTCAGATCCGGGTCAGGAATCTTGAGTCCCAAATATTCAGCCTGCGGCACTGCCATATCGACGAATTGCTGCCGCAGGTCGTCATTGGAGACGCGCTTGATCTTCCAGGCCATGGATTGGGAAGACTGCGCGGTGTCCCGATCGCTGGGTCCGAACATCATCAGCGACGGCCCCCACCAACGGTCCAGCGCGCTCTGCGCCATGCGCTTCTGCTCCGATGTCCCAAAGGCCATCGACATCATGATTTCGTAGCCTTGACGCTGATGAAAACTCTCTTCCCGGCAGATCCGCTCCATAGCCCTTGCATAAGGCCCGTAAGAGCACCGGCAGAGAGCGATCTGATTAATGATGGCCGCACCATCGACCAGCCAGCCAATCGTGCCGATGTCCGCCCAGGAGAGGACCGGGTAATTGAAAATATTCGAATATTTCGCCCGGTCGCTATGCAGCGCGTCGATCATCTCCGAGCGTGGCGTGCCGAGAGTTTCTGCCGCGCTGTAGAGATAAAGGCCGTGCCCGGCTTCATCCTGGATCTTGGCCAGCAACTGCACCTTGCGGCGCAGGGACGGCGCCCGCGTGACCCAGCAGCCTTCCGGCAACATCCCGACAATCTCGGAATGCGCATGCTGGGAAATCTGCCGAACCAGAGTTTTCCGATACCCTTCGGGCATCCAGTCACGCGGCTCAATCTTGATTTCCTGATCGACCCGCGCCTGGAAACGTGCCGCCTCTTCAGTTTCCGAGGCTTGACCCGGACTTTGGCTTTCCACCATTGCGTTTCCTCGCTTAACTCGGACGTTGCCGAATAGCATCAACAATGTGATACATAATTTCCTAATCGTCCAGAAAAAACTGTATCATAAAATATAACAAGGACAGGACAGCATGAACGACAGTCAGACCAGTAGTGGCGCACAGGAAAACGCGGAAGAAACGGCCCGGCGCGTAGCCGACTGGATGTACGCGAACGACCCTGCGACAAAAGCCCTTGGCATGCAGGTCGAGGAAATTGCGCCCGGATATGCGCGGCTGCATATGAAAGTGCGCGCGGACATGCTGAATGGTCATCAAACCTGTCATGGCGGCATGATATTCACCCTCGCCGACAGTGCCTTTGCTTTCGCCTGCAATTCGGGAAATGCCCTGACGGTCGCCCAGAGCTGCGACATCAATTTCGTCAATCCGGCACGCGAAGGCGACGATTTGGTCGCAACCTGTGAAGAACAGTTTCACCGTGGCCGCTCGGGGATCTACGACACCGTTGTGACAATATCGGACGGCACACCGGTCGCCTTCTTTCGCGGCAAATCCCGGACTATCGGCGGTGCTCTCGTCGGTGACGCACCGCAGTAATGACCCTGGCCAATAGCCCCGATATGCTTTCGGTTCTTGCCCGCGACACGCTCACGGAGCTGAAACCGCGCGCGAAATCGCTGATCGTGACTGTCTACGGAGACGCCATCCTGCCGCATGGCGGCACTGCCTGGCTGAGCGACCTGATCAGATTGATGGAAGTCTTCGATATCGGCGAGCGGGTGGTTCGGACCGCCGTTTTCAGATTGGCCCAGGACGATATCCTGACAGCACGGCACATAGGGCGCCGCAGCATCTATTCCCTGACTGAGAACGGTCGCCAGGAATTCGATGCCGCGCAAAGGCGAATTTATGCGCCGCCCCGCACCCGCAAGGCCGCCGACGCACCCTGGCAGATTGCCCTGCTGACAAGTGCTGTGGACAGCGCCGAGCGAGACGGTCTCAGAAAGGCCCTGGGATGGGCGGGATACGGCTCTCTCGGCCCGCAGGTCCTGCTCGGTATCGGAGGCGATCTCGACGGAGCGAAGCAGGAACTTGCAAATCTCGGACTTGAAGACCGGGTCGCCTTGTTCGAAGCCGCCCCGGGCTCCCCAATAGAGATCTTGCGCACCTTGTGTCGTGAAACCTGGGACCTGGAAGAGACCGACAATGCATATCGGGCCTTTATCGATAGCTTCGATCCGGTTCTGAACGCCGTTGAAGAAAACCACAGGCTCCTGACGCCGGAGACGGCGTTCGAGCTGCGGATATTAATGGTTCACGTCTATCGGCGGGCATTGCTCCGTGATCCGGGCCTTCCCGCCGACATCATGCCGGAAACATGGAGCGGACGCCGGGCGACCGACCTCGCTGCTCGGGTGTACGACATCCTCAAAGAACCGGCACAGTCGTATCTGGAAAAGACTGTCAACGGCGTGGACGGCTCCCTGCCGCCTCCGTCTGATGCCTATTTCTCGCGTTTCCAGGGAATGGTCGCCTGATCCCGGTGCCGACTGCCCGGCGACTGCATCCCGCCCGATCTGATTTTGCCCGCCGCCTCAATCCGGTATTCCCTTTCTGTCTGAAAATCGGAACCAGACACTCGCCATGCCCCCCGCCGGGATGATTTAATGAGTCCAGCGTCAAAAAGCGGACGCGCAACCGGTCTATACCTGACAACTCATCAAGCCGGCTTTGGGGATCGAGGTCATGATCGAGATCTACATAGAATGCTGGGCCAGTCCGGACGGCATACGGTATCCGTGGTCAATCTGGCAGGACGGCCGACAAGTCGAATCCTCGCACGCATCCGGGCTCTACGAGGATCAGGATCGGGCAGAAGCCGAGGCACGGCGATATTGCGCCGAAGTGCTGAAAACGGAACCGGGCAATGTTGTCCGGCTATGATGAGCGTCATTCATTGACGACCGGTGGTCATACGTCTTTACTAACGTCAGTTCCTTTCCGACTGCTCTCTTTTAAAAACCGATTGTATCGAAATGCCTGAGACCTCTGTGCAAGGCCGCCTCGCGGTCGATGTCGGCGGCACCTTTACGGATGTCGCACTCGAATTTGGCCCCAAGCGCTTCACGGCGAAGGTGCTGACAACCCCGTCAATGCCCGAGCACGGTGTGATGGAGGGGATCGAAAAGGCGCTTGAGGTGGCTAATGCCTCGCCGACCGATATCGGTCTGCTGATCCACGGCACCACACTGGCAACGAACGCCCTGATCGAACGGAAAGGCGCGAAGACGGCGCTGATCACCACCGAGGGCCTGCGGGACTCCGTAGAAATGGCCTTCGAGAACCGGTTCGAGCAATACGACATCAATATCGACCGGCCGGACCCGCTGGTGCCGCGTAATTTGCGCTGGTCCGTGCGCGAGCGTCTGAACTTCCGGGGCGAAGTGCTGATCCCGCTGGACGAGGCAAGCGTCGATGCCCTGGTCCCGCTGATCGAGAGCCACGACATCGGATCGATCGCCATCGGCCTTATTCACTCCTACGCCAACGGCGCTCACGAGGAGCGGGTCAGCGAAATCCTGAGCAAGGCCCTCCCCAATCTCAGCATCACGCTATCGAGCGAGGTTTGCCCGGAAATCCGCGAATATGAGCGGCAATCGACGGCATCGGCGAACGCCTATGTGCAGCCGATCATGTCCCGCTACCTTGGCATTCTGCGTGAGGATCTGAAAAAGCGCGGTTTCGCTTGTCCGGTTCTGCTGATGACATCCGGCGGCGGCCTGACCACGCTGGATACGGCGATGAAATTCCCGATCCGGCTGGTCGAATCAGGCCCCGCAGGCGGCGCCATCCTGGCGAGCGAGATTGCCCGCGAATGCAATCTTGCCAGCGTCGTCTCCTACGATATGGGCGGTACCACCGCGAAAATCTGCCTGCTGGACGATTTCATGCCGCAGACCACGCGCACCTTCGAGGTCGCGCGGGTCTACCGCAATATGAAGGGCAGCGGCTGGCCTGTCCGCATTCCCGCCATCGAGATGGTCGAGATCGGTGCCGGTGGCGGTTCCATCGCGGCTGTCGACAAACTCGGCCGGATTGCTGTCGGCCCCCACAGCGCCGGTGCCGATCCGGGACCGGCCAGCTACGATCAGGGCGGCACCCGGCCGACTGTGACCGACGCTGACGTGGTGCTTGGCAAGATCGACCCGGTGAGCTTCGCCGGAGGATCGGTCGCGCTCAATCCAGAGAAGGCCAAGGCCGCCCTCAAGGCCGAGGTCGGCGACAAGATGGACCTTTCCGAAGCGCTTTCCGCCTTCGGTGTCTGCGAGATCGTCGACGAGAACATGGCCAACGCCGCCCGCGTCCACGCCATCGAGTGGGGCAAGGATATCGCGGCACGGGCGATGATCGCTTTCGGCGGTGCGGCCCCTCTGCACGCCGCAAGACTGGCCGAGAAACTCGACATTCCGACAGTCGTGGTGCCGACCGGCGCCGGTGTCGGCTCGGCAATCGGCTTCCTGCGTGCACCGATCTCCTACGAAGTCGTCCGCTCCAGATACGTCAAGCTTTCGGACTTCGATGCGGGTGAGATCAATACCCTGCTCTCCGGAATGGCGGACGAGGCCCGCGTCATCGTTTCCAGTGGTGCCGGCGGGGCCGCGCTTGAGGAAACCCGGACCGCCTTCATGCGCTATGTCGGACAAGGCCATGAAATTGCCGTTCCCCTGCCCGACGGTGCCCTGACGGCAGACCATGCGAAAACGATCCGGGCGGCGTTCGAGAGCGAGTACAAGCGGCTCTATGGCCGGATCATCCCGGGACCGGAACCTGAGATCCTGAGCTGGACGCTGACCATGACGGCCCCGCGGCCGCAGATCCCGGCGGAACTGACCGCGCCCAGCGGCGGAGCGGCGGAAGCAACCGGCAAGCGCGAGCTGTTCGATCCTGCCACCGGCACCTATGTCGAAGCCAAGATCTATTGGCGTGACAGCCTGCCCGTCGGAGCATCCATTCAGGGCCCCGCGATCATCTCGGAATCCCAGACCACGACCATCGTGACATCCGCGTTCGACGCGACCGTCAACGAACTCGGGTATCTCATCCTGAACCGCAAGCAAGCGGCCTGAGGGAGCACAGACATGAGCCAGAAATCAGCCCTCGACCAGATCCGCATGCAGATCCAGTGGAACCGTCTGCTCTCCGTCGTGGAAGAGCAGGCCCAAACCCTGATCCGGACCGCTTTCAGCACCTCCGCCCGTGAGGCCGGAGATATTTCCGCCGGCGTCTATGACTGCAAGGGCCGCATGCTGGCCCAGGCGGTGACCGGCACGCCGGGCCACGTCAATGCAATGGCCGCCTCGGTCGGGTTCTTCCTGGAGAGGTTCCCTCTAGAGGTCATGAAGCCGGGCGACATCTTCGTCACCAACGATCCCTGGCTCGGCACCGGCCATCTGAACGACTTCACCGTGGTCACGCCGACCTTCCTCGGCAACGAGATCGTCGCGCTCTTCGCCTGCACCACCCACGTGGTCGATGTTGGCGGCAAGGGTTTCGGCCCGGACGGACGGCAGATCTACGAGGAAGGGATCAATATCCCGATCATGCGGCTGGCCGAGAACGGCGAGTTCGTGGAGCCGGTGCTTGCCATCATCCGTAACAATGTCCGTAACCCGATCGAGGTCGAGGGCGATCTCTATTCCCTCGCCGCCTGCAACGATGTCGGCGGCACGCGCCTGATCGACATGATGCGCGAGTTCGGCATGGAGACCCTCGACACGCTCGCCGATTATGTGATCGAGAGCGCCCGGGCAGGCATGGCCGCGGAAATCCGCGAATTGCCAAACGGCACCTACCACAATTCCATGCGGATCGATGGGTATGAGAGCCCGATCGATCTGGTCGCCGCGCTGACAATCCGTGACGAGGAAATCGAAGTCGATTTCACCGGCACCTCCGGTATATCGAGCTTCGGCATCAACGTGCCGCTAACCTACACGCAGGCCTACGCTAGCTTCGGCATCCGCTGCGTCGTCGGCGGGGCAGTGCCTAACAATGCCGGCTCCCTTGCCCCGGTGATCATCGGCGCGCCAAAAGGCTCCATCCTCAATGCCGAGCATCCTTGCGCGGTAACCGCCCGGCATGTGATCGGCCAGATGCTGCCGGACGTCGTGCTCGGCTGCCTCAACCAGGTGATCCCCGACCGGGTACCGGCTGAAGGAACCTCCTGCCTCTGGAACCCGGTGCTGCTCGGCGGGCACGGCCTGACCGATGAGGATTACGGCGACGCAACACCGTTCGCCATCAACACCTTCCATGCAGGCGGCACAGGCGCGCGCCCGGACAAGGACGGGCTCAACGCCACGGCGTTCCCGTCCGGCGTGCGTAACACCCCTATCGAGGTGAACGAGACCATCGCTCCGCTGGTGATCTGGCGTAAGGAATATCGTGCCGACAGTGGCGGCGCCGGGAGGTATCGCGGCGGCGTCGGTCAGGTGATGGAGATTTCCCATTCCCAGCATGCCCCCTTCGCCATCAACTGCATGTTCGACCGGGTGACCTACCCCCCACGCGGCCGCAACGGCGGCGGTGACGGGACGGCCGGTATCATCGAACGGGCGAACGACGGCAGCCGGTTGAACTCGAAAGGCCGGCAAAGCGTCAACGGGGACGACAAGCTGATAATTTCCATGCCGGGAGGCGGCGGTCTCGGAAATCCGCACGAACGCGATCCGTCAGAGGTTGCTCGGGACGTCCTGCTCGGCTTTGTTTCGCCCGAGGCGGCAGAGACGGTATATGGTGTCGCCGTCGATGGAGAAGGCATGGTGGACGAAGCTCGAACGAAGGGTCTTCGCGCCGCCAGCTAGAGAAACGCCGAGGAAGAAAAGCATGGGATCAGGAAGCGCTCCGGACATCCGTCTCGATGGGCTCGCAAAGAGCTTCACCGACAATGAGGTGCTGCGGTCGGTCTCCCTGAATATTCCCGCCGGACAGTCGACGGTCCTAATCGGGCCGTCGGCGAGCGGGAAGTCCGTCTTGCTTAAATGTCTGGTCGGCCTGATGCAGGTTGACGGCGGCAGCATGCGCTATGGCGATCTCGAACTTAGTGGCATGAGCACCGACGAATGGAGCGATTTCCAAGGTCGCATCGGCATGCTGTTCCAGCAAAACGCCCTCTTTGACAGCCTCAGGATCTGGGAAAATATCGCCTTCCGCCTGATCAATCACGAAGGGATTTCGCGATCCGAGGCACGCGACCGTGCGGTTAAACGCATGGCTTCCGTCGGGCTCGGCGAGGAAATGGCCGATCTGTACCCGGTGGAACTGTCAGGCGGCATGCAGAAACGAGTCGGTGTTGCCCGGGCCATGGTCGGCAACCCGGAGCTGCTGATCCTCGACGATCCGACGGCGGGGCTCGACCCGATTCTGACCAACACGATCCTCTCGCTGATCGAGCGGGAAACATCAGGCAAGGGCACAACCGTGCTTGTCGTGACCGGCGACATGAAGGCAGCACGCAGCCGCTTCGACAATGTCGCCATGTTGTTCGACGGCGAGATCAAATGGTCTGGAAAGCGCGATGATGTTCCGGAGGCGGACAACCTCTACCTGGATCAAATGATCAATAGCCGAGCCACCGGACCGATCAAGATGCGCCTCGCCGCCCGGGGCTGATCCCTCCCGCACTCAATTGATCTGGATCAATGCCGGCCAGCGGGCCGCTATGCATGCTTCATCTGTTTTCATGCCACCGGCATATAAAACAGGAAAGCGAACCAGCTATGGATGTGGGTTCTCCAGCATTGATGGAACGAACTGGAACCGGACCCTGCTGCGGGTGCGAGGAGTTGAGTTGCCCTATCCGTCAAGCGGTCGGCAAAGCCGGGCTCTCCACATGCTCCAACGCGGTTACCCGCATTTCTGCACGAGCCGGAGAGAAGCTGGATGTTGCGGGTTTTGCGCCGGATACCATCTTCCGCATCGTTAACGGCATGCTCATGCAGGAACATATTTCCGATGACGGGCGCCGTCATATCGCGGCCTTCAAGACCAATGGCGATTTGTCCTGGCCCCTGCCGCAACAGGAGTCCGGCGATATTCGCGAATTCTACGAAGCCGTCCAACCGACTGAACTCTGCATCATCTCCGTCGATCCGATCACGCAAAGCGCACCCGGTGCGGCGGGATTGGTCAAAGCTCTTTACAGTGCCGCCCGAGACGAAGTCAGCCGCACCCAGGCGCGGATGTTCCTGCTGGCGCGGTCGTCCGCGGCCGAACGCCTCGCCGGTTTCCTGCTGGACCTTGCCGAACGCACCGGCCGGGTAACCAAGCGCGGGGTGGAGCTGAAGCTCAGCATGCGGCGCGAGCGCATCGCCGACCATCTGGGCATGCAGCCGGAAACCATCAGCCGGATCATGTCCAGCTTCAAGAAAGCCGAAATCATCCGGCTTCCTCGCCCGTCTCTGGTTATCATTCCCGACCTGAAAGCTCTTTCGAGCGTCGCTTTAGGAACGACCTGAGCCTCAATCGTCTGAGGATTGTCAGGATGTCTGCGCCAGTTCCGAAAGGACGCTGGCATCCGTTGCTTCGTTTAACGACAGGATGCGCTCCGCGAGTTCATCTGTCCGACTGGCGCCGAGGAACGGTTCACTCATGGTCCCGAACTTGGCCAACAGGCGGCGACGCTGCTCCGGCTGATCGGATGCAGGAACGCCCACATTCTGCGTTTCTTCCACCGACGAGCCATCTTTTAGATCGAGCTTAACCCGGCCAAAGCTCCAGATATCGCTCTCGATACCAACGACCATGGAACGCCGCCCCAGGGCGCGTAGCGCGTCATCCTGAGCCGTCGCGTCCGTGTAGGCGTCGAGATCGCCAGTATCCACACCGCTCAAAGCCATGCCGACCGTATGCTTCAGGCTGAACTTGATCTCAAGGCCGGTTTCAGGACGGTCGATATTGCAGACGGTCAACGCACCCTTGTTCACTTCGATGGTTGCACGCTCCACCGCATCGGGCTCAATGGAATGAAGCTCACGAAGCCGACGGGCCGCCTCGATCGGCGAGTGGGTCAGGTAGCAGGCCGCATGATACTTGAAGAGATTCTCTTCCACCGCGAAAGACCGGTTGCCGCCAGACGTCATTTCGACCGGGAAAAACCCATTGGACTGGGTATCGGCAAGGCCTTGTGCGCATTCAATGGCATCGGTGCGCGACGTCATGCCCTTTTTCGCCAGCCGGGCCGCGAGCAATCCATTCATCGCCGCTTTGCCAACCTGGAAAGGCTTGGACATGGTGCCGAACATCGACTTGAGGCCTGCCGCCTGCGCGATGGCAAGGCCGAGCGCATGCGCCGTCTGTTCGGCATCGAGCCCAAGCAAGCGGGCCGAGGCCGCGGCAGCGCCAACCGTGCCGACCGTGGCCGTCATATGCCAGCCAAGGTCGTAATGCCCCTCACCGACCATTTCAGCCGTCAGAACTTCTGCTTCATAGCCAACGATGAAGGCCTCAAGGAAGGCACGCCCGGATACCGGCTGCATGTCGGAAATCGCCAGCAATGCCGGAACCAGCGGAACGGTCGGATGCCCCAGCATCCGGGAGTTCACATCGTCATAATCGAGCGCATGGGACGCAGCACCATTCACCAGTGCCGCGTTAAGGGGGCTAAGTGTGTTGGCACGACCGATCAGACGCGCCGGCCCGGTGCCCTCTTCCCCCATGGTTTCGGCGAGAATATGACTTAGCGGCTCCCGGCTTCCGGCGATGGTCACGCCAAACCAGTCAAGCACGGCATCGGTCGCCCAGGTGCGCGGCACGGCACCGATATCATCGGCCCCGATTGAAACAATCCAGTCAGCCAGCGCGCGTGTCGCCGCAGCCGGCCCATCCTGATTCGCACTGTTGATTTCAGCTCTGCCCACAATTTCCTCCCTCGTCGGCCGGTCCGGTCGAGGCTTGCCCCCAATTGAGTCATGTCCCGGATTGAGTCATGTCATGGTCGCGTGCAAGGCACTTCGCCATGATCAGTGATCAACCGGAATGCGGGACCGGATCATCATGAGCCATCGAACCATGGAAGAAACCGAGGACCAAAGTGCGGCTTTGGAATTTCTGGCCCTCGCGAAAAACTATGATCCGCCCCCAGATGAAGAGCCCGTCCATATAGCGACCCATGGCTCGCACGTTTTCCTTGCCGGGGATCGGGCTTACAAGATGAAGCGCGCGGTCTCTTTCCCTTACATGGATTTCGGCACGCTCGAACGCCGGAAGACCTTCACGGAAGCAGAGCTCACGCTGAATAGTCGCGCCGCACCCGACCTCTATCTCGGCATTCGCCGCCTGACCCGGGAGAAAGACGGCGCTATCGCATTCGACGGTCCCGGCGAGACCATTGAATATGTTCTGGAAATGCGGCGCTTCGAGCAAGACGCGCTGCTGGACAGGATGGCGGAAGATGGCAAACTCACTCCGGAATTGATCGAGCAAACGGCAGATCGCATTCGCGCCTTTCATAATGCCGCAGAATCACTTCCAGCCGACGATGCATTGGGAGCAGGCGCAGAAGGAATGCGCTGGGTGATCGAGGAAAACCTCGAGGAATTTGCAGCCCAGCCCGAGCATTTCCATTCGGTTGAAACGGCAGCCTATACAGCCCATGCACGCGAAGCGCTCGCGCAGCTAACCCCGCTGCTGGACGCCCGGGTCGAGGCCGGACATGCCAAACATTGCCATGGCGATTTGCATCTCCGGAACATCTGCCTGATTGATGGCGAGCCGACCCTGTTCGACGGCCTTGAATTCAATCCACGATTCGCCTGTATCGACACGCTCTACGATCTTGCCTACTTCCTGAGTGATCTGGACATCCGGGGCCTCCCCTGCTTGGCCAATCTTACCTTCAACCGATACTTTATCGACGGCGGGTACGACGGGCTACCGTGCCTCCCCTTGTTCCTGTCCACGCGTTCCGCCGTGCGCGCGAAAATCATGGTGAGTGGCGCCGAGGCGCAAGAGGATCCCTCGATAAGAAAGGCGATGCTGGAGCAGTCGCGCGTGTCCTTTCAGGCCGCACAGCGCCAGATCGAACCGGCTACGCCTGTCCTGATCGGAGTCGGCGGATTTTCGGGTTCCGGCAAATCCACCCTGGCGCAGGCTCTCGCCCAATCCCTTTCCCCGCCCCCGGGCGCTGTCCACCTGCGCAGTGACGTCATCCGGAAGCGGTTGCATGGATGCGCCCCGACCGAACGCCTTCCGGCCGCGGCCTACAGCTCCGACGCCAGCGCCAAGGTCTACAGCACGATGCTGAGCCGGGCCGCTGAAGCATTGCAGGCCGGCTATTCAGTGATCATGGACGCGGTGAACGACCGCCCGGCAGATAGGAATGCCATCACGGCCCTCGCACAGTCTCTATCCGTGCCGTTCAAAGGCTTCTGGCTCGACGTCACGGAAGAGGTCATGGCACGGAGGATTGCAGGCAGGTCCAATGACGCATCGGACGCCACCGAAACAGTGATGCTGGCACAGGCCCAACATGGGCACGGTGCGCTCGGCGATTGGGAAAAAATCAATGCCGGGGGGACCTCCGCAGCGACACTCGCCATTGTGAAATCTCGGCTCGACCTGCCTTGACATAGGTCAACGCCGACCAGGTTCACATTCCATAGGCTATTGGCACCAAAGACCTAAGCAAGGGAGGTCGCCGTGCCTAAGATACTGAAAATCCTACAAGAAGATCACCGGCATCACGACATTCTCTTGTCGATCCTTGAGAATCAGGTGAAAGACGCGCACCTCACGGGTGAGCCCGACTATGACATTGTGTCGGCGATCGTCGATTATTTCCTCACCTACCCGGCCGAGTTCCATCACGCTCGCGAAGACAAGATTTACGAAAAGATTGTCGCACGCGACGCCTCTGCCGCAGAAGAAATCGGCCATCTCGACGAAGAGCATGAAGCTTGCGAGGCTTTCATAAAAGCTTTCGCGGCCGCCCTGTCTAATGTCCTCGGCGCCGGCATCATTACCCGCAGCCAGTTCGCGAACGCGGCGCTGGAATTCATCGAGTCCCAGCGTCGGCACATCCGGATGGAGGAAAGCATTTTCTTTCCGACGGCCCTGCGCGTTCTGACAACCGAAGACTGGGCCTCTCTGGACGCCGAGCTTTCCGACACTGCAGATCCGATTTTCGGCAGTCAGAAAGAAGGACAGTTCGAAGCCTTGCGGCAGGAAATCATGGACTGGCAGAGCACACGGGAGCCGGCCAACGACCATGTTCCCGGCGATCACAAGCTGCGCCTCTAGAAACAAACCGGCCCATCAGGCAATTCAGATGAACCAAGAAATGAACATGATGCGCACGGCAGGCGCGACAGGGAATACGCTCCTGCAGAAATATGGAACGCGCAATGTGCCGCGCTATACGAGCTACCCGACGGCTCCGCACTTCCACGAAGGCATCGGTCCGACGACTTACCGGCAATGGCTGGGCGCATTGAGTCCGGACGACTCCTTGTCACTCTACCTGCATGTGCCGTTCTGTAAGGCACTCTGCTGGTATTGCGGCTGCGCCATGCAGGTAGCCCGAAAATACGGGCCTGTTTCTGAATATGCCCGTGTTTTGGAACGGGAAATCGAGACCGTCGCCGGGCACATTCGTCAGCCCGGCACGGTTAGGCATGTGCACTGGGGCGGCGGATCGCCGAACCGGTTGAACGCTCGCGATTTCAGTAGCTTGATGGCAGTTCTGCGCCACCGGTTTCCGTTCGCCGCGGATGCTGAGATCGCCATTGAGATAGATCCACGCAGCCTTGATGACAGTCTCGTCGAAGCCTACGCACTCGCCGGGATCACCCGGGCGAGCCTCGGCTTGCAGGATTTCACCCCCGCCGTACAGACGGCAATCCATCGCGAGCAGTCATTCGAGCTGGTCGAGGATCGCGTCGGCGCACTCCGCGCGGCCGGTATCGGTGCGCTTAATTTCGATCTGATGTACGGGCTGCCATATCAGGGCATATCAGATGCGGTCCGTAGCCTCGAAATGGCTCTGAGCCTGGACCCCAGTCGGGTCGCCGTCTTTGGTTACGCGCACGTTCCATGGATGCGCAAACACCAGAACCTGATACCGACCGAGGCACTTCCAGGCCCGGAGGTCAGGCGGGATCAGGCCGAGGCAATGGCCGACACTTTGGCTGCGGCAGGCTATGTGCAAATCGGTCTCGACCATTTCGCCCGACCGGATGACAGCATGGCAGAAGCAATCGAGGCTGGTGTCCTGAAGCGCAACTTCCAAGGCTACACCACCGACGATGCATCCACACTGATCGGGTTCGGTGCGTCCTCCATCGGCGCCCTGCCCGACGGCTACGTTCAGAACATCGCGGACACGCGGCTTTATGAGGAAAGCGTCAGGGAATCAGGACTGGCGGCCGCCAGGGGCATTGCAGTAAGTGCCGACGACCGGCTGCGCCGGCAGGTTATTGAAAGTCTGATGTGCGACGGTAGGGCGGATATAGCCGCGCTTTGTGCCGATGCCGGATTTGCAGCCAGCGCGCTCCTCGGCGATCAGGCATTTCTTAATGAGATGCAAGCAGATGGCCTCCTGAGCTGGGATGGGCAAATGCTCGAGATTACCCCACACGGACGACCGTATATCCGCGTCGTGGCCGCCTGCTTCGACGCATATCTGCAGGCTGGAAAAGCCCGGCATTCAGGGGCTGTTTGATCCCTGGAGAATCCTCCGGGACTAAAAATGCGGCGCATTGCCGCAGCGCGTTCCGGCCACATGGCCGGTTTGCGCTTTGTGAGAGAGTTTCGGCCTCAGGGCCAGAGGCGACGCAAGAAATTGACCTGGATCAATGTACCCATGGTCGAATGCTTCTAGCGTGCCATTAGCGACCATTCCCGGATACGGAGTGGTCAATCGGGTGTGTTCAGTATCGCGAGGGAAGTCATGAACAGCACACTAACCGCAAACCGCGACAGCGGCGGCGCATGGATCATGGGCGTGTTATTCGCGCTTGGCTCCATCGTCAGTCTGCTTTGGATGGCGAAGGCCGCAAGCCCGGAATTGGCTTTCCACGCCTTCCTGTTCTTTGCATTCTTCACACTTGGCTGCTTCGTGCTGGTGAAACGGCATTACGATATGGCCGAAAGCCCTGCAGTTCCTGTTACTGGTGACGATGTCGGCTATATGGACGGCGTCATCCGTGCCGGGGCCATCGCCTCCACCTTCTGGGGCGTTGTCGGCTTCATCGTTGGCTTGGTGATTGCCCTGCAACTCGCCTTTCCGGTTCTGAATTTCGACCTTCCATGGACGAATTTCGGACGCCTTCGGCCGCTGCACACTTCCGCCGTTATTTTTGCCTTTGGCGGCAACGTGCTGATCATGACCTCCTTCCATGTCGTGCAGCGCACCTGCAAGGCACGCCTCGCGGGCGGCCTCGCACCATGGTTCGTGTTCTGGGGTTATCAGCTGTTCATCGTTCTGGCAGCGACCGGCTACGTGCTCGGCATCACACAGAGCAAGGAATACGCGGAGCCGGAATGGTATGTTGACCTCTGGCTGACCATCGTCTGGGTAGCCTATCTTCTGGTCTTCCTCGGCACTCTCTGGAAGCGCCGCGAGCCGCACATCTATGTCGCGAATTGGTTCTACCTCGCATTCATCATCACCATCGCGATGCTGCATATCGTGAACAATCTCTCCCTGCCGGTTTCCCTTACCGGCGCGAAGAGCTATTCGGCTTTCTCCGGGGTACAGGATGCGCTGACGCAGTGGTGGTACGGCCATAACGCAGTCGGCTTCTTCCTGACCGCCGGCTTCCTCGCCATCATGTACTATTACATCCCGAAGCGGGCGGAGCGCCCGGTCTATTCCTACCGGCTCTCCATCATCCATTTCTGGTCCCTGATCTTCCTTTATATCTGGGCCGGCCCGCACCACCTGCACTACACGGCGCTGCCGGACTGGGCGCAGACTCTCGGCATGACCTTCTCGATCATGCTCTGGATGCCGTCCTGGGGTGGCATGATCAACGGCCTGATGACGCTTTCGGGCGCTTGGGACAAGCTCCGCACCGATCCGGTCCTGCGCATGCTGGTGACCTCCGTCGCCTTCTACGGCATGAGCACCTTCGAAGGCCCGGTGATGTCCATCAAGGCGGTAAACGGCCTCAGCCACTACACTGACTGGACAATTGGTCACGTGCATTCCGGTGCACTTGGCTGGGTCGGCATGGTCAGCTTCGGCGCGCTCTATTGCGTGGTTCCGATCATGTGGAACCGGGAACGGCTCTATTCCCTGCGCCTCGTCGGCTGGCACTTCTGGATCTCGACCATTGGCATCGTGCTCTACATCACGTCGATGTGGGTGTCCGGTATCCTGCAGGGTCTGATGTGGCGGGCATATGACAGCCTCGGCTTCCTGGAATATTCCTTCGTCGAGACCGTTGAAGCCATGCATCCCTTCTATGTGATCCGGGCTCTTGGTGGCGCAGTGTTCGTCGCTGGCTCCCTGGTCATGGCCTACAATCTTTATCGCACCATGCGGGGGGATCTTCGTGATGAAGCTCCGTTCGTGGGAGCGCCAGTGCGCGCGCCCCAGGCTGCGGTCGCGGCGGGAGAATGATCAATGTCGCTTCTCAATAAACACTCTGTCTTCGAGAAGAATTCGATCGTGCTTTGTGTCGGCATTCTGATCACAGTCGCCATCGGCGGCCTGGTTGAAATCGCACCACTCTTCTATCTGGAGAGCACCATCGAGAAGGTGAAGGGCATGCGGCCCTACACCCCGCTGGAGCTGGCGGGACGGAACATCTATATCCGCGAGGGCTGCTACAACTGCCACAGCCAGATGGTGCGGCCGTTCCGGGACGAGGCCGAACGTTATGGCCATTACAGCCTCGCCGCGGAAAGCATGTACGACCACCCGTTCCAGTGGGGCTCCAAGCGGACCGGACCGGACCTCGCCCGGGTCGGTGCCCGTTATTCGGACGACTGGCACGTTGCGCACATGAACAATCCGCGCTCCGTGGTGCCTGAATCGATCATGCCCGGCTATCCATTCCTCGCCGAGCATCCGCTCAAGATCGAGGATCTCGCCGGTCACCTCATCGCCAACCGCGGTGTAGGCGTCCCCTATTCCGACGAAATGATCGAGAAGGCCGTCGAGGACGCTCGCACCCAGGTCAACCCGGATGCGGACGATTTCGATGCCTTCATGGAGCGCTATCCGAAGGCTCAGGTCCGGGACTTCGACGGCAATCCGGAAAAACTGTCCGAGCTTGATGCTCTGATCGCCTATCTCCAGATGCTCGGCACCCTGGTCGATTTCGACCTCTACGCCAAAGACCCGGCGCTCAGGTAGGAGGAGGAACCCATGACATATCAGACTGTTTCCGCCTTCGCGCAATCCTGGGGCCTGGTGTTCCTGGTCGTGATGTTCAGCACTGCCGTCGTCTACGCGCTTTGGCCCGGCAACAAGAACAAGTTCAAGAAAGCCGCGCATTTGCCGCTTGAGGAGGATTGACCGTGGCTCACAATGTTGAAAAAGACGATGTGACCGGCATCGAGACAACCGGTCATGAGTGGGACGGGATCAAGGAGCTCAACAATCCGCTCCCACGCTGGTGGCTCTGGACTTTCTATGCCTGCATTATCTGGGCTGTGGGGTATTGGGTTGTCTATCCGACCTGGCCTCTGATCAGCAGCCATACAAAGGGCATGATCGGCTATTCCTCCCGTCAGGACGTGGTGGACAAGATTGCCGAAGCAAAGGCAGCCCAGGCACAGTATCTCGATCGGATCGAGGTCGCATCGCTGGCAGATATCCGTGCGGATACCGAGTTGCTGAACTTCTCCCTCGCCGGCGGCAAGTCGGCCTTCGCGGTTAATTGCTCCCAGTGCCACGGTCAGGGTGCCCAGGGCTTCGTTGGCTACCCGAACCTGAACGACGATGACTGGATCTGGGGCGGCACGCCGGAAGAGATTTCGGCAACGATCCATTACGGTATCCGCTCCGCTCATGACGACACCCGCTACAGCGTGATGCCTGCCTTCGGCAAGGACGGGCTGCTTGAGCGGCAGCAGATCAATCAGGTGGTTGAATATGTCCTGAAGATCTCGGGGCAGGAGCATGACGAGGCGACCGCATCTGAAGGCCAAACCGTCTTCGCCGAGCAGTGTTCATCCTGCCATGGTGACACAGGTCAGGGTCTGCACGACTTGGGTGCTCCCCGGCTCTCCGATGCGATCTGGCTCTATGGCGGTGATCGCCAGGCCCTGCGCGAGACGGTTACCAATGCCCGCTTCGGCGTGATGCCGGACTGGACCAACCGCCTCGACGAGGCGACCATCAAGCAGCTCGCCATCTATGTCCACTCGCTCGGCGGCGGCGAATAAACCTCGGTTCTCCCGCCGGTTTGCCGGCGGGAGAACATCTCGTACGTGATCCGGGTCCGGCCTTTCCGGTCCCCGTCAGTCAACCGACATACAGGTCACCCCAATGGACCAGGCCAGCCAAGCAGCCAGCCAAGCCAACGTGTCATCGGCAAATGTCGAGACGATCGATGTCGATGCCGTCAACAAGAAAGAGGAACGCTCCCTCTACAAGGCGCGCGTCAAGATCTACCCGAAGCGCGCCAAGGGTGTATTCCGAAAGCTGAAATGGTTGGTCATGGCCGCGACACTGGCGGTCTATTACCTCGCCCCGTGGATCCGCTGGGATCGCGGCCCGAACGCACCCGACCAAGCCATCCTGATCGATTTCCCGGCCCGGCGATTCTATTTCTTCTTCATCGAGATCTGGCCTGAAGAGGTGTATTATCTGACCGGCTTGCTGATCATAGCCGCTCTCGGCCTGTTTCTTGTCACCAGCCTCGCTGGCAGAGTCTGGTGTGGTTATACCTGCCCGCAGACGGTCTGGACCGACCTCTTTATCTGGGTTGAGCGTCTGGTCGAGGGCGACCGCAGTGCCCGCATCCGGCTCGACAAAGCCCCCCTATCCGTTAACAAGATCGCGCGTAAAACCACGAAGCACGTGCTGTGGATCCTGATTGGCATGGCGACCGGTGGCGCCTGGATCTTCTATTTCGCCGACGCGCCGACGCTGCTTGTCGATCTCTTCACCTTTCAGGCCCCGATCGTCGCCTACAGCACCGTCGCGATCCTCGCCGGCTGCACTTATGTTTTCGGCGGCATGATGCGCGAACAGGTTTGCACATACATGTGTCCGTGGCCCCGCATTCAGGGTGCGCTGGTCGACGAGGAATCACTGATCGTCTCCTACAAAGACGACCGTGGCGAGCAGCGCGCGCCATTCCGGAAGAACATGGATTGGGATACACGGGGCGACTGCATCGACTGCAACCAGTGCGTCGCGGTCTGTCCGATGGGCATTGATATCCGTGACGGCCAGCAACTGGAATGCATCCATTGTGCGCTCTGCATCGATGCCTGCGATGAGGTGATGACCCGGATCAACCGGCCACTAAACCTGATTTCCTACGATACCTACGTCAATCACGAGCGGCGCGCGGCGGGGCAGCCGGAGCAGAAACCACGCATCTTCCGCGCCCGGACCGTCATCTATGCGGCCCTGATCGCGATCGTCGGGTTGATCATGCTGGCGGCCCTGATCACCCGGTCTACACTCGACATCAATATCCTGCATGATCGGAACCCGCTGTTTGTGAAACTGTCCGATGGCGGCATCCGGAATGGCTATACGATCAAGATCCTGAACAAGCAGCACGAGATACGACGCTTCGAGATCGCGATTGAGGGACTGGAGAATGCTCTGATCAGCGTTGTCGGTCAGGAAGGTACCAGCGGCCTCACGGTTCCGGCCGATCGTCTCGCCCAGTTCCGGGTTTTCGTTTCCGTCCCGGCGGCCAATGCACCGGACGGCCGGGAAGACTTCAACTTCGTCGTCACCGACCTCGCAGACGGCAACCGCGCCATCAACGACACGGTATTCAGAGGCCCAGAACAATGAGTGACACCCATATGAGCACGCCCATGAAGATCAAAGGCAAACATGTCCTGCTGATGCTGCTCGGCTTCTTCGGCATCGTGATCGCGGTGAACGTCACCTTCGTCATCGTCGCCCTCGATACATGGACTGGGCTGACCAGCCACAAATCCTACCAGGAGGGCCTGACCTACAACGCAGCGATCCGCGGCGCGGAAGCACAGCGGGCGCGTGGCTGGCAGGTGGAGATCGCCTTCGAGCGGGACCAGACGCCCCCCGGGATCATCACCATGTCCGTGTCGGCACGCCTTGCGGACAGCGCGGGCAAGGTGTTGATGCCCACCAGTATCACGCTCGCCTTCCGCCACCCGATCAATGAGAGTTATGACCAACTCGTCACACTCTCCGTGATGGCCGACGGACTTTATGTCGGACAGGCCACCCTTCCCGTTGTGGGCAACTGGGACACACGACTGACCGCCCACATGGCTGACGGAACACCGTTCCGCCAGGACGGAACGCTCTGGATCGAATAGGCACGAGCATGAACGCCACCTCCGACAGCCCAAACGGCACGCAAAGCATCAAGACAGCCCCGCTTGCGAGTTGCTGCGAGATCGCGGCAGCAATGGATCTGGCGGATGACGTCATCCGGCCAGCGGATGTCGGCTCTTATGTCGTTGCCGGTGAAGACGGTATCTCGGACCTGCATCTGATTGTTCGGAACATGCATTGCCCGTCCTGCGTCCGTCAGATCGAGGGCGGCCTCAACGGAAAGCCCGGCGTCCTGGCAGCCAGGCTCAACGCAACGACACGCCGCCTGCATTTGCGTTGGAACGAAGCACAGACAGATGCAGCCTCTCTAGTCGAGGTGCTGGCCGACCTTGGCTATGAAGTAAGCCCCTATGATCCGGTGAAACTCGCCGCCTCGGCCAACACGGACGACAAGGACCTCTTGAAGGCCATGTCGGTCTCCGGATTCGCCGCCGCCAATGTGATGCTGATTTCCGTCGCCGTGTGGGCCGGTCTCGCGCAGGACATGGGCGAAGCGACGCGGGCCCTGATGCACTGGCTGTCCGCACTGATTGCCCTGCCCGCAGTCGCCTATGCCGGACGCCCGTTCTTCCGCTCGGCCCTGTCAGCTGTCTCGCACGGCCGCACCAACATGGATGTGCCGATCTCGCTCGCCGTTCTGCTCGCGTGCGGCATGAGCCTGTTCGAGACCACGCGCGGCGGCGAGCATGTCTATTTCGACGCCGCAGTCAGCCTGCTTTTCTTCCTGCTGATTGGCCGGTTTCTTGATCGCTCACTGCGGCGCAAAGTCGAGTCTGCCGCCCAGAACCTTCTGGCCCTGAGAGCAGTCTCTGCGACCGTCATCAACGCAGACGGCAGCTATATCTCAATGCCGATAGACAGCATCCGCCCCGGGATGAGCGTTGCCGTTGCCGCCGGTGAGCGACTCCCTGTCGACGGCGTGCTGGCCAGCGGTCAGACAGAAATCGACACCTCAATGGTGACAGGCGAAAGCCTGCCGCGACCGACACGGATCGGCGATAAGGTCTTCGCCGGGACAGTCAATGTCGGAGCGCCGGTCACCGTGACCGTGACGGCCACTGACGAAGGCACGCTGCTTTCCGAGATCGTCGGCCTGATGGAAGCCGCCGAGCAGGGCCGAGCCCGCTATGTGCGTCTGGCCGACCGGATGGCGCGCTGGTATGCCCCGGTCGTGCACGGTGTCTCCCTGGCCACCTTCCTCGGCTGGTTCCTGATCGGTGGGATGAGCTGGCAGGGCGCTCTGATGATAGCCATCACAGTTCTCATTGTTACCTGCCCTTGCGCCCTTGGGCTCGCCGTTCCGGCGGTCCAGGCCGGAGCGGTCGGCCGCCTGCTGAAGGCCGGAATCCTGGCGAAGTCCGGGGACGGTCTCGAACGGCTCGCAACCGTCGACACCATAGTTTTCGACAAGACCGGCACCCTCACCCTCGGTCAGCCCGAACTGGTTGACCGGCACGACATCGCGCTCGCTGATCTGAAACGTGCCGCCGCACTGGCCGCCGCCAGCCGCCACCCGCTCTCCCTCGCCCTGCGCCGGGTCGCCGGTCCGGTCGCCGCGCTCCAGTCAGTCGAGGAAATCCCGGGACAGGGCCTCAAGGCCATGGACGGTCAAAGCGAGATCCGTCTTGGCAGGAGGGAATTCGCCGGCATCTCAGGCAATGAGGGCCTCGCCCATGATGGCCCCGAGCTTTGGCTTTCCGAGAATGGACGCCACGTCCAGTTCCGGTTCAACGACACGGTCCGTTCCGACGCGTCAGCCGTGGTTTCCACCCTGCAGCAGGACGGCTATGCAGTGGAACTCCTGTCCGGAGACCGGCAAGACGCGGTGGCCCGGATTGCGAAGGAACTCGGGATTACAACCTGGCGCCATGGCTGCACACCGCAGGACAAGATCGCCCGGCTGGACACTCTCACCGCTCAGGGGCGCCGGGTCTGCATGGTCGGCGACGGACTGAACGATGCTCCCGCGCTCGCCGCCGCCTTTGCCTCGATCTCGCCCGGCACCGCTGCCGACGCAAGCCAGACAGCGGCGGATTTCATCTTTCAGGGCCATCACCTCGCACCGGTTATGGAAAGCCTGAAGACCGCCCGGATCTCCAGAGCGCTGGTGATACAGAATTTCACCCTCGCCCTCGCCTACAATCTGATCGCGGTTCCGGTTGCCGCCGCCGGCTTCGCCACGCCGCTGGTCGCCGCCATCGCCATGTCCTCCTCGTCACTGGTGGTGACGCTGAATGCCCTGCGCATTAAACTCGGCCAGGTCCTGCCGGAGTGTCACAATGACCGCCCTTAGCTTCCTCATCCCTGCCGCCCTGTTTCTCGGACTTATCGGTCTGATTGCCTTTCTCTGGGCCCTCAAGAGCGGCCAGTTCGAGGATCTCGACGGCGCCGCGCACCGCATGCTGGACGACGACTGAGCTATCGTCACAACGTCGTTATTGCGGGATTTCCCGAGTTACAATCTCCTGCAGCCGGGTGACTCTTCCATCCATGAGATGGTCTCAAACCTTTGCTGCATTGATTGCCGCGCTGTTCGTCTTCGCTGGCGTCCCGACCACAATGGCCAACGGTGCTGAGCAGGCGTGCGGACCCGAGGACGCCTGCATTCTTGACGGCGGCAGTTACCACGCGAGGGCGCCTGTCGGCTGGGACGGAGAAAGTCCCCTTCCCGTCCTGATCTATTTCCACGGATACAGACAGACCGGCCGCTTCATCATGGGGATGAAAGCGCTGGCAAAGGCGGCGGATGATGCAGGAGCACTGGTCGTGGCACCGAACGGTATTGACGGGGGCTGGTCCGTGAGGGGCGCTCCCTCCAACAATCGGGATGAAATCGCGTTCGCTGCAGCCATGATCGATGATGTAGCCAGACGCTGGCCCATCGACCGGTCACGTCTCTGGGTTTCCGGCTTCTCTCTCGGCGCATCCATGGCATGGGATATCGCCTGCCTGGCCGGGGATCGCTATGCCGGTTTCTTCCCCGTTTCCGGGGCGTTCTGGCGCCCGCATCCCGTGACCTGCCCGGCAGGGCCGGTCACGATGATCCATGTCCACGGACGCGGGGACAAGATCATGCCGCTAGAGGGCCGAACCATTCGCGGACAATGGCGTCAGGGTGACGTGTTTCAGAGCTTCGAGGTCTTGCGTGCGCATAACCACTGCAAGCTGCCGGACGTCGAACGCACCGGACCGAAGGGCCTGCTTTGCAAGGAATGGAACCACTGCGACGGCGGATCGCGCCTCGCGCTCTGCCTCTATGATGGCGGACACGCCGCTCCGAAGGACTGGTATCCGCGCGCATTTGAATGGCTCAACGGCGCGGCCAAGGCAAAGTCAGCCGGTTAGTCAGGCCTGATCCCGTCAAAAGCACGCCTGTAAGCATGCCATGTCGCATGTCCAATCAGCGGGAAGGTAATCGCCAGTCCGACGAAACAGGTCACAATCCCGACCGCTGTCAGCATCACGATGAGCCAGGCCCATACCAGCATCGGCCAGAGATTCTCCCGTATCATCTTCACGCTTTCCAGAATGGCCGTCACGGCATCCACGTCGCGCACCATTAGAATCGGCACGGAGAACGCCGTAAGCGCAAAGACAGCAGCCGCCAGCACGCCGCCGAAAGCGGTGCCGACAACAAGCAGACCAAGGCCGTCGAACGTGAAGAACAGCATGCTGATGGACTCTTCCAGCCCCGGAAAAGGCTGGGTGCCGAAGAATAGCGCGTAAAGCAGCGTGGCAATGCGAATCCAGATCAAATGCGCCGCCATCAGGATCACCCCCAACGAGGCAAGCTGCGTCGGATTGCGCACCGGCACGAATAGCGCCGTTCTGAGTGATACAGGCTCTCCCGCCTGACGCCGCCGGCTGGTCTCGTAGAGTCCGACTGCCAGCATCGGGCCCATCAACATGAAACCGGCCGAAAGCGGCAGTAGAAGGTGCGGGATATCGAAATAGAAAAGCGCGCCGGCGAGCCCCAGGCTGATGATGGAGAATGCGATCCCGTAGGTCAGGCTGATCGCCGGGCCGGCCAGGATGTCACGCCATCCTGCCGCCAGCCATTCCCAAGGTTCGTCAGGCTCCATCCGGCTGCCATGCGCCTGGATGGTATCCATCGGCACCATCATAATCCTCCGATTTTTCGTGCCCGCTCTCTTTGCATCCCGGCAAAACCGGGTCGTCGTCGCGGCTATATATTCAGCTTCAGTGTCACTCTCAACAATATCGTGAAACAAGACAAAAACATTGATTTGGATCAATGTTTTCTCGTCGCGAACCACGCAAATACATAACCGGCGCCTGTTCCCGGGCCAATGGATTGGCGTTGTTCATGCGCAAACCGATAACAGATGCGGCCGAGGTCTCCATCGAGTTTCCCGACAAGGCGTATCTCGGCTATTTCCATCGAGACGGTACATATGAAGTTGAACGTGAACGCGATGCCATTGCCGTGAAGCTTGTGCATCCGGGGGACGACAAGCGTGTCGCCTCCTTCCATCTTCACGACTACCTCCTGGCGGATGTCCTGTCCGCGACCGCCGACTGCCTCGATAATGCCGAGATAGCGGCGCCGCAGCGGGCCGCACTCGCCGAAGCAGCGGCAAAACTTTCAGCCATTTTGCGAGACCATAGCTAGCCTGACTGGCAGTCCGCCAAAGCATTCCGCATTCCTATTCCTGCTATTGCAGCGCAACAGAGGGCATGTAAGGCTTGCCCCCTTTCGAGCGGTCCGCTTTGAGCAGGGAGACAAACAATGAAAACCAAGCTGTTCGCAGCAGCGTTTCTGGCTGCCGGTCTCGGTATGTCCGGACAGGTCGCCGCCAAGGATAGTCTTACACTCGGCATTGGACTTGAGCCGCCGCATCTGGACCCGACCGCCGGCGCCGCCGCCGCGATTGACGAGGTCGTCTATCAGAACGTGTTCGAGGGCCTGACCCGGATTGGTCCGGATGGCGCTGTACTGCCCGGACTGGCGAAAGAGTGGACCGTCTCCAATGACGGCCTGACCTACAGCTTCGCGCTCCGCGACGGTGTGAAATTCCACGATGGCACGGCATTCGATTCCGCCGACGTTCTGTTCTCGATCAACCGCGCCATGGCGGAAGACAGCACCAACGCCCAGAAAGGCCTTTTTGAGCCGATCGCCAAGGTCGAGGCTCCGAATGCCCAGACCGTGACCATCACCCTGAAGCGTCCGACTGGACATTTCCTGTTCAACCTCGGTTGGGGTGACGTGGTCATGGTCGCGTCCGAGAGCGCGGATACGAACAAGACCAAGCCGGTCGGTACCGGCCCATTCACTTTTGATCGCTGGTCCAAGGGCTCCGAGATCCGCCTGAAGCGGAACGATGCCTATTGGGGCAATGCCGCGAAACTGGTCAAAGTCAGCTTCAAGGTCATGCCGGATGCCGCTTCATCCGCCGCCGCGCTGATGTCCGGCGACATCGACGTCTTCCCGAATTTCGGCGCGCCGGAGCTGCTGGAGCAGTTCCGCGCCGATCCGCGCTTCGAGGTCGTCGTCGGCACCACGGAAGGGGAAACCATCCTTTCCATGAATAATACGAACAAGGCCCTGAGCGACATTCGTGTCCGCCGCGCCATCGCCCATGCCATTAACCGGCAGGCGATCATCGACGGCGCCATGTTCGGCTCCGGCACGCCCATCGGCAGTCATTTCGCCCCGCATCACCCGGCATATGTCGATCTGACCAGTATGTATCCGCACGATCAGGCGAAAGCGAAGGCCCTGCTGGCGGAAGCCGGTTACGCCTCCGGCCTGAAACTGCGCCTGACCCTACCGCCGCCAAGCTATGCCCGCCGTGGCGGTGAAGTGATCGCCGCCCAGCTCGCTGCCGTCGGTATCGAAACGGAGATCATCCCGGTTGAGTGGGCGCAATGGCTGAAGCAGGTGTTCAAGACGACGGATTATGATCTCACCATCGTCTCCCACACCGAGCCGTTCGATATCGGCATCTATGCGCGTGACAGCTACTACTTCAATTACAAGAGCGACCGCTTCAACAAGGTCTATGCAGACCTGACGGAAGCTGTCGATCCGGCCAAGCGGAAAGCGCTGATAGGCGAGGCCCAGAAAGTTCTGGCGGAAGACAGCGTCAACGGCTTCCTGTTCGAGCTGGCCCAGAATGGCGTCTGGAAAAAAGGCATCAAGGGGCTCTGGGCGAACCGTCCAATCCAGGCCAACGACGTGACCGCCGCTTACTGGGAATAACCTGAACCCGCCGGACTTCGTTCCATGCTCGAATTTACCGTGCGGCGCCTGACGGCACTGGCGGCGACCCTCGTGGTCGCCGCCATGATTGTATTCCTCGTCATGGAAGTGCTTCCGGGCGATCCGGCGGAGGTCATGCTTGGCCTGAATGCGCAGCCGGATACGCTCGCAGCCTTGCGGGCACAGATGGGGCTGGACCGCCCGGCTCCCGAACGGTTCGTCTCCTGGATCCTCGCCTTCCTCTCCGGCGATCTGGGCATCAGTTACACCTATGACGTTCCGGTATCCGAGCTCATTGGCGAGCGCATGGTTGTCACCTTGCCGTTGGCCCTGATGGCCATCCTGATCTCGACGCTCATCGCGCTTCCAAGCGGTGTGCTGTCCGCCATGTTCCGGGGCCGTCCGGCCGACACCATCATCATGGGGATCGCCCAGCTTGGCGTCGCGGTGCCGAATTTCTGGTTTGCCATCCTGCTGATCCTGCTTTTCGCCGTTACCCTCGGCTGGACCAGCGCGGGTGGCTTTCCCGGCTTCGAGGACGGCATCCTGCCCGCCCTAGGCTCCCTCCTCCTGCCGGCCATTGCCCTGGCGCTGCCGCAGGCCGCCATTCTGGCCCGCGTCACGCGCTCGTCTGTCATCGACGTACTCGGCGAGGACTACATCCGGACGGCCCGCGCAAAGGGTTTGCCTGGAGGGACTGTTATCTGGCGGCACGCCGTGCGCAACGCGCTCGCCGCCCCGCTGACCATCATGGGCCTGCAATTCAGCTTCCTGCTCGCCGGGACCGTGATCATCGAGAATGTTTTCTACCTGCCAGGTTTGGGCCGCCTGATGTTCCAGGCTATCGCCCAGCGGGACCTGATCGTGGTGAAGGATATCGTCGTTCTCCTTGTCGCCATCGTCATCACTGTGAATTTCATCGTCGACATCCTCTACGCTTGGGCGGATCCGCGTCTCCGGCAGGGTGGCGGCAATGTCTGATATCGCCACCATCGGCTCTATACGCCAACGGACCGGTTTCTGGCGCCGGGCGATTCGTCACCCCGGTTTCCTGATCGGCGGTGCGATCTCCCTGTCAGTCCTACTGATAGCGGCCCTGGCGCTAATCTGGACGCCGTACCCTGTCACCGTGCTGAATATTGCTGAAAAGCTCAGCGCTGCATCGATCGCTCACCCGCTCGGCACGGACCATTTCGGCCGGGACATCCTCTCCATGCTGATGGTCGGCGCAGGTAATTCCGTGGCAGTCGGCCTGGTCGCGGTCGGCCTTGGCATCGGTCTCGGCGGCCCACTCGGCCTCCTCTCGGCAATGCGGCCCGGATTGATCAGCGAAGCCGTGATGCGGGCAAGCGACCTTGCCTTCGCCTTTCCCGCCCTGCTGACAGCCGTGATGATCACAGCGATCTACGGGCCCGGAACCATGAACTCGATCATTGCCATCGGTATCTTCAATGTCCCGGTCTTCGCCCGCCTTACCCGCGGCGTCTCGCTCTCGGTCTGGGAGATGGAATATGTCACAGCCGCGCGCGCTGTTGGCGTGCCTCCCCTGCAGATCGCCCTGCGCCACATGCTGCCCAACATCGCCAGCCCGCTGATCGTGCAAGCGACGATCCAGTTCGCCCTCGCCATCCTGGCCGAGGCCGGTCTCAGCTATCTCGGCCTCGGTACCCAGCCGCCGCAGCCAAGCTGGGGCAAAATGCTGCACGAAGCGCAAACCATGCTCTATTTCGCGCCCATGCTGGCGATTCTCCCCGGAATCTGCATCGCAGTTACCGTGCTGGGCCTGAACCTGCTTGGCGACGGGCTTCGCGATCTGCTCGATCCGAAACTTCGGCGTGCAGCAAAACTGCCAAAGACTTAGAATATCGGGAGGTGTACGGGGGATCAGTCACCGGACGCCGATTTTTCTGCTTTTGGTGCAAGATCGTTGCGCCTATCTATGAATGCTCAAGGTCGATATTCTGGCCTGATTTCAGGGAGTGCTTCATGGGTCTTCGAACAGCCAGAGAGGAAATCTTCTTCCTCTCAAGATGGCTTCGTGCCCCACTCAAGACAGGGTCTGTCCGTCCCAGTGGACGGGACCTGACTCGATTGATCGCCGGCACGGTCGCCGACCTGGCACCTGACGAATGGATCGTCGAGCTCGGCGGCGGAACAGGAGCGGTAACCCGTGCCCTGATTGAGAACGGTATCGCTCCAGACCGCATGGTCGTTCTGGAACGGGATCGGGCTTTGTCCGACTGGCTGCGAAGCGCTTTCCCGGAAGTAACGGTCGTGACCGGGGATGCAGAGCATCTTCGGCGTCATCTTGCATCGAACAATGCGGGCCCAGTTCGGCGGATCGTTTCCAGCCTGCCACTGCTGTCGCTCCCTCGCAGCCAACGCAATGTCATCCTCGCCGAAGCGTTCGCGGTATTGGGGGAAAACGGCTCCCTCATCCAATACAGCTATGGCCCGAGCTGCCCGGTGTCACGGACATTGCGGGATGGCCTCGGGATCAATGCAAAGCATGTCGGCACGGCCTGGCGCAATCTACCGCCTGCCCGGGTGTGGGAATTCAAAAAGCAGGACTCGGAACAAGCAGCCCGCCCGGGGCAACGTCAAAGCGCCGCCTGAACGCCCGCGAGGAAATCCCGCCAATCGCACAAGGATCGGCGGGACCGCCATCAACAAAGTGTGAGATAGATTCAGGCTTCGTGGTGACGAACGAGATAACGGCCGTCATCGAAACCCGTGAATTGCTCTGAAATAGAAGGATGGTTCACCGGACCATTGTCGCTGTCGTCGACCAGATTTTGCTCCGAGACATACGCGACGTAGTAGGTTTCCGGATTCTCGGCAAACAGGTGATAAAACGGCTGATCGCGCCTCGGGCGGCGATCTTCCGGAATGGCGAGATACCAATCTTCGGTGTTGGCAAATTCGGGATCGACATCAAACACAACGCCCCGGAAATCGAACATCTTGTGCCGAACAACCGCGCCGATTCCAAACCTGGCTTCGACTATTTTTACCACGGGCTACCCATTCCATTGTTTTTATTCGCTCTTACGGAACTTGTCCGGAATGTCGAGCAGCGTCAACCGTTGCCGCACGGCAATTGCCCGTTCGGCAGGATAGAGCAATTCCACCAGGAGACGAATATCTGTCTTGTTCTGTGATGTTTTTACCGACAATCTTTGGATAATCGAGCAGATCAGTTCGAAAATAAGAATCATCAGGGAGGTGGAGATGTCCGTCGCGGCAATTCGCGATCAGCTATTCGGCTACCTGAACGATCGCATCTTTTACGGATGGGTCATTCTCTCCGTCGCCGGGCTCGGCATTTTTGTCAGCGGTCCAGGTCAGTCCCACACCTTCAGCGTGTTCATTGACCCGATCAGTAAAGATCTAGGCATCTCAAGTACCGAGATCGCTTCGGCCTACGGGACAGCCACTCTGCTCGCCGCATTCTGCCTGCCATTTACCGGGCGTCTCGTCGACCGTTTCGGTCCCCGCATAATGGCCAGCGTAATCGTCATCCTGCTCGGCTTTGCCTGCCTGTTCTTCGGGGCAGCAGCCAATATGCTGTGGCTCGGGATCGGCTTCGCTTTGTTGCGTTTTTTCGGCCAGGGCTCGCTCATGCTGAGCTGTGCCAACATGACCTCCCAATGGTTCAGCAAGAAACGCGGCTATGCCATGGGCCTCATGGCACTTGGCTTCGCCGCCTCGATGGCGATCCACCCGCGGCTCGGGCAATACCTGATTGACACTGTTGGCTGGCGCCAGGCCTGGACTGTGCTCGGGCTCACGACCTGGATACTGATGCTTCCGGTCATCTGGCTGCTTGTGCACGACAAGCCGGAGCAGAAGGGCCTTTATCCTGACGGCATAGCTCCGGAAAAACAGGCTGGCGATGCAACAGCGCAGACTGAAGCCATACCGGGCCTGTCCCTCAGCGAAGCGCTACGGACACCGACTTTTCACCTGCTGTGGGTCGGAATGGTATCCATCGCCATGCTGGTCACCAGCCTGCATTTCTATCAGGTGAAGATCTTCAGCGCGCAAGGACTGGAAGAACAGGTCGCCGCCTGGATGTTCCCGATCTCTGCCTGCACAATGGTCGCGATGATGCCCTTGGTAGGACGCACGCTCGACAGGATCAAGTCTCGCTACGCTTTCTCCATTGCCTTGATGATCCAGGCCGCAGCCCTGCTCATGGTGACGCAGGTGACCAATGTTCCGACAGCTGTCGCCTATGCCGCCCTGTTCGGCCTTCTGAATGCCTGCAGCATGACGCTCTTCGGCTACGTCTGGCCGCGCTTCTTCGGCCGGGCACATCTCGGGAGCATTCAGGGTGTCGGACAGATGATCGGGGTCGTCGGTGCGTCTATCGGACCGCTACCGATCGGCTATGCGTTCGATCATTTCGGCTCGCCCACCCTGATGATCCAGGGTCTCGCCCTATACCCCGCGGCCTGCGCCGTGCTCGCACTCTTTATCCGCACGCCGGCCGGCGTTCCGGTCGAACCGCATCTGGAGTAGCGGAACAGGAACGGACCGTATCAGGTGAGCGGCTCGATCCGGCTGGCTGGCAGGGTTACGGTAACAGTCGTCCCGACGCCCAGCTGGCTGCTGATCTTCAAGTCGCCACCATGGGATTGGGCAATCGCCTGGGTGAGGTAAAGACCTAGCCCGGCCCCCTCTATCGAACGGCTGTAGGTTTCGTCCGTCGCCTGCTCAAACGGGTTCAGAACACGATCAAGATCACTCTCGCGAATGCCCATTCCGTTGTCTTTCACCTGAAGCACCGCGCCTGCTTCCGGATCAACAGTGAGCCGCAGGGTGATCATGCCGTCCGTATCCGTGAACTTCACGGCGTTGGTCAGCAAATTCATCAGAACCTGACGGATCTGCCGCTCGTCACCGGTAAATCCGACCGACCTCTCCGGAAGCTCCGCCGTAAAGTTTTGCGACTTCTCAGCAAGTTTCGGGCGGATCATGGCGATAGTGGCGGAGACCGAACGGCCAAGGTCAAATAGATCTTCCTTCAGCCCCATCTCTCCCAGCTCTATCCGGGAAACATCGAGAATGTCGTTGATCAATTCAAGGAGATGGGCTCCAGCTGAATGAATATGCTGGACGAACTCGGTATAGCGCTCACTGCCGATCGGCCCGAACATCTCCTTTTGCAGAAGATCTGAAAATCCGATGATGCTGTTTAGCGGAGTCCGCAATTCGTGGCTCATATTGGCAAGAAACTGTGTCTTTGCCAGGCTGGCCAGATCGGCGCGATGCAAAGCCTCTTCAAGCTGCTGCGTTTTATCCGCGACCTTGGTCTGCAGATCACGCGCCTGACGCCGCCGGACAGAAATATCGCGGAACCAGATAATCCGCGCCGCGCACCCTTCAAACTCCAGGGGCCTTCCGGACAATAGTACCCAATGCGTCTCGCCATCGGCCGCCGTGCACTGAACCTCATGATCCGCCAGCCGGGCGCTGAATTCCGGGTCTGTCAGCACAGCTTCAAGATTTTCCGTATTCTCACCAACCGGTTGCGGGCCGGTCTGGGTAAGAGTCTTGATGAAGTCTTCGCCGAGCCAAGTCACAAGGGCCGCGTTAGCGATCAGGCGCCGGTTGTCGTCACAACTCAGGACCAATGCCCCAATAGGACAATCCTCGATCGTCTTACGCAAAACTGCGGCCTTTTCTTCAGCCGCGTCCCGGTTAAATTTTTCAGAGACGTCTGCAACAACTGTTGCCAGCCCTCCTTGCCTCAGCGGTCGGGTGTCGATACGAACAACCCGGCCGGACCGGAGAACTGCCTGCCAATGATCGCTTCCGGAACCAACGGTCATGGAACCGGTCAGTTGTTCGGGGCTAAAACCATTGAGAAATCGCACATCGCCATGGGACGCCTGCAGGGTGTGAACGTCACGCTCTCCCATGCCAAGTGACAACGCATCATCCGGCAAATCGAGCAAAGTGACGATCGAGCGATTGTAAGCACTCAAACGGCCGTCGGAGTTCCATACGACAATACCGTCCCGCGAGGGGTCAGGCGTCACATCGAAGGTGCCATCGATAACCTCTTCAACGGCAACGGCAAGGCTGCTGGTCCAAGTTTGCGTCATTGTCACTCGTTATCGAGAGAAACCTAATTACAGGCGATAGTTTAAAATTTTCGCACTTTCATTAAAACAAGATTGGCAAATATTCCAGCAAAGATGAATCCACCATCCATTAAGTTTTCTTAACTTTTTTTATTTAATTTTTACAATCCGATCGTCCCCTAAGAGGACGTTAGATTAATCCAAGTTTTTGCAAAGCTTCAGCCAGATCATCCCCAAACTCTTTACCTTTACGGACGATAGGAACCGATTCCGGGAGTGCTTGCAGCAATGGGTTGTCTCTGGTGAAGGATGTCAGCAGAGCGCAGGGAATATCTTTCGTCGCCTTCATTGCTTTCAGGGCGCAGATAAGATCCACACCATCCATACCAGGCATGTTGGCCGAAACAAAAACGCAGTCCGGGCGGGTCTGATAAACGTACCCGATACCCTGGATCGACGATTGCACGCCTGTAACGCGATACCCGCAGGCCTCAAGCTCTTTCGTCACAAGCCGTGCTTGCGCGCCGGGCTCCATGATCAGACCAACTTCGACTTCCGTGGCCGTGACATCCGAGACATTGAACCTGGACCGCATCGGAAGGGAGCGGACAACGGTATCGATGGGGCCATCGTTGGAGATCCGGCCATCAATTACATCACCAAGCCGGTCAACGAAAATCCGAACATCAGCAATATTGAGCGGCGCTCCGGAATCCGATGCGGAAATATAATCTTCACAGCGGTGCGCAAGGATTGTCAGGTTCGTGAACCCGAAGGTACCGCCCGATCCTTTCAGCGAATGCACGATACGGGCGAGGTCGACCATTTCGGACGGTTCCAGCTCGCCACGTTCGGCAGCACCATCAAGCATCTTATCGAGCTGGCCTATGCTGTCATTTGCATAGTCCAAAAACTCCTGATGCAACCGCGCCAGATGCTTCTCAAAATCTTCCATCAGCTATCGAGCCTTCCTTTTGCCGTCAAACTGCAGCCTTCCGGGCCGCTCAAATTCATATGGCATGCTTTGCCACTCGTTGGCGAGATGCCAATGCGCTAGAGATTGATCTATAATTTCTAGCCGAATCAATGGCGCCATTGACGCTACGAACTTCACCGCACACAGTCCTTCTGCTCTCCCACGGGCCATGGGAAAAATGGAAAGTAGCGCGCATGATAAAAATTCTGCATGTGGACGATGAAGCCGACATCCGGTCGATCGCCAAATTGACTCTGGAATCCATCGGAGGATTTGACGTTATCTCCTGCGCATCGGGCAAGGACGCCATAGCTGCCGTCGCGGATACCGCGCCAGATCTGATTGTAATGGATGTCATGATGCCTGAGATGGATGGTCCGACTACATTTCTCGCGATTCAGAAAATCCCGGCCGCAAGCCATATACCGGTCATCTTCATGACTGCGAAGACTCAGAAAGACGAGATTGAAGGCCTGATGGAAATTGGGGCTATCGGCGTTATAGCCAAGCCATTCGACCCCATGCAACTGAGCAAAGAGGTCGAGCGTATCTGGAATAGCCGCCCCACCGGATGATTGATTGACGCTCACCATCATCAGAACGGAACAGTACCGATTTCCGGGTCTGCGAACATACGAGTGCTTTCCTCGAAGACAAGAGTCACTGCCGCCGCGAGCTCCTCTTGTCGTGTCGTATCCATATCGTTCACACCTTCGTCCATCAACTGAGCGCAAAGAACTTCGAGCTCTCTCGCTGATTTCGAGACATCGGCATATCCATACGTACCCGAAGAACCTGCGATCGTATGAGCTTCACGCTTGATGAACTCCAGTGCCTCGATAATGTTTTTATCTTCTGACCCGGAGCTGATTTCCGACCAGTTCCGCTCGATCACACCGACACGGCCGCGACAGATTTCGAGAAATTCTTCACGCAGAGACAAGAACGCCTCTCGAAGGTCGCTATCCGTCATTTCCGGTGCGCCATTTTCGTCATTGCAGCCTCTCCATCCGGCGATTCATCGGGTTAGCGTCTTCACCCTTGCCCAACAAACCGCGCGCTGCCTGTATTGTCTTCTTGGGCAACATATTTGACAGCGGTTTAAATCAGGTTAAGGCCGCGCAAAAACACGAGACCATATCGATATCCCGCAGAGTGCCCAACCAAAACGATAACAACGAAGTATTAACTCTCCTATGTCACCGTTCCTCGCTGGCAATTTCCCGGACCATCAGATTTCAAGCGGGATTGAGTACCAAGGCCAGCGATGAAAGCGACGCTTTGTCGCTTGTGCCTGAGATGAGGGCCAGATGGCAGAGTCAGAAACCACCAGCGATGCCCCCTGCAGCGATAGCGACAACATGCTGAAAACGCTCCAGAAACTCGCGAAAGTGCTTTATTGGGAGTGGGATTCAGAGCGGAAAAAGTTCCGGCTTCATGGTGCTGAAACGCTGTCCATTTGGAAGCCCGAAGTACTGCCTGGCGGTGAAATCAACGTATCACTGGTAGCATTGTCCGATCAGGCACTGCTGCGCCGTACGTTCGAGACGATCTTCAATAACGCCGTTCCGGATCCGATTACCTTTGAGGCGCGGGCCGACCAAGAAGCTTCAAGCGTGACCTACATGCTGCGGGCCGAACCGGTGCATGGGAAAACGCGAGCGATTATCCGCGGCATCATCAAGGACGCTTCAGACAACAGGCTTCTGGTAGAACGCGCCCGGTCAGCAGAAGAAAAACTGTTCGACGCGGTCGAAGCTTTGCGAGACGGTTTTGTCATTTTCGATTCAGACGACCGCCTTGTCGTCTGCAACCAGAGATACCGTGATCTTTACAGCAAGTCCGCTCACGTCATCAAACCCGGCGTCACATTTACCGAGATTGTCCGGACAGGACTTGAGGCTGGTGAATATGCCGAGGCCATCGGCCGCGAAGAGGAGTGGTTCGAGGAGCGCCTGGCGATACATCGGGCGTCCGACAAGGACGTCGAACAACAACTGGCGGACGGTCGTTGGCTCCGTATTGCCGAGCGCAAAACTGCGGACGGCGTGCGCATCGGTCTCAGGATCGATATTACCCGACTGAAGGAAAACGAAACCCAACTCAAAGCCACGCTGGCGCGATTACAGAAAAGCGAGCTTGAAGCCCGCCGGTTATCGGTTGTCGTGGACAGAACCAGATCCATGGTCATGATTCTCGATAAGGACGGTCGCCTGGAATGGGTGAATCCCGCTTTCACGGAAATCACCGGGTACAGAATTGAAGAAATTGCCGGCAAAGACCCCCGATCCATCTTGCGCGGGGCTGACACTGACCAAGCGATCATGCAATCCGTCGACACCGAGATTGAGCAGGGAAAGTCGGTCAGCGGCACGATACAGCTTTACAAGAAGAACGGCGTTCCGATCTGGGTGGAATTCGAGCGCCAGCCTATCCGGGACACCGATGGCACAGTCATTCAACAAATGGTCGTCGCGCATGATGTGAGTGAACACGTCACGACCGCCGAAGTCCTCGCCGAACGCGCGGAGTCCATCCGCGCGATCCTCGATACAGTGGTGGATGCCATCATCACGATCGACAGCGATGGCGTTATCCTCACCTTCAACCCGGCAGCCGAACGCATGTTCGGCATCAGGCGCAAAGATGCTCTTGGGAAAAACGTCAGTATCCTCATGTCCGGGCAGCACCACACAAATCACCCGCGCTATATCGCTAGCTATTTGACCGGCCATACAAAGAACGTGATTGGAAAGAACAGGGAGTTCACCGCGATAAAATCGGACGGAACCGTTTTTCCGATCGAACTCGCGGTCGGTGAAATGTTCGTCGGCACCAGCCTCCGGTTTGTCGGCATTATTCGAGACATTTCGGAGCGCAAAGAGCTTGAACGCATCAAGCGAGAGTTCATTTCCACCGTCAGTCACGAATTGAAAACACCGCTGACCTCGATCACAGGCGCCCTCGGGCTTACACGCAGCGGCGTTATAGGCCCGCTGACCGAGAAGATGCAGGAAGTCATCGATATCGCGTACCGTAATAGTGAGCGTCTCGGCGTGCTGGTGACTGATATTCTGGACGTCGAGAAAATTGATGCCGGCCAGATGTCTTACGATATACAGCAGACCAATATCGAGCAGTTGATTTCTGACTGCGTTGTCAGCATGCAGGCCTACTCCATAAAGTTCGGCGTCAGTCTCAAGATCTGTAAAACAGCCGAAGATCCGCTTTTCAAAGGTGACGCAAACCGCATCACTCAGGTCATTACAAACCTGATATCAAACGGGATCAAATTCTCCAAATCCGGCCAACAGGTCGAAATCAGATCCGAAAGCACGGCAGACACCCTAACCTTTTCGGTCACGGATCACGGGGAAGGTATTCCCGAGGAATTGCAGGAACGGATATTCACACGATTTTTCCGGGTGGACAGTGCCGATGACAGGCACAGCAGCGGCACCGGCCTGGGGCTGAGCATCTGCCAGCCAATTATAGAGGCTCATGGCGGCACGATATCTGTCGAAAGCAGCCCCGGTGCAGGATCGACCTTCACAGTCCGCATTTCACGAAACGCGGATACCTGAGAAAGCTAATTTCCAGAGGTGGCTACTGACGCCACATCAACCGGCTTCAGTGCAGGTGCTCGCGTGCCTCGGCCGTGCTTGAGGTCAAGGCAGTCAGCCGCTTCAGCAGATAATCGACATCTTCCTCAGTAAGACCGAAATCATCCGTCTCGAACGCGGTCAGCAGACGTTCCAGCACCTTGAGGCTGAACCGCTCCCTGTCGCTCTCCAGTCCGTCATAATCGGTATCGCGCATCACATCGATTGCCTTGCGCAGCACCGGGAAAGAGCGTTTCGGCAGCCCGGATCGCTCGAACAGCGCCTTCAATCCGCGATTACCTTCATCGTCGAACAGCTTCTGTGCATTTAACAACGGCACAGATGCCAGTTCAGCTAGTGCTGCCTGGGCAAAGGAAAGGTCACCGAGGCAAGCAGCGCGGACAACAATTGACTCCGTAAGGCGGCCATTGCGATGCAATTCGGCGACGAGGTCTTCGACCTTCTGCGCGCCTGCCCCGTTTGAAACAAGACTCAGCGTCGCGTTCTCACGCGCTTCCAGAAGCAAGTCGGTCGCAATGTTTGCCGGCAGATCGTGATGCTTCACGAGATGCTCACGCAAGCGATCCGATACGATAGATACCAAGCGCTCCGAAATTCCCACCGGCAGTGTCGAACGGTTCACCAACCCGTCCTGGATATTCTCATCGTCACCGAACCGGTCGATCGCCTTCTTGAAACCACTTTCGGAAATCGTAGCCCCTTCATTGCGCACGAGTGTTTCAACGACCGTCTGGTTTCCTTTGTCGATCAAGGTCTCGGCAACAGCCTCCGGAACGTTCTCACGCCGGGCAATTGCCGATTGCTTCATTTCATCCGTCGCGGATGCGATCTCGATCAGATCTTCCTCGCGCAGCACCTCGGAAAATTCGAGGACCGGCATTGCGACCGATTCCACGTCTTTTGCCAGAAGCAGCGCTACATCATGCGGCAGGTCTTTCGCAGACTTGGCCTCACGGGCAAGTGCTTCACGAACCCTTCGTTCCGCATCGCGCGCCATGACCCGGAGAATCTCCTGGGCCATCGGCAATTCCGTGGCGGAAAAGCTGGATGCAGAAAGTTGCCCCGCGACCTTGGCTACCGTCGCAGCGCGATTATCGGCCGAAGGATCTTTCAGCAGAGATTGCACATCAGCCGCTGAGAGTGCCCCACCGCCATTGTCACCAGAGCTCACCATGCGCTTCCTCACATCTCGCTGCATTTATAGCGGATGAGTGTTCCGCAACAATGGTTAACGTTTCATTATCAAACGGAAACTTGATGCGTCACTCTTGTTGAAGTGTAGCAGATTTCATGACGGGTCGCGCAAGTATAAGAAGCGGCGCCCCTAAAGAACGCGCCGCTCCTTACCACCCACAGCCTTTGGAGTGCCTATAGATTGAGCTGGTAGCTTGCCGGCACCCAGCGATAAGCAACTCCGTGCCTTTCCACATACCCCACCGCCGGGAACGGCATGTGATATCCCGTGGCAGGAATTTTCTCGGCCGCCGCCATATCCAGCAAGCGCTTCCGGGTCGCCGCAGCAGCTTCCTTGTCCATGTCAAACCGCACATGCCAGTCCGGCCGCTGCAATGATGCAACGTAATGGTTCGTTGTATCGGCCCAGGCGAGCAATCTACGGCCCTCGCTTTCGAAGTGATACGCCATATGTCCCGGCGTGTGCCCTGCTGCACCGACCGCCTGAATTCCGGACACGACGTCCTCGCCGGGCTTCAGGAACGTCATCTTCTCCGCGAACGGGACAACGTTGCTCTGCACCAGCTTGCCTACCCGGGCGAGCTGGCCCTCGGCCATTTCCGGTGGAGACCAGAAGTCGTATTCCGCCGCGCCCGTCACGTAACGCGCGTTGGGGAACAACGCGCCGCCGCCTTCCATGAGACCGCCGATATGGTCCGGATGGAAATGCGTCAGGACGACAATGTCGATCTGGTCTGCGGTAAATCCGGCCCGGCCAAGAGCCTCTGCGAGGTGTCCGGCATTCGGCCGACGGCCATTGCCGTTTCCGGAGTCGAACATGATCACTTCAGTGCCGGTATTCACGATAACCGGCGTGAAGGAGATCTCCATACGGTTTCCCGGCAGATGATTTTCCTCCGCGAGCCGGACCACGTCTTCCTGCGTCTGATTTTGCCCGAAAATCGGGTGTGGACCATCAAGTTGAATGGCCCCATCCGAGATCGTGGTCACCTCGAACTTGCCGAGCTTGAAGCGATAGTGGGACGGGTGTGACGCCCCTTGCATTGGAGCCGCTGCCTCAACGACAGACGGCAGGCTGGAAAGCACGGCCGGAGCGGCCAACGTTCCAGCGGCAGCGAATATTGCTTCCCGCCTGGTCAGTGCTTTAAATCGGTTCGTCATCTGGATCCTCCCTCGACCGAACGAAATCTAATGCCTTGGAAGTAGCGCAGCAGGGGATGCAGAAAAGATGGGCATTGTCAGAAAAACAGACCGCTCACCTAGCTTCTCCTCGCCCGTCCCACGCCAATTGCAGGACGGCTTGCCGCGCAGAACTTAATTAGGATGGAATTTCCGCAAGTTAAGGGTACAAAACCCGTGCAGAAGAGAACCTGGGCGAGGACATAAAATGGCATTCTTCAAAGCTGGATCACGAACATTTCACTATTCCGACCGGACAATCGGGACCGGCCCAACACTGGTTCTCGCCAATTCTCTCGGTACAGATTTCCGGATCTGGGACCCGCTGCTGCCAAAGCTGGAAGGGATCGGACGGATTGTCCGGTACGACAAGCGCGGTCATGGTCTGACGGACATGTCCGAGCCGCCCTATTCCATTCAGGATCTGAGCTCCGACCTGAAAGCCATCGTGGATCATGTAGGGCTTGATCATTTTCTGCTCGGTGGCGTCTCCATCGGCGGCATGATCGCCCAAGACTTCGCGGCCCGTTATCCTAAGCAGGTCGATGTCCTCGTTTGCATGGATACCGCTCCGAAAATCGGCGAAGCCGCTCTTTGGCAGGAGCGCATCGATGCGATCACGACAAACGGCCTCGAGAGTATTGCCGATGGCGTCATGGAGCGCTGGTTCTCGGCCGATTTCCGGAAAAACAATCCGGCCGCTACGGCAGGATGGCGCAATTTGCTCGCCCGAACCACACAGGCTGGCTATCTCGGCTGCTGCGCGGCAATCCGTGACGCGGACCTGACCGAAGCCACTCTCTCGTTGACCGTTCCGACTTTGGTGCTCTGCGGTGCGGAAGACGGTGCGACGCCGCCTGCACTCGTCAAGGCTATGGCCGATGCCATGAAAAACGCGTCCTACGTCGAAGTTCCCGACGCGGGCCACATCCCAAGCCTTGAGCAACCGGATTTTCTGGCCGATGCCATGAACCGTTTCTTCAAGGAGAACGGGTTTACCTGACCCGGCAGGCTTAATTAGGGCGCCCAGCGCATTTCGTGAAGCGTGCCGTCTCTGTCGAGATAGACTGCGCTCTGCGTACTCGTCGCGATGATGCGGGACCGGGGTGCTGATGGAAGCACCACCTCGGCGATCCTGCGCACCCCATCTGGCGTGAGCGCTACGGCGGCAATCGCGCCATATCCTCGCACGGGCAGGATAAGATCGGGAGTGCCGTCACCGTCTACATCGGCGACTTCCGAAAGGTCCTGAACCGTCGAGCCGCCATGATGGTTGGCATAACCGCCTTCCCGCGCCTGCTCTCTGAGGCGGCCAACGCGCCATTCCGAAAAAACCAGCTCGCCGCGGATATGCGGGCGGTCGACATAGGCGATCTCGGTAAAACCGTCGCCATCGAAATCCGCAATGCCCGCGATATTCAGCCAGCGATACGGCGCACCAATCCTTGCGGAGTTGGCCAGCCGCAGCAGTGCGGGATCGCCGTCGCTGTTCCTGCCAAGACCGAACACCGCAATCCCGGCGCCACCGGTCGATGATGCCGTGATGGCCACGATTTCCGGCCTCCCGGACAGTGCGCGATCGAGATCGACAATCCGGGGCTCAAGATCCTCGAACACTTCGTCCTCTATCACCGTAAAAATCGCGGGCTTGCCGCCCTTCTCCTGCACCACCAGGCTCAGCGCTTCCACCGGATCGCCTAGAGCGCCATGGCCATAACTTTCCGTTTCACCTGTGTACCAGGCCCTGATCAGGCCATCCGGACTGATCGCAACCCGGCCGTCCTTCACGAGGGGATACGGCAGCGGCTCGGGCTCTGGCAGCCGCACCGGACCAGATCTCTCGATAACCTGCCCGTCACCGGTCACTTCAAACATCGCTCCATTCTCGGCCAGCGCGAGAACGCGACCAGCCACATTCATGAGCCTGCCGCCGGGCGCTGTCAGATCCAGTTTGCGGAACGACAGTTCCGCTGCCGATACGGACATCGCCGCCATTGCCATGACAGACGTAATCAGAATAGTTGCAAGCCGCATGCACTTAACCTCTCCGGAGACCCCGTCGAAATGACGAAGAAAGCTGGTCGAATATAGGACTGGACGCGCCCATTTCCCTGTCCGATATGTATCGCTGTTGTTCACAGGCACGCGAGCGCGGACGACGCGACGTGCCCCAACCTCCCATCAAGGAGTCCGACATGAGCTATGTTTTCACGCCGCCCCCGGCAGTCTCCCTGCCCGTCCGCGGCCAGGACGATCGCTTCCCCGTGCATCGGGTTTATTGCGTCGGGCGCAATTATGCCGAACATGCCATCGAAATGGGCCACGATCCGGACAAGGAGCCGCCGTTCTTCTTCCAGAAGAATCCAGACAACCTGATCGTCCCGGACCTGAAGTTCCCCTATCCGCCCCAGTCCAACGACGTGCACCATGAAATCGAAATGGTCGTCGCGCTGAAGAAGGGCGGAACCGACATTCCGGTCGAAGACGCACTTGAGTGTGTCTATGGCTACGCAGTGTCTCTCGACATGACCCGGCGCGATCTGCAGGGCCAGATGAAGAAGCTCGGTCGGCCGTGGGAAATCGGCAAGGCGTTCGAGATGTCCGCCCCGTGCGGCGAGATTGTCCCCGCCTCCGACATCGGTCACCCGGAAAACGGTGCCGTCTGGCTCAAGGTCAATGGCGAGTTGCGCCAGGAAGGCGATCTGAACCAGATGCTCTGGAAAGTCCCGGAAATGATCTCCTACCTTTCCGGCCTTTTCACACTTGTCCCGGGTGACATCATCATGTCCGGCACGCCCGCCGGCGTTGGCCCCGTCGTGCGCGGCGATGTCATGCATGGCCATGTCGAAGGCGTTGGTGATCTGGTCGTGAACGTGGTCTGAGACAGACCTCTCTGCTGAATGAAAAAGGGCGGCCTCAACGGCCGCCCTTTCTTGTTTCGACGATGAGCGTTTTCGCGAAGTCAGACCTCGGCGTTTTTCGCCTGCTTGCGTTTTTTCCGGTAAACCTGCACCAGCGGCAACAGCAACAGAACAATCGCGATCATCGTGATCGGCCCTGCAATCGGCCGGGTGAAGAACACCGTCGCATCTCCGCCGGAAATGATCAGGCTCTGGCGAAGGGCCGGCTCGGCGATCGGGCCAAGCACGATGGCAAGCACTGCCGGCGCCAGCGGATAATCCAGCTTGCGGAGCGCATAGGCTCCGAAACCGAAGATTACCATGAGCCAGACATCGTGCATGTCCTCGGTCGGCGCGTAGCCGCCAACAAGGCAGAGCACGAAAATGATCGGCGCCAGCACGGTGAACGGCATCTTCAGTACATAGAGGAAGACCGGGATGAAGAGAATGTTGATGATCACCGCGAAGAAATTCGCGGCATAGAGACTTGCGGTCAGGCCCCAGACGAAATCCGACTGTTCAATGAACATCATCGGGCCGGGCACAAGCCCCCAGATCACCATCCCGCCGAGCAGGATCGCAGTGGTTGGAGAGCCCGGAATTCCAAGCGTCAGCATGGGCAGCATCGCGCCTGTCGAAGCGGCATTGTTCGCCGCCTCCGGCGCAATCACGCCGCCAACATCCCCCTTGCCGTAATTCTCCGGGGTCTTCGAGGTCATCTTCGAGATGCCATAGGCCATCAGCGCGCCCGGTGTCGCGCCCGCTGCCGGCAGGATGCCGACAAAGAAACCGAGTAGCGAGCCGATCCAGGCCGGCTTCCACTCCTTCAAGACATCTTTCAGGTGAGAAACCGTTCGGGAAGCCGAAACCTCCACCTTGGACATCATCGGGTTCCCGCGCGTGGAATCGATGGTCCAGAGCATCTCGCCAATACCGTAGACGCCAATCGCCAGCACCAGGAAGTTGATGCCGTGCAGGAAGCCGATAATGTCGAAGAAAACCAGTCGCGGCGTCCCGCTGATGATGTCCATGCCAACCGCACTGAACACCAGGCCGATACAGATAGAGAAGACGGTCTTGGCGATATCATCACCACCAAGTCCGACAAAGGTCGCGAATGCCAGCAACATAAGCGCGAAGATTTCCTGATCACCGAAATCAAGCGCCACACTGGCCAGCGCCGGCGCAAAACCGGTGAACAGAATGATGGAGATGGTGCCGCCGAAGAAGGATGCCACCGCCGCCGCGATCAGGGCCTTGTCGGCAAGCCCCTTCAGAGCAAGCGGTCGCCCGTCGAAGGTTGTCGCAACCGCTGTCGATGCCCCCGGAATTCCGAGCATGATCGAACTGATAGCCCCGCCGTACATGGCGCCGTAATAGATCGCGGCCAAAAAGATGATGGCTGAGGTCGGCGGCACAAGAAAGGTCAGCGGCAAGAGGATCGCTACGCCGTTGACCGATCCCAGGCCCGGCATCGCACCGATAAACAGTCCGACAGTCACACCGACGACGACCAGCCCGAGATTAAGCGGCTCGAAGGCGATCAGAAAGCCGCCCAGAAGATGCTGAATGATATCCATAACCTAATTTCCCCAGGCCGGTCGTCTAAAGGAAGATGTCGTAGAGCGGATAAAACAGCGGCTCCAAGTATCCCTTGGGCAGCACGATCCGCATGGCGACGTCGAAGAAAAAGAAAATCACAACCGGCGCAGTCCCGGAGATCACCAGCGTCGGCACCCAGCCATGTCGTCCGAGGACTCTCAGATAGAACAGCATGAATATGGGCACGGCCCCGTAGACACCGATTACATGAACCATTGCCACCAGAGCGACCACACTGCCTCCAACCAGCAGCAACATCCGGATCGCGTGAGCATCCATGAATTGATCCTGGGAACGGGACTGAGGAGTCGCCCGGCGAACCCAGTTCACGATTGTCCAGATGTTACAGATCAACATGATGGCGGCCAGCCAGAACGGCCAAGCACCGCCTCCGGGACCCTCATGTTTCACCCAGCCGATATTCAGCTCGGCACTCTTCCACATCAGGTAGATGGAAAATGCTGCCAACAAGACAGCCGTGACCAGTTCCGCGCGGCGCATGTGCGGCGACCTTCCTCATTCGATCATGAATAGAAAAAGAGACGGGATTCAAAACCCCTCAAATCACACCCCCGGAGCGCTCAGGCTCCGGGAGTGCTGAGATTTGCAATCAGGAAGCGCCGGCCTTGGCCAGCATCTTGCGATGCGTCTCGTTGTTGACCTTCCAGTAAGCCTGAAGCTCGGCTCCAGACAGGAAGTCGCCATAGAGGCTCTTGCTCGCGCGATAATCCTGCCATTCCTTGCTGTCGAAGACCTTCTTGAACAGCGAGGTATAGTAGGCCTGTGCGTCCGCGGACATGCCCGGCGCACCGACGACGCTCCGCTGCATGTAGTAGGCAAAGTCCTGGCCTTTTTCGATCATGGTCGGGGCGTTCGGGAACTTATCCAGACGCTCCTTGGTGAAGGCCACCAGCGGGATAGCAACGCCGGCATTGTAGAAGCCTTCGATTTCCGACGGGTTGTTCACCGAGGAATTGATGTGCTTGCCGGCAACCTGCTTGGCCACCGTGCCGCCGCCCTTGTAAGGCACGTACTTCATCTTGAGGTCGAAATTGGAGTTCAGGAAATCCGTGATGAGCTGGTCTTCCTGCAACTTGCCGGTACCGCCCATGACCCACTGATCGCCGACGCTCTTCACATGGTCGACCCACTGTTCAAAGCTGGTGAGGCCTGAATCCTTGTGGACCCAGAGAAGGAAGGTGTCTTCCGCCATCCGCGCAACCGGTGCGAATTTCATGGAGTCGACGCCAAGACCCGGCTGACGCATCGGAGTCGTGTAGAAGCTGTTCAGGGTCACCATGATGGTGTGGTCCTGATCCTTGGCATTCTGTACATGCACAAGGGCTTCAGCGCCCGAGCCACCCGGCTTATTAATCGGAATCAATGGCTTGGAGGCCATTTTATGCTTTTCAACAATGGTCTGCATCAGACGGGCCATCTTATCGGCGCCACCGCCCTTACCAGCCATGATAATGAAATCGACCGGTTTTACCGGTTCGAATGCCTGTGCCGACGCATTTACGGCGAGTCCCAGACCGGCAAAAACAGCCAAGCCCATAAGACAGCGTCTTGAGATTTTCATTGAATTCCTCCCTTGTTGTTTCCGGACAAATTAATTTTTTTATTTTTGTCCGTCGCCAAAGCGTAGTCCGGCTTTTCAGCAAGGACCAACAACTTTTCATGGCATGAAAATGGTATACCAAGCCCAAGTATCTTGTATACCAGTTTCTCTTGCGCCCGGAGTCAGCCGGGCACGCTATGCGGTAAAGCACTTGTAAAACGCCGCAGATTTATTGAATGTTTTCGGCGACATGCCACTCTCTGGCACTCGACAGCCAGACGCCACGGGACTATGGTATACAAGATGCCAATACATAATGAGCTGCCTGTACGAGCGAAACGAAAGCACACTAAAGGGTAAGGTTATTCGATTGTTTGGCGATTTCCGGCTCAAGACCGGATCGACGAGAATGAAAATACCGCCTCTGGGGCGGCCCAAGGCGAACAAGACGTGCGAAAAGCACGCAACGAATAAAAGGCGACGCACAGAAGCGAAATGATGACGCGCACGGGCGAAGCAGAACAAGAACTGGCCGATAGCGTTCAACAGGACGCGATTGGGAGAGACTCAGGATTCTGTCAAAAGGGTCCGGGATATGCCGAGGAAGCAACAAGAAGGCCGCAAAGACCATGAATCAGATGAAAGTCGGGAAAAAGATCCATCCCGGTTCGGGCCGACGTAAAGCCCCGTCACTGCCTAAAGGGCGGTTCCTCGAAGAAGACGACCGGGACCGTGTCCGGGCAATCCTCGGCGACCTTCCACGCCGTCGTGATCTGCTGATCGAGCATCTGCATCTGATACAAGACAGTGAGGGATGCCTGCCCGCCGGCCTGCTGCACGCACTGGCCGCAGAGATGCGCATTCCCATGTCGGAGATCTACGAAGTCGCGTCCTTCTATGCGCATTTCGATATCGTCCGCGACGGCGAGGAGCGCCCTGCCCCTGTTACCATCCGGGTCTGTGAGTCCCTGAGCTGTGCCCTTGCAGGCGCTGAGCAACTCATCTCAGAACTTGAAGCTAACGCTGATGCCGACATTCGCGTGCTGCGCGCGCCCTGCATGGGCCGCTGCGATCTCGCACCGGTTGCCGAAGTCGGGCACCGGCATGTCGATAACTGCACGACCGAAAAAGCATTTGAAGTCGCCAAAAGCGGTGACCTGCACCCGCACATCCCGGAATTCAAGGCTTTCGACGCCTATCGCCAGGATGGCGGTTATGCCGCGCTGGAGACCTGCACATCCGGCAGGCGAACTGTCGAAGATGTGATCGGGACTCTTTCCGACGGTGGGCTGCGTGGCCTGGGCGGCGCCGGTTTCCCGACCGGGCGGAAATGGAGTTTCGTGCGCGCCGAAGAAGGTCCTCGCCTGATGGCCGTCAACGGTGACGAGGGCGAGCCCGGCACCTTCAAGGACAGGATGTTTCTTGAAAGCAACCCGCATCAGTTCCTCGAAGGCATGCTGATCGGCGCCTGGGTGGTCGAGGCTGAAGAGGTCTTTATATATCTTCGCGACGAGTATCCGGCTGCCCGCGAAATCCTTCTGAAGGAGATCGCCGCGGTCGAGGCGGCGGGCCTCGCCAAACACACCAAGATCACTCTGCGACGCGGCGCAGGCGCCTATATCTGCGGCGAAGAGTCCGCAATGATCGAATCCATCGAGGGCAAACGCGGCTTGCCACGCCACCGCCCGCCTTATGTCTCGGTCAACGGCATTTTCGGCCGACCGACGCTGGTAAATAATATCGAGACGCTCTACTGGGTGCCCGAGATCCTGAAGAACGGCGCCAAGTGGTTCGCGGACCAGGGAAAGAACGACTGCAAGGGGCTACGCAGCTATTCCGTTTCCGGCCGGGTGAAGAACCCGGGCGTGAAGCTGGTTCCGGCCGGCACCACCGCACGCGAGCTGATCGAGGACCATTCCGGCGGCATGGCCGACGGACACAGCTTCAAGGGCTACCTGCCCGGCGGCCCGTCCGGCGGCATCCTGCCGAAAGATATGGCCGACATCCCGCTAGATTTCGGCCAACTGGAGAAACACGGTTCCTTCGTCGGCTCCCATGCAGTCGTCATCCTTTCCGACAAGGACGACATGAAGGACGTGGCGCTCAACCTCCTGAAATTCTTCGAGGATGAAAGCTGCGGCCAGTGCACGCCCTGCCGCAACGGCACCGAGAAGGCCGTCCAGCTGATGCAACAGCCGAGCTGGGACACGGACCTCCTTGAAGAACTCAGCGCGGTCATGGCGGACGCCTCCATTTGCGGCCTCGGCCAGGCAGCACCCAATCCGATCCGATCAGTGATGAAATTTTTCCCGGGAGACCTGAAATGAGCGATCGCATCTCTTTCGAGTTGAACGGCGAAACTGTCGAAGCGCTGTCCGGTGAAACCATCTGGCAGGTCGCGGACCGTCTCGGCACCGAGATCCCGCACCTGTGCTGGCAGCCCGAGAAAGACTACCGGGCCGATGGCAACTGCCGGGCCTGCATGGTCGAGGTAGAGGGCGAACGTACCCTCACCGCCTCCTGCGTCCGCACACCGACGCCGGGCATGAAAGTGCAGACGGCAAGCGAGCGAGCGAAGAAATCCCGCGACATGGTCTTCGAGCTGCTGATCGCCGATCAGCCGGAACGCGAAACCAGTCATGACCCGGATTCCAAATTCTGGAACTGGGTCGACCAGATGGAAATAGGAGACTCCAGCCGGTTTCCCGGAATCGACAGACCGAAAGCGGATCTCAGCCACTCCGCGATCACGGTCAATCTGGACGCCTGCATCAACTGCAATCTCTGCGTCCGGGCCTGTCGCGAAGTCCAGGTGAATGACGTCATCGGCATGGCCTATCGCGGGCACGGCTCCAAGGTCGTCTTCGATTTCGACGAGGGCATGGGCGAGTCTACCTGCGTTGCCTGCGGCGAATGCGTTCAGGCCTGCCCGACCGGCGCGCTGATGGAAGCCAACCTGCTCGACAAAGCAGGAACCCGGACAGAGTACGCCGACCGCGTGGTCGACACGCTCTGCCCCTATTGCGGTGTCGGCTGCCAGACCCGCGTGCATGTGAAGGACGACAAGATCCTTCAGATCGACGGCCGCGATGGCCCCGCCAACAACAACCGGCTTTGCGTAAAGGGCCGCTTCGGGTTCGATTACATCCACCACCCGGACCGGCTGACCGTGCCGCTGATCCGGCGCGACGATGCGCCGAAGGCCGGCGACGTGGAAATCGATCGCGGCGATGTCTCCAAATATTTCCGCGAGGCGACCTGGGAAGAAGCCCTGGAACGCGCTGCCTCCGGCCTGAAAAAGGTGATCGACCGCGATGGCGGCGATGCGCTTGCCGGTTTTGGCTCGGCGAAATGCTCGAATGAGGAAGCCTATGTCTTCCAGAAGCTGATCCGTCAGGGTTTCGGCACCAACAATGTCGATCACTGCACCCGGCTCTGCCACGCCTCCTCGGTCGCCGCCCTGATGGAAGGACTGAATTCCGGTGCCGTGACGGCTCCCTTCACCGCCGCCGAGGACAGCGACTGCATTATCGTCATCGGTGCGCGCCCGGCAGAAAATCATCCAGTCGCCGCGACGTTCCTGAAGGCTGCTGCCAAGAAGGGCGCGGAGCTGATCATCATGGACCCGCGCGGCCAGAATAACGGTCTCGCCCGCCATGCAACCAAGGTTCTGCAGTTCAAGCCCGGCTCCGACGTCGCCCTGCTGAACGGCATGCTGCACACCATCGTCGAGGAAAACCTCTACGACGTTCAATATGTAGCCGCGAACACCGAGGGCTTCGAGGCTTTGAAATCCAGCATCAAGGATTTTGCACCGGAGAAGATGGAAGAGATCTGCGGTATTCCCGCCGAGACCATCCGCTCCGTCGCCCGGCTCTACGCCACATCAACGGCGTCGCTGATCTTCTGGGGCATGGGTGTCTCCCAGCATATCCACGGCACGGACAATGCCCGTTGCCTGATCGCGCTGGCCCTGACCACCGGCCAGATCGGCCGCCCCGGCAGCGGCCTACATCCGCTGCGCGGCCAGAACAATGTGCAGGGCGCCTCCGATGCCGGCATGATCCCGATGGTCTTCCCGGACTACAAGTCCGTCGAGGATCCCAGCATCCGCTCTGCCTATGAGGAGTTCTGGAAAACGGACCTGCCGCCGGTCAAGGGGCTCACTGTGGTCGAGATCATCGACGCCATCCTGCGCGACGAGATCAAGTCGATGTATATCCTCGGTGAAAACCCGGCCATGTCGGACCCCGACCAGAGCCACGCCCGCGCAGCCCTCGCCCGGCTAGAGCATCTCGTGGTTCAGGATATCTTCCTGACCGAGACCGCCTGGCATGCCGACGTGGTGCTGCCCGCATCCGCCCATGCGGAGAAGTGGGGCACCTTCACCAATACCAACCGTCAGGTGCAAATCGCCCGTCCCGTGGTTCCAGCACCGGGTCAGGCCCGGCAGGACTGGGAGTTGGTGCAGGAACTGGCGCAGCGCATCGGGCTGGACTGGGACTACAAGCACCCCTCCGACATTTTCGCCGAGATGACGGAGATCATGCCATCCCTGAAGAACATCACCTGGGAACGGCTGGAACGCGAGGAAGCGGTTACTTATCCCTGTGACGCGCCGGACAAGCCCGGAAACGCGATCATCTTCGGCGACCGGTTCCCGACGGCATCCGGACGCGCGAAGATCGTCCCGGCCCAGGTCACGGCACCGGCGGAGTTGCCGGATGCGGAATATCCGATGATCCTCACCACTGGGCGCCTATTGGAGCACTGGCACACCGGGAGCATGACCCGGCGTTCAGCGACACTCGATGCTCTGGAGCCTGAAGCCATTGCCGGCCTCAATCGCTGGGACATGAAGCGGATGAACGTACAGGCCGGCGATTATGTTCGGGTCACCACCCGGCGCGGCACGGTTGCCCTGAAAGCCCGGCAAGATGTGGACGTTCCCGAAGGGATGATCTTCATCCCGTTCTGCTTCGCGGAGGCGGCCGCCAACCTGCTGACCAATCCGCAGCTCGATCCGATGGGCAAGATTCCGGAGTTCAAATTCTGCGCCGCCAAGATCGAGGCCGTGCAGGAAAGTGTGGAAGCCGCGGAATAAGCGGCCATGGGAGGAACGAATGGCAATCAAGGATCTGGCCGTTGCCTACAACGGCACGGCCAACAGTAATGCTGCGCTCCGGCTGGCGGTGCGTATGGCCGCCAAATACGGTGCGTCCATCACCGGGCTGCATGTAAACCCGCCGCTCCATCTGGATAACCAGACGCGCCAGTGGATACCGGACAGCATCCTGGAAACCCTGCAAAAGGCGGAACAGGACAGCGTCTCCGGCATCGAGGCGCAATTCCGGAAAGAACTGGTAGACCTCGGCTATACCAGCAAAGGGGACTGGATCGCGGAACAGGGTGAGCCGAACCGGGTTCTGGCGAAAGGCTCCCGATATTTCGATATCCTGCTTGTCGGTCAATTCACCGCGTCAAACGGGGTGAAGGCGGAAATCCGGCCCGAGGATATCGTGCTGCTCTCCGGCAAACCCGTGATCGTCGTACCGAAAAAGTATGAAGACCGGCCCTTCAACGAATTCGCCGTGGTCGCCTGGGACGGCAGCCGCCCGGCCGCCCGCGCCCTTACGGATGCGATGCAGATCCTGGAAACGAAGAGCCGGATCGATATCGTTACTGTTGTTCCGAAAGACACACCGCCCGATGGCGGCCATGACATTCTCCGCCATCTCCGGCGGCACGGAATCGACGCCCGGCAGGTCGTTCTTCCCGATAATGGCGGCATCGCGAATACGATCCTGACCCATTGCGCCAGCACAAATCCCGACATTCTGGTTATGGGTGCCTATAGCCGGACCCGTATCCGCGAGGATATTTTCGGGGGAACCACCCGCGATGTTCTGGAAAATCTGACCGTTCCGGTCCTGATGGCACACTGATTCACAGAATCAGCGTCACGAAAGAGTCAAATTCCGCTCCGGACTGCGACTCTTTCCTTCCAACGACGCATTTCTTTGAGTAAACACCATCCGACCCCGTTGGACCTTTCGCAGGTGCAACAATCAAACGGTGCCTATATCCCCGGGTGCGAGTGCCCGGGCGCTAGGCACTGGAACCATGACTCGGAGAGCGGATCTTGGCTAAGTGGGTGTACAATTTCGGAGCAGGCAAGGCCGACGGGTCGGCCAAATTGCGGGAGCTTCTGGGTGGCAAGGGCGCCAATCTGGCGGAGATGGCCAATCTCGACCTGCCTGTCCCCCCAGGCTTTACGATCTCAACCGAGGTCTGCACGTACTATTATGCCAATGGCCGGACCTACCCAAGCGATCTTGCCGACCAGGTTGAAGCCGGCCTGAAAGCGGTTGAAACGGCCCTCGGACGAGGCTTCGGCTCCGATCAGAAGCCGCTTCTGGTTTCCGTCCGCTCCGGTGCCCGCGCCTCCATGCCAGGCATGATGGACACGGTGCTCAATCTCGGCCTGAACGATACCACCGTTACTGCCCTAGCCCGCGAGACCAACGACGAGCGTTTCGCCTATGACAGTTTCCGCCGCTTCATCCAGATGTACAGCGACGTCGTGCTCGAGGTGGAGCACTACAATTTCGAGGAAATCCTCGAAGAGTACAAAGAGCTGAAAGACTACAGCCTCGACACGGAAATGTCGGCGGACGACTGGAAGACCATCGTCTCTGAGTACAAGGCGCGGGTGAAGGAGGTTCTGGGCCGGGACTTCCCGGAAGATCCGAAGGAACAGCTCTGGGGCGCGATCAGCGCCGTGTTCGGCTCCTGGAAGAACCAGCGCGCGAATACATACCGCCGCCTGCATGACATTCCGGAATCCTGGGGCACCGCCGTTTCCGTGCAGAGCATGGTGTTCGGCAATATGGGTGAGGATTGCTCGACCGGCGTCTGCTTCTCCCGCAATCCCTCGACCGGCGACAACCGCTTCTATGGCGAGTTTCTGGTCAACGCTCAGGGCGAGGACGTGGTCGCCGGTATTCGCACGCCGCAGCCGCTCACCATCGCAGAGCGCGAGGAAGGCGGCGGGGATCTTGCTTCCATGGAAGAGGTCCAGCCGGACGTCTACAAGGAACTGGTGGCGATCCGCGACAAGCTTGAATCCCATTATCTTGACATGCAGGACATGGAGTTCACGGTTCAACAGAACCGACTCTGGATCCTGCAGACCCGGAACGGCAAACGGACTGCAGCGGCGGCCCTGAAAATCGCCTGTGATTTGGTGCGTGAAGGCCTTATCGACAAGCGCGAAGCCGTGCGCCGTATCGACCCGGCCCAGCTCGACCAGATGCTGCACCCGACCCTCGACCCCAATGCCACGCGCGATGTTGTCGGCCGCGGCCTGCCCGCCTCTCCCGGTGCCGCCAGTGGCCAGATCGTGTTCACCGCCGAAGAGGCAGAAGAATGGGTCAAGGCCGGTAAGAAGGTCGTCCTGGTCCGCAACGAGACCAGCCCCGAGGATATCGGTGGCATGCACGTGGCCGAAGGTATCCTGACCACGCGTGGCGGCATGACATCCCACGCGGCCGTCGTGGCACGCGGCATGGGCACACCCTGCGTCTCCGGCGCGGGCGAGATCAAGGTCGATGGCAAGAACAAGGTGATGCTGGCAGGCGGGCGCGAGTTCGTCGAAGGTGACATCATCACCCTGGACGGCACCACCGGTGAAGTGATGAAGGGCGAAGTCGCCACCATCAAGCCGGAGTTGACTGGCGATTTCGGTGAGCTGATGGGCTGGGTGGACGAGTTCCGCACCCTCGGAGTCCGGGCCAATGCGGAAACCCCGCTGGATGCCCAGACCGCCGTCGATTTCGGCGCCGAAGGTATCGGCCTGTCACGGACAGAGCACATGTTCTTCGATCCGGAGCGGATCGTGCACATGCGCGAGATGATCCTGGCCCGCGATCCCGAAGCGCGCCGTGCGGCCATCACGAAGCTGCTGCCGTACCAGCGCGAGGACTTCACAGCCCTCTTCCGCATCATGAACGGCCTGCCGGCAACCATTCGCCTGCTGGACCCGCCACTGAACGAATTCCTGCCGCACACGGACGAGGAAATGCAGGCTGTGGCCGATGCCGCCGGTGTCTCGCTACGTGCCCTGCAGATCAGAAAAGCGGAACTCGACGAAGCCAATCCGATGCTGGGTCATCGCGGCTGCCGCCTCGGCGTGACCTATCCGGAACTCTGTGAAATGCAGGCCCGGGCCATTTTCGAAGCCGTCGTTGCGGTTAAGAAGGAAGGCATCAAGGCCATTCCGGAAGTGATGATCCCGCTGGTCGGCACCAAGGCTGAAATGGACGATCAGGCCGTGATCGTCCGCCGCATCGCGGACGCTGTAAAAAAGGAAACCGGCGAAGACTTCGAATACATGGTCGGCACCATGATCGAGTTGCCGCGCGCCTGTCTGGTGGCTGACGAGATCGCCGAGACGGCCGAATTCTTCAGCTTCGGAACAAACGATCTGACCCAGACCACATTCGGCTTCTCCCGTGACGATGCTGGCTCCTTCATCGAGGAATACCTGCATCGCGGTCTGCTGCCGGCCGATCCGTTCATTACCATTGACCGGGACGGCGTCGGCGCCCTCGTGCGCATGGGCGCCGAAAAAGGCAAGAAGACCCGCCCGGACCTGAAGATGGGGATCTGCGGCGAACATGGCGGTGACCCGGCGTCGGTCCGGTTCTGCCACGAAGTCGGCCTGACTTACGTCTCCTGCTCTCCCTACCGGGTCCCGATCGCCCGCCTCGCGGCGGCGCAGGCGGCGATCGACGAGTCTGATGACGTGCGTAAACAGGACGCTTGATCAACGCTTTCCCGGAAACAGAAACGCCGCCCTATTGGGCGGCGTTTTGTTTGGTGAACTCTAATAGGTAGAACACTGACGGGTTACACCATTCGCGTCTTGCATTGTGTAATTGAACACATGGTAAGTGCGTTTGTAATTATTGCCAGACGTATAGGTCTTTACCGTGATGTGGTTTGTTCCGGAGTTGGTTCCGCATCCGTCTCCGCCGGTATGCAAATCGAGAGTTATTTCACAGCGATCTTCTGCATAAGCGTTTCTGAGCGCTTCGTGATAGGCATTTCCCGGCCACGCCTTCTGAGTATTTGTAACGTTTTGACCGGCTGCGACTGTACAAGCAGCCTTCGCATCAGCCGTAGCGACGAAACTAGCGACAAGCGCTAGAGCGAGCCCTCCAGCATAGTTTTTCAATTCGAACATCATGTTTCCAATCTTCGAGTGATATCGCGCATTAATCCGGATTACAGAATCAATAATTTCTATTATTGATTGCATTTGAGTATCAAATTACTCACCTCGAGACAAATAAAAATTAGGTCATGTGGATTTTTTTGATCCTGCGCCGTGCCCCAAAGATGCGCTCCATTCCCGTGCACTTAAGGAATATGCCCGTCTTAATTGTAAACCGAGATATCGCTTAAAACTGTCTCTCACCGCTCATGAAGCTCTTAAAGGACCAATAAGAAACGGAGCAAACCATCGCCGTCCTTCAGCTCTCACAATGCATGATATTGTCCCCATCAAAGGGTCCACAAAACGCTATTACCGGCCTCCTTCACTCGCAGAACCGCATTTTGGATTGATCCACGCTTTCCTCACCTGCATCCTCACTCCAGTCGTGTTCTGCGGCTCACGCAAGATGCGGGTGTCCTGCTCGCCTCTCTTCAATTCAATGGGGGAATTTCGATGGGTGTCGCCGCCTATTCACACGGCCGACCGACAGTGCGTGCGGTTGGCGGAATGGTCTCTTCCGCCCACCCGCTGGCCTCGGCGGCAGGTGCCAAGATGCTGGAGGCCGGCGGCAATGCATTCGATGCCATCGTCGCCACCGCCGCAGTACTCAACGTTGCCGAACCTTTCATGTCCGGCCTTGCCGGACTCGGTTGCGCAACCGTGTTCTCGGCCAAGGAACGGAAAGTCCGCGTTCTCGATTTCCACCCGCCGGTGCCGTCCGCATTCGATGCCGGTAAACTGGACAGCCTCGACATCCGGGACGGGGCAAATGCAAGTGGAACACCGGGCAATCTCGCCGGCTGGTGCACGTTGGCCTCGGAACTCGGCACACTTCCGTTGAGCACCCTCCTGGCGCCGGCGATCAGGCATGCGCGGCAGGGCATCCCGGTCTCGCCATTCTTCGTCGAAATGGTGCGCGTCAGCCGTCCGAGAGCGATGCAGCCGGAATGGCTCTCGACCTATATCGATCCTACCGACAACGCCACCCTCAATGCCGTCCTGAAGCAACCGGACCTCGCGGAAACGCTGGAAGCCATCGCCTCAGAGGGACCTTCCTATCTCTATGACGGCCCCCTAGGCCGAAAGATGATCGCGCATCTTAAATCGCTCGGCGGCTGCATGTCGGAGGGTGACCTCGCCGCCGTCGCGCCGGTCTGGGAAGAGCCGGTGGTCACGAATTATCGGGGGCTCGACGTTCACGTGCCGCCGCCGCCTGCCGAATCCTTTCAATTCCTGCTGACCCTGAAATTGCTCGACGGCTTCGATATCGGTGCCAAGGAGCATCTTTCGGCGGACCATCTGGATATGGTTTTCCGGGCCGTCCGTTTGGCGGCAGAAACCCGTATCCGCAACAATAAATGCACGCCGGAGCGTGTCGCGGAACTGCTGAGCGAGCGCTATATCGCCGCTCTGCGCGAGCGCCTCCTCGACCCAGCACCGATCATCGGACGCACGGAACAATTCGCCGACGGCGCTCTGCCCGGGGGCGTGGAGCTGCGCGAACACACGACATCCTTTTCCGCCATGGACCGCGACGGAAACGCGGTATGCCTGACCCAAAGCCTTGGATCCATGTTCGGCTCTGGTGTCGTCATTCCGGGGACGGGCGTGACCATGAACAACTTCATGAACTGGGGCGACCTTCACCCGGACTCACCGAACCGCCTTGTCGGTGGGCAGCGTTTCGGGATGTGCCTCGCTCCCTCCATCTCGCTCAAGGATGGCGACGCCGTCCTCGCGCTCGGCACTCCCGGAAGCTACGGCATCCTGCAAACCCAGGCGCAGGCCATGGTCCATCATCTCGATTTCGGCCTCGACCTTCAGGCCGCCATTGATGCCCCTCGCGCCCGGCTTTGGGACGGTGCCAAGGTCGCCCTCGAAGCACGCGTGGAGGAGCCGGTAATCGAGGAGTTGAAACGGCGCGGTCATGAGATTGAGATGACGACACCCTTCTCGATGCAGTGCGGCGGCATGCATGCGATCCGCCGCGATCCGAAAAGCGGCGCCCTCTCAGGTGCCGCGGATTCCCGCCGGGACGGAGCGGCCATTGCAATCTGAAGATCTGTCTCGACAAGACTGTCCGGCTGCGCCGTTGCCGTGCCAGCAAAATCGGAATCTATTCCCGAAAAACTCTCAGGCCGCTTTCAGCATCTCGTAATGCGGGATGCCGTCCTCGTCATAGGGACCGCGGATGATTTCGTATCCGACGCTCAGGTAAAAATCCTTGAGGTATGCCTGCGCGTTGAGCCGGATCGGGACATCGCCGTATAGCGCCTGGGCGCGGGCGTGGCCCTCGTCCATCAGTTTGCGCGCCAAGCCCCTGCCGCGAGCCTCTGGCGTTACCAGGACACGGCCCAGCGCCGGCTCATCATAATAGTCCCCCGGGCCGAGAATGCGCAGATAGGCGAGGAAGGTTCCGTCCTCGGCGCGCCCGATCAGGTGCCGGGCCAGATGGTCCTTGCCGTCGATATCCGGATAGAAGCATCTCTGCTCAAGGACGAAAATATCCTGGCGCTGCCTCAAAATGTCATAGAGATCGGCGCATGAAAGGCTTTCAAAGCCCTCGAATGTCCAATCGACCATGATCGGCCCCTTTTCAATGGGTCAAGAACGTCCCGCCTGTTCCCATAGCGCCGGATAGCGCCTGCGGACAAGAGCGGAAACCGGAACGATTGCAAAACCGCGGGTGATTGCATCCGGAATCCAGTCCCGGAGTACGGTGATCGTCGCATCGTGCGGATGCCCGATAGCGATAGCGGTACCGGTCCGAAGCGCAATTTTCTCTACCTGCTCCAGACGATACCGGACTTCCTCTGGCGTGTCCTCGTTATCCAGGAAGACGTCGCGGGTCAGCACCGGCACTCCGGCCGCGCGCGCCGTGCTTACCCCGGCACTATCCGGTGCGGTCACCGAATCGAGAAAGAACAGACCTCGGCTACCCAGGGCCGCCATCACGGCCTGCATACCGGCCCGGTCCGAGGTGAAACGGCTGCCCATGTGGTTATTGACGCCGACATATCCGTTGAATCTCGCAAGCCCCCATTCGAGCTTTTCGGCGAGTTGCAGCTGTGTGTCCCGCACCCGGAGCACTTTCGGGCCGGGATCTGCGTCCGCGCTCTTCGGCTGCATCGGCACATGCACCATGAGCTCGTGCCCCCGGGCCCGGGCCGATGAGGTTTGACTGTCCAGATCCTGGCCATAGGTCAGGAAGGACAGCGTCAACGGCGCCGGCAGGGCGACCACAGCATCCGAGCGCCGCCGGTCGATCCCGACATCGTCGATCACCAGCGCGATCATCGGCTTACCGGCCTCTGCCTTGTAAGCAACCGCGTTCCGGACCCAGGCGGGTGTCTTTGCGGGCATCAGGTCCGGAACTGGCAAGTCCACTTCGGGAGGGATAATCGCGGGCGCGGGTTTCGCAGCCTCTTCCGGCACTGGTTCCGCGACTTTGGCAATCAGCCGGTCGAGCGCGGCCTGTTCCAGCGGTTTGGGTCCGGCAGGCGCCGGGAGTGCCACCATCTTACGTGCCGGCGCCGCACCGTCAGACGGCATTTGAATGGCCGGCTCGGCACCGAACTGCATGCCAGCCCAGAGACCGACGCCGAACACGGCCAGCACGAAGGCCCCTCCGCCAGCCGCGAGAACCAGTCTGTTGATCCTGATTTTGTCTTTGCGTTTCCGCGCCATAAACCGGTCCCAAAAGGGTTTGCCAAGCCACGCCTGCCGGGGCAGTCTCTATTCGCTCGTGCGGAGGCTTGCTATAAACACTAGAAGAGCCTCCGATCTTACTTCAACACAATTCGATAAAAGTCTGAAAATGTTCATACTTATCGACAATTACGACAGCTTTACCTACAACCTCTGGCACTTCCTCGGGTCGCTGGGCGTGGAGGTAGTTGTACACCGTAACGACCAGATCAGCACCGACGAGGTGATGGCACTGAACCCGCAAGGCATTGTGCTGTCGCCGGGCCCGCGCGATCCGGACAGTGCAGGCATCTGCCTGGAGCTGATCGAGCGCGCCGCCGGAAAGGTTCCCGTGTTCGGTGTTTGCCTCGGGCTACAGTCTATCGGACAGGCCTTTGGCGGCAAGATCACCCGCGGTCCGGTACCGATGCACGGCAAGATCAGCGCTGTCACCCATACGAATAAAGGCGTTTTCCAGGACCTGCCAAGTCCGTTCGATGCGACCCGCTATCACTCGCTGGTCGTCGACCGGGCGACCTTGCCGGACTGTCTCGAAATTACCGCCGAGACCGAGGACGGCATGATCATGGGGCTGCAGCATCGCGAGTTGCCGATCCATGGCGTCCAGTTCCATCCGGAAAGCATCGCCTCTGAGCATGGACACAAACTCCTGCAGAACTTCTTGCGGATCTCCGGCGTCAATGTCGAGCCGCTGAAGCCGCTGGAACAGCTTGAATCAGAATTGCGGAAAACCGGGACATGACCGGCGACATCCAGGACATGAAGTCGCTCATCGGGCACGTGGCGACTGGCGCTTCGCTGTCGGAAGCACAGGCACAGGCAGCCTTCGATATCATCATGTCGGGCAACGCCACACCGGCTCAAATGGGTGGCTTTCTGATGGCGCTCCGTGTCCGGGGCGAAACCGTCGAGGAAATCACCGGCGCCGCGAAGGCGATGCGAGCGAAGGCACTTCGCATCAGCGCGCCTGCCAACGCCATGGATACGGTCGGCACCGGCGGCGACGGCGCGAAGACCTACAACATCTCCTCCGCCAGTGCCTTCGTGCTGGCCGGTACGGGTCAGCCAGTCGCGAAGCACGGCAACCGCGCCCTTTCCTCCCGCACCGGAGCTGCCGACGTGCTGAGCGCGCTCGGGATCAACAACGAGTGCGACATGAGCCTGGTGCAGAAGGCCATCAACGAAACAGGTATCTGCTTCCTGATGGCTCCCCGTCATCATTCCTCCATGCGCCATGTCGGCGGCACCCGCGTCGAACTGGGCACGCGGACGATCTTCAACCTGCTCGGCCCGCTCTCCAATCCGGCCTTCGTGAAGCGCCAGCTTGTCGGTGTCTTTGCCCGCGAATGGGTGGAGCCGGTGGCGCAAGTGCTCGGCAAACTTGGCTCCGAACGGGCCTGGGTCGTGCACGGCTCCGACGGTCTCGATGAGATCACCACGACCGGCCCGACTTATGTCTCTGCGCTGGAAGACGGCGAGGTCCGCTCCTTCGAGATCTCGCCCGAAGATGCCGGCCTGCCGCTGGCCAAGCCGGAAGATCTCAAGGGCGGTGCCCCGGAAGAAAACGCGAAGGCTCTGCGCGCCCTTCTGGAAGGTCAGCCCGGCGCCTATCGCGACGTTGTGCTGTTCAATACCGCAGCCGCTCTGATGGTATCCGAGAGGGTCTCCAATCTGAAAGACGGTGTCGCCCTGGCTGCCGAGTCCATCGACAGCGGCAAGGCACTGGCCAAACTCGAGGCACTCATCAAAGTCACAAATTCCCTCAACGAGGCGGTAGCCCATGACTGACATCCTCGCAAAGATCTGCGCGGACAAGCGCGCGTACGTCGCGACCTGCAAGGCCGGGAGACCGGTAGGAAAGCTGAAGGCACGCGTCGACGAGGCTTCGGCGCCCCGCGGTTTCGGCTCTGCCCTGAAGAGGGCTTCCCGGGTCGGCTACGGACTGATCGCGGAGGTCAAGAAAGCCTCTCCCAGCAAAGGACTGATCCGCGCCGATTTCGATCCCCCGCGCCTCGCGGAAGCCTATGCAGGTGGCGGCGCCACCTGTCTCTCCGTGCTGACCGATATGCCCTATTTCCAGGGCCATGACGACTATCTGATCGCTGCCCGGAACACGGTCACACTTCCGGTCCTGCGCAAGGACTTCATGCTCGACCCTTACCAGATCTGGGAGTCCCGCGCGCTGGGTGCCGATTGCATCCTGCTGATCATGGCTGCGCTGGAAGACGCGCAGGCGGCGGACCTTGAGGCGCTGGCAATGGAGCTCGGCATGGACGTGCTGATCGAGGTGCATGACGGCGCCGAGCTCGACCGGGCGCTGGCGCTGAAGTCACCGCTGATCGGAATCAACAACCGGAACCTGAAGACCATGGTGACGGACATCGCGACGACCGAAGAACTGGCCGCGCGGGTACCCTCGGACCGGCTTTTGATATCAGAAAGCGGTCTCAATGAGCCGGCCGACCTAGCCCGCATGGCTGCAGTTGGCGCCCGCTGCTTTCTGGTCGGCGAAAGCCTGATGCGGCAGGAGGATGTTCGGCGCGCCACTGCAATCCTGCTGAACGATCCAGTGCCGGCAGTTGCCTGAGCGCCCGGCCCCCTAAAGGCATACGGAACAGAAGATGAGCGAATTGACCCATTTCGACGAGCGCGGCAATGCCGCCATGGTCGATGTCGGCGACAAGGAAATCACGGAGCGCACCGCCACGGCGGCCGGTACGGTGACCATGGATCCGGCGACGATGAAACTGATCGTCGATGGCGGCGTGAAAAAGGGCGACGTGCTCTCCGTCGCCCGCCTTGCCGGGATCATGGGCGCCAAGAAGACCCCGGACCTGATCCCGCTCTGCCATCCACTCGCCCTCACTTCGGTCAAGGTCGAGCTGTCCTGCGATACGGACCGCAATGCGGTCGATATCAGCGCGACCTGCAAGCTGAAGGGCCGCACCGGTGTCGAGATGGAGGCACTCACCGCCGTCAGCATTGCCGCCCTCACCGTCTATGACATGTGCAAGGCTGTGGACCGGGGCATGAAGCTCGAAAACATCCGGCTCATTCACAAGGCCGGCGGCAAATCCGGAGACTGGCATGGCAAGTGACCTGTTGCCGGTCGAGGAGGCGCTGAGCCGCATCCTCTCCGCGATGCCGCTCATGCCGGCCGAGGAAGTCCCTCTGACGGACGCACACGGGCGTACCGCTGCTGCCAATATCGCCGCGCGCCGCACCCAGCCGCCGGAAGCGGTCTCCGCTATGGACGGCTACGCCGTGCGCGGTGCGGATGTCGCCGAAGCGGGCGCCAAATTGAAACGGATCGGGACGGCCCCCGCCGGTCATATCTTCGACGGCACTGTCGGCCCTGGCGAGGCGGTCCGCATCTTCACCGGCGGCGCGATACCTGACGGTGCCGATACCATCGTCATCCAGGAAGACGTGAAGGCCAGCGCGGAAGAAGACGGCGCCACTCTCGAGATCACCGAAGCGACGAAAACCGGCGCCTATGTGCGCCCGGCCGGTCTCGACTTCCGCGAGGGCGATGTCCGGATCAAGACCGGACGCGTGCTGACCGCGCGGGATATCGGCATGGCCGCCGCAATGAACGTACCCTGGATCGAAGTGCGCCGGAAACCGCGCGTTGCCATCCTGCCAACCGGCGACGAGATCATCCGGCCGGGGGATCCGACAGGGCCGAACAAGATCGTCAGCTCGAACAGCTATGCGCTCGCCGCACTGGTCCGGGCCTGCGGCGGCGAGCCAACCATCCTCGGTATTGCGCCCGACACGGTGGAAGGCATTCAAGCCATGGTGCGCGGCGCCAAAGGCGCCGACATTCTGATCACGACCGGCGGCGCCTCCGTCGGCGAGCACGATCTCGTCCGACATGCACTGGGCAGCGACAGTTTCGGACCCGGCGGGCTCGAGCTTGATTTCTGGAAGATCGCCATGCGGCCCGGCAAACCGCTGATCTTCGGCCATATCGGCGATACACCGATGCTGGGCCTGCCGGGCAACCCGGTTTCCACAATCGTCTGCGGCACGGTATTCCTGCGACCAGCTATCTCCGCCATGCTTGGCAGGACCGAACAGGACAACCGCACCCTGAAGGCACGTCTTGCCATGCCGCTCAAGGAAAACGACCGGCGTCAGGACTATCTGCGCGCGACGTATCATCTGGACGAAAACGGCGAGGCCGTGGTCGAGATCTTCGAGCGCCAGGACAGCTCCATGCTGGCCCTGCTGGCCGATGCGAACTGTCTGCTGATCCGCCCGCCGCACGGCGCAGCGCTTCCAGCCGGCACCAAAGTCGACGTTCTCCCCCTCGGCATCGGTACCGTTTCAATCTGATCTCCCCGCTTGATCAGAGGCTTGACGCCAGACAAGAACCAAAGTAGAACATTTAAATGTTTATCTTTTGTTCTTTACGGAACCAGTGCGGGAGTCCCTGATGCTCACGAAAAAGCAGCACCAACTGTTGCTCTTCATCCAGAAACGGCTGGAAGAGGACGGTGTCTCCCCCTCCTTCGATGAAATGAAGGATGCACTCGACCTGAAATCAAAGTCCGGCATCCATCGGCTGATCACAGCGCTGGAGGAACGCGGTTTCATCCGCCGCCTGCCGCATCGGGCCCGGGCGCTTGAAATACTGCGCACGCCCGATTCAAGCGCGACGGTTCTGGCTCAGCCGAGCGTAACGCATCCGGCCGCACTGGACCGTCCTGCCAGCCGCGGGTTTACCCCGAATGTCATTCCGGGGAATTTTACTCGGGCCTCGCGCGATGATGAGGAAACGGCCCCCCCTGCTCCGGAGGAGGCCACTCATTCGGATGAGGAAATGATCGACCTTCCCATGCTGGGACGGATCGCCGCCGGCACACCGATAGAAGCGCTGCGGGACAATAGTGCCCGCGTTGGCATTCCGGGTTCCATGATCAGGGCGGGAGATCATTACGCTCTTGAAGTGTCGGGCGATTCCATGGTCGATGCCGGCATTCTCGACGGCGATACCGTGATCATCAAGCGTGGCGATACCGCCGATAATGGCAGTATCGTTGTCGCCCTTGTCGATGAGCACGAAGTGACACTGAAACGTCTGCGTCGACGCGGACATGCAATCGCTCTGGAGCCTGCCAACCCGAATTACGAGACGCGCATATTCGGCCCGGACCAGGTACGGATCCAGGGCAGTCTTGTCGGCTTGATGCGGAAATATTAAGTCCGGCGACTAGCCGGCGTTCGCGCCCCAGATCACACCGAGATCGGCAATTTTCACTTCTGCCTTCGGCTTGTTGCGTGCCCGGACGGAAAGAACGTGACGACGTTCTTCCTGTGCCTTGTTGATCGCTACGCTCTTGATCTCGCGACGATTGGTCAGCGGAATCTGATCGAATACTGACGTTGCCCATTCCTGACGGGCATCGTTGCCTTCTTCGTCGGAAGCTTTCTTGATTGCGATATAGGCAAGGTTCTTGGTGCCAACAACATCAGATACCGAATCAGCCAGAATGTTCAGGGCTCGTTTTTTCAAAGTATCCGACACCAGCGCTTCACCCTTCTGTAAATCGCAGTCTACGAAACAGGCTCATTGAATTTATGTAAAGTTATCGCTTTTTTCGCACTAAAATTCAATTTGTTTTATTGCGGCTACGCGCCATCCCGCGCGACCAGGGCCTGTTTCCCTGTATGTGCCTTGAGTATACAACTTTTGGCACCGGTTTATCCAGCCAGATCGCAATAGAGCCACCAGCCCTGATTTGCTTTGGCCCAAGGATCAGGCGCGGCATCGGGCAGATATCCGGCACTCTGACCCGGGTCACAAGAATGTCCGCCCGCCGGCAATCCTCCGCAAGAGATTGCGCATCGGAAGACCAGGCAACAGAACCGATCCGTGGCGCGTCCACCGCGCAGCCCAGGCTGTCGCAATGGAACCGGAATGGCCCGGCCGGCTCATCTCCCTGCGCGTCCAGTACTCCCGCACGACGACGCCAGACGCCGACAGCAAACCCCGAATGCCTCGACGTCGAGACTATCCCCGCCCCGGAAAACACACCGACCATCTTGGCCCGGTCCGCTATGACCAATGTCGGCGGAACCCAGGGAGACGCCACAAGAACGCCCAGGCAAACAACAAGAACCGGAACGGCACCAAACCGTATACGGCCACGCAACAGGCACAACCAAAGCCCCGAGAAGGCCGTGAGGCCGATGACCCACCCTGGAGCCGCCGCAACAGCGTGTGTCGCATACGGCCAGCCCTGCACGATCCTGGCGAGATGCAGCACGCTGTCTATCCCCCAGCCCATCGGCACCAGCGCCAGCCCCTCCAGTCCGAATGGCATCAGGATCAGCGCCGCCGCACCGAACGGCATAATCCAGAGGCTGGCGGCCGGAACAGCAAGCAAGTTGGTCACAACGCCGTAAAGAGCGGCTTTCTGAAAGTGATAGAGCGCCAGCGGCAATGTGGCGCTTGAGGCAACAAAGGAACTCAGGGCAAGCAACCCGACATGCCGGGTAAAACCGCCAAACAGATGGCCACGCGCCGGATACCTGCTCCACGTTCCGGTCTCGTAGATGGCAACGAGGCAAATTACTGCGGCGAACGACAACTGGAAGCTGGCGCCCAGGACATATTCGGGACGCGCCGCCATGATGATCGCGGCGGCGGAGGCAATCAGGCGCATGGAAATTGCCCGCCGGCCGATCACAACCCCGATCAGCACGACCACTGTCATGACATAGGCGCGCTGCGTCGGCACGGACGCGCCGGACAACAACAGATAGACCGTCGCGAACAGGATCGCGCCCGTCGCTGCCATTCGTCTTGTTGGCCAGCGCAGCGCTATCGCTGGGTGGAGGCTCAACAGCAGGCGGATGAAGAAGAACACGCACCCTGCAACCAGCCCCATATGCAACCCGGAGATGGCGAGCAGATGGGCGATCCCCGCATCGCGCATGGCCTCTGTCGCATTCTCGGAGATCCAGTCCCGGTCCCCAACAAGAAGCGCGGCGGCAAGCGCACCGGTATCTCCCGGAAGCCGGGATCTGATTCGCTCCGAAAGATTACTGCGAAGAGCCGATAGCCGGCCAGACAGGGGTACCTCCCCCGCCGCCTCCACGGTCACCGGCCCAAGGGCAAAGCCGACAGCGCCGATTCCTCCAAAATAGAGTGCCCTCTGAAAATCGTAGGCATGGGGAGCGACCGGCGGAGGCGGCGGTCTGAAACGCCCAAAGACCGTGATCCGCGAGCCAGCCGGCGGCGCGCTGTCCCGTTTCAGCAAAAGCAGCCTCACCCGGCCAGGCCGGTCTTCCAGCCCGATCCGGCCAAACTGCTCCACACGGACGATCAACCGCTCCCCCCGTGAGGTGACCCGGACTTCCTCCACCATCCCGGTGAGAGAAACCGCGGTTTCCCGCTTCAGTACCGGGGCGGCGACCTGCCATGTCCTTAATTGCGCTGCCGAAAATCCGGCGACAGCAGCCAGCAAGGGTATCAGACAAAAGACGAAAACCATGGAGCGCCTTGTGATCGCCAGCAGCAGCACAAGGAAACCAAACAGCGCCGGGCCCACATAGAGAGGCGGCTCAGTGAGCAGCTCGAAATAGCTGAAAATACCGGCGCCGAACGCAACGGGCAGCCATAGCCCGGCACGCGGCCGGTTTTCCGCCACGACGCCTGCCAGCCAGTCCTGCGCGCCCCGAAGCCCCCGACGCAAGACAGCTCCCGTCGCTGTCCAATCTCGCACTGCACCGGTCAATGTGCTACATAGCCCCGCGCCCACAGGCCGAGATGGCGGGGGCTCACCCTTTGCCCAACAAAATCACGAGAAACAGCTCCATGTCCGTCGTAACGCGTTTTGCCCCGTCGCCAACCGGTTTCCTGCATATCGGTGGCGCAAGGACCGCGCTCTATAACTGGCTCTATGCGCGGCACACGGGCGGAAAATATCTGGTCCGGATCGAGGATACAGACAAGGCACGCTCCACACCCGAAGCGGTGCAGGCGATCTTCGACGGTCTCGCGTGGCTAGGCCTGCTTGGCGACGAGGAGCCGGTCTATCAGTCAGCCCAACTGGAGCGTCATGCGGAAGTGGCCAAGGAATTGGTCGCCAAGGGCCGGGCCTATTACTGCTACTGCACCCCGGAAGAACTCCAGACCATGCGCGAAGAGGCGAAGGCGGCCGGAAAACCGATGCGGTACAACGGCATGTGGCGCGACCGCGATCCGTCTGAAGCCCCCAAGGGCGTCGATCCGGTCGTACGCCTGAAGGCGCCGCTCGAGGGCGAAACCACGCTGGCCGACCATATCCAGGGCGAAGTCACAGTTCAGAACCAGCAACTTGACGATTTCGTGCTGCTGCGCGGCGACGGCACCCCGACCTATATGCTTTCAGTCGTCGTCGACGATCACGATATGGGAATCACCCACGTGCTGCGAGGCGACGATCACCTGAACAACGCGTTCCGCCAGGCCGCGCTTTACCGCGCGATGGATTGGGACGTGCCTGAATTCGGCCATATCCCGCTGATTCACGGTGCTGACGGCGGCAAGCTGTCAAAGCGTCACGGCGCGCTCGGCGTGGATGCCTACCGGGAGATGGGCTATCTGCCGGAAACCGTGAACAATTATCTGCTTCGCCTTGGCTGGGGTCACGGCGACGATGAGATCATCTCCTCCGCGCAGGCCATTGAATGGTTCACGCTGGAAGCCGTCGGCCGCTCTCCATCCCGTTTCGATCTTGCCAAACTGGAAAATCTGAATGGCCATTATATCCGCGAAGCCGATGACAAACGGCTGACCGGACTCGTCATCGCCGGTCTCGGCGACGTCGACGAGGTAGGCCGCAGCCGGATTCTCAAAGGCATGAACGGCCTTAAACAACGCGCTAAAACCACGGTTGAGCTGACCGAGAATGCCGCGTTCTATACTGCGGCCGTGCCATTGACTTTCACGGGAAAGGCCAGAAATCTTCTAACGGAAGAAGCTCTTAGCCACCTTGCAGCTCTCACCGCCGATCTCGAAGCGATTCCGGAGTGGAACGAGGAAGCCATTGAGCAAGCCGTCCGCACCGTCGCCGAAAAAGCCGATATCAAACTCGGAAAACTTGCCCAACCGCTGCGCGCTGCGCTAACGGGATCAACTGTTTCGCCGGGCATCTTCGAGGTTGCCGCCGTTCTGGAACGCGCAGAAACCTTGGCCCGGCTCAAGGCGGTTTGCGGCACTGCACAATAGAGACTAATATCCGCCGCGATTAAGCGGCACGTTGCCCCAAATGTGCCCCAGGGGGAATGCGGGGCAGCCGCCCAACAAGAACTAAGGGAAGCTCAGGATGACTAAATCAAACACCGGCAGCTTTACACTCACCGATAATCAGACCGGCAAGAGCTACGACCTTCCAGTCCTGCACGCATCGGTCGGCCCGAACGTGGTCGATGTCCGTAAATTCTACGCCCAGACGGATCACTTCACCTATGATCCCGGTTTCACCTCGACCGGCTCTTGTGAGTCCGGCCTGACCTATATCGATGGTGACAAGGGCATTCTGCTGCATCGCGGCTATCGGATCGAAGATCTGGCTGCCAACTGCTCCTTTCTCGAGGTTGCCCATCTGCTGCTGAACGGCGATCTGCCGAACAAGGAACAGAAGGCCAAGTTCGATCACGACGTGACCTATCATACGATGGTGCACGAGCAGCTCAGCAACTTCTATCGCGGCTTCCGCCGGGATGCGCACCCGATGGCCATCCTTTGCGGTGTGGTCGGCGCACTGTCCGCCTTCTATCACGATTCCACGGACATCAATGACGAGCACGCCCGCATGGTGGCGTCCTTCCGTCTGATCGCGAAGATGCCGACCCTGGCTGCCATGGCGTACAAATACTCCATCGGCCAACCGTTCAATTATCCGAAAAACAACCTCGGCTACGCCGAGAACTTCCTGCACATGATGTTCTCGGTCCCGGCCGAGGAATACGAGATGAACCCGGTCCTGGCCAAGGCAATGGACCGCCTGTTCATCCTGCATGCCGATCATGAGCAGAACGCGTCGACCTCGACCGTCCGTCTGGCCGGTTCCTCCGGCGCCAACCCGTTTGCCTGCATCGCAGCCGGTATCGCCTCTCTCTGGGGCCCGGCACATGGCGGCGCGAACGAAGCCGTGCTGACGATGCTCAACGAGATTGGCCACAAGGACAATATCAAGGAGTACATCGCAAAGGCGAAGGACAAGGACGATCCGTTCCGTCTGATGGGCTTCGGTCACCGGGTCTACAAGAACTACGACCCGCGCGCCAAGGTCATGCAGGAGAGCTGTCACGAGGTGCTGGAAATCCTCGGCGTCGACGATCCCCTGCTGGAACTGGCGATGGAGCTCGAGAAAATCGCGCTGGAAGACCCGTATTTCGTGGACCGCAAGCTGTTCCCGAACGTCGACTTCTATTCCGGCATCGTGCTGAAAGCGATGGGCTTCCCGACTTCCATGTTCACCGTGCTGTTCGCCGTTGCCCGGACCACGGGCTGGGTCGCGCAGTGGAAGGAAAGCATCGAGGATCCGCAGGCAAAAATCGGCCGCCCGCGCCAGCTTTATACTGGCCCGACCGAGCGTCCGTTTGTCCCGCTCGACAAACGCTGATTAAAATCCAGGTTTTCGGATCTGAAGCGGCGGCGCGAAAGCGCCGCCGTTCTCTTTTAGCGGTCGCGAGGCGTAACGCCCCGCTTATCAATTCAACTGAAGTAACTCAGGCCGGCTGAGGAAACTCAGGAACCGCAATGCCAGCCGCTTTCGCCACAGCCAGGGCCGCCCTGTCAGACGGCGCAATGTCACCTGTCCCGAGAACCTCGCGCAGCGCCTGTCCGGCGGCGATGCTGTCCCCCCGCGCCTTGCTGTCATCGAACAGCCGAGCGACGGCGACGGTCAGCGCCTCCGGCGTGCAGTTATTCTGCATGAAAAACGGCTGGACCGGCCGCTTCAAAATCCAGTTCGCCAGTACCACCGCGTCCATGTTGACAAGCATCCGTCCAATCGGCACGGAGAGCGGATTGACCTTGTAGCCGACAACAGTCGGAACGCCCGCAAGCGCCAACTCAAGAGTGACCGTTCCGGAGGCTGCCAACGCCGCATTCATGGCAGAGAACGCGTCATATTTATCTTCGGGATCTTCCAGAATGACCGGCTGCAAGGGCCAGGATTTCACCCCTTCCCGAACCATGTCCGCGACGCCGGGAACGGTTGGAATCACGACACGCAGATTAGGATAACGCGGAGCCAGGCGCCTTACGGTCTCGCCGAAACTGGGGAGCAACCGGCGCACTTCACCCGCGCGGCTGCCCGGCAGAACACCAAGAACCGGCACCTTCGGCGGGATTCTGGTTCGTGCGCGCAGGCGGGCACCGTCGCCATCCGGTTGCACCGATGCCGGATGCCCGACGAATGTGGTCTTGAGCCCATGCTCCTCAAAATATGGCGGCTCGAATGGAAACAGGACGAGCAGCTCATCGAGGAACGTCGAGATCGTCTTCGCCCGACCCGGCCGCCAGGCCCAGACAGTCGGAGCCACCATATGCAGCAACGGAAAGGGAACGTTCTGACCCGCGGCACGACGCTTGAAGAGTCGCTTCTGCACACGCAGGTTGAAACCCTTGGAATCGACCGTCAGCAGCACATCCGGCTGCAGCTTCAGGATATCGTCGACGGTCTGACTGATGCGCCGAAGCAGATTCGGGGCATGCGGAAGGACCTCGAAGACCCCTAGCACCGCCATTTCCGAATTGGGGAAAAGGCTGGTCAGACCTTCAGCCGCCATCCGATCTCCGCCAACACCGGCGAAACGCACCCGGCCGCCCGTCATTTTTTTAAGCGATTTCATCAGGCCGGCCGCAAGCACGTCGCCTGACGCTTCACCGGCGACGATATAAACCAGCGGCGTGCGCTCCGCAGTCTCCGTCACAGTTCCAATTCCCGAAGACCTTCGATTCCCGCGAGGAACAAACCTGCTTGATTCGCGATGTCAATTGCCAGCTCGCGGTCGACAAGAATGGTCGCCCCGGCCTCAACCGCAATTCCGCGAAATCCGGCGGCAGCAGCGCCACGCACCGTATCTGGGCCGATTGTCGGCAGATCCGCACGGCGTTCCTGGCCGCGCTTGCGCATTTTGACCAGAACCGGCCCTTCGGCACTGTCTCGCTTCAGCTCCGCGGTCCGGGCAATCATCGCGTCAGTCCCTTCGACAGCTTCCACGGCCAGCACCAGACCTTCCTGGACAACGACCGCCTGCCCGACGTCAGCCGGGCTCAGGGCTTCCAGAACGGCCTTGCCGCGTGCGATATCAAACTCGGCGGCTTCGTCGGGAACATGTTGAGTAATCGCACCTGCCGGCATCAGGTAGCCGCCGAGCACATCATCGATCCCAACCACTCGGAAACCATCGCTTTCGAGTTCTTCGATAATGACGGAGAGCAAACCATCGTCGCCAAATGCCTTGCGCCCGGCGCGGGCCAGCATCTTGGCCGACCGCATATCGAGAGACATGTCCGAGAATGCCGGCCTGCGCATCGGGCCGGCCAGCACGACTTCCTCGACGGACGCCTGCTTCAGTTGCTGCAGAGTGGTACTCGTGGCCCCCAGACGCACCCAGGCATGATCGAGGCCTTCAACGGTCGCCTGATCCGTTTGCCCTTCGAAGGCGATTACGAAGACACCGTCACCGTCGCTGAGCCGACGTTCAGCAATACGGCGAGGCAGCACCCCGCCGCCAGCGAGAATTCCAAGCTTCGGCATATCCGGTCTCAGGTCCTGCCAGGCTGGCAGATTGCACCGCGACTGCTGGTAGCGCGGATGAAATCGATGATATCCGCCACGGCTTCGTGATCGCCGAATTCACGTGCAACGGAGTCCACACGTTCCTGGAACGTCCCTTCGTCCGCGAACAGCAACCTGTAGGCCTTGCGCAACTCGGCGATCTGCTCCTGAGTAAAGCCCCGACGCTTCAGGCCAATCAGGTTAAGTCCGGACAGCCGCGCACGGTCGCCCATCACGGTCCCGAACGGGATCACATCGTTCTCGACGCCAGTGAGGCCGCCGATCATGGCGTGCTTGCCAATGCGCACGAATTGCCGCGCGGCGCTGAGCCCGCCGAGGATGGCGAACTCGCCGACAGTCACATGCCCTGCCAGCGTCGCATTGTTTGCCAGGATGACATTGTCACCGACGATGCAGTCGTGGGCCACGTGAGAAGCGGCCATGAACAGGCAGCCGTCTCCCACCCTGGTCATCATTCCGCCGCCTTCGGTGCCGATATTCATGGTGACATGCTCGCGGATCACATTTCGCGCACCGATCACCAGCTCGGACGGCTCTCCGCCATACTTCAGGTCCTGGGGAACCTGCCCGATGGAAGCAAACGGAAAGATCTCGGTCTCCGCCCCGATGCGGGTCCGGCCATCAAGGACTACATGAGCATGCAGGCGGCAGCTGTCTCCCAGAACGACGTTCGGGCCGATGACGCAATACGGGCCGATCTCGACTCCGGAGCCGATCTCTGCAGCTTTATCAACAATCGCGGTCGGGTGGATGCTGCGCTCTTGCGATGTCATCCTCTATTGATCCACGATCATTGCAGAGAATGTCGCCTCGGCGACCAGTACATCGTCGACTTTTGCCGCACCTGTGAATTTCCAGACCGGTCCCCGATTTCTGGCTTTCTCCACGTGGATCTTGATCTGGTCGCCAGGCACCACGGGCTTGCGGAAACGGGCATCGTCGATGGTCATGAAATAGACCAGCTTTCCTTCCGCTTCCTTGCCCAGAGTGGCCACGACAAGGCAACCGGCGGTTTGCGCCATCGCTTCGATGATCAGGACACCCGGAAAAACCGGACGGGTTGGGAAATGACCCTGGAAAAAATTCTCGTTGATCGAGACATTCTTGACCCCGACCGCTTTCACGCCGAGTTCGATTTCCTCGATCTTGTCCACCATCAGAAACGGATACCGGTGCGGAATAAGCTCCATCACCCGGTTCACGTCGATATCGGTTTCGACAGCCGTTCCGACTTCAATATCTGCGGCGCCCATCATTTCTCCAGATCTTTGTTACGTCGCCCCAGGGACTTGATAGCAGCCACCTGGCGGCGGAATTCTCTTATCGGCACGGCTGGCGATCCGCCGATTTTCTCCCCCGGCGCGGTCGTGTTCGTGACTCCGGATTGCGCTGCGACCTGTACACCATCGCCGAGTTCGATATGACCGGCCAAGCCGACCTGTCCCGCGAGAACCACGTAGTTCCCGATTTTCGTGCTTCCGGCAATACCGGCCTGACCGCAAATAATACAGCCTTTGCCAACCTGAACGTTGTGGCCGATCTGGACGAGATTATCAATCATGGTCCCGCGACCAATGACCGTATCAGGCCCGCTCCCACGATCGACACAGCTATTTGCACCGATTTCGACATCATCCTCGATGATCGCCCGGCCAAGCTGGGGCATCTTGATAACGCCGGCTTCGTCTACTTCGAATCCGAAACCACAGGTACCGATCCGGGCGCCCGGATAGATCACCGCCCGTGCCCCGATCAGACAATGGGAGAGTGACGCGCTTTCGCCGATAACGGTCCCCGCTCCCACCTCGACATTCTCACCAACTGTTGCGTTGGCCCCGACCGATACGCCGTCGCCGAGCGTTGCACCGGCTGAGATCACAGCTCCCGGACCAATGGAACAGCCTTCTCCGATCGTCGCGGCCCCGTCGATTGACGCGGTTGGTGCAACGCCGGTGATCGGGCGCTCTTCCGGATAGAACAGGGTGGCGATTTTGGCGAAGGCGCGACGCGGCCTGTCGCTCACGATCAGGGCAAGCCCGTCTGGAGCACGATCCGCAATATTACGCGGAAGAATGCAGACTGCCGCTGCAGAAGACGCCAAGGCACCGACATAGCGACGATTCTCAACGAAACAGATATCGCTGGCCGTCGCCTCCTCAACGGAAGCGATATCCGCGATCACCATGTCCGGATCAGGACAGTTAAGCAGCTCCCCGCCAACACGCTCGGCCAGCTCGGTCGCCGAATATGTTCCTGATTTTCTGAAAAATCTCTTGTCAGGCATCGGGCGGCATCAATCGTTCTAGTCCTGCGTTTCCGCGAAAGTCACCTCGACCTTCGGCAGCTTCACGTTAAGCCGCTTCATGATCTCGTCGGTGATATCGATCTTGCGGTCGCCGAGGAAAATCTGGTTCTTGAACATGACCAGCCCGACACCGACCTCGCCAGCCACTTCGGCAACGATCTCGATCATGACCTGCCGGACATTGCCATTGGCCCGGGCATAGGCCTGGTCCAACTGGCGCTTCATCCCCTGTCCGTCACGCTGCAGGGCCGCGATATTCTGCTGATGCTCCCGGACACGCGCCTGGAAAACTTCATTGGCGAGAATCGCCTGTTGCTGCGCCAGGGCTTTTTCCGCCTCCCGCACAGCTGTTTCACGCTGCTGGAAATCTTTCTCGTAGGCTTTCCGGCGTGTTTCCACCTGCTCGCGGATGTCCTTTGCCGCATCGGACTGGCGCATGATGAGCTGCACATCGACAACCGCGACGCCGACCGGCTCTATCTTGTCGAGCGCGCCTGCCGGCGAGACGGCGACTGCGGCTGTCAGTGAAACCGCGAGAACAACCCCCGCGAGGGCTCTAGAAGCGCGTTCCGAAACTGAACCTAAAGATTTCAGTATCATCAGCATCGTCCTTCAATATTGCTTGCGCCACGTCGACGCGGATCAATCCAAAAGCCGTGGCCCAGGACAGCCCCGTTCCAACGGACGCACGCAAACTCGTGCTGTCGATAATTTCCGACCCGCTCTCATCGATTCCGAAAAGCGACCCTACATCGGTGAAAACAAATCCTTTGATCCCGAGATCACCGGGCAGCCCAAGAGGGAAGCCGACTTCGGCGGTACCGACATAATACGTATTACCACCCAGCGCATCATCGCTGGTGCTGTCGCGCGGGCCAATACCGTTCCGGGCAAAGCCACGGAAGTTGTTACCGCCGACAAAGAACCTCTCTGCAATCCCGACATCGTCATCCAACCCGACGATATGCCCGCCCTCGCCGATCAGGCCAAGAACATAATCGTCGATCAGAGGAACGTAATAGGACCCTTTGAGCGTGGTCCGGAAATGCGCGACTGTGCCGCCCAAACCGGCGAGATCGTTAGAAAGACTCGCGAAATAACCATCCGTAGGGTCGCTCCGGCTATCCCGGGTATCGAGGGATAGGGTATGGCCGACCTGGGAGACTGTTTGAGAGCCTTCCTGGTCTTTGACAAAACGCGACGCGTCGTCTTCGACATCCCGGATCTCGGTGGCCTTAAACAGATAGTTCACGGAGTGGCGGATATCTTCGCCAAGATCGTAACCCGCGCGCAAGCGGAACCCACTGCTCTCTTCCTTGAAGGAACTGTCGTCTGTTTCATCCCGAACAATCCTGAACAGATCGAAGCCCGCGGCGACGTCCCGATCCAGAAAATACGGCTCGGTGAAACCAATGTCGAATTGCTGGCGGGTGAGTGAGCCTGAGAATTTAAGGCGAAGGTCCTGCCCCCGGCCGAGCAGATTGCGCTCCCGTATCCCGATATCGCCGATCACGCTATCCACAGTCGAGAAGCCAATACCGAAGGAAATTTCTCCAGTCGACTGTTCCTCGACAGTAGCGGTAATGACGGTCCGATCCGGCTGCGAGCCTTCACGGTTCTTGACGTCCACGGACTTGAAGAAGCCGAGATTGCGAATTCTTCGGTTGGAACGCCGCATCTTCGATGTGTTGAAGGCATCGCCCTCGGCGAGTTGGAATTCCCGTCGAACAACCCGGTCAAGCGTCCGCACATTGCCTTCAATATCGATCCGCTCGACGAAAACCTTCGGCCCCTCACCAATGAAGAAGGTAATGCCGACAGTTTTACCTTCGACATCCTGATGCGGCTGCGGGCGGATATCTACAAAGGCGAAACCGAGGGTTCCGAGATAATCGACGATTCTATCGACGGCATCATCGACTTCATCAGCGTTGTAGGTTTCGCCGGGCACCAGCTGGACCAGCGGACGCAGCGCCTCTTCCTCGACATTTTTCAGGCGGATGTCGAAGTCCATCTTGCCAAAGCTGTATTGGTTGCCTTCCTCCATCGTGAAGGTGACAACGAAATCCTTCTTGTCCGGCGTCAGTTCGGCAACGGCATTGACGACCTTGAAGTCCGCGTAGCCTTCGCTCAGATAATGCCGGCGGAGCAACTCGCGATCGAAGCTGAGACGGTCAGGATCATAGGTGTCCGTGGTCGTCAGAATACGCCAGAAGGCATATTCCTTTGTCATAATGACATCGCGCAGCTTGGAGTCGCTGAATGCCTTGTTGCCGATAAAGGAGATCGACCGGATCCGGGTCAGCGGCCCCTCATCGACTTCAAACACCAGATCGACACGATTTTGCTCTAGCTGAATGACTTTCGGTTCGACCGTGGCGGCAAAGCGACCACTCAAACGATAGACATCCAGAATACGCTGAACATCCTGCTGGACGCGGGTCCGAGTGAAAACGCGGCGCGGCTGCAGCTCAACCTCGCGCCCCAGCTCTTCGTCCTTGATCCGCTTGTTACCCTCGAAGGAAATCCGGTTGATCACCGGATTCTCGACCACCGTCACGGTGATACGCCGGCCAGCCGGGCGGAGACTGACATCAGCGAACAGGCCGGTTCCGAAAAGCGCTTTCAGGGACCGGTCGAGCGTGGCGGCATCGACGGTGTCGCCAACCTTGACGGTCATGTAAGAGCGTACCGTTTCCGGGTCCACGCGCTGGGTTCCGACAACCTCGATCTCATCGACCTGCATGGTCTGCGCCGCCGCGGGCGAGATGCCGCCCGGCAGATACGGAGCCCCAAAGATTCCGACCGAGAGGACGGCTACGGCCGCAAAGAAACGGGCAAGCGTCAGTCGTGCCGACACATCAAACTCCGCAAACACTTATCAAACCCTGTGAAGGTCATTCCGGTGGCGGACTATAGACTGGTTGGAACACGCATTAAACCTGTGATTCCGTTGATAATTCGAAAACTTACGGAGTGCTGCGTCCGGCATGCCCGGAGTCAGCCGAAAATCTCACCGATTTTCTGTACGAATGAATTGCTGACGATGTCATTCCAGGTGACGAACACCATGAGCGCTATGACCAGAGACAGACCCGCCACGGATGCATATTCCCTGAACCGCTCATTCAGGGGCCGGCCTCGAATCGCTTCTGCCGTGTAGAATACGAGATGACCGCCGTCGAGCACCGGGATCGGGAAAAGATTGATCAGGCCGAGATTGACGGAAAGCACTGCCATGAACCAGAAGGTCGTGTCCCACCCCTGCTTTGCCACTTCACCCGACATCTGAGCGATCTTGATCGGCCCGCCAAGTTCTTCCGTCCCACGGGAGCCTGTGATCATCTGGCCGACGGCGCGCAGCGTCTGCGCCGTCATGCTGTACGTCTCGACGGTCGCACTCCAGAGCGCGTCCAGCGGGCCATGCTTGATCATGGCGACATTGTTGCTGCGCACCCCAAGCTGACCGAACCTGAGCGCATTACCGAAGCGGTCCTCGGTGACGATCTCTTTCGGTGTGATGGTCAGGTTGAGTTCCGTCTCGCCACGCTGCACGATCATTGGCAGCGCCGTGCCGGGATTCTCTCGCACGACAAGCTGCAGATCTCCGAAACGGGTGACCTCGGTCCCGGCGATCTCCAGCACACGGTCTCCAGCCTCAAGCCCGGCAGCAGCGGCCGCACTGTCCGGCATGACCTCGTCGATCGTCGCCGGCGCATAGCGCTGGCCTACAACCATGAACAGACCCGCCAGAACGACAATTGCGAAAATAAAGTTCGCGGCCGGGCCGGCTGCAACGATGGCAATGCGCTGCGCGACGCTCTTGTAGTGGAAGGACACCGCCTTTTGGTCCGGCGTCATCTCTTCAAGGCCTTCGGAGGTGGCGCTGGCGGGATCCGCGTCGCCATACATCTTCACATAACCACCCAGCGGAATGGCCGAGACCTTCCAGCGGGTATCGTGCTTGTCGTTCCAGCCGAACAGCTCCGGCCCGAACCCGACAGAGAACACCTCAACCCGCACACCGTTGCGGCGCGCGACCCAGTAGTGCCCCATTTCATGGACGAAAACCAGAACCGTGAGGATCAGCAAAAATGGGATCAGGCTTCCAGCGAAACCGGTCAGAAATTCCATAGCGACGGCGATCCTCAGAACGAGTTGTTACGATTGGTTCTATTTAGAGACGCTTAGCGTCAATCTCAATGGCGCTCTTGGATATGAGCCCGTTTGTCGATGTTGGTCGGCCGCGCGAAATCAGCGCCCGGGCTTGAGCCCGGACGTCCAGATCAAGGGCGATCACATCATCGATTGTCCGCGGAATGCCGACGTTTACGGCCTGCAATGCCTCGCCGACAAGTTCCGCAATTCCCGTGAAAGTCAGACGCTTTTCCAGGAAGGCCTCAACGGCAATTTCGTTGGACGCATTCAGAATAGCGGGTTGCGCCCCGCCGACTCGCAAAGCGTCCCGCGCCAGAGCCAGAGCCGGGAAACGCTCCATGTCCGGCGCAAAGAAAGTCAGTTTGGCGATCTCGGTAAGGTCGAGCTTCTGGACAGTCGTCTCCATCCGCTCGGGCCAAGCCAGCGCGTAGGAAATCGGCGTTCGCATGTCCGGCATGCCGAGCTGCGCCAGCACCGAGCCGTCCGCGTAGGCCACCATGCTGTGTATGATCGACTGGGGGTGAACCAGAACATCGATCCGGTCCACGTCCAGATCAAACAGATGCGCGGCCTCGATGACCTCAAGACCCTTGTTCATCATGGTCGCGGAATCGACCGAGATCTTGGCACCCATGCTCCATTGCGGGTGCGCCACTGCTTCCTCGGGCGTCTTCAGGCCCATCTCCGCCAGGGACGCATTGCGGAACGGGCCGCCGGAGGCTGTCAGCACAATCTTGTCGATAGACTTGCGCCGGTGCTGCTCGAACACCTGAAAGATCGCGTTATGCTCGGAATCGACCGGCAGCAACGTGGCGCCCGAGGCCTCAACCTCGCGCATCATGATATCTCCGGCGGAAACCAGGCATTCCTTGTTTGCCAGAGCGACCGTCGCGCCCCGCCGGACCGCCGTCAGTGTCGGCAACAGGCCGGCGCATCCAACAATGGCAGCCATGACCCAATCGGACGGACGGGCAGCAGCCTCACAGACCGCCGCATCCCCGGCAGCAACCTCGATCCCGGTTCCGGACAAGGCAATCTTCAGGTCTGCATATGCATCCGGATCGGCAATCGCGACAAATCCGGGCTTCAGCATGCGCGCGAGTTCCGCCAAACGCTTGACGTTACGGCCACCAGTAAGGGCCGCGACGGAGAAACAATCCGGATTTGCCAGCAGCAAGTCCGCCGTACTGCCTCCGACGGAGCCTGTGGCACCGAGGATGGAGACAGACTTGCGTTGCTGATCCTGCATTTTGTCAGTCGTTTTCAGCATGTCGCCTTAGGGCCATGTCCAGAGCAGTATGCTCTTCCCGGAGAGAAGCATCAGGGCCGCCGCCAACGGCAGAACGGTGACCTGACCATCGACCCGGTCAAGTATGCCACCATGCCCCGGTATTAGGCGCCCGGAGTCCTTAACATTGAAATACCGCTTCAGGGCTGATTCGGCGAAGTCACCGGCTTGCGCGACGATGGCGATCACCGCCCCTGCGAGAGCCACAAGACCAGGCGCCTGCTCAAGGCTCAGCGCCAACAGTGCGCCGAAGCCCGCGCTTCCCGCCATTCCGCCGATAAGTCCCGCCCAGGTCTTGTTCGGGCTGACACGCGGCCAGATTTTCGGACCGCCAATGGTTCTACCGGCAGCGTAGGCTGCAACATCTGTGACAACCACCGAGAGCGCCAGCCAAAGGGCGGTTTCAAGCCCGAGATCAGGCATTTCCCTGACCCAGTAGATGGCGAATGCGGGGCAGAACGCGATGAGCAGGCCCGGCAGCAGCTTCAGTATCCAGGTTCCGGTCACCAAGCGAACCGCAGCTGCATAGATCAGCGGCAACGCGCCAAGCAGAAACAAGGACTCCGGTTGCTGGAGGCTACTAGCGGCCGCTCCAACGAGCACGGCAGCAGAAACCCCCGAAAGACGGCGCATCGTCGATGAGCTGTCCGGCGAGACCAGACTGCACCATTCCCACGCCATCGCGGCAGCCAGAAGCGCCACGAGAGCCAGAAAATAAAGCTCTCCAAGCCAGAACAGCAGGATGATAGGCGGCAGGATGACGAGCGATGAGACGACCCTCAGGACAAGTTCCCGCGAGCGTCCGGATAGAGCCGCGGGCTGCTTGGTTCCGGAGCCAACACCATCAGGCGCCGGGTCGTTAACTGGGCCCGGCATCCCCGGGTCAGCCGACGGCCGCGCCGAAGCGCCGGTCCCGCTGACAGAATTCGTCTATGGCTTCACTCAGTTGGTCCTTGCCGAAATCAGGCCACAGCGTCGGCAGGAACACGTACTCAGAATAGGCGCACTGCCAGAGCATGAAATTGGAGATACGCTTCTCTCCACTGGTACGGATCAGCAGATCCGGGTCGGGAATACCAACCGTCTCCAGCGTTTCACCAAACATCTGCTCGTTGATCTGATCAGGTTTCAGCGTCCCGTCGGCGACCAGTTGCGCCAGCCGGCGCGCCGTACCGGCGATCTCGTCACGACCGCCATAGCTCAGGGCGATCGTCAGTACCAGACGGTCGTTCGCCTTGGTCAGACCTTCAGCCTGATCGATCAATTTGACGATATCGCTATCCAGCCGCGCCCTGTCACCAATCACGCGGAACCTGACGCCCTTTTCATGCAGCTCAGCGATCTCACTCTTCAGATAGCGACGCAGCAGCCCCATAAGGTCGAGAACTTCCACCTTCGGCCGTTTCCAGTTCTCCGATGAGAACCCGAACAGCGTTAGATAGCCGATCCCGAGATCGATCGAGGCCTCGACGGTGCGTCGCACCGCTTCCGCGCCACGCTGATGGCCTACCGTACGTGGCAGCCCTCGCGCGTTCGCCCAACGGCCATTGCCATCCATAATGATGGCGATATGACGCGGGTGTTTTGGTTGATGTTGTGCGTCAGATTCAGCCATCGGTCAGACCTGCATGATCTCCTTTTCCTTGGACCCGAGCGCATCGTCGATACGGGAGACGAACTTGTCGGTCATCTCCTGCACCTCTTCTTCGTAGAGATGCTTTTCGTCCTGGGAAAGATCGCCGTCTTTTTCGGCTTTTTTAAGGCTGTCCATACCGTCGCGGCGCACGTTGCGCACGGCGATACGCGCAGACTCGGCATATTTCGCGGCAACCTTGGCAAGTTCCGCACGGCGCTCTTCGGAAAGATCCGGCAGCGGGATACGCAGCAACTGGCCGTCGACTTGCGGGTTAAGACCGAGATCGGACTCGCGAATGGCCTTCTCAACCGCTTTGGTCATGCTTTTGTCCCAGACCTGGACGGTCAGCATGCGCGGCTCCGGCACACCGACAGTGCCGACCTGATTGATCGGCATCTTGGAGCCATAGGCTTCGACCATGATCGGCTCCAGCAGATTAACTGATGCCCGGCCGGTTCGGAGCCCCTGGAATTCCTTGTCCAGAGCGGAAATTGCGCCATCCATGCGGCGCTTCAGATCGTCGAGATCGGGTCCTTCAGACATTTTCTATTCAGCCTTCTCGCTTATGATTGTGAAGGTACCGCGTCCGCGGATGACATCCGCAAAAGCTCCCACATTCTCTATCGAGAAGACAAGGATCGGAATACCATTCTCGCGAGCGAGCGAGATCGCCGATGCATCCATGACCCTGAGGTCCTTCGACAGAACATCCATATAGGTCAGATGATCATAGCGCACCGCATCCTTGGCGATAGCGGGATCGGCATCGTAGACGCCATCGACCTTGGTAGCCTTCAGCATCGCATCGCAGCCCATCTCGGAGGCCCGCAGCGCGGCAGCGGTATCGGTGGTGAAGAACGGGTTGCCGGTACCGGCGGCGAAAATCACCACACGGCGTTTTTCCATGTGGCGAACAGCCCGGCGGCGAATATATGGCTCCGCCACGGCGGAAATTGGCAGTGCGGACAACACCCGGCACTGAACACCGATGCCTTCGAGCGCACTCTGCATGGCAAGCGCGTTCATCACCGTCGCCAGCATGCCCATATAATCGGCGGTGGCCCGCTCCATCCCCTTGGCGGCAGCGGAGACGCCGCGGAAGATGTTCCCGCCGCCTATGACGACGCAGACTTCGCCGCCCAGGTCCCAAACGGATTTAATCTCGTTCGCGACCTGGGAGACCATTTCGGGATCAAGGCCGTAGGCCCGTTCGCCCATCAGGGCTTCACCCGATATTTTCATCAGAACCCGTTTATACTTGGGAGCCGGCGGCTCCTGACCTTGTTCGATCGCCGTCACGCTGCTCTCCCCTGTATAATTTCAGGTCCCATCCTGCCGATTAGCTGCCCAGTGTGGCTGCCACTTCGGCCGCAAAGTCTTCTTCTTCCTTTTCGATGCCTTCGCCAAGCACGAAATGACGGAAGCCGACCAGCTTCACCTCGGTACCGAGTTCCTTCGCGGCATTCTCAATGACTTTGGAGACCTTGTTCTCGTTGTCGATCACGAAGGTCTGCTCAAGCAGAACGACTTCCTGATAATACTTGCGGATCCGGCCCTCGACCATCTTCTGGGCGATCTCTTCCGTCTTACCAGAGGCTTTCGCCTGATCCACGAGAACGGCACGCTCACGTTCGACCAGCTCCGGATCGAGATCGTCGACGGAGAGGCTCTGCGGGGACGTCGCGGCGACATGCATGGCGAGCTGCTTGCCAAGCTCGGAGAGCTTGCCGGCGTCAGCAGATGATTCCAACGCGATCAGCACTCCGATCTTGCCGAGGCCCGGCACGACCGCGTTATGGACGTAGGGAACGACAACACCGTTGGAGACAGAGATCGTCGCGGCGCGGCGGATGCTCATGTTCTCGCCGATGGTGGCGATGTTGTGGGTCAACTGCTCTTCGACGGTGCGGCCGGTTTCCGGATAGGCAATGCCTTTCAGTGCGTCGACATCGTCGCCATTGGCAAGAACGAGGCCAGCAAGCGTTGATGCGAAACCCTGGAAATCAGCGTTGCGGGCAACGAAATCAGTTTCAGCATTGACCTCAATCAGAGCACCCTTGGTGCCTTCGGTCGCAACAGCGACCAGACCTTCGGCAGCCACGCGGCCGGACTTCTTGGCGGCAGCGGCAAGACCTTTGGTCCGCAGCCAGTCGATCGCGGCTTCGATATTGCCGTCGGTTTCGCCCAGCGCCTTCTTGCAATCCATCATGCCCGCGCCGGACTTTTCGCGCAGTTCCTTAACCATCGCAGCGGTGACAGCCATCGTCTTCCTCTTTTCGTTGCTCATGCCGTCCGTACCCCTGTCGAGGCCGGCGGGCCTGTCAAACAATCGTAACTTTTCGAACCTATCTCGTAACGGCGGCGGCCCCGCCCTCGCGTGCCGCCGCCATCACTATCAATCTAGCAAACCGGAGCGGTTTAGGCGCTTGCGGTTTCCGTCGGCGCCGCGTCAGCAGCCTTTTCGGCCGGTTCAGCAGCGACTTCCGCCGGGGCTTCAACAGCCGGCTCAGCAGCCGGAGCTTCAGCAACGGCTGCAACCACCGGCTCGACCGGAGCTTCTTCCGACTCGCCGACATCAACGCCGGAAGCCATCATTTCTTCCTGCAGGCCAGCGAGGACCGTGTTGCCAACCAGCTCGCAATAGAGCGAAACGGCGCGCATCGCATCGTCGTTACCCGGGATCGGATAGCTGATGCCCTTCGGGTCGCTGTTGCTGTCCAGAATGGCCACGACCGGAATACCCAGCGTGTTGGCTTCCTGAATGGCAAGCTGTTCCTTGTTGGTGTCGATCACGAACATGATGTCCGGAAGGCCACCCATTTCCTTGATGCCACCAAGGGAGCGATCAAGCTTCTCGCGCTCGCGGGACAGGTTGAGCTGCTCTTTCTTGGTCAGGCCCTGCATGCCTTCACCGAAGCGCTCTTCCAGCTCTTTCAAGCGGCGGATCGAGTTGGAAATGGTTTTCCAGTTGGTCAGCATGCCGCCGAGCCAACGGTGATTGACGTAATACTGACCGGTCTTGGACGCGGTCTCGGCAATCACGTCAGCAGCCTGGCGCTTGGTGCCGACCATGAGCACGCGGCCACCGGATGCGGTGACGTCGCGGATCGCGGACAGAGCGCGATACAGAAGCGGAACCGTCTGCTGCAGGTCGAGAATGTGAACATTGTTGCGAACGCCAAAGATGTACTCTTCCATCTTCGGGTTCCAGCGGCGCGTGTGGTGGCCGAAATGGACACCAGCTTCAAGCAGCTGGCGCATTGTAAACGTAGGAACGCTCATCTTTCCGTCTTTCTCCGGTTATGCCTCCACGGGTTTTGCCCAGGCACCTGCCCGGACACCGGAGCGCTGCGCCGGGATGTCTCCCCGACACCGCGCACACCCGTGTGCGTGATGAATGCGCGGTTTCTAATGCGTGCGCGAGATAATTGCAAGGGGGCAGACGCAGGGGATCAGACAGTTACTTCCGTCACCCCGATCATCGAATCCCGATGCACAAGGGCGGCAAGCGCTTCCTCGCTCATGCCGTCCGTCCCAGCGGGACGCATCGGGAGCACGAAATAACGCATGTCCGCCGTGCTGTCGTGGACCCGAACCTCGCGGTTATCCGCGATCTCCGTGCCGAATTCACGGAGCACGGCACGCGGTTCACGCACAACGCGGGAGCGGTACGAGCGGCTCTTGTACCAGTCCGGCGGGATACCGAGGATCCAGCGCGGATAACAGGAGCACAGTGTGCAAACGACGACATTGTGCACCTCCGGCGTATTCTCCAGCACGATCAACTTCATCGGGCCTATATCGTGCCCGACCTCGGCGATCGCCTCTTTCGGGCTCGCGATCAGCCGCTTCTTGAATTCCGGGTCCGTCCAGGCCCGGGCGACAACAAGCGCCCCGTTGGCCGGACTGCGGGCATCCATCGCCTCGATCTCGGCGCGGATATCGTCCGCCGTCACCAGGCCCTTGTCGATCATCAGCTCTCGCACCGCCTCTTCCATCAGGCGGTAATAGGTCATGCTGTCGTCCTGATCGGCCCTGTGCGGATGATGATGTTCCGGATCGTAGGGATGCAGGTGGTCGTGGTCATGATCGTGGTGATGATGATGTCCGTGATCGTGGCCCTGATCGTCATGCCCGGTGCTCATGCCGTTTCTCCTTCAGATCCCTCGGCCTGGTCGAGCCAGAACTCGAAGATCTCGATGTCGATTTTATCGTCCTCATGGCCTTCGTAATCCGACCAGAGGTCCTTCTGACGGAAGCGCACCCGGTAGAGCGGTATTTCAGGCGCGCCATCACGTCCGAAAGCCAGTTCCTCAGGATTGCGGAAAGCGCCGCAGATCCGCTCCACAACACCGGCATGCCCGCGCACATAATACGGCGTGCGGATATGGCTCGGCGGGGTCGGCGGGAACTGCTTGTGGACCCGGACCCGGTCGCCGACCGCGAAGCGTGCCATCAGCAGCCTCCTCCGGCACTGCCTTCCGGCATGACGCCATCCGGATAGCGCGCCCGCACTTCTTCCATCTTGGCGCCAAGCTCGTCCGCGGTGAACACGCCCCGCTCCAGCAGGGTGTTGGTCACGGAAGAGATCCAGCGCTCGTAATAGGTCATGTCGTCATAGGCACTTGGCGGCAAGGCCTCGATGCCTTTGCGCAACTGATCCACCGTCATCAGCTTCAGCCGGTTCGTGCAGATCATCATCAAGGCATCGACGCGCTTTTCCCAAAGCGCGTAATCATGTTCGTCCCGGTTGATCTCGCCAGCCGGAAGGCCGCCCATGTCATGATGGCCGCGCGCGGTAAAATCCCGTTCCATCGCAGCTCCTCCCTCTCAGTATGCAGAGGTCATGCTGGCCAATGTAAGCATGGATCGCAAGCCCATCCGGATCACGGTTTCACAAGGCAAATCGCCAGCCCGTCATAGCCTTTCGAGCCGACGATCTGCAGCGCCGTCGCATCCACCCGGGGATCGGCCTTGATCATCGCGATCACCTTGCGCACGCCCTGGACATCCAGGTCGCTTGTCGCAGCTTCCAGCACCTGCCCGCCCCGGACCACATTATCGACCAGGATCACGCCACCCGGACGGACCAGTTTCAGGGCCCATTCGAAATAACCGGGATTGTTCTTCTTGTCGGCATCGATGAAGACGAGATCGAACGGCCCGACGCCATCCGCCTCGACACCCGGCAGACTATCGAGCGCCGCGCCGACGCGCACCTCGATCATGTCCTGATACCCGGCATCCCGAAAGTTGGCGCGCGCCACTTCGGCATGCAAGGGCTCGAATTCCAGCGTCACCACCTTGCCATCGACCGGAAGCGCGCTGGCGAACCAGAGCGTGCTGTAGCCGCCGAGCGTGCCCACTTCGAGCACCTTCTTCGCCCCGATCATCCGGGCAATCAGGTGCAGGAACTTGCCCTGATTGGCCGAGACGCTGATGGCTGGCAGATTTGAGGCATCGCTCGCATCCAGCGCTTTCTGGAAGCCCGCCTGCTCGGGCACCAGTTCCGCCGTAAAATAATCGTCGACGGCGTTCCAGGTCTCTCTACTCATGCTTGGCTCCGGTCCCAGGTGGCGGCATCCCCATCGACGGGGAAGAAAGGCCGCTGAACATATTTCCAGTCGAAATTGGCGAGGTTCGGCGAGGTCAGCCCAGGCACGTCCACTTCCACGACCCGCTCCGGTGGGAACATGTGGGCGTAACCGGCGCGGAAATGCCCGCGCGACTTGACCACAATGCAGCGCTCAGCGGCGGCATCAATTCCGAACGCGGTGAGATAATCCGGTGACAGGCACTGGGTCCGCTTCGTGATGCAGACGATCTTTATCCCGCCGACCTGCAACACTGCGGTGTCCCCGAGGTCCGTCGTCTTGCCCTCGACCATGCCGTAATTGCCTACAAAAACTCCGTCGGAGAGATGCAGCACCTCGGCGGTCACGTCGAGCTTGTCGGAGAAGCTGTTGTCTTCCTCGCTGTTCAGCGTGACGTCGATCGTCGCCCCTATACCGGCAGCCTTGGCAGCCCGGACCGCCGCCGGGTCGAAGAACACCGCGAAGGTGCAGCCGGTCACCCCGGCATTGAGGAATGACTTCAGAATGTAAGTCGTGTTTCCGCGCCCGCCGCCGCCGGGATTGTCCGCCGGGTCCGCGAACAGGATCGGCTCGCGGGAGGCATCCGCGCTGACCGCTTTCCCCAATGCAGTCGCGTCTTCCAGCGACATCATCTTCGGCACGTAGCGCCCCTTGTCCTTCCAGGCTGCGTCGGCCAGATCGGTCGCCACGCGCTTGGCGTCCGTAGCGTCTCCCCGGGTGGTGACGATCACCGTCATGCCGTTCTTCGGCGTGTCGCAGAAGGCGAAGCCGGAAAGGCAGGTCACGTTCATCACACTGGCATCGAGCTTGGTCTGCCCAAGCCGAATCAGATCACCATAAGGGTGCCCTTCTGCCGTCAGTTGGGTGACGGACGGCGCCACCAGCGGCAGCCGGACGCGATAGGAAGCCGTCTCGACCCCGTCGAACATCTCCAGCATGGCTTTTGCCGCCTCGCAGCCCCGCTCATAGAGATCGACATGCGGGTTGGTGATGTAGCCGATCATCAGATCGGTCGCTTCCATCATCTCCTCGGAGACGTTGGCATGCAGGTCCAGCGTCGCGATCACCGGCACGTCCGGCCCGACGACATCACGCACCAGTTTAAACACCTCTCCGTCCGGATCATGGGTGTGGGTCGCGCAGGCGCCGCCATGCTCGCAGATATAAACGCCATCCACCTTGCCACCAGCTTCCAATTCCGCTTTCAGCTCGGCCAGAAATTCGTTGAAGAACGCTTCCTCGACCGGCCCAGCCGGACATGAGCCGATCACCAGGGCCGGCACCGGCTCCCATCCGGCGGGACCACCGAATTTATCGTCCATGATGTCGTAAAACCCGCAGATCCCGAGATGGATCGAGGGATGCTCGGCCCGCGCCTGGCGGTCGATATCCGCTCCCTTGAACCACATGTTTTCTTCGAAATCGGGGCGGGAACAGGTCGGGGCGAAGCGATTGGATTCAAGATTGAAACCGCAAATCGCGATACGTTTCTTGCTCATGAAATACCGGTCCGGAGGCGGTGGGTGTCAGAGACGGGAAAAGCAGCCTAGGACTCTCGACCTCCGATGCCTACCCCCCGGACGTCATTTGTGAATTGCAGAAATCCTGCAAATCACGCGCATATCCCGGATAACAGGCACCGTCCTCAACGAAACACAGCTCGACCGTCCGTTTCCTGTTGGCCTGCTGGTCCGCGAGGTTCATCAGATTCTGCAGGTCGATGCCGAACCTGTGCTGCTCAATCCTGCGTTCCGCCGAGAAACAGCGACCAGACATAGTGTTCTCTTCCCATAGAGAATAGAGCCCGTACCCGGCGCAAAAAGTCACCACGGCCCCACCAACCAGAAACAGCACCTTCTGAACAAGCGCATCAAACATGGTGTCGCTCCGGATCAGATATCCCGGGCGTCAACGATGCCCGGCAGTGACTTGATCGCCGCCCGGAAATTGGGAGAAATCGTATAAGTCCTGGCAAGTGCCACTTCGACCTCCTCGTTATCCGTGTCGACCACCAGCTTGACCTTACCCCGCCCCGGCTTTTCCTTGGAGATCATCTCGCAGATATGCGGGATCGGGTCCTTGTCCCGCAGATAGATCTTGAGGCCCGCCGCCGTCCCGGAGACCGCCTTGTCCAGCGCCTCGATACGGGAGACGGTAAGGCGGATGCCCTCGTCCTCGATCTTCGCATCGGCTTTGACCAGCAATGACTGACCCGCTTCCAGCAAGTCACGATTGACCGCAAGAACCTCGGAAAAGACCGTGACTTCGGTGACGCCCGCCTGATCGGTGAGCTGGACGAAGGCATACCGGTTGCCCCGGCTCGACGTGCGCACGCGGGAGCCGACAACGATCCCGGCGAGAATGATCCGGGCCGAATTGCCCTTCGCTTTCACAGTCGCGACAATCTGGTCTGAACGGACAACGCCAAGCCGCTCCAGCGATGCACCGTAAGCATCGAGCGGATGCGCCGAGAGGTAGAAGCCGATGGCGTCGAACTCTTCCTTCAGACGCTCCATCGCCGGCCAGTCGAGCCGGTCCGCCAGCGCGATATCCGGCTCGGACTCTCCCCCGGAACCGCCGAACATACTGACCTGGTCCGAGCTGCGTTCCGCCGCCGCCGCATTGGCATGGCGCATGATTTTCTCAACGCTTTCAAACAGCTGCCCCCGGTTCATTGTCAGACAATCGAAACCGCCTGCCCGAACCAGGTTTTCCATCAGCCGTTTGTTCACCACCGAGCCGTCGATCCGGCTTGCGAACTCGTTGATCGACTTGTAGGGGCCGTTTTCCGTGCGCTCCTTGATCAGCGCCTCCATGGCGCCCTCGCCGACATTCTTGATGGCCGTCAGCGCATAGCGGATCGCAAGCTCGCCGTTCGGGCCGATTTCCGGCACGAAATCGACGAAGGATTTGTTGATGTCCGGGCCGAGCAGATCGATACCGAGGCGCTGAATTTCCTGCCGGAAGACATTCAGCTTGTCCGTATTGTTCATGTCGTAGGTCATGGACGCAGCCAGGAACTCGACCGGGTAATTCGCCTTGAGATAGGCCGTGTGATAGGCGACCAGCGCATAGGCTGCTGCGTGACTCTTGTTGAAGCCGTAACCGGCGAAAGCGGCGATCTGGTCGAAAATTTCCGACGCCTTCTCGGCCTTCACCTTCTGCTCGACGGCCCCCTTCACGAAAGTCTCGCGCTGGGCGTCCATCTCTTCCTTGATCTTCTTACCCATGGCGCGACGCAGAAGGTCGGCGCCGCCGAGCGTGTATCCTGAAAGCCTCTGGGCCGCCTGCTGCACCTGCTCCTGGTAGATCATGATGCCGAAGGTTTCCTTCAGCACCGGCTCCAGCACCGGGTGCATGTAATCCGGCTGCTCTTCTCCGTGCTTGCAGGCGATATATTTCGGAATGTTCGCCATCGGGCCCGGACGGTATAGGGCGACGAGCGCGATGATATCCTCGAAACGGTCAGGTTTCATCCGGCGCAGCACGTCCCGCATGCCGGTACTTTCAAGCTGGAACACGCCGGTCGACTCCGCCCGCCCCAGCATCTCGTATGTCGGCCTGTCATCCAGCGGAACCTGCGAGAGGTCGATATTGATATCCCGACGCTTCAGCAAATCGACCGCATTCTGCAAGACCGAGAGCGTTTTCAGGCCAAGAAAATCGAATTTCACCAGGCCTGCTTGTTCCACCCATTTCATGTTGAACTGGGTCGCCGGCATGTCCGAGTTCGGGTCCTGATAGAGCGCAACCAGCTCATGCAGCGGCCGGTCGCCGATCACCACACCTGCAGCGTGAGTCGAGGCGTTCCGATACAATCCTTCAAGCTGCAGGCTGATCCGGATCAGCTCGCCAACCTCTTCGTCCTCTTTTTGCTGACGGCGGAGCTCCGGCTCGACATCCAGCGCCTCGGCAAGCGTAACCGGGTTGGCTGGGTTGTTCGGGACCAGTTTGCAGATCCGGTCGACCTGACCGTACGGCATTTCCAGCACCCGGCCGACATCGCGCAAGGCAGCGCGGGCCTGCAGTTTACCGAAGGTTATGATCTGGGCGACTTTGTCCCGGCCATAACGCTGCTGCACATACTCGATCACCTCGCCACGACGGTCCTGACAAAAATCGATATCAAAGTCAGGCATCGAGACACGTTCCGGATTGAGGAAACGTTCGAACAGCAATCCCCAGCGCAACGGATCAAGGTCAGTAATATCCAGCGAATACGCCACCAGAGAGCCAGCACCGGAACCACGGCCCGGCCCGACCGGAATGGTTCGGTCCTTGGCCCACCGGATGAAGTCGGCAACGATCAGGAAGTAGCCGGGAAATCCCATCTGCTCGATGATGCCGAGCTCGAACTCAAGCCGCTCATGATAGGGTTTTGCCGCTTCGGCCCGAGCGGCCTCGTCCATGCCTTCGGTAAAGACATGGGCTTCCAGACGCTTTTTCAGGCCCTCTTCGGACTGTGCTTTCAGCTCCTCCGCCTCGTTACGGCCCCCGACCGTATCGAAAGGCGGCAGGATCGGCGCCAGCTTCTCTGGCATGAAGCTGCACCGCCGGGCGATCACCAGCGTGTTGTCGGCGGCCTCCGGCAGATCGGAGAACAGCTCCCGCATCTCCTCGGCACTTTTGAACCGATGGTGCGGCGTAACGCGGCGGCGGTTCGGATTGCCGATCACCGTGCGCCCGGCAATGCACAGCAGCGCGTCATGCGCCTCATACATGGCTTCGGTCGCAAACATGCATTCGTTGGTAGCGACAAGCGGGATGTCGTGCTTGTAGGCGAGGTCGAGGAAAGGCGCTTCGGTGCGTCTTTCAGGATCGGTGAAATGACGCTGGATTTCGACATACAGCCGATCACCGAACAGCGCTTTCAGATCCAGCAGCGCGGTTTCCGCCTCTTCCGCGCGGTTATCCAGCAAAAGCCGTCCGACCTTCCCTTCCGGCCCGCCGGTCAGTGCGATCAAACCGTCACTCCGTCCTTCCAGATCCTCGAACGGTATCTGTGGGGACTCGCCCGGGTCGGTCTTGGTGAAGGACCGGCTGATCAAATCCATCAGATTGCGATAGCCAGAATCGGTTTGGGCAATCAGCACGATCTGATCGGTCTGGTTCGGAGTGTGGGCCGTGCCGCCGACAACCTTGAGACCGCTGCGCGGCTCCGTATCTGGTCGACGGATGGCGATCTGCGCACCAACAATGGGCTGCACACCCGCGCCGGAAGCTGTCACCGCGAATTCGAGCGCGCCGAACAGATTCCCGCTGTCGGTCATCGCCACCGCCGGCATCGCGTTCTTGGTGGCGAGCGAAACCAGCTCCTTGCCCTTGATCGCACCTTCGGCGAGCGAATAGGCGGAATGGACGCGGAGATGGACAAAATCAGCGTGAGACATGCGGCCCTCTTAACAGCAGGTCTGCGATTGTTTCACAGCGCTGCGGGAGCGTCAGCATGAACAACAGACGAACACCTGATTTTCACTCATAAAAAACTGATATTACTTACTTAATTGATTTTAGAGTACCGTCCCGCAATTCCACGATCCGGTCCATGGAGCGGGCGATCTCAAGGTTGTGTGTGGCGATCAGAGCTGCGATTCCCGTCGCCGAAATGATCCGGCGGAGCTGCTTGAAAACCTCTTCTGCGGTATGCGGATCGAGGTTACCCGTAGGCTCGTCGGCCAAGAGTACAGCCGGTACATTCGCAATGGAGCGGACGATGGCGACCCGCTGCTGCTCACCACCCGACAGTTTCGCCGGACGGTGGGTTTCGCGATTTTCCAGACCGACCAGCTCAAGCAATTGCCGGGCACGGTCCCGCGCCTCACTTTTCGACAGGCCAGAGATCAGTTGCGGCATCATCACATTCTCAAGCGCCGAGAATTCCGGCAGCAAGTGATGGAACTGATAGACGAAGCCGATACCGTCGCGACGGATCCGTGTGCGCTCGGCTTCGCTTGCCTGGCTGCAATACTCACCCTGGAAGATGACTTCCCCGGTGCTCGGCGGCTCCAGCAGGCCTGCGATATGCAGCAGCGTCGATTTGCCCGCACCCGACGGACCGACCAGCGCCGTCACCTCGCCTGCCTTGAGACTGAGATCGATATCGCGCAGAACCGTGAGGGTTCCTCCTGCCTCCTTGAAGCTGCGGGAAACGCCGCGCAGCTCGAGTACGGCATCGCTTGTCGCACCGCCGCGCGCAATGCGCTCGATCTCCGACATCTTTTGCCCGTCCGGCCCCGCATCACTCATAGCGAAGCGCCTCCACCGGATCGAGCCGAGACGCGCGCCAGGCCGGATAGATTGTCGCGGCGAAGGACAGGAACAGCGCCATGGAAACCACGGTAATCACTTCGAGGGCGTCGACTTCGGCCGGAAGCTTCGACAGAAAATAGATCTCCGCCGAGAACAGTTCGGTTCCTGTCAGACTCTGCAGGGCTTGCCGGATGGTTTCGATATTGTCGCAGAAAACCAGCCCGAGGATGGTTCCGCCAATCGTTCCGATCACACCGATGCTGGCCCCGGACATGAAGAAAATCCGCATCACCATGCCCTTGGATGCCCCCATGGTGCGCAGGATAGCGATATCCCGCCCCTTGTCCTTCACCAGCATGATCATCGAGGAGATGATGTTGAAAGCGGCGACCAAAATTATCAGCGTCAGGATCAGGAACATGACGTTCCGTTCGACTTCCAGCGCATTGAAAAAGCTGGAATTTTGCTGTTTCCAGTCGAGTGAGTAATTTTCTGCACCAATCACCTTGCGGAGTGGCAGCCGGACAGCGTCAACCTGTTGTGGATCGCTTACCATCACCTCAACCGCGTTCACGGCATCGCCACTCTTGAAGAAGGTCTGCGCGGCCTTCAGCGGCATATAGATGAAGGTGTTGTCGTATTCATACATGCCGACATTGAACAGGGCCGCGACCGTGAAGGCGCGCATCCGCGGCACGCTGCCGATCACCGTTGTCGTCGTGCTGGGCGATATCAGCGTGATCTTGTCACCCACCCCAACCCGGAGACGACGCGCCAGCCGGGCGCCCATGATCACGCCGCTCTTGCCACTGAATTCCTCCAGCGATCCGGCAATGATATTGTCGGGAACGATCTGCCGGCTGAGCAGTGCACTGGCCCGGAGACCGCGCACCAGAGCGCCAGAGGCGATGCCGTTCGCCATCGCCATGACTTGGCCCTCGAGCTGCGGTGTGACCGTCAGCACGCCCGGTATTTCGCCGATCCTGACCGCGAGATCGTCGAACCCCTGGATCGGTGCGCCCTTGCTGTAGACCGACATATGGCCGTTGAGACCGAGAATCCGACCGACCAGCTCTGCCCGGAAGCCGTTCATCACCGACATGACGATGATCAGGGTCGCCACCCCAAGGCCGATACCGAGCAGGGAAAAACCCGCGATGACGGAGATAAAGCCTTCCTGGCGGCGGGAGCGCAGATACCGCATGGCGACCATGCGCTCAAAAATGCCGAACATTAAGAACCCCTTAGAACCGGACCCATTCAGGAAGCAAATCTGTTCAGGACAGCTTCCGGTGTCATTTCCTCGACCTCGCCGCTCTTGCGGTTCTTCACCTCGACCACACCGGACTTCAGCCCGCGCGGTCCGACAAGGATCTGCCACGGCACGCCGATAAGATCGAGATTGGCCATCTTCGCGCCAGGACGCTCGTCCCGATCATCGATCAACGTCTCGATACCAGCCGCCGCGAGCTTGGCATATAGGTCCTCGCAGACCGTTGTGCATCCCTCGTCATCGGTTTTCAGATTGGCTATGCCAACCGTGAAGGGAGCGACCTGCTCCGGCCAGATGATGCCCTTGTCGTCGTGGCTCGCTTCGATGATCGCACCGACCAGCCGGGATACCCCGACTCCATAGGAGCCCATATGCACCGGCACGTCCCCGCCTTCCGGCGCCGAGACCGTAGCCCCCAGCGGTTCCGAGTACTTGGTGCCGAAATAGAAGATCTGGCCGACCTCGATACCCCGGCGTTCCTTCAGGTTTTCCTCGGGCACCGGTGCCTCGCCCGGAACGTGCTTCTCGTCAGTCGCGGCATAGAGTGACGTATAGCGCTCGACGATACCGGTCACTGCGTCCATGTCCGCGTAATCCACGGTCATGTTGGCGAAATCCTGCTTCTCCCAAGCTTGATCGTAGAACACACCGCTTTCGCCCGTATCGGCAAGGACGATGAATTCATGCGAGAGATCACCACCGATCGGGCCGGTATCGGCTTTCATCGGAATCGCGCTAAGTCCCATGCGGGCATAGGTCTTCAGGTAGGCGACGAACATCTTGTTGTAGGAATCGACTGCGCCTTCATAGGTCGTGTCAAAGGAGTAATTATCCTTCATCAGGAATTCACGTCCGCGCATCACGCCAAACCGGGGGCGCACCTCGTCCCGGAACTTCCACTGGATGTGATAGAGCATCAGCGGCAGCGCCTTGTAGCTGCGCACATGGGTCCGGAAGATGTCGGTGATCAGTTCCTCGTTGGTCGGCCCGTAGAGCATGTCGCGCCCGTGCCGGTCCTCGATCCGCAGCATTTCCTTGCCGTAATCGTCGTACCGGCCGCTTTCGCGCCAGAGATCCGCAGACTGGATGGTCGGCATCAGGACTTCCTGAGCACCGGCCGCGTCCTGTTCCTCGCGAACGATCTGCTCGATCTTGCGCAAGACCTTGTGGCCGAGCGGAAGCCAGGAATAAATCCCGGCACTGGCCTGCTGAATCATCCCCGCGCGCAGCATCAGGCGGTGGGAGACGATCTGCGCCTCCTTAGGATTTTCGCGCAGCGTGGGCAGAAAATAAGCGGAAAGACGCATGGAATCCTCTGTGGTCTGGAAGTCTTATCCCTGACCGCACGTGGCGGCACAACAGGGCGGCAAAGCGCCGCGACACTCTATGGAAAGGCTTTTCGGCTGTCCAAACGAAAACGCGGCCGGAAAGCCGGCCGCGTGTTCGTTTGTTTTGTCGACATTCCGGGGATGCCTGAACTGCCCTGGCATCAACCTGGCGGCATACCGCCTCGGATGCCGAAATTGAGAAGCCCCATCCAGAAGCGCTCGAGCTCACGGTAAACCGTGCTCGACTCAGTCAACCGTTCGGGACTTCCGCCGGTTTCTCCGAGAGCTGCAGCATGACGATCAAACATTTCGGTAACAAAGCCGCAGAGTTCCAGCCCCTTATCGGAGAGTTTCACCCTGATCGAGCGTCGGTCATGCGCGGATCGCTCCTGCGCGAGATAACCGTTCTCAACCATTTTGCGGACGTTGTAGGAAACGTTCGAGCCGAGATAATAACCCCGGTTCGTAAGCTCCCCGACCGTCAGTTCCTCGTCCCCGATATTGAACAATATCAAGGCTTGGATGTTGTTGATGTCTTCGATCCCCTTCCGGTCGAGCTCCATCTTCACAACTTCAAGAAATTGCCTGTGAAGACGCTCGATCAGTTTGATCGCTTCCAAGTACTCGTTTTTGATCGCGGAAGGGTCCGCCGTATTCCGGTCCGGTGTCGTCACGCCCGACATAAGCCTCCGAACTCCAATATTAGGTATGAATTCGATACAATAGTGCTCGTTCTTGTAGCGTCAAAAAGACGTAACACGCAACCTAATTGCCGCGAAGTTTCTTGAAGACAGCAGAGAAATCGAGTGCGCCATTACCCTCTGAGACGAAGTTTCCGTAGAATTCCGCCGCCTTTTTCCCCATAGGGGTTGTGGCTTTGGCAGATTCCGCGGCCTGTTGCGCCAGGTCGAGATCCTTCAACATCATGGCTGCGCTGAAGCCAGCCTGGTACTCCCGATTCGCCGGAGACGTCGGAACCGGACCCGGAACAGGGCAATAACTGGTCATCGCCCAGCACTGTCCGGAAGACTTCGAGCTGATATCGAAGAGCTTCTGACGATCAAGGCCGAGCTTGTCCGCAAGGGCGAAAGCTTCGGATACGGCAATCATGGAAATGCCGAGCACCATGTTGTTACAAATCTTTGCGGCCTGACCGCTTCCGCTGCCGCCAGCATGGACAATCGTCGCGCCCATAACTTTGAGGAATGGGCTGGCACGCTCGAACGCCGCATCGTCGCCGCCGACCATGAAAGTCAGCGTGCCGGCTTCAGCCCCGCCCGTCCCGCCGGAAACCGGCGCATCCAGCATCGGAAAGCCTTTGGCCGCCGCGTCTGCCGCGACAGCACGCGAGGTATCGACGTCGATGGTCGAACAATCGATGAAGAACGTCCCCGGAGCCGCGTTCGGGAACACACTTTCCTCATAAACCGCCCGGACATGTTTGCCCGCCGGCAACATGGTGACCACCACTTCGGCGCCGCTCACCGCTTCGGCGGCGCTTGCTGCAGCGGTTCCGCCAGCAGCTGTCAGCTTTTCCAGACTCTCTGAAGAGAGGTCAAAACCGCGCACTGCATGGCCCGCGCCGAGCAGATTCTTGGCCATCGGCAGGCCCATATTGCCAAGCCCGATAAATGCGATGGTGGTCATGTGTTAGCTCCCTCGTCCCTATTGTTTTCTTGAAATCAGAGCCCGATCTTGCCGTCAGGCGCGAAATAGGCCGCAACCGCCTCCGGCGTAACCGCCTCCAGTGTTGACGGCGACCATTTTGGCGCCCGGTCCTTGTCGACCAGAAGCGCCCGCACACCCTCAAAGAAATCCTCGGCGACCAAGAAGCTCTGAACCATGGTGAACTCCATCTCCAGATCCTCGGCAAGGCTGGCACATCGGGCGCCCCGGCGCAGCATCTCGAGCGTCACCTTGAGGCTGGTCGGAGAGCGATGCTCAAGCAAGGCTGCGGTCTCTTCACCAAAGTCGCCACCAACCGCCTTCAAAGCCGCTATGATGTCCTCTACCCGGTCATGGGCGAACGCCTTGTCAATCAGCGCACGGCGCTCCGCCAGCGGCGCATCGCCGCCGGAAGCCGCATGTTCGGACAACAGAACCGAGATCCGGCCCGCCGCGTCCCCCTTGAGGTCGAGCGCCAACAGTTCCGCCCGCAACGCCGGCAGCCTGTCGCTGGGCACAAAATGCGTGGCCGCCTTGATGTAAAGGCAATCCGCCGCCTTCACTGGCGCACCGGTAAGCGCCAGATAAGTCCCGAGCTCGCCCGGGCAACGCGGCAGGAACCAGCCGCCGCCAACATCCGGGAACAGGCCAATGCCGGTTTCCGGCATGGCGAAGAGCGTGCGTTCAGTCGCGATCTGGAAAGTGCCGTGCACCGAGATGCCGACACCGCCGCCCATGGTCACGCCATCAAGCAGCGCGATATATGGTTTGGGGTAGTCGGAGATCGAGCGATTCAGACGATATTCCTCACCGAAAAAGTCCAGCATCAGCTGGGTCGGCTTGCCTGTCTCGCCCTCTTCCAGCCGAGAGCGTCGCACGGCGACGACGTCTCCACCGGCGCAGAAGGACTTTTCTCCGGCGCCCTCGATCAGGACAGCCCCGACATTCGGGTCTTCGGCCCAGGCATCAAGCTGGACCTGCATGGCCCGGATCATTTCCAGCGTCAGTGAATTCAGGGCACGCTGGCGATCCAGGGTAATGCAGCCGATGGAGCCCTGGATTTCAAAACGAACGTCGTCAGTCATTGATTCCATTCCGTGAGGAGTTTGCGCGCAATGATCACGCGCATGATTTCGTTGGTGCCTTCGAGGATCTGGTGGACACGCAGGTCGCGGACCAGCCGTTCGAGCGGGAAGTCACCAAGATAACCGTATCCGCCGTGAATCTGCAGCGCCTCGTTACAGATCCGCGAGCAGAGATCCGTCGCCAAGCGTTTCGCCATGGCGCAGTGCTTGGTCGCATCCGGGGTCTTCCGGTCCAGACTGTCCGCCGCCCGGTGCACCAGCAGCCGGGCCGCATCCAGTTCCGTCGCCATGTCCGCAAGCTTGAACTGAATGGCCTGGAATTCATTGAGCTTCTTGCCGAACTGGGCCCGGTCAGCGGCGTAAGACAGCGCCGCTTCCAACGCCGCGCGGGCACCGCCGAGGGAGCAGGCGGCGATATTGATGCGGCCACCGTCAAGCCCGGCCATGGCGATCTTGAAGCCATCGCCCTCGTTACCGACGAGATTGTCCCGCGGCACCGGGCAGTCTTCGAAATTCACCATGGAGGTGTGCTGGCTGTGCCAGCCCATCTTGCGTTCCTTCTTGCCGTAGGACAGCCCGTCCGTACCGCGCTCGACCAGCAGGCAGGACACACCGCCGGCCCCCTCGCCGCCGGTGCGGGCCATGACGGCGTAGAGATCGCTGGTCGGACCGCCCGAAATGAAGGCCTTGGCGCCGGTCATCCGGAAGGTGCTGTTGCCTTCCGGCGTGGCCCGGGTTTTCAGCGACGCCGCGTCCGACCCTGCCCCGGGCTCGGTCAGACAGTAGCTCGCCATCTGTTCCATAGAGGTCAGCTTCGGCAGGAACCGCGCCCGGACCTCGTCCGAGCCGAATCGGTCGATCATCCAGGAGACCATGTTGTGGATGGAGATATAGGCCGCAGTCGAAGGGCACCCGGCGGAAAGTTCTTCAAAAATGATCGCCGCATCGAGCCTACTCAGGCCGGAGCCGCCATGCTCCTCGCCAACATAGATCCCGGCCAGCCCAAGTTCCGCCGCCTTGCGAATCTCCTCGACCGGAAAGATCTCTTCCTCGTCCCAGCGCGCGGCGTTCGGGGTAAAATGCTCTGCCGTGAAAGCGCGGGCCATATCCTGAATGGCGCGCTGTTCCTCGTTCAGCTGGAAATCCATCTACAATTCCTCCATGGCCGGCCGTGTTCTAGACAGCACGCGTTCGGGCGGCGGATCATAGGCGGCACCCTGCCGGTGTTCAATGCTTGCGCCAGTTCCACTTTTGGCATCCCGGTCACCTGCAACGGCCCGTGCGACAACCGGTGCCTTTTCACCGGCCTCTCTCCGCTTTACCATCCGTTGCGAGAGAAACGCCTGCTGGTTAACGAACAAGGCTCAAGAAAATGCCCCTGAACGGATCCGCCCCGCACCTGTCCGCGACCGACAATACGCTGAACACCGGTTCAGGATTCCCGTCGATCCGCATGCGTCGTAACCGGCAGACCGACTGGTCGCGTCGGCTTGTGGCGGAAAACCGACTGTCCGTCGACGATCTGATCTGGCCGGTTTTCGTCCGTGTTGGCCATGGCCTGGAAGAGCCGGTCGAATCGATGCCCGGTGTGTTTCGCTATTCCGTCGACCGGCTGCCGGAGATTGTCGGCAAGGCGCGGGATCTCGGCATTCCGGCGGTCGCGCTCTTTCCGTTCACTGAACCGGAGCTTAAGGACGAAACCGGCAGTTATTCCGAACGGGACGACAATCTCGTGTGTGAGGCCGTACGTGCGATCAAGGCGTCCGAGCCCGATATCGGCGTGATGTGCGACGTGGCGCTCGACCCCTATACCAGCCACGGTCATGACGGCGTGCTTGAAGGCGACCGTATTCTGAATGACGAGAGCGTCGAAATCCTGTGCCGCCAGGCCCTGGCTCAGGCTCGCGCAGGCTGCGACATCGTCGCGCCGTCAGACATGATGGACGGCCGTATCGGCGTGATCCGCAAAGCTCTTGATGCGCACGGCTTCGACAATGTGCAGATCATGGCCTATTCGGCCAAATACGCGTCCGCCTTCTATGGCCCGTTCCGGGATGCTGTCGGCTCGTCCGGCACCCTCGGCAAGGCCAGCAAGTCGACCTATCAGATGGATTCGGCAAATACGGATGAGGCCTTGCGCGAAGTCGCCCTCGACATTGCAGAAGGCGCGGACATGGTCATGGTCAAGCCGGGCATGCCCTATCTCGACATCGTGCGCCGGGTGAAGGACACCTTCTCCATGCCGACCTACGCCTATCAGGTGAGCGGCGAATACGCGATGATCTCGGCCGCCGGCCTGAACGGCTGGATCGACCGGGAACGGGCCATGGTGGAAAGCCTGCTTGGCTTCAAACGCGCGGGCGCGGATGGGGTGCTGACCTATTTCGCGGTCGAGGTGGCGCAGCGTTTGAAAGCCGGGTGATAGGCTTAGCCTGGCTGCCGAGGCGCCATTTTTTGACGCCACATTTCAGTGGCGGCACGACAGAGCCCAACTGTTTCCACTAGGTCGGAAACGATGCTTTCCAGAACAGAAAGCGGAGGGTGGTTGACGGCACGAGCAACGCGCGCCCTTGCGAACTCACGCTGATCTGATAGCAACAAGACACAATGAGAGCCCGAAGCGTGCCAGACGCGCTTCCCTCGGCCGTTTCCTCTATGTGAGGGTGGCCGTCCCCAAGACGTCCGAGCGACAGCCCGCTCAAGAAACTGAACACGCTCGTCAAGGTGAACCCGCTCGGCGACACGTAAGACTAGGACCGACCCGCTAAAAGTCCGCACACTGCGCCGGTTCGAATAATCATATTTTTCAAATCGCACGGGCAAAATATGAGCAAGGTATTCCGGCTCAAGAACTGTAAGGCCGTGCCGTTCATCTGCGTATGCCGTCTCTCCAGTTAGCGTGAACCCGGATCGCTCGATTAAGGCTAAAAGGTCGCCCTCGGCATCCTGCCGCAACGAACGCACATCGAGGCGTGAAAGCCCGTCAATCGAATGCAGGAGCGGGAAAACAACTATTTTTGCAAAGTGCAACGCGTATGCACGCGACTTCATAGTAGTGAAGCCGACAATCCCCCCGAATAGGCCACTTATGATCGTTCCCGAGACAGCCTTGTGTTTGAGTATCGGCAACAACTTCACAAAGTGAAAAGTGAACCAAGATTTGAATTTTGTGACGAATCCGAAAACTGAGATTTTCAGCGCGATCTTCGGGCCCAGTACAATCACCAGCGTCCCGACGAAGAACATGACTGGTAACAGAAGAGCCAGAAGCGTCGCTCGTGAAACCACGCTCCGCTGAGCCTGTTTTCGACGCGCTTCCAGTGCACACCAATTGATGTGTTCAACCGCTTGCCGCCAACGACCGGAAACAAGGTCGTCAACGATGAGCTTACCATCCCCGGTCACTGGAACCGCTTTTTGTGTCCGCCGACCGACGCTCACATAATACCCTTCTCTTCGAGAAACCGCTCCGCCATCCGGAGATGCCAGCTTCCGGCGCCGTCATGGAAACCGACATGTCCGCCATCGAGCGGCAGGAGCGGCGTCAGGCGCGGTGATCCCGCCCAGTCGAAATCGAGATAGCTTGCACCCGGTATCCAGGGGTCGTTGAGGGCGTGGATGATCAGGGTCGGGGTCGTGATGCCCTTCAGGTACTGCCTGGCGGAACTCTGCGTGTAATAGTTCCGCGCACCGTCAAACCCGTTCCGGGCCGCAACATGACGCTCATCGAATTCGAAGATGGTGCGCACATTCGCGACAGCATTGCTTTCGGTGACTGATAGGCCCGGGGTCGCCAGCGCCTCGCGCTTCATGCTTTTCAGGAGCCAGCGATGGTAGAGCCGGTTACGTGGCTGGATGATGCGTTCGGACGAGCGGGCGAGATCGATCGGCGCGGAAACGGAGACGGCGCCCACCACATGCGGGCGCTCTTCTTCGCCGAGATATTTCAGCATCATGTTGGCGCCGAGTGAGGCGCCGTAGAGCACGAAACGGTCAGCCGTGCCGCTTTCGCGCAACTGTGACAGCACGGCATCCAGATCTCCGGTCCGGCCGGCATGATAGGATTGCGTGCAATCGCCTCGAGTAGGTCCCGCTCCGCGCAGATTGAGCCGCAGGACAGACAACCCCGCCGCGACAAAATACCGGGCCGCGTCGCGCACCAGATAGCTGTCCTCGCAGCCGGTGAGCCCATGGATAATGACAATAAGCGGCGCTCCCGGCAACGGTTTGGCCGGATGCTGCAGCATTCCTGACAAGCGATCCCCTGTGCCGTCCTCCATCGGAAACACGATCCTCTCCGACCGCGCAGACGGGATAGTGGGCCGTCCGCCGAACAGAAAACTCCGAAGCGTTTGCGGATGTCCGCCAACCCATGGGAAGCGCGGTTGAAACGGCGGGTAGGACGGAATGTCAGGAAGCGTCACTCTGCTTCCCGTCGGCGTCGTTAACAGGCGCGTTGGCAGCCATATCCTCGTCTTCCTCTTCCTCGACCGGCTCGAACTGCATGAGCCATTCATGCACGGCGCCGATCTGGGCCTCGTTCATCAGCGCCGGCGCGTGGCCGCAGCCCTCGAACTCGATCAGATCCGCCTTTGGGCCCCGCTCCGTCATTTCCTCGGCGACGTCCCGAGGCAACAAGTCGGAATTGGCACCCCGAAGCACAAGGGTCGGGCATTTGATCATGTCGTAGACCGCCCAGAGATCGACATCGTCTATCGGTCCCTCGAACGCATCCCCGATCGCCGGGTCGTAATGCATCCTGTACGTCCCGTCGGGCTCCCTGATAACGCTGTGCTGGGTCATTTCCGACCAGTCGGCATCGCTGAGATCGCCGAAATCGGCCAGCGTCTCGCGCAGATAAGCCCCGGCCTCGTTCAGATTGGCGAATGCAGGCGGATCGGCAACATAGGAGCCAATCCGCTCCAGTGCCGCCTTCGGGATGAACGGTCCCACATCATTCAGAATCAGCCGCTTGATCGGCGTCCCCTCACGAGAGGCCAGCAGCATTCCGATGATGCCGCCCATCGAGGTCCCGAGCCACTCGACCTCCTGCAAACCGCGATAGTCCAGCAATGCGTCCGCATGGCGCAGATAAGTCTCGAAATTGTAGCCGTCCTTATTGTTCAGCCAGCCACTGCGCCCGCGCCCGGCGACATCCGTCTCGATGCAACGGATATCCTTGCCAACCACCCGGGCAAGAGCGTCGAAATCCCGGCCCTGGCGGGTCAGCCCGTGAGCGCAGATCATGGTCCGCTGCAGCGACCGGTTGCCCCAGTCTGTAAAAGCAAGCCAGACGGTGCCGTGGTCGTCGGTGAAGGGAAAACTGCCCTGATCTGGTCTCATGCTCCGTCCTGTCCCCGTATCGCTACGATGCCGTTCTGTCCCTGCCGACATATTCCCTCCGGGCAGTGATGCGTCAAGTACGCAGCCCACTTGCCCGTGCCGGCGATACTGATAAGGTCCGCAAATCATTGTATTGGGAGACCTGACAGTGGAACGCGACACACCCCGCGTGGTTCCCGTGGCGGAACGGCACAAGACGGACTGGCGCCGGCTCTATGACGGCTATGCGGCTTTCTACAAGGTGCCGATGACAGATGAAATCGCGGACACGGTCTGGGGCTGGCTTAACGATCCGGCCCATGTGCTGACCTGCCTGATCGCCGAGGACGCAAACGGCAAGGCGATTGGCCTCGCCCATATCCGCGCCATGCCGCGCCCGCTTTCCGGCGCCGAATGCGGTTTCCTCGACGATCTGTTCGTCGATCCGGACGCGCGCGGCCAAGGCGTGTTCGAGGCTTTGTTCAAGGCAATGGACGCGATGGCCCTGGACAAGGGCTGGTCGATGGTCCGATGGCTGACCCAGGAATTCAACTATCGCGGCCGCTCAGCCTATGATCGGATCGCCACCAAGACGCCTTTCATCCTCTATCAGCGCGAAACACCCTGACCCAAGGCTCTCCACGAGAGAGAGCAGGAGAGAGATATGCCCTTCACAATGATTATCGCCCTCGCCATCCACATCGTCTCGGCGGTGATCTGGGTCGGCGGCATGTTCTTCGCCTATTCGGTCCTGCGCCCATCCATGGGGACGCTGGAGGCGGCACCGGACCGGCTCCGCCTGTGGCGCGCCGTCTTCGCCCGCTTCTTCCGTTACGTCATCATTGAGATCGTGTTGCTGCTCGGTAGCGGCTACTGGATGATCTTCATGGAGTTCGGCGGCTTTGCGGGTGCCGGGATGCATATCCACATCATGAACCTGACCGGCTTCCTGATGATGGGCCTGTTCGGCCATCTCTATTTCGCCGAATGGCTCAAGTTCCGCCGTGCGGTGGATGCCGAGGATTTCCCGACAGCCGGAGCACGGCTCAACCGGATCCGGCTGATTGTTGGTACTAATCTCGGCCTGGGATGGGTCACGATAATCGTCGGCGCGACCGGTCGCTATTGGGGATAGCATTCTTGCCGGAGCCCGGCTTGCCGTGACCTTTTCAATCCCTTACTAATTCGCCTCCAGATCTCTGAGTTAATTCATAAAGGACACAGCGCATGGCAGCGTCAGGAGGCCCCCTTTCCGGGGTGACGGTAGTGGATCTCTCGCGGATTCTCGCGGGGCCCTATTGCACCATGATGATGGCGGAACTCGGCGCCCGGGTGATCAAGGTGGAAACGCCTGAAACCGGCGACGACGCGCGGCATTACGGGCCGTTCATCAACGGCAAGTCGGCCTATTTCCAGTCCGTCAACCGGGGCAAGGAAAGCATTGCGCTGAACCTGAAGGACGAAGGCGACAAGGCGATCCTCGACAAGCTGCTGGAGAAGGCCGACATCATCGTCGAGAACTTCCGGCCCGGCACCATGGAGAAGCTCGGCTTCGGCTGGGAGCGGCTGCACGAGAAGTTCCCGAAGCTGATCTATGTCTCCGCCTCCGGCTTCGGCCATTCCGGCCCGGACATGTACCGACCGGCCTATGACATGGTCGTGCAGGGTATGGGCGGCATCATGAGCATCACCGGCCATGAGGGTGCGCCGCCGACCCGGATCGGCACCTCTATCGGCGATATCGGCTCCGGCCTCTATGCCGCGATCGGCGCCATGTCCGCCCTCGTCCACCGGTCCAGCACCGGCGAGGCAACCAAGGTCGACATCTCCATGTTCGACTGCCAGCTCGCCCTGCTGGAAAACGCCATCATGCGGTATTTCGTCACCGGCTCCGCGCCAGGTCCGCTCGGCGCCCGCCATCCCTCGATCACACCCTTCGAAGCGTTCGAGACCCTGGACGGCTACATCATCATCGCCGCCGGCAACGATTCCCTGTTCCACAAGATGGCAGACGGTCTCGGCAAGCCCGGCTGGAAGACAGACGACCGCTATCTGACGAACGATCTCCGGGCCCAGCATCAGGCCTATCTGAAGGTCGAAATCGAGGCGATTCTGAAAACAAACACGACTGCCCATTGGGGCGGCATTCTGGATGAAGCCGGCGTGCCGAACGGGCCAATCAACGATGTCGGCCAGGCGGCGGAGCATCCGCAGGCCGCTGCCCGCAACATGATCGTGGATGTCGACGATCCGGTCACTGGCGCGATGAAAGTCGTCGGCAACCCGATCAAACTGACTGCTTTCGACGACCCCAAGACACGCGTTCCGTCACCGAACCTCGACCAGGACCGCGACCGTATTCTCAAGGAGCTTGGACTATGAATCTGATGCGCACGGAACTCGACTTCTCGAGCGAGCCGGCCCTCACCCCGAACACCGATCCCTACGCGCTGGCGAAGGCTCTGTCCGGCCGTCACCTGATCGGCGGCAAACTGGTCCCGGCCTCCTCCGGCAACAGCTTCGAGGTCATTGATCCGGCCACCGGCACCGTCATCGGCTATGGCGCCGAGGGCGACGAGGCCGACGTGAACGCGGCGGTGGAAGATGCAGCCGCCGCACAGAAGGAATGGGGCAAGATGCGGGCCCGCGACCGGGGCGCGCTGATCCATAAATGCGGCGAAGTCCTGATGGACCATGTCGAGGAGCTTGGCCGCCTGATCGCGCTCGAGACCGGCAAGGCGCTGCGCACAGAAAGCCGGGTCGAGGCCTCGATCCTCGCCGATGCCTTCCTGTTCCATGCCGGCCTCGCGTCTGAGCTGAAGGGCGAGACCGTTCCGCACCATCCGGACATGCTGACCATCACCGTGCGCGAGCCCGTCGGTGTCGTCGGCGCGATCATTCCGTGGAACGTCCCGCTGCTGCTGATGGCACTGAAGATCGCCCCGGCACTGGTCGCCGGCAACACCGTGGTGGTGAAATCCGCCGAGGAAGCGCCGCTGACTGTCCTGCGCGTCTGCCAGATCCTGGCCTCCGTGCTGCCTGCCGGCTGCTTCAACATGCTGTCCGGTTACGGCCCGGAATGCGGCGCCCCGCTGGTTGCCCATCCGAAGGTCGGCAAGATCACCTTCACCGGTTCCGTCGAGACCGGCAAGATCGTCTACAAGACGGCTGCCGACAAGCTGATCCCGGTAACCCTGGAGCTCGGCGGCAAGAGCCCGATGATCGTCATGAAGGACGCCGACATCGACAAGGCTATCGGTGGTGCCGTCACCGGCATGCGCTTCACTCGTCAGGGCCAGAGCTGCACTGCCGCCAGCCGCATGTTCGTCCATGCCGACGTACATGACGAATTCGTTGCCAAGCTGCGCGAGCAGGTCGACGCCATGGTGATGGGCGACCCGCTGGACGAGAAAACCGATATCGGCACCATCATCTCGCCGGAGCAGTTCGCCAAGGTGAAGTCCTATATCGATCATGGTAAGGGCGAGGCCAGAGCGGAAGCCATCGAATGCTCCGCCATGCCAACGGACGAGAAATTCAAGGACGGCCTGTTCGTCCAGCCTGTCGTATTCCTCGGCATGACGAACGACAGCAAGCTGGCCCGCGAGGAAATCTTCGGCCCGGTGACCTGCGTCATCAAATGGACCGACGAGGAAGAAGTGCTCGCTGCCGCCAATGACAGCGATTATGGCCTCGCCGCCACGGTCTGGACCAACGACCTGAAAGCCGCGCTCAACTTCACCGAGAAGCTGCAAGCCGGCTTCGTGCAGGTGAACCAGAACCTGGTGGTGCAGCCGGGTCTTTCCTATGGCGGCGTCAAGCAGTCCGGCATCGGCAAGGAGGCCACGCTGGAAGCCATGCTGGAACACTTCACGAAAAAGAAGACCATCATCTTCAACAAGACCTGATACCGCGTCATAGCGTAATCGATAGGGAGAAGGCCGATGCTAAGATGGGGTAAACGTCTTGCGCTCGGCCTTCTCTTTGTCTTTGTGGGCTTCAATTTCGGCTGTGCAGCCTTGCTCGTCTGGCTGAGCGGCTCAGTGCCCCAGATCGAGGGAGACGTCACCCTGGCAGGGCTAACCGCCCCCGTGACAGTTGCCCGGGACGACGCCGGTGTGCCGCTGATCAAGGCAGGCTCGGATGGCGACGCTTATTTCGCCCTTGGTTATGTCCATGCCCAGGACCGGCTCTGGCAAATGGAATCCATGCGCCGGATCGGTGCCGGACGGGTCGCGGAAATCGTCGGGAACCTCTCCGCTTCGGCGGGCGACAACGTCCTCTCATTCGACCGGCTGACCCGCGGCCTCGGGCTTTATCGCCGTGCGGAGGAAACCTACCGCAGGGCATCGCCTGAATTGAGACTGGCGCTCGAGCGTTATGCGGACGGCGTTAATGCTTACCTGAAGACCCGTGACGGAGCACTGCCGCCGGAATTCATCGTACTGTTTCACGAACCGGAGCCTTGGAAGCCGGCCGATAGCCTGGTCTGGCAACAGCTCATGGCATTCCAGCTCGGCAGCAACTGGTCCTCCGAACTGGACCGCCTCCGGATGATCGGGGCCGGACTCAGCCCCGACCAGATTGCCTTCCTGTTCCACGGGCCGGACGGACGGAAGCCGGACATGGCGCCCCTGCAACAAGGCCTCCTCTCTCCGGGAGAGCTCAACGCGGCAACCCAACTCGCGGCCGCTCTGCCTGCCCAGTTGGCCCCGGACGGCGCGTCGAATGCGTGGGCTCTTTCGGGCAGCAGAACCAAAAGCGGCAAGCCCCTGCTCGCCAGCGACCCTCACCTAAGGCTCACCAATCCCAATTTGTGGTATCTCACCCGGATCGAAACTCCTGATAGTACGCTCGCGGGCGTGACGGTTCCCGGCGTCCCCTTTCTGATCCTCGGACACAACGACCACATCGCCTGGGGGTTTACGACACCGCTTGCAGACACCCAGGACCTCTTCATCGAACAGGTCGATCCGGGCGATCCGGCGCGATACCTGACACCGGACGGCAGTCAGGCATTCGAGATCAGGGAAGAGCGGTTCCGCATCGGTGACCGGGAAGTCAGCGAAACTTTCCGGACGACGCGGCACGGCCCTGTTCTCTCCGATATCTGGAGCCGCGCCAGACAACCCGGCCAAAAGACGGTCCTCGCTCTCGGTGCCACCTCTCTCAAGCCGGGCGACAATAGCGTCGAGAGTTTTCTCCTCCTGAACCGGGCCCGCTCGGTCGATGAGGCGATAGAAGCATTGAGCGATTTTTCCAGCCCACCACAAAATGTCACCCTGGCGGACAGGAACGGCTCTATCGCCCTGCTGCTCGCCGGACGGATGCCGGTGAGAAAAGCGGGGGACGGCTTCGTGCCCGCCGACGGCGCAACCGGCTCCGGGGACTGGATTGGATGGGTCGACAGGGACCGGCTGCCCCTCATCCGCAACCCCGACAGCAATATGGTCGTTCAGGCAAACGACCATTTGCCGCGCCGTGACCCCAGGCTTTCCCTCAGCCGGGAATTCGTGGCGCCATTCCGGACGGAGCGAATCCGGGAACGGCTGCTGGAGACAAGCACCGGCGCCACGGCACAAGCGCAGGCCGATTTGCAGATGGATATCTTTTCGCCCGACGTGCCGCACACGCGGGCTCTGCTGCTGCAACATCTCAAGCTAGGGGCATTGTCTGACCTGGAGCGGGACATGGTCGAGAAGCTCCGGCAATGGAACGGGGAGATGCGCAGAGACCGCGTAGAGCCGCTGGTCTACACCCTCTGGACCGCGCTTTTGCACCGTAAGATCTTCGGCGATGAGCTCGGATATCTGATCAGCGACTACCGGCGCACCTATCCGCATATGTTCAACGCCGTACTGACCAATGCCCCGGAATGGTGCGACGATATCCGTTCCACCATCGTCGAGCCATGCACCGTGTCTGTGCGGGACAGCCTGCAGGAAGCCATTGCCCGCCTGACAGCCAAATTCGGGCCTAATCCGGAAGACTGGCGCTGGGGCAAGGCTCACGAATCCCGGTTCAGGCATCAACTCTGGTCACGGGTGCCCTTCCTCGACAAGATTCTGGACAGCCAGATCGCAACCGACGGCGGCGACTTCACCGTGAACCGCGGTAGCCCGAGCGTGCGGATTTCTGAGACGGATTTCAGTTTCTATAATGTCCACGGAGCCGGTATCCGCGCGGTCTACGATCTCTCGGATCTCGACGCCTCGCTGTTCAGCCTGTCCCTCGGCCAGTCCGGTAATCCGTTCTCGGAGTTCTATCACGATCAGGCAGAAGCCTGGGCGAATGGCCGCTACCGCCGGCTCGGTGCGGCGGAAACCTCCGCCGACCGGACTCTCACACTTCGGCCGCAATAGCGCAGATCAGAAGCGCAGCCGGGCGCCGAGCATGAAATTCTGGGCGAAGCCGGAATCGTCTTCTTCGGCTCTGAGGTTGGGCTGTGCCGTCCGGGTATAGAAAGCCCGATACTCCGTGAAGAAGTCCCAGCTATCCGATAGCTCGTAGGTCGCGCCGAAGCCAAGCTCAAGGGCTGGCGACATCTCGTCCTGACGGTCGAGACCGGTGCCATAGGCCAGTCCCAAGCCAGCGACCACGTGTGGACGAAGCAACCACTCATCGCCAAGATCGAAGGAATGGTTGAGAGAGATCGACAAAACATCCCCCGATCCGTAAGGGTCAGGCCCGCGCCCAAGCCCGACCTGGCCGGTCGGCTCGCCCAAATCTGTGTAGCGGAGGGAAAACTGATAGCGCTCGCCACTCCGGAAATCGTCCAGACTGCGGCGCTCCGGCTCGTTAGCGAAGCCCGGCTGGTCTTGCTCTTTATTGCCGAAACGATCGGTCGATGCGCCGAGAAAATACCATGCGTTCTGCTGCTTATCGAGTTCGTCTGCAGCACACACCGAAGGTATCCCCGCAATAGCGAGGCAAAAAACGGCAGGCATAACAATACGGCCAAGGCAGGACATTTGATGTCCCTCCAACAACACTGCGTTCCCGGTGAGTCCCTTAATTCTCTCCAAGAACGGCGTATACTCGCCCTTCCCCGTATGACTGGACTCCTATCACGCTCCGGCGGAGGCTGGGAGTCAAATCAGCGTTAATTGAACACCCTCCGGTGACCGGGCCGGCACGCAATAATCCGGCCGTCCCTACTGGAGCATTGAGATGACCCTGCCTGTTACATTCGAAGATATTGAAAAGGCTCAGGAAAAGCTGAGCGGCAAAATCCTTCGAACGCCGACCATTCCGGCGCCGGCGCTTGGACAGGCGCTCGGGATTGACTTGACCCTGAAACTCGAAAACCTGCAACTCACCGGGTCGTTCAAGTCGCGCGGCGCCTATGTGAAGCTCTCCAGCCTGAACGCGGAAGAGCGCGCCCGCGGCGTCATCGCCATGTCGGCGGGCAATCATGCGCAGGGCGTGGCCTATCACGCGACCGCTCTCGGTATTCACTCAACCATCGTCATGCCGGCGGCGACACCGTTCACCAAAGTCGAAAAGACCCGAAATTACGGCGCTCAGGTCGTTCAGTTCGGCGCGACGCTCGCCGAAAGCCGGGACAAGGTTGAGGAGCTGATAGCCAAGCACGGATATGTGCTGATCCACCCTTATGACGATCCGATGATCATCGCCGGTCAGGGAACCGCCGGGCTGGAACTGATGCAGGATGCCGGTGCCGCCGGCGCTATCGAAACACTGGTGGTGCCAATCGGCGGTGGCGGCTTGATTTCAGGTATGGCGATAGCCGCCAAGAAGTTCAATCCGGCCATCGAGATTATCGGCGTTCAGTCGGAACAGTTTCCGTCCATGTACGCTGCCTTGCGCGGCCAGCCCCCACGTTTCGGCGGTGAGACCCTGGCCGAAGGCATCGCGGTGAAAATTCCCGGCGCCATGACCACGGAAATCTGCCGCACGCTCGTCGATGACATCATCCTGGTCGACGAGATCGAGATCGAGCGCGCCGTCAATGGCTGTGCCGAGCACCAAAATCTGGTCGCCGAAGGCGCCGGTGCCGCTGGCATCGCGGCGATGATCAAGGCGCCGGAGCGATTTGCCGGAAAGCGCGTCGCCAGCGTGATCTGCGGCGGCAATATCGACCAGCGCATGCTGGCAACAGTCCTGCTGCGCGGCCTCACGCGCCACGGACGCCTCGCCCGCCTGCGGATCGACATCACCGACCAGCCGGGCACGCTTGCGCGCGTGGCCGGGCTTATCGGCCGGTCAGGCGCCAATATCGTCGAGGTGCATCACCAGCGCATGTTCCAGGATGTGCCGATCAAGCAAGCCGAACTCGAAGTGCTGATCGAGACCCGCAACCCTGATCACGTGCTGGAAATCGTCGCCGCGCTTGACTCTGAAGGACTGAAGACCAGCGTTCTGAGCAACATGGCTATGGAGGGGCGGCCTCTCTGAGGCCCTGGGGATGTCCTGCCTCTCTGAGGGCCTGGGGACGGCAAAGCTCTCTTCCGCTCAGGAAACCGAGCAATAGGCACCGCGATAGTAAATCAGCGGCTTGGCTTCTCCGCGAATGGGGCCGAGGCGTTCAACCCGTCCGACAAGAATTGAGTGATCGCCGGCTTCATGTACCGCATGCAATGTGCAATCGATGACCGCGAGAGCACCATCGAGAACGGGAGCCCCTGTCACCCAGGGCTCGTGCTTCACACCATCGAAACGGTCGCCGACGTCGGAGCTGAAGCGGACGGAAAGGTTCGCCTGATCCGCGGACAGAATATTGATCGCGAAGCAGCCGCTTGCGGAAAACGCATCATGGCAGGTCGCATCCTTGCCAATGCAGACCAGCACTAGAGGTGGATCGAGTGACACGGACGAAAACGAGCTGGCCGTAAACCCGTCGAGGCGCCCTTGATTGACGGTTGTGACCACCGTCACCCCCGTGGCGAAGCGCCCCATCACATCGCGGAACTGATCCGAATTCACTGACATTGCGAGCGCCGCTCCTTATTTTTGCCGGAAATCCGCCAATTGCAGGCCGTTACCGGCTAAAACCTCAACGGCTGACATGGCCCAAAGCCGCCGATAAATCAATTGTTTACCCCTTGTTGTTTACAAATAACCGAAATTTGAGGGATATTAGCGTTTGAATGTCTCCCGAAATACGTTCTGGGACCATTACCCGGTGGAGAGCGTTACATGCTGGTGATCATTGGTTGGATCGTCGTTATTGTCTGCGTGATCGGCGGATACATGGCCATGGGCGGAAAACTTGGACCGCTTTGGCAGCCGTTTGAACTCGTCATCATCGGCGGCGCTGGCGTCGGCGCATTTATTTGCGCAAACCCCAAACACGTTCTAGGCCAGGCCGGACGAGGTTTTGGCGCGGCTCTGAAAGGCCCGAAATACTCTAAAGACGATTATCTCGAACTGCTTAGCCTGATGTACGCGATCTTCAAGCTCGCAAAGACGAAGGGCATGTTGGCGATTGAATCACATATCGAGAGGCCGGAGGACAGTTCGCTCTTTCAGGCTTTCCCCAAGTTTTCGTCCGATCACCACGCACTCGATTTCCTCTGCGATTATCTCCGGATGATGACGCTCGGCACCGATAACCCGCACGAGTTGGCTGACCTCCTCGACGAGGAGCTTGAGACACACCATGCCGAGGACGCGTCGGTTGCCGCCGCTTACCAGACAATGGGAGACGGCTTCCCGGCTCTGGGTATCGTCGCGGCCGTGCTTGGCATCATCAAGACCATGGGGTCGATTACCGAACCGCCGGAAGTGCTCGGCAAGCTTATCGGTGGCGCTCTGGTGGGAACCTTCCTCGGCATTCTGCTCGCCTATGGCTTCGTGAGCCCCTTGGCGGCGACCATGGGGACGACCCTTAATGCTGATGCCAAATACCTTGGCTGCATCAAGGCCGGGCTGCTCGCCCACGTCTCGGGCTATGCCCCGGCCGTCTCGGTAGAATTCGCTCGCAAGACGCTTATGTCCAAGGACCGCCCCTCCTTCTTCGAGGTTGAGGAAGCTGTCGCGGCCTTGCCTCCGGTCTAGCACGGACCGATATCTGGCACGCAGAATGCAACAGGCGGCCAAGAGTCATTCTAGCCGCGCGCCGAACGGGAACGAGAAAGCTTGGACAACCACGCCAGCATAATTATCAAGAAGGTCAAAAAGGGTGGCCATGGCGGTCACCATGGCGGTGCCTGGAAGGTTGCCTATGCCGACTTCGTGACCGCAATGATGGCCTTCTTCCTGCTCCTCTGGTTGCTGAACGCGACCACCGAGGAACAGAAGATGGGTATCTCCAACTATTTCGATCCAACAGCTATCTCACGCTCCACCCGAAGCGGTTCCGGCGGCGTCCTCGGGGGCACATCGATCACCGTGCCGGGCGCGCTGAAATCCGCCTCCTCCCCGCCAATGATAAGCACACCGCAAGTGGCACGCCCGCAGGCGGAAAACACGGAATCTCTTGATGCTGATTCGGACGATCCGGAAAACATCGAATCCCGCCTTGGCAGTGACGACGATGCCGAAGGCCTGATCAGCGCGGAGAAGCTGGAAAAGCTGCTGGAGGAACGGGAAGCCGCCCAGTTCGCCTCGGCTGAAAAGATGCTCCGCAAGGCGATCGAAGATTCAAACGATCCTGAATTGAAAGAGATCGCTGACAGCCTGCAAATCGATAATGCGCCTGAAGGTCTGCGCATCCAGTTGCTTGACCAGGAGAAGGTCGCCCTGTTCCCGCTCGGCAGCGCCGACATGTTCGAGCAGACCCGCAAGCTTCTGGCAAAAGTGTCCGAAATCATCAGCAAGCTGCCTAACAAGATCAAAATCTCCGGCCACACGGACTCCCGTCCTTTCCCCGAAGGCGCGACCTATACGAACTGGGAGCTGTCCGCCGACCGCGCCCTCTCCAGCCGGCGCGCGCTCATCGCCAATGGCATTCCGGGAGGCCGCGTCGCCCAGGTCGTCGGTATGGCCGATACCGATCCGATCGAGCCAAACGACCCGACCTCACCCAGTAACCGGCGGATCAGTATCGTTCTGCTGAAGCAGGATTTCAGCGATCAGGCCGCCGATGCGGTCGCGTCCGGACAGCCCGCGGTTCAGCCGCTCGAGACCACGCTTCCGCCGATCATCGCGCCCGACAATGGCTCGGCCCTGCCGCCAGTGCGATCCGGAGGCTAACCCCGACGCATGTTTGACAATCTTCGCGCCCGCCCTCTCGCGTTCTTCCATACGCTGCCCATGCCATGCCCCTATCTTCCGGGCAAGACCGAGCGGCGCCTGATCGCGGACATCTCGAGCCGCCGTGGCCAGCTTGCGCACGATGCCCTGGCGAAGGCCGGATTTCGCCGCACTCAACACCTGACCTACCGGCCAGCCTGCCCCGGCTGCAACGCCTGCCATCCGGTCCGGGTCCGCTGTGCCGATTTCCGCTGGTCCAGGACCTTTCGGAAGCTGCTGAAACGTAATGCTGACCTGACCGCGCGCCCGGTCCAGTCCATCGCCACACGTGAGCAGTACCGATTGTTCCAGGCCTACCAGCAAGGCCGGCACGGTGACGGTGAGATGGCGATGATGGATTTCGCGGACTATGCGGAAATGGTCGAGCGCTCGCCTATCGAGACCTACCTGATCGAGTATCGCGATGCCGCCCAGGAGCTGGTGGCAATCATGCTGGTGGACGAACAGGAAGACGGCCTGTCCGCCGTCTACAGTTATTTCGATACAGCGGACGCCACGCGTGGCTTCGGCACCTATATGGTGCTTGACCTGATCGAGCGGACGAAAGCGCGCGGACGCAACTATGTCTATCTCGGCTACTGGATCCCGGACTGTCGGAAGATGGCCTACAAGACCAAGTACCGGCCTTATGAGCTGCTGACACCGGAAGGCTGGATTGAAGCCAGCCCGGAAGGCTAGTCCGCGAGCTTCTTTGCCATGTCGACGATAAAATCTCCAGGGCGCCTTGATGTCGTCCGCTCTCCCGTGACGATATAGCCGAGACGGCGATACAACTCGATATTCCGCGTCATTTTCCGGTTGGTATAGAGCCGGATCTCCCGATGACCTCGCTCAGCCCCCATACGTTCGGCGAATGCCAGCATTTTTGCGCCCAGTCCATGTCCCTGGAACACCGGACCTACCGCGACATTGAAAACCGTCCAGTCCGCCGCATCGGGTTCCATCTCGACAACCGCACAGACAGAGCCGTCTTCCGCCATCGCGACCCAGGCCAACCCGGCCCTGATGAAACGCCCGTGATCAGCGTTGACGGGCATAGGCGTCCCGCCGATCACCGCAATCCATGAAAGATAAGCGTCGCGCGTAAGTGCCTCGATCGCCACTTCATCCGTAGGGACGGCCATCCGAATTGGATACTCCGCCCCCATGGTTCAGGTGAACCGCGCAGGCCTCGGAAAACCGTTCGGCGGCATCTTGCCGGCACCGGCCCGCTTGCCACGCCAGGTGGTCAGGTCGGTCTCGGTACGAGTCCGGCCGCCGGTCTGCTCCCAGCTCAACCCCTCTTCCGCCTTCAGGAAAGTCACGTCGCCGAGCTTTCCGTCCTTGTAGCGCTGCAGAATCACGCCCTTGCCGCGGGCCATTTCCGGCACTTCCGAGGCCTCGAAGACCAGCAGTTTTCGGTTGGTACCGACAATGGCGATCAGCTCTCCCTCGACCGGCAGACAAATCTGCGCCTTGGCGCCTGTGCCCGGATTGAGCACCTGCTTACCTGCCTTCTTCTGAGCAAGAAGATCGTCGGAGTTCACGATAAAGCCACGACCGTCACTGGAGGCGAGCAGCAGGCGCTGCCCCTTGCGATGCGGCAGGATATCGACGATCTCCTCGTCGTTATCGAGGTCGATCATCAGACGCAATGGCTCACCGTGACCACGGCCACGGGGCAGCTTGTCCGCCGTGATCGTGAAGAAGCGGCCGTCGCTGGCAAAAATCAGAATCCGGTCCGTGGTTTCCGCCCGTATCAGGAACTTGCCCTCGTCGCCTTCCTTGAACTTCAGATCGGCATCGTCCGCGATATGGCCCTTCATGGCGCGGATCCAGCCTTTTTCGGAGCAGATGATGGTAATCGGCTCGCGCTCGACCATCGCTTCCATCGGAACTTCGACATCGGACGGCGCGGCACCGATTTCGGTCCGGCGGCGGCCAAGCTCGGTCTGCTTGCTGAAGGTACGGCGGATCTCGCTGATCTCTCCCGCTACCGTCTTCCAGCGTTTGCCTTCATCTTCCAGCAGGGCCTCGATTTCCAGCTTCTCCGCCGTCAGTTCCTCAAACTCCTTGCGGAGTTCGATTTCTTCCAGCTTGCGCAGGCTCCGCAACCGCATATTGAGAATGGCTTCGGCCTGACGCTCGGTCAGCTCGAAACGGCGGATCATCTCTTCTTTCGGATGATCCTCCTCGCGGATGATGCGGATCACCTCATCGATATTAAGAAAGGCGACCAGATAGCCGGCGAGCACTTCCAGCCGGTCTTCGATCTTGCCGAGACGGAATTTAGAGCGCCGGATCAACACTTCATGGCGATGATCCAGATAAGCCCGCAGCGTTTCCGGCAAGGACATGACGCGCGGTGTCTGGTCCGCATCAAGGACGTTGAGATTCAGGCTGAACTTGATTTCAAGGTCGGTGAATCTGTAGAGACTCTCCATCAGGACAGCCGGGTCGACATTGCGGTTCTTCGGCTCCAGTACAACCCGGACGTCCGCCGCCGACTCGTCGAGAATATCCCCGAGCAATGCCAGTTTTCGGGCTTGCATCAGCTCCGCCATCCGCTCGATCAGGCGTGACTTCTGAACCTGATACGGGATCTCGGTAATGACGATCTGATAGGTGCCGTTCTTGAGCTTCTCGACCTCGTATTTGGCTCGGAGCCGGAAGCTGCCGCGACCTGTGCGGTAGGCCTCGATCACAGCCGCGCGGTCTTCCACCAGCATGCCGCCGGTCGGGAAGTCAGGGCCCGGGATCATATCAACCAGCGTCTCGATGCGAGCTTCCGGATACTTGATCAAATGCAGCAGCGCGTCGCAGAGTTCTTCCACATTGTGCGGTGGAATGTTGGTCGCCATACCGACCGCAATACCCTGCGACCCATTCGCCAGCAGGTTCGGGAAAGCGGCCGGAAGCACCAGCGGCTCGCTGCCTTCTCCGTCATAGGTCTGGCGAAAATCAACCGCGTCCTCGTCGATACCGCGCAACAACAGCTCCGCAACTGCGGTCATGCGCGCTTCCGTGTAGCGCATGGCCGCAGCGTTATCGCCGTCGATATTGCCGAAATTCCCTTGCCCGTCGACCAGCGGATAACGAACGGCGAAGTCCTGCGCCAGGCGGACCATTGCATCGTAGATCGCCGAGTCGCCGTGCGGGTGGAACTTACCCATCACGTCGCCGACCACGCGGGCGGATTTCTTGAAGGCGTCGTCCGGAGAGAGCCGAAGCTGGCGCATGGCGAACAGCAGACGCCTGTGCACAGGCTTCAGTCCGTCGCGCACATCCGGCAGCGAGCGGGACATGATCGTCGACATGGCATAGGCGAGGTAACGTTCGCTCAGCGCCTCGGCAAGGCCGGTATCCCGAATGTCAGGTAGCATGGATCTTGTGGACCTTCATGAGTCTGGACGCCAGATATTGTATGCGAGCCCGCTTCCCGTTCCAAGTCCGCAGACACGGTCTAAGCACAAAGCCGGGTATTTTCAACCAATCGGTTCGGCCCCCGCGGACGACTCGATCCGGTCCCGGAAGCGGGTCCGCGATGCCGGGCTCTGCTCACCCTGGGTATTGAACAGATGCTTCTCCAGAAAGTGGCCGGTCAGGTCCAGCCCCTTCAGAAGATCCGTCATCGCTCCGTCACCCCGTCCGATCAGGAAATCCGGCATGGCCAGAAGCTTTTCCCGATAGGGTTCGCCCGCCGAGAGGGAAACAGCACGTCCGGTTCGCGGGCTGACATAGGCAAGTTCGTCATTGGTGCCGGTTGCCGCACAGCTCGCAAGGTCGAGCCCGTAGCCGAGCTCCGCCAGCACGCCAAGCTCCCAGCGGACATAGACAGCAACCCAGAGATCGCCGAGCGCTTCGTTGCGCATGGCATGGATCAGGGCCTGAAGCCCGGCATGGACCGCTGGATGCGGCTCTCGCTCCGGCAGGGCCCGGTCGGCAACGGCGCAGGCAGCAGCAAGGCCGGATAATTTCAGCGGATCGTCGAACAGATCGGCGGCATGGCTTTCATCCAGCTCCAGGGAATAGCTCCCGAGCTGCTCCGCCAAACGGGCCTGCCAAACCGCACGCACCGAATTGCCAGGCTGCAGCATTCCCTTGTGCCGGGCCGACGCACCACCGCGCATCAGGCCGGCATGGCGCCCATGCGCCACGGTCATCAGTGTGACAATAGCCGCGCTTTCGCCATGCGGCCTGACCGACAGAACAATTCCTTCGTCAGTCCAATCCACTCTGATGCCTTTCGCTTTCCGGCCCAGGACCGGCAGCAGCCTCATCCCGGCCCCGGCGCGCCTTGCGCTCCTGGTAGGCGGTCGAAAGCGCGGAAGCGAGAATACCAGCTGGCATGGCAACGAGCCCAATGCCGGAAAGAGCAACGAGGCCAGCCAATATCTTGCCAATTGTCGTGGCCGGGTAGACATCGCCATAGCCGACAGTTGTCAGTGTCGCGATGGCCCACCACATCGCACGCGGAATACTGCCGAATGCCTCGGGTTGCACGTCCCTCTCCGCAACGTAAAGCAAGGTCGCCGCAACAATCATCATCGCCAATGCAATAAGGCTACTGAAGGCCAATTCGTACCGCCGATCGACAATGCCGTGCCAGATCTGACGTGCCGCAGTGGTAAACGGCCCCGTCCGCGCCAGTGTAAGCACGCGGAACAGGCGCATCAGGCGCAATACGTAGAATGCCGTTCCATCAACAGAGTCGACGAAAGGAGCGAGCAAGAACGGTGTGACAGCTACCAGATCGATCAAGGCAACCGGTGTCAGAGCATATCTGCAACGCCCAATGAGCCCCGCATACTCCTTGCGCTCCCCAGCAGACCAGAGTCGCGCCAGATACTCCGTTACGAACAGCCATCCGAAGAACTGCTCCAGAGTGATGAAGAGCATCGGTGCTCCGGAACGAATTGTCGGTTCCGTTTCCAACACCACCGCAGCAACGGACACCAGGATCGCGACGATCAGGGCCCTGTTCGCAAACGACATCGTGTGCCCCGGTCGGGCTTCAATGTCGAGCTGCCGCCAAATCTGGTAACGAAGGCTATCCACAGGGCCTACCTAAGCGCATTGAGAAAATCGTCCCTAAGAACGCCCACAAACACCCATTCGCCGCAATAAAGTTTCAGGCGTTCGGATCCAGGCCCCAGTCACGATAGCGTTCCGGATCATCGATCCAGTTCTCGCGCACCTTCACGAAGAGAAAGAGATGAATGCGCTTGTCGAATATTTCCTGCATCTGGCGGCGGGCGGCTGCACCGATGGCCTTCACCATTGATCCGCTTTTGCCAAGCACGATCTTTTTCTGCCCGTCGCGCTGCACGTAAATCACCTGATTGACGACCGCACTGCCGTCATCCTTCTCGACCCAGCTCTCGGTTTCAACCGTCGACGAATAGGGCAGCTCCTGATGCAGCCGGTTGAACACTTCCTCGCGGGTGATCTCGGCTGCCAGCAGACGCAGCGGCAGATCCGTCACCTCGTCCGGCGGATAGAGATAAGGGCCCGCCGGCATCCGGTCCGCGAGATATTTCAGCAGGTCATCACAGCCGTCGCCATTCTCGGCCGAGATCATGAAGGTTTCTTCTGCAATACCGGTTTCAGCGAGCTCCGCTGCGAAGGGCAGCAGGGTTTCGCGAGCCGTGTCATCGATCTTGTTAAGAACCAGAATGATCTTGCGTTGAGACTTTTTAAGCCCCTCGATGATGCGCTGCGTGTCCTCGTCGACTTTTTTACGGGAGGCATCGACCATGAGGACGACAAGATCCGCGTCGCCCGCGCCTTCCCAGGCAGCGTGCACCATGGCCCGGTCGAGCCGGTGCTTCGGCTCGAAAATGCCCGGCGTGTCGACAAATACGATCTGGGTCTCGCCATGCATGCAGACACCGCGGATACGCGTGCGTGTGGTCTGTACCTTGCGGGTGACGATGGAGACCTTGTAACCAACCAACCGGTTAACCAAAGTAGATTTTCCGGCATTCGGCGCGCCCACAACGGCGACAAATCCCGCCCGTGTTCCGATGTCAGTGCCGTTTGCCTGTGTATCAGCCATTCAGTTTCGCAATCATCTTGCCTGCTGCATCCTGTTCGGCGATGCGCTTCGATTTACCGGACCCAGTCGTCTCGCCGTGCCCCTGGACAGAGACTCTGATCGTGAATTCCGGGGCGTGAGCCGGGCCGTCCCGGTTAACGGTATCATATGTCGGGAGCGGAATTTTCCGCGCCTGCACCCATTCCTGCAGCGTTGTCTTGGCATCCTGCGGCGGTCGCAACTCCGCTTCAACGAGCGGGTTCCAGCCCTGCAGAATAAACCGTCTGGCCGCTTCCAGGCCGCCATCTAGATAGAGCGCCCCGATGACCGCTTCCATGGCATCGGAAAGGATCGTCTCGCTTTCCCGCACGCCCGCTTCGGTCTCGCCACGGGAGACAATCAGAAATCGCCCAAGGCCGATCTGCCGCGCGATCTCGGACAGAGCTTCGCGCCTGACAAGGCCGACATGTCGTTTTGCGATCGCCCCTTCCCGCTCATGCGGGAAGCGGTCCAGCAGATGCTCGGCCATGATCAGGGCCAGCACGCGGTCGCCAAGGAATTCCAACCGCTCGTAAGCATTCCAAGCCCGCGGCTCTGCGCTCGCGTGCGTTACTGCCCGGCGGAGAACGTCGGTGTGGCCGAAAGTGTGGCCAAGAATTTCCTCGAGTTCTGCGAGATCGGCTTCCATATGTTGGTTACTCAATGACTTTGAACAACCTGCTAAATCTGGTGGCAAACGGCCAGTTCCACACCTCGTACCATCGCGTGCTTCCGTCAGTCGAGAAGAACAGGATCTCAGCACGTCCGACAAATTTATCAACCGGAACCATACCAACAGAGCTGTCGCGGCTGTCGAGCGAATTGTCCCGGTTATCGCCCATCATGAAGTAAAAGTCTTCGGGGATCTGGAACTCTTCGGTGTTATCGAGCTGCGCCCGGTTGCCCATGGCTTCCAATATCCGATGCTCGACACCGTTCGGCAGGGTCTCGATAAACTGCGGAATGGACGCCATTCGGCCATATGGATCGGTCATTACATAGTCTTCGACCCGCCGCCGTTCGACCATCTCGCCGTTGATATAGAGACGGCCCTGCTTCATCTGCACCCGGTCGCCCGGCAGGCCAATCACACGCTTGATATAGTCCGTAGCCTCATCCGTCGGCTTCTTGAAGACAGCGACGTCGCCGCGCTCGGGCGCGGTAAACAGGACGCGACCTTCGAACAACGGCGGAGAGAACGGAAGAGAGTGCCGGCTGAATCCGTAGGACGGCTTGGAGACGAACAGATAATCACCAACGAGCAAGGTCGGGAACATCGACCCGGACGGTATATTGAATGGCTCGTAAGCAACGGTTCGGAAGCCAACGGCAATCAGGATTGCGTAGACGAGCGTCTTGATGAATTCCCGCATGATACTCCAGGGGGCGCGGTGAAGATATTATCAGAACAAGTCTGGACGACGGGGTACATCGTCAGCTGTCCGCGGTTGCGGGCGGCAAGGCGCCATGTATGCCGGATTCCCGAGAATACGGCAAGCGACGCCTAACCTCCCAAATTCTCCCTCAAACCCGGCGCTTCGGCGGAAATGACGACAAAAGCCTGCGCCATCGGCGGCTCGTCCGTCAGCGACAGATCGACGCGTGCGACGAGACCGCCCGGCGTGATCTGCTGCAAACGAGCCGCAGCGGTACCGCTAAGCTCAAAAGACGGCTTTCCCGAGGTATCGTTGACGACTTCGAGCTCACGCCACTGGATACCCGGGCGATCCGTTTCTCCAAGAGCTTTCCAGATAGCTTCCTTGGCCGCAAAGCGCTTCGCGTAAACTGCGGCCCGGTTGGCCTTTCTATCGGCACGGGCGCGCTCGCCGTCAGTAAAAATACGGGCCAGAAAGCGGTCTCCAAAGCGGTCGATTGACCGTTCGATACGGGTGATGTCGACCAGGTCGCTACCGATGCCAAGGATCATGTGTCGACCTCAGGCCCCAACCCGGCCTGTCGCGCCGGCCCGGGCGTTATCCATCAGGGACCGCATGCGCCGGATGGCACTGTCGAGGCCGCTGAAAATCGCCTCCCCGATCAGGAAATGCCCGATATTCAGTTCATGGAACTCCGGGATCTCGGCAACTGGTGCGACCGTGTCAAAGGAAAGACCGTGTCCGGCATGCATTTCCAGGCCGCGCTCGGCGCCGTAACGGGCGGCTTCCCGAAGACGTTCCAGATGGGCCGCTCGCGCAGCCTCGCCTTCCGCCTCGCAATAGGCGCCGGTATGAAGCTCCACGACCGGCGCACCAAGCGCCACCGCCGCATCGATCTGCCGCTTGTCCGCTTCGATGAAAAGCGAGACCCTGATGCCCGCCTCTTTCAGCGCATCGCAGTAGCGGGTCAGATGATTATGCAGACCAGCCGCGTCCAGACCGCCTTCAGTGGTCACTTCCTCGCGCTTCTCCGGAACGATACAGGCCGCGTGCGGCTTGTGGCGGAGCGCGATGTCGAGCATCTCGTCGGTCGCCGCCATCTCGAAGTTCAACGGGAGGTCGATCTCGCGCGTCAACCGCTCGATATCGGCATCGGAAATGTGCCGGCGGTCTTCGCGCAGGTGCGCCGTAATACCATCCGCGCCGGCTTCAGCCGCAAGACGGGCCGCACGCACCGGGTCTGGATGGGCACCGCCCCTGGCGTTCCTGATCGTCGCCACGTGATCGATATTAACGCCAAGCCGCAAATAACTCATTGGCTTCCCGCTCCCTGCTCAGAAACCCTGCCATCAACAGGTAGTCTCTCTGCGTCCGCACTCTTCCGGGCCACCGCATCGTCCCGCCGTTCCGTCCGTCGCCTCCGATAACCCTCGATCAGGCCAAGCAGTGGCAAATAGAGGAGGAACCAGACAGCAATCGCTGTCGGCACGCTACCGACAACCATTGTGAACAGTAGATCTACACTTTGCCCCAACGACTCTCCGGAAATGATCCCAAGGAAAAAGTCCAAGGTCAATTTCGGCGGCTCCACGCCTTCGGGAGTGCCGACGATCCAGCTGCCCACCTTGAAGATCCAGAGCCAGATGAAAGGAAACGTCCAGGGATTGCCGATCGCCGTGCCGATCGCCGAGGCCAGGATATTGGCCCGGATGCTCCAGGCGAAAAGTCCCGCGAGAATGAAATGCAGCCCGATCAACGGCGTGAAGGACGCAGCGGCGCCGCACGCAAAGCCCGCGGCGATGCTGTAAGGCGTCCCCGGCATGCGTCCCAGCCGGTGGCCCATATAGCGCCACAGCCGGCCGAACCCCATCCGCGGCCAGATAAATTGACGAATCCTGGAGGCAGTACTCACTGCCTGCCGGCGTTTAAACATGTACGCCGAACCTTTCCTCTGTTCACGCTCATCGTACCGTTGGAAACCCCGTGCCACCGGGATATCGGCACTTCTAACTTATGTGGGTCAGCCGCGCGCCCGATCCACCGAATTTATCACCGGTGTCGCACGCAAGGCTGCGATTATTTCCGTCAGGTGCCGAACATCGGCCACCTCGACATCGATATAGAGTTCGAAGAAGTCGGTCGAGCGATTGACGAGCTTCAAGTTGATTATGTTGCCACGGCTCTTGCCGATCACGGTCGAAAGGGCGCCGAGGCTGCCGGGCTCGTTCGCCAGAACGATATCCAGCCGGCCGACATGCATGTCGGTTTCACTGTCCAGATCCCAGGAAACATCGAGCCAGCGTTCCGGCGTTGAATGGAAGTTCTCCAGCGTATCACAGTCGATTGTATGGATCGTGACCCCCTTGCCCGTGGTCACGATACCGACGATACGCTCTCCGGGAAGCGGGTGGCAGCAACGTGCATAATGCACGGCCATTCCAGGGATCAGGCCTTTGAGAGGCACCGCGTCGGGACTGCCCTTGCGGGCTTTTGCCCGCGCCCGGGTAATCGGCACGACATTCTGTTTGTCCGGCGCCGGCAGGGTTTCCGGAACTGCTGCGTGCAGCACCTCACGGTCGCTCAGTACGCCCTCGCCAACACCAGCGAGCAGATCCTCGACAGTTTCCACGTGGAACTTGCCGACAACGCCTTCCAGTGTTTTTTCGGAGTACTTCTGAGCTTCCTGACGAAATGCCTTCTGCATGATGGCACGGCCAAGGTCGGCGAACTGTTGGCGCCTCTGCAAGCGGACGAAGCGGCGTATCCGGGCCTTCGCCTTGCCGGTGACGACGAACTGCTCCCAGGTCGGAGACGGCGTTGAGTTTTTCGACGTCGAAACCGCGACCTGGTCGCCATTCTTCAGCGCCGTGGTCAGCGGCATCAGACGATCGTTGATCCGTGCACCGACACACCTGTCGCCGACTTCGGAATGCACCGCGTAAGCGAAATCGACCGGCGTAGCACCGCGTGGCAGGGAGATCAGATCTCCCTTCGGCGTGAAGCAGAAGACCTGATCCTGATACATTTCGAGCTTGGTGTGCTCAAGGAACTCCTCCGGTCCGGAAGCATGCTCCAGGATCTCCAGAAGCTCCCGTATCCAGCGATATTTCTTGCCTTCCCGGCTATACGCCGGATCTTCCTTGTAGACCCAGTGCGCGGCAACGCCGAGCTCGGCGACCTCGTGCATATCCCGGGTCCGGATCTGGATCTCGATCCGCTTTTTGAGCGGACCGATAATCCCGGTATGGAGCGATTGATAGCCGTTCGGCTTGGGCGTGCTGATATAGTCTTTGAAGCGCCCCGGGATCACTGGGTACTTGCCGTGCAGAGCTCCAAGCAATTGGTAGCACTCGCCGGCATTCTCGACCACGAGCCGAAAGGCCATGATGTCGGAGAGCTGCTCGAAACCAACGTCCTTGCGCTGCATCTTCAGCCAGACCGAATAGGGCGATTTCCGCCTCCCGGAAATCTCCGGCTCGATCTCTACGCTCGCAGCGGTTTCCCGCAAGCCTTCCATCACTCGCTCTACGGTGTCGCTGCCTTCATCATAGAGGTAGTCGAGACGGGTCAGGATCGATGTCCGCGCATCCGGATTAAGCTCGGCAAAGGCGAGATCTTCCAGCTCGTCCCGCATGGACTGGATACCGATGCGCTCGGCCAGCGGCGCGTAGATATCCATGGTCTCGGCAGCGATCCGACGGCGCTTGTCCTCGGATTCTATGAAATGCAGTGTCCGCATATTGTGGACCCGGTCCGCCAGCTTTACCAGCAGGACACGGATATCCTCGCTCATGGCGAGGACGAGCTTGCGGAAATTCTCCGCCTGCTTGGTTCGGTCGGATTGCAGTTCGATCCGCGTCAGTTTGGTGACGCCATCGACCAGCCGCAAAATATCCTCGCCGAAGAGGCGCTTGATATCCTCGGGCGTTGCATCCGTATCTTCGATGGTGTCGTGCAGCAGCGCGGTGATGATGGTGCTGGTATCGAGCCGCATGTCGGTCAGGATGCCGGCGACTTCGAGCGGATGGGAAAAGTAAGGGTCGCCCGACGCCCGCTTCTGCGAGCCATGCATCTTCATGGCATAGACGTAGGCGCGGTTCAGCGCGTCCTCGTCCATGCCCGGGTCATAGCTTTTAACCCGTTCGACCAGCTCGTATTGCCGGATCATGAGTGCCCCCGCGCGCGATACGCGACCGCGCTCACGGCGTCGTCAGGTAGGAATAAAGGCCCCGGTCCGAGCCTCCGGTTCAGGCAAGAGAAAAGCCTATTCGGCTTTTCAGTCGCGTCCGAGGGCCTCTTCATCGATGTCCTCGAAACCGGCGCTTGCGCCCTCTTCCTTGGCAGACTGGATCTGCATGCCCAACGCGTCTGCGGCTTCCTCGACGGCAGCTCCGCCATCGGCTTCGAGCGCGCTCATATCGTCTTCTTCCGGACCGTCATCCTCGACAACACGCTGCAGGCCGCGCACCAGCGCTTCCTGAAGATTGCCGAGATCAACGGTCTTGTCTGCGATTTCACGCAGCGCAACAACCGGGTTCTTGTCATTGTCGCGGTCGACGGTCAGCTGTCCGCCAGCGGAAATATCCCGCGCGCGCTGGCCGGCGATCATTACAAGATCAAACCGGTTAGGAATTTCCAAAATGCAGTCTTCAACCGTGACCCGTGCCATGGGTGTCCGTCCCGTTCAAAAAGATACCGGAAAGAGGAATATATATTGGCTTGCACCCTCCGGAGCAAGTCAAATAGGTCAGGAAATGCACCCTTACCCGTCAGAGCCGAGCAACCGGACCGTCTGGTCGGGATCAAGGGCCGCAACCAGACTGTCTATCGTAGCGCCACTGACGGGATGTCGCCAGTCCGGCGCGAGGTCGCGCAAGGGGTAAAGAACGAAAGCCCGCTCATGCAATCGCGGATGCGGCAGGTTGGGTCCGTCACTGCGGTCACGGACCTCCCCGCGAAAATCCAGAAGATCCAGATCTATGACCCGTGCGGCATTGACCACGCCGCGAACCCTTCCATATTCGTCTTCCATGGAATGCAGTTTTGCCAGCAACGTTGCCGCATTATGATCGGTCTCCACACGATAGACGGCATTCACGTACCAGGGCTGGTCAGAAAGAGGCACCGGCGCACTCTCATACCAACGGGATACGCCGACCGATACGACACCCAGCTTGCCAAGGTCTGCCATGGCGGCCTCCAGCGTCTCCCGCGGCGACAAAAACTTCGCGCTCGGGAGATTGGCCCCAACCCCCAAATAAATCATGGACATCATTCCATTGATGCTTTAACGACACCGAGATTAATGTGACTTTGAACTTTTCGCTTATCCAGCTAGATTTGAAAACAATATACAATTGATTGACAGTCAAGACATCAATTCTACAACCGCAAATTACTTGTACAATTGATGGCTTGTTGTTCTATTGAACGCGCTGGAAAAAAAATAAAAACAAAGGGATTATTTGATGCATTTCTATCCTCAAGAAAAAACCGGCCTCTTCATTGACGGCGCAAACTTGTATTCCGCAGCACGTTCGCTCGGGTTTGACATCGATTACCGAAAATTGCTGACCGTTTTTGCTGACGAATGCCGACTTGTCCGTGCTTTCTACTATACCGCACTGATCGAGGACCAAGAGTATTCGCCGATCCGGCCGCTCGTCGACTGGCTGGACTATAACGGCTACACGATGGTCACCAAACCGACCAAGGAATTCACCGACGCCTCCGGGCGCCGGAAAATCAAAGGCAACATGGATATCGAGCTTGCCATCGATGTCCTCGAAATGGCCGAACATCTCGACCACGTCGTGCTGTTCTCCGGCGATGGTGATTTCCGCCGTCTGGTTGAGGCCGTGCAACGCCGGGGCGTGCGGGTCACCGTCGTCTCGACCGTGAAGTCACAACCGCCGATGATCGCCGACGAATTGCGCCGGCAGGCCGACCATTTCCTTGAGCTGAAGGATTTCCAGGAAAAGATCGCCCGTGCCCATCAGGGCCCTCGCCCGGTGCGCCCGCAGCAGGATGAATTCGAAAACGGTGTCGAGGATGACCTCGATGACGATGATTACGAGGACGATCTCGACGAAGCGGAAGTGACGCCGCGGCGCCCGAACTACTGAGCCCAGCCGGGGCGGCCCCCATGACCCTATCGATATCCAGTCTAGAAGAGCCGGGCCGTGAGTGCCCGCTGTGCCCGAGGCTTGTGGAATTCCGCCAAGGCAACCGCGAGAAATTTCCGGACTGGCATAACGGTCCGGTTGTCTCGTTCGGGCCGAAGGATGCATCCTTCCTGATCGTCGGACTGGCGCCAGGGCTGCGCGGAGCGAACCGGACAGCCCGTCCGTTTACCGGCGATTATGCCGGCGACCTGCTGTACCAGACACTGGAACGGTTCGGCTTCTCCGAAGGGACATATCAGAGCGAGGGCGGCGATGATCTGAAACTCGTCGATTGCCGTATCACCAATGCCGTACGCTGCGTGCCGCCGGAGAACAAGCCGATCGGCGCCGAAGTGAAAGCCTGCGCACCGTTTCTTCAAATGGAACTTGCCGGCCCCCGGCGGGTCGTTCTTGCGCTCGGCGGCCTCGCCCATGGGGCCGTGCTGTCAGGGCTCGGCATTCCGAAGAGCCGCTTCAAGTTCGGGCATAATGCCGTACATGAGCCGGGAGCAAATTTTGCCCTTGTGAATTCCTACCACTGCTCACGCTACAACACGAACACGGGCAAGCTGACTGAAGCCATGTTCGAAGATGTGTTCAATACAATCAGGGGCCTACTGGACACACGTTGATGCGTCAGTTCTTTTCGCGCATCAGGCGGGCCTTGTCGCGCTGCCAGTCCCGCTTCTTTTCCGTTTCGCGCTTATCCATCTTCTTTTTGCCCGTCGCGATCCCGATGGATATCTTGGCAATGCCGCGATCATTGAAATAAAGCCGCAGCGGGATGAGCGTTGCCCCCTCTCGCTGAATCAAACCAAGCAGGCGGTCCCGCTCCTTGCGGTGCACGAGCAAGCGCCGCGGTCGGCGCGGTTCATGATTGAACGGCTCCGCGGCCGGATATTCCGGAATATGCACATTGAAGAGGGTCAGCTCGCCGCCGTCCTGGCCAGCATAGGATTCACCGATGCTGGCCTTGCCGTCGCGCAGGCTTTTCACTTCGGAGCCGGTCAGAACGATCCCGGCTTCGATTGTGTCCTCAATAAAGTAGTCGTGCCGCGCACGACGGTTCTGGGCGATCAATCCGTCGCCTGAATTCTTGCCCGCCATGGGAGTTTTCCTTCAACCGCCGGGCAGGCCCGGCCCGCTGATCAGTTCAGCAGACCGGCATGCCGCAGAGCGGATTCCACTTTTTGTTTGCTGCTGTCAGCGATCTCGCAGATCGGCAGACGCGCGGTCGGCTCGCAGATCCCGAGCAGGCTCGCCGCATATTTCACCGGTCCCGGGCTGCTTTCGCAGAACAGGGCCTGATGCAGCGGGGACAGCCGGTCATTGATAGTCATGACCGTATCGAGATCGCCCTTGCCCCACGCCCGGTGCAGTTCCGACAACGGTCCCGGCGCGACATTCGCCGTCACCGAGATGCAGCCGTGACCGCCCTGGGAGAGAAACGGCACAACGGTCCCGTCCTCTCCGGTCAGCTGGGAGAAATCCGGTCCGATCGCGAGCCTGGTTTCCATCGGACGCGTGCCATTGGCCGTCGCATCCTTCACGCCGACGATGTTCGGCAATTCAGCAAGCAGCTTCATGGTCTCGACCGTCATGTCGACGATGCTGCGCCCGGGGATATTGTAGATCACGATCGGCAAATCAACCGCATCGGCGATTGCCTTGAAGTGCAAGTAAAGGCCTTGCTGGGTCGGCTTGTTGTAGTAAGGCGTAACAATCAGCGCCGCATCCGCACCGGCTTCCTTGGCGTGCCGGGTCAGCTCGATGGCTTCCTCGGTCGAGTTCGAACCGGTACCGGCAATCACCGGGATCCGGCCAGCCACCTGATCGACACAGATTTCAACAACCTGCTTGTGCTCGGCATGGCTGAGAGTCGGGGACTCGCCGGTGGTTCCCGTGGGGATCACACCGTCCGTACCCTGCTCGATCTGCCAGTCGACAAGTTTTCGGAACGCGGCCTCGTCGACCGCGCCGTCTTTGAACGGCGTGATCAATGCTACCAGGGATCCCTTGAACATTGGATTTCCAGCATTGTAGGCCACGTCTCGTCTCCTGCCGTTTTTGGCTGTTTCCTCGAAAGACGGGGACCATACGCTCACCTTCGCGGAGGAACAAGAACTTGCGTTCCATACGGGGGTATTTGCGTCGGCCTGTTGGAAATAAGACGCAGCCCCACTTTGTCCATAGCGAGTGGTGACTTAGCGTAAGGCAGGTTTCCTGCTATCATACTTTCTGGCACGCAGACTCCACACTGGACACCCCGGTCGGACGGTCCGCGTGCAACCTGTAGCGGCGGGGGAATAGACACTGCGAATGCTGTTCCGATTTGGATCGATCTCATGTGCGGTCCTGGCCGGTGTTGGCGTCCTGATGGGCGCTCTTTGGGCCATGGCCGGAAGTCAAAGCCACGCCGCCGCACCCGTTCCTGAAATCCGCCCCGTACTATCCGTCCCGCCGCTCCCTCTTGTCAGGCCACGGAACCTGCTGGTTCCAAAGAACAGCACGGCCGCCTATCGGCGTGCCTTCGCGCTCGCCTCGAAAGGGAAGTGGAGTGCCGTCGCGGAAATCGCCCGCGAGCCGACCCGGCCCGAGCTTGAAACGGCTCTGACATGGCTGCGGCTCCGTGATCCGGAAAGCGGCGCCAGCTTCGAGGAGATTGCCAGCTTCCTCAAGGCGCACCCGGGCTGGCCCGACCGCTGGAAGATGATTTCACGCGCCGAGTATCTGATGCCGGATGATCTGCCGGTCACTACGCAGAAAAGCTGGTTCACTGAGATCACGCCGCAAACCGCTGCCGGCCGCCTGAAATATCTGAAGACACTGGAAAACGACGCGGATCGCGCTGATCTGATCGAGAAAGCGCGCTCCTACTGGCACGAAACGCCATTCGGTGTGTCGGACCACCGGGCCTTCCTGAAGCGGTACAGGTCTTTGCTCAGCGCGGAGGACCATTGGATCCGCCTTGATCGGATGCTGTGGCGCGGATTCACTTCCTCCGCCCGCCGGGTCCTCCCACTGGTCGCCAAAGGCCAAAGAAATCTCGCTCTCGCGCGTATTCAGTTGCGCACACAGTCTCCTGGCGTCGATGGGGCTATCAATCGTGTTCCCGACAATCTGCAATCGGATCCGGGCCTGCAATACGAGCGGCTGCGTTGGCGTCACCGCAAGGGCCGCAAGGACGACGCCCTGGAACTCCTCTGGTCTGTACCATCGGAACAGCAGTTCCCCGCCCTCTGGTGGCGGGAGCGCTCACGACAAATTCGCTACGCGCTGGACGACAATCGCGAGGAAGACGCCTACCTGCTCTCCGCCGCGCACATCCAGCATAGCGGCCTGAGTTTCGCCGAGGCCGAGTGGCATGCCGGCTGGATCGCGCTTCGGTTCGCCGCCAAACCCGCCGAAGCTCTGCAAGCCTTCGAAAAACTCTATAAAGGCGTCAGCACCTCCATCAGCCTTGCCCGAGCCGGCTATTGGGCCGGACGGGCAGCAGAGACAGCCGGGCAAAAGACGCAGGCTCGCAACTGGTATCGCCGTGCAGCGGAAAACCCCGCGACCTTCTATGGCCAGCTTGCTCAGGCTCGCCTTAGCACAGATGAATTCCGGCTTCCCCGCGAACCGCAACCGGCACCGGAAGAGCGAACGGCCTTTCGCCAAACGACCCTGGCGCAAGTTGCCGCCGCGCTCGGACGTATCGGTCAGGACGATCTGGCGCGCGACTTCGTCACTCATCTCTCACGCCTCGCCGACAGCGGGACACAGGCGGTCCTTGTGGCGCAGCTTGCCCGCGAGCTTGGCTATCTGGATATCACGGTAAAGGCCGCCCGGACTGCCGCCCGTAAGGGCATTGTTCTGACACAGACAGGGTATCCGACCCGCTATGCAACAGAGCACGGCCCTCTGGAGCCCGCCCTGATGCTGGCCATAATCCGTCAGGAAAGCGGGTTCGACACGAAAGCTCAAAGCCGTGCCGGAGCGCGCGGTTTGATGCAATTGATGCCGGCGACAGCCCGGCAGGTTTCGAAAACCGTCAAGCAGCGCTATTCGGCGAAGCGGCTGACAGCCGACCCCTATTTCAACATCCGGCTCGGCAGTGCCTATCTCTCCGGCCTGATCGACCGTTTCGGCGGCAACTACATACTCGCGATCGCCGCCTACAATGCGGGTCCCGGCAATGTGAACAAATGGATGCGGGAGCGCGGAGATCCGCGCAGCGACGAGGTCGACGTCATCGACTGGATCGAGCGTATTCCGTTTGGGGAAACCCGGAACTATGTCCAGCGCGTGCTTGAAGGACTGGTGGTCTACCGGGCCCGGCTCGGGCGTCACAGTCCCGTGATCTCCTGGGATAAAGTCTCCCCGCGCGATGTGTGGTGCGTTACGGCTTGCGGCGTTCTGCTGGATGCCCATCAGGCTTCTGCGCTCACAAGGGAGTAAAACTCAATGTCGGGAAATCCGTCCTTCGCAGGCATAAAGGCCTGCGTCTTCGATGCCTATGGCACCCTGTTCGATGTTCATTCCGCCGTCGCGCAATGCCGCAGCCAGTTTCCGGATCCGGATAAACAGGCCGACAGGACATCGGAGATCTGGCGCACAAAGCAGCTTCAATACACATGGCTCCGGGCTCTGCAGAACCGCCATGTCGATTTCTGGCAGGTGACCGGCGACGCACTCGATTTCTCGCTCGAATCCGTTCTCGGGAACCTCGGCCCCGCCGGTCTGCGCGACGCTCTCCTGAACAGCTACCTCACCCTCGACGCCTATCCTGAAGTGCTTGGCGTTTTGAAGGACCTCAGGGACCGGGGTCTGAAGACGGCGATCCTATCGAACGGCTCGCCGGAGATGCTGGAGCGGGTATGTGAAAAGTCCGGTGTCGGCGCCTTGATGGACGCCGTCCTGTCGGTAGAGGAGGTTGGTATCTACAAGCCGCATCCGTCGGTCTACCAGCTCGCCGTCGACCGGCTCGGTATTCATGCGGATCACATCTCTTTCCAGAGCTCGAACGCCTGGGACGCGACCGCCGCCTCGGCCTTCGGCTTCAAGGTCGCCTGGATCAACCGGTTCTCCCAGGCCCCGGAGCGGCTACCCGGGACACCGGATGCGGAACTCCGGACTCTGGATGAGCTGCCGCCCTTGCTTTGAGACACCCGTCCGACTGCCCCCGGCCGACTGATTGAAACGGTGACAATCACAGCGTTGCACCGACGACCGGGCACTCCTATCGTCAGCATGAACCGGTCCGCATATTCATAGCGCCTCGCGGACCGGTCTTTAAGACAGGAGAGAGACCAGATGAACGAGCTTGCTTCAACGCACCTCGCAGCCCCCGTTTTCGCCGATATCGAAGCCGCTGCCACACGCCTGAAGGGCGAAGTGGTACGCACGCCCATGCTGGAAGCGCCCCTGCTGAACGAGAAGCTCGGTGGCCGCCTGCTGGTCAAACCTGAATGCCTGCAACGCACGGGCTCCTTCAAGTATCGCGGCGCCTTCAACCGGCTCTCCCTGATCCCGGAGGCAGACCGGGCGCGGGGTGTGCTCGCCTATTCCTCCGGTAACCACGCCCAGGGCGTCGCCCATGCGGCAAGTCGGCTTGGTATCAAGGCAAGCATCATCATGCCGGAAGATGCGCCGGCGATGAAAATCCAGAACACCAAGGACTACGGCGCCGAAGTCATTCTCTATGACCGCTATAGCGAGAACCGGGAAGAGATCGGACAGCGGATCGCCGCCAAGACCGGTGCGACGCTGGTGCGTCCCTATGACGACCCGGGCGTGATCGCCGGACAGGGCACCATCGGTTTGGAAATCGCGGAACAGGCGGCAGAAGCCGGTGCGGCGCTGGATGCGGTGATCGTCTGCTGCGGCGGCGGCGGCCTTGTATCGGGGACCGCACTTGCGCTCCACAATGTCGCGCCGGGCGTCGCGGTCTATTCAGCCGAGCCGGAGAATTTTGACGACATGGCCCGCTCTCTCGCGAGCGGGAAACACGAGAGCAATGATCCCGCAGCGCGTTCCATATGCGACGCCATCGTGACGCCGACACCGGGAGAGATCACCTTCAGCCTCTGCAAGCCGCTGTTGGCTGGCGGTCTCGCTGTCAGCGACGAGGAAGCGCTCGACGCGATGGCGGCGGCATTCCGTTATCTGAAGATCGTGGTAGAGCCCGGAGGGGCAGTTGCGCTTGCTGCTGCTCTCAGCGGCAAGATCGACATGCAGGGCAAGAATGTCGCAGTCGTCTGTTCAGGCGGGAACTGTGATTCCGAAATGTTCGCGCGGGCACTGGCGCGCTCATAAGCCGTATTCTGAAGGATCGGGCAGCGAGAGCGCCGCCCGATCTAAACGTCACACAAGAGCGTGGGATTCTTTGTCCTTGGCGTCGGAAACCGTTGCCGTAGCGGTTGCCGGTTTTGCCCCGCCAACAACACTTGGGGAAGCCAGTTCCGGCTTCGCGCCAATCCGCTCCAGCGCTTTTTTCTCCACCGGCTTTTCGTCCGGGAAATGCCGGCAATTGCCTTCGAAGAAGGCGCCTGGTTCGATAGTCAATCGTTCCTGAACAACGTCGGCAATAACGCGTGCCGTCTTGCTCAGCGTTACATGACGGGCCTTGACCTGCCCCGTCACGGCACCTGCGATGACGATGGCATCGGCCTCGATCGATCCGCGAACAACAGCCGTTGAACTGATCGTCAGCTTCTTGCTGGTGATGTCGCCCTCGACCGTACCGTCGACCTGCATGTCGCCGTCACTCACGAGATTGCCATTGACCACAAGATCCGCGCTCAGGATCGAAGGCGCGGCCTGCTTCTGCGGTGCCTGCTGCTGACCGCGACTATCCTTTTTTTGAAACATATCGTCCCGCCTTGAGAAAGTTACGCGGATTCATCGGCTTGTTCTTGAAGCGAACTTCATAATGCAAATGCGGCGCCGTGCTTCGACCGGAAGAGCCCATCCGGCCAACCACTTCGCCCAGGCCGACCGTCTGGCCGACTTTCACTGCGATACTACTTAAATGCGCGTATCGGGTCGTAATATTATTTCCGTGGTCGATTTCGACGATCCGTCCGTAGAAAGCCTCACGGTGCGCACGGATAACCTTTCCGGGCGCCGCCGCCATCACTTCCTGTTTGCGCGGTCCGGACAGATCCAGGCCCGCATGCAATGCCCAACGCTTGTTGATCGGATCTTTTCGCCGGCCAAATCCGCTGGTGAAGTAATAGTCCTTCATCGGCACGATCAACGGAACGGACAAATAGACATCCCGGAGTTGCTCCCACCGGGAAAGCCTCAATTCCAGCTGCGATTCCAGCGTATCCGATTCCGAACGTTCCACCTGAAGTTCCGGATGGTAAGGAATGAAGGGACCGCCCTGGCCCATGATCATGCCTTCAGGCATTGGCGCGATGCGCTCCAGATCGAGTCCCGTCTTCTGCAAGACGGCTTCAACAGCATGGATATTACTGAGCGCCCGTTCCGAAATCGCTTCCAGCCGGTTCCTATGCTCATCGTCAACATCGGTGAGCCGCGCTTCCAGAGAGGAAATCCGGGTCCGCAATGAGTCGTTTTCGGACGTTACCGAACTCCGCTCAAGCATGACCGTTCTGAGATCCGAGCGGAGGTGCGAGATTGTTTCGGCGAGATGATCTCTCTGTGCCACGGATTCAGCGAGTTCATTGTTCAGGCGCCAGAGGCGTCCGTCCAGTTTCTCGCGCTCCGCCGCGATCTCGTTCTTCTCGGCTTCAAGCGTTTCGAGATGAGTGCGCAGATTGCTGATATGCGTTTCAAGACCGTTATTCTTGCCCGTCATGCGGCGCAACTCACGACCAAGAAGGCTGAACTGGTCGTTGAGTGCCTTGCGTCCGGCATTGATCCGGTCGCGCTCCACCTGGGTATACCGCAGCCGGGACTCGGTCGTGGTCAGGTTGGTCCGCAAGCCTTCATTCTGGTCGAATAGCCGCTGCAACTGGCCCTGTGTCTCTTTCAGATCGCGGGTAATGGCGACCACGGAGAGCTGATAATCCGACACCTGATCAAGTAGCTGACGGTAGGAATCCTGACTGCGCTGGATGGCAACGTCTTTGCCCCGAAGCAGATCGTCCTGCATGTAAACGCCGACCGACGCGAAGCCGACCCAGCCTGCCGCCATCATCCACACAATAACGATGCCGACCTGCAATCGGGTACTGAGCGAGAAATAGCGGATCCGCGAATCGGACCGCAGGATTACCTCGCGCTCGCGGAAAAAATGGTTGATCCAGGCCGTTATGCTGCTTGCAAGCGAAGAGCTTTGCGTTTCCATACGCTTGTAGCCTTGAATATTGCGTCTGACATACGGCGGTAAGATTACCTGTCGGGCTGCCCCAAAGCAAGACAGGCAACACATTCAGACGGCATTGGCGGCAACCTGCGGAGCAATGGGCATAATAACCTTAAGTATGTTAAGAATTTATGCCGAAAGTGACCGCTAACAGGGTAGAATCGGGTTATGGATCGGGCGCAATGGGAAGCTGACCAGATTCGTGGCGTAGCACTCGCTCTGCGGCACTGGTTCGAGATCGCGGATACGGAAACGCGGATGCGGGAGCTTGGCATTCGCCCGGGCCCTGCACGCAAACCCGCAGCCGCCTCGGACAAGCGCTTGCAGGCATTTGCACTCACGGCCTTGCCGCCACAGATCGTCCGGCTCAAACCGGAAGCACCGGTTACCACGTTGCATTTACTGCAGATCGTCTATGACGACGGGATGATGCGGGCCGATCCATGGCGCTGGTGGTTCGCCTGGATCAGTATTGAAATGATCTCCCGTCTCGGCCCGGATCCGAGTGGCCGTCAGGTCAAAACCTTCATTCGCACAGACGAAAGCCTGCAATCCGTCCGTCATACCGCGGCGCGCTGGCTTGCCAGCAGTGAAGCCAGGGTCGATTACGTCAATCGGGAGTTCAAGGCACTTCTACGGCAGGCGCTCACCGATCAGGACGTTTCAGCCGATCAGGACTCGCTGATCGACCGGCTCGGTCAGCCCCTCGTGGTCTTCATCGAAGCGATGGCCGGTGAGGCCGGGCGGATCTCCGCCGGTATCACCGCACAACTGGCCGAACGGGTCGAACGGATGTAGCGGAATGCCTGCATGACGCAATTGCGCGACAGCAGGTCGTAATCTGGCTTTTCGTATTGCCGTGGCCGGTGCTAGGCATATCGGGTCATTTTCTAACGATCCGGCAGGCAATCCGCTCATGGCCGAATATTCCGTCTTCAGTCTGATCAAGAACGCGCTCAACGGGCATAAGAGCTGGCAGCGTGCCTGGCGCGACCCTGAGCCGAAGCCAAGCTACGACGTCGTCATCGTCGGTGGTGGCGGGCACGGGTTGGCCACCGCATTCTATCTCGCCAAAGTGCATGGCATCCGAAATGTCGCCGTACTCGAAAAAGGCTGGCTCGGCGGCGGCAATACCGGACGCAACACCACCATCGTCCGCTCCAACTACATGCTCGACGACAACGCCCACTTCTACGAGAAGTCTATGAAGTTGTGGGAAAATCTGAGCCATGAGCTGAATTTCAACGTCATGTTCAGCCAGCGCGGCGTTCTCAACCTTGCCCACTCAGACGGACAGATGGACCGCTTCGCCCGGCGCGGCAATTCCATGCGACTGAACGGCATCGACGCCGAATTGCTCGACCGGAAAGAGGTCAAGCGCATGGTGCCGTATCTCAACTACTCGGACGAGGCGCGCTTTCCGATCTATGGCGGATTGCTGCAGCCGCGCGGCGGCACTGCCCGACACGATGCCGTGGCCTGGGGCCTTGCCCGCGGGGCCGACCGGCTCGGCGTCGATATCATCCAGAATTGTGAGGTCACGGGCTTCAAGCGCACCGGCAACCGGATCGAGGCTGTCGAGACATCGCGCGGCACCATCGGCTGCGGCAAGATCGGTTTCGCCGTCGCCGGAAACACCGGCTACCTCGCCTCCAAGCTCGGCATGAAACTGCCGATCGAGAGCCATGTGCTGCAGGCCTTCGTCTCCGAGCCGCTGAAACCGCTGATCGACCATGTGGTGACCTATGGCGCCGGGCACTTCTATCTCAGCCAGTCGGACAAGGGCGGCCTGGTCTTCGGCGGCGATCTCGACATGTACAATTCCTACGCCCAGCGCGGAAACATGGAGACCATCGACCATGTCATGCGCGGCGGCATCGCCATGGTGCCCTCGCTCTCCCGTCTCCGGTTGCTGCGGCACTGGGGCGGCGTCATGGACATGTCGATGGATGGCAGCCCGATCATCGGCAAATCGCCGATCGACAATCTGTATCTGAATTGCGGCTGGTGCTATGGCGGCTTCAAGGCCACGCCGGGCTCCGGCTGGGTCTTTGCCCACACCATTGCCGAGGATGAGCCGCATCCGCTGAATGCCGGTCTCCGGCTCGACCGTTTCGAGCGCGGTCATATTCTCGACGAAGAAGCGACCGGCCCCGTGCCGGGGCACCATTAGGAGGCGCCGGACATGCTTTATATCGACTGCCCCTATTGCGGCAAACGCGCCCACGAGGAATTCACCTATATCGGTGACGCCACCAAAAAACGTCCGGACGGCGCCGAGAAGAATGACCCGGCCTGGGTCGATTATGTTTATACGCGCGATAATCCGCGCGGCCCGCATCTGGAACTCTGGCATCACGGCCTTGGCTGCCGGGAAGTGGTGAAGGTGCTGCGAAATATCCTGACGCACGAGATCCTCGGGGCCGGACGGCCGGCGGACGATATTCCCCTGCCGGAGACGGAGACCAAGCCATGATTCGCGGCAAGGAACAGCAGCCCTTCCGGATTTCCGAAGGCGGCGAGATCGAACGTACCCGCCCCCTCGCCTTCAGCTTCGACGGTAAATCCTATACCGGATATGAAGGCGACACGCTGGCCTCCGCCCTGCTCGCCAACGGCGTCAAACTGGTCGGCCGCAGCTTCAAATACCACCGCCCGCGAGGCATCTATTCAGCCGGACCGGAAGAGCCTAACGCGCTGGTGAACCTGCGCTCAGGCGGGCGGCAGGAGCCGAACACGCGCGCCACCCAGATCGAACTGTTCGCCGGACTGGAAGCCAAGAGCCAGAACCGTTGGCCGTCCCTCGCCCTCGACGTCATGGGCGTGAACGACCTCGCCTCGCGCTTCCTGTTCGCCGGGTTCTATTACAAGACCTTCATGGGCATACCCGGTTGGCACTTCTATGAGCATTTCATCCGCAAGGCTGCCGGAATGGGCACGGCGGAGCATGTCAGCGATCCCGATCTTTACGACAAGATGCACGGCCATGCCGACATCGTGGTGGTCGGTGCCGGTCCGGCCGGACTTGCCGCAGCCCTGACCGCTGGCCGGAGCGGCGCCCGTGTATTCCTGATCGACGAAAACGACAAGCCGGGCGGCCGATTGCGCAGTGAGCGCGAGACCATCGACGGCAAACCCGCCATGGACTGGGCCGCAAGCACTCTCGCTGAGCTAGAGGAGATGGAGAACGTCACCCTCCTCCGCCGCGCGACGGCTTTCGGTTACTACGATGGCGACACCATCGCCGTGCTGGAGCGGGTATCCGATCATCTGCCCGTCCCCGCTCCCTTCCAGGTACGCCAGCGCCGCTGGCTGATCCACGCCAAAAAGGTGCTGCTGGCCACCGGTTCGACCGAGCGACCGCTGGTGTTCGACGGCAATGACCGCCCCGGCGTGATGCTGGCCGGAGCCGCCCGCACATACGCAAACCGTTTCGCCGTGCGGCCCGGCAAGCACGCCGTGGTATTTGCCAACAACGATGACGGATACCGCACCGCTCTCGACCTTGCCGAAGCGGGCATCGAAGTGCGCGGCGTGATCGACCCACGCACCGGCGGACAGGGTCCGCTGAAGGAAGACGTCATCGCCCAGGGCATTGATGTCGTCAGCGGGGCCATCGTGGTTCGCACGCATGGCTATCTCGGCCTTGCCGGCGTCGACATCGCCGATCTCGCCACGCTGCAGTCCGGCGCCATGCCGGAAACCCGCTACATTCCATGCGACCTGCTGGCGACCGGTGGCGGCTGGAGTCCGAACGTCCATCTCTACAGTCACCAGAGCGGCAAGCCGGTCTACGATCCGGCCATCGCCGCCTTCGTGCCGGGCGAATCCCGCATGAACGATCGCTCCATCGGCGCGGCGCGCGGACGGTTCAGCCTCGGGGACTGCCTTGCCGACGGGTATACGGCAGGTCAGGAGTCCGCCGAGGCACTTGGTTTCACTACTGGAGCTGTGGCTGATATCCCGTCCACCGACGAGCAGGCAACCGGCCCGCTCAAGATCCTCTGGCAGGTTCCGGCATTGCCGGGCCGCAAGGGACGGCGCTTTGTCGATCTGCAGGACGATGTCACCGCGGATGACGTCAAGCTGGCCCAGAGCGAAGGCTATGTCTCGGTCGAGCATCTGAAACGCTACACCACGCTCGGCATGGGTACGGATCAGGGCAAGACCTCGAACATCAACGGCCACGGTGTTCTCGCCGAAGCCCGCGGTCTCGACGTGTCCGAAGTCGGCACCACCACATTCCGGCCTCCCTACACGCCCGTCGCAATCGGCGCTTTTGCCGGTCGCGAAGTCGGCCGCCACCAGAATCCTGTCCGGCGTACGCCGATGCACGACTGGCATCTCGCGCACGGCGCACAGATGATGGAAGCTGGGCTCTGGATGCGGCCGCAATATTATCTCGGCAAGGATGAGCCCAATTCCCGCGAAGCGATGTTCAAGGCCATCGAGCGGGAAACGCTGGCAGTTCGGAACGCTGGCGGGATTTCCGATGTTTCCACTCTGGGCAAGATCGATATTCAGGGACCGGACGCGGCGGAACTGCTGAACCGGGTCTATATCAACGGATGGAAGACCCTGGCCGTCGGCAAGGCGCGGTACGGTGTCATGCTGCGCGAGGACGGCGTCGCCCTTGATGACGGCACCACCTCCCGGATCGGCGAGAACCACTATTACATGACGACGACCACGGCAGAGGCCGGGCCGGTGATGGAGCATCTGGAGCTGCATCTTCAGGTCCATTGGCCCGACCTCGACGTCAAGGTTGCCTCCGTCTCCGACGAATGGGCCGCCATGGCCATCGCCGGACCGAACAGCCGCGCCATCCTGCAGGACCTGTTCCCACAACTGGATCTCTCCAACGAGGGATTCCCCTTCATGGGTGTACGCGAGGCGAAACTCGGCACCTTCCCGGCACGGATCTTCCGCATCAGCTTCTCGGGTGAACTTGCTTACGAGATTGCCGTGCCCGCCGGGTATGGCGAAGCCGCGTGGGAACGCTGCCTTGCCGTCGGAGAGTCACACGGTCTCGTTCCCTACGGTCTTGAAGCGCTGAATATTCTGCGCATCGAAAAAGGCCATGTAACCGTCGCCGAGATCGACGGCCGAGTCTCCGCAGCCGATCTTGGCTTCGGCAAGATGATGAGCTCGAAGAAACGCTTCGTCGGCGACGCCCTTTCGACCCGCGAAGGCATGGACGATCCAGGCCGCCCGACGCTGGTCGGCCTGACACCGGTCGATGGCACGACCAGGATTCGCGCTGGGTCTATTCTGGTTGAGGACCCGAAAGCACCGCCACCGGTGCCAAAGCTCGGCCATGTCTCCTCCACCGCCCCGATCAGCCCGAATGTTGGACATCCGATTTCGATCGGCCTGTTGAAAGACGGTCCAAACAGGATCGGCGACACGGTCTGGGCGGTCTTCCCGCTGAAAGGCGAAGCGGTCCAGGTGAAGGTGACCAGCCCGAATGTCTTTGACGTGGAAGGAGCACGCCTCCATGGCTGACGCTGTGATTCTCGCCCGCCGCTCGGCCCTCGCCGGAATTCTGCAACCGGGCGACCATGGGGCCAACCGCTTCGACGGCCCCGGCATTCATCTGACCGAGCGCACCCCGTTTTCCGTGGTGCAAATCGAAGCCCGTGCCGATACGGCCCCGGCACTGGCCGACGCACTGGAAGCGGCCACCGGCACAGCCCCGTCCCTTACCCCGAACCAGAGCGCTGGAACCGGCCGGCCGCGTATCCTCGGCACCGGAACCGGCAGATGGCTTGTCGTGGAGCCGGAACATCGCGACCTCGCCGCGTATCTTCGTGGCGCGCTGCCGGACACTGTTGCGATCACCGATCTCAGCCATGCACGCACGGTGCTCCGGCTGTCAGGACGGGATACGCGGACACTGTTGGCGAAAGGCTGCGCTATCGATATGCATGCGTCGGCATTTTTGGCCGATACAAGCCGGATGACCGGGTTGTTCCACGCGGCATGCCTGATCGATTGCCGCAGTGCAGAGCCCGTGTTCGACATCTATGTGCACCGCTCCTACGCCGTACATCTGTTTGAAGCATTGCTCGACGGGGCGCTTGAATATGGCTGCCGCATTGCGTGAGCCGTCTATTTACAAACCCGGACACGCATCATGCTTGTCCGAATTGACCGGGAAGGATAGTTTGTGAGTGTTGGTTCCGCCGCTGTAAACATGGCGACGGATTAAAAGGGAACACGGCGAGGCGTACCCATCAGGGACCGAATCCGTGGCTGCCCCCGCAACTGTGAGCGACGAGCGACATCCGGACTGTGCCACTGGCCCCGCATGAGCGGACTGGGAAGGCAGGATGAAGCAATGACCCGCGAGCCAGGAGACCTGCCGACACCGATGCCGGCGCCCATGCGGCGGCATCAACGACAACGTCGGGGTGAGCGTCTTGCCATTTCGTCGGCCCAGGCCGCCGCATGGTTCTCTCGCCTCTGAACAAGCCCGGACACCGGCCCGGTGGGTGCTGTCCGGATCGTTTTTGATCGGAGGAACACATGACTTCTGCAGTTCAGCAATCCACAACTCTCAGCGCCAGCCAATCCGCCAAGATGATCGCCGTCTTTGCGCTTCTGGCCGGCCTCGGCATCGTCTATCTGACCGGCTTTGCCAATGCCACTGCCCTGCATAATGCAGCGCACGACACCCGTCACAGCATGGCCTTCCCCTGCCACTAAGGCCCTTGGCACGAAGGAACTGCGATGCTTATGAAATTCATAAAGTCGGCGCTCGCCGCCGGCTTTGCAGCAGGGATTCTGGTCGCGGCGCTTCAGGCAGTGACAACGACGCCTCTGATTCTTGAGGCCGAACGCTACGAAGGCGACATGGCCAGTGCCGGCGAGATTCTCGTCGCGCATTACGCCCGGAACCAGGCGGACGCCTTTGTCCATCTTGCGCACGGAACGGAAACCCACGGCACGGAACAGTCCTGGGCTCCGGAAGACGGCTTTGAGCGGACCTTGTCGACCTCGCTTGCCACGATTGGAACCACATTCGGGTTTGCCATGATCCTGCTGGCCGCGATGGTTCTCAGCAATGCGAGGATCACGGCCCGGACGGGCCTGATCTGGGGGGCTGCCGCCTTTGCCGCCACCGGTCTCGCTCCGGCCCTCGGTCTCAGCCCGGAACTTCCGGGCTCTGCCGCCGCCGTCCTGGAAGACCGGCAGATCTGGTGGATCGGCACGGCCCTGGCCACCGCCGCGGGTCTGTTTCTTGCGCTACGCGTCTCCACGCCGCTTGCGATCATCGCCGGTCTGGCCCTGATTGCGATCCCGCATGCGATCGGCGCACCGCACGCGGACGGCTATATCAGCGGCGTGCCGTCGGAGCTGTCCGGCCACTTCGCCGCTGCCTCGCTGGTGGTGCACGCCGTAACCTGGGCGGCAACCGGCTGCATCGCCGGTTTTGTCTGGGAACGCTCCGGCACCCCCGACGCAGCGGCCGCGTGAGCGATACATCAATGGCGGACGACGATCCTCGTCGTCCGCTTCATTCCGTTACCATTGATATCTGCACCGCCTGCCGCCGTTCCGATGATCCGGCGGGCGACGGACGCGTTCTGCTCGAGCGGGTCGGGGCACTCTGCACAGCGGAAGACGGCATCACCGTCCGCCCGATCGAATGCATGGCCGTATGCGACCGTCAGGTCACCGTTGCGCTCCGGGGCCCCGGTCTCTGGAGCTATGTGCTGGGCGACGTCGATGCGGAGAATGACGGCGCGGAACTGGTCGCCGCGGCCCGCGCTGTCGCCGCCTCTCCGCACGGGGTTCCCAAACTGCGCGACAGACCGCCGGTTTTCCGCAAGGGTGTGATCTGCCGGCTCCTGCCGCCGCCGGATCATGACGAAATCAAGACACAAGATAGCAGCGCCCCGGACTAGGCTCCGGCGCTAAACCAGTTGAGTTAAGAGGATCGAATGACCGGAATTCTGCTGCTTGGCTTCCTGATCGGGATGCAGCACGCCTTTGAAGCGGACCATGTCGCGGCCGTTTCCAGCATGGTCACCTCGGGGACTTCGGTTCGCCGTGCCGTCAATCACGGCCTCGCCTGGGGATTGGGCCATTCATTGATCCTCGGGGCCGTCACAGGCTTGATGATCGGATTCGGCCTCAGTGTCGGCGAAAAATGGAGCGCGCTCTTCGAATTCGGTGTGGGCATCATGCTTGTCGTGCTTGGTGGCCGGGTACTGCTGCGCCTGCTGCGCGAAGGCGGCGCCTGGCGCTTGCACCGGCATTCGGACGGCGCCGCCCATATTCACTTCGTCACCGCCGAGAGCGAACAGACGACGCATGGCCCAGCTGAACATGCGCACCGGCGCGGTCTTCCTCTCGGCACCATTTCCATCGGAATGGTACACGGTCTGGCCGGCTCCGGATCGATCCTGATGATGACGGCAATCGGCCTCGATACACCCTCCGATGCCATTCTCTATGTCCTGCTGTTCGGCATTGGCAGCATGATCGGTATGGGCGTGCTGTCCGCCATCATCGCCCTGCCCCTGCACTGGACGCAGAAGAGCCTGAAAACAGGCAATCTTGCCATCCAGGGCGTCATCGGGTTGGTCGCCGTGGTGATCGGGATCACCATTGCGGCGGAGAATGCAAGCGCGCTGATGTAAACCGCCAAAGCGGTTGAACCGGCTTCACATCATTTCCGGATTTGCGGCTGGATCAGGCCGCACCGCCGCGGCTAATCTCTTTCATCAACGTGGGAGACTGCTGCCATGATCGACCAGATCCTCGTCATTCTCGGTATCACGCTGCTCGTCATGATCAGTCCGGGCCCGGACATGGTGATCGTGATGCGCAACACCTTTGTCGGCGGACGTACGGGCGGGCTGCAATCCTCGCTCGGCGTGCTGGCCGGCAACATGGTCCACATCACCTATTGCGCCATCGGGATCGGCTGGCTGATCTCCGAAAGCATCCTGGCCTTCAACATCCTGAAATATGCCGGCGCCGCCTATCTGATCTATATCGGCATCATGAGCTTCCGCGCCAAAGACATGGCCCTCTCCGCGGAGACAAAGGCCGGATTGCAAAAGAACGCCGCCAAGAGCTGGTTCCTGCAAGGGTTCCTGAACAACATCCTCAACCCGAAGGGCACGCTCTTCTATCTCGGTGTCTTCACCATGGTGATCACCCCCGAAACCTCGGCCGCCACCACGCTGCTACTGGTCCTGATCATGATGTTGGTCAGCGCCCTGTTCTGGCTGTTTTTCGTTTACACGCTCGACAGTAATATCGTCCGGAACATGCTGGAGCGCGGCCAGAAAATCGTCAACCGGGTGTTCGGCGGGCTGCTGATCTTCCTTGGCATCCGCGTCGCCCTGATGGAGCGTTAACCAGAATGAGCTCAGTGCTTGACCAATATGGCGATCTCGCACGCTTTGCCGTCACCGACGATTTGAAGCAGCGGTTTCACATTTCCGACGACTGGCATTTCGCCATTCCGAAACTTGTGGAGTGGCGGGACTGCGATGCATTCGCGCATGTGAACCACACCGCCTACCTGACCTGGTACGAGAGCCTGCGGAACCTCTATTTCGAGGCGCTGGGCCATCCCCGGCATGCGATGGACGTGCCAGGCCCCGTGATGAAGCACCTGGAAACGGACTATCTGCGCGGCATCGCCTACCACACGCCGATTTGCGTGACTGGCCGCGTGGTCTCCATGCGCAATACCAGCATGGTGATGACCTATGCCACATGGGATGCCGAGGGCTGCTGCAACAGCTCGACCCAGCTCTTCGTCATGGTGGTGAACGAGACAGGCGAGAAAGCGCCGATCCCCGAGGCCCTGCGAGCCGCGATCATTGCGCTCGACGATCCCGAAACGGCATGAGGCGAGCCATGTCCGCCAAAACGGTATCCTATAATTTCACCGGACGAACCCTGTTCCTGACCGGGGCCGGCGGCGGAATACCGGCGGCTATTGCCAAGTTGTTCGCCGCGTCTGGTGCAAACTTGTTCCTGACCGACCTGCATCCGGAAAGCTTCACAGCACTTGCGGGTGAACTCGGTGACAACCCTTCCCTCGCGACCCACCCGCTGGATGTTTCCGACCCGGAAGCGGTCGCTGCCGCCGTCGCGGCCTGCCGGGACCGGTTCGGGCAGGTCGATTATGTCGTCACCGGAGCCGGGCTCTATGAGCAGGGCACCGTGGACGGCATGACAGACGAGCTCTGGCGGCGCGGCATTGCGGTCAATCTCGACGGCGTCTTCCACACCGTACGCGCTGCCCTGCCCCATATGCCGGACGGCGGCGCCATCGTGAACATCGCCTCGATGGCGGGGCACCGGGGTAGCTTCGGTCATGCGCCCTACTCCGCCGCGAAAGGCGCGGTTCTCTCCCTCACCCGCTCTCTCGCCCAGGAAGTGGCCAGCCGGAACATTCGCTGCAATGCCATCTCGCCAGGCCTGATCGACACGCCGATGGTGCGCGGGCTCATGCAGGAGCGCGGCGGCGACATGCTGAAAATGACTCCTCTGGGACGGTTAGGGACGCCAGAAGAGGTCGCCGGGGTCGCCGCTTTCCTGTGCAGTGACAGCGCCGCATTCCTGACCGCAGAGACCATTCATGTAAATGGCGGGCTCTACATCGCGTCATAGCCGCGGCACGCCTCAATTTGTTGCGCTGCATTGAACAAGTGTTTGAGATCACTGTCGCCAGCGTCTAGGCTGACGGCCTACGATTCATTCTGGATCGTGAAAAGATACCAACAAAAAACATAACTTCATGAGGCTTCACATGAACGCACTGGCAAAGAGCTTCGCGGTCGCGGCTTTGGCCGCATCCGTGGCGCTGCCCGCATCAATCGGGCAATCGTTCGCGGCCACCCCGGCGGACACCCTCGTCGTCGCCAACCGTATCGACGATATCGTCTCGCTCGATCCGGCTGAAATCTTCGAGTTCGCCGGCGGCGACCTCGCCAACAACGTGTACGACACGCTGGTTACCTTCGATCCGGCCAAGCTGACCGACGGCTACAAGCCCGGCCTAGCGGAGAGCTGGACCGTAAGCGAAGACGGCAAGACCTACACCTTCAAGATGCGCCCGGGTGTCAAGTTCCACTCCGGTAATCCGGTGACGGCGAACGACGCGGCCTTCTCGCTGCAGCGCGCAGTCATCCTGAACAAGACGCCGTCCTTTATCCTGACCCAGTTCGGCTTCACCGCCGACAATGTGAAGGAGAAGATCAAGGCGACCGACGACATGACCCTGGTCATGGAGACGGATAAAAAATATGCGACGTCCTTCGTCCTGAACTGCCTCAGCGCCACAATCGGCAGCATTGTCGACATGAAAACGGCAATGGAACATGAGGCCGATGGTGACATGGGGTACGAGTGGCTGAAGACCCATTCCGCCGGCTCCGGCGCCTATTCCCTGCGCGGCTGGAAGCCGAACGAGAACTACGTCCTCGAGGTCAACGAAAACTACTGGCGCGGCGCGGCCGACATGAAGCGCGTCTTCATGCGTCACATTCCGGAATCCGCCACCCAGCGCCTGCTGCTGGAAAAAGGTGACATCGACGTTGCCCGTAACCTCTCCCCGGACGACATCGCCGGTATCGCCGGCAGTGATGGCGTCAAGGTCGAGGAAGATCTCCGCGGCCGCATCATGTACTTCTCTCTGAATCAGGACATTCCGACCCTGGCGAAGCCGAAGGTGCAGGAAGCGTTCAAATACCTCGTCGATTATGAAGGCATGGCCAACACCTTCCTGCGCGGCCAGTACACCGTGCATCAGGCCTTCCTGCCTCTGACCTATCTCGGCGAGTTGAAAGACAAGCCCTACAGCCAGAACATCGAGAAGGCGAAGGCCTTGCTCGCGGAAGCGGGTGAAGCGGACGGCTTCGAGGTCAAGATCTTCGTGCGTAACGCTCAGGAACGTCTGGAAATCGCCCAGTCCCTGCAGAACATCTTCGCCAAGGTCGGTATCAAGGCAACCCTTGAAGTCGGAACCGGCAAACAGATCCTCGGCGCCTATCGTGCCCGTAAACACGAGATCTATCTCGGTGCCTGGGGCCCGGACTATCCGGATCCGCACACCAACGCCGATACCTTCGCGCATAACCCGGACAACGCGTTCGAAGCGAAGAACACCGGCAAGCTGGCATGGCGGAATGCCTGGGACATCCCCGCGATGACCAAGGAAACCGAAGCCGCCGTTCAGGAAAGCGACCGCGACACCCGGGCCGAGATGTACCGCAAGATCCAGGCGGACCATCAGAAGACCAGCCCGTTCGTCGTCATGCTGCAGAAAATCGAGCAGACCGGCTTGCGCAAGAATGTCACCGGCTTCTATACCGGCAGCGCCGTGTCCAGCGTCTACTATTGGACTGTGAAGAAGTAACCTTCCGGGATAAAGCTGCCGTATGGCACTGAACACATCACATGCGACAGGGAGAGGAGCGATGCTCCTCTCCCCGCGTTTTTTGCGGTCCGTTCTGAAGACAGTGGCAACCATCGCCGTCACCTTTATCGGGCTGCTGTTTATCACCTTCATCATCGGTCGCGTCATGCCGATCGATCCGGCGCTTTCGGTCGTCGGTGACAAGGCGAGCGAAGAAATCTATCAGGCCGCCCGCAAGGCGATGGGTCTGGATCAACCGCTCTATGTCCAGTTTTTCTACTACATCAGCGATGTTTTCCGGGGCGATCTCGGCACCTCCCTGCTGACCGCAAGACCGGTCGCGGAGGATATCATCCGGGTGTTTCCGGCAACCCTGGAGCTGGCGACAATCGCCACCATATTCGGCATCATTTTCGGTGTCCCCATGGGTGTCGTCGCCGCTGTCAACAAGGGCCGCTGGCCGGATCAGGTCGTCCGCGTGCTGGGCCTCTTCGGGTATTCCATGCCGGTCTTCTGGCTCGGCCTGATCGGCCTGCTGGTGTTCTACGGCGTGCTTGGCTGGGTCGGCGGGCCGGGACGGCTCGATATCTTCTTTGAGGATGTGGTGCCGAACATAACCGGCGTGATCCTGATCGACAGCCTGATCGCAGGGGACTTCGAGATTTTCGGCAATGCGCTGTCGCACATCATCCTGCCGGCGGCCGTCCTCGGCTACTACTCCATCGCCTATATCAGCCGCATGACCCGTAGTTTCATGCTGGAGCAGCTTAGCCAGGAATACATCACCACCGCCCGGGTGAAAGGTATCTCCGAATTCCAGGTGATCTGGCGCCATGCCCTCGGCAACGTGATGGTGCCGCTGATCACCGTGATCGCCCTCTCTTATGCCCAGTTGCTTGAGGGATCGGTGCTGACGGAAACGGTCTTCGCTTGGCCCGGTCTCGGCTTCTACATCACCGCCGGGCTGCTCTCCGCCGACATGAACGCCGTGCTCGGCGGAACCCTTGTCGTCGGCGGCGTCTTTGTTGGCCTCAACCTGCTCTCCGACCTGCTGTACCGGCTCGTCGATCCACGCGCCCGATAGCCGGACAAAGAAATCATGACAGCAGACACACTCAATCCCGCAAAAGCCGGCCTCCGGGCCTGGCTGACCACGGATACGCCCGCGTCGCGCGGCCATGCCCGCATGGTCCAGGCCTATCTCGGCTGGCTCTCGCTCACTCGAAACCCTCTGGCCCTGCTCGGTCTAGCCATTCTGGTGGTGCTGATCGCGGTCTCCGCTCTGGCGCCCTGGATCGCGCCGCACGATCCTCTGGCACAAGAACTGACCAACCGTCTACAACCGCCAGGCTCGCCAGGCCATCTGTTCGGTACGGACGAGCTTGGACGCGATATCCTGAGCCGGATCATCCACGGCGCAAGCATCACCCTCTACATCGTGACCCTTGTGGCTGTTACCGCGCCCGTGGTCGGTCTCGTGATCGGCACATTGGCCGGTTATATCGGCGGCTGGACAGACACCGTCCTGATGCGGCTGACGGACATCTTCCTCGCCTTCCCCCGCCTCGTTCTTGCACTGGCCTTCGTCGCCGCGCTCGGCCCGGGGATCGAGAACGCCGTGCTGGCCATCGCCATCACCTCCTGGCCGCCCTACGCGCGCCTCGCAAGGGCGGAAACCCTGACGGTGCGCCATCAGGATTACATCAGCGCCATCCGTCTACAGGGTGCCTCCGCCACCCGCATTATCGCGGGACACGTGATGCCGCTCTGCCTCTCCTCGGTGATCGTTCGCGTGACCCTCGACATGGCCGGCATCATCCTGACCGCCGCCGGTCTCGGCTTCCTCGGCCTCGGCGCCCAACCGCCGATCCCGGAATGGGGCGCGATGATCTCCTCAGGTCGCAAGTTCCTGCTGGATCAGTGGTGGGTCGCCACCATGCCAGGCCTCGCCATCTTCATTGTCAGCTTGGGCTTCAACCTGCTTGGTGACGGCCTGCGCGATATTCTCGATCCCCGGAGCGGCCAATGAGTGGCGCGAACGGCGGCAAGGACGGCGCCCTACTGACCGTCGAGGATCTTTCGGTCCGCTTCCACACCCGCACAGGCATCGTTGATGCAGTGCGCAATATCAGCTTCTCAGTCGGCCGGGAAAAAGTCGGCATCGTCGGCGAGTCCGGCTCCGGCAAGACCATGACCGGCCGCTCCGTCCTGAGGCTGATTCGGCCACCGGGGGAAATCACCGCCAAGCGGATGGAGTTCGACGGCCAGGATCTGCTGAAACTCAGCGAAAAGCAGATGCGCGATATCCGGGGTGACCGGATTTCCATGGTCATGCAGGACCCGAAATATTCTCTTAACCCGGTGATGACCATCGGCGAGCAGATCGCCGAGGCCTACCGGGTGCATACCGGCGCCTCCTCCCGGGACGCCAAGACACGCGCGGTCGAGATGCTGGCCGCAGTGAAGATCCGCGATCCGGAGCGGGTTTTGTCGCTTTATCCGCATGAAGTATCAGGCGGTATGGGCCAGCGCATCATGATCGCCATGATGCTGATCCCCGACCCGGACCTGATGATCGCGGACGAGCCGACCTCCGCGCTCGATGTCACCGTGCAGATGCAGGTGTTGGCGATCATCGACGATCTCGTTACCAAGCGCGGTATGGGGCTGATGTTCGTCTCGCACGACCTCAACCTTGTCGCTTCCTTCTGCGACCGCGTGATCATCATGTATGCCGGCCAGATCGTGGAAACCTGCAAGGCGAGCGAGCTGGACCAGGCGCAACATCCCTATACGCGCGGGCTGCTCAATTCATTGCCGCGCCTTGACCGTGAGCCCGGCCCGCTACCGGTGCTGGAACGTCAGGAAAGCTGGAAGACGGAGCCCGGTGTCGATGCCTATTTCAAGTGACGCTGGCCCCATGCCGCTGATTTCCGTAACAGATCTCGATGTCCGCTTCGGCTCCGACGACGAGATCGTGCATGCCGTGCGCGGCGTATCCTTCAACGTCGCGGAAGGAGAGACCTTTGGCTTGGTCGGCGAGTCCGGCTCCGGAAAATCCACCGTGCTGCGCGCCATGAGCGGCCTCAATGCAGACTGGACCGGTACCATCGAGATCGGCGGCACGCGCCTCGGCCGGGTTCGCGGCAAACCGTTCTACAAGCGCGTCCAGATGGTGTTTCAGGATCCCTACGGATCGCTGCATCCCCGCCATACCGTCGACCGCATTCTGAGCGAGCCCTGCCAGATCCACGGCATGAGCGATATCGACAACCGTGTTCGGGAGGTTCTGATCGCCGTCGGTCTCGGCCCGACGTTCCGGTTCCGCTATCCGCACCAGCTTTCGGGCGGACAGCGGCAGCGCGTCGCCATCGCCCGGGCTCTGATCCTGGAGCCGGAAATCCTTCTGCTGGACGAGCCGACCTCCGCACTCGACGTGTCGGTACAGGCGGAGATCCTGAACCTGCTGCAACGCCTGAAACAGGAACGCGGCCTGACCTTTGTTCTGGTCAGCCACGATCTCGCCGTGGTCGCCCATATGTGCGACCGGCTCGCGGTGATGAACGCGGGTCGAATTGTCGAGGAACTGACCATCGCCCAGCTCCGCGCATCCGAGCCGGCCGAGGCCTATACCCGCCAGCTCCTCAAGGCCAGCCTTGGGTATGACCGCTCAGCGGCAGCTGGCATGGAATCGTTCGATTGAACGTGCTGTTCATCTCTTGTTCATATTTGGGCGGATAGCATCCCGCCATGGAACATTATGGTGCGACAGAAATTCCGGTTCCCGGCACGCCGGGAACCCTCTTCCTCGGGCCTGTACCGAAGGATGAGGAGGCGGTTGGCGGCATAGCCAAGTCCGGTGTTGATGCCGTCCTCTCGCTGGCAACCGCGGAGGAGCTCTCCGAGCACGGCGTGCCGAACATGCAGGATGTATTCCTGCAGCATGCGTTGAGCTGGACACATTTCCCGATCAGGGATTTCGATATTCCATCGGAAACCGACACGAGGGCCTGGTCCGCGCTGGAGACCATTCTGGCTGAACGCCTGAAAACCGGTGGCCGTGTCCTGATCCACTGCCGGGCCGGCTTCGGCCGTAGCGGCATGATCGCCGCGCGTCTGCTCATGGCCTGTGGCTCAACGCCGGACGACGCGGTCGAGACGGTGCGTAATGCCCGCCCCGGAACCATCGAAACGCCGGCGCAGCTGGACTGGGCCAGAAACGCCGGCGCCTCAAGTTAGGTCAGAGCGCCGCGATAGCCATGATCTCGACGGTGTATTTCGGGCTGGCGAGCTTCGGCGATTCGACGCAAGCACGGCACGGGGTCGAACCCGCCACCACCCAGCCGTCCCAGACACCATTCATCTCGGCGAAATCATCCATGGAGTTCAACCAGATCGTCGCGGTCAGCAGCTTCGATTTGTCGGTGCCGGCCTCAGCAAGCAGAGCATCCAGGTTCGCCAGGATATCCTTGGTCTGATCGGCGACACTGGCACCCGGTGCGTTCTGGGCGACCTGGCCTGCCGTATAGACCGTGTTGCCGTGGACCACGACCTGACTCATCCGCTCGCCCGTGCGATAACGCTTGATATCCATAACCTGCTCGCTCCAATAGCGTTGAAAGAAGCGGCAGCATAAGCGGGCGCGGCTGCTTACGCATAGCCTCTTCCGCCGATCTCACCTGTGCCGAAGCGGGAACAGCCAGTAAGCTGCCATTCTCACATTCAGGCATTGCAAAGCGGAGCCGCGCTCGGCTTAATCGGCCCCGACAAATGGGCTGAAACGCTCGCATTAAGTTGGGGTAACGCTTGAGCATGGATGCAGGAATGCGCGCCGCAATAGCTGAATGGCTGCTGTCTGAAACGGGCGCTGAAAAAACCACCATTACCGGCGCCAAACTACTGTCCGGCGGCGCCATCCAGGAAAACTGGCTGCTGGATCTGGTTGTCCGAGGAGGACGGCTCGACGGACTGGAACAGGCCGTTCTGCGGACCGATGCGGCCTCAGGCGTGGATGAAAGTCATGGAAGGGTGGAAGAATTTCGCCTGCTGTCCGTGGGATTCGAGGCGGGAATGACTGTCCCCGAACCACTCGCCCTTGAGCCGACAGGCTCGATCACCGGCAAACCTTTTTATGTCATGCACAAGGCGGACGGCACGGCCAATCCCCGCATGCTCACACGCGATGCCGCCCTCGACCCGCACCGAACCGACCTTGCCCGACAGATCGGCCGGGAAATGGCCCGGCTACACCGTATCCAGCCGCCTCGTCCGGACCTGAATTTCCTTGGGGACGCTCCGGCCAATCCGGCCGCTCAGCGGATTTCCGAGCTCTACGGCTTCCTCGACAGCCTGCCGAAGGCCTATCCGGCTCTGGAGTGGGGGCTGCGCTGGCTGGAGTTGAACCGCCCGGCACCAAGCCCGGCCGTGCTCTGCCACCGGGATTTCCGCACCGGGAACTACATGGTCGCTGACGGCAAGCTGACCGGAGTTCTGGATTGGGAGTTCGCCGGGTGGAGCGATCCGCTGGAGGATGTCGGCTGGTTCTGCGCCCGGTGCTGGCGCTTTGGCTCCGACGCGCGCGAGGCCGGCGGCATCGGCAGCCGAGACGACCTTTATGCCGGGTATGAGGCAGAGGCAGGCTCGGCGCCGGACTGGTCTCTTGTTCCCTACTGGGAAGTACTTGCCACAGTGCGCTGGAGCGCTATCGCGCTGCTTCAGGGCGAACGACACAATTCAGGCGCCGAACGATCCATCGAACTCGCGCTCACCGGACGGAAAGCAGCCGAGATGGAGCTCGATATCCTGCAGCAGATCGGCGACATCGAAAGGACCCGTGCCAATGTTTGAAGCTCCCGGCAGAAAGGCCCTGGTCGAGACCGCACTCGCCGCTTTCCAGGACGACATTCTGCCCGCCCTCGACGGTGACAGGAAATATCTCGGCCTGATGATTGCGAGCGCGCTTGCCACTGCGGCCCGTGAGCTGGACACGGATGCGGACCCCGGTTCCATCCAGCGCATTCTAGACGGGTTTGCCAGCCTTTACGGCGAGGACAATGTTGCGCGGGCAGGACACGAACCTGAAATGAAGCTCGACATGCTGTCGCGGGACCTTGCCCGGGAGCTCCGCGAAGGCCTCTATGACAACGCCCTCACCGGCCCGGTTCATGCACTTCTGACAGTCCTGACTGAAGAGAAACTCAAGCTTTCCAACCCAAAATTTCTGGCTGCTCGCGAATATTCGCAGCCGACACCCAACTGATGCAGAATTTCCAGATAATCCGATATAAATTGATGCTTCAATAAACCGACCTACGAACCTGTTTTACTTTGCAGTTCTGCAGATGATCATAAAATCTCTGCTGCCCGCCGCAAAGAAACTGATGCAGCTCAGACACACTAAAAAACGCTGGAAAGGCAAATCCGTGCTGAAATGGCACAGCCTTTCAATCAGGGAAGCACCCGGTTGAGATAGCCTTCATTATCGGGTTCAGCCGCTTCATAGTCAGTGTCGAAGAAAGGGCTGCCGAGCACAAAATCGGCACTCGCCTGATTGCAGGCAAGCACAACGTTGTAGAGCGTACAGAGCCGGAGCAACGCCTTCACATCCACATCATGCGGCATGGACGTCATCGGGTCTGTGAAGAAAAGCAGGATATCGAGCCCACCTTCCGCGATCCGCGCGCCCATTTGCTGGTCACCGCCGAGCGGACCGCTTTTCAGGCAGTGAATTGCAAGACCGGTATCTTCGGCGATGACCTTCCCCGTTGTCCCGGTTGCGTAGAGATCGTGCCCGGCGAACCGATCCCTGTGCGCGTGCACGAAAGCCCTGAGCGCCGGTTTGCGGGCATCGTGGGCGATCAGTCCGATGCGCTTGCGTTCCTTCATGAGATACGGTCCCCGCTTTCAGGCGATAGTTTCCAAAAGGGCGCTACACTGTCCTGTGAGCGATCGTTAAGCTGCAAGAAAATATCAATCAAAAACAACTTATATAGGACGGGAGGACATGTCCGAAATCACCTTAGCCGATCTGCGCAAGCTGACGGAGTGGGATACCCCCACGATCTGCAACGGCCTCGAGGTCGTCACACCAGAGCGCCGGACCATCGGCTTCACCACCATGCCGCTGGTCGCGCTCGATCCGTCCCTGCCCCCGATCTGCGGCTATGCCCGCACCGCCACGATGCGCGCCGTCACACCGCCTCAGGGCGACGCCAAGGCAACCCGCGCCGCCTATTACACCTATGTCGCGGACGGCGCTCTCCCCCGCATCGTGGTGTTGCAGGATCTCGACCCTGAGCCCGGTTTCGGTGCCTTCTGGGGTGAGGTGAACACCAATATCCACAAGGGTCTCGGCTGCCTCGGCTGCGTTACCAACGGATCCTTCCGCGATGTCGATGCCTCGGCACCCGGCTTCCAGATCCTCGGCGGCAAGGTCGGCCCGAGCCATGGCTGGGTTCATCCCGTCGATTTCGGCGTGCCGGTGAATGTCGGCGGCATGGCGGTCAATCACGACGATATCATCCATGCAGACCGGCATGGTGCCGTGGTGGTGCCTGCCGACGCTGTTAAGAAGCTGCCGGATGCCATCGCCCTGCTGGAGCGGCGCGAGAAAGTCATTCTCGATGCCGCCAAGTCACCGGATTTCGACATCGACAAACTGAAGGCCGCAATGGCCGGTTCCGCTGAAATCCACTGATCCGCCAGCCTGAGGGACCCAAATATGAACAAGTTTCATGTGCTGGTCGTCGACAAGCTCAACGACGCCGGTCAATCCCAGTTCGACGCCCGCGATGACGTCAAAACCACAGTCCTGCAATTTGCCACCGAAGAAGAGCTGATCGCTCATGCTGGTGATATCGATGCCATTGCGGTCCAGACTACAAAGATCCCGCGCGCGGTGATCGAGGCGGCTCCCAACCTCAAGGTCGTCTCCCGTCACGGCGTCGGATACGATTCCGTCGATGTCGCAGCCCTTACCGAACGCGGTATTCCACTCTGCGTTGCCGCTACGTCGAACGCCGTCTCGGTGGCCGAGCACACGATGTACTTCATTCTTGCGCTGGCCAAGAAAAGCGTCGAGTTCGACCACGCCACACGGAACGACAATTTCTGGATCAAGCGCCAGATGGGCGCCCAGGACATTGCCGACAAGTCCGTGCTGCTGGTCGGTTTCGGCCGGATCGGCACGCGCGTCGCCAAGCGGGCGCTGGCCTTTGACATGAGGGTTTCGGTCATCGATCCCTTTGTCGATGACGACGTCATCAAGGCGGCAGGCTGCACGCCGGTCAAACATCTGGATGCGGTTCTGCCGCAGATGGACTTCGTCTCCCTGCACTGCCCGAAAAGCGCGGAGACTGTGAACCTGCTGGGCAAAGCCCAATTCGCCGCGATGAAACCGACCGCACATGTGATTAACACCGCACGCGGCGGCATGGTGGACGAGGAAGCGCTTTACGATGCGCTGACCTCCGGCGCCATCGCCGGGGCCGGCATCGATGTTTTCGCCAGCGAGCCGCCGAAGCCGGAACACCCGCTGTTCCAGCTCGACAACATCATCGTCAGCCCGCACAGCGCCGGCGTGACCGAACAATCGATTCTGCGGATGGCGAGCCAGACGGCGGAGAACGTTCTCAACGTGCTCGACGGCAAGCCGAATCCGGACACCGTTATCAACAAAGAAGTGCTCTAGGGAGGGCCCGGCCATGAAAACACGACTGAAGGACTGCCTGAAAGACGGCCGCGGCGCGATTAACGGCTGGCTTTCAATTCCAAACACCTTCACCGCGGAAATCTTCGCGGCGCAGGATTTCGATTCCATCACCATCGATCTGCAGCACGGTCTGGTCGATTACCAGGCCGCGCTCACCATGCTTCAGGCCATGAGCGCATCGGACGCGACGCCGATGGTCCGCCCCCCGTGGCTTGAGCCCGGCATCATCATGAAGCTGCTGGATGCCGGAGCCCTTGGCGTCATCTGCCCGATGGTGAACAACCGGGCGGATGCGGAAGCCTTCGTCGGCGCCTGTAATTACGTGCCCGACGGCTACCGCTCTTCCGGCCCGACCCGCGCCGGGATGATCTATGGCGGCGACTATCACAACCAGTCCAACACGACGATCGTCACCCTGGCGATGATCGAGACCCAGGAAGCGCTGGCGAATGTCGCCGAGATTGCGGCCACGCCGGGTCTGACAGGCCTCTATATCGGCCCGAGCGATCTTTCCATCTCGCTCGGCCACAAGCCCGGCCTGGACCGTGCCGAGCCGGAAATGCTGGAAGCCATCGACAAGATCCTCACCGCCGCCAAGGCAGCGGGCATCAAGGCGGGTATCCACTGCCTGGAGAACAGCTACGCCAAGAACATGCTGGCCAAAGGTTTCGATCTGGTGACCCTGTCCAACGACGTGCGGCTCCTCTCCTCTTCGGTCAATGCGGCCGTGAGCGGCATGCGGGCCTGATGGGCGCGCAAAATGAGGTCCGGGTTGCTCCCGATGTGATGATCCGGCTGGTGCGCGCGATGTTCGAGCGCGCCGGCTGTTCCGGAACGGAGGCCGCCTGCATCGCGGAGCGGCTAACCGGGGCCAATCTCCGGGGACATGACAGTCACGGCGTGATCCGGGTGCCGCGCTACCTCGAATGGGCCGAGAGCGGGCGGCAGAAGATTGGCCAGACTATCGAGATCGTCATGGAAAACGACGTCATGGCGATCCTCGACGGCAATTACGGCTTTGGCCAGAGCATCGGCGAACAGACCATCGATCTCGGTCTGAAGAAGGTGAAGCAGCATGGCCTCGCCCTGACGGCTCTCCGAAACTCCGGCCATCTCGGCCGGATCGGCGACTGGGCGGAGCGGGCAGCGGAGGCCGGTGTGGCCTCGCTGCACATGGTCAATGTCCGTGGCTCCCTGCTCGTCGCCCCGTTCGGCTCCCGGGAGCGGCGCATGGGCACCTCGCCCTTCTGCATCGGCATTCCCGTCGCGGGGCAGGATCCGGTCGTTCACGACTTCGCCACATCCACCGTGGCCGAAGGCAAGGCCCTGGTCGCCCTCAGGGGCGGCAAACCATTGCCCGAAGGCTCCCTGATCGACGCGGACGGCTCCCTGACGAGCGATCCCCGACCGCTTTATGGCGACGTCCCCGAAGGCAAGGCACCGATGCCCTATGAAGGTCCCGGCGCGCTCACCGCATTCGGGGGCCACAAGGGGTCAGGTCTGAACTTCATGATGGAGATGATGGCCGGCGCCCTCACCGGCTCCGGCTGTGCCGGAGGCCCTGACGAGCCGGATCGGCGGCGGTTCTGCAATGGCATGCTCTCGATCTTTATCGATACCGAGAAGTTCGACGGTCAGGACAGCATGGCGGACGAGATCAAATCCTACATCGCCTTCGTGAAAAGCGCCCGCACGGCGGATGGTCACAGTGAAGTTCTGGTGCCCGGCGAGAACGAGCGCCGCGTCATGGCGGAACGCCAGGCAGCCGGCCTGCCACTGGCGGAAGCCGCCTGGTCGGACATCCTCGGCGCCGCCCGAAAGCTCGGCTTCACGGAAACGGAAATCGCAACACTTACCGCTGCATAATCTCTCCTCTAAAACCGTCATCCCTGCGGACGCAGGGACCCAGGGATGGCGGGTGTAGCTCTATGATCGGCTAGGTCCCGGCTCTCCGGCCGGGATGACGACCTTTTTATGCTTTCCCGCTATCCTTTGGGGAGTTCCCACTCATGACCGAACAGGCACGCATCCCCGCCTTCTGCACCCAGTGCCGCTCACGCTGCGGCTGTGTGGCCACTGTCGAGGATGGAAAGCTGCTCGGCATCGACCCGCTGCCGAACCATCCGAGCGGCGCCAAACTCTGCCCCAAGGGCAAGGCCGCACCCGAGCTGGTCTATCACCCGGACCGGCTGACCCGACCGCTGCGGCGAACCTCTCCCAAGGGCGCGAAGACGCCGACCTGGGAGCCGGTCACCTGGGGCGACGCGCTGGACGAGATCGCCGGCCATATGGGCCGTATCCGGGATGAGCACGGCCCCGAGCAGGTCGCCTTCTCCGTCACCACGCCGAGCGGCACGCACATCTCCGACAGCATCTCCTGGATAGAGCGGTTCATCCGCGCCTATGGCAGCCCGAACACCATCTACGGGACGGAGATCTGCAACTGGCATAAGGACATCGCCTCCCGTTTCACCTACGGCACCGATATAGGCACGCCTGACTTCGCCCATACGGATTGCGTGCTGCTCTGGGGGCACAATCCGGCCGCGACCTGGCTTGCCCGGTCGACCGAAATCCAGAAAGCCATCCGCAAAGGCGCGAAACTGGTCGTCATCGATCCGCGCCCGACGCTCTTTGCCCGCCGCGCCGATTGCTGGCTCCGCGTCCGCCCCGGAACGGACCAGGCCGTGGCGCTGGGATTGCTCCATCTGATGCTGGAAAGCGGCCGGTTCGATCAGGCTTTTGCCCGCACATGGACCAACGCCGCCTTTCTGGTGCATCCCGAAACGGGCCACCTCCTGCGGGAAAGCGATCAGGCGCCGGAGGGAAGTCCCGACATCCTGCTCGCAGCCTCTTCGGCGGGTGGCGCTCCCCTGCGATACGATGCGAAAGAAGGCCGCTGGCTGGATGCACCGGAAGACGCGGCACTGTTCGGCTCACATACTGTCGAAACCGGCGATGGCACATTGCAATGCCGGACCGGGCTGCAGGCCCTTGCGGACGAAGCCGCCAAATATCCACCGGAACGGGTCGTCGAAATTGCCGGTATCAGCGAAGACGATCTTCACAAGGCCGCCGACATCCTCTTTAAAAGCCCATCGCTCGCCTATTACGCCTGGAACGGCGTCGGACAAAGTCTGACCGCGACCCAGACGGACAGGGCGATCTCCACCCTCTACGGGCTGACCGGTCATTACGGCAGGAAAGGCGGCAATGTTCCGGGCGGTGCGGCCAAATTCAACGACATCGCCGGGCATGACCTTTTGAACGACAGCCAGAAGGCGAAGGCGCTTGGCCTCACCGAACGCCCCCTCGGCCCCGGCAGGCACGGTTGGGTGACGGCGCGGGACGTCTATCGCGCCATTACCGATGGCACGCCCTACCCCGTCCGCATGCTGTTCTCCTTCGGCGGCAACCCGCTTGCCTCCCAGCCGGACACAGCCCGGGCAAAAGACGCCTTCTGCAAGCTCGACTTCCACGTCCATACGGACTTCTTCCTGAACGAGAGCGCCAAGCATGCGGATATCGTGCTGCCGGTGGCAACGTCATGGGAGCGTGAAGGGTTGCGGAACGGCTTCGATGCCAGCCTTGAGGGCATGCGCAAGGTTCAGCTCCGGCCCGCCGTGATGGCACCTGTCGGCGAGACGAAAAGCGATACCGATATCGTGCTGGAGCTGTCCCGCAGGCTTGGCCTTTCGGACGTCATGTTCGATTGCGACGCGGACAAGGGACACGCCCACATCCTTGTACCCTCGGGGCTTGATCTGAACGCCCTCAGGGCGGCGCCAGAGGGTGTCACGCTGGATACAGAGGTCGCAACCGAAACACACCTTGCAAACGGCTTCCCAACCCCGTCCAAGCGGCTAGAGATCTATTCCGAACAGATGCTGGAACATGGCTACGCCCCGGTGCCGAGCCTTGATGCCGAAGAGCTTCCGAAAGAGGAAGACAGTCTCTTCCCGCTCCGCCTTGGATCGGCCAAGACCGTTGTCTATTGCCACAGCCAGCACCGCAATATCCTGTCACTCAGACGGCTGCAACCGGACCCGATCCTGGAGATGGCGCCCGCCACGGCGGAAGCACGCGGGATCGCCGATCATGACTGGGTGGAGATCAGCACGAAGGCCGGGAAGTTCATCGCCCGCGCCAAGCTCGGCAAGGACCTCGCGCCCGGCGCCGTTTTCGCGCAGCATGGCTGGGCCGTCAGCGACAGCACGGATACGCCGAACACAGAGGGTAATGCTCTCGCGGCCAACATGAACGCCGCCATCCCGACCGAAAAATGCGATCCGATCAGCGGCTCCATCCCGCTGCGCTGCTCCTGGTGCGAGGTGCGGAAGATTTGATTCACTCGCTCCGATAGCGCTCTTCCAGCCCGTAATACCAATCGAACCCTACCGTCTCGTATAACTCATCAAAACTCAGCAGCCGGTCTGGACCCGGATGGTTGCCATGCGCCATCAGGGCGAGCGCGTCGCGCATGGCCCGGATCGAGACATTCAGCAGGGTGACGCCGAATAACAGGCAGTCATAGCCGATCGCCTCCGCCTCCTTGGGACTGAGCAGCGGCCTGCCCTCCCGCTCAAGCTGGGCGAGCAGTTTCGGCACACTTACCCGACGGCAAAGCTCTTCCATCTCGCGACGGCTCTGTGGGCCTTCGAAATAGACGATATCCGCGCCCCGGTCGGCGAAAGCCTCGCACCGCCAGAGCGCTTCATCCAGCCCTTCGGCAACCCGGCTGTCCGTGCGGGCGAGAATCAGCACATCACCGCCGCCAGCCTGGATTTCGTCCCGCATGTCGAGCGCGGCCTGCAGCCGGGTCAGTGCCTCGCCCCGCGGCACCACCTCAACGCCCTTGGCGAATCCGCAACGTTTCGGGAAAACCTGATCTTCCAGCATGATGCAGGCGATTCCCGCATCGGCGAAACCCTTCACCGTGCGCCGGACATTGACCGGATTTCCAAATCCGGTGTCCGCATCGCCGATCAGCGGAATTGAGACGGCACCCGCGATGTCCCGGGCCTGATCGAGGATTTCCTTGTAGGAGAGCAATCCCGCGTCCGGCAAGCCGATCTGCGTCGCGCTGACCGCGTAGCCGCTGACATAGGCCACATCGAATCCGGCCCGCTCCACCAGTTTCGCGCTCATCGCGTCATAGCAACCCGGAATCGTCAGGATTCGCCCCGACGCAAGACGTGCCCTCAACGCCGCCGCATTTCCCGCCATCTTCGTCTCCCCCGCTTATTTGATTGCCGGAAGAACGATAGCCCTGACGCCAGAATGGAAAAAGGCCCCAAAAGGGGCCTTTTCACGTCACATATCCGTGCAGGTCTTAGAAGGCGTCTTTGACCTTCAGTACCTGGCGACCGCGATACATGCCGGTCTTCAGATCGATGTGGTGCGGACGGTGCAGCTCACCGGTATCCGGGCTTTCCACATACGCATCAGACTTTACCCGATCATGGGCACGACGCATGCCGCGCTTCGACGGGGTCGTTTTCCTTTTAGGAACTGCCATGTCACTTATCCTCAATTCGTCGGTACCGATTGCACCGACGGTGCGATCTCAGGGGCGCTGTATTAGTTGGTTTCTGGAGTGGTTGCAAGGGAAAAACCCCGCAAAACCCGTCCAGCAGGCATGCGTTTATTCGAACTCGATGATCTGCTGATCGACAGTGAGGCTACCGCCAGCGGCGGCATGGATTTTCGCCACCGTCCCGTCCTTCTCCGCCCGCAGCACGTTCTCCATCTTCATGGCCTCGACCACGGCCAGTTCCTGGCCTGCCTTGACCGCGTCTCCCTCACCCACGGCAAGCGAGACCAGCAGGCCCGGCATCGGCGACAGCAGGAACTTGCTGAGATCGGCCGCCTCTTTCTTCGGCATCCGGTCCAGCAGATCCGACGCCTTGCGGCTGATCACCTTGAACTGACGCTGCGCACCCGCAATGGACGTATGATAATCGATTCCCTTGCGCTCCATCTGCACCGGGAACGGCTTGCCGTTAACGGTGCCGCCGAACACCGCCTCGCCGGCCCTGAGCACGCCGCGCACGGCGTAGGTGGTGCCGCCGATGGTCACGTCGAACCCGCCGTCGACCGCAACGGCATCCGCGTCCTCGGCCTCGTCGTCGTGGCGAACCTTCCACGCGGTCTGTGGCGGATTGCGGTCACTGACAGGGGTCTGGCCAGAGATCATCCGGTTACGTTCCGCATAGGCGCATTCCGCCGCCACCGCGACGGCCCGCATGGCGTTCTCGCTCTCTTCGCTTACCGGCGCGCCGTGGAAGCCGTCCGGATATTCCTCGGCGATGAACCCGGTAGACAGCCGTCCCTCGCGGAACCGCTCATGAGCCATCACAGCGGAGAGGAAATCGACATTGTGTCCGATGCCGCGCACCAGAAACCGGTCGAGCGCCTCGGCCATCCGGTCCACCGCCTCGATCCTTGTGTCCCCGTAAGTACAGAGCTTGGCCACCATCGGATCGTAGAACATGGAAATCTCGGCGCCTTCATAGACGCCGGTATCGCAGCGAACCGTGTCGCTCTCCTGCGGCGGCTGATAGCGCACCAGACGGCCCGTGGAGGGCAGGAAGCCGCGATAGGGGTCCTCGGCATAGATCCGAGACTCAACGGCCCAACCGGTCATCTTGATGTCGTCCTGGGTGAAGGGCAGTTTCTCGCCCGCCGCCGAGCGGATCATGATCTCGACCAGATCGAGGCCGGTGACCAGTTCCGTCACCGGATGCTCCACCTGCAGCCGGGTATTCATCTCCAGGAAATAGAAATTCCGCTCCGCATCGACGATGAACTCGACGGTCCCGGCGGACGAGTAATCCACCGCCTGTGCCAATGCCACGGCCTCGGCCCCCATAGCGGCACGGGTCTTCTCGTCCAGGAAGGGGCTCGGCGCTTCCTCGATGACCTTCTGGTGGCGGCGCTGAATGGAGCATTCCCGCTCCCCCAGATGCACGACATTGCCGTGCTTGTCCGCGATCACCTGGATCTCGATATGGCGCGGCTCCTCGACGAATTTCTCGATGAAGACGCGCTCGTCGCCAAAGCTGGAGCGGGCCTCGTTCACCGCAGAGCGAAAACCTGTCACCACCTCGTCGTCGTTATAGGCAACCCGCATGCCCTTGCCGCCACCGCCGGCAGAGGCCTTGATCATCACCGGATAGCCGATATCGCGGGCGACCTTCGCCGCTTCGGTGTCGTCGGCCAGGATGCCGAGATAACCCGGCACCGTGCTGACCTTCGCCGCATGCGCCAGCTTCTTCGATTCGATCTTGTCGCCCATCGCCCCGATGGCCTTGATGCCCGGGCCGATGAAAGCAACGCCTTCCTTTTCGAGCGCTTCGGCGAAGGCCGCGTTCTCGGAAAGGAAGCCATAGCCTGGATGCACCGCCTCGGCGCCAGTCTGCCGGATCGCATCCATGATCTTGTCGATCACCAGATAGGATTCGGAAGAGGCCGCAGGGCCGATATGCACCGCTTCGTCGGCTGTCCGAACATGCAGGGCGTCGGCGTCCGCGTCGGAATAAACGGCGACGGTCTGGATGCCCATGCGCTTTGCGGTCCGCATCACGCGACAGGCGATTTCACCACGGTTGGCGATCAGGATTTTCTTGAACATGCATGGAAGTTAGCCGAGCCCCTTGAGAGCGGCAATAGGACAACGTGCCCTTATTCCTTCAACCTGTGTTCGCGATAGATTTCACCGGTGCGCGCCCTGCGCCGCCAAGGCCGCGCCTTGTTCACCGGAATGTCCCATTTCGCATCCGACGGATCGATCTCACCAAGCACCAGGCCTGATGCGGCGCGCCCGCATGAGGCCAAAATCTCTCCGTCGGGGCCTATGAAACAGGACGGTTGTTTATCGCTCTCATTTTCAGGAACGGAGTAACTCAACCAGAAGCAATTGCTGGCCGCATGGCCCTGACATTGAATCCGGAACATCTCCAGGCCAGGACCGGACGACAGGCAGAGGCAGTCCACGCCAAGCCGCTCATATTCCATGAAGAGCTCCGGGAACTGAACTTCGATACAGATCAGGAAGCCTAGCCGAATCCCCTTGATATCGACCGTGATCGGCTTGTTGCCCGCCGCATACCAGTCCGTGATCTCCGAATTGGAACAGTACTGCTTGTCGTACCGCGCGACGGCATGGCCCTGCCCGTCAATGATATGCAGGCTGTTCAGAGGGCGCGACAGGTCGGGGTGACAATGATTGCAACCGACAAAGGCCCAGACACCGGTCTCCGCACAGCATGCGCGGACCTCGTTCAGAGAAGAGTCCAGAGCTTCCCAGTCGACATCGGACCAGCTTTTGATCTGGGTTTTCACATAGCCGGACAGGGCCGCTTCGGGGAAATGAATGCAGTCCGCGCCGGAAGCCGCCGCCTCCCGAATCAGATCACAAATTGCCGCTGCATTCGTTTCCGGATCGGACGTGATCGGGGGCTGAGCTGTGGCAATCCGGAGCATGCCCTCTCCCCGCCCCGAGAATCCGCTTCAGATCAGGAAATTGATATAGGAGCCAGCAGGGGCATCCTGATCGATATTGTCATTCGCGAGGAGAGCCATCAGCCGGTTGATCTGACGCTCGATCTCGGCGTCCGTGGTGGCTGTGCGCAGCCGGAAGCCCGGGGTCGGCGCACTACTTGGGATCTGTAACGGCTGCTGCTGGGCAACACGTGTGGGGGCGGTGGCATCCGGACGTCGAACCACAGGGCGTCGGACACGCCCGTTCGGTGCGCCTACGCCGCCATTTCTTGGTCCACTCGGTGTCAGTGCCATATGCGGTGCCCTCGGCTCGCTGTCATTAAGCGACTATAGCGGAGCGGGAATCGGGCGCAAAGCCTTACGCTTTCGGCCCGCCCAGCATACCCTCCAGCGCATCCATCGCCGCCGTCAGACGTTCCGGCGCGGAAGCGTAGCAAAGCCGCAGATAACCTTCGCCCGACGGCCCGAAGGCGCTGCCCGGCGCGAGGCCGACATTACACTTGTCGATGATCTCCTTGCACGCCGCGACCGAGTCATCCATGCCGTCGACTGTGAAGAAGGCATAGAAGGCCGCTTTCGGCCGTGCGGAGCTAATCCGGGGCCAGGCGTCGAGCCGGTCGAACACGATGTCCCGGCCTTTAAGGCAACGGTCGCGCAGCTGCTTGATCACATGATCGCCATCGCGCATCGCCACGATGGCGCCGCGATGCAGGAATTGCGGGACGCCGGAGGTGACGATCTGCACCAGCTTGGCGACGGTCGGGCCGAGGGCTGCCGGGTGGGTCAGCCAGCCGAGCCGCCAGCCGGTCATCATCCAGGATTTGGAGAAGCTGTTGATGACGAACAGTCTGTCGTCATCCTCGGCGATTTGCAGAAAGGACGGTGCGACGTCCCGGTCGAAGACGAGCTGGTGATAGACCTCGTCCGCGATGATCCAGATGCCGCGCTCCCGGGCGAAGTCGAGGATTTGCTGCTGTTGCTCCTGCTCGATCATCCAGCCCGTCGGGTTGCCCGGCGAGTTGACGAAGATCGCCTTGGTCCTGTCGGTGACGGCCGCGAACAACTCGTCCATGTCGAGATGCCAGTCATCGTCCCGCAGGCTGAGCGAGACATGGGTGCTGACGCCGCCATTGATCTCCACCGTGGAATAGATGTTCGGCCAGATCGGGCCGATCACCAGCACCTCGTCGCCCGGTGCCAGAATCATCTGCATTGCCATGGCGAGCGACGACATGCCGCCGGTCGTCAGGCTGACCCGGTCCGTGTCGAGCGCGATGTCGAAGGTCCGGTTCATATAGGCGGCGATCTCCTTGCGAAGATCGAGGATGCCGCGCTGATCGGTATAGAAAGTCTCGCCCCGGCGCATCGCATCGGCGGCAGCCTCGGTGATGAAAGCAGGCGTCGGCAAATCACCTTCGCCGAACCAGAGCGGGATCAACCCCTGCCGATCCCAGCCATGCTGGGCGACCTCGACAATGCCGGTCTCTTCCAGATTCTCCACAAGGGGGTTCATCGGACCGAAATCGGGCGCGGCGGGCATCAGCATTATCTTCATCCTGCAATTGGAAGCGGGCCGGGCCGGAGCACGGTGTCGGAAAACTTTAGCTCTTTGCCCCATGCTCACAACCCCATAAAACCGATGGCACGGGTTAGCCCCGATTAACCGGACGACACTGAATACAGAACGCGAGGAAGAAGATGGGCAGGATCTTCCTGATCCGGCATGGGGAGACGGTATGGAACCGACTGGGACGGCTGCAGGGCCAGCTCGATTCCCCGCTCACGCTCACAGGCGTGCGCCAGGCGGAGGCTCATGGCCGCAAGCTCGGCGAGATGCTCGGCGCGACCGCCCTGCCCGTGATCGCCAGCCCGCTCGGCCGCACTCGGCAGACCACCGCCATCATCTGCGACACTGCGGACCTACCTTATGAAGCAGTACGGTTCGACGAGCGACTGATGGAGATCACCCTCGGCGAGCATGACGGCTATCACGGCTGGGACGCACTGGACCGGGATTTCCCGGAGCATGCCGTCGCCCGGCAGGCCGATCCCTGGCATTACCAGCACCCCGGTGGCGAAAGCACGGAGATGGTGCGCCACCGGCTGATCCCGGTCATGAACGAGCTGCGCTCCGCCGAGACACCGCACATCGTCATCGCCCACGGCGTGGTGAACAAGATCATGCGCGGGATCTATCTCGGGCTGAGCGAGGAAGACTGCTTCGCCCTCGACCGGCCGCAGCACGGCTTCCATGTGCTGGAGGATGGCGCGGAGAAGTTCGTGCTCAGCATCCCTCTCGAAGCCGGATAACACCGGATTAGGCGTTGCCGGTCTCCGCCTTGCATCCTAAAAAGAAGCGCGGGCACCGCCCCGGCCACTTTGTTCAGGAGATCGGGAACGTTCCGGCACCGCCCGTATCGTCGCCTGCCCCCTCCCAACCAGAGGTCATAGGATGAGCGAGCATGCCCCTCACGGCATACGGTTTGGCCGTATAGCCGCCACACTTCCCGTAAAACAAATCCAGAAAGCACACGACTTCTATGTCGGCGTCCTGGGATTCGAGAAGGTCTTCGAGAACGGCAGTCCCGTCGGCTTCATGATCCTGAAACAGGGTCAGGCCGAGTTGCATCTGACATTGCAGCCCGGTCACAAGGCTGCGCCGTTCAATGTCGCCCATATCATGGTCGACGATGTGGATGCGCTGTACGCACTCTGTCAGCAGGCGGGCATGCGCATCGTCAAAGGGTTACAGGATAAGGATTACGGTCTGCGGGCCTTCGTCTTCGAAGACCCGGACGGTAACCGCATCGACGTCGGCGCGGCACTCTGAGGCTAGGGCGTCTCCGGCACGGCTGGCCCGTTCCGGGGCGCTTTACTCCATGTCAGGAATAGACGGCAGCCGGCGGATGGTCCGGATCGGGATATCCATGTCCCGGGTCCGATACATGAAATCCGCCAGTCCCTCATAGGCTACAGCCATGTGGTGACCGTTGGCATGCAGCAGCATGCCCGGCTCGGCCAGGAACATGACATGGCCTTCCGTAAACAGCAGGTCGCCCGGCTGGGCCGCATCCAGCCCGCCGTCGACGATCTCGCCGACGGCTGCTTCCTGCATGTCGCTGTCCCTCGGCGCGGTGATCCCGGCCCGTGCCAGTGCCAGCTGCACCAGAGCCGAGCAATCCAGCCCAAAGCTGGAGCGGCCGCCCCAACCATAGGGGGCGCCCATGAAAAGCTCAGCAGTCGAGAGATAGTCCGGTTCTACCTCGGTCACGTCACACAGATGCGGCGTATAGATCCAGCCGCCCGTCTCATCGAAATCGACCCTGGAATAATTGCCGTCTGTCTCAGAAACCCGGACACGGGTGGAGAGATGCAGCATGTCGAGCGGGATGCTCTTCAGGTCCGGCTCCGGGAACACATAGCTCCGGAGCGCCTGAATTTCGTGACTGTAGGTCGCCTCATTATCAGGTCCGAGCCCGTCCTCACGGACATATCCGACATAGCCGTCGCTCTGGTTCTGGCCCCAGGCCCAGCCATCCGCGCGCTCATAGGCGATGAAGCGCTCGTTGAAGAGCAGCTCCGTCGATTGCCGCGCCGCCGCGTCCGGCGCCTCGCGCACCGACAGCCTGCCCGGCAGCACCCGGCATGCCTCGCCCGCTACATATTTCGGCGCATCGATATCGGCTTCGAGGAAATCGGCCGCGATATCCGCGCGGGCCGGGGTCAGGCGATGGTCGAACGGGTCAATCTTCACGCCATCAGGTCCTTCGTTGCCCGGTCGAGACCGTCCAGGGTGAGCGGGAACATGCGGTCCTCCATCAGGTCGCGGATCATGCTGATCGACTGGGTATAGTGCCAGTATTTTTCGGGCGTCGGGTTGAGCCAGGCCGTGCGCCGGAAATGGCCGGTCAGACGCTGCATCCAGGCGGCGCCCGCCTCCTGGTTCATATGCTCCACACTACCGCCAGGCATGGCGATCTCGTAAGGGCTCATCGAGGCATCACCGACGAAGATCGCCTTGTATTCCGGCCCGTAAGTGTGAAGCACGTCCCAGGTCGAGGTCGCCTCGGTGTGGCGACGCCAGTTGTCCTTCCACACCTTCTCGTACGGGCAGTTGTGGAAGTAGAAATATTCCAGATGCTTGAACTCTGACCTGGCGGCGGAGAACAGCTCCTCCGTCACCTTGATGAACGGGTCCATGGAGCCGCCTACATCGAGGAACAGCAGCACATTCACGTTGTTGTGCCGCTCCGGTACCATCTTCAGATCGAGATAACCGCCATTGCGCGCGGTGGAACGGATGGTGTCGCTCATATCCAGTTCGGTCGGTGTGCCGGAACGGGCGAAGCGGCGCAGCTTGCGGAGCGCCATCTTGATGTTCCGAGTGCCGATCTCGACAGAATCATCGAGATTGCGGAACTCCCGCTTGTCCCAGACTTTGACTGCCCTGTTGTGCCGGTTGCCGTCCTGGCCGATGCGCACGCCTTCAGGATTGTAGCCATAGGCGCCGAAAGGGCTGCGGCCGGCCGTGCCGATCCACTTGTTGCCACCCTGGTGACGCTTCTCCTGCTCTTCCATGCGCTGCTTCAGGGTCTCCATGAGCTTTTCCCAACCGCCCATGGCTTCGATCTCGGCCTTCTCTTCCTCGGTCAGGTTCAGCTCCGCCATCTTGCGCAACCATTCCTCGGGGATGTCCTTGCCGAACAGATCGGTGAGATATTCGAGCCCCTTGAAGACATGGCCGAAGACCTGGTCGAAGCGGTCGAGATAGCGCTCGTCCTTCACCAGCGCGGCGCGGGACAGATAGTAGAAATCCGTGACCGCGTAATTGGCGAGCCCCGCCTGCACGGCCTCGAGCAGCGTCAGGTACTCCTTAACGGAGACCGGCACTTCGGCGCGTTTCAGCTCGTAGAAAAAATTCGAGAACATGGGGATTTGTCACAGGAGCGGCGGGGCCGGTCAAGCATGCTTAGTACAACCCGCCCGTCATTTGATATCGAACCAGTTCACGGTCGGCCCGAGATTCTGCACCCGCGTTCTTCCGATCTGATCGGTCTCGCCCCAGGAATGGTGAATATGGCCGCAGAGACAGAGTTCAGGTTGGCTGGTTCGGATAAATTCCGCGATCGCGGAACAGCCGTGATGAGAGCCGTCTTTCTGCAGGTCCGCCGAACCGAACGGCGGTGCATGGGTGACGAGTACCGTCGCCGGTCCGGCCTGTTCCAGCAGTGCTGCGGCGCGTTCCTCGCTCTCGCTGACATTCCATCCGGCATCGTTCCGGTGCGGAATCTCGCCGCCAAGCCCCGTGAACGTGACCCCATCCAGGGTCACGGCCCCGCCATGCAGATAGTGACCGTCCACCCAGTCGGCACAGAGCGCCGCCACCTCCGCAGGCCGGTCATGATTACCGTGGACCAGAATGACTGGCTTTCCGCACTGTTTCAGAAAGGCGATTGTGTCCGATTCGCCCTCACCGCGAATTGCGAAATCACCGGCGGCGACGAAGACATCGGCCTTACTGCTCGCCTCGACTACCTTCCGTGTCGCGCTCACACTCCGGTGCAAGTCCGAGAATGCCAGGATACGCATCCTCAATACCTCGCGAAGCGCAGCAGGACCGCACCGATCAGGGTGGTCATGGTCGAGGCCACTTTCATCAGGTCCAGTCGCTCCTTCAGGAAAAAAACGCCCATCAGCAGCGCGAAGACGATGCTGGTCTCGCGGAGTGCCGTTACCAGTGCAATAGGCGCCTGCGTGAAGGCCCAGGTGACCGTCGCATAGGCGACGAAGGACGCACTACCACCAACAAAGAACAGCTTCTTCCCGTCGCTCCAAATTAGACCGAAGGTGCCGGTCGAGCGGATAGCCACGTATATCGACATCACGATACCGTTGCCGATGGCTTGCCAGGCATAGAAACCGAGGGAGGTGCCGGCCAAGCGCGCGCCCAGCCCGTCCACGAGGGAATAGGACGCGATGAAGCATCCCGTTGCCACGGCGAGCGCGGCCGCCTTTCCGTTTCGCTGTCCGTCGGCCCGCCTGACCAACGTCAGGCTGATGATGGCGGCACCGATCAGGAAGATGGCGGAAAGCTCCATGTTGTTCATTTCCACCCCGAGCACGGCGATTGAAACCGCTGCCACGATCAATGGAGCCACTCCACGGGCGATCGGATAGACCTGCGTCAAATCGCCAAAGGTGTAGGAGCCGAGAAGGAACAACTGATAGCCGACATGCAGCCCAATTCCGGCAAGAAGATACGGCAGCGCTTCGGCGTGTGGCAGCGGGACAAACGGCAGGGCTGCCAAGGCGAAAGGCAAATGCCCGAGCACGACGGCCGTCATGGCCATCAGCTTGTCAGCCCCGTTCTTGACCAAGGCGTTCCATGCGGCATGCAGGACAGCTGCCCCGATCACGGCGATGAAAACGGTTGTCGACATTACGAGCTTTCCTGTCTGCACGGGCTGGAATAGAAACGGCGACATAATTCATATAGACGTATAGATGAATATTAGGTCGCACCAGCGATTGCAGCAATCAAAATAGCGTGCGTTTCAATCACTGTTCCCGTTGCACCCTTACCGGTGCACCGATAAGAACGCGTCACGGAACTGGAGATTTTATGTCCCGATGAATGCGGGCGGCCATGTGGCCACCCATCCAAGCCAGTAACAGATCACGCTTGCGCCGGTACGGCGCGACGCCTGTTGGTTTGACTTCAGCATAATTCGGAACATTCGCTCCGGCAGTTTGCCGGCAGCGGAAACATGGAAATCATCCAGACAATGATCAGACAATACAAATCCAGCGATACCGACGCCCTCGTTTCGATCTGGCGGTCCGCAAGCGCGCTTGCCCATCCGTTTCTAAGTGACGGCTTCATCGCGCAGGAGGATGAAAACCTGCGCAATCTTTACCTTCCAAATGCCGAAACCTGGATACTGGAGCAGGAAGCAAAATCTGTCGGCTTCATTGCTCTGATCGGCGCAGAAATCGGCGGGCTGTTTCTTTGCCCCTCCTGCCATGGACAGGGACTGGGCAAAATGCTGGTGGATCACGCAGCAGGCCTCAAAGGTTCCTTAAGCGTTGAGGTTTTCGAGCGGAACCATATCGGCCGACATTTCTATGATCGATACGGATTCTCTGAAACCGGGCGATACAGGCATGATGCATCAGGAGAAATGACAATCAGGATGACGATGCCGTCAGTCTGAACCACAACACCAGAAGGCGCCCTTTACTGGGCGCCTTCTTTTTGAACTCATGCCACCGCAACGCGCCGCTAGTTGAGCGCAGCCTGCAGGGCCTTCTGCTTCTCAAGAAGATCGGTTGCCAAGGATCGGCCTCCGTCTTCGGTGCAATGATGATTCTCGATTTCAGCGGCAGCGCTGGACTTTTGCATCGCAATCGCGATTGCCGCCCATTCGAGCGGACCGGCGCCCGCTTTCTCGGCAAGCTGTTTCACTTGCGCGATAAAGTAGGCAAGTTCCTTGTCCGGGCCACCGCAGAACGGCACAGAGGCCGCAATCGTTCCGGCCGCGCTTCCATAGTCCTCAAGGGCTTGTTTCAAGGTCTCGTCGGCCGCGCCAGCCGGCGCTGAAAAAGCCGCGATGGTCAGCGCGGCGGATAGCATCAAACCAAGGCCCTTCATTACCCCCGTCCCTCCCGGCGGGCCATGAAAGCCAGCCGTTCAAACATGTGCACATCCTGCTCGTTCTTCAGCAGAGCGCCATAAAGCGGCGGAATAATGTCCTTCTTGTCCTTGGACCTCAGCGTCTCCGGCGGGATATCCTCGACCACCAGAAGCTTGATCCAGTCCAGTAGCTCGGATGTGGAGGGCTTTTTCTTCAATCCCGGCACCTCGCGCACCTCGTAGAAGGAGGTCAGCGCTTCTCGCAGCATGTTCTGCTTCAGCTTCGGGAAATGCACCTCGACGATTTCCGCCATCACCTCAGGCTCAGGGAAGCGGATATAGTGGAAGAAGCAGCGACGCAGGAAGGCGTCCGGCAACTCCTTCTCGTTGTTCGAGGTGATGATCACGATCGGCCGCTGTTTGGCTTTCACCACCTGCTGCGTCTCGTAGACGAAGAATTCCATCCGGTCGAGTTCGAGCAGCAGGTCGTTCGGAAATTCGATATCGGCCTTGTCGATCTCGTCGATCAGCAGGATCGACGGCTTTTCCGCCTCGAAGGCATCCCAGAGTTTTCCGCGCACGATGTAGTTGGAGATATCGTGCACCTTCTCGTCACCGAGCTGGCTGTCACGCAGACGGGAGACCGCGTCATATTCATAGAGGCCTTGTTGCGCCTTGGTGGTTGACTTGATGTGCCACTCTATCAGCGGCATGCCGAGAGCGCGGGCCACCTCGTGGGCAAGGACTGTTTTGCCGGTACCGGGCTCCCCCTTGATCAGGAGCGGACGCTGCAAGGTGATCGCCGCGTTCACGGCGACCTTGAGGTCTTCCGTCGCGATATACCCGTCCGTTCCTGAAAAGCGTGACGTCTCGGTCATGAAAACTCCCTCGGGCGCGTGATGCCGTCCGGCAGTAACCCACTGCGAACGGAAAGGAAAAAGCGCCCCCGAAGCGGGCGCCTCCTCGTTAAGGTAAGGCGATCAGTCACTGCCTGTCGATGGCAAAGCTATCGCCAATCAGGCGAGTTTTTCAGCCAGGGCGGCTTCGATGGCGGCAATCGCCGCCGGGCCTGCATCCGCGTCCGGGCCGCCGGCCTGTGCCATGTCCGGACGGCCGCCGCCGCCTTTTCCGCCGAGGGCTTCGGAGCCTACGCGCACCAAGTCCACCGCGCTGACCTTGTCCGTCAGATCCGCCGTCACACCAACCACCAGGGACGCCTTGCCCTCATCGGAGGACACAACGGCCACGACGCCAGTGCCGATCTGCTGCTTCAGGCCGTCCGCGACGCCTTTCAGCTCGCGCGCGGGCACGCCTTCAAGGGCACGACCGGTGAACGTGACACCCGCCACATCCTTGCTCTGCGCTTCGCCTGCTCCACCGCCCTCTGCAAGCTTGCGCCGCAGGTCCTGCACTTCGCGCTCCAGCTTGCGGCGATCCTCGATGAGGGTACCGATCCGGTCGGGCAACTGGTCGACGGAAACCTTCGCCACCGTCGCTGCGGCCGTCAGCAGGCCTTCTCGGCCATCGAGATATTCCAGCGCACCGGCGCCCGTGACAGCCTCGATCCGGCGGACTCCGGATGCGACCGCCCCTTCAGAAATGATATGCAGGACACCGATATCGCCGGTCCGGTTCACATGGATGCCGCCGCAAAGCTCGGTCGAGTAATGCTGCTTGCCGGGATCGTCCGTCGCCCCGCCCATGCTGACAACCCGGACCTCGTCTCCGTATTTTTCGCCAAACAAGGCCATGGCGCCGGCCTCGATGGCACTTTCCGGGTCCATAAGGGCCGTGCTGACGCCGCTATTACCGCGAATGCGTTCATTCACTTCCGTCTCGACAGCCTTCAGTTCCATATGGGACATGGCTTTCGGGTGGGCGAAATCGAAACGCAAACGCCCCGGCGCGACGAGCGAGCCTTTCTGCGTCACATGTTTGCCAAGGTGCCGCCGCAATGCCTCGTGCAGCAGGTGGGTGGCCGAATGGTTGGCCTGCGTGCGGCCCCGGCGCTCCCTGTCGACAGTGAGCTCGACCGCATCGCCGACTTCGACGACTCCTTCCGCCACTTTGGCGATATGAACCCAGAGATCACCGACTTTCTTCTGCGTATCTGAAACATCGATCTCCGTGCCGCCAAGAGTACGGGCAGCCCCCGCATCTCCGACCTGACCACCGGATTCGCCGTAGAAAGGAGTCTGGTTCACGATCATGGCAAACTCAGCCGGTCCCTCGATACGCTTTACCGGCTTGCCATCGAGCACCAGCGCCTCGATCTGGCCTTCCGCATGGTCGGTGCCGTAGCCGAGGAATTCAGTGGCGCCGCACTGCTCACGCAATTCGAACCAGACCGCATCGGTCGCCGCCTCGCCGGAGCCGGACCAGGCGGCACGAGCCGCCGCGCGCTGGCGTTCCATGGCGGTTTGAAATCCGTCCGTATCAACAAGACGGCCCTGACCACGCAGGATGTCCTGGGTCAGATCAAGCGGGAAACCGTAGGTGTCATAAAGCTTGAAGGCCACCTCACCGGCGAGAGTCTCGCCATCGCCAAGACGCGACGTCTCATCTTCCAGGTGCTTCAAACCTCGGTCGAGGGTTTCCTTGAAGCGGGTTTCTTCCAGCTTCAAGGTTTCCTTGATCAGGCTTTCCGCGCGGCCGAGTTCCGGGAACGCGTCACCCATCTGCTTGACCAGTGCCGGCACCAGTTTCCAGACCAGTGGGTCCTTGCAGCCCATGATATGAGCATGGCGCATGGCCCGGCGCATGATCCGTCGCAGAACGTAGCCTCGACCCTCATTGGACGGCAGAACACCGTCGGCGATCAGGAAACTGGAAGCGCGCAAGTGATCGGCGACCACCCGGTGGGAAATCTTGAATGGCCCGTCCGGGTCGACATTCGCTTCGTGGGCCGATGCCTCGATCAGGGCACGCATCAGATCGATGTCGTAATTGTCGTGCTGGCCCTGCAGAACGGCGGCGATACGCTCCAGCCCCATGCCCGTATCGATGGACGGGCGCGGCAGGTTCACCCGGTTACCTGGACCGATCTGCTCGTACTGCATGAAGACCAGATTCCAGATCTCGATGAACCGGTCGCCGTCTTCGTCCGGGCTGCCCGGAGGGCCACCCGGAATGTCCGGGCCATGATCGAAAAAGATCTCAGAGCACGGGCCGCACGGGCCGGTATCGCCCATCGCCCAGAAATTATCCGAGGTGGCGATACGGATGATGCGGTCGTCGGACAGGCCCGCAATCTTGCGCCAGAGCGCCGCCGCCTCCTCGTCCTCGTGATAGACCGTCACCAGCAGCTTGTCGGCCGGCAGGCCGTAGCGCTTGGTGATCAGGGTCCAGGCATGCTCGATGGCCTGTTCCTTGAAATAATCGCCAAAGGAAAAGTTCCCCAGCATCTCGAAGAATGTGTGGTGCCGGGCCGTATAGCCGACATTCTCAAGATCGTTGTGCTTGCCGCCAGCACGCACGCATTTCTGGGAAGTGGCAGCCCGGTTGTAGTCGCGATGCTCCTGCCCGGTGAAGACGTTCTTGAACTGCACCATCCCGGCATTGGTGAAAAGCAGGGTCGGGTCGTTCCGCGGCACCAGAGGACTGGAAGCGACTTCGGCGTGACCGTTCTCGACGAAGTAATCGAGGAATGTGCGTCGGATCTCGTTCGCGGTCTGCATATCGTCCCTCCGGACCGGCGGAGCGCGTCTCTTGCCGCCGGAATAACCGTGCCTGTCAGCCCGCCGCGCCATCGCAGCAGGCGGGGTCCGCTTTTACTGAAGAAGCCCTCTTCTGTCCAGCGCGGGGCCATTGGGAATCCGCCATTTTCCATTAGGCAAATAGCTCAGTCGATATTCCCGGGAGAGCCGGGTTGAAGCGATGACCTCCAAGCTTTTACAAAAGAAAACCCTGGACCGAGGCCGGTCCAGGGTTTTCTGCTTTTAATCTGCGGCGGAAAAGCCGGCCCTTGAGCCGGATTTCCTTATCCGGAGTCAGGCATCGGTTGCAGGTGCCGTATCGTCCGGCCCCTGCATCATTGCATCCGCGACCAGGCCCGCGTTCTGCCGGATCTGCTGTTCGATCTCACTGGCGATTTCCTTGTTCTCGGTCAGGAAGCGCTTGGCATTCTCACGGCCCTGACCGATGCGCTGACCGCTGTAGGAGAACCATGCGCCCGACTTCTCGACGATCCCGGCATTGACGCCGAGATCAAGGATCTCTCCGGTCTTGGAAATGCCTTCACCGTACATGATGTCGAATTCGATCACCCGGAAGGGCGGCGCCATCTTGTTCTTCACCACCTTGACCCGTGTCTGGTTACCGACCACTTCGTCCCGGTCCTTGATCGCGCCGATCCGCCGGATATCCAGCCGCACGGAGGCATAGAACTTGAGCGCGTTGCCGCCGGACGTGGTTTCCGGGTTACCGAACATCACGCCAATTTTCAGACGAATCTGGTTGATGAAGATGACTAGGCAGCGAGACTTTGAAATCGACGAGGTCAGCTTGCGCAGCGCCTGGCTCATCAGTCGGGCCTGCAGGCCGACATGACTGTCGCCCATCTCGCCTTCAAGTTCAGCCCGCGGCACCAGGGCTGCGACAGAGTCGACAACCAGCACATCGATCGCACCGGAGCGCACCAGCGTATCGGTAATTTCCAGCGCCTGCTCACCGGCGTCCGGCTGGGAAATCAGCAGCTCATCAAGATCAACGCCAAGCTTGCGGGCATAGATCGGATCAAGCGCGTGTTCCGCATCGACAAAGGCGCAAGTGCCGCCATTCTTCTGGGCTTCCGCGATGGCATGCAGTGCAAGAGTGGTCTTGCCGGAGCTTTCCGGGCCGTAGATCTCGACGATGCGGCCGCGTGGCAAACCGCCAATTCCCAGTCCGATATCCAGCCCGATAGAGCCGGTCGAGACGGCTTCGGCTTCAGCCACCTGCTCGTTCTGGCCGAGCTTCATAATCGAGCCCTTGCCAAATGCCTTCTCGATCTGGCCGAGGGCAGCTTCCAACGCCTTTGTCTTGTCCATGGGGTCCCGTTCGATGACTCTGAGTGCTAGTTCCGACATACCCGATCCTCCATATCCCACAAGGACGCCTGCGATGGCAATCAGCGCCGCCCCGTTTGTCCAATTAACCCTATGGACGGGACTGAACTGAAATTCGGACTTCAGTATGTACCATCTTTGTTCTCATTTACAAGAACATTTCCCCCTTTTGTTCACGTTCGAAATCTAGGATTCACTTTACGACTGCCTACGACATTTTGCGTCTGGGCGATGAGATCAGCATTATGTTCTCACCTTGTTCCAAATTCGTCGTCCGAATCACCATGGAGCACTCATAGCGGGTGGAGCACGTCTTTCACCGTTCCCGCAAGCTGCTTCAGGCTGAAGGGCTTCGGCAGGAAATGAATGTTGGTGTCTTCCTCGATGCGCTGGCGCAGGGCGTCCTCTGAATAGCCTGAAATACAGATAACCCGGAGATCCGGCCGGTCCTCCCGCACCTTGCGCACCAGGGTCGGACCATCCATCCCCGGCATCACCACATCGGTGATCAACAGGTCGATCTCCTCGCTCTTGTCCGACAGCAACTGCAGGGCCGCCTCTCCGTTACGAGCCTCGATTACCTTGTAGCCCTTGTTCCGCAGCGCACGCGCGCCGAACAGACGGACCGGATCCTCGTCCTCGACCAGCATGATGGTTTCCACCCCGGTCAGATCCTTGCGTGATTCGGTGCCATCCATCTGCCCGTCGCCATGCCGACTGAGCGCCTCCTTACCCTCGTAGGCGGGCAGGAATACGGAGAACGTCGTGCCCTCTCCGACTGTGCTTTCCACCGAAATGAAGCCGTTGATCTGCTTCACGATTCCATAGACGGTGGAGAGTCCGAGCCCGGTTCCCTGCCCGACCTCCTTGGTCGAGAAGAACGGCTCGAAAATCCGGCCAATGATCTTCTCTTCAATGCCGGTTCCGGTATCCACCACATCGAGCTGCACATAGCGCCCGGCGGGCATCATGTCATCACCGCGTCGAACCGGCATCTGAGTGACAAAGTCATGGGTTTTCATCGTGATCTTGCCACCGCCAGGACAGGCGTCACGAGCATTCACGACCAGATTGATCACCACCTGCTCAAGTTGCCCCTGATCGACCCGGATCGGCGCCAGCTCGCGGCCATGGGTGATTTTCAGAACGATGTTCTCACCGATCAGGCGGCGCAACAGGTGCGACAGGTCCGCAACGGTCTCGGTGACATCAAGCACCCGCGCGATCATCGTCTGCTGACGGGAAAACGCGAGCAACTGGCGCACCAGATTAGCCGCCCGGTTGGCGTTCTGCTTTACCTGCATGACATCCGAGAAGGACTGGTCTCCCGGCCGGTGACGGGCGAGTAGGAGATCGCAATACCCGTTCATCGCTGTCAGCAAGTTGTTGAAATCATGTGCGACACCGCCGGCGAGCTGGCCCACAGCCTGCATCTTCTGCGACTGCGCGACCTGCGCCTCCAACTGACGGCGGCGACCGATATCGATCAGATATACGACCAGCGTCGCGCCATCCGGACCTTCCCCGGCTTTAAGGGAACGGCAGAAAACAGCGACCTCGATGCCGTCCCCACCTTCACGGTCGACAAGCTGGACTTCGATATTCTCTCCATCTGCGGAGGCTCCCTCTAGGAACCGGGCCGCGGCCTCGCGGTCTTCCTGGTCGATAAGATCGACAAAGAGCGTGCCCCTGTCCGCCGCTCCCGGCCCGGTGCCTTCGACCAGCGCCCTATAAGCCGCATTCGCATGAATGGTTTTGAAATCGCCGCCGAGGAAAACAATGCCGGCCGGGGCGTAATCGAGAGCCGGAGCCGTCCAGCTATCCGTCTCGGGCAACAGCAATGCCAGAATGCTTCCGCCGTCCTCCGCGTCCCGATCAACGGCAAGCTGCACCTGCCAGGCTGACTGGCCCTCCGCCGACGGCACCGTTCCAGCCGTGACAAGCACTCCCGGCTCTGCAGCCCGGGCCTGCTCCATGTGCTTGCTGACCATGAGGCGCAATCGGAGAACAATCTTGTTTGAGGCGATATCGTCCCCGTCACCCGCAGCAAACAAATCGACGAAAGCCTGATTGGCGGATAGAAAACGGCCTTCTTCGGAAAACCTGCAGACCGGAAGCATTGGCGTGGCTTCCGCTTTCTCCGCCTGAGTTCGCTCAGAGAGTTCCGACGTCAAGGCCGCAACGTCTGCCTGTAATTGTTCACGCTCCGCCTCGAGTATTCTCAAGGCCGCACGGGAGCGCCTGAGTTTGACAGTCGCAGCGACACCAATGGCAGCGGCCACCAAAAAGCCGCTCGCCGCGGGCACAATCATCGGATCCATCCGGTCTCCCCAAGGGTCGGGACATTTGTGCGGAACGATTGCACGTGCCTTCCGCCCTGTCTTTTTTCTAATTTATAGAGAGATGTTCGCGGGCACGTTCGATTTGTTCAACTTGAAGACATAGCTGATCACCTCGGCAACGGCCTTGAAATATTCTTCCGGGATTTCCTCGTCTATCTCGGCATTCTCGAATAGCGCGCGCGCCAATGGCCGGTTTTCAACGATCGGAACATCGCTGTCCGTCGCGACTTCCCGGATTTTCAGGGCAACAGCGTCCACGCCCTTGGCAACGACCCGCGGGGCGGCCATAGCATCCATTTCGTATTTCAGCGCCACGGCAAAGTGGGTCGGGTTCGTGACCACAACTGTTGCATTGGGCACCTCTGCGATCATCCGCGTGCGCGCCCGCTCCGCACGAAGCTGGCGAAGCCGCGCCTTAACATGCGGATCGCCTTCGGTCTGCTTGTGCTCGTCCTTCACTTCCTGCTTGGACATGCGCTGCTGCTTCATGAACTCATAGCGCTGATAGAGGTAGTCTACGGTCGCCAGCACACCCATTATCGCCAGCACACCGACGAACAACTTGATCGCCACCCAATGGGTTTCATTGAGCAGTTCCGTGATGTCCATCTGCACCATCAACTCGACGCGCGAGAATTCCGGAGAGACGATCAGATAGGCAACGAAGCCGACCAGAACCATCTTGACGATGCCCTTGAGCAGCTCAACGACCGATTTCAAGCTGAACAGACGTTTTGCACCGGCGATTGGTGAGATTTTCTCAAGCTTCGGTTCGATCGCTGACGGAGCAATCAGCCAGCCTATCTGTGCGAGAATTCCTCCAGCCGCCAGAACGACAAGAAGGCCCAATGCAGGCGCGACAGCGATCCCCACATTGAGCAGCGTATCGTAAAGGACCGGTCCGACGGCGCTCATGTCGACACGGTCGGGACGCTCGATGAAAAACAGCAGTGCGCGGCTCATATCCGTCAGCAGGAAAGGCCCGATCAGTCCGACAATCAACGTCGCCCCCAAAAGGACGGCAAAATTGTTCACCTCCTTGGAACTGAGGGTTTGCCCTTTTTCCCGCGCTTGCGAGAGTTTTCGCGCAGACGGTTCTTCTGACTTATCTGCATCGTCCTGGTCGGCCATGCCACCGGCTCCGATCGCCCCGGCTGCCGCAACTCCATTGTCGCGGCGCCACACATTTTAGGTTGGGATCACGTAACTCCCGATACTCGCGCCATAATACTCCAAAAAGACCAGCATGGCCCCACTGAGAACCAGTGAAAGAACCATCAACCCCATCACCACCTGGATCGGCAGCGCGACGAAAAAGATCTGCAATTGCGGCATCAGCCGCGCCATGACCCCCATCACCAGATAGAAAAGCAGCCCCAGCACAATGAACGGCGAGGCAAGCTGGACCGCAAGCTGGAAGCTTTTCGAAATGACCGTCGAAATCGCATCGGCAAAACCTGCAATGGGAAGCGACTCCCCCGGAGGGAACAGGGAGTAGCTGTCAATCAAGGCGCGGATCAGCAAATGATGCAGGTCCGTGATCAGCAAAAGCAGGGTCGCGATATTCAGCAGGAAGAAGCCGGGCAGCGAGCCTTGCGTAGCGATGGCCGGGTTGAAGATCTGCGCATTCGAAAGCCCTGTATTCATGGCGATGATCTGACCTGCCGTATCCATCGTCAATAACAGGATCCGCGCAACGATCCCGAAATAGAGCCCGATCACCATTTCAAAAAATATCAGGCGCGCCAGCTCCGGTGCAGACGGCGCCAGCGGGATTGTGTCCGCGACCAGCGGTGCAACGACGAGGCTCAGCCCAAGCGTCAAGATCAGCCGGTACTGGACGGGAACAAAGGTCTCCCCGATACCCGGTATGAGCATCATGGTCCCACCCAGCCGGCTCAAGACCAGCAGAATGATGTAGACCTGAGTCGGGAGGAAATCCTCAAGAGGCATGAACCTGCGCCAGCCCTATCCGAGCGATATGATTTTGTCTGCTATGGACTGCATGAAGGCAGTTATTGTGTTCAGCATGAACGGCAGGAAGAAAATAAGCCCGCCGAACACGATGATGATCTTCGGCACGAACACCAGTGTCATTTCCTGCAACTGGGTCAGGGCCTGAAACAAGGAAATCATCAGGCCGATGGCAAGGCCAAGCAGCATGATCGGCGTCGACATTGTCAGCATTGTGATAACGGCCTCACGGCCGATCTCGATGGCATCAGCTTCATTCATAGTCTCATCCCGGCCACGATCTCATCCCGGCAAACATGTACAGCCCGGCAATTCCTGCCGGGCAATTCATGACCAATCGATTATGACCCGAAAAGGAGCCGCAAGCGCCATCAAACTGGCATGCGGATGACTTCCTGATAGGCCTGAACCATGCGATCCCGGAGGGTCACGATTGTCCTGAGCGTAATATCGGCGCTGTTCACCGCCTGCACCACGTCGGTCAGGTCCGCCTCGCCGGCAATCCCCTTCATGGACATCTGCTCGCCAGACTCCATCACACCGACTGCATCCTGAGCCGCCTGCTTCACGAAGCTGGAGAAATCGGTCCCGACCATGTCGGCAGATTTTGCTCCATCGGCACCTGGAACCTTACCGATTCCGGCAGCTCCTAGCGCATTTCCGATATTGCTTACCATGGAGAACTCCATTTCTATTCAACCCGATATTACTCGGGATCACGCTTTCTTTCCAGCCCGGCCCCTATTTAGCCGCGTAACAGATCTACCGTCCGCTGCAGCATGCTACGCGCCATCTCGATCGAGGAAAGGTTGGCCTCGTAACTGCGCTGCGCTTCCCGCATGTCCATCATTTCAATCAGGCTGTTCACATTCGGGCGGCGTACATATCCCTCTTCATCGGCCAGAGGATGGAACGGCTCGTAGGCCAGCTGGAACTCCGAATCGTCCCGCCCGATCTTCGCGACACGGACCATTTCGGCATCCGCCTCCCGGTTCACATAATTCTCGAAGACGATGGTTTTGCGGCGATAAGGGTCTACTCCCTTCACCGAACCAAGCGAGTCCGCGTTGGCCACGTTTTCGGAAATGACCCGGAGCCGCGTGCCCTGGGTTCGCATACCGGATGCGGAAATCTTGATCGCAGAATTGAGATCCATGACTTGATCCTTTCCTGTCCACGCCTGTTATTACTGGGGGGCCTGCTTACCGTGCGCCACCACCGCCGAGTGCGGTGCGGAACATGCCGATCTGCTTGTTGTAGAGGTTCAGCGCGAGGTCGTACTGCAGCTTGGTGTCCTGCACGGCGATCATTTGTTCTTCCAGAACGACGCCGTTGCCGTTCGGGCTCGCCTCGTAAACGTCCTTGTAGCCCGTTTTATCGATACGGAAATCGTTGCGCGGCGTGGTTCCGGTCATGTGGCTGCCTTCCGTCACTGCGACGGGAAGCTTGATCACCTGCTCAACCTCTCGCTTGAAGTTGATCGGTGTAAGGTCCTGCGACCGGTAGCTCGGAGAGTCGGCATTCGCGATGTTCTGCGCCAACACGGACTGGCGTTCGGAAAGCCAGTTCAGCTTGTGCTGTGCCATGTTCATCAGTGTCAGATTGGTGATCGACATATCGACTCTCGCTCGCGCACTTTTCGTTCATCTCAGAGAACCTTCATGGCTCCCGCAACAGTAAAAGCAAACATCATGCCAAGATTGGCTTGTTTGGCTTGGGCGCGTGCGCGCATATACTTCTCCCGATGACAGACCGTTCGAGAGACCTGACAGGAATTTCGGTATCCGACGCAGAAGCCCTCGCTGATCGGGAGGGGCAGCGCGCGGCAATGGAGCGACGTGCCGCCAAAGCCCGGCGTGAAGCCAATGCGGCGAAAGACCGCCAGATTGCAATCGCACTCGACCATGATGACAGCACCGAAGACGCCCCGCGGGTGATCGCCAAAGGTTATGGCGAGGTCGCGGAAAAGATTCTGCGCCTTGCTTTTGAAAACGATGTGAAAGTGCGGAAAGATCCGGACCTGGTGCAGATCCTCGCTGCCGTCGAAGTAGATTGCGAAATCCCGGTTGAAGCCTTCGCGGCCGTCGCAGAGATCCTTACCTATGTATATCGCGCCAACGAACGGGTCCGTGTCGAGGAGCAGAAATGACAGCCGCAAATCCAGAAAATCCGGCAGAACGGCTGGCATCGGTGCGTGCACGCCTTGAGGCTGCCCTGAAGGAGCCGTCGTCAATCATCTCCGGCGCACTTATCGGCCTTGAAACGGATGTAGCGTCCGTCTGTACAGCGATCCCGAACCTGCCGCCGAAAGAAGCCCACGCCCTCGCTCCGGAAATGAAACACGTCATCGGGCTGCTTGAATTGCTGTCGGAGGTAATGGCCAAAAAGGCGGCTGAGGAAGCGCCCCCTGCCGATTCCGCGAACTTGCGCAGGAAGGCCGCAGCAGCCTATGGCGGCAAAGGGCACGGCAACGGCTGACCGCATCCGAACGTGTCGCCTTGATTTCCGGCCCTGCCCGGCTTCTCCCCACAGATCACCGTTACTTCGCATCACGGACATCGGCTTGCCGGTTCCCATCCGCGACACCTTGTGAAATGCTTTCATCATGGGTTTTGATATTTATGTTCGGTTTTTCCTCGGCTTCGCCTTCACGATCGGCCTGATCGGCGTAGTCTATTGGGTTGCCCGCCGCTATGCGGGGAGGCTTGGTATTGTACGCGCCCACAATTCCGGGCGTCTCTCAGTGACCGGTCAGATATCTCTCGACCCGCGGCGTCGCGTGATGCTTGTGCGCTGCGATGACCGCGAGCATTTACTGCTGCTTGGCCCGAATAACGATCTGGTTATCGACTCAGGCATGGGCACGAGCAGCTTTCAGTCCGCCCTGAAAGCTGCCGGAACCAGCGACAAGCCGGCTGAAAAGGGAGAGCAGGCATGAGACAGGCCCTTTTCACACTCCGCTGGCCGCACTGGGCCGGCCTCGCGGGAGTTGTCTGCACTGCCCTGATCTACCTGATTGTGACGCCGGATGCAGTGGCGCAGACCCTGACTCTGGATATCGGTGAGCCCGGCGGCTCGACAACGGCGCGCCTGATCCAGCTCGTTGGCGTCGTTACACTGCTCTCCATTGCGCCGGGCATTCTGGTGACCGTCACATCTTTTACCCGGCTGGTGATCGTCTTCTCTCTGCTGCGTACCGCTCTCGGCACCCAGCAATCGCCGCCAAATATCGTGATGATCAGCCTCGCACTGTTCCTGACCGGCTTCATCATGGCTCCAACACTTGAAAAAGCGTGGCAGGACGGCATCTCTCCGTTGATCGAGGAAAGGATAGACGAATTTGAAGCCTTCGAGCGCGCCGCCGAACCATTCCGTGTCTTCATGCTCAGCCAGGTCCGCGACAAGGATCTTCAGCTGTTTGAGGATATTGGCCGGGTCGGCCCGGACGAAATCGGCGCCAACGCGCCCCTGAAGGTTCTCGTCCCCGCCTTCATGATCAGCGAACTCAGACGCGCCTTCGAGATCGGCTTCCTGATTTATCTACCGTTCGTCATCATCGACATGGTGGTCGCCTCGATCCTGATGTCCATGGGTATGATGATGGTACCGCCGGTCATCGTCTCCCTGCCCTTCAAGCTGATCTTCTTCGTTCTGGTGGATGGCTGGTATCTGATCGCCGGAAGTCTCGTCCGAAGTTTCGGCGCTTCTTAGCTAGGCCCAAGGACACTCGCAACACCAAGTACGGACACAACCTAGTTTGTTGCACTCAGCGGCTTGTCCTTGAGACGGTCCCTATAGGACGTCAGGAAAGCCTGAAACCGGCCAATCTCACCGAACCGGTCCGCCAGCGTCCGGAAATCGTCGAGATCTCCCTCGGTCTTGTTGGTAATCAGGCGGAAAGCTTCGCGGAACGGCGTGTTGTCCATCTGCTGGGTGAAAATCTGCCGAACCCGGCTCAACTGCTCGATATTGTTGCTAAGCGACAAGGATACAGCCCAGTTCAGGATCAAAGTCGCTGCGCGATCGTCGATCCGCCGCCCGTCCTGACCCGACCGTCCAACCAGACGCTGGAAAACCTCGGCAGCCTGAGCCCAGCGCTGGGTCCGCCAGAAAACATCCGCGCGCAACAAATCCGCATCCCGGCTCTGATCACCGGACAGCAGCCTCAATGCACCGTCCGCATCCCCCAATTCAAACTCAGCGCGGGCGCGGAGGCGCTTACGTTCCAGCGCCAGATCTGCCCCCATACCGGGAGCGACACTTTCATCCAGCGCGGCCAGTGCTTCTTCAGGTCTGCGGTCCAACAAACGGATCAGAGCGAGCCTGGCGCCGACACGCGCCTTGTCTCCGCCCTGCAGACGGAACTTCACCTGCCGTTCCAGCAAAATGGATGCACGATCAAGCAGATCGACCTGGACCAGACGATCCGCCAGCCTCTGGATGATCTCGTCTCCGCGGGCGCCGACAGGGGTAAGCTCACGGAACTGATCGTAAAGCGACAACGCCTGGATCGGCGTCATCTTGTCAGCGTCGCCCTCGGTGAAGATCCGGCTGAAGGAATCCGTCATCTCCTCGGCGACCTGCTCGGCATATAGATTTTCCGGGAAGAAGGTCACCGCTTCACGCAGCGCATTCAGTCCGTCGATATATTCGTTTTCTTCCAGGTAAAGCTTGCCCAATTCGCGCAACAGGTCGAACTCAACCTGGTCCCCGCGCCACGTGTAGCGCAGGCTCTCAAGCCCGGCAATAGCATCGGTAGGACTGATCTGGCCAGCCCTCAGACCATGTTCGATCAGAGCCCGCTCGGCACGGACCCGTGACCAGCGGTCCAGCCCCTGGGATAGACGCCGCCAGTAATCCAGCGCCGTGTCGATGTCACCAGATGCATACAGCACCCGCCCCCGAAGATAATTAAGGCGGGATTGCTCGCCGGGTGTCGGCTGGCCTTCAGCGACAACATCGATGAAGGCACCAGCGCCACGATAGTCGCCGGCGCGGATCGCCGCTTCTGCCGCCAGCAGCGCCATTTGTGTTGCGACGTTTCTCGGATATCCACCTGGTATTTCACCGGCACGGGCGAAATGCTCGACCGCTTCCGGCCACCGTCCCTGAGACGCCTTCGTCGCACCACGCCACAGCTCTGCCTCCGATAGACCGCTGAGATTGCGGTCCATCAGATCTTCCTCGGCTTCCTTGTAACGCCCCAGCATGAAATGAGCCGCGCCGCGCAGCGCTTTGACGTCCGGCCTGCGGGAAAGATCCTCGTCCTCGGCCTCGATCGTCCGAAGCAGCCCCATCGCTTCCGCGGAAAGGCCGTGCGCGAAGTAAAAATGTGCCAGTTCCAGTCGGGGACCGCTGCGCGCGATACTGGTCGCTTCCGAAATCCGCCTCTGTATCGCCTGCTTTTCTTGCAGGAACTTTTCCGTGCCCCCTTTCCGCCAATTGCTGAAATCAAATATCCGGCCAGGCGCCAATCCCGGCGGCAATCCGTCTATCCGCTGTGCAACCTGATCGTCCGTCGATTGCTGCACATTTCGAGAAATCGTCAGCCCCCCGAGCTTGGTGATGGCAACACCATCCGGCAAGGACCGGATGGTGACATCATCAGCCAAAGGCTGAACAACCACGCCCTGCGCCGAATTCAGAAGATTGAACTCGGTGAATTGCCGCAAACCGTCGACACCGCGGCTGAGCGAGGCGACCGGCACGACAAACAGCTGATCGCCGATCTCGGGGTCCCTGATAATGACGGTCGCGCCGTGGTCCTCCAGCGGGATGAAAACGCGGGGGCCCTGTGCGCTGACGAGCTGTGTTTCAACCCGCACCGGCACATCCGGCCGGCTGTTCTGGGGCCGGAAATCAACGATCCAGACGGCATTGTCACGCCAGACTCTGGGGTTAACGCCTTCGACGGTGGGGAACCGGACAGCCGATCCTCCATTTACCGGAACCTGAATTTTTTCGCCGAACAACTGATAGTCGGCACTATTAAGGCCCTTAAGATCAAAGCGGGCGGGCGCTCCGAAGACCACCCACACATATCCGGCCCGCGCGAACACCGCAGCCGCAACAGGCTGGGTCCACTCGAAACGAACCGAGACGATGTTGTTGTCCTGCGCGGCGGTGACCGGAATGACCGGTCCTTCGATCACCCCCTGATTTCCGGCACTGAGGCTGGAAACTAGAGACTCGCCGTTCTTCATCAGCGTCTTCAGATCGATGTCCTGAAGACGTGTCGCAGTTCCAAAAGCCTCCGGTTCTATCTCGGGTGACTTGCCCGGCGCCGTCGCTTGCGAAACTGTTTCCGATTGAGGGAGACCGGCTTGAGCAGGACCGGCAGCGGCTTGCTGCTCTGCCCCAGCTCCGACGGCAGGAGGTATGGGGGCTGGGTTTTCTGTCGCTTCGGCCTGCGGCGCATTAGCAGGTGCTGATCCCGATGCTGGCGCCACCGAGGCCGGAGGCACGGCCACTCCGGCAGCCCCCTCGGCTTGCGGCTGCAGCCCGAACTGCGCGGCGACCTGTTTCGCGGAATCGGTCGCCTGATTTTCCGGTACTGCTGCCGTCACCGGCTCTACCGGTGCGGCTCGAGGCGCGGGCACTGCAGGCTCTGTAGATGCGGATGCGGATGCGGATACTCCCGTTCTGCTCGGCTCACCGCCTTCCACCACATCCAGAACAACCCGCGTTCCGCTGGTGAAATGCCGAACACCTTCACGCGCCTGCAGCGGGATCGTTACATCGATCGCATTACCGCCAGGAACCGAACTGAAATTCTTTAAACGCTCCGGAATGAACCGCCGGACCTCTTCGTCATTGATCCAGGCCGGGTTTTCGAACCGGATAACCGCGCGGTCCGGTTGCTCCGAAACGCTATAGGGCGTTTGCTTCGTCCAGTCGAAAACGAAACGATAAAACTTGTCGTGCGCGCCTGTCCGTACGGACAATTCAGGCACATTCGGTGGCCTCGGACCCGCCGCTGGCGGAGCACTCTTTGCCGGGGCTGGAGCCGCTGCGGGCGCGGGTGTCCGAGCAGGCGAAGCAGGAGCGGCAGCAGCTCTCGCAGCCGGAGCCGGAGCTGGCGCCGCGGCAGCAGCCGGTGCCGGAGCATTACGATCAAAAAACTCCAGGACAACCGATGTCCCGACTCGACTTGAGCGGAACCGCGGATTGCCTGTGAGATCGATCAGCACCGTTCGGTTATCGCTATCGAGGCTGACCCCGGAGATGAAATTCCCGACACCGTTTGCCACCGGGCCGAAATCGGCTACGACCGGGCGATTGAACACGATCGCCAGAGTGTTGCCGAACTTTTGAGCCTCGTAACCGACCCGAGCTGGCCAGTCGAATCGCAGGCTATCGACGCCGTTCGCACTTCCGCTTGAAATACCAACGGTCTGCGCCCCGGCCGAAGCCAATGTGACGAGCACCAAGCATAGCACGGCTATGGTCCGGATCGCGGCAGACCGCACCGCGGCTCCAGCCGATGTGATTCGCCCTCGCTCCTCGCATGTGAGCTGCCGCATGCTCATCGTCGGTCCCTCTCGTGATAAATCACGAGATCTACGCGCCGAGCCCTGCGATATCGATCTTCGAGCGGCAATGATCTGTCGATTTCTCCGAATTTCCCGTCAGCAGCACCTCTGACTTCAACCGGCTTACGATAACCGAAGCGCTGAAGCGTGTCGGCAACAGAGAGTGCCCGGGCAAGCGACAGGTCCCAGTTCGAGCGGAAAGATCCGGACGCCGATGTGAACGGCCGGGGATCCGTATGCCCCACAATGTCGATCCGGTTGTCGATCTGGGTCAAGGCAACGGCAAGATCGAAAAGCGCTTCCTCGCCGGAAGCCCGCATGGTTGCTGCCCCTGGCTGGAAAAACACGTCGCTTGCCATGGACAGGACGAGCCGCCCGTTCTGCGCCGTAATCGTCGCGTTCTGCAGAATGGCATTGCGGGACATGGTCACTTCAAGAAGCCGTCGCAGATAGCCGAGATCGAAACCCCGCCCCGGATCCTCGGCCTCAACGCTTTCCGGCATCAGTGCTTCGCGTGATCGTTTTACCGACTCGGACGAGAACGTGGACCGAAGGGACGCGGTGAAGGATTCCCATTGCGGTGCATCCGGAGAGGTCATCGAGAACAGCAGCACGAAAAACGCGAGCAAAAGTGATACCAGATCGACAAAGGTCACCATCCAGGTGCCACCCTGATTCCGTTCGCGACTCCCGCGCCGTGCCACCCTCCCTCTCATCGAGCCCCCTGCCCTTCAGCACCGAGATGGACGGCAATACGGACGGTATCGGGCCGCGGCAACTCACGGAATCCGATGGATACGTTTGCGCGGGGGGTCCCCGATGCGATCATGATCTCAGCCAGCCGGGCCGCTCTCTGTCGCGCCAGCAGCATTTCGTTCCCGGGTGCGGGAACGTTGAACCAGAACCGGATTTCAGCTCCATCGCGTGCAGTTTTTGACGCGAGAACAGCGGAGACGCGTTTTGAGAAATCGCGGAAATCAAAGATTGGATCGACCCGGTCACCCTCGAACAGGCGTCCGGATTGGAAATCTATGTAAAACGGGTTACCCGGCCGCTCCAGACGGATCTGGGTCTCGCTGAGCAGCGGATCGAACGCTTCGAGAAAATCGTCCCGCAGTCCTTTTTCGTCGGCTTTACCGGGTTCGCCTTCGAATACGCCCGCGCCAGTTCCGCCCCGCAGCACAGATGCAAAGCTCGAACGCACACTGTCGATGACGTGTTCGCTCTTGCCCGACTGACGGGTGGAGATTGAGTTGAGAAAAATGAAGAACGCGAGAAGGAGCAAAAACAGACTCAGAAACAGCGGCAAGCTGCCGAGCTGGCTTGCACCACGCGCCTTGTCTTCGCCTTGGGCCATAGACTACTTGTTGAGTTGGTCCATCAGCGCATCAATTTCTTCCTGGGTCTTCGCATCGGAAGGCAGCTGAGGACCGTTCAACAAACCCTCTTCTGAGAACGGTTCACTACCTGATTCTTCTACATTTTCCGGGTGTTTGTCACGATTTCTTTTCGCCCCGGATGAAGCGCCGCCGTGACCGTGCCCCGTATGGGCCATTACAGCTTCGACCCGATCCGCAACACCGTTCAGGGTCTTGTGGATCCGGCCCACTCTCTGGCCTGTTAAATCCTGGAAACCGCAAGCCTCGAAAATCTCGATAATTGCTTCGCCAACGGCCTCGGAAACCGCTTCCGGCATGCCTTCCCGCAACTCGTCGATCTTCTCGACGGCCGTCAGGATTCGCTCGGCTGCCTCTTCGGCAACCGAGGCCATTGCGTCAAGTTCCCGCGCTGCTTCCGGTAACAGATCCTCGCGGATTCCGTTCTCAGTCATAGACAACTACCCCGCGCTGTAACCGGCCCAAGAGAGCAACAGCTATCAAAAAGCTCCGATAACCGCGGTCATCTTCGTCTTCAGCGTCTCTGCGTTGAACGGCTTCACAATGTAATTGTTCACACCGGCCTGCTTTGCAGCCACAACGTTCTCAGTCTTGCTCTCGGCAGTAACCATGATGAACGGCGTGCTTTTCAGTTTGGAGTCTGCCCGTACTTCCTTGAGCAGCTGGAGCCCTGTCATCGGCTCCATATTCCAGTCGGAAATCACAAGACCGTATTCGTCGCCGCGACGCAGCATCTGCAAGGCAGCACTGCCATCGCTCGCTTCGTCTACATTGTTGAAACCAAGCTGCTTAAGAAGGTTCCGAATAATACGCAACATTGTCTTGTAATCATCGACAATGAGAACCCTCATGCCCTTGTCGACAGCCATCGGCACCTCTCCATTTTCATTCAGGGCCGGATCCAGTCCGGCTTTCAATTAACCAACGCCCAGACACTAACAGCGATCCTATTAAAAGGTCGTTAATGCCTGATATACCGATGGAATACTGCGAATAGCAGGTCCCCGGCAAGCAAAGTCTAGCTATGCGTTCTCGAGCGCACAATCCGCGGGATAAAATCAGTTGGTATTGGGGATGGTCCGCCGCTCGGCGATTCGCGAAGTCACTTCCTTCGCTTTTTGCGGGCGCATATTAGCGAGTACGGACGCGGACTTTGATGCCTTCATCCGGTCGAAAACCCGCAGCAGAATGCTCATGTCCAGCTCATCGAAGATCCGCGCGGCATCCTTTGGCTTCATTTTCTCGTAAATCTGCACGAGGCTCTTGATCTCTTTTTCTTCCTGCTCGTCGTAGGTCTTGATCAGCCCTTCGATTTCCGTCCGGACCTTCTGAAGCTCGACAATCTTCTTGTCGATTCTGTCTTCAGCGGCCGTCAGCAAACCCTCTTTCTGGATAACGGTCTGCTCCCGGGCGTCCAGCTCCTTGCGCCGCTTCGACAGATCCTGCAGCAGCTCAATTTCGGAGCGCGTGAAGAGCACGGGATCGAGCGGTTTGTCTCCATCGCTGCTTTTCGCAGGCTCGGTTGCCTGCGCCAGCTGCTCTGGCTCAGCGGCACTTCCCGCTTGTCGTGACGTCGGAGCCGGGCTGTCCGCCTCGGCGAAGGCGGCAACGCTGACCGGCGACTTCCCGTTCTCCAAAACATCCCAGATGCCGACAACCTTGACCCCCATGAGGAACATGGAAACGACAACCACGACAGGAAGAACGCGGATAAAAGCGCCTGAGCGCTTGGTCTGCTTGCGCGGAATACCCGCCTGACGATGATCCCCGGCAGTTGGCGATTTCTTCCCCGCCGCACGCCGCGCGGGTGCTTTGCCTTTAACGGCTTGTCCGCCCTGAACACGCGCGGCATTCGGCGTCGCCGTCTGCCCGGCATCTTCCGGCTTTACCGTGGCTTTCCGTCCCTGCCTGTCATATGCCATCAGCGTGCGTTCCTCAGTGCTTTCAGCAACTCTTCCTCAGCTTCCGAACGAGGGGCCCCGGCGTCATCGGCTGACGTCGCCCGCCCGGACCTTGCCTGCTCCTGCGATCGTCCGGCTTCCTGCGCACGGCGGGCCGCCGGAGCAGGACGCTTCGATCCCGGCTTTCTGACCGGGTCGGGCTTTGCCGCAGCAACCTGACCCTGAGCTTCCTTCGAAACGATTTTGGTGCCTTCACTCGCAGTTGCAAGGCGCCCAGCCACGATATCGGCACGCTCGACCAGGAAAGCAAGCTCATCGCGCAGCGCTTCAGCCTTGGACGCCGCTTCCCTGAAGACCGCCTTGCCGTTCTCCCCTGCATTGCGCAGGCCCGCAGTTGCCGATTCCGCCCGCGCGCATGCGACGTTCAGTTTATCGACAAAGACTTCCATCTCATCGTGATTGCCGCGCAGACGATTGAGCTTACGGTTCAGGATCATCGCGTAGACGATGGTCGCCAGCAAAAGTACGACCAGAAGGCCATCAAGGATCAGGGGCAGCATCGTTTCTGACATGCGGTCCGCCTACATCTTTCGCAGCTTCTGCTTGATCTTCACCGCGATGTTGCCGTTGCGCTGCCCCATCCCGCCGATAAAGAGCGGGACCTCGCCGCATCGCATGTCGATCGTCGATTTCGGGCTGGCGTTCAGCTGCAGCTTCGTGCCCGGCTTCCAGTTCAAGACATCGTTCAGCGACAGGACAACTTGGTCCAGTACCGCTTCAAGCTCGATATCCGTTGCCCAAAGCTCATTCGCCAGGTGAGTTTCCCAGATAGAGTCACGGCCGAATTTCTCGCCCATGAACATCTGCAGCAGCAGCTCACGGACCGGCTCCAGTGTGGCGTAGGGAAGCATCAGTTCGAGACGCCCGCCGCGATCTTCCATGTCTATACGGAGCCGCGCCAACACCGCTGCGTTCGCAGGCCGCGCAATGGTGGCGAATCGCGGGTTCGTTTCCAGACGATCGAAGCGGAATGTCACCGGGCTCAACGGGTCGAAAGCAGCGGACAGATCGCTCAGTACGACCGTGACCATGCGTTCCACCAGATTACGTTCGATCGTGGTGTATGGACGGCCTTCAATACGCATTGCTGCCGTACCCCTGCGACCACCAAGAAGAACGTCAACGATGGAATAGATCAACGCCGAATCGACGACGAGCAGGCCGTAGTTATCCCATTCCTCCGCCTTGAACACGCTCAACATCGCCGGTAGCGGGATCGAGTTCAGATAATCACCGAAACGGATAGAGGTGATGTTGTCGAGTGAGACCTCGACGTTGTCGGACGTAAAGTTACGCAGGCTTGTCGACATCATCCGGACGAGGCGGTCAAACACGACCTCAAGCATCGGAAGACGTTCGTATGAGACGAGAGCCGAATTGACGATGGCCTGGATACCCGAGGTATCGCCATCACCGCCGGCACCCTCGTCAAAACCAAGCAGAGAATCGATTTCGTCCTGGTTTAGAACCCGGGCGCCAGTACCACTGCCGCCACCAACATCATCGTCCTCGTCGTCTTCACCCATCGCCTCCCATTCGGCGGCGAGATCATCATCGGCCATGCGAATTCCTCACTGAACCAGCATTTCCTTAAATAGTACATCTTTCACCCGCGCCGGGCGAACAGCCAGGTTCACACGGCGGAGCAGTTCCTCACGCAGACGATACATGCCAGCAGACCCTTGCAGGTCGTCCACGCGGAGTTCACGTAAATATACCTGAAAGTTGTCAACGATACGCGGCAAGTTCTGATTAACGACATCCACATCGGCTGGATCGCTGACTTCCAACGCGATTTTAATCTTCAGGAATGCCGTTTTGCGGCTGTTCGTATTCAAATTGACGATGAGGTCGGGAACTTCGAAGAAGATTGCCTGGGCAGAGGTTTTTTCTTCCACCACCTCCTGAGGCTCCGCTCCTGCCGCGACTTCGGGAGGAGGCTCCTCGCCGCCCAGCATACCAAGCATGATCGCCGCGCCCGCGCCCGCTCCAACCAGGAGCAGCAGCGGCAGCAAGACGAACAGGATGATTTTTTTGGGGCTTAGCTTTCGACTGGCTTCTTCCTCACCCGCTTCACCGCTGTCCTCAACGACTTCGCCTTCCTCGGCCATGCGTTCCGTCCTGTTCCAAGCCCATTAAAACAGCCAGCACCTGGCTGAATATAGCAAAGCGTAACCAGCCTGACCCGATCGGGGCGCGATCCAAACAGTGCATGCAGCCCCAAGCATCGGGAAACCCAGACACACCTAAAGAGTAAAGCATATAATGCGCCAATTCTCCATATTTATCATAAACTTCGCGAAATGAGCGCACCCAGTCTCTAAAGACGCGCATATCGGAGACTTGAGGTCCATTCAAGCAAGGCCCAGATCAGCTCTGGAACACCGCCCGGCAAAAGCTTCCATCCCGGCGCGACTTGCCGAGCGACGCGATCCAGAGCCGCTGGCCCGATATTTAACCTGTTGATTTTCCCTGACTTAATAACTGGCACGAAACCTGCTTATTCCTCGGCAACGGCCGTAGAACGCGGCGATTTGGACACTGGTTGGGAATTATCGTCATGGAAAATGCGATCTATATCGGGCTCTCCCGGCAATCCGCCCTCCGGCGCGAACTGTCTTTGGTCGCCAACAACATCGCGAACTCAAGCACAACCGCCTTCAAGCGGGAAATCGCTCTCTACTCGCCTTATGAAACCGACACCAAGATGGACGAGAAGCTGGACTTCGTGATCGACCACGGAACCATCGTCATCCATCAGCCCGGCACACTTCAGCCGACGCAGAACACGTTCGATGTCGCCATAGAAGGCCCTGGGTTCTTCACGGTCGATAACGGCCGGGAGCAAATGTACACCCGGAACGGCAACTTCAAGCTCAGTCCGGACAACCAGCTGATCACCGGTAACGGTGAGCTGGTCATGGATACGGACGACAACCCGATTTTTATCCCGCAGGACGGTCGCAAGATCGAGATTTCGCCGGATGGTACCATCAGCGCCGGGCCGGAAGTGCTCGGAATCCTGAAAGTCGTCGAATTCGACGACCTGCCGCGCATGCAGAAGCGCGGCGGCAGTACCTTCGAGACGACCGAACAACCCCGCCCCCCCGAGCGCTCCAAGATGCTCCAGGGTCACCTCGAGACTTCTAACGTCTCCGCCATCTCCGAACTGACCAGACTGATCGACATTCAGCGCAGCTATGAAGCCGTGAAGAACATGCTGGATCAGGAAGCCGAAAGACTTCGCACCTCGGTCCGTAAACTCGGCACCGCCACAGCCGCCTAATTTGCCGGAAGAAGGAAGAAAACCATGCAGTCACTAAACATCGCCTCCACCGGCATGCTGGCTCAGCAGACCAACGTCGAGGTTATTTCGAACAACATCGCCAACATGAACACCACCGCCTTCAAGAGACACCGGGCCCAGTTCCAGGATCTGCTGTATCAAGATCTGCGGCGGGTTGGCTCCAACTCCTCGGATGCGGGCACGATTGTTCCCTCGGGCATCCAGCTCGGTGTCGGTGTCCGCACGGCAGCGACCTATCGTGTGAACGAGCAGGGATCGCTGATCCTCACCGACAACCAGTTCGATCTGGCGATCCGCGGCAACGGCTACTTTCAGGTCCAGCTTCCGGACGGCGAAACGGCTTATACCCGTGACGGCTCCTTCCAGGTGAGCCAGACGGGTGAGCTGGTGACCGCGGATGGCTACACCGTCCAGCCGGGCATCACAGTTCCGGCCGGCGCAGTCGGCGTGACCATCAACCAGTCCGGCCAGGTTCTGGTGAAGCTGGACGGCCAGACGGCAGAATCAAATGTCGGCCAAATCCAGCTGGCGACCTTCCAGAACGATGCCGGTCTCGAACATGCCGGTAACAACCTGCTTCTCGAAACCGAAGCTTCCGGCGCGCCGAGCACGGCCAACCCGGAAACGGACGGCTTCGGCGGCCTTTTCCAGGGCTACATCGAATCCTCGAACGTGGATCCGGTGCAGGAAATCACCGACCTGATCACGGCCCAGCGCGCCTACGAGTTGAATTCGAAGGTCATCGAGACCTCGGATCAGATGATGGCCACGGTCAATCAGGTTCGCTAACGCGGCCTGACCCCGGAAACCAGGGAGTAACGACATGACACGCAAAATGCTGAAGCCACTGAAGCTCATCACGGCCGCCGCGCTCTTCGGGATTGCCCTCGGCATCCCGCAGACGGCGACAGCGAGCGAGACCAAGGGCGTGCCGCTCTTTGCAAATGAGACCGTCATGCTCGACCGGGACACGCTGATGCTGAGCGATCTTTTCTTAGGCCTGCCGGCCGGAAAGGACGCCCGCGTCGGCGATGCCCCGCCCCCTGGCGAAAACATGGTGGTCCGCCTGCGCACGCTGCAGAAACTGGCTTCCATCCACGACCTGGACTGGACACCTCCGCACAATCGGATACGTGTCGCCGTCCAGCGCGAAGGACGCGCGGTACCGCTGCAGTTGATCCGGGAGGCCATCGCAGAACGGCTGCAACGGGACTATGTCGCCGACAACATCGATGTCGAACTGACCAACCGTCGACTGACAATGATGATCCCGGCAGATATGCCGCCGGAAATCTCGGTCGATACCATCGACTACAACAGCCAGAACCGACGCTTCGCAGCCTCGGTCTCCGTGCCGATCGGTAACGGCAAGAGTGTCCGCGCTCAGGCACAGGGTGAAGTTTATCCGGTTATCGAGGTTCCGGTGCTGAGCCGGCATGCCGCGCCCGGCGAGACGATCCATGCCAGCGACATCGTCTGGACGGAAATGCGTGCCCGACGCAGCAGCTACAACACGGTAACTTCTGCCGACCAGCTTGTCGGCATGAGCGCCCGCCGGCCGATTACCGCCGGCCGCGTGATCCGGCGAACCGATGTGAAGCCGATTGAGCTGATCCACAAGGGTGATCTGGTGACCCTGATCTTCAGAACCTCTTTCATGACGCTGACATTGCGCGGTCAGGCCCTTGAGAGCGGCGCGCGCAAGGACACGATCCGCGTGAAGAACCTTTCCAGCGGCAAGACAGTTGTCGGTTCGGTCACCCAATCCGGCATCGTCTCCGTCGCCGGCCCGCGTCTTGCGATGAACTAGGCACTCCTTTCAAGGAACCGGAACAATGAAAAACAAGTCCCTCCCCGCTCTGCTCTCCCGCATCACCGCTGTTGCCCTGATCGGAATGTCCGTCAGCGCCTGCAACCTCTTCCAACGCCTTGCCGACATCGGCAAAACGCCGGAGCTCTCGGAGATCCAGAACCCGACCCAGGCGGAAAACTACCGCCCGGTCTCGATGCCGATGCCGGCACCGGTCACCGCAACTCGGCAGGCCAATTCTCTCTGGGTGGAAGGCTCCCGCGCCTTTTTCGAGGATCAGCGCGCCAGCCAGGTCGGGGACATCATCACCGTTGTCGTTGAAATCGCAGACGACGCCGCAATCGACAACCGCACCCGGCACGACCGCACCCATACCGACGGCCTCAATGTAAATGGCCTGTTCGGAGCGCAATCCCTGCTGAGCGATGTCTTCGCCGAGGGAACGACGGGCGCCGGCCTTGTGGATCTGAATTCATCCCTGGCCAATGACGGCCGCGGCCGGATCGACCGGAACGAGACCATCAACCTGCGTGTCGCCGCCGTGGTGACGCAGCAGCTGCCAAACGGCAATATGGTTCTCTTCGGGCGCCAGGAAGTTCGGGTGAATATGGAAGTTCGCGAGATCGTCGTCGGTGGCGTGATCCGCGCGGCGGACATCACTTCCGAGAATACCGTCAGCTATGACGAGATGGCGGAAGCCCGCATTGCCTATGGAGGCCGCGGCCAGATCTCCGACCTGCAGCAGCAGCGCTACGGTGCTCAAGCGCTCGAAATCCTGATGCCCTTCTGATCCCCTCATGATCCAACAACTCCGGGCGGTAAGATTTACCGCCCGGAGTTGTTCTGGCCGCATGCGGCCCTCATCGCGATGATTTCATCCAGACTCAAAAAGGCCGCTCCCTGAGGAACGGCCTTTTCTTTATTCATTTAGATATATCGGGGTCAGTCGTCGCGGTGTGTCCGCTCAAGGCGCTCATGCCGCTCCTGGGCTTCGAGGCTCAAGGTCGCGATCGGCCGAGCTTGAAGACGACGCAAGCCGATCGGCTCATCCGTCTCCTCACAATACCCGTAACTGCCGTCCTCGATCCGATGCAGCGCCGCATCGATTTTGCTGATCAGCTTGCGCTCACGATCACGGGTCCGCAGTTCGATCTGTTGGTCAGTTTCCAGAGAGGCGCGATCAGCCATATCCGGTTTCTGCAGATTTTCCTGGGTCAAGTGGCTCAGCGTCTCGTTCGCTTCATGCAGAAGCTCAGCACGCCACTTAAGCAGCTTCTGGCGGAAATATTCCTGCTGCTTTGAATTCATAAAATCTTCGTCTTCCGACGGCGAATAGTCGGGCGGCAAAGTGACGCTCATCCCGGTCCTCCAAGACAAAGGCCAATGAAAGGCAAGATTTCTGCCCTTTTCGAGCGGCCGGAGTATATGTCCGGGGCCCACTCGGTTTCAACCCTCTGATTGCAGATGGATCGCATCACTTTTCATGCGCACAAATAATTGAAATTAAATAACAATTTTGAAAGCAAACCTGAAACTCACAAAAAAGCGCCAAGTTTTGCGAGTTCGACCCGTGCCCGAAGCTCGATTTCATCCAGTATCTCACCTAGGCGGGGATCGGTAAATTTCCGCTCACGCGTTGTCGTGATACTGGTCGCGAGAGCCCGCAATTCGGATTCTGGGATGGCTCCCATAAGAAGGCCGTCGCGAATCCGTTCCAGCCGGACCAACAGATCTTCTCCGCGCTCAGCCCCCTGCTTTCCCCGGCCGCGTCCATCCGGATTTGTTTCCTGAACGGCCAGCAGCCCGTCGACCGACATAGCGGGACCGGACCCCTGCGCGGACGTACTTTCCTGAGCTCCGTCGAGAAGACCGGAAAATTGTGTCCCCCCTGCGCTGCCCGACTTTGAGGTTTTTCGGGTGGCGGGGGTACTGACACGGCGTGATGGATCTATTTTCATAGTGCAAGTCCTACCTATTCCGGAGTCATACACTATCGGCAAGACACCTTCATAGCGAATAAAGCCTTACGATTTTCAGCCTATTCAACGTCTGGAAAGCTCAGGAACGGAGGTGACTGAAGCCACTGATCATACTGACGGAATAACTGGCATGGTATTCGCATAACCTTCGTCGACTGGGGTCCGAGAGACGACTCCAAGAGAACACGAGGAACCGATAGAGATGCGGCCGCAAGAAAACAAACAGACCCGCTCATCGCTTTTTACAAGCTCGCTCCTAGGCCTTCTGGCCATGGCGGCGCTGATGATCGCCGCGCCGACGCAGCACGCGTATGGCCAGACTCGCATCAAAGACATCGTCGATTTCGAAGGCGTCCGGGAAAACATCCTCGTCGGCTATGGCCTCGTGGTTGGCCTGAACGGCACCGGCGATGCACTCGATAGCGCGATCTTCACCCGGGAAAGTCTGGTCGGCATGCTGGAGCGTCTCGGCGTCAATGCCCGCGACGACAACCTCGACACCGACAATGTCGCCGCCGTTATGGTGACCGCGACCCTCCCCCCGTTCTCCAAGCAGGGCAGCCGCATTGACGTCTCCATTTCCGCCATCGGCGATGCCGAGGACCTGTTGGGCGGCACTTTGCTGGTGACCCCACTGGTCGGCGCAGATGGAGAGGTCTATGCCGTGGCCCAAGGTCCCGTGGCAACCGGGGCAATTTCTGCCGCTGGTGACGGACAGAGCGTTGTCCAGGGCGTACCGACCAATGGCCGGATCGCCAACGGTGCAATCATCGAACGGGAAATCGCTTTCTCCATGGCGTCCATGGAAACCGTCACCATCGCGCTCAAAAACCCGGATTTCACAACGGCACGGCGGATCTCGCAGGCCATCAACGCCTTTATCGGCTTGCCGATCTCCCAGGCGAACGATCTCGCCTCGGTCCGTATGATCGTTCCTGAGAATTACCGCGGCAACGCCGTCGCCCTCATCACGGACGTGGAGCAGCTGCGCGTAACCCCGGACATTGCCGCCAAGGTGGTGATCAACGAGACGACGGGCATCATCGTGATGGGCGAGAATGTCCGGATCAGCACGGTCGCTATCGCCCAGGGCAACCTGACGATCCGGATCACGGAAACGCCGCAGGTATCGCAACCCCAGCCGTTCGCGCAGACCGGTGAAACCGTCACCGTCCCGCGGACCCAGATCGAGATCGATCAGGATGAGGACAAGCAGCTCTCCGTACTCGCCCAGAGCGTGACGCTCCAGGAATTGGTAGACGGGCTGAATGCACTTGGTATTGGGCCACGCGATCTGATCTCTATCCTGCAAGCCATCAAGGCCGCAGGCGCCCTGCAAGCCGAAATTGAAGTTCTTTAAGGGAGCCGAATGATGCAGACCACATCCCTCACCGACTCCGCCGCCGCCAGCGCCCAAGCGCAGAGCGCCCGCACAACCGCAGCAGTGCAGAAACTTCAGGCAGCTGGCAGTGACAAGACGGAAATCCGACAGGCGGCCGAGGAGTTCGAAGGCATCTTCATCAGCCAGATGCTCGGCCACATGTTCAAGGGAATGGAAAGCAACCCGATGTTCGGCGGTGGCCAGGCCGAGAACATCTACCGCGATCTGCTGGTCGATGAGTATGGCAAGCAAATGGCCGGCACTGGCGGCATCGGACTTGCCGATAACATCGAACGCCAGTTGATCTCGTTGCAGGAGGTACGTTGAGATGCCTGATTATTCCATCGTCGAGGCATTCCGCGAGAGCATGATTGGGCTGATGAAGCTCTTGAATGAAGAAACCGCGCTGTTGAAAAAACGCGAATTCAAGACGCTGGACAAGCTCCAGGCCCGAAAACGCCAGCTGTCCCTCGCCTTCGACAAACACCAGACAGAGGTGCGTGCGCACCCGGAAGTGCTGGATGATGTGCCCGATGACGACCGGACAGAGTTGCGGGAACTTTATCAGCGCTTCCGCTGTACTCTATCGGACAACATGCTGGCGCTTCGCTCCAGCCACGATGCTGCAGAACGGGTTGTGTCACTGATCATGGAATCGGTACGCAAGCAGCGCGGTATCGATGCCGAAGCGCCAACTTTTGGGAAGACCCGCACGGGCTACGCAGCCTACGCGCCCCTAGCCCAACCGATGGTAGCCGTCAGCAAAAGCCTGTAATTGAAGAGCGCTCGCAGGCCGCGCTCAATGAGCTTCCTGTAAACCGGGCGAGCCGTCAGGAAAGGGCAGACGCCCGGTCCTCGGCATCTTTTGCCGCTTCCTCGTTTCCAGCCTTACCGTGAAGGCGCGCGAGCAGTTCAAAACTTGCCGCATTGCCGGCATCGAGCGCAACCGCCCGTTCAGCTGCAACGATGGCGTCATCGTCGTTTCCGAGAGATTCAAACAACAATGCCATTTCAGTGAAGCTGTCGCTTTCCGCAGGTGCCTGGGCGAACGCCGCCTCCAGTTCAGTGACTGCTTCGTCGCGCTTCCCCAAACGTTTAAGCAGAACGGATAAACGGCAACGTGTCCCTAGATCTTGCGGTACACGCTCCTTAACCGAAACGTAGCAGCGCTCCGCGATGTCAAGTTCATCAAGCTCCATCATGACGTTGCCGAGCGTAACCATCGCTTCGATATTCTCATTGTCAGCATTGATCGCTTGATGCAGGAACTCGCCGGCACTCGGAAGGTCATCCCGATCAATCTCGAGAACACCGCGCCAGGTCAAAAGCCGACTGTTGTCCGGGTCATGGGAAAGACCGTTTTCGATCACGGCAATCGCATCGCCGATTTTTTGCTCGGCTCGATAAACCAGAGCAAGAGACAAAAACGCCTCACTGATTTCAGGATCCTTGGCAATCGCCTTCTTCAACAGCTCGGTTGCCGTCTCTAAATGACCCCGATGCAATTCAAGAGTGCCTGCGTGGCAAAGATAGCGGCCCGATTCAGGGTCAAGCTCTATGGCAGAGCTGAAGAAATCCGCGGCAGCATCAAGCTCATCGCACTGCATGCAGAGCAAACCGGCAAGATCCAGAGCCTTATGATTCTGCGGATCCCGTTCGAGGATCTCGATATAGATGTTGCGCGCCTCAACGACTTCGTCGGCTTCATGATGGCTGATACCGCGCTTCAGCAGCTCATTGATCGCGTCTTCATCACTCACGCTGGAACCCTCCATCGAAATACTCAAATCCATTCTATAAATTCGTATCTATCAATTCGTAACATAGTTGGATCTATAGGGGAATTTTAGGAACCTCCCCTTACGTCAATTACTCAGCATCTATCCAGAAAATTGCGGCCCTGACATAAAACAAGGGCGCCGGACCTATGTCCCTCGCCCTTTAATTCCTAACCCGCACAAGATTCATAGCAGCGCTCAATCAATGCCGCTGCCCCGACTCAGATCAGAACGTCAACTTCCTGATCCGCTCCAGCATTTGCAGACGACTCGCTATTCTCCACAGCGCTCGCCTCTGATTCCCCGCCGGCGCCGGGTGTCTTCTCCGAAGCCTCAACAGGTTCCTGCACGAGACCCGCGCTTTTCTGAAGTTCACGCACGACACGCTCTGGCGGAAACTGTTTCGTCACCTCGCCTGAGCGGCTATCACGAAGCTCAAAAATCACAGCCAGAGCTTCCGGATCAAACCTGATGACCGGACTCAGGTAGAAATCGGAGGATGATTTTTTGGGGGCGCTGGCAGAATCGGAAACCGGCGCCTGCAGCGACGGCGACGGGACGGTTTTCGCAACAGATTGCGTGGTGGTCGCCCCGGAGAGGATTTCGACCATGACCATCTCCATTCTGGAGTAAAGTAACCTGCCTTTTATCGGCAACTTGGAATGTATATAACACCCTACAAAAAGAATGTCGAGTCATTCACGTTTAATTATTCATTTTAGGGAAATGCACCAGGCAAAAATAACTCCATATATTACAACTAGTTCACAGAGAATTCCCACTCAATCTAAATGTAATTAGCGAGCGAGAGCTGCCGCAGCGATGCGGTTGTCTGATAGGCTGCCTGGAGCTGCCCCTGAAGCAGCTGAAACTCCGCTGCAGCTTCAAAAGGATCAACATTTTCAACGCCATCAAGCTGGTTCGACAGCAGTGTATTATCGTCCTTATGCTGCGCCTCAATGTCCGTTATTCTTGCCTGGGTCGTTCCAACCGACGCAACCATCAGGCCGATCGCATCGGCCGCTGCCTCAACCCGCGTCAAACCGTCATCAACCAGGGCGCGAAAATCGTTGTCAAGACCGGCAGCGAAATCAACATCCGCGAAGATAGAGAATACTTCAAAGAGCTCCTCGAAGGTTGAGTTGTCATTAGCGAGCTCGCCAAATTCCAGGCGCACACCTTCCGCCGCATCAAATGCAAACGGCTTTGTCTGGCCTGGTACAATACCGGCAACATTATTCCAGTTAGCATCGGTTCCGAAATGAGTGGCCGACGCCGCGATCACTGCCGCAGAGTTGCCAACGGCGAGCGCAGGAATAGCGGCATAAGCGGCCGTTTTAAGAGTTGCTGCATCATCCACAGGCGCCGTCGAAACATCCGTTCCGTTGAAGAGATATCGCCCCTCGGATTGGGTGTTCAGAAGGCTTACAAGCTGGTCAATGGCGGAATCCGCAAACTGCTTCAACACCGGAGCCGTATCGTCGAACTTGCCCTCCTGCTGGTTGATAAGTTCAACCCGCATTTGCTCTGCAAGATCCTGTATACCGTTCAGTGCCGCTTCCATGATCTTGGTCCGCGTTCGCACCTGCTCGATGGTGTTAACGTAAGCCTCTTTAGTTTGAATTTCCTCACGCAATTGAATTGAGACACGCGCATCGTCGCCTCTCAGACCGCTGTAAATCTGTGAGATCTTCCCGGTCGAGACCTGCTCTTGCGCACGTGAAAACTGGTTCTGAAGGTTCAGAACGGTATTCTGCGCCCGTAGTGACATTGTCAGGGTGGCGACACGCATCGTCTCACTCCTTCCTAACGTATAATGTTAACGAGTTCGTCAAGCGACTGCTGGACAGTCTGCAAGACACGCGCAGAGGCCGCAAAAGCGGCCTCAAGCTCGATAAGTTTGGCGAGCTCTTCATCCGTATTGACCCCGCTCTCGTCCCGATAAGTCTGTATCAGAGTGTCGCGAAAGTTGGTTTCGAATGTCAGCTGGCTTTCAAAGGTCGCATGCTGGTTAGCTTGAAAGCCAACCATCTCAGCGGCAAAACCTTCAATGCTGTTATTGGCAGTCAGACCGAAGCCAGCAACGAAAGTCTGCGTATTCTGGAACACATCGAGCATGGCATTTGCGACACGATGGTCACCGGAGCCGATGGCAACATATGTGTTCGCTCCGTTTCCGGTATCGCCGGTAACAAGGAATGAAGGCGTGCCGGTCACCAGGGCATTAACCTGGATAACTTCCGCGAAGCCCTGCTCGTTACCCAGAGCGTCAGCCGGAACCGCGCCACCGCCATCAACGAACAAGTTAACCACCGCAACCGTGCCGTTGATCGTGAAGGTATCCAGATCGTTCGCCAGCTCGTGCGCCAGTGTGTCCAGCTGATCCTGGGCTTCGACCAGCAGTGTATCGCGCACCCGAAGAAGTCCGGCGAGTTCGCCATCCTTACCGGAAATCTCGGAAGAGATGTCCGGGTTCGTAGCAATGCCAGGGAGGCCGTCCTCCAGCCGCAAGGGCTGGCCAACCGTAGTCGCCGTGAAAATAGACGTTTCCACGAAAGTCAGCGGGAACTTTGTATCATCGAGCATCAGCCGGCTGTCGCCGGTCAGAATGGTCAACTCGCCGTTCGAACGCTCGATCACGTTGATGTTCATATATTGCGATAATTCTTCAACAAACTGATCGCGGCTATCCTCAAGATCGGCTGTGGTCAGACCCTGTACTTTGCGCGTTGCAATAGAATCGTTGAGCGTTTCGATATTCGTCAGTGCCGTGTTCACCAGATCCACTGTGTCCGCGATCTGCCGATCTGCTTCTTTCCGAAGGTTGCTGATGGTCTGCGAGAGCTGCTGGAACTCGGCCGCTACGCTTTCCGCGGCACGCAGGACTTCAGCCTGGTTCGCTCCAAGCTCCGGAGCAATCGACAGGGCCTGAAGTTTTTCCTTCAGATCAGTAATCTTGGAGGAGATAGAGTCGTCGTCGCCTGGACGGCCGAAAGACTCGACCATACGCTCAAGAAAACTATCCAGAACAGTTAGCTCGGAAACGGTTGCTTGCTGGGAACGAATATCTTTCTGCAAGCCTTCATTTACCGTACGCACTACCACGCCGAGATCAACACCCTGCGCCTGACCACCGATGATCCGGGTCTGGAGCTCCTGCGATTTCCGCGTATATGTCTCGTTCGCAGCATTCGCCACGTTTTGGGACACCACATCGATTCGAGCCTGAGCTGCCGACAGACCGGATGTTGCCGCAATAAGAGCGCTGTTAATTGACATGGTGGCTATCACCTCCGAAGTCTCATAGGCAAAGTGCCTCGAAAGTATGAAAGCAAGAACCGGGCCAGCTTGAATTTCAGGACGCTAACAGAAAGACTTTCCGATATACCGCCGTTAGTGCAGCATCGGCGAATGTTGTCTCTTTCCCGAGCTGCTGCGATCCAGACCCTCCAGAACGCCCTCGCGATACATAACGCGGGCCGGATCGGAGAGGCCGTGCCCCTCTATGAAACCGCAGCCCCTCAACTGCAGGATCTGAGCCACTTCTGGCATTTTTATGGGCTGGCTCTTTTTCAGTCCGGCGCTACTGCAAAGGCTATCGATTGCTTTCGCCGTTCCCTCTTGCTTGCCCCAGGCGACGCCAACTGCATCAATCGGTTTGCTTGCGTCTTCCTGTCTGGCGACGATCCAGACGACGCGTGGGCACAGTTGCGACACGCATTGGTCGTCGCGCCCGATCATCCGGAAGCCTGGCGGAATATCGCCGAAGCCGAGCGGCTCCGCGGCGATCCTTCCAACGCACGTACATCCCTCGAAAAAGCAATGGCTCTGCGTTCGGAGGAAGCAAGTTGGAAGATGTCTTATGCTGCAGTGCTCAATGATCTGGAGCTGCCGGAGGAAGCGTTGTCAGCCTTGCAGTCCTTCAGCAAATCTTCGACGCCAACTCCGGAATATTATTTTCAGGAAGCCCGGGCTTTCTTCGATGCCTTCAAGGCAAGCACGGCAATTATGTCCTACCGTAAATCCTTGCTCATGACCCCGGGAGCGCCGCAGGCGCTGAACAACCTGCAACTGCTTGAACGAAGAGTCGGCCGCATGCGGGACGGCGTCAAAAGCGCCACGCGCGCGTGCGTGCTGGAGCCAGGGAATACGGGCTTACAACACGGGTTGACAGACGCCTTGCTGAGCGCCGGCGAAATCGAACGTGGGCAGGCCCGAAATTTCTGGCGCCATCTGAAGCCGGAAATTCTGATCATCCGCCAAGGGTTACCTGAAGAATGGGACGGTGAGCCATGCAGGGACGGGCAAGTCTTATTGATCTGCCACGAGCAGGGCATCGGAGACGAGATCCGCTTTGCCTCCTGCATCCCGGACATACAAAAACGCTTCCGCGGCCCTGTCATTCTGGAATCTGACAAACGCCTGACAGCGCTCTTCGCGCGCTCTTTTCCAGGCCTGACGGTCGTCGAGAAAGTCCAGCGCTCGGACACCGACCCGCCAACGGCCCAATACCGACCGCTTGTCCAAGAACATGGCATTGGTCGGTACATGATGCTCGCCGACTTGCAATCCGTTGTCCGCCCATCTGTCGAAGCTTTTCCCGATCAAGCCGGATATCTCGAACCGGACGCCACTGAAACGGCGCATTGGAAAGACCGTTTTCGCGCAACCGGAAGCAGGCCTGCTGTCGGCATAAGCTGGCGCAGCGGTATGCGCAGGGCCGGAGCCCGGCACAATTACCCAGAGCTGAAAGATATCGTTCCGTTACTGGAAGCGGCTGAGTTCCTGCCCGTCTGCCTTCAGTATGACGCTTCAGACTCTGAAACAGAGGCCATCCAGGCTACTTCCGGCCGGCAATTGTATATCCCGTCGGGGATTGACCAGAGAGAGGAACTGGACAGGGTGGCGGCAATGATTGCCGCCCTCGATCTGGTTATATCGCCAAACACATCCGTACTGATGATAGCGGGTGCGGTGGGTACACCGTCGATCGGACTTCATTCCCAGTGCGGTGCCATTTTCTTCGGTGCCGAGAGGGACCCTTGGTTTCCTGGGGAATGCAGCCTCGTAAAAACAGGCGACCGCTCTTGGCCAGCTCTGATAGATGAGGCAGTCCCTCATCTGATCCGGATGCTGTCAAGCAGCGGCTAGTGGAGTTTTATTGGCACGAGAATGGTCCGTTAACTGGCCTCAGCAAGCCGGAACTGGTCCTGAAGCCCTTCCATGATCTGACGGTTCACGTTGATCATCGCGTTCAATTCGGCCTTACCCTCGATAACAAGATCGGTTTCCTGGGCAACCCAGCGGGCAAGCTGTATCAAGCTGTTCTTGAGCTGATCCGGCAATGTGTTCCCCGGTTCGGACAGATCGCAGAGAAAAGCGTCCCAGACCTTCCCGTTCCACAGAGCCGCATTCAACTTGTCCTGTAGCGTGGCCGTATCTTCCTGCGCCTTGCGCAAGGCGCTAGTCACCTGCCCGAGCAAGCGATACTCGATCTGCTGAGGGCTCTCTGTCTTGGTTTGAACTTTCGAATATGCGGCATAACCCCGACGCATTTTACGATCCTCCAAGAACTACAGATCCGTTGCTTACTGGAACAGACCCAAAAGGACCTGCGGCGCGTTGTTGGCCACACTAAGAACCTGGATGCCGAGCTGCTGTCGCACCTGCAAAGCGGTAAGTTGCGCAGACTCACGGGCAAGATCGGCATCAACGATGTTTCCGAGCCCCTCTTCCGTCGCATCGCTGACCTCGGTCAGAAACTCTGTCTGGAAATTCAATGCCCTTGTATCGGCACCAAGCTGACCGAGCGCGATGTTGATCGTCGATTCCAGATTGGAATACTGAAACGTCAAAACGCTCTGCGCATTGGTCGCTGACGCCAGAGTAGCGCCGCCAAGCGAGTTGATTTCAGTCAGCAGGTCTCGGGCCCGCAGGGTAATAGTGTCATTGTTCAGGTTCGACAGCGTATTCACCGCTGTGGATGTATTGAGAACATTCACCCCATTGAACACTGCGTTAGCGACAAAGTTGCGTGCCTGGGAAACCAACTCGTTGAAATCGTCCTGCAGAATGCTGCGCTGCTGCGTCGTAATACCTTCGTTCGAAAGTTCCGTCAGCTTCTGCCGGACATCCGCGAGCAGATCCGAAATAGAGGTTGTACCAGCGAGAGCGACCTGGGCGATGCCCTTGGTATTGTTCAACCCCTGCTGAATTGCACTTAAGGCTCGCAAGTCTCCCCGGATCCCCTGCGCAATGGCAAAGTTCGAGGCGTCATCCTCGGCACCAGTCACCTTCAGACCGGTCGAGACCCGGTCCTGTGTCTGCGCCAAGAGGGAGTTGGTGCGCTCGAGATTACGAAGCGCGACCAAAGCCTCCGGGTTCGTCAGAATTGAATTGCTAACCATTACCAGTGTTCCTTCTCTCTTCGCGTCGCCTCCGCCCTTCAGCTCCCAGTCCATTTCTTGGACGTGGTCTTTTTTGCCGGGCTGTAACAGCGACGAACCACTGTCTTGGCCCATATGTCGCAATAGTCGGGCCAACCAGAGATGGAACTCTAATTATCTGATATTTAATGATTTTTTATTAAATAAGGTAACTTACAGCCTATACTCAGCCGCATAGTAGGCGTCGGATCGGCATTTTTTGCAGCTGCATCCGGACACTATTTACCGTGACTGAAAACCTTGAGGGTCTTCGGCAATGCTTTTGCCGCTCTGGACAAAGATACATTCATGTCGAAACGTTCAATATTTCAGGCCATCGGATGACAGGAGCCAAGTATGGCATCATAAGCGTCACTTAAAAGGAGATGGCTCCACCCAAGCTGGATAGTCGGTGTGCCGATTGAGGCCGCTAACGGGGAGATGGCGGTATCCACGGAAACGCCTGCACCCAAGGCAGAAAGTATTACTGCAACACGATCCAGCTCGTTTTTCTGATCAATATCTTCAGGATCATAAATGACACAGTCAGGGAGTTCCCGCACTGCATCCAATTCACCAGGCTGAAGATTGTAGATAAGGCTCACCTAGTTCGCCGTGCGGGTGCCGAGCGCCATTACCATATCCTCCACACATCAATAAAGCTGATTGCGGAAGCCTCCCAATCCGGGCCCGGTTGGGAAGGCAAAGGTTAAAGAAATCAAGTTTTGTGAGGGATCCGGAAATAGAGAGCACAGTTCACGAAGCTCGGATTCCATCTCGGAAAAAACGTCTGTTCAATGAGCACTGAAAGGCTTTTCAAGCAGCTTTGAAAGAAATGGTGCTCGTTGTCCGGCCCTATGGCCGTTCCAAGTCTATCGTTTACGACGGTAGTCCGTAACGGCTTGGTTTAGGCTTGGTCCAGAATAGAACCCACAGCACCGGACGGCTTGAGATTCGTCTGATTTTCAGTCGACTGGGACGGCTTGAGGCCCTTCATAATGTCTCTATTCACGGCAACAAGAGAATCTAGATCCCCCTCACCTTCCAGAGCTATTGCGGTCTCTTTTGTTACCCATATACCGAGACTGACAATTGCGGCGCGCAGATCCCGGGGCAACTGGTTACCAGCCGTGCCGCAGTCTTCGACGAATACGTCCCATACCTGCTTGTTCCAGTTCAGCGCGGTAGCAACCTGGGCCATCTTGGTTGGATCATTGGCCGCCCCTTTTTTATTCTCAACGGCTTTGATCAATTCAGCTGTAACTTGCGCCAGAAGGCGATACTCGGTATCGCGCGACGTCGCAGTTTGCGTGATTGTTTTTTTATAGGCGTCAATGCCGGACATTAATTACTCCCAGCCACTTCTGGCGCGCCAATCTTGAAAATTTCAGCCTCATAAGCAATGAGGGCTTTACAGGTTTTCAAAGCTCTGTAGAAGCGCTTTTCGTTCACATCCTGAACCAGATTCAAAAGCGTCATCCGCACTTCTTTGAACGTTGTCGCTTCTAGAAAGCTCTCAACCAACTCAAGGAACATGCCACGATATTGATCGGGGTCATCGTGATCCAGATACATTAACAAAATGGTAAAGTAGATCCGTTTTGCCGGCGAGGTTGCATCCTCCTCCTGCATGATGTCTTTGCCGAGAAGGATAGTCGCCTCGTTCTGGAGCACCAGAGACGCGCCTTTTTTGCCGGCCACCATAACAGCGCCGTTAACGACAAACTTTTCACCCGGCTTCACATTGATTTTTAAAGGCATTCTACAGAACCTGCGCAACCGACTTGATTACATATCCATAACACTAAATCAGCAATTCGGAAAATGCGCTTCCTCACACCGTTAAGGATATCGATGAGGATCAACGAGATGTCTTGGATGAAATGAGTAAATAAATGGCTGTGGATATAAAGGAATTCCGGACAAAAAAAATCGGGGGAATTTCTTCCCCCGATTTCCAAGTAGGTTTGGTCCGCGATTAACGGAACAGGCCAAGCAAAGACTGCGGGCGCTGGTTTGCGATCCCGAGAGTCTGCGTGGACAGCTGCTGCTGCACCTGCAAAGAGGTGAGTCGGGCAGATTCGCGTGCCAGATCGGCATCGACCAAGTTGCCGAGACCTTCGTCGGTTGCGTCACGAATTTCCTCAAGGAACTGCGTCTGCAGATTGAGGGCACGAACTTCGGCACCAAGAGAGCCAAGCGCCGTGTTCACGACGGATTCCAGGTTTGCATACTGGTTCGCGATAACACTCTGGGCGTTGGTAGCTGAAGCCAGCGTGGCGCCGGCAAGGCTATCGACCTGGGTATTAACCGCACTCTGCGACGTCAGTGACAGTGTACCGCCAGCCAAGTTCGAGAGCGTATTGATGTTGCCCGCACCGGACTCGATCAGATTCACACCATTGAAGGATGCATTGGCGATGAAGTTACCAGCCTGCGAAACCAACTCGTTAAAATCGGCAGACAGAATATTACGCTGCGCAGTGGTGATACCTTCGTTAGCCAACTCCGTCAGCTTGCCGCGAATATCGGTAAGGAGATTGGAAATACCAGTTACACCGGCAATCGCAACGTTACCGATACCCTTGGCACTATTCAAACCCTGGGTAACCGCATCAATGCCGCTCAACTCAGCCCGGATACCCTGCGCGATAGCAAAGGTAGAGGCGTTGTCGAGAGCACCCGCGACCTTCAGGCCCGTGGAAACACGGTTCTGCGTGGTATCGAGATTACGGTTGATGGAATTCAGGGTACGAAGCGCCGTAAATGCGGACGGATTCGTGAGGATAGAGTTTTGAACAGCCATTTTGGCCTCCTCTTTCTAAGGACAGCGGAATTTTTTCCGCAGTAATTAGGGGCAAGCCCCAGAGCAAAACCCGCTTCTTTGAGCGGATACTTCATATTAACACACTAAGAAGTTGCTAAAAGATTAATCTCAGTAAGGGATTTGGAAAAGCCAGAGAGAATTTCTAGCTGCATGAATTTAGAACATTGAAATATTGAGAAATTCACGCCGAATTCTGTGAATTTCAAACTGTGAGATTTCTCTCATTTGGCAGCAAAAAAATAGAGCTGACCTTGCGATTGGAAATGCGGACACAAAAAAGGGCGGCCAAAGCCGCCCTTTCGCAGAAAAGTGTTTGAACCAATCTTAACCGAAGAGGCCGAGAAGGGTCTGGGGACGCTGGTTCGCAATACCCAGGGTCTGTGTAGACAGCTGCTGCTGCACCTGCAGCGACGTCAGCCTAGCGGACTCACGAGCCAGATCGGCATCAACGATGTTGCCGAGACCTTCGTCGGTTGCATCCCGAATTTCCTCAAGGAAAGCGGTCTGCAGGTTGAGTGCGCGAACTTCAGCACCGAGAGAACCAAGCGCCGTGTTCACAACGGATTCCAGATTGGAAAAGTTGTTCGCAATAACGCTCTGCGCGTTGGTAGCCGTACCCAGGGTTACACCAGCGAGGCTGCCGACCTGTGTATTGACGGCACTCTGTGACGTCAGCGTGAGCAGGCCACCGGCCAGGTTGGAGAGGGTATTGACCGTGGCTGCACCGGACTCGATCAGGTTCACACCATTGAAAGCTGAATTGGCGATGAAGTTGGCTGCCTGAGAAACCAACTCGTTAAAGTCAGCCTGAAGAATATTCCGCTGCGTGGTTGTGATACCTTCGTTGGCAAGCTCGGTCAGTTTGCCGCGAATGTCAGCAAGCAAGTTGGAAATACCGGTCACACCGGCGATTGCAACGTTACCGATACCCTTAGCGTTATTAAGGCCTTGGGTAACCGCATCGATGGCTTTAAGTTCAGCCCGGATTCCCTGCGAGATAGCAAAGTTGGACGCGTCGTCCAGAGCACCCGCAACCTTCAGACCTGTGGATACACGGTTCTGGGTGGTGTCGAGACTACGGTTGATGCCATTCAGGGTGCGAAGGGCAACAAAGGAAGATGGATTGGTCAAAACAGAGTTTTGGATAGCCATTTTTTCAAGTCCTCTTTCTAAGGGCTCAGGTTAAGTCAGCTTTTTGCTGACAGCGGGTATTACCCACGAACCTATAATCCACATTTGCCTAAATGTTGTCAATAAAGAAATTAAAATTGTAATTAAATTGTTTTTATATTTATTATCAATACATTAAGCGGAAAACTCATTCAATCCGGCCAAAGACAGATTCCTAAAATAGGGTATCGAAACCCGCGCCATGCCCCCACTAGGGGGCCTGCTCACCCATAAACCAAAAGATACGAAAACGCCCCCCCCATACCCGGAAAATTCTTCCCCCTCTACCCGCTCGCAATCCCCATTTCACACCGAAAGAAGCCATAACCCGGCAATTTCTGCCTGAAATCTCTGGCCCGCTCCTTGCTTCTATCCCCGCAGAACAACACGCGAGGGCTAAACATGTCTCCCGTATCAACGACAAACGATCCGTCGATCGGTTACACAGGCAAGATAGGTAATGGATTAGGCTTTGATCCGATCGCTGCCCGTAACCCTGATCGCCCGAAATTCCGGCTCGACAATTATAATGAGGCTAACGAGCCGCAGGAAACAAAGCCCTCCCGCACATCAAATGATCGATCTGAGCGGGATCCCCAAACCGTAGACACGCGGGATCAGCGCCAATCGTATAATGTCGCCAAAAAACAAACCGATGCAGCGGGCGCTGCAACCGCAGCTAGTGCACAAGACAAGCCTGAGACTAAACAAACCCAGGCTAACGTCCAGACCAGCACTGCTGATGTCAGCACTGCTGATGCCAACGCAGCTAATGCCGAAACAACTGATACCAAGAACGGGGACTCCAGCGGCACAACGGCAGGCAATGCCGACTCTGTAAAAAAGCCCGCTAAAGATCAGTCAACGGAAACATCAGCGCCATATGTCGAAAAAGCAGAAGGCGCGACTGATGAAGACGCAGAGGGCACGACCGACGTTTCTCTCTCGGCAGAAGTCGCAGCAGCAGCCAGCGCGCAAAATGAAATTTCCGCATCCGAAGTAGCCGCAACATCCGTTCCGGAGCAAGAAGTCGTGCCGGAATCCTCCACGACAGCAACTGTTGTCGTGAGCAAGCCCGCTGATGCTGTCGCGAGCACGGGCGATACACCGGAACAGCCCACAGCGGCCGCAGCCCAGAAGACCGTTCCCCAGGAAGCGGCGGTAATACCCGCGTCCACATCCAGGGATCCAAAACTCGCTGCACTTGAGAAACTGACCCAAACCAGGCCGAGCACAGCGACGACAACGCCGAGCGCTGTATCTGGCGATGATGCAACGACCTTTAAACTACCCGTCCCGTGGCCCCCACAGACGCAATCTGAGGCAACTCCGGGCAAAAGAAGCGCCCCCGGCCAGACAACAGCAACGACACAGACAGCTGTTACTCAACCTCAGGCCACATCTCCGACACCAGTCAATCAGGCAACTATGCCTAAGGTGCAGCCGGCAATCGTACCCGCTGATGCTGAAGCTGGCCGGTCGGCGGAAGGCAGTAAGCAGGCGACTATGGCCTCCGCCACCCAGACCGCCGGAGAGACCAAGCCGAAGATTGAGATCGTATCTCAGACACCAGCCAAACCTGCCACCACAGCGGATACGGCTCTCGTCGCCAACAATCGCTCGGCCCAGGCAGATGGACCGGTCAAGCAGACTGCCCTTCCCAGCCCCAGCGAGACGATTGCGGCTGCAACGGCCCTGAATAGCAGGCCCGTGCGGTCAAACGCGCTCGGCAGCTCCGATGCGAAACGCAGCAATGCCGTGACGGCTTCAAACGAGAACAACAGCAATGGTGCGAAGGCTGGGGCCAACCAGGGCCAGCCGAACCCGGCTATCGTGAGCCAAACCAATCAGAACAACCCGGCCGCGGCGGCGGTCACGACCGCCACGCAGGGGCAACCTACTGTCACGACGCCGGAACAACTGGCAGCCGTCCGGCAGCAGTCGTCATCCGCCCAGCGAGGACAAGCCGACCCGACCGGCACAACGTCAAACACATCACGTGCGGCCGATCTTCCGGCCCAAGGCACGAACAATGGTTTTGCCGACACACTGAGATCAGCATCTGCCGACCGCACGGCGGCCACCCAGGATCGGCAGACTTTGCCCACTCCGGCGACCGAACAGGTCAAGGTAAAGCTGATCAAAGCCGCCCTGGGTGGGCTGGACAAGATCAAAATCCAGCTCAATCCGTCAGAGCTTGGCAAGGTAGAGATTCGCCTCGAAATTGGCTCTGACGGCGCGATTCGGGGAACTGTGATCGCCGACAAACCGGAAACCATGGAACTTTTGCAGCGTGATGCGAAGCAATTGGAACGGGCCTTGCATGACGCAGGACTCAAGACCGGTGGCGATAGCCTCGACTTTCAGATGAGAGGCGGCGGCACCAACGAGAGGCAACAACAGCAAGCCGGCTCCGGAAACGGGCCCCTCTCGCAAGATGGCGGTGACCTTGATGGCAGCGACGAGCAGCCGGTAACGGACACCACCGGTTCTGAACACGACGGTATCGGCGACGACGGGTCGCTGAACCTGGTAGCCTAGGAGGCTGATGACATGGTGGACGCAGTTTCAAGCACAAGCAGCTCCAGCATCTTTGCGACACAGCAGACAACCGAGGAGCGGCTCGACGATGAGCGCGCGCAGTTCCTCACGCTGTTCCTGACCCAGCTGCAGAACCAGGATCCGACCAGCCCGATGGATACGAACGAGATGACCAACCAGTTGGTCCAGTTCACCGCCGTCGAACAGCAGATCGAGACCAACAAGTCTCTGGCTTCCCTGGTTTCCGCACAGGCCGCAAACACGAACGCGGCGGCGGTCAACTATATCGGCGAGCATGTGATCTTCAACGGCAACAATACCAACCTCACCGATGCCGGTGCGAGCTGGGGTTATCTGCTTGAAGGCGAGGCGACCTCAACCACGGTCAACGTCTTCAACGCGGCCGGTGATCTGGTTTATTCGGAAGAAGGCTCAACCGGCTCGGGCAAGCGCTTTGAATTCAACTGGGACGGTACCGATGCAGACGGCCAAAAACTGCCGAACGGCCCCTATTCAGTTCAGATCAATGCGCTCGACGCCGACAACGAAGGCATAACGGCCGAGGTTGAGGCTGTCGGTCTGGTAACCGGTGTTGTCACCGGCGAGGACGGGCCGAGCCTGATGGTCGGAAAGATCATCGTCGAAATGAATGAAATTACACGCGTTTCCGCCATTTAAGGTGGAAGGACCGGGCGGCCATAGAGAAGCCCCCGGCCACGATGCCAGACCGGCATCATCGGTAGAACCGGCCAGCGGGTCATACCCTGGTCATGTGAATGGAGATTTAACATGAGTGTTACCGGTGGACTTTTTGCGGGTGTTGCGGCGATCGCGTCGCAAGCAACCGCATTCGGGATTATCTCCGACAACATCGCGAACTCGCAGACTGTCGGCTACAAAGAGACGCAAGCGCGTTTCCAGACCCTGGTCACCCGCAGCCCAACCGCGACGGCCTTCACACCAGGCGGTGTGCAGAGCAAGCCGCTCACGGACCCGGGCAGGCAAGGCCTCCTGCAGGGCACGACCAGCACCACGGACATCGCCGTCGACGGTAATGGTTTCTTCGTGGTCAACGGCGCGGCAGAGCCGGGTTCCGACGACGAATATCTGCTGACCCGCGCCGGCGCATTCAACACAGACGAAAACGGCCGCCTAGTTAACACGGCTGGCTACTACCTGCAGGGCTGGCGCACCGACGCCTCGGGAAACATTGTCAATCAGGACACACGCGACCTGTTGAGCAGCCTTGAGACAGTCGATCTGTCCCAGTTCGGTCAGATTGCAAACCAGACCGACGATGTGACGATCAACGCAAACCTGCCGGCCGACACAGCCACCGCCGCGACGGTCGTAACCAACATCACGATCTACGATTCCCAGGGCTTCGACTATCTGCTGCGGACCACCTGGACAAAATCGGCGGCTGCGAACACATGGACCTATGACTACACCCTGATCCGCAACCCAGGCACGATCAACGCAAGCTCCATGTCCCTTGGCGGTGCGGCGCGAACCATGGTGTTCAACCCAGACGGCAGCCTGAACGCGATCAATACCGGCGTAGCAGGCACAACCAACGCCACCGCCACCGAGACATTGACAGTCAGCTCAGGCGAGTTCAGCAGATCTGTTGCGCTCAACACGATCACTCTTAACTGGGGGACATTCGGGCAGCCGACCGGCATGTCGCAATTCAACGGAAACTTCGAAACTTCGCTGCTTAACCAGGACGGTTCCGGCCCCTCGGCCCTGACAGGGGTTTCAATCTCGGAAGAAGGATTGGTCGCGGCCAACTTTGCTAACGGACAGTCTCGAAACATCTATCGATTACCACTCGGCACTGTCCCGGCCGCAACGCAATTGAGCGCGGCGAACGGCAACGCCTACAGCACGACGTCCACGTCGGGTGACATCGTCCTTAGCATCCCGACAAACGGCGGCACCGGCCGGGTTCAGTCCGGCGCACTGGAAAACTCAACGACGGATATCGCAACCGAGTTCACCGATCTGATCATCACGCAGCGGGCTTATTCCGCCGCAACACGGATCATCACAACCGGTGACGAGTTGCTCGACGAAATCATCCGTATCAAGCGGTAAGCGCTGTCCTCGTTCACTTTCTACCGATTTTCTTTTTGCCCCGGCATTTTTGCCGGGGCTTTTTTTTTCAATCGAAGTCATTTCGGAAAGCGCGGGGTCTTAAGGATTCTTTAGGGAGCGGCCTCTATTTTCAAACAACCGGCATTTTTATGATGCGTTGAAAAGATGACCGCAGACAAACATCAGGATAAAAAATTGAACGCTAACTCAGCAGAGCCCGTTCAGACCTCGGACGACCCGTTTGCTCAATTGCCACCGGCAAGCACCAAGCGTTGGGTCGTCAGCCGGAAAGCGCAGGTCGTGCGCGCTGTTGAGGAGGATCTGATAACGCTTGAACAAGCTTGCGAGCGATACAGCCTCAGCCATGAGGAATTCGCGAGTTGGCGGCAATTGATCAAGGCTCACGGAACACGAGCCCTGCGCGCCACGCGCGTTCAGGACTATCGTCGTGCGTCTAGGCGGCTCCGGTCAGGAAGCTGAACCAGTTTTCAGAGCCTCAATTTCGGCGGCGATCTTTCGAAACATCTTGTTCCATTTTTCCGATTGCCGTTTCGCGAAAAACCGGACACTCGGAAACCATGGGCATCGGCCGTCTTTGAAATAACTGTCCGGTATCGGGAATGGCCGAAACTCAACTGTTTCGACGCCGAGCGCACCAGCCATGACCGCAACCGATGTCCCCGGACTCACAACAAGATCCATGCAGCTTGTGAGGGCCGCTGCTTTCTCAAGCTCCATCTTGAGGTCGACGTCGTCCCAATCGACCAGATCGACACCAAACTCCGACTTCACAATGTCGAATTCCTCAGGTTTGGCGTCATATTGCAAATTCACATAGGTCACGCCGTCCACTTTCATAACCGGCCTCATGTCTTCAATCGTCGAGTAATGTTCAGCCCGGTACGCTCCCGCCAATCCACTACGCCAGCATATTCCGACATAAGGTCCCGGCCCTGCCTCATTCAGTCGCTCCCGAAACATTGAGACCAACCTCGGATCCGGCTTGATGTAGCCGGAATGCATCGGAAAGCTCTCCTTGCTGTTCCGGAACAATCGCCCAAGCGTTCCGAGCGGGCAGGCAATATCAAACGGCTCAACACCTTCTTCCGCTGGCCAGTATTTGGCCGGAACGACCCTTGCTTGCGGGAAAGAGCGCTGAAACAGCGATACGAGGCGCGGCGCGCATTCGACCACGACCTCCCCTCCACGGGCGATCGCTTCTGGGATCATGCTCGCATGTCTGAGCTCGTCACCAATCCCCTGCTCGGCGTAGAGAATCAGGCGCGCGCCCTGAAAAGGGTTTCCGTTCCAGAGTGGCTGCGAAAACTTTCGCCATGGAACACCATTGTTTGTCGCAACCATGCGCCATTCGCAGTGCTCCCAAGCTTCGCCCCATTCACCTTGCCGCAGCAGAATAACACCGAGATTGTGGTGCGCATGCGCGTTCTCCGGATCAATCTCCAACGCTCGACGGAAATAATAGCCAGCTTGTTTGTAATCGCCGAGATCGCCTAGCATCGTCGCCATATTCGTCATGGCTTCAGGAAATTCGACCCCGTACTTGAACGCTTTTCGAAACTCAATCAAAGCCTCTGTACGGCGCCCCAGCTTGGAGAGAACACTGCCTATGTTGTTGTGGATGATACCATCGCGAGCGCCCCATTTAACCGAGTTCTTGTAACAGGCCAGCGCCTCCTCATAGTTCTTCATGGCCTCATAGATCGTCCCCAGATTGCTGGCGATCATCGGGTTCCGGGGATCGAGCGAAAGCGCCTTCTTCATCAGCTCAACGGCAACCGGCAAACGCTTCATTTCCCGCGCGACAAGAGCGATGCCGTGAAGAGCAAAGACGTCATCCTCGTTCTCGTTCAGGATATCCATGTATATCTTGCGTGCAGATTCAAGCTGCCCTGCGCTCAGGAAGCGCGTCGCCTTGTTTGCCAGGGTGACATGGCGCGATCGCGAGATATCCATTGCACCGCTGTAAGACAATCCGGTCTGCGAAGCTGCTGGCATCCGTTTCGGAGATTCAGTTTTCGCCATTCTATCGCTCCACTGCGCTATCGACAGACCAATCAGATAGGGAGATGAACATTCTCACTCAATATTTCCTTAACCAATACCACAAGTTTCGCCGCTAATTAATTGTTCTCTTTCGATTCATTGTCGGATATATTCACTAGGCAGTTTTTGCCCAGAAGGTTCTTTCAATTTTCGAAAGATACATATAAAATGCAATGTATTAGCAAGAACCTCCCGGACCGCTTTCGGGCACTTACCTGTACGCAATTACGGGGATTATAACCCATGAATCCTCTCGTAGACCTGATTCGTAATCTCGGCCCGATCCGCATTGCCGCCCTTGTCGGCACGGCAGTCGCAGTGCTCGGCTTCTTCATCTTCCTTGCCTCCCGCCTCTCAACCGGCGGGATGTCATTGCTTTATGGAGATCTCGATCCGGGTGACAGCGGCGCCATCGTCAAAGAGCTTGAAGCCCGTAATATCCAGTATGAGCTGAAGGCTGGCGGCCAGCAGGTTTACGTCCCCGGAGACGAGGTCCTGAAACTCCGCGTCACCCTTGCCGAACAAGGCGTGCCGGGCGGCGGAACCATGGGATACGAGATCTTCGACAAGTCCGACGGTCTCGGAACCACCAATTTCGTTCAGAACGTTAACCTCGTCCGCGCGCTTGAAGGCGAGCTCGGACGGACCATCGGGGCGATGAACAATGTCCGCGGCGCCCGTGTCCATCTGGTGCTGCCGCAGCGCGAACTTTTCAGCCGCGAACGCCGCAAGCCAAGCGCATCTGTTGTGCTGCAGGTTCAGGGTGCCGGTCGCCTCGGCCGCGAACAGGTCCTGGCAATCCAGCATCTCGTTGCCGCCGCCGTTCCGGATATGGAACCGCAGAACATTTCAATCCTCGACAGCCGCGGGCAACTGTTGGCTCGGGGCACCAATGACGAGGACGGCACCCTTCCCGGCCAAAGCTCCGAGGAAATGCGTCTGGCCTTTGAAAACCGTGTGCGCGGCGCCGTTGAAGAACTCGTCGAACGCATCGTCGGCCTCGGCCGCGTGCGGGCCGAGATCAGCGCCGATATCGACTATGACCGCTTCACGGAACAATCCGAGATCTACGACCCCGATAGTCAGGTCGCCCGTTCGACGCAGACCATCGAAGAGAGCGAAAGTACTCAGGAACGGAATAAGCAGGACACGGTTTCAGTCGAGAACAACCTGCCGGAATCCGAGGCCAATGCCGGTGCCGGTGATCTCTCCGCCCGATCCGAGTCAGCCCGTACCGAGGAAACAGTCAACTTTGAGATAAGCCGCACTGTCAGGAACCGCGTCAAGGAAGCAGGCCAGGTCCAGAATCTTTCCGTCGCAGTTCTGGTCGATGGGCGCTATGTCGAGAATGAGGACGGCGACAAGGTGTACCAACCCCGGACACCGGAAGAGTTGGAACAGATTGCCACACTCGTTCGTTCCGCCGTCGGCTATAACGGCAGCCGAGGCGATACAGTCGAAGTCATAAACATGCAGTTCGTCAAACTGGAACCGCTCGACCTCGGCGACGGCTCGCTCCTGTTCGGCATTTCCAAGGATGAATTCCTGCAACTCGCAGAGGTTCTGGTTCTGGCTGTTGTCGGACTCCTCGTCATCCTGCTGGTCGTACGGCCGGTGTTGACCCGCCTGTTTGAATCCATGCCCACCACGCTTGCCGCCAGTGGCGGTCCGGGCGGCATGATCGCCGGTGCCGATGCCATCGCGCAGTTGACCGGCCCCGGGGCCACTGCCGACATGGCCGAACTTCTGGAAGGCGAAGACGAAGAGGAAAGCCTGCTCGACCAGATGATCGACATCAACCAGGTCGAGGGTCGGGTTCGCGCATCTTCCCTGAAGAAAATTGGCGAGATCGTCGAGAAGCACCCGGAAGAAGCTGTCGCAATCATCCGCAACTGGATGTACCAGGAAGCAGGCAATGCCGGAGGCGGCAGTTGACGGTTATTAAAAACGTTTTTGCCGCCCCATGCCTGACGGGTCAGGCGGCATGACAACGCAAAAATCACCCTTCCTTTTCGACAACATCTTCGACGAGGAATATCAGCAGAAGATGCGCCGCGCGGCCGAGGCTGCGCGGATGGCGGAGCTTGAAGCCGAAGAACACGCACCGCCGACCTACACCCAGGAAGAAGTCGACGAAGCCAAGGAGGCCTCGTACCAGCTTGGCCGGCAGGAGGGCATGTCCTCCGCAATGGCCGGGATTGAACAGCAGGTCGCCATTTCGCTCGAAGGCGTGCTGAGCAAGGTCGGCGAGCTCAATCAGGTGCACCGCAAATGGACTGCGGAAATACAGCGCGACGCGGTACGCCTGTCCGCCACCATCATGCGCAAGATGGCACCGGAACTGACGCGCGGCACGGAACTGCCGCAGATCGAACATGTTATCAATCAGGCATTCCAGTTTCTGACGGAGCAGCCAAAGGTGATGATTCGTGTCGCTGCCGAGCTGGAAGCGCCGCTCCGCGACAAGGTCCAACTGATGGCCTCCCGCGTCGGCTACGAGGGCGAAGTCGTCCTGGTCGGCGACCCGGAACTCGTCGCAACCGATTGCCGCGTATCCTGGGCTGCGGGCGCCGTTGAACGGGCGCTCGATGAGACTTGGGGCGAGATTGACGAAATGGTGGAGCGGACCCTTTCCTCCCTGCCCGTCCGTTCAAGTATCTGCTCCGACATGCCGCCGGAAACGGAACAAGAAGCCGAAACCGCCGGCGAGGCGGAAGCCGCAACAGACGATCATGTAACTCCTGATGAACTGTCAGAACTCACGCCTGAGTCCGCGATAGATATGGCAACCGATAAGCTGTCAGCGGACGACGTGCCCGCGCCCGCCCAATCTTACGCAACCCCGGAGATGCCCAAAGAGGGTGTGGACGTGGACGGCGATCCCAGTAAAGCTGAATTGATCCAGAACTAGCGCCGCCTGGCCGCCAGAGGAGAACCACATGTCTGACGAAAGCGATGTCGAGTTCGAAGATCTCGAAGAATTGGATATGGCCGCTGCCATGGAGCAGCAGGCCGCAGAGGAGCCCCCGGAGGTCGTCCCGGAAGAATCCCGCCAGCAGATCAGTGCGCGGGAACTTGAAGCCGTGTACGACATTCCGGTGCAAGTCTCTGCCGTGCTTGGAAAATCCAGCATGCAGGTCAGCCAGCTTCTCAAACTAGGTCGCGGCGCAGTTGTCGAACTGGACCGTAAGGTTGGCGAGGCGATAGACATCTATGTGAACAACCGTCTCGTGGCCCGCGGCGAAGTCGTCATCGTCGACGAACGCCTTGGCGTCACCATGACGGAAATCATCAAATCCGACAGAACCGGCTAAGCGACGGGATCGGGAAAAGTCTATGGCAGATCGCGCGACCGTAGAGAATGGTGGAGTCCGTCCGCGTGCCGCCCGGACCAGAACGTTCGACGTTCCGGCGAGTGGACGTACCCTTGATATTGCCTTGATCCTGGGACTGTCCGTCGCTTTCGGGTTGGTCGTGACAGCACTGGTTATCGGCGGTTCGGTCAGTTCATTCTACAATCTTCCTGCCGTCCTGATCGTTCTCGTTGGCACGTTTGCGGTGACCCTTGTCTCCTACAGCATGTCCGAGTTGTTCGGTGCAATCGGCGCCGTCCTGGCAACGCTTTTGCCGCAACGTCATGATCTGCGGCTCGCCGGCGAACGGTCCCTCAATCTTGCAGCGATCGCGCGGGATAACGGGGTGCTTGCCCTTGACGCTGTAATTCCATCCGTCGACAGCGAGCCATTCCTGCAACGTGCTGTGGCAATGGCGGTGGACGGCGCCACGCCACACCAGATCGATCAGGTCCTCGCTCAGGAAATCGATGCCATACAGGACATCAGGCATCGTCATGCCGGAGTGCTCCGTCGGGCCGCCGAAGTCTCCCCGTCCATGGGGCTGATCGGCACCCTGATCGGCCTCATCCAGTTGCTTGGCAACCTGAACGATCCGGGGTCCATTGGGCCGGCCATGGCTGTCGCCCTGCTGACAACCTTCTACGGCGCCATCCTCGCTTACATGGTGTTGGCCCCGATTGCGGCGAAGCTGGAACGCAATGCAGAAGCCGAACTGCTCGAATGCGAGATCTACCATGCCTGTGCGATGTCAATTGCCCGGCAGGAGAACCCGCGGCTTCTTGAACGCATGCTGAATACCAAACTGCCGCCCTCGCAGCGGCTTGATTACTACGATTGAAGGATATGGGCGGCCCGGACACAACCGCCCAAACGGGAGAATTGACAGATGCGATTGCTGATCGTCGGCACACTCGGCGGACATATTAGCGCAGCCGGTCAGATCGCCCTGAACAAGGGCGCGAAGGTGAGCCACCTCGACAATGTCGAGGGTGCTATGCATGCCCTGCGCAGCGGCCAGGGCGCCGACCTCGTCATGATCGACGTGGCCCAACCGGTGGCGAAGCTGCTCCGCGCAATGAGCCAGGAGCGGATCAACACGCCGGTTGTCGCCTGTGGTCTCGAAAACGATTCCGATGCCGCCGTCGCTGCTATCAAGGCCGGCGCAAAGGAATATATCCCCCTGCCCCCGAACGCCGAGCTTATTGCCGCTGTGCTTGCGGCCGTTACCGAGGAACAAAGCTCGGTGATTTTCCAGGACCCGATCATGGGCGCGGTACTCAAGCTCGCCGACCAGATCGCGCCGTCCGATGCCAGCGTCCTAATCACCGGTGAATCCGGTACGGGTAAAGAAGTTCTCGCCCGGTACCTGCACGAGAAAAGCAAACGGTCGGATAAGCAGTTCGTTTCCGTGAACTGCGCGGCGATCCCTGACAATCTTCTGGAGTCCGAACTGTTCGGCCATGAAAAAGGCGCCTTTACCGGTGCCTTGGCCCGCCGCATCGGCAAGTTCGAGGAAGCAAACGGCGGCACCCTGCTGCTTGATGAAATCAGCGAGATGGATATCCGCTTGCAGGCCAAGCTGCTGCGGGCGGTCCAGGAACGCGAGATCGACAGGGTCGGCGGCAGCCAGCCGGTGAAAGTAGACATCCGGCTCCTCGCGACCTCCAACCGGGATCTTGAGCGTCACGTCCGGGAAGGCAATTTCCGCGAGGATCTCTATTTCCGACTCAACGTCTTCAATCTTCAACTTCCGCCGCTGCGCCAGCGTCCGGCAGACATCAAGCTGCTCGCCAATCATTTCGCGAAGAAATATGCCGAAGCCAACGGTGTTGCAGAAAGGCCGCTCAGCGATGAAGCAATTGCCCGCCTGCAGGGTCATCATTGGCGCGGTAACGTGCGGGAGCTGGAGAACACCCTGCACCGCGCTGTCCTGCTCGCTTCAGGTGACGAGATCGGGGTAGACGCGATCATCCTGACCGGCGAGCAGACAACGCCGGTCGCTCAGGAAGCTCCGCCGTTACGGGCAACACCGGCTCCGCAGCCGGCCGCACCGCCGACACCCGATACATTCCAACCGGCATCTTTTGATGAGCCGGAAACGGCACCGGCGGCACCGGCCACACCGCCAACAGCGGCAGCCCCGGCGCAGGAAAGCAAAGCTGGCGGAGATCTCGTTGGCCGCACCGTTGCCGATGTCGAGCAACAGCTCATTATCAATACGCTGAGCCATTGTCTCGGAAACCGAACCCATGCCGCCAATATCCTCGGCATCTCCATCCGGACCCTGCGTAACAAGCTTAAGGCTTATTCGGAGGATGGCGTTAGTGTACCGCCGCCAGGTGAAGCGGATCGGGCGACCGTCTGAAGCGCGGTCGGGATGATGTCAGGCAATCTGAAACTGGAGAAACGAGCAGGCATGATGAGAGGCATTGAATGACCGACGCCTCCAATCAGCCTCCGCCGCCGGAAGGCGGCGGTTCCGGTACGGCCTTGCCGTCCTTTAATCTTGCAAGCTTCAAAGCTGCGGCTCATCGGGGTGATATCTATCTCGCGCTCGGCGTGATCGGGATCCTTGCAGTTCTGATTCTACCGGTCCCGACAATGTTGCTCGATATCCTACTCGGGATCTCGATCGCCTTGTCCGTGATCGTTCTTATGACCGTCCTGTTCATCGAAAAACCTCTGGATTTCAACGCGTTCCCGACCATCCTTTTGATCGCGACCATGTTGAGGCTGTCGTTGAACCTGGCCTCGACGCGGCTGATCCTGGCCGACGGGCATACCGGCACGGACGCGGCCGGCGATGTCATTCAGGCTTTCGGCGGGTTCATGATGGGCGGCAACGCCGCTATCGGGATCATCGTCTTCTCGATCCTGGTGATCGTGAACTTCATCGTCATCACAAAAGGTTCTGGCCGTATCGCGGAAGTCGCAGCCCGGTTCAGCCTTGACGCCATGCCCGGCAAGCAGATGGCAATCGACGCCGACCTTTCCTCCGGCCTGATCAATGAGGATCAGGCCAGGAACCGGCGCGAGGAACTGAGCGCGGAGAGCACCTTCTTCGGTGCCATGGACGGTGCGTCCAAATTTGTCCGCGGGGACGCCGTTGCCGGCCTGCTTATCACCGTGATCAACGTGATCGGCGGAATGGTCATCGGCATCGCCCAGCAAGGGATCAGTTTCTCCGAGGCCTTTTCGACCTATACGCTGCTCACCGTTGGCGACGGTCTCGTCAGCCAGATCCCGGCCCTGATCGTCTCCACCGCCGCCGGTATGCTGGTCACCAAGGGCGGTACCACCGGCACCACCGAGAAAGCCGTGTTCGGACAACTCGGCGGATATCCCAAGGCGCTCGTTCTCTGTGCCGTTCTGCTCGTCATCCTGTCTCTGCTTCCGGGCTTTCCGACATTTATTTTCCTGTCGCTCGCGGCAGCTGTCGGTGGCCTCGCCTTCATGATCAATAGCGGACAGGAGAAGGCTGCGGCCGAGGTGGTTCAGCGTGAAGTGGACGAAGCGTCCGCGCCGCCACCAGAAGAGCCGATCTCAGCCGCCCTGCATATCGATCTCGTCCGACTGGAACTCGGCTATGGCCTGCTGCCGCTGGTCAACGAGACCACCGAGGGTCAGCGTCTTACTGACCAGATTCGTGCGCTGCGCCGGCAACTCGCCGTGGAGAGCGGCTTCATCATGCCGCAGGTCCGAATCCAGGATAATCTGCAGCTCCCCGCCAATACCTATGTCATCCGCGTCAAGGAGATCGAGGTCGGGCGCGGCGATATCCGGCCTAACCGCCTTCTGGTCATGGACCCGGGAGGCAATCCGATCGATCTAGCGGGTACCGACACACGGGAGCCTACCTTTGGTCTGCCGGCGATGTGGGTCGGCCCGGAGCAGCGCGAGGAAGCTCTCTTCAAGGGCTATACCGTGGTCGATCCCTCAACCGTGGTCACGACCCATCTGACGGAACTGATCCGCGACAACATGCGTGATCTGCTGTCCTATACCGAGACCCAGAAGCTGCTGGATGAGTTGCCTGATCAATATCAGAAGCTGGTCACTGACGTGGTGCCGTCGAACATTTCCGTCGGCGGCCTGCAGCGCGTCCTGCAGAACCTGCTGAGCGAGCGCGTCTCCATCCGTGATTTGCCGACCATCCTGGAAGGGGTGTCCGAAGCGTCCACCTTTACCCGCAACATCACCCTGATCACCGAGCATGTCCGAACCCGGCTCGCCCGGCAGATCAGCGAGCAGAACACTGCGGATGACGGCGTCATCCATCTGGTCACCCTGTCTCCGGACTGGGAGCAGGCATTCGCCAATTCGATCATTGGCCAAGGTGAAGACCAGCAGCTGTCAATGCCACCGAGCCAGCTGCAGGACTTCATTACGGCGCTCAGAAACGCGCTCGATCAGCTTGCAGAGGTCGGTGAATTCCCGGCGGTCCTCACCTCTCCCGGTATCCGGCCCTATGTGCGCTCCATCGTCGAGCGTTTCCGGCCGCAGACTGTGGTAATGTCTCAGAATGAAATTCACCCCAAGGCACGGATCAAGACTCTTGGCCAAGTATAGCTTTTGTCTAGGGCGCACAACGGGAGCGCGTTGCCGGTGAGAACTCCATGCGCCTGAAAACCTTTTCCGCCGACACGATGAACGAGGCCATGATGCTCGTGAAAGAGCATTTTGGCGAAGAAGCCATCATTGTTTCGACCCAGACCGGTGAAGACGGTGTGGGTGTTCGCATAACGGCCGCCATTGATCAGGTCGAAGACGAATTCGAGTACGAGGAAGACAGTTACGACGAAGCCTATGACGATCCGGTCGAAATCATCACGGACGCTCTCCTCAATAACGGCGTCCCGCCGCAAATATCCGACGAGTTGATCAGTGCCGCCGAAGAACTCTCGATGGATGACCCGATCCTCGCTCTGGCTGGCGCCCTTGACCGTTATTTCGCCTTCTCTCCGATGCCACTCGGAACAGCGGACAAGCCAATCGTGCTGGTTGGCATGCCCGGCGCCGGAAAGACAGTCACAATAGCCAAGCTGGCAACGCGGCTTGTGATGCAGAAACAAGCGGTGCGCGTCATTACCACGGACACTGTCCGCGCGGGCGGCTTCGCCCAACTTGAAGCTTTCACCAAGATCCTGAAGCTGAACCTGATCAGTGCGGGAACACCTGGTGAGCTGAGAGCCGCCGTCGCCGGCGCCGAAGGCCGCGGGCATATCCTGATCGACTGCCCTGGCGGGAACCCTTTCGACAACGACGACATCGACAGGCAGGCACGCCTGATCAAAGCGGTGGATGCGGATGTCGTTCTGGTCATGGCTGGCGGTATTGATCCGATGGAAGCCGCCGAAATCGCGGGCATCTACCGCGAACTCGGCGCCCGCCGCCTGCTTCTTACCAGGATCGACATGACCCGACGCTTCGGATCCTATCTGAGCGCCGCCGCGATGACCGGATTGCAGATGACCGAAGTGGGGGTCGGGCCAAGTGTGGCTGACGGCCTCCGGCCAATGAACCCCGTTACACTGGCACGATTGTTGCTCCCCAAATCAGTGGTGGAGAGTTTCGACGACGAACAGCAAACGGCACGAGGCGCCTATGGTTGAGGTCGCTATGATGGAACGGACCCGAGGATCAATCCAATGATGTCGCCCGCAGACAAGCCCCGCCCCACCACGGCCAGCGGTCCCGTCACCAAAGGTGCGAACATTCTTGCCATCGCTTCCGGCAAGGGCGGTGTGGGCAAGACATGGTTTTCGGTAACTCTGGCGCATGGACTTAGCAGAATGGGCCAGAAGGTTCTGCTGTTCGATGCCGATCTTGGCCTCGCCAATGTCGATATCCAGCTTGGCCTGATGCCTCAGCGTGACCTGGGCGGCGTCATTGCCGGCCGGCTGTCTCTTGCTCAAGCAAAGATCCATTATGATGCCGGTAATTTCGACATCATTGCCGGCCGCTCCGGCTCCGGCAGCCTCGCGACCTTGCCCTCCAACAGGCTGCAATCGCTTGGCACCGAGCTTGTTCAGCTCTCCGATTCCTATGACCGCGTGGTCATGGACCTCGGAGCCGGCCTTGACCGGACGGTCCGCATGCTGGCGGCAAGGGCCGGAAAAATCATTGTTGTCACGACTGCCGAGCCGACATCGCTGACCGATGCCTATGCATTCGTCAAAGTCGCGCATCAGAGCGATCCTAATTGCGAGGTTTCCATCGTCGTGAACAGCGCGGATTCGGTAAACGACGGCCGGAAGACCTACGATACGCTCCGCAAGGCGGCGATGAATTTCCTTAAGTTCGAGCCGAAATTGCTCGGAATCATTCGCCGTGACCGCAAGGTCATCGAATCAATCCGGAACCAGAGCCCGATCCTGAGCCGCTATCCGTCGGCCCCGGCGGCGACCGACGTGGAGGCCATCGTCGACACCCTGCTATAGCGGTCGAAGAGAGAAGATTGAGCACCGTACAACCCACCGCGCCTGCCCCGCAGGCGACAAGTCCCTCACAACCGGCCACCAACGCGCCGGTAGAGGGACGGGTGACCAGTGGCGCAGACGCGCTCCAGTCCGGCAATCAGGCGAAGCCGACAGCTCAAGGCTCAACTCCGCAAACACAACCACCAGCACCGCAACCCACTCAGGGACCGGGCGCCCAAAGTCAGACTCCGCAGGGACAGGCTCCGCAAACTCAGGGACAACCACCGCAAGGTCAGCCACCACAAAGTCAGCAAGCCCCTGTTTCTCAGGCAGCGCCCCAGTCGCAGCCGCAAACGCCACCTTCACAGTCATCGGCAACACCGCCAGCGCAAAACTCTGCGTCTCAAAGCCCCGCGTCTCAGGCCCCCGCGCCACCCCCGCCCGAAAGCACATCCGGGCAAGGCCGCGCGACACCGCCATCCGCGCCCGCACCCAAAGTTCCAACATCCCAGCCGCAGCAACCGGCGCCGCAGCAAGCTCAGACTCAGCAGCCAGCGGCCCAGGATATTACCATCACGCGGGTTCGGACTGACGGAACCGTCAGTGTCCGAGCGGCGACGGGCGACGCGACGATCCAGATCAACCCACGGCAAATCCCAGCCTTCGTGCGCCCGGGCACAATTGTCAGCCTTATCCTGCAGCGAACAGACAGTGGCCTGCAGGCGATCCTGCAGCCCCGCTCTTCAGCGCAAGCCGGAACAACAGCAGCGAAAGCGGTATCCAGCACCCAGCAAGCCCCGAGCGGCGCGACCGGCAGCGCTACTTCCGCAACGACACCCGCTCCAAGGACCTTGCCGCCGTTATCCGATGGGCAGATTGCCCGCGCCATCGTGTTGCGACCAACCTCGTTGCCCCAGGGCATCGCAAGCGGTCCGCTCCCCCCAACAGCAACCGGCATCAAACCGCAACAGGCTGCCCAAGCCGCCGCACGGTACTTGCTCGCGTCCAGCCCGCATCTGAAACCATCCAGTGCCTTGCCATCGGCCCCGCAAAGCGCGGCCCCAGTCGTAACGACTTCACCGCAAACAGCCGTTAGCAGCCAGCCTCTTCCCGGCACATCATCGCCGACACAACAAACGGCAGAGAGGCCAGGAGCCGCCCAGCAAAACGCGCCTGCCGCGACACCGACGCCAACATCTACATCGACACCTACACCTCAGACACCGACACCGGCCGGTGCAGCAGGTACAGCCACGCCGCCTGCATCGCAGCCTGCAACAGCGCCGTCGCCCGGCGGCGCTCCGGCGGCGGCGCAATCACCGCAGCCCCCCGCGGCAAGAACTGCACCGCTGACCACACCACGAGCCGTGACAAGCGGTCCGATAACGACCGGGCAGACCGCACCTGGGCTAACAACGACCGGACAAACCACCCCCACCCCTCAGTCTTCTCCGGCGGCCCCTCAAGGCACCACGGAAAGCCGGGCAACGGCGGCACCAGCCGGGGCCGCACCTGCCGGGACCGCACCTGCCGGGCAAGCGACAAGTACACCCGCCGCGACCGGGACCTCGGCCCCCAAGCCGGGAACAGCGCTTCCTCCCGGGACGGACTTTCCCGTCCGGGTGTTATCTGTCGGCGCGCAGACCAGCAACGCGCTACCGGCTCAGGCCGGCAGCGGCAGTACTGTGATATCCGGCACCATCGTTGCCACCGGCGGAAACGGCCAGGCCATTGTGAACTCGTCGGTCGGATTGCTCGATATTGCGGCGCGCGCAGAGGCCGGGCAGCTGCAATCGGCTATCCGCATGGAAATCCTCAACCGTTCGGAAAGCGACGTGCGCGGCCGGATCGAGGGCGGCAGCCAGACACCACTCTCCATTCTCTCCCGGGAATGGCCTGCGCTGGAAGAAAGCCTGCGCGCCCTTGAGATGTCGGCACCACAGAGCGCGGCGCAGTTTGCCGCAACGATCGCACGGCCGGGCCCGCAACTGACCGCTTCCATGCTGTTTTTCCTGGCTGCGGTGCGCGGTGGCTCCCTTGGTGGCTGGCTCGGAAAAGACGCTGGGCAGGCCCTGGAAAAATCACACGGTCGCCTGCTTTCAACTCTCTCCGGCGATTTCCAGTCCATGTCTAGAGCAAGCGAAGGCGGGCCGGAAACTGCCGGGTGGCGAGCATTCTTCATGCCGATACAGACTCAGGATGCTCTCGAGCAGATGCGGCTTTTCATCCTGCCGCCATCTTTCGAACGCTCTGGCGATGAAGGTGATGCGGAAAACGAAGAGAGCGATGACAGCGGTGGCGACGGGGAAACAAGATTCGTCGTCGACCTGATGCTCAGCGGTCTCGGCGCCTTTCAGATCGATGGATCCGTCGCGAAGCAATCAATGTCACTTCTGATCCGGACGCAACGCGCCCTGCCCCCGGAGATGCGGGCGGAGATCATCGATATCTTCGAAAATGCGGCCGGACGCACCGGTATGTCCGGCGCGGTGAGCTTCAAGGTACAAAAGGAATTCCCGCCCCTGCCGATCGCCGACCTTATGCCGGACGGGCGCCAAAACCCGGATGTCTATGCCTGATCGCTGATCAGCCTAACCGCGACGCTGCTTCATCATGTTGAGGGCGATCTCGTCGATCTCCATCTGTTCAAGCCGTCCGACCCGCTCGTCTTCACGGGTCTTTTGCTCCTTCTCAACAGCCTCTGCCTTGCAAAGCTCCTGATAGGATTCCAGCACTTCTTCGTTGGCGGCCTCGATCTCGCGGCGTTTCGCCTCGATCCGCTCTTCCAGAGCCCGCAGCCGGGACTTGAAGTGATGCATATAGGGTTCGAGCGTCCGGCGGGCTTCAAGCGACCCCGCCGCGGCCTGCTTCTCCCGTTCGAACTCGCGCTGCATGGCATCGGATTCAGCAAGCAACCCCGCCTCTTCCTGAAGCAACATACCCATAGCCCGGCGCTTTTCGTCGAGCTCCCAAGTTCGGAGCCGGATCAGTTGCTCAAACTGGCTCACGGCTCACCCGGGTCTTCCTCAGTCTCCGCGCGCTCTCCGACCATGGAAAGGATGGCATCGAGCTGGGCGTAACCAGATTCAAGAGAGGCCGGCTCGTTCTTGTCCTGAGACAGGAAATGCTCCAGCGAGGCATGATACATGATCGCTTCGTCGACTTCCGGATCGCTGCCTTTGCGGTAAGCCCCAAGGCGGATCATGTCGGCCATGTTGTCGTAAGTAGCCATCAACGCACGCGCACGGCGGACCAGCGCATTCTCCTCGGCCGAATTACAGTCGGGCATGGTCCGGGACACACTGCGCAGCACATTGATGGCGGGATACCGGCCACGGTCAGCGATCCCCCGCTCCAGGACGATATGACCGTCAATAATCCCACGCACCGCGTCGGAGATCGGCTCGTTGTGATCGTCGCCCTCAACCAGAACTGTGAAAAGGCCAGTGATGGTGCCTTCTCCCGCGCCCGGCCCCGCGCGTTCCAATAGTTTCGGCAGCTCGGCAAACACTGTCGGCGTATAGCCCTTGGAGGCCGGCGGCTCCCCGGTAGCGAGACCAATCTCACGTTGCGCCATGGCAAACCGGGTCACGCTGTCCATCATGCACATGACGGTTTTGCCCTCGTCGCGGAAGTATTCAGCGACGGCCAGTGTCATATGAGCCGCCTGACGACGCATCAGCGGGGACTCATCAGAGGTCGCAACAACAACCACGCTGCGGGCCAAGCCTTCTTCACCGAGGTAATCCTGGATAAACTCCTGGACCTCGCGGCCACGCTCCCCGATCAGGCCGATGACGTTGACCTCGCTCTGGGTGAAACGCGCAATCATCGACATCAACATGGATTTACCCACGCCCGATCCGGCGAAAATCCCCATACGCTGGCCCTTGCAGACCGACATGAAGGTATTGATGGTGCGCACACCGAGATCGAGCTTCTCGCCGACCCGTCGCCGCGTGTGAGCCGCTGGCGGTTGCGTCTTAATCGGGCATCCGAGGGGGCCGTCCCCGAGTGGCCCCTTGCCGTCCACTGGCTCGCCCATCGCATTCACGACTCGCCCAAGCCAGCCCTCATGCGGAAAGATGACCGGCGCCGCGTCCGATATCTCAGCCCGGCTTCCGATACCGATCCCGTCGAGGGCGCCAAACGGCATGGCCAACGCCCGGCCGTCCTTGAAGCCGACAATCTCGCAACTGACCCGCTTCCCGCCACGGGCCTGAAGGTGCAAGCGATCGCCAATAGACAGCGCCCGGTCCACGCCACCAACCTCGACCATCATGCCGAGAACAGCGGTCACGCGACCGTAAAGCCGAAATTCAGCAATCTTATCAACTTCCGATGCAAGATTTCCGAGGGCAGTGGCCACCCGTACATACTCCTTAACGCGGCCAACGCTTCCAGCGCGTCGTTAACTGTTCTACACTGGGAGTTTAGCACCAATGAGAACGCCTGGCACGCTTTCGACCGGGCGCAGCTACAGGTTAACGGTTTGTTTATCTTACCCCGTTAACTTTTGCTCAAGGGTCATAGAGGGAGAGTCCAATGCGTGTACTCTTGGTAGAAGACGATTTCGCCACAGCTCAAAGCATCGAACTCATGCTGAAGGCCGAAGGCTTCGTGGTTGATGTAACGGAGCACGGAGAGGACGGCCTCGAGATCGGCCGGCTATACGACTACGACATCATTCTTCTCGACCTCATGCTCCCGGATCTTGATGGCTATGAAGTTCTGCGCCGTCTACGGAGCTCGAAAGTAGAGACACCGATCCTGATCCTCTCCGGCCTTTCCGAGCTGGACAACAAGATCAAGGGCTTGGGCTTCGGCGCGGACGATTACCTGACAAAACCGTTCGACCGCCGTGAGCTGATTGCTCGGATGCAGGCCATTATCCGGCGATCCAAGGGGCATTCGGATTCAGTGATCGAGACCGGCCCAATTGCCGTGAACCTTTCCACCCGCAGCGCGGAAGTCGACAACAAGCCGGTACATCTGACCGGAAAAGAGTTCGCCATCCTCGAATTGCTTTCCCTGCGCAAGGGTACGACCCTGACCAAGGAAATGTTCCTCAACCATCTTTATGGCGGGATCGACGAGCCGGAACTCAAGATTATCGACGTGTTTGTCTGCAAGCTCCGCAAGAAGCTCTCGAAGGCGACCGGAGGCAACAATCACATCGAGACAGTCTGGGGCCGCGGCTACGTCCTGCGCGACGGGGACGAAGACACAGCGACCGGCAAAGAAGCCGAAAAGGTCAAGGAACCGGCGGAATAAGGTTTCCTGACATCTAGGCCTTCAAGGCTCCGATTAAAAAGGGCTGAACCAGTAGATGGTTCAGCCCTTTTTCTATTACCGCCCGGTTCCGGGTACGGCCTTGATGCGTCGTGCGTCAGATCGCGGCTTTCTGGCCTTCTTTGGCAGTTGGCTGATACATGCCGCGCTGCCCTTTCACAGGCTGGAACTTGTCCGTAATGCTGATCACCGTCTCGGCGCCGCCGAGATAGAGATATCCATCCGGCGCAATCTGCCTGGAAACCCCTTCCAGTACTTTCCGCTTCGTATCCTGATCGAAGTAGATCAGGACGTTCCGGCAGAAGACGATATCAAAATTGCCCAGCGGGCGCGGATCCTGCAGCAGGTTGAACTCACGGAAAGTGACCATGCGGCGGATCTTCTCGCTGAGCTGCCAGCGATCTCCATCCTGCTGGAAATACTTCACCAAAAGCTGAACTGGAAGGCCACGCTGCACTTCGAACTGGGAGTAGATACCGGACCGGGCCCGGGCAACCATCTCCGTCGAAATATCCGTGGCGACGATCTCCACCTTCCAGCCAACAAGCTTGGATGCCAACTCGTCCAAGACCATGCTCAGAGAATAAGGCTCCTGTCCCGAAGAGCATGCGGCGCTCCAGATCCGGATCGATTTCTTCGCTGCCCGGGATTGCAACAGGCTCGGCAGAACAACTGTTTTGAACTGATCAAACGGCGTCCGGTCCCGGAAGAACAACGACTCATTCGTCGTCATTGCATCTGTGATCGAGGCAATAAGCTTCTCGTCCCGTCGCGCTTTGAGCGTCGAAACAATCTGCTCAATGGACGTAAGACCGTGGCTACGCGCCACTGGCTGCAACCTCGTCTCAAGCAGATAGCCTTTGTCCGGCGTCAGTACCAAGCCTGATTGCTTGTACAGCAGGCTGGACAGGAATTCGAAATCAGAGCTGTTCATACCTGTCTACCCCCTCGCCAGCCGACTAACGCTGGCGCCAATCTCCGAAACCGGGAGAACTTCGCAACACAACCCGGCCTGAGCAACCGCGCCGGGCATACCCCAGACCACGCTGCTCTGCTCATCCTGTGCAACCACATCGCCCCCCGATTCCACAACAGCACGACACCCCTCGCGCCCGTCATGCCCCATACCGGTGAGGATCACCGCGAGGACACGCCCATACGCCTTGATCAAACTACGCATCATAGGATCAACCGCAGGCCGACAAAAATTCTCGGGTGGATCCTGATTCAAAGCGATTACTTTCTCAACGCCTTCGGTTTTCACCGTCATATGATAGCCGCCCGGAGCAAGATAGATCCGCCCAGGTGATACGACATCGCCGGTTTTCGCTTCGGAACAAACCCATCCCGACGTTTTAGTGATGTGCTCTGCCAGGATTGTCGTAAAGGTCGGCGGCATATGCTGCGTCACAAGAATGGGCTGCTTGATGGACTTCGTAAGATCCGTAAGCACACGAAACAGAGCCTGCGGCCCACCAGTCGAACTTCCAATACCAATCACGTCGGCCCGCCGGCCACTGGGCTTGCGCAATGTATAATCAGTGCGTGCAGCTGCGGATGAACGCGCTGCCGAGGACGGCTTCGCAGCCGAACGGGCTGCTGCAGCAGCCAGGGCACTCTTCGGCTCCGGGGTGCGCGCCGCACCGGACGCAGCCGTAGGCGCCGCCGCGCCTGATTTCCGTCTACTCTGGGCCCCGAAGGCCTTGACCTTGCTTAGCAAGTCGCTCGGAAAGTCTGCCGCACCCGTCATTTCGGAAGTGGAACTTGGCTTTGTAAGATAATCCCGGGCACCAAGTGCGAGGGCTCGCAGGGAAATCTCGGCATTCCGGGCCGTAAGAGTTGAGGCCATGACGACCTGAACCCCCGGGTTCACCTTCAGCAATTCCGGCAGCGCGGTGATGCCATCCATACGCGGCATCTCGATATCGAGCACAATGATCTCTACATCGTTATTCTTCAGCGTATCGATAGCACGTTGACCGTCGCCCACAGAGGCCACGATCTTCACGTCCGGATCGGCCTCAAGAAATCGTGTGAAGAGCCCGCGGATCACCGCGGAATCATCAACAAGCATCACCCTGTATGGATCGGTCGACCGCGGTTTGGCATCCGCGGACGCACTTTGTCCACGCATCTACAGCAATCCGATTTGAGAAAACTTTGTTTCGATAATCTCGCTGTCAAAAGGCTTCATGATGTACTCATTCGCCCCAGCAGACAGCGCTTCCTGGATATGTGCCATGTCATTCTCGGTGGTGCAGAAAATCACCAGTGGCGTCTCGCCTTCCGGCAGCTTTCGCAGCTCTCGCAGAAATTCAATCCCGCTCATCACCGGCATGTTCCAGTCTAGAAGGACGGCATCGGGCAGCGCTGCCTTACAGGCATCAAGCGCGACTTGGCCGTCTTCCGCCTCCATGGTCTCGAATTTCAGTTCTTCCAGAATTTTCCGAGCCACCATTCGAACGACTTTAGAGTCATCCACGATCAAGCAGGTTTTCATATAAAACTCCGCGAATTTTCACGCGTCAATTGTCACACAGATTGCAGGCCATGCACACTATGCGGCTTCTTCGCCCTGAAAGCGAAGCAAAGAGCGAACATCAAATACAACCAAGAGGCTTTTATCGAGCCGGTAAATGCCCGTTGAAACCTCGCGGATGTTTCCGTCGAGCGTCGCGGGATGCTGTTCGAACATCGCCTCATCCAGCGACAGTACCTCACCAACAGAGTCGACCATCAGGCTGTAAAGCTCACCCTGATCCTCGACGACGACACTCATACCTTCGTGCTCGCCCTCATATGGCGGCATGTTGAGACGGCTGCGAATATTGATCGCCGTCACAATACGCCCGCGCAGATTGAGCGATCCCGCCACTTCCTTGGGCGACAGTGGAATGCGCGTTATCCGCTGAGAACCAAGCACGTCGTGAACCTGAAGTACCGGAATACCGAAGAGCTGCTTGCCGATCATGATCGAAACAAACTGTTTCAGCTCGCCAAGCGTAACCACACTCTGCCCGGTGGATTGAGTAGCTGGTAAATCTGACATCATTCCCTCACGCGTCAATGGTTTGCGCTAGCGTCTCGAGCAGCGCATCCCGGTCGAGTTTGGCGATATAATCCGTGAAACCGACTTCCCGGCCTCGATCCAGGTCACGCGGACCTGTGTGGGACGACAAGGCGATGATCGGCGTATCTTCCCAGCGTGCGATTTCGCGCAGACGGCGGGTCAACTCGAACCCGTCGATCCCTGGCATCTCGATGTCGCTGATGATGGCATCGAATTCGGCGCCGCCTTCACACAGCTCCAGCGCGGCCTCGGCATGGTCCACAGTGGTCACGTCGTAACCCGCCACTGACAGCAGCGGCTTGATGAGGTTGCGGAAGAAAGCACTATCATCAACCAGCAGAACGCGCCGCGGCTCAGTCGGCTCCTGGCTGTCGGCATCGGCAGAGCCGAACCAGTCGCCATAGGCCTGGGTCAGGTAGAAGCCGGCATCGATCACTTCGGTCGCCTTGCCGGCAATGACCGCACTGCCCATCAGCCACGGGGCATCCGGACGCACTTCGATGTTGATCCGGTCTTCGACGATGTCGACGATCTGGTCGACGATCAGGCCCATCGACCGCTCATTGTCGGTAAAGACGAGCACCGGCTGACGACCTTCGGTCTCAAGCTTGATGTCATCGTCCATCGCAACCAGAGGCATCAGCTGACCACGATACTGCACCAACGGACGTCCTTCTGAATACTCGACCGTAGCCAGATCGATTTCTTCCAGACGGGCGACCAGCGCGAGCGGCACAGCCTTGGGGCTTTGTCCACCGGCACGGAACAGCAACAGCGACGAAACATCGGAACGGTGCGTCAGGTGACGGGCCGTATCCTGGCCTTCCTCGTCCACCATCTTGAGCTCTCCGCTGGCGGCCGCGACCCCGTTCGGATCGAGGATCATGATCACGCTGCCATCGCCGAGAATGGTGTTGCCCGAGAAGAGCGTGATGTTGCGCAGGATCGGTGCGACCGGCTTCACCACGATTTCCTCAGTGTCGAACACCCGGTCGACCATGATGCCTACCGAATAGGTACCGATCTGCAAGACGACGATGAAGGCTTCCTGCGGTGTTTCCTCGTCGCCGTCGTCCAGACGCAGCAAGCGCTTGAGAGAAACGAGCGGAAGCAGACGGTTGCGCAGGCGCAGGACCGGCGTCCCGTGGACTTCTTCGATCTTGTGTTCGCTGTTGTTCGACGCCCGGACCAGTTCCACGACACTGAGCTGTGGAATGGCGAACCGTTCGCCGCCAGCTTCAACGATCAGCGCGGAGACAATCGCAAGCGTCAGCGGGATCTTGATGATGAAGGTCGAGCCTTTGCCATACACAGACTTCAGCTCGATCGTGCCACCGATCTTCTCGATGTTGGTCCGCACCACGTCCATGCCGACGCCACGTCCCGAAACGGAGGTGACCGCGGCTGCCGTCGAGAAGCCGGCCCGGAAAATGAACTGCTGGATCTGCTGCTCGGAAAGGTTATCCGCTTCGGATTCAGCAACCAGCCCGTTGGCAACGGCCTTCGCCTTGATCTTCTCCGGGTCGAGCCCCTTACCGTCATCCTTGATCTCGATGATGATATGGCCGCCTTCATGATAGGCGTTCAGGGTGACTGTACCTGTCTCGGACTTTCCGGCCGCCAGACGCGCCGGACCATCCTCGATACCGTGGTCGGCCGAGTTGCGGACCATGTGGGTCAGCGGATCCTTGATCAGCTCAAGAACCTGACGGTCGAGTTCGGTGTCGGCGCCGAGCATCTGCAGATCGATCTTCTTGCTCAGATCGATCGAGAGATCGCGAACCAGACGCGGCAGTTTCGACCAGGCGTTCCCGATCGGTTGCATACGCGTCTTCATGACACCTTCCTGCAGCTCCGAGGTGACCTGGCTCAGGCGCTGCAACGGCACCGTGAACTCGCTGTCTTTCTCGTTGCGGGAGATCTGCATCAGCTGGTTACGCGTCAGCACCAGTTCGCTGACCATCGTCATCAGGTTTTCGAGCAGATCAACGTTCACGCGAATGGTCTGGTTGGCGACCGCAGATTCACGAACCTGCTTGTCCTGATCCGGCTGCTTCGCCACGTCCTTGGGAGCGCTGACAGCGACTTCCTTTTTCGGCTCGGGCGGTGCGGGAGCGGGTTCAATAGCCTCTTCGGCCTGCGCCTCTTCAGCAGCCTCGACTTCCGGCTCGTCAGAAGGCATGTCGTCAGGACCCGGCGCTTCCATGAAGGCGCGCTCGAGCTCTTCCATGCTGACCTCACCCGGACGAAGAGCAACAGGCTCTTCTGCAGGCTCCGGTTCCGGCTCGGCGACGTCCGCAGGTGCGGCCCCGCCATCGAGCGTACCGCCCTCGGCAACAAGATTAAGCCGGTCAATCAGGTCCTGATCGTCTCCTTCGGGCTCAACCTCATTCTCCTCGAGCGAGGAAAGCAGCCACTTGATACGGTCGAAGGATTCAAGGATCAGCGTGATGGCATCGGCAGAGACTTCAAGGCTGCCGTCGCGGATCTTGCCGAGAACATTCTCCGACGCGTGCGCAACCGCCTCAAGCCGGGGAAGCCCGAGGAAGCCGCAAGTGCCCTTAATCGTGTGGACAAGGCGGAAAATATTGCCAAGCAGCGCCTGATCGTTTGGATTTTGCTCCAGCTGGACCAGTTCCACGTCAAGCTCTGAAACGTTTTCGGACGTCTCCGTCAGGAATTCGCTTAGTAGCTCATCCATGCGTCTTACCCCAATCTACCTCGTTCTTCGACGGCCACCCTGAAAGATGGCCCGCAGGTATCACTGCGCCGCGCGGTTATTGTCTTTTCAATCCTGTCGCAGCCTAGGCCAAACCATTAAAGAAAGCGTTAACCCATTTACGACGCGGGAACAATTCATGGCGAACCCATTTCCCGCCTCTTTCAAGTGAAATTCACATCGACGGTAACCCGGCCAGGTTCTTCTTCAACCACGAACCGGAATCCGAAGCGGTCGGCATTAACGGCCGCTACATGCGCAACAACCGATTTGCTGGTCAGCTCGCTCGTCTCTACATCCGGCTCGAGAGCCGCCCGAACATCGCCAGGTACGCTAGCTCCGTCGCCATCAGCACTCAGGATGAAGTTCTGCCCCAGTTCGCCAGGAGAATTCAGCGAGATGCTCCCACCGCGCGGCAGGCATTCGCACAAGAAAGAGATGAGACCGAGAATGACCTTTATCCCGCCAGGCGCCGGGCGCACCAGCTTGGGGTCGACCGGACAGTCGAGGCTGAAGTCGATTTTCCGCGCTTTCAGATAGGGAGCCACGAGCTTCGCTCCATCCGCAAGAGAATGATCACTGTTCGAACCGGCCCCGCCAAACGCGACTCGGAAGAAAGAAAGCCGCTCGGATGCCTGCCGGGCACTGGTTCCTATGAGTGCGAGTGCTTCCTGCTCAAGTTCCGATCCGCCGCCGCCAAGATCCGAAATCAGCTCTGCGCCATTGACAGTCGCGCTTACCGGACTGATCAGGTCATGGAAAAGGCGCGATAAAAGCATATCGATCAATGTCATATGTTCAGGCATTCACAATCTATCCCGGATCCGAGTGGCGGTGCATCAACCTAGCGTAAGTCAGATCACTTGTTTTTTCTCAGCTTTTGAAAAGCCTCGCATGAAAATCTGTTGAAGTTTGATTCCGCTTTCCTTCACAATTCATTAATCGAGTGATTTTATCTGGCTTGATGGCGCCGAAACGCAACCGAGACTGAGGATGCGATGTCCCATTTTCTGCTACCTGGAAGTTTCGTGTTGCTGGCCGATGAGCCGGAATGGGGGATTGGCCAGATACAATCCGTCGTCGGAGACCGAATAACGGTGAATTTCGAACATCGCGGCAAACAGTTGATCAACAGTGCCAAAGTCGATCTTATTGCTGCCGATGACATGATCGAAGAGCGCCGCGTCGCCCGCATCGGCTGACCGGGTCTATAACTCGAAATGATGGCCACAGGCCGATGATTTTCCCGCTCCCTCGCCTCCAGCCGGGCTGGCTTCTCTCGGAAACAATTGAATTCGCGGGTACATCGCTTGATGTTTTCCTTGCGCGCTTGTCCGACCGCCGCTGGAACGTGCTGCGCTTTTCGGACGCTTCAAAAGATCTCGGTGACACAGGCGATCTTCTGTTTATCGACCTTACAGCTTCCGGCATCCCCGCCGCTCTGGATAAAGCTCTCGAAAACGCCCTCAAGCATTCCGTCCCCATCCTGTTCCGCGGGCCAGCGAACCTTATTACCTGGATCAGCAACCAGCTTAGCTTGAACCCCATGCTCCTGACCCCCGGGGACTTGCCGTACTGGTGGGGACCAGAACGGATGGATGAAGAGCTTATCCGCAACACACCGCCGCTGCCGCTAACGTCGGTCACACTCGGTCGCGAATGGGCCATCGTCGAGACCAGCCAGAGCATGGGACTTGCCGCGATGGCGCATCCTTCAAGCGAGGTCTCGGATCAAGCGGAAATCGTCGATCCACAGCGCATGGTCGGAATGCCGCTCACAGACGTCGCTGCGGGGCTTCGCGAGCCAGCCGGAATTCGAAGAACCATTGCCTGTGCCGCTGTGAATGCGGGCATCGTTCCGCCATCGGGTGCTGCTTCTGGCGATGGACTGCTTTCCGACAATCACCGTCCGGACGGGAGGACGGTGATTGTCGGACGCTTCCCCGCGCTGCAAACCAAGAGGCCGAACGCTATTGTGCTGGAAATGTCGCCAGGACCGGAAGACCTGCCCGCCGACGCTGCACCCCACGTCATTCCCGGCGCCGGGGAACTTTTGGTTACTGCTTCGGCCTGGTGCAACGGAACCTTGTCCGGCCTGTTGCGGCTTGCAAAAAATGTCCCGGTAACACTGATCGGTCCCGGCACCCCGCTCACGCCGGCACTCCATGCCTACGGCATCAGAAAACTGGCAGGCTTCAAGGTTGTCGACCGTGATGGGGTCAGGTCGGCCATAGCTGGAGGTGGCGGTGTGAAAGCGTTCAAGGAATTTGGCGATCAGATTTTGCTGTCTGCCGAATAGCTTTTCCGCACGGGAGAAACCCGCCCGGTTCCGGCTATTCTACTTTGCAGCCGATCCGTTCGGTCGCGTCGAAAACCACAAGGGTCTCTCCGATCTGCATGGTGACCCAGCAGTCATCCCACTGCTTTCGGCTGCGCGCGTCAACCTGAACGGTCCGCGATCCGGCCTTGAATTCGATACGGTCGGAATCTCCCGCCTGCACGGCGAGGGCTTCCTTGGTCCAGAGCTTGATCCTGACGCTGACCTCTGTTGAGGAGTCATTTCTGATATTGATGAAGTCCATCTTCGGACCCGGCTTTTCTTCTTCTCCGAAACAGCCGGAAAGCACCACAAGCAAAGCTATGGTTAACACAGTTAAATTTATGCGCGTCACTTCAGTACCGCTCGCCATGGTGAAAGATGATACAGTTAAGCAGACCTTACGCCGAAGCACTCAAGAAGAGAAGCCGTTCTACTAAATTCCGAAAATGTACAAATTACATAAAATAATTTTTATACAATATTTCCGCCTCTTTTATATCATCGGGCCTGTTCACATTGAAAAACGGATCCACAGGCCGGTCTGGATAATCAACCACGGCGAGATGATATCCGGCCGTCCACCGATCCACCTTCCGGATACCATCTGTTTCAATCGCGCTCTTCAACGCACCGGCAAGGGCAACCGGCCACAGACCGATGACAGGATGATGGCGCCCACCGGATGATGCGCACCCGAGATCCGCTTTTTCCCGCTCGATAACCTCACCGAGCCGCGCTACCAAATCCGTCGGGACAAAGGGTGCGTCCGTCGCGACCGTCAGTATCCATTGAGCTTCCGGTGCATTTTCGAGGACCCAGGACATTCCGGTTAAAACACCGGCGAGCGGTCCCGGCTGCCCGTCGACAACATCCTCGGCAACCGGAAGGCCATACTGAGCGAAGCGCTCGGGATCACCATTGGCATTCAATACCAAACGGCCAACCTGCTCTCTTACACGCTCCAGGACATGCTCGAGGATCGGACGCCCCGCGAGGCACTTCAACGACTTGTCGCCGCCGCCCATGCGTCGGGACTGACCACCGGCCAGCAGCACGCCAACGACATCCCCGCTATCAATTGCCATCGGACACCACACTAGCCTTTCGGCCACTTCTGCGTGGCTCATCCGCAATCGCCGACCAATCGGCATCGTAGATCAGTCGGTCGTCACCGGAGAGAGCGATGAACCGCTTGCCCTTTGCCCGACCGATCAAGGTCAGCCCGGCCTCGCGAGCCAGATCCACCCCCCAGGCGGTAAAGCCGGAGCGGGAAATCAGGATCGGGATTCCCATCTGTACGGTCTTGATTACCATTTCGCTGGTCAGCCGCCCGGTCGTGTAGAAGATCTTGTCGCCGGGCTCGATATTGTTCAGGAACATGTAGCCGGCGATCTTGTCTATGGCATTGTGCCGGCCGACATCTTCCATATAAATCAGAGGCTTGCCTTCCTTGCAGAGGACACAGCCATGAATCGCCCCGGCTTCGAGATACAGACTGGGGGTATTGTTTATCTGCCGGGAGAGGCTGTAGATCCAGGAGGTGCGGAGCACCGCATCGCGCGGCAGGGCGATATCCTCGAACTTTTCCATAAGGTCTCCGAAGACGGTGCCCTGGGCGCAGCCCGACGTCCGAATCTTCTTTTGAAGTTTCTCCTCGTAATTCGTTTCGCGCTCGGTACGAACCACCACAACCTCGAGATCCTCGTCATACTCGATGCCGGTGATCCTGTCGTCCTGGCGCAGCATGTTCTGATTGAGCAAAAAGCCGACGGCGAGATAATCGGGAAAGTCCCCAATGGTCATGGCTGTGACGATTTCCTGTCCGTTCAGGAAGATCGTCAGCGGCCGCTCCATGATCACGGAAATCTCCTGCTCCCGGCCTTCATGATCGAGTCCGGAAACCCGCCGCGTCAGACGCGGGTCCGCGGGTTGCGGGCGGATGAGGTAGTCTGGGATTTCATCGGTCATGCATTAACTATGGGCAGACAGCCGCGCTCAAGCAATCCACATCGCGGTAAATCAGACAGTCGACGCGGGAGAATTTCGGCGCGATATTGAAGCCGGGAACGCCGAGCGCTATATCAGAGTGGATATATCGGTCTCCGAAAATGATCTTGGCGACCTCGAGGGAGAACCAATGCTCGATCCGTTTGGGCGTGACATCAGCTATCTTCGGGTTTCAGTGACGGATCGCTGCGACTTCCGCTGCGTCTATTGCATGTCCGAAAACATGACCTTCCTGCCCAAATCGGACATTCTGAGTCTGGAAGAGCTGGACCGGATGTGCTCGGCCTTTGTCGGCCTTGGTGTCCGCAAATTGCGTTTCACCGGTGGCGAGCCGCTGGTCCGCCGGAACATCATGAGCCTGTTCCGCAGCATGAAGCGTCACCTCGACAGCGGCACGCTGGAAGAGGTCACGGTCACCACGAACGGTAGCCAGCTCGGCCGCTTCGCGCATGAACTCTACGATTGCGGCGTGCGCCGGGTGAATGTCTCGATCGACACGCTCGACCCGGAGAAATTCAAGGCCATCACCCGCTGGGGCAGGCTGGATCAGGTGCTGGAAGGCATCGAGACCGCCAAGCGGGCCGGCCTGAAAATCAAGATCAATGCCGTTGCACTCAAGGGCGTGAACGACGTCGAACTCGGCGACATGCTGCAATGGTGCGGCGATAACGGCTACGACATGACCGTGATCGAGGTCATGCCGATGGGCGATATCGGCGGCGAGGATCGCGTCGATCAGTACCTGCCGCTCTCCATGGTCCGGGCCAAGCTGGCCGAGCGCTTCACGCTGACGGATAACAACTACAAAACCGGCGGCCCGGCGCGCTATGTCGATGTCGGCGAGACCGGCGGCCAGCTCGGTTTCATCACGCCACTGACCCATAATTTCTGCGAAAGCTGCAACCGGGTCCGCCTGACTTGCACCGGCACGCTTTATATGTGTCTCGGCCAGGACGACGCCGCCGACCTGCGCGCACCTCTACGTGCGAGCGAAAGTGACGAGCCTCTGGTCGCCGCGATCGAGGAAGCCATCGGCCGCAAGCCGAAGGGCCACGATTTCATCATCGACCGGCGGCACAACGGCCCGGCCGTCAGCCGCCATATGAGCGTGACCGGCGGATAAACCGGCTCAATACGTGACGAAGCCCTCACTGCAGCTGCTCACTCCAGAACGAAACGGTGCGCGTATGTGCGTCCGTCACTGATCGTCAGTTCAGTGAATCCGAGCATCTTGCAGAAATCGAGGAAATTGAAGATCGACTCGACCTGCAGGTCACGCAGGATCTTGGTGGTCCTCGCCACCCCGGTCATCATCGCCAGAATGGCACGCGCCTGAGCGAGCGTGGTCATGTGATTATCGTAAAGACTGACAATGATGAGCTTGTTGGCGTCATCCCCCTTGGCAAACATTGCCCGTTGCGGCGGATAAGGACGCTCGCTGGCGCTCTTCGCCACGCCCGAGACAAAGGCCAGACGGCTTTCCCTCGTGGCAGCGGGGATCTTTTGTGCGTGCGAGATGTAATGCTCTTCAGTCACGCTTTCCGGATAATAGTATCCTGCGTGCCTCTCCGAGGCACTTGCACCGTGCCCGAGCAGGGTTACAAAAGGCAGCGCCACGACGAGCCAGAAGGCGGCCGAGAAGCAAAAGTGTCGGCGGCGTTTCATGCCATTTTTCCTTATTATTCTTTCTTGCGGCGCCCCATCTTTCCATGGCCGCGCATGGTCGGATCATGCATAGTCCGGCCGGATGAATAAAGCTCGAAGCGAGTTTTCCACTCGCTTATCGCCGCTTTGACCGGCTTTCAATCGGATTGGCCCGGATGAAAATCTGCTTCACCGCCTCTAAAGCACCAGATGCGCAGGACGCGTTCGCCACGCTGACCAAGCGTTACGGTAACCATCCCGCCGGAGATGCCGATGTCATTGTCGCGCTTGGTGGCGACGGCCTCATGCTGGAAACCTTGCGGGATAATTTTGAGAGACCGCTGAAAGTCTTCGGCATGAACCGCGGCACGGTTGGCTTCCTGATGAACGAGTATCTGGAAGAGGATCTGGAGCAGCGCATCGCAGTGGCACAGCAGGTCACGCTGCATCCTCTCCGCATGGATGCCGAAGCCTTGGACGGAACTGTGACCCGGGCCCTGGCGATCAACGAAGTATCGCTGCTCAGACAGAAAGCCCAGGCCGCGAAGATAAGGATCACCATCGACGGGATTGTTCGGCTGGAAGAGCTGGTCTGTGACGGCGTGCTCATCGCAACGCCGGCCGGCAGTACTGCCTATAATCTCTCCGCCCACGGCCCGATCGTGCCGCTCGGCGCCGGCGTCCTTGCCCTCACCCCGATCAGCGCCTTCCGACCCCGGCGCTGGCGCGGCGCATTGTTGCCGCACGAGGCGAAAATCGAGTTCGAGGTCCTGGATCCCGAGAAGCGCCCGACCAGCGCCACAGCGGACTCGACCGAGGTGCGGGATATCGTCCGCGTCCGCGTCCGCGAGGACCGGACCGTTGCCTTGACCTTGCTCTACGATCCCCAGCACAATCTGGAAGAACGGGTTCTGAAGGAGCAGTTCGCTCCCTGAAGCTCGGCCACCCACTGCCTCCTGCCTGACGGAACAATGACATGACCGGAAAACCCGATCTCGGCGCCCTGTTCGGTGCGACGCCCGCTTCTACCTTTCTCGGGCTGGAGCAATGCGACGATCTCGACCGGATTGACGCATCCTCGGCCTTCATCGGCGCACCTGGTGCTACGCCCTATGGCAGCGTCGGTGCCTATTGCCGAAACGCGCCAGACGCGCTGCGGAAAGCCACGTCATCACTGACCGCAAATGTCGACCGGCATAATTTCGATCTGGGTGGACCGGTCTTTCCGGCCGGCACCCGCCGCGCCGTCGATTGTGGCGATCTGCCATTCGATGAAACTGACTTCGCGCGGAACCGGGCAGTCATCCAGGACGCAATCAGGAAGATCGTCGGCAAAAGCGCGGTGCCAATTCTGGTCGGCGGCGACGATTCCGTGCCGATCCCCATGCTGGAGGCTCTTTCGGCCACCGGGCAGACCTATAGCGTGCTGCAGATCGACGCCCATATCGATTGGCGCAAATCCCATATGGATGAGGAATTCGGTCTCTCCTCGACGATGCGCCGCGCATCGGAGATGCCCCATATCGAGCGTATCGTGCAGGTCGGCGCCCGCGGCATCGGCTCCGCCCATTCCGACGACCATGCTGATGCTGTCGCCTGGGGCGCCGCATTCGTGACGGCACACGACATCCACCGGTCAGGTGTCGAGCCTGCGTTGGCATGCATTCCCGATGGCGCGAACATCATCGTCTGCATCGATGTCGATGCCCTCGACCCGTCCATCGTACCGGGTGTAATTGGAAGAACTCCCGGCGGCCTCGCCTATCATCACGTTCTGGATCTGATGACCGGAGCCGCCAGGAAAGGCCGTATCGCAGCAATGGATTTCGTCGAATACGTTCCAGAAGCGGATATTGACGGCCTTGGCGGCCTGGCAACCGCAGGCTTGATTTCAGCAGCCATGGGCATCCTTGCACGACAGGACGCCAGACTCCCCATATAGGCAACATTAACACCAATTATTGCAAATTTTATATAAGCATTTCAGATAGCTGAAAGATAACACCCACGTTTCTTTCGTTGTCGAAATGCATACATCCGAGGTAAATTAACGAATTGGTTACCGAATAGCCCGAATGATGTAGCGGCTAGACTTAAAAATAATATGGCATGAACCTCCTGGGAAAGAGTCATGACCGACTATTGGGACAGTTACGAAACTACGCAGACCAGCGAAGACGATCTCAAGGCCTATGTCGAGGAACGCAAAAAGCGCGCAGCGCAATATCTGCGGACTGCTAAAAAGGCTCAGGAGCACATCGAAAATCTTCAGCGGATCGAAGAAGCGCACCGCAAAGCGCTAGGCGAGAAATAGCCTCCGGACTGGCATTGGTTCGACCGCCTTTTAAACGGGTAGCACATGCCCGCTAAGCCATGCCGAGAATGCATCCAGATCCTCTTTCAAACGGATGAATCCTTCAGTCTTCCTCATCCGGTCCGGGTCCAGATAAAGCCGCCGGTTGATCTCTACCTGAATGGAATGGCGTCCTTCCGACGGCGCGCCATAGCGGCGGATCATTTCCGCGCCCTTGTAGGGATCATTGACTGAAACATCATACCCTCGCGCCCCGAGCCAGCTTGCGACGGCTTCGACGAGATCGGCATCCGCCGTCTCGCCCTCACTATCGCTGACCACGAAGTCCGGCCGCGCTTGGCCGTCATCCACATTCATCGGATTGCCGTAAGGCTTCATGGAATGCCAGTCGACATGCCAGACCGCACCATGCCGTGCATGCAGCCGGTCGAGGCTTTCCCGGACGGCATCATGGTAGGGCTGATAAAAGACCGCGATCCGTGCGGCAACCTCTTCGATAGACAGCGCTTCTGAATAGAGCGGCACATCGCGCAGGATATGCTTGCGGATGAGCCCCATGCCCCGCGCGCTCTTGTCCGTCGGATTGGCTCCATCGGGCCACGGGCCGGCCAGCAGTTCCTCGTCGATATCGTCGACGGCGCGGTTGGCATCTATATAAGTGCGGGGGAACTCTGCCTGCACCAGTCCGATGCCGTGGTCGAGGCATCCTGAAACCAGCTCGTCCACAAATGCGTCCTCGCCGGTCCTGAGCTCCGCCAGGCTGACCGCTGTCACGAAGTCATGCGGGATGGTGCGCCCTGAATGGGGCGAGTCGAACAGGATCGGCACCGCGCCGGAAACCGGGTGGCGTTCTGTCAGAACGCCGTCTACCCGGCGGGTCCGGATCGCGTTCGACGTCTCAGAGGCCATCATTCAGGTGGCAGGCGGAAATCCGCCCGGGCGCAATCTCCCGGAGTGCCGGTTGTTCGACACGACAGCGCTCGATCGCATGCGGGCAACGCGGGTGGAAATGGCATCCCGGCGGCGGATCGATCGGCGACGGGATCTCGCCCTTGACCGGAACGAACTTGCGCTTCCGTGTGTCCAGCCGCGGCACTTCACTGAGAAGGGCTTTGGTGTAGGGGTGGTTCGGCTCGCGGAACAGCTCTTCCGTCGGCGCGCTCTCGACCACGCGGCCGAGATACATGATGACGACCCTGTCACTCAGATGCTCGACGACTCCCAGATCGTGGCTGATGAAGAGATAGGTGAGGTTGAGATCCTCGCGCAGATCCATGAACAGGTTCAGGACCTGCGCCTGGATCGAGACATCGAGGGCGGCGACAGACTCGTCGCAAACCAGGAAATCCGGTTTCACCGCAAGCGCCCGGGCGATGCCGATGCGCTGCCGCTGCCCGCCGGAGAACTGGTGCGGATAGCGCTTTATATAGCTCGGGTCGAGACCGACCCGCAGCATCACGCTCTCGACGTACTCATCAAGCTCTGCTTTCGAGACGATGCCATGCACAAGCGGCGCCTCGCCAATGATATCGCGTACCCGCAGCCGCGGGTTGAGTGAACTCATCGGGTCCTGAAAGATCATCTGGATCTTGAGCTGCACTTCACGGGCGTCGGCCCCTCTCAGCTGCGTCACGTCCTGACCGCGATAGAACATGTGGCCTTCACTCGGCTCATGTACTCCCGCGACGACGCGGCCGAGCGTGGACTTGCCACAGCCGGACTCGCCGACCAGACCGACCACCTCACCGTCGGCAATGGACAGCGATACACTGTCCACCGCGTGCACGGTTTCGTCGCGCACATTGGCTCCCAGCTTCTGGCCGATCCTGCCGGCAAGATCGAGATGCTTCACGAAGCGCTTGGAAATGCCGTCCAACTGGAGGATCGGTGTATCGGTCGCGGCGACGGGCTTGTTCATTTGTGTTGTCATGGGTCTAGACCGCCTCAGTCGCGAGCGGATGATGGCACCGGACCTGTCGGCCCCCGGCAACCTCGGACAGAACCGGCGCGGTCTCGCAAACCGGAGTGGAATAGCTGCAGCGTGTCTTGAAGGCACAACCGACCGGCAGATTGAGCAGTGACGGCGTCATGCCCGGAATTTGCTGCAGGCGCTTGCCGCGCGCGTTCCGGCTCGGTACGGACCCAATCAGGCCCGCCGTGTAAGGGTGTTGTGGCGCGTCCAGCACGCCGTCCACCTCACCGGACTCGACCACGCGGCCGGCATACATCACCGCCACCTCATCCGCGAGCCCGGCAACGACGGAAAGATCGTGGGTAATCCAGATCATCGCCGTGCCTGTCTCCGCACAGAGCTTCTGCACCTCATAAAGGATCTGGCCCTGGATCGTCACATCGAGCGCCGTGGTCGGCTCGTCCGCAACAATCAGTTCCGGCTTGTTCAGCAACGCGATGGCAATCGCAACGCGCTGACGCATGCCGCCGGAGAACTGGTGCGGATAACTCTTCAGCCGCTCTTCCGGTGCAGGAATGCCAACCTGGCCGAGCGCATCGCGGCAGCGCTGGCGCGCTTCGTCGTCGCTCACCTTCTGGTGCGCCTTGATGGCCTCGATCATCTGCGTGTCGATACGCAGGACCGGGTTCAGCGTCATCATCGGATCCTGGAAGATCATGGCGATATTGTTGCCACGCAACTGCCGCATCCGCTCCTGGCTGGCACCGACGAGATTTTCCCCGCGGTAGAGGATTTCCCCCCCGACCACGCGGCCCGGCTCGTCCACCAGTCCAAGAATTGAAAACCCAGTCACCGTCTTGCCGGAGCCGGACTCGCCCACGAGACCGAGAATCTTGCCCTTGCCAACGGAGAAACTGACGTCGTCGACCGCTTTGACTACACCGGCTTTGGTGAAAAAATGGGTCTGGAGATTACGGACCTCGAGGGTCGCCTGATCGCTCATCTGACCTGGACCTACTTCTGAAGACGGGGATTGAGAACGTCGCGCAGACGATCGCCGACGAGATTGATCGTAACGATCGTGAACAGCAGAGCCAGCCCCGGATAGACGCTGATCCAGTATAAACCGCTCATGATGTACTCAAACCCGTTCGCGATCAGCAAACCCAGCGACGGTTCGGTAACAGGCAGGCCGAGACCAAGGAAGGACAGCGTCGCTTCCAGCGAGATCGCATGCGCAACCTGCATGGTGGCGACCACGATCAGCGGCGGCAGACAGTTCGGCAACATATGCCGGAATATGACACGGCGCTTGGACAGGCCTAGACAAGTCGCCGCCTCGATATACTCACGCCGACGCTCAACCAGAGCCGATCCACGCACCGTTCGCGCGTAATAGGCCCATTGCACCACGACGAGCGCGATGATGATCTTGTCGATGCCCTTGCCCAAAGTCGCGAGTAATACCAGAGCCACGAGGATGGCAGGAAAACTCAGCTGTATATCGACGATGCGCATGATCACGGTGTCGACCTTGCCACCGAAATAGGCCGCGCAGAGCCCGAAGGTCACACCGATCAGCAGCGCAATGATACCGCTGCCGATACCGACGCCCAGGCTGATCCGCAATCCGTAGATCATGGCACTCACCATGTCCCGGCCAAGACCGTCGGTGCCCAGCACGGCAGTCACGCCATTCCCCATCTGCTCGCCCGGTTCAAGCTTGTTGTCCATGAACGTGACGGACGCGAGGTCATACGGGTCGGTCGGTGCAATGAGCGGTCCGAATAACGCTATCAAGACCACAACAAAAACGCTGATCGCTCCGAACACGGCGATCTTGTTTTCCATATAATCGGCGACGAAACGGCGGAAGGGCGTTTCGACTTCCACAGCGGACTGGCTGTGTCCCGCTCTACCGTGATCTGCATTTTCCTGAACGGCGCTCATGACTTCATCTCCTGAAGACGAACACGCGGGTCAAGCACCGAATAGAGGACATCGACGATGAGATTGATCACGACGAACAGCACCACGACGAACATCAAATAAGCGACGATCACCGGCCGATCGAGGAAATTGATTGAGTCGATCAACAACTTGCCCATACCAGGCCAGGCGAAAACCGTTTCGGTCACAACCGAAAACGCAACCAGACCGCCGAACTCAAGCCCGAGCACCGTCACCACCGGGATCATGATGTTCTTGAACAAATGAACCCCGATGATCCGTGTATCGCTGAGCCCTTTGGCCCGGGCAAACTTGATATAATCCTGATGCACCACTTCTCTGGTTCCAGCACGGGCCAAGCGAATAACCATCGAGAGTTTGAAAAGCGCGAGATTAACTGCCGGCAAACAAACGTGTGACAGGCCGTCAAGCGTGAACAAGCTCAACTGAATACCGAAGACGTCCACAGTTTCGCCCCGGCCGGAGGATGGCAACCACCCCATGATCACAGCAAAGAACAGGATCATCATGATGCCGACCCAGAAAGTCGGCAGACTGAAGCCGAGTATCGAGGTGGTCATGATGGTCTTGGAAATCCAGGAATTGGCGTTCAGGCCGGCATAAATGCCGAGCGGAATACCGAACACCACCGCGATGAAAAGCGCGGCGAATGCCAGCTCAAACGTGGCCGGCATGCGCTCTGCGATCAGGTGCATCGCGGACTCCTGGAACACGAATGAGTTCCCCATGTCCCCTTGCAGGGCGTTCCCGATGAAGCGCAAATATTGTATGTAGAACGGCAAATCCAGTCCCATGGACTTGATGATTGCCTCACGTTCGGCCTGATCCGCGTCATCCGCGACCAGCATCTCGACGGGGTCGCCCACAAGAAACACGCCGCCGAACACAAGCAGCGACATGATAAGTACAACCAGAGCCGCCTGCATGAGGCGGCGAATGACGAAGACGGTCATTCTTTATCCCAACACCAGCATGTTGAAGAACGCAGCCGGGCTAAAAAGCCCGGCTGCAATCCACATTTCTTTATTCCGGCACGTAGTCAGATGCGAGCGTACGCTCGTCAGTGCGCGGATTGTATTTCAGGCCCTTCTTCGTGGCCCAAGTATTGACCTGGTAGTGGAGAGGAATGATGCCCTGATCTTCTCCAATGCCCATGTCCGTTGCTTTCGCGAGAAGTCCAGCGCGCTTGGTATCATCCACTGTCGCGAGAGCTTCAAGCAACATGGCATCCATTTCGGGGTTGGAGTGACGGCCGCGGTTGGACGCCCCCATACCCTTGGACTTGTCGTGTGTTGCGAGAAGCGACTTCAGCGGCGAGGACGCCTCACCCGTGCCAGAGCCCCAGCCTACCAGCACGAGGCTGAATTCCGGCAGACCCTCCGCACCAGAGGAGGCGCGCTTGAAGAAGATGTTCTTGGTCATGGTCTCGACCTTGGTCGGGATACCATTACCGGTAAACAGCTGACCGATCGCTTCCAGGATCTTCGCGTCGTTGATGTAACGATCGTTCGGACCATGGATGGTTAGAGCAAAGCCATCGGGGTAGCCCGCTTCCGCCAGCAATTTTTTGGCACCGGCCGGATCATAGGCTTCGACCTCGAGATTAGGTGAAACGCCGAAAAATCCTTCCGGCAGCAACTGTCCTGCAGGAATGGCAACGCCTTCCATCACCCGCTTCACGATCGCTTCACGGTTGATCATTTTGGACAGAGCCTTGCGGACACGCGGGTCCAGCAGCGGGTTTTTAATCTTGCTGCCGTCCTTGGCCGTCACAAAAGGTGAGTCCTCGCGGAACTGATCCAGGTGGAGGTAGATCACGCGGTTTGAGATACCGGAGCTAAGAGTAACCCGTGGGTCCTTCTTCAGACGCTCCACATCGATCGTCGGCACGTTGTCGATGGCGTCAACATCACCGGCAAGCAATGCCGCCACGCGGGCCGGCTCTGACTTGATAAACTTGAAGGTCACCTTGTCCCAGGGCTGAGCAATCTCGCCGATATATCCATCGAATTTCTCGAGGATGATATGCTCACCCTTCTTCCATTCAACGAACTTGTAGGGACCCGAACCGATTGTCGCGGTGCCGTCATTGAAGTCCTTCGCCGAGATCCCTTTGTTCTTGCCGGAGCTATCCGTGCCTTTGGCTTCCGATGACATGATCATGACTGTCGTCATGTCGTTTGCCATCAGCGGATACGGCCTTTCGGTGACGATATGCAGAGTCAGATCATCGACCTTCACCAGCTTCTTACCCTTGGTGTAGGTCCGGAAGCTGGAATTGCCGCCTTCATAGCCATCAGCGCGCTCGAAGGAATAAATAACGTCATCAACCGTCAGGTCGGAACCATCGTGGAATTTCAGCCCCTTACGCAGCTTGAATTCCCAAGTGGTGTCGTTGACCGTTTTCCACGACTCGGCAATGCTGCCAAAAATCTGCTGCTTCGAATCGAAGTCGACCAAACGAGAAAAAACCTGTCCGATCATAGCATTGTTCGGTGTCAGGTTGTGGAAATACGGGTCCATTGAGGACGGCTCGGACCGGATACCAATAACGATATCGGCCGCCATCACATTTGCGGTCATCGCGGACAACGCCACGGCCGCCAGGCCTAGCTTGCGCAGTGCCTTCATCCCTGCCTCCTGTTCAATAATCACAATTTGATTTTGCCCCGGCTTGATACCTGCCCGGTGCCATTTTGATCACGGGAGAATGGCCGATAAAATGAGGCGCGGCAAGAGCTCTGGACACGCCAGACCGGGTCCAGGCAACTTGCCGCCGGGAAAGTCTTCGGTTTACCATCATAGATTAATCCGGTTGCCTGCTCGGAGCGCACCGATCAAGGAAGTCGCGTATGTCTGACATCGTCCGGGCAACCGCCCCGATCCACTATCCCGTGGAAATAGAGGCTCCGGACATTTCGGCCTATCGCGACGGCAATCGCGGCGTACCCTATTTCACCACATTCGACTCCGGCATCCCTGGCCCGAAAGTCCTAATCACCGCCCTCGTCCATGGAAACGAGCTTTGCGGCGCAATCGCATTGGATGACCTGTTCCGGAACAACGTTCGACCACGTGTCGGATCGCTTACGCTCGGTTTTTGCAACGTGGCGGCCAACGCTGAATTCCGGACTGATTATCCGGCATTCTCGAGATTCATCGATGAGGATTTCAACCGGGTCTGGGATCTCGATATCCTAGATAGCGATACCCATAGTCTTGAACGGGCAAGAGCGCGCGAAATCCGTCCTATCGTGGATGAAGCGGACTTCCTTCTCGACATCCACTCCATGCAGAACGCAACCGAACCACTTGTCCTGGCCGGACGCCACGAGAAAGGCCGGCTGCTCGCCGAGAGGGTCGGCGCACCGGGCCTGATCGTTCAAGACGCGGGCCATGCTTCCGGCCGCAGAATGCGCGATTACAGCTTCTTCAACGATCCCGAGGACCCTCGCAGCTCCCTGCTTGTCGAATGTGGTCAGCACTGGTCTCGTTCCGCCGCCGATGTCGCAATAGACGTCACCTATCGCTTCCTGCACGCCGTGGAAATGATCGACGACGATCTCCTGGAGCGCCATGTCGGCCTGCCCGCAGCCCCAGCGCAAACCGTCATCGAGATCACGGATGCGATCACTGTCACGACGGATTCCTTCTTTTTTCACGATGACTATGTCGGCATGGAAGTTATCCCGAAGGCGGGCACTGAAATCGGCATCGACGGGGATAAACCCATACAAACGCCGCACGACAATTGCGTCCTCGTCATGCCATCCCGGCGCCTGAGCCTCGGCCTGACAGCTGTCAGACTCGGTCGATTTGTTGAATAGGGACAATGAACTGCTCTAGGATCGCGGTCCTGCCCCGGTATGCAAGTGCCCCGACCTGCGAGAAAGCGTTCGGCGATCGCCGAAGTGAATCAAGAATTGACCGATACCAAGGCGTCCGACACACCTGAATCCGAATCCACAATCAGCACCAGTCCGAAAGAAAAAAAGCCCGGCGGAATCCAGCGCGCTCTTCTTGCGCTCGCCATCGGCAGCGCGGGCGGTTTCCTCTTTGCCTATCTGAAGCTGCCCCTGCCCTGGATGATGGGGGCAATGGTCGCGACGACGGTATGCTCTATTGCCGGTCTGAATATCGGCCTGCCGTCCACCGTGCGCATGGCCATGGTCGCCATTCTCGGGGTGATGCTCGGCAGCGCTTTCTCGCCGGCTTTGCTTGACCATATCGGCAAATGGGCCATCTCGGTGACCGGCCTGCTGGTCTACGGCGTCGTCGCTCTGGTTCTGGTCCTGGTCTTTCTTCGGCGCTTTGCCCGGTACGACCCGGTCACCGCCTATTTCTCATCATCTCCCGGCGGCCTGAACGAGATGGTGATCGTCGGCAAGGCCATGGGCGGCGATGAAAGGGTCATTGCCCTGACCCATGCCTCCCGCATCCTGATCGTGGTGATGATTATCCCGTTCATGTTCCGCATGTTTGGCGACTACCACCCGCAACCCGGCATGCTACCGCCCGGCTCCGGCTTTGACCTGCCGATGCATGAATGGGCACTGATGGCGGGTTGCGCGGTGATCGGACCGATCATCGCCATGCGTCTGAAGCTACCAGCCGCGCCGCTCCTTGGCGCCATGGTGCTGAGCATGGCCGTCCATTTGACCGGCCTGAGCAAGAGCGCGCCGCCCAGCATGCTCATAGCCGCGGCACAGGTCGTGCTCGGCACCGGCGTCGGCTGCCGCTTCGCCGGCACGGCCGTCAGCGAAGTCCTGAAGATCATCCGCACCTCTTTCGGTGCCTCGGTGATTCTGCTGGTTACCGCCGTTGGCGCCGGTTTTCTGTTGCAGGACATCACCGGCCTGCCCTGGTACGTACTGGTGCTCGCCTACGCCCCTGGCGGTCTTGCAGAGATGAGCATGGTGGCGCTCGGCATCGGCCAGGATGTGGCGTTCGTTGCCACCCACCATCTGTTCCGCATCGCCTTCATCGTCATCCTGGCGCCAATCGCCTTCCGGCTGATCCGGCGCTGGTTCTGATCCGCCTGTCGGGACACCCTCCCGACGGGCCGAGTACATCGTGCAATCTGGGGTCAGGTCTACCCCCGGAAACGCACCACGATCTGGGCACGCCGCGCGGCCTCCTCATTCTCGGCATGTTGCGGCGTTGCCTTGAGCCCAAGCTCACGTTGCTTGTACCGGTCAATATCGACCTGGGTCAGATCCATCAGGTCACAAAGCCAGATCGTGAAATTGGCGAAGAGCCGTTCGATCAAAAGCACGGGTTTCCTCCGGAAGCGGCACTCTGGATGTCCTTCATGGATATCTAAGCACCGGCCAATCCCTGAGAAAACCATTCATTCAATTCCAAATCGAGACGGCCCAGCCGTCAAACGAGTCAGGCCTGGCGTTCCAGGAAGCCATCGATCTCGGCCCAGACGGCATGCCGCACCGCATCGCATTCCAGCAGAAGCTCATGCTCGCCCTCGGCAAAACTGACGAGCCGCGCATCCGGCAGCATCGCGGCGACTTCCCGCTGCCCCGCATTGCTGACGATCCGCTCGCGTCCGGCGCTCAGGATCAGCACCGGGATGCGGATGCGCGAAAGATAAGATGGACGCTTGACCAGCCGGATCGACCGAAACGCCGAATAGACCCAGGCGAAAGTCGGCCCGCCTAGGGCAACATCCGGGTTGATCTCGATCTGCTCATGAATGCGATCGAAGCGGGCCCGGTCCGTTGTCAGCGGATTGTTCTCGTATCGCATCTGGCCCGGCACATAAGGCCCTGCTCCGGGAATGAAACAATCCCCCAGACCGAGGCGCACCATCGTCTTTGCCAGACCATAGGCCGCCATTCGCGGCCAGGTTCCGGTGAGGATGTCAGCCATTGGCGCGCACAGGACCGCGCGCTCGAACAGATCCGGATGATCGTGTGCCGCACGCAAGGCCAGGTGCCCGCCCATGGAATGCCCCATGATGACGTGTGGTCCCGGCAAATCCGCGAACCGGGTTATCCGCAGTACTTCCTCGAGATCGTTGAGAAAGTGCTGCATGTCGGGGATATGACCCTTGCGGCGATGCGGCAATAACCGGTCGGAAAGACCCTGCCCGCGCCAGTCGAACGTGATGACGCCATAACCACGGGCACGGAGGGCCGCAATACTCTCCAGCCCCTTCTCGATAAACTCGGTGAAACCGGCCAGCATCAGCACCGTACCCGCCGCCTTCCCCGCTGGGGCGGGAAACCGGGCAATGCGGAGACGGACCCCGTCCGCCATCTCTGGAAACTCGGCAGAGCCGCCGGTGCTTTCGATGGTCGGGACCGGGCCCAGATCACTCACATCAGACATTGAGGAGCAAATACTCCCGCTCCCAGGCACTGATAACCTTCTGATAGGCAGCTGATTCCGCGAGCTTCACCGAGGTGAAGACATCGACGAAGCGCTGCCCCATGATTTCCTTCAGCGGCTTGGCCCGGTTCAGCCGCAACAGGGCGTCTTCCAGATGACGCGGCAGCTTCGCGGCAAGCGCATAGGCGCTTGTATCGATCGGTGCCGAAGGCTCGATCCTCTCTTCCAGGCCGAGATACCCACAGGCCAGAGAGGCGGCCATCGCGAGGTAAGGATTGACGTCCGCCCCGGCGACCCGGTTCTCCACCCGGCGCTCGTTTGGTTTCGAGATCGGCACCCGCAAACCGGTGGTCCGGTTATCAACGCCCCAGTGCATGTTGATCGGCGCGTCGCTATCCGGGATCAGGCGCCGGTATGAATTCACATACGGCGCAAGAAACGGCAGGGCCGCCGGCAGATATTTTTGCAGACCGCCGATGAAGTGCAGGAAGTCCTCGGAATGGCTGCCGTCCTCATTCGCGAAGAGATTCCGGCCGTTTGTGACATCGTAAAGGCTCTGATGCACATGCATCGCGCTGCCCGGCTCGTCCTGCATGGGTTTTGCCATGAAGGTGGCGTAGACGCCGTGATCCAGCGCCGCCTGCCGGACGGTCCGTTTGAATAGGAAGGTCTGATCCGCAAGGTCGAGTGCATCGCCGTGGTTGAAGTTGATCTCCATCTGTGCGGCGCCGGACTCATGGCTCAGCGTGTCGATATCGATCTCCTGCGCCTCGCAATAGTCGTAGATATCCTCGAACAGCGGATCGAACTCGTTCACCGCGTCGATACCGAATGCCTGACGCGCAGTCTCGGGACGGCCGGACCGGCCAATAGGCGGCACCAGCGGGTAATCAGGATCAGGGTTCACCTTGACGAGGAAGAACTCCAGCTCCGGCGCGACGACCGGGCGCCAGCCCTTGTCCGCATAGAGCTGCAGGATTTTTTTCAGCACCATGCGTGGCGATATATCGACCGGACGACCGTCCTGATAATAGGCGTCGTTGATAATCTGGGCCGTCGGTTCCTTGTACCAAGGCACCATCCGTATCGTATCTGCCTGCGGCGCCAGAAAAATGTCGCTGCGCCGAGGATCGAGATCCTTTTCCTCGATATAACTGCCAGTCACGTCCTGACCGAAAATAGCCTCCGGCAGACGCAGACCGCGTTCTCCAATCCCATCCAGAAATTTCGCCGCGGGCAGGATCTTGCCGCGAGGGATGCCGGCATGGTCGGAAACCATACATTCGACTTCCGTTATCCGTCTTTCACTGATCCAGGATTTAAGATCGACTGACATAAATGCTCCGCGAGCCGTTTCAACATAATCATGCGCCTCGCCCGGGGACGACAAGCGTGATAGGGCTCCGATATCTGAAAACGGATAAGCGCAATGACTACCGCAACCTATTACCACGCATTCACATCCGAGGACGAGCGGCGTCCGCAGCTGAACGGCGAAATCGACGCAGATATTTGCATCATCGGCGGCGGCCTGACCGGTGTCTCGGCAGCCCTGCATCTGGCGGAGCGCGGATTCAACACGGTCCTGCTCGAAGCCGGTCGGATCGGCGACGGTGCCTCAGGCCGCAACGGCGGTCAAATCTGCATGGGCTATAGCTGTGGCATGGAGGCGTTCGAACGTGCCGCCGGAATGGATGCGGCGCAGCGCTTATGGGCCATGGCCAACGAAGCCATCGAGGATATACAGGTCCGCATCGCCCGCCACGCCATCGAGGCGGATTACCGCCGCGGCTATATTCACGCAGCCCTGAACAACCGGCAGGAGCGCGGCCTCGAGGAGATGGCCGAGTCCTGGTCAAAAACCTACGGTTTCACCGATCTCAAAATGCTGAACCGCGCCGAGACGGAAGCGGCAACCGGCTCACAACTCTATAGCGCTTCACTGCTGGAACAGGGCAGCGGGCATATGAACCCACTCGCCTACCTCTACGGTCTGGCACGAGCCGCCCAGAATGCCGGGGCCAAGCTCTTCGAGGAAAGCCGGGCCCTCGCTATCCAGAAGGGCGCGACGGTCACAGTCGAAACCGATACCGGCCGCGTCAAAGCGCGAATGCTGGTGCTGGCCGGCAATGCATATCTCGATGCTCTCGTGCCGGAAATCCGTTACCGCGTCGCCCCCGTGCTCAGCGCCGTTGCCGCCACGGCCCCGCTAAGTGCTGATCAAGCCTCCCGCATCCTGCCCGGAGAAGAGGCTGTTGCGGACTCGAATACCGCACTCAACTATTTCCGGAGGACTGTCGATAATCGCCTGCTGTTCGGCGGACTCGCCAGTTATTCCGGTCGGCCCATCACGAATGCGGCGGATGCCCTGCGCCGGTGTATGGCCAAGGTCTATCCGGAACTGAGCGATGTTGTGATCGACCATGCCTGGTCCGGAAAAATCGCCATCACCACCGGCCGGATGCCTGATTTCGGACGGATCGGCAGCAATATCTACTACGCGCAGGGTTTCTCCGGGCACGGTCTGGCCCTGACCGGTTTTGCCGGCAAGATCATCGCAGAAGCCGTGGCGGGCGATGCCGAGCGACTCGATATGTTCGCCCGGCTGCCGAACCTGCGCTTTCCTGGAGGCCCTGCCCGGACAGCCCTGCTTGCCCTCGGCATGGCCTGGTTCAAGATGCGGGACCTGCTCGGCCTATCGAAATAGACCGAGCTGGCTCCTACAATCCCAGCGCCTCCTGCGGCCTCTTGAAACCCATACCGTGCGAGTCCGCGACAGCCTTGTAGGTGATCTCGCCACGGTGAACGTTCAGCCCCTGCATCAGATGCAGGTCATCGGCAAGTGCCTGGCGGTGTCCCTTATCTGCCAGAGCCAGCACGAACGGCAGCGTGGCATTGTTCAGCGCAAAGGTCGATGTCCGCGCAACGCCTCCGGGCATGTTAGCGACGCAATAATGAACCACATCATGGACCATGTAGGTCGGCTCCCGATGGGTCGTCGCGCGTGAGGTCTCGAAGCAGCCACCCTGATCAATCGCCACATCAACAAGGACGGAGCCACGCTGCATCTTCGCGACCAGCGCATCCGTTACCAGTTTCGGCGCGGCAGCCCCCGGGACCAATACAGCACCGACCACCAGATCCGCGGCTATCACATGCTCTTCGATCGCATCCACCGTCGAATAGATCGTGTTCAGCATCGGCCCGAACTGGAGGTCGAGTTCATAAAGCCGCTCAAGACTGCGGTCGATGACCGTCACCTTGGCTTCCAGCCCCATCGCCATACGCGCCGCGTTGGTCCCGACCACACCGCCGCCGATGACAACGACATTGCCCGCCGGAACACCCGGCACACCGCCAAGCAGGGTTCCGCTGCCGCCTTGCGCCTTCTCAAGGCAGTGGGCGCCGGCCTGTATCGCCATCCGCCCCGCAACTTCGCTCATCGGCGCCAATAGAGGCAGGCCGCCGCGGGCACCGGTGACGGTCTCATAAGCGATTGCTATCGCCCCGCTCTCGATCAGGCCCTTGGTCTGTGCCAGATCCGGCGCCAGATGCAGATAGGTGAAAAGGATCTGTCCCTCGCGCAGCATCTTGCATTCAGCTGCCTGCGGCTCCTTCACCTTCACGATCATGTCCGCCTTGGAGAACACCTCATCCGCAGTTCCCGCGATTTCGGCACCGGCGGCGATATACCGGTCATCATCGAGACCGATGCCATAGCCGGCATGGGTCTCGACAAGAACCTTATGACCATGATGAACCAGCTCCCGGACGCTGGACGGGATCAATCCGACCCGGTTTTCATCCGACTTTATTTCTCTGGGCACGCCAATCAGCATGGTGTCCTCCCTGATTGAGATTTGAGGCAGTTTCCCGACACTCTGTCGAACTCGCACTCCACCCTGTCAAGTTAGGGATACTAGCTCAACGATAGCTGGTCTTTTCTTGCCACAATACGGTCACGATTGATCACGAGAATTTCTTTTGCAGAACGTCGGACGGCTCCTAGGCTGTTCACATGAAGGTGTCTCTGTTCGTCTATATTGGACAGCAGAGTGACACGGGGGAGAAGGTCATGGCCATCGAAGCTGGAAATCTGAAACGCTCTTGCGTCGTTCTTGGCGCGATTGTTTTCAATGTTCTGGTCTGGCTGACCGCGGCACTGCCGCATCTGGTGATTTAACCAGAGTCGCATTTGATCCGGCGATCCGTTTGTTCGTGAACAATGGATGTTTACGCTGGTACGACACGGGCACTGGAAGTGATCCACGATCGGCACTAGGATTCCGGCTCTGAGTTTGCCGGAGAATATCTCATGTACCGCCATATCATCGTCGGCCGTGGCCTGATCGGCTCCGCAGCCGCGCGCCATCTTTCCTCCTGGCAGGATGGAGTCGCCGTCATCGGCCCGGATGAACCTGCGGACAGGCAAACTCACTCAGGCGTATTCGGCAGCCATTACGACGAAGGCCGCCTGACCCGGATTTTCGATCCGGAGCCCGAATGGTCGATTACCGCTGCCCGCTCCATCGGCCGCTATCCGGAAATCGAAGCCGAGAGCGGCATCACCTTCTTCACCCCCGCCGGGTTTCTCAAAATCGTCGGCTCGGAAGACCCCGTTATCAAACCGGCCGTCACACTCGCACGGGAGAATGGCGGGAACGCCACCGTGATCGGCGCAAACGAGATGCGCGAGCTCTATCCATTCCTCTCGCTACCCGACGATTGCGCGGGCATCCGGGAGACGGAGACCGCCGGCCATATCAGCCCGCGCGCTTTGGTCAAGGCGCAGACGACAATCGCCAAAAAACAGGGCGCCGAGACCATCAACGCCGCCGTCACAAAGATCGATGTCCAGAGCAGCCATGTCAGCGTCACCACAGATGACGGACAGACCCTTACGGCAGAACGGGTCCTGGTCGCGACCGGCGGCTACACGACAGCCATGAAGCTGCTGCCGAGGCCGCTGGCTACGACGGTCTATGCCCGCACCATCCTGCTGATCCGGGTCACAGAACCTGCTGCCGAGGCATTGCACGGCATGCCCACCATCATCGACCGGTATGCAGGCTCCTACATCCTGCCTCCTATCCGGTACCCGGACGGGCATCTCTATGTGAAAATCGGCATCGGAACGGAAGCCGATGCTCAACTGGCAACCGTCGACGACCTGACAGACTGGTTCAAATCCAAGGGCTCAGAGCGCAACCGGCTGGAACTTACGGACGTCTTCGAGGGCGTCATCCCGGTTCTGAAGGACTGCCCTGACCGGCACACGGATACCTGCGTGACCACCTTCAGCACCTCGGGCCTGCCATATATCGACTATGTCGCCGGCGACCGACTTGCCGTTGCCATCTGCGGTAACGGCAAGGGAGCTAAAGGCTCGGACGACTGGGGGTACGCCGCCGCCCGGCTGCTCGAAGGCAGCGATTGGGACCATCCGGTTCCACGCTACAAGCTGAAAGCGGTGTTTTCCTGAGACTCAAACAGCCATCGGCGTTCCGCGCGCCTTGTCGACACAGGCTGCCGCCACCGCATCCATGATGGCTTCGGCGTCGATGCCATGCGTCTGGTAAAGATCCGGCAGATCGCCGGACTGGCCGAACGTGGTGACACCAAGAGGGAACAACCGACGGCCAAGCGCGCTGCCGATCCAGCTCAAATTTGCCGGATGACCATCCTGCACGGTGATGATCCTGGTTTCCGGGCCGAGCCCGCCCATCAGTTTCTCCAGATGCGGAACAGGGGCGTCCGGACGGCGCACGCGCGCCTGCCAGTCAGCATAGAGCCGGTCCGCACTGGTGACCGCGAGCACACCGACACCCGGCAGCTCTTCCTCCAGCATCTCGCGGGCCTGCAGCACTTCCGGAACCACCGCACCTGTATAGACGATCACGGCCGGTGCCTGCGGGTCCGGCTCAAGCAGCCAGTAACCACCAGAGACAATGTCGTGCCTGAGATCGGCGGTCATCTCCCTCTCGGGCTGTTCCTGCGGCCGTGTCGAAAGCCGGAGATAGACCGCCCCGCCATCATCCGCCTGCATGTAGTTGAAGCCCCAGGCCATGATCTCCGCCACCTCGTCCGCATAGGCTGGCTCGAAGCTCAGCAGGCCAGATTGGCCCATGCCGATCAGCGGTGTCGAAACGGATTGGTGCGCCCCACCTTCCGGAGCGAGCGATATCCCGGACGGGGTTGCCACCACCATGAAGCGGGCGCCCTGGTAGCAGGCGTAGTTCAGTGAATCGAGACCGCGCGCGATGAACGGATCGTAGAGCGTACCGACCGGCAGCAGCCGTGTGCCGAATAGCGGCCCGGATAAGCCGAGCGAGGCCAGCATCAGAAACAGATTGCTCTCCGCGATACCGAGCTCGAAATGCTGTCCGCCACCATGCCGCAGCCATTTCTGCGCAGACGCCACCTTCTCGTCCCGGAAGACGTCGTTCCGCATGTCGAGGCTAAAGATACCGCGCTGGTTCACCCAGGGGCCGAGATTGGTCGAGACCGTCACGTCCGGCGACGTGGTGACGATGCGAGAGGCAAGCGCAGAGTTGCCCCGCGCCAGCTCGTTCAGCACGGCGCCAAAGGCCTGCTGCGTCGATGTCTTCGCCGCGCGCTTCAGCACGATGCTCTCCGGCAACTCGACCTTGGCTGCATGATGGATCCGTGATCCGCCCCGGTTGAAGGAAACACCGGCGAGATAGTCCCGCACCTCTTCCGCAGGCATCTCGAGACTGGCGAACGGGTCCCACTCATCCCCTTCCGGCACTCCCATATGAGACCGGAACAGCTCCATCTGGTCCGGCGTCATCAGGCCCGCGTGGTTGTCCTTGTGTCCGGCGAGCGGCGTGTTGAAGCCCTTCACCGTGTAGGCGATGAAACATTGCGGGCTATCGTCTGAAACTCCGTGGAAAGCGTCCAACACCGCTTCCATGTCGTGCCCGGCGAGGTTGGTCATCAAAGCATGCAGGGTCTCGTCGTCATGATCGTCGAGGATCGACTTGATGCCCTTGACCCCGTGCAGGTCGCGCTTCAGATGATCCCGCCAGGTCGTGTCACCGCCGGCCTGCCCCTTGAAGGTCAGGGCGCTGTAGAGATCGTTCGGACAATCATCGATCCAGTTTCGCAGCACCTCGCCGCCGGGCTCCAGGAACACACGCTCCAGCTTCTTGCCGTATTTCAGCATGTTGACGTTCCAGTCGACCGTGCCGAAAAACTGCCGGATCTTCTGGAACAAGCCATCCGAGACCACACCATCCAGGCTTTGGCGATTGTAGTCGATCACCCACCAGAGATTCCGGACGTCGTATTTCCAGCCCTCCAGCATAGCCTCGTAGATATTACCCTCATCCAGCTCCGCGTCGCCCATGACAGCGATCATGCGGCCAGCCGGCTGCTGCTGCAGGCCCTGATCCTGCACAAGGTGATGCAGCCGCACATAATCCTGCACCATGGAGGCGAACAACGTCATGGCCACGCCAAGACCGACAGAGCCCGTGGAGAAATCCACCTCGTCACGGTCCTTGGTCCGCGAGGGATAGGACTGCGCCCCGCCGAGTGCCCGGAAGCTCTCCAGCGCGGACTGGTCCTGCCGGCCCAACATGTATTGGATAGCATGGAAGACCGGGCTCGCATGCGGCTTCACCGCGACCCGGTCCTGCGGTTTCAGGACGTCGAAATAGAGCGCCGTCATCAGGGTCGAGACAGAAGCGCAGGAGGCCTGGTGCCCGCCAACCTTGATCCCGTCGCGGGAGGGCCGGACATGGTTCGCGTTATGGATCATCCACATGGCGAGCCAGAGAACTTTCTTCTCCAGCTCACGCAGGGTTTCGATCTTGTTCTGTGGCTCTACCAGGCCCATTGCGGCCTCCTGAAAACGGATGATATCGGGAGGACTATGGGGTTCGCATAATAAACCGTCGATAGACGGACGGAAATTCGCAAGGATCGTTCCGATCCCGTTATCGGGCCACCTGATCTTCCCGATCAAAGCCGCAGTTTATTATGATCACTGCCGCTGCCGTTTTGATCCACATATGGGCGGGCCGTGAATCAGCCCCCTACTTTACCGTTTCGCATTCCAGCACAGCGACAACTCCGGGATAATCACGCCCAACTTTGGTGAATAATGCCTGCCACCAATCCGGCTGCCGCACTGTCTCGTGTGCGTTGTCCCCGTTTGGAAGAATGGCTCGCGCCGGATAGCACGCGATGGCGGCGTAAACGAATTTCCGGGATAGGCTGAATAGTTCATCGATAACCCAAGGCAAATCAGCTTCGGGGATATGTTCAAGGACATCGGTGCAAACAACACCGTCCGACGCAGTCTCGGGAAGGCTCGAGAATGACGGTACACCCGGATCGTATAGCCTGATCTCCGAGACGCCCCAAAACTGTTGAACAGTGCCGGTTTTTCCATTCTGATCGCGCAACTGGACGGAGTGATATTGCCCTCCCTTGCCACAACCATAATCCAAAACGGTTGTAGCATCGTGCATGTTGATCAGCTCCCGTATTCGGCCGATATGAGACAACAACTGCTGCCCCGGATACGCTTCTTCGGCGCATACATGCGCAATAACGCCACCCTCATCACGTTCAAATCCTTCTGCGTGCATTGACCTATAGAGCTCTAGCAACGCCGTATAACGAGAACTAGGTTTGGCGCGGCTATAAACTGTCATGGTTCCGTTCACGATTCTTGATCAACCCCAGAAAGCCTTAGGCATTGACCTCGGCCACGTCCAGTTTTTCAATCGCCTGCTGATCTTCCGAACTTTCCCGCATTTGCTGCCGCCACATCGCCGCATAAATTCCATCCTGCGAGAGCAGCAAATCATGATTGCCGCGCTCGGCGATCTCGCCGTCGCGCAGCACAATAATCTCATGCGCATCAACCACGGTCGAAAGCCGGTGGGCGATGACCAGAGTGGTGTAGTCCTGGCTGACCTCGGAGAGGCTGTTCTGGATCGCCTTTTCCGTCTGGCTGTCGAGCGCCGATGTCGCTTCATCGAACAGGAAGATCTTCGGCTGTTTCAGCAATGTCCGGGCAATTGCGACACGTTGCTTTTCACCACCCGACAGTTTCAGGCCGCGCTCACCAACCGTGCTTTCATACCCGTCCGGCAGGCTTACGACGAAATCATGAATCCGGGCCAGACGGGCAGCCTCCTCGATTTCGGCTGTGCTTGCATCGGGCCGGCCGTAGGCGATGTTGTAATAGATCGTATCGTTGAACAGCACAGTGTCCTGCGGAACGATCCCGATAGCCCGCCTCAGGCTCTCTTGCGTGACTGAGCGGATATCCTGACCGTCGATCAGAATCGCGCCATCGTCGATATCGTAAAAGCGGAACAGCAGCCGGGAGATGGTCGATTTTCCGGCACCGCTGGGGCCGACCAACGCAACGGTCTTGCCTGCCGGTACATCGAAGCTGATCCCCTTCAGAATGCCGCGTTCGGCCGAATAACCGAACTTCACGTTATCGAACCGAACCGCGCCTTTCTCGACCACAAGATCTTTCGCGTCCGCTGCGTCCTCGATCTCCGCCTCCTCATCGAGCAGCAGGAACATCTGCTGCATGTCTGTCAGGGACTGTTTTATCTCGCGGTAAACAAAACCGAGGAAATTCAGCGGCATATAGAGCTGGATCAGGTAAGTATTCACCATCACGAAATCGCCGACCGTCGCCTTACCGGTCGCAATATCGCCGCCCGCAAGCGCCATGACGACCATCAGCCCGACGGCGATGATCCCGCCCTGACCGACATTGACCAGTGACAGGCTGGTCCGGCTTTTGACGGCCGCGTCCTCGTAGCTCCGCATGGAGCGGTCGTAGCGCTCCTCCTCATGCGTCTCGTTGCCGAAATATTTGACCGTCTCGTAGTTCAGCAGGCTGTCGACCGCGCGGGTGTTCGCGCGGTTATCCATCGTGTTCATCCGGCGCCGGATCTTCAGCCGCCATTCCGTCACCAGCATGGTGAAGGTGATGTAGGAAAAGATGGTTCCAAAAGTGGCGATGGCATAGCGGAAGTCGAACATCCACCAGAGCACACCGCAGACCAGGAAGATCTCGAACAGCGTCGGCAGGATGTTGAAGAGCATGAAGTTGAGCAGGAACTCGATGGCCTTCGTGCCCCGTTCGATCACCCGGGTCAGCCCGCCGGTCTGGCGATCCAGATGGAAGCGCAGCGACAGCCGGTGCAAGTGCCGAAACGTCTTGATGGCAACAGCCCGGATCGCTCGTTGGGCGACACGGGCAAAGAAGAACTCGCGCAACTGGGCGAAGGCCTGCTGGCCAAGGCGCGTCATGCCGTAAGCAACAATGATCCACAACAGGACGGTGAAATCGAACTTGTCACCCGAGATCAGGTCGACCGCTTCCTTGTAGAGGATCGGGACATAGACCGACGCCGCCTTTGCCAGAACAAGGCAGGCAATTGCCACCACCACCCGCGCCCGCATCTCGAACTGACCTTTCGGCCAAAGATAGGGCAGCAGGGATTTTATCGTATCAAGGTCGGCAGTCGCCGGCGGATCGGACTCGGTCAGATTAGCGGTCGGTCGACGTGACATAAAACTTCCTGTCGGGCAGCGCCGGGTGGCGCACCCCGCTTATTGCTTTGTTCGATAAATATGGAACTATTGGCTGCGGACACAAGGCAAATCGACAGGCTGTGCCTGTGGCGCCTGTTCACACTGGCTGGAAGCTTCGCAGCTTTGGCTGACGAAGGAGTATAACCGGAACCGCCCACCGGGATGGAAGGCTGAAATATTTTCCGTTGAGCCTCTTGCCGCTCAGCCGCTGTTGCGGAGCCCTGCTGCGATCCCGTTGATCGTAAGCTGGATACCACGCAGCACCTTCGGGTCCTCCGCATCACGGCGATAGTCGCGGAGCAGATTGACCTGCAGGTGGTTCAGCGGATCGAGATAGGGGAAACGGTTCGAGATCGACCGTGACAACAGAGGGTTCCCATCGAGCAGGGTTTCATCCTGCATGATCTGGAGCAGAGCCTCGATGGAGGCTTCCCTTTCATCGCGAATCCGCTGGAAAATCGCATCCCGCAATTCCCCGTCTTCAACCAGATCGGCATAGCGCGATGCGATCGCGATATTGGTCTTGGACAGAACCATCGCCATGTTTGAAAGCTGCGCCTTGAAGAACGGCCACTCCCGATACATCGCCCGAAGGCGGTCCAGTCCATCATCCGGATGTGCTTCCAGCCATGACTGGAAGGCACTTCCGAAGCCGTACCATCCGGGCAGCATCAGGCGGCATTGCGACCAGCTGAAAACCCAGGGAATGGCACGCAGATCGGCTATCTTTCCGAGTTTCTTCCGGGACGCTGGGCGCGAGCCGATGTTGAGAGTGGCAATTTCATTGATGACCGTCGAACCCCAGAAATACTCGTCGAAGCGCGGGGTTTCATAGACCAGCGCGCGATAGGCCTTGAAAGCGCTGGCCGAGAGCTCTTCCATGGCCTCCAGAAATTCAGACGGAACATCGTCCCGATCCGGCCGCAACAGCGAGGCTTCAAGGCATGCGGCGGCAAGGATCTCCAGGTTTCTACGCCCAAGATCCGGGTTCGTGTACTTGCTGGAGATGATCTCGCCCTGCTCTGTCAGGCGGATATGACCGTCCACCGCACCGGCCGGCTGGGCCAGAATGGCTTCGAAACTCGGACCGCCGCCGCGCCCGACAGTGCCGCCACGGCCATGAAACAGGCGCAGCCGGACATTGTGATGCCGGAACAGCTCGATCAACGCGATCTCGGCCTTGTAGAGCTCCCAGCCGGACGTCAGATAGCCGCCGTCCTTGTTGCTGTCGGAATAACCAAGCATGACTTCCTGAACGCCGCCAAGATCATCCACCAGAGCGCGATAGGCCGGGATTGACAGGAGCCGGTCCATGATGCCGACGCAATTGCGCAAATCCTCAATGGTCTCGAACAGCGGGACGATATTGACGGCGCTTCGGCCTTCCGGCGTGACGAGGCCGACCTCCTTCAGAAGGATTGCCAGTTCAAGCAGATCCGAGACGCTCTGGGTGTTGGAGATGATCGCGGTGGTAATCGCACGCGGTCCATAGCGCCTGTGTGCCGCCGAAGCAGCCCTGAAGATCGCCAGCTCCTTCTCGGTTTCCTCCGAATAGTTCTCGAATGGACGCAGGAGCGGGCGGAGATTGCCCAGCTCCGATGAGAGCAGAGCAACCCGCTCATCCTCTTTCAGAGCCGTGTAGTCGGGCACCGCCCCAACCGCCTGCAGCAGATCCCCCACGGTACGGGCATGCACCTCCGAGTTTTGCCGCATGTCCAGGGTGGCAAGATGGAAGCCGAAGCAATCGACTGCACGCCGCAGGCGGCGCAGACGCCCTTCGGTCAGTTGGCGAGAGCCATGCGCGACCAAAGAGGCATGCACAATGTCCAGGTCCGCGCGCAGGGCTTCAGGGCTCTCATATTTGACGAATGCGGAGCGCTCTTCGCTCGCCACGGGCGGTATTCCGTGCGCGGGCAACACATCAGTCGGCAAAGGCTCCTTCACGGCGTCCAGCGTTGCCGCAACCCGGCTGCCGATACCCGAGAGCGCACGGCGATAAGGCTCCAGCACGGTGTGTTGCGAGACGTCGTCCGCGTTGACCGCAAGTGCGGCCAGCTCCTCCGATACCGATACGATACGCAGCGAGAGGGAGAGCTCGTCCTCCAGCTTCTGAAGCTCCGACCTATAAAAGCCGAGCACGCGCTCGCTCTGCATCTGCAGGGTGCGCTCTACGACAGCAGCAGTTACGAACGGATTGCCGTCCCTGTCGCCGCCGATCCAGCTGCCGATACGCAGGAAAGACGCCAGCTCGACGGGCTGCTCGCTCCCGTCCATGGTCGTATCCATGGCGGAAATCCGGTCTTCGAGACGGCAATAGAGACGCGGCAACTCCCGAAAGAATGTGTAGTCGTAATATGTCAGGCCGTTTTCGACCTCATCCGCCACATCAAGCCGGCTCTGGCGTAGCAGATTGGTCTGCCAGAGCGTGAGGATCGCCCGGCCGAGCTTGGCGTCGATATCCTCCGCCTCTTCCGCCGTCCACGGTCCCCGTTCCAGCTTGGCGATGAGATCGGCGACAGCCATCTCACGGCGCATCGTGCTCTTGCGGCGCACTTCCGTCGGATGCGCTGTCAGCACCGGGCTCACCAATGCGTTCCGGAAGAAAGCTTCAAGACCGCCGGCCGAAAACCCGGCTTCGGCAGCACGGCCGAGTGCCGCTTCGATCGTTCCTCCACGGGCGGCTGAACCGGCAATGTCGTGTGCCCGGTTCCGGCGGGTGTGATGAAGGTCCTCGGCGATATTCGCGAGGTGCGAGAAGTAACTGAATGCCCTAATCACCTGTACCGACTGGTCCGGGTTCAGACGCTCGAGAATGCTCTCGAGTTCCTGCTTCGCCGTCAGTTCGTCATCGCGATGAAAGCGGATCGAGGTCTGCCGGATATTCTCGATGATATCGAAAACATCCTGACCTTCCTGCTCCCTGACAGTGTCGCCGAGCAGGCGCCCCAGGAGCCGGATATTCTCGCGCAGCGGCGCGTCCTTGCCGTCTTCAACCTTGGAATCCAGACGCGTCTCATCGGGCATCGCGACCTCACATCTTCAAATGACGTGCGCCTCTCTCGAGTCCGGGCCGTGTCGCACAGGCCTTTGTTCGCGAGCGCAGCATTCTGATTATAGGGGAGGCCTATACGGCACGTCGGTCAAGGGATCTTTGCAGCGCAAAGACCGAGAATATCCCGCACGGACTCAGCCTATGGGAAGCTTACTGGAAGGACTTCAAACTCAGGAAGCGACGTTGAAGCTCTCGCCACAGCCGCAGCGGCTTTCTTCGTTCGGGTTATTGAAGACGAAGCCCGAATAATATTTGTCTTCCTGGAAATCCATTTCGGAGCCGAGGATGAACATCACGGATGTCGGGTCGACAAAAATGGTGACACCCTTGTCCTCGACCATGTCCTCGAATTTTTTCCGCTCTTTGGCGTACTCGACGAAATAGCTGAGGCCGGAGCATCCCTTGGCTTTCACGCCAACGCGCAGTCCAAGAACACCGTCCTCGGGTTTTGCCGCCATCAGGGACTTGACCCTTTCCGCGGCAGCGTCCGTCAATGTGATCGGGGCTTTACCGGGCTGAAACATGTTGTCTCTTTCCTCTGTCTAGCCTGTCGTCATTATATAGTGATGATCTGGATCAAATTCTAGAACATGTTGAGTGCGAGGCGGGCCTCGTCGCTCATCCGTTCCGGTGTCCAGGCCGGCTCCCAGCTCAACTCTACCTGCACCCGGCCAACACCTTTGACGCTGGCAGCTTTCTCACCAACATCAATTGGAAGCTGTCCGGCAACCGGACAGGCCGGCGCTGTTAGCGTCATCAGAATTTTGACATCGCCATTATCCTTGATATCGATCTCGTAGATCAATCCCAGCTCGTAGATATCGACCGGGATTTCCGGATCGTAGACTTCTTTCAATGCGAGGATGATCTCATCTTCCGTGGCTACACGCACGCCTTCGGCAAGCGGCTCACCCACTTCGGCAACGATGCCTTCTTCCGGCGGCGGGATATCCAGAAAGTCATGCATTCCGGGTCCAGGCTGCATCACGAAAAGATCTCCCTCACCTTTTCCAGACTGTCGACGAGTGCGTCGATGTCCTGACGGGTGTTGTAAAGGCCGAGACTGGCCCGGGCCATGGCCGGCACATCGAACCGCTCCATCAAGGGCTGGGCGCAATGGTGCCCGGCGCGCACCGCAACACCGGCCTGGTCGATGATCGTCGAAATATCGTGCGGATGGGCGCAATCCATGACGAAGGACAACACACTCGCCTTGCCCGGCGCCGTGCCAATCAGGCGCAGCCCCTCGACAGAGGCCAGACGCTGGGTCGCGTATGTCAGCACGTCGGCCTCATGCGCACCGATTGCCGACATGCCAATGGCATTAACATAGTCGACCGCAACCCCGAGACCGTATGCCTGGACGATCGGCGGCGTTCCCGCCTCGAACTTGTGCGGCAGGTCCGCCCAGGTCGATTTCGCAATCGTAACCGTGTTGATCATGTCGCCGCCGCCCTGCACCGGCGGCATTTTCTCCAGCAACGCTTCCTTACCGTAAAGGATACCGATCCCGGTCGGACCGTAGAGCTTGTGCCCGGAGAAAGCGTAGAAATCACAATCGATATCGACCACGTCAACCGGCATATGTGTGACGCCCTGCGCCCCGTCCACGACCAGGATCGCACCGGCCCTGTGGGCCAGCGCGGCGATCTCCTTCACCGGCAGGACGGTCCCGAGTACGTTCGAGACATGCGGCACGGAGATGATCTTCGTCCGATCCGTGATCAGAGCTTCCAGCGCGGAGAGGTGAAACGCCCCCTCCTCGTCGACATCGGCGGCCTTGAGCACCAGCCCCTTCTCGTCCCGAATCATCTGCCACGGCACGATGTTGGAGTGATGCTCCATCGTGGTGATGATGATCTCGTCGCCTTCCTCAAGGAAGGCACGGGCATAGGATTGTGCAACGAGGTTAAGCGCGTCGGTGGTGCCACGGGTATAGACGATCTCGTGGCTGTGCTTGGCATTGATGAAGGCCTGAACCTTCTCACGCGCGCCTTCGTAACGCGCTGTCGCGAGCTCACTCAGATAATGCAGACCGCGATTGACGTTCGAATATTCCGCCTCATACATCCGCGTCACGGCTTCAATTACCTGACGCGGCTTCTGAGCCGACGCTGCCGAGTCGAGATACACCAGCGGCTTGCCGCGAACTTCCGTCGACAAGATCGGGAAATCCTGCCGGATCAGGTCAACGTCGTACCCTGCCTCGCTCATGACGCCGCGTCCTCTCTTTTCGCGCGCTCCGCCAGCCAGTCGGTAATTTTCGCACCGAAGGCCTGGGCAACGGAATCCATCCGGATTTCTTCCAGCGCATCGCGGAGGTAAGCCTCGATCAGCATATTGCGGGCGTCGTGTTCCGCAATGCCGCGGGCTTTCAGGTAGAAGAGCTGATTATCATCAAGTTCGCCCACCGTTGCGCCGTGGCTGCACTTTACGTCATCGGCATAGATTTCCAGCTCCGGCTTGCTGTCGATTTCCGCCTTGCGGGACAGCAACAGGGCCCGGTTCATCTGGTAACCGTCAGTCTTCTGCGCCGGGCGCTGCACCAGGATCTTGCCCTGGAAGACGCCGCGTCCGTTTTCGTCCAGAACGCCCTTGTAGATTTCGCGCGACTGGCTGTTCGGCTTGGCATGCTCGATGAAGGTTGTGTTGTCGAGATGCTGGTTGGCCGCCGCCATGTAGACGCCGTTCACCGCATAAAGGATCTCGGAGCCGTCAAGCTTGCCGCGGATCTCGTTCCGGGCCAGCTTGGAGCCGCAGGAAAGGGCGAAGTTGTCGTAGATAACCTTCTCGCCGCACGTCACATGGGTCATGGCCACGTGATAGGCCGAACGGGCCTCATTCTGCAGCTTGTAATGATGGAAGATCGCCTCGTCCTCGACCGTGACATGGGTCACGGAATTGGAAAAATAGCTGCCCTCGCCCACACCGACATGGCTTTCGACCAACGTCGCCTTGGCGTTCGCACCAACCCAGACAACATTGCGCGGCGCGAAAGCAACCGGCTCGTCACCGGCGGTGCCAATGGAGATGATGTGGATCGGCTTTGCGATATCGGCGTTCCTGGCGACCTCGATCAGCACGCCGCCGGTAATCCCGGCCGTGCTGAGGGCCGCAAGCGGCAAGCCGTCGATAGCGCTCTCGTCCTGGAGCGCATGTTTGACGGCTCCGCCGTCCCGTTCCATCGCCTTCGACAGGGGCGTGATCGCCAGGCCGACAGGCAGATTGTCGAGCGCCGACCGGCTTTCGTCGAGCCGGCCGTTCACCAGGACGATCTCAATCCCCTTGATGTCCGCGACGCTGTCGCGCGGAATCTCAACTGGTTCCAGATCAGCCGACGGCGCCGCGAAGGCAAGGCCGCCGAGTCCGCGAAGGCTGGTATACTTCCAAGCTTCCGTCCGGTTGGTCGGCAGGCCGAGGGTTTCGAATGTCTCCGCACCCGCAGCTGTAACCGCCCCGAACCAGTCCGGCGCACCGTCAACGTGCATCGCGCTGAAAGCCTTCAGCAACGCATTGTCATTTGCCATATCGTTCGGCATGTCTCGTTCTCCGAACCTGTTCAGGCAGCCTTGCCGGTGAAATCGGCATAGCCCTTTTCCTCGAGCTCAAGCGCGAGTTCCTTGCCGCCCGAACGCTGGATCTTGCCTGCCGCCATGACATGCACGAAGTCCGGCTGGATATAGTCGAGCAGGCGCTGATAGTGCGTGATCAGCAGCATGCCACGATTCTCGTTGCGCAGCGCGTTCACGCCGTCGGCAACGATCTTCAGGGCATCGATATCAAGGCCGGAATCGGTCTCGTCCAGGACGCAAAGGGTCGGCTCAAGTACCGCCATCTGCAGGATCTCGTTCCGCTTTTTCTCACCACCGGAGAAGCCGACATTCACGGCGCGTTTCAGCATGTCGTCGCCCATTTCGAGCGCCTTCGCCTTCTCGCGTACGAGCTTGAGGAACTGCATCGCGTCCAGCTCTTCCTCGCCGTGATACTTGCGCTTGGAATTCAGCGCTTCACGCAGGAATGTCATGCCCGGAACGCCCGGAATTTCCACCGGATACTGGAAAGCCAGGAAGACGCCTTCATTAGCGCGTTCGTTCGCTTCCAGCTCGAGCAGATCCTTGCCGTCGAAGGTTACTTCACCTTCGGTCACCTCATAGCCGTCGCGGCCAGCCAGCACGTATGACAGCGTGCTTTTGCCAGACCCGTTCGGGCCCATGATCGCATGCACTTCGCCGGGCTGGATGACGAGGTCGATCCCTTTCAGGATTTCCTTGTCTTCCTCTTCCAGTGAGGCGTGCAGATTCTTGATTTCCAACAGGGCCATATCTCTCTCCGAGCGTATTATTTGATATTCCGGCGCGTCAGCCGACGCTGCCTTCAAGACTGATACCGATAAGTTTTTGAGCCTCGACGGCGAATTCCATTGGAAGCTCTTTCATGACTTCCTTGCAGAATCCGTTGACGATGATCGAGACCGCGTCCTCTTCCGAAAGACCGCGCTGAGAACAGTAGAAAAGCTGGTCCTCGCTGATCTTCGAGGTCGTCGCCTCATGCTCGATCCGGGCAGAGGGATTGCGGGATTCGATGTAGGGCACCGTGTGGGCGCCGCACTGATCGCCGATCAGAAGGCTGTCGCACTGGGTGTAGTTGCGGGCGCCTTCGGCCCCCGGCAGCACCTTCACCAACCCGCGATAGGTATTGTCCGCCTTGCCCGCACTGATGCCCTTGGAGATGATCGTCGACTTCGTGTTCTTGCCGATATGGATCATCTTGGTGCCGGTATCGGCCTGCTGGGCATTGTTGGTAATGGCGACGGAATAGAATTCACCGACCGAATTGTCGCCCTGCAGGATGCAGCTCGGGTATTTCCAGGTAACGGCGGAGCCGGTTTCCACCTGGGTCCAGGAGATCTTCGAGCTATCACCACGGCAGGCACCGCGTTTGGTCACGAAGTTGTAGATGCCCCCGGCACCGGTATCATCGCCCGGATACCAGTTCTGCACCGTCGAATACTTGATCTCCGCTTCCTTCATCGCGACCAGCTCAACCACGGCGGCATGGAGCTGATTCTCGTCACGCTGCGGGGCTGTGCAACCTTCCAGATAGGAGACGTAGGAGCCCTCTTCGGCAATGATCAGGGTGCGCTCGAACTGTCCGGTGTTTTCCGCGTTGATGCGGAAATATGTGGAGAGTTCCATCGGGCAGCGCACGCCCTTCGGGATGTAGACGAAGGAGCCGTCGGTGAAGACGGCGCAGTTCAGCGTCGCGAAGTAGTTGTCGGAATACGGGACGACCGAGCCGAGATACTTCTTCACCAGCTCCGGATGCTCCTTGATGGCTTCCGAAATGGAGCAGAAGATGACGCCGTATTCGGCGAGTTTCTTGCGATAGGTCGTCGCGACAGACACGGAATCGAACACCGCGTCCACCGCAACCACGCCGGCCAGAACTTCCTGCTCTTTCAGCGGAATGCCGAGCTTCTCGTAGGTCCGCAGCAGCTCCGGATCGACCTCGTCCAGGCTGTTTGGCCGGTCCTTGATCTTCGGCGCGGCGTAGTAATAGATATCGCTCAGATCGATGGGTGTATACTCGACCTTTGCCCAGTCCGGCTCTTCCATGGTCTTGAAATGCTCGTAGGCCTTCAAGCGCCATTCCAGCATCCATTCCGGCTCTTCCTTCTTCGCCGAAATGAAGCGGATCACCTCTTCGCTGAGACCCTTCGGAGCCATCTCGGACTCGATGTCGGTGACGAAACCGTACTTGTATTTCTCGGTTCCGAGCTGCTCGACCTGTTCGATTGTCTCGACAGTTGCCGCCATGATCGTGTTATCCCGCTATCTTAATCGCTCGTTCAAATGCACTCGAATTCGTCCGTCAGCGGTCAGCCGTCACTGGCTGACGCGTCCCCGCCTCGGCGGGTTGCAACGGAAACATTTCCGTCGGGTCCAGGAGATCAGCCAGAGTGACATCCTCCAGCGCCCGCCTCACGGCGAGATTCACCCTGTTCCAGTTCCCGCTTATTGGGCAGGAGTTACTGACCTCGCACTGGCCGTCGCTGTCATCCACGCAAGCCGTCAGCGCGATCGGGCCGTCAATGGCCTGCACAATATCCGCGACAGTCACCTGCTCCGCCGTCCGGTCCACTGAATAACCACCGTTCGCCCCGCGATGCGAGGTTACGAGCCCCACGCCGGCAAGGATCTTCAGCAGCTTCGAGACAGTCGGAAGCGGTATCGCCGTTGTTTCGGACAGTGCCGCAGCAGTCCGTACACGACCGGGGTCCCGGGCCATCTGACCCAGCACCACAACCGCATAGTCTGTCATCTTGTTCAGTTTCAGCATCGCACCGTCCATAAAGCGGACTAAATTCGTACCGATTAATTAACCCGGCTGGCGGGGAAATCAACACGAAACTCTGAAACCGGTGATTTTTTTTGAAAGATTCTAAATCCGGACCGGCACTGAGACCGGGGATACATTAGGGAAGACCCCGGCGAGGAAATGTCGCAAGATGCCGACCACTTGCCGCCGGGCATCTCCAGCCAGCGATATGATCTGCATCAAATCCCCAAAGAAGCCCTCCCATGTCCACGACGAACCAGCCTTCTCAGCCCCTGCTCGCGGTCCTCTGGATGATGGGCGCTCTTGCCTCTTTCACCTCGATGGCCGTGGCTGCGCGCGAGCTGACCCAGGAAATTTCGGTTTTCCAGGTAACCTTCATGCGTACGGCGATCTGTCTCGCCCTGCTCAGCCCCTATGCCTGGAAGCTCGGACTTGCCGGTCTGAAAACGCCCCGAATCAAGGAGCATCTCGGCCGCAACATCATTCATTTCGGTGGCCAGATCGGCTGGATCTTCGGGGTCAGCGTGCTGCCTCTCGCTGCTGTCTTTTCGCTTGAATTCAGCTCGCCTATCTGGACCGCAATCCTGGCCGCCATTTTCCTGAAAGAGCGTCTGACGCGGGCCCGCGTCGCTTCAGTAACCCTCGGCTTCGCCGGCATTCTGGTCATCCTGCGCCCCGGCTCCGAACTGTTGCAGCCAGCCTCTTTCGCCGTGATCGGCGCCGCAATCTGCTTCGCGAGCACCTATGTTTTCACCCGGGGCCTCGCTTCCACCGAAAGCGCTTTCAAGATCATTTTCTACATGAACCTGATTCAGCTTCCGATGGGGCTGGTGCCATCGATCCCGCTTTGGATTACGCCATCTGTGGATCTATTGCCGTTTGTCGCCGTACTCGGCATCTGCGGTATCAGCTCTCACTATTGCATCGCCAGAGCCATGGCTCATGCCGATGCCACGATCGTCAGCCCGCTGGATTTCCTGCGCCTGCCACTGATCGCGGTTATAGGGTTCAGCTTCTATCAGGAGCCCTGGAACCCCTTTGTCTTGATCGGCGGGGCGATCATATTCTCCGGCAACCTCCTCAATATTTGGGCCGAGCAAAAGACACACAAACGCACGGTGTAATTTGACCTGCTGTTCTCTGGTAGATTTAAAGGAGCCAGATCACTTCATTTCCTTCTAATCTGGAAACGTCTTTATTGATCATCAATTTCCCAATAAAATAGTTGGAAAATCGAAAAGGGTAATCGCGCCGAATGCCTCGCAAGAAGACCTTGGAGATCCTGACACTCAGGGAGGGATCGTGGGCTATCGAAAGCGCCGCTGACGATCTTGAGACTGCGCAGAAAGCTGCGCTGCAGTTTCTCGGCAAGCCCGGCGTCATGGGCGTGCGCGTGCTCAAGGAGTCCGCCGGCGATATCGGCACCCCCGCTCCAGGCGATATTCTGTTTGAGAAATTGCGTTCCACGGGTGGCGCCGACCGTATCGCTATCGGTGAACCCAGCAGCTTGGCACCGGTATGCGAGGATATAGAAGACCTGTTCCACGGAGGCGGGCGTAATTCGATAAACCGGCTGTTCCGGGCCTATCTCGACAAGAATATCGTCACCGCAACCGAGGTCATGCACAACGCCCGCGAAATGAAACGGGTCATGGATTTCGAGAGCATGCTGCCCTCGGCGATCTCAAAGATCGCGCAGATCCAGTCCCGCAGCGAAGAAGGCCCCACGATGGGCGAGCGCCGGGATACGCTCTTCGGTTTTGCCGAACGACTCAACAATCGAGCCAAGCAGGCCGAAAGCCTCGATCTCCCATCGCTTGCGAACGTCGAAATCAATGAAGCGATCCATCAGATCAACAAGAAATCTAACGGTGAGGCTCCCGGCTATCTGTTCCGGGTCGCCGCCAGCCGGGAACTTATCAATGTCCGGAACTGGTGGGGCAAATTCGCGATGTCCGTCGACTGGGCCGGTGCCTGCAAGTCCGATCCGGCGCTTGCCAATCTTGACTGGTTCATCAGCGATGCGCTGAGCAATGCGTCGGTCCTGCAGGATCTGCTCGGCGATCAGGATAGCCTTGCGGACGCGCTGATCTCCCTGATCGAGATTGCCGATGGCGTCCGTTCAATCGATACGGAGAAGGCCCAGGACGCGACCACGACCGAGGCAACCGCCGCCAAGATCAACGGCCTGTTCAAAGACTCCAAACTGCCGGAATCCAAACTCGCCGTTATGGAGCGGGTATGCCGCCAATTGCAGGGCAGCGGCTCGCTCACCAAGGATGGCGCCGAGGAGCCGAAAGTCTTCCGGGAAATGCTGCAGAAGCTGATCCCGGGAACAGAACTGACAGGTGGCCCGGAGATGGCCGAAGCCATCACTCATCGGCAGTCCCATATCATCAACAAGGGCGGTGAAGGCGGCCTGAAGGCGGCGACAGCCAGCGTCCTGCCCGCACTCCGCGACCCGGGCCGCAAGGCGGGCTATCTGCTTTCCCTGATAGAGAGCGATCTCGGCAAGGACCTGTTGAAGGAAGAGATCGAGCAGCATCTGAACGGCTTGTTCATGACCCCCGGCTCCGTCCACCAGATCGTGCGTGCCGGTGCCCCGAACAAGAAGATGGAAAAGATCACCTCCATCTTTTACCGGATTCAGAAATCAAACCTGCCCGATTCACGCAAGGCGCAACTGACGCAACATCTGGACGAATTGCTCGCAAGCTATGTGGTCGACGGGAAGATCCTCGACCGGTTGGACGATCCGAATAAGCCCCTGCATATTCGAGCCTTCATGCTGGTCAGCATGTGCCAGCCGGAAATGCTCCCCAACGGCAAGGCCTCAAAACTCGCGCGGGAAATCATCGTCAAACATCTGCGCCGCCCGAATTTCGAAACCGAGCTGGTCGCGCAGGTTCCGGACGAAGCGAAGAAAGAAAAGATCCTGCGGGACTTCCATGTGCAACTGCACCGAAGCGGTTTCTTCAACTAGTCGTCACTTCTGTTGAGGAATTCGTGGAGCTGCTGCTCCCCGATATCGCACTCATAGGGCTTTGCACTTCCCCCCATTTGCACAGGCACGGCCAGGACAGGTCTTTCAGGTGTCAGCCCGGCAACCTCCAGGATCATCTTTCGCCTGACGGCGGCGGCAAAGGACCGAATCCCCTTGGCGACGATAACGAAAGCACCGCTGCCGCCAATCACGCATTCCTCATAGTAAACGTCCAGATCGACCAGCTTCGGAAATCCGTAAGGTGATGGTCGCTCATTGAGGATCGGAAGCGCGTTGATAGTGATGCCATTGGCAATTGCCAGATCGCGCGCCTCGTCGACCTTGGCGCCGGTGTTGTTAGGCCCGTCGCCCGAGATATCGATCACCTGCCGCTCAGCGAAAAACCTTGGATCACGGAACCAGTCGGTGGCGAATTTGAGCATGTTTCCGATAGAGGTGCGCCGCCCTGCCATGTGCGGCCGGACGTTGAGATCCTCAGCCACGGCATAGGCAGCTTCATGGCTGTCGATCAGGCTCCAGTCGACGACAACCCGCTGATGATCGCCGCCGGCCCATTCGACGTAGCTGAGAGCGATCCTGCCGGTCTGGCCGGACAGGATTGTGTTGATGACGGTCTCGTCCTTCAGCGCCTTCACATAGCCGTCGCGCTGAAGGTCGGATTCCCAAAAATCGATGGAGCCCGAAACGTCAACGGCCAGCAAAAGCTTCAGATCGACGAGTTGGGGCGGGTTTTGCGCGAAAGACGATACTGGTGACAGAACAGCCGAGAGCAGCGCCCCGCACATAATCCTACGCCAACCACCGACAAGACCTGAGAGCGGCATATCAGACGACCTCCGCCTGTATTAGCGCGCACATCCCGCCCCGGAGGCAAGCCTATGATGCGAAGAAGTCCCTCAAGAGCGCGTTATAGGCCTCCGCTACTTCGAGGTAAGGCGCATGTCCGGCACCGTCGAGCCGGACGTGGCGTCCGGCCGGATAGAGCGCGGCCAGATCTTCCGACTGGCGCCCGGAAACTACCTTGTCACCCGCGCCGGAGAGCAGCAGGACCGGGCACTTGATGCTGGGTGCAATCGGCCTCGTGTCCGCGTGGTGCAGCATGGTTGCGCAGGTGCGCAACCCGGGCGCGGTAACCCCGCCGGCGATCTCCTGAACCTGGGCACGGATGTCGCCTGGCGTACCGTCGGCAACCATCATGCCAGAGCGGGCGGCCGCATATTTCGCACTGCCTTCCGTTTCCAGCGTGGCAATCCGTGTCGCATAGCTGCCGGAAATTGGCTCGCTCGCCGGGGCCGCACTGCCCGAATGTGTGCAGGAAAGCACCATATGCTGCACCCTATCACCCGCCTCAGCGGCAGCCGCCTGAGCCACCACCCCACCCATGGAATGACCGATCACGGAGAATTTCTCGACTCCAAGATGATCGAGCAGCGCCAGAGCCAAAACCGCGAATGCAGTCTGGTCCGGACCGACCACCATGGTCTGACCGTAGCCCGGCGCATCCCAGCCGATGATATGGAACGCATCGGACAAGTCCGCATACTGGGCTTTCCACGTCCGCGAATTACCGCCCAGACCGTGCAGAGCCAGGACCACCGGCTTGCCCTCTCCAGCTCCTGCTTCTCGGTAGGACACGCGCCCGGCCGGCGATTCAACGAGTCTGACTTCAGGTTCCATAGTCATGGATCAGTCCTCCGATTAACCGCGGGCGGATGCATGGTACTCGGGATTGGGCATCAGATGCACGGCGCTCGCGACCCGGTTCGACATGTTGAAAAACCCGGCGACATTGGCGATGTCCCAGATATCGCGGTCGGAAAAGCCGGCATCGCGCAGGGATTGACGGTCCGCTTCGGCCATGTCGTAGGGCGCGCGCGTCAGCTTCTCGACGAAGGCAACCATCGCCCGCTCGCGCGCATCGAGATCGGCATAACGGTGGTTGAACACGAGGCCTTCACCCAGCTCCGGGCGTCCGGACAGGTCCCGCACCGCCGCACCGTGGGCCACCAAGCAGTAATAGCAATGGTTCACCGAAGAGACGACGACCGCGATCATCTCCCGCTCCAGCTTGCTCAGGCCGGACGGGCCAAGCATCAGCGTGTTGTACAGCGTGGTGAAACCGCGCAGGTGCGTGTCGTCAAAGCTGTAGGCCTTGATCACGTTCGGCACCATCCCGAGCTTTTCCAGGCAGAGTTCCCAGTATTTCCGGGTTTCGTCGGACAGCTCCTCGATATTCGGTACCGGCAGCCCGACTTCCAGGGCATGCACTTTTTCTTCAGACACGTCTTTCCTCCAGGTTAGTCCGCGCCATCCAGCGCCGCCAGTTCGCCGACGGTCACCGGTTTGATGGGTGGACGGATACGGTAGTAACCGATTGCATCAGGCTCCTTGCCATGCGCGTCGGCCAGAATCTCAGTCACGGTCAGGCCGCACATCCGCCCTTGGCACGGCCCCATGCCCGCACGCAGGAAGGCTTTCGCCTGGTTCGGACCGGGCGCCCCGTCGGCAACGGCGCCACGTACTGCGCGCGCGCTGACTTCCTCGCACCGGCAGACAAGGACATCGCCATCAAGCTTGCCGATCCAGTCTGGCGGTGGGTACATCGCGTCGAGCAGCGGCCGCACTGCCATTTGCGCCCGCAGATTATCGCGCGCTTTGACGATCTCGATATCGCCTGACGGCCGGTTCACCGCACCGAGCTCTTCAGCGATCTCCAGCGCCGCAATGCGCCCCGTATTCTCCGCCGCCGGCGCTCCACCAATACCGCCGCCATCACCGGCGACGAAAACACCCGGCACGCTGGTCTCCCCGCGGTCGCTCAGCATAGGATGAAAGCATCGTTGGGCCGCGTTCCAGCGATGCTCGCACCCGATCAGGCGGGTCAGCTGCGGGTTCGGCACCACACCCTCATGCAGAAGCAGGGTGGTCGCTTCGATTTCGACGGTCTGGCCATCGCTCGTGCATCTCACCCGCTCGACAGAGTCGGCTCCAAGCGCTTCGAGGTTACGCACATGGCGGTAGACCGGTATCCCGGACGACGCCAGCGCCTGCATCAACCGGCGGCCCTTCAGCAATGTGCGCCAGCCTAACAAGGCCTTCGGCAGATGGGGCAAGCCGCGCGTCATGGCCCCCGCAGGGGTTGTGTCAAGCACGGCGGAAATCGGTATCCCGGCAGCGTGGCACTGCACCGCGAACAGCAACAGAAGCGGCCCGGACCCGGCCAGAACCAGTGGCGCCTCCGGATAAAGGCCGGAGGATTTCAGCATGGTCTGCGCGGCCCCGATGCTCATCACACCCGGCAGCGTCCACCCCGGAATAGGCACCGGCCGTTCCATGGCGCCGGTCGCGAGCAGAACGGATCGCGCCTGCACCTGGCGGGTCACTCCGTCCCATGCAACAAGGGCCGTCTTGTCGCCCGTCTCCGGGTTATCGAGATGCCACACCATGGCTGACGGCCAGTAATTGGCTCCGGACGCGCGAAACCGTTCGGCCCTTGCAGCGCCGGCAGCATAGTCCGGGCCGAGAAACACGAGGTTGTCCGGCCGCTCCGACACATTGCATTCGATCGCACGCCAGATTTGCCCGCCCGGCTCCGGCTGCTCGTCAATCAGCAAAACCGACAGTCCCGTTTCCCGAGCCGTCGCCGCGGCCTCCATGCCGGCGGGACCGGCACCGATAATGGCAAGATCGATGCGTGTCATTGCCCGCCCTCGTCAGCAAGATCTTCTGGCAATCCCGGCGCGCCTTGCTGACGGCGCACAGCCATGCCGTCACGCACCTCGACCAGACAGCCCTGGCGGTTCGCCACGCCGTCGATCTCGATCAGGCACTCGAAGCAGACACCCATCATGCAGTAGGGCGCCCGCGCCGTGCCGGATTTCGGCGTGGTCCGGGAATGTTCGATCCCGGCGCCCAGCAGGGCCGCCGCTACGCTGTCGCCGGAATTGGCCGTTAGGGCCTCGCCATCGAATGTGAAATGCACCGCACGGGCGCGCGGGTCAGGCAGCCGGCGAAACATTGAAACGCTCCGGAGAGAAGGCGGCGAACCGATCGTTGAAACCGCCATTGAGTATGGTTGGCGCAAGATCGAGCGCGTGCGCCGCCGCCAACGTGACGCCGCTGTGGCAAGAGATGCTGAAGGCGCCAGGCGCCGTCTCGGACTCGCGATAGATCGGGAAACCGTCCGGCGCCATCACCCGGAGTGCGCTCCAAGTCCGCACCACGCGGACATTTTTCAGGATCGGGAAATACCGGACGACGTTCCGCGCAATCTCACCCAGCTTGGCCGGATTGATCGAGGTGTCGTAGCCCGCATCCTCATGGCTGTTGCCGAAATTGATGGTGCCGTCAGCGGTCTGTCGGGCATTGACCAACAGCATCGGCATGACAGGCTGCATCCGCTCGGTGATCAGGATATGACCCCGGTTTGGGTTCACCGGGATGTCCAGGCCGACCATCGGGGCGAGCCATTTATTGGCAATACCGGCGGCGATCACCAGCTTGCCCGCCCGGAATTCTCCGGCCTCGGTCTCGGCCCGGAAGCCGTCGCCGTCCCTGGCGATCGAAAGGGTCTTTGCCCCACTGACATAACGCACGCCGAGTTGCCGGGCAGCAGCATGCAGGCTGTGCAGCAGGTAGAGCGGATTGACGTGCCCATCATGCGGACTAAAGCTGGCGCCGGTTACTTCCGGGCCAACCAGCGGCATGATCTTGCGCACCTCGTCCGCATCGATCATGCGGCGATCGTTCTCGCCGACGCCGGGCTGGTTATGCATCCGGCGGATCTCGTCCTCGTTCTCCCGATAAGCATCCTCACCGAGGCAAAGTTCAAGACCGCCTTCCTGCTTCAGTTCGATATCCCGGCCATTATGCTCCAGCATGCCGTCTGCGAAGCCTTGGTAGAGATCCTTCGAGCGGCGGGTCCAGCTGGCATAATCCGGCATGCCGTCGCCCTTGCCCTGCACCCAGACCAACCCGAAATTCCCGCGCGAGGCCCGGAAGGCCACGTCGCCCTCATCGAGGATCGTGACCGTCGCACCCTCGCGGGCAAGCCCGTAGGCAACGGCGGAGCCGACCAGCCCGCCACCGACAACGATGACATCGGAACTGCCCGCCATCTCGGGTCAGTCGAGCAGAGTTTCGAGATCGGCTTGCACCGCCTTGTCGAAGCCGATCACGCGGATCTCGCCAAGATCGATGACCGGACGTTTGACCAGCGAGGATTGGCTGGCCAGCAGCGCCGGCGCACTGTCGGCATTGACGCTTTCCTGAATGGCCGGGTCGAGCTTGCGCCAAGTCGTGCCGCGCTTGTTCACTACCTTCTCGACACCAAGCTCCGCGATCCATTCCGCCGCCCGCTCCTGCGTCAGGCCACCCTTCTTGAAGTCATGAAAATTGTAGGAGACACCGCGCGCATCCAGCCATTTCCGGGCCTTCTTCACCGTGTCGCAATTGGCGATACCGTAGACCGTGATTGTCACGTTTCAGTTCCTTTCCATGCGGGGTGGCAGATCGTCCACCACCGCCAGCAGCACATCGACCAGACTGCGGCCGAGAATCTTGGAGCGCTCGCCGTCCCAACCATGCACCGGATCGGGCTGATTGTCCGCATCCTTGAACGGCATCTCCAACGTCATGGACAGTGCGCCCAGCCGGTTCGCGATATGGCCGGTTGAAGTTGTGAGGTTACCTTTGCCCGGCGCAGCCTTCGGATAGCCGTGCACGGTCTGGAAATCCGGGTTCATCGCCGCATAGGTTTGCTGGAAACGATCCAGCATGGCGACATGCGCGTCGGTGATCCCGGGCACGCCATAGCTTCCGGCGATGAAATTATACGGGATCGCTTCGTCCCCGTGCACATCGAAGGAGAGATCGACGCCGAGCCGTTCCATCGCCTGCAGAACGGCCAGCACTTCCGGGCTTTTCTCAGCACTCGGGGACGCCCATTCGCGATTGAGGTTCACGCCCAGCGCATTGGTCCGCAGATTGCCGCGCCGCGTGCCGTCCGGGTTCATATTTGGCACGGCGTAGATCACCGCCTTATCCAGCAGCGCCCGGCTGGTGCCGTCAGCAGGATCGAGCAGCCGTTCGATGAACCCTTCCATGTACCATTCGGCCATGGGCTCGCCCGGATGCTGGCGGCCGAAAACCCAGAGCGCCTTCCGACCGTCCGCAGCTTCGCCGATGGTCAGCATATCGATGGTCTGCCCGTCATGCGTCTCGCCGAGCACCTCGGCAGCGCAGCGCTCGGACTGCTGGGCGGCGGCGATCAGATCCTCGTGCCGCTCCATCGAATAGGGTACGAAATAGGCGTACCAGACATAGTCCGCCTCCGGCACGTGCCGGATGGTCAGCTCTGAGCCGTCATAGGATGTCGGCACCCGGAACCAGGTATCCCGGTCGTAAGACGCGCAGGCCCGGTAATTCTCCCAGCCCTTCGGATAGCTCGACCCGCCGGCATTCAGGATGCGCATTTTCACTCCGCGCCCGGCTGCACCGGCAAGGCGGAAATGGAACCACTGGTAAAAGTCGGACCCGGTATCCGCGGGAATCCGGAGCTGGATGTCGTTCGGATCGTCGGCGGAGATGACTTCTATATTGCCGCTGTCGAACGCTGCGTCGATACGGAGCATGGGATCTCCCGAAGAAATGAGATGTGGAGGGTAATAGTGCGGCAAGCGTTTGGAAAGACGGATCGGAGAGACTGATTTGTGCAGCGCAGGAACGAAAGGGAATGGGGTCCGCGTGTAAAAAGCTGCTCACCGCGCCCCTTACATCGTCATCACGGCGAAAGCGGGGAAGAAGACCTCTCCCCCGCACATCAGCGCTTGCGGACAAACTCCGTCCTGAGCACCAGCCCCTTGATCCCTTCGTACTTGCAGTCGATTTCCTCGAGATTGTCCGTCAACCGGATCGACTTGATGACCGTACCCTGCTTCAAGGTCTGCCCGGCGCCCTTCACTTTCAGGTCCTTGACCAACGCGACCGAATCTCCGTCAGCGAGCACATTGCCCGCCGCGTCGCGCACTTCGTTCGCTGCGGCCTCCTCCGCCGCAACCTCGGAGGCGGGGCGCCATTCGCCGGTCGCTTCGTCATAGACGTATTCGTCATCCTGGTCGGACATGGTGGTCTCTTTCGGGAACGGAAATAACGCGGTTCCTTATACGCGCCTGCTCTGTCGATTCAACACTGTCACCACCGTCCCGCCACCCCACGATCATCATCCCGGCCAGAGTACCGGGACCCAGACGATCATAGGATCGCGCCTCCGACTCTAGGGCCCCGCTTGCGCGGGAATGACGATTAGGGAAAGAAGATAGAGAGGTCCCTGGAAATCCGCTGAAATCACCCTACGGCTTCATCAGCAGATATCCGCCCGCCGCGACGAAGAAAGCCCCCGCCAGCGTCTTAGCCTGATCCCGGTAAGCGAACCCGTTCGCCGTCACAGCCAGCCGATGCGCCGACAGGGCATAGACCACCTTTACCCCGCCAACGGAGACCGCCGTGATGGCGGAGAGCAACGCGATATCCACTCCGGACAAAGCCCCGAGATGGACGAAAGTCGGCAGCAGGCTGGCATAGAAGAAGATCGCCTTGATATCGCCGAGAGTGAGCAGCAGGCCGGCCGCGAAACTCCCGACCAGACCGGCGCGCGTGCTCCTGGGCACAGGCGCACTTTCGTCGGGGGACGCTTTTGCACGCTGCCGCAGGATCAGCCCCACACCGAACCAGATCAGATAGAGCCCGGCCGCATATTTGATCAGGACGAACAGCGCGCCGAGTTGGCTCGCCAGCGCGGCCATGCTCAGGATCGCCATCGTCATGAAAATCAGGTCGCCCGCCACGATCCCGGCGGCAACGGCCATGCCGTGCCGAACCCCGGACAAGGCAGAGCGGGCAACCACCAGCGCGACGCTGGAGCTCGGCAATGCCGCCATCGCTGCAAGGACGAAAAACAGCGTAAGGGCACCGACCAGGCTCATGGACTCACTCAACTCTCGGGCTCACTCGGGCGATCCTGAAATTTTCCGTCCGGATTCCGGCGGATCGGACGGCCCGGGGGCAACGTCCCGAATTGACCGATCTCGCGACGACGGCAGGCTCGGATAGTCGATCACCGTGATGAGCTGATCGACCTTTCTGCCGCCGCATCCGACGGGAACCGTGATCGACTCGAATGCAACCCACGCATTGTTTAACGCCCAGATCATCGAGCCCTTCCTGAAGGTCGGGACCCCGCGCTCTCTCGTCTCCCGATATCGCGCCAACATCGCCTCGGCCCCGATCTTGTATGCGGATTTGGACACATATTTGCGGCTCAGATCCCGGCCGACCGCGCTTGCGATCTCGGTCCCGACAATACGATGAAAGAAATCCCGGCCGCCATCGATCACTTCAACGATCTGCACATGGCCGATCCATGGGAGCAGGCTTTCCGGCGTGAAATGCACCCGGTCCGGCACGGGAGCACCGTCGCAGCAATCCCCCCAAAACCGCCTGAAGGACAGCACGAGCGGGCTGGTAATTTCCTGTTCCGTGACGATATCCGACTTCGCCATATCAGCTCCGCTGCCCAATCTTGCGGGAGCTGCCGTTTCCGGAACGCGGCCCACTATTTCCGAAGCAGGTTTGCAACAATCAGCCGACCATAATGACGTGAAATGAAAAATCTATAATTCTACGATAGCGTTTTCCCGTTGCTCTGCAAACCTAGGTATGTAGAGCGTCTGGCAGTGGGAGCGTCCGGCCATCATCATCGGCAGTTTTCAGTCGCTCAGGAACAAGGTCGATCTGGAAGCCGCGGAAAGGTTCGGCGTACAGGTCGTGCGGCGCGGCACCGCGGCGGCTCGATGTTCGTCGAGCCGGGCTCGGCCATCACCTATTCGCTCTATGCGCCGGGCGAGCTTGTCGGCGCATGGATTTCGCCGCCTCCTACGTCTTTCTCGACGCCTGGGTGCTGCAAGGGCTGAAGGGATAATCAGCGAAGAGAAAATGGCCGTGGCGGCAACACTCGCGACGGAGAAATTCGAAACCGTGGAATGGCTCCACCTCGTCCCGTGACCGACGACACAAGCCGCATCCCCTACATCACCCAATCCGTCATTCCGGCCGGAGAGCCGGACCCCAGGCGATCACAGAACGGCACGTGCCAATTCTGGGTCCCGCATCAAGTGCGGGATGACGAATTAGGGGAGATCGTCACTGTCGGTGCGACGCCGGATCACAACGCCTCGCTAAGAGAAGTTGTGATCCGAAACACCGCGCCTTCGGAATTCGCCCGAGAGCGCCTTAATCCCGATGGCGCCTTAGTAATGCGCCGACTGGGTATCCTGCGGCTTCTGCAGAGGCGGGGCGAATTTGGTCAGGTTGATCCCCTCGACCGCCGCCTTGTACTCATCGATGTTCGGTGTTCTTCCGAGGATCGCGGAGAGCACGACGACCGGAGTCGAGGCGAGCAGAGATTCGCCCTTCTTCTCCTTGGAATCCTCAACCACCCGACCCTCAAAGAGGCGCGTGGACGTGGCCAGAACCGTATCCCCTTTTGCCGCCTTTTCCTGGTTGCCCATGCAGAGGTTGCAGCCCGGCCGCTCGAGATAAAGGATGTTCTCGTAGTCGGTGCGGGCCGTGGTCTTCGGGGCATTGTCGTCGAATTCAAAGCCGGAATATTTCTGCAGGACTTCCCAGTCCCCCTCGACCTTCAACTCGTCGATGATGTTGTAGGTTGGGGCGGCGACGACCAGCGGGGCTTTGAACTTCACTTCGCCGCTCTGCTTTTCCAGATTGCGCAGCATCTGGGCGACGATCTTCACATCGCCCTTATGCACCATGCAGGAACCGACAAAGCCGAGATCGACCTTTTTCTCTGCCTTGTAGTAGGAGATGGGCCTGATTGTGTCGTGGGTATATCGCTTGGACACATCGATATTGTTCACATCGGGGTCGGCAATCATCGGCTCATCGATCTGGTCCAGGTCGACGACGACTTCGGCGAAATACTTGGCATTATCGTCCGGAGCAAGGGCAGGTTTCTCGCCGGATTTGATCTCCGCAATGCGCTGATCTGCCTTGTCGATCAGGCCTTTCAGGACCTGGGCATCATTATCCATGCCCTTGTCGATCATGATCTGGATGCGGCTCTTGGCGATACCGAGGGACTCGATCAGGGTATCATCCTGGGAAATACAGATGGATGCTTTTGCCTTCATCTCGGCGGTCCAGTCCGTGAACGTGAAGGCCTGGTCGGCCAGCAGCGTTCCGATATGGACCTCGATGATCCGTCCCTGGAAGACGTTATCGCCGAACTTTTCCAGCATTTGCGTCTGCGTTGCATGGACCACGTCACGGAAATCCATGTGATCCTTCATGGTTCCCTTGAAGGTGACCTTCACGGATTCAGGGATCGGCATGGTCGCTTCGCCTGTCGCCAGAGCAAGCGCGACAGTTCCGGAGTCAGCGCCGAACGCAACGCCCTTGGACATCCTGGTGTGAGAGTCGCCACCAATGATGATTGCCCAGTCGTCGATCGTAATGTCATTCAGCACCTTGTGAATGACGTCGGTCATGGAGTGATAGACGCCCTTCGGATCGCGCGCCGTGATCAGGCCGAACTTGTGCATGAACGCCATCAGCCTAGGGGTATTCTCCTGCGCCTTGAAATCCCACACAGAAGCCGTATGGCAGCCGGACTGATAGGCACCGTCCAGGGTCGGCGAAATGACTGTCGCAGCCATCGCCTCCAGCTCCTGGGAGGTCATCAGGCCGGTCGTGTCCTGGGAGCCGACGATATTCACCTTCACCCGAACATCGGAGCCGGCATGCAACACGGTGCCAGGAGTGACGCCCACGGCATTTCTGTTGAAGATCTTCTCGACGGCCGTGAGGCCCTGACCCGGGTGGGAGACTTCCTTGGAGGGAGCGAAGGCGGATTTCAGCTCGATCCCGAGAGTCTCGCACGCGAGGGTCTGCAGTTTCTTGCCGAAGACGACCGCGTAGGAGCCGCCAGCCTTCATGAACTCCATTTTCTGCGGCGAGAAGGATGACGACACATCGACAAGCTCTTCGTCGCCCTCTTCGTTATAGAGTTTATGGTCTTTCGTATCGATCTTGAGAACGGTCCCCGTCTCGACGGAGTATTTCTGCTCCAGAATCGGGTTACCATCGTTGTTCAAAATCGGCTTGCCGCTGGAATCCAGCTTTTTGACCCAGTTCTTCAGGTCGATCCCGACACCGCCGGTAACGCCCACAGTCGTCAGGAAAATCGGCGAGATACCATTCGTGCCGGCGACAATCGGGGCATAATTCACAAACGGGACATAAGGGCTGGCTGGTTTGCCGGTCCACAAGGCAACGTTATTGACCCCCGACATCCGGGAGGACCCCACTCCCATTGTCCCCTTCTCGGCGATCAGCATCACTCTCTTGTCAGGGTGCTGCTTTTGCAGTTCCTGGATTTCTCCCTGAGCCTTCTCGGAGATCATGCACTTTCCATGCAGCTCCCGATCCGATCTGGAGTGTGCCTGGTTGCCGGGAGACAGCAGATCGGTGGAGATATCGCCTTCTGCGGCGATGTAGGTAACGACCTTGATCTCTTCGTCAATGTCCGGAAGCTTGGTGAAGAATTCCGCGTCCGAATAGCTGACAAGGATATCCTTGGCGACTGCATTCCCGGCTGCGTACGCCTCCTTCAGGCGATCGGTATCCGCGTCGTAAAGCAAAACCTGTGTTTTCAGGACTTCCGCGGCTGAGTGCGCGATAGCTTCATCATCGCCCAGAGCCAGATCGAGCAGGACCTCAACCGAGGGACCGCCCTTCATATGGGACAAAAGTTCAAAAGCGAAGGTCGGCGAAATCTCTTCGACGACCGCTTCACCAAGAATGATCTCTTTTAAAAATTTCGCCTTTTCGCCGGCGGCACTCGTCGTTCCAGGCAGAGTATTGTAAACAAAGAACTTAATGGAATCTTCCCGGTACTCGTTACCGGTATCTTTTATTTGCGCTATGAGCTCTTTTACAAGTGCCCCATCCTCAATAGGCTTGGGGTGCAAATTCTGGGTTTTCCGAGTTTCAATCTCAGCCAAGTAATCTGTGTACAAGCTCATGATGGTCCCGACGCATTTGTGTTTGATGTAATTTGAACGCCGGGCAGCAAAAGCTTCTGGCGATCCGGCGCAAAGCTTACTGGTCGCATGATTAATTCAGCGCAGATTGGCTTGCAAGGTGTTTCTGACTGGTTAACAAGGCGGGAGAATTGCAGTGAATCCGCCGTCGAGAGCAGCGTGCTGGTGGCTTCATTCGTCCATAGGGTCAGCGTTATGGAAACCGCCCCGCCGCTCGACTAATCAGACCTCACCGAAGATGAAGCCAATCGCAGGATATCGGCCCCACTCGCACCCGGCGCCGGATAAACCAGAGCGAAAAAACTCCGGCACGTCCCGACCTCGTCAAATATCACGATACGGTCCGCGTGTTCCGCCACGCGACCGTGGACAAGTTCGACAGCGAGTAATTGCTCCGCCTCACTCCATAACCGGCGCAGGCAAGCAACACCGCCCTCCCCTCTTTTCGTCATCCTGGCCGGAGAGCCGGGACTCAGACGATTATAGGACCGCGCGTGCCATTCGTGGGTTCCGCATCAAGTGCGGGGCGATGGGGTATTAAAGTAGTGTGTCCCCTTAATTATGCCCTAGCGCTCTTCGCCCCCAAGCCGACTGGCAGTCGCCGCACCCGCCATCTCCTACATCGTCATCCCGGCCGGAGAGCCGGGACCCAGACGATCATAGATCGGTGCGCGCCATCCCAGGATTCCGCATCAAGCGCGGGATGACGGTTTGAGAGACCCGACAATTAAGTCGTCTGTCCCCTTAACCTGCAAATTAAGTAGCGTGTCCCCTTAATTCTGTGTCCCCTTAATTCGGGAGTCCGATACGGGGACACACCACTCAATCCAACCGGTCCGGCTGATTAAACGGCGTGTCTCCTTTATTGAAGAGGTTGGGCTAATTAAGTAGCGCGTCCCCGCAATTGCGTCGCAATTGGTGTCCCGGCAATTGAGCACTCAATTGAGGTCTGCGTCCCAGGAATTCCCTATGGTCAGTTTTCGCACTTTCCTTGTGAAAAACACGCTTTCATCCAGTCCAACGCATCCTGAGCAATTTCCGCCAACTCCGGATCGGTTCTATTCGCCGCAATATCCGAAGAAATTCTAGGATCGAAAAGCATTCTCAGAAGGAGAACTTCCGGTCCGCCCAGATAGTGCTTAAACGGCAATGAGAGAAGGCTCACGTTTTTGAATGTTCTGTTGCTTGAAAGAAAAAAACCATCAAATGTGAGTATTTTTGTGCAGTCCAAGAAATTTTTCCGGTTCAGCTCGCCAAAATACATGACCGCAACTTCACTCAAAACCTCACTCCCTCCTGACGACATCAAAAATGCGCAACTATCTCCAAATTTAACGTCCTCTGGCATTTCGATATTCATTTTCTTCATTAAATTCATAAATCGATGGAAGTTATTTTCTCCCGAAAACACATAATTTATGTCTCCATCACCCTCAGTGTTCTCAATTACGAGCTCTGGTCCTCGAACACCTTTGTAGGGACTGCCAATTACAAAACTAAAATCCTCAATATAGGACCTTATAATCGAACCGCGCTCACTTTCCGACGATGACCGCGGAGAGAACTTAACGACAATTCTATTTTTACTTAATTTTGCAATTTTGTGTTTTTTAACAAAATCGGAAAACTCTGCGCCGTTGTTTGTTTGATGCCGGAACATTTTAACAATATTTCCCATCTCAACATTCTCAAGATCGTCGAGATAGGAGCTGGCAGGCGCCCCGAGGAATTCACGCTCAGACGCGGCAACACTGGAATGATAAAAAAATACAAATACTAATAATATAAACGACATAACAGACTTCAAAATCACAAACTCTCTCCTTCAGATCGTTCTATTGAACAGAGACCTTCAGCCTCCGTGAATATCCACTCGTGCTCAAACAATATTGTCCGCTCGTCCGGATTGTAGTTCATAATTTAGCACCAGCTCATCCCCCGTCTTCCCGCGTATCCCCCAGTTCGCCATTGGCGTCTCGAAGATCGTGATCTCCACGTCCTCAACCGGGATACCCAGCTCCGCAGGCACCCGCTGCATGATCCCATGCAGCAGCGCCTTCTTCGTCTCCGGCGACCTGCCCTCGAACATGGAGATCTCGATCACCGTATAGGCGGCGCTGCGGTCTGCCGGGCGGATGAAATCCTCCGGCTCCAGCGGGATGAACCGGTGGAAGCGTTTGTCGTCGGGGAGTTTCAGGAATTCTGTGCTGCAGCCATGCAGGATGTCGGACAGCGCCGCGCGGTGGCGGGCGAGATGCGCGCGTTCGCCGTAGATCTTATATTGGGCCATTGTCAGCTCCGGGGGCTGGCTCCGGGTATCCGTTCCGGGGGATTACTTCTCGTCTGAATCCGGCAGCCGGGACTCGACGCTTTCGCGCGCGGCCTTCGCGGCGGCATCGGACGCCCGGCCCTGCCGCCTGACGCGCCATGAGGTGTAGATATACATCACCCCGCCGAAGACCAGGCCATAGACAACGGCCCGGTAGACGTCCTCGCCGGTAAGTTCCGTATTCGGGCCGAGCCAACCCTGATACTGGGCGCCGATCATCACCAGGGTCAGCACGACGCCGTTGAAGACGCCGCGCCAGAGCGGCCGCTCCAGGATGAAGGGTTTGCGTTCTTGGCCTTCGGTCTCTGGGGTCCCGGTATCGTTCTCGCCGCTCATGGCGTTTCCTCGCGTCTCTTAATTCGGGGTTTTGATATCCAGCCCCAATTGTGCACGGCGGCGCAGCCAGACGCTAGGCCGATACCGGTCGTCGCCGCTGACGGCATGCATTGCCGCCATGATGACGAAGGCCCGTTCGACGCCGAGATCGGCGATAATCTCCAGCGGGCCCAGCGGATAGTTGAGGCCGAGCTTCATGGCGAGGTCGATGGAATCCGGATCGGCGATCTGGATCTGGGCCATCTCGCAGCCGAGATTTCCGACCATGCCGCGGATGCGCTGGCCGATGAAACCGGCCGAATCCGCAATCGCGGTGACCTTGCGGCCGTTCTTCTGCAACGCCGCCGAAACCGCGTTCAGCGCATCGGCTGACGCCCCCGGCGCGGACATGATGGTGACCCGCTTGGAGGTATCGCCGGTCACGTCGATGGCGACAAGGCGGGTGTGGTCGATGCCCATGCGGCTGGCGAAGGTGCTGCAATCCTCACCGAACAAAGCCGCGACGATGGGCGAGCTGCCGTCATCCGTGGCGTCCAGCGTGACACCTGCCAGCAGATCGTCCAGCTCCGGCGCCTCGGCCGCGCAATAGACCTGCACCGCAGGCGCGGCCGTGGTTTCGTGATCCGGGCTCGGCGCGTCGATCTCCTGGCCCTTTTCGTCATAGCGGAAATGGCCGATGCCGGTCTTCCGGCCGAACCGGCCCGCATCGAACAGCGCCTTGTGCAGCGGTACGGTGCGCAGGCGCGGGTCGTAGCTGTATTGCTCGTGCACGATCATCGAGACGGGGTAATTCACGTCGATCCCGGTCAGATCCATGAGCTGGAACGGGCCCATCCGGAAATGCCCGCAATCGCGCATCACCGCATCGACCTGCGCCGGGGTGGCGACGCCTTCATGCACCACGGCAAGGCCCTCGGTGGTGAAGGCGCGGCCGCCGAAATTGACGAGGAAGCCCGGCGCGTCCTTCACCTTGACCGGGGTGCGGCCCATACGCTCGCCGAGCGCACAGAGACCGTCCATCACCCATTCCTCGGTCGCGGGACCACGGATCACCTCGACGAGGCGCATCAGCGGGACGGGATTGAAGAAGTGGAAACCGGCAACCCGCTCCGGGTTCTTGCAGACCCGAGCGATGGAGCCGATCGGCAGCGAGGAGGTGTTGGAGGTCAACAGGCAGTCGTCGCTGACATGGCTTTCCAGCTCGGAGAATACCTGCTGTTTCACTTCAAGATTCTCGAAGATCGCCTCGACCACCGTGTGGCAGCCGGCGAAATCCGCGAGTCCGGAGGCGACACTGACCTTCGCCGCCATGTCGGCGACGGCATCCGCCGTCAGCTTGCCCTTCTCGACCAGCCGTTCCAGGCGTTTGATCACCTGCTCGCGCCCAGCGGCGGCGGAGCCGTCCTTGGCGTCGAACAGCACCACGTTCATGCCGCCCTGCAGGGAGACCTGGACGATCCCCTGCCCCATGGCGCCAGCGCCGATCACGCCGACGGTGAAATCGGCGCGCTTCGCATCGAATGCCATTTTGATCAGACCTTCTCGATGATGGTTGCCATGCCCTGGCCGACGCCGATGCACATGGTGCAAAGCGCGTATTTGCCGCCCTTGTCGTGCAGCTCCTCGGTCGCCGTCATCAGCAGACGGGCACCGCTGGCACCGAGCGGATGGCCGAGCGCGATGGCGCCGCCATTCGGGTTCACACGCGGATCGTCGTCTGCAATGCCGAGTTCGCGCAGCGAGGCCAGCACCTGGGCGGCGAAGGCTTCGTTCAGCTCCAGCACGGCAAGATCGTCGACCTTGAGGCCCGCACGCTCCAGCACCTTGCGGCTGGCCGGGATCGGGCCGACGCCCATGATGCGCGGCTCGACGCCTGCGGCGGCACCGGTGACGATGCGGGCACGCGGGGTCAGGCCGTGCCGCTTGGCGGCTTCCTCGGAGCAGACGATCATGGCGGCGGCGCCGTCATTCACGCCGCTGGCGTTACCGGCCGTGACGGACCCACCTTCCTTGCGGAACGGGGTGCCGAGCTTGGCCAGCGCCTCTGCCGTGGTGGAGGGGCGCGGATGCTCGTCCGTGTCCACGATGGTTACTGCGCCCTTGCGCCCCTTGATCTCAACCGAAGCAATCTCGCGGGCGAGACGGCCATTCTCGATCGCGGCACCGGCGCGCTGCTGGGAGCGGAGCGCGAAGGCGTCCTGATCGTCACGGCTGATCTGGAACTGCTGGGCCACGTTCTCTGCCGTCTCCGGCATGGAATCGGTGCCGTATTGCTTTTCCATCTTCGGATTGACGAAGCGCCAGCCGATGGTGGTGTCATAGATCTCGGCATTGCGGTCGAAGGCGCTGGTCGCCTTGCCCATGACGAACGGCGCGCGGGACATGCTCTCGACGCCGCCGGCAATGAAGAAGTCGCCCTCGCCGGAGCGGATGGCGCGGGCGGCGGCATTCACAGCTTCCATGCCCGAGGCACAGAGCCGGTTCACCGTGGCGCCTGGAATTTCCGACGAGAGCCCCGCCAACAGCAGCCCCATGCGGGCAACGTTGCGGTTGTCTTCGCCTGCCTGATTGACGCAACCGTAATAGACATCGTCCACGTCGTTCCAGTCGACCGAGCCGTTCCGCGCCATCAGCTGCTGGATCGGATGCGCCGCGAGATCGTCCGCGCGCACGGCAGAAAGGCTGCCGCCGTAACGGCCGATAGGTGTGCGGATTGCGTCGCAGATGAAGGCTTCGGTCATGATGGCGGCTCCCAAATCGATTTTTTGCGAAACTGAATTTCGCAGCTTATTGTCGGTGCAGTATGCACAGCCTAATATCCCGGTCAATTTCCACTCGGGAAGCATAATCTTGCCAATCGCGCGGCTCAGCGCGGCAGTCAATCAAAGGGGGAAGTATCCGTGTCCGTCGTCATTCTCGATCATCCGCGCGACCGCGAAGAGAACGATCACATCGCCGTGGTCCGTATCAACCGTCCGGACGCGCTGAACGCGCTCAATCTGGAAGTCCGTCAGGAGCTTGCCCGGGTCTTCCGGGAGCTGACCGAGGACGACGATGTGCTCGCCGTGGTGCTGACCGGCGACGAGAAGGCGTTTGCCGCCGGTGCGGACCTGAAGGACATGGCGGACCGGACCACGGTCGAGATGTTCCACCGCAAGACGGAACGGCTCTGGCAGAACATCGCCGACTATCCGAAACCGGTGATCGCCGCGATCAACGGCTACGCGCTCGGCGGCGGGCTGGAACTGGCTATGCATTCCGACATGATCGTGATCGGCGAGACGGCCCAGGTCGGCCAGCCGGAAGTCCGCGTCGGCATCATGCCGGGTGCCGGCGGCACCCAGCGCCTGACCCGCGCCGTCGGCAAGTTCCAGGCCATGCGGCTCTGTCTCACCGGCCGGCCCATCGACGGCAAGGAAGCCTTCGCCATCGGCATCGCCAGCCAGGTCGTGCCGGACGCCGAGGTGTACGAGACCGCCTACAAGATGGCGAAGGACATCACCCGGATGCCGCCGATTGCCGTGCAGCAGATCAAGTCGGCCATCATTCGCGGGCAGGATGCGTCGCTGGAAACCGGCATGGCGCTGGAGCGGGCCATGTTCCAGGGCCTGTTTGCCACCGCCGATCAGAGCGAGGGCATGCATGCCTTCATCGAAAAGCGGCGCCCCGACTTCAAGGGCGAGTAACACTCATTCAGGAGCGGCGGGCGGCGGTACCGGGAGGTTAGGTGCCGCCATCCGCCGATCCCCACGCCACCCCAAGAAGATCCTTGAGGCGCGCGCCCTCGATCATATCCGCTCCGATGGCATTCCCCAACTCACGATAGGCCTCGAACTGCGCCGGGTCGAAGAACTGGTCCGATGTCGGCTCATGGGGGAAAGCAGGGTGATCCGCCTTATATCCCCGGGTTTCCAGACTGAGGCCATCGATCATGGTCGCTTTCACATAGATCAGAATGCCGGTCTCCTTGCCGGCCCCGGCTTCGACTTCCGGATAAGTAACCGTGCCGATGATATAGCCGTGGTCGGCCCGTTTCGCATCGACCGGAAAGCCCGTTGGATGCTTCGGGACGAGACTGGAGAGACGATTGCGCCAATGGCCGTAGCCATCGTCGTCCCTTGAAGCCGCCTTGCCGGTCTGCGCCTCATAGGTCTCCCGGCTCCAGAAGGGGCGGCCGAAATTGATCTCCACGCCGAAATCCTGACTTACCCGCCGGACCGTATTCTGGACATCTCCGAAGCCGAATGCCGGGTCGGCACCCGCATCGGAAATCAGGATCAGTTTGCAGCGGCGGCGGACGAGCTCGTAGATCGCCAGGTTTTCGAAATGCCCACCGTCACTGAGCTGGAACCATTTTCCATGCCGGTCAAACGCCGAGGGGCTGAGTTCCACCTTCATATTGTCAAAATGGTTTGGCTTTCCGGCAAGCGGTGCCAGCGTGTCATATGCCGCATTCCGCACCGTGTAGCCCAGCCGGATATTCAACAGATTCATCAGCCAGGAAACCGCCCGGTTCCGCGTCTGGCCGGTTCCCGCCCAACCAGCGTTCGGGTGCGCGGCGGCCCCCGAGATCGTCATCGCGGTCGCAAGCGTCATGTCGCCGCCGGAGAAGTCCCCGGTCGGATGAAACCCACCCGCGTCCCCGCCGCAGTAAATCCGGGACATCACGAAATTGTCCCCACCACGACGACGGAAGAGCGCGTCATCCGAATCCACCAGAATTAGATTTGTATTCACGAGATGGTAATTGGCAAAACTGCCCGGATCGCAGAGATCACACAGTTGCGCCTCGTTCGCTCCGGGTGCGGGCCTGACCTGATTGCCAGAGATCGCCGCCTGCATCGGCATGAAAGCCTCCATCAATCGGTCCCGGTAAAAACGATGAACGGATATGTAGTTCGTGTTGACCACATACCCCGTCAGCAAAGCCAGAACGACAAAGCAGGCAAAGACGAAATCGCCAGGCTGCTCCAAATCTCCTCCCTCACGGACAACGATGGCAATGCCGCACGTCAATATCAGGCCGCCTACGAGAAGCAGAACGGCAATGGCTGGCAGGAGTATGTCCTGAACAATCGGGTTCTCGGATTTCCGGGCCGCTGCAAGCCCCGATGCAATGCCGGTCAGCATCGTCCCGGCCCCCGCACTGCCAAAACTACCGATTGAGCCGAAAAAGAACGCAGCTGCATAAGGCAACACACCAACACCGATGAACAGCAAGCCGCACGGGAGGAAATACTTGCCTTTGACCTCGAACCAGCGTCGGCTCCGGTAGGAAAGGCGCACGAAGGCACCTTCGCCGCCAACGGCCGAAGCAAGCGAAAAGGCAATCGAAAGCACAGCGAAAACAAGCAGCAGCAGAATTCCGCCCATAGTCAGAACTTCATGCAGATTGAGGTATCCCGGATTAAGCAACTCCCGGATACGCGGAGGCCCGCTGTCGCTCGCGTCCAGATTCGTCACCAGGAAGAGAAGGTCCGTCCACCCATCCACATACCAGCCAAGCTGCAAGATAACGAACAGAAGCGTGAAGAGAGGAACCCAGACCAGCAGGTTGAGCAAGATACCCCGAACAACAACCGCAAGACCGGAAAGAATGGAAATATCCTTGTTCGGCGCCAGATATTCGGCGTGCTCCCGGAGATAGCGGAGCATACCTTTCCAGTGCCTTGAATCGGAACGGTCCTTTGGTTTCGCGGTACCGAAGGGAAAATCGTCACGGTCCAGTCCGTAGTGCTCTCCTCCCTTTTCTCTGAATTTGTCACTCAGTAGCCAGGTCAGGGACGAGCCGATGTAGCCGCCTCCGGATACCGTGGAGAGGTAATCGAAATGTTTCAGGAGATTTTTCCGCGCCAGTGCCTGCAGCAGGCCGAGAGCAAAAGTTGCGGAACGCACACCGCCTCCGGAAATACCGAGCCCCGTCCGGCTGCCTTCCAGGCCTGGAATTAAGTCGGCTGCATCATATTCCGGGGGCGTGGGCTCGCCAGGGCCGTCCGGCTGCCCATCGTTCCAGAAGTCTTGCCTGGAAAACTCCTCTGCCCCCGAAACGCCGCCGACCTCTTTGCGCCGCGTGTCGAGGTGATCATTCTCCAGACCGTAGATCTGGCTGTTGCGAAAGTCTTCGCCACGCATCTCGTCCTTCGTGCGCGACAGGATCGGATCGAAGCTTTTCCCTGAACTCATGGCACCCTCCATCAAGCATCGTCATGATGGAGGAGAATAAGTTAATATGCAACTTTTACGAGATTAACAACATACCCCGCCGAACGGTATTTATGTTTTTACGACGAGCTTTCCGAAATGCCCTGCGGCCCGCATGGCGTGGAAGGCATCCCGCGCATCCTCGAACGCAAACGTATCGCTGATCACCGGTTTCAGATCATGCTGTGAAATGGCGGCGTTCATATCCTCAAACACCCGCCGGGAACCAACATAAATGCCCTGCAGGCGGATCGATTTGCGCATGATGTTGACCGGATTGATCTCACCGCCCGTCAGAACACCGATCAGGCCGATGCTGCCGGCAACCCGCGTCGCTGCAATTGACCGCTCCAAAGTGCCCGCACCGCCAACCTCGACCGTATGATCGACACCGCGACCGTCCGTCAGTTCCAGAACCTTCTCCTGCCATTCTGGATGTGTCCGGTAGTTGATCACCTCGTCAGCACCCATCGCTTTCAGGCGTTGGATTTTCTCGTCACTGGAGGAGGTGCATATGGTTTTGACACCCATCAGCTTGCAGAACTGCAAGGCGAAGACCGAAACCCCGCCGGTACCAAGCAACAAAACCGTGTCACCCGCCTTGACGCCGCCGCGATGGACGAGGCTGACCCAGGCCGTCAGCGCAGCACAAGGCAGTGTCGATGCTTCCTCGTAGGAGAGATGTTCCGGCATGGCGACCAGACCGCCCTCGCCCAGCACGCGATACTCGGCCAGCATGCCATCAATGGTGCCGCCAAGTGCCCGCCCCATAATCTCCGGGGTGATGTCGCCATCGATCCAGCCCTGAAAGAAACAGCCGCAGACCTTGTCGCCAGCCTTCCAGCGGGTCACACCCGGGCCGACCTCGACCACGTCGCCAGCCCCGTCCGAGTTTGGAATGCGCGGGTAGGGAATGCCCCGGGGCACCGGTGCCTCGACGGTCGAGAGATCCCGGTAATTGATGGAGGAGGCCCGCACCCGGACCAGAACCTCGCCCGGTCCCGGCTTCGGGTCCGGACGATCATTCAGGGCAAGAGCGTCAACGCCGCCATCAGAGACGATTTCATAGGCTTTCATGGCAACAACCTCCGCTCGATATCAGAATCAGGATCAGGCGCCGAACCGGCCGCAATCGACCAGCAGGGTCTGACCGGTGACAGCACCGTTGGCACAGAAGAACAGCATGGTCTCGGCAACGTCCTCCGGCTCGACCATACGCCCAAGTAGGGAATTGGCGACCGATGTGTTCTTACGCTCTTCAGGCCAGCCATCCGTCCAGGGCGTCCGCACAAGGCCAGGCGCGACCGCGTTCACCCGTACTTCGGGAGACATTGCTTTCGCAAGGTTCTTCGTCAGGTTCATCAACCCGGCCTTCGATGCCGCATAGGCAATAGAGCTGCCAATGCCCCCGAAGGCCGCGATGGAGGCCGTGTTGACGATGCAGCCCCGGCTCTCAGTCAGCGCCGTGCGGGCGGCACGGGCACAACGGAACGGGCCGATCAGGTTGGTGTTGATGATGGTGGACCAGAACTCCTCCGTCATCGCATCCATATCCTCGAACGGGATCGGATCGAGCGAGACCGGCGTTCCGGCATTGTTGATCAGGATATCGAGGCCGCCGAGCGCCTCGATGGCATCCGCCACCATCCGGTCCGCGTCCTTCGGGTCCGCGACATTGCCCGGAATGGCATGCGCCTTGTTCCCGGCCTGATGAAACGCGGCGACGGTTTCCTTGCCGCGCGGATCGTCGGCCAGATGGTTCACGGCAACTTCCGCACCGCATTCCGCCAGCAGTCGGGCAGTGGCCCGCCCGATGCCGGACGCACCGCCGGTGACCAGCGCCTTCTTGCCGCTGAGATCAGCTTTCAACATGTCTTAATTCCAATTCTCAGTCGTTGCGCCGGACAAGGCCAAAGGCCGTGCGGGCCTCGCTCGGGTCCGCAACCTCGCCACCGATGCTTTCGATGATCTGCACCGCGCGCTCGACCAGCTGCGCATTGCTTTTCGCCATCTCGCCCCGCGCCATGTAGAGATTGTCCTCAAGTCCGACACGGGTGTGACCACCGAGCATGGTCGCCTGCGCCACCATCGGGAATTCGCCGCGGGAAATGCCGAATGCGGACCACATCGCATCCTCCGGCAGCAGGCTCTTCATGAAGGCCATGCCTTCCGGCGTTGCCGGCGCGCCCCAGGGAATGCCGAGGCACAGCTGGAACAGGGCGGGCGATTTCAGATGGCCTTCCTTGATCAGCTGCTTCGCCAGCAAAACATGGCCGCTGTCGAACACTTCCAGCTCCGGCGTGACTCCAAGCTCCTTCGCCCGGTCGGCCATGGCGCGTAGATGCTTCGGCACATTGACCATCGCATGCTCGCCGAAGTTCAGCGTCGCTACATCAAGCGTGCAGATATCCGGAAGCAGGTCCGCGATATGCTGCATCCGGACTTCCGGCGTTTTCAGGCTGGTGCCGGCGGCGAAGTCGATCGGCTCGATATCTCCCGGAATGAAGCGGCCACCCGGACCGGTCGTCAGGTTGATGACGATGTCGGAGCCTGTCTCGCGAATCCGGCCCACCGTCTCTCGATACAGTTCCAGATCCATGCTCGCCTTGCCGGTCTCCGGATCGCGGACATGGATATGCACGACGGCGGCGCCCGCCTTGCCCGCATCAAGCGCGGCATCGGCAATCTGTTTCGGCGTCACCGGCACGGCCGGGCTTTTGCCTGTGGTGTCCGCACTGCCGGTCACGGCACAGGTAATTACGGTCTTCTGATTCATTTCACTCCCCAGTATCCTGCACCGTCTGGTTACTCGTTCCGAATTGTGGAAAGATGTTCCACGGCGCTTGTCTCAATTCGCGCCGCATCTTAGGGAAGCCCTCTTTCCGGTGTCCACGCCGGTTCCTGCACAGATTACCGCCTGCCCGCGCATGAATGCGCTTTTTCAGACCTGATAGAGCCAAAAGCCATGAGAAATCTGCAACTCCCCGGACGTTCCCCCGTTTTTGCCCGCCGGGCAGCCATTGCGACCAGCCATCCGCTGGCCAGCCAGGCAGGCCTCACGATCCTGAAATCCGGCGGTAACGCAGTCGACGCTGCCATCGCGGCCTGCGCCGTGATGTGTGTGGTCGAACCCGCCATGACCGGCATCGGCGGCGACTGCTTCGCCCTGTACGCTCCGAAAGGTGCCACCAAGCCAATCGCCATGAACGGCTCCGGCAAGGCCCCGGCCGCCGCCACACTGGCAAAGCTGAACGAGCTGGGCGTCAAGGACGAGATCCCGCTGCACAGCCCTCACGCGGTGACGGTACCGGGCGCGATTGCCGCCTGGGCAAAGCTGATCGAGGATCATGGCTCGTTGAGTTTCGCCGAAATCCTGCAGCCGGCCATCGAGTTCGCCGAACAGGGTTATGTCGTGCATTCACGCGTCGCCTTTGACTGGGTCAGCGAGGAAGAAGCACTGGCCGCTGACCCGGACTCTGCCAAGGTCATGCTGGTCGACGGCAAGGCACCAAAGGCCGGCACCGTGCACAAACAGCCGCAGTTGGCCGAAACCCTGAAGAAGATCGCAGCCGGCGGCCGCGATGCCTTCTATACGGGCGCCGTTGCCGAAGACATGGTCGCCAAGCTGAATTCCCTCGGCGGTCTGCACACCATGGACGATTTCGCCGCGGCCGACGCCGAATATGTTGAGCCGATCCGGACCGACTACAAAGGCTACGATATCTATGAATGCCCGCCGAACGGCCAAGGCATCTGCGCACTGATGATCATGAACATCCTTGCCGGCTTCGACATGAAGTCACTCAGCGAGGCGGACCGGGTACATGTAATCGCCGAAGCCACAAAGATCGGCTACCACCAGCGCAACTGCTATGTCGCCGACCCGAAATTCGCGGACGTACCGGTCGAGTGGATGCTCGGCGAAGAGCACACCGCCCAGATGCGTTCCATGGTCGACATGGACAAGGCCGGTAATTTCGAGGACAGCGACTTCCCGCTGCATCGCGACACGATCTACCTCTCCTGCATCGACGAGCAGGGTAACGCGATCTCCTTCATCAACTCGCTGTTTTCCGGCTTCGGCAGCACCATCATGGCGCCGAAATCCGGTGTCATGCTGCACAGCCGCGGCAACAGCTTCCACCTGAAGGAAGGCCACCCGAACTGCATCGCGCCGCGCAAGCGCCCGATGCACACGATCATCCCGGGTTACGTCTTCAAGAACGGCACTGCCGTCGCTCCGTTCGGCGTCATGGGCGGCCAGTACCAGTCCACCGGTCAGGCCAATTTCATCTCCAACGTGGTAGATCTCGGGTACGACATCCAGGAAGCGATGGACGCCCCGCGCAGCTTCGCCACCGAAGGCATCCTGCAGGTCGAGAGCGAGTTCGCTCCGGAGACCTACACCGCTCTGGAAGCCAAGGGCCACAAGCTCGAAAGGCAGGACAAGCCGATCGGCGGCAGCCAGTGCGTCTGGCGCGATCCGGAAACCGGTGTCCTGCAGGCGGGCTCCGACCCGCGCAAGGACGGCCACGCCACCGGCTACTAAAAGCGCTTACCGAAGAACAGAAAGCCTAGAAGACTAATGAGCAAGAGCCACAATATCGTCGTCATAGGCCTCGGCATCATGGGCCGGCGCATGATCCAATACATGATCCCGCATGACCGCTTCACGGTTATCGGGGCCTGGGACCCGAGCACCGAGTCCGTCGCCACCGCCAAGGCCGAATTCCCGGACATGAAAATCTGGGATAGCGCCGAAGCCATGATCGCGGCACCGGAAGCCGATCTCGTCTACATCGCCAGCCCGCCCGCTTTCCACAAACACTATGCCGATCTCGCCATGGATGCCGGCAAACCGGTCTATTGCGAGAAGCCGCTCGGCATCTCTGTGCCGGAGAGCGAGGAGATGGTTCGCCGCCTGGCGGAGACCAAGACACCGAACGTGGTGAACTTCTCCCAAGCCTCTCTCGAGGGCGTCGAGATGATCGAAGCCGCGATGAAAGACGGCTCAATGGGGGACATCGTCAGCGCCGAGCTGGTGATGCATTTCGCCCAGTGGCCGCGCGACTGGCAGGCGGACGCCGACTGGCTGCGCTTCCGTGATCAGGGCGGCTACACGCGGGAAGTCACTTCGCACTATCTCTATGTGACGGAGCGTTTCCTCGGCCGGGCCAATCTGCTCTGGAGCAAGCCCACCTATCAGGCCGACCCGAAGCTCTGTGAAACCCATGTCCATGCCATGCTGGATTGCAGCGGCGTTCCGGTGAGCTATAGCGCAGCCGTCGGCGGCGTCGGTCCCGACCGGATCGAGGGCACCTTCTACGGCACGAAGAAAAGCATGCGCCTCAGCGGGTTCTACATTCTGGAGCAGACCAGTGGCGGTCCGTGGGAGCTGGCTATGGAATTGCCGGAAGACCCGCGTTCGGTCTCCGTGCCCCGGCAGATCGACAATGTTGCGCGCTGGATGGACGGCGACAAACACACCATGCCGTCCGCCGCCGATGCACTCTCCGTGCAAAAGCTGGTTGAAGGCATTCTGGCTGACTGAGCCGAACACCAATCTAAGACCGTCATCCCGGCCGGAGAGCCGGGACCCAGATGATCGTAAGGTTCAACCCTTCGTTCCCAGGGTCCCGCATCAAGTGCGGGATGACGGTGTGTTTATGAGATCAGTTGTTCAGGCTGGATAAACCACCCAACGCTCGCCCGGTTCGAAATGCGCGAGAGACTGTCTCCAACTTCCGTCCCTCCAACGGAACGTCGCCGCACCCTCGCCCGGCAGGTATTCCGCCGTGTAGAGCGTCCCCAGCCAATCGTCGAAATCCTCCTTGCGAAGATCTCCCTCAACGAAAACCGCCCGTGCTGCTTCGGCGTCGTCCGCCAGCGCACAGGCCGTATCGAACCGCCGGGCGGAATCCGGGAACGGCTCCACATCCGCCTGATGATTTGTCACGGCATTCCCTTCGGTAACGAGCGGCCCCCGATCCGGCGCGAGCTCAGCCCGGACTGACGTCCCAGACCTGTCCTGCACCAGCACATTATGAGCCCATGCACAGGGCATCCGGCGCAACACGTCTGCCGCCTCTTTCACATCGGAGGCCACCTGAAGCAAATACCGAATGATCTGGACGATACTGAACCCCGTCCCGTAAACATGCCGTCCGCCGAAGGTCAGAGCGGCGGCAACACCGGCATCGTTAACTCCGTCCAGCAGGCCGCTGACACCTTCGGACATGCCGAGTACATGACGCCCTGACCATTCCGTCCGCAAGATGACCGCCGAAGTCGCATCCGGATGAAAATCGTAATTGCGGAGCATGCTCGGCCGGGGCCGGGTGAAAGCGCGGACTGTACAACCGGCGGGGATCAACGGCGGAGGATCGATCCCCGCAAGGGCGGCGATCATGGCCGGATCGTCCCCGGCGAACCTCGTCATGCTGTCAAACAGGTCAAGCATTTCCGGCATGTGTTTGCCGACACGGCGGCGGCATTCCTCCGGGTCAGGAATACGGTCCGCTTTCGCGTACCAGTCCGTTACGAAGGCGCGCCCCTCCATGACAGATTGCTGGATGAACCCACCCGGCTGCGGCTCGTTCACGGCGCGGAATAGTTTCTCCATCGCCTCAGCCTTTCAGCGGAATGCAGATCAAGGTACGCAGCTCGGCCTCCGCCACCTCGGATGGGTCATTCAAATACCATTCGAGACATGGACGCTCATCGAGGCTCTCCCCGCTTTCCGGCAGCCAGAGGCCGAGCAGCCGGTGGAAGCAATCCTCCATGCCCATGTAGGAGCCTTCGAGCAACGTGCAGGCATAACGGCCCGCGGGAAGCGCATCGACACGGACATTCGCGGGGAAAGACTTGGTGGGTATCTGTGTATCGGGACGGATCGAGGCACAGGCATCGTAGCGCAGCTCGGCTTCCGGAACGCTTCCCGGATCGTCGTAAGACAGGCCGAAAACGCCGGTAATGCGCTCATGGAGCCCGTGTTTGCTGAGCCAGTCACTCAGCGCTCCAAAGCTCGCCCCGACCTCGTAATATGGCCCGACATGACGCCAGGCGATGATCGGGTCCGGTTTCACGTCCTTGATTTCAACCTGCATGCCATGCTCCTTTCTGTCCACGATCAGGCGAATACTTCCGGTTTCAGGCCGGTAATGAACACGCGTGTTCAGCGGCCTGTATGGTGGTGGGGCTTTTGCTGTCCGATAGGCGCTCGGAGACAGTCCGAAACACTGCCTGAATGCCCGGGCAAAGCCTTCCGGGCTGCCATATCCGGCAGCCAACGCCGTCTCCGTCACGGTTGCCCGCTCAATGCGCAAGGCATGGGCCGCGCGGGACATCCGCACCCGGCGCACCACCTCCTGCACTGTCTCCCCCGTTACGGCACGGAACACCCTATGGAAGTGATAGGCAGAGAAGGCGGCTGTATCCGCCAGCTCACCAAGCTGTAGCGGTGTGTCCGCATCCTTTGCAATCCGGTCCAGGACCCGGCCGATGCGTTCGACATAAGAAGTTTCGGTCTGCTTTCTCATGAGGCAAGCATGCCATCGCTTCGGCCTCGCTGCCCGACCGATCTTGCGGTTATGATCCCGAACCGCCCGCACCAGAACGGGCCGCCGCCAAATGAAACACCGGAAACGTCCGCATGCTCACCGTGACAGCCGCCGCGCCGCTCATCCTTGCGACCCTTGCCATCCTTGTCGCCCGCCAGTCCGCCATGCGGGCGGGCGGTCTCGGGCTCGCCGTCTCGATCCTGATCGCTGCCACTGTTTCCGCATTCCACCTGCAATCCGATGCCATCGCGCACGCCGTCATCGACGGGCTGCTGACCACGGCGACAGTTGCCTATGTGCTGCTCGGCGGGGTCACGCTTTACTGGGTGCTGCGCGCGGGCGGCGCGCTGGAACGACTTGGCAAGGCCGCCGCCGATGCAATCCCGAACCCGGCCCAGCGTGTGCTCGTCCTGGTTCTCGGCGTTTCCGTCTTCTTCGAATCCGCAACCGGTTTCGGCGTCGGCATCATCGTCACCGTGCCGTTGCTGATTGCGCTGGGCTACCCGCCTGCTCGCGCGGCCCTGATCGCCTTGCTCGGGCAATGCGCCGTGCCGTGGGGCGCGCTTGCCATCGGCACCGTGCTCGGCGCCGATCTTTCAGGCCTTCCGGCCGACGAAACGGCAATGACAGCGGTCTGGCTCAGCCTGCCCTTCATCCTGCTCTGTGCCTTCGCCACGCTCCAATTTGCCGGAGAAAGCCTCACCAATATCTCCAACGTCATCTCTGCCCTGGCTTACAGTGCCCTGCTCGCTGCCACACTCTGGGCTTCAAGCGCCTGGATCAGCGTCGAGCTTGGTGGCTGCATCGCCGGTCTTGCTGTGACGATCGCTGGATTGGCGCTGGCCCGGATTCGCGCGAAAGCCCGAACAGATGGGAACGGCCTCCTCGCTGCCGCACTGCCGCTCTTCATGCTGATGGGCACACTCAGCCTCACGCGCCTTGCCCCCGAGGTCGGCGCAATGACTGCGCCCCTGCTCCGCATCGATGCTCCGGCCTATGAATTCACGCTGTCTCCGATCCACCATCCGGGCTTCTGGATGCTGCTGGCCGCCCTTGTCGGGATCGTCAGCCTGCGCATTCCCGCCGCCGAGGTCCGCCTGCTTGTCCCGCAGGCGCTGAAGCAGTGGGGCATCGCCAGCCTCTCGGTTGCCGGGTTTATCTGTTTCGGACATGTCATGCTGCATGCGGGCATGACCGACCGGCTGGCGGAAACCGTCGCCGCCGGGGCGGGTGCCGCCTATCTGTTCGCCGTTCCCGCCGTGGGCGGCATGGGAGGTTTTCTGACAGCCAGCAACGCAGGCTCGAATGCGCTGTTCATGGCGTTCCAGAGCACAGTCGCGGGTCGGCTGGCGCTCGATCCCGTCGTGGTCGCCGCGGCCCAGAATGCCGCAGGCTCGAATATCACAATGGCCTCGCCCGGCCGGATCGTGCTCGCCGCGTCCGTCTCCGGGCTGGCGGGACAAGAGAACCAGCTGATGCGCCCGGCACTGGCCATCGGGATCATTGGATTACTCCTGATGTTGCCGGTGCTGGCGGTCTTATAGATCCGTGTTGAGAAGCGACAGCGTTCGGTCATCCCGCATGCCGTCATAAAAAAGATCGAGCGCCCGACCAAAGAGCGCACTGTCTTCCTCGTTCTCCGCCGCCGCTTCAAACAGCGTCAGGCAGGACCGGAATTTCATGTCGTCGGGCGAGCCGAAAATCTCGAATGCTGTTTTGTCGCTATGCGGCAGAACAGCCTCAACGCAGGCCCGCAACCGTGGCCCAAGCATCGGGTCGCGAAGATAGCGCCGGGCCTGATCCAGATCCGTGATGCCGTACTGGATCGCCCGCTGGGAGCGGCCGAGTTCGACACGCTGGGGCAAGACATACCAGATCCAGTGAGAGGTTTTCCGGCCCGCTGTCAACTCGGCAAGGGCCTGCATATAGACAGGCCCTTGTGCCTCTACGAACTTTTTCAGATCGGCGTCGGTCATTACGCCAAATCCCTATAGGTCCCCGCAGGCCTCCAGCATGATCTTGCCGCTGTGTCCGGCGTTTTCCATCAAGACATGCGCGGCGGCGGCCTCAGCCAGCGGAAAGGTCTTGCTCACAACCGGCTTCAGCTTGCCTTCCTCGAACATCGGCCAGACATTGATCGCGAGGCTATCGCGGATCTCCGCCTTGTTCTCCGGTGTCCGGGACCGCAGCGTGGAGCCGGTATAGGTCAGCCGCTTCAGCATCACCGGCATCAGGTCGACCTCGACCTTGGAGCCTTTGTTGAAGGCGAGCTGCACGATCCGGCCGTCCGGCTTGGAAGCCTTGATGTTCTTGGCGATATTCTCGCCGCCGATGATATCGAGAATGACGTCCGCACCCTTGTATTCGCCACGGATGATCTCGACGAAATCCTGCTCCCGGAAATCCACGGTGAGGTCTGCGCCAAGATCCCGGCAGACCTGGCAGCGCTCCGCCGGGCTGTCGACGGCGACGACCGTCGCACCGATTGCTTTCGCCAACTGGATAGACGTGGTCCCGAGCCCGCCGGCTCCGCCATGCACCAGGAACACCTCGCCCCGAGACAGTTTCGCCCCCATGAAGATGTTCGACCAGATGGTGAAGTAGGTCTCCGGCACAGAGGCCGCTTCAAGCAGATTGAAACCGTGCGGCAGCGGCAGACAGTGCCGTGCATCGACGGCACAGTAATCGGCATAACCGCCGCCGTTGGTCAGGGCACAGACCATATCGCCAACGGCCCAGTTACCCACACTGCCGCCAACCGCGACAACCTTGCCGGAAATCTCCAGGCCGAGCAGGTCCGACGCGCCTTTCGGCGGCGGATAATGCCCCCGGCGTTGCACGAGATCCGGCCCGTTCACCCCGGCATAGGCGACCTTTATCAGCACCTCACCCGGCGCGGCTTCCGGAACCGGACGCCTGCCCGGCACCAGAACCTCAGGAGCACCGGGCTCACTGATTTCGACCACGTTCATGTCGGCCGGAAGCGTCGCGTCCGTCATCAGAAAATTACTCCGGTTCAATCAACAACAAGCGATTCTGGGCTGCCGGAATCTTCCGGGAAAACCGGATAGAGACCTTGCGTCCGCCCCAGCTGTTGTATCAGAGCCAGCACGGAGTCGATATGCGGCGTCTGCAAATCAACCAGCCGTCCCATTTCCTGTACCGCCGTCAGCAGTGCGTCCACTTCAAGCTGCCGGCCTTTTTCAAGATCCTGCAGCATCGAGGTGCGGTGCGCGCCGACTTTGGCCGCTCCATTGATCCGGCGTTCGACGTCGACCCGGAAATGCACGCCGAGACGAGCACCGATACGCTGTGCCTCTTCCATCATTGCCCGCGACAGAGCGCGGGTACCGGGATCGGTTGCCACCACGTCGAGCGTCGCACGGGTCAGCGCGCTGATCGGATTGAAGCAGAGATTGCCCCAGAGCTTCAGCCAGATCTCGTCCCGGATATTTGGCAGAACAGGAGCCTTGAAGCCCGCCTCTTGCAACGCCTGGCTGAGGCGTGTTGCGCGTTCGGACATGCTGCCGTCCGGCTCGCCGAGAGCAAACTTGTTGCCATAGGTGTGCTTGACGACGCCGGGAGCTGCAATCTCGGTTGCCGGGTAGACGACGCAACCGATTGCGCGCTGCGGGCCAATCAAATCCCATTGCCGGTCATCCGGATCGACAGAATTCAGCCGCAGGTTCTGATAGGCACTGTTGACGCCAAAGAAGTACCACCACGGCACACCATTCTGGCAGGTCACAACAGCGGTGTCAGGGCCGAGCAGCGGAACCATCTGGTCGGCCACGTCCCAGGCCTGATGCGTCTTCAGCGCGACGATCACGTAATCCTGCGGGCCGAGCTCCGCCGGATTGTCCGTCGCAGTGACTTTTGCGACGCGCTCCTCCTCACCGATCAGGAGTTTAAGGCCGTTCTCCTTGATCGCCGCCAGATGCGCGCCACGCGCGATCAGCGAAACCTCGACGCCATCCACCTGGGCGAGTTCCGCCCCGAGATAACCCCCGATCGCGCCTGCGCCGTAAATACAAACCTTCATGCCCCTACCCTCATTCCTGTCTTTCTTATGAAAACGGCGCCGGCTTCAACAAGCCGGCGCCGTCCCCGATATCGTTGCGGCCGGATCGGCCTAGACGGCACCTTCTGCCTTGGCTGCTGCCACGTCTTCGGACGACATGCCGAGCACCGCCGTCAGAATTTCGTCGGTATGCTCGCCCAAGAGCGGCGAACGTTCCACCTTTGCCGGCGATGCGGAAAGCTTAATCGGATTGCCGACGGTAAGGTAGGTGCCGCGATGGGGGTGCGGCACTTCGACCACCGTACCGGTCGCACGCAGCGACTGATCTTCGGCCAACTCCTTCATGGAGAGGATCGGGCCGCACGGCACATTGAGCGCGTTCAGCGTTTCCATGACCTCGAACTTGTTCTTGGTCTTGGTCCATTCCTCGATCATTGCGAAGCACTTGTCGAGCTTCGGCAGACGGACTTCCGGCGTAGCCCATTCCGGGTCCTCGATCAGCTCCTCACGGCCGATGGTCTTCATCAGCGGCGCCCAGCCCGGAGGCTGGATGATGACGTAGATATAATCGTTCGGACCGCCGCCCTTGGTCTGCACGGCCCAGCCCGGCTGGCCGCCGCCCGACGCGTTACCGGCCCGCGGCACGGCCTCGCCAAACTCGCCATTCGGATATTGCGGATATTCCTTCAGCGGACCGTGTTCCAGACGCTGCTGGTCGCGCAGCTTGACGCGGCAGAGATTGAGCACGCCGTCCTGCATCGCGCATTCGACCCGCTGGCCCTTGCCGGAATTGGTCCGATGATAGAGCGCGGTCACGATACCCAGCGCCAGATGCAGGCCGGTGCCGCTGTCACCGATCTGGGAGCCGGTAACTGTCGGCGGACCATCCTCGAAACCGGTGGTGGAAGCGGAGCCGCCAGTACACTGGGCAACATTCTCGTAGACCTTGCAGTCTTCGAACGCGCCCGGGCCAAAGCCTTTGATGCTGGCATAGACGATGCGCGGGTTGATCTCCTGGATGCGCTCCCAGGTGAAGCCCATACGGTCGAGCGCGCCGGGCGCAAAGTTCTCCACCATTACATCGCATTCTTCGATGAGGCGGGTCAGGATTTCCTTACCCTTGTCAGTCTTGGTGTTGAGCGTGACGCTGCGCTTGTTGCTGTTCAGCATGGTAAAATACAGGCTGTCGGCATCCGGCAGGTCGCGGAGCTGGCCACGGGTGATGTCACCGACACCCGGGCGCTCGACCTTGATCACATCGGCACCGAACCATGCCAGCAACTGGGTGCAAGTCGGGCCCGACTGCACATGCGTCATGTCCAGAATACGGACACCTTTCAACGCTTCGCTCATTGTCTTTCTCTTCCCTCTTACCGGATTTAACGGAAAAAGGGCGCGCCGGAGACCCGGCACGCCCTTCCGCTTATTTGTACATGGTCTGGTTTTTGGTACCCGGCGCGTACTCGTTCGGATCGACCCAGATGTTGACGACTGCGGACTTGCCGCTGGTTTTCACCGCTTCGCGGGCGCGCAGCAGAGCCGGCTGGATCTGGTTCGCCTCATGCACCTCTTCGCCGTGACCACCCAGCATTTCGGCAAACTTGGAGAACGGCACATCACCGAGCTTGTTGCCGACATTGCCACGCTGATCGCCGTATTTCGCGATCTGGCCGTAGCGGATCTGGTTCATCGAGGAGTTGTTACCGATGACTGCGATATAGGGCACACCGAACCGGTTCGCAGTCTCCATGTCGAAGGCGGTCATGCCGAAGGAGCCGTCGCCGTAATAGCAGAGGATTTCCTTCTCCGGATTGGCCAGGCCCGCCGCGATGGCGAAGCCGGTACCGACACCGAGTGAGCCAAGCGCACCCGGATCCATCCAGTTACCCGGTCCTTTCGGTGCCACGGCCTGCGCGGAGATCGTCACCACGTCGCCACCGTCACCGATATAAACCGTTTTTTCGGTCAGGAACTCGTTCAGCTCCCACGCCACCCGGTAGGGATGGATCGGAGACTGGTCGGACAGGAACAGCGGCATCAGCTTTTCGGTCGCCGCTTCTTCCGCCGCGCGCAGTTCCTTCAGCCAGCTGTCACGGCCCTTGGAGCCATTGTCGACCCGGCCCTTGATGGCCGCATGCACGGCGCTGAGGATCGCGCCCGGATCGCCGGCGATACCGAGATCCACGTCCCGGTTCTTGCCGACAGTGCTGTAAGACTGATCGATCTGCACCAGCGTCAGATCTTCACGGATCCGCTTGCCGTAACCCATGCGGAAATCGAACGGCGTGCCGACGATCAGCAACAGGTCCGCCTTCTGGAAGGCGAGACGACGGGTCCGGTTGTAATAATGGCTGTCCGTCTGCGGGAGCATGCCGCGGGCGCCACCATTCATGTAGCAAGCGATGTTCAGGTCCTTGACCAGATCGATCGCCGCCTGATGGCCGCGGCTCATCCAGACCTGGGAGCCGACGAGAATGGCCGGCCGCTCCGCCTTGACGATCAGGTCGGCCAGACGCTCGATATCAGCCGGGTCGCCAATGGACTTGACCGAGGCGCGGTACTTGCCCGGCTCCGGGATAACAGCGCTCGACAGCGGCACTTCGCGGTCAAGCACGTCGCGCGGGATTTCAAGATATGAGGGGCCATAGGCACCGGCGAAACATTCACGAGCCGCCATCGAGACCATATCGCCCGCCCGTTCCGTGGAGCGGACACCGGCGGAGAACTTGGTGATCGGCGCCATGATGTCGACATGGGGAAGATCCTGCAACGAGCCCATCTTGTGCTGGGTCAGCGCGCCTTGCCCACCAATATGCAGCATCGGGCTTTCGGAGCGGAATGCCGTGGCCACACCTGTCATTGCATTGGTGCAACCGGGACCGGCCGTGGTGACGAGGCAGCCGAGCTTGCCAGTCTGACGGGCGTAACCGTCGGCGGCATGAGCCGCGACCTGCTCGTGCCGGAAGTCGACAATACGGATTCCTTCATCGACGCAGCCGTCATAGATATCGATGATGTGCCCGCCGCAGAGCGTGAAAATGGTGTCCACGCCCTCGTTCTTCAGGGCTTTCGCGACCAAATGGCCACCGGATACGACTTCGCCGGAGCGGTCTTTTTCCTTCAGGGTATCGGTAGCGGTATCGCTCATAGTCAGGCTCCCTTTTTATTGGCGGTCGTTTAAACGCGCACCGCCGCTTGATCTTTGGTTATCCGAGATAGTTCACGTTGTTAGCGACATGCTTGGCGAGCGCGAGCGCATGGTCCTTGACCAGACGCTCCGCCAACTCCCCGTCACGGGCCTCGATTGCCTCGACGATATGCATGTGGTCCTGCATCGACCGGGCAATCCGGTCCTGCTCCCCTATGGTCCGGACGCGGATGGCGCGGACATGCAGGAAGATCTTGTCTGTCATATCCAGAATCAGCGGCGAATGGCCGAGCTTCAGGATTGCCTGATGGAATTCGATATTGCGGCTCGAATACTCGTCGATTTCCAGCCGGCCTTTTTCGGTTTCCTGGAAGATACGGCGCAACTGCTGGATTTCCGCATCGGAAGCCATCTCGGCAGCCTGCCGTGCCGCCATGCCTTCGAGCGCGGCCCAAACCTTGATCATCTCGATGATCTCGGCCTTGGTCTTGCGCACGATGAACACACCGCGCCGGGGCTGGATATCGACCAGCCCTTCCTGCGCCAACCGAGCCAATGCTTCACGCAGAGGCGTCCTGCTGATCCCGAGCTGCTCCGACAATTGCCGCTCGTCGAGCCGCAGATTGGCGTCCGGATCGTAGATGTTCATCGAGACGATGCCGTCTTTCAGGGCCGCGTAGGTCTTGTCCTTGAGACTGACCTCGGCCGCAATCGGCGTCACCATCAACGCTGAAGACTCATTCATGCAGATTTCCCCGGCATGCAGATTTCCCTGCCGTTCGACCAATAGAGAATAACCCCGAAACAGGGTGCGTGGGTTCTGGTATACCACACACTTTATGCCATGGAATACCTAAATTGCTTTCCGGAGGCCCACTATTGCCAAGGGCTGCGTGGTTTCGCGCCGCGGGAAAAGCGCGTTAAGGGTCGGTTTGCCCCCAGGAACGAGCCGGAGCGTCAGGAACGAGCGCGCTTCATCAACCCGCGCAGGTCAAAATCCGGGTCTGCCGCCTGCTCCGGCGTCAGGCCCGCATCCAGCGCCAGGAGCCGACGTCCGAGTGCGTGATCGCCAGCCTTGTTGACCGACTCGACACACCGCAGCTTGCCGTCGGCAAACAGGAAGGCGGAAAAAGAGCCGCTTTCCGGATCGCCGCGCAGCACTGCCGTCTCGGTCCCGTCCGAAAGCCCCGCAATCTGCAACTTCGCCTCGGCTTGATCGGACCAGAACCACGGCACCTCATGATAAGGTTCCGCTTCACCCAGCAAAGCCGCTGCCGCCGTCTTCGCTTGATCGACCGCGTTCTGCACGGATTCGAGGCGGACCCGGCGCCCGACCTGCCAATGCACATAGCTGGCGCAGTCTCCGATGGACGCGACTTCCAGCACTGAGGAAAGCATGGTTGGCCCGACGGCAATGCCGTTCTCGATGGCAAGACCCGCCGCTTCGGCAAGCTCGGTGCAAGGCAGCACGCCGGTTCCGGAAATCACGCAATCGGCGTCAATGGCAATGCCGTCCGCAAGATCGGCACCAGCCGCGGTCCCATTGCCGGACAGCCGAATGCCTGAAACCCGAGCGTTCAGACGGATATCAGCACCAAGAGCAGTCAGGTAGCCGAAGAAATAGGCGGAGACCGCAGGCGAAACCGCACGGGCCATCAGCCGTTCTTCGGCTTCCAGCACGGTCACCCGCTTGCCGAGGACAGCCGCCGTTGCCGCGATTTCAAGACCGATGAAACCGCCGCCAATAACCAGTACGGACTCGGCCGCATTGAACCCGGCCTTGATCGCTTGGCTGTCCTGATAGGTCCGGAGTTCCAGCACGCCCGGCGCATCGATGTTCGGCACCGGGATTCTCCGGGGCCGGGAGCCCACCGCCAGTGCAATCTTGGAACAGGCAATGGCGGAGCCGTCCGCCAGCCGGACTTCGCCACCACTCAGGTCAAGCGCGGTCGCCGTCGTCCCAAGGCGCAGATCGATAGAGCGGTCGGTATAGAACTTCTCCGGCCGCAGCGGCGTCGGCTTTGGATCGGGCTCCTTGATGTAACCCTTGGAGAGCGGCGGCTTCTGATAAGGAAGATCCGGCTCGGAGGTGAGCATGGTCAAAGGGCCATCATAGCCCTTTTCCCTCAGGCTGGCTGCCAACTGAACGCCGCCGTGGCTGGCCCCGACAATCACGATGCCCTTATCCGACACGCGCTTCCTCCTGCACTTTAGTTCATGTTTTGTGAGTCGTACCCTATTCCTTGAGGAGAGAGGAATAGATTTCGGCGTCCCCGATCCTGCCGACAGGTTTTCCCTCAGCCACGACGATGATGGTTTCTCCGGTTTGCAGCCGGCAGCGCAACAGGTCCGCCATTGGCGTGTCCGGCGCTGCAACCGGCACGGTGCCACTCGCAAGCACGCCAGAACCGATATCCACTGCGCCCTCGGGCAATGTTGTGCCGTCCGGAACCGGCACCATCACTGAATCCGCACGCAACACGTTCAGCGGATTCATGTGAGAGACGAATTCGGCCACATAGGCGTTCGCCGGGTTCATCACGATCTCATGCGGCGTTCCGCACTGGACAATGCGCCCGCCCTCCATGATCGCGACCTTCGATCCGAGCTTCAGGGCCTCGTCCAGATCGTGGCTGACGAAGATGATGGTGCGCTGGAGTTGTGATTGCAGTTCCAGCAACTCGTCCTGCAGCTTTGCCCGGATCAATGGATCGAGCGCGGAAAACGGCTCGTCCATCAGAAGCACCGGCGCCTCGGTCGCGAAGGCCCGGGCGAGGCCGACACGCTGCTGCATGCCGCCTGAAAGCTCATGCACCTTGCGGTCCGCCCACTCGGTGAGACCGACCAGGGCAAGCTGCTTTGCCACACGCTCGGCGCGTTCCGTCTTGCCGACACCGGACAGCTCCAACCCAAGTCCAACGTTCTCCGCCACCGTGCGCCAGGGCAGCAGGGCGAAATTCTGGAACACCATAGTGACGTGCTCTGTGCGGAGCCGGCGCAAGGTTGCCTCGTCCGCACTGGCCGCGTCGATTTCCTGCTCACCGTCATTCACCCAAACGGCACCGCGCACCACGGGGTTGAGCCCATTGACAGCCCGCAGCAGGGTCGATTTGCCGGAGCCGGACAGCCCCATGATGACGACGATCTCGCCCGGATCGACCGTCAGGCTGCAATCATGCACACCGAGGATCTGGCCGGTCTCTGTCTCGATCTCGGCACGGTCCATGCCCCGGTCCATCAGAGGCAGCGCCTCCTCGGGCCGCTTGCCAAAGACGATATTGACCTTGTCGAAACGTACTGCGGGCGTGGTCATTTGCCATCCTCCCCCCGTCCGCGGAACATCCGGTCAAGAATGATGGCGATCACCACAATGGCGAGGCCAACCTCGAAACCCTTGGCGATATTCACCTGATTGAGGGCGCGCAATGTCGGCACGCCAAGCCCGTCGGCCCCGACCAGCGCCGCGATCACGACCATGGAGAGCGACAGCATGATGGTCTGCGTCAAACCCGCCATGATCTGCGGCAGGGCATAGGGCAGCTCCACCTTCCAGAGCAACTGCGTGCGCGTCGCCCCGAAGGCCTGCCCAGCCTCGATCAGCATTTTCGGCGTTGAGGAAATGCCGAGATGGGTCAGCCGGATCGGTGCCGGGATGGCGAAGATCACCGTGGCGATCAGCCCCGGCACCATGCCGAGTCCGAACAGGATCAGCGCCGGGATCAGATAAACGAATGTCGGGATGGTCTGCATCAGGTCGAGAACGGGCCGCATGGCGGAGAACAACCAGGGGCGCCGGGCAGCAGCAATACCAAGCGGCACGCCGGCTCCCATACAGACAACAGAAGACGCAAGCACCAAGGCCACCGTCTCCGTGGTTTCTTCCCAATAGCCCTGATTGATGATCAGCAGCAGGCCGACAGCGACGAGCAGCGGAAAGGTGACCGTACGGCGCACCGCATAAGCGATGCCGGCAACGATGACGACGGCCAGCAACGGGTGCGGCGCCTGCAGCACCCAGAGGATCCCGTCGATCATGAATTCAAGACCGGCGGCAAGTCCGTCGAAGAACCAGGCACCATGATCGGTCAGCCAGTCGACGAAGACTCTCGCCGCCTTCCCGACCGGAAGTTTGTTATCGGTCAGCCAATCCACGGAAAGCTCCCCCGCCCTGCCGTCGCTCTATGACGCATGTAAGAAGAGGCGGCACGAATGCCGCCTCTTTCGGAAGATTAAGCCTTAAAGGCCGAGAGACTTGCGCACGGCCGGCAGCGCGGCCTTGCCGTCCACCGTCGTCACGCCGGAAAGCCATGCGTCGAGAATACCGGCATTGGCCTTCAACCAAGCTTTCGCGGCATCCTGCGGCTCTTCGCCATCGTTCAGGATCGCGCCCATGATCTCGTTCTCCATACGGAGCGAGAACATCAGGTTGTCGAGCAGCCGTCCAACATTCGGGCATTCCTTGCCATAGCCGGCACGGATGTTGGTCAGGACCGACGCGCCGCCGAGATCCGGGCCGAAGTAATCGTCGCCACCGGCGAGATAGGCCATCTCGAAATTGGCATTCATCGGGTGCGGCTCCCAGCCCAGGAACACCACCGGCTCCTCTTTTTTCACCGCGCGAGCGACCTGGGCCAGCATGCCCTGCTCGGAAGATTCGACCACGTCGAAGCCTTTCAGGCCGAAGGCATCCTTCTCGATCATGTCCAGGATCAGGCGGTTGCCGTCATTGCCCGGCTCGATACCGTAGATCTTACCGTCCAGCTTGTCCTTGAACTTGGCAATGTCGGCGAAGCTCTTCAGGCCAGCGTCATAAGCATATTGCGGCACGGCGAGGGTGTATTTCGCGCCATAAAGATTAACGCCAACAGTCTCCACAGAGCCCTCGTCGCGGTACTTCGCAATATCGCCTTCCATGGTCGGCATCCAGTTGCCGAGGAAGACATCGATGTCCTTGTTCTTCAGTGACGCATAGGTCACCGGAACGGAAAGTACCTTTACGTCAGTCTCGTAGCCCATCGCTTCGAGTACCGTCGTGGTCGCAGCAGTCGTCGCGGTGATATCGGTCCAGCCGACATCGGAGAAGCGCACGGTCGAGCAGTGATTGTCGGCCATCGCGGCGCCGGATGACATGATTCCGGCCGCCAAGGCGACGGCGAATGCAGTTTTGGATTTCAGCATGATTTATGCTCCCTGTTTGGATTGCCCCCGTTACTTATCAGAGCAGGCAAACATTATAGCAAATCCTGTGCAAGATTTTTATTGATTGAGCAGTCAATCAAAAATACGGTCGGGCCCGAAAGGACCTGCCGCCCATGCCCAAAATCGGAATGGAACCGATCCGCCGCAAAGCCCTGATCAATGCCGCGATCGAGGCTATTCACGCACGCGGATCCTTCGAGGTAACGATGAGCGAGATCGCCCGTCAGGCGGGCGTCTCGGCCGCACTCGCACATCATTATTTCGGCAGCAAGGATCAGCTGATCGTCGCCACCATGCGGCATCTTCTGAGTGAGCTTTCGGTTGAGATCGTCGCGGCACTGCGCGCCTCTAAAACGCCACGGGAACGCCTCTCCGGCATCATCCAGGCGAACTTTGCTTCCGACCAGTTCCGGCCGGCAACCATCTCCGCCTGGCTCAGCTTCTATGTGAAAGCCCAGAGCATGGACGAGGCATGCCGCGTCCTCTCCGTCTATGCAAGGCGTCTGCGCAGCAATCTGCAGCACGCGCTGACACAACTGACGGACCGGGAGCATGCGCAGCATATTGCCGAAGGCACCGCAGCCCTGATCGACGGCCTCTATCTCCGGCACGCGCTGCTGGACAGCGATCCGGACCGCGCCGCCGCGATCCGGCTGACCGAGGATTATATCGACGCGCAACTCATTGCCGGGGCAAATACGTGACGAAGCAGCCAAATATCCTGATTCTGATGGTCGACCAGTTGAACGGAACCCTGTTCCCGGACGGCCCGGCGGATTTCCTGCATGCGCCTGCTTTGAAGGCACTTGCGGCACGATCCGTCCGGTTCAGGAATTCCTATACGGGCAGCCCGCTTTGCGCGCCCGGCCGGGCCGCCTTCATGTCCGGCCGTCTGCCGTCCCGTACAGGCGTCTACGACAATGCGGCCGAGTTCACGTCCGGGATCCCGACCTACGCGCATCACCTGCGCCGGGCCGGGTATTACACCTGCCTGTCCGGCAAGATGCACTTTGTCGGGCCGGACCAGTTGCACGGCTTCGAGGAGAGGCTGACGACGGACATTTATCCCGCCGATTTCGGCTGGACGCCGGACTACCGCAAGCCGGGCGAGCGGATCGACTGGTGGTATCACAATCTCGGCTCGGTCACCGGCGCGGGCGTCGCCGAGATCTCGAACCAGATGGAATATGACGACGAGGTCGCCTTTAACGCGGAACTGAAGCTCTATCAGCTTTCCCGTGGCGGCGACGAACGCCCCTGGTGCCTGACGGTCAGCTTCACCCATCCGCACGACCCCTATGTCGCCCGCCGGAAATTCTGGGATCTCTATGAAGGCTGCCCGGAGCTGGAGCCGCGCGTCGCATCCGTGCCGTTCGAGGATCAGGACGCCCACAGCCAGCGGCTCTATCTTGCCAACGACTACAAGAACTTCGACATCACCACCGAGAATATCCGTCGCTCCCGCCAGGCCTATTTCGCGAATATCTCCTATCTGGACGACAAGATCGCGACGCTGCTGGACACCCTGAAGCGCTGCCGGATGGACGAGGACACGGTGGTGGTATTCTGCTCCGACCACGGCGACATGCTGGGAGAACGCGGGCTCTGGTTCAAGATGAGCTTCTTCGAAGGCTCCGCCCGCGTGCCGATGATGATCGCGGGCCCCGGCATCGAGGGCCGTACTGTTACCGCTCCGGTCTCGACCATCGACATCACACCGACCCTTGCCGATATCGCCGACGTCGACCTGTCCGAGGTCGCGCCCTGGACGGACGGAGAGTCCCTGAAGCCTTTGATCGAAGGCGGTGAACGCACTTCCCCGGTCCTGATCGAATATGCGGCCGAAGGCTCCTATGCCCCGCTGATCTCGATCCGGCGTGGCCGCTTCAAGTTCAATCACTGCGAACTCGACCCGCCGCAGCTTTTTGATCTCGAAGCAGATCCGGACGAGTTGACGAACCTCGCTACAGATCCCGCCCACGCCGAGACCCTCGCCGCCTTCGAGGCTGAGATGCGGGAACGTTGGGACATGGCGCGGTTCGACCGGGAAGTCCGGGACAGCCAGGCGCGACGGTGGGTTGTCTACGAAGCCTTGCGCAACGGTTCCTACTACCCCTGGGACTTCCAGCCGCTGCAGAAAGCATCCGAGCGCTATATGCGTAACCACATGGATCTCAACACCCTTGAGGAGGCCGCGCGTTTCCCGCGCGGTGAATGAAGCCCATGCAAGCAGATTTCGTGATCGTCGGCTCCGGCTCCGCCGGCGCTGTGATGGCCGACCGGCTCTCAGCCGATGGCAAGCACTCGGTCATCGTCGTGGAATATGGCGGCACCGATATCGGCCCCTTCATTCAGATGCCGGCCGCCCTGTCCTATCCAATGAACATGAGCCGTTACGACTGGGGCTACGAAAGCGAGCCGGAACCGCATCTCGGCGGCCGCCGCCTCGCTTGCCCGCGCGGCAAGGTGATCGGCGGCTCCTCCTCGATCAACGGCATGGTCTATGTCCGCGGCCACGCTCGCGATTACGATAATTGGGACGAGCAAGGCGCCAAAGGGTGGGCCTATAAGGACGTGCTGCCGTATTTCGAGCGCATGGAATCCAGCCATGGCGGACAGGACGGCTGGCGCGGCACGGATGGCCCGCTGCATGTCACAAGGGGTCCGCGCAAGAACCCACTCTATCACGCCTTCGTCGAGGCCGGGCAGCAGGCCGGTTTCGAGATGACGGAAGATTATAACGGCGAGAAGCAGGAAGGCTTCGGGCCGATGGAAATGACGGCCTGGAACGGCCGCCGCTGGTCCGCCGCCAATGCCTATCTGAAACCGGCCCTGAAGCGCCCGAACCTGACCATGGTGAATGGCCTGGCCCGCCGTGTCATCTTCGACGGCAAGCGCGCCACCGGGATCGAGATCGCGCGTGGCAGCTCAATCGAGACCATCACCGCGAACCGCGAGGTGATCCTGGCCGCCTCCTCCCTCAACTCGCCGAAGCTGCTGAAACTCTCCGGTATCGGCCCGGCGGACGAGCTCGGCCAGCACGGTATCGAGGTTCTGGCGGACCGCCCCGGCGTCGGCGCCAACCTTCAGGATCATCTGGAACTTTATATTCAGCAGGAATGCACCCAGCCGATCAGCCTCTATTCGAAGCTCAATCTGTTCTCCAAGGGGCTGATCGGGCTTGAATGGCTACTCTTCAAATCCGGTCTCGGCGCGACCAACCATTTCGAAAGCGCCGCCTTCCTGCGCTCCAAGGCAGGCGTCGAATATCCGGACATCCAGTATCACTTCCTGCCGGTCGCGATCCGCTATGACGGGAAGTCACCGGCCAAGAGCCACGGCTTCCAGGCCCATGTCGGGCCGATGCGCTCGAAGTCGCGCGGCACCGTCACCCTGCGCTCCGCCGATCCGAATGACGCGCCGGTGATCCAGTTCAACTATATGAGCCACGAGGAGGATTGGGCCGACTTCCGGCACTGCATCCGGCTGACCCGGGATATCTTCGGGCAGGATGCCTTCACCCCCTATCGCGGCCGGGAGATCGCCCCCGGCGACGACGTGACAAGCGACGAGGCATTGGACAACTTCATCCGTTCCGAGGTGGAGAGCGCCTATCATCCGAGCGGCACCTGCCGGATGGGCGCGGCGGACGATCCGATGGCAGTGGTGGACCCGGAATGCCGGGTGATCGGGGTCGAAGGGCTGCGGCTCGCAGACAGCTCGATCTTCCCCCGCATCCCGAACGGTAACCTGAATGGCCCGTCGACCATGGTCGGCGAGAAGGCTTCAGACCATATCCTTGGCAAGGCGCCGTTGCCGCCGTCGAACAAGCAGCCCTGGATCAATCCGCGCTGGGAAACATCAGACCGCTAAGACCGCCAGCCGCTGATACCGACAGAAGGACAAACCACATGCGCGCGCAACCGACCGCCTCCCACTTCATCGCCGGCAGCCCGATGGAAAGCCCCAAGGGCAAGAGCTTCCCGAGCATCTACCCTGCCACCGGTGAGACCATCGCGGAACTTCACGCCGCCGATGCCGACACCATCGACAAAGCGGTTTCCGCCGCGCGGGAAGGTCAGAAGGTCTGGGCAGCTCTCAGCGGCGCGGAACGAGGCCGGGTCTTGCGGAAGGCTGCGGACCTGATCCGCGAGCGCAACCGGGAGCTTTCGCTGCTGGAGACGCTGGATACCGGCAAACCGCTGCAGGAGACGCTGGTTGCAGATGCCGCTTCCGGGGCGGACTGCCTGGAGTATTTCGGCGGTATCGCGGCGGACATCCACGGCGAATACACCGATCTCGGCGGCTCCTTCGCCTACACACGGCGCGAGCCGCTCGGCGTCTGCGTCGGCATCGGCGCCTGGAACTACCCGATCCAGATCGCTTGCTGGAAATCGGCACCAGCGCTGGCCTGCGGCAATGCGATGATCTTCAAGCCTTCGGAAGCCACCCCGCTCGCGGCCCTGAAGCTCGCCGAGATCTATAAGGAAGCGGGCCTGCCTGACGGCGTCTTCAGCGTGGTCCAAGGCTTCGGCGATGTCGGCGCGGCGCTGGTCAATCATCCGGGCGTGGACAAGGTCTCCGTCACCGGCTCCGTTCCGACGGGTGCGAAGGTCATGGCGGCGGCAGCTGAAGGTTTGAAGCAGGTCACGCTGGAACTCGGCGGCAAGTCCCCGATCATCGTCTTCGAGGATGCGGATATCGAAAACGCAATCTCCGGCGCCATGCTTGGCAACTTCTATTCCAGCGGCCAGATCTGCTCCAACGGCACGCGCGTTTTCGTACAGAAAAGCATCAAGCAGAAATTCCTCGACCGCCTCCGCGAGCGCACCGCGAAGATCCGTCTCGGCGATCCGATGGACGAGGAAACACATCTCGGCCCCCTCGTCTCCAAGCCGCAGTTCGACAAGGTGCTCGGCTATATCCAGACCGGCCGCGATGAAGGCGCCCGCGTGCTGATCGGCGGTGACGCCGCCACGGTTCAAGCTTTCCCCGATGGCTGGTTCGTCGCCCCGACCGTCTTCGCCGATGTAAAGGACAGCATGACCATCGCCCGGGAAGAGATCTTCGGCCCGGTGATGTGCGTGCTCGATTTCGACACCGAAGAGGAAGTTCTCGCCCGCGCAAACGCCACCGATTTCGGTCTCGCCGCCGGTGTCTTCACGAAAGACATCCAGCGCGGCCACCGCGTCGTCGCGGCGCTTGAGGCCGGCACCTGCTGGATCAATGCCTACAACCTGACCCCAATCGAAATGCCTTTCGGCGGCGTCAAGAAATCCGGCATCGGCCGCGAGAACGCCCGCGCCGCCATCGAGCATTACAGCCAGCTCAAGAGCGTCTATGTCGAGATGGGAGACGTCGACAGCCCCTATTGACCGACGTTTGGTTGCGCTCTGCGTGCACTGCCGCAATTATGCTCCCAAGAAATCAGGGGGAAGCGTTAATGCGCATAAAAATTATCGGCGGCGGACCGGCCGGGCTTTATTTCTCGTACCTTGTGAAGCGTCAGAGACCAGACTTCGAGGTCACGCTTGTCGAGCGTAATCCGGAAGGCGCCACGTTCGGCTTCGGCGTAGTGTTTTCGGACCAGGCACTGGCCTTCATGGCGGCGGATGACCCTGAGACTCACGATGCGATTCTGCCTGCCATGGAAACCTGGCGGAACCTGACGCTCGATCTTGAAGGCGAGCGGATCGATATCGACGGGATGGGCTTCGCCGCCATCGGACGGCTTGAGTTGATCCAGATCCTGACGGAACGGGCCCGGAGTGTCGGTATCGAGCCTCGGTTCGAAACCGAGGCCGACGATCTGTCCAGACTGGACGATGCGGATCTGATCGTCGGGGCGGATGGGCTGAACTCTTTCATTCGCGGCGATGGATCAGAATACGGCACGGAGATGCCGCAGCTGGAAAACCGCTTCATCTGGTATGGCACGGACAGACCGTTCGATACTCTCACCCAGTCGTTCCGGCGCTCGGAAGACGGGCCGTTCAACGCCCATCACTATCGCTACACCCCGACACTCAGCACCTTCATCGTTGAGACGGACGAGGACACCTGGCAGGCAGCCGGGTTCGAAGGCATAGGCGAGGCCGAAACCAAAGCCTATTGCGAAAACGTCTTCGCGGATGTGCTGCAGGGCCACAGTCTGATCACGAACAATTCCTACTGGCGCCGCTTTCCCAAGCTCTCCTGCAAAAGCTGGCACAGTGGCAAGCACGTGCTGATCGGGGACGCGGTCCACACGGCGCATTTCAGCATCGGCTCGGGCACCCGTCTCGCGATGGAGGATGCCCTTGCCCTCTCCAAGGCCATGCTCGCCACGCCGGATGATATTCCGGCCGCTCTTGCTGCCTACGAGGCCGCCCGCAAGCCCATTACCGAAAAGATCGTCCGCGCGGCGAATACCAGCGCTGCCTGGTACGAGGATTTCGCCAATCATATGGAACTGGCCCCGGCCGACTTCGCTTATTCCTATATCCAGCGCAGCGGCCGCATGGACGACGAAAGACTGCAGCGCCTGGCACCCGAGTTCTTTGCCACCTACAGCCCGCACTGGAATGCTGATGCGGCGGGAGGCCAGGCATGATACCCGAACAAATTCTGGACCGTGTACCAAGAGAAGCTCCGGAAACCGGCGAAATCAGATTTTCAGTGCCGGACACCTACAACGCTTCCAGCCTGCTTTTCGATAATCTGGAGCGTGGCCGCGCGGACAAGATCGCGGTCTATTCCGACCGGGGAACCCGGACTTATGCGGAGCTGACAGAAGATGCCAGCCGGTTCGGAAACGGTCTGCTTGCCCTGGGACTGGGACGCGGCGACCGGGTGCTGCTGCTCATGGACGACACTCCCGCATATCCGGCCGCCATCTTCGGCGCCATTCGGGCTGGCATGGTTCCGATCCTCGCCAACACTCTGTCGAGCCCCGATCTGATTTCCTTCTATATCGAGGATGCCGGTGCACGCGTTATGATCTTCGACGAGAGCCATGCCGGTACGGTGACGGCACTCGACGCGGCTGCCCTCGCCCCCGTCACCGCGATCTCGATCAACGGTGCTGGCCCTTCTGCCGTGCCGGAAGCCCGCGATGGCGCACGCTGGCTGGCGGAACAAAAAGCTGAACTCAAAGCGGCAAAGACGGGACGGGATGACCCCGCTTTCATGATGTATTCCTCGGGCTCCACCGGGCGCCCGAAGGGTATTCTCCACTTGCAGCACGACGCGCTCTACACGGTCGAGAGCTACGCGCGCCACATTCTGCATATCGGGCCGGACGACATCTGTTTCTCGATCCCAAAGATCTTCTTCGCCTATGGCTTCGGTAACGCAATCGCATTCCCGTTCCATGCCGGGGCCAGCGTGATTCTGTTCTCCGGACGGCCTAAACCGGATGCCGTTTTCGATATGGCCTCCCGGTTCAAGCCGACCCTGCTGTTCGGCCTGCCGACCCTCTATACCGCAATGATCAAGGACCCGTCTGCGGCAAGCGCGGACCTGTCCTCCGTGCGGATGTGCATCTCGGCGGCGGAAATCCTGTCGCAGGAGATTTTCGACGCCTGGAAGGACCGCTTCGGGTTCGAGATCGTGGAAGGACTGGGCTCGACCGAAGTGCTGCACATCTATCTCTCCAATACAGAGACCGAGAAAAAGATCGGCTCCGCCGGAAAGCGCGTGCCCGGCTACGATGTCATACTGACGACACCCGATGGCGTTCCCTCCGCTCCGGGAGAGGACGGCGTGCTGTCAGTGCGCGGCGATTCCAACGCGCCCTGCTACTGGAACCGGCCGGACAAGACCGCCGATACGATGCGCGATGGCTGGATCTACACCGGTGACAGGTTCCGCTGCGACGAGGACGGGTTCTATTTCTTCCTTGGCCGGATCGACGATCTGGTGAAAGTGAGCGGCCAGTGGGTCTATCCGCTGGAAGTGGAACTCTGCCTGAACGAGCATCCGGAGATTGTCGAGTGCGCCGTCGCCGCGATCCAGCTCGCGGACCGCCGAACCGTTCTGCGCGCCTTCGTCTCGGCGACGAAGGGGGCAGAGCCGGGCGACCCTCTGACCGCCAGCCTGAAAACCTATATCCGGGAGACCCTGCTGCCCCACAAGGCGCCGCGCGACTTCGTCTATCTGGACAATCTGCCCAAGACCGGCACCGGAAAGATCGACCGGCAGGCTCTGCTCAGGCTTTAGTAGAACGCCTGATCTGTATCCAGGTCGCGGCCCCTGCGGCGAGTGCGACCGCTCCGATCAGGAGCGTTGCGAGCGCATTGATCTCCGGCGTCACGCCTAGTCGGACCTTGGAGAAGATCACCATCGGCAAGGTGGACGATCCCGGGCCCGAGACAAAGCTCGCGATGACTAGGTCATCCAGCGAGAGTGTAAAGGCGAGCAGCCAGCCGGAGGCCAGCGCCGGGGCCAGCATCGGCAGCGTGATCAGCAGGAAAGCCGTGATCGGGCGAGCCCCCAGATCAAGCGCCGCTTCCTCGATCGAACGATCGAGCCCGCTCGCCCGCGACTGGACAACGATCGCGACGTAAGCAGTCGAAAAGGTGATATGGGCGATCAGGATCGTGTCGATCCCGCGCCCATGCGGCCAGCCGATAAACTGCTCCATGGACACGAAGGTGAGCAGCAGGCTGATGCCGATGATCACATCCGGCATGACCAGCGGCGCCGCGATCAAGCCCGTGAAGAGAGCCCGTCCGCCGAAGCGGCCGAACCTTGCGAGCACCAGCCCAGCCATCGTACCGAGCAGGGTCGCGCCGGTCGCGTTGATCATGGCGATCTTCAGTGAAAGCCAGGCGGCGTTCAGGATCTGCTCGTTACTGAACAGTTCAAGATACCATTTCGTCGACCAGCCGCCCCACACGCTGACCAGCTTCGAGCCATTGAAGCTGAACAGCACAAGCACGACCAGCGGCAGGTAAAGAAAGGCAAAACCGGCCGTCACCAGTCCCAGCAATGCGACCTTGCCCCCACGCCGGCTCATGCCCGCTCCTCCCGCCGTGATTCAGCGATCTGGAACAGCATGATCGGCAACACAAGCAGCAACAGCAGCACCACGGCCAGAGAGGAAGCCAGCGTCCAGTCGCGTTCACTGAAGAAGGTGTCCCAGAGCATCCGGCCGATCATCAGCGTGTCGGACGCACCAAGCATGTTCGGGATAACAAACTCGCCGGTTGCCGGGATGAAGACCAGCATCGCACCGGCGATCATGCCGGGAACCGAGAGCGGCAGCGTGACCAGCAGGAACGCCTTCCAGGGCCGGCAGCCCAGGTCTTCCGCGGCTTCCACCAGCGACCAGTCGAGCCGCTCCAAAGTGGCATAGAGCGGCAGAATCATGAATGGCAGGTAGGTGTAGGAAATGCCGACATAGAGCGCGAAATCAGTCTGCAGCATACGGATCGGCGCATCGATCAAACCAAGATTGAGCAGCACACCGTTCACCAGACCGGTATCGGCCATGATCGTCTTCAGGGCATAGACCCGAAGCAGGAACGAACTCCAGAACGGCAACATCACAGCCATCAGCAGAAGATTGCGGACCAGCGGCCGCGCCCGGGCAATGACATAGGCCATCGGGTAGCCGATCAACAATGTCACCAAGGTCGAGATGCCGGCGACCCAGAGGGAGTTCAGATAGGCCCCGCGAAACAACGCATCGTCGAACAGAAGCTGATAGTTGAAGAACGATCCCTGGTAGCTGCCGTCCGCACCGAACAATGGCGAATAGGGTGGCTGCGCGATCATCGGCTCCGACAGAGAGATCCGGAACACGATGGCGAACGGGACCAAGAAGAACACGAACAGCCACAGATAGGGGATGCCAGCGACCGCCCCTTTGCCGGAGAACCAGAAGGACTTTCCGGCCGCAACGGTGGAGGCCGGGCCGGATGCCGGTGCCTCCGCCATCTAGTCGGCCCCGAGCAGAAGCGCGTTTTCGGGTTCGAACCAGAGATCGACCCGATCGTCCCAGTCAACGTCGCGTTTGGCCGCATTCTCGCTGTTGGCCCGCGTCACCTCGACCAACACCCCATGTTCCGTCCGCACCCGGTAAGAGGTGACGTCCCCCAGATACGCGAGGCCCTCGACCGTTCCGCCGAGCCGGTTGATCTGGCCTTCCGGCGCAGTCCCCTCACGTCCGATCCGGACCTTCTCCGGCCGCAACGCGAGCGCACCGCGGGAGCCGATCGCGACCTGACCGGCGGCAGCGAACAGCGGCGTGTCTAGGCCATCCACCTTCAGTTCAGCGATCCCGTCGCGGATTGCGGCGACTGTGCCATCGAAAAGGGTAATGTTGCCGAGGAAAGCGCCAACAAAGCGTGATCCCGGCCGTTCGTACAGCTCCGTCGGGGTGCCGACCTGCCGGACACTCCCCTTGTCCATAACGGCGGAGCGGGTCGACAGCACCATGGCCTCTTCCTGATCATGCGTGACCACAATCATGGTGATGCCGGTATCGTCCGCGAGTTTGATCAACTGATACTGCGCATTCTCGCGCAGCCGCTTGTCGAGCGCGCCGAGTGGCTCATCGAGCAGCAGAAGCTTCGGGCGCTTCACGATGGCGCGCGCCAAGGCGACCCGCTGGCGCTGCCCACCTGAAAGCTGGTGCGGCCGGCGATTGGCGAAATCGGTCAGTTCCAGCTGCGCCAAAGCTTGCGAGACCCGGTCCTCAAGTTCCTGGCCGCGAATACCGTCGCGTTTGAGCCCGAAGGCGACATTGGCCGACACGCTCATATGCGGGAACAGCGCATAGCTTTGGAACATCATGTTGACCGGCCGCTCATAGGGCGGCAGAGCGGTCACGTCCTCACCATCAATTTCGATGCTACCTGCATTAGGCAGTTCGAGCCCGGCGAGCATGCGCAGCAATGTGGTCTTGCCGCAGCCGGAGCCGCCGAGCAGACAGAAAATCTCACCGCGATAGACGTCGAGATCAACTCCGGCGACCGCTTCTACGCTGCCAAATCTCTTAACGATCCCGCGCAGTCGCACCACCGGCTCATGCCGGTCAGGAGCCTCCCACGGCCGCTCGGAATATGCATCAGTTGTTGCCTGATCGGACATGGCCCGCCCCCGAAGCCGATTGTCTCTGAGCCCCAGAGTTTGGCCCAAAGTGAGCCTTACGGCTCAGCATCCTGCTGTCAATCGCGGCGCAAGGGCAATCCACCAAATTGTGCCTGCACCAGACAGGCGCCACGTACCCCGAAAGACTTTGTTTTAAGCGCTTACTGGGTCTTGGCCGACTTTCACGACCATTTTCCCAAAGTTCTTTCCCTTGAGAAGGCCGATGAAGGCTTCCGGCGCCGTCTCGATCCCCTCAACGATGTCCTCACGATACTTGACCCGGCCATCGGCGATCCAACCGGCCATGTCACGTGCAAAGTCCGAATAGTCCGAGGCGAAATCGTAGACGATGAAGCCCTGGATACGGAGCCGCTTGGTCAACACCGCGCGCATCAGCGCCGGCACCTTTGTGTCCATCTCGGGAAAGCTGGTCGCATTGTAGAAGGCGATGGTGCCGCAGACCGGCATCCGGGCGAACTGGTTGAACAACGGGAAGACCGCGTCGAACACCCTGCCGCTGACATTTTCGAAATAAACGTCGATCCCGTCCGGGCAGGCCTTTGCAAGCTGTTCAGCAAAATCCGCTGCCCGGTGATCCACCGCCGCATCGAAACCGAGCTCGTCCACCAGATAGGCACATTTATCCGCGCCACCGGCGATGCCGACCGCCCGGGCGCCCCTGATTTTCGCGATCTGCCCGACAGCGGAGCCAACAGGACCTGACGCGGCGGCAACCACCACCGTCTCGCCCGCTTTCGGCATGCCGATATTCTTCAGTCCTGCATAGGCCGTCAGTCCCGGCATGCCGAGCACACCGAGCGCTGTCGAAATCGGCGCCGATCCGGCAGCGACCTTGCGCACCCCAGTGCCATCGGAGAGCCCGTAACTCTGCCAGCCAGCCCGGGCGAGTACGATGTCTCCGGGCGCGAAATCCGGATTGTTCGATTCCATCACCTCAGCAACGGTCTCGCCTTCCATCACGCCGTCGATCGGCACCGGCGCCGCATAGGATTTCGCATCGCTCATCCGGCCGCGCATATAGGGGTCCAGTGACAGATAGATCACCCGCAACAGTATCTCGCCAGCGCCGGGAGTCGGGATTTCGGCCTCGTCGAGACGGAAATTCTCCGGAACCGGAGCGCCTTCCGGGCGCGACGCCAGCAACCAGCGGCGATTTATGGCAGTGCTCATGTCGGGACCTCCTGATCTTTAAGACGATCTTGGATACCGTCGCCACGCGCACTGGGTCCAGCGCCGATCCGTGTCCGCTTCATTCGCGATAAGGATCGGCTGCAAGAAATCAGCCGGCTTCGGCAAGCTCCACCACCGGCCCGCCCGCGGCTTCCGCGTCTTCGGGGTCGTGCGTAACCAGGACCGTCGGCAGGCCGGCGTCCCGCAGGCGCTCGAAGGTGAATCGCCTGATATCGCCCCGCAAATGCCGGTCGAGCTTTGAAAATGGCTCATCGAGAAGCGCCGCTTTCGGCTCCGACAAAAGCAACCGGAGAAGGGCGACGCGGGACGCCTGCCCTCCCGAGAGCGTCGCCGGATCGCGATCCGCAAACCCTTCCAGACCGAACCGGTCGAGCGCCTCCCCGGCAGATTCAAGGCGGTCGCGCCCCCCTGGAGGCATGCCGAACAACAGGTTTCCGCCCACACTCAGATGCGGGAACAGCATCGGGTCCTGGAACAGCAAACCGACATGCCGAGCCTCCGGCAGAGCATCGGTGATATCGGCGCCATTCAGCACAATCCGGCCCGCAGCACTGAACGGTGCTGTCAGAAAGCCGGCGACAAAGGACAGCAATGTCGATTTTCCGGAACCGGACGGCCCCATGACGGTCAGCACGGTGCCTGGCTCGATCACACAATCAAGCGACAGCAATGCCTTGCCACCGAGGGTAATCCGAACATCTTTCAAACACAGTCCCGAAGTCACCGTACCCCTCCCAGCATGCCGCGGCGATTGCGCCAGATCAGGCGTGGTGCGGCAAGTGCCAACGCGAACCCGGCCACCGGCAGGATTGCCTGTGTTAGAGCCCAGGCCCCGATCAGGCGGCGGTCCCCGCCCGCCGCAAGCGCGATAGCCTCCGTTGTCACAGTCTCCACACGCCCCGCCCCGAGTAGACGGGTCACCAGATATTGGCCGATACTGATTGCAGTCCCGACGGCAAAGGCCGTGAGCAGCGGTGTCAGCAGCATTGGCAGACGCACGCGCCAGAACGCCCCCGCCGCGCTCTGACCAAGTGTCCGGGCGATTTTCGTCCAGGCCGGGTCCTGCCGACGGTAGGCTTCCGAAAGCGAGAGATAGACATAGGGCAGCACGAAAATGACATGGCCCGCCGCGACCAACCCGCCGCCCGGAGGCGCTCCCGCCAGTTCCGCCAGCAACACCAGACCGAAGATGAAACCGATCTGCGGCACCAGAAGCGGCACATAGATCAGGAATTCCAGAATGCGGCCCGACCGCACGTCACGCTGGCGTTCGTTTTCAAGAACGCAAACCACGAGCACGAGGGACAGCAGCGTCGTCAGCAGCGCGATCCAGAGGGTCGCCGCAACCGGACCGCCCGCCGTTTCCGCGACGCTCTGCCAGTGCGCCAATGTCCAACGCCCCGGCAGCGCATCGGGAAAGCGCCAGACCCGGGCGAAGGCATTCAGGGCAAGTGCGGCTATGCCGAGGACCGAGGCAAGGATGAGCGCCGGAAACAATCCCCGCCCCAGCGTTGCAAGACCTGCATCGCCGGTGCGCCTTTTGCCAGAGACAAGCCAGCCGCGCGCCAGCCATCCGATGCATCGTTCGGCCAGGATCCAGAGAGCGATGGCCCCGGCCGTCACGGCGAATTGCAGAATGGCCCCCGCCGAAGCGATCATTCTGAAATCGAGATCCGGATCGTTCGACCAACGCAGGACCTGCACCGCCAGCGGCGGCGGCGAGACCGGGCCGAGAATCAGCGCGACATCGATATTGGCTGAGGAATAAGCGATCACCGCATAGACCGGCAGGCGGAGCAGCGGATAAAGCGCCGGCACCACGCTTTTGAACCAGGCCGAGATCCGTCCGTACCCGATGGACCGGGCCAGCCGCATCCTCTCGCCCGCATGGATCTGGGCAAGCGGCGCCAGCGCCATCAGCAGCAGGAACGGCACTTCCTTCATCACAAGCCCCGCCATCAGGGAGAGCCCCCATTCGTCCTGTACAATCAGCAGGTCCGGTGGGCGCTGCCACCCAGTCGCCCAGGGTGAAAGCAGCCGGGCGAGGAACCCGGACGGCGCGATCAAAAAGGCTAAAGCAAATGCCGCAGCAGCATGAGGGACCGCCAGCATTGGCGCGATCGCCTGCCGCAACCAGACAAAGGCCCGAGTCTCGAAAAAGACAGCCAGAAACAAGAGCGCGAGGAGAAGAGATATCCCCGCCGTCAAAATCCCGGAGGCGAACGACAAGATGACCGAGCCGCCGATACCCGGCCAGTCGAGCAGAGCGCGCCAAGCATCGAGCCCGAATTCGTCATGACCGAGCGACGGCAGAAACCCGAAAGACGGGATCAACGCGCCGAGCGACCCGGCAAGGACCGGTCCGGTCAGGATAGCGGCAACCAGATAGGGGGCTACTCTCAGCATGCAGTCGGCACCGGCGGTGAAAGTGTCACCGTACTCCGTACCGCCGCACCCATTCGACCTCAAGCGCTTCGGTCCAACTCGGATGTGGTTCGGCCAGCATGGCCCCGAGCTTATCCGCAGGAAGCGCCGCCGGGCCGAGATCAAGGCTGCGGATCGCGTCCGCTTCTTCTTTCTTCAGCTGGCCGAGAGACAGAACCGTGGCGGAGCCCCAATGTGCCGGGTCCTGCTTGCGCATCTGCGCTTCTGGCGAGAGCAGGAAATTCGCGAGGACCATCGCCGCGTCGCTGTGGGCCGCGTTGAACGGAATGGCAACGAAGCTGACATTGCCGATGGTACCCTCGTCAAAGACGTAGTTGCGCACCGTTTCCGGCAGCTCGCCGCTATCGATGCCCGCCGACGCCTCTGACTGGCTGAAGGCGAACGCGATATCAATTTCCCCGTCGCTCATCAGACGGCGCATCCCGCCAGCGTTCTTCGGGAAACTGCGCGCCTGCCGCCAGAGAGCGGGATGAAGCTGATCCAGATAGTCCCAGAGCGGCTGAGACACCGCGGCAAAATCACCCTCCGAAACCAGCTTGTAGAGAGCGGACTTGTCGGCTGCGCGTTCGATCAGGATTTGCTTGAGAAAGGTCGTCCCTAGAAAGCTCGGAGGCAGCGGGTAGGTGAAACGGCCTCTATTCTCCTGCGCCCAGGCGAGCAAAGCGTCTGAAGTGGCGGGCGGCTCCGGCAAAACAGCCGTATCACGATAGAAGACCAGCCGGGCCCGCGCCCACGGCATCTCCAGCCCCTCGACGGGCACCCCGAAATCAAGGCCAAGATCCGGATTGTTCGCCGGGTCGGTCAATGTGTTATTGGGAAGCCTTTCGAGCCACGGCCCAAACAGCAGACCGTTCCTCTTCATCGCGGCAAAGTTCTCGCCATTGATCCAGATCAGATCAATCGCGCCACCTTCAGTGCGTCCGGCGGACTTTTCAGCCAGGACGCGGGCGACCGCTTCCGCCGTGTCCGTCAGCTTCACATGCACGAGCGAGATGCCAAAGCGCTCCTCGACCTGCTCACCGGCCCAATCGATATAAGCGTTGATTCGGGAATCACCGCCCCAGGCATTCCAGTAAACCGTCTGCCCCCGGGCGGCATCAAGCACCTGCTTCCATTCCCTGGACGCATCTTCTGCAGAGGCCGGCGACAATCCACCCAAAAGCCCCAAAACCAGTGTAAGCGCCGCAATGCCGCGTCGATAAAGCACGTGAGAAACTCCATAGCTGACTGCAGATGTTAAGCGACGCAACGCTAATACAGCTCAATTGCAGATCGAAATGACATCGTCGCGAGCACAGAGTAGCTTCTCCCTCGTGCGTTTTCGCGCCGTTTTCGCGACTACAGTTTCGACACGCGGAACTGCGTTCCGCAAATTGACCTTGGCGCACCGGGCGTGGCATATTTGAAATGAACCTGCCCACGAACGAGAGGCAGGGCCGGAGCCTCAAGGCTCTGGCGGTGAGATAGGAAACGGCCAGGCAAGATGCCCAACAACACTGATAATAATGATGACGACAAGGATCGCCAGTTCGTCACCGCCCTCGCACGCGGTCTTGAGATCCTACGCGCCTTCAAGCCTGGTGACGGCGGTCTCGGGAACCAGGAGCTCGCGGAGCGCACTAAGCTGCCGAAGCCGACGATCTCGCGCCTGACACATACACTGACAAAGCTCGACTATCTGACCCTGGATGATAGCACCGGCCTCTATCAGCTCGGCCCGAGCGTGCTGTCTCTCGGCTATTCCTTCCTCTCCAATCTCGACATCCGCGCCCGGGCCCGCCCGCTGATGCAGCAGATGGCGAATGATGTGGACGCGGCGATCTCGCTCGGCACGCGTGACCGGCTCGAGATGCTGTATCTCGAAACCTGCCGTGGCGATGGCGCATTGACGCTACGCCTCGATGTCGGCTCCCGCCTTCCAATCGCGGAAACCGCCATGGGCAGGGCTTTTCTCGCGGCTTTGCCCGCAGACGAGCGCGAATATCTGATGGACCACATCAAGCGCAAGGATCCGGAACGCTACGCCAAGGTAAAAGACGGTGTAGATCAGGCGGTAGAAGACATCGCCAAATACGGCTTCACCTTCTCGCTCGCCGACTGGCACAAGGATGTGCATGCCGTAGGCGTCCCCGTCATCATGCCGGATCGCTCTGCCGTGTTCGCCCTCAATTGCGGCGGCCCGAGCTTCCTGCTGTCCCGCGAGAAGCTTGAGACCGACCTTGGACCGCGTCTTGTCCGGCTGGCGGAAACCCTGACCATGGGAAGTCAGAGTATTCGTGTCGTCGCCTCGAACACCTGAACCAGTTCACCTGCCTCCAGCTTACCTGCCGACCGGACGGACCTGAAATGACCGAGAGTTTCGAACGCAGCTTTTCCAAAGGCTCGTACCTTCACGCGATCATCGACCGCAGAGCGGAAGACGCTGCGGATCGCATTCTCTTGAGCGATGCCGAAATCGCGCTCGACGGACGTGGTCTTAAAGAGGCTGTCGACAAGGCCGCCGACGCGCTGAAGCTCTATGGCGTGCGTGGCGGTGACCGGGTCGTGCTGGTGAACGAAAACGCCGCTGCCCTGCTGGCGCTGATCTTCGCACTGTCCCGGATCGGTGCCTGGACCGTGCTGGTCAACGCCCGTCTGACTGGCAACGAGATCCGCAAGATCACGGAGCATGCGGGTGCCCGCACCACGCTCTTCACCACCGGCGTTTCGCCGGACGCGGCGGCCCACGCGGCCGTAGCCGGTGCCGTACCGTTCGATATGGCGCCCCTCACCGGCGTTCAGATCGCCCCGCTGAATGACGCTGTCGTTGCCGAGCCGCTCGGCCGGGACGGGGCCGACCAGGTCGCTGCTCTGATCTATACATCAGGCACGACCGGACAACCCAAGGGCGTCATGCTGACCCATGACAACCTGCTGTTCATCGCCGAGGTCTCCGGCAGCCTCCGCGCCATCGGCCCGAAAGATCTCGCCTACGGGGTCCTGCCGACATCCCATGTGTTCGGGCTGGCCTCGGTCTTCCTCGGCACCCTGGCACATGGCGGACATCTGCACACAGTCTCCAGGTTCGCGCCGAAAGATGCAGCCCGGGCTCTCGCCGAGGACGGCGTCACCATCTTCCAGGGCGTTCCGGCCATGTATGCCCATCTACTGGAACTCGCGGCCAAGAATGGCGCGCCCGTGCCCGCCCCCATGCTGCGCTATCTCTCCGCCGGCGGTGCCCCGCTCGACCTTACGGTCAAGGCCAAAGTCGAAGCGATGTGGAAGCAACCTCTGCATAACGGCTACGGGCTGACCGAAACGTCGCCGACCGTTACCACCACACGCATGGATGATCCGGCGAAAGACGAAACCGTCGGCCCGGCTATTCCCGGCGTTGAATTCAGGATCGCAGACAGGGATACCGGCCTGCCGAAGCAGACCGGCGATGTCGGCGAAATCTGGATCCGTGGCCCCAATGTGATGAAGGGGTATTATCGCGATACTGAACAGACCGCTCAGGTCATCACATCTGATGGCTGGTTCAGGTCCGGCGATCTCGGGCGTGTGGATGCCGCCGGCAATCTCTATGTCGTCGGCCGCCTGAAGGAACTGATCATCCGATCTGGCTTCAACGTCTACCCGGCCGAGGTCGAAGGCGTTCTCGCCCAGCATTCAGACATCGCCCTGTCAGCCGTGGTTGGCAGGGTGTCAGAAGATAACGAGGAAGTGGTCGCGTTTATCCAGCCCATAGCCGGCCGTACAATCAAAAAGGACGCACTGGAAGCCCATATGCGGGCCAATCTCGCGCCCTATAAATGCCCCAGCCACTACGTTTTCCTGAAAGCTCTTCCGGCAACCGCTACGGGCAAAATCCTGAAGGCGGAGCTGAAAAAACAGGCGGACATCATCAGCTCCGGATAATCAATCGAGGCCGTCCCGGACACGCCGCGCAATGCTGCATTGCGCAATCAATTCCTTGACTTCCTTCACTTTAACCATCACTTCTACTGCCAAGCGGGGTAATCGCGCGACGGTCTCAAGCGGACTTTCTGTTACCCTGCAATTGGATAAATCTCCGTTTGCTCCAGGTGCGCGTGGAAGACGGGCTAAGACGATGCCCTATCTATCGTCTCCGGACTAGATAGCGCTACGTTGCAATGGACCAAATGACTCTGTGACTAGTAAGACTTTTTCAGAACTCGCCTTGTGCGAGCCCATCCTGCGTTCCCTGACGGAAGCCGGATACGAAACCCCCACTCCAATCCAACAGCAATCGATCCCCCTGCTTCTGGACCGCCGCGACCTGCTCGCGATCGCCCAGACCGGAACGGGTAAGACGGCCGCATTCTCGCTGCCGATATTGCATCAGCTTGCTGAAGCCGACAAAGCCGGACGCCGCAAGACAGCCCCGAAAACCGTTCGGGTTCTGATTCTCGCCCCGACCCGCGAGCTCGCGGTTCAGATCGGCGAAAGCATCTCGACCTACACCCGGCACCTTCGCCTGAAGAAGGTCGTTGTGGTTGGCGGCGTTGCCTTTGGCCCGCAGAAGGCTTCCCTCGGCAGCGGAGCGGATATTCTTATTGCGACCCCGGGCCGTCTGCTCGATCTCGTGAACCGCAACTGCCTTATCCTCGATCAGGTCTCGCACCTCGTGCTCGACGAAGCCGACCGTATGCTCGACATGGGCTTTATTCATGACGTGCGTAAGATCGCAAAACTGATCCCAGCCTCCAGGCAGAGCCTGTTGTTCTCCGCCACCATGCCACCGAAGGTCGAGCAGCTGGCTCAGTTCCTGCTGAAAGAGCCGGCTCGTGTGGAAGTGACACCGGAACAGCTGACCGTCGAGCGTATTCACCAGACGGTGCACCATGTGCCGTCCTCCTCCAAGCAAGGCCTCTTGCTTGAGATTCTGTCGAACCCCGACTTCAACAAGGTCATCATCTTCACCCGGACCAAACATAAAGCGGACCGGGTTTCGAAGATGCTCACTGCCTCCGGGATCGAATCCGAAGCCTTGCATGGAAACAAGACCCAGAGCGCGCGTCAGCGGGCTCTGCAACGGTTCCGTAACGGCGCTTGCCGGGCACTTGTTGCCACGGATATTGCCGCACGCGGGATTGATGTCAGCGACGTCACCCACGTGATCAACTTCGAATTGCCGAACGAACCCGAAAGCTATGTGCACCGTATCGGACGCACGGCGCGGGCTGGCACCGAAGGTTCGGCTCTGTCGCTCTGCGATCCGGAAGAGTTCGCTTACCTGCTCGATATCGAACGTCTTACGGGACAACGGATCGAAGTGATCGGCGGATCGGCTCCCGAGCGGCATCACGCGAACGACGGTGGAAAGCGTCGTGGCCAGCGCCCGAACGGACCGGGCAAAGGCCGTGGCCAGAACCGGCGTGGCGGTCAGTCTTTCGCGAAGAAAGACGGCAATGGCGGCGGTAACGGTTCAGGCGAAAAGTCGGATCGCCGTCCGCAGAAGCCTGGCAACAAGCCGAAGGCTCCGCACGGGAAACCGAATAGCGGCGGGGGTGAAACCCTCCGGCGCAAACAATCGAAACGCCGCGAGGCAGCTTAAGCTGGCGTTCGAATCATAACCGGTCCGGGCCATCGGGCCGGTTATGAAACTGGCATTGATTTAGTAAGGAGATGAAAATGGCGACAGGGACAGTTAAGTGGTTCAACACCACCAAAGGCTACGGGTTCATTAAGCCGGACGACGGCGGCGCCGATGTGTTCGTTCACATCACGGCACTTCAGACCGCTGGTCTGGACGAGCTGCCTGACGGCACCAAGATCACCTTCGATCTTGAAGAAGATTCCCGCCGTGGCCGGTCTTTCGCCGCAAATCTGAAAGTCGACTAATCAACATTCATGTCCCGGACCCTATTTGGGGTCCGGGACGACCTTCTCCCGATAGCGTGACTTAGAGACCGGTCCGTTCCAGAAGGGAAAGCCAATTCTCCGCAGCAATCTTGCGGATCAGCGTCTCTCCGTATCCCGCCTGCCGATATCTCTCTATCAGCCGGGGCATGCCAGCAGCATCTCCGAGCGCCGCCGGCACGGTACAGCCATCGAAATCAGAGCCGAACGCGACACCGTCCTCGCCGAGCTTTTCCAGCAGGTGGTCCGTGTGCGCGACGACCTGATCCAGGTCTGTCCGCTCGTCTTTGGCGCCATCAGGCCGCAGGAAGCCGACATGGAAGTTGATACCGACGAGTCCTCCACTCTCCCGTACAGCTTCCAGCTGTCGGTCAGTCAGATTGCGTGGCGATTGACAGATCGCATGCGCGTTAGAGTGCGAAGCCACCAGCGGCTTGGTCGAAAGCCGCGCGATATCCCAGAAGCCTTTCTCGGTAATATGCGAGAGATCCACCATGACCCCCATCGTATTGCAGGCGCGGATCAGGTCCCTGCCCGCTTCCGTCAGCCCGCTTCCGGTATCGGGCGAACCCGGGAAATCCATCGGCACCCCATCCGCGAACGCATTTTTCCGGCTCCAGACCGGCCCGAGTGACCGTAGTCCCGCCTGATAGAGAGCGTGCAGGTTGGAGAGATCGGGGCTGAGGCATTCCACACCCTCGATATGAAGGACGATCGCCAGTTTGCCATCCGCCATTGCATGCCGGGCTTCGCTGACCGAACGGGCGATAACAACATCGCCGCCGGACAGGCGTTCGATCGAGAGCGCCATATCGATCATCTTGCGGGTAAAGGGCTCCGCGTTTTCCTGCGACACCGGAGCGAAATTCGCGGGATCGTCCGGCGACAGGTCCAGAGATTCGTCATCGCGCAGGCGGGATGGTGTGAACATGGCAAAGAGACCGCCGCAGAAGCCACCCTTACGGGCACGCGGAAGGTCTAGATGACCGCTCTCTCCCTCTTCGAAAAAGCTCTTCGCGTCCCGACCGCCTCCAGCCAGAACAAGTCGCAGGAGCGTGTCGTTATGGCCGTCAAAAACGGGGACAAGGTCGGCAGACATGGCGCTTCCTTCGAGGCAGGCGTTTTTGGCAACAGGGGCAGCAGGATTTTGCGGGCTACTTGTCCAAGGATTGGACGGCCGGTCCCCTCACGAAACTCTGGACAGCATATTCGCGTCCGGAAGGCATTTTTTCCAGTCGATTTCGGTCAGCCACATTTCCAGTCTTGGGCTGACCTCTGTAATTCCCGGGAAATTCTTTCGATTTCAAAACTAAGCGACATCAGAAAGTCACTTAAAAGCAATCACTTCGTTACGCGACTCACCTAGAGAGAACGGGCGGCGCGGCAGGCGGCGGATGGCAACGAAGGCGCAGGGTAAACCAGCACAAGCGATGTCTTTCGTCGCAGGACGGCTCCGATTGAGAGCCGTCCCCCGCCGCACCAATTCCCCGTGCTATCCGATAGCTGCTTCAGCTCTGCGCCGATTCATCCGGGCAAAGAGAAGGACAGGCACACTGAGCGTTCCGCCGATGAGCGTCATGTGCAGATGCGACAGTCCCGGAATAACGTCCCCCGGAGCGGCGAAGAACAATCCACCCACCAGAAGAAGGCCCCGTGCAGCCATCGGCAGCATCCCGGACCCGATTGTACCAAAGCCCGCTATATAGCCCTGTAGCGCACTGCCGATGAGATAAACACCGAGCAGCGCGGTTGCCAGCACAACGATCACCTCCGCCGTATCACCTTCACCGATCAGCGCCGGATTGAGCACGAAGAAGAACGGCACGAAATAGATGATGCTGCCAAGGCGCATGGCTTCAACACCGGCGGCAAGCGCATTGGTCCTGGCCATGGTCGCCGCGGCAAAGGCACCGAGGGCCACCGGCGGTGTGATGTAGGACACCATGCCCCAATAGAGGATGAAGAGATGCACGGCGAGCTCGTTCAGGCCAGCCTTCACCAGAGCCGGTGCAAGCACCACGGCGAGGAAGATGTAGCAGGCAGTGACCGTCATCCCCATGCCGAAGATGAAGCTGGTGATTGCCCCCATGACCAACAGCATGAAGACAGAGCCACCCGCGAGGAAGATCAGGTCATTGACCAGGGTCCCGGCAAGTCCGGTCGCCGAGAATGCGCCCACAATCAGGCCAATACCAAGCAGTACCGCGACCAGTTCGGTCAAACCGCGTCCGATGCTGTAGATCAGATTAAAGAAGCCCTTCACGTCGAACCTGTGCTTCTTCGAGATCTGGTTGATTATCAGCAGCAGCGCTGTCGCATAGAACGGCGCCCAGGTTTCCTGACGCAGGAACATCATCAGGAAGATCAGCAGGGCAAAGACAAAGAGATAGTACCAGCCCTCTTTCATGGTCTCCCAGATTGACGGCAACTGTTCGCGCGGGATGCCTTTCAGATTATGACGGGCTGCATAGGCATCGATCTGGATGAAGAGACCGAAATAATAGAGCAGCGACGGAATGGCCGCGGCCGCCGCGATTTCCAGATAGGGCCGCCCCAGAAAGGACGCCATGACGAAGGCCGTGGTGCCCATGACCGGCGGCATAAGCACGCCGCCAGTGGAGGCACAGGCTTCCGTACCGGCTGCATAGCGCGCGGGGAAGCCTGTCTTCTTCATCGCCGGGATGGAAATCGCACCGGTCGTCAGCACATTTGAGATGACACTGCCCGAGAGCGAGCCCATGAAGCCGGAGGCAAAGATCGCCACCTTCGCCGCACCGCCGCGCAGGTTGCCGACAAGCGCCAGCGCCAGATTGTTAAAGAACGCGCCGCCGCCGGTATATTGCAGGGCCGCGCCGAAGATGATGAAGCCAATCACCAGATTGCCGAAGGCCCGCATCGGAATGCCGAAGGAACTCTCGGACGAAATGATGTGATACGGGATCACGTCAACGAAAGGCTGCGCAAAGCCCGATATCGGGCCCGGCATGACGTCTGCAAAAGTCGGGTAGAGCGAGAAGACAAAGACGATCAGAAAAATCACCAGACCGCCAGCACGCCGGGTCGCCTCCATGATGAGCGCCCAGAACAGGAAGGAAATCCAGCGGGCCGTTTCCGGCGGCGCATATTCCCATCCTTCTTCAAGGCTGATCTCAGCCGTGTAGGCAAAGTAACCGGAAACCCCCACGGCCAACACAGCCAGAACCCAGTCATACCAGGCAACCGAGGCGCCAGGCGTACCGCGCAGCGGGAACGAAAGGAATGTGAGAGACAGGAACAGTCCCGCGAGCAGAAAGAGATAGCGTCCTTCCAGGATCACGATCCCGGCGAAGAACTGCAAGTTGAAGAGCTGATTGACGGACAGCAAGACAGCCGCCGCGGTGAACAGGATGAAAATCCATTTAGCAACGCCGCTCAGCACGCGGGTGCGCTGCTTTTCTTCGACTTCGCCACCATTATCGTTGTCCGTGCCGGACGACGGGGAAACTTGCTCACTCATGGGGAGCGCCTCAACTCACAAATGCTGCATCTGAAATGGTCGGAGGACGACGCATGGTGCGCCGTCCCCTGACGTTGAAGAAAGGTTGTTGGACTTAGAATACCGCGTCGAGACCAGCGGCGTTCAGAGCCGCATGACGAGCAGTGCGCCATTCTGCAGCCCAAGCGTCTTCGGCAACGTTCTTGGCGAGGAAGTCAGCCCAAGCCTTCTGCAGAACGTCCTGACGCTTCAGAAGACCGTTGTTGTGCGCCTCTTCGGCGTCACCCCATTTGCCAACCTCTTTGTAGAATTTGACGGCGCCAGCGTGATATGGCACGACCCATTTCAGGTTCTGCTTGTCCAGCGCCCAGCCATTGATCCCCGGAGCCTTGCCAGCATAGTCGTCAAAGAGTTCAACCATCGCCTTGGTCATGTTGTAGACGAGGTCTTCGTCCTGCTCCGGATAGGTGACCAGAACCGGATACGGATAGGCACCGGTCGCAACCGGCTTTTCTTTCGTGATCGTGGCGCCAACGGTGGCGTTGGTCGGCTGGAAGAACGGCGCGATCTTGTTCATACGCGCCCAGCCATCCTTGTCACTCGCTGGAAGCGGCGGCCAGAGTAGGCCACGCGGGCTGGCTTCCATTTCGTAGACCTTGCCGGAGCTGGTAGAAGCGAAGGCCGCGTCGACCTGGCCATTCACCATGCCAGCCCAGGAAGCTCCGAAACCACCGAACTCAACCTTTTCGACGTCATCCCAGGTCAGGCCGCCAAAGGCGAGATAGGCCTCGGTGTTGACGTTCAGGGAGGGCGAGCCCTTGACCCAGGCAACGCGCTTGCCCTTCAGATCCTTGTATTCCTTGACACCGATGTCATTGGCAACGCCAACGGCAAGGCCGATAGCGCCATTGTTCATCATCAGCGTGCGGATCGGCTGCGGACCCCAGCGCTTGGAGCCGAAGTCAAATGCACCTTCCTGCGCCATGAAGCTGGCGCCGACGCCAGTCGCGGAGAACTGAACCTTCTTCTGGCGCAGCGGCTCGGTCCGGGAAACGTCGTTCTTGCCCGGCAGGACACGCAGGTTAACGCCAAGCTTGGTTTTCAGCGCGCCACCGATAGCAACAGACTGATTGTAACCGGCTGTACCGGTGCCGTAAGCCGTCCAGGCCAACTGGCTCGGCAGCTTGGCATCGGCCATGACTGTACCGGCAAAAGCGACGGTGAAAGCAGCTCCGGCGAGCGCAGCACGCCGGAATGAATGCAGAGTAATGCCCATGAAAATCCTCCTTTAGGCTCCCTGGTGGCCCGGTTTCACGATGACTTGTGGTCCGGACCCCTTTGCAAAGTGCGACTTATTGATGGCGCCGCACTTTTGCGAAATTGCGTTTCGCAAACAAAATATCCGCAATTGACAAGCGGTCAAGCGATTGCGTTCGCGGAGCAACAACATTCAGGAACGAGACTAATCCGGACGCTGCACAAGCGGTATCTCCCGGCCCCTTCCTCTATGCCTCGGGAAAGCCTAGAATCACGAGAAAAAGCATAATGGGAGGATTGAGCATGACATCCGAAACGACGCACCCTCCGAAAATAGTCATTCGGGCCGGCACGGTTGCCGACCTCAGAGCCGCGTTGAGTGATGGCTGGCAGGATTTTCTGAAAGCTCCGGGATTCGGATTGTTCTTCGGAGGCTTTTTCGCTCTCGGCGGCATAGCCATCCTGGCCATGACCTGGGCGCTGGGGCTGTCCTATCTTGCTTACCCGACCGCAGTGGGCTTTTCCCTGATTGGGCCGTTTGCCGCCGTCGGACTGTACGAGGTCAGCAGGCGGCTCTCCGCGGGTCAGGATCTTGTATGGAGAGACGTTCTTGACGTCATTTTCGCTCAACGGCGACGCGAGATCGGCTGGATGGCCTTCGTGACCATGTTCATGCTGATCATGTGGATGTATCAGGTCCGCGTTCTTCTCGCTATTTTTCTCGGTTTTCAATCATTTACAAGTTTTGACGGTTTCCTGACCGTGATCCTGACCACCTATGACGGCCTCGCGTTTCTTATTCTCGGTCACGCTTTCGGAGCTGTGCTCGCGCTGATCCTGTTTTCAGCCACCGTCATTTCTTTCCCGCTCCTGCTCGAACAGGAACATGATTTCATCACCGCTATGATCACCAGCTTCAAGACCGTCACGATGAGTCCGCTCGTCATGATCGGCTGGGCCGCAATTATCGGACTGACCCTCTATCTGTCGATGCTGCCGGCATTCCTTGGCCTGCTGGTCACCCTTCCCGTTCTCGGGCATGCGACCTGGCATCTGTACAAGAGGTTGATTTCTTTCGAAACTTAAGCGTTTTCGATCAAATGCCGGTCGATCAGGAGCATCTCGGCATCAATCAGACTCAGCAACTCTTCCAACACGTCGGCACACGCCGTCGTGGATGAACCAGCATCTCTGAAGCAGCCTTCAACCAGTTTCGACTGCTCGAAGATGTCATTCAGCCGCAAATTGCCCGCAACCCCCTTGATCTGGTGTGCATAGCGATGTGCGCTCTCATTATCGCCCGCGTCGACATGCCCGGAAAAAACGGTGCGCGCATCCGCAAAACTTTCCCGGAACTGACCGAGGAAGCGGCCCACCATGGAGGCGTCGCCAATCATCTCGGCAAGCGGCTCATAGCGCTTTGCAAGATCGTCTGACGTCAGTGCGGTTTCGTTGTTCTCTTTGATCACGGCACCCTCTTCCGAACCCGACTGTTCGCCAAAATGACCCGCTCCACCGTCAGGAGCGCGCATCAAATCTGCGCCATCAATGTTGCACCACTTCCAGAGAGCGGCGAACAATTTCTTGTTCTCGATTGGCTTCGTGACGTGGTCCTGCATGCCGACGGAGAAACATTTCTCCCTCTCGTTCGCCATCGCATTGGCAGTCATCGCAATGATTGGCAAATCATCAAATTCCGGTTCTTCCCGAATGATTTCCGTCGCCGCATACCCGTCCATGACTGGCATCTGAATATCCATCAGCACGGCGTCAAAGGCCCCGCGCCCCTCTGCCCTCAGAAGGTTCAGCGCTATCAACCCGTTCACCGCCGGCGTGACAATGATACCGGCCTTGCCAAGCACCGCGTCCGCCACCTCACGATTGATCGCGTTGTCCTCAACCAATAACACCCGCAGCCCCCTCAATCCGTCGGGGGGAACAGATTGACCTTTCTTCCCTGCCACGAAATCCATTTTATCGAACAGAAGAGCGGCGCCATCGAACAGAACCGATGCATTGATCGGTTTCGTCAAAACGCCCATGGCTCCGGCCTCAAGCGCTGCTTCTTTCAGAGTGTCGGTCTCATCGGCCGAAACGATAAGAATGCGGGGCTTATCGTCACCTTTGGCTGCGGCAGTCTCGCATATGCTTCGGCACGCCATCAGGCCATCGACATCCGGCATCATGTAATCAATCAGAAAGGCATCGAACAGCCCACTGTCAGCAGCGGCGGCTATCGCTTCGGCGCCGCCCTCGACGACATGCGCCTCGATCCCCATCCGGGACAGCATCTCGTGCATCAGGATCCGGGCCGTTTCACTATTGTCGGCCACAAGGACACGTTTTCCCTTGAGACACTCAAACGCCTTGACCTGGTACGGGGTGGTAGCGGTACCAATCGCGGCCTGTAATCTGAGGTGAAACGTGCTGCCTTTACCCGGAATGCTCTCGACCCAAATCTCACCACCCAGCAGATCGGCGAGCGACCGGCTGATTGAAAGGCCGAGCCCGGTGCCGCCAAAGCGCCGCGTGGTCGAAGGATCCGCCTGAGTAAAGGATTTGAAAACATTCGCGGCCTGCTGGTCGGTCATTCCCACGCCGGTATCCCGGACAGCGAAATGCAAGGTAGCAGTGCCATCCGCGATGGCCTCTGTTTCAATGGTGAGGACAACCTCGCCCCGTTCGGTAAACTTCACGGCGTTGCTGAGGAAGTTCAGAAGGATCTGGCCTATGCGGACCGGATCTCCCTTGAGATTCATCGGTGTGTCAGGATCGACATCGATCCGGAAGTCCAAGCCCTTTTCTGCGGCCCGCAACGCCATCACGTCACTGATTCTCCGGAGCTCGACATCCAGGCCAAAATCGACGACCTCAAGGGTCATTTCACCGGCCTCGATCTTGGAGAAATCCAGAACATCCTTGACGATGGACAGCAGACTTTGCGACGACGCCTCGATCTTCTCCATATAATCGCGCTGCTTTTCATCAAGCTGCGTTTCGGCGAGCAATCGGCTGAGTCCGATAACCCCGTTGAGGGGCGTTCGAAGCTCGTGGCTCATGTTAGCCAGGAACATCGACTTCGCGCTGGTCGCGATCTCGGCCACCTCGCGAGCGTGCCGCAGTTCCGCCTCCTGCTCCTTCAACTCGGTAATATCGATCCGAAGCCCGACCCTGCTGCCGTCGCTCGTCGTGCTCTCGATTGCCCGCGCCCAGCCATTTTTGAATGATCGATCGAACCGCACGACATCTGGCGAACGATGCAGCGCCAGCCGTTTCTCTATCCATTCTTCCTGCGCACCCTCCGCGATATTGAACAACCCGGAAGCGGCAGCCTTGCGTAGTCCATCCTCGTAGCTCAGCCCGACTTCGGCTTTCACACCGAAAGCCTCCATGAAGGTCGCGTAATGAGAATTGAACAGAGCAAGTCGGTCGTCGGAATCGTAAAGGCAGAAACCGTCCGGCAGCGCCTCAATTGCGTCGGTCAATTGCCTGTGTGCCTCTTCCGCCCGGCGCTCGGCTTGCTTCAGTTGTGTAATATCCAGACCGAACCACGCGACGGCGCCATTGGAGAGTTTCTGTTGGTGAATCATCATGTGCCGGTCGCCTGACAACTCCAGATAGTGAGAGTGCTCAGGTAGCCTATGTGTCTCAAGCCGTTCGACGATCCACTCTTCTTCACGCCCGATCGCAGCCGTTACGTGGCCTTCATTAGCAACCGCGCGAAGAACATCTTCGAAAGCAATTCCCGGAACCAGAATGGATGCAAAATTCTGATTCAGCTTGATATAAGCGTCGTTACAGACAACCAGACAATCGTCAGGACCCCACAGGACAAATGGCTCGGTAACCTGCTGAAATGCCTCTTTCAGCAGCCCTGCTTCCCGGCGGACCATTATTTCGGCAGTGATATTCGACGCGAAACCACGATAGCCAAGGAATCCTCCCTTGGCATCAAATTGCGGCGCTCCACTCGTCCGCACCCAGAGCTCGGCATGCGACGTCTGTCTACGATAAATAAAGCTGTCGAATGGACGCCTGGCTGCCAGATCTTCCATATGCGCCTGCCAGACCTCGGGCCGCACGTTGCGGCCGCCGACATCCTCGCGCGATTTACCGTAGTGCCATTCCGGGGTTCTTCCGGCCAGTCGCTCCACAGAATTGGAGACATAGATGAAGTGATGGTTCTCGTCTGTCTCCCAGAACCATCCGTTTGAGACATCGGCGAAAGCTTCTAGCCGGTCCCGCTCTTCATCAAAACCAACACCAGCCAAGGCTGAGTCCTTCTCGCGTTTCATCGCCTGCTCCGAGAAGCCAAAAGGTTCTCAGAACATTGGTATCCTCGATACCAATGGTCAGGAACAAAGCACTCTCCAACTTTACCCGACAAGAATAAAACCATGTTCCTTAGCGTGGGGTTAAATTCCGCTATTTAGAAAAGATCTCGGCTATTGTTTTGCTGAGAGAACGGTCTGTTCTGGCACAACCCGTCGAAAAACATCTATCGATGGCTGATATTAAGGTCCGGGCAATCAATTGCCATGCTGTAAAGGTCGGGAGGACGCAATGATCAAAGGACTTCACCACAACGCGTATCGCTGCCGTGATTCCGAGGAAACGCGGGCTTTCTACGAGGATTTCCTGGGGTTGCCACTGGTCCATGCCTTCGAGATCAAGGAAACCAAGAGCGGACGAGCGACCGGGACACTGCACTCCTTCTATCAAATGGACGACGGCTCGGCCCTTGCCTTCTTCGAAGCACCCGACCGGCCGTTCGAGTTCAAGGAGCAGCATGATTTCGATCTTCACATTGCGCTTGAGGTCACACCCGACGATCTGAAAACCATGCACCAGAAGGGCAAGGACGCGGGAATCGAAACCCGTGGCGTCGCCGATCACGGTTTCATCGACTCGATCTATTTCCGTGATCCGAATGGGTATGTGATTGAATTGACAGCCAAACGCGAAGGGCATGACGAAGCAATGGCGAGCAAGGAACACGCCCACGCGACGTTGAAAGACTGGCAGGCTAGCAAGTCTTGAGCTGAGTTGGTTCTCTAGCCCAGATCAATGGCATCAGTGGGCAAGACCGTCGCGGGCCCGACCGGAGACAGGAAGTCCGACCAGATCGCGTTGTGATGCTCGATGATCTTCCCGGCAGAAAGATAAGGCCGGTCCGCAGTTGTATGCCCGTCGGACGGAACGAGTGTCGCATAGCGACGTGCCAGCGCTGACCGGACCGTCGTATCGATACAAAAGTCCGATGCGCATCCCGTCACGATGACTTGCTCGATTTGCTCGCGCTCCAGCAGAGCTTCAAGACCTGTGTTAAGAAACGCATCACAGGACGTCTTATGGACGACCATATCGGCCGGAACCTGTTCCAGCTCCGGCAGAAGATGCCAGCCGGGCGCATCCGGATGATGCGGATCCCCCTCAGGGCCATCATGCTGCACAAAGATGACAGGCATCCCACGCGCGCGGACCTTTGCCGCCAGCAGGTTGATGCGCTCAACAGTTCCCAGCGAATCGTAGCGGGCGGAATAGGGCGTGAAGGATCCGAGCTGCATGTCGATGACGATCAGTGCGGTTTTCATGCATGCTCCCCGACAGCGATACGCGTCGCGTCAGACCGCGCCGCTATCCTTCAGTCTTGCAACCTCGCCGGAAGAATAACCCAGTTCAGCGAGGATCTCATCGGTCTGGGCACCAAGCTCCGGCGGCGGCGCATCCACGCGCGGTGCCTCGCCATCGATTTTGACGCCCGGCACGACAATACTGACATCCCGTCCCACGCCCGAAACCTTCTCGAAGGTCTCGACCAGCCCCCGGCCGGCAACCTGCGGCACAGCAAGGACTTCTGGAACGCTCAGCACGCGGCCGGCTGGCACACCGGCTTCGTTCAACCTGGCCTCCCATGACACCGCATCGTCCTGCATGAACGCTTCTGTCATCAGGGCTGCCAGGGCGACCCGGTTTTCCAGCCGGGCCGACCGGGTGGCGAAACGCGGATCGGAAATCAGCGCCTCACGGTCGAGGATCCGGCAGGCAGCCTCGAACTGCTCCTGCTTGTTAGCCGCGATATTCAGCAGTCCGTTGCGCGTCTCGAACGTTCCCGATGGGCTTGCAGTGACATTATCATTGCCGAGAGGCTGAGGCGGTCGCCCGGCGATCAAGAAATTGGAGACCGCCCATCCCATGGTCGCAAGAACAGATTCGAGCATCGCCACATCGATGAAACGGGGCTCCGTCCGGTCCTGCTCTGCCAGCGCCGCCGAGATCGCCATCGCCGCAGTCAATCCGCCGATGGTGTCCGCAACCGGGAAGCCGACGCGATACGGCGCGGTATCCGGCGCGCCGGTAATGCTCATGACACCGGACATGCCCTGGATGATCTGGTCGTAGGCAGGCAGATCACGCATCGGCCCGTCCTGACCGAAGCCGGAAATCGCACAGTAGACCAGGTCCGGACGAGACTGTTTCAAAACCTCGAAGCCGAGCCCGAGGCGCTGCATCACACCGGGCCGAAAATTCTCGACCAGCACATCCGCCCCCGCAACGAGCCGGCGGAACACAGCCTTTCCGTCCTCGGATTTCAGATTGAGGGTGATGGAGCGCTTGCCCGCATTCTGGGCCAGAAACGAGACTCCCATGAGAGCTTCATTCAGGTCCTTGTCGGCACCAAGCTGGCGGGCAAGATCGCCGGTTCCCGGTACTTCGACCTTGATCACCTCAGCGCCGAGATGGGCGAGCTGATGACAACAGAACGGTCCCGCCAGCACATTGGTCAGGTCAAGAACCCGCCTGCCAGCCAAAGGCTTCGGTGATGTCATGCTCTCCGCCCCAATCGGATCGCTTCAGTTACTTGGTGCCGTACATCCTGTCCCCGGCATCGCCGAGACCGGGCATGATATAGCCCTTCTCGTTCAGCTGACGGTCGATGGACGCGGTGAACACCGGCACGTCCGGCAATGCTTTCTGGAAGGTCTCGATGCCCTCCGGCGCCGCCAGCAGGCAGACGAACTTGATATTCGTGGCACCCGCGGCTTTAAGGCGGTTAATTGCCGCGACGGCGGAGTTGCCAGTCGCCAGCATCGGATCGACAACGATGAAGAGGCGCTCGTCCCGGTGTTCCGGCAGCTTCATGTAATACTCGACCGGCTCCAGCGTCTTCGGATCGCGATAAAGACCGATATGTCCAACGCGCGCCGACGGCACCAGCTCAAGCATACCGTCCAGCAACCCGTTCCCGGCGCGCAGGATCGAGACAAAGCAGAGCTTCTTCCCCTCAAGGCGCGGCGCCATCATGGTTTCCAGCGGAGTTTCGATCTCGACGGTCTCGACATCCAGATCCCGCAGCACCTCATAGGCCAGAAGATGCGCGATTTCCTTCAGCAGATGCCGGAACTTGGAGGTGGTTGTGTCAGCCTTCCGCATGATGGTCAGCTTGTGCTGGACGAGCGGATGATCGACGACGGTGACGGGATGTGCGCTCAAGGGTCTCTCTCCTCGCATTCCGGTTCCTGACCGGGAAATGTCATATTTCGCCCAGTCATACGCCGTCATCTGAAAAGGGCAAGCCCGCTGGCGCCGATTTCAGCTCTTCGTCCGGTTTGCCAGCGCAATACCGCCCAGCACGAGGACGAGTGCCGCAGCATGATACCAGGCGAAGACCTCACCCAAAATCACCACGGCGAGCCCGGACGCGAAGACCGGCACCAGGTTGACGAACACTCCTGCCCGGCCCGGACCGATCAGATCGACCCCGCGCAGGAAGAAGATCTGCGCCAGAAAAGACGGGAACAGGGTGACGAACAGAACGATTCCCCAGCCCTTCAGCGTCGGCCACTGGAAATCGCCTGCATACGCCTCGATCGCAGCCAGTGGCAGCGCAGTAATAAAGGCCGCGGCGGCCATGATGGTGAACATGGCGATGCCCGAAACATTTGGCCGCTTCCGGAGCGCTACCGTGTATCCGGCATAGAGAGCGCAGGCCATCACCATCAGCAGGTCACCGTGGTTGAAAGCGAGCGCCGCAAGTCGCTCCAGCTCTCCATGAGAGGCAATCAGAACGATACCGACCATGGTGAGCAGCACGCCACCGCCCTGCACCAGGGAAACCCGCGTGCCATAGGCGAGCAGTGCACCGATCAGCACGAAGACCGGAATGGAACCCTGCAGGATGCCCATATTGATCGCCACCGTGGAATGGGCGGCAACGTAGAACAGCCCGTTGAACATGGTGAAACCGAGAGTACCGAGAGCGAACAGAAACCAGAATCGCTCCCGCAATACCGGCCATTCAGCCAACACCTTTTTCCGAGAAACGATGCCCATCAGAATCACGACGCCGGCCCAGCGCAGCAGAACCAGAGCCATCGGCGAAACTTCATCGATTGCAAGCCGGCCAGCAACGGCATTCCCGCCCCACATCAATGTGGTGAGGGCGAGCAAAATATAGGCGTTCCCGTAGAAGGCGCCGGTAAGGCCGCCCGCTTTCGGACCCAACATGAGTAGGCTCCCGGATGAGTGGTCCGGACAGAACGCCGGATTGCGGTCACACTGATAAGAAACCGTCTCTTTTGCAACCCGATTATGAAATAAAATTACTCACGCGGCGCGAGAGGATACTTCCGCCATATAGGACTCCAGAGCATCCACCTGGGCCTTTGAAAGCCGGAGCCCCAGCTTGCTGCGCCGCCAAAGAATGTCCTCTGCCGTCACCGCCCATTCCCGGCTCATCAGATAGCGAACTTCCGCTTCCGTCAGACCGGCGCCAAAATCCCGTCCGAGATCCGAAAGCGCCTTCGCATTTCCGAGAATCGTCTCGGCCAATGTCCCGAACTGGCGTTCGATCCGGAGAGCGGTGCCATCGTCAAGGAACGGGTATTTCTGCTTCAGAGCCTGAAGCCTGCCCGCAAATTCCAGAACCGGAAAGTCGCCGCCGGGCAGCGGCTCGGACCCGCTCCATTCCGGCCCTTTGGAGCCGAGAGCAGCCTCGATCTTTTTCATGACGGAATTTGCGAGCCGCCGATAGGTGGTCAGCTTGCCGCCGAAGATATTCACCAGCACACCGCTCTCTGGATCGCCCTCCTCGCGCAGCACATAATCCCGGGTCGCTTCCTGTGCCTTCGATGCACCGTCGTCAAACAGGGGACGCACGCCGGAATAGGTCCAGACAATGTCGTCGACCGCGACCTGCCGCTTGAAATACTCGCCAGCGGCGGCACAGAGGTAAGCCGATTCTTCCGGCGTGATCGCAACTTTTGCGGGGTCGCCCTGATAATCCCTGTCCGTGGTCCCGATCAGGGTGAAATCGCGCTCATAGGGAATGGCGAAGAAAATCCGGCCATCGGAATTCTGAAAGATGTAACTCCGGTCATGGTCGTAGAGCTTCGGTACGACGATATGACTGCCCTGTACCAGCCGGACATTCCGCGCGCCGTTGCGTCCGAAAGTTTCGCCCAACACCCGGTCGACCCACGGCCCCGCCGCATTGACGAGCAACCGCGCTTCAATGTCCCGCTCGGCTCCGGTCCGGAGATCGCGCAAGGTCACCCGCCAGTGCCCGTCCTCTCGAACAGCCTTCACGACTTGTGTGCGGGTATGAATGTCGGCACCGCGGTTTGCCGCATCTCGGGCGTTCAGCACCACCAAACGGGCATCGTCCACCCAGCAATCGGAATACTCGAAGCCTTTCCGGAACACCGCTTTCAGCGGCGCGCCCGCCTCATCCGACGTCAGGTTCAGCACTCGTGTCGGCGGCAGCAACTTCCGCCCGCCAAGGTGGTCGTAAAGAAACAGGCCAAGCCGGAGCAGCCAGGCCGGGCGCAATCCGGAATGGTGCGGCAGGACGAACCGCATCGGGCGCACGATATGCGGCGCCATGGCCCAAAGCACCTCGCGCTCCTCCAGGGATTCGCGCACCAGCCGGAACTCGTAATGCTCCAGATAGCGCAGGCCGCCATGGATCAGTTTGGTCGACCAGGAAGAGGTTCCGCTGGCCAGATCCGACATTTCGGCAAGGCAAACTGAATAGCCGCGCCCGACCGCATCCCGGGCAATACCGCATCCATTGATACCGCCACCGATTACGGCGATGTCATACATTGGAGCATCCTTCTCAGCTTGGATCATTTTCGCCCGGCGCCCCGGGCGCGCTGGCAATAGTCACGCCGTGGAGCGTGCAAAGTTCCTGAACGCTTTCCGGTACATCGGCATCGGTCACAAGGACGTCGATGTCGCTGAGGTGCCCGATGCGAACCGGCGCGTTCCGGTCGAATTTCATATGATCGGCGACAAGAATCGTACGCCGTGCGTGCCGGATGATTTCCTGTGCAACGCGGACTTCGCGGTAATCGTAATCGAGGATGGCGCCATCCTCATCGATCGCGGACGCACCGATTACGGCGTGATCGACCTTGAACTGGCGGATGAAATCGACGGTCGCTTCACCGACGATACCCCCGTCCGTCCGCCGCACCAGACCGCCTGCGATAATGACTTCCGTGGACGGCGATGCCCGCAGGATGTTCGCGACGTTGATGTTGTTCGTGATCACCATCAGACCCTCGCGCTCACGCAAAGCGAAGGCGACCTGCTCCGTGGTGGTCCCGATATTCAGGATGACTGAACTGTTGTCCGGGATCAGCGCCGCCGCAACCGCGCCAATCCTCCGCTTTTCCTCGGCCGCGAGCGAGCGCCGCGCATCGTAGGCGTAATTGATCGCACCGGACGGATAAACCGCTCCGCCATGCACCCGCTGCAGCAGGCCGGCGTCACAGATTTCGTTCAGATCCTTGCGAATGGTCTGAGGCGTCACGTCGAACTGAAGCGCGAGATCATCAACCCCAACACGCCCGGACTGCCGGGCCATTCTCAGGATATCGGTCTGCCGCGGCGAAACCGCATCCATCTCGCGTCCTTTCGTTTACCTTCAATCGAAAAATTCAGCCGCTGGAATCACTGCCTGAATGCTCATATGAAAACACACCAAGGCAGCTTTCGCGCCCAAAATCATCCTACATTCGTTTTCTTTCGATTTCCAGAGAAGCTTTGCATACAAAACTCACCACATCATTATACCGATCACGCTGACCAAGACAGCCATTTGAAAATCTAATTATCTATTTTTATTGATATTTCTGTATACCGCCCGACCCTGAAAGACATCACTTTGCCCTCAAAGTTGGCGACATTTTACGGGCATTCAATCAGCATCACTTGACCTTCACTTTTTTTCGTTTGATAGTCATAAAAGCTTTCAAGCTGGGAGGAAAATGATGAAGAAGACACTGATGGCCGCGGTTGCGGTCACGGCTCTTCTCGCTGTGCCAAACGTCGCCAAGGCGGGCATGGCAGAAGCCGAAAAATGGATCAATAGCGAGTTCCAGCCTTCCACTCTCTCCAAGGACGCCCAGAAGTCCGAGATGGAGTGGTTCATCAAGGCCGCCGAGCCGTTCAAGGGCATGGAAATCAATGTCTTGTCGGAGACCATTCCGACTCACGAATACGAATCCAAAACCCTGACCAAGGCGTTCGAGGAAATCACCGGCATCAAGGTGAACCATCAGCTGCTTGGCGAGGGCGAAGTCGTTCAGGCCGTTCAGACGCAGATGCAGACGAACCGGAACCTATACGACGCCTATATCAACGATTCCGATCTGATCGGCACCCATGCGCGCCTGCAGCTCGCGGTCAACCTGACGGACTGGATGGCCGGCGACGGCAAGAACGTCACCCTGCCGACGCTCGACATTGACGATTTCATCGGCAAATCCTTCACCACAGGCCCGGACGGCAAGCTCTACCAGCTGCCAGACCAGCAATTCGCGAACCTCTACTGGTTCCGCTACGACTGGTTCAGCAAGCCGGAGCTTAAAGCCCAATTCAAGAAAATGTACGGCTACGAGCTGGGCGTTCCGGTGAACTGGTCCGCCTATGAGGACATCGCCGAATTCTTCACCGAGCATGTGAAGGAAATCGACGGCGTTCGCGTCTACGGTCACATGGATTACGGCAAGCGCGCTCCGGATCTCGGCTGGCGCATGACCGATGCCTGGCTCTCCATGGCCGGTGCCGGCTCGAAAGGTCTGCCGAACGGCCGTCCGATCGACGAGTGGGGCATCCGGATGGAAGCGGATTCCTGCAACCCGGCCGGCGCGTCCGTATCCCGCGGCGGCGGAACCAACGGTCCGGCGGCTGTCTATGCCATCCGCAAATGGGATGAGTGGCTGCGGAAATACGCACCTCCGGGTGCGGCCGACTACGACTTCTATCAGTCGTTGCCCGCCCTGAGCCAAGGCAATGTCGCCCAGCAGATCTTCTGGTACACCGCCTTCACCGCCTCCATGGTCGCGTCCAAGGCGGACGGCAACAACACCGTCGACGACAATGGTGTGCCCCTCTGGCGCATGGCTCCGTCCCCGCACGGTCCGTACTGGGAAGAAGGCCAGAAGCTCGGTTATCAGGATGCCGGTTCCTGGACCCTGTTCAAGTCGACCCCGGTCGATCGTCGCAAAGCCGCCTGGCTTTATGCCCAGTTCGTGGTCTCGAAGTCCGTGTCTCTTAAAAAGAGCCATGTCGGCCTGACCATCATCCGGGACAGCGACATCAACGACAAATCCTTCACCGAACGGGCTCCGAAGCTCGGCGGTCTGGTCGAGTTCTACCGCTCGCCCGACCGGGTGAACTGGTCGCCTACCGGCGTGAACGTGCCCGACTATCCGAAGCTGGCCCAGCTCTGGTGGCAGCAGATCGGTGACGTCAATTCCGGCGCCTTCACCCCGCAGGAAGCCATGGACCGTCTCGCCAGCGAGATGGACCAGGTGATGGGGCGCATGGAACGTGCGGACAAGGCCAACAACACCTATGGCGGTTGTGGTCCGCGTCTGAACGAAGAGAAAGATCCGTCCGCTTGGCTCGGCAAGGGTGGCGCGAAAGCGGCGCTCGCGAACGAGAAGCCGAAGGGCGAAACCGTTTCCTACGATGAGCTTGTGAAACGCTGGTCTCAGAACTAGGACCGCTCTCCCTAACTCGGAGACTTCACTCCTCCGGGGCCGTATCCCTCGATCCGGCCCCGGATTTTTTCTAAATTCCAGACATTGCGGATTCGTCGGGACGGCCCGCGCGATCATCCGCCGACCTCTCGAGAGGCCATGACACTCACACTCAAAGGCGTAACCAAGCGTGTCGGAAACGTGGTGCATATCCACCCGACCGATCTGACGTTCGAGCCCGGCAGCTTCAACATCCTGCTCGGTTCCACGCTCGCAGGCAAAACCACACTGATGCAACTGATGGCAGGACTAGAACGTCCGCTGGAAGGCGAGATCTGGTTCGACGGCCGGGACGTGACCGGCATGCCCGTGCAGCAGCGCAACGTCTCGATGGTCTATCAGCAGTTCATCAATTATCCGAACTACACGGTCTATGAGAACATCGCCTCCCCGCTCCGGGTGGCGCGCGCGCCGGAAGACCTGATCCGCCAGCGGGTCGGAGACATGGCCGAGCTGCTGCGCCTGACCCCGATGCTGGACCGCCTGCCCGGTGCCCTCTCCGGCGGTCAGCAGCAGCGCACGGCGATTGCCCGTGCCCTGGTGAAGGATGCCGATCTGGTATTGCTCGACGAGCCGCTGGCGAACCTCGACTTCAAACTCCGCGAGGAGCTGCGGGACGAGCTGCCGCGCCTGTTCGCCGACCGCAATTGCATTGTCGTTTACGCAACGACGGAACCGACCGAGGCCCTGCTGTTCGGCGGCAATACCGCGACGTTGTTCGAGGGGGCGGTCACCCAGTTCGGCCCGACCAGGGAAATCTACCGCAAGCCCAACAGCCTGCTTAGCGCCCAGGTCTTCTCCGATCCGCCGATCAACGTGCTGGCTTGCGAGAAACAGGGCGATCATTTTGTCGATGCCGAGGGTGCCCGCTGGGCCGCCAATGGCCCCGCTTCTTCTCTTTCGGACGGTCCCTACACGCTCGGTATCCGGCCACATTTCGTGACGACTGCCGCGTCAGGCGCGGACCCGGTGCCGGTTTCCGGCCGGGTCATGGTGACCGAACTCAGCGGCTCGGAAAGCATCATCCATTTCGCCAAGGGCGGGAAAACCTGGGTTTCCCAGTCTCACGGCATTCATGCCTTCGAAGTCGGCGCCGAAGCCCACCTGCAAGCCGATTTCGCGCAGGCCATGTATTTTGCTCCAGACGGCGCGCTGGCTGCCGCCGCCTCGGCGCGAGCTTAGGAGAGAGACGATGGCGAAGATCACCCTCGACGATCTCCGGCACGCTTATGGGCCGAACCCGGAGCGACCTGAAGACTATGCGCTGCAACAGCTCGACTTCACGTTCGAGGATGGCGGCGCCTATGCCCTGCTCGGCCCGTCCGGCTGCGGCAAGACCACGCTGCTGAACATAATCTCCGGCCTGCTGACACCAAGTCACGGCAAGGTTCTGTTCGACGAAGAGGATGTCACGGGGCTTGCTCCGGATCAGCGTCATATCGCGCAGGTGTTCCAGTTCCCGGTCGTCTACGACACCATGAGCGTCTACGACAATTTGGCCTTCCCGCTGCGCAACCGCGGCGTTCCGGAAGCCGAGGTCGATGCCAAGGTGCGAGAAATCGCGGCCATGATCGATCTTGAAGACACCCTGATGAACCGCGCATCTGGCCTCACCGCCGATGGAAAGCAGAAGATATCCCTCGGCCGCGGGCTGGTCCGCTCCGACGTGAACGTGATCATGTTCGACGAGCCGCTGACAGTGATTGACCCGCACCTGAAATGGCAGCTCCGCTCCAAGCTGAAGGAGCTGCACCAACGGGTGAAGCGGACCATGGTCTACGTTACACATGACCAGACCGAAGCCCTCACCTTCGCCGACAAGGTGGTGGTGATGAATGTCGGCGAGGTCGTGCAGATCGGCACGCCGGTCGAGCTGTTCGAGACCCCGGGCCACGAATTCGTCGGCCATTTCATCGGCTCGCCAGGCATGAACATCCTCGATTGCGAGGTAAAGGGTGGACAAGCCTTTCTGCACGGCCAGCCCGTCGCGACGAGCAATGCCAGTGCGGTAAAGGATGGGGCAGAAGGCCCACTCCGTCTCGGTGTCCGGCCTGAATTCGTCAGCCTCTCCGAGACTGACGGTATCGCGGCTGACGTGGTCAAGGTCAGCGACAGCGGGCGTTACCAGATCGTGGAGACACGGGTTGGCGACGCGCCGGTGAAGCTGCTGGTCAATGAGGGCATCGAGATCCCGGCCGGGAAAACAGCGCTGTCTTTCCGGGCTGACCGGACGCGGGTCTATCGCGACGGCTGGCTAGTGGCCGGAGGAGCGGAAGCATGAACAAACTACAGAACAACAAGGCCTGGCTCTTCGTCCTTCCGGTTTTCGCGCTGGTTGCCTTCAACGCGATCATCCCGCTGATGACCGTGGTCAATTACTCAATGCAGGAGACCTTCGGGAACAACGAGTTCTTCTGGGCGGGCGTGATCTGGTTCCAGGACATCCTGCAATCCGAGCGTTTCCATGCCAGCCTTGGCAGGCAGGCGATCTTTACCGCCAGCATCCTTGCCATCGAGATGCCGCTTGGGATTGCCATCGCGCTCTGCATGCCGCGCAAGGGTCCGTGGGTTTCCGTCTGCCTGGTGCTGATGGCCCTGCCGCTCCTGATCCCCTGGAACGTGGTCGGCGCCATGTGGAACATCTTCGCGTTGCCGGATATCGGCTTCCTCGGCCACATGCTGAACGCCATCGGATTCGATTTCAACTTCACCCGCCAGCCGGGCGATGCATGGTTCACGCTGATCCTGATGGATGTCTGGCACTGGACCTCACTTGTCGTACTGCTCGCCTATGCCGGTCTCAGCTCGATTCCGGATGCCTATTATCAGGCCGCCAAGATCGACGGTGCAGGAGGATGGGCGATCTTCCGCTTTATCCAACTTCCCAAGCTGAAGCGGGTGCTGACCATCGCCTTCCTCCTCCGCTTCATGGACAGCTTCATGATCTATACCGAGCCCTTCGTGCTGACCGGCGGCGGGCCGGGGAATTCGACCACCCTGCTCTCAATCGATCTGGTGAAGATCGCGCTCGGCCAGTTCGATCTCGGCCCGGCGGCTGCGATGTCGCTGGTCTACTTCCTGATTATCCTGGCGCTGAGCTGGGTCTTCTACACCGTGATGATGCGGAACGAGGAACAGTGACATGAACGTCAAGAAAACCGCCGGCTGGCTGGTGCCGACCCTCTACATCCTGTTCCTGATGCTGCCGATCTACTGGCTGATCAATATGTCGTTCAAGACCACGAACGAGATCCTCGGCAGTTTCACGCTCTATCCGCAGGAATTCACGCTCGACAATTACATCACCATCTTCACGGACCCGACCTGGTACATGGGCTATGTGAATTCCATCTCCTATGTGACCCTGAACACGGCGATCTCGGTCGCGGTTGCTCTTCCTGCCGCCTACGCATTTTCTCGCTACCGCTTCATCGGCGACAAGCACCTGTTCTTCTGGCTTCTCACCAACCGCATGGCGCCCCCGGCGGTCTTCGCCCTACCCTTCTTCCAGCTCTATTCGGCGGTCGGCCTGTTCGACACCCACATTGCCGTGGCGCTGGCACATACATTGTTCAACATCCCTCTGGCGGTCTGGATCCTGGAAGGCTTCATGTCTGGCGTGCCGCGTGAGCTGGATGAGACGGCCTATGTGGACGGGCATTCCTTCTGGAGCTTCTTCGGGAAGATCTTCATTCCAACCATCGCCGCCGGGATCGGCGTCGCCTGCTTCTTCTGCTTCATGTTCTCCTGGGTCGAACTGCTGCTGGCCAAGACCCTGACAGCGGTCGAGGCGAAACCCATCGCGGCGACCATGACCAAGACAGCGAGTTCGTCCGGATATGAGCTCGGGCTATTGGCGGCGGCAGGCACACTGACCATCATCCCCGGCGCCTTCGTGATCTATTTCGTGCGCAACTACATCGCCAAGGGCTTCGCCCTCGGGCGGGTCTAGGAAGGAGACAGATCATGGGATTGAGCTGGATGGCCTGGACCTGGCCGACCGCCGCCTTCTTCATCTTCATCGCCTGCTGCCTCGGCACCATGACGATGCTGGAGCTGCGCAATCCCGGCGGCGCCCCGCGCGACGGCGTGCTTGGGTTGACGACAACCCGCGGCGACCGTCTGTTCATTTGGCTGCTCGGGAGCGCGTTTATCTTCCTGGCTTGGCTCGGGCTTGTCGGAACGGTGCTTTGGGCGCCGCTTGGCATCGCGATTATCTACGGAGTGCTGGTTTTCAAGTACGTCTGAGCATCGCGCCAAGCGCTGGACCTAGTCCTATATCGTCATCCCGTGCAAAAGGGGGACCCAGGGAAGACGGATAGCGCTTTACGGCCCCTGGGTTCCCGCGTGCGCGGGAATGACAAGTGGATGGCCGGCGATGAAAACTATAACCAGTTCACTGATCCGCTCCGGCTCATCTTCCATGGCAAAGTGGCCGCATTCCGGAAGCACATGGAGGTGCGAGCCCGGAATGGCCGCGTGCAGTTTGTGCGCCCAGTCGACGACCTGCCAGGCGTCATCCGCTCCCCAGAGTATCTGTACCGGAATTTTACCAAGCTCCGCGAGCCGGTCCGTGATCCCGGAGGTATGCTTGTGATTGTAATAGGCAACCTGATGCTGGAAAAGACTGGCCTGCCCGACCGGACCGGTGATCAGGTCGAGATAGATGTCGAGCGCCCCTACCGCGAACCTGTCCCTATGCACGACGGTGCTTAGCAGCCATTCCCGGAAGTGCGCCCGGTGCTCGGCATCCGGTTTCTTGATCAAGGCATCGATCCCCGCCTTCATCTGCTCGTTGGTGCGGCGTGATGGCCAGCTGTCGAAACTGACCGTGTCGATCAGGGTCAGCGTCCGTGCCCGCTCCGGATGAAAGATGCAGAAACGCTGCGCCACGGCGCCGCCAATATCGTGGGCGACAATATGCGCGCTCTCGAAGCCCCAATGCTCCATGAGCGTCTCCAGGACCGGGACCTGCCCTGAAACTGACGTATCGGCATCCCGGTCGAAGGGCCTTGAACCGTCCCCGATGATCAATATCCGGTTCTCCGGCAGGAAGCGCTCTTGATTCCGCTTTCGGCACGAAAGTCATGACAAGCGGTCCCCTTCCCATCCGGCGGGATTATCGTCCATCGTCCGGACTGGCCCACGTCTAGCCCCATTCGCCGGAGACACTTTCCCATGGACCGTCTGCCCAAGCTCAACCCAGACAATCTCGCTCCGAAACAAGCCGAACTTTATGAAGCGATCACCGGCGGCGTCCGCTTCAAGTCCGGTCCCGGCATCGACATGATGGAGAAGAGCGGGGCGCTTCGCGGTCCGTTCAATGCCTGGCTGCACACGCCGGAGACCGGAGAAGCCGCACAGGCGCTCGGCGTGAAGCTGCGGTTCGAATCCTCACTCTCCGGCGCAATGCGGGAAGCTGCGATCCTTACCGTCGCGAAACACTGGCGCTCGCAATACGAATGGTGGGCGCATGAGCAGATCGCCCTGAAGGAAGGCATGACACCGGATGAGATTGCCGCCATCAAGCGTGGTGAGGCACCGGCGGACAATCCCGACCTCGGCTCAATTCAGAAATTTGTCGCTGAGCTGATGCAGGCGGGCGATGTCTCGGACGAAACCTATGCCGACACCCATGCGCGTATCGGCGACCGGGGCATGGCGGATCTCGTCACGCTTGCGGGTTATTACGCAATGATCTCGGCAAACCTGAATGTCTTCCGCGTCTCTGTTCCTGACGGAGAAGAAGAACCGTTCAAGGACTGACAGAAACGGCCGTCCAAAACGCAGGTATGAAAAAACCGCCTCGCGGGCGGTTGGGATACTTAATCCGAAACGATCCGGGCGCGGCTAACGCCGCGCCCGGATCGAAGGAAGAATCAGCCGCCGTTAACAGCGGTTTTCAGAGCCTGACCAGCTTTGAACTTCGCCTGCTTGGACGCGGCAATATTGATGGTTTCGCCGGTCCGCGGGTTACGGCCAGTGGTCGCGGCCCGCTCGGAAACGGAGAAGGTGCCGAAGCCGACAAGACGGACATCGCCACCGCTCTTCAGCGTATCGGTTACCGCGTCGATCACACCATTGACCGCTGCTTCGGCCTGAGACTGGGTGAGGCCGGTTTTGGTAGCAACCGCTGCGCTGAGTTCGGATTTATTCATGAACTGATCTCCCGTTGATGATGGCCGAAGTCTCTGGGATTCTCGTTCCCGCTGCAAGCCCCGGAATTGCTCAAAAATATGAGTTTTCTCACGAGATTCGCCGCTAATTTTCGACACTTGCCCGAACCAAATTAAATATCCCTTTAAATCAAAGCCTTACGGAAACCCGCGTTAAATCTGAAGTGAGCAACACAGCCAATAAGCGAGGCCAAAAAGTGGCAAAAAACCGCACTGGAGCGGCACTTTCGGCCCATCTGAACGACCAAAACACAGCGACTCAGGTAGAATCAATTGCAAAGCGGATTGGCGTTAACCCTATTCAACTTGAAAGTCCTGGCGCTCGGTCGGGAGTCCGAGCGAGACCGAAGTGCTTGAAACACGTGTCCGGCCTGTTGCCGCGAGTTCATCGATAGAGACTGTATCGGGTTCCTCATCGCTGGTATGGATCACCGCAAACTGGATATCGCCAGTGCCTGCCTGAAGATTGCTACTCAAAAGGATACACTTGATATGAACGAAGAGCGCGCACGCGCGCGGTTCGAGACCGCGCTTGCAACCTACCGTCAGGAGTTCGAGACCTTCTTTCTGGCGCGGTTGCTGGATCTCGGTTTCGAATATGAAGAAGAGCTCTGCCGCGTCCGCTTTCCCGTCGAGGAATTCCTGTTCAATCCCCAGGGCAGCCTGCATGGCGGTGCCATCGCCACGGTCATGGATATCTCCATGGGCCATCTGCTGAAACATATAACGGGTACCGGCGGCGCTACGCTTGAGATGAAAGTGCAGTATATGCGGCCGCTGACCGGCGGCACGGCTACCTGCGAAGGCCGGGTTTTGCGGCGCGGACGTTCGCTCTGCTTTCTTGAATCGCGGCTGTTCGGCGAAGACGGCAAGCTCGCCGCCATGGCAACCTCGACCTGGAAACTGCCGTCACCGAAATAACCGCAGTGCGTCAGGGTAACTTCGAGGCCGGAATCATGATCATATCGGAGTTGCGGCGCCCCTCTGGGCCAGGGGTATCCATCCATCTCGACACCGTCACCCCAAGCAGCCCGGTAAGCGGACCATCAGGATCGTCGGCAAGCGGCAGCAACAGCCGCTCTCCGAACGCATAGCGGTTCACCGTGTTGTAGACTGGGCCCTTCATGCAGACGACCGCAGCATCCCGGATCACCGGCATCCAGCGCCTGGTCACGAAATCCTTTACGTCCGGTTTCAGGATATCGCCCAGGGTCTTCCCCTTGAGATTGCCGTGCCCAAAGTTCTCCGCAATCTCGGTACCGGCCACGCGATAACGGAACACATCCGGTTCTTCAAAATCGACAAGATAGATGCAGGACAGCAAGGCGCCTATTTCACTGGGGTCGATATCCTGACGGGAAGGTGCAAGCCGACCGGCGCGCTTTCCGCTCCAGTATTTCAGCAGGTCCAGAAGACGCGGCTCCTCGATATAATCCGTCACGTCTTCCAAAGAAGACACCCACTTGTTCGTCACTCCGGCTTCCATACAGTTCATACCCTATAGGAGGCATCATTCCATATTAGAGTCAGGCGCCTCGCCGACGCCCGATCTGAGCAAGCGGCGTGCATTGCATTCTCAGTCCGCTTTCAGCAAGAACGGAAGCAGTTGATCCAGAACAATCTCCGGCGCTTCTTCCGGCAGGAAGTGGCCGCACGGGGCCGGGCCGCCCTCCACCGTACTGCTGCTCCATTCCCGCCAGGTATCCAGCGGATCGGCCGGGCCGCCGGGGCCGCCGAAGCCCCTCACCGCACCGAACATAAACAGCAGCGGGCAGGAAAGCGTCCGCCCTTCCTGCCGGTCGGCCCTGTCATGCGCCACATCAATGGTGGCTCCGGCGCGGTAATCCTCGCATGTGCCCTCGATAACGGCCGGGTCCCGCATGGCTTTCAGGTAGGACGCCATTGCGTCCTTCTGAAAAGTGAAGTCCGGGGCCGCCCACTTGCGCATCAGGTAGCTATAGAAGAAGTCCGGGTCGTTACCGATCATGGTCTCCGGCACCGGCGCGGGCTGGGCCAAGTAAGACCAGTGAAAGCCGCCAACCGCACCGGCGAGGTCCAGTTTTTCCCACATGTTGAGGGTGGGAATGACGTCAAGTGAGCAGAACCGTGTGGCCCGATCCGGGTGATCCATGCAAAGCCGGAAGCCGACCCGCGCGCCCCGGTCATGCCCTACGACGGCGAAACGCTCATAACCGAGCGCCGCCATCACCTCGACAAGATCTCGCGCCATTTCCCGCTTGCTGTGCGCCGAATGATCAGACGACGGCGCGGGTTTTCCGCTCGCGCCGTAGCCGCGCAAGTCAGGCACGATCACCGTGAACTTCTCAGCCAATGCCGGAGCGATTTTGTGCCAGCAATCGCCGGTCTGCGGAAATCCGTGGATCAGCAGCACCGGATCACCTTTGCCTGCAGACCTGACAAAAATCTCGGTTCCGCCGGTCGCTACTCTCTCCGTCTTGAAGCCATCAAGCATCACTTTCTCCTGCTTCGAGGCGCACGGTCTCTCTGAAGAACGTGGCGATTTCTGTTGTCACTGTTTCAGCAGCTTCCAGGTGAGGCGAATGCCGGCAATCCGGGATCATATGGATTGTCACCGGACCCCCGACCCGTTCCGCCACCACATCGACCTGGGCCCTGGTGCCGTACTGGTCCTGCTCCCCCTGAAGGCACAGGACAGGGACCGGGACAGTATCCAGGAAGTGCCGGATATCCCATGCTCTGAAACCCGGATCGAGCCAGGCATCGTTCCAGCCCCGGAATGCCGCATCGACATGTCGGTGATATTTGCCAAGACGGGAGCGCAGGTCTCCGTCTGAATACGCCGTCCTTGCTTCCGCGATGGCATCAAGGCCCATTGCTTCGGTGAAGAAATGCGGCGCCATCAGAACCACGCCCCGGACCCGCCGATCACGCTGCGCCCCGGCATGTATAGCCGCAATGGATGCGCCGTCACTGTGGCCGATCAGGATACCGTCTCTGAAGCCGATGGCATCCAGAACTTCCGGAAGGACGGAAACTGCCTCACGGGTCATATAGTCAAGCGGGCGCGGCAACGGACAGGCATCGGAGCGTCCATACCCCGCGCGGGAATACGCAAACACGCCACATCCCGTTTCAGCGAAGAGCTTCTCTGGAAAATCGCGCCAGAGATCGACACAGCCGAGGCCTTCATGAAGCAACACAAGCGTCGGCGCCTGTCCAGGCGGCGGGCCGACAGTATAGGCCTCCAACATCGCGCCACCGGCCTGCACATTGCCTGCAGCGCCTGCTTCATCCCAGGAATATGCCTGACCGGCCATTACGTCCTCATCTGGATTTGTATCGCATTGCCCCGGTTAAACCCGCAACGTAAAGAGGGGAACACGCAACGGAATCTCGTTCAACCTCCGGAGTGGCATCATTGATTAAGTCCAAATGCACGAACGCTGTGCTGCGCTTTTGGAGGTTGCGTTCACGCCGCCGATCGCAGACAACGTACACATCAATGCATACGTTATTTCCATTTGTGAGATCTGTTCGAGATGAGTAGCAACCGCGTCTATCGCATCGCCCTGTTCGACGGGGACGGTATCGGGCCTGAAATCATGGCCCCGACGAGGACCGTTCTGGATATTGTCTCGAAACGGGTTGGCCGCAAGCTGGAATTCGAGACCCTTCCGGCCGGTGCGCAGCATTACGCGGAAACAGGCGAGGCGCTGCCTGCTTCTTCGATCGATGCCGCCCGGGATGCGGATGCCATTTTGCTTTCTGCCATGGGTCTGCCGAACATCCGCAAGCAAGACGGCACGGAAATCACCCCGCAAATCGATCTTCGCTTCGCTCTCGGCCTCTATGCCGGCGTCCGCCCGGTGAAACTCTATAAAGGCCAGCCAACGCCCCTCGCCGACCCACGCGCCTTCGAAACCGATTTCGTGCTGATCCGGGAGTCGACCGAAGGGCTGTTCGCCCACATGCATGAGGGCAAGGTTGTCGATAACAACTACGCGACCGAAACCCTGAGGATCACCCGCGCGACCAGTGAAAAGCTGTTCGACTTCGCCTTCCGTCTCGCCGGACAACGCGCCGCGAAACGTGGCACTCCAGGACGCGTCACCTGCGTCGACAAAGCAAACGTCTTCCGGTCCTTCTGGTTCTTCCGCTCGATCTTCGAGGAGCGGGCGAAAGCCTTCCCGGACATTGCCGCCGACAGCGCTTATGTCGATGCCTTTGCCATGTGGATGGTACAAAAGCCTTGGGAATTCGATGTGGTCGTCACCGAGAACATGTTCGGCGACATCCTGTCCGATCTCGGCGCCGGCATCATGGGGTCTCTCGGGCTCGCCCCTTCGGCCGATATCGGGAACGAACATGCGGTCTTCCAGCCCTGCCACGGCAGCGCTCCGGATATCGCTGGAAAAGGCCTGGCAAACCCGCTCGCCATGTTCCTTTCCGCCGGCATGATGCTGGAATGGCTCGCCGGAGAACATGAGGATAGCGCGCTCTCCGAAGGCGCCCGGATGATAGAAGGCGCTGTCTCCGAAATACTCAACGGCGGTGCGCCGCTCACCCGCGATCTTGGCGGCAACGCCGGAACCGGGCAAATGTCGGACGCTGTGATGAGCAGGGTGAGCGCATGAGTCTAAAGGTTTGCATGGTAGGCGGCGGCTATTTCGGCCGATTTCACATAAATGCCTGGCGTCGGATAGAAGATGTCGATCTGGTTGGCGTCGCTGATTTATCGGAAACCTGCCGCAGCGAACTCGCGACGCTCTACCCGGAACTTGTCCTGCAACCTGATATTGGCTCTCTTCTCACGGCGGGATCCCCCGACATACTGGATGTCGCGGTTCCTCCAGCGCATCAGGCAGATCTCATTCGTCCCCTGCTGGGCAAAATTCCAACCATCATCTGTCAAAAACCGTTCTGTCGAACGCTGGCGGAAGCGGAAGATCTGGTCAATGCCGCAGATCAGGCCGGCACAACGCTGATCGTGCATGAGAATTTCCGGTTCATGCCCTGGTACCGAGCAATCCGGGACGAGATCGACAACGGCCGCTCGGGAGCTGTCCGCCAGGCGTGTTTCAGGTTAAGGCCCGGAGATGGTCGCGGGGTCGAAGCATATCTGTTGCGGCAACCCTATTTCCACAAAATGGAGCGTTTCCTTGTCCACGAGACCGGAATTCACTGGATAGACGTTTTCCGCTACCTTTTTGGTGAGCCACAAACCATCTATGCCGACCTCTGGCGCGCTAACCCCACCATCAAGGGAGAGGATGCCGGCCTGCTGATCCTGACCTGGCCGAACGGCCTGCGGGCGACGCTCGATGCAAACCGGACCCTCGATCACGCCGCGGAAAACCATCGCCTCACCATGGGCGAGTTTATCCTCGAAGGTGATGATGCAACGATCACCCTCGATGGCTATGGAAACCTTGCATATCGCCTGCCTGGCACGACCAACTCTGTTAAAATTCCTTATCATCTGGAGGATCGTGATTTCGGCGGCGACTGTGTTTTCGGCTTCCAGCAACATGTCATCTCGCATTTATTGAATGGCACGCCGCTCGAAACCCATGCAAAAGACTATCTGCAGAATATCCGCATCGAAGAAGCCGCCTACCGCTCTGCCGAAGAGCGGCATAAAATCGATCTGTAGAAACAGCGCCCACGATGACAGACGAGAAAAACCCAAGTGCCGGCGAGAAAAATCCAGGTGCCGGTGCGAAGGCCTATGATGCGATCAAGGCCATGATCCTTGACGGCCGGCTGAAGCCCTCCGCGTCTTATCTCGAAGCGGAACTCGCAGAATGGATCGGTGTGAGCCGAACCCCTGTGCGCGAGGCAGGTCTTCGCCTTGAGCGGGAAGGCCTGGTGAAAGTGCGGCCTCGACGCGGGCTCCTTATTCTACCGGTCTCCGCCGAGGACATGACCGAAATCTACCAGTTGCTGACTGCACTCGAACCGTTGGCCGCGGAGCTCGCGGCAGAGCGCGGCCTCAGTGCGGAACAGGCAAAGGCCATGGATAATGCAACGACGCGCATGGAGCGGGCTTTAGCCGAAGACAATCTCGTCGCCTGGGCGGAGGGTGACGATGAATTCCACGCTCTGCTCGTCGAGGCGGCCGGAAACAAGCGCCTTATCGAAGCGACCGCGCGTTACAGGACCCAGGTTCACCGGGCCCGCATGGCGACCCTCAGCCTGCGTCCCCGGCCAGAGCAATCGACCGTCGATCATCGGGTGCTGCTCGACTGCCTGTTGAAGGGAGATGCGAAGGGCGCGAGAGACGTCCACGTCGCCCACCGGCAGGCGGCCGGACAGATGCTCACAGAACTGCTCGCGCAGCACCGTCTCGACAATCTCTAGACCGCCTTGAACAGCCAGCGTCCGGGTCAGATGGCAACCTTGGGGAATCTGAGTTCGATGGTGGTGCCTTCGCCGGGCTTTGACTGGCACACGACACGGCCTCCGAGCCGTTGCGTGACCAGGTTATAGAGAATGTGCATTCCCAGACCGGTTCCCCCTCGGCCCTGCCGCGTGGTGAAAAACGGCTCAAAAATCCTGCGGGCCGTCTCTTCCTCCATTCCCTTTCCGAAATCCCTGAACGTCATCAAAATTTCGCCAGAGGTTTCCTGATTGCAGATGATTTCGGTTTTGCCGCCGACGCCGTCTTCATATGCATGTATTGCAGCATTCATCGCGAGGTTGGTCACAATCTGACCGATCGCACCGGGATACCCACTCAGTACGAGCTCGCGGTCTCCCTTGAGTTCATTTGTGATATTCCTCCGGGTAAGTTCCGGGCCCAGACTAACGAGCACTTCTTCGATGTAGTCGATAAGGGCAAAGTTGCGCCGTTCGCCACTGGTCTGGTCGACGGCAACCTGTTTGAAGCTTGAAATCAATTCGCCTGCCCGCTTGGCGTTACGCACCACCAGATCCGCCGCACCGTCGATCGTTTCAAGCCTCGAGATGAATTTCCCGCGTGTAAGCTGCCCACTTTCAACAGCCGCTTTAAGCTCGTCGATCTTTTCTGTCATGGCCGAGGCCGAGGTCAGGCAAATTCCGATCGGGGTATTGATCTCGTGCGCGACACCGGCAACGAGACCTCCGAGCGACGCCATTTTCTCCGCTTCGACAAGTTCCTCCTGCGTTTGCCGCAGGACATCGACGGTTTTCCGCAGCTCGTTCTCGATCTGCTTCTGCTCGCTGATGTCATAGTGCCAGGTAATGACAGCAGGCTTGCCGTCGAACTCGATCCGCTTGGCGTCGATCACAGCCCACCAGGTCGAGCCATCGATCCGACGACGCATCTCAGAGCGACGGCCCATTAAGTCACCGTTCCGGAGCTGCGTGGTGACTGCTTCTGCAATCGCATGACTTTCGAATGTGTCCCGAAAGTCCACCGCATTGATCTGGTCAATCGTCTCCGCGCCGAACATCCTGAGGAAGACGCTGTTCACGTAGCGGCGGTCGAAGGTATCCACATCGAAGATCGATATCCCGGCCTCACTGCTGTCGAGAATTTCCCGGAAGCGCCGCGCTCCGGCCTCGAGTTCCTCTTGGGCCCGCTTCTGCTCCGTAATGTCGTAGTGCCAGACGATCGTCGCCATCTCACCGTCGAATTCGATCGGCTTGGTCTCGATCTGGGCCCACCATTTCGAGCCATCGACCCGCCGCCTTTCCATTGCAAATCGCTGCTGGCCTGCACCGGACTGAAGATGCTCGACGACCCAGTCCGCATCCGCCGAATTCGCAAAGGTTGCCCGAAGATTCATCCCGTTGAGTTCTTCATGAGAGGCAAGTCCAAAACGGCGCAAAAATCCCTGGTTCGCATAAACCCGCTCAAGGGTGCCGCGACGAAACACGGAGACCCCGGCCTCGCTTGTCTCGAGCATATCGCGGAGCTGGTTTGCGTGCTGCGCCGTCCTGTTTTCGGCGTCAATACGGTCTGAAATGTCAGTGATCCAGGCGATGGTGGCAGGCTGACCTTCGAACTCAATCTCCGACGCCGTACCCATGCCCCAGAAGTGGCCGCCGTCAAGGCGGACACGCTCATAGACCGCGTCCCTTTTGTATTGGCCCTGATTGTGACGGTCGCGCATTTCGGCGGCTTCATTCGGGTCGGCAAACGTGTTGATAAACCCGAAAGCGTTTAGTTCCCCGACATCCTTTGCCCCGAACATCTCCAGCATGCGATTGCTCGCATAAAGATATTCGCGTTCTTCCGATCCGCGGAGAAACACGCAAACCGCCGTGGTACAGGTTTCAAGAATGGCCCGAAGCTGGAGCGCGCTATGAGCAAGTTGTTCTTCCCGCATTTTCACGCCCGCACACCGTGAACAATCGTCAGTATCGCGACTCTCATCGCGAAAAACGCAAGTCCATAGAAAAAGTATAGGTTAGCCTGACCCAAGCGTGCTGCTCCCGCAGTTCAGCAACACGCTATTAAGCGAAGTTTAAAATTGAATGAATCAGTCGATGTCCTGGCTCGGGGGACTCTATGATTTCCGCTGATTCTCCGCGCAATTTTCCAGATTCGCCCTGAAACTCGCGTTCACCCAGCGGGGAGACTGACGGGAAGCCTCAACTATCCGACCGCCAGACCGGCAGCAGCTCGTAGACCGTACCTTCAACCAGTTTGCTCCGGTCCAGGGCCGAGAGTCGGTTCACGCCGATGATCTGCCGGATCTCCTTGATGTAGTGCGCGCCGCGCTCGGAATAGCGCGACAGGGCCGAGACGAGCGATTTTCCGGAGATCGGTTTGCCCGCAGCGCGCGCAGCAGCGCGGTGTTTGCGGAATTCACGATACGCCCGGTTCGTGTTCAGGTTCCGCAGATAACTGCGAACAGAATGTAGGGGCGTGCGAAACGCTGCGACCTTGTGATCGCCTTTCTCCGCCCTTTGTTCTTCGGGCACCATACCCTTCCGGCCAAAGGTCCATTGTCCGAACAGGGCATTGCCTTCGACCGCAAAGCGCGACGTGCCCCAGGCGCTTTCCGTCGCCGCCTGGGCGAGCGCCAGCGACGGCGGCACAATATCGATTCGGCGCTCCAGCCTTGCCAGGAGTTTGTTTACCGAAACCACGTCATCGTCCACTGACAGACGGTACTTCTTGGCGAAAGACCGTAGCTCATCCAGATCATCCGCGTGCGGGACGCGCGTCTCCGCGAACCTGAGCTTCAACCGCATCAACTTTTCGCGGTCGGACATAACCTCCTCGTTTGCTATCAGGATCAACGGCAGGACCATGCGGAAAAAGATCCTCTTTTTCTGGGCGACAGTCACCTCGTTGACTGTCACCTCTCCGAACCGTTCCGGAACCCGCAGCAGAACCAGCCGCGGGACATCGGTCTGCCCAGCTTTCCAGGTTTCTGTGGTGTAATTGAGCTCCGAGGTCAGCGGGGCCAGATCTTCAAAGGCAACAAACTCAACCCGCTCGACCGGACGGCCGTCATAAGTGACCCCCCAATCATTGATCGGCTCGATCATTGGCGCGGTTTGATTGAACGCAGCGCAAGCCACCAGCACCAGAAGAGCGGCGAACAGCGCCGACCCGAAACGACCCATTGCGATATCCCTTGTTCGACGTTCGGCTCAAGAACACCAGGTCCGATCTCATTCGGCGGCACTCTTTATCCTCAAGCCAAGAGCGTCAGGAAAGTGGGGAATACATTAAAACCAAGGCGAATTCGAGGCTCCTGAATATTGCAGCTCAAGCCGCGCTTGATTTCCTCGCCAGACCGCCTTTTTCCCGGATGAAAGCCGCGATCTCGGCAATGCCCTCGCCGTTCTTCAGCTGGGTGAAGACGAATGGCCTGTCTCCGCGCTGGCGCTTGGTATCCTCCGCCATTACACCGAGATCGGCGCCGACCAGTGGTGCGAGGTCGGTCTTGTTGATGACCAGCATATCCGAGCGGGTAATGCCCGGCCCGCCCTTGCGCGGAATTTTCTCCCCGGCGGCAACGTCGATCACATAGATCGTCAGGTCCGCCAGCTCCGGGCTGAAGGTCGCCGCCAGGTTGTCCCCGCCGGACTCGATCAATGCCAGCTCCGCATCGGGATAGGATGCGACCATCGTATCGATGGCGGCAAGATTGATGGATGCGTCCTCGCGGATGGCCGTATGCGGGCAGCCGCCGGTCTCCACCCCCATGATCCGTTCCGCCGCAATCGCGCCGGTGCGGGTCAGGATCTTCTGGTCTTCCTTGGTGTAGATGTCGTTGGTGATCACGAACATGTCCGTGTCCGCGCTCATCTCCCGGCACAGCATCTCGCAGAGTGCCGTTTTGCCTGAGCCGACCGGCCCGCCGATGCCAACCCGAAGCGGTCCCGTTGCCATTTCTTTCTCCCTCACGATCTGAACAGCCGGCCATCCATGGCCTCATGCTGCATCGAACTCCATTCCGCCATCAGCGCTGCCGTACCGATATCGTCGGTGCCGCATCCCTCCGACGTACGCCAGACTTCATCGACGCATGCTTCCAGCGCCGCGATCACCCGCTGACCGTCGGTCTGACCGAGTGGCACGGCCCGGACAGCAGCTGAAACAATATTATGAACGAAGGCCTGCAAATAAAGTGGCCCGGCGAGATCCAGCGCAATACCGGCAGAAGCGGTGACGGCGCCATAGGCCACCGGCAGCGGCGGTGCGGGCGGCAAGGCAACCTGCTCGATCTCGCCCCAGGCAGCCGAGACTGTCTTCACGAAGGCAGTGCCCTGGGACGTCGCCTCCAGCCGCAATTCGGCAGTCGGGATCAGGGCTGTCGCGAATTCCGTAAGCGTGCCAAGAGCCTCGCTGTCGCCAGCCGAGGCATGCCGCCATGCCTCGGACAGCAGAATCGCATCGCTGGCGCCGGAGCCGAACTTCAACAGACCTTCGATCCAGTCGCGCAGCGTCTCCGCATCCGTGACAAGCCCGCCCTCGATCGCCGCTTCGACCCCATGGCTATAGCTGTAGGCCCCGACCGGAAAAGACGGGGAAAGCCAGGATTGCAGGCGCAGCGCCGCCCGGGTTGCCGAAACGTCAGTCATGGTGGTGGTGATGGTGGGAATGAGCAGCATCGTCACTGTGCTCATGACTGTGGTCATGGCCGTGACCGTGATCGTAGGCCCCGCCTTCCGGTTGAAACGGCCGCTCCGCCTCCGTCACCGTGGCGCCGAGGCCGCGCAGCATGTCCGCGATCACATGGTCCGGCCGTAGCAGGATCGCATCTTCCAGGATCTGGGCAGGCAGGTGCCGGTTGCCTATATGCCAGGCAAGCCGCAGCAGATGGTGCCGGTCAGCCGCCCGCACTTCCATCACCGCCTCCGGCGCCGCCACGACACGTATCCAGCCGCCTCCTTCCAGCGACAGACCGTCACCGTCGGAGAGTGCAACAGCCCGGGGCAGGTTGAGCAACAGTGTCGCCCCGCCATCCGTATCCAGCCGGATGCGCCTCCGGTGACGGTCGTCAAAGGCGAGCGTCACCCGGTCGAGTTCACTGCCTACGTCCCAGTGTCCGGACGGTGCATGCGCAACCGCCCGGCCGAGATCTTTCTCCACAGAAGCCGCGTTTGCCATCAGGACCTCAATACATGAAGTAGCGTTGAGCCATTGGCAGCTCCGTCGCCGGCTCACAGGTCAGCAGCTCGCCATCGGCCCGGACTTCGTAGGTTTCCGGATCGACTGAGATATCCGGCAGCACATCGTTGAGGACCATCGACTTTTTCGAGATCCCCGACCGGGTATTGCGCACCGGCAGGGTCTCTTTCTGCAGTCCAAAACGGCTCCCTATATTAGCCTCGAAGGCAGCCTCACTGACAAAGGTTACGGAACTCTTCGTCAGGGAACGTCCGAAGCTGCCGAACATCGGCCGGTAATGCTGCGGCTGCGGCGTCGGGATGGACGCGTTCGGGTCCCCCATGATGGCGGTGGCGATGGTGCCGCATTTCAGCACCATGTCAGGCTTCACCCCGAAAAAGGCCGGCGACCAGATCACCAGATCGGCCAGCTTGCCGACTTCGATGGAGCCAACATGCATGTCGATGCCCTGCGCGATGGCCGGATTGATGGTGTATTTCGCGATATAGCGCCGGGCCCGGAAATTGTCGTTGTTGCCCTTCTCCTCAGGCAGCGCGCCGAATTGCTTCTTCATCTTGTCGGCGGTCTGCCAGGTCCGGATCAGTACCTCACCGACCCGGCCCATGGCCTGACTGTCGGAAGAGATGATCGAGAAAGCGCCCCGGTCATGCAGGATATCCTCGGCGGCGATCGTCTCCCGCCGGATCCGGCTTTCCGCGAAGGCGACATCTTCCGGAATGCTTTTCGACAGGTGATGGCAAACCATCAGCATGTCGAGATGCTCGTCGATAGTGTTCACCGTGAAAGGCCGGGTCGGGTTGGTTGAGGACGGGATCACGTTGGAGAGCCCGCAGATCTTGATGATGTCCGGCGCATGACCGCCGCCCGCACCCTCGGTATGGAAAGCGTGGATGGTGCGGCCCTTGAAAGCATCCACCGTGTTCTCGACAAAACCGGACTCGTTCAGGGTATCCGTGTGGATCAGCACCTGAACGTCCATTTCGTCCGCGACGGAGAGGCAATTGTCGATGGCAGCCGGTGTTGTGCCCCAGTCCTCGTGCAGTTTCAGGCCGCAGACCCCGGCCAACACCTGCTCGCGCAGGCCTTCAGGCTGGCTGGAATTGCCCTTGCCGAAGAAACCGAGATTCATCGGGAAGGATTCAGCAGCCTGCAGCATGCGTTCGATGTGCCACGGCCCCGGTGTGCAGGTAGTGGCGTTCGTACCCGTTGCCGGGCCGGTGCCACCGCCCATCATGGTGGTGACACCGGAATTCAGCGCCTCGTCGATCTGCTGCGGGCAGATGAAGTGGATGTGCGGGTCGATCCCGCCCGCGGTGATGATCTTGCCCTCGCCCGCAATGGCTTCGGTGCCGGGACCGACGATGATGTTCACGCCGTTCTGCACATCCGGATTACCGGCCTTGCCGATGGCAAAGATGCGGCCATCCTTAATCCCGATATCGGCTTTCACCACTCCCCAGTGATCGAGGATCAGCGCGTTGGTGATCACCGTATCGACAGCACCGTCCGCGCGCGTCGTCTGGGACTGCCCCATGCCGTCGCGGATGACCTTGCCGCCGCCGAATTTTACTTCCTCGCCGTAGAAGGTGCGATCCTCCTCGACTTCGATGAACAGGTCGGTATCGGCAAGCCGGACCTTGTCGCCGACGGTCGGCCCGAACATGCCCGCATAGTCCTGTCTTGAGATTCTGTAAGGCATGTCAGGCTCCTCCCCCACCGAGCGGCCCCATCACCGCCTGATTGAAACCGTAGACTTTCCGGTCTCCCTTGAAAGGCACGAGATCGACCGTCCTTGTCTGGCCCGGCTCGAACCGCACCGCAGTGCCGGACGGGATATCCAGCCGCATGCCGCGCGCCGCGTCCCTGTCGAAGGAAAGGCCCGGATTGGTTTCCGCGAAATGATAGTGCGAGCCGACCTGCACCGGCCTATCGCCCGTGTTCGCGACCTCGACGGTGATGGCCTCGGCGCCCTCGTTCAGAACGATCTCGCCGTCGGCCGCAATGATTTCTCCCGGGATCATGGCACCCTCCTAGCGGATCGGATCGTGGACGGTGACCAACTTTGTCCCGTCCGGAAAAGTGGCTTCGACCTGGACTTCGTGGATCATCTCGGCGATCCCCTCCATCACGTCGGAGCGTTTGACGACACTGGCACCCGCTGCCATCAGGTCGGCAACGGACCGGCCGTCCCGCGCACCCTCGACCACATAATCGGTGATCAAGGCGATCGATTCCGGGTAGTTCAGCTTCACACCCCGCTCCAGCCGGCCACGTGCGACCATGGCCGCGACCGAAACCATCAGCTTGTCTTTTTCCCTCGGTGTCAGATTCACCCCGGCCTCCCCTCAGACATCCACATCAAATTTGCCACATCAAATACGCCAGATCACCGGCATCCGGGCCGGCAGTCCGAGCCAGCGCACCCGCGCCGCGCTCCAGAAAGCGCCGACCGCGTTGCGCAGCCGCATGGCATCCGGCCCAAGCCAGCGCATCACCAGAAGATTGTTATCGATCGCGGTCACCCCGCAACGGATATCTCCCGCCGCACCGGTCTGAACTTCACGGGCCCAGTCGAGATCGTCGGCCGCATCCGGCCGGGCAAACAGCGCCGTGGCGAAACTGCTCACATCACGAAGGCCGGACGCAACGGCGGCGGCACCGGCCGGGTCCGCCAGCTCGAACCGGTCGGCCCAGACCAGCCGCCCGTCCCGTTTCAGATCCCAATGCTCACGGTAGCGCCCGGAGGAAAAGGTCTCCCCCATGGCGCTCCGGCCAAGAACCGAAATGGCACCGGCGAAGAGTGTGCTGTCAGCGGCAAGGTCGAACCGGACGCGCTGACGGAACAGCGCGCGGTCAAACAGGATGGTGCCCTGCGGCAGCCACTCGAGCACGCCCCCTTCGGCAACCCGCATGGTCAGATGGTTTCCCGCCTCGGCGCCGGAAGACTTGTAGATCTTCTCAGCCGCCTGGGCGGTCAGGGTCAGGCTGGCGCCTGAGCCAACGCTGATATCCGTCTCGTAAAGGTCACCGCTGACGATCCCACCGGAGAGGTTCGCCAGAACGGCGGTCAACAGCTCGCCGACACCCGGTCGCGGCATCAATATGCGCAAGGGCTGGGCGAAATAGAGGTCCGACATGACGGAGCGCCCGTCCCGGCTTTCAACGGAAAGGCGTGCCGCTCCGGTCGCACGGTTCAGCTGAACGGTTTCATCGGTATGAGCGAGCGCTAAACTCAATACAGCTCCCCTTTTTTGCGAGAACAATCGCAATCGCCGTGCCAAAGGCTACTCTGTTCTCTCGGAGAATTTTAGATGTTTGTTTTCAAATAGTTAGAAAACCCAATCGCACGGGTCTCGTTAGCAGGTTACAGATAACCGCTCACACCACGGGCAACACGCTCAATCCTGCTCAATTGTTGGGCAAAGAGCCCTACTCCGCCGCCCACAGCTTCATCTCCGCCGTGAGTTTCGGACGGTAATCCGCCATCTCCTCGGCAACTGCCTTATGTCCATAAAGGCCGTCACAATAATCGAGCACCGGCGCCGGAATATCGACCGGAAGACCAAGCAGCGGTATCAACAGATCAAGCCAACAGAGTGTCACCGGAAAACCGCAATCCGCTAAAGTAAGCTGCGCGGATGGAGGCGCCTTCTCGAGCAGCCGGCCGAGGCCATCCAGCCGATCCGTCAGCGTGTCCGTGTGACGCCCCGCCTCGAAGCCACCTCGCTTGCGCTCGGGCATATACGGAAACAGAGCCCGGACCGCCGGCTCGAGCCGGGTATCATGGTAGCGGGAGCGCTCCCGAACGAGTGCCCGGCCCGCCGGTGTATCCGGCAGCATCGGGGGCTCGGAGTGTATTTCGTTGAGGTATTCAGCGCAGGCCTCTGAGTCAGCCAGCAACAAGTTCCCGTCCCGCAGCGCAGGCAGATTTCCAGCGGGAACGATCTGCCTGTATTCCATCGATCCGTATCCGCCCGGCGGCGGAATTTCTTCCCAGACCAGATCCTTGTGCCGCAACAGAATACGAAGTTTCGCGGAATAGAGACTGACCGGAATGGTGTAAATCTGGAGCATGACCGCCCCCCAACTGAAATCGGGCCGTCAGATACAGTTCGCTGCAGCCCGCTGTCTCCGACCTGATCGCATCATACTTCCAGAGCCGATAATGAGAACGTCACTTTACTTTATTGTGCAGCGCAGCATAATTGCGCAATCGCAATAGACCAAGGCCGCCCAGATGTTCTCGCTCGAAGGCACAACCGCATTGATCGTCGGTATCGCGAACGATCAATCCATCGCCTGGGGATGCGCAAAGGCACTGAAAGACCGCGGTGCGAAACTCGCCATCACATACCTGAACGACAAGGCTGAATCACATGTGCGGCCGCTGGCGGAACAACTCGGCGCCGATATCGTCATGCCGCTGGATGTCCGTAACGAAGATCAGGCCGAGGCGCTGTTCGGAGAGATCAAGGCGCAGTGGGGCCGCCTCGATACGCTGCTTCACTCCATTGCCTTTTGCCCGAAGGACGATCTGCATGGCAGGGTGATCGATTGCTCGGCCGAGGGCTTCGCAGCGGCTATGGATATTTCGGTGCATTCCTTCCTGCGCCTGATCCGGCGTTCCGAGCCGCTGATGCACGAAGGCGGAACCTGCATGACCGTCTCGTTCTACGGTGCGGAGCGCGTGGTCGATCACTACAACATCATGGGCCCCGTCAAAGCAGCCCTCGAATCCGTGACCCGGTATGCAGCAGCCGAACTCGGCCCGAAGGGCATATCCGTGCACGCATTGTCTCCCGGGCCTCTCAAGACCCGAGCCGCCTCCGGGATCGACTATTTCGACGACCTGATGAACGAGGCGGCGGCCCGCGCGCCGATCCACAAACTTGCGACCATCGAGGATGTCGGCGCATTCGCAACCTTCCTCGCCAGTCGTGAAGCCGCAAATGTCACCGGCGGCATCCATTATATCGATGGTGGCTACAGCGTCGTAGCATGAGGTGACAATTCAGGCTGCTAGCTTTAACGTTCGAGAACGTTACTCTTCGTCTCGACGGTCCGGCCTGGATCGAGTTTTGCCATCACCCCGTCTCTATCAATCTTGAGTTTTCAATCCATTACGTAGAGACTTCCAGATCCTCAGCAGGTCTCTGACCATCAGCGAAGAAGGAGCGCGGTCTGTTCCGAAGTTTGAATAAAAACATGAAGCAACGACGTTCTCCCGATTCCGGTAATTACCTTTCATCGCGATTTCGGCCATGCGTCTCTGTCTCATGCAAGGTTAGGCCATGAGCACGAGCCCGACACGTTCCTCAACGGTGAAAAGCGTCAGTGGTCATCAGGCCCGGCTGGTTATCATCGTTGCCACACTGCTTGGCCTGACCATTGGCATCGGCGAGTCTGTCCTTGAGTATTTCGGACTACGGTCGGACTTGTTCGAAACCACGGAAAAGGCGGCACAGGCGTTTGAACAGACCGCCTCTGTTGCCGTCGTTAGCCGCGACCCTGAGCTGGCCGCGCAAATTGCCACCGGCCTGCTCCATTTCGAAGCAATCATTTCCGTCGAACTGACGGACCAAACCGGCGCCACTATAATCAGCGAACAGCGCACTTTTCCGCCCTTGGAAGACCACTGGTATCCGGAGCTTTTTCCGCCCGTCACACATGCGCTAGAGCTAGAACTCAGCGACCCGGCGACACCGGGCATCACGGTGGGATCTCTTCGAATTACAGCCTCCTCCTGGCAGATATCCGAGGAGTGGCCGAACCGTCTGGCCGTGGCTCTTCTTGCCATGGCGGCAGGCATCGCAGCGCTCGCCGCTATCCTGTTCTACATCTCCGAGAGGTTTGTAACCCGGCCTCTGCTTCAGCTCGCCGCCGCCTATCGCCATCTGAATGCGGACGACCCGAAGCAAAGCCCACTGCCCGAGCCCGACGATTTCGATTTCCTGGAATACAGGGAAATCGCAGCCAGCGGGGCCCGCCTGATGCGCGACATCACCCGTAATTCAGAAGTCAGAGACCTCACAGCCAGCGAGCTGTTCCGCAGTCAGAAGCGTTTTCAGGATTTCGCCGAAATCTCTTCGGACTGGTTCTGGGAAACTGATCGTGACGGCGGTATCAGCTACATCTCCGCCAGCTTCACCAAGACCCTCAACAAGCGGAGCGGAGAGATCTACGGCCGCACATTGGCGGAAACCTCCTCGGAGGACACTCAGACGCCAAAATGGCGCGGCTTGAACGACGTTATCGAACAGCGCCGTCAATTCCGCGATTTCCGCTATGATATCGAGTCCCAGCCGGGCGTCCGCAAAACTGTCAGCATCAACGGCAGGCCGTTCTACGATGAAGCCGGAACCTTCATCGGCTATCGCGGTACCGGCGCCGACGTCACCAATGAACGGCTTATTGCCGAAGCCCGGAACGAAGCCCTGCAACGCGCGGAACATGCCAACCGGACGAAATCGGAATTTCTGGCAACGATGAGCCACGAATTCCGCACACCTTTAAATGCCATCATCGGTTTCAGCTCCCTGCTCGCAATGCCGAACACCAGAGACATGGCAGTGGAACGCCTCGCCGACTATTCCGGGGCTATTCAGCAAAGCGGCCAGCATATGCTGGAACTGGTGAACGATATTCTGGACATTTCCGCCATCGAGGCGGGCAAGCGAATCTTGACGCTTGAAGAAGTCGGCATCGGTGCGATCTTCACGCACTGCATCTCGCAGGTCGATGGTCAGGCCAGGAACAAGGCCATCACCATCTCTACCTCGGTCGAGATGGCATCGGACCTTATGATCACGGATGAACGCTCGATCCGGCAGATCCTCCTGAACCTGTTGTCGAACGCCGTAAAATTCACACCTGACGGCGGGGCGATCCGCTGTCTGGCGGAAGCCGACGGAAGCGAGATTGTCTTCCGTATCGAGGACAGCGGCGTCGGAATTTCAAAGGATCGGCTGCCGACAATCGCCGAGCCGTTCTCTCACTCCTCCATCCACCCCCATGTTGCCAAGGAAGGCACCGGCCTCGGACTGTCCATCGTCCGCTCTCTCGCGCAGTTTCTCGGCGGCAGTTTCATGATCGAGAGCGAACCCGGCGCGGGTACCAGTGTCACGGTAATCTTGCCCAGGGTCGGGCAGGACACCTCGTTGGCGCAGGATATAGACGCCGCCGACTGAGCTGCTCCGGAAAGGCGATCACACAGTCAGATGACCGCGGACATCTTCTTCCGCGAGCGCGGTCTTCGCCCCGGCAAGCACGATCTCCCCACGGTCCATCACTGCAATTTCATCCGCCAGATCGCGGGCGAATTCGAAATATTGCTCAACCAGGATCACGGCCATATCTCCACGTGCTGCCAGCAGGGCGATGATCCGTTCGATATCCTTGATGATCGATGGCTGAATTCCCTCGGTCGGCTCGTCCAGCACGAGCAGGCTCGGGCGCAGCACCAGAGCACGGGCGATGGCTAGCTGTTGCTGCTGACCGCCGGAAAGATCTCCGCCGCGCCGCTTCAGCATCTGTTTCAGCACGGGGAACAGATCGAAAATCTCGTCCGGGATCGTACGCTTGGCGCGCGGCAGGGCAGCGAACCCGGTCTTCAGATTTTCCTCGACTGTCAACAGCGGGAAGATTTCCCGTCCCTGAGGCACGAAAGCGACACCGGCCGACGCTCTGCGGTGAACCGGCAGCGCCAGCAGATCGATATCGTCCCAGAGGATGCTGCCCGCGCTCGGGCTCTCCAGACCGGTCACGGCCCGCATCAGACTGGTCTTGCCAACCCCGTTACGTCCGAGCACGCAGGTAACCTTGCCGCGCTCGGCCACCAGATCGATGCCGCGCAGCGCGTGGCTGGCGCCATAGTGCAGATGAAGTCCCGAAACTTTCAGCATCTCAGCGTCCCAGATAGACTTCGATGACGTGCGGATCGTTCTGCACCTGATCCATGGACCCTTCGGCCAGCACCGATCCCTCATGCAGCACGGTGACCTTCACGCCGAGAGCGTGGACGAAGGCCATGTCATGTTCGACGACCACGATGGAGCGTTCCCCGCGCAGATCACGCAGCAGCTCAACCGTCGCCTCGGTCTCGGCGTCGGTCATGCCGGCCACCGGTTCGTCCAGAAACAGCAGTTCCGGGTCCTGCACCAGCAGCATGCCGATCTCCAGCCATTGCTTCTGCCCGTGCGATAATTTCCCGGCCATCTGATCGCGCTCACCGGCCAGGCCGATCCGCTCCAGCGTGCTTTCGATCTTCGATTTGCGGTCCGCATCCAACCGGTCGAACAGGCAGGCGAAGGTGCTCCGGTCCGACTTGATGGCGAGTTCCAGATTGTCGAACACCGAATGGTTCTCGAATACGCTCGGCCGCTGGAACTTCCGGCCGATACCGAGGGCGACGACTGCCGCCTCGTCCCGTTTGCCGAGATCGATATCGCCTTTGAAGATGACCCGTCCCTCGTCCGGCTTGGTCTTGCCGGTGATGACATCCATCATAGTCGTCTTGCCGGCGCCGTTCGGCCCGATGATGGCCCGCATCTCGCCCGGCTCGACCACGAAGCTCAGATTGTTCAGCGCCTTGAAACCGTCAAAGCTGACCGTGACCCCGTCGACATAAAGCTGGGATTCTGAATAAGAAGCTCTTCCGGTCACGTTCATTGGCCCGGCTCCTCGGCAAGGGATGAGGATGCAGGCGGGTTCCGTTTACCAATCCGCCGCTTCACCCAGTCGACCGCGGCAGGCAGGCTGCCGACCAGGCCTTTCGGGAAGAACAAGGTGACGGCGATGAACATACCGCCGAGCGCGAACAGCCAGATTTCCGGGATAACCCCGGTCAGCACGGTCTTCGCGTAATTGACCAGCACGCCGCCGGCAATCGCGCCGTAGAGCGTGCCGCGACCGCCGATGGCAACCCAGATCACAGCCTCGATTGAGTTGGCCGGAGCGAATTCACCCGGATTGATGATGCCGACCTGCGGCACATAGAGTGCGCCTGCCAACCCGGCGATCATGGCCGAGAGCACGAAGACGAAGAGCTTGAAATTCTCCACCCGGTAGCCGAGGAAGCGGACCCGCGCCTCGTCGTCCCGGATTGCCGTAATCAGGCGTCCCAGCTTCGAGGCGACGATGCTGCGGCACATCAGATAACACCCGGCCAGCGCAACACAGGTCGCCGCCAGCAACACGGCCCGCGTGTTGTCCGATTGCAAATCGAAGCCCAGCAGATCCTTGAAATCCGTCAGGCCGTTATTGCCGCCGAAGCCCATGTCGTTGCGGAAGAACGCCAGCATCAGCGCATAGGTCATGGCCTGGGTGATGATCGAGAGATAGACCCCGCTGACCCGAGACCGGAAGGTCAGCCAGCCAAACACGAAAGCCAGCAGCCCCGGCACGAACAACGCCATCACCACAGCGAAGGGGAAGAAGTCGAAGCCGTACCAGTACCATGGCAACTCCTTCCAGTTCAGGAACACCATGAAGTCCGGCAGCTCTGCGTTGCCGTAGACGCCCCGGTCGCCGATCTGCCGCATCATGTACATGCCCATGGCATAGCCGCCGAGAGCGAAAAAGGCGCCGTGCCCGAGGCTGAGAATGCCGCAGAAGCCCCAGATCAGATCGATCGAGAGCGCCAGCATGGCAAAACAAAGATATTTGCCGAGCAGACTGACCAGATAGGTCGGCACATGAAAGGCTGAGTCGGCCGGGACCGTCAGATTGAGGAGCGGCACGAGGACCGCGATCGCGGCCAGGACCGAGAGCAGGACGGCGCTTGCCAATCGTCCCTTACCGGGTTCCTGGGCCTGCGGCGCGTATAGGCGTTGCAACAGCGACATGACTCAGGACTCCACGGCACGACCGCGGAGCGCGAACAATCCGCGGGGCCGTTTCTGGATGAAGAGGATGATCGCCACCAGCACCAGGATCTTGCCCAGCACCGCGCCGGCCCAGGGCTCCAGCAGCTTGTTCACGACGCCGAGCGACATCGCGCCGGCAAAGGCGCCCCAGAGATTGCCGACACCGCCGAACACCACGACCATGAAGCTGTCCACGATGTACGCCTGTCCGAGATTTGGGCTGACATTGTCGATCTGGCTGAGAGCGACCCCCGCGATACCGGCAATGCCGGAGCCTAGACCGAAGGTCATGGCATCAACCCGCCCGGTCGGAATGCCCATGGCACGCGCCATCTCGCGGTTCTGCGTCACCGCCCGCATCTGCAGACCGAAAGCGGTCTTCTTAAGAACAAGGAGGACGGCGCCGAGCACACAGAACGAGAACAGGATGATCCAGAGCCGGTTATAGGTCAGGGTGATACCAGCGACGGACTCCATCGCGCCCTGCATCCATTCCGGCGCCCCGACTTCCCGGTTGGTCGGCCCGAAGATCGAGCGCACGGTCTGTTGCAGGACGAGGCTGATGCCCCAGGTGGCAAGCAGGGTTTCAAGCGGGCGGCCATAGAGGAAGCGGATACACCCCCGTTCCATGGCAATTCCGACCAGCGCCGACATCAGGAACGCCGCAGGCAAGGCCACCGCGAGTGACCAGTCAAACAATCCCGGCGCCACGGAACGGAACACTTCCTGTACGACAAAGGTTGTGTAGGCGCCGAGCATGACCATCTCGCCATGCGCCATATTTATGACTCCCATCACGCCGAAGGTGATGGCCAATCCCATGGCGGCAAGCAGCAGGACCGAGCCGAGACTGATCCCCTGATAGAGATGTTCGACAGTGCGCCACATCTCCAGCCTGCTCTCCATCGAGGCGAGCGTTTTCCCTGCGGTCGCGCGGACCATCTCGTCAGGTTCGCGCCAGACATCGCCATCCTTCAGCAGCAGACGGGAGAGCATGACCCGGCTTTCCGGATCTGTTCTGTCCGCGAGGGACTGCACCGCCGCCAAACGCTCTTCCGCGCTGTCGGATTGCAATTTGATAGAGGCCTTGGCCAGTTGCAGCGCGTTTTTCACCGCCGCATCCGCTTCCTTGGCCAGCGCCGTCTCGATCAATGGCAGCATTGCCTGATCGCTCGACTTCAGCAGACCGTCCGCCGCTTCCAGTCTGCGCTGCGGGTCCGGGCTCATCAGTGTCAGTGTACCCATGACAGCTTTGACAGATGAACGGAGCCGGTTGTTCGTTTTGATCCGCTTCACCTCACGCGATCCGACCGTTCCAACCTCGGAACCTGTCAGGGGATCGGTCAGGAGAAGCTTCCCTCCACTGGTCTTTTGGCCAATGACCACCACGCCGTCGCTCTTGCGCGTGTAGAGATCCCGTCCGACCAGCGCTTCCAGGATAGGCACCACCTCGGGCGCGCCTGTCGCGACCATGCGATCGACAACAGCCTGCTTCTTGGAAAGGCTCGCCGCACCGAGCTCGGTAACGAGTGTTCCGAGATCTTCAGCAGCCGATGCACCGGAATGCGGCACCAAAACCGCGAGTGCCCAGAAAACCATTAAGAACCGGAGTGCGCCCCCGCGCATCCATTGCCTTAAGGACATTAAATTTCCTTCCATCCCTGCGCGCTATTCAAGCGGTTCCGGAGCGCGGGACATCCCGCGCTCCGGTCCGGAAGTTTTTTTAGAAGCGCGGCTTTTCGCAGTTGCCGCAGACCCACGGATAGGTCCAGTCGGCGGTCAGCTTGGCGCTTTCCGGGATGAAGTCGGACCAGGCATCGCCGACCACCACATCGTCGGTGGCGGAAACGATTTCGAACTGGCCGTCCTCGAGGATTTCACCGATCAGCACCGGCTTGGAGAGGTGATGGTTCGTATTCATCACCGCCACACCGCCGGTCAGGTTCTTGACGGTCTGGCCGTACATTGCCTGACGCACCGCATCGACATCGGTGGTACCGGCCTGCTCAACCGCCTGCACCCACATCTTGAAGCCAATGTAATGCGCTTCCATCGGATCGTTGGTCACGCGCTTCTCGTCCTTGATGAAGGCGTGCCAGGCTTTGATGAAGGCGTCGTTCTCCGGGGTGTCGACCGACATGAAATAGTTCCATGCGGCAAGGTGACCGACGAGCGGTCCGGCATCGAGACCGGCAAGCTCTTCTTCACCGACGGAGAAGGCAACGACCGGAATGTCTTCCGCCTTGATGCCCTGGTTCGCCAGTTCCTTATAGAACGGCACGTTGGCATCACCGTTGATGGTGGAGACAACCGCGGTCTTCTTGCCCTGGCTGGCGAATTCCTTCACCTGGGCAACGATGGTCTGCCAGTCGGAGTGACCGAACGGCGTGTAGTTTTCCATGATGTCGGCATCGGCGATGCCCTTGGCATTCAGGTAGGAGCGCAGGATCTTGTTGGTCGTGCGCGGATAAACGTAGTCGGTACCGAGCAGCACGATGCGTTTCGCTTCGCCGCCCTCTTCGCCGAGCAGATAGTCGACCGCCGGGACCGCCTGCTGGTTCGGCGCCGCACCGGTATAGAAGACGTTCCGGGAAGATTCCTCGCCCTCATACTGCACCGGATAGAAAAGCATACCGTTCAGCTCTTCGAAGACCGGAAGCACGGATTTGCGGGACACTGAGGTCCAGCAGCCGAAAGTTACGGAGACGCCGTCTTTCGAAATGAGTTCGCGGGCCTTTTCCGCGAAAAGCGGCCAGTCGGATGCCGGATCGACAACGACGGGCTCGAGCTTCATGCCGAGAAGACCGCCTTTTTTATTCTGCTCGTCAATGAGCATCAGCATGGCGTCCTTCAGTGTGGTCTCACTGATTGCCATGGTTCCGGATAGCGAGTGGAGGATGCCGACTTTGATCGTGTCCGCCGCCTGCGCTGCCCCCATCCCGGCCGTTGCAGCCAGCCCGAAGGCTGTTGCCGCAAGGGCGCTTTTCCACTTTGTGAGCTTCCCCATTTTTTAGTCTCCCAGGTCCAGGGTTGTTGTTGCACCGCACCCCAAACAGCAAACGCTGTGCCACAGTTCCCGCACCCGGGTTAATTTCCTAAAACATATTATTTATCAGATATTTAAAATGAAAAACGACACTCAAATAGAAAACCAGAAAGAGAACCGGCCATTTAATTTTGCACCAATATTGGGCATTGCCTGTTTTTTAACCTAACTGTAACCGAATACCACACGTTGACCTTTTGCCGATGAAGTCGCATGTCGGGTGTGGGGAACACTACTCCCCCGACGGGGTTGTTGTTGCACCACACGGCCCTGGCCCGTGCGTCTTCACAGACGCACGGGTAGGAGGGGATACGAAAAATCCCCCGAAAACATTGCTAATTTCAGTGCATCCGGCCGACAAAAAACCGGAATCCGACAATTTCTCAATAAATATCAACGAATAATCAACAATGTGGCTGCACAGGCGGAATCACAAAGATATACTGATCCCCGCACATGGATTTGCCCGACAGAACGCCAGGGCTGCGCGGGGCCATTCGAAGAACATCAGGGGGCCGCTTAAATGTCTTTGAATATGTCTACGAAACTCATGGCGCTGGTCGTATTTATGGCCACCGCCCTTTGCGCATTCGCGGGTTTTTCCATCTGGACGATGACCGCCGTGAAAGGTCAGGTCGACCAGATCATTTTGACCGACACACCGGTTTCCGTTCTGGTTGGCTCGATCGTCGAAAGCCAGCTCGAACAGGAAATGGCCCTGCATATCGCCATATCGATTGCCGCACAGGGACGCGGCGATGCCGCAGACGACTATATTGCGAAGTTCGCAGCACACGGCACCGCTGTCGACGAACATCTCTCCTCGGTAAACCTGCTGCTTTCCCCGATTGTTGAAGCTGGCGGCGACCGCGGCATCCGCTATGCAGAAATCCAGAAGCTGCTGGCCGAAATCGAAGAAGCGCACGACCACATAACGAAGACCGGCAACACTGTTATTGTTCAGCTCAAGTCCTTGATCAAAGCGGCGGGCGGACGCATTCCCCGACTGTCACACCTCAGCTCTCATATGAACAAGATCGAAGAGACCCAGGTCATCGTCGGTTCACGCGTTCATGAACTGCTGGAAAAGGTCAACGGCATGTCCAAGGGATCGATCGAGACGATCCAGGCAGCCGAAAATTTGGCGATCAGCAGCCTCAGCATCGCCGCAATCATCGCCGTCACCCTCTCATTGATTATCGGCATCCCGCTCGCCATCAGTATTCGCCGCCGCCTGAATGCCGCGGTCCAGACCGTAGACAGGTTCGCTGCAGGTGACCTCTCCGTTCCTGTCCCCGTAACCAATTCGAACGACGAAATCGGCCGAGTGCTGAAAGCGATCGACGCCATGCAGAAAAACCTGCAGGGGATGCTCGGCACCATCAAAACGGCATCTGGCGGTGTCACCTCGGGCAGCAGCGAGCTTCGTCAGACTGCGCAACAGGTGTCTGACGGTGTGAACGACCAGGCCTCCAGCGTCCAGGAAACTTCCGCTGCCATGGAAGAAATGACTGCCGGTATCCGTCAGAATGCGAAGAACGCTGAAGAGACAGAAAAAGCGTCGGAGCGTATGGCCGGTGAAGCCGGGCGTTGTGCTGAAGCAATGACCCAGACCGCCGCTGCCATGAAGGATATTTCCGACAAGATCCTCGTCGTCGAGGAAATCACCCGGAAGATCGAACTGCTGGCCCTCAACGCCTCCGTCGAGGCCGCGCGTGCCGGTGAACACGGACGCGGGTTCGCGGTTGTTGCCTCCGAAGTCTCCCGCCTGGCCGAAATCAGCAAGCAGGCCGCAAGCGAGATCCAGGATGCCTCCGCCGACGGCCGGGAAGCCGCCGAAAATACCAACCGCCTGCTGAATGACCTGCTGCCGGAAATCACCCGGACCAAGGATCTAGTTCAGGGCATCACCGCCGCCAGTGAGGAGCAGTCTGTCGGCGCGGACGAGATCAATGTCGCCATCCACCGGCTTAACACTGTAATTCAGCAGAACGCGGCGGCAGCGCAGCAAATGGCGGCAACCTCGGGCGCCCTTGCCGGCCGAGGCCGTGAGCTGCAGGAATCCGTCTCCCGCTTCAAATTGAACGAAGGCGATGCACCAGCCAAGAAGAAGCCGGCAGGCAACGCTTCAGCCCAATCCGAAGAGAACACTGACGAAGAGCGCAGCTCTGCGCAGGAAGACAAGATTACGTCCGGTGACTTTGGAAAGTACTAATCCGGTCACGGCGGAGTTCGACGAACTCCGCCGTCTGGCGCATCACAAATTCGGGATTATCGTTCCAGCGAATGCGGAAAGTTTCCTGGATTCGCGCCTGCGCGCCTTCATGAGCCAGACCGGTCATGAATCCATTCCGGAACTCTTGCGCGAAGCACGAAGCGACGGGCGCGAGGACCTGCTGATCAATCTGGTCGAGCATCTTTCGACCAATCACAGTTACTTTTACCGGGAGCCGGCGCACTTCGAATTCATGGCGTCGACCTTGCTTCCGGAGCTCGAAGAACGGCTGCGCCGGGACCGGACAAAAGACATCCGGATCTGGAGCTCGGCCGCGGCTGCGGGCGAGGAAGCCTACTCAATCATCATGGCAATGCGGGAGTATTTCGGAACGCATTATCAGGATCTGGATGCCGGTGTCCTGGCGACGGACATTGCCAAAGCGACCCTGCGACGGGGAGCCATCGGCGAGTACAGAGCCGAGGCATTCCGCCATATGCCAATGGCCTGGCAGCAGAAATATCTGGAATATCTCGGCGATAACACCTATCGCGTGGTAAAGCAGGTACGCGACGATGTGATGTTTCGGTGGCTTAACCTGACCGAACCACTGGAAATGTTGCGTGGCCGCTTTCATTTGATCTTGTGCCGAAACGTGATGATCTATTTCGATGACACGACCCGAGAGAACCTCGTCCGTAACCTGAGCACGATGCTCGCGCCGGGTGGATATCTCTTTATCGGCCACACCGACAATCCGGATCACGCACGGATTTATCTGGATCAGATCCGTCCCGCGATCTTTAGAAAGAAGGCCTCTTGAACGGACAAGACGGTATTCTCGTTGTCGCTTCAGACCCCCTGCTCCGCAAGGTCGTGACGGAAACGATAACGCCCCTTATCGGTGATACGGAAGTCATCGCGGTATCACAGACACGCGCCACCCCTGACCGCCTCGCCGGCGCCGAGGTCGTGGTGCTTGCGGCCCGCGACAATGACTTCAGCAGCCTCAAGAATGTGTTCGAGCTGACCAAGACCTGCGGCCGCCCTCTTCTCCTGATCACCGCCGGAGAGAGTACCGAAGGCCGGACAGTCGCGGCACAGCTGAAAATACCCTCAGGGCAACTGATTTCCATTCCCGAGCTCGATATTCGCTCGGAACTGAAAGCAGCATCTTCCCGTATTGAATCCGCCCTGCGGCAGGCCCGCGTGGATCGCCCGCGGTCCACATCGGCGCCAGCCGCACCGCGCCCGGCTCCTGTGCGAACGCAGACTTCCGTCGAAACAGCGAAACCACGGCCACCGGAAGACCTCGGCGCGCCCTATCTCGGCACCGTGATCTGCATTGGCGCCTCTACCGGTGGCACGGATGCCCTGATGACGGTGCTTTCAGGTCTCGACAAGAATTGCCCGCCGGTTGTTATTGTTCAGCACATGCCGAAAGACTATGTCGAGGATTTCGCCAAACGACTGGATCAGTCCTGCGCGATTGACGTAATGCTGGCCTATGACAGCCAGCCCCTTCGCCCCGGCCTCGCTGTGGTGGCGCCGGGCGACCAGCAATTCCGGTTGCGTAAGGGAAACAAGGGAATCTGGACCGCTCTCGGCGAAAATGAGCGCATTGGTGGTCATTGTCCGGCGGTCGATGTGATGATGAAATCGGCAGCGCAGGAACTGGGCAAGAGATCCGTCGGTGTGATCCTCACCGGTATGGGCCGGGACGGCGCGGCAGGCTTGCTCGAAATGCGCCGTGTGGGTGCACGCACCCTTGCCCAGGACGAAGCCAGTTCCGTCGTTTACGGCATGCCGAAAGTTGCCTTCGAAGAAAAGGCGGCGGACACCGTCCTGCCGCTGCAAAAGATCGCCGGATGGATTTCCGGCGTCACACTCAACCTGCCTAAATAGATTGGCCTGAATAAAGTCAGGCTGCGCCTAGGCCCCCGCTATCGCAATCAGGGTTTCCGGATCGAGCACCAGCAACGGCTGGCCCTCGCCCATAACCGTGGCGCCTGCCAGAACATCCACCGCGTTCAAAGCCGGATGCAGTTCCTTCATGAAGACTTCCTGACGCCGCTTGACCCGGGCAACCGCGACACCGACACGGCGCTGCGGCGTACCAATGATCACCACCGGGAATGCGGTCTGGTTTGCCGCAGCTTCGGGTGTTTCCCAGCCCAGCATGGTTTCGATCGCGCGCACCGGCAGGAAACCATCGCGGTGCTGAATGCCGGCAAACTCGCCAACCTCCTGGATCTGGCTGCGGGCGACCTCGATGACTTCGACGATTGAGCGCTCTGGCAAACCGAGATCCCGCTCGCCATCGGTCACCACAACAATCCGCTGCAGAGCGGCCGAGACCGGGAAGCTCAGATAGAATTTGGTGCCCTCGCCCTCGACGCTGTCGATATCGATTGAACCACCAAGCCGCCGGATCGTGGTCAGCACCACATCCATGCCAACCCCGCGGCCCGATGTTTCCGTGATGGCCGACGCTGTCGAGAAACCGGGCGCGAAGATCAGGCGCTGGATTTCCCGCTCGGACATCCGTGCGGCATCCTGATCCGAGAGCAGATTGCGCTCCATGGCCTTCGACTTGATCCGGGACGTGTTCAGGCCACGTCCGTCATCGGCAATCATGATCTGCGCGACATTGCCGTTCTGTGTCGCCCGCAGCGTCAGGATCGCTTTCTCGGGCTTTCCTAGGTTCTGCCTTTCTTCCGGAGTCTCAATCCCGTGATCCATCGCATTGCGGATCATGTGGACCAGCGGCTCCATCAAGGCATCCACCATCGATTTGTCGATCTGGATGTCACCATCCTCGATATCGAGGTCGACTTGTTTTCCGAGGCTGCGCGCAAGATCCCGCACCAGACGCGGCATGCGTCCGAGCACGATGCTGATCGGCACCACGCGCAGCTGCAGTGTTACGGAATGCAGCATCCGGAGCGTGGTTTCCGCCTTCGCGATCTGGCTGGCGAGAATTTTACCCGCGTCATCGATGTGACTGGCTGCGAAGCGCAACCGCTCCGCCTTGCGTGCGCCGGTCTGTTTTGCCAGGGAACGCAGCTCCGCGATCGTGCTGGCAAAACCGGCTTCCGATGCGCCCTGCTCGATCCGGGAAATGCAGAGCCGCAGCTCGGCGACTGTATCGAGATAATTGTCCACCAGTTCAGACGACACCCGGAGCGAACTACCGCCCCCACCACGGTTGGGCGCAGCGGCGTCCGACCGCTCGGCCGGAACCTTCGTGTCGGATGCAACCGGCTCCAGGGCCGAGGATGACGGTGGCGGCGGAACCGGCGCTGCCTGCGGCGGCGTCATCGGTGCAGCAGGCCGGGGCGGCGCTGCTTGCTGTACGGCGGCAGGTTTCGGCGCACTGTCGCCGTCAACCGTCCAGTCGTCCCCGATATGCATGACGCCTGATTGTGCATCAGCAGACGGAGCAGCGGGAGCAGGTTGTGCCTGCGCGGGTTGGGCCGGAGCCGGCTGTTGGGGTGTTGCCACTGCGCTCTGCACATCATTGCTTGCCAGAATTTGCCACGACTGCAATGCGGCGCGCGCGCCGTCGATCGCCTGCACGGCGGCCATCATCGGATCGGCAGGCCCGATAACGCCGACAAGGAACTGGTAGAGGTCCGGATGGGTATCCACCAGGACCCGGTTCGACATCACCTTTTCCTGATAAATCCGCCCCATGATCTGCTGTGTGGAGGCCGGACCGTCCGGCAGCATGGCCTGGATCTCGACCAGGTTGGCATTCGGCTGCTTCAGGAAGTCCGCAATCTGCTGGCGCGCATCCGGCGACAGGCTGTTGAAGACCTCGTCACCGAGAGATGTCCGCAGCTCCGCCACTGCCGCTTCGGCATTGGTCAGCAACAGGGCCATCTGGTCCCGGAGCCGGTCGTAGGTGCCACGCAACATATCGAGCGAGGCAACATTCAGCCCTTCGATCCCGATTACCTGGCTCTCGCGGCGGATCTCCTCGACCACCGCCAGGGCGCCTGAACGGTCGCGCCAGTCCGGCTCCGCGGTCAACTCGCTGGACAACCTAGCCAAAGCCGAAATCCGCTGCACGCCGAGAGCACGGGCGAGAATGCCGACCAGCTCCCAGTCCTTCGATGTTCCGCCACCCGCCGATAGCCGATCGACCACTTCGCGCGCCTCACGGGAGATATGAGGCGACATTGAATCGTCCACATCCTCCATCGAGAGACCGGAGTTGGCGAGTTCCGACAACAGCCGCAACCGATGCACAAAGATACAAAGCCCGCGGGTCAGCTCCGTCTTGTCGAGCGGATCTGAATCCCGGAGCAGGTCCACGATATCGCTCAGGACATCCGAAATGCCGAGATAGCCGACTTCGTTTGCCACTTCACGGATCGCAAGCACCGAACCGGATATGGCCTGTGTGTCGAGCGATTCCAGTGTCGGATTTTCCAACGCCTCGGCAAGCTGTCCGAGTTCGCTCCTCACCACCTCGTCAAACGGCCCTACCGTTTCCGGCTGAAACTCAGGCTCGGACGGATCTGCCGGTGCCTGGGAGACCTGCATCGACATCTGCCGCGCGGCACCAGTGTCGCTGGTCTCGGCTGGCGCGTGCTGGACCGGAGGAGGAGGCGGTGGAGGCGCAGGGGCAGCCTGAGGCGGAGGAGCGGGTGCTGTTGGGGCGGCTGGAGCCGGGGCCGGTTGTTGCGGAGCGGCCTGCGGCGCAGGCGCGGCAACCGCGCCGCCACTTTTCAGTTGTGCCTTGGCTGCGGTCAGTTGCGCCACCAGTTGCATGTCGGCCGGCGCATCGCTGGTGTTCGCTATACTCTGTTCACGCAAGGCAACAAGCGTATCGGCGGTCTGCAACAGAAGTTCGCGCGTCGCCTCGTCCGGCCGGGCTTCCCCGTTCCGGAACATGTCGAGCAGATCCTCGGCGTGATGCGCGACAAGCTCGATGCCGGTAAGGCCGAGCGAAGCGGAAACACCCTTGAGGGAGTGCATGGCGCGGAACAGCGCGCTCATGGTCTCCCCGTTCTCGAGATCGGCCGCACTGCCGGAAAGGATATCCTCGATCTGACCGAGATAGTCCTCGCTCTCCTGTTCGAAGAGTTCCCACATCGCGCCGCCGGCGCCGTCGTCGTCAAAACCGCTCATGCGCCTATCCCCTGCCGTCGCCGGAGCGGACAAAGTCCGGCACCATCGAGGCAATCAGTGCCGGCACGTCGATCACCTCGTGGAACGCACCCTTGTGGGATATGACCCGTGCCTGAGTGTCGTCATCGGACGGCCGCACAGGGCTCTCGTCAACAACGATACCCAGTACCGTCTCCGTAGCGATCGACCATTTTTGACCGTAATAATTCACGATAATATGGATGGTCTGCTCCTCGAATCCACCGCGAGACAGACGTAGAACAGGCATCACCGTGCCGCTGACCTCAATGACGGAATCGAGTTTCACACCGGGCCGCTTGGGCAGCGGCGTTGTCTCCACCTCATCAAGCGCCCTCTCAACCAGACTGGAATCGACAGCATAGAGATGGTCACGGATCGTCAGCGCCATGTAACGCTGGCGCGGCCGTTCGACGACCTTTTCCTGCTCGTCGGCAAGCTTCATGGCGCGCTGATCCGAGATCAGCGGCAGGGCACTTTGCGCGTTGAACCAGCGGTCAGGATCGACGGCCTGGACCAGATTTCCGTCATCGTCGAGATAGGCATGCTGCGGCTGGTCGCTCGCCACCAGCCCCTTGGTTGGATGAGCCGGATCGAAATTCCGGATCCCGATGATCTTCTGGACCGCGAGTCCGATCACTGCATGGCCGCGTTGCAGCACAATACACATCGGCAGCTCGGTCTCGGGCTCCTTCGAGCCGGCACGAACGACCACCAACGGTATAGGCTCCTTCCGGAGCACCATGACGCCGATATACTCGTCCGGCTCGCCCTCGATCGGTTCCATATTCTCGATCTCGACGACTTCACGGACACCCGAGAGCCTTACGCCATAGCGGCGGCCGTCAGACTGAAACAGCAGAACAGGGATCTTGTGGGTCTCGAGGACACTTTCCACGGCACTCATGCCAACGCCTCCCCGGCCGCAGCGTCAGGAAGCATCAGCCGGTTGATCGTATCGATCAGCAGGCTTCCCCCGCTCGCGTCAACGTCACGGCTGACGGAGCCGGAGGGTTTGCCGATTACAGCGTCGGCACCGACCAGTCTGGCCTCCACAGCCTTTGGCGATGCCGGGTGGGTAAGCGACGACAGGACAATGACTTTTGCAGGAGAAAGAATCCGCAGGCGACGCAAGCATTCGATCCCGTTCATCACCGGCATTTCGATATCAAGGGTGACCACGTCCGGGTTCAACTCCCTGGCGAGGTCGACACCCTCTCGGCCGTTTTCGGCTTCCCCGACGACTTCGAATCCCTCTGCCCGATCAAGAATGGTCTTGATCGTCAGGCGGACCAGACGTGAGTCATCGACAATCAGAACCTTAGGCATGCGGAAACCATTTGCCAGGGGTGGAAACTATCTTCGAATCAAGGGGTTCATGGTTCCATATCAGCATGGCTTTGCCTACCGGCAAATTACCGGAAAACCAACTGCGAGGACGAATATTTCGCATCCCGCGACGGCCGGACATGCTGCGTCGGCGGCGCGGTTCCATTCCCTTGTCTCCCATAATGCGCGAGCACTTTGGATTTGTTGAAAGCAACGCGGCATCAAGCGCTTGCCCTGCGCCGAAGGCTATAGGACGATAGGCACGAACCATGACACGCAGCGCGATGGACATGACATGACGGAACAGAATGTTACCCCGAGCGGAACCCAGAACGGTTCTGGTGAACTGCTGGCCTGGCACTTTGTGGACGAAGCGCTGCGCGACGGCCGCCCCGTGCCGGCGGACGGCGAGAAACTGGCGCACGATGCGGCGCCCTCTCTTTGCGTTTCCGGCCTGCACGCCTCGGAACGCATCCTCGATGCCCTGAAATACGCCCCCGGAAACACGATCTGCCGGGTCGAGTGCGAGGATCTCGCGACGCGGCAGGACGACAAGCTGGTCTGCGCGACGCGCACCGTGCTGTGGCGCGTCGACGGAGAGGACCTGCTCAGGGAATTCGCCCGTAAGGTCGCACTCGACGTTGCCGATCTCTGGGATATCCCGAACGGTGTCCGCAAATATCTTGAAACCGGAAACGAAAACTTCCGTGTCGCCGCCAGGGCCGAAGCCCGGGATCTGTCCCGCGCTTATGCCCGGGATGACAATGTTCCCGCCGCGGCTGCGGCCGAAGCCGCGCGTGCTGCCGCTGCCCGCACGCATGCCGCCCGGGCGACCGGACTTGCCGCGGCCTGGGCCGCGAACCGGGCGCGTGATGATGCCGAAACCTGGGAGCGTTACAATGCGCTTCTGGAAAGTCTCGTCGAGACGGCCCGAACTGCCGAGGACAGCGACGACGAGTGGGGCGATTTCGCCGACGAACTCGAAATGGATATGGGCTGACACGTGGCGATCAATCACCCGAAGAAGCCGCATCGATGCAGTTGCTCGTGGAACTTCCGCAGGGTGTTCGCCTGATCCTTGGGATCGGGAATTTGAGAGACCAGATCCGCCTCGAAATTCGGCCGTTTCAGATGATTGACGATGATTTCCCGGGCAAGATTTGACGCCTTTCCCTTCGGCAGCATTTCCGGCTGCACCATGCTCACCAGCATGAATGCGCGGACATGGAGCGGCCGGTCAGACTTGTCGATCTTGTCGAGAATTTTACCGTCCACGATATAGGTCGCGAGCAATTCGTCGATACGCGAGGTGAGCTGCTCTTTTCGATTATCCGGCAAAGCGGACTTGTTGATCTGGTTAAAGATCGACGTGATCTTCGCCATTTTCTTGTTCGGTGGCAGTTTTTCCCGCACAAGATGATTGACCGAGGGCGAACCGACAAGCAGTGCGTCGAGATGATTATCAATCTCCGCACCGAGCACTTCCGCCCCGAGCTTGCTTTCCAGCAACGATAACAGATATCCGGCTTTGCGCCCCGGATCAGCCAGTGTCGGCAAGACGGACGCCGCCGCCTCTTTCATGCCTTTCTGACCGCCCTTGTTGATGATCGTCGACTGGCGGGCGGTTACCGCCTCCGCCATGTCCGGGCCGCCGACGATGTTGATGTCAGGGATCAGCTTGTCCAGCAAACCGTGGAACACCTCGCGTTCCTCTTCCCGGTCCCCCTTGGAGAGAGGACTCAACCCCTCGAGCTGGCGCCGGACACGGTCCACCAGAACAGCCTTGCTCTCGGGAAGTTTGCCTGAGCCGATCAGCCTGTTGAGCTGGATGTTCGTATAGCCGGGATGCTCGATTGTCAGATCTTCCGGCTCTTCGCCGATCGGCTCGCCATTCGCGAAACAGATCATCGTGATCAGCGCGCTGGCAAGATCGCGCTGATGCCCCAGCATGTCGCGCAACACATCGGCATTGTGAAGGATATCGGAAATGTAGATATCCAGCGCCGCTATCGTCGCCGGATCCTCGGCGATCACAGCCCAATCGACAGCCTGCCCCAGCTTGCCGACAAAACTGCGGTTCTCGACGAGCTCCGTCGCCAGCGCCGACCTGATCAGGTAGTCGAGTTCTTCCGGCGCGGCAGAGGCTTTCAGCTCGGCAACGCCCTCATTGAGCCCGACATCCCGGATACGCGGCATCGGACGCTGCAGGGTCTTTTGTGCCAGGTGATTGATCTGGTCGACATAGGCAAACAAGGTATCGCGGCGTTCGTTCGCGTTCGTGTCTTCCAGCTTCGCAGCCTGGAACGTCGCAACTTTCGCCACGGCCGAGAAAAGCAGTGTGCCATCATCCAGCAGGCGCTTCATCTCACGCGCCGAATGCATGGCTTCGGTTGCCGTCAGATTATGTTTGTCGAGATATGCCCGGAACAAGCGGTTGATCGTCGTCCGGCCGTCCGTCGCATAGAAGTCCTCAAGCGTGTAGCAGACCGGCGCATCGTCGATATTCTGGATGAAGACCTTTTCATCCCCCTTCGGCTTGATTCTCTCGAAGAGGATGTCTTCAGGGTTCAGACTGTTGACAGGTTTGCCAGTATCGGAAACGACGCGAACGCCCTCAATCCCGGCCTGGGAGAGGATCTTCATCGCTTCGGCCTGAGCACCATCCTTGGATGTCTCGGTGGCCATAATCGACCACGATCCATCACGGAGCGTCAGTATCTCGAATACTTTATTTGAACTGCCAAACACGTGTGTACCCGCACTTACTTTCTGTCTTCAGCCGGCCATTGAAGCGATTTTCTTTCGCAAGATTGGCCGATATTAGCGCGAATTTATTGCTAATAGAATTTTAACAGTCTTGTGCTTCAACTCAAGTGCGAATGCGACCGAACTGAAGTAACGGAATAAAATGCAATTCCTGTGCCTGTTCGCACAACATTCAAAATTTCGATAAATCTCAGTCGATAACGGCCGTACTCAGCCTTTTTGCCTCATACCCTCGTATTCTTGAGAGCCTGACGGCGGGGCTATTCCGCGAAGTGACAGGCAACTTTATGCCCGGTCGAAAGTTCACGCCAAGCCGGTATCTCAGCCGCACAACGCTCGACTGCGATCGGGCACCGCGTGTGGAAACGGCATCCGGAAGGCTTGTTCAGCGGGGAAGGAATTTCCCCCTCCAGCTTCTGCGCCGTGCCCCGATCGTCCGGGTCGAGTGACGGGATCGCAGAGAGCAGGGCTTTCGTATAGGGATGCTTCGGCACGGTGAACAGCTCACGGCTCGGCGCCATTTCGACAATCGCCCCCAGATACATCACCGCCACATAGTCGCAAGTGTGGGCCACAACACTGAGATCGTGGCTGATGAAGAGAAAGGTGATGTCCATATCCTTCTGCAGTGACTTCAGAAGGTTAAGGATATCCGCCTGAATGGACACGTCGAGCGCCGCAACACTCTCGTCGGCGACGAGGAACTTAGGCTCGCAGACAAGCGCCCGTGCGATCGAAATCCGCTGACGCTGACCGCCCGAGAAGGCATGCGGGAAACGCCGCAGATGCTCCAGGTTCAGTCTGCATTTCGCGGCGATTTCGCGGACACGCTCATCCGTTTCCGCCCGCGACTTGGTGAGCTTCATTACTTCCAGCGGCTCGGCAATAATGTCGCGCACCGTCATGCGCGGGCTGAGCGCCGCATAAGGGTCCTGGAAAATAAGCTGGGCGCGGCGGCGGTATTCCTTCAGCTCGGCCTTGCTCATCATCCCGATGTCGAAATCGACATCCTCGTCACGATAACGCACCTCGCCAGCCGATATCGGCGCCGCCTTCAAAATCGCCCGCCCGAGCGTGGTCTTGCCGGAGCCGCTTTCACCAACCAGGCCGAAGAAAGAGCCGCGGGGAATCTCTAGCGACACCTCGTCCACAGCCTTCAGCACACTACCGCCACCAAGCAGGCCTTTTCCTACCCCGAAATGAACGGAGAGATGATTCACCCAGACATGGCTGTCCTGACCACTCACGATACGGCCTCCAAGACGGGCTCTACAGCGACGCAGGCAGCCCGGTGGCTCGCCGATACACTCACCTCCCCGGGCCGGGCCGTATCGCAGGTCCCCGGGATGAATTTCGGGCATCTAGTGTGAAACACACAGCCGCCCGGACGCTCGAGCGGACTCGGAATATCGCCGGGTACAGGTGTCAGCGGCTCATCCAGATGATCCAGCTTGGGCAGAGCGTTGAGCAGGCCCTGTGTATAGGGGTGGGCCGGCGTGCGGATCACTTCCCGCACACTGCCGGTTTCCATCACCCGGCCGAGATACATCACCGCCACCCGGTCCGCCGTTTGCGCGATCACACCCAGATCATGGGTGATGAAGAGGATGGCCATGCCGAACTCTCCAATCAGGTCCTTCATCAGATCGATAACCTGGGCCTGGATGGTCACGTCCAGCGCCGTGGTCGGCTCGTCCGCGATCAGCAGCTTCGGTTTGGTCGAGAGCGCCATGGCGATCATCGCCCGCTGCCGCATGCCGCCGGAAAACTCGAACGCGTATTGATCGATCCGCTTGGAGGCATCGGAAATTCCGACCCGGTCCAGCATCTCGATCGAAAGCTCACGCGCTTCCTTCTTGTTCATCGAACTGTGCAGCAACAGTTGCTCGACCATCTGATCGCCGATGGAAATGGCTGGCGCAAAGCTCGCCATCGGCTCCTGGAAAATCATGGAGATCGCACCGCCGCGCACAATCTTCAGATCCTTTGCCTTCTGCAGAGACAGGATATCGATCGGGCCGTCATCCAGGTTGAGCGTGATACTGCTCTCCGGGCCATAGACCGTGTTGCCGGCATTCAGCTTCATCAGCGCCTTCGCGGTCACGGACTTGCCGGAGCCGCTCTCGCCAACCAGACCAAGGACTTCACCGGCGGCAATATCGAAGGAGACATTGTCGACCGTGGTGATCAGACCTTCATCGGTCTTGAACTGCACCGTCAGATTGCGGACGGAAAGAAGGGGTGCCGCCATCATTTATGATCCGAATAAGGGTCGGCCGCATCGCGCAGCCCGTCGCCGACAAAGACGAAGGCCAGCACCATGCCGACGAAGAAAATAACCGGGATGAAGTACCACTGGTAATTCAGCAGCACATCCGCGCTGGTAACGCTCTGCAGCAGCACGCCGAGTGAATTGACCGGCTCCTTCAGGCCGAGCCCGATGAAGCTGAGCGCTGTCTCGGACAGCACCATGTAGGGGAACGAAATCACCAGATCGACGATGATGTAGCTGGTGAAGCTGGGCAGCAGATGGCGCCGGATAACATGGGTGGGGGAGGCGCCGCACATCTTCGCGGCCAGCACATATTCCTGGTTCCGCTCGGTCAACAGATGCGTCCGCACACGCCGCGCCAGCGTCGGCCAGCCGATGAAGCCGAGAATGATGGAGATGAAGAAGAACCGCGCTTCCGAGCTCCATTCGTCCGGAACGAACGCGGCCAATGCCATGAAAAGCGGGATAGCCGGCACAGTCCGGATCGCGTCCGTGAACATCTGCAGCACGCCGTCGACCCAGCCGCCGAAATAGCCGGACGCTCCACCGATCACCAACGCCAGCACGAAACTGATGAAGACGCCGATGGTGCCAACGGCAAGCGAGGTATAGATCGCGTGCAGGGTGCGGGAAAAGATGTCCTTGCCGGCATGGTCCGTACCGAAGAGATGGATGCCGCCCTTGTCCACACCGAACAGGTGCGTGGTCATGCGGAACCCCGGGATCGCGATATCCAGCGCCTCGCCCGGCAGGTTCAGCTCGAAGCTGAACAGACGGTATTCCCAGCCGGTCGGAAACAGCTCGACATAGCGACGTTGTTCCGTGTTGATTTCCGTCACCCAGCGGAAGTTCGTCTTGATTGACCGGGTACGTTCCAGCGTGTGCAGGAAGGGCCGCGCGGAGCAGCCGTTGTGATCGCAGAACATCGGGATCTGCGGCGCGCCGTTCTGATATTCCTTGTCCCGGCCCGCGATGGTTGGGTCATAGGGGGACAGGAACGGCGCGAAGAAGCCCATGAGGATTATGCCGATCAGCACCGTGCCGGCGATCATGGCCGCCTTGTTCTTCTTGAAACGCGCCCAGACGAGTTGCATCTGGCTGGCCGTGAAATAGGCTTCCTTGGATTTCTGGTCCGCGCTTTTGATCGGCGCGCCCATGGCTGTTTGATCGACCATCGCCCTAGCCTCCCATCACGCTTTTGCGGACCCGCGGATCAATCAGCGAGAGCAGGATATCGGTCATGAAATTGAGCGATACGATGGCGGCGGTCAGCATGAAGATAATCGCTCCCGCGAGCTGCTGATCGTTCGACCGGGCCAACCCCTCCAGCAGCAGGGATCCCGCCTCGGACAGGGTCAGGATTACCGCCACGATCGGCAGCTCATTGAAGACCCGGTTCAAATCGAAACCGAGAGAATTGATAATCGGGCCCAATGCATGGCGGGCCGGATAGCGCCAGAGAAGCTTGCCGCCGGTGACCCCGCGCGCCCGCGCCGCCGTGACATAGAGCTTGCCGTATTCGTCAGACATCAGCGCTCGCACCGTCTGCAGAGCGAAGGCCGTGGCGGACCAGCCGAGAATGAAGATCGGCAGCCAGGCGTGCGACAGAAAATCGATCACCCGGTCATAGGACCAGGGCGCATCGCGGAATTCCTTTGAGAACATCCCAGTCAGGGTGTCGCCGAAGACCATCGTGGAAAACAGCATGATCATCAGTGCCAGCAGGAAATTCGGCAGCGCGAGGCCAAGATAGGAGACCAGACGCAAGCTGTTGTTCAGCCCCGGGCTCGACACCGTTGCCGATATGATACCGACGGGCAATGCGATCAGGTAGGCGACCAGAAGGGCTGTGAAGCAGATTCCGAGAGAGATCCAGATCTTATCGCCCAGAAGCTGGTTGATATTGACGCGCAGAATGCAGCTGTCACCGAAGTCGCCGCGCAGGAACACATTGCCGACCCAACCGGCCCAACGCTGAATATAGGGCTTGTCGAGGCCGAGACGCTGCTCTTCAGCCCGGATATTCTCGATGCTGATCTGCTCGCCCTGGGTGTTCTTGAAAGCGAGATACCGTTCCGCACAGTTCCCCGGCACCATCTCCATCAGTGTGAAGACAATAAAAGAAACCAGCAGCAGCGTGAACACGGCCATGGCCGCGCGCGTGCAGGCAAATTGTATGAATCGCAGCATATCCCGCCCCCGTCGGTCTTAGATCGACCGATCTATTCAGGTCATCGATCTAAAACCGACGCGGCGGGACCAGAGCAAATGCCCCGGCCCCGCCGCGCGGCGATCATCAGCCTTCGTCAGCAAGGAACCATTGCTGCGGACGATAGGGATAGGTCCGGTAATACTCGTAGGACCAGGTCTTGAACTCCGGGAAGTTCTTCAGCGCATTCCGATGGTAGATCGGGTTCGGCGCCTGCACCGTGCCAAGGAAGAGCAGGTTCTCGGTCATGTTCTTCACAAGACGCTGTCCGATCTCGGCAGATTCTTTCGTTCCCACCGGAGCGGACTGGAAGGCATCAATGTCAGCCAGCATCTGATCAACATATGCCGGCGGCTTGACACCCTTCGTGCCCTTGCTGTCGACATATTCGGCCCAGAGCATGCCTGTGCGGCCACCGAAATAATTCTCGAACGGCGGCTGGAACAGCTCGGAATTGCCGAGCACGATGGCAAGCGGCTGGCCTTTCTGCCACATCAGCACATCAAGCTGGTTGGAGGACTGGGCCGAACGATATTCGTCCGGGGTCACTTCCTTCACCGTCGCCTTGACGCCGACATTGGTCCACTGCTGCGCGACCAGCTCAGCGAGCTGAGCCGGCATGCCCTGCGTTGCAAACTGCAGGTTCAGCACCAGCGGAGCGCCATTCGGCAGATCGCGGGTACCGTCACCGTCCTTGTCCACTACGCCGATCTCATCCAGCAGCTTATTGGCCAGAGCGGGATCAAACTGGGCGTAATGTTTTTCCCATTTCGGATCGACAAAATCCGGGGTCGGCGAAAAGGCGACATACTGTTTCGGCTGACCGAGATCGAAGAAGGCGACTTCGTTGATCTCTGCCCGGTTCATCGCTACCGACATGGCCTGGCGGAATTTCAGGTTGCCGAAAACCTTGCGCTTCTCTTCATCCGCCGAGGTGACGTTGAAGGCGAAGACCGGCATGGCGATGGTCGGCTTCAAGTCGACCGTGTAGCCGCCCTTTTCCTGATTCTCCAGCATGAGCGGCGCCGACGGAAGCTGCATGGACTGCGACTTGTAGTCGATCTCGCCGTTCACAGCTTTCAGGATGCGCACTTCGTTCTCGTTGATGTGCACTTCGTCGATTTCGTTGATGTAGGGGAGCTGGTTGCCCGCCGTGTCGACCATATGGAAATACGGGTTCGCCACCAGGTGACGGCCCTCGGTCGTTTCAGCCACAACGATGTGGGATTCCAGCGTCGGGTAGACGCCCTTCGGCATTTTCGGCGCTTTCGCCGGGTCCGACAGCATGATCGACGGCGTGTCGGTCCAGTCGGAGTTACCGTAATAGGCGGAAATTACCGCGTAGCCGTTCTCGAAGCCCAGTTCCTTCGCCTTCTTGTCCGCATCCGGGTTGTATTTCGGGTGGAACGTCCCGAAGAAATGCTTCGGCATGAAGGGCTGGGAATAGTGCGTCGCGAAGTGAGCAAGCAGGCCCGGCTTCGGCGCCGGCAGGTTGAACACCACGGTCTGCGGGTCCGGCGTTTCCACCGTCATCCGCTCACCGGCGACCAACACGTAGTCCTTCGGCTTTTTGATGATGTTCTCGTCGAACACCATGTCGTCGTACCAGAACTTGATGTCTTCGGACGTAAACGGCGCACCGTCGGACCATTTGTGGCCTTTGCGCAGTGTCATGGTCAGCTTCGTGAAGTCGCTGTTCCATGCCCAGCTCTTGGCCACATTCGGCACGATCGTCGCAAGATCGTCGCTGTAGCGCACGAGGCTGACGTGGCGGACGGAAAGCAGATCGGACGTACCTGCTTCCGGCGCGTTCGACAGGCCGTCGAGAACGCCTCCATAGGTGCCAATCTCGGCGTAGGGCACGACCACCAGCGGCTCTGCCGGGAGGCGTTCCGCGAGTGGCGGCAATGCACCGTTGCCCTGGATCTTGCCGTTCAGGTCCGCCGATTTCGGGTTTCCGGTAAAGGACAGCGTGCAGCCAGCCGCAGCCTGAAACTCAGCCAGTTCATACTGTTGCGGAAAGGCTCCCGCCTTCACGCCTTTCATGTCGGCCATGGTCATCGGCGGGCAATCGGCCAGTGCCGACCCCGCGAAGGCACAGGCTGCCACGCCAGCTAGAAGAAGTGTTTTACGCATGAAGTCCCCCAATGAGTTTGCATGCCGGGTTTCTCCACCCATCACCCGGACTGACCGACGCTATTCCGCGCCTGTTAATATTGCAATGCAGTACGATGACGTTTTTATGACAGTCGCGCCAGCATGAATTGTTGTCAATCTGAGTGCCTCGCACGCTCATAGGTAATTCTTTGACACGATTTGGCTGAATTTCAGTGTGCAGCGCAGCATTCACTTTCAAGCGAGAAACAGCCGCAGAGGCGAATATCGCAAGGTGAGGAACTGCCCGCGAGCGTCATCCGCTCAACGTGCTCGTATTGGATGGTGCCGTAGATGTTCGAGAAATCAGATATCAAACGCAATGAACTCTCAGGCGAATGCGAGAGTGCGAGAGAACTCCTGTCCGCACTGGATCAGCAGAGAGAGGCACCGGATATCTCAGCATCGAATTTGGGCTGGCTGTTTTTTTTCAGGAGCGGACTTTTGACGCGGCGGCCACGAAGCGGTTGATCGTGGAGATCAATTCCGCCGCCTCGAACGGTTTGCCTATATGGGCGTTCATTCCGGCATCAAGGCAGCGCTCGCGTTCCTCGGCCAGCGCGTGGGCCGTCATGGCGATGACAGGCAGATCCGCAAATCCCAGTTCCTCGCGGATCTTCCGGGTGGCCGTCAGTCCGTCCATTTCCGGCATCTCGATATCCATGAGCACAGCCGTGTAGCGGTCTGCACCCTCCCGCGTCAGGATCTCGAGAACCTGCACGCCGTTCTCGGCCACATCCACCGTCATGCCGGCATTCTCCAGCACACCTACGGCAACCATCCGGTTTAGCTCGACATCTTCGGCTAACAGCAGATGAATGTTCTCAGCAGCAGCAGTCGGATCCTGGTTTGCGGCCCGACGGCGGGGGGCTACAGAGCGATGACCGGAACCTGCCTCGAAGAAGGCCATCATCGTGTCGATCAAAAAGGAGGTGTTGATCGGCTTGCACACACAATGCTCGATCCCGAGTGCTCCGAGTTCACCGGCAATCCCCTGCATATCTTCGGCGGATACCATGACGATGACCGGCATCGACGTCTCGCCACTCTCCGCCTGAATTTGTCTGATGGATTCGAGCCCGTCAGTGTCCGGCATCCGCCAATCCATGAGGACAACCGCGTAAGGTGACCGAATCCGGGCCTTGTGATACAGCGCGGCCGCTTCGTGCCCGGACGCCGCCACATCGACCTTGAAACGGAGACTTGTAAGCGCCTCGCTCAGAGTCTCGCGGACGGTCTCGTTGTCATCGACGACAAGAACCCGGGTCGCTCGCGGGTCGATCCCTTCAAAGGTCCGTCGCGGCGAGGCACCAGCGACGGGTTCAAAGGGCACTCGGAAATGGAAACGACTGCCTTCTCCAAGCGTGCTTTCCAAGCCTATACTTCCCCTCATGGCATCGACCAACTGGCGCGAAATTGTAAGACCGAGACCCGTTCCGCCGTGGGTCCGGGTGGTCGACTGATCCGCCTGGGTAAACGGCTTGAAAAGACGTTCCATCTGATCTTCGTTCATGCCGATCCCAGTGTCGCGTACGGAGAAGACCAGCCATTCCTGCCCATCTTCGGTCACGCGTGCGACATCCACGATAATCTCGCCATTCTCGGTGAATTTGGCAGCATTTCCAGCAAGATTGATCAGGATCTGTCCAAGCCGCAACGGGTCCCCGCGCAGCGCGGACGGGATATTACGGTCGACAGTTACAATGAGTTCGTTCGCATTTTCCTCGATCTTGGTGCTCACAACCGTCACCAGATTTTCAAGTACGTCGTCAATGTCGAACTCTATGGATTCGATTTGCAGCTTTCCTGCCTCAATCTTGGAGAAATCCAAAACATCGTTGATCAGACCAAGCAAGGAACGTCCGGCCGTAGCGATCCGAGAAAGATGGCCGCGCTGATGCTCTGAAAGATCGGTCTTGAGGACGAGGTCTGTCAGACCAATGACGGCATTCAGCGGCGTACGGATCTCATGACTCATCGAGGCGAGGAATTGGGCTTTCGTCTTCTCACCGGCCTCGGCCGCTGCGCGAAGGGCCGTCTGTTCCTCGGCGAGATTGGCCAGCTCTGCATTCGAGTCCCGCAGGCGGTCAAGGACCCGCGCCTGTTCACGATCAAGGGCAAGAATTTTCCATAGGCTCAGTGCACCAGCGATCAGGACAAAAAGCAGGACAAAACCAGCGCTCCACCAGTTTTCCCTGTTCTCTGCATCCACCAGACCGGGCTCGACATATCCGACCAGCCGCCAAACCGATCCCGGAATGTTGACGCTGGCCCGTACTTCTTTGATCTCGGCCTCGCTCAACGTGATCTCGCGGTGCCCTGCGAGATCGTCCCGCGCCCCATCCGCGTTAATTTCAATCAGATTGTCCCGCTCGCGATGCACAAGCGCCAGATAGTGCCCGGGGCTTTGGTATGACCGGATCAGGGACTGCAGGACATGGGGATAGAAGCTGACAAAGAAAACGCCGTTCAACCGCTCGCCGCTTCGCCACGGCGCCATGATGTCGAAATGGTAATTGTTGGCCTGGGGATGGATGACAGCTTCATAACCTGCCTTGTGCGTATCGGCGGCAAGCGAGGCAACATATGACTGGATGTTTTCCTGGCACTGCCGGCCGACAAACCCTTCCAGATCGTCGATTAAATCGACGCCGTCACTGTCTGCAAGCGTAAACGTGAAATAGCTCGGGAACCAGCGCTGCAGGCTATCGTCGATCCGGGTCCGCAGCTCCTCGTCAGCAACATCCTCCGCGTAGGCGGCCAGCAGCGCCTGATTATCGAAAGCGTAGGCCTCTACAAGACGTTGACGCCCTGTGATGAACTGCTCAACGGCATTCGAAGCTTCCCGGACTTCGGACGTTATTATCTCGGTATGTCGATTTTCGTTCTCTGCATTCTGTAGAATGGCGAAATATATCGACGCGCCAGCGACAAGCAGTACCGCCCCCACGACAAGAGCAATCGTTGCCCGCGTTCCGCCTCTCCCACCGATGGCAAACGATTTACTCTCATTGTCTGCCATTTAATGCGGTTCCAGCCCAGAGTTTGATCATCCGCAACAGCACGGCTGCTGAGCAAGGCGTTGACGTCTGGTCAAACGCTCTACTCAGCAGATTTAAATGCAAGCGCAGAACTGTTCGAAATTCTAGAGAATTACTGCTAACCGATTATTAATAGCTGGCAAGACGGGAGGTTAGTCGTCCTCACCACCCGGAACGGACATATGCTTTGCGATGTAAGCGGGCTCGCCCATGCGGGCAATCAGGTTCAGCTGCAGGTCGAGCCAAGACATGTGGCCCTCTTCGTCCAGAGCAATTTTTTCGAACAGCACGCGGGAGCCTATATCGCCTTCTTCCGCCGCTTCACGAGCCGCTTCTGTGTAGAACTTGATCGCACCCTTTTCATCATCCAGATCGGCCTGGAACATGTCGTTCAGGGACTGAGCCCTTGACGGCGCCTTCTCGAACTTCAGTTCCGGATTGCCGTTCAGGAACAAAATCCGTTCGATAAACGCGTCCGAATGCCCGAGTTCCTCCTGCATTTCCTCACGCATCTGGGCGGCAAGCCGGTCGATGCCCCAATCTTCGAGGACATGCGCGTGAAGCTGATACTGGTGCGCAGCCGTCAGCTCCATGCCGAGCGCGGTTTGCAGGTTTTTCAGGGTTTTCTTGCTTGCCATGACGGCATATCCCTCCGGTTATGGGTGTGTTTCTGAAGGATGAATGCGCTACCTTGGAAATGGTTCCATCAGCACCTCACCCCGCGCACTGCAAATGGAGTGCGGCTGACATCTTGCCATAGGTCAGATTGTCGCTGGCAGCCCGATGACCTCACCTGCCCGCGTGACAGCCGGATCGTAAGCTTTACGCGCGAATACCGTCCTGACTTCGTCGGCAAAGGACTCAAGTGGATCGCTCTCATAGTCAGGGTCGAAACTCACCTGGTCCCAACGCTCACAGAAATCCGCGCAGGACTGGAAACACGGATTGTCTGCGAAACGGTCCCGCGCATTGCGGTCCCAGCCGTAATGGTGACCGAAATAGTAACTCTGGAAGATGCCGTGATGCTTGACCACCCAGGACACCTCCTCGCGCACGAAGGGACGTAGAATCTCGGCCGCCATCCGGTCATGGTTCTGCGGCGCCAGCCGGTCTCCGATATCGTGCAGCAGGGCAGCAACCACCCAGTCTATATCGGCACCGTCGCGACGGGCACGGGTGGCGGATTGCAGGCCATGTTCAAGCCGGGTGATCTTGTAGCCGGACAGCGTATCGTCCGCCTGCGCCGCAAGTTCGGCCAGCAACCGGTCGGCGGTACCGGCCCGGTAAGGCTCCTCCAGTCGTTCCAGAAGCACATAATCTTCTTTCGTGCCGTCCTTCATCTGGCTGAAGGAAACCGTGGCTCCATCCGTCATGGTCATCACCTCTCATGCCCTACGTGTTGCGAGTCTCTCGCCAATCCCATGCGTTGGCAAGCCACCACGCGAGGCCAAAACAGCCGCTCAAACGCACTAGCAAATTGTTACAAATTCGTGACAGCATATGCGCCATGCCGGGCTGGACCTACCCTTGCTCCGGCGACGGATAGCGAAAGGGTCAAACCATGCAACGCATTCTCAGAACCACCGCACTCGCCGGCTTCACCGCCGCCGCCCTATCTTTCGGCGCAGCCGGCGCCGCGAACGCGGAAGACATCAAGGGCCATGACGGCCTGAACGCCACCTACTGGGTGCAGAATTCCGTCGAATACAAAGCCAATGCCTATGCGCTTTATCAGCTCGCCATGCTGCGCCTTGATCAGGCACTTGCCGACAAGAGTTGGACCGCTGCTCTGGAGCAGACGGGCGATTACCAGTCCAAGCCGCCTGCCGTCATTCTCGATATTGACGAGACCGTACTCGACAATTCGCCCTATCAGGCCTGGATCGTCGAGAAAGACAAATATTACAGCTCCAAAACCTGGGCGCCGTTCGTCGAGAGCCAGACATCCCGCGTCATTCCGGGGTCCTTGGAATTCACCAAATACGCCAAGTCGAAAGGCGTGAAGGTAATCTACGTTTCAAACCGCAAGGCCCCTGGCGAGGACGCCACCCGCGCGAACCTGAAGAAGTTCGGCTATCCGGTCGACAAGGACACGGATGTGGTTCTGCTGCGCGGCGAGAAGGATGAGTGGAAATCCTCCAACAAGACCCCGCGCCGGGAGCATGTGGCCGCCAGCTACCGCGTGCTCCTGCAGCTCGGCGACAATCTCGGCGACTTCACCGATGAGAATGTAAAAGGCTCGCCGTCCGAACGTCTGGGTACCTATGAGAAACACCAGGCGATGTGGGGCAAGCAGTGGATCATGTTCGCAAACCCGACCTACGGGTCCTGGGAAGGCGCAGCAATCAACAACAACTGGAAAGCCTCCAGCTCCGAAAAGCGCGCCATGAAGCACGCCATCATGGATGAGTGGGAAGGTCCGAAGTAATCCACCGGATCACCTTCGAACGTTACGTCAGCAGCCCGGCTTCGCCCGGGCTGCTTTTGTTTTGAGGCTCGGCATTCTGTGAAAAAACAGGATTATAGGATTGTTGACAATCCAACGACACAGCATGACTATCCGGCACGACATCCGACACAACTGGACCGATCATGCCCTCCTCCGAGATCCGATTTATCTCCTTCGATTGCTACGGAACCCTGACCAACTTTCGTGTTGGCGAACTGACAAAGAATCGGCTGTCCGATATCGTTTCTCCGGCTTCCATGACCGGGTTCCTGGAAGATTTTACAGCCTACCGGTTCGACGAGGTACTCGGGGACTGGAAGCCTTACGCGGACGTTCTGCACCGGGCGCTGGAGCGCACCTGTCGCCGTTGGAACATCGCCTTCAGACCGGAAGATGCAGACGCCATCGTCGAGGCGGTCCCGACCTGGGGACCGCATGCCGACGTGCCGGCGCCGCTTGCCCGCGTCGCAAAGGAGATCCCGCTGGTGATCCTGTCCAACGCCGCCGATAGCCAGATCCAGTCCAATGTCGACCTGCTCGGCGCGCCGTTTCACGCGGTCCTGACCGCCGAGCAGGCCCGGGCCTACAAGCCCCGCCTGCGCGCGTTCGAATACATGTTCGACACACTTGGCTGCGGGCCGGAGCACATGATGCATGTCTCTTCCAGCCTGCGGTATGACCTGATGTCAGCCAACGATCTGCGGATTGGTCAGAGGGTCTTCGTCGAACGCGGCCACGGGCCGGGCAATCCGGCATATGGCTATCAGGCGATCCCGGATATCGGAGGCCTGCCCGGCCTCCTCGGTATCGCATAAGGACGTCCGCAGATGGCCACTCCGAACCCCATAGAAAGGGTCACTCTTCCCGTCCAGATCGCCAACCGGCTGCGCACCGATATTCTGGCGGGCCTCTATCCGGGTGGCGCCCAACTGCTGGAAGCCGAACTCGCCCTCACCTTCGGCGTAAGCCGAGGGCCGCTGCGGGAAGCCATGCAGCGGCTTGTGCAGGAAGGCTTGCTCCGCAGCGCCCCACACCGCGGGGTATTCGTCACAGAAGTCGACGAAGAGGACCTGCTCGATGTGTATTTCGTTCGGGAGGCTCTGGAAACAGCGGCGATCCGAAAAATCTGTTCGGAAGGCCGGCAAGCTGCGGTTGCCGATGCCCTGACGGCGATTGCGGAACGCATGGATCAAGCCCTCAGGAACGGAGACACGACGGCCGGAGGCGATCTCGATTTCGACTTCCACCGCTCCCTGGTCGACGCGGCGAAGAGCGAACGCCTTTCCCGCACATACGCCACAGTTCAGGCGGAAACCCGGCTTTGCCTCCATCGGCTGATGGGTGGCTATCGCAGCAGCAAGGACCTCGCCGAAGAACATTTCCGGCTGGCGGAGACAATCCGTTCCAAAAACATCAACGCGATCCTGTCAGAGCTGAGACAACATTTCGGTGATCCCGCCAGCCATCTCCGCAAAGCGAGCGGAACCGCACTCACTTAAAGCCCCCCCGAAGAAACGAAACGACATGTCCCTGATCTTTTCGCCCGTCTCTTCCGAAGACCTCGGAACCATTGCCGGTCTGGTTCAGGCCGTCTCATGGCCCCACCGTCCGGAAGACATAGATCTGATGATCCGACTCGGAGGCGGGCGTCTGGTGCGGGACATTAATCAGGGAAACACGCTCGGTGTCGGTCTCTGCTGGACCTTCGGGGACACTCTGGCACGGATCGGGCTGATCATCATCACGCCGGAAAGCCAGGGGCGGGGCATCGGCCGGAAACTGGTCACACGGCTGCTTGAAGACACCTCCCCGCACCCGGTCGTCCTGCTGGCGACGGACGCCGGACGGTCGCTCTATGAATCCCTTGGCTTCACGGCCTTCGATACATCCCGGCAGTATCAGGGGGGCTATCAGGGCGCGCCGACCGAAGACCCGCGCCTCCGACACGGCACAAACAGCGACCTATCAAACATAGTCGATCTCGACAAGTCGGCCTTCGGCGCCAAGCGCGGGCATGCCCTGGAAAGCCTCGCCACGGCGGGCGAGATTGCAGTGCTGGACGACGGTGGAGCGCTGACCGGATATGCGATTGCCCGGCCCTTCGGGCGAGGAACCACAATCGGCCCGATCGTGGCCGAAAACGAGGCCGATGCCATCACTCTGTTCCGCGCTCTCGCCCGCCCCGGATTTGTCCGCATCGACTGCCCGGGCGATGCCGCAACACTGATCGCGGACATGACCGGCTGCGGGCTTTCGGATGTCGGCGCATCCCCGGTCATGGCCCGCGGCGACTGGACAGCGCCGACCGGACCTCATCGGATCTTCGGCCTCGCCAGCCACGCGCTCGGTTAAGCGGGAAGAGAAAAGATGGACCGTATCATCATCGTTGGCCGGGGCATGATCGGCAGTGCCGCAGCCAGACACCTTTCGGGCATGACCGATGGCATCGTCCTGATCGGCCCGGACGAGCCAGCAGAATTTGCCGCCCATGACGGCGTTTTCGCCAGTCATTATGACGAAGGCAGGATGACCCGCATTTCGGACCCTGATCCGGACTGGGCGGTGACCTCGAAGAGATCCATCGAGCGCTATGCGGAAATTGAATCTGAAAGTGGCATCCCGTTCTTCACCAACTCCCGATATCTCGGCATTGGCGGCACCGATACCAGCTACCTCGATCGCGCAGAAGCGGCCGGCAGCGCCCTCGGCGCCGATCTGACGCGACTGGACGCACGGGGTATCAGGGCTCTCTATCCGTTTCTCGCCGTTCCAGACCATGTGGACGGATTGCATGAAAACCGGAATGCCGGGCACCTCAATCCGCGCGCGATGGTGAAAGCCCAGACAGAGGCCGCCCGAAAGCGCGGCACCACAATCGTCAAAGACCGTGTAGTGGCGATCCGCCCTGTCCCCGGCGGCGCTGAGGTCGAGCTGGCGGGCGGCTTCATCAGGCAAGCTGGGAAAGTGCTGATTGCGGCCGGAGGCTTCACCGACGCCTGCGCATTGTCGCCAGTGGATTTGAAACTGCGCGTCTTCGGACGGACTGTTCTGCTTTGCCGGATAGAAGGATCAGTTGCTCAAGAACTCTCAATCATGCCGACCCTCGGGCACGCGGAGACCGGCGCCTATATCCTGCCGCCCATCCGCTACCCGGACGGTCACGACTACCTGAAGATCGGCATCGGCACGACAGAGGACCCGGAGTTCAATTCTTTGGAGGAGCTGACCCGCTGGTTCAAGCAACCGGGGTCGAAAGCCAACCAGATACGGTTCAGGGCATTTCTTGAGAACCTGATCCCGGCGTTGGAAGAGTGCTGCCACTGGCACACGGCCACCTGCGCAGTCACCTGGACCGCGACCGGCCTTCCCTATATCGACCATGTGCTGGACGACCGGATTGCAGTCGCCGTCGGAGGTAACGGAAAAGGTGCCAAATCATGCGACGATTGGGGCTGGATTGCGGCGCATCTGATTGCCGGGGTCGAATGGGAGCATCCGGTCGATCGCACCCGGCTTCGGATACCGAGACACACCGCCTCCTGAACAATCTTGAGCTCTCACCCTCCCACAAGCGCCGCTAGAGACAGTCAACGGTTCCGGTAAATCAAGGAACTGGCGACATCCTTCGGATTGATATCTTTTCTCTGAGGCTCCACCGGGATGTTTCCCACCATGAAACCGACACAAGCTCCCCGCTCATCGGCATAGGGGAGGATCATGCGCCGCCAAGCTTTGGGCGCGAGCCAACTCGGCGACATGGATTCCGTATAGATCGGCCGCCCCGTGCGATAGACGGCGAGATAGCAGGCCCGGTAGAGCAGAGCGAGCGGCGTCCGCGTTTTCCGGCACATTTCTGAGAGTGTTTTCCCGGTCCAGTCATGCCCGGCATATTCGGCGACACCGGTACCGTAGACCCGGTATCGCGCGTCGAATCCCTCGTCCAGGACATCGAGCATCATGATGTTCCCGATTGCCTGCCGAAGCTCGAGTACGTCGATGTCCTTGCGTATCGGCAAGCGGCCTTCCGCCTCCCGGATCGCAGCCCAATACTTGAACAGGAACGCGAGTTTGGGTTCCGGTACAACCGTTTCGGCGGCGACAAACGTGATCTCGGCACGCAGATGATCGAATTCCGGCGTTCGCTCGCCATTGATAATGCGATTGGCCGTTGCCTCGATGGATTGCGGCATCGGTTCCGACCAATCTGGATCGATATCAGGACCAGTATTGCCGCTGATCGAAATCACCCTCGAAACTCCTTGTGTCTCCTCAGATGAGGTTCTAACCGTCCGGCGGCCACACCCCTACAAAAAACCGCCGCTCAAAGCTTTCGCCAAAATTGTTCGCTTATGCAGCATAATCTTACCATGCACCGCACAATTTTATTGCTCTGAAATCTTGACATCGTTCAAGCCGTGATTACTTTCCGACCAATCGGAAATAAATAGATTGCCCGCACGAGCATGGTTGGACGTCCCAGATCTATCGATCGCGAAGCTGTACTGGATGCAGCACAAGCCGTCGCGGCCCGCGACGGCGCCGGACAGCTGACGCTCGAATCAGTCGCTGCCGAGGCCGGTATCAGCAAGGCCAGCGTGCTCTACGACTACAAGACAAAACAAGCTCTGCTCAAAGCTCTGGTCGAGCGACGCATCGCCACGGAGAGCAACCGGATTGAAGGGATCGAGCAGCATCTGGGTCCGGTGCCCAATGTCGCGATCCGCGCCCGGTTGAGTTCGGAGTTGCAGGAGCTATCGGACGAGGACCGCAAAGTCGCGCTTGGCCTTTGCGCTGTCGTATCGCAAGACGCCGATTTGCGCCGGCCGGTGCAGGACATGTTCAGCCAGAGAATCGCACATCTGATGGAAACATCTGAGAAACCGCGTGGTCCACTCCTTGCCTTTCTCGCCGTTGAAGGCCTGAAATCACTGGAGTGGCTTGGCCTTTATAAATGGCCGAGCGAGGAGCGGAAACGTTTGCTTTCTGAGATTCGCTGGCTGGTCGACCAGGAGCCCGAAGAACGCGCGTGCGACGAAGTGACGGATTCGCCCTGAACCTCCGTTCTATAGCCCATCATCCCTTCGCCCATATAGATCCGCAGCGCACGCCCCCCATAGATCAAAGCCGGATCCATCCACAGGAGTTCGTCATGCCCTTTACCAAGACTATCCGGGCCTTGGCTTTCACTATCGCGGTCCTGCCGGTCCTGGCAGCTTGCGACGTTGATTTGACAGAGGAGAAACCGGTGACCGCGGCCCCGGCTCGTCCGCCCGTCGCTGTCAGTACCGTCACCGCCGCCGCCGAGGATATCCCGGTAGTGAACGAGCTTCCCGGACGGATTGCGCCGACAAATATTGCCGAGGTCCGCCCCCGGGTATCCGGGCTCGTTGTCAAACGCGTCTTCGAGCAGGGGACCATCGTCAATCAAGGCGACGTTCTGTACAAGATCGATCCGGCGCCGTTTGAAGTTCAGGTTCAGAGCGCGCGCGCAACCCTGAAGCGTGCGCTTGCGACGCAGGAACAAGCCAAGCGAACCGCAGACCGGCAGCAGGAGCTGCAGTCCCGTAAGGTTGCCAGCGCCCAGACCCGCGACGATGCCGTCGCCGCTCTCGCCAAGGCCGACGCGGATGTCGCGCTTGCCAGAGCAGGTCTCGCCGCGGCAGAGCTCGACCTTCACTACACAAACGTCAAGGCACCGATCTCCGGCCGGATCGGGCGCGCCCTGATCACCGAAGGCGCCCTCGTCGGAAACACCAGTACCGAAAGCCTCGCCGTGATCCGGCAGCTCGATCCCGTCTATGCCGACTTCACACAGTCGGCCAAGGAACTCCGGGAACTCCGCAAAGCCATGAATGGCGGCGAAGTATCGGTTTCAGCCGATGGCGCTGCTGCGGTCCATCTGCTTTACGACGATGGCGCTCCGTATCCGCAGAGCGGGCGCCTCTTGCTTCAGGAAAGCACTGTCGACTCGACGACCGGTCAGATTACTCTACGCGGTGAGTTCCCGAACCCGGATACAGCCCTTCTGCCCGGCATGTATGTACGGGTCCGGATCGAGCAAGGCATCCGTCACAACGCGATTGCAGTGCCCCAGCAGGCGATCCAGCGCGATACCGCAGGCAAGGCCCGGCTCTATGTCGTTGCGCCGGATGGCACCCTGGAGCTTCGACAGGTCGTCCTTGGCGAGGCCACCGGCAACCGGTGGGTCGTGGAAAGCGGCCTCGCCGTCGGTGAGCAGATTGTCGTCGAAGGTTTCCAGAAGATCCGCCCTGGCGCGAAAGTCACGCCGCAACCGTGGCAGCAAGCCGCTAATTCGAGCGCCCAGTAAGGCAGAGTAGACATGGCAAGTTTCTTCATAGACCGACCCATCTTCGCCTGGGTCGTCGCCATCTTCATTATGCTGGCCGGCGCCCTTGCGATTCCGTTTCTGCCCGTTGCGCAGTATCCGAATGTTGCGCCGCCACAGATCACGGTCAGCACCACTTACCCGGGCGCGACGCCGGAAGACATGTATGAAAGCGTCACCCGGCCGATCGAGAACGAGCTGAACGGCATTCCCGGGCTGCTTTATTTCGAATCGACATCAGACTCATCCGGGCAAATCAGCATCACTGTCACGTTCGAGCCCGGGACGGACATCGCCGACGCACAGGTTGAAGTCCAGAACCGGATCAGCCGGGTCGAAGCGCGATTGCCGGAAACCGTCTCCCGCCAGGGCATGCGCATCGAGCGGGCCGGCACGGGCTTCCTTCTTGTGGTCACGCTCACATCGACGGACGGCACGCTCGACGCCATCGGGCTGGGTGACTATCTCAGCCGGAATGTTGACGGCGAGATCCGGCGGATCGGTGGCGTCGGCAACACACGGCTGTTCTCCACCGAACGATCCATGCGCGTCTGGCTCGACCCGGACAAGATGCTCGGCCTCAATCTCACCACGGAAGACGTTGTCAATGCGATCCAGGCCCAGAATGCCCAGGTCGCCGCAGGCCGCATCGGCGCAAAGCCGGTGACAAAAGACCAGCAGATTGCCGCGAGTGTTCTGGTGAAAGGGCAACTCAAGACCCCCGAGGAATTCGGCGCCATCGTGCTCCGGGCCCAGATCGACGGATCGACTGTCCGGCTGCGCGATGTTGCTCGCATTGAGATCGGCGGTGAGTCCTATACTTCGGCAGCGCGGTTGAATGGACAGCCGACAGCAGCTCTCGGCGTGCAGCTCTCTCCGAGCGGTAATGCCTTGGAAACCGCCAACGCAATCGAAGTCAAGATGAAGGAGCTAGAACGCTTTTTCCCGGACGGCATGGAATACAAGATCCCCTACAACACCGCGCCATTCGTGGAGGTGTCCATCGAGAAGGTTCTCCACACGCTGATTGAAGCGGTTGGGCTGGTCTTCATCGTAATGCTCATCTTCCTGCAGAGCTTCCGCTACACGATTATCCCCACACTGGTTGTTCCGGTGGCTCTTCTTGGCACCTGTGCGGTGATGATGGTGTCCGGCTTCTCGATCAACGTGCTGACAATGTTTGCCATGGTGCTGGCGATCGGCATCCTGGTCGATGACGCTATCGTCGTGGTTGAGAACGTCGAGCGCATCATGAGCGAGGAAGGCCTTTCCCCGCGCGAAGCAACCCGCAAGGCCATGAAGCAGATTACCGGGGCAATCGTTGGCATCACGCTGGTGCTGATGGCGGTGTTCGTCCCGATGGCCTTCTTCCCGGGTGCGGTCGGCGTCATCTACCAGCAGTTCAGCCTGACCATGGTTGTGTCTATCCTGTTCTCCGGCTTCCTTGCGCTGTCCCTGACCCCGGCACTGTGCGCCAGCTTCCTGAAACCGGTCGAGGCCGGTCACTCAATGGCGAAACGTGGCGTCTTTGGCTGGTTCAACCGCGGCTTCGACAAGACTGCACGCGGGTACAGCAGCGTCGTCAGCCGCATGATCCATCGGACCGGACGGTACATGATCATCTATCTGGCCCTGCTAGCTGGGCTTGGGTATCTCTGGATACAGCTCCCGACCGCGTTCATTCCGAATGAAGATCAGGGCTATCTTCTGGTCGACATGCAGGCTCCGGCGGAAGCCAGCGCCAATCGCACACTGCAGGTGATCGAACAGGTCGAGTCCACCTTCATCGGCAAGGAAGGCATCGCCGAGATCGTGACGGTGGCGGGGTTCAGCTTCTCCGGAACGGGTGACAATGCCGCTATCGCCTTCGTGCCTCTCAAGGACTGGAGTGAACGTGGACCGGAGAATTCCGCCACGGCCATCGCCGGACGGGCAAACGGCCAGCTGTTCCAGATCAAGGACGGTCGGACCTTCGCGCTGTCGCCACCGCCAATTCGCGGTCTCGGTAATTCCAGCGGGTTTGATTTTCGGCTGCAGGATCGCGGCGGCCTCGGTCACGAAGCGCTTGTCGAAGGTACAAACCGGTTATTGGCCGAAGGCAGGCAGAGCCCGATTTTGCAGGGTTTGCGCATTTCGGGTCTGCCCGATGCCGTTCAGGTCAATCTCGTCGTCGACCGGGAAAAGGCCAACACCTTCGGCGTGACCTTTGCCGATATCAACGAGACGATCTCGACCCAGCTCGGATCGACCTATGTCAACGACTTCCCGAATGTCGGCCGCATGCAGCGGGTGACCGTTCAGGCAGATCAGAACCAGCGGATGTCCACTGACGACATTCTCAAGATGACGGTCCGCAACACCCATGGCGGCATGGTTCCATTGTCCAATTTCGTAACCGTGGAATGGGTCACGGGCGCGGCCCAGGTTGTCGGCTACAACGGATATCCAACGATCCGGATCAGCGGTCAGGCGTCCGCCGGCTATTCGTCGGGCGATGCCATCGCGGAGATGGAGCGGATCGCCAATGGTCTCGGCGCGGGGTTTGGCTATGAGTGGACAGGTCAGTCGCTGCAGGAAATCCAATCCGGCGCCCAAGCGCCGTTGCTGATCGCGCTCAGCATCATCTTCGTGTTCCTGCTGTTGGCAGCACTCTACGAGAGTTGGTCGATCCCGATCTCGGTCATGCTGGTGGTGCCGCTGGGCGCCATTGGCTCCGTCCTCGCCGTCATGTCGCGGGACATGCCGAACGACGTCTACTTCCTGGTCGGGTTGATCGCCATCATCGGTCTGTCGGCAAAGAACGCGATCCTGATCGTGGAATTCGCCAAGGACCTGCGCGCCGAGGGCCAGTCCCTGTTCAACGCTACCGTCGAGGCGGCCCGCCTGCGTTTCCGGCCGATCCTTATGACGTCCTTCGCCTTCTCCTTCGGCGTGCTCCCGCTCGCCATCGCGACGGGGGCCAGTGCGGCCAGCCAGAATGCCATCGGCACCGGCGTGCTCGGCGGCATGATCTCGGCAACCGTTCTGGCGGTCTTCTTCGTACCGGTCTTCTTCGTCTTCGTGATGACGCTACTTGGACGGAACAAGAAAGTCGAAGAGGCTTCCGAAGCGGCAGAATAGGTCCGCCAAAGAGTTGCTCCCGGGCGGCCGCGCGTCGCCCGGGTCACCCGCCTCGACCCGGCGGCACCGGGAGCTATTCCCTTATTCCTTGATTTGCCGAACCGTTCAGGCTGCCATGGTAAACATGGAGATGAGCCATCATAGACGTACGCAAAAAGCGGCGTTCTCAGGTCCAAGCCCAGTAAAACGAACTCCCGTGGGCGCCGATACTGACAAGCAAGCCATTTTTGTGCGTATGAACCGCCTGTTCAGAATCTGGAACGCTCTTCCAGGCAGCAAAAAACGCAAGGACCTCGATCCGGTAGCGATTGGTGCAGAACTGCTCCCGCATCTCTGTCTCGGTCACTATCTCGGGAACGGCGCAGACTTTCGGTATGACCTTATCGGCTCCGAGATCGTCAAACTAGCACCCCGCCTCTCACCCGGGTCGCTGGCGAGTGACACGATGCGGATACAGAATACCAATCAGGATCACATTCTGACGCTGTTCCTTGAAGCGGGTGTCGAACAGCGGCCAAAAATCCATGAAATCCGCTACAATTCTATCGACGACGTTCCTCTGAGAATATTCGCCGCGCTGCTGCCGCTCGGCCTTCACCAAGACAAGAAGTGTGCGGAGGATCTGTTACTGGCCGTCTGGCGAACCACAGTGACGGGCATTATCGCGAAAGACAATTCAACGGACCTGACAGGAGAATTCCTGCAATTCTCCGGCAGCACCATCTGAAGCGGTCGTCACGCATTCGGTAAACTAGAGATCCGACGCTGGAAACTGCGGCAGGCCGTCCGCGATCCCGTAATAATCGCCCTTGTCCGCGACATAGATGTGACCTCGAACAGTCAATTCTGACGGGCCGTCGAGCGCGCCAAGAGATACCGAGATGCGCGAGCTGTCGGTATCGACGAAGAACAGCGCGGAGCCGCATTCCGAGCAGAAGCCCCGACGCGCCTTGTCGCTGGAGCGGTACCATTTAAGACCGCGGTCTTCAGAGATTCTGAGATCGTCCTTGTTCAGCGTCGAGGAAACCCAGGCTTGGCTGGCCTGCTTGCGGCACATGGCGCAATGGCAGGCTACCGGTTGCTTCATCTCCCCCGAAATTTCGAACCGCACCGCGCCACAAAGGCACCCGCCTGCCCTAACCTGTTCACCCACAATCCTGCTCCCCTAGGCAGTGATGAATTTCATCGCGCGAATGTTCCTTTTTTGTTCCAGATTGTCAATAACCAGCTCAGATTGCCCGCTTGGGCCAATGACCATTGCGCAATGGCATGGGCAAGGCCTAATCATCGAGACGCACCTCACCCTCACGGCCCAAGATCATGCATCCATCCCACAGCCTCTTTTCCGACACCTACTTCACGGCCCGGCAACGCTTCCTGCGAGCTGTCGAGGACAAGGGTTACGCGCTGGAAACCGCGCGCCATCCACTGAGCTCAAGATTTCCGGCCGAGATCGCGACCGATACAGTCAGGATCGGGCCGGACCGCGCGCGCCGGGTGCTGTTCATCAGCTCCGGCCTGCACGGCACGGAACTAACGGCCGGGTCCGGCATCCAGCTCGGTCTGCTGGATGAGATTGAGGCGTGGCTGCCGGCGGATACAGCCGCGGTCTTTATTCACGCCGTCAATCCCTACGGCTCCGCCGCAATGACGCGGACGGACGAGAACAATATCGATCCGAACCGGAACAACCTGATTTCCTTCGACAGCCTGCCGCAAAACCCGGATTACGATGCGCTGCATGACGCGCTCTGCCCGGCAGTCTGGTCGGGTCCGGAACGGGACAAGGCCGAGGCCCGGATCGCGGCTTACATCGCGGAAAACGGCTTCGAGAAGTTCAGCCGGAAAGTTCTGGCCGGTCAGTATACCCATCCGGACGGCCTCTTCTTCGGCGGCACGTCGCGGAGCTGGACGATCGCGAACCTCGCAGGAGTCGTCGCCCGACACGGTGCTGGAGCGGACCGGCTGGCAATTGCTGATCTACATACGGGGCTTGGGGAATACGGTGCTCTGGAAGCGATACGCCGAGACAAAGAGCCGAGGACGGACGCAGCAAGCAGCCAGATCCGTCATGTCGCCTGCGACGTGCTGGACGATGTCGCCTGCCCTTTGAAACCCATCAAGGTCATCCTGGAATTCGGCACCTACCCGGTAGACCACATCGTCACAATGCACAGGGCGGACACCTGGCTGAAATTCCATGGCGATCTGCACACGCCGCTTGGCCGCCGGATAAAAACGGAGCTTCGGGATGCTCTCTTCTGCGACGACCCGGCATGGCTGGAGGCGGTCTATACGCAAGGCGTATCCGGTTGCCGCGCCATCCTTGAAGAGCTTTCCGCCTGATCGAGCGGGCGACGTTGACAATACGAGACCCCGATGCCGGAATGGACCCATGTCAAAACTCACGCTTACCTTCGATAACGGCCCGGAGCCGGAGGTCACGCCCCGGGTTCTGGATATCCTCGCCCGGCGCGGCCTCAAGACGACATTCTTCGTCGTCGGGCAGAAATTGCTGGACCCGGAACGGATGGAACTTGCCATCCGGGCCCGCGAAGAAGGCCACAGGATCGGCAACCACACATTCACCCACACCACACCGCTCGGACAGATGGAAGATCCGTTGGCGGCGGTTGACGAGCTGGAGCGCACCGACGCGCTAGTTGCCAAAACCGGCGAGACCGAGAAACTGTTCCGCCCGTTCGGCGGCGGCGGCAAACTGGGTCCGCATCTGTTGAATCCGCAGGTGGTCGAGTTTCTCCACCGCAAGGCCTATAGCTGCGTCCTGTGGAATGCGATTCCGAGAGACTGGGCCGACCCTGAAGGGTGGGTCGAACGCGCGCTTGGGCAGATAGCATCCCAAGATCATACCTTAATGGTGCTGCATGATCTGCCGACCGGCGCCATGGAACATCTGGACGCGTTCCTTGACCGTGCCGAGGCCTCCGGCGCCGAGTTTCACAACGACTTTCCGCAAGAATGCGTCCCGATGGCTCTCGGCAAGGACATGGTGTCCCTCGATCCCTACGTCGCGGCGGTGTAACCCTCAATATCCCCTAAAGTTTTCCTCTCCCGGTTGCCCTGTCGCCTGCTGGAAGAACCTCCGGCCTCGCGCGACCGTACATGCTCTTATCGAGCCGGATGACAATCACGGTTCAGAACAGGTCGGAAATTTTATAGCGCCGAAAAACCCGGCACGACCAAATGACAACGCAACATTGCAACCCATTTCCGAGGACCGAAAACTTTCGTTTACGCCATCAGGTACTTGGTATACCAATATACCAAGAACAAAGGTGACAGGCCCGTTTCGGGGCCTCGGAAGCCGCACCACGCCAGGGGAGGTCAAAAGACCATGGTCATGTCCGATATTGAAATCGCCCGCGAAGCGAAAATGAAACCGATCATGGAGATCGGCGATAATTTGGGAATCCCGTCCGAGTCGCTTCAGCCTTTCGGCCATACAAAGGCCAAGATCGACCTCGACTACATCAAGTCTCTTCAGAGCCGCCCCGATGGCAAGCTGGTGCTGGTCACAGGCATCAACCCGACCGCAGCCGGCGAAGGCAAGACCACAACGTCTGTCGGCCTCGGTGACGCGCTGAACCGGATAGGCAAGAAAGCCATCATCTGCCTGCGCGAGCCGAGCCTCGGCCCGTGCTTCGGCATGAAGGGCGGGGCCGCCGGCGGCGGATACGCCCAGGTCGTGCCGATGGAAGACATCAACCTGCACTTCACCGGTGATTTCCACGCCATTGCCGCTGCGAACAATCTGCTCGCCGCAATGATCGACAATCACATCTACTGGGGTAACAAGCTCCAGATCGACCAGCGCCGGGTGACCTGGAAGCGCTGCATGGACATGAACGACCGGGCGCTCCGGCAGATCACCAATTCTCTCGGCGGTGTTGCCAACGGCTTCCCGCGCGAGGACGGCTTCGACATCGTCGTCGCCTCCGAAGTGATGGCGATCTTCTGCCTGTCGACTGATCTTGAGGACATGAAGCGCCGCCTCGGCAACATCATCGTTGCCTATACCCGCGACCGGAAGCCGGTCTTCGCCCGCGACGTCGATGCCAACGGCGCCATGACCGTGCTGCTGCGCGATGCCCTGGCCCCGAACCTGGTACAGACGCTGGAAAACAACCCGGCCTTTATCCATGGCGGCCCGTTCGCGAACATCGCACACGGCTGCAACTCGGTGATGGCAACCAAAACCGCCCTGAAGCTGGGCGACTATGTGGTGACCGAAGCCGGTTTCGGTGCCGATCTCGGCGCCGAGAAGTTCTTCGACATCAAATGCCGCAAGGCAGGCCTGAAGCCGTCAGCGGCAGTCGTCGTCGGCACTGTCCGGGCGCTGAAAATGCATGGCGGGGTCTCCAAGGAAGATCTCGGAACGGAGAATATCGCCGCCGTGGTCGAGGGCACCTCGAACATCAAGCGCCATGTGGTGAACACGAAGAAGTTCGGTGTGCCGGTCGTGGTCGCACTGAACCGCTTCATCACCGACACGGATGCGGAAATCAACGCCGTCCGTGACGAGCTGGCCTCCGTCGGCGTCGACGCCATCATCTGCACCCACTGGTCCGACGGCAGCGCCGGCACCGAGGATCTGGCCAAGAAGGTGGTTGAACTGGTCGAAGGCGGCAGCGCCAACTTCAAGCCGCTCTATGATGAAAATCTCGGCCTGCTGCAGAAGATCGAAGCCATCGCCAAGAACATCTACGATGCGGACGGTGTGGTTGCGGATCAGAAGGTGCTGAACCAGATCAAGGATTTCGAAGCGCTCGGCGCCGACAAGTTCCCGGTCTGCATCGCCAAGACGCAGTACAGCTTCTCGATCGACCCGAACGCGAAGGGCGCCCCCAGCGGCCATACGCTTCCGATCCGGGAAGTCCGTCTTTCCAACGGTGCGGAGTTCATTGTTGCGGTCTGCGGCGATATCATGACCATGCCGGGTCTGCCGCGAGTCCCGGCCGCCGAGAAGATCACACTGAACGATCAGGACCAGATCGAAGGCCTGTTCTAATCAGATGCGGCGCGGGGGCATTCCGCTCCCGCGCCTTTCAATCAGCATGTCCGCCCGGGGCGCGCCGGGCGGTGGGGAGGGAGCACAATGCGCATTATCCTGAACGGACAGCAGGCCTTCGGTAAGGCCGCGCTGGAAGCCATTCTGGAAAAGGGCGAAGACGAGATCGTTGCCGTCTACACGGCGCCAGACAAGGAAGGCCGCCCGGTCGACCCGGTCAAGGAAGCCGCCCTTGAGCACGGCCTGACCGTGTGCCAGCCTGCCGATTATTCCCTGCCCGAAGTGATCGAGGAACTGAAGAGCTGGAACGCCGATCTGATGATGATGGCCTATGTCATCATCTTCATACCGGAAGAAGCCCGAAACGTGCCGAAGCATGGCTCGCTCTGCTTCCACCCATCCCTGCTGCCGCTGCATCGCGGCCCCTCCTCCATCAACTGGCCGATCATCTGGGGCGCGGACAAGACCGGCCTCACCATCTTCTATCCGGATGACGGCCTCGACGAAGGCGATATCTGCGTCCAGAAGGAAGTCGAGATCACCCCGGACGACACGCTCGGCTCGGTCTATTTCGACAAGGTCTTCCCGCTCGGCATCGAAGCGGTGCTCGAATCCATCGACCTGATCCGTGCCGGCAACCCGCCGCATACGCCGCAGGACGAGTCCAAAGCCACCTATGAAGGCTGGTGCCGCAAGGCGGATGGCGAGATCAACTGGAACCGCAGCCAGGGCGAAGTCTATAACCAGATTCGCGGCTGCAACCCACAGCCCGGTGCCTGGACGACGCTGAACGGCAAGGAGCTGCAGATCTTCGACAGCCAGAAAGCCGACGGCTCCGGACGGACCGGCCGGATCTGCGCAATTACAGACGAAGGATTCGTCATCAATGCAGGACGCGGCGGCATTCTTGTCCAGCGTGTGCGCTATGACGGCGGCAAGAAGATCTCCGCCAAAGATTTCATCGCCGAACAGGGCCTCGAAGTCGGAGCCCGCTTCGGCACCTGAACACGCGTAACTCCCTGAACGAATTCCACCCCAATGTACTCTCGGCCCCGCCACCAGCGGGGCCGTTCTCTTTTCATGGCCCAGACGAACGGGACGGGTTCTGTTCACACATCTTCATCTCTAGAGTGCCCTTGAGAAGATGGAACGGAGCAATGCCATGAGTGAAACCGCCCTTATCGTGATCGACGTGCAGAACGATTTCTGCCCCGGTGGAGCCCTCGCCGTCTCTGATGGGGATGCCGTTGTACCGGTTGCGAACCGACTGATGCAGTGTTTCGATCACGTGGTCCTGACACAGGACTGGCACCCGGCCGATCACAGCTCCTTCGCCGCCAACAACCCGGGCCACGATCCCTTCAGCCAGATCGACATGCCGTACGGCCCGCAAGTGCTTTGGCCGGTCCATTGCGTGCAGGGCTCCAAAGGCGCCGCCTTTCACAATGATCTCGAGACAGATCGCGCCAATCTGATCATCCGCAAAGGCTACCGGAGCGAGATCGATTCCTACTCCGCCTTCTTCGAAAACGATCACACCACGACCACCGGTCTTGCGGGTTACCTGAGGGAGCGCGCAGTCAAACATCTGGTCATGATCGGGCTCGCCACTGACTTTTGTGTGCGTTTCTCGGCTGTCGACGCTGCAAAACTCGGCTTCAGGGTCACGTTACTGGAAGACGGATGCCGGGCCATCGATCTCGATGGATCGCTAGCCGCCGCCCGGGCCGAGCTGGCAGAGCACGGCATTACAGTGACAACATCCGATGCCGTCTGAAGCGATGCGCGTTCTCGTCATCGAAAATTACAGCGGTACCGATGTCGGCGAAATGGCCGCCACCTTCGCCGAACGCGGCGTCACGCTCGATATCGTGCAGGCTTTCAACGGGACGTCCCTGCCCGCTGCGCCGGACGATCATGACGGCATGATCGTGCTCGGAGGCGATCAGAATGCGCTGGACGACAGCGGCTCTCCCTACTTCCCATCGTTGCTGGAGCTGATGCGCGCCTTCGATACAGCACGCCGCCCGGTGCTCGGCATCTGCCTCGGCGCCCAGCTCCTCGCCCGGGCTCACGGCGGAGGCAATATCGTCGGACAGGCGCTGGAATTCGGTTTTGTCCCGGTCACACCAACAGCCGCCGGCCGCGACGATCCCCTGACAGCCTTGATCGCCCCGGATGTTCCTGTTTTCGAATGGCACATCGATACCTTCACCCTGCCGCCCGGAGCAACACATCTCGCGACAAGCGCCGCATATGAGAACCAGGCCTATTCGGTCGGCGCCGTCAGCTACGGCGCACAGTTCCATTTCGAGGTCGGACGTACACTGGCGGAACGCTGGAGCACGGCGCATTCCGGCTATCTCGATGCGAAGCGCCCCGGCTGGCGCCCTCAGATCGCGAAGGAACTGGAGCAGTACGAAGCCGGGGCCCGGGCCTTCTGCGCCGCCTTTACCGATCGATGGATCGATCTTGTGGCCGACGCACACATCATGCGGAATGCATGAGGGATCCCGCTTGACCGGTAGGAAGGCGACGGCGAAGGTGTGTTAACAATTGCGATGTGAAGTGTAATACGGGCGTCCGATGGGTAAATTCGAGCTAAGAGACAAGATCGTGCTGGTTGCCGGGGCCAGCTCGGGGATCGGCGCCGCAACCGTGGAGCAACTCCTGGGTGAAGGTGCGCGCGTTATTGCCGCCGCACGCCGGATGAACCGCTTGCAATCCCTGGCGAAGGATCGTCCGGGCCACTGCCTTCCGCTGCAACTGGACGTCGCCGATCCGGCTTCCGCCGCCTCGATGGTCGAACGCATGCCCGAAGGCTGGCGCAACATACATGGCGTCGTGGTCTGCGCCGGTCACGATGTCGGTGGCCGGGCACGCTTCGATCAGGCGGATGCGGATACCTGGACGGACATCATCGACACCAATGTGAACGGAACAATCCGGGTTTGCCGGGCGCTGATCGACCAGATGGCAGCGCGCGGCACCGGCCACATCGTCACCCTCGGCTCCACTGCCGGCCTCCGTGTCTATCCAGGGGGCAGCATCTACAATGCCTCGAAATTCGCCGTCCGCGCCTTCACCGACGGTCTCAGAATGGATTTCGCCCAGACCGATATCAGAGTGACTGAAATCCTGCCGGGCCTGACCCGCACCGAATTCGCGGAAAGCCGCTGGGGCGACGGCGGCAGGGCTCAAACCTTCTATGACAATGCCCCGGGAACGCTCATCCCGGAAGACATCGCGGATGCCATCGTCTACGCGATGACGGCTCCGGCAAACGTCAATGTCTCCCAGCTTCTGGTCGAACCGACACGGGCTTGATCTCGTTAAAGAACCGCCGGACCTGCAAGCAGGTCCGGCGGTATAAAGATAACGATCAGCTGCGCGGCTCGCTCATAAGCCCCTTCACCAGCGAGACACAGCCCAGCAGCAGGACCACTGCGAAGGGCAAACCGGTCGAGACCGACGCCGCCTGAAGGGCGCCGAGACCGCCCCCGAGCAGCAGGGCCACGGCGACCATGCCTTCGAAGGTTGCCCAGAACACCCGCTGCGGCACGGGTGCGTCGACCTTGCCACCGGCCGTGATGGTATCGATCACCAGCGAGCCTGAGTCGGACGAGGTAACGAAGAACACGATCACCAGCACGATGCCGATAAATGACGTAATGCTGTGCAGCGGCAGCTGTCCCAGCATGGTGAACAGCTTCAGCTCAAGCCCCGCATCCGCGATCTCCTGATGTCCTGCCTGCAAGAGAGACAGCGCCGTACCGCCGAATGCCGTCATCCAGAGCACGGACACGACGGACGGGATGATCAGCACACAGAACAGGAACTCGCGCACGGTCCGGCCCCGGCTGACCCGGGCGATGAACATGCCGACGAAAGGTGACCAGGAAATCCACCAGGCCCAGTAGAACGAGGTCCAGCCCTGGGAGAAGTTCGCGTCGGAGCGCCCGAACGGGTTTGACAGCGCCGGCAGGTATTCGACATAGGCCAACAGGTTCGCGAAGAATCCTGTGGCAATCGCCAGGGTCGGCCCGACGATGATGACGAACCCGAGCAGCAGGACCGCCAGCACCATGTTGATCTCTGACAGCCGTTTCACGCCGGCCTCAAGGCCAGCAACAACCGATACCAGTGCGAGGACGGTAATGGCGGAAATCAACACAACCTTCGACGTATCTGTCACCGGAGTATCGAACAGGAAATTCAGGCCCGCTATTGCCTGCTCCGCGCCAATACCAAGCGATGTCGCAAGCCCGAACAGGGTCGCGAAAACAGCCAATGTATCGATGGCATGACCTGTCCAGCCCCAGACCCGCTCTCCGAAAATCGGATAGAAGATCGACCGGATGCTGAGCGGCAGGCCCTTATTGTACGAGAACAGTGCCAGGGACAGCGCCACAACGGCATAAATCGCCCACGGGTGGAGCCCCCAATGGAAGATCGTCGCTGCCATGCCGAGCCTATGGGCTTCGGCCGGATCGCCAGCCGCACCGGCAAGCGGTGCCCAGCTATCGGGCGAGCCCGCGCCATCAGCGACGGACGACGAAAAGTGCGAGATCGGTTCCGACACGCCGTAGAACATCAGGCCAATACCCATGCCCGCGGCGAACAGCATCGAAAACCATCCGGTGTAGGAATAGTCGGGCTTTGCCTCGGTCCCGCCGAGCCTGATTCTACCAAGCGGCGAGACAATCAACGCCAGTGTCAGAATGACGAAGATGTTCCCCGCCACCAGGAAAAACCAGTCAAAGTTGGAGGTCAGGGTTGGCCTCAGCCAGCCGAAAAACGCCGCCGCTTGTTCCGGCAGGGCCAGCGTGTAGAAGACCAGCAGGATAATACCGCCGGCCGAGATGGCGAAAACCGGGTTATGGATGTCCATTCCGAACCGGCCGATCTTCGGCTGAATATTGTGTTGACCGATTTCATATTCTGTATCGATCACATTCGCATCCCCGTCAGGGGTGCGGTCTGCTACTTCGCTCATAATGCCTCCCTTGGCTCCCACCGTCGTAGCGGCAGGTCGGATTCATTGAAGTCAAAGTCTGTATCCGGAATAGATCCCGGACCGGCACGTCGTTTTTCACGTGCTCTCTTTGCTATCTATTGTTGTCCCACAGGATGAGTGAGCGCAAATCGGCCCAATGTCCGCTTTGCGACATTATCTCGATCTCGCGCGCCCAAAATGGGCACTAACGGCAATTGACGTGGGTCAGGTTATGGCGCGAGCGCCTTGTCCGAATATGACGCTCCCCCGCCTGGTTGGGCGAGTTCGGCAATTACCCAGGCCTCGAATGAGCGGATCAGAGGATCGGATGATTTCGAGCGCGGATAGACCACGTAGTACCCGGCATCTTCCTCGATTTTCACATCCGAGAGAGCAACCAGCATGCCGCTGCAAAGCTCCGACTCGGCCAATGCCGGCCGCGCCAGGACCACCCCTTGCCCGGCAACGGCGACGTTCAGGATTGACGCCGCGTCATGGAACACCGCACCGCTTCGGAACCGGAGTCCCGGTGCGCCGGCCTTCTCGAACCAGGTCCGCCAGAATTCCGTCGAATCCTCGTGATGCAGAGGCAGGGTGGCAATCTGTTCCGGCGTCAGAGGCAGGTCATCGAGCGTGTAACCGGCGCGCTGAAGCAGGCTCGGGCTGGAAAAAGGCTGCGCGAACCCCTCCATAATCCGCTTCGAGACGGTGCCCGGCCAGTTCCCCCGGCCAAAACGCACTGCCACATCGACACCGTCCGACACGAAATTGGACAGGGTCACGGAGTGATGCAGATGCACCTCGACATCCGGTTCCATCGACGCGAAGGAGCTGAGACGCGGCACCAGCAGCTTGTATGCGACCGACGGCGCAGCGGAGACTGTCAGGACTTTCTGATTGGCATCCTCGCAGACCAGCCCGACAGCACTCGCGATACCGTCAAAAGCCGCAGAGACCGGCGAAAGCAGTTTGGCACCGGCTTCCGTCAGTTTGATTTGCCGGCCCGCCCGGTCAAAGAGCGACAGCCCGAACCAATCCTCAAGCGCGCGTATCTGGTGGCTGACCGCCGCATGAGTGACGTGCAACTCATCCGCCGCTTTCGAAACACCGCCCAGGCGAGCGGCGGCCTCGAAGGCCCGAAGCGCGGTAAGAGGGGGAAGCTGCCTACTCATCAAATGTAAATATATCTAACATGATAGGTAAAAATCAATCATTTGTCCTTTCGGCTTTTCAAAACGATATTCCATACCAACAAGGCATTTCGAACAACAACTGACGTGTGAGGAAAAGTTATGGAACACGCGATGTATCTATTTCTGAACGGTGCCGGCGGCCTGACCCACGATGTCGCCATCTGGAAAGACTATGCCCGGAACCAGACCCGGACACGGAACCATGCTGGGGAGTTCGAAGCAGCTCCGGCGAAATACGCCGGCCTCAGGGATGCGGCCGAACAGCTCCGGCGTCTTTCCCGCCAGGCAAAACTCAGCGCACAGGAGGCGAAATTGCTCTGCCGCGCGCTGACCATCGTCGAATCCGAAGCGAGTGCCCGCGGCCAGACGGCATAGAGCCTCTTGGTGTTTGGCTGCATGTACGGGCGGTGCCAAGGCGCCGCCCGTCTTTTTTGCCGTGTCTGGAATTAGCGTTTCAGCGTGCGCAGCTCGCAGAATGGCGAATGCTTGGCTACGACCGTTTCGGAGGCCCGCGATAGGATATCAGCCTGCGCCACCGTATAGCCCTCGGCCTCGACCAGCTTGACGATTTCCAGCAGATAATCGAGATCCGCTTCCACCCGGGAAAGCCGTCCCGCCGCCCGGACCAGGGCCGTACCGGCTTCGCTCAGGCGGTAGCACGGCAATGTCAGATCCGCTGCGGGGTCATCGTGGCTCACCCGGACAACCTTGTCCGCATAGAGCAGATTGGTCGAGAAACTGTCGGTCTTCTGCGATGAAAAGACTTTGCTGAGGTCGCGATTCGTGCGGAGCAGGCCATATTCCTCAAGAAGCAGAATGCAGTCGCCCGTCAGCTCGCGCTCACCGAAGAACTCATCGGAAAGTCTTACGAGGAAATTGTTGATCCGGAATTTTGCCAGGATGGCGACCCAGCGGATCATTTTGCGATTGAGTGTGCTCATGACCCGAAAGGTGACCTGCGGTACCGTTCCGCTTTCCTCGGCTTCCAGAGTAAGCAGCGCGGCCCACATTTCCTGACCGGCCTTGTCACCGCAATCGGACGCCGCCTCGATAAAGCGCACGCACCAATCCGGATCCACATGCCCGTCCTGTGGTGTGTCGCTCTTGAGCATGGTCAGGGCGAGAGAGAAAATACTCTCGATATTGCGCTGACGCCTAATATCGCGCTCTTCGACCCGGGACCGGGCGCGTTCCGCAAGCCCAGCATCATCGTGGTCATCGCCCTTGCGTACCGCATCCAACCAGGAACGGCCGCTCGAGCCGAGCCCATAAGCCAGCATCTCGCTAAAACGGAGGCAGGCCGGATCATAGGCCTCTACATCCGCGTTCTTCGAGCGGCGCGACCTTGATTTCTCGTCAGAATCCTCGCGGTTTTCTTCTGTCATGACACCGCCTCTTATTCACAAAAACGAGCCTATCACGGTTTTTCCGCAGCAATTAAAAATTCCTGATTTCCATCATTTCCGAATATCGGCGACTCCGCCTGCCCCGAAAGCGTCCATCCGGCATCGTTTTCGAGCCAGCTCACGACATCCCGAAGAGCATCGGCCCGCGCCGCCTCATCCCGGACAATCCCGCCCTTACCGATGCGAGCCGCCCCGACCTCAAATTGTGGTTTCACCAGCGCTACCAGCTGCCCCCCCGGTGCAGCGCAGGCCAGCGCCATAGGTAGTGCCAGCCTGAGAGAGATGAAGCTGACGTCGGAAACAACCAGTCCTACCGGCTCCCCAATCATCTCAGGCTGAAGATATCGCGCGTTCAGACGTTCGTAGACATGAACTCGTTCATCCTCGACCAGACGCGGAATCAGCTGACCGTGGCCGACATCGACGGCATGCACCCGGAGCGCCCCCCGGTCCAGCAACACATCAGTGAAACCGCCGGTTGATGCCCCGATATCGAGGCAGACCAGCCCGGCCGGGTCGATGTTGAAAATATCGAGCGCATGTTCAAGTTTCAGTCCAGCGCGCGACGCCCATTTGAGCGCCCCGTCATCGAGCTTGATAATGTGGGCTTCGGTTGTTTTCGCCGCGGGCTTGATCACGGTGACACCGTCGACCGTCACCTGTCCCGCCTCGATCAGATGCCGGGCCCTGCTTCGGCTTTCGGCAAGCCCCCGCTCAACCAGGGCAAGGTCGAGACGTTCCGATGCCATGGCCGGTCAGGCGCGGACCGGCGCCGAAGCCTGGTCAACACCGAGTGCACCGAGGACCGTTGTCACGATGGCAGCGGCATCGAGCCTGGCCTCGTGATATTGCTTCTCCGGAGTGTCATGATCGAGGAAACGGTCCGGCAGCACCATCGGGCGCACCTTCAATCCGGAGTCGAGCAAGCCGTCCTCGGCCAGAGCATGCAGCACCTGGCTGGCAAAGCCGCCGATGCTGCCTTCCTCGATACAGACCAGCACCTCATGCTCGGCTGCAAGGCGACGCAACAGGTCCCGATCGATTGGTTTGGCGAACCGGGCATCGGCCACGGTGGCAGACAGGCCACGCGTGGAAAGCTCGTCGGCTGCCGTGAGGCATTCCTGAAGCCTGCACCCGAGAGACAGCAGCGCGACATTAGAGCCTTCGCGGACAATCCGGCCTTTGCCGATTTCCAGCAAATCGCCGCGCGCAGGAAGCTCGACACCGACACCCTCCCCGCGCGGGAAGCGGAAGGCACTCGGCCGATCGTCGATTGCAGCGGATGTTGCCACCATGTGCGTCAACTCGGCCTCGTCAGACGGCGCCATCAGGACGAAGTCCGGCAGGCAGCCCAGATAGGCGAGATCGAATGCCCCGGCGTGGGTCGCGCCATCGGCGCCGACCAACCCGGCCCGGTCAATGGCAAAGCGCACCGGCAGTTTCTGGATCGCCACGTCGTGAATGACCTGGTCATAGCCGCGTTGCAGGAAGGTCGAATAGATCGCAACGAACGGCTTCATGCCCTCGCAAGCCATACCGGCGGCGAAGGTGACAGCGTGCTGTTCGGCAATGCCAACGTCGAAACTGCGCTCCGGGAAGGCCTTGGAGAACTTGTCGATCCCGGTTCCCGACGGCATGGCGGCAGTCACCGCGACGATACGGTCATCCGCCTCGGCTTCCTTGATCAGCGAGTCAGCGAAAACCGACGTGTAATTCGGCGCGTTCGAGACCGGCTTCTTCACTTCGCCCGTAACCACGTCGAATTTCGGCACGGCGTGATACTTGTCCGCCGCCTGCACACCGAACGGATGGCCTCGGCCCTTCTCCGTCACCACGTGGAGCAGCACCGGACGGTCCCGCTTCATGTCCCGCACATTGCGCAGAACGGGCAGTAGATGGTCCAGATTATGCCCGTCGACCGGGCCGACATAGTAGAAGCCGAGTTCCTCGAACAGCGTGCCGCCGGTGACCATGCCCCGAGCAAACTCTTCGGCTTTACGGGCGGTTTCTTCCATCGGCTTCGGCAGGTGCTGGGCGATCTGCTTCGCCAGCTCCCGCATGCTGCGATAAGGCTTGGAGGAAATCAGTTGCGAAAGATGGGCGCTGAGCGCGCCGACCGGTGGTGCGATCGACATGTCGTTGTCGTTCAGCACCACGATCATCCGGTTTTTCAGCGCCCCGGCATTGTTCATCGCCTCGTAGGCCATACCCGCGCTCATCGCGCCGTCACCGATCACGGCAACGACATTGAAGTCGTCTTCCTTCAGATCCCGCGCCACGGCCATGCCGAGCCCGGCGGAGATCGAGGTTGAGCTGTGCGCGGCACCGAACGGATCGTATTCACTCTCCGAGCGCCTGGTGAAACCGGAAAGTCCGCCCGCCTGACGCAACGTGCGGATACGATCCCGGCGGCCGGTCAGGATTTTATGCGGATAAGCCTGGTGGCCGACATCCCAGATCACCTTGTCTCGCGGTGTCTCGAAAACGTTATGGATCGCGACCGTCAGTTCGACCACGCCGAGTCCAGCCCCGAGATGACCGCCGGTGACGGAAACAGCGTCAATGGTCTCCCGGCGCAGATCGTCCGCGAGTTGCTTGAGCTGCGCATCGGTCAGCGTGCGAGAGTCAGCCGGTAGTGTGACTCTGTCCAGAATCGGGGTTCTGCGTTCGGTCATGGGTCCAATTCAGCCCTGGGGCTCAGTGCGTGCGGTCGACCACGTAAGCGGCTACCTGTTTCAGAAGGTCTGCCCGCTCACCGAATAAATCAAGGGTGCGCGCCGCTTGTTCAGCCAGCAGCCGGGCCTGCGACCGGGCTCGTTCGACACCGAGAATGGAAACGAAGGTCGCTTTTCCGGCGGCGCCATCCTGGCCGACTGGCTTGCCTGTCGTGTTGGAATCTCCAACTTCGTCAAGCAAATCGTCTGCAATCTGGAAGGCGAGCCCCAGTTCCTGGGCGAAGGAATGCAGGGCATGGATGTGACGCTCGGACGCATGCCCCATGATCGCGCCGGCTGTGGCGGCAAAGGCGAAAATCGCGCCGGTCTTCATCCGCTGCATGCGGGTGATGGCGCCGATATCCAACTCATGGTCTTCCGCAAGCAGATCGATCATCTGGCCGCCGACCATACCTTCTCCGCCAGCCGCATTCGCAAGCCCGGCGACCAGTTCTGAACGTACGAATGCATCGGAGCTGGTTTCTTCCGCCGCCAAAACCTCGAATGCCAGCGCCTGTAATCCATCGCCAGCCAGAATGGCTGTCGCCTCATCGAATTTTTTGTGGCAGCTCGGCCTGCCGCGGCGCAGGGCACTGTCGTCCATCGCCGGCAGATCGTCATGGATCAGCGAGTAGCAATGCAGGAACTCGACAGCCGCGCCGACCCGAAGAGCGCACCGTTCATCGACGGCGAACATCTTGGCCGATTGCGCAACGATGAACGGCCGCAACCGCTTGCCGCCGCCAAGGCTGGAATAACGCATGGCCTGGAACACCCGTGCCTCGGCGTCATCCGCTTTCGGCAGCAGGAAATCCATTACGCGCTCAACTTCGCGCGCGGTCGTTGCCATCGCGTCTTTAAGCTGGGTCATAAGCGGCGGTGATCCTGATCAATGTCGGAAAAATTGAAGCTCACGCTTCGAACGGTTCGGCAGACACGGCGCCGTCAGCATCCGATTTCCGGATCTTTTCGACCTTCATGCGCGCTTCGTCCAGCTTCTTCTGGCAATGGGATTTCAGCTCCGCCCCACGCGCATACGCGTTGATGGCGTCGTCCAAAGTCCCGTTCCCGGATTCAAGCTTGCCGACGATCTCTTCAAGCTGCGTCAGGGCCTCTTCGAAGCTGAGGCCTTTGATTTCGGGGGATGGTGTCTCGCTCACGTCGGTCTCCTTCGGGCCAGTGCCCGACAATAGGCGCGGGACGCCCCCGATACAAGGGAGCCCCGCCCGCTTTTCGATGTCAGGCGGCACTCATCAAAGTGCGCACATGAGCCGCCGCCGATTCTGCCAATGCCTCAAGGTCATAACCGCCCTCAAGCGTGGAGACGATCTTGCCGTCGCAGACAAGATCAGCCACCCGCATGAGCTCCTCGGTCACCCAGGAAAAGTCCTCTTCCGTCAGGCAGAGCGAGGCCAGAGGATCATCTATATGGGCATCAAACCCAGCAGAGATCATCAACAGTTCCGGCTGGAATTCGATCAGGGCCGGGGAAATGATTTCAGTGATGGCCGCCCGGAATTGCTCGCTACCGGACATCGGTGGCAACGGCACATTCACGATATTGCCGACACCGCGCTCGCTCTGATGGCCTGTGCCGGGAAACAGCGGCGACTGATGCGTCGATGCATAGAACACACCGCCATCCGCTTCGAAGATCGCCTGCGTCCCATTGCCGTGATGCACATCGAAATCGACAATCGCAACGCGTCGGAGTCCGTGCGCCGCGCGGGCATGCTCTGCTCCGACGGCAATCTGGTTGAAGAAGCAAAAGCCCATCGGCGTGCGCGGCTCGGCATGATGTCCGGGCGGACGCATGGCGCAGAATGCATTCTGCGCCTCACCGCCAAGCACGGCGTCAACCGCTGCGCAAACCGCCCCGGAGCTGCGCAGGATAGCATCGCCGGTGCCGGGTGACATCACCGTGTCACCGTCAATCGACCGCTCGCCAGTCTCGGGCACGGCCTCCAGGATCGCTTCCACATAGTCGAGAGGATGTGCCCTGGCGATCTGTTCAACGGAGGCTTTGGGTGCCTCCCGACGCTCCAGCCCGTTGAACTCCTCGGCGGACAACGCAGTCAGCACGGATTTCAGGCGCGCCGGATGTTCCGGATGCATGCGTCCCGGGTCATGTCCAAAACTATCCGCATGGGTATACAGAATTGTCCCCACGTCGTTTCTCCCCCAACTTTTTCCGGTCACCAGCGACGGATTTTATCTCGTCCTTCGTTCTTACCAAGAAGGTCGGAGTTCCATCCAGCAACAACTTGTCGAGATGCGTACCGATCGCTCGTTGATTTATTTGCGATTGGTATAGATACCCGGCAAAATAGACATATCTTCGCTACCTCCAGAGCAACCAGTCTTGATTTCACCGACGCGGATCTCGTGACTTCTTGGCATCAGAAGGCGTGCGCTAAATGCCAGCAATGTTGATAAACCTGCCTCGAGTCCTTCTCTGCGCGGTGCTCGCGGCCACGCTGACCATCGGCATGTCAGACCTTGCCCGCGGGCAAGGAAAGGCCAGCCCCGTAGAGGTCGACAAGGTCAGCGAAGAGTCCCTTACTCAGACAGCTCCATTTACGGCACAGTTCGTCGCCGTCCAGCTCGGCCCCGTCGCGACCCGGATTTCTGAGCGGGTCGCCGACGTTACGGTCCGAGCGGGCGAGCGGGTCGAGAAAGGCGCCATACTGGCCCGGCTTTCCGACAACAGGCTGCGGGCGGAACGGCAGCTGCGGGCATCGGAGCTGAAGAAAGCGGAAGCCCAGCGCGAGCGAGCAACGGCGAACCGGGCCAAAGCTCAACAAGCCCTGGCTCGGACCGAGCAATTGCGCGGCTCCAATGCTTTTCGCAAAAACGCCCTGGAAGATGCACAACGCGACCTGGAAGCCGCGATCGCCAGTTCCACGGAGGCCGAAGCGGAAACCGAACGGGCGCGAGCTGACTTAAACCTGGCTGAAATCGCCCTCGCCGACGCCTCGATCCGCGCGCCCTATCACGGCGTAGTTTTGGCCCGGCACGTCGTCGCGGGCGGCTATGTCCAGGCAGGCGATGCCATCGTCACCCTGATGAATGACAAGGACCTGGAGATCGAGGCCGATGTCCCTGCACAGAGGCTCTCCGGCCTGCATCCCGGGGCTCCGGTTAAAGCCGTGCTGCAAAACGGGCAGACGCTGACTGTCGAGGTGAGAGCGGTCATTCCGGAGGAAAACCCGCGCACCCGCAGCAGGGCCGTCCGGTTCTCGGCGAGCTTGCCAGAAGGCGCCACGCAAATTGCCGAAAACCAAAGCGTCACCGTTCACATTCCCATCGGCTTGGTGCGTCAGGTGATCAGCGTTCACAAGGATGCCCTGCTGCTGGATGGCCGTCAGCCCCGGGTCTATGTGGTGATCGACGGCAAGGTAGAAATGCGGCCGGTCACCATCGGCGAATCTCTCGGCAACCGGTTTGAAGTGTTGGATGGCCTGTCTGTTGGCGAGACCGTGGTGATCAAGGGCAACGAACGCCTGCGCCCCGGCGAGCCGGTAGCCGTCCAGGTCAAAGGCTGAGTCGATGGACACGCTGATCCGGTACTCGATCCAGCGACCCGTCGCGGTTCTGGCCATCGTCATGATGGTCGTGATGTTCGGTGTCGTTGCCCTGCAAAGCATCCCGATCCAGCTTGCTCCGGATGTGAACAGGCCGGTTATTACAATCACGACCAACTGGGGCGGAGCGGCCCCCGCCGAGATTGAACGCGAAGTCGTCAACCGTCAGGAAGACGAACTGCGCGGTATCGAAGCGCTGGAATCGATGATTTCCAGCTCCGAGGACGGACGCGGCCGCATCACGCTGGAATTCTCCCCCGGCACCGATATGGACAAGTCGCTGCTGCTCGTCTCCAACCGACTGGACAGGGTCGGCAACTACCCGGACGAGGTGGACGAGCCGACATTCCAGACAGCCGGCTCCGAAGACAACGCCATCGCCTGGGCCGTGATCCTGCGCAAGGACGGAAACGACACACCGATCCACACATATGGCGATTTCGCCGAGGATTACGTTAAAGCCCGGATCGAGCGGATTTCAGGGATCGGCGAAGCCCGCATCTATGGCGGTGCAGAGCGCGAAATGCGGGTGGAAGTCGACCCGCAGTTGCTCGCCCAGTATCAGCTGACCATCCCGGATGTGCTTGCCTCCCTGCGCTCAGCCAATGCGTCGATCTCGGCCGGTGCTGTCGATGAGGGCAAGCGCCGCTATGTGGTCCGCACGGAAGGCGATTTCGAGAGCATGGAGAATGTGCGCGGCGTTGTGCTGCGCTCCATCGAGGATTCGATCTCCGGGCGGGTTGCCCGCGTCACCGTCTCGGACGTCGCCACAGTAAGCATGGGCCACAAGGACCCGGTTGCACGTATCCGGCAATTCGGGACACCTGCGCTCGCGGTACCGATGTACCGGGAGACCGGTGCGAACGTGATCGAAGTCATGGCTGAGGTTCGCCGGGCGATCGGCGAGCTAAACGAGGGATACCTTGCCGCGCGGGATCTGAAGATGATCCAGGTCTATGACGAGACCACCTATATAGACTCGTCAATTGACCTGGTGCGCCAGAATATCTGGGTCGGCGGCATCCTGGCCGCGCTGGTGCTTTACCTGTTCCTGCGCAGTGGCAATGCCACGCTGGTGATCAGTCTGGCGATCCCGGTTTCCGTCATCGGGTCGTTCGTTGCCATGGCGGCACTCGGCCGCTCCATCAATGTCATCTCGCTGGCCGGCATTGCCTTCGCTGTCGGCATGGTGGTCGACGCCGCAATCGTCGTGCTGGAAAACATTTTCCGCCTGCGGCAGCTTGGCCACGAGCCAAATGAGGCTTCCTACCGTGGCGCCCAGCAGGTTTGGGGCGCGGTGCTGGTTTCCTCGCTGACCACGGTCATGGTGTTCATCCCGATCCTGGTGATGGAACTGGAAGTCGGGCAGTTGTTCCGGGATATCGCTGTTGCCATTTCCGTCGCGGTCTGCCTGTCGCTGGTGGTTTCCGCGACGGTCGTTCCTGCACTTGCGAGCCGCTTGCTGAAGAACGAGATCGGCGACCTGAGCGCAACCCGGCGCATTCCGGTGATCGACTCTTTTGCCCATGGCTTCCTGACCCTTGTCATGAAGCAGACCCGTGCCGTGGTTAAAAACCGCATCCTCGCCCTCACCGTCATTATCGGCATGACGGCCGGTAGCATCGTGGCAACCTGGGCCATGCTTCCCGAACTCGACTATCTGCCGGAAGGCAACCGGAATCTGGTTATCGGCTTCGTGAAGCCCCCGCCCGGCTACAATCTGGACACCATGTCCGAGATTGCCACCAAGCTTGAAAACGCGACCAAGCCGATCTGGGATTTCTCAGAAACGAAGAAAGTCATGGAGGATGGCACCCCGACCATGTCGCGGTTCTTCTTCGTCGCTTTTCGGGCCAATGTCATCGTCGGTGCCGCGGCAGCCGACCCGACCCGGGCAAAAGACCTGATACCGGTCCTCCGGCGCTCGTTATTCACGGAACCTGGAACATTCGGATTCTTCCGCCAGAGTTCTCTCTTCGGACGCGGTGTCGGGGGAACCAGCTCGATCGATCTCGATATTTCTGGCGGTGAGCTCGAAGGGCTGACGGAAATCGCCCAGAAGACCTTCTTCAGGGTCGGCAAGGCTTTCCCAAGGGATGAAGGCACGCAGATACGCCCCCTGCCATCCCTGTCGCTCGGCGCACCGGAAGTCCGTGTTGTGCCCGACCGTACGCTTCTTGCCGACAATGGTGTAACCGCCCGTGATCTCGGTTTCACGGTCGATGCCTATAACGATGGTATCCGTGTGGCAGAAATCACCGTGCAGGGCGAGCGTATCGACCTGACGCTGACTGGCCCCGAGAATCATATTCTGGAGACTCAAGGCATCTCTGACCTGCCTGTTGTCACGCGGGAAGGCAAGATCGTCCCCGCAGGTTCCCTCGCCAGCGTGGTGGTGACCACCGGCCCGACCGAGATCCGTCATGTCGGACGGGAGCGGACCATCACCCTTGTCGTCTCTCCTCCCTCCGGCATGCCGCTGGAAGCGGCATTGAACAAGATGCGGGACGAGGTGATCACGCCAATGGAAGATGCGGGCCTGCCGCCCGGCGTCAGCATCCGGATGTCCGGAACGGCCGACAAGCTGGCCCAGACCTGGAACGAAATGGTGCTCGACCTGGTGATGGCGCTGGTCATCGTCTATCTGGTCATGGCCGTACTGTTCGAGAGCTTCTTCTATCCGCTGGTGATTATCTTCTCGGTCCCCCTGGCCACTGCCGGCGGCGTGGTCGGACTGGCCACTCTCAATATCTTCATCCGGCAAAATCTCGACATGCTGACCCTGCTCGGCTTCGTCATCCTGATCGGGATTGTGGTGAACAACGCGATCCTGCTGGTGCACCAGACCCTGCACCACATACGCGAGGACGGCATGGAATCCGGCGCCGCGATTGTCGAGGCGACCCGAAATCGTATCCGGCCAATCTTCATGTCGACACTGACAAGCGTCCTCGGGATGCTCCCGCTTGTGGTGTTCCCCGGCGCCGGCTCGGAACTCTATCGCGGCCTCGGCTCCGTGGTGATCGGTGGCCTTTCCCTTTCAGCCGTGCTGACGCTCGCCATCATCCCACCCTTGCTATCGCTCTGCCTCAGCCTCGTGGAACCCGGAAAACAGACGCCGGGTGAATCCCCCAAACGCCAACCAGACGGCTCCGCCAGTCAAGCAGCCGAGTAAGGTCGTACCGACAAGCCTACAAATCCAAAGGGAAGCTCAAAAAACATCTGGAATTTTTGAATAAATTTTACCTACATTAATATCGGGTACTAAATGCACTGTTCCATTTGGGAATGCGAAGTTGCCCTTGGTTGCAGATTACCTCTTGGCGCTTCCACATATGCTCCCTGACGGCTATTGTTCTGTGTGGAATCAACACAGTTTTACAAACACTCAAGAAAGAGCGTCTTGATCATGGGCATGGTTCACTGAAATGACGCCTCAGGAAATCGCGAATATCCTGGACGAGCATGAAAAATGGCTGAGTCGCGCCCATAGCGGGTCTCGGGCCAATCTGGCGCGCGCCAATCTGGCCGGCTTCACGCTCGAAAAAGTGAATCTGAAATCTGCGAAAATGTCCGGCGCCAATCTGCAAAAAACCATCCTGGCAGGCAGCAATCTCAGCCATACGGACCTGTTCTGCGCTGTTTTGGACGGCGCCGATCTTCGGGATGCTGACCTTCAGAACGCGGATCTCCGTGGTGCATCCATCCGCAACGTCGCCTTCAAGGGCGCCAATCTTGTCGGCGCCGACTTCCGCGGCGGCACGCTGATGTTCGGCACCGATGATGACGAGGGCCAGCGGGACGGCCCTACTTCGAACCAACAAGGCGCCGATCTCAGCTATTCGGCCATGCCGAATGCCAGCCTGGCGGGCGCACAACTGGCCGGCGCTAACCTCTCCGGCGTAAACCTGCGCAAGGCAGACCTCAAAGGAGCCAATCTGTCCGGCTGTGTTCTGGTCGAGGCGGATCTTTCCGGTGCTGACTTGCAGGATGCCAATCTGTCTGGCGCCCTGCTCGACAATACAATCCTGAAACATGCCAATCTGTCAGGAGCCAATCTAGACGGGTGCGACCTGTCCGGAGCGGACGTGACCGGCGCCAATATGGTCCGTAACGAGGATTCGCTGCCTTTCGAAGTCCGCGAAGTCCTCAACATGCATTATGTCTGGATCCGGGAAGACGGACGTCTGGGTGACCGCGCTATCCTCAAGAATGCCGACCTCAGCTTCATCGACCTTGCGGCAGTCAACCTGTCCGGAGCGGACTTGCACGGGGCCAATATCAGCGGCGCAAATCTCTCGAACGTGCTGCTGGTTATGTCCGATTTGTCCAACACCAATCTGAAAGGGACCAACCTCAGCGGAGCAACCCTGGAAGGGATTAATCTCGCACATGCGGACCTGACCGATGCAGATCTTTCGCATGCCGTGATTGCGCCGGTCGATCTGAAAGATCAGAAAGGCCAGCTTACAGGGCGGAAATGGCCGGCCAACCTGTCCGGCACCAAGCTGGTGAATGCAAACCTCAAGGACGCTGATCTGAGGAACGCAAACCTCGCCGGGGCGGATCTTTCTGGTGCCGATCTCTCCGGCGCGGATCTGACACGGGCGAATTTGACGGACGCGATCTTTAAAACCGAGCAACTTGCAGACGCTAAAACCGATGAGAAAGTCGGCGACAGCTAATCTTGAAAAACCACGAAATCAAGCGGCACAACGACTTCGCACAGCCAGTTTCCAAGGAAATTCTTCTTGACCCTAGGGCATGGAAACGTGCGAATGCTTCGCTTGAACAAAACGTAATGTTTTACTCTACAGACTGGCCATTCGGGATTGCCCCGCATTGATTGATGAAGAGCAAAAAGCCGAGCAACTCACCAAGCTCAGCAACGAGATCGAAAAGCTTATTGATCGCGTCGCCGATGATGTGAGGGAGCAGAGAGGCGCGGAGGAGGAACGACGGGCGAGCGGATTCGTGATCTATCTGCTAAGGAATACGGAGAACGCGCCGTTTCAGACTCTTTTGCTCAAGAAAGTGGGTATCGCCACGAACGATATAGCCCAAACCCCGGGCTTCACCGCCCTCAAGGACTATTGCGAGCGCCTCAGCTTGCAGGCACGTGTCGAGGATGCCATCAGGCCGTCTCGTGAATTTATCAATCCGTGCCTTGGTATTATCGTGGACGGTTGGCCATGATCGTTGTTGAGCTGAACCGGACTTTCGGGGGGCTCTATACTGCCCGTTTATCGGCGACCCCATACTAATGGAAAGAAATCTGAGTCGATGACGCCGGACGATATCCTTAAAGCCATTGAGAGCCACGAACGCTGGCTGAAGCGAAAGCCGGGCGGCGTGCGCGCCGATCTGTCCGGCCTCGAGGTCACGGGCTTTCAGCTGGCACGCGTGAACCTGCAGTCGGCGCGTCTGTCAGGCGTCAATTTCGCAAACACGCTGCTGTCCGGCGCCGACCTCAGTTATGCAGACCTGTTTTGCGCCAATCTGGATGATTCGGACCTGACGAACGCTGTCCTGATGCGTGCCGATCTGCGCGGTGCGAGCATCCGGGGAGCAAATCTCGGTGGGGCCAATCTGAAGGAAGCCGACATGCGCGGCGGCGCCATCATCAACGACCTTACAGGCGAGCGGCCGACCTTTATCCGCGCCGATGCGTCCTCCTCGACCATGGATGACGCCGACATCAACAACGCCAATCTGTCCGGAACCAACCTGTCAGATTCCAGCATGATCGGCGCCAACCTGGAAAACACCCTGCTCTGCGGCGCAAACCTCAGCGGTGTGAACCTCGAGAATGCAAACCTGACAGGAGCGGATCTGTCCGGCGCCAACCTCGCGCATGCAAAGATTATCGGCGCGAATCTCAGAGGCGCGAACCTGCGCGGCGCCCTGATTTCAGAAACCAGCTTTGCCGGATCTGATCTCAGCAGCGCAATTCTTGAGCGGGTCAATCTTTCGACAGCAAATCTCAGCGGCGCCCAACTGGTGACAGAGTCCGGAGACCGCAGCCGCTCTCTCCGCGACATCGTCAACGATCATGAACTCTGGATACGCGAACAGGGACGCGGCGGCACCCGCGCGCAGCTCGCCGGAGCAAACCTGAAAGATGTCGATCTGAGCGATATCAACCTGTCCGGCGCGGACCTGCGCGACGTGGATTTGTCCGGCGCCAAGATGCGCCGCGCCCAACTGGTGATGACAGACCTCACCGGGGCCAAGCTCAACCGGGTCGATCTTCGGGATTCGGATCTCTCCGGCACGAAGCTGATTTCAGCCGACCTCACGGATGCACAGCTTAATGGCGCATTGCTTTATCCGGTGGAACTGAAGGACGCCAATGGGAATCCGACCGGACGGTTCTGGCCGTCCGACCTGGAAAGCGCCCTGCTCCGCAATGCCGATCTCTCAGGCGCCAAGTTCAAAGGTGCCAATCTGACCGGAGCAGACATGAAAGGTACCCGGACGGCCGGCACCCAGTTTACGGACACCGACCTTGAGCAGGCACTGACGGACGCCTGAGCCTGCTCAGGCCGCTTCCATCACAGCCTTGATCGCCGTCAATGCCTGCTCAATGCCGCTGCGAGTGACATCGATGTGGGTCACGGCGCGCATCCGGCGCGGTCCCATGGAGCCGATCCGCACCTTGTGCTCCCGCATCAAGCGCTCGGACAGCCCCGCCGCATCGAGAGCCGGTGCTGTCACATCGAAATACACCATGTTGGTCTCGATTTCGTCGACCGCAACGGACAAGCCCGGGATCGACGCAATTCCTTCGGCAAGGTAACGAGCGTTGGCGTGATCCTCGGCCAGCCGGTCGATATGGTGATCGAGAGCATAGACGCCGGCGGCAGCGATAATTCCAGCCTGCCGCATCGCTCCACCGAACTGATGCTTGAAGAGCCAGCTCCGATCGATGAATTCTGCACTGCCGGCCAGCACGCCCCCAACCGGGCAACCCAGACCCTTCGAAAGATCGATCCAGAGAGAGTCGCACAGAACACCATAGGCAGATGCCGGTGTACCGGACGCAACAACCGCGTTCAGCAGCCGCGCACCATCCATATGGACCTTGAGCCCGTGCCCGCGCGCGCAATTGGCAACTTCGGCAACGGTTTCGAGCGGCCAGACAGCGCCTCCGCCGAGATTGGCCGTATTCTCGATATTCACCAGTTTCTGGCGCTGACCGTGGTGGCCGCGCGGCGCACGAATGACGGTCTCCAGGTCGGCCGCATCGAAGATGCCGCGACGCCCCTTCAGGGTCCTCACCATTGCGCCGGCAAGAGCAGCAGGTCCGCCCGCCTCGAAATGCAGCGCATGTGCACTCTCTTCGAGGATGATCTCCTCTCCCCGGTCGACCCAGACCCTGTAGGCTATCTCGTTGCACATGGTTCCGGACGGAAGGAACATCGCGGCTTCCGTACCCAGCAAGGCAGCGACGCGCTCACACAGAATGTTTACGGTCGGGTCTTCCATCGCCTGCTCATTGCCAACTTCCGCCTCAGCCATGGCTTGCCGCATGGCAGCGGTCGGGCGCGAAACCGTGTCGCTGTAAAGATCAACGGCGGGACCTCTTCCTTCATTCGTTATCATTGCCACGCTTCCTCTTCCTGCCACCCCCGCGACGGGCTATTGAATGATCAAGTCACCGGGACAACGTTAAGGGCTGGCCCCCGACAGGGAAAGGAACAGGACTGCACATGGCCGAAACAAATCCGAACAACGGCAATCAGGTGGCCCGGCAGCGCCCGCTCCCTTTCTCCCTTGAGCTCTCGGAGAACGACCGGCTCGCTGTGCATATCGTCTATGGGCTCTATGGTGCAGCGATCGTCTTCGGCCTGCCGTCGGTTCTCGGAGTCATTCTCGCATATCTGAAACGCCGGGATCTGGACGGAACAGATCTGGAGGGGCACATCACCTGGCAGATCCGCACCTTCTGGATACAGGCAATCATTTACGTTCTCGCCTTCGCTCTAGCGGCGACTTGGATACTTCTACCCTTTGCCTGGCTAGTTGGCTTCCTTGGTTGGCTCTGGTTCGTTTACCGAGTGGTTAAAGGATGGATCCGACATTCGAACGATCATCCCATAAAGGATCCTTACGCCCTGTTCTGATCCTACTTGGTGTTCCCTGACGTAACGTCCCCCAGCGCGATATTCCCGGTCAGATCCATCGCCAACAGAGACACTTCCTTGGTCCCGCCTTCCGTTTCCTGACGGCCGACCTCTGTGAAGCCAATTGCATGGTGAAAGCGGAGAGAACCCTCGTTTGACGGCCGCACATTGACTTCGCAAGTCAGCCGCTCGGCCCGGCCCGCCGCGAATTTTGCAAAATCCTCATAGAGTTTTCGCCCGACGCCCAGTCCACGTGCTGCAGGCGAGACCACGATCCGGTCCACATAAAGAAATGACGCATACCTGTCCCCAAACCATCGATAGTTGAGGCTGTCATAGGGGCGTCCGGGCAGGAAGCCGATGAGGAAACCCGCAACCGTGTCACCGTCCCTGGCGACGCGAAAATAATCCGCCGTCTCCAAGAACCAGATAAAACCGCTATTATCGATACTGTTGACGTGCGGAATCTCGGCTTCGTTCAAAATTCCGACGAGGGCTAAATCTTCTCTCAGAGCGTCTTCTACGCGCATTCTACGTCCTTTTTTGAACAGTTGCGGAACGGCGGAATTCCGCGCTCACACCAGTCGATTCGGTTCTCCGGCACACTCGATGTCGCTAATAGATAAATTCTTTGACATCGGCATTAGCCGTTGCTCATGATGACTATTAATTAACGAAACGTAGCGTCTTCATGGCTATTCGAACATGAATGTTTGCCGTGCTGACAGTGTTGAATCTGCGTTCGCAGTCGAACAGTGAGAGTAATATAAAAATGAACAAAGCTCGCTCACACGTTCGATTTCAATGGATCTGAACAGGAGGCGAAATACCGGCAGGAATGTTCCGATTGCCTTGAACGCCTGCTCCAGCGTTATTTAGCACTACTGGCCATCAAATGTTCTACAAACGACACTTTGCCTGTCGTTTTGAGAGCATTAAGATCCGCGCCAAGCGTGCTCCGGCGCACCATTACAAAACTGGGAGACAAAAATGAACAGGGAATTCAAAGACCGTTCCGGACGGCCGCTGCACCATATGGTCAGCAGCTGGGCGACCGACACGAAAAAAGGCAAGATGGACCGGCGCGAATTCCTCGCGCTTGCCAGCGCGTTCGGCGCGACAACGGCAACCGCTTACGGCCTGCTCGGCATGGCGGCACCCAGCACAGCGCAGGCCGCTGGAAAGAAGGGCGGCACGCTGAAGGTTTCCATGTCTGTTCGCCGTGTGGTTGATCCCCGGATCTTCGACTGGTCGGAAATGGGCAATGTCGCGCGGCAGGTTTGTGAGAACCTGGTGTCCTATACATCGGCTTACACTTTCGAGCCCGCGCTGCTTGAAGGCTGGGAAGTCAACGACACCGCGACCGAATATGTCCTCAAGGTCCGCAAGGGCGTTACCTGGAACAATGGCGACGCGTTCGATGCGGATGACGTCATCTTTAACATCACCCGCTGGTGCGAAAAGGACGTCGAGGGTAACTCGATGGCCGGCCGCATGGCGACCATGATCGATCCTGCCACCAACAAGGTACTCGACGGCGCCATCACCAAGGTCGACAGCCACACCGTCAAGCTCACCCTGCCGAAGCCGGACATCAGCATCATCCCGGGTATGACCGACTATCCGGCGCTGATCGTGCATCGCGACTTCGACAAGAACGGTGCAGATCTGTCCAAGGCTCCGGTCGGCACAGGCCCGTTTGAGCTGGACTCGCTCGAAGTTGGTGTATCCGCCCGCTGCGTGCGGCGCAAGGATGGCAAATGGTGGGGTGGCGAGGCCTATCTCGACGCCATCGAATGGACCGATTACGGCACCGATCCGGCGGCCGAGGTCGCAGCCTTCGAAGCAGGCGACGTCCACGTCAACTACCAGACCACGGCGGATTTCGTCGAAATTCTCGACAGCCTGGACCTGAAGAAGTCGGAAGCGATCACCGCGGCGACCATCGTTGCCCGCATGAACGTCTCCAACAAGCCTTATGACGATGTTCGCGTTCGTCAGGCTCTTCAGCTTGCCGTCGATAATTCCATCGTCCTGCAGATCGGGTATGGCGGAGCCGGCAGCGTGGCCGAAAACCACCATGTCGGACCGATGCATCCGGAATACTTCAAGCTGCCGATGATCAAGCGGGATCCGGAAGCAGCGAAAAAGCTTCTGGCAGATGCCGGTCAGTCCGATTTCGAGCATGAGCTGATCTCCATCGACGATGACTGGCGGAAGAACACCACCGACGCCATCGCCGCCCAGATCCGCGACGCCGGGATCAAGATCAAGCGGACGATCATTCCGTCATCTTCGTTCTGGAACAACTGGACGAAGTATCCGTTCTCGACGACCAACTGGAACATGCGCCCGCTCGGCGTGCAGGTTCTGGCGCTGGCCTATCGCTCGGGCGAAGCCTGGAACGAAGCCGGCTGGTCCGATCCAGAATTCGACAAGACGCTCGAAGAGGCCCTGTCGATTGCCGATGCCGACAAGCGGCGCGCAGTGATGGAGAAGCTGGAAAAAACGCTCCAGGATGCGGGCATTATCATCCAGCCTTACTGGCGGGCGCTCTACAAGCACATGGCCGAGTCCGTTCAGGGCGATGCGATGCACCCGACCTTCGAGATGCATTTCGAAAAAGTCTGGCTCGACGAAGCCTGATCCGACATTAACGAGCCCGCCCCGGCCTGGACCGGGGCGGGCTTTTAACTCCCGAAAAGGGAGAAGAATAAGGGCAAACAAGGCCCGCCCGGAACGGGGCACACGGGGGCAATATGCTGGTATTCATCCTGAGACGACTGGGGGTCATGGTCGCGACCATGATCTGCCTGACGTTCGTGGTTTTTTATCTGGTCAATCTCGAGCCGAATCTGAAGAAGCTCGCGCTTGAACAGAACAACAACCGCATGACCGAGGAAGCCGTCGAAAGCTGGCTGCTGAAGGAAGGCTACAGGCGGCCTATCCTGGAGCGCTATGCCGTATGGATTGGTAACGCGGCAACAGGCGATTTCGGCTACTCTACCCGCTTCCGCAAACCGGTCGCAGAAGTTCTCGCTCCCCGTATCGGATATACCGGAACCCTGATGTTCTGGGTCATGATCACCATGGTGCCATCCGCCCTAGTCATCGGTGTGCTGGCTGGGATGAGAGAGGGATCGAAAACAGACCGGAGCCTCTCGGTCGTGGCCATCGCCTCAACGGCGACGCCCGAATATGTTTCGGGCATCCTCTTTACGGTTCTGTTCGCCTCCTGGCTCGGCGTCCTGAAGGGCGTCTCGAAGGCCGGAGGCATCGACTTCAACAATTTCGCGCTGCCCGTCATGACCATGGCGATTTACGGCACGGGATATATCGCCCGCATGACCCGCGCCTCGATGGCCGAGGTCATGACCGCACAATATATCCGCACGGCACGCCTTAAAGGCTTGTCGTTCAGAGCCCAGGTCTTGCGTCATGCGCTGAGAAACGCGCTGATTGCCCCCTTCACTGTAATCATGCTGCAGTTTCCCTGGCTCCTGACCGGCGTCGTCATTGTCGAGAAGCTGTTCAACTACAAAGGCTTCGGATGGACATTGGTGGAAGCCGCCGACAATAACGACATTGATCTGCTGCTTAGCTGTTCATTGGTGTCGGTCGTCGTCGTACTGCTCACGCAGCTCATTTCAGATATCGGGTACGCCTATCTCAACCCGCGCATTCGCGTGAATTGAGGGGGGAGATAAGGCAATGCTGGAATATATTGGATTCTTCGAAATCTGGGGAACAGTGATCAGCCAGTTCTGGCCGGTCTGGCTGTCTCTCGCGGTCATCCTCTCCGTTAGCTACTACTTCCGCCACAGCCTAAACCTCTACGGTCGCCTGTTCGGCAGCGCCATCGGCATGGTCGGGCTTGTAATCGTACTGTTCTGGATCACGACGGCTTTTTTCGCCAACTGGGTCGCGGTCTTCGATCCGTTGCAGCAGTTCGCCATGCTGAAACGCAAGGCGCCCGGGGTGATCGACGCTGAAACGGGCAAGGCCCTGCTCTTCGGGGCAGACAATCTCGGGCGGGACCTGTTCAGCCGGATGGTGCATGGCTCCCGCTTTGTGCTCATCATCGCGCCGGCGGCGACGTTGTTCGCCTTCATCGTCGGTATTACCATCGGCCTCCCGGCTGGCTATTACGGCGGCAAGATCGATGCGATCATGTCGTTCCTCGCCAATCTGGTGCTGGCTTTCCCGGTGATCCTGCTGTTCTACCTGCTAGTCACACCGGGCATCCGGGAAACCCCTATCCCCGTGGCCATGGCCGGGTTCTTCTTTATCTTCCCGATCATTTTCTTCAGCGTGCTGTTCTACAGCCGATACGCGACCCGTCCCGGATTGCTGACGATCCAGCTCATCTGTGTGCTTCTGATCGGCGGCTGGCTCTATTCAGGACTGGTCTTCAATGCCGACCCGCTGAGTATCATCACGCTTGAGCCGAACGAGCTGAACATCTTCGCCTCGGTTGTCTTTGTGAATGCGCCGACGGTGTTCCGTATCGTCCGCGGCATCACCATGGACATCAAGACGCGGGACTATGTCGCCGCCGCCCAGACACGAGGCGAAAACGCCTGGTACATCATGCTCTGGGAGATCCTGCCGAATGCCCGCGGCCCGCTGATCGTCGATGCCTGCCTGCGTATCGGCTACACGACGATCCTGCTCGGCACGCTCGGCTTCTTCGGCCTCGGCCTGGCGCCCGAAAGCCCTGACTGGGGATCTATGATCAACCAGACCCGGGCCTTTATCCGGATCGTTCCCACCATCGCCCTGCCTCCAACCCTGGCCCTCGCAATTTTCGTCCTCGGACTGAACCTGCTAGCCGATGGACTGCGCGAGCAGTCGCTGAAAGATTGAGGGAGGCACGACGATGACAGAACCGATCCTCGAGATTACGAACCTTTCGATCTCCTTCTTCGTTCGCGCCGGCGAAATCCCCGCCGTGATGGACTTCTCCTGCAAGGTTATGCCGGGTGAAGCCATGGGCCTAGTCGGTGAATCCGGTTGCGGTAAGTCAACGGTCGCTCTCGGCGTCATGCGGGACCTCTCCAACCGGGGAAAGATCACCGCCGGCTCGATCAAGTTCAAGGGGCGTGAGCTGACCACCATGAGCGAGAAAGAGCTGCGGAAAATCCGCGGCTCCGAGATCGCCATGGTCTATCAGGAACCGATGGCCAGCCTGAACCCCGCCATGCGGGTCGGCAAGCAGCTCATGGAAGTGCCGATCCTGCATGAGAACGCGTCAGTGGACGAAGCCTATGACCGGGCTCTGGAGATGATGGAACTGGTGCGGTTGCCCGACCCGGAGCGGATGATGGATTCCTATCCACACCAGCTTTCCGGTGGTCAGCAACAGCGCATTGTCATAGCCATGGCGCTGCTGTCAAAACCAGCCTTATTGCTCATGGATGAGCCAACGACAGCCCTCGACGTGACGGTCGAAGCGGGTATCGTCGATCTGGTGAAAGAACTCGGGAGCCGTTTCGGCACATCGATGCTTTTCATCTCCCACAATCTCGGCCTGATTCTCGAGACCTGCGACCGGATCACAGTGATGTATTCCGGTGAGGCAGTTGAGACCGGGTCCGTGAAAGATGTCTTTGACCGCATGCGGCATCCCTACACTCAGGGCCTGTTCCGCTCAATCCCGCTGCCGGGCGCGGACAAATATTCTCATCCCCTGGTCGCCATTCCCGGTCAGTTGCCACTGCCGCACGAGCGGCCGAACGGCTGTAACTTCGGACCACGCTGTTCTTTCTTCGAAGCTGGAAAATGCGATGTCGGCGAGATCCGGATGCATGATACCGGCATGGCTGAATCCCACTTCTCGCGCTGCGAGCGGGTGGCGGAAATCGATTGGGACGCGCCGCCTAAACACGAGGGCGTCGTCGAGGCAACGGTTCCGGGAGAGACCATCCTCTCGGTCGATGGCCTGAAGAAGTATTACGAGGTGGCCGCGAACCAGATGTTCGGCGGCGGCGAGACCCGCGTCGTGAAAGCCAACGAGGAAATCACCTTCTCGGCCCGCGAGGCGGAAACCGTCGCAATCGTTGGCGAGTCCGGTTGTGGAAAATCAACACTCGCTAAGATCCTGCTCGGCCTTGAGACCGCGACGGAAGGCACCGTTACCCTCGGCAACACCGAAATCGGCGGCACCGATATCGGCGACCGGGACACCGGCACCATCAGCTCCATCCAGATGGTGTTCCAGAACCCGTTTGATACCCTGAACCCGAGCCACACGGTCGGCTCCCAGATCGTCCGCACGCTTGAACGCTTCGGCATCGGTAATAGCCCGAAAGAGCGCGAAGACCGGATGCTGGAGTTGCTCGATCTCGTCAAGCTGCCCCGTGAATTCGCCAAACGCATGCCGCGACAGCTTTCAGGTGGGCAGAAACAGCGGATCGGTGTGGCCCGCGCGTTTGCCGGTGCGCCGAAAGTCGTGGTCGCGGACGAGCCGGTATCCGCCCTCGACGTCTCCGTCCAGGCGGCAGTGACAGAGCTGCTCATGGATATTCAGCGGGCTTCGCGCACAACAATGCTGTTCATCAGCCATGACCTTTCCGTCGTCCGCTATATAGCGGACCGCGTGGTCGTCATGTATCTCGGCCATATCGTGGAACAGGGCACGACCGAGGAAGTCTTCTCTCCGCCCTATCATCCGTATACCGAAGCCCTGCTTTCGGCGATCCCGATCGCGGACACGAAGGTGGTGAAGAAGCATATCGTGCTGGACGGGGACATCCCGTCCGCCATGAACCCGCCGTCCGGATGTCCGTTCCAGACCCGGTGCCATCACAAGAGCGAGGTCCCCGGGGACAAGTGCGAGACGGACCTCCCGGCAACACGAACGCTGACCGGCGGTCACCGGGTCAAGTGCCACTTGGCGGACGACATCCTCGACAAGATGGAGCCGGTTGTCGCCCTCGCCTGAACCAGAGCGCTGAGCCACGAAGCGCCCGAAAAAAGAAAGCGGGCGGCCAAAGGCCACCCGCTTCTCTCATTCAAGGGCCTTTTTTCCAGGCCATTGGGACTGTTTATGCGTCGCCCGGCAGAGCCTGGGAGACGGACTTCACCATTTCGGTGATGCGCTTGCGCACACCGACATTGGTGATGTTGTAGTAGGCACGAACCAGCTCGAGCGTTTCGCGCCGCGCCATAGGGTCGTTCGGCTTTTCCTCGTACTCGGTCGTCGAAGAACCAGACCGCACTTTGCGCGGAGAGTTCGCCGCCGTGTCGTCCGTCATATCATCGAAGAAGAAGCTGACGGGAACGTCGAGGATCTGCGCGATGTCCCACAGGCGGGATGCGCTGATGCGGTTGGAGCCGCGCTCGTATTTCTGGACCTGTTGAAAGGTAATATTCAGCGCCTCTCCCAGTTGTTCCTGGCTCATGCCAAGGAGAGTGCGGCGCAACCGAACACGCCGTCCCACATGGACGTCAATCGCGTTATTGTTCGTAACGCGATAGTTCGGATCATCACTACCATTCAGTGCTTGCTTTGCTGCGGCCATTCTCAGTCTCTAGCGGTTGAGTGAAGTTGATTCTCAGTCACGATATTCAAACATAGGACCGAGAGTGCCGGGTTTCTACAACGCCTCGGTGTTATTTCCAACAAAAACTAAAGGATTCGTAGAATAGCATCTGGTGACAATCAAATTAACACTAAACAAAATTAACTATAATTCTTAACTAGGTCTAACAATTTCACTTACAACTCAAAAATAAAGAAAATTACTCTTAATTTATCTTTGCTTTTTTACGTTGCCGCAACGAAGAGCCCGATATAGCGCGGTTTCACAGGAAGTAGAAATCAAAAATAGAGAGAAGAGAAATCTGAACGATCATTTCTCCATTCTGATTTCCATCACCTCTCGTTCCAAATGCGACCACCGATATTAACGTTTTGTCGCCGCATGGCTAGACAGTTACCCCCTCAAAATGGGCACCATTGAGGCAATAAAAAGGTCTTTTTGGAGGCGCCAATCACAATGACCGAAGCTCCAAGCCGTACAAGAAAGCGCGAACGAACAAGAAAACGCTCGGATTCGGCCGTCACGGATCGGAAAATCAGACAAGCGGAATGGCACCGGCTTCGCTCCCCCTATCCGCCAATGGGGATCATCTCGGAGGATGAGCTGGAGGCGATCCACACCGCGTCGCTCCGCATTCTGAGCGAGATCGGAATTGATTTCCTCGACCAGACGGCACGCGACATTTTGAAGCAGCATGGTGCTGAGGTCGAAGAAGGCTCAGAGCGCGTCCGCTTCGATCCGGCGATGGTGCTTGAATATGTGGCCAAGGCTCCTTCGGAATTCACGCTTCATGGCGGCCGGCCGGAACGGGACCTTGCCTTTGGCGGCAACAACATCAATTTCGCCAGTATCGCCAGTGCCCCCTTCTGCAGCGATCTCGAAGGTGGGCGCCGGGACGGCAATTACGCCGACTTCCAGAATTTCATCCGCATGGGCCAGACCGCGAACATCATCCATCTGTTTGGTGGCTATCCGGTCGAACCGGTCGACCTGCCGCCCCAGACCCGGCATCTGGATTGCCATTATTCCTTCCTGACCCTGTCCGACAAGGTGCATCACGCCTATTCACTCGGGCGACAACGGCCGAGCGATGCGATCGACATGCTGTGTATCGCCCGCGGAGAAACGCGCGACACTATTGTCGATCGGCCCGGTCTGCACTCCATCATCAACACCTCCTCGCCTCTCCGGGTCGACATGCCAATGCTGCAGGGCCTGATGGAAATGAGCAGTCATGGCCAGGCCATCTGCGTCACCCCATTCACCCTGTCCGGCGCGATGAGCCCGGTGACCATCGCCGGCGCCCTTGCCCAGCAGAACGCCGAAGCTCTCGCGGTCATCGCCTTTACTCAGATGATCCGCGCCGGTGCGCCGGTGATCTATGGCGGTTTCACCTCGAACGTGGATATGCGCAGCGGCGCTCCCGCCTTCGGGACGCCGGAGTATGCCAAGGCGGCTTTCGTCGGCGGCCAGCTTGCCCGCAAGTACGGGCTGCCCTACCGCTCGACAAACGCCAACGCCTCGAATGCCGTCGATGCGCAAGCAGCCTGGGAATCCATGATGTCGCTCTGGCCCGTTGTGCTTGGGCAGGCCAATCTGGTGATGCATGCCGCCGGATGGATGGAAGGAGGCCTCACCGCCTCGTTCGAGAAGTTCGTGACCGACCTCGAACTCCTCCAAGGGATGGCAGCGTTCCTGCAGCCGCTGGAGATCAACGAGGCGAGCCTCGGCCTGGATGCGATCCGTGATGTCGGCCCTGGCGGGCATTTCTTCGGCACCGCGCATACGCTGGAACGCTATGAGACAGCATTCTACCAACCGCTGCTCTCGGACTGGCGCAATTTCGAAAGCTGGGAGGAAGCCGGCAGCCCGGACGCGTTAACGCGAGCGAACCGGACCTACCGCGCCCTGCTTGAGGAGTTCGAGGCACCGCCAATCGACCCGGCGATAGACGAAGAGCTGAAAGCTTATATGGCCAAGCGGCGGGAAGATCCCCGGATCGAATAAAGGTCCAATAAAAACGGCGGCATTCAAATAAAGCCGCCGCTCTTTACTGGATCAATAATGAGGGTGTGCCGGGTGTTCTTTCCGCCGGAACAGCCACCGCCGCGCCACGTCCCGGTATCCTCGATAGACCCGCTCCTCGCGGCCGCCAGTCAGACGTCGCCGTAGAACTTCATAGCGCGGCAGTGCGTACCAGGGCACGCCCGGGCTGGCATGGTGCGCGACATGTAAATTGTTGTTCAGGAAGAGCAGCGCCAGCGGCGCTTCCGCTTCGACAATCGCTGTCCTGTCAACCGCTTCGGGCGCCGCGTGATGTTCGGCGAACGAGCGAAGCAGCAACACCCCCGTCCCCGGATAGGCAAAGCAGATTACATAGAGCCAGAGCGGCATGTCGCAGACCCCGACAATCCAGACCGCAAGCACGGCCAATCCAATGGCATGGCCGGTCCAATCCTTCAGACGCCCCTTTCCTCGCGAAAAGTCCCGCGCCTCACGCCAAAGAAACAGGCTTGCGACAAAGAGCGGACCGAGCACAAGCCGTCCAGCGAGCGTGTTCACGGCGCGATAGACCATCCGCCGCGGCTCGGAGAACCTGCTCCAAGCTTCGGGCGTAACGTAAAAGGATTCAGGATCCTCGATCGGATCGGTCAGATATTCGTTGCGGTGATGCTTGAGATGGCTGTCTCGATAGATGCCAAACGGCACCCAGAGCATCAGCGGCAGCCCGGCAAGCAGGGTATTGAGCCAGCCAATTCTAGTCGGATGACCGTGAATTGCCTCGTGCTGGTAACTCGCATGCCAGGCGACCACCGGCGCCCCAAGAAGGGGCAACAGCCATATAGGCAGTGCAGCATGCCAATAGGTCAGCGCGGCGAAAAGGCCGTGAATAACGCTCCAGAGTATGACGGTCTGCCACTCGACCGACGGGATGGACAGCGTAAAAGCCGAGTCAACATTACCAGGAGAAACAGGTACTTCCGGGACTTGCTGAGAAATCTGTGCGGGATGACGTTCAAACATGCTGCAAAGCTATGCTGCACCGCACAGCCGCAACAACGGGTGTTTGCGCTATTTTTGCAGCATTTGTTGACTATTTTTTCAATATGCAGATAAAACAAAACATTGCTTATTTTCCCATCAGGAACCGCCTTGGACCGCCGAGACACAGTCGAAATCTTCCGGACCCGCCTCGCGGAAAGCATGGAACGCGCCGGCATGAACCGGTCCGGCCTTGCCCGGCGTGTCGGCGTTGACCGCTCGACACTGTCCCAGTTGCTGTCACCCGACAATGAACGCCTCCCCCGCGCGGATACTGTTGCGGCCATCGCCTCGGCACTGCAGGTCAGCCTGGACTGGCTGCTCGGTCTGACACAGCAGGAGCAGCTCGGCGCCGAGATCCTGCAGCGCTCTATCCACATCACCGAAGCATCACGGGCTGCCGTCGACCGAAACATCGCCGAATGGCATGCGGAAGCCGCCGGCTACAAGATCCGCTATGTACCGAGCAACCTGCCCGATCAAGTAAAAACACCGGAGATCCTGGCTTACGAGCATGGCGTCGTTGAGGCGTTCGAGCGAGACAGCGCGCTGGAACGGGCACAGGACCAGCTCGCCTATACACGCCGCCCTGAAACCGATATCGAGATCTGTATGTCGCGGCAGGCTCTGGACGATTTCGCCGCCGGTGCCAGTATCTGGCACGATCTGGCCCCGGCGCTCCGATACGAGCAGCTGCGGTACATGCGGCAATTGCATGACGAGCTGTATCCCAGAATGCGCCTCTACCTGTTCGACGGACGTAGAGTATACTCCGCCCCACTGACCATCTTCGGCCCGCTGCGCGCCTCGCTCTTCCTTGGCCAGAGCTTCTTTGTCTTCAACACCACCGAACATATCCGCACCCTGACCCGCCATTTCGACCAGCTGATCCGCGACGCGGTCGTCCAGAGCCATGCCCTGGACGACTATATTGAGGGCCTGCTCTCGCGCTTTCCGGAACATACCGCCTGATGATTGCCACGCTCGACATGTACGACTTTCCGGAAACTCGGGAAGCGACGAACGCCTGGTGGGAAGCACTGGCGCGCGGATTTGCCGCTGAAAGCCTGACCGGCATCCCACAGCACCGCACCCGGTCAATGGAAGAGAGCGCCCCCTGGTCCGACCCGAACCTGTTCTTCACCCAGATCTGCGGCTATCCGCTGCGCAAGCGATATCGTGAAGCGCTGCGCGTTGTCGGCACGCCGCACTACCGGACGGAGGGATGCGACGGGCCGCGATATCGTAGCGTGGTGATTGTCCAGCGCGGCGCCGGGATTACGTCGATTGAGGCTCTTGAAGGTGCACGGCTGGCCTATAATGGTGCCCTTTCACAGTCCGGCATGAGTGCCTTCCGCGCCCTGCTTGCGGAACACGGGATCAAGCCAGGCATTTTTGGCGACGCGGTGTGCAGCCGCGGTCATCGGGCAAGTGTTTCGATGGTCACCTCGGGAGAAGCCGACACGGCCGCAATCGATTGCGTCACCTGGGCCCTGCTGCAGAAACATGCCCCACAGGAATGCGATGCGGTCGAGGTTCTTGCCAGGACACCTGATGCGCCGGGCCTGCCCTATGCGGTCCCCGCCAGCATCGATGACCAAACGCTTGCTGCTTACCGGCGCGGAATCGAACGGGCGATCGCCGACCCGTCCGCACAATCCGCCCGCGATGCGCTCCTGATCGACGGATTCTCTCCGTTGAACGATGCCGATTACGAAGAAATCGACGCCATGGAAACACGTGCGCGAGAGCGAGGACTGCCTTCCCTCTTCTGAGCTTGTTGCATCGCGCCTGGCACGGCAAGATCGCCGCCGGAAAGACAATCGCCGCTTGTGAGGGAAACACACCATGGCCATTACCTTTTACGATCTGTCCGCCAAGAATGGTGCCCGCTTCAGCCCCTTCGGATGGCGTGCCCGCATGGCCCTAGCCCACAAAGGCCTCGAGGCGGATGCAACGGTCGAACACGTTCGTTTCGGCGAAAAGGACAAGCTGGAATTCAGCGGCCAGAAACTCGTCCCGGTTCTGAAAGATGCCAACACCGTGATTTGCGATAGCTGGGACATCGCCTGCTATCTTGAGGAGAGCTATCCGGACAACCCCAGCCTTTTCGGCGGTGAGGCCGGTCGCGGCGCTGCACTTTTCATCACAGAATGGACCAACCGGACGATTAACCCTTTGGTTGCCGGATGCATCGTCCATGACGTCTATCTCGCCTGCGACGAGCGCGATCAGCCTTATTTCAAGGAGTCTCGTGAAGCACGCTTCGGGAAATCTCTGGAAGAAATACAAAAGGGGCGTGAAGACAGACTTCCCGACCTGCACAAGGCACTGGCGCCCGCGCGGGCCGTGATAGAGAAACAACCCTTTATCGGCGGCACGGCCCCGAGCTTCTCAGACTACGCACTCTTCGGAACGCTGATGTGGGCCCGGATATCCAGCCCGTTTGAACTGCTTGCCGAGGACGACGCGCTCTGGGCCTGGCGCGAACGGTTGCTGGACGCTCATGGCGGTGCCGCCCGCAAGGAAAAGCTCTGCGCAGACGCCGCCTAGGCAAAAGAAGAACTGGAAACCAGCACCATGTCACGTGTCCCCGCTCTCAAGCCCGCAGATATGTCCGACGCACAGCGGACAATCCACGATGCCATCGTCAACGGTCCCCGCGGCCGGGTCGAAGGCCCGCTCAAGATCTGGCTGCACAGTCCGGCCCTGGCCGACAAGGCACAGCAACTTGGCCAGTTTGCCCGGTACGACAGCACCCTCGAGCCGCGTCTCTCCGAGCTCGCCATCATGGTCACGGGCCGGTTCTGGGGCGCTCAGTTCGAATGGTCGGTGCATAAGCCCTTCGCCTTGAAGGCGGGTATCTCGGAGGAAATTCTGGACGCCATCCGCGACCGGCGCACACCGCGCTTCGAGAAAACCGACGAGCGTGTCGTCCACGACGTCTCCCGCGCCCTGCACGAAACCCACAAAATCGGCGACGCTCTCTATGCCGAGGCGGTCGAAGTGCTGGGTCAACAGCGGCTGATCGACCTTGTCGGCCTGCTCGGCTACTACACGCTGATCTCCATGACCATCAATGCGTTCAAGGTTCCACTCGAAGGCGATCAGGTGGCAGAACTCGACTGATTCCAATACCTTGCAGGGCGCACAAGAGGAATGCGCCCTGCAACCAGGGCAAAAGCCATTATTTTAATACTAAATTATTTTTCGTTTTTCGAACTGGTTAATATTGCGTTAACCACGATCCCGCGATATGATTGTCACCATTGAGTAGGAGAGTATACATGATAACTCTTGCGATGGTGATCGTGACTTGGTGTGTGGTCGCGCTTGTTGGTGGCGTTCTTCTTGGACGCGGTATCCGCGAGAATTAATTGCGGCGTTAGAGTCGGGACTTCAGTTTCCCGTTTTCACGCGTGCTTGCCGGTTCCTGCAACAATTTCCCTAATCCCGATTTCCTCAGTCGCCCGCCCCCGTCGTCAGAGGGGTCCGGCCCGCAGAACGATTTCGATTCCAACGATAATCGCCGTCAGCATCGCAAGATAGCCGACGAACTGCGCGTGATCCTCACCGTCGATCACCACTTTGCGCAACCGCGCGCCAAAAATGTCGAACAATGAGACAGTCGCCAGAATAATCAGCAGGATCGCGGCGCCCGAGCCGTAATCGAAGCCCCGCAGGGACTCCGACAACGACATGCCGATGCCGCCTGCCCCGACGATCCCCAGCACCGTGGCCGAGCGCACATTCGCTTCGAACCGATAGAGCGAAAAGGAAATCCACAGTGGCAGAACCTGCGGAATCACCCCGAAGACAATTTCATGCAAGCTCGTCGCCCCGGTAGCCCGGATACCTTCGACCGGCCGCGGATCGATGGCTTCAACGGCCTCGGAGAAGAGTTTGGCGAGTGTGCCCGTTGTATGAATGGCCAGCGCCAGCACCCCGGCAAGCGGGCCGAGCCCGACAGCCGCGACAAAAACCAGTGCGAAGACCAGCTCGTTGATAGCCCTGAACGCATCCATCAGGCGCCGCACCGGAAAACTGAGCCAGGTCGGGGCCAGGTTTGACGATGCCATCAGACCAAAGGGGACCGCGAACACGACCGAGAGGAACGACCCCCAGACCGCCATCTGCACGGTCTCCAGCATCAGATCGAGATAACTCCGCCAGTAACGGAAATTGGGCTCCAGAAAATCGGACAGCAACATCGCCATGTTACCGCCGCCGCTGAACACATCCCCGATACGGTTCATGTCCGACGGCACGAAGCTCCAGACCAGCATGATCAGGAAAGTGCCCCAGAGCAGGTAGTCGAACGCTTGCTCCTGGCGGCCACGGCCAGGCACGACGATGTCCTCAAGGCGGGGCTGGGTTCCGTTGGCGGCACTATTATTCATGGCTGACACTCATGGGACTTGGTTCCCGAAAAGAAGCGGGGGCCACATGGCCCCCGCATATCGGCCCGGCGAAACACCGGACCGGGATCTGGATTACTTGCGAGGGCGAGCCTCGGCGGCGCGGCGGATATCCGCGATCTTCTCGTCGATCTTGGCGATCTTCTCTTTCTTCTCGGACTGGGAGAAAGTGTCGTCACCCTGAATGGACATGCGCTGACGGATTTGGTCCATCTCATAGAACGGCCAGAGCTGGGCATTCGAGGACGGCACGAACGGGCCCATATCGATCATGGCGAGGATTTCACGCGCCTTGGTCACTTCGGCGTCGCTGCCAAGGCGGCCATAAGTCATGAAAAAGCTCATGATTTTGGCTTTCAGATCTTTGTTCAGTTCCGGGCGCCAGGCCATCGGATCGGATGCGATCAGCGGGGAGCGCCAGATTTCCTTGATCTCGGCAAACAGTTCCGGTTTGGCAAGTTTCAGGCGCTTGTAGAGACCACCGGAGGACGCAACGGCCGCATCGACTTGCTTGGTCGCGACGGAGATCAGGTTGGTCTCATGGTTTGCATTGCGGACAATCTTGAAGCATTCCTTCGGATCAACGCCTTCCTTGGCGAAGATAAAGGTAGACGGCACCAGGAAGCCCGAGGTTGAGTTCGGATCGCCAAGGCCGAAATTCAGGCTCTTGTCGCACTTCATGACGTCTTCGTAGCTCAGCCCCGAATCCTTGTGCGTGACCATGACCGACCAGTAACCCTGATCGCCGTTGGATTCGGTCGTCTGTGCAAAGATCTCGGCACCCGCGCGGTCAACGGCGACCATGCCGGACTTGTTGCCGTACCAGGCGATATCGACCTTGTCGAAGCGCATGGCTTCGATCACACCCGCATAATCAGCCGCGAAGAACGGCTTCACCGGCATGCCGAGATCGGCCTCGAGCGCCTTCAGGAACGGCCCCCACTTCTCGCGTTGGGCGGAGCTGTTCTCCGTAGCGATGATGCCGAAGTTGATTTCCTTCGGGTCTTCCCTGTCGGCCAGTGCCGGCACCGCGCTTGCGGCAAGGCCCGTGGCCAGAACCGCGGCGGCGGTCAGGCGGGTGAAAATGGTCATGGGATCAACTCCTCTTGATACTGGAAATGGATTCAGGCGGATGCGGCGAGCCGCTCTTCCGCCACTTCATGTGCCTCCGCGAAATCCTCGGCATCGGGGAGGATCAGCTCTTCGCTGGCCTCGCCGTAGATTTCACGGAGAAAAGCAGTGGTGAGATCGTGGGACGGGCCGTCGAAAACGACCCGGCCGTCCCGCATGGCGATAGTGCGCTTGCAGTAACGCCGCGCATATTCGACCTGGTGCAGAGAGACGAGCACGGCGGTCCCCTCGCTGCGATTGATGTCCGAGAGCGTCTCCATCACCCGCCGGGCCGAGGCCGGATCGAGCGAAGCAATCGGCTCGTCGGCGAGAATGGCCTCGGATTCCTGGACGAGACAGCGGGCGATAGCCGCGCGCTGCTGCTGCCCACCGGAAAGCGTCGCCGCGCGCTGTCGCGCCGTCGCGGCAATACCGACACGGCCGAGTGCCTGCATCGCACGCTGCTTTTCCACGTGCGTGAACTGCATCAGGGTGCCGCGCCATTTCGGCATCCGGCCGAGCCGGCCAGCGAGCACATTGGTCAGCACCGTCAGACGCGGCACCAGATTAAATTGCTGGAAGATGACGCCAAGGCGCCGGCGCACTTGCGACACATCGCCGGTCAGGCGGCCTCCGGCCTGCACCTGATCGCCGAACACCGAGATTTCGCCACCGTCAGCGCCCTTGTTGGCAACGATCAGGCCGCCGATATGACGGATCAACGTCGACTTGCCGGAGCCGGAGGCACCGATCAGCGCCACCATCTCCCCGGCATCAAGCGAGATCGAAACCCCGTCAAGCGCCCTGCGCCCGTTCGGAAATGTCTTGGAGACGTTCGTGACCTGAATAACAGGCTGGCTTTGAGTATGTGACATGCGGCCCCTTCCCAAGGGCCGCGACATTACTCAGAAGCGTTGACCGGCACGCCGCAACGTCATGAAGGTTTAGAGACTCCGCCGAGACTCTAAACCCACAAAATGACGCAGAAGAGTCGCAGATCCGTCATGTACGGCAAGAAACGATCTGCGGGCACTCCATGGTCATCACCGCCTCCCCGTCCTGATTGAAGGTCGTGTACTTGAAACGGACGAAGCCCCTGTCCGGCTTTGAGCGGGAGGGACGTTTCTCCATCACTTCCATCTCGACACTGAGCGTGTCTCCCGGCCGCACCGGTTTTAGCCAGTTCAGCTGATCGATAGTCCCGGCGCCAAGATTGGTCGCCTGCAGCCCGTTCGCCTGCCAGGCCAGCCTGAAGCTGACGGCAAGGGTCTGGAAGCCGCTGGAGATGACGCCGCCGAAATGGCTCTCCTCGGCGTCCGGTACGCTGATATGAAAGGGCTGCGGGTCGTATTTCCAGGCGAAATCGATGATCTCGGATTCCGTCATGGTCTTGCGCTGCGAGCGGAGGACCTGGCCGATTTCCAGGTCCTCGAAATAAACGGGAGACTGCATAAGCTCAGTCCCGGAGCACGGCAGCGATGGCATCGCCTAAATCGGCTGTCGTGGCCTGACCGCCGAGATCCGGGGTCTTCGGCCCACCGCCTGAAATCACCGTCTCGCAGGCCGCAACGATGGCGTCCGCCGCTTCCTGATGCCCGTGATGCTCCAGCAGCATGGCGCCGGACCAGATCTGCCCGATCGGGTTAGCAATCCCCTTGCCGGCGATGTCCGGGGCAGAGCCATGCACCGGCTCAAACATGGAGGGATACTTCTTCTCCGGATTGATGTTCGCGGACGGCGCGATGGCGATAGAGCCAGCCACGGCCGGGCCGAGATCGGAGAGAATGTCGCCAAACAGGTTGGAGCCGACGACCACATCGAACCAGTCCGGATGCAGCACGAAATTAGCGACCAGAATGTCGATATGATACTGGTCCGTCGCGAGATCCGGGTATTCCTTCGAGATCGCCGCGAAGCGCTCGTCCCAGTAAGGCATGGTGTGAATGATGCCGTTGGACTTGGTCGCTGAAGTCACCTTCTTCTTGCCCGTGCGCTGACAGAGCTCGAAGGCGAAGCGCATGATCCGGTCGGTTCCGGTCCGGGTAAAGACGCTCTCCTGCATCGCCATTTCGCGGTCCGTGCCCTCGAACAGGCGCCCGCCGATGGACGAGTATTCGCCCTCGTTATTCTCCCGCACGACATAGAAGTCGATATCTTCCGAGGTCCGGTTCGCCAGCGGGCAATTCATGCCCTTCAGCATGCGGATCGGACGCAGGTTCACATACTGCTCCATCTCCCGGCGGATCGGGATAAGAAGGCCCCAGAGCGAAACATGATCCGGTACGCCCGGAAAACCGACGGCGCCGAGGAAGATCGAGTCGAATTCCTTCAGCTGCTCGATGCCGTCGATCGGCATCATCATGCCGGTCTTCTTATAGCGCTCGCAGCTCCAGTCGAATTCGGTGAAATCATACTCAATGCCGAACTTCGCCCCGGCCGCCTCCAGCACCTTGATGCCTTCCGGGATCACCTCCCAGCCGATCCCGTCTCCGGGAATGACAGCGATTTTGATTTTCGACATTGGGAACTTCCTCCGCATCAGGATTTCTTGTTGGCAGCATAATAGTCAGGGGACGCCGCCGGACAAACCACTCCGTGGAACTAATCCGTTTCAAATCGCTCACGTCGCCTGCCCCTGCCCTTCCCTTGACAATCCCGCGACCGCGCCGCAGGTTGACCCCGTGATGCTGGGGTGTTTCGGACTTCGCGGCCGGAACTGAGAGGATACCCATCGAACCTGATCCGGGTCATGCCGGCGCAGGGAGACGTCACGAGACCGCACTTGCGGTCGCGTAACATTCCTCTCGCCCCTATTTTGAATCTGCCGTTCCGTCGAGCGGGTCTATTGGAGTGCCGGGAATGTTCCTGAAATCCGCCGCCATTGCGCTGACCGCGCTGATGGCTACTGCGCCAATCGCAAAAGCCGAGACAATCCCCGTGCTGGTGCCGATCACCGGCTTCCTGTCGCTTGAGGGCAGCTCCCAGCGCAATGGCGCGGTGCTGGCTGTCGAGCGTTTCGGCAAGGATCTCAGCTTGGACGCTGAAGTGACCGATACGGGCACTTCACCCGAAGGCGCTGTAACCGCCCTGCGCCGCGCACTTGAAGGCAAGCCGAGCGCCGCTGTTGCCTCCATGCTCGGGACGCAGATGCTGGCCATGCTGCCAATCGCGGGCCGCGCCGGTGTGCCGCTGCTCACCGTTTCCGGCACGGCGAAGATCACCGAGATCGGCATTCCCTGGGTTTTCCGTTTCTTCCCGGGCGACAGCGTGGTGAAAGTCGCGCAGGCTCACTACGCTGTCGAGGAGCTCGGCGCCAAGCGTCCGGCTCTGCTGTATCAAACCACCGCCTACGGGCAGAGCGGCGCGGAACATCTGCGCCGGATCATGCAGGATCTCGGCGCGCCGTTGGTATTCGAGGAAGCCATCGACATCTCCGTGAAGGACATGTTGCCAGCCCTGACAAGAATGCAGGAAGCCAAACCCGACCTGATCCTGCTGCATCTGCATTCCGGCTCCACCGCTTTGGTGATCCGCCAGGCGCGGGACCAGAACATCGCCCTGCCGATCCTTGCCGGCTCCGCCATGCACCAGCCGACCACGGCTGCCCTGCTGGAGCCGAAGCAGCTCGCCGGTGTCTGTGCCGAAAGCGCCTCCTCGCCAATCTCCGAGCCGGAAGGTTCGGTCGAGGATTTCACGGCAGAATACCGGGCCCGTTTCGGCACCGAGCCGGACGCTTTCGCGCTGGCCCAGTATGACGGTGTCTCCATGTTGATCGCGGCGAAGAATGCCGGCGCCAGGACTGCCACGGAAGTGCGCGACTGGCTCGCCAGCAACAGCTATGACGGGCTGGCGATGACCTACAAATCCGACGGCAAGGGCAACATGGCGCATGACGCGGTCGTGGTTTGCTATGACGGCAAAAGCGCGGTCCCCGCGATCAAGCGACGTTACGAAAATGTCAGCGGCGTGAAATAGGACTCATCCCGGCACTGCCCCAGCCATGACAGCCATCGCCCTCACCCAGATCCTGTTGAACGGCCTCGCTCTCGGGGCCGCCTATGCCCTGATCGCGCTCGGCTTCGTCATCGTGCTGAATGCGGCGGGAGCGGTGAACTTCGCCCAGGGCGAGCTGGTCATGGCTGGCGGCTTCGTGTCCATCGCGCTCGCCCCGCTGATCGCTGAGGCGACGGCATTGCCCGGCCTGCTGCTGTTGCCGCTGGTGATGGGCCTGATGGGACTGATCGGGGCCGGGTTCGCCTGGATTGCCTATTTCCCCGTCCGCAAACGTCACCAGGTCGCGGTCTTCGTCAGCACCATCGCCGCCGGGCTGGTGCTGCAGCATCTGGCGAACGCCGTTTTCGGCGCTGCGCCCCGCGCTGGACCACCGCTGATCTCCGGTAATGGCGTGACAGTCGGCGCCCTCTCCATCTCGCTTCAGCAGATCGCCGTTATGATCTGTGCGGCCGTGCTGATTTCCGGCACGGGCCTGTTTCTCGGCCGCACCCAGACCGGACGGCAGATGCGGGCCGTAGCACAGGATCCGGAAATGGCCGCCGCCATCGGCATCCGGCCGAAACGCATGATCACGCTGTCCTTCGCGCTCGCCATCGCGCTTGCGGGCGCGGCCGGACTGCTGCTGTCCAACCAGTTCTTCGTCAGCCCGAACGATGGCGGGTTGTTCATGCTGAAAGCCTATATCGCGGTCACCATCGGCGGCTGGGGACGGCTCGACGGGGCCGTGATCGGCGCGCTGCTGATCGGCATCTTCGAGACCCTCGTCGCCGCGCTCACCTCCTATCTGGTGGCCGAAGCCCTGCTCTACGCATTGCTGCTGATCATGCTGGTGTTCCGGCCTTCCGGGTTGCTGCCGGAGCGGGCACGTGCCCGTGTCTGATCCGCGCTCCCGTCTGGCTCTGGGCGTCGCCGCCATTGCGTTGGCGCTCTATGCCCTGTTCTTTGCCGGCGATTATGCGCTGCACGTCCTGACCCGTGCCGGAATCTATGCCATCGCCGCCATCGGCTATCAGCTCATCTTCGGCCGTCTCGGCGCCCTGTCACTGGCGCAAGGATGTTTCTTCGGGCTCGGCGCCTATGCGGCGGGTCTTGGCGCGCTGGAACTCGGCCTCGGGTTTCCGCTGACGCTGGCCGCAGGCGTTCTGTTGCCGAGCCTTCTGGCCGCACTCATCGCCATTCCCGTGCTCCGTCTCGCCTCGCACTATTTCGCTCTCGCCACCCTCGGCATCGCCCAGCTCGCCCTGCTGGTCGCCACCAACTGGACGGACGTCACCGGCGGCGCGAACGGTCTCTACGGGGTTCCGCCAATCGAAACAGGCACCCTCTCTTTCGGGCATGGATTACCGCTGACCTTGCTTGTCTGGGCCTGCGTCGGACTTGCCCTTACTGTCTCTCACCGCATGACCGCCGGGCAGCGTGGGCTCAAGGTCGAGACCCTAAGGGAAGCACCGCTAGCCGCCGCCGCGCTCGGCATCGACGGATCTGCGATCCGCTTTCGCTTCTTCGTCGCCAGCGCGGCTTTTGGCGGTCTTGCCGGAGCATTGCAGGCGCATGCGGTTGGCGTCGTCTCGCCAGACGTGCTGCAATTCCATGTTCTCGTGCTGATCCTCGCCATGACCGTGATCGGCGGGCGCGCCTCGCCACTGGGGGCTATCCTCGGTGCCTTGCTGCTCGTCCATTTGCCGGAATGGTTCCGGGATTTTGCCGACTATTATCTCGTGGTCTATGGCGTCGCCCTGCTCGCCGCCATCATCTTCCTGCCGCGCGGGCTTGCCGGCCTGTTCGGGAAAAGCAAAATGCCCCCGGTCGAGACGGCCGATGCCGAGGCACCGCACGATCCTGCCCCTCTCACACTGTCCGTTGAGACAGTCTCAAAACGGTTCGGCGGCGTGACCGCGCTCGACGGCACCTCCCTCACCCTTGCCCCCGGCGAAATCCTCGGCCTGATCGGCCCGAACGGCTCCGGCAAGACAACACTGGTCAATCTGCTCTCCGGCATCGAAAAACCGGATGGCGGACGCATCCTGCTCGGTGATGCCGACATTACCGGCAAGCCGCCGGAACACATTGCCCGCGCCGGTCTCTGCCGCAGCTTCCAGCATCCGCAGATCGCACCGGATCTGACCGTGCTGGAAACCGTCGAGGCCATCGCAACGAAAGGCGAGAGCGCCCAGGCCCGGGTGATTGAAGCCGGGCTTTCCACCCACGCGAACGAACGCGCGGGAACACTGCCGCCAGCCGCCCTGAAGCACCTCGAAATCGCCCGCGCGCTCGCGACCGGCGCCTCCATCCTTGCCCTGGATGAACCTGCGGCCGGCATGAACGAGGTGGAGCGGGCCGCCCTTGCCACCCTGTTGAAACGGCTGGCGGATGCGGGTCATGGCATCCTGTTGATCGACCATGCGATGGATTTCCTGCTGCCCCTGGCGGACCGGGTGATCTGCCTCAGCGCCGGGCGCGTTGTCGCCGAGGGATCGCCCCACGAGGTTGCCCGCGATCCGGCGGCCATCAACGCCTATTTCGGGGAGAGTCCGCTGTGAGTGCCCCGCTGCTGTCTTTCCGGAATGTTTCTGTGCAGCGCGGCCGCGCGATGGCCGTGCGCGATCTCACGCTCGATGTCGAACCGGGTGAGATCGTCGCCCTGATCGGCCTGAATGGCGCCGGTAAATCGAGCCTGTTGCGGGCAGCCATGGGACTGGAAGCGCTCATGGTGGGCGACATCCTGTTCCGTGATCAGTCACTAAACGGCGTTGGCACACCCGACCGGGCGCGGCGCGGCATCGGATATTGCCCCGAAGGGCGCCGCCTGTTCCCCGGCATGAGCGTTTCGGACACGCTGCATGCGGCGATGCAGGCACCAAGCGGGCAACGCCTCGCACGGATCGAAGAGCTCACAGATCTTTTCCCCCTGCTCGGCACCATTCTCGACCGGGAGAGCTGGAGCCTCAGCGGCGGACAGCAACAGGTTGTCGCCATCGTCCGCGCGCTGATGCAGCGCCCGGAGATTCTGCTGCTGGACGAGCCCTCCCTCGGCCTTGCCCCGGTCATCTGCCAGGAGCTGTTCCCCGCCATCCGGCGGCTTGCGGATGAAGGAGCCGCCGTGCTTCTGGCGGAACAAAGCACGGCCACGGCCCTCGCTGTCGCCGACCGGATCGCGGTACTGCACCGGGGCACTCTCGTCCTCACAGAGGCGGTTGCCACGCTTTCTCACGACCGCTTGAAAACAATCCTGCTTTCCGAGGGTGAACAGCGCTGACGCTTGGTTTATGCTCGCCAAAAAATCGACCAGCCCGCCTTTGGAGATCCCCGTCGATGGACGAGAGCCAGACCCCCGACTTCCGCCAGAGCATCGCCGAGACCGCAGCGAATATCCTGCTCGAAATCGAAGCCGTGCATATCCGCCCGGAAGAGCCGTTCACCTTCACTTCCGGCCGGCTCAGCCCGGTCTATGTGGATTGCCGCAAGATCATCAGCTTCCCGCGCGCCCGGAAGCAGCTGATGGAGATGGGTGTTGAGCTGCTTGCCCAGAAAGCCGGGTTCGAGCAGTTCGATGCCGTGGCCGGCGGTGAGACGGCGGGCATTCCCTTCGCCGCCTGGATCGCGGATCTGCTCGGCCTGCCCATGCTCTATATCCGCAAGAAGCCGAAGGGCTTCGGCCGCAATGCCCGGATCGAGGGCACCTTCGAGGACGGCGCGCGCATCCTGCTGGTCGAAGATCTGGCGACAGATGGCGGCTCCAAGCTCTCCTTCATCGACGCCATCCGCGAGGCCGGCGGCGAGGTAGCTCACTGCTTCGTGGTGTTCCACTATGGCAACTTCCCGCAGAGCACCACGTCGATGAAGGAAAAAGGCGTCGACCTGCACGGGCTCTGCACCTGGTGGGACGTATTGGCCGCGGCGGAAAAGCGCGGCTTCACCGAAGCGCAGCTCAATGAAGTGCGGCAGTTCCTGCGCGATCCGGATGGATGGGCCGCAAGCCGCGAGACCGTCGACGTCTGATAAAAACGAACCGCTAAAAATCAAAATGGGGGAAGCGTGATGCTGAGGATTCTCGGCCGCAACAATTCGAGCAACGTGCAGAAGGTCACCTGGCTCTGCGAGGAGCTGTCGATACCGAACGAGCGCGAGGATTTCGGCGGTGCCTTCGCCAACACGAAAGACAGTCACTACCTCTCCCTGAACCCCAACTCCCGGGTCCCCACGATTATCGAGGACGATTTTGTCCTCTGGGAATCGAACGCCATCGTTCGCTATCTCTGCAACAAGTACTCGGCTGGCGACATGGCCCCGGCGGACCCCCGCGCCTATGCAGATGCGGACCGCTGGATGGATTGGCTGCAGACCACCGTTCTGGCCCCGATCACGGTGATTTTCTGGGGCCTGGTCCGGACACCCGAAGCAGAGCGTGATCTGGCGGCAATCGAAGGTGCGCGGGATAACATGATCCCGATCTGGAAGATCCTCGATGAGCGGCTGACGGGTCGCGACTACATCATGGGCGACAGGCTGACAATGGCGGACATCGCGATTGCCATCAATTGCTACCGCTGGATGACCCTGATACAGGACCGGCCGTCCATGCCCGCTCTTGAGGCTTGGTACGACCGGATCGCCGCGCGTCCAGCCTTCAGGAAACACGTGCTGGATATTCCGCTGACCTGATTTATCAATACCGGAGCGCGGCGCTGGAAATCCCCCGCCGCGCCGCTTATTCTTACAAGATCAATCCACCGAGACGGAGACAGCCCCCGATGCGACGATCCGCCCGCGTCCTGACCTTCTGGCTGCTCCTGTTTCTTTCCGCACTTTCCCTTGCCCGCCCGGCAGACGCGCGTGAACAGCTCGTCATCGGAATAACCCAGTTCCCGACAACGCTGAACCCGATGATCGATTCCATGCTGGTGAAGACCTATGTGCTCGGCATGGCGCAGCGTCAGATGACAATCTTCGGCCATGACTGGGAGCCGATCTGCCTCTGGTGCACCGAGCTGCCGACCTTCGAGAACACGCGGGCGAAACGCTTTCCGGTGCTCAACCCGGCAGGCAAGGAAACCGGCCGGGAGGGTGTGCGCACGACCTACACGATCAAGCCGGGCGCCATCTGGGGTGACGGCACGCCAATCACCACCGATGACGTCCGGTTCAGCTGGGAGGTCGGGCGCCATCCGGAAACCGGTGTCGCGGATGCCAACAGCTATCAGGAAATCCTCGATATCGAGGTCGAGGACGACCGTACCTTCACCATCGTCCGGGACAAGATCGACTACCGCTACAACACGCTCGGCGATTTCCAGCTCCTGCCTGTCCATCTGGAGCGCGACGCTTTCGCCAACCCGCGGGAATACAAGAACAGGACCCTCTACAAGACCGCCCCCGGCACGCCCGGCCTCTATAACGGCCCCTACAGGGTTACGGAGGTGAATGAAGGCGCCTATATCGTGCTGACCCGGAACGAGCACTGGCAGGGAAGGGAGCCTGTCTTCGAGCGTATCGTGGTCAAGACCATCGAGAAAACGGCCGCGCTCGAAGCCAACCTGCTCTCCGGCTCAATCGATTACATCGCGGGCGAAGCCGGGCTCACCCTCGACCAGGCGCTCGGCTTCGAGAAGCGTCATGGCGACACTTTCGACGTGATCTACAAGCCCGGCCTGATTTACGAGCATATCGAGTTCAATCTCGACAACCCGGTGCTGGCCGACATCAAGATGCGCCGTGCCCTGCTTCACGCCATCGACCGCAAGGCGATCTCGGACAAGCTGTTTGCCGGGAACCAGCCGGTGGCCCACGGCGCAGTCAACCCGCTGGACTGGGCTTACCATGACAAGCTGCCCCTCTATCCCTATGACCCGTCGCGCGCCAAGGCGCTGCTGGAGGAGGCTGGCTGGACAGAGATCAAGAATGGCGTGCGCCACAAGCCGGACGGTACGAAACTCAGCCTCGAGATCATGACCACCGCTGGCAACCGGATCCGGGAGCTGGTCGAGCAGGTACTGCAGAACTACTGGAAAAAGGTCGGGGTCGAGGTGACGATCCGGAACGAACCGGCCAGGGTGTTCTTTGGCGAGACCGTCCAGAAACGCAAATTCCCGGCCATGGCCATGTTCGCCTGGCTCTCCGCTCCTGAATCCCTGCCTAAAACCACGCTCTATTCAACCGCTATCCCGACCGAAGCAAACAACTGGTCCGGTCAGAACGTCACCGGTTACAGCAGCCCGGAAATGGACGGATTGATCGACGCCATAGAGATTGAGCTCGACCGGGAAAAACGCCGGGCGCTCTGGGCCGAGCAGCAGACCCTCTATTCCACCGACCTGCCGGTCCTTCCGCTCTATTTTCGTTCAGATGCCTATATCCTGCCGAAATGGCTGAAAGGGCTGAGACCGACCGGACACAAGTACAGCTCCACCTATTGGGTCGAGCAGTGGCGCGACGGATCAAGTGCGAGCCAGTAACGCCATGCCAGTAACGTCATGAGAACTCCCGGATCGCCATGACCGGATTTCTGGTTCGCCGTATTTTCCAGGCCTTGATCGTACTCTGGGTCATGTCCTTCGTGACTTATGGGTTGCTGGCCCTGATGCCGGGCGATCCGATCGACCTGATGCTGGCCGGTGATCCGAACGTGACATCCGCCGATGTGGCGCGCCTGCGTGCCCTGCATGGCCTCGACCGACCTTTTCTGGAGCGTTACGGCGATTGGCTGGCCGGCGCACTCAATGGCGATCTTGGTTATTCCAGGCTGTTTGGTGCACCGGTTCTGGATGTCCTGGCACCAAGGCTGCTCAACTCCCTGCTGCTGATGGGACTGGCATTCCTTGTTGCGGTCTCGATTGCCCTGCCGGCGAGTGTCGCTGCCGCACGCCGTCCCGGAAGCCTCACGGACCGTTTGATCAACCTGCTCTGTTTTGCCGGAATATCCGTCCCGGCGTTCTGGCTCGCATTGCTGATCATCCTGCTTTTCGCCGTCACTCTCGGTCTGTTTCCAGCGAGCGGCATGGCCACCATCGGCGATGGCGGATTTGACGACCGGGCAGCCCATCTTGTACTTCCCGTCATCACCCTCGCCGTCGCCAGCCTCGCTCAATATACCCGCCACGGCCGGGCGGCGATGATCGAGGTGTTGCGTGAGGATTACATCCGCACGGCGCGCGCTAAAGGCGTCACCGAACGAGCCATTCTCTGGCGTCACGGTTTCCGCAATGCGCTGATCCCTGTGATCACCATCATGGCGCTCGATTTCGGCGCTCTCTTCTCCGGCGCCCTGATTGTCGAGACCATGTTCGCCTATCTCGGCATGGGCAAGACGATCTATGACGCGGTGATGGGGAACGATTACAACCTCGCCCTTGTCGGACTGCTTCTGGCCACAGCCATCACCCTGGCCGCGAATATCGCCGCTGACATCGCCTATACTCTTATCGATCCGCGCATTCGGCTGACCGGAAGGCGCCCGGCATGAGCATGGCAACCATACATGCCGTTCAAAGGCGTAGCCCCTTCGCACGGCTGAGACGCAACGGTTCCGCCACCGCCAGCCTCGTTCTCCTCGCAGGCCTGCTGCTCGCATGCTTCAGCGCTCCACTGACCGGTGCCGCTGTCGGCATCGACGCCACATCCATCGATCTCTTCAACATCGCAGCGGCACCATCGGCCGATCATCCGCTCGGCACCGACGAGATCGGCCGGGATCTGCTGATGCGGCTCCTCGAGGGCGGCCGGGTGTCGCTGACGGTTGGCCTCGCAGCCGCGCTGAGCGCGACCGTCATCGGCACCTTGATCGGTCTGCTGGCCGGCTATCGCGGCGGCATTGCGGACGCCGTGCTGATGCGGCTCGCCGACGGGGTAATATCCCTGCCGTTACTGCCCCTGCTGATCGTGCTGGCCGCCATCGACCCGGTAAAGATCGGCCTGCCTTCGGAGCTGGTGCATTCGGAGAGTTTCAGCCTCTACCGGATCGTCATCATCATCGCGCTTGTCGGATGGACGACAACGGCACGGCTGGTCCGCGGAACGGTCCTCAGCCTGCGGGAACGGGATTTCATCGAGGCCGCCCGCGCCCAGGGCCTGCCGCCGTCCCGCATTCTGTTACGCCATCTGCTGCCGAACGCGGCATCTCCCATACTGGTCGCCATGACCCTGACCATAGGCAACGTGATCCTGTTCGAAAGCGTCCTCAGCTTCCTCGGTCTCGGCATCCAGCCCCCAATCCCGAGCTGGGGCAACATGCTGACCGGAGCACAGGACCTGATCTCGGTCGCACCGATGCTCGCAGTCTGGCCGGGATTGCTGATTTTTGCCGCCGTCATCGCTTTCAATTTCCTCGGCGACGGATTGCAGGACGCGCTTGATCCGCGCGCTCTGAGCCAGCACGGACGATGAGTTGCCGCGCCGCATTGACGCCTCGCCAGCCCGTCTCTAGCTTGGCCCCATGAACCGCTTCCGCGCCCTCTCCCTTATGCTGATCTTCGTTGCCACACTCGGCCTTGCAGCCTGCGAAGAGGAGCAGCCGACCGTGGTCAACCGGCGCGATGGCAAAGCACCGCCCGGCGCCGGGCAGACTGGTGAGCTTTGCGTGCTGGTCCGTAATCGCGCGCCTTTCACCATCACCGGCAGGATCCAGCTGAAAACGCGCGAGCGGACGAGCTTCCGGCTGGCGCGCAATGGACGGACGAAGATCTGTCTGGCGGGAACATTGTACGGCGGAGACACGGTTTCGCTGGTGCTGACCAACTTCATGACCCTGCCGCTATTTTCCTGCTATGTGCGGTTCGATCAGTCGATCGACGTCTATGCCCGGCCCCACCCCGACGGCGGCTGGCTCTACAACGCCCCCTGCAGCTAATTCGGCCACAACTCCGAAGGACCTAGAGCAGCCCGTCTTTCCGTCCGGTATCCGTCGGAACCGACGAGACCGGGATGTTTCCGACGATAAACTGCTCGCAAACATCGCCGCCGTAAGAGACAGGAAGAACCACGCGGCGCCAGATCTTTCCGCTGAGCCAGACCGGCGCCAGATGCTCCGAGTAAATCGGCCGGTTCGACTCGCAAACGGCGAGATAGACCGCACGATACATCAGTGCCAGCTCGTGCCGGGTTGCCCGGTTCATCTCGGAGACCGTGTGACCGGTCCAGTCTTTTGACGACGAGTCTGAAATTTCGGTGCCGTACAGCCGATAGCGGGCGTCGAAACCATTCCTGAGCACATCCAGGATCATGATATTTCCGACAGCAGGCAGCATGGACAGCATGTCGAAATCTGCGCGGTTATGCAGCCCCGTCTGCGGGTCGGCCTTGTCGAGCCAGAGCTTGTAGAGAAACGCGAGCTTCGGCTCGGCCAGACTGTCCATCTCCTCAACAAAGCTGATCTGATGGACGTCGCTGCCGAATTCGTCCCGGAAGCGCCCATCGAGAATGGCGCTCCCTGCCCGCCGGATCTCATCGTCTGTAAGCTCCGGCGGCTCTACCTGTGAGTGCATTGAATTATCAGGATTTTTCATTTGCAGACCGTAGCAAGAGCGGCAGAAGAGGGAAACTGATTTACGCGCTAATTAGACAGGCAATGTTGATTACCGGATCACACCGCCGCAGCCTCCTGGACCACTTTCAAATGGCGGCGGACAGCCTGAATTTTGTCGATATCACCAGTCGCCATGAAATCTACCGGAGGCTTGCCCCGAAATGGGTCGAGCCGATTATTCGTCGTCGGCCAGCTTTCCCCATTCGTTTCCCCGAAAATCGCGGTAAGGCTACGATAGATCGCAACGAATGCGGACGTACGCTCAAGCTGCTCAGCCGAAAGAATGCCTTTCCAGCTGCCGTCGTCCATCGCAGCCCAGGTCGCCTCGTCGACATTCATAAGCTTGGCAGCCTTGCGCTCCGGCAACGCCCAAAGATCAAACAACGTCGCCACTGTCTTAACAGCGACCGGCGTCAATTCCTTGCGATCCTTGGTTCTTTGCAGGCGATCATTTTGCGACCTATCGCCATGGTCTCTGGAAATATGATTCATAGTTTAAAAATCCCTGCCGAGATATTCCGTTTCGGCTCCCCTGTGTGCGCGGACGCACATGCCCACCGTTCAAGCGGCCGGGTCAATCTTTAGAGGCCAATAAAAGCACAGCACTTATACCATTGTCGTAAAAAATATACTTCAGATGATCGAAAATTCCAAGTATCGGACGATTTAAATAGAATAAAACTTTACCGAAATTCAGTGAAAAATTCCCTAAACAAAAGCTAATTTTCGTCAGTTCGCCGTTGCATCCGTCAACCGGTCCAACCTCAATCTATGTCGCTGGTCCGAAAGGCGCCGGCTGATGGCGAATACAGCCCCGGTAACGCCGATTGCGGTTGCCCCGGCGATCAGGAACATGACCAGAAGCTGATACTTCACAGCCTCGACCGGATCGATCCCGGCAAGAATCTGACCGGTCATCATCCCGGGCAGATAGACCAAGCCTGTCGCCGCCATTGAATTGATGGTCGGGGTCATTGCCGTCCTGAGGGCCGAGCGTACCATGGGCAAGGCCGACAACCGGAATGTCCGGCCAAGGGCCAGTTGCGCTTCAACGGCCTGCTTACCATCGGCCAAAGCGCTGGTAATGGAGCGAATGGCGAGCGCCACGCCGGTCATGCAATTGCCAAGCACCATGCCAAGCAAGGGGAGCAGATATTGCGGGTGATACCAGGGATCGGCCGCAACCTGTGTGATCAGGGCAAAGCTCATCACCAGAAGGGCGGCCAGCGTCATCACCCCGGTGCCGAGCCCATAGGCCCAGAACCCCTTCAGCCGCCGATCCTGCCGCGCCATTGCTTCGTACCCGGCAAACCCGAGCATCACCAGCACGGCGAGTCCGGTCCAGAAGGGTGAAACCGTGGCCAGCAGGAAATCGAGGATCAACCCGATCAGCAGAAGCTGCACGACCATCCGGACCGAGGAGATGGCAAGGCTACGGGCAAGACCTAGAGAGAGCGCGATGGAAACCGCACCGTTGATCAGAAGCAATGAAGCCGCGAGGGCAAGATCCACATAGTCGAGCGTTACGTAACTCACGCGGCTGTCTCCTGGACCAGCTTGCCTTCTTCCAGACGATAGCCTTGCCGGGAGATTCGTTTGAATTGTGCCGGGTCGTGGGTCACAAAGAGACAGCTCCCACCTGCCTCGCAATGTTCCGCGACAAGCTGCTCGACCACCGCCATTGCCGCTTCGTCGAGTGAGGCTGTCGGCTCGTCGAGAATCAGGCAGCGAGGCTGGTTCTCAAGAAGCCGGACAAGACCGAGACGTTGACGCTCCCCCGAGGAAAGGCGGGAGACGGACCAGTCTCCCGCTGCCGGATCCAGTCCCAGCCGCTTGGCCATGGGCCGACACGCACTCCAGTCGGCGAAATGCGCCGTTACACGGTCGGCCCACCAGCCGGGCTCCGCAGGCAGATAGCCGACCTGCCGCCGCCAGTCAGGCGCCGACATGGTGTTACGATCCCGGCCGTCCAGTGCGACAGTACCCTCGGAAGGATCAAGATCGGCAATCGCCCGCAGGAAAACAGACTTTCCGGAACCCGAGCGGCCGCGCAACGTAACGCATTGCCCGGCTGCAACCTCAAGATCGAGAGGGCCGAGATGCAGTCTTACAAGGCTCCGGACCGTCAGCATACCGAAGCGCCTCTCACAACCGATACCGGGATCAGCTCGCGCGAGGCAACTGATCCTCGACAAGCTGGCTCCAGTAGCTGGCGCCCCAGGGCAGAGCCTCGTCGTTGAAGTCGTAACCGGCGTTATGCAGCATCTTGCCTTCGCCGCCGCCGCCATTGCCCATCCAGATATAGCAACCCGGCTTCTTCTCCAGCATGAAGGCGAAATCCTCGCCGCCCATGCTCGGGGTCGGGTCGCGGACGACCATCTCGTTTCCGACCAGACGCTCGGCGACCTGGGCCGCTATCGCGGTCTCGGCTTCGGAATTCACGGTCGGCGGATAGCGCTTTTCGTAGCGCAACTCTGCGGTCGCGCCAAAACCGGCGCAGACACCGTCGATGATCTGCTTCATCTTCGGCTCGATCATGTCCCGCACTTCCGGACGGAAGGACCGGGTGGTGCCGGCGAGCTGAACCATGCCGGGGATGACGTTGTAGGCATCGCCGCCATGGATCTTGGTGACAGAGACCACCACAGCATCCATTGGGTCGACGTTGCGGCTGGCGATGCTCTGCAGGGCGGAGACGACCTGCGCGGAAACCAGAATCGGATCAATGCCGAGATGCGGCATGGCGCCGTGACCGCCGACGCCCTTGATGTCGAGCTCAAACATGTCATAGGCGGCCATCATCGGGCCCGGGCGGACCGCAACGGTGCCAACCGGCATGCCCGGCCAGTTATGCATGCCCCAGACGGAGTCCACCGGGAACTTTTCGAACAGGCCTTCCTCGACCATCACCCGGCCGCCGCCCTCGTTCTCCTCAGCCGGCTGGAAGATGAACTGGACGGTGCCAGAGAAGTTCCGGGTCTCCGCCAGATACTTGGCCGCGCCGAGCAGCATGGTGGTATGCCCGTCATGGCCGCAGGCATGCATCTTGCCCGGGTTTTCCGAGGCATATTCAACACCGGTCTGCTCGGTGATATCGAGTGCATCGATGTCCGAGCGCAGGCCGATGGCACCGCCCTCGCCATTGCCTTTCAGAGTGCCGACCACGCCGGTTCCGGCCAGTCCCCGATGCACCTCTATGCCGAAGCTTTCGAGCTTCTCGGCGATAAACGCGGCGGTCCAATGCTCCTCGAAAGCCGTTTCGGGGTGCCGGTGCAACTCACGCCGCCATGCGGTCATTTCCTCGTGAAACTCGGCGATCCTGTTATTGATTGGCATTGGGAACTAGCTCCGTTAATCGAAATCAAAAGGCCGCGTTCGCGACCCTGGCTCAGAAAGCCGCGTTGGCGGCACTGGCAAAGCGGAGCACATTGTCCGCCGGACTGCGCGTCTCGTGCTCGGCTGAATCCGTGCGGATCCGAGCCGGAACACCGTTCTTCACCACCATACGATGGTTCGCCCGATCCGCAACACGGTCGATATCGGCCAGCGGATCGCCATCAACGATCAGCAGATCCGCATGGTTGCCCACAGCGACCGTGCCGCGTTCCTCCAGCCCCATCAGGTCGATGCCGTTGCGGGTAGAGAAGATGATCGCGTCCATTGGCGATATCCCGATATCGACCATGTAGCGCAGCTCCAGAGCGTTCTTGCCGTGCTTGTTGAACGGCGTGCCCGCATCCGTCCCCATGGCGATCTTGCCGCCGGCCTTGTAGAACATCTGGATCGACTGGATGTGCCGTTCCTCGACCCGGATGGCCTTTTCCACGGCTTGCGCCGGAATACCATTATCCTTGTTAGCAACGATGTTCTTCACCGCCGACAGGGTCGGCACAAGATAGGTCCCGGCCTCCAGCATTTCCTTCAGGCACTGCTCGTCCATGAAGATGCCGTGCTCGATGGAAGCAACACCGGCGCGGACGGCGTTCAGGATACCGAGACCGCCTTGGGCATGACTGGCGGTACGCTTGTGGAAACGCTTGCCCTCTGCCACTCCGGCGGCCATTTCCTCGGCCGTGAAATGCGCATCTTCCGGGCTGACACCCGGCGTCATTACGCCGCCTGTCGCCATCAGCTTGATCAGGTCGGAGCCGGCATGGATCTGCTCGCGCACGGCCTTGATTACCTCGTCCGGCCCGTCCGCAATGCGGCCGTTGCGGTTGCCGTGTCCGCCGGTCATGCAGATGATCTTGCCGGAACAAAGAATGCTCGGACCGATCTGAGCACCGCTGTTGCAGGCATCGCGCACCGCGAATTCCAGATAGTCCTTGCCGCCGCAGTCACGCAGCGCGGTGATACCGCCCATCAGCGAGGTCTGCGCGTGCTTGTAAGCCGCCATGGTGATCTGGCCCGGCGTCATCATCGACTGAACCGAAACCGGGTTGCCCTCGCCGCCCATGCAGAGATGCACATGACAATCGACCAGCCCCGGCAGCAGCGTGCCGCCGGTGAAATCGACCCGAAAACCGGTGAACCCCTGAAAACGATCGCGCGGCGCCACCTCGGCAATCCTGCCGTCACGCACCATCACACCGTGATTTTCGAGATTGGCACCCTCTCCGTCGAGAATTGCACCGCCCTCATAAAGGGTTTCAGTCGTCATGATTTATCCTCACCGGGCCTGTCGGGCCCGCTCTTTGTTCGCTGCGTTTGTTGTCGTCTTTAAACGTGTAATACGGAAGGCAGGTCGGCCAGGGCCGCGTTGATCCGTGCCTCATTCAACTCCGGAGACTGGGCTCCTGGCAAGGTACAGATGACACCGCTCGCAGCCGCCGCGCGCCGCGCCGCGTCCAGCAAGCTCACCCCCCGATCCAGTGCAGCAGCCAGAACGCCGCAGAACGTATCGCCCGCGCCCACAGTGTCGACCGGCTGAATGGGCAGCGCCGGCACATGGAAACAGTGTCCTTCCGACGCGACGACAACGCCTTGCGCCCCAATGGTCATAATTCCAGTGCCCCGACAGAGCCCGGCGAGGCCGCGAGCGAGATCCACATTTTCAAGCCCGGCGCTGGCCCCGAGCAGGCCCATAGCCTCCTCCTCGTTCGCGATCAGAATGTCGACATCGGCGATGGCCGCCGGGGAGAGCGGACCAAGCGGGGCATCGTTCAGAATCACCCGGCACCCCCGCGTCCGGGCACGCTGGATCGCTGCTTCGGTATCAGCCTGAGGCAATTCCATTTGCAGAAGCAGAGTTGCTCCTTTGGCCAACAGATCGTCCGACAGCCAATCCGCCGATGCCTTCATATTGGCGCCGCTGGCAACCAGGATCTGGTTCTCCCCGCTCTCCTCGACCGATATGATTGCCGTGCCGGTTACACCTTCCACTGCATGAATGCCGGAAATGTTCACACCGGCATCAGCAAGCGCGTCCAGACAGGGCGCCGCGTTCGCATCCTGCCCGACAGCACCGACAAAGCGGACAGCGGCACCGTCCCGGGCAGCGGCGGCGGCCTGATTCGCGCCCTTTCCGCCAGGGCAGAAAGTAAAACTGTCGGTCAGCACGGTCTCCCCGCGCCGGGGTAATTTAGCAAAGGAAAAGAACAGGTCGGCGTTTATGGACCCGAACACGACGATCATGATCTGCTTCCGTCCGGTGCTGTATGTTAGTAAGCCTTTCTAGATATAGAAATTGCGAAGTTTGCACATGATTTATCCAGTCATTCTTTCCGGCGGCTCCGGCACGCGGCTCTGGCCTGTCTCGCGCGCACTCTATCCGAAGCAACTGCTGCCAATGCTGTCCGACAAGACAATGCTGCAGGAAACCGCGCTTCGCTTTCCGGAAGGCACGGGCTTCGGCGCGACCTCCGTGATCTGCAATGCCGAGCACCGCTTCGCCGTGGCGGAGCAACTGCAGAGCGCCGGTATCAAGCCCTCCGCGATCATGCTGGAGCCAGAGGGCCGGAATTCCGCACCTGCCGCCGCGATCGCCGCCCTGCATGTGCAGAGCATCGATCCCGAGGGACTGGTGCTGCTGCTCGCCTCCGATCACCGGGTTGAGCGGCCGGAAGCATTCCGAGCGGCCGTCGAAACCGGCGCTGTTGCAGCCCGCGCCGGACAGATGGTCACCTTCGGCATCACGCCTGACCGGCCTGAAACCGGCTATGGCTATATCCGGCGCGACGGCACGCTGGACGGTATGGACGGCTGTTACGCCATTCAGGGCTTTGTCGAAAAACCGGATCGTGGGACTGCGGAAACCTATCTCGCTTCCGGAGATTATTACTGGAACAGCGGCACCTTTCTGTTCCGCGCCACCGATTTCCTGATCGAATTGAAACGCCTGGCGCCGGATATCCTCAAAGCAGCCAAAGCAGCGCTGGACAAGGGGCTCTCCGATCTGGACTTCCGCCGGCTCGACGCAGACGCCTTTGCCAAGGCGCCTTCTATCTCACTCGATTATGCGGTGATGGAAAAAACCGACCTCGGCGCGGTTGTCCCTCTCGACGCAGGTTGGTCCGATGTCGGTTCCTGGAGTGCCCTCTGGGCCGTGCAGGACAAGGACACGGACGGTAATGCCGTGCAAGGCGATGTCTGGCTTCACAATACGAGGAATACACTGGTTCGAGCCGAAACCCGGCTGGTCACCGTGATCGGTGGTGAGGACCTGATAGTGGTCGAATCCTCCGATGCCATTCTGGTTGCGTCGATGGAGGCGGACCAGGACGTCAAGCTGGCGGTCGAGGCGCTGAAGGAAGCGGGACGCCCGGAGGCAATCAGCCATGCGACAACGCACAGGCCATGGGGTAACTACCGGAACATCGACAGCGGTGACGGGTACCAGGTGAAGCGGATCACCGTGACACCGGGCGGCCGTCTCTCCCTGCAGAGCCACAAACACCGTGCCGAGCACTGGACGGTAATCAAAGGCAAGGCCCGGGTCACGCGGGGGCCGACGATGGAGCTACTGGATGTGGTTCATCTCGATGCGGACCAGTCCATCGACATTCCGCTCGGCTGGATCCATCGTTTGGAGAACCCGACGGACGAGCCGCTGATCATCGTCGAGGTTCAATCCGGCTCTTATCTCGGCGAAGACGATATCGAACGCTTCGACGATCAGTACGGACGATGACCGGCGAGGGCCGAGTTCCGGAATTCGACGCCGCCTTTCGGGCGCAGTTCGAGCAATTGCTGCGTTGGCGCCGGGATGTCCGGGCCTTCCGTCCAGATCCCTTGCCTGAAGGTGCATTACAGCGGCTGGCGGAGATCGCTTCGCTCGCCCCCTCTGTCGGCTACAGCCAGCCCTGGCGCTTTGTCACCGTCTCCGATCCCGAACGCAGGAAGATCATCCGGACCGCTTTCGAGGACGCGAACAGAGAAGCGCTTGAAGGCTATGACGGCGAGCGAAAGCAGCTCTATGCCCGCCTGAAACTTGCCGGGCTGGATCAGGCGCCGGAGCAGATCGCCATCTTCACCGACCATGGAACCCCACGCGGTCATGGTCTCGGCCGGCAGACCATGCCGGAAATGCTTGATTACTCGACCGTGAATGCCATCCACACCTTCTGGCTGGCAGCGCGCGCGGAGGGTATCGGCGCGGGATGGCTGTCGATCCTCGATCCGGTCCGCGTAACCGAGGCGCTGGACGTACCGGAGGACTGGTCCCTCACCGCCTATCTCTGTGTCGGCTATCCGGCGGAAGAGTCGGAACGGCCAAAACTGGAACAGGTCGGCTGGGAAGAGAAAGCGGGCGAGAGCAGCGCGATACTGCTCCGCTGATTGCCGATTGCTAGGTTGTCCGGAAGCGCGTGGGCTGGATTACGGCAACAACAATCAAGGGAAGCGCCAGGGTCAGCACCGCAACGGTGATCAGCAGCATCCCGAGCTCGCTATAATCGGCTGGAACCTGAATTTCTCCGGTTGCCCTGTCCCGCACCTCGCGTGTGACCAGAAATGTCTGGTTCAGGTATTTCGTACCCAGGGCACCGGCAGACAGCCCCAAATTGATGAAGGAGGCCATGATTGCGAAGAAGGTCGCCTTCAAATGCACCGGGGCAGTCCTGGCAATCCAGGCCAGCACGGGGATCAATGAAACCTGACCGAGCGGCGATTCAATCGCCGTATCGATCAGGGCGATGAACCGGGCATCCACCACCCCGCCGGTCAGCGGTGCGGTCCATTCGTGGATGCCGTAATAGAGCGCGATATCCGGCAATGAGAGAACACCGGCAAACACCGACAGCAATACAACGATATAGGCGATCGACCGCGTTGCCATAAGCGGTCGCAGGATCACCATCCCGGCCATTGCAAGACCGGCGCTGATCAGTGTCAGAATCGAGAAAAACTGCTGATCGAAGCCGAGCTCGTCGATATTGAACCAGGCCGATCCGGCGCCCGGCGAGGGTATCGCGCGGAACACGAAGACGATAATCGCGGTCCCGATAAGCGCGAGCCGCTGGGCCGGCTCAAGCTCGGGCAACAGCCGGGAAATCAGGAAGCAGACGATTGACATCGATCCGGCGAAGACGACCTCCTCCGAATACCCGAAACCGCTCAGACCGACGCTGATGGTGAATCCGGCAAAAGCCAGACTTCCGCCGAGGATCCACCAATTCGGATCCGCTTCTCCGTCAGGCCGGAACAGCATTGAATCGACTTCGGACGGCGGCAGGCCGGTCGCGATCAGCTGACGCGCCCGTCGGCGCAGCATGACACCGCCGAGAATGACACCCACAACGGAAATCACCGGCACGCCGAGCGCGAGCAGATAGATATCGGCGTAGATCCCGACTTTCTCCGCCTCGCTCATGGCTTCCACACCGTCGAACATCGTGATGTTGACCACCGCCACCAGCGCGATCCCCCCGATCAGCGCAAACCGTCCAAGCATCTGCATGGTGGTGTGCATGGCCTTGACGTCATCTTCCGCGAACGGCTCCCCATGTTCGTCCAGGGCTGGAACCGCTTCCACGGTCATGGCGTCGGCAACCGCATCCTGCAGGATGTATCCCGTCGGTGACAGCAGCGCACTCAGCACGAACCAGGCTGTCGTCGGCATGACGGCAGCCATGGCTGTGGTATGCGCGATAAGCCCGTACATGATCAGCAAACTGGCCGAGACCAGCACTGCGCCGAGATAGACGAGAACCGACTTCCATTTCCAGATGATGTCGACCAGGTGCCCGACCGGCATTTTCAATGCCCAGGGAATACCAGCCCAGAACCCGAGGGCAGCAAGGAATGCCGCAGAAAGGTCGAGATATTCCTTCACGAAGAAGGTGCCAACGATCGACGTCAGGCCGGAGATGCCATAGGCGAGGTAGACCATCAGGGGCGGCAGATAGGACCAGCGCATCTGCTCCAACAGCCCTACGATGACCTCGTGCAGCCAAGTCTTTCTCATTTGCATCGCCATGTCTGCCTCAGTTAATCCTGTCACTCTGCCCGACGCTGAACATCGCACCTAAGCCTTTGTGAGCCTGCTCAAGGCCACCTACTTTTCATTCGCGGGATTGCACCCAAGCGGACAGTTCAGACTGAACCTGCCGGAAAACGGGTTTCCAGTCGCCAGGCACCGGTTGCCTGAACAGGCGGGCATTGGGATATGCCGGTGTCCGACTACCCTTCCGCAGCCAGATCCAGCTCGGGCCAAGTCCGGAAGCGAGCAGAACCCAGACTGGTGTCGTGGTCCGGGCGGCAATATGGGCCGTCGTATTGCCGACCGTAATCACCAGATCGAGTTCAGCAACTCGTTCCGCAAAATCTAGCGTCGGACTGTAGGGATCGAAGCCCGGTATGGATTCGATCTCCTGGAACATCTTCCAATCCCGCGCGCCTTCACCATATTGCAGCGAAACGAAGCAGCATCCCGGAGTCTTCAGAAGTCTCGCCCAGTCCTCAAGAGCCGTGGATTTGAGGCCACCGATAATTGGAGCACCAGACCACCAGGAAATGCCAATGCGCAGCTGATGACTGTTCCGGCGCGGCCTCTGAAGAACCCGTTCCCTGCCACGTTCGCTCAAGTCCGCCGGCCCGCGCGCAAAAAAACGCCCAACGAAATCGAACGGGTAGCAGGCTGTTGCCCGCCACTCCGCGCCACCGGTCAGGACTTCATCGATTGAATCGATCACCCTGACTTCAGGATACAGTTCTCGAAAAAGCGCGCGGTTCCTAGGGTCAACAAGGAGCGTAACCCGGTCCGCGGCCTCCACCGCCCGCTGCAGGAAAATCGAGAACTGCAACTCGTCACCAATCTGATCCATGCTCCAGAGCAGCAAAGACCCACTGGCCAGCGGGCGGCCCTCCCATTTCGGGAGTCCCTCAATCGGCGGCAGCCATGCGGGTAGCCTGAAATACTCGAGACGGCGCCAACCTTCCTGAAAAGCGCCAACAATCATCAGAGCGCGCCCCAGTTCGCCTTGCGCTTCTCTGCTCTGCGGATTGACCGCGACCGCGCGCCGGAACCACCCGACTGCCCCACGAGGGTCGTTTTTTCGCCGACGCCAGAGACCGCAATTGCGCAGAGATAAAAAATCGGCGGGCGTCGCACTCAGAGCTCTACGAACCGCCTCTTCGGCATCCTCGCCACCCATAATCAACGCTTTGAGGCGCGCTATATTACCTAGTGTTCCGGTGTGCAGCGGACGTGCGATCTGCGCTCGTCTGAAGTTCCCGAGCGCGTCCTCCGGCTGGTTGGCCCTGTCATCCGCGTTGCCGAGATTGTAGTGACCGTCGCCGTTTTCCGGTGCCATAAGCGCCGCGCGCCGGAGCATGGAGATATTGTCCTCCGAGAGCCCGGCCAGCGTGAAAAGCTCGCGGTGCAATGGAACGACGCATCGTCCCGGAAGTGCCGCTGCCGCCCAATGCGCAAAGCGGCCGGAATCCGATGAAGCGCCAATGGTTCTTGAGGAAAGGCTGAGATAGTAGCAACTCGCCGGGTCGAAAGGCGCCAGCAGCAATGCCCGTCGCGCCGCTATCAGGCTGGCCGTCGATTGACCCGCGACGGCAGCCTCAGCGGCCTTCTGGCGAAAATGCGCCGCGTGCCGCGTGTCAGCCTCCACCATGCCCGAACAACATGGTGATATTGATCCGCCGATGGATATAGCCGTCCTTGAACTTGAAACGGTCTGTTTCGTGGAACAGCCGCGAGTCGAACAGCAAGGCCCGATTCTCACGGTTAGGCACCCGAACCGGGTTATCCCTCTCATCGCCGAGGAAGTCGTAAATCTCTTCCGCCGGTGCAGCATTATAGCGCTCGAAAGTCCAATCTTGCGGGGCTGGTTTCCGGAACACCAGCAGACCACCGGTTTCGGGTTCCAGATTGGACTCTGCGTGATTAATCCAGAAATTGACGTTCACGGCGGCAAAATCGGCGTGTGGATTGATGCCGGCCATGTGCTGATCGTATTTGTAGGCCCACATCATTTTCAGATTGTGTGGACCAAGAATGCGCGGCAATCGTTCGCGCAAGCCGCGCCCGATGGCGAACAACAATGGATCGTTGAAGCCGGAGCGGTAGTAGGCACCGAGATAACCAGCGCCTTTCAGCTGATGCCAGATCGTCGATTCGAAACAGAACCGACGCAGCCGGGCGAGAGCGTCTTCACTCAGCAAGGCATCGATGGCAATCGCACGTGGATCGCCATCCAGATAGCTTTCCTCAATCTTGTTCCAGTCCAGGTCGGTGTTGAGAGGATTGGTATCCCCCCAGCCCGACGCGGCAATATAGACGAGACGATTGTAGGATCGCTCAATCCGACCATATTCGGCATCATCGAGATTGAAGGAAATTGCCCCGCGCTGCTCCTCGCTCAATCCGTCCAGAAGAGCTTGATAGGCTTCCCATTCCGATTTGAAATTGTCCGGCAGAACGTCACGTTCGGACAAATAGCGGTATTGCTCGGCATCATGCTTCAGACGATGGCGGGCACAGGTCCGGTCTACCGGTTGTACCGGCATCAAGGGCATTTCAGCGTATTCGGGAGCATCCTCTAGCGGACGACCGTGAACAAGCCGCGCGCGCCGGGCATAAGGCTCTGCAGCAGCCTCGAACCTGCCCTCATCGATAAGCGTGACTCCGAGATTGAACCAGATGTCGGGATTGTTCGGCTCCCGCTTCAGCAAAATCCGGTAGAGCGCCTCAGCCTCGATGTTTCGGCCATTCTGCTGCAGCAGAAATGCGCGATGCATACTGGCCCCGAGATCCGAAGAATCCGCATTGAGCAAGCGATCGGTTGCCCGCTCGACAAGAACCGCGTCGCCCGCGCCCTGTGCAGCCCCCAGCAGCAGGCCGCTCTGCTGATCCGGAGCGATGGCAAAGGCGCGTCCCGCCGCCAACAGGGCGCCAGCCGTATCGCCTTCGGCAGTAGCAGCTTCGCTTTGCAGCGTATAGGGGCCGATGCCTTCCGGCGCCAGAACCTGGGCCTTGACCGATGCAAGCCGGGCAACCTCCTTGCTGCCCGCCCGATGGGCCGCAAGAGCCAAATTCGAATGCACGGCAGCCACCCCCGGAAGCCCTCGGGCAGCAGCGGCATAAGCTCCTTCGGCCTCCTCGTTTCGTCCCTGCTTCAGGCGAATAATGCCGAGATAGAACTGCGCTGCCGGCTGGCGCGGGTTTTCCGCAACAATGGCAACAAGACCCGGCTCGGCGGCGTCAATGTCGCCCGCCTCCACCTGCTTAATCAAAGCGTTAATATCGTGGCTCATGCATCGGTCATAGCGCGTTCAAGGCTTGGCGCCAACTGGCGACATCATCCTTTATCGCCGATTTCGTTCAACCGAACGGAAGGCCGACATAATTCTCCGCGATGGTCTTCCGGCCCGCTTCCGAGCTCGTGAAATAGTCGAGGTCGGCAATCTGGATTGCCTCATCGAACGGCTCTCCGTCAGGGAACTTGTGCAGCAGGCGGGTCATGAACCAGGAGAACCGCTCTGCAGCCCAGACACGTTTCAGCGCAGTTGCCTCATACGCATCCAGCAAATCAGTTGAACCGCTCTTGAAGAAGGCCACGAGCGCATCGTTCAGCACCTTGACGTCACCAGCCGCAAGGTTGAGCCCCTTGGCGCCGGTCGGCGGCACGATATGCGCGGAATCACCGGCCAGGAACAGGCGGCCATGACGCATGGTCTCGCAGACGAAACTCCGCATAGGGGTTACATCCTTGCGCAGGATCTTGCCTTCGTTCAGGCGGAAGCCGTCTCCGGATTCCAGCCGTATGTGAAGCTCGCTCCAGACACGCTCATCCGGCCATTCATCAAGGTTCTCTTCCGGATGGCACTGCAGATAGAGCCGCGTCACTTCCGGCGAGCGCATGCTAAACAGGGCAAAACCGTTCTGGTGGTAGGAATAGATCAGCTCATCCTGGGCCGGAGCCGCCTCGGCCAGAAGACCGAGCCAGGCAAAAGGATAGACTTTTTCGAACAATTTCAGGCGGTCCTGCGGAATGGTCTGACGGGAGACACCGTGAAAGCCGTCGCACCCGGCGATGAAATCGCAAGTCAGCACAACATCCTCACCGTGCCGGGTGAAGCGCACCGACGGACTGTCGCTCTCGATATCGTGCAGCTGGACATTCTCGGCCTCGAACAGGATCTGCCCGTCGAAATCCTTCTTCAGCGCGATCAGGTCTTTCACCACCTCCTGCTGGCCGTAGACCGTCACTGTCTTGCCATCGGTGAGTGAGGGAAAATCAATCCGGCGCTTCTCACCGCGGAACACAATATCCACCCCTTCATGAGGCAGGCCCTCGCGTGCGAGACGGTCTCCGGCGCCGATCGAGTGCAACAGCTCAACCGTCGGGTGCTCAAGGACGCCTGCTCGGATCCGGCTCAGCACATACTCTTCCGAGCGGGCCTCAAGAATCACACAATCGATGGCGCTTTGACGCAAAAGTTGAGCCAGAAGAAGGCCGGCGGGACCGGCTCCGATGATAGCGACCTGTGTTTTCATTCTCTGGATCCTCCTGAATATCTTAAGTTTTATCCCGGAATCCGAAAGCCGCTAAGAGAGGTTCAGGACAAAGAATTGCATTTTCCGGCCAAACCGATCTTTATTAGAAGCGAGCGCGCTGATTTTTTGAGCACCGGAAACCGGCAATTTTAGTATGAATTCCATCCCCTCCTTCAATCTTTATCTCGACGGCGATGGAATTGTAGAACCGCGATTCCTGCATATCGAAACGATTCCAATGCGCAGCCGGGAAAATGATTGGACAATCCGGCCACACCGGCATCCGGAGCTCTTCCAATTCCTGCTTCTCACCGCGGGCGCTGCCGACATGCAGCTTGAAGGCTCGACAGCACGCCTCGTCGCGCCCGCCTTAACGGCCGTCGCGCCGAACGCGATTCATGGCTACGTCTTCCGGCCAGACACTGAAGGCTATGTTCTGACAATCGCGGAAGCCTACCTGACCGAACTGGTCAAACATGCTGATGATGCAGCGGCGCGGGACGCTATTCGAACGTCAGCGATTGTGCCACTTGCCGAAGACTTGCGAACGGTTGAAGAGATACGTCTTGCCTGCGAACGGGTGATCCTCGAAAGCCGACGGGAAAAAGCGGGAAAAAATGCTCTGGTAGCGGCAGATTTGCTCCGCATCCTCGGCCTGTTCATCCGCCTTACCGAAAGCGCCAGAGAGTCCAAGAATGCCGCCGCTGTACCGGACAATTTATTCGAACGGTTCCGGACACTGGTGGAAGAATGCTTCCGCAACCAGCTTACGATTACGGATTATGCAGAACGTTTGGCAACGTCCGAACGGACCCTCCGCCGGGCAACACAAACGTGCTCCGGACGCACACCTCTCGAGATACTGAAACAGAGAACTCTGCTTGAGGCGCAGCGCGACCTGCTCTACACGGCAAGGTCCGTCGCTGAAGTCGCCTACGGCCTTGGGTTTGAGGACCAGGCCTATTTCAGCCGTTTCTTCGCAGCAGGAACCGGCCTGACACCAACCCAGTTCAGAAAACAGCACAAATCCTATCTGACGGCCACGCCGGAACCCGATACGGCGAATGTCTGAGCAAATCTTCTAGGCCGGACGCTCGACTGCATGCGCCTCCGGGGGATGAACTTCCGGCTCCCCCACAACCGCACCCGTTTGCCCGCTGAACTCGGGCACAAGCCGGGCCAACAAGCCAAGAACCTGCTCGCCATTGCGCTGCCGCCCGCTCGCCTCGATCTCGTCGAGCACCCGGGACAGAACGGCAAGATCGGCTGTGCGCGGAGAAGCGCGATGAATGCCTTCGATCTCGGTTGCGATCAGGGCCTCGGCGTCGTGGAACAGCTCCTCGAAAAGCTTCTCGCCTGGACGCGGCCCCGTATAGGTGATCTCGATATCGATACCGGGAGTAAGGCCGGACAAACGGATCATCTGTGCCGCAAGATCGGCGATCTTCACCGGCTCACCCATATCGAGGACACAGATGGCGCCACTTTCCCGCGCCTCGGCGCTTGTCCCCGCATCCATCGCGGCAGCCTGCAGAACCAGCTCCACTGCCTCGCGCACGGTCATGAAATAGCGGGTCATGTCCGGATGGGTAACGGTCAGGGGACCGCCCCGGGCCAGCTGACGCTTGAACAGCGGAATGACCGAACCGGTAGAGCCGAGCACATTGCCGAACCGAACGGTGACATAGCGCGGACCGCCCCGGCGCGCCTCTTCCCGGTCTTTCGCCTGGCAATAGGCCTCGGCCGTCCGCTTGGTGGCTCCCATGACATTGGTCGGGTTCACCGCCTTGTCCGTGGAGATCAGCACCATCTCGCCCACGCCGTGCCGTGCGACGGCATCCGCCACATTGCGTGTGCCAATGACATTGGTCATCACCCCGTCGGTTGGATTGGCTTCGACCAGTGGCACATGTTTCAGCGCCGCTGCGTGAAAGACGATATCAGGCGCGAAGGCAGAAATCCGTTCATCTACTGACTGGGCATCGCGGACGTCGGCGAGCAATGCCTTGCGCGGCAGGTCAGGGAACTTTTCGGAGATTTCGAGGTCGATCTGATAAAGCTGGAATTCACCGGCATCAAGCAGGGCAAGCTCTGATGGCCCGAGTGCAGCGATCTGGCGCGAAAGCTCGCCACCGATGGTCCCGCCAGCCCCGGTGATCATCACCTTGCGGCCGCCAATCAGGTCAGAAACCCCTTTGCGGTCCAGAACCTTCTGCGGCCGGCCGAGCAGATCTTCCACATTGACAGAACGCACTGTGTCCACCGATCCATCGGCGCCTTCCAGCGACGCCATCTTCGGCATCCGGCCAACGGCGAGGCCAAGATTGTTCGCTCGATCCAGCAGATCGCGGATCACGGCGCCCTCGATGGACTGCCGGGTGATGACGAGGCGCTGCGGCGCTGTATCCCGCTTGCGCAAGTCGGCCACGACCTTATCCAGCTCGTCCAGAGTGCCCAGCACCGGCACACCACGGATCATACGGCCGACACGACCGCCAAGATCGTCAACAATCCCGACAACCCGGTAGGGCGCATCCTTCTCGCGGCCCATTTCACGAATAAAGGCATCCGAGCCGTCCCCGGCCCCGATCAGCAACACCGGAACCCGGTCCGCAGCGTTTCGCTCGAACAGGCTGGAGAAAGCCCCATCCTTGACCAGCCGGTAGGCAAAGCGCGGCCCAGCCAGCAGTAGCGTCAGGACGAAAAACTCGATGATCAGGAAAGAACGCGGGAAATCGTCCAGCCGGGTAGCGAGGAACTGCACGACAAGAAACAACGCGATGCAGACAACCACCGCCCGGACGATCCGGCTGAGGTCGCTCATCGAGGCGTAGCGCCAGACTGTCCGGTCGAGGCGCATGGAAAAGAACACAACGGCAGCAACGCCGGTAAAGGCAACCAGTCCGAACCCGACCACCTCACGCGGCCAGACCAGAATGTCCTGGCCAAGCCGCAAGGTCAGCGAAATCAGAAAGGATAGAGCCGCCATTCCGACATCGTGCAGGAAGGTCAGGAAACTGCGCCTAGAGCCGAACATTGTCACCGTTCTTAACTTCCCCGCCCAACGGGCCCGAAACGCCAATGACCATAAACCAGTTGTGCCGGGGCGTCTGCCCCTGCCGAGCCGCACACCGTTTCAGACCGCTTGCTCCACCTTCCGTCCGCCCCGGCGGAAGAGAAGGCAAAGCAAGATAACCGCGACCAGCCCTGCAAGCACGGAGAACACCGGATAGGCCGGTGCTACGAACAGGGCCAAGGTAATCAGGATGATATTAAGCGCCAGAATGGCCAGACAGGCACCGGCATGACTGAAGCCTCGCTGCGTTGCCTGCTGATAAAAATGCTGACGATGCGCCTCGAAGATATTTTCCCGCCGGAGCCCGCGTTTGACCAGCGTGAAGGTCGCATCGAACAGATAATAGCCCGGCAGCAGCAACACCACTGCCCAGCCTGAAGACCCATCCGAAGCGGCGCCGGTCTCAAGCAGCATCCATCCGGCGAAGAAGCCGAGTGGGATGGAGGCGACATCGCCGATAAATATCTTCGAGGGTTGCCAGTTCCAGACCAGAAAACCGGCAATCGCCGCAACCATTGCCAGCGCCGGAAGCTGAATAAAGGCGCCAATCCCGCCAAGCACGGACAATCCGAGCAGACCGCCACCAATGCTGATCGTCTCGATCCCGGTAATGCCGTCGATGCCGTCCATGAAGTTGAACAGATTGACGAACCAGAGCCAGGCGAACCCGGCGATCGGGAGTTCGATCCAGACCGGTATCAGACCATTGCTGAGCCCCGTGTCCGGGACCGTCACCAGCAACCCGGCAGCAACGGCCGCCGCCTGCACCAGCAACCGGAGACGGGCCGGCAGGCTTTTCAGGTCGTCGATGAAGGACAGCACGGCAAGGCCGGCTGTCAGTCCGGCAAGCAGCAGGGATTTGACATCGAGGTTTCCCTGCAGCGCCAACCAGCCGATCCAGCCGACAAGCATCACCGTGACAACGGCGATCCCGCCACCGCGCGGCTTCGGCACAACGTGGCTGCTGCGCTCGTTCGGAACATCAATCACGGCGCGGCGCGTCAACAAAGTGATCAGCGCGCGTGTTCCCAATAGCGAGGCAGTGAACAGGACGGCGAAAAGGATAAAGGCTGTAAGCAGTTGCATGGGCGCTCTTATAGCTTTCCGGCGGCCATAAGGGCCAGCCGATTGTCAGCCCGCCGTCTTGCTGTCTTCGCGCTGAAGGGCCCAACGGATGGCGACCTCCCCGGTCGCCCGGATATCATCCAGCGGCTCACGGATCACCAGTTGCTCGCAACGCTGGAACTGACCGCCCCGCCCGAAATAGACGCTCTCGTTCAATGCCAGCCCCCGGTCGCAGCGCAAACGCCAACCAGAGCCGCTGCCGAGCCTGATCAATGCCGCAGATCCGCCCTGGATGATGGAGGCACGGACTTTCGGATGCAGATGCAGCCTAATACAGGCTTCCTTCGGCAGATCTCCGGGATCGCCAGTATAGACCAGCCGGTCCTCAACCCTGAGATCGTTCCCCGCATGGGACAGATAGACGCGGCGGAAATGTTTCAAGCCATGGGTCGGCAGATAGCCGTCATGCTCCGCCTCGATCAACAAGTCCCCGTCATTTTCCGAGCGTTCGGCCCGCACATTCGCCGGTCGGGCGCCGGTAACGCCGTCCGACTCGATATCGGCTGCGTTGCGATCATCCACAACCAGTGTCGAATGCGCCGCCGTGGCACGGAGCGCACCGTCCCATTTCGGATCCATCGGGCTTGCGCCACAATTCACGATCATCCGCTGCTTGCCAACACTGAGCTCGAAGGAGAGCATTCCCGCATGGGCGGTGTGATCGGCAGGCGAAGGCTTGCCCGTGTCCATGATCAGACAAGTCCGCCCGGCAACAAGGCGTTCAAAACCGCTGTCCGGAGCGGAGGCCAGCGACTTCCGCTTGGTTTCGGCCTGCGCGATCAGACTGTCGATGAACCAGACATCTCCTTCGGTCGCATGATTGAAAAGGGCCAGCCCGCCATCGCCATGCCGAAGCAAGCGCAGCATCGCCGTCATCATGGAGATGCGCTCGTCCAATGCCTCGTCAGCATGTTCCGCCAAACGCAGCGCTTTCCTGATTTCGACCAGATCAGCGAGTACGGAAACCTGCATGGCAGGTGAGCGGGAGACATGCCCGCCATCTGCTGCGACCTGCCGGTCGAGCTCGCGATGCAGCCATTGCAGGGCCTGGGATATCTTGCCGTGACCTTCACCAATCACAGCCATCGCGGCGAACATGCCTTTCGCCGCAAGCAAACGCCGGGCACCCGATGCCGAGGCCTCGATATCGCCGACCAAATGCCTGTATTGGCGGCCGATGGACTGGAAGAAATCGGCGCGGAATTCATCATCGGCGGAGCCGCCGAAGAAGTCGTAATTGCCGATCCAGGAGGACAGGCGTGCGCCGAGAATGTCAGGACGCCAGAGCAGAGCATCCCATTCGTCATGCCGGGCAAGCCAGCCATCCACCAGATCGCGGGCCCGCAGCCGGGCAGCTTCACCGCCAAGTTCGCGAAGATCCCGCAGCCAGGAAAATCCGTGCAAATGCTCCAGCGCGCCGGGCTCTCCCGGCTCTGCGTTCCATGGATCTTTCTCGAGCTTGAAACTGCCGAACGCATAGGGCACGCGCCCATCGAGGATCGCACGCGCGATCGACGTATCGCCCGGCAGATCGTCCGAGAGCCGGTCCTTGAAGCCAAGCAACGGCTTCGCAGCAAGGCGCCAGCGATAGACCGGCGAGGCGAAATAGAGTTCCTTTAAAGTTCGCATGCCCGCCCCCAAAGGCTCAGCAGAAACTCAACTGTCACCGCGAATGGCCGCTATATTCGCGGCATAAGCATCCGGACCGCCCTTGAAAACTGCAGTCCCGGCGACCAGCACGTCGGCACCGGCGGCGATACAGCCCGGCGCGGTCTCGATCGTCACCCCGCCATCGACTTCAAGATCGATGGTCCTGCCGGTAGCGTCGATCTTCTTCCGCACCGCCTCGATCTTGCGCAATTGGCTGTCGATGAACTTCTGCCCGCCGAAGCCTGGATTCACCGACATGATCAGGATCAGGTCGCAAAGGTCGATAAGATTGTCCACGACCTCGACCGGCGTGCCCGGGTTGAGCGAGATCCCGGCCTTCTTGCCGAAGGATTTGATCAGCTGCAGCGTGCGGTGGGTATGCGCGCCCGCCTCCGGATGCACGGTGATGATATCCGCACCGGCATCAACAAAGGCTTCGATGAAGGGATCGACAGGCGAAATCATCAGATGCACGTCGAATGTCTTCGCCGTGCGGCCGCGCACAGCCTTGGTCACGGCCGGACCGAAGGAGATGTTCGGAACGAAATGGCCGTCCATGACGTCGACATGAATATAGTCGGCGCCAGCCTTGTCGATGGCTTCGATTTCCGCTCCCAGCTGGGCGAAATCCGCCGCCAGGATGGAAGGTGCTATTCGTGTATTCTGCTGCATGGCTTTCACCTAACAGGTTGCCTGACGGTGGACAAGTATGGGCACTGAAACAGCTTATACCCGCTTAAACCGCGCGATGAAGAATCCGTCGAAGCCACCCAACTCCGGATAAAGATGCGGACCAGTGCGGACATCGCCATCCGGGGTCAGCAGCTTGTCCAACCCACCCAGTTCTTCCACCGTCACCGGATCGCGTTCCAACGGCAATTCGGCCAGTGCGCGAGCAACTTGGGCCTCGCCCTCTTCCGACTGCTGGGAACAGGTGCAATAGACCAGACGCCCACCCGGCTGCAGCATCCCCGCCGCCTTGGCCAGCAGCTTCGCCTGCAGTGTCGTCAGCTTGTTGAGGTCCCCGATGCCCTTGGCGTGCAGGATATCCGGGTGCCGACGGATGGTGCCGGTCGCCGTGCAGGGCGGGTCGAGCAGGATGGCCTCGGGCGTGTCCGGTGCTGTCCAGCCGGTGATATCGGCGACGGCGACGCCCGCGCGGAGCCCCATGCGCTCAAGATTGCGTTCCAGCCGCTTCAGACGCTTGGATGAACGATCAACCGCCAGCACATTCGCCCCCATGGACGCGAGCTGCAGCGTCTTGCCGCCGGGTGCGGCGCAGAGATCGAAGACCCGTTTGCCTTTGACATCGCCAAGCAGCTTGGCCGGCAGCGCGGCGGCGGCGTCCTGCACCCACCAGCCTCCTGCGTCAAACCCCGGCAGGCCGGTGATCGCGCCGTCGAATTCACGGCGCAGCGTACCCGTCGGCAGCAATGTGGCTTCCAGCTTTTCCGCCCATCCTTCCGGATTGCTTCTGACGGAAATATCGAGCGGCGGCTGGGTCAGGGAATATTCGGCAATCGCATGCGCAACCTCGGCGCCGAAGGAAGCCCGCCAGCTTTCTATCATCCAAGGCTGATAGTTCATCTCGATCGGAAACTCTTTCAGACGCTCCGTGCCTTCACGGGAAACCCGGCGCAGCACAGCATTGACCAGGCCCTTAAATTTCGGGTGCCCCCGGCTTTCCACCATCGTCACCGCGCTGTCGACTGCCGCATGCGGCGCGACATCAAGGAACAACAGCTCGGCCACGGCGAGCCGGAGAACGTCATGCACAACCGTCGCCTGACGCGGCAGGGGTTTCTCTATCAGGGTTTCGATCAACGCATCGATCTGGCCGAGCCGGCGCAATGTCATGCCGACGATGGTGCGGGTGAAACCCCGGTCCCGGCGCGGCAGCAGGTTGAGGCCGTCATGTACGGCCAGCGCATCGTCCAGCGGCGTCCCCTTGGTCAGCACCGCGCGGAGAATATCGAAGGCGACGCTCCGGGCTGCGGAGACGTCCTGTTTTCGCTCTGTTTCCATAACCGTCGCTTACCCCAGCCCCCGTTTTCTGGCCAGTATTTTCGCAGCAGGGCGGCCATGCATTCGCACACGGACCTGCTGCACGGTCATCGAACCATCACTGGTAGATAAAGCTTGGATGCGTTTGGTATTTCTTAACCAAAACGGGTGATTCTTGTACCGAACTCAGAAATGCGGAAGGACAAGGTCTTGGCTGAAAACATCGCGCTCGACGACATCGTGCTCTTGCCGGACTCCTTTATAGACGCTCTGCTGGCCCGTAACGCAGATCTACTTGAGCCCTATTTTGGCGACCGAACGGCTGAAGTCCTCGCCTCGTTCCAAAGCCATTCGCAAGACGCCGAAGGCCAACTCAAGCAGTGGGTCGAAATGTCGGTGACCGCGAATGATAGCGTGCGCCAGGTTGCCGAGATGACCCGCTCCGTCCGGGAAGTCGACTCCCGGACCCAGTCTATCGCCTCCGCGGTCGAAGAACTTTCCGCCACCGTGAACAGTATCACTGCGACCTCCGAATCCGCCGCGGCGGAAGCACATGAGGCCGTCGCCGTCTCCGATACGGGTAAACAGGCTGCATCCAATGCGGTTTCCGCCATGGGGGCCGTTTTCGAGGTTGTGCATTCAGCCGTGGACAAGGTTGGAGCGCTGGCCGAAGCCTCGAACCGGATCGGTGAGATCGTCTCCACCATTGAGGCGATCGCCAAACAAACCAACCTGCTTGCCCTGAACGCCACGATCGAAGCCGCCCGGGCCGGAGAAGCCGGAAAGGGGTTTGCTGTCGTCGCCGGCGAGGTCAAGACCCTCGCCAATCAGACGGCCGAAGCCACGGACGATATCCGCTCACGCATCACCGAGCTCCGGTCGGAGATGGATACGATTGTCACCGTCATGAAGTCTGGCGCGGAAACGGTCGATACCGGCCGGCAATCCATCGAAACAGCAGGATCCGAAATGGATCGTCTCGCCAGCGGCATCACTTCCGTGACCGACCGCATGGAGGAGATTTCCGGAATTCTGATCGAGCAACAGTCCGCGACCGAGGAAATCGCGGGCGGTGTCGGCGTTATTGCCCGGATGAGTGCGGAAAACGTCTCGCTGATCGATGGAGCCATCGAATCTCTCGAGCGGACCGCGCCGATCATCTCGACCAGCATCGAGGCATACGTGCTGGAAGGAATTCCAAACGCAACGATCCATGCCGCGAAGTCGGATCATATGATCTGGATGCGCCGGCTTGCCCAGATGCTTGCTGGTCGCGCGTTTCTCGATCCGCAGGAACTGGCGGATCACCATAGCTGCAGACTGGGCAAATGGTATGACGCCCAGACCGACCCGGAGCTCACCGGCAATCCCGCCTGGGCCGCCCTCATGGAGCCTCACAAGGAGGTCCATCGTGCTGGGATCGCCGCCGCCGAGACTTTCATGTCCGGCGACATGGACGGGGCTATCCGGTTGATCTGGGATGCCGGCGAGGCGTCGAAGGAGGTCATGCGTCTTCTGGACGAATTATCCGGCCACGTGACGGAGCAATCCGACGAAGAAGAAGACTAGTCCCAAGGCCCTCGACTGGTATTGCCCGCCCCGGCCATTCGCTGTAACGCGGCAATGCGGTTCTGCGTATTCGGATGGGTGGAAAACAGGCTGTCCACGGCATGCGCGTGCAGCGGATTGATGATGAACATATGCGCAGTCGCCGGGTTGCGCTCCGCCGCATGATTGTCGATCGTGGCCGCCCCCTTCTCCAGCTTGGCCAGTGCCGAGGCAAGCCAGAGCGGACGGCCACAGATTTCGGCACCGAGCCGGTCAGCTTCGTATTCACGCGAACGGCTGATCGCCATCTGCACCAGCATTGCCGCCAACGGCGCCAGAAACATCATCGCCAGCGTGCCTATCAGCCCAAGCGGGTTGTTTCGGTTATTGCCGAAGAACAGTGCGAAATTGGCCAGCATGGAAATGGCACCGGCGATGGTTGCCGTTATCGTCATGATCAGAGTATCGCGGTTCTTCACATGCGCCAGCTCATGCGCCATGACCCCGGCGACCTCTTCATGGCTCATCCGCTCCAGCAGGCCGCGTGTTGCGGCCACGGCGGCATTTTCCGGGTTCCGTCCGGTGGCGAAGGCGTTCGGCTGATCCTGTTCGATCAGATAGACCTTCGGCATCGGCAGTTCCGCCCGGCGTGCCAGTTGCTGAATCATATCGTGGAGCCACGGCAGGTCGGCGCGCTGGATTTCGCGTGCGCCATACATGCCGAGCACCATCTTGTCGGCGTTCCAGTAGGTGAAGAGATTCATGCCGGCCGCGAAGACCAGCGCGATCATCATTCCCGCCTCGCCGCCAAGCATGTAACCGACGCCGAGAAACAGCGCCGTCATTCCGGCCAAAAGCAAAGCGGTGCGAGCGTAGCCCATCTATTCCTCTTAAAGGTTTCCGTTATCCGGCATCATGGCCGGAACGACTGTTAAGTGGGCATCGGGAAAAACGGATCAAGGCTTGGCGCGGCGCCTACCAAGGACCATATATAGTTTATGAGCGAGACCAAACGCACCTTCACGCAAGTCACCGTCAGCGGCACGAAACCGTCACCCGACAGGGCGCCAAAACCGGTCAACGCCGAAACCTTCGTCACCCCGCCTCAATTGAAGCCGGAGACGAAAGGCACGCCCGGTCAGGAAGAAATCGGCGGCTATGATGGACCCGAGCCGACCCGCTATGGCGATTGGGAACATAAAGGTCGCGTGACCGACTTCTGAGCAACCAGCCTTTGCTTAGCGGCTGATCAGCTAACAGCTTCCCGGTGCACCACACCCGTGAGGCAGCCCATGGCGCCAGCGGCTTTCACCAGCTCCGAGCAATCCACGGTCACGCATTCGACCCCGGCATCCTCATAGACTTTCTGAACGGAATCATATCCGGCGCACATCAGGACCTTGCGCGGCGCCAGGGTGACGATGTTCATCGCCCGGTTCAGTTCAAGGTCCGGTCCTTCCGGCAACCAGATGATCTCGTAGCCACGCTCCTCCAGCGCCCGCACCGTGGCGTGTGGTGTGCGGCGCCACCAGCAAACGGCCAGATCCTTGTCGACGATCCGCAGCAATCCCATGAAATGCATGCAACCGAACGGCATATCGACCGGGATGACCTCGACGCCCATGCCGGTCAGCACATCATCAATCTGTCCCACGGCCTCGGCATTGGTCCGTTGCCCCATGCCGACCATCACCGTTTCCGGATCGAGCCACATCGCATCCGCGCCTTCGAAAAGGGCATTGCCACGCAAGGTACTCTGGATCGGCACGCCGATATCTGCCAGCCGGCGCGCGATCAGTCGCTCCTCGCCGGCCCGGACAGTCGAGGCCGGACGGGCCAGAATGGCGCCTTCAGGCGTCATAACGAACAAGTCGGCGCAGAACATCTGGTTCGGCGTCGGCGTTGCCGGTGGGTCGACGTAATGCACCTCGACACCGTGCGCCCGGTAAGCCTCGGCAATCCCGTCATGCTGGGCGCGGGCAAGACCGAGATCCACCGGCGCCAGCATCTGCACGGCATCAGGATCGTTGTGGGAGATGTCGAGCTCCGCACCGGGACGGTGCATGACCACGCTTTTAAGGGGCGCCCATTCGCTATCGATACCCGATGGCGCCCAGAGATCGCCAATCTCCTCGCGGTGGGTTCGGTCCCGTCCGGACCAGCCCGGCCCGCCATAGGCGGACGTGTTGAACAGCCCCTTACGATCACTCATATCAGTTTATCCTGTTTTCTTGACCGCCGGAGACAACGAAGCCAACACGGATTCCGTATCGCCGCCAAGTGACGGGACCGGATGGCGCAGCTGTGCCGGTGTGTCCGAGAGTTTAACCGGGAACCCGGTCATGCGGATGATCGTACCATCCGGCTGCGCCACGTCCAGAACCAGATCCTGCGCAAGCACCTGCGGGTCGCTGAACACCTCCTGCAGATCCATCACCCGGCCGCACGGACAGCCGGCCTTGTTTATCGCCTCGATCCAATGATCCACCGGCTGTTCCGCCATCCGCGCGTTGATATGCTCGTTCAGGGACGGCCGGTTCCGCACCCGGCGCTCGTTCGTCGCGTAATCCGATTGCTCCAGCAGATGCCCGAGCCCGATACATTCAAGGAACCGCACCACGAAGGCATCGTTCGACGGCGCCACGGCGACTGTGCCGTCGGACGCTGTAAACAAACCGTAAGGCGCGACGATCGGATGGTCGTTTCCGGTCCGCTTCGGTACTTCGCCTGTGGCGAAATACTCCGCCGAAAGATACCCGAGCATGCTGATCAGGCCACCGGTAAGGGAGGATTCTACCCTTTGCCCCTTGCCGATCCGCTTGCGGGCATGCAACGCGGCAAGCGTACCGAACGCGGCATAAAGGCCCGCGATAAGGTCGCTCATCGGCGGCGCGGCACGCATCGGATCGCCGCCGTCCGCCCCGTTCACGCTCATGAACCCGCTCATGGCCTGGGCGATGAAGTCGAAGGACGGACGATCAACATAAGGCCCGGTTGAGCCGTAGCCATTCACGCTGGTCACAACCAGATCGGGGTTCAACGCGGCAAGGCGCGCCTGATCGAAGCCCATCTTGTCCAGCACGCCCGGCCGGTAGTTTTCCACCAGCACGTCCGCGCCCTCGATCAGCCGGGCGAGGGTCTGCTTCCCCTCGTCCGTGTAAAGATCGAGGACTACCGATTTTTTGTTCCGGTTGAACTGGGCGAAATACCAGCTCATGCCGTCGCGGGTCACGCCCTGCTCACGCACCGGATCACCTGTAGGCGACTCGATCTTGATGACGTCCGCTCCCATATCGGCCAGCAACTGGGTGCAGAACGGCCCGGCGAGAATCCGCGTCAGGTCAACGACCTTGATGTCAGAAAGCGGCATGAGATCAGCCCACTGCCGTCTGCACGTCCCCCATGGAATGCAAGTCGAGCCGCGGCCCGGCTTTCATCACCTGGCCAGGCAGCGGATGCCCGAGGGCTTCTTCCACAATGCTGGCGATCTTCATCAATTTGCCAAGATCGATACCCGTCTCGATGCCCATTTCATGCATCAGATAAACGAGATCCTCGGTGCAGATGTTCCCAGTCGCCTTCGGTGCGAACGGGCACCCGCCGGCGCCGCCGAATGAGCTGTCGAAATGCGTGACGCCTTCATCGAGGCCGGCAACCACGTTCACCAGGCCGATACCGCGCGTGTTGTGGAAATGCAGATGGATCGGCAAGCTCGGCACATGCTCTTTCAGGTAGCGCACATTGCGGGTCACCAGCGGCGGCGTCGCCATGCCAGTGGTATCCCCGAGCGCAACGCCCTGAAAGCCGAAATCAACAAAATGCTTGGCTATATAACCGAGCTGTTCAGCCGGAATGTTCCCCTCGAACGGGCAACCGAAGGAGGTGGCAATCGCGGCCGAAACCGGGATCTTCGCTTCCTCGGCGATCTTGGCCACCTGAGCAAAACCGGCCAGTGACTCATCGACAGTGCGGTTCACGTTCTTCTTGTTGTGGCTCTCGGAAGCGGAGACAAAGACGATCATCTCGTCGACGCCGGCTTCGGCGGCGCGGATGGCGCCCTTAACGTTCGGCACCAGAGCTGCAAGCACTGCGCCCTTGGATCGGTCGACGCCGTTCAGAACCTCAAGAACGTCCGCCAGCTGCGGCACGGCGCGCGGCGAGACGAAGGAGGAAAACTCCATGCGTTTGACGCCTGCATCGACCAGATCGTTGATCAGTTTGATCTTCAGTTCCGTCGGAACGAATTTCGGCTCCGCCTGAAGGCCGTCCCGCGGCCCGACCTCAGTAATTTCCACCCGTGTCGGCCTTGCCATTTTCTTGCTCCTTTTGAGGGTCATTTACGACCAATTAGCATTTTGACGGCATCCTAGCGAATTCGGCGGTGCAAACCAGCTATCGTGTCGGAACCAATCCTGTTCCGGAATCCGGAGATGGAACGGGCGTTTAGGAATTGGTAACGAAATTCCCGGATAGTGATTCTGACAATAATTCGCGAGTACCGACGATGTACCGAAGCCAGAGTAAAGCCCGTCAAAACAACGGGGTTGCGCCGTTCATAGCTGCATTTGTTTTCGCAGCCCTTTTCTGTTGCGCACAGGCATTTGGTGCCTCTCCGGACCTCAACCTGGACAGCAATGGCCTTGCGCTTCGCGGCTACGACCCCGTGTCCTATTTTTCCGACAACCGGGCGGAGCGGGGAAAATCCGGTATTAGCGCTGAGCACGGCGGTGCTACCTACTATTTCGCCAATGAGAATAACCGGGACGAGTTTCTCAGGGAGCCGAGGCTCTATGAGCCTCACTATGGCGGCTTTTGCGCTTATGGCGTTGCCGTTGGCCAGAAATTCGACGGAGACCCGGAAGTGTTTGCGATTGTCGAAGGCAAGCTCTACCTGCAGCTGGACAGGGCCACGCAGACTCTGTGGAAAGCTGAGCTGAACAAGAACATCGCAATCGCCGACCGAACCTGGCCCGTCATAAAGCCGATCCCGGCCGCGGCCCTCAATGAGTAATCCGCACTCACATCCCGACTGGACCGTGCACCCCGTTCGCCTGACATCCATCAGCACACGCTACCTGATGCGCTTTGTGCCGATCATCCTGGTGATTTTCACGATCCTGATTTCCATATACGGCACAATCGCTTACCGGGAAGCAATCAGCAGTCTCGAATCCAAGCTCGATACTCTGGTCTCCCGGCAATCCCTGCTGATGGGCGAAGCCGTGGCGGAAAGCCGGAATGACCGCATCGGGCTTCTTGTCGCACAAACCATTGCCGATCGGGATGTCGCCACGATTGCGGTACTCGACAATAGCGGCGCCGCGCTCAACAAATATGGCACAATGCCTGATGTAAACGCCCCGCTCACCCGCGCAGTTGCCATCAATTACATGGGTGACAACAGTTTTAAGAGGGTCGGCACACTCGTCATCAGCATGAGCAAAGAGCCCGCCGTGGAGCGGCTGACATACACTCTGTTCTGCATCGCTCTGCTAGGCATTGCCTTGCTCGCTGCCGCCTCCGTCGCCGCCCACCTGGTCTTGCGAACAACGGTGAGCCAGCCGCTGGACAAGATGCTGACGGCTATCCGCATCCAGCGCGAAAGCGGCGCGCGCATCCCGATCGACTGGGACAGCGAGGACCAGATCGGCCAGGTCGTGTCCGCCTATAACGCCCTGCAGCTGCGTCAAACGAAAACGGAAAGCGATCTGACCCGTTTGCGTGTGAAAGCCGAACGTGCGCACCAGTCCAAATCCGATTTCGTCGGGCGCGTGATCGACGAACTCCGGACACCGCTGAATTCAATCGTCGGGTTTTCCGAGATTGTCAGCAGCCAGCGGTTCGGACCCGACACGATCCACCGTTATCTCAGTTATGCCGGCAACATCAATCAGGCAGCGCGGCACCTACTGTACCTGATCGAGAATGTTCTGGATCTTACACGGCTTGAAGGCGGTGAGGTCGAGCCAGTCTTCGCCCCGGTGAAAGTAGAGATGTTGTTGCGGCGCGCGGAAAACACCGCCTCTTCCCTGTCACGCAACAAGGGCGTGCGCCTGACCGTCAACCCACCGACGCCCGGCTATGCCCTGAATGTCGATGCGGAACTTATCGGCACGCTGCTCGGAAAACTCCTGGAAAACGCGCTGCGTCACACGCCCGACGACGGGAAGGTAGAGCTTACCTTCGTCGTTTCCCCGGGCGGTACGGCATCCTTCACCGTGCACGATACCGGCAAGTCGATTCCCGAGGCGGAGATAGAGCGCCTGCTCATTCCCCTTGCTGTCTCCAGAGAGATTGACGAACGCCGCTTCCATGGCACAGGGCTCAGCTTGCCAATCTGCAAGATGCTGGCTGAAATGCACGGCGGCACGCTTGAAATCACCAACCCGTCGACCGGTGGCTCGGCCGTTTCGCTTCTCCTGCCGCCGTCTCGGGTAACGGAAACTCCGGAGATCGATCCCTCAACGGGTGGCGATGTAAACCCCAGCCCCAATCATCGCGCTTCCAGCGCTTCTGTTCAGCACCTTCACGGCCCGGTCTGACCGGAAGACCTTCCGAGCCTTGGCGGCCATCAATCCGTAGAAATTGTTCACCACCAATATAGCAGCGACAACGATCACGGCGAGAATGGTGATATCAGGCGCCCTCAGCGTTTCAAGATCGACGAAGGTGGGCAGAAAAGCCCCGTAGAACAGGATGACTTTCGGATTTCCGAGAGTGATCAGGACACCGGCCATGATCTCCCGGAACAGGCCTTTCGATGCCTGCGGTCGGGCGTCCAGAGGTTCCGGCTTGGCGAGCCACAATTTGGTGCCAAGCCAGAGCAGATAAGCCGCCCCGACGAACTTCACCACAATGAATATCTCACCAAGCAATTCGGCAATGATCTGCAGCCCGAATATGGCCAGCATCAGGAAGATCAGATCGCCTATGCAGACGCCGATATTGTACTGAAAACCGGTCCAGAACCCGGTGGCGAGAGACTTGGCGATGGTTGTCAGCATGGAGGGCCCGGGCGTCAGCATCAGGATGACCATACCAAGCGCGAACGCGAGCGCAGTTTCCAGTGTCATGAGGTGGTTCCTATCGGAAGGATTGAATTTGCCTGATTGCACGGTCCGTCGGCGCTGGCCGATACTTCCCTAAAACCATAACAAATGTTGGGGAAGGAAGTACAAGTGTCAAAGATCAGGATCATCACTGACGGGCTCATGTTTCCCGAAGGACCGATCGCGATGCCCGACGGCTCCGTCGTCCTTGTCGAGATCGGGCGCGGCACGCTGACCCGCGTCTTTCCGGACGGCAAGAAAGAGATCATCGCGGAAACCGGAGGCGGCCCGAACGGCGCGGCCATCGGCCCGGATGGGCACTGCTATGTCTGCAACAATGGCGGTTTCGCATTCGAGCGAGGCCCTCAGCCCGGCAACATGCGATCGATCGGACAGGCTGCCGACTACAAGACCGGCCGGATCGAGCGGATCGACCTGAATACCGGCAAGATCGAACGGCTCTACGACAGCTGCAACGGCCGCAAGCTCAAAGGCCCGAACGACATCGTTTTCGACCGCAATGGTGGATTCTGGTTCACCGACCTCGGCAAGGTCCGCGAGCGCGATATGGATCGCGGTGCAGTCTATTACGCGAAGACCGACGGCAGCATGATCAAGGAAGTCATCCAGCCTATCATGACTCCGAACGGGATCGGCCTCAGCCCCGACGAGAAAACACTTTATGTCGCGGAGACGGAGGGTGCCCGGCTGTTCGCTTACCCGATTACCGGAGAGGGTGAGGTTTCCAAGATCGGTTTTCCTCCGTCCCTGAACGGAGGCAAGCTGGTGAATGCCGATGGCGGCTGGAGGCGCTTCGACTCACTCGCGCTCGAGGAGAACGGCAATATCTGTGTCGCCACCCTGATGACCGGCGGCGTCACGGTCGCCCATCCGGATGGCAGTACGGTCGAATTCTTCGAGACCGGCGATCCCTATACAACCAACATCTGCTTTGGCGGGGCCGACCTGAAAACCGCCTTCCTGACGCTCTCATGGGCCGGACAGCTGGCTGCGGTGGATTGGCCGCGAGCAGGGTTACCGCTGAATTTTCTCAACAAATAGTGGCGCTTGGCGAACCCGGGAGGGTTCGCCTTGACCCCTCCGCTCATGAGGTCTAAAGACACCTTATGGAAACGAACCTGCAGGCTCTAACGGAACGAATGACCGCGTAACTGGCCCACCGGCCCGCGACGTCTCCCCTTTTCGTATCCTTTTGAGCCTGAGCTGTTTGATGTCCGTTCTTCACTCCCGATCTGCCCCCATTACCTGGCGCCGTGAATTGGCAGCCACCCTCAGGCTTTCCTGGCCTCTGGTGCTGACCCAGCTCGCCACAATTGCCCTGACCACGGTCGACGTGATCATGATCGGCTGGCTGGGTCCGGACGAGCTGGCGGCGGCAACCCTCGCCACTTCGCTGATCTTCCCGCTGACCTTTTTCGGCATCGGATTGCTGGCTGCGACCGCAGCCATGTTCAGTCACGAGATCGGCGCAATCAGACTACGCGGTGTGCGCCGAACCTTGCGACAAGGGTTCTGGGTCGCGATCTCGCTCTGCCTCCCCTGTCTCGTCTTCCTCTGGAATGGCGAGGCCCTGATGCTGCTGATGGGGCAGGATCCATGGCTGGCCGCCTCTGCCGCCGACTATGTCCGTCTGGCGATGTGGGGACTGCTGCCGCTGATGTGCTTCACGGTGCTCCGCAATCTGGTTACCGCCCATTCCCGGCCACGCTCCTCCTTGATCATTCTCATTCTCGCCATCGGTGTGAATGCGGTGGCGGACTACGCGCTGATATTCGGCAACTTCGGAGCGCCAGCTCTCGGTCTTGAAGGCGCCGCACTGGCGACACTGCTTGTTCAGTGCTTCATGCTGCTGGCCCAGACCCTGTTCGTCGTGACCGACCGGAAGTTCCGCCGCTACAACCTGTTCGGCAGATTCTGGCGGCCTGACTGGGTCCGTTATCTGGAAATCATGAAAATCGGCATTCCGATCGGCCTGACAGTTCTTGCGGAGGCCGGCCTGTTCGCTGCCAGCGCCTTCATGGTCGGGCTGTTCGGGCCGGATCAGCTCGCAGCGCATGCCGTGGCCATCCAATGTACCTCGGTCGCCTTCATGATCCCGCTTGGCGTCAGCCAGGCAGCCACCATTCGCGTCGGTCTTGCAATGGGCCGGGACCGCCTTAAAGGTGCACTTCTGGCTGGCCGGGTTTCCACTTTCGTCGGTATCGGGATAGCAGCCCTGACCGCGCTGACCTTCTGGCTCGCCACCGAACCTTTGGTCGGACTCTATCTCAGGCAGGAAGACCCGGAGAACGCAATCCCGATTGCCCTGGCGGTCGAATTCATCAGAATTGCGGCGATCTTCCAGCTCGTCGATGCGGGGCAGGCTGTCGGCGCCGGTAATCTGCGTGGCCTGAAAGACACCACGATCCCGGCAATACTGGCTTTTCTCGGCTATTGGGTCCTCGGCTTTTCGGCCGGCGCCTATCTCGCCTTCACTTACGGGCTGCAAGGCGCCGGGGTCTGGATGGGATTGGCAGTCGGCCTGACCGCCGCCTGCTTCGCCCTGATCTTCCGGTTTGAGCTGCTGATGCGCCGGATGATCAGGCAGCGCCCTGCAACCGCCTGATGTCAGGCGGTGCGTCGGCCGCCCCGCAGATAATGGTTCGGAACGCCTTCTATCTGGGCGACGCGGAGCTCCTGGGCATAGTCGCCACGCTCCGCCCTGATCAGCATCTCCTTCCAGAACGGCGCCGGCGCTTCGATCCGGAAAGCCTCGGCAAGCACTCGTCCGGTCGTGCTTTCCGGCGCCTCGACGTCAAGCGCGGCAAGCATGGTCGGCAGGATGTCGACCAGACCGGTCGGCGTCTCGACGATGTGGTCCTGACGGAACAGATCGCCGCCAGCGGTCAGCAAATTATTGATTTCATGCTGATGCAGTCCGCCGTGGATGCCGCCGCCCGGCGGAATATCGCTGTTATCCGCAAAGCAGAGTCCCGGATATCCATGTGCGTTCGCCCCGTCTGAAGTGCGCAGTACCATATAGAGGTCCGGGGCGCGTTCGCTGGACACATTGATGGCACTCATCGGCAATGCGCCCTTCAGATCGTCCCGGCTGAATACCAGACCGCACCAGTCCTGCTCGATAAGCCAGTGGAACACCTTCTCGGTCATGGCCTGATCACGATCCCGAATGCTGATGCCACCCGCATAGCTGCGCTTCACCACGACATCCACGTCGGGGCCAATCGCTTTACCGACACGGAAGCCCGCCTTGGTCAGCTCCTCCGCAACGTTGATCTGGCGCGTTGCTGTAATCTGGCCGTGGTCGGACGCGGCAATGATCTGCCACCCCTCTTCCCGGCCCTTTTCTTCCCACCAGTCGAGGATACGCCGGAACGCATCGTCCACCGCCTTGACCGCTGCAAGAGAGTCCGCCGAGCCGATTTCCTTGTAGTGGAAACTCAGGTCCGGCTCGTTGAACCAGATCACCTGGACGTCCGCATCGTGCTTCGGGATGAATTCCTCAAGCAGCACGGTGGCCGCGTAATCCTGCACGGCGACATTCGGAAACTGCTGTTCCGGCACCGGTCCATGCCGCTCGATCACACCGTTGAAATCAGCGGCTGGGCTGGAGATATCGGCACCCCAGATCGAGAAGACCGGCTGGCCATGCTCCGCCGCATTAAGATTGAGCAACCGGGCATTGCCGATCTTGCCCGTGGTCACGACCCCGTATTTCAGCCCGGCCTCATGCAGGATCTCGCCTGTGTTGTGCGCGCCTTGCAACCGGCCATAACGGCGGGCTGCCTCGGCCATCTTGGCATCGTCCGACGTGTCCATCGGGCCATCGAAACCGAGCGCGGGATCATAGAAAGAATTCCCCATGATGCCGTGACCCGGACGCGCACTATCCCCGAGACTGTGCTGAGCAGCGTGGCCCGGAAAGGAACCGGTGACAAAGCTGGAAACCTGCACCCGCGTCTCCACCGGGAAAACGGACGCGCTGTTTGGGAAGTCAGTCCAGGACTGGCGGAAGCCATGAATGTTCGGGGCGGTATCCGGCCGCACCATGTCGCGACGCAAACCGTCGAAAAGGACAAACAGAAAACGCGGCCGCGCCATGGAACCCTCACATAAAGTCAGCGAATTAACGGCCGCATTGTCGGCCTGCTTTCGGGCATCGGCAAGACGATGATCCATGAAAGCTCTATGACAGCGCCAGATCACAATAGTTCGATAAATCTAGAATTATCGTTGACCGATCCGATTTCGACACTTACCTTTGCAGCATGGACATAGAAACCGCCTCAAAATGCCTGTCGGAACTTGGCAACCCGCATCGCCTCGAAGCCTTTCGCCTTCTCATCAAGGCGGGGCCGGAGGGGGTGACGGTTGGCGATATTCAAAGGCATCTGAATATCCCGAAATCCACGCTCTCTCATCATATCTCGCATCTCGTCTGGGCCGGTCTGGCACGGCAGGAGCGAGAAGGCCGGGTGCTTCGCTGCACGGCAAATTTCGAGCTGGCCGATGCCCTGGTTGCGTATCTCTGCGCCGAGTGCTGCAGCGGTCTGGACGTTGTGCAGACAGACGAGACGCAGGACGCGTGAGTTTTTTTGACCGTATAGTTCGATGATTCCGGAAGGATCGGATAAAATCATGACAACAGCAGACCTGACACGCACCCTCTCGCTTCGCTTCGGGCGGATCGACCGGGTCTGGATCGCAACCGCTCTTTTATTTGCCGCCCTCGCCCTCCTTGTTCCCCAGCAGATCGGGGAAAGTGCGGTCTTCACACTAGATGCTCTTCTGCATGTCGGCCCCTTCATAATCCTTTCCGTCGTTGTCGCGGCCTTTGCTCGGGCAAGCGGGCTTGACCATCAGATCGGACGCGCCTTCTCCGGGAATGCCACACAGGCCATCCTGCTGGCTGCCCTTTTCGGCTCTCTATCGCCCTTCTGCTCCTGCGGGGTCGTGCCGATCATTGCAGGACTGCTGGTCGCTGGCGTGCCGCTGGCGCCGGTCATGGCCTTCTGGCTTGCATCACCGCTGATGGACCCGGAAATGTTCATCCTGATGACTCCGGTGGTGGGCCTGGAGTTCACTTTTGCGAAACTTGCCGCCGCCTTCAGCATTGGTGCAATTGCCGGCTTTGGCACGCACCTGCTGGTCAAGGGTGGCGCCTTCAGGGACGCCCTGCGCCCCGATCTCGCAAAATCCTGCGGCTGCGGTAGCTCCAACGCTCTGAAGACAGACAAAATCGTCTGGGGTTTCTGGAAAGACCAGGAGCGCCGGGCAGCCTTCACCGGTGAAGCCAAGCGGTCCGGGTTTTTCCTGCTGAAATGGCTGACCCTTGCCTTCACCCTGGAAAGCCTGATGGTGGCCTATGTTCCGGCGGAACAGGTGGCAACATATCTCGGCGGTGACGAATGGTGGACGATTCCGGCAGCGATCCTTGTCGGCGTACCGAGCTACCTGAACGGCTATGCGGCCATTCCGCTGGTCGGCGGGCTGATGGATCTCGGTATGACGCCCGCCGCCGGTCTCGGCTTCATGATTGCCGGCGGCATCACCAGCATTCCGGCCTCGATGGCAGTCTTTGCCCTGGTGCGCGGCGGTGTCTTCACCTGGTATCTGGCGCTCGGGCTGCTTGGCTCACTCGCCGCGGCATATGGGTTTTCCCTCTATCTTGCGGTTTTAGCATGATATCCTTGCGTTAAACTGGATATTGCTTCCGCATTTGGGATACCTACCTATCCTGAACAACACCGCCGCCCCGGACGGGCGGCGGTTGCCACGGACGCCGGCGAGACGGCGGGGAGAAACAGCATGGTAGACGCCAACCCGAAGCCGAAGGCGGTAGTCGACCCGGTCTGGAGCTCTATGCTCACCGATGCGGCCCAATGGGCGGAACAGGAATCCGCTCTGGCAAGCTGGATGCACGCCAGCGTTATGGACCAGCGCACCTTCGAGGATGCGCTGGCCTATCTGATTTCCCAGAAGCTTGGCGGCACAGAGATGAGTGATCTCTCGGTCTATCAGGTCGTGCACAACGCGATGCTGTCCGACGCCACCATCGGAGAATCCGCCCGAGCGGATCTTTCCGCCACCTATGACCGCGATCCGGCCTGCACCAGCTATCTTGAGCCGTTCCTCTATTTCAAGGGCTTCCATGCCCTCCAGGCCTACCGGATCGGTCATTGGCTCTGGGGCCATGACCGGACGTTCCTGGCGAAATACTTCCAAAGCCGGATCAACAGCGTTTTCGGTGTCGACATTCACCCTGCTGCCCGCATTGGCAAAGGCATCATGGTCGATCACGGCACCGGCGTCGTGATCGGCGAAACCGCAATTGTCGAAGATGGCGTCTCCCTGCTGCACGGAGTGACGCTGGGCGGCACAGGCAAGGAAACCGGCGACCGGCATCCGAAGATCCGGCGCGGCACCATGATTGGCGCCGGGGCAACCGTGCTTGGCAATATCGAGGTCGGCGAATGCTCCCGCGTCGGCGCAGGCTCTGTCGTGCTCAAGAGCGTCGACAAGAACACGACTGTCGCCGGCGTTCCGGCGAAAGTCGTCGGCAGTGCCGGCTGCGCCCAGCCGGCACTCTCCATGGATCAGCAATTCTACGCCGAAGAGTACGACTGAGGCGCAGCGGCAAGGCTTATAGGAAGCCGGGCTTTGGCTTTACGCCTTTGTGTCCGGCCAGATTCCGCCAAGCGCCGTCGTTGCTTCCCGTGCAACAGAGCAGACGATCTTGCCGAGCTTGTCGATCCGCTCATCCGTGATCCGCGCCGTCGGCCCGGAAATGGAGATAGCGGCAAGCGGCTCGCTGTGATGACCGAAGACGGCCGAGGCGACACAGCGCAATCCCACCGAATGTTCCTCGTTATCGACGGCGTATTCGACCTCACGGACTTTCGCCAGTTCCTGCTCCATGCGCGGCAACGCATCGATGGTACGGCGGGTCTTGTGTTCCGAGCCGACCCGCGTCAGCAACTTTGAAACATCTTCCGTTTTCATCCGCGCCAGCAGAGTCTTGCCCACAGCCGAGCCGGCGATCGGTACCCGCGCGCCGGGTTTGGCGAATGCCCGCATCATTTCCCGACATTCGACCTGGGCGAGATAGACCATTTCATCGTGGTCGCGGACAGCCAGGTTCACCGTCTCCCCGCTTTCCTCCATCAGGCGCCGCATATAGGGTCGGGTAATCGCCACCAGATCGCGCGTGCGCAGGAAGGCATTCCCAACGGCGAAACACTGGACGCCTATCTGCCAGGCGCCACGCTCGGTATCGAACCGGACATAGCGTTCCTGCTGCAAGGTTGTCAGCAGCCGGTGCACCGTCGACGGTGGTAAAGTCACGGTATGGGCAATCTGGGTGAGGGTCATGCCGTCTTCGTCGGCAGCCAGCGCATTCAAAACGCTAATGGCGCGCGCCACGGACTGGATTTGGCCAGATCTTTCGGAATCTGATCGCTTCGGTATTGCGTTCATGAACTCGGTATCTTCCCTGTCTTTTTTGTATACAATTTAGTTCCCTACACCGGTCCGTTGGATCGCCGATTTCCGGCATCTTAGATTTCCGTATCGTGGGATACAATTGCATTCTGAGAATGAATTGTTCCGATTTGCATTTGCCCCGCGCCCGGGGCTGCGTTAAGCCGGATCAGGACAGGCTTTGAACCGTAAGTCAGACACATGCGCATTCTCGTAACCGGAGGGGCCGGCTTCGTCGGCTCCAACCTCTCTCTTGCCTTCAAACGCGACAATCCAGGCGCCGAGGTGATTGCCGCCGATAATCTGAAACGCCGCGGCAGCGAGCTGAACCTGCTGCGGCTGCGCGAGGCAGGTGTCCAGTTCGAGCATGCCGATATCCGCGACCCGAGCGACATCGCAGCTCTTGGCCCCATGGACCTGCTGATCGAGTGCTCTGCAGAGCCCTCGGTCCAGGCCGGATACGGCGGAAACCCGGCCTATCTGATCGACACAAATCTTCGTGGCACACTGAACTGCCTGGAGGCCGCAAGGACACACGATGCGACCTTCGTGTTTCTCTCTACCAGCCGCGTCTACCCGATCGACCTGTTGCGCGCGCTTCCACTCGAAACGAGATGCAACCGGCTCGTCCTGCCGTCAGGTGCCGCAGGGCCCGGATGGTCAGAATATGGCATCGCCGAGGACTTTCCCCTCACTGGTCACCGTTCCCTCTACGGCACGACAAAACTGAGCTCGGAACATTTCATTGAGGAATACCGGGCCGCTTTCGGATTGAAAGCCATCATCAACCGCTGCGGCGTTCTCGCGGGGCCATGGCAAATGGGCAAGGTAGACCAGGGCTTCATGAGCCTCTGGGCGGCCCGCCATCTCTATGGCGGCACTTTGTCCTACAACGGTTTCGGCGGTCACGGACACCAGGTCCGTGACGTGCTGCATGTGGACGATTTGTATGACCTGATTGCCCTTCAGCTCACCAAAGCAGAGGAGGCAACGACAGGCGTCTGGAATGCCGGTGGCGGGGCGAACAATGCAACCTCGCTCAAAGAGCTGACGGACGCCTGCTCCACGCGATCCGGACGCTCCCTCGGGATCGCGTGCAATCCCGACACAAACCCGGCGGACATACCCTGGTTCGTGACAGACTCCCGCAAGGTCTCACGCACGTTCGACTGGCGACCAAAGCGAACGCTGGACGATCTTCTCGACAATATCTTCGAATGGCTGGAGGTCCAGCGCGCGACGCTGGAACCTCTGCTGAGATAGAGGCCCGCAGATGGCGGATGAGCAAAAGCCGAGCCGGCGCGACGAACTCTCGAACATCCTCGCACCCGAGCACGTCACCGCGTTTGTCCGCGAGATCTCAGGTTACCTGTCGTCAGGAACAGCATCCGTCGCTCACATCATGCCGCTGGCGTGGCGCATCGGACATCTCGCAATGGAGCCCCATGCACTCTGGGAGCTGTTCAGAGAAAGTCACGACCAGCAGATCATTGTCATCCCCCCGGCAACGCGTGCCTACCACAGCGCGGGCGTACGTGCCGTAATCGAGCCCTTTGTTACAATCGCCGAGACGACCAACAGACAAACCATGCTCATGGGCCACATGGATGCAGGAACTCTCAGTGTCGGCCCTCTAACCTGGTACCAGCGCGGTCCCGCCGGGCTGCTCGACGATTACATTAAACTCCTCAATAATGCCGGTCGGCAGCCGCGCCATTTCCCCATCCCGGAAAAAGTGTCATTCGCTGCGCAAGAATTCTGTGAACGGCGTGGAATAGGAGAGCGCGACCGAATTGTCGTCCTCAATGTCCGCGACCGTAATTTCCTGCCTGACCAGGACGCACATTTCTATCGCACCGCAGATATTACAACTTACGAGCCAGCGGTACGGTATCTGCTGGATCAGGGATATTGGGTCCTGCGCACCGGCCTGGCCGGTTCGGTCGATGCACCGTTCGCCCATCCCCGCTATCTCGATATCTGGAAGGAGCCGGACTATACGGACTTGCTGGATCCCGGCCTGATCGCGCGCGCGCACTTCGGAATCTCCTGCTCATCCGGCCCGGAAGCGATATTTCGCATCCTTGGCGTGCCACAACTCATGGCAAATGGTGTCTTGCAATCAGGCATGTGGATGAATCCTCAAGACAAGCTGGTTTTCAAGACCTATCATGCGATCAATGATGGCAAACCGGCGAAACTTCACTCTCTGTTGATGCAAGGCGTAGCTCTCTTTTCCGATGTAGAAAATGTTGCGAGATGCGGGTTTACGGTGAAGGACAACACCGCCGAAGAAATCCTGGAGGCTGTGATCGAGATGGACGCCTCACTTTCCAATGAACACCGTCCCGACGAAACCGCCAATCAGCGTTTTCTGAAAATTGGTGCCGATTACCAGGCCTTCCTCGGAAACACCGGCCATCCGGCTGATCGCAGATCCGTTGCTCGCCGCCAAACCCAATACGGCTACGCTCTTCCTTGGACACAACTTGCAGATAGTTATGTAAGTTTCCATCCGGAATTTCTCGAATAGATACTGTGACTAGGATCAGCGCTCCGGAATTCGGCAAATCATCCCCTAACGCTCAACTTAATCACTATCCCGGACTATCGCAGTCACTCGCAATAATCGCATGTTTGGATTATCTGTTTGCCTTTTGCGTTTGCCCCGCGCGCGGGGCTGCGTTAATCCGGATCGGGATCAGGTTTTGGAAAGTAAGTCAGACGCATGAGCATTTACATAACGGGTGCGAGTGGATTCACACGCTCCACTCCATTTTATTATGAGCGCTGAGCAATGTCAGATTCCGCCGGTCCCTATCGCCTCAGCGAAGAAGAACTCAAGAACGTTTTTGCCCCCGAGCGCGTCACCCGGCTGATCCAAAGCCTCGCCCCCTATCTTGCGCAGGAAGGGCGAACAGCCCTCCACATCCTGCCGCTCGCATGGCGCATCGGGCACTTTGCAATGGAGCCGCACGCTTTCTGGGAACTTTATGGGGAAGAGCATGCCAGATTGGTGCTCCTGATTCCGAACCGCTCCATCGCCCAGCATAGCCTCGGCCTCAGATCAATCCTCGAGAACATCTTCAAACTCGCGGAGACAACGGACGGCGACTTGCTGCTAATGGGGCACATAGGGGCCAGCATTACGCGGGCTGGCAAGCTTACATGGCATCAACGCGGAACCACTGGACTGCTCGACGACTATATCAAAGTCTTGAACACCCCCGGGCGGCGCCCGCGTCACTTCCCAGTGAGCCAAGACGTGACGACCGCAACAAATGATTTCCTGACATCGCTTGGCATCTCGCCTTCCGACCGGATCGTCGTCCTTAATGTCCGCGATCTGAATTTTCTGCCCGACTTGAAAGTGCACGCCTTTCGCGCGGCCAATATCGAAACCTATAAGCCGGCCGTGGAGCAACTCTTAGAAAACGGATACCGGATCCTGCGCATCGGCGTCCGTGATTCAATCCCGTTGACGTTGGAGCACCCGCACTATCATGAGGTCTGCAGGATCCCCGAATATTCGACCCTGCTTGATCCGGGGTTCATCGCCCGCGCCCATTTTGGCATTACCTGTTCGTCTGGCCCGGAAGCCATCTTCCGGATACTCGGAGTGCCGCAGCTCCAGGTGAACGGCGTCCTGCAATGCGGCATGTGGATGAACGAGCGCGACAGGCTGCTCTTCAAGACATACCGGAAGACCGATAATGGTCGCGTGGCCAGCTACCGGGATTTGCTCGAAGCTCATGTAGCTGCTCGCCCCGCAACCGCCGAAGCCCTTGGCGAATGCGGGTTTTCAATTGAAGACAACACTGCGGAGGAAATCCGCGCAGCGGTTGACGAAATGCACCGGACGCTCGCCGGTGAGCATGTCGAAGATCAGGCAGCTACGGCACGGTTTCTGGAAATCGGTGGCGACTATCACGCCTTGCTCGAAGCAGGTGGCGAACCAGTCGACCCATCATCAATCTCTGCCAATCAGACCCAATACGGCTACGCTCTCCCATGGACGCGGCTTGCTGACAGCTATCTGGAAACCCATCCGGACTTTCTTGAATGAACAAACTCGTACAGGTCGCCGCCCCGGTGATCTTTGTCGTGCTCTGGAGTTCGGCATTCATCGCCGCGAAATTCGGCCTGTCGCATGTGGAGCCACTCACCTTCATGGCGAGCCGGTTCGGCCTCGTCACGGCAATCTTTGTTGCCATTGCCCTGATTACCGGCGCCCGCTGGCCGAAGAGCGTGCGCGGCGTCTTCGATATCGCCGTGGTCGGCTTCTTCCTGCACGCAATTTATCTCTCAAGCATCTTCACCGCCATACACGGCGGCATGCCGTCCGCACTGGTCGCTCTCGTCACCGGGCTTCAGCCGGTCCTGACCGCCATTGCGTCAGGCCTTTTTCTTGGCGAGCCGCCGACACGCCCGCAGTGGTCGGGCTGTTTTGTCGGTTTCGCCGGTATGGCACTGGTGCTGTCTGACCGGATGAGTGTCGACGGCGTCAGCATGACCGGCATCGGACTCTCGATTCTGGCCCTTGCCTCGATCAGCATCGGGACGCTCTATCAGAAACGCTATGCGACCGACATGAACCTGATCACCGGCAGCGCCATTCAGTGCGCGACCGCTTTTATCGTGACCCTCACCGGTGCGGCGCTGTTCGAAAGCATGGTTCTGGTTCCGGCACCCGCCTTCATCGGCGCCTATCTCTGGCTCTCTCTCGTTGTCTCGCTCGGGGCCTATTCGCTGCTCATGACGCTGATCAAACATGGCCAGGCCACGAAGGTGGCAAGCCTGTTCTATCTTGTGCCGCCGACGGCAGCCGTCATGGCATATATCGCATTCGGGGAGGAAATAACGCCTGTTGCCGGAATCGGCATTCTGGTGACGGCGATCGGTGTTGCGCTGGTCGTGTTTCCCCAATCGGGGCGGCGTTGAGTCGAAACGCCGCTGAAGCCCGCATTCAGGTTCAGGAAATCAGCCGACCCGCCTCTTCATCGGCATGTTTCTTCTGGCCTCTCTCGACCCGGCGCGCCAGCTCATTGTCCAACTCCTCGGTCGACCAGGAATGCATAGCCGCGACAATCTTCACGCGGGCGCGTTCGATACTCGCCTGACTGTCGAAACCGTCTTCCGGATGAAGTTCCCGATGCGGAATGATCGGCAGGAAATTCATGACATACGCAACGGCCCGGTCACGGTTTTCAACACAGTCCGGCTTTTTGCAGTCCAGTGCATCGGCCTCTGTCCAGTACTCGATCAGGTCATTCCAGCCATCAAGCGCAAAGGCCACATCGCGGCGCAGCTTGATGAGGTAGGAAACATTCGTGTCCTGCTGGGAGAAAACATTGGCAAAACTTCCCAGAAGGGAATCCAGCGTCACGATCCGCTCATCTACGTAGCGGATGGTCTGATCGACGACTTCGAGCAAAACGTCCGCTGCCGCAGCGTATTCATCCGGCTTCTGCTCCATATAGGCGGCGACGGATTTCCGGAATTCCATCAGGTTGACATGTTCGAGGAACAGGTGGCCGTTGGTGCGGTCTGCCTGAGTGCCTTTCACGGTTCCGAACGGTGTGATCAGGCCGACCAGTGGTTCCAGCCATTCCCGCACGTTGTCGATGCTCACACCGCTGCGCTGGGAGGCGAACAGGAAAACCCGGTCGATCAGCATCTCAAGGTCGAAATGCGTCCGTGACTCTTCGGCGGTCATCAGATCGACCAGCGTTTTGGTATTAGCGCCCGCCATTACCGGGTCACCCCGTTCGATACCGCATTCCTTCATCAACTGGGCGATACAGGACATTCGGACAACTTCCTTGTCCTCGCTATCCTGCTGGGCCTGCTCGCGCGCCCTGGCTCTCTCTTCCGGATCGTCTGAATAGGCGGCATTCACCTTGTGAAGAAGCTCGCGCACCTGCAACGGGTCGATGCCATTCTTGCCGACAATTCCCGGAATACCTTCGTGCAGCTCCCTGTCCCGGTCTGACATCTGAACGAAATCAGGTAGGTCCTTCCAGGGCACCACCATCAACTCGCCACGCCGGCCACCGCCGAAACTCGGGATCACCGCTTCGAGGATTCTGTCATTTCCGTGCTGATAAAGACGGGCGCGTGTATGGCGCAGGGAATCCCCCGACGTGAACGGGACACAGGTCCCGCGCCGTTCGAAGGTTTGCGCGACACTGATATTATTCGCCATATGGCGGAATCCTAAAGCTTGCAGGTTGACTAATTAGCGCAAAAATCGGTGCTTTTTGCAAGATTTTCAAACTATGAAGCGGTTTGGTGAAGCTCAGGTTTTCTTATAAAAAACGGCAAAAATTATACGGCTTTCCTCCTTGCCGAGCCCGGGAAGAAATCCCAACTCATCAATTGCTTCGGTCACCCCCGGCCTGGAAGGCTTCCCGGTCGGCAAATGGCATCGCAGAGACCGTTCCTCACATTCGCAATGAGCCTTAATCGGCAGAACAGCCGCTAAGAAAGCCGAGGCAACGTCACAGTGACCTCCAGGCCGTGCGGTGCTACCGGCGCAAAGGTCAACATCCCGGAGTGAGCACGAACAACCTCATCGGCGATGGTGAGGCCGAGGCCACTGCCTCCGGTATCGCGGTTGCGCGAAGCCTCCAGCCGGACAAAGGGACGGAGAGCAGCTTCGACCTGTTCAGCGGGAATACCCGGCCCATCGTCCGACACCGTCACTCGAACCAATTCAGCGGTAACACTGAGCGTCACACGCACTGAAGTCGCGTATTTACACCCGTTGTCGATCAGGTTTGTAAAAGCACGGCGAATGGCCACCGGCTGACAGGAAACGGGTGCATGGTCCGGTCCGTCATACGTAACCGTGCCGCCGGCATCGGATGCCGTGTCGCAGATACTGATCAGGAGCGAGGCCAGGTCGACCGTACCAGTCCGCTCTTTGTTGAGCTGATGGCTTGCGAAGGTCATTGTCGAGCTGACGATTGCTTCCATGTCACCGATATCGGCCAATACCATGCGCCGTTGCTCTTGATCCGGAAGATACTCCGCGAAAAGCCGGAGCCGCGTCAGCGGTGTTCGCAGATCGTGCGAAATGGCGGCGACCATCTGAAGGCGGTCGTCGACGAAACGCTTCAGTTCATGCTGCATCTCGTTGAAAGAGTCCGCGATCGCCTCCAGCTCGGGGCTTCCGTAATTGCCGAGCAGCGTCGGCTCGCGATCCCGGCCAAGACGTTCCGCAGCGGCGGAGAGATCGGTCAACGGCCGCGCAATGCTGCGCGCCACCCAAATCGACAGGCCGCAAATCAGCAGAATGGCCGCGATCGGCACCAGCAGGTTACGGACGAAGCGGGCAGCTTCCAGCCCGTCGCTCTTGGGTGAGATCGTGAGCCAGCCACCAGACGAAAGCCGGACAGCGATCCGCATATGCTCGACGACCATCTTGTCGATATTGTCGTCTATCAGATTGGTGATCAACATCGGAATGCTCTCGAGTATGATCACGATCGGTGTCAGGGCGCGCTCGGGTCCCTCAGTATCAACTGTCCGCACAAGCACATCATCAACCGGGACACCAAGACGCCGGGCCAGATCTTCCCGGAAGATTCCGAATGCATCCTGCTCCCATTGATTGGTTATCGACGGCTCGACAGTCTCCACGAAATCAAGCCATTGGGCTGCCGGCAGGGTCTCCCGTACCACAACCCACTCGTCCCCATCGGTTTGCTCGGCGCGTTGCACCGTTTCGGCCACTGTATCGACCAGCCAGGTCTTCTCAAAAAACAGGACGTCGGGCATGCCGATCACCATGCCCATAATCTTGTCCGTTGCCGTTGTCGCGACCAGCGTGAGGACGATGACAATGGCGATCCGCGGGGCAAGGCGCAGGCGGGACCAGAAAGGTATACGCATAGGGTGGCTCTCTTCTTGATTGGCTATCGCTCATCCCCGGCCATGGGTGAGGCTGTGACTGTAGCGGTGAAAAAATACCCCTCGTTGCGAACCGTCTTGATGAAGACAGGGCTCTGCGGGTTCGCCTCGATCTTGCGGCGAAGCCGGCTGATCTGGACGTCGATACTGCGGTCGTAAGCCTGACTAGACCTGCCGTGTGCAAGATCGAGAAGCTGGTCGCGGTTCAATGCACGCTGCGGATGCTCAAGGAAGGCCAACAGCAAATCAAACTCGCCACTCGTGAGGTCCGTTAACGCACCGCCGGGTGAAACCAGCGTCCGGCGATTGGCGTCCAGCACCCAGCCCTCGAACTCGTAAGTCGCGCTCCCGCGATGTTGCGGAATGGTACTACCCGCCATCATCCGTCGGGTAACGGCGCGGATACGAGCCAGCAGCTCGCGCGGATTGAATGGTTTCACCACGTAATCGTCGGCGCCAATTTCCAGCCCGATGATGCGGTCGGTGTCGGCGTTCATCGCGGTCAGCAAGATAATCGGCACCGCACTTTCCGCCCGCATCCGGCGGCAAAGAGACAGACCGTCTTCTCCCGGCATCATGATATCGAGAATGATCATGTCGATCCGCGCGTTGGCGCTCACCTCAAACATTTCCACCCCGTTACGCGCCTGACTGACGCGGAGCCCGTGATCGACCAGGAATCGCGCCAGCATCGTGCGGATGCGCTGATCATCATCGACGACAAGGACATGTGTCCCGCCGCCCTGGGGGTTGCTGCTCTGAATCAATCGGTCTCTCCGTCTGTTTGAGACACTAGCCCATTCCTCTCCCATCAGGATCGCACTGCAACATTCTGAAACACATTGATACGGGGCCGACACACGTTCCGGCGGTGCCTTGCGTAGGTTTTCTGCGCGACACACCCAGCGAACGGATTTTCGACATGAGATGGCATATTACTAAAGCGGTCGGCGCCCGCCTGACAGCCCAGATCCTGATGGTCAGCGGCTTGGCGGTATTGGGCGGCTCCTGCAGTGTCCTGGCGGAGGAACCCGCATCCGACTGGGAGATCCAGATCGGCGCCAGCGCCATGGTCAAACCCGACTATGAAGGCAGCGACGACTACGAGGTGAGCCCACTGCCTCTGGTCAATATCAGCTACAAGGACCGCATCTTTCTGGATGGGCCGTCGCTTGGCGCCAACCTGTTCATCTGGGACGGTCCCCGGCCGGGCGACCAGCTCAAGATCGGCCCTCTGCTGCGCTACCAGATGGGACGGGACGACGATGACAATGATGCGCTGAAAGGGCTTGGCAGTGTCGACGGTTCCGCGGAGGTTGGCGGCTTCATCAGCTATGACAACGGCCCGTACTCGGCCGGAATAAAGGCGTTCCAGGATGTCGGCGACGGGCATGAAGGCATGACCGTCGAGCTTGAAGGCGGATACAGGCACCGTTTCAACGACAGCTGGTCCATGCAAGCTGGAATCGCGACGACCTGGGCGGACGAGGACTACACCCAATCTTTCTTCGGGATCGACGCAGGCCAGTCGCTCCGCAGTGGCTACCGGGAGTACAGCGCCGAAGCTGGCTTCAAGGATGTCAGCCTTTCCCTCGGTGTCAGTTACGCAGTGACCGAGAACTGGAACGTCACCGGAATGGTCGGATACAGCCGCCTCATTGGCGATGCCGCCGACAGCCCGATCGTGGATGAACAAGGTTCTGCGGATGCGTTCATGACCGGACTTTTCGTCGGCTATCGCTTCTAGTCCTGGTGAAAGCGAGACATGCATAAAATCGAGAATGAAATCGCCGCACCGGCGTGTCCGCCAGGACACGACCGGGCGGCCGTTACCGATATCGAGGTCACCGCGGAAATGATCTGGGCCGCGCTCGAGGAATGGTCCGGCTTCGACGAGGCCCGCAACGAGTTGGAGCCTTTGTTCGCGCGCGTCTATCGGGCCATGGTCTGTGCCCGGCGCAATACCGGCATTAACCCGGCTACAATCGCCTGCGCCGATTAAAAATCCAGCCAGAGGGAAAGCACTGTTTGATATGAAATGGTGCCCCCGGGGAGACTCGAACTCCCACTCCGTTGCCGGAAACAGATTTTGAATCTGCCGCGTCTACCGATTCCGCCACAGGGGCCCCGCTTGGCGAGGAGCGCGCATAATAGCCAAAAGCAGGGGCCGGTCAATCCGCAACCGGCAACTTGCACGGCAACCGTAACGACTGCTAAATCGTTCGTCGCGCCGGAAGGAACCCGGCCCGATTTCCGGGACATCTGACAGCATGCTGCAAGCGACCTACGAGCGATTGATGCGGGCCGCCGCGCACAAACGGGCAAATTACTGGCTGGCGCTGATTTCCTTCATCGAAAGCTCGGTCTTCCCGATCCCGCCGGACACCATGCTGATCCCGATGGTTCTGGCCGACCGGCGCAATGCCTGGCGCGCGGCGGGCATCTGCACCATCGCTTCCGTCCTCGGCGGCCTGCTGGGCTATGCTATCGGAGCCTTGCTTTACGAGGCTATCGGCCTGCCATTGCTCGAATTCTACGGCTATGCGGAGAAATTCGCTTCCTTCACCGATCAGTATAATGAATGGGGCGCCTGGATCGTGTTCGGTGCCGGGATCACGCCGTTTCCGTACAAGGTGATCACCATCGCCAGCGGCGTGGCCCATCTCGATCTTGCGGTCTTCGTCATCGCCTCGGTGCTGGCCCGGGGCATCCGGTTCTATCTCGTCGCCGCGTTGTGCTGGAAATTCGGGCCGGCCGTGCAGAAGACCATCGAGAAAAATCTCGGGCTCTGGACCACCGCCGGCTTCCTGCTTCTGGTCGGCGGTTTCGCGCTGATCAAATTCCTGAGCTGATGCTCTTCGGGCTTCTGACGGGGGTCAGGCTGCGGCGGCACTCTCTTCGGTGCCGGTAATCCAGCCGCCACCGAGTACGCGTGTCGATTCGCCCGGCGTGTAGAAGACAGCGGCCTGTCCCCGCGCGATACCATGCTGTGGCGTATCGAGCAGAATGCGGCCCCGTCCTTCGCTGTCCGAATAGATCCGCGCCGTTGCCGGGCGGGTAGCGGAGCGCAGCTTCACCTCGATCGGTATGCCGGCCTCTCCCGGCAGGGCATCGCCGAGCCAGTTCAGCTGGTCCACATAGACGATCTCGCGGCCCAGCGCCTCACGCGGGCCGACCACCACCTTGCTTGCCGCCGGATCGAGCCGGACCACATAGAGCGCGTCTGTGTCCGGATTGCCGTCCTCGTCGCGGCGGCCACCAATACCGAGGCCTTTCCGCTGACCGATCGTGTAGTGAATGATGCCCTTGTGGCGCCCGAGAACGGTGCCGTCGAGATGCACGATCTCGCCCGGTTCGGCCGCGCCGGGGCGCAGCTTCTCGACCAGTTCGGCATAGCGCCCGTTAGGCACGAAGCAGATATCCTGACTGTCCGGCTTGTCCGCGATGGCAAGGCCGAACCTGCGCGCATGCTCGCGGGTTTCCTCTTTTTCCATGCCGCCGAGCGGGAAGCGCAGAAAGTCGAGCTGCTCTCGCGTGGTGGCGAACAGGAAATAGCTCTGATCCTTCTGCGGATCGATGGCGCGGTGCAGTTCCGCCCCGTTCTCTCCCTCGATCCGGCGCACATAATGACCGGTGCAGAGCACATCGGCCTGCAACTCCCGTGCGGTCGCCAGCAAGTCGCGAAACTTTACGGTCTGATTGCAGCGCACGCAGGGGATCGGAGTCTCGCCACGCAGATAGCTGTCGGCAAAATCGTCGATCACTTCCTGGCGGAACCGGCTCTCGTAATCGAGCACATAGTGTGGGAAGCCCAGAGCATCAGCGACATTGCGCGCATCATGGATATCGAGCCCAGCACAGCAGGCGCCTTTCTTGGCCAGAGCCGCACCGTGGTCATAGAGCTGCAGTGTGATGCCGACGACATCGTAACCCTGCTCAGCCATCAGCGCCGCGGTCACGGAGCTGTCGACACCGCCGGACATGGCGACGACGACCCGCGTGTCCTTCGGGGCCTTGGCAATGCCGAGCGAGTTGAGCGTGTGTGCTGTCATAATGGGCGCAATATAGGAAAAGCGGCGGCGGAAACAAGAAAACTCAGCGCATGGCTGTGTTTCGATCAGACGGCATTCAGTCCCATCTGCCAGAAATCCCGCTCCAGCACGGTTGCCGCCTCGAAGGTTTTGGCAAGTTCAGCGAACCGGTCTTCCCCGCCGCGCCGAGCCGCGAGCGCGTCGAGATGCGCCGCAGCACCGCGCGCGACATCCTGATATTCCTCGCCCGCATACATCTCGATCCAGGCGAGATAGGGATTGCCGTCCCGCTTTGTCGCCGGGTCTGCCGCAAGTTGAGCACCGATCACGCCATAGCCAACCACGCAGGGCGCCAGCGCCACATGCAGGTCGAGCATGTCACCCGCCATGCCGCGCTCCAGCACGTAGCGTGTATAGGCCATACAGGCCGGGTCTTCCGGCAGTGCGGCCATCTCCGCCTCGGTCAGCCCCCACCCGGCGCAATATTTTACATGCAGGTCCATCTCCACATCGAGAATACCGGAGATGACGGCGGAGGCTGCGCGCATGTCCTCAAGCCGATCCGCCTTGTAGACAGCAAGGCCATAAGCCCGGGCAAAATGGATCAGGAACAGGTAATCCTGCCCCAGATAATGCTTGAACGCCGCTTCCGGCAATGTGCCGTCCGCCATGCCCACGACGAAGGGGTGCGCGGTATAGGCTTGCCAGGCATCCGGCGCGGAGGCGATCAGCCGGCCAAGGAAGCCGCCTTCAGGGACAAGGGTCTCGCTCACGCCGTGCCGTCCGGCGGCAAGGTCACGACCAGACCGTCGAGTTCTTCCGTGATCCGGATCTGACAGCCGAGGCGGGACGTGTCCACAATATTGAAGGCAAGATCGAGCATGTCTTCCTCGTCATCACTCGGCGCCGGTACCTTCTCATACCATTCCGGAGCGACGTGGACATGGCAGGTCGCACAGGCGAGACATCCCTCGCAGGCACCTTCGATATCGACATCGTTTTCGCGCGCGATCTGCAGCAGCGTGTATCCGAGCGGTGCATCGACTTCCTGACGGGTACCGTCACGGCCGATGAATGTCATACGGGGCAAATCACTCTCCGTTCGATATCCGCTTATCCAGCGGATTATTGTTGGTCGGCTGACGAACGGTTGTACAAATCGCACCACGCCGCGACAAGCCTGTCGATATCTTCTTCTGTGGTTTCCCATCCTATCGAAACACGAATTGCGGTCTCCGCATCCGGGGAGCCCGGGTCCATGGCGTCCAGCACATGGCTGGGCCGGACTTTACCGGACGAGCAGGCAGAGCCCGAGCTGACGGCGATCCCGGCAAGGTCCATCGCAATCACCTGCGTCTCCCCCCTGGCACCGCTGATCGACACGCAACTGGTATTGGGCAGGCGCGCTGCTCCCGACGAAAAGATCCGGGCGCCGTTCCCGGCCTTCCGAACAGCCGCATCGAACCGGTCGCGCAGAGCCGAGACACGCGACCAATCCTCTAACGCAGCGAGAGAGGCTTCAGCCGCAGCACCGAAACCGATAATACCAATCTTGTTCTCCGTGCCCGAGCGACGCCCCTTCTCCTGCCCGCCACCGGACTGAACAGCCTTGAGGTCCAGGCCCTCGCGCACCACCAGGGCACCGACACCCGCCGGGCCGCCCATTTTGTGAGCGGACAGAGACAGCAGATCGACGCCGGCGGCTTTCATGTCGACGGGAATCTTGCCCGCAGCCTGCACCGCATCGCTGTGAAAAAGAGCTCCGTGTTCGTGAGCTATTTCGGCAATTCGATCGATTGGCTGCAGCACGCCGGTTTCATTGTTCGCCCATTGCACAGAGACGAGACAGTCCGCTCCGCCACCTGAAAGCGCTGCTTGCAGGGCATCAAGGTCAAGAACGCCTTGTGCATCCACTGGCAATCGGACAGCCTCCGGTACGGCCGCGAGGACCGCTTCATGTTCGATGGCGCTGGTAATAATCCGGGACCGCCCGCAGCCTTTGAGAGCCAGGGCGGAGGCTTCGGTGCCGCCGCTGGTGAACACGACCGATTGCGGCGCCGCACCGATCAGGCCGGCCACCTGGCGGCGGGCCATCTCGATTAGCGCACGGGCCTCCCGGCCCGCTCCGTGAACGGAGGATGGATTGCCAACGGCATCCATCGCGCCGATCATCGCGCTGCGGGCTTCATCCCTTAGCGGCGCTGTCGCATTGTAGTCCGCATAGACTCTGTCTGACATTGTTGCCCCAAATCCCGGCCCATCGCTCAGCCGGGATAAGCAGGCGGGACAAAACCGTCAAGGAGGGAGCGCGTCAGTGGGGCACGCGCCCCGTCATCAGATCCGCAACGGTCACCTTGTCCAGATAGCCGAGAACCTGACGCCCGACTTCTTCCCAGAGTGGCTTCGTCGGATCGTCCGAACATCCCCGGGTTGCAAACATGCCATCGTCGTCCTGGTTACCCCGCACCGGGTGCTCAATCGCCGTCATAACTTCGGAGATCTTGATCTGCGCCGGCTCTATCGCGAGGAGGTAGCCGCCACCCGGCCCCCGTACGCTCTTTACGAACCGGGCCTTGCGAAGCTGCGCGAACATTTGTTCAAGATATGAAACTGAGATTTTTTGTCTCGAGGCTATCTCGGCGAGAGAGACCGGCCGACCATCATCATGTCGGGCCAGGTCGCAGACAGCCATGACTGCGTAGCGCCCTTTAGTACTGAACTTCACGTTATTCGACCCCCGTGCCGATATGGTCACAATTCACCGAGGCCCCAACAAACGGTGAACGTTGCAGCAGAACGGAGGTCCCGTCCGTTCAATTACGAAATAGCGACCTATTTTCTATGGTCACAGTGCGCATCGACCTATGCATCCGCGTACGGGCTGCAATGCTACACTTGAATCTTACAGCCCGAGTAAGCTAAAGCCAGACTCTTGCTGTTAGATTGAGATTACAGCTAATGCGCAATAAATGTAAACCGGGATAGAGACGGATTACCCTGATATGCTCGCCAAGAGTAGTCAGCAGTTATCCGCCCGACCGGATCGGGTGAGCCGGAATACCGGCGGTTGAGGAACGGATCGTATGCCTGAAGTCATTATGAATGGTCCCGAGGGGCGCCTTGAGGGACGTTACGTCCACAGCAAGAAAGAAAATGCTCCCATCGCCCTGCTGTTGCATCCGCATCCGCAGCATGGCGGGACCATGAATAACAAAGTCGTTTATTCCATGTTCCAGAACTTCGTGAACCGCGGGTTCTCGACCTTGCGGTTCAATTTCCGCGGAGTCGGACGAAGCCAGGGTGTGTTCGACCGTGGCGAAGGCGAACTCAGCGATGCCGCCTCGGCGTTGGACTGGCTGCAGACCTACAATCCTAACGCGCCCTATTGCTGGGTTGGCGGCTTTTCCTTCGGCGCCTGGATCGGCATGCAGCTTCTGATGCGCCGCCCGGAGATCACCGGCTTCATCTCGATTGCCCCGCCGGCCAACATGTTCGATTTCACCTTCCTCGCCCCCTGCCCTGCCTCGGGCATCATGGTACACGGCGATGCCGACGATGTTGTCCCGCCGGATTCCGTGAAAAAGCTGGTGGACAAACTGTCGGCCCAGAAGGGCATCGTCATCGACCATGTCGTGGTGAAAAACGCCAACCATTATTTCACCAAGCACCTAGAAGACGTGAATAAGGCCGTCACCGGTTACCTGAACAAATCCTTGCCGGAGAGCGAGCAGCTTCCCGCCGCGTCGAAATAAAGCCGGCGACTCAATCCGGCCTGTGCAAGGTGCCGCCTGACAGCGGCACCGGCGCACGGGTCGTGCCTGGGAAGGTCAACGGCTTTCCCTGCAGGCTGCGAATTGCCAGATAGGCGAAGGCCTCGGCCTCGACGGCATCGCCATTCCAGCCAAGATCATCCGCCGCGACAATGGGCGCATTCAGACGCTCTGCCAGCATGGTCATGAGTGTCGCATTGTGACGGCCGCCGCCACAGGCGACCCATTGTGAGGCCGCATGCGGGAACCAGCGCCCGGCCAGAGCGACCGAGGCCGCCGAGAATGCTGTGAGCAGCGCGGCGCCATCTTCGTCCGACAGACCAACAACAGCCTCCATCGCGCGACGCGCGAAATGATCCCGGTCGAGAGACTTCGGAGGCTGGCGGTCAAAATACGGATCGGAAAGCAGATCCGCCAAACGTGCTTCGTCGACCAGCCCCTTTGCCGCCAAGGTGCCACCGGCATCAAAACGCTCGCCACGCCGCGCCCGGACGAAATCATCAACCAGAGCATTCGCGGGGCCTGTATCGAAAGCCAGCATTGCTTCCGGGCCGGCGCTTTCATCTCCATCGATCCAGGTAACGTTCCCCACACCTCCAAGATTAAGCACCGCGACGGTAGAGCCGAGCCGTCGCGTCAACGCCCGATGATAGACCGGCACAAGCGGCGCGCCCTCTCCACCGGCGGCGACATCGGCAAGCCGCAGATCGAAAACAACAGGCCGGCCGGTCGTGCGCGCAAGCACGTCCGGCGCCCCGATCTGGACCGTCCGGCGCCGCTCCGGTTCATGCAGGATGGTTTGTCCGTGAAAGCCGATAACATCGATCTCGGTGCTGGCCACACCTTCGGCGGCAAGCAGGGCGGAAACCGCCTCCGCATGACGCTCGGTTAATTCGAATGCAACACCGGCCACATCGCCGACATTGCCCATGACAGATTGCAGGCGAGCCCGGAAATCGTCGGGATAGGGCATGCTGAGAAAGCCGCACCGGATCACCATACCGTCACCGTCGCTCTCGATCAGAGCCGCGTCGATCCCGTCCATCGAGGTGCCGCTCATCAGGCCGATTGCCCGGTATGTCTTCTGCCCGTTCACCCCGATATCTCCGCGAAAACTCATTCTCGAACGCACAAAGCCCCACAATACGGCGGTTCCGGTTGAGGCCGGGGTGGCCATGTGCTAAGTGCTCGCGCCTTGGATTCTGACACATCTTCACCGGGAACACGACCATGAGCCAGTTCAAATCGGGCTTCATGCAGACCATGAGCGAGCGCGGGTTCGTCCATCAATGCACCGATAATGACGCACTCGACGAGATGCTGAACAACAAGGTCGTGACTGCCTATATCGGCTTCGACTGCACAGCGGACAGCCTTCACGTCGGCAGCCTCATCCAGATCATGATGCTGCGCCACCTGCAGCGGTCTGGCCATCGCCCGATCGTGCTGATGGGCGGCGGCACCAGCAAGATCGGCGACCCATCCTTCAAGGACGAGGCCCGCAAGCTGTTGTCAGACGATGACATCGAGCACAACAAGTCCGGCATCAAGACCGTGTTCCAGCGCTTTCTCAGCTTCGGCGAGGAAACCAGCGACGCGATCATGTGCGACAATGCCGAATGGCTGGACGGGCTCGAATACATCCCGTTCCTGCGCAAGATCGGACAGCATTTCTCGGTCAACCGGATGCTCAGCTTCGACAGCGTGAAGACGCGCCTGGAACGCGAGCAATCACTGAGCTTCCTCGAATTCAACTACATGATCCTGCAGGCCTACGACTTCCTGGAACTGCGTCGGCGCTACGGCTGCCAATTGCAGATGGGCGGCTCGGATCAGTGGGGTAACATCGTCAATGGCGTCGAGCTGACCCGGCGTGTCGACCAGCAGTCAGTGTACGGCCTAACCACGCCGCTGCTTACCACCGCCTCCGGCCAGAAAATGGGCAAGACGGAGAAAGGCGCCGTCTGGCTCAACAAGGAACGGCTCTCCCCCTACGACTACTGGCAGTTCTGGCGGAACACTGAAGATGCCGATGTGGGCAAGTTCCTGCGTCTCTTCACCGAGCTGCCGCTGGACGAGATCGCCCGGCTTGAGAAACTGGAAGGCGCCGAGCTGAACGACGCCAAGAAGGTGCTCGCGAACGAGGCAACGGCCCTGCTGCATGGCCGCGAAGAAGCCGAAACGGTTGCAGAATCTGCGCGCAAGACATTCGAGCAAGGGACTCTCGGCGATAGCCTGCCGCGCGTCTCCGTCGAGGCATCGCAACTTTCCGAAGGCCTCTGGGTTGTCGACGCCCTGCGCATTGCCGGACTTGCCGCGACCAACGGCGAAGCCCGACGCCTGATCAAGAATGGCGGCGCCCGGGTCAATGACGTTGCGGTCTCCGACGAGACGCTGAAGCTTGGTGATGCCGATCTCGCCGATGGCGTGATCAAGCTGTCGTCCGGGAAGAAGCGCCACGTGTTGCTGGAAGCCTGATTTACGGCTCTGCCGCAGGTTAAGGGCTGGTATCCTGCGGGGGAGGCTCCGCAGGTTCCGGGTCCTTCGGCGGCGCGTCTGACAGTCGGAACAGATTACGGAAGATACCCGGTGTCAGTGCTGTCAGCGGATTGACCGATACCACCGGTTTTTCCAGTGGGCCGTTGATCCCGAATTCCGACGCCAGGAACCCCTCGCCTTCGCCGCCGGTCAACAGCGTGCCTATCAGCGGTATTGACCCTATAATTTCGTTCAGCACGTATGCAGGGACGAGCATACCGGTCAGGTCCATCTCATCCTTGATGCGATCAATCGATCCGGAAGCAGAAATACCGAGCGAAGCGCCCTGCGCCAAAAGCCGATCCAGAACCAGCATCTCCTCTGAGACATGCATGCTGACATCGAGGTTGGAAAAATTAATACCCCGCCCCTGCACGACGGCGGGCAGCCCGCTAATTGACGCGGCGCTCAGTAACTGGGCCATGACCGGCGCATCGACCAGATTGAAATCACGAACCGACAACGAGACATTCCACCCCATGTGGCCGTCCAGCTCCTCACGAATCCCCGAAGCGGCAAGTTTCCCACCCGTAATCGAATCGAAGCCCTCGAACGATTTCAGCATGTTCCCGGCATTCTGAGAGCTGATTTCGAAATGCGGGCTATCGTTCGCGGTCGAATAAATCACATCGACCGGCTCCGTTCCGAGCAAACCATTTGCCGCCAGGGACAGAGTCCCGGCTCCGTCATTCTCCAGCAGCACGGTGACATCGCGCATCGGATCGAGGTTTCCGATCAGCACCTGATCGACCCGTGCGTTGACGACAAGCGGCAGATCTATGTCCCCCGAATGCCCGTCGAACTGTTCGACAAGCGGACGCAGGTCTGCGAACGGACCCTTGATGTTCGCGGTGAAGCCGCCCGTGCCATCGGCTGCGATCACGCCTGAAAGATCAGTCTTGCCGAGCTGGAGTCGCTCGACCGTCAGACGGCGCGGCAAATTCGTCTGTTCGGAAAACTCAACGGAACCGGATGCGGCGAGATCGCCGGTTGCGACCTGAAAGCTGTCGATCGATGTCAGGACATCGTTCCGCGTCTGCAGGCTGGCCCGCAATGTTCCGGCAGAACCCGACGGCTTTTCCCAGGCCAGTTCAGCAACCTCAAGTTCGGTATTCTGCAATCCCAGGACGAGGTCGATCGTCGCCTCGGTGTCGGTTTCTTCTTCGATGGTCGCATCGAGCTCTACCTCACCGCTGGCAAAGCGCCGGATGTCGAGCCCCAGATCCGCCAGCTTGTCCGTGTCTGGCCGGACGATGACATGAGTCCGGCGGCGGATCTCGGCCTCCTTGTCGAAGGACTGCAGGAAGCCAAGCTGCATCGGCAGCCCGGAAAGCGCGCCACTGCCGTCCAGCAGCATGCCGTTCTTGTCGAGCTTCAGGGACATTTCCCCTTGCTCGAACGGCAAGCGGGTCGTCCGCGTGGGCAGAGAGACATCCGACAGCTGCCCCTCCGCCGACAGATCCACCATGTCGAACGTCATCACCCGGAGAAGCGGCATTTCGAAATGCATCCGCCCTTTCGCGATTCCGACAACTTCATCCGGCGCAAGGCCCAGGGCACGCGCGTAGCCGAAAGGTTCCGTATCGAGTACGCGTAAAATATCCGAGATTGGTCCATCGATCTCGGCGTCGATCATTGCGTAATCGTCGCTGACCGTATGAATACCGGTGAGCGAGACCTTCGCCCCTTTCAGCTTGACCTCGTCGAGATGCCCCGTCGTCACCGTCGCATCGAGGCGTTTCTCGGTGAAGCTCAACGTGCCCCCGACCTTGAGTGCCGGCGGAAGCGGCGGCAGGTAATGCACCGTGACATCCTGGTACGCCAGCTCACCATCGACCGCGACATCCCTGAACCGGGTTTCTTCGGTGCCGACTTCCATATTCCCGGTGACCCGGGCCGTGATCTCCGTGACTATTCCATCCTGCAGATTTTGCGTGGTCCAGCCGCGCGCCATCTCGAACAGTTCCGGCGGCCAGTAATCCTTGATGTTGTCCACCGGCAGGCCGGAAATCTTCGTCGAGAGCTCCAGTACAGGGTTGGACAAGTCCTTGAGAGATCCCTGCAGGATGGCGACCATGCCGCCTTTCTCGAGGACAAAATTACGCAGTGCCACAGAATCTTCGCGGCCGTCATAGCCGATCTGGAAGCGCAGGCTGTCATAAGGGAGAGGAGCCGGCAGAATGGAGCCGAGAGAAATCGCACCGTCGGTCGCGGTCGCGATCACATCGATGCTTTCCAGCGCACGAAAGTCCTGCAGAGCAAAGGCGATGCTGCCGCTAAGCCTGCTCGACACCGAGAAATCTACAGGGAGTTCAGGAAGACGGGAAAGCACAAGATCCGGCGCCAGCCCCTGAAACAGAACGGCACCGTCGAGCGTGTGGCTCCGGTAAAAATAGTTGCCGTCCCCTCGGATTTCGACACTGTCTCCGCCTACCGTGAGATCAGCCCGCGCTTCAACGCGCCAGCCGTCACGCTCACGCTCGAACGTGCCGTCGAATCCGGACATCCTGATATTGCCGAATTGCCCGGCATCGTCTTTCACGCGCACGGTGGCGCGTCTCAGGGAAAACCTCTCAAGCCGCTCAAGGCCGGCCAGCCCTTGCCGTCCGCTTTTCGGAGGCTCTTGCAGCACTGACAGCAGGTTTCCAGCATCCACATCCACGTCGCCGCCGGACGGCGTCGCGCCATAGAGCGCATAAGATCCATCAACCCGGCGCTCCAGATTAAGCACGGGTTGATCAACGGCAATATGGACGGGTGCAATCTCGCCGAGCAGAAGCTGCGGCCCGGACAGGGCGATATCCGCGGACGGAGCGAACAGAATAAGACCGCCGGACTGACTGTTCAGGCGCAGGCTTGTCACCCGAACTTCGAAAAGCCGGCTCCAGCCGCGCCATTCCATGCTGAGCTCGCCGATTGACGCTGTTCCGCGTTCAGCAGGGATCAAAGCCTCGGCAACCCGGGATTTCAGAAACTCTAGAGGGACCGGCTGCGTGCTCGCGCGCCAGAACACCAGAGCCGCGAGCACGACGATACCGGCAAAGATCGCAGCTGCGATTTCTAGGGCGATCTTGGTGGTTCGTATCAGCACGCGGGGCACTCTTGGCTCAGGGTTGTTCCGCTTATCATAGGGTATGCCGACTGGCGACGTTAAAGACGATAAATCATCGTGATCCGACGTGACCCGGGCGTCTGTCCGGTTGACGTTCGTCCTGACCGTGCGCACCCTTCAACAAGTTTAACCACAGCTGGGGGGCGTCGGTGTTTCTGGACCAGATAGAGCATTTCCCGGAAATAACGGATACCGAGGCGGCCCGTATCGGCCTGGAGCGCTGGCAGGAACAGCCCGGCCTGCTTTCAGACCAGCCCCTCGCCGACCGGACTCGCTTCATAGCCGAACATCGGAACGGTGGACGGCTGTTGCAAGGGCTCTTTGCGAACAGCCCCTATCTGACCCGGCTGATGATTCGGGATATCGAATTCGCCGCCTCCCTTCTCGAAGAGGGGCCGGACGCAACCGAAGCACGCCTGAAGGCGGACGCCGACGCTCTCGATCCCGCCGCCCTGAGCACGGCCGAGCTGATGACCGCTCTGCGGGTTCTGAAGCGCCACTACTCCCTGACCACGGCCATTGCCGACATCACCCGGGTTTGGCCATTGGAACGGGTGACCGGGGCACTGAGCGAACTTGCCGACATTGCTATTGCCACTGCCTGGCGCCACGCCCTGCATGTGCAGACCGGCACCGGCAAATTCCCCGCTGCGGGCGGTGATGACATACTCGACGGCTCAGGCGTGATCTGCCTCGGCATGGGCAAGCTCGGCGCCCGAGAGCTGAACTATTCCAGCGACATCGATCTGATCGTTTTCTACGACAATGAAATCCCGCTCTATCAGGATGTCGACGAGTTGCAGAAGCATTTCGTCACCATGACCCGGCTGGTTGTCCGCATGCTCGACGAGCGGACGTCCGACGGATATGTGTTCCGAACGGATCTGCGGCTGCGCCCCGATGCGAGCGCCATGCCGCTTGCCGTCTCCACCGCCGCGGCCGAAATCTATTACGAAAGCCAAGGCCAGAACTGGGAACGCGCCGCGCTGATCAAGGCCCGGCCGATAGGGTCGGACAAACAAGCGGCGGAAGAATTCCTGACCCGCATCCGCCCGTTCATCTGGCGCAAGCATCTGGATTTCGCGGCCATCGAGGATATTCATTCGATCAAACGCCAGATCGCGGCCCACAAGGGCGGGACGAAGATCAAAGTCGAGGGCCACAATGTGAAACTCGGCCGCGGCGGTATCCGCGAAATCGAGTTCTTCGTGCAGACCCAGCAACTGATCTGGGGCGGCCGCGATGCCCGGCTGCGCGGCATGAAGACCAGCGAGGGCATGGAAGCGCTCGTCCAGCTTGACCGGGTGAAGCCTGACGTCGCAAAGGCCATGATGGATGCCTACCGCTTCCTGCGCACGGTCGAGCACCGGCTGCAGATGGTGGATGATGCCCAGACCCATTCCCTGCCCGAGACGACCGAGGGCCTCGCACAAATCGCAGGCTTCCTCGGTATCGCCGATGCGGACCGGTTCCGCCGGGAGTTGATCCACCAGCTCTCCACCGTCGCCCATCATTATGGCCACCTGTTCGAGGAAAGCGCACCGCTCTCCTCCGGCAACGAGATCGAAGGCAGTCTCGTCTTTACCGGCGTCGAGAACGACCCGGAAACGCTCAAAACACTGGCGGATATGGGTTTCAGAGACCCGGATTCCGTTGCCACCAGAATCCGCGCCTGGCATCACGGCCGCTATCGGGCGACACGCAGCGAGCGGTCCCGGCAGATCCTGACGGAGATTGCTCCGGCGCTGCTGTCCTCGTTCGGACAGGCACCGGAACCGGACGAGGCTTTCAGGCGGTTCGACCGCTTCCTCGAAGGCCTGCCCGCCGGCGTCCAGCTCTTCTCCCTGTTCCAGGCCAATCCGCCCCTGTTGGCAATGCTGGCGGACATTATGGGTATGGCGCCATCTCTCGCCCGTCAGCTCGGTCAGCACCCCTCCCTCTTCGAAGGTGTATTGACCCATGATCCCTCGGATCGTCTGGGCGACAGGGCCAGCCTTACGTCCGAACTTGAGCGCGACCTGAAACGGGCAACCTTCTACGAGGACGTTCTCGACATCTCCCGACGCTGGATCAACGACCAGCGCTTCCTCGTCGGCATTCAGGTCATGCAGGGCCGCGTCCCGGCCTCGCGCGCCGCCATCTGCCTTTCAGACATCGTCGATGCCGGCATTTCCGTGCTGCTGCCACGGGTCGAGGCAGAATTCGCGAAGCAACACGGCAGAATCCCGGACTGCCCGCTTCCTGCGCTTGCCGTCATCGCCTATGGCAAGCTCGGCGCCCGGGAGCTTTCCGCCGGATCCGACCTCGATCTGGTGTTCCTGTACGACGCCCCGTTCGATGCCGAATCCGACGGGGAAAGACCGCTGCCTGCAAGCACCTATTTCAACCGGCTCGGTCAGCGCCTGCTGGCAGCCCTGACAGCGCAGACAGCAGAGGGCGGGTTGTTCGAGGTCGACATGAGGCTTCGCCCGAACGGCAATAAGGGCACCATGGTGCCCAACTACGAGGGCTTTGAGAAATACCATCGCGAGGACGCCTGGACGTGGGAGCGAATGGCAATGTCCCGTGCCCGGGTCATCGCCGCGTCACCGCCACTCGCCGACAAACTCAATTCACTTTTCAAGGAAGTGCTTTGCGCCCCGCGCGATTCTGACGGGCTGTTGCGCGAGGTGGCCGTCATGCGGGAGCGGATCGCGAAAGAACATGCCGCCACCTCCCATTGGCAAATCAAGCATTGGCGGGGCGGTCTGGTGGATCTGGAGTTCCTGGCGCAATACCTGTTGCTGAAACATTGCCGCGAACACCCGGACCTGATTACCGGCAATACGGCGGATGTGTTCGACCGGCTGGCCGAAAAAGGCCTGATGGATACAGAACTGGCCGACCGGCTGTCGGCGACGACCCGGCTCTGGCGGGCGATCCAGTGGGTCCTCCGCCTCACCGTGGAAGAAAAGTTCGATCCCGAAACCGCCCCCGAGGCTCTCAAGACGCGGCTCGCCAAAATTGCCCGTGTCGAAACTTTCGAGGATCTGGACCGGATCATCGAGAAACGCGGCGCCGATGTACGCGAGGCTTTTATCAGCCTGATCGGGGCCCCGGCAGCAGCACTCCTCGGTTCCGATCCGGAAGCACAGGAATGAGCCGGGACATGGTTGCGGGCCTGCCCGTCCTCCTGTACCAACATCACAAGATCTTGGCGCAAAAGGCGCGCACACCCACCAGACTTGGACTTGTTTCCTGATGATGCATGCCGTTCGCCCGGACCCTGAGAGCGAGAAATACCGCGTTCTGAAGGGGATATTCGGGTTCGACGGCTTTCGCCCCGGCCAAGAGGCCGTGGTCGACGCAATTCTGAGCGGCCGCAATGCCCTCGCGGTGATGCCCACCGGCTCCGGAAAATCGCTCTGCTTTCAGCTCCCTGCGCTGGTCCGCGGCGGCCTGACAGTCGTCGTCTCTCCTCTCGTCGCCCTGATGCAGGATCAGGTCGCCGCCCTGAAACTGGCGGGCGTGCGGGCCGAGACCATCAATTCGGCGAAAGACCGGGCGGAGAATGTCGATATCTGGCGCCGTGTCGCGGCCGGAGAGGTCGATTTGCTCTATCTCTCACCAGAACGATTGATGACGGACCGGATGCTGGCTGCCATCGGCAAGCTGCCGCTCTCCTTCCTCGTGGTTGACGAAGCCCACTGCATTTCCCAATGGGGCGCCTCCTTCCGCCCGGAATATGATGATCTTGCCCGGCTGCGGGACGTCTTTCCGAACGTGCCGATTGCCGCCTTCACCGCCACCGCCGATCAGGTAACCCGCCTCGACATTGCAGAGAAGCTGTTCCGCAGCGATGCGGAGATGTTCGTGCATGGTTTCGACCGGCCGAATATCCGCCTCGATGTGACCTTGCGCTCGGACTGGAAACGCCAGGTGCTGGATTTCCTCGGCATGCATGAGGGTGAGAGCGGCGTGATCTACTGTCTCTCCCGGAAAAAGACTGAGGAAACCGCCGCGTTTCTGCGGGATAAAGGCTTCAATGCCCTGCCCTACCATGCCGGGTTGGCCAAGGAAGAGCGGGACCGCAATCAGGACGTCTTCATGTCTGAGAGCGCGGTCATCATGGTTGCCACGATTGCCTTCGGCATGGGTATCGACAAGCCGGATGTGCGCTTCGTGCTGCACACGGACATGCCGGGCAGCGTTGAGGCCTATTACCAGGAATTCGGCCGCGCCGGACGCGATGGAGCGCCTGCACGCGCCCTGATGCTCTATGGCCTCGACGATATCCGCATGCGGCGGATGTTCATCGATCAGGAGCACGAGGACGGCGACCGGCGGCGGCGTGAGCACAAGCGGCTGGACGCGTTGATCGCCTACTGTGAGGCAGCGGAATGCCGGCGCCAGTCGCTGCTGCGCTATTTCGGCGAAGAATCCGAGCCCTGCGGTAATTGCGATGCCTGCCTGGAGCCGATGGATCTGGTTGACGGCACCGAGGAAGCTGTCCTCGCGCTAAAGACCATTCAGGCCACGGGTGAGCGCTTCGGCACGGTGCATATCGTCGATGTGCTGCGTGGCGGCAATACGGAGCGTATCCGCAAGTTCGGTCATGAAAGCGTCGAGACATATGGCGCTGGAACCGCACACAACGCGAAGGACTGGCAATCCCTGATCCGCCAGCTCGTCGCCAACGGTTTCCTGACCCTCGACATCCAGGGCTTCGGCGGTCTCTCCGTCAGCGACAAGGGTCATGCCCTGCTGCGCGGCGAGTTGCCCTTCCGCTACCGTCGCGATAGCTTGCGCCGCGAACGTCAGGAAAAGACCGCGCGCTCCACCAGCGTTCCGACCGAAACCATGAGCGGTCCGGAGCTGAAACTGTTCAAGGCCCTGAAACAACTCCGCTCGGAAATCGCCCGCGAAGGCAACGTGCCGGCCTATGTCGTCTTCACCGACCGCAGCCTCGCCGACATGGCCGCCAAGCGACCGACCTGCAAGGATAGTTTCTCAGGTATTCACGGTGTCGGAGCAGCCAAGCTGGAGAAGTTCGCAGCGCCCTTCATCGACCTGATTCTGCGAGAGACAGCATAAGGTCCTCGGAGTTGCTTGACCAAAGCGCGCACAGCGCCATTTAAAAATCCATCCTTCCTGAATTTCTGTTTCCTGGAGAGTTTTCATGGTCGATGTCGGCGAAAAGGCACCTGAATTCAGCATGGCGGCCGATAGCGGCGGCGGCGTTTCGCTCGCCGCGATGAAGGGCAAGAAAGTGGTGCTCTATTTCTACCCAAAGGACGACACGCCCGGCTGCACCAAGGAAGCCTGCGCATTCCGGGACGCCATGCCCGACTTCTCCGGCATCGATGCGGAGATCATCGGTGTCTCCAAAGACCCGGTCGCCAAGCACGACAAGTTCAAGGCCAAGTATGACCTGCCCTTCATGCTGGCCTCGGACGAGGAAAGCGGCGTCTGCGAACGCTACGGCGTCTGGGTCGAAAAGAACATGTATGGCAAGAAATACATGGGGATCGAACGGGCGACATTCCTGATAGACGGTGAAGGCATCGTGCGGAACATATGGCGCAAGGTGAAAGTGCCGGGTCACGCCGACGCCGTGCTCGAGGCAGCAAAAAGCCTCTAGTCTCAGCCTGGAAGCAGCCGGTTCGTTAACCAACCGACTTTAATCCGGCCTCGCATCCAGCGTTTTCCCTGTTGGATGCGAGGTCTGGACAGATTGTTTTGTTTTGAAGTCCTTAGCGTCGCCCCGCAAAGACGAGGCTGATTTGGCACAGTCAAAAAACACACAGCCGTAACTATTCTTGCAATTATGTAAAATATGATATATTAACCACCTTTCACAGTTTGAAATTGCGAAAGCGTGGTCAGAATGACCTCGATATTGACCAATCCTTCGAGCCTGACCGCCCTCAGAAACTTTGGGGCGATCCAGCGCTCCCTCAGTACGGTGCAAAACCGGGTATCAACGGGTTTGCGCGTCACGGGTGCGGTTGCGGACGCATCGAACTTCGCCATTGCACAAGGTGTCAGGACCGAGATCAGGGCAATCGATGCCGTCATCAAGGGTCTGAATAACGCCAAAGGCGTCGCCAAAGTGGGTATAGCCGGCGCGACAGCCGTGTCGGACCTAATGGCGGACATCCGGAAGAAAATCACCGAAGCCGCCAATCCGGCCAACACCGCTCAGCAGCAGCAAATTCTTCAGAACGATTATGACGAATTGGTCGCGCAGTTCCGCCAGATCCTGGAAAATTCGTCTTTTAATGGTGAGAACGTCGTCGTTGAAAATGCCATTGCCTTTAACCTCGCCCTCGGCACTCCGAACAACATCAACGTTCTCTCAAATATCAACGGCGGTACGCTGACCGTCCGGGGCCATCATCTCGATTTTAGCTACGCCCGCCTCAACAACGAAGATGTCAGCACGTCGGCAAATGCCCTCGACGCCCTGGACATCTGGGAAGAGGAAATGGAGAGGATCGGTGAGGCTCTTGGTGAGCTGGGGGCCGACATGCGCGCACTCGAACTGCAGACCGAATTCCTGGAAAGTCAGCGCGACGCAGTGGAGGAAGGTCTCGGCAATATCGTCGATGCAGATCTGGCCCGGGAAAGCGCGCGCCTGACAAGTTTCCAGGTGCAGGAGCAACTCGCAGTCCAGACACTAAGCCTCGCCAATCAGCGACCGCAAACCCTGCTTGGTCTCTTCCAGTAGAGTCGGTGTCCGGCAAGGACCTAAAGCCGGAATCCGTAGGGCAGCAGCCGATCGATATCGAGAATGTCGGCGGTGAGATCCGCATCGCCTGTATCCATCAGAATCAGAGCAGCGTCCTGCGCCTCATCGCGTTCGATGAATTCCCGTATGACCTGACGGCAGATGCCGCAGGGTGAGCGGTCCGGGAGCGGGCCGTCTAGGCTGTCCGCCGTCGACAAGGCGAGGAATTTGATCCGGCGGAACCCTTTGCCAGCGGCGGCATGCAGCGCGTTACGCTCTCCGCAGATTGTGGCGCCGTAGGAGGCATTCTCGATATTGGCTCCGGTGATGACGGAGCCTTCCGGGTCGTCCGCCATGATGACGGCGGCACCGACATGGAAGTGCGAATAGGGTACGTGCGCGTTCTTTGCCGCCGCACGGGCAGCCTTGACGAGATCCCGCAATATTGCCGGGTCCACCATCACCCGCTTTTCCGGAATGTGCTGGCCGATCACACGGAACCGCCCGGCATCGGTCTCGACCACCGTATCGGCGGCCTCGATTGCTGGCAGGACAATTTCGATTTCAGCCATGCGGTCTACCCCCTCTTGCCATAGACCGCATCCGGATCGTAGGTCTTGCCGTCCTTGACGACATTGAGCACGGCCTTGCCATTCTCGATCCGGGCACCCCGGTAAAAGCAGCTATCGTAGCCGACATGGCAGGCTGGACCGGAAAGAACTCTCAGCAGCACCACGTCCTGATCGCAATCAACCCGAAGCTCGACCACCTTCTGGACATGCCCGCTTGTCGCGCCCTTGTGCCAGATCTCAGACCGGGAGCGGCTCCAGTAAACGGCTTCGCCCAGCTCCAGCGTCTTCGTCAGCGCCTCCCGGTTCATGAAGGCGAACATCAGCACCTCGCCTGTCTCCGCATGCTGGGTGATGCAGGGGATCAGGCCGTCCGCGTCGAATTTCGGCTGGAAGGTCGAGCCTTCCTCAAGATCTGCCTTGCCGCCGCGCTCTGAAAACAGGGTAGTCGCTATCATGGTCATCGCTCCGTGATCAAGATCCGGTTATAGGCCGCCGCCCTGCGTACCTGCAACGCCGCCAAAAGTGGACCAACCGGACACCGCGCGCGTACAACCATCGAAATGGATCGTGAAAGTGACCGGATCGGCATGTCCCGCGTGAAACAGTTCCAGAGTTTGGCCGAAGCCGCCGTCGCCGTGCTTGAAACCGGCGACACCCGAGAGAAGGCAACGCTCGGCCAGGCCGTGGTCGCAGCCTGGAAAGACGGAACCATCAGTGACATCGGCAAAGCGGCACCGCCGGACCGCCCGGCTCGACCGCCCCTTCCCGCCCTGCGGCCGCCACGTGAGGTGCCGAAACGCAAGATCACCGCAGCTCCCGCCGGCCGGATCGCCCTGCTGCACGCGCTGGCTCATATCGAGCTCAACGCCATCGACCTCTCCTGGGACATCATCGCCCGCTATACCGGTCACGATCTCCCCGTAGGCTTCTATACAGACTGGATGAAGGTCGCCGACGATGAGTCGAAGCATTTCCTTCTGATCGCCGACCGGCTGGAAGGGCTTGGCTCCCATTATGGCGCCCTGAACGCCCATGACGGGCTCTGGGGCGCGGCGACAGAGACCGCGCACGATCTGCTGGCCCGACTTTCCATCGTGCCGCTGGTGCTGGAAGCGCGGGGCCTCGACGTCACCCCGGCGATGGTCACCAAGATGCGCGAGGTCGGAGACGAGGCAAGTTCGGCCATCCTGCAGATCATCTTCGATGACGAGATCACCCATGTCGCCGTCGGCAAGCGCTGGTTCGATCATGTCTGCGACCGGGAGGGGAAGCCCCGGATCGAAACCTGGCAGCATCTGGTGCGCACCCATTTTCGCGGCGGCGTGAAACCGCCCTTCAATATTCCGGCCCGCGAATTGGCCGGTTTCGCAGCGGCCTTCTATGTCCCGCTCGGCGAGGAGTTTCTGGCCTCCCGGAAGGTGGACGAAGGCAAATCACCGTGAGCGGGATGTTGTCGCGAGAGTTCGTCCGCCACCTCGAGGCTCCCCGAGCCCGGGTCTGGGAAGCTCTGGCTGACACGGCTCGCTATAACGAATCTGTCGGCCTGCCAAAACATGATATCCGCGAAGAGCCGCAGCCGGACGGCAGCGTCCGGTTCTACGCCACCGCCAGGATCGGCTTCCTTACCTTGAATTGGGAAGACATCCCGCAGGAATGGTCGACCGGCAACTGGTTCCGGCACCGCCGTCTCTTCCTCAAGGGCCCGCTTAAACAGCTCAACGTTCATGTCCGTTTCGAGGACGTCCCGAACGGCGAAGGCTGTATGGTGCATTACCGCACCGATATAGAGCCGCGGAACCTGATCGGCCGCATCCTCGCCCATAACGTCATCTTTCCGGTAAACGAACGGAACTTCATCCTCATAGCCAACCGGATCGAGGAATGGGCAAAGGAGCAAATCGAGACACCCTACCCGACAGAACCGATGGAACTGGACGAAGCGCACAGCAAGCGCCTCGAGAGTGTGCTCACCCGTCTCGACGTCTCGCACTACGGCCACGGCCTAGGGCGCAAGCTCGCGGACTGGCTGCTTTCCGCTCAGGAAGTCGACCTGATGCATATCCGCCCCCTGCGCCTCGCCCGGCAGTGGGAGCAGGACGAACGGCATGTCATCGAGTTGTGCCTGCAAGCTGTGAAGGACGGGCTTCTGGAAAGCCGCTGGGACCTGCTCTGTCCACGCTGCAAAGGCGCCAAGATTTCCGAATCCTCGCTCGAAGCGCTGCCGCAGGGCGCGCACTGTCCATCCTGCAACGTCAGCTACGACAGGGATTTCGCCCGCAATGTCGAGCTGACCTTCCAGCCGGCGGCCAGCATCCGCAAGGTGGTGCACGGCGAATTCTGTCTCTTCGGCCCGATGTCGACACCCCATGTCCGCCTGCAGGTAAGGATCGCACCGGGCGAAAGCGAGAGCGTCGAGACCGAGCTCGCACCGGGCTCTTACCGGATACGGACACTGGAGCCCGGGCCGGAGCGGATTCTCGATTTTTCGGGTGGCGGCTTCCCCTCCGTAGCGGTCGAGGAAGAGGATATCGCATCGGAGACAGACGGAGCGGCTGACGCGGCGATCATGCTGAAGAACCGCTGCCAACGTCCCCGGGTCGTCATCGTCGAGGCGCGGGACTGGGCCGAGGACGCGCTCACGGCCCATCGTGTCACCACCATGCAGGCCTTCCGCCATCTCTTTGCCGAGGACGTGTTGCGTGGCGGCGACGAGGTCGGCATTGCCCATATCACGCTGATGTTCACCGATCTCAGCGGCTCAACGGCACTCTACGAGAAGATCGGCGATGCGCCGGCCTACGGGCTCGTGCGCGAGCATTTCGATTTCCTATCCCGCATCGTGCGCGAGCATGACGGCGGGGTGGTGAAGACAATCGGCGACGCGGTGATGGCCTCCTTCGCCGAGCCGGAGAACGGACTGCGCGCCACGCTCGATATCCGCAGCCATGTGCTGGAATTCAACCAGCAACATCCCGCCACTCCGATCGGCCTGAAACTCGGACTGCATACGGGTCCCTGCATCGCCGTCACCCTGAACGGGCGGCTCGATTACTTCGGCAGCACCGTGAACATGGCCGCCCGCCTGCAGGGTGAGGCCGGAGCGGGAGAAATCGTCATCAGTGAGGCTATCGCCAGCGATCCGGCGGCGGCGGAAGTTCTCAAAACGCATTGGTTGGAACAGGATCGCCGCGCTATAAGGGGTTTCAAGGATCCCGTCACGTTCCGGCGTCTCCCGCCGGAAGACACAGCGCACAAACCAACCTGACGACGACCAAACCAACCGCGAAAGGCCACGCCCAGATGAGCCCGGACTCCGCTCAGCAGTCGAACACTCCAAAGATCGAACCCGAAGAAATCCTCGAAGGCATCCTGGACTGGGTCGAGGCGGAAAGCCCGACCACAGACAAGGACGCAGTCAACAAGGTCGCCGACAAGGTACAGGGGCTCTATGACGGCCTTGGACTTGCCATCGAGCGCACACCGGGGCGGGACGGTTTCGGCGATATCATCCGGGCGCGGACCGAGAATGCGAGTGGCGAAAAAGGCATCCTGGTCCTCTGCCATATCGACACGGTGCACCCGATCGGTGTGAAGGATGGCGCGCTGAAAATCCGCCGAGAAGGCGACGAGGTCTATGGCCCCGGCATCTACGACATGAAGGCGGGTGCCTACCTGCCCTACTACGCCTACCGCCACCTGCAACGCCTCGGCCGGAAGACCAGCCTGCCGGTGACCTTCCTCTATGTCTCCGAGGAAGAGGTCGGCAGCCCGATGTCCCAGCAATTCATCGAGGAAGAGGCGCGGAAGGCGAAATATGTGCTGGTCACCGAGCCGGCCCGCGATGGCGGCAAGGTTGTGATCGCGCGCAAGGGCGTCGGCCGTTTCACCATGACCATCACCGGCCGGCCGGCCCATGCCGGAGCCAGGTATCAGGACGGCCGCAGTGCCATCAGTGAGCTTGCCAACCAGATCAAGGCTATTGATGCGTTGGTGGACCTTGAGCGCGGCGTGACCACCAATGTCGGTATCATCAGCGGCGGCACCGCCGTCAATGTGGTGGCCCGGGATGTGGTGGCTGAAATCGATCTCCGGGTCCTCACGAAGGAAGATGGCGAAGAGATGACCGCCAAAATCCTCGGCCTGACGGCCCAGAACCCGGACGTCACTGTCGAGGTCATCGGCGGCATGAACCGCCCGCCGATGGAAGCCACCGACGCCAGCATGAAGCTGTTCGAACATGCCAAGGCCTGCGCGGCCGAGGCCGGGTTCGAACTGGTCGCGGCCGAGACCACCGGCGGCGGCAGCGACGGCAACTTCACCGCAGCTCTCGGCGTTCCCACTCTGGACGGCCTCGGCGCCGACGGTGAAGGCGCCCATACGCTGGACGAGAAGATCTATTTCTCCTCCCTCGAACCCCGCGCGAAAATGTGGGTCCGCCTGCTGGAAACGCTGGAATAAACAAAATGATTCGTCATCCCGGACTTGATCCGGGACCTAGGGATGCAGGGGCCAGCCCATTGATCACCTAGGTCCCGGCTCTCCGGCCGGGATGACGGTGATATTTTTACTCAGCCGCCACTGCCGAGGCGAGCTGGTGGGAGACGAGCTGGGCGTAGAGCCCGCCCTTCGCCACCAATTCCTCGTGAGATCCGGTTTCAACCAGCGTGCCCTCGCTCAACACCGCGATCATGTCCGCGTTTCGGATAGTCGAGAGCCTATGGGCGATGACGATGGTGGTGCGGTCGCTCTGCAGCCGGTCCAGCGCTTCCCGAACAGCCCGCTCGTTCGCCGCATCCAGATGAGAGGTGGCTTCGTCCAGGATCAGCACCGGTGCGTCCTTCAGGAAAGCCCGCGCGATGGCGACACGCTGACGCTGACCTCCTGAAAGACTGGTGCCGCGTTCGCCGACCTTGGTGTCGAGCCCGTCCGGCAGCATATCGACCAGATCGCCGAGCGATGCATGGCGCACCGCCGCCTCCAGGTCCGCTTCGCTGGCCTCGGGCCGGGCCAGCATGATGTTGGCGCGGAGCGTGTCGTTGAACAGGTAGGTATCCTGCGCCACCAGCGCTATCCGGCCGCGCAGATCGTCCAGCTTGTAGTCCTTCAGATCCGTGCCATCCATCAGCACGCGGCCAGCGTCCGGATCCCAGAACCGCATCAGCATCTGTGCAAGTGTCGTCTTGCCCGCGCCGGACGTGCCGACCAGCGCCACCGTCTTGCCCGCCGGAATTGTCAGGCTGAAGTCCCGGATGGCCCGGCGGCTCTGCCCCGGATAGCGGAAATCAACGTCTTCCAGCGTAATTGACACCGGCCCGGACTGATCGGGACCGCCCGGACCGTCCGTCACCGGTACAGGCTCGTTATTCAGGGCATAGACCCGCCGGGTCGAACCCAGCGTGTCTGCGAGCTGACGGCCGATCTGCGCGATCTCGGAGACCGGCAGGAAGGCCGCCATGGCAAGAATGGTGAGCAGCGGAAGTACAGCCACCTGGATCACACCGGACGCCGTGAGCCAGGCGCCAACAACCACCACCGCCAGACCGCCAAGGCCTGTCAGGGCTTCCAGCAGGCTCTGCTGTGCCGTCAGCTCCCGGAAGAACGGCAGGCGGAGATCGATATGGCGCTGGCCAAGTGCGTCCAGCTTGTCACCGCGCGGCCCTTCCTGCTGGAAAGCCACGATCTCGCCAAGCCCCTGCACGCTATCCACCGCGAAAGCGCCAAGCTCACCCGATGCCTCTCGAGCTTCCGAGCCGAGCGTGTCGACCCGGCCGCGCATCAGGAACGGGCTGAGGCCGACGGCAACGAGAAACGGCAGCAATGTCAGGGCCAGTATCGGGTTTTCCATACCGAGCCAGACCAGCACACCGGCCGGCACCAGGATGGCGACGAAAGCCGGCGCCACCGTATGGGCGAAGAAATACTCCACCAGCTCGATATCGTGGGTGACCAGTGTCATCAGGTCGCCGGTGCGCCGCCGCACCAGATAGGCCGGTGCAAGCGCATCCAGCTTGCGGAAGGTATCGATCCGCATCTCCGCCAGCAGCCGGAAAGCCATGTCATGGGCGAGCCAGGATTCCAGCCAGTGCAACACGCCGGACAGCGGCGCCACCACCGCCAGCCCCCAGAGATAGGGGGTGAAATCCGTGCCGTTCTTCAGGGCCAGCACGACAAAGGCGCTGAGCACGCCGACACCGATAAAACCGAGCACCCGGAGCACGCCGAACAGAAAGGTCAGCACCAGCTTGCCCTTCCACGGCATGATGACCTTCATCAGCTCTGTGACAACCTGCGTCCAGGTCAGCCCCTCGGCCTTGATGATGCCTTCGGTCGGCGCCTGCATGGCACCGCCCGGAACGTCGGCAAGGCTTTCCGCTGCGGGTTTCGCCGCCTCGTCCCGTACCAACGGTTCCGCTGCTTCCGCTGCGTCCGCTTCGCGGGCCTGCTCCGCCATCAGCCCGGCATACAGGCCGCCTGCTTTCATCAGCGCGCCATGCGGACCTTCCTCGGCGACCTTGCCCTCGTTCAGCACCAGAATGCGGTCGCAATCGATAACGCTGGAGAGACGATGCGCCAGAACCAGCGTGGTCCGGCCTTTCATCAGCCGGTTGAGGGCGTCCTGGATGACCGCCTCGTTCTCAGCATCCACCGCCGACAGGGCTTCGTCGAGGATCAGGATCGGCGTGTCGCGCAGCAGGGCCCGGGCAATCGCCATGCGCTGACGTTGACCGCCGGAAAGCTTGATGCCGCGCTCGCCGATTACCGTCTGGTAGCCTTCGGGCAGGCCTTCGATGAAATCATGGATGTTGGCAGCTTGAGCGGATGAAACCACGGCTTCGTGGTCCGCCTCGGGCCGGCCCATGCGGATATTTTCCTCCACCGTGCCGTGGAACAGGAACGTGTCCTGGTTCACCACCGAGATCATGGAGCGGATCTGCTCGAAGGACAGCGTATCGAGCGATTTGCCGCCAAGCAGGATGCGGCCTTCCGTCGGATCGAAGAAACGCAGCAGCAAACGGACGACAGAACTCTTGCCGCAGCCGCTCGGGCCGACGAGACCGATCCGCTCTCCCGGCTTCACGGCAAAGCTGAGCCCGTCATGCACGGTGCGCGGCGCGCCCGGATAGTGGAAGCCGACATCTTCGAAGGTAATTGAAGCCTGAAGCGGCGCAGTGCTAGACGCAACCGCGTCCTCCACATCCGGCTTGCCGTCCAGCACCCGGTATATGCCTTTGGCGGCAGACAGCCCGACCATGCCTTCGTGCAGCACGTTGCGCAGCTCCCGCATCGGCCGGAACACCTCGACGCCGAGCATCATGATGACCAGCAGTGACGTCAGCTCTAGCTGGCCTTCCGTCACCCGCCAGGCGCCGAGCCCGAGCGCGGCGGCGGCTCCGCAGGCAATCGAGCTGTCGGTGATGCCGCGGGCCAGCACGTTGCCGCTCAGCACCCACATGGTGCTGCGGAACACTTCCCGCGCCTTCACTTCCAGCGTATCGCCGCGCGCCTTGCTCTGGCCGAAGGCCTTCAGGGTGGCGAGGCCTTGCAGGGAATCCAGAAACTCGGCGGCAAAGGAGGAATAGGCTTCCTGCCGGCGGCGGGCGCTGCGCTCGTTCGAGCTGTGCCAGAGTGCCGGCGCGAACACCGCAAGCAGCGCAAACACCAGCATGACCAACGCCACCGGCAGGTCGATCCAGGCCACGAAAGCAAAAATCAGCAGCGGTGCCAGCAGGGAGACCGCAAGTTGCGGCAGATACTGTCCGAAATAGACTTCCAGCCGGTCCACAGCATCGGTCAGGGCCAGCGTGATGGCACCCGACCGTTCCCGGCCGACATAAGCCGGGCCGAGGCTGGCCAGCTTGTCATAGACCTTCCGGCGCAGACTGACCTGCACCTTGGCCGCCGTCTCGTGCGCCACCATGTTACGCCATTGCTCGACCCAGCCACGGGCGATCATCACCAGCGCTATACCGGCGATAGAGGGCCAGAGATCTTCCAGCGCGTCGCCGGAGAAGATCCGGCCGATCAGCCAGCCCAGAAGGCCGAGCCGGGCGACACCGAGACTGACCCCGAGCAAGCCGATCAGGATGGCCCATGAAATCCGGCCACGAACCCCTTCGGTGAACTGCCACAGTCTGGTTTCGAAATGCATGATGATTTCCCTTCGGACGGTCCGGACCGGCTGGCCCTTATTCCAATCGGGATCAGAATATTCGAAAGATAATATTCCGGGACTGGACAAATTTCGCAACGCAGCGAACAATTTTGTACCGCCACATTGCGAGCCACTCGCATTAAGGTACCGCCATGCTGACCGATTGGGACGATTACCGGGTATTTCTGACCCTAGCGCGCGAGCGGAGCCTGACGGCGGCCGCTAAGGCGCTCAATGTGAGCCACCCGACCGTGGCCCGGCGGGTAAAGTCGCTGGAAGACGCTATCGGCGCCCGCCTGTTCGACAGGCTACCGGATGGCTATGTGCTGACACCAGCCGCCGAGCAATTGCTGTCCGACGTGCAGGCAATGGACGATGCGGCGCAGGCCATCGAGCGGCGCAGCCTCGGCCTGACGGACACGGCGCGCGGCACGGTGCGGATATCTGTCGGCGAGCACATGATGCATTTTCTGACCCAGCACCTCGCCCAGTTGCGCGACCGGCTGCCGGAAATCGAGATCGAACTGCACGTGACCCACTTGATGGCCAACCTCTCACGGCGGGAAGCGGATATCTCCATCCGCGAGGTGGTGCCGGATGCGGCGGACCTGGTCACGCGCCGGATCGGCCGGTTCCATTATGCCGTCTACGGCACGCCTCAGCTTGTCGGTCAGATCGGCGGTTCCGGGAAAGATGCGGATGCGTTGAACGGCTCCCTCGCCTACCTGCCATGGATCGGTTTCGACGAGGAACATCACTACATGCCCGGGCAAGCCTGGCTCCGGCAGATGCTCGGCAATCGCAGCCCGGTGGTGCGGGCCAATAACGGCAACAGCCTGCATCTCGCGGTGAGCGCCGGTGCCGGGGTCACGGTCCTGCCCTGCTTCATCGGCGATGCGGACCCAAACCTGGTCCGCGCCACTCCGGTTCTGGAAGACGTGGTCGCCGACCAGTGGATGCTGGTGCATCGCGACCTGCGCACCCTGCCCCGCGTCCGCGCCATGATGGACGAACTGGCTCGTCTGTTTCAGATGGAAAAACCGGCGCTGGAAGGGTCCGCGGGGTAACGTGCTCTTCTCGCCCACACAGTCGTCACCCCGACGCAGGTCGGGGTCCATGGAGGACGCGCGCCACCCCATGATCGGTGGATCCCGACCTGCGTCGGGGTGACGATTGAAGCTCGGGATTAGTAAAGCGCTTCCTTGTAACGCTTGACCATCTGCTCCTGGCTTTCGCCATCGTCCTTCAGACCGAGCTGATCCATGATCATCTTGCCGAGGGTCGGCAGCGTCGAGCGTTCGATCTGTACCTCCGGATCCCAGAGCCGGGAGCGCATCAGCGCCTTGGCGCAATGCAGGAAGGCAAGATCGACCTTGATCTTCAGCACGGTGGCCGGAAGCCGCTTCTTCATTTCAAAGCCGGCAAGCAGCTCCGCATCGTCACGAATCTCGGCGGTGCCGCGAATGCGCAAGGTCTCATCAACGCCGGGGATCAGGAAGATCACCGAGCATGTCGGATTCGAGAGGATATTCGTCAATGAATCAAGACGATTATTCCCCGGCCGGTCAGGAATCATGATGGTGTTGCTATCTGGAACCGCAACGAAACCCGGCCCGTCGCCTCGCGGCGTGATGTCGACCACACCGTCCCCATTGTGGGTCGCCAACAGCAGAAAGGGAGAGAGTTCAATGAAGCGCTTGCAGTGTGGATCAAGCGCGCTCAGTTCCTTCTCGACTGCACGCCCAGCGGCAGGCCGATAGATCTCGCGTAGCGCCTCGACCGTTTCGATTTTAGCCATAACTTCCGTCCGGGTAAGCAACTGGGGCGGACATGCTGCTCTGCCGAGCCTTTAACGTCAACTGGGCGCCGCCAACTCCACCAGCACAAGACTGTATCGTGGAGAATTCCGTCTCCACTTGCGCTCATCCCGTTCATGGTGCGGAGACTGCTAACGGACCGGTCATGCCGCACGCCGGGTCATTTTCCAGCGCAGGTAACACACGTGGTGACGGCGGGATCGAGCTCCAGCCGCTTCAGCGGAATTTCCTCACCGCAGGAAACGCAATAGCCGAAATCCTCATCCTCTATACGGGCCAGAGCGGACGCAATGCGCCGCAGTTCCACCCCGCGACGCCGTTCCGTTTCCTTGGCCATGGCTTGTCCCTGCAATGCATCCATACGAGAGAGGCGCCCGACCCGGCTCTGGTCGAGCTCGACCGGGTCCGCATCTCCGGATGCTGCTTGCATAACCGCTTTCAGCTCAGCGCGCCGAGCGAGCAAGAGATCGCGGAACTGGTCAAAATCGAACGCCATAGAAATGATCGTACAACGTGCATAATCAGTAAACCAGCTGATCGTCACCACCGGAGCCGCCGATTACAAGCTCGCCTCTGTCGGCGAGGTCCTTCGCGGCCGTCACCATGGCAGTCTGGGCCTCCTCCACATCCTTGAGGCGCATCGGGCCGAGCGACTGCATGTCCTCTCGCAGCAGCTTGGCCGCGCGTTCCGACATGTTGGAGAAGAACAGGTCTTTCAACTCCTCCGACGCGCCCTTCAGCGCGATGGTGAGCTTGTCTTTGTCGAGCGCGCGGAGCAGCGTCTGCACACCCGCCGGATCGACACGGGAAAGATCCTCGAAGGTGAACATCAGGCTGCGGATCTTCTCGGCGCTGTCCTTGTTGCGCTCTTCCAGCGCGGAGAGGAAGCGGGACTCGGTCGCCCGATCCAGATTATTGAAGATCTCCGCCATCATCTCGTGACTGTCGCGCCGGTTGGTGCGCGCCAGGTTCGACATGAACTCGGTGCGCAGCACGCGCTCCACGTCTTTCTCGATGTCCTTGTTCACCGCTTCCATGCGGAGCATCCGCATGACGACTTCCATCGCGAAGTTTTCCGGCAGGATCGACAGCACCTTGCCAGCATGGGCCTGGCCGATCTTGCCAAGGATCACGGCGACGGTCTGCGGATATTCATTCTTCAGGAAGTTCGCGAGAACCTGCTCATTCACATTGGCGAGCTTGTCCCACATGGTCCGGCCGGCCGGACCACGGATCTCTTCCATGATATCGTTGACGCGGTCGCCGCCGAGCACCTTGGTGAGCAGGCGCTCCGTGGAGTCCATCGAGCCGACGAGAGAACCGGTCGAGGAAACTTGCTCGGCAAATTCGACGAAGAGGCGCTCGACGATGTTGGAGCTGACGGTTCCGAGCCCCGCCATAACCTGCGAGACTTCCTTGATTTCTTCATCATCGAGAAGGGCAAACAATTTACCTGCCTGCTCCTCGCCGAGCGACATTAGCAGGATGGCAGACTTCTCAGGGCCGGTGATGCCCCGATAATCCTCTCGAACCCGCATTCCCATGGTAGCCGTCCTCAAAAAGGCATCAGTCAAGACAAATCGGTGAATCTTAACATGAAGCGATGGACGCCTGAACCCATTAACAACAATTTTATCAAGGAGAATATTGGACCGCATTCACGCAAAAACCGGCAATCAATAAGTTTACCATATCTTCAGGGTTGCAGGCCTAACCTCGGTTCACTCGGAAAAATTTGCGCTTATTGCAGTGCGCATTTGCCGTTTGCCCCATTCAGAAGGCTTTGACCACCATGACTGTCCAGCAGTTGACCACAAAAGACCGATTGAAAACGATGCTTGCAAGCGGATCCCGTCCACTCGGCGGGCAACTGCAATTTCTCGGTCTCGACGAAGTGAAGCAGCAGCTGGGTGATCGGTGGGCGACAAAAAAGGACTTCATCCGTTCATTGTGCCAGCGGACAGTCAAACCGCATATCGGCAAATCCGACCTTTGCCTGGAATATGGTGAACTCGGCTTCGTCATCCTGTTCGGCGAGCTCGATGATGAAACAGCGACGATCAAGTGCGGCCTGATCAAAGCGGAGATTCTTCGTCAGTTGAAAGGCGACGATGAGCTTGCCAGCCTCAAAGTCCAGACATCGGTCGGGGATTTGGCGACTGGAGGCACGAGCAGCGCAAGCCTTGCGGACATGATCGAGAAAGCCGTGAGCAGCAAAGCAGAGAAGCCGGTCGATCCGCGAGCTGATGATACTCCTGAAAGCATGACGCACGACTCTCCCCCGGCCGAGGCGTTTGACTATTCCGAGAAACAGAAAGCCAATTTCCAGCAGGCGCAGTGGGCCTCGATCAAATCGACCCTGCAGCCTGGATCAGATCCCTTCAGCTTCCAGGGAGAGGAACAGCACGCAGGCCTCGGCGAGGTAGATTTCGGCTTCCTGCCTCTGGTCAATCAGAAGAGCGGGGTCATTTCGATTTTTCATTGCGCAGCTGTCCGCCTCGATTCCTTTGACAGAATCATCAATGGGCATGACGTGCTCACGGACAGCGACAACGAAAAATCCGCCATCGAACTGGATCTGCTGACCCTTGCCCGCGCAAAAATCGGCCTGATGGACATGACCATGCGCAAACGGATTGCGCTGGTTTCCATTCCGCTCAGTTACGCCACCCTGTCACGCCCGCGCGCCAGGCAGGATTTCCTGGCCGCATTAAAAACGGTCCCAACAGAATTACAGCGCTATCTGGTCATTACCCTGACCGGCTTTCCAGACGGCGTTCCGACAGGCACCCTCGCGGAATATGTCCATCTGATCAAAAACAATGTCAGGGGGGTCGCCGCCCGCGTTCTTCCGGGGACGAGCAGCTTGAAATCGCTTAAAGAAGCTGGCGTCCAGATTGTCGGGTTCAAGTTTCCGGAGGCCGAGCCAGTCTCTGCGAAAATGGCTGAGACCATGCTCACCTTCAAAAAGAACGCGAGCAAGTTTGGCCTCAGCACCTTTGTCCGGAACCTGAAACAGAAAGACCTGGTCCGCGCGGCAATAGATCTTGAGTATGACTATTTCAGCGGACCCGCCATCGCCGATCTTTCCGATTATGTCGGCCCGGTCAGAGATGTCGACCTCTCGGCCTTCTGACCGGCACCGCTTCCCCGCGTCAGTGTGCGAAGATCACCGGAATATCCGCCTGATCGAGGATCTGGCGGGTCGCGCCGCCGAAGATCAGCTGGGTCAGGCGGCTCTGCGTATAGGCACCTTTCAGCATCAGGTCCGCGCCAAGATCGCGCGAAATCTCGACCATCTTGGCTCCCGGCCCGTTCGGCGCCTCGCTCTTGTGTTGCTCAGCCTTGATACCGTGGCCGGCAAGATACTTCTGCAGGGCCTTGCCATCCGGCCCTGAGGCGTACCAGCCCTCAAGCTCAACGATATGAACCGCCTTGGCGGAACATAGGATCGGCAGGCTCTGCCCGATCAGCCGCGCCGTTTCGGTGCTCCGGTTCCAGGCGACCACAACCGTATCCCCAAATGGCTTGTCCCAACCTTCTGGCGTCAGCATGACCGGACGGCCGCCTTCGAACAGGGCCATCTCGAACAGGGTCTGCCAGTGCGGGCTTCGGGTTGCCCGCGCCACCACGGTCAGATCGAAAACGCGCGACTCCTCGCCAACCTGGCGCCAATTCGACAGACGCTGCAACTCGACGGAAACGCGGCCCCCAAGATCGACCGGCAGCGTCTGCTTCGCGGCAAGGAATTGGGCCTCTGCCTGCTCCCGCTGCGCGGCAACCTCCTCGTCAATTCCCTCGTAAGACACCACACCGCCGCTCATCGGGTCGACAATCACCGGATCCGGCAGGCGCGGGTAGAACAAGGCAGTGACTTGACCGTCGAACCGGCTGGCAAAGCGGGCAGCGGCCGAAATCGGCGCCACATCGGCATTGTCGGCCCCGAACGGGAGAAGGATTTGTTTCATTGAGTGCGTCCCCTTTTCATACCGCAGCGTAGGCCGATCACGGCGCCGAATAAAGACCCAAGCGGCAAAGAAAGCATAGCAGAAGTGGGGAAACCAACTCTAACCCAAACTGCCCGTCGCATCATTCAATGACCAGTCATAGGCATAGCCTACAGCGACGTTGTCCATCAGCATCTGGCGCAGCCCCGGCAATGCGTAAAGACGAAGGTGCGCCAGGATGGCACTGCGCGAGCCGCCAAGATCCTCCGCATACCATTCATAGAGGCGCGAGAGAGTTGCCGCCCTCCCGTCGGCCCAGACTCCGCGCGGGTGATTGACGAAATCGAGCGCCTGCTCGTCAAGTAGCCTGTCGACGTTGGCGCCGGTGAACCCTTGCGCCAACAGGCCTGGTGATCCAACCGCGCCGTAACAAAGTCCGTAATGCACGCGGCCGTCGCGCCAATAAGCGCGAAGAATACCGTTGCGGATATCGGCGAGACTGAGAGGACGCCCCTCGACCTCGACGATCGGCCTGTCCCACGGGGTTCCGTTGCCGAAATCGATGTCACGCACCGACAGCACGAGATAAGCCCGGGCGATCAGGCGCACCACCAGGGCATTGTGCAGATTGAGCCAGAAAGCATATTGCTCCGGGCGGTCCAGAGTGTGGACCGGAGTTGCGGCCAGCGTCCCTAGATACGTATCGAGCAACTCCCATTCCGCAGTCGGGATTTCACCGTAGGGCAACAGCGGAACGTGGTCGGACCTCAGCCTTCGGTATTTGGAGAGAAACCTGTCCCAGAGGCGATGATCGACCAGTCGGCGCGAGCCCGCCACATGCGGCCGCCAATCCTCCAGCGGCCGCACAGGCCCCGGCGTGAAAGGCCGTTCTGACCGGGAGAAACCTCCGGCACAGCCGCCGAGTGCTACAGCAAGAACGCCGCCGATCATCACCTCGCGGCGGGTCGGTCCGGGCCTTGAGGTCACGGGACGGTCGACATCTGAACCGATCCAATCCCTTCGACTTCATAGAAGAAGTGCTCTCCCGTATTTGGAAAGCGGGTTTTCAGGGTGGACCCTGTCATCACGATCATCCCGGCTTCTAGCGCTCGTCCCTGGGCGGACAGCGTGTTGGCAGCCCAGGCCAGAGCAGTCAGCGGGTTGCCAAGCGCCGCACCGGTTGTCGCGGTCTCTGTTTCCGCACCGGCCTCCAAGCGCGTCGGCGTGGCGGTCAGATCGAAACCGCGCCAGTCCGTCACCGGCTTGCCCAGCACAACGCCGCCGGACCAGGCATTATCGGCCACCAGCGATTTAGCATCGAAATTCTCATAAACCGCGTTGCGGTCCTCGATAAGCTCGAATGCCGGTATCACGGCGTCCACGAATGACGCGATCGACGTCGCATCGTAAGATCCGGGAGGAACCGTAAGGCCAAGCCGCAGCGCCAGCTCGAACTCAATGCCGACATGTTGGAACCCGGCCAATGACACCTCGGCAGGCGACGGCACCACCGTATCGTCGAAGATCGCGCCGAGCAGCGGATGATCAACACCGACAAAGGCCTGCATGGCGGCAGAGGTTAGAGCGATCTTGTATCCCGCGATGCTGGTGCCGCTGCGCTCCTGACGCATGGAGACAAACGCCTCCTGGGCCCTGTAGGCCTCTGCAATGTCTGAGAGCGCCAGTTCCCCTGAAAGCGCCACATACGGCACGCGGCCCGCATGCTCATCCAAGAGATGCCGGGCCACCGCCCGCTCCTTCTCCAAATTCCTGCCGGCCTCGGCCATGGTGGGTTCCTCCTTCTTCTCGTTCTGGCGCAAGTCTCCTCGATACCGGGCTGTCCCTCAAGCGCGTGCTACGCTTGACGGCAAGTCCGTTCGTGACACAGTCCACACAAAGGATTCCGAGCATCGGGTTTTGGGGGAGCCGTAATGGCGCAGGAAAAGACTCAACAAGAAACACAATCGTTGGCTTTCGAGGCCCATACCCCGGCCCGGATCGCCGAACTTGTCGAGACATCCGGCATCGGCAAGGCTCGGCTCCCTGCACTCAAAACCCTACTCCTCGCCGTTCTCGCGGGAGCCTTCATCTCCCTCGGAGCGATGGTCTTCACAGTCACCGTCACGGGCAGCGAACTCGGTCTAGGCCCGACCCGGCTGCTCGGCGGGATAGCCTTTTCTCTCGGCCTCATCCTGGTCGTTGTCGGCGGTGCCGAGCTTTTCACCGGGAACAGCCTGATGGTCATGGCCTGGGTCGATGGCAAGGTCGGCACGAAAGGCCTCATCCGAAACTGGAGCCTTGTCTATCTCGGCAACCTCGCCGGGGCCGTCACCACCGCTTTTATTGCCTGGCGCGCCGGCGTACTCGAGATCGGGGGCGGCGCAGTTCTGGAAACCGCAACCCGGATCGCCATTGGAAAACTCGAACTTTCATTCGAACAATCCTTCTGGCGCGGCCTCCTGTGTAACGTTCTGGTTTGCCTCGCCGTCTGGCTCTGCATAGCGGCCCGCACAGTCTCCGGCAAAATTCTCGCCATCCTGTTCCCGATCAGCGCGTTCGTCGCCATCGGCCTCGAGCATTCCATCGCCAATATGTACTTCCTGCCCCTCGCCGCTTTTTCGGGAGTTCCCGAAGCAAGCCTCATGCGAATCGCAGGTAATCTGCTGCCGGTCACTCTCGGCAATATGGTCGGCGGCGGGGTATTCGTGGCCTTTATTTATTGGATGATCTACCGCCGCCCTTAGGGGTTTTTAAACCAATAATATGGTAATTTATCAGCGACATAGACGAATGCGGGCATAAAAAACAGACCGGCACGAAGAAGCAAGGCGCAATGAGTGCGCATTATTTTCTGGAAATTGATTTCGTTCGAACTTATTTACTAAGTCATTGAGATGTAACCCGTGCGGGAAAGGTGCGAGGCGGCCGATATGGTCATAAGAGGTAAGGTGAAGAAATCGATCAAGAAGCAGATACGCCACCAGGGCTTTGCCGAGGTGGATCTGACGCTTGACCAGATTCAGAAACTTAACCTGATCAATGACGACCGCGGCATGGACCGGGAAAACGAACGTTTCTGGAAGCTGGTCCGCGCCATCCGGGATCACGGCTACGCATCATCCGACCCGCTCCGCATCTTCTATCTCGACGACAGCTTCGTGCTTGTCGATGGTGGCCACCGTCTGACCGCCGCCCGAAAGGTCGCGGAAGAATGGCTGTCAAACCTGTTCCGGGAAAAGGTCCACTATATCAGCTGCCTGGTGACAGAAGGCCCGCTGCAGGATGTCTCGGACAACGACAACCGCTCCCTGCCCGCCTGACCTCCCCAGTATCCCCGCACTTAGGAGCCTGCCACGCCCCATTGGCAATCGCGGCCCGCTCCTGTATCACGTTCGCCTAGGCGGCCCCGTAGCTCAGCAGGATAGAGCGACAGATTCCTAATCTGTAGGTCACTGGTTCGAATCCAGTCGGGGTCACCACTTTTCTTCTCATACAATCCAACGCGAAAACCGAGTCTGAATCATAATCTCTGGGGATGCCAGAGATTGATGTGGAGTGGTCACGTCAGGCGCTGGCAACCATTCATGCATACAGGGAGGTCACGGGGGTTGAGTGACCAAACAATAAAAACGAAACCCCGCCAATATACACCCATCATTTTCCGCACACTCCAAGACGTCGCATGGCGCATGCTATCGTTCTCTTGCCATAAAAAGGAGAACCGGCATGCAACCCCATATCGAAACAGCGCGTTCATTCTACCGTGAAATGATGACCCTTATTGTCCGGTCTGGTTATCGCATCTCGATCGAAAGCGACATGAGTGAATGGAAGCGCATAATGCTGGGAGCGCCCGCAACGACGGCCGTTTCGAGCATGTTCGACCCTGACAAGGCCGACTACCTGCCAAGCGACGCATTCTGGTTACGCGTATCAAACAAGAACGCGGAGACTGTCGCGATCATCTGCGACCGGGTCATCGAGACTGGAGATTTTGTCGACTTCGTGAAGGAAACCGGAATGTTCGCGGATCCTTGCACGAGACATCCTATCGGGATGGATTTATCCGGCAAAATCGGGCATGCGGGGGGGCTATGGGTCCATCCGAAAGCACGCAAGACCGGACTTTCTCAATCTCTGCCCCGCCTCGTTCGTGCACTTTCTGTGATTCATTGGGGCGTTGACCGACATTGCGGCATCATTCTCTCTGGCCTTCATGACAAAGGCTTCGGTGCGGGTGTGTATGGCTTCGAGCGCGAATGGCTTGGCCTATCAGGTGATTTTCGTCTCACCGGAGAGGCCGACCGGATCTATTTTATCGACATCAATGCCGAGGAAATCGCCCGGCAACAGGCCCTGGAACTCGACTGTTTTATGAACAACGGCGCAAAGGACCTGATCGATTTCTCGGCCATTTGTGGACAGCGGCATGATCAAGCGGCGGTACGCGTACCATTTGCCGACGGAGCGCGTGTGAACCTCGGATAGAGAAATACGGCTTCGGAAGGCTGCATCGGCATAGAGACTGGCAAGACTGGACCAGAGCTTTGGGCCAAAGAGCGGTACAGTTTCACCGAAATATCTCGGCTGAAATCCGCCCGTTACAGTCGTACCGAAGCCGAATCTCTCGAATTCGAAAGTGGCCGGCTCGTCAGAAACATTCAGAATATGAATATAAGGCAGTACATCCGGTGCGCGGCGTGCAATTTCATTGAATGAGATCCCGGAAATGCTGGGTGCTTTGCGATTTCCAGCGCGCGAAGTCAGAGTAAAAATTTCCGCGAGTTGATTGTCAGCTCCAAGGCGAAAATCCAGCTTGTCGTACGTGACAATCGCTGCCGGATCTTCTCCTTTGATGACATCAAGGCGCATGCCGTCCAAGATCACACCACCACCACCAGACAAACTCCCGCATTCTGGAAAAGTGGCAGGATCGTTACATCGCACAGGGAGCCAGCACTGACCGTGTATCTGCGTGCGCCGTCTTCCGAGTTCCTGATCTCGTTTTCAATAATTCTCGTAATCGTCTCGGCAACCTCGGCGCTGACATAGTGCCCACTTTCGATCACCTCAATCCGACTGTCCACGAGCTGAAAGAGCACATGACAGGGACCGGAGAGCGACGGTTGAGAAGCGATTGCCGTCAGAACGGCTTCACGATCATCTGTTCGAGCAAGCTCATAATAGAGACGAAGCGCGACCATGGCCGTCTCCGGGATATCATCCACGAAATCAGTTTCCCGCCAGCTATGCAGCGGTAAAAGATCTTCGTTGGACTGCAATGCCATCCCCCTAGCATCTTCGAATCAGATTATTAGCCAAGAACCTGCGTACCTTATGGCGACTTTTCGGAATAAGTCCAGACTGAAAGCAAGTATTTAATTCGTAATTCAGGACACAAGAAACCAATGCAGCAGGCGCCCCGCCGCAGCAAGAACGGTCACACCTACGCACCAGAGCAGGACGGTCCAGCACAGTTTACGAACGATTTGCGGCATCAGAGACACCCTCTCCATTCCAGATTTTTCGTGAGACACTCGATGGGAATGAGCCGAATAACCAAGGATTAAAGGCAAAAACAAGGCAGCTCTGACGAGCAAGAATTAGAGACCTCCCCTCGAGTATCGTCGACCGCCTGATCGTGATCGACGGCAGCATCCATGCGGGAACAGACATCGATCCCAAATCTGGTGAAAAAGGGCGGAAAATAGCGCCAGGGAAGACCAGACCGCCGATAGCCGGCGCGCGCGCCGTCAACTCATGGCAATTCAGTCGTGACGAACTGTGGCGGTTTCCATGCGACGTTTCGGCACACTCTGAAAGCTTCGAAAGGTCAGATATCCGCACTCCTTTAAAGGCCGTTCAGCTTTCCCATGACATCCATCAGCTTGGGCACGTGTGTCTTGCCCTCGCCCTGGGCATTGGCCAGCGCGTAGATCTGCTGAACGGTCGCGCCGATCAGTGCCGTCGAGCCTGCATCCGCCGCGACCCGGTTGTAATAGGAGACATCTTTCAGAGCGTTCTCGATTGCGAACTGAAGCCCGCTCGCATCCTGCTTCAACGGCCAGTCCATGACCTTCTGGAAAAGCCCGTTGTTGAGTGCGCCGGCAGAGATCACCTCGTGCAATCCAGCGATACTGACATCGGCCTTGCGCGCAGTGGTGACCGCTTCCGCAAAGAGCGCGACCATGCTCATGGACATGAAATTATTGATCAGCTTGAGGCTGTGCGCCGCCCCGAGCGGGCCGACATGGAAGATGTTCCTGGCGAAGGTCTCAATGGCCGGACGCGCCATCTCAAGATTCTGGTCCGCGCCACCGACCAGCACATTCAGGGTGCCGCTCTCTGCCTCCTTCGGCGTCATCGTCAGCGGTGTATCCAGCATGGCGACGCCCTGCTCCCGGAGAGCAGCCCCGATCCGCTTTGTCTCGCCCGGATCTGCCGTGGTGGAATCGGCGACGATCAGACCATCATGAGCGCCCTCCAGGATTCCCTCGGCGCCGAGGACAACGCGTCCCACGATTTCGGAATTCGGCAGACACAGGAAGACCAGATCCGAAGCTTCGGCGACCGCACGCGCCGTGGAAACTTCCCGGGCGCCGAGAGAGACCAGATGGTCGATGGGCTTGTGGTTCCTGTTGCCCATGACAGTCAGGGAGAACCCTTTCTCGATCAGGTTCTTCGCCATGCCATGGCCCATCAATCCGGCCCCTATGAAACCCACCCGCATTTTGCCGGTCATCGCATCCTCCCCTTTTGATTGACTGGCAGCTTACCCCCATGACGGCAGGGCTTCCACGGTCTGCACTTGCCGGGAACGAAGAAGGCCCCGGTGCGTGCGCGCCGGGGCCTTCTTCTTTGGATATCCGGGTGGAGCCCGGTCAGGCTTCCGCTTTTAGCAACTCCGCCGCCTTGTTCCGCCGCATTGCAACGACCTGTTGCAGCAGAACCGGTACGGCGAACACGGCAGCGTAGATGTCACTGCTCTCCCCCGGGGCCACCAGAAGGATGCCCGCCAGGGCCATAGCCGCACGGGCGATCCCCGGCATCGGGGCGAGGAAGTAGGCCGCGACGGAGGTCGCAAGCATGAAGACACCAACCGCGCAGGTGATCGAAGTCACCAGGAACGCTTCCAGGGTGAAATGCGTGTCGATCACGATCAGCATGGCCGGCGAGTAGACGAACACCATCGGCACCAGCAGCTTGGCGATACCGAGCGTGAAAGCCGAGACACCTGTCCGGAACGGGTTGGCGCCCGCGATCCCTGCCGCCGCATAGGCCGAAGCACAGACCGGCGGTGTGATCTCGGAAATGACCCCGTAATAGAGCACGAACAGATGTGATGCGAGAGGCGGCACACCGAGATTGCCGAGCGCCGGCTGAGCAACCGTGGCAAGCATGATGTAGAGCGCCGTGGTCGGCAGCCCCGCGCCCATCAGGATACAGGTGACGGCAATCAAAATCAGTGAGATCAGCAGGGTGACGCCGTCTTCGGTAAAGGTGGCAAGCGGGAACCAGTCGATCAAGGGCAGGATTCCCTCAGCGATCTCGCGGGCACTGTTCGCGACCATGAAGCCGAGCCGGAAACCGAGACCGGTGGAGTTGACGACCCCGACGATAATCCCGATAGCGGCGCAGACGGCGCCCACCGCGAGCGCATATTTAACGCCCAGGACCGCCGCATCGAAAATGTCCCGGAAGCCGATCCTGTGCATCGGATTGAGCAGGCCTACCGCCAGGGCGGTGGTAATTCCCCAGAAAGCTGCCATGTTCGGCGAATAGCCGCTGAACAGCACATAGATCAATACCGCGAGGGGCAGAACTGTCGGCCAGCCCCGGCGCAGGACTCTGAACAGGTTCGGAATTTCCTCGGCCGGCATGCCCTTGAGACCAAGGCGTTTGGCCTGGAAATGTACGATCGAGAGCACGCCGATATAATGCATCATCGCCGGCACGATCGCCGCTACGACCACGGTCGTGTAAGGCACTTCGAGAAACTCGGCCATGACGAAGGCCGCGGCCCCCATGATCGGCGGCGTGATCTGGCCACCGGCACTGGACGCAGCCTCGACACCGCCCGCCAGATGCCCCGGATATCCCATCCGCTTCATGTTCGGAATGGTCAGCGAGCCGGTCGAGACCGTGTTCGCGATCGAGGAGCCTGAGATGGTGCCGAAGAAAGCGGAGGACACCACGCTGACCTTGGCGAGCCCGCCTGTATAGCGGCCCGCCATCACGGCGGCGATGTCGACGAAGAACTGTCCAAGCCCCATGCGCTGGGCAAGCACGCCGAACAGCACGAAATGGAAAACGACGGTCGAGACGATCCACAACGTCACGCCGAAGATGCCTTCGGCCGGGAAGTACATGTTGTTGATGTACTGGGCCCAGGAAATGCCGGGATGCATCAGGATCTGCAACGGCATGTAGGGGCCGAAGATAGCGTAGGCGGTGAAGATGCCGATGATGATCGGAACGACCATGCCCAAAGTCCTGCGCACGGCCTCAAGCAGAACGATGATCAGCGCCGTGCCGAAAACAATGTCGATGTCCGCCGGATCCCCCTGGCGCATGACCTGTTCGACGAGATGCAACTTCATGCCGAATACTTCGATGTCCACGCCATACCAGGTCACCCCGATATAGAGCGAGCAAGCGATGCCCACGGCGATAAAGAGCCAGTCCCACAGAGGCACTGTGCCCGGCCGCCACCAGGCAGGCGCCTGGATCGTCATAAGGCGGTTGGATTTGATGATCGGATAGCAGATGAAAACCAGCAGGATGACTCCCGACATATGGAAGCCCATGTGCCAGTAGTCGATCGGTGTCCCGAACCCTGCGGTGAAATAGTGATATCCCGCGAAGAAAATCGAAAATAGGTAAATGAACCACTCCATGAGTGGCGTTTGCGTCCGTGTCTGCAGACCGGAATCGTATTTGCGCTCAAGCTCTTCGGCGGTTTTGACGTCGAATTCGGCCATGCTCTGTCCGGACTTTCAGTGATTCTGATAAATGGAAAAAAGAAAAACGGAGACAGGGCAATCCGCGCCTGTCTCCGCTAACGGTCCTTATTTGATAAGGCCGACTTCCTTGTAGAACTTCTCCGCACCCGGGTGGACCGGGATCAGGACGCCCTTGAGGGCGGTTTCAAGCACGATCTGCTTGCCCTTGGCGTGCCCCTTGTCGAGCAGCTTGCGGGTGTTCTTGTTCCACAGAGCCTTGGTGATCTCGTACACCAGCTCTTCGGGCTGATTGGCGCCGGTGATCAGCTGGCCGCTGACGGCAACGGTCGGCACATCGTAGGTGATGTTCTGGTAGGTACCGGCCGGGATCAGGGACTCGACATAATAAGGGATGATCGAGTTGATCTCTTTGCGCTCTTCCTCGGAGAAGGTGTAGAGCTCGAAGCCCTTGGTCGAGCCAAGCTGGATCAGCGCCGCGAACGGGGTGCCGCCTGCATAGAAGAAGGCATCGATCTGACCGTCGGCCAGACGCTGGGTGCTCTGGCCCAGGTTCAGTTCAAGCTCGTCAGCCTTGATATCGTAGTGCTTGAGGATCATCCGCACGGAAACCTGGGTTCCCGAACCGGCGGCCGCGACACCGACCTTCTTGCCAGCCAGATCCTTCAGGCTGCCCAGCTTTGTGCCTTTCGGCAGGACAAGGTGCATGTCTTCCGGATAGAGATTGGCGATCATCCGGATCTTGTCTTTTTTGGCGCCGACAAACTTGCCTTCGCCGTTAAAGCCCTGGGTCACGCTCTGGGCGCCGGCAAGACCGGCATCAAGCTGGCCTGCATCGATGGCGTTCACATTGGCAACGGACGCATTGGTCGAAACCGCAATGGCGACGAGGCCCGGGACGCCGCAGCTTCCGCCCTTGTCGCAGGGCCGCGAGCCTGGCGGGTTGGAAATCGCGTTCGCGATCAGGCCACCGATCGGATAGTAGGTGCCACCGGCGCCACCGGTGCCGATCCGCCAAAACTTCATGTCTTGGGCGTAGGACGGAGCGATAATGCCCGCAATCCCTACGATGGCGATAAAGGCGGCGACAAACGCCCTAATTCGAAACTTCATTATTCATTCTCCACTTCGCGCAAGACAGAGCACCCCCCTGGTGCAAAACGTCGCGAAGCGTGCCCGCTGATATATTGCGGCGCAATAAATTCTTAATGAATTGGAGTGATTTCACCCGATTTTCGCGATAATCAATCCAGAGTAACCCGCGAGGGAAAGCGAAAACATAGCGACCGGAGACATTCCCCCGCCGGACTGGATCATAAATTGAAAAAGCCCCGCAGCATGATCTGCTGCGGGGCCCGTATCAGGTTTCAGAGAGACGCGCGATCAAGCGAGATCGAAGCGGCCCGCATTCATGACCTTGGTCCAGGCGGCGACGAAGTCCTTAACGAACTTCTCCTTGTTGTCGTCCTGGGCATAGACTTCGGCATAGGAACGAAGGATCGAGTTGGAGCCGAAGACGAGATCCATACGGGTCGCCGTCCACTTCACCGCGCCGGTCTTCCGGTCCTGTATCTCGTATGTGCTCTTGCTGGCCGGGACCCACTTGTTGGCCATGTCGCACAGGTTGACGAAGAAGTCGGTCGTCAGGGCGCCTTCCTTGGCGCTGAACACACCGTGCTTGGTGTCGCCATGGTTGGTGCCGATCATCCGCATTCCGCCGACGAGGCAGGTCATCTCCGGCGCGGTCAGGCCCATGAGCTGCGTGCGGTCGAGCATCAGCTCTTCCGGGCTCACCACATAGTCCTGCTTCTGCCAGTTGCGCATACCGTCCGCGAGCGGCTCCATGGAGTCGAAGGAGTCGGCATCCGTCATCTCGGCAGACGCGTCTCCACGGCCCGGCGCAAACGGTACCGGAACGTTGAAGCCGGCGGCCTTGATCGCTTGCTCGACACCGACATTGCCGGCCAGGACAATCACGTCGGCGAGGCTAGCGCCCGCTTCCTTCGCGATTGGCTCAAGCACGGCGAGCACCTTCTCGAGGCGCTTCGGCTCATTGCCTTCCCAATCCTTCTGCGGTGCCAGGCGGATACGAGCACCGTCGGTGCCGCCCCGCATGTCGGAACCGCGATAGGTCCGGGCGCTGTCCCAAGCGGTGGAGACCATCTCTCCCATGGAGAGGCCGCTGGCGGCAATCTTCGCCTTGACCGCATCCACGTCGTAGCTCTTCGATCCTTCCGGAACCGGATCCATCCAGATCAGCTCTTCGGACGGCACGTCCGGGCCGAAATAGCGGACCTTCGGGCCCATGTCGCGGTGGGTCAGCTTGAACCAGGCACGGGCGAAGCAATCGGAGAAGTAGTCGAAGTCATTGAAGAACTTCTCGGAAATCTTCCGATATTCCGGGTCCATCTTCATCGCCATGTCGGCGTCGGTCATCATCGGCATCTTGCGCACCGACGGATCGGACGCGTCGACCGGCATGTCCTCTTCCTTGATGTCGATCGGCTCCCACTGGTTGGCACCGGCCGGGCTCTTCGTCAGCTTCCACTCGTAGTTCAGCAACAGGTGCAGGTAGCCATTGTCCCACTTGGTCGGGTTGGCGGTCCAGGCGCCCTCGATACCGCTGGTGATGGCCATGTTGGCCTTCGCGGTACCGGCAGGGTTGGTCCAGCCGAAGCCCTGCTCCTCAAGATCGGCTGCTTCCGGTTCCGCGCCGAGGGCACCGGCATCACCGGCGCCGTGCGCCTTGCCGACGGTGTGGCCGCCAACGGTGAGCGCAACGGTTTCCTCGTCATTCATCGCCATACGGGCGAAGGTCTCACGCACCTGTCCGGCGGTCTTCAGCGGATCCGGCTTGCCGTTGACGCCTTCCGGGTTCACGTAGATCAGGCCCATCTGCACGGCCGCCAGCGGGTTTTCCATGGTCGCCGGGTTTTCGACGCTGCCGTAGCGGGTGTCGCTCGGGGCCAGCCATTCCTTCTCGGCGCCCCAGTACACGTCCTTTTCCGGATGCCAGATATCCTCGCGACCGAAACCGAAGCCGAAGGTCTTCAGGCCCATGGATTCGTAAGCGATGGTCCCGGCGAGAATGTAGAGATCGCCCCAGCTGACCTTGTTGCCGTACTTCTTCTTGATCGGCCACAACAGGCGGCGTGCCTTATCCAGGCTCGCATTGTCCGGCCAGGAGTTCAGCGGCGCGAAACGGATGTTGCCGGTACCGGCACCGCCGCGGCCGTCGGCCAGGCGATAGGAGCCGGCAGAATGCCATGCGAGACGGATCATAAGGCCGCCATAGTGACCCCAATCGGCCGGCCACCAGTCTTGGCTCTCCGTCATCAGCGCGTGCATGTCTTTCTTCAGCGCCGCGATATCGAGCTTCTTCAGCTCTTCACGATAATCGAAGTCCTTGCCGAGCGGGTTGGACTTGGTGTCGTGCTGATGGAGGATGTCCAGGTTCAGCGCCTTCGGCCACCACTCGGTCGGAGACATCTTCGCCTCGGTGTTACCACCATGCATCACCGGGCATTTGTTCATCTCATTCATCGTAGACCCTCCCATCTGGTCCGAGGCATTGCTCAAGGGGGAAACCGTGAGCGCGAATTATAATCATTCTAAAATGACTCAATTCCAGCCAAGCGCAAGAGGGATGATTCAGATTTCTGGAATTATTCTAATCGATGAGGCCCTGCCCCGTTTTCGAAGATGGAAACCGCACCCGCACGCCTCCCCAGAAAGCCGCATTCTGGAGAAGCTGCAGAATCATGTAAGATGGTTGAAAGATCGAGAAGTCAGACGTTATCCGGCCGTCGACTATCAATGCAATTTGCAGAAATACGCTGGCCGGCAGGTCACAATTGAACTGCCGGCCAGTGATATCCGTTACTGTCGCGGGTCCCGGCCATAAAGGTCGAAGCAGCGCTACTCAGTGTCAGGCGCTGAACAGAATCAGACACATGTAGCGTTCTGTCTCTCTGAGCCGGCCTTTCCTAGAATGTCGCCCGGACCTTGAGCAGGAAACTACGGCCCTGTTCGAGCAGAGGCTGCACATTTGTGAAGTCCTGGCCGTAGGTCGCCCGGTCGGAATAGGTTTCGTCGAACAGATTGTTCGCCTCAAGCCTGACCAGGAGATACTGCGCGAAGTCCGGCTGGTACTCGCCGAAAAGGCTCACGACCTCATAGGCTCCGAGTGCCTGACCGCCCGCATCTTCCGTATCCGAATTCTCCAGGGCCATGTCCACTGCGCCGCCGACCCGAACGCCGGCAGTTTCAAACAGGTGCGCGGCCTCAAGCGAGATGATCTGCCCCAATGGCGCGCCCAGATATTGGGTCGCGTCTGAACTTGCCGGATTGCCATCGACCTCGATCTCGCTGTCCGTATAGCTCACGCGGACAAATCCAGGCCCCCAGCTATAACCGGCCGACAGGTTATACCCCTTGGTTTCGAAATCCGTCGTCAGGGTCGGTCCGCCGCGATATGTCGGATCGCGGGCATCAGAGAAGTCACTGTGGAAAACCCCGGCCCCGAATGTGAAGCCTTCATAGGCAATATCGAACCCGGCCGTGACGTTCTCGGCACGCACGGGGTCGATGCCTCCATCATAATTCCAGCCCGGGTTCATGATGAAGTTCTCGGCGAGCGAGATTCCGCCCCAGACCGACGAGTATCCACCGCGCACTGTCAGGAAGTCCGTCGCGTCATAAGCCGCTGAGACATTGCCGCTGAGGCCGCCATTATCGAGCTCGGTACCGTCCAGGCCCTCGAACCATTGCTTGTCGGCCCGGGCACCAAAGGAAACCCGCAGCGCCTCCATCGGTGTCAGCCGAGCCTGGGCATAGGCACCCAGATTGCGCGCCTGCTCGTCCATCTGGTCGGAGGGGTCTTCATACTTCGCCTTGTCGTCATAGAAATCGACGCCGACCGTGACCGTGTTGCCCGTTCCGAAATTCAGATCGTTCTCAAACGAGCCTGAGAGACTGCCGGTTTCACCTTCACTGCCGTAGGGAACGGGGACGCCGAGGGTCGTCACGCCATATCCGAGCACAAAGGTCGGGTCCCAGAAGCCGTCCGCATCAGGTGTGCTGTAGCTCAGCCGATAGTTTTGGCGCTCCAGGTCATAGATCCGCTCGGCCGGCTCGTTCCGGTTCGTCAGCCTGCCGATATTTGCCCGATAAGGCCGATTTGCATCGTCATGGACCCTCTCACCGGAAATCTCGATCCGGTGCCCCGACTGGGATTCATAGGCGCCCTTGGCAAGGAGCGTGCGCAGTGACGTGCCGGAGCCCGGCACTTCATCGCCATCCCCGCCATCATAATTATCGCCCTCGCCCCACTTGAAGTATCCCAACGCCTCGAAACCGCCGGAGCGACCGTAGACCGAGTTGTCATTGATGAAGGTCTCGCCATTCGTATCGTAGCTGACCGATGCGAAACCTCCGACATCCTGACCGGGTGCGAGCATATCCGCCGCATCAACCGTCTCATAGATGATAGCCCCGCCAAGTGCGCCTGGGCCCGCATCCGCTGCGGCGACACCAGGTTCGATGCGGACGGCCTTGAGCAGGCTCGGATCGATCAGGTTGGTGCCGTTGTGGTGGAATACCTTGTTGTTCTGCCGGGCACCGTCGATCGACACCGCCAGATTGGTTTCCTCGATGCCGTTCACATAGACCTTCTGGCTCAGCGGGATAGCCCCGCCGACGGAGACGGAAGATTCGCCGGCGAACACATCCCGGATATTGGCCGGGTTGCGGCGCTCCAGGTCCTGCCGCGTGATATAGAGCGAGTTCTCCCGGTCGGCGGCGCCTGCATGGCGGTCCGAGCCGGAGCGGCCTACAACCACGACCGGATCAAGCGCGACCCCGGTATCTCCACTCTGCATCCCCAGAATGACGATACCGCCACCTTGCATCTGAAACCGGAGGCCCGTCCCGTCGAGCAGACGCGTCATTGCCTCGGCGACCGGCAGCGCGCCGGAGACACCTTGCGTGCTCACCCCGTGCACGAGATCGCTGTTCGAGGAAACCTGGATGCCGCTCTGCCGACCGAATGCGGTCAGGGCACTGGCAAGATCCTGCGAAGAAATGCTGAACTGGTGTACTGCCATGCCGGCCTGGGCACTGCCCTGCTGGCTGGTCTGGGCCTGGGCTATCCCCTGCCCCGCCAGCGACAGGCCGAACGTTAGTCCCAACGCCGCCAGCAACACTGCCTTTTGATGAATATTCGAACTTTCGGCCGTCATTCTTCCCCCGGTATTTCCGGCGCGCCAAACCCGGCAGCGCCTGCAATTGCGACTAAGTCGCATCTAAGCGTCACATGTATGACTGGGGAGTGGGCGGTATGTTCAAAAATAATTTCGGGCGTCGGGAAAACGGCCTCTCGGCTTCAGCTTTCCGATATTACGACGATCCAAGGAGACAGCCGCGTCAGAACCGCATCCTGTGAAGCCGCGATGAGTTCCAGCGCGGCAACCGGATCCGACAGGCTATAGATCCCGGTGAGGTGCCGGGCTGGAAGAGTGGCGCCGCGCAACAGGACCAGACCGCCATAGTAACGCCGCAGGTCATCGACCACATCGGCCACGGAACGATCCTGTGCAACCAGATAGCCATCAATCCATGGAGCCACCTGATCGGGCGTCAGCCGGGACCGAGCCATGGAGCCATCGGCCGATACCGTCGCCCGGTCACCGGCGTGCAAATCCGCCAACGACGGATCGGAGAAAGCTTTCGGCGCGACCCTGACATGTCCTTCACGCACCGTGACAACATCCTTTCCGCGCACCTCGGCAAGCTCGAATGCGGTTCCCACGACCCGGGCTTCAGCGATATCCATTCCGGCCAGAAACGGATGCTTGGTGTCCGGCGCAACTTCCAGGAACGCGATCCCGCGCAACAGCTCCAACCGGCGTTCAGCGCCGGACAGATCGACCGTGATCGCGCTTTCCGGCGCAAGTCGGACGATGCTGCCATCGGCAAGCTCGATCTTTCGAAGTTCCGCCGTTCCGGTAGTGAAATCCGCGCGCAGGCCGAGCAAGAGATCCGGGGCAATCAGCATCGCCACGACACATGCCGCCAATGCCGTAACCGCGATCACGGCCCGGCGACCCAGACGGAAGCCCTGACGGGAGCGGCTCGCAACGCTCGACGTCATCCTGACGACATCCGCGCCAGAGACACCGGCCTGGCCATCGTCTTCCGTTCCAGAGTGCGGCGAAACGAAACGCGGCGAGACCATTCCCATTTCGCGATAGGTACTGACAGCGTCCGCCCATTCGGAGGGGCGCCGCTCGTCCATTGCCAGCCAATCGGAAAATTCCGCCTCTAGCGCCTGATCGCCTGGCCCGTCGAGCAAGGCAACAAGCCATTCGCTTGCCCCCCATTCTCGCTGTCTATTTTCCATTATCAGGCTCTCTCATGCGCGCATTGCCGCTCTCCGCGCCTAGAACTCTGCTTTGGCCATTTCGCATAGACGCGGGTCTCATATTTTTAGACGTCATGCTGGCCCACATGTTCAAAACTCATTATTTCGGCCAGCCCGCTGACGGCAATGGTCAATCGCCTGGGCAATCAGTAAATGCGCGAGACCAACGGAGATACCCAGTTCAAGAGCGACCTCCCGGAAGGAATATCCCTCCAGACGATGCAACTCGAAAGCCAGGCGTGTCCGGTCCGGCAATTCAGCGATAGCGTTTGAGACGTGCAGCAACTCCTGCCGGGCACTGGCTTCGGCTTCAGGAGAGACCGAACTGTCGCGCACGCCCTCAAGCAATCCGAGAGCATGCGAAAGCAGATGCTTTTTCTCCAGATCGCGGACCTTGGCTCGCTTGAAGTCCAGACAAAGGTTTCTGACAATCCGATAAAAATATGCGAGTGGCTCGTCAATCGCGTGTTCCGCATTCCGTGACGAATAGCGCAGGTAAGCCTCCTGCACGACGTCTTCCGCCTGCGTTCGGTCCCCCAATATGCGGCCGGCATAGGTAACAAGGTCACCGCGATGCGCTGCATAAAGCCGTTCAAGATTATTCTGGGCCGCCAACAGACACCATCCGGATGGGAAATCGCTTCATCCGCAAACTGCCTCGTTCCGGATCGCCCGGTTTTTGCGAATGATTCCTAATAGCACTTCGTGCCAGGAATTCGCAAGACGTGTGCTGCCTATATACCGGGCCGCTCACCAATCCCCGGAACGGGGCCGTAGCTGCGCGGTGCGCCCATAAAGATCGCCGCCGGGGCTGGATAGGAGACTGGCCCCTCCGGCGTATCGACGGTAATCCGGCGCAAATGCGGGTGGGAAGACAGGGCGCCTGTATCGTTCACCCTGGCAAAGGCAATGGCCGCGCCGTCGAGCATTGCTTCCAGCGCAGCAGCGTCGTTTGCAGCGAAAGTGCGGGCCACAAGACCATCCGTCTCCGGCCGGTTCTGTACCCGGACAACATTGATTGCAAAGCGCTCATCCGTGATAGCGCTCTCATCGCCGAGAACATGACGGCACAGGCTGGCCCATTCTCTATCGCTCTGGATCGATATCAGAAGGGATACGCCGTCCCGCGTCTCGAACACGCCATAAGGCGCGATGGATGGATGCCGGAGCCCCATCCGTTTCGGGGTCTTGCCGCCCTCGTGATTAAGAAGCGGTACGGTCATCCAGTCGGCCATCACGTCGAACATCGAGATCCGGATGTCCGCGCCCTCACCGCTGACCGAACGGGCAATGACAGCTTCCAGAATGGCCGCGTGGGCGGTCTGGCCGGTTGCGATATCCACGATGGATACGCCGACCCGTGCCAGCTCCTCGGCCCCGCCCGTGATAGAGCACAGTCCGGATTCAGCCTGGATCAGCAGATCGTAGGCCTTGCGCGCGGCAAGCGGCCCCTCGTCGCCGTAGCCGCTGATCGAGAGGGTAATCAGGCGGGGACAGGTGCGGCGCAGCTCCTCGATCGGAAAACCGAGCCGGGTCAGCGCACCCGGCTTCAGATTCTGGACCAGAATATCCGCTTGAGAGACCAATTCCCGGAATTCGGCATTGCCCTCGTCCGAGGCAAGGTTGAGCACCACAGACTCCTTGCCGCGATTGAGCCAGACGAAATAGCTGCTCTGCCCCTTCGCCACGTCATCGTAGCCTCGGGCGAAATCGCCCTCCGGCCGCTCGATCTTGATCACCCGGGCGCCCGCATCGGCAAGGCGCGCGGTACAGAACGGCGCCGCCACGGCCTGCTCAAGCGCAAGCACGGTCAGCCCTTCAAGAGGAAGTCGCATATTCAGTTCCTTAGAACGACCGGGGCATGCCGAGCACGTGCTCGGCGACATAGCTCAGGATCAGGTTGGTCGAGATCGGAGCCACTTGATACAGCCGGGTTTCGCGGAACTTGCGCTCGACGTCATATTCGCAGGCGAAGCCGAAGCCGCCATGGAACTGGATGCAGGCATTGGCCGCTTCCCAGGAGGCTTTCGCCGCGAGGTACTTCGCCATGTTGGCCTGCGCACCGCATGGCTCGTGCGCGTCGAACAGCTTGCAGGCCTCGTAGCGCATCAGGTTGGCGGCCTCGATCTCGATATGGGCCTCGGCAATCGGGAACTGCACGCCCTGGTTCTGCCCGATGGGGCGGCCGAAGACGATCCGCTCCTTCACGTACTCGGTCACCTTGTCGATGAACCAGTAGCCGTCACCGATGCATTCCGCTGCGATCAGCGTGCGCTCGGCATTGAGGCCGTCGAGGATGTATTTGAACCCCTTGCCCTCTTCGCCGATCAGGTTCTCGACCGGGATTTCCAGATTGTCGAAGAACAGCTCGTTGGTCTCGTGGTTCACCATGTTCGGGATCGGCTGCACGGACATGCCGTTGCCGATGGCCTCGCGCAGATCAACGATGAAGATCGACATGCCCTCGGACTTCTTCTCCACATCCTCAAGTGGCGTGGTCCGGGCCAAGAGGATCATCAGGTCCGAATGCTGGATGCGGGAGATCCAGACCTTCTGACCGTTGATGACATAGCGGTCGCCCTTGCGCTCCGCCTTGGTCTTGATCTTGGTCGTGTCTGTGCCTGTCGTCGGCTCGGTCACGCCCATGGACTGCAGGCGCAGCTCGCCGCTGGCGATTTTCGGCAGATAGAGCTGCTTCTGCGCGTCGGAGCCGTGCCGCAGCAGGGTGCCCATATTATACATCTGGCCGTGGCAGGCGCCGGAATTGCCGCCGGACCGGTTGATCTCCTCCATGATGACGGAGGCTTCTGTCAGGCCGAGGCCGGACCCGCCGAACTCTTCAGGGATCAGCGCGGCCATCCAGCCCGCCTTGGTCAGGGCATCGACAAACTCTTCAGGATAGCCGCGCTTCTGGTCGATCCCGCGATGATATTCCGGCGGAAAATCGGCGCAGAGAGCCTGCACGGCTTCACGGATATCGTTGTAGTCGTTGGCAGACATTGATTCTCTCCATTAGGCGGATCGCCCACTTAACAGGTCAGATTGTCGAGAGGCCTAGGGCAGCCCGGAAGCGGTTCTTCACATGCACGCCATCACGCGGCGGCAGGGCCCGCGGAAGGTTCTCGGCGGCGATCTTGATCGCGGCGAAGGAGGTGCCGGCCTGTGACTGCATGCGGCTGCGCAGATCGCTCACGCCGTCCATGTCCGTCACAACCCGGGTCCAGGGGAAATTCGCCGCCTCGGCGAAGCGGGCGAGCTCGATATCCCGGCCGGTGTGGCTGGTCTGCATGCCGGTCTCGCCATAATGCCCGTTATCGAGCACAGCGATGGTCAGGTTCGGCGGCAGCTTCTGGCCGATGGAAGCAAGCGCGCCCAGCCCCATCAGCATCTCTCCGTCACCGGTCAGCACCAGCACAGGTTTCTCGCGCTGGGTCATGGCGAGGCCGAAGCCGACAGTCGCCGCACTGCCCATCGCAGCCCAGAGGTAGTAGTTGAGATCGTGGTCACCGGCGGCCATGGCATCATAGCTGGGTGAGCCGAGCCCGGTGACGACCAGAAGATCGCCCCGGTCTTCAAGGAGTTTCGCCGTGACGGCGCGGCGGTCGAGAGATCCGGTCATGGTCATTTCACCCACTTCTTTTCACCGATCAGGCTTTGTCCAAGCAGGACCGCGCAGGCTTCGTCACCGTTGAAAGCCATTGTGGCGGCGCCATGCACCAGATGCGCGACCTCTTCCGGCTGGTCGGCCCGCCAGGTCCGGACCCCCATCAGCTTCAAGGCAGCCTCGGTCGCCTGCCCCATCGGGTTCTGCCACGGATTGAACTCCGCCCAGTCGCCGCGCATGGTCACCAGCATCAGCAGCGGGAAACGGGTCATGGTCTGCAGCGCCAGGGTATTGAGGCAATTACCGACGCCACTGGACTGCATCAGCAAAGCCCCACGCTCACCGCCGAGCCAGGCACCGGAGAGATAACCGATGCCCTCTTCCTCCGTGGTCAGCGCGAGGGACGTGATACCGTTATCCTTCTCCGCCTCCCGGATCGCCGAGGCGTGTCCCGCATCGGGCACATAGACCAGATGACGGACATCGAAACTTTTCAGGATCGGCAGGATCTCATCCTGCCAGGACGGGGCCTCTTCGGCGGGCACTGCGGTCATCTCGACTCCGGAGCTTGATGAACGGCGGAAAGTATTGGCGTAGCGTTCGCGGAAGCAAAATACGAGAAGCATATTTCTCATTCAGCTATGCCATGATTTAATATCTTATGGATTTAAGACAGCTTCGCACCTTCCTGCATGTCGCCGAGCTTGGCAGCCTGAGCCACGCGGCCGAGCGGCTGCATATCGCCCAGCCCGCCCTTGGCAGGCAAATCCGGCTGCTGGAAGAGGATCTCGGCGTTGCCCTGTTCACCCGGCACGGGCGCGGCATGGCCCTGACATCCGCCGGCCGGATTCTGACGGACCGCGCGTCGGCGATCCTGCGCCTGGTGGAAGACACCCGTGCCGAAGTCTCGGCCGATCAGGATGCGGTAAAGGGGGCCGTATGCCTCGGCGTGCCGCCAACCATCGGGGAGGTGATCGCGGGCCGGATGGCGGAACGGTTTCTGAGGGACTATCCGGAAGTCACCCTGCGCATTGTTCCCGCCTTCAGCGGCTATCTGCTGGACATGATCCAGCGGGGCGAGGCCGACCTTGCCGTGATGTACGAGACCGGCGCGACGAGCCATATCCGCACTGAGCCGCTGATCGAGGAGACACTCTATCTCATAGGCCCGCCCTCATCCGATCTGGAAATAGCCAAGCCCGTGCCCTTTCCGGGTCTGGCAGATCTCTCCATGATCCTGCCGGGATCGCGGCACGGCCTGCGTAACCTGCTCGAGAACGCCGCCGGCCGGGAAAGTATCGTGCTACGGGTATCGGTCGAGGCGGACGCCTTGCAGACACTCAAGGAACTCGTCGCCCGGGGGCTCGGCTACACCGTCCTGCCCCTCGCCGCGGTCCATGCGGATATCAGCGCGGGCACCCTTCGGGCCGCGCCGATCGCCCGCCCGGCCCTGACGCGAAAAATGGTCCTGACACGCTCCATCGTGCGCCCGGACACCAACGCCGTGCGGATCTTCGCCAGCACATTGAAGGCGGAGACGGCGGATATGGTGCAACAGGGCATCTGGCAGGGGACGCTATTGTTTTAGGATTGTTCCTCTTCAGTCTGGAAAAAGAATAAGGCCCAGAGATTTCTCCCTGGGCCTTTCAACATCCAGATCCGGCTGATTACTTCTGGAGTTCAGTCCAAATCGCCGTATAGAGATCGCGCGACTCACCCGAGCAGGTCGGCAGGAACTGGCCGGCGCTCTTGAGAGCCTCAGGCGTCACGATTTCCGGAGCCGTGCGCATTTCCTCAGGCATGAACGCTTCCGACCCGTCGATGCCGTTCGCATAGCGGGCAAAGGCAGAGATCAGGGCCGCATTTTCCGGCTCCATGATGAAATTCTGGAACAGCTTCGCGTTCTCGGGGTTCTTCGCGTCCTTCAGGATGGCGACAGCATCCATCCAAAGCGGATAACCCTCTTTCGGATACCCATAGGCGACCTTGGGATTGTTCAGGCGGGCGCGGAAGGTCGAGCCGTTCCAGTTCACAGTCGCCGGATATTCGCCGCTGGAAAGCTTGTCTGTCGTCCCGTAATCCATCGACAGCCATTTTGGCTTCGCGGCAACGAGGACATCCCGCACCTTTTTCAGGACGGTCTTGTCCGTCGTGCAGGGCTCACCGCCGACATAGAAAAGGGTCATGTTGATGATGTCGTTCATCTCCGGAACGACATTGACCTTCCCGACCAGCTCGGCAGGCGGATCGAGGAAGATCGCCGACGTATTGATGTCGCCGCCATAGACCGAGGTATCCACGGCAACGCCCGTCGTACCCCACTGCCACGGCACCGTGTAATGACGCTTCGGATCCCAGGGAACGTCCTTCCAGTTCTCGGAAACGTTCTTGAAGTTCGTCATCTGGTCGGGGCGGCTCTCAAGCAGCAGGCCCTTCTCGACATAGATCGGAACATAGTTTCCGGTCGGCACCACAATGTCGAAACCGTGCCCGCCAGCCTCGATTTTGGTCAGGGCCGTCGTGTTCGAATCATAGTCCGTGACGGTGACTTTGACGTCGTGGGCTTTCTCGAACTTCTTGATCAATTCGGGGTTGGTGTAATTGCCCCAGTTGTAGATGTTCAGTTCACCTGCGGCAAAAGCCTGTGTGGACAGTGCCAGCAGTGCAGTCGCGGACATAGCAAGCATTGACGTGCGCATAATGGATCTCCTGTTGTGCGCTTCGGGATTGTTCAGGCTGACTTGTCGTTCCTTCCGGTCAGAATAAAAAAGGCGGTAAGCAAGAGGATTGTCAGGCCGAGCAGCGCCGTCGAGATCGCGTTGACCTCCGGCGTTACCGCCCGCCTCAACTGGCCGAGCATGTAAGTCGGTAGCGTGTCCTGCCCGGCGGATTTGACGAACTCGGTGATGATTACGTCATCCAGCGAAATCACAAAGGCCAGCATGGCACCGGCGACGATTCCGGGCGCGACCAGCGGCAACGTCACCCGGCGGAACGTTTGCCACGGAGTCGCGTAAAGGTCGGCCGCCGCAATCTCCAACACCCGGTCCATCCCCTCCAGCCGCGCCCGGATCGGCAAATAGGCGAAGGGCACGCAGAAGGCCGCATGGGCGAGGATGAGATAGGCGAGCCCGGAATAGCCGGTTGCCACCTTGATCGAGGCAAAAAAGATCAGCAATGCCACGGCGGTGACGATCTCCGGCACCATCAGCGGCTGGTTGATCAGTACGTATATCAGGGTGCTGCCGGGGAATTTGGCGGTCCGTGTCGTACCGAGCGCCGCCATCGTCGCCAGGGTTGTCGCAATGCCCGACGCCCAGAGCGCGATCAGCAGCGAGCGCAGGGTGGCATCCTGTACCTGCTCATTCTGCGCCGCGACGGTATACCAGTCGAGCGAGAACCCTTCCCAGAGGGCCACTGAATCGCCCGCATTGAAGGAATAGAGCACGATGACGATGATCGGCGCATAAAGCGCGGCAAAGCAGATCATTGTCACGGTTGTGAACCCCGGCAATCGTCTTATCGAGAACGCCTTGCGCACACGCTCAGCCATGTGGCTCCTCCCGCGAGGAGGCCCGAACATAGAACAGCAGCGCTGCCATCACGATCAGCAGCAGAAGGATCGACAGCGAAGAGCCAAGCGGCCAGTTCCGGCCCTGTCCGAACTGCAGCTCGATGAAGTTGCCAATCATCATGTTCTTGCCGCCGCCGAGCACGCGCGGTGTCACATAGGCGCCGAGCGAGGGCACAAAAACCAGGATCGATCCCGCCACGATGCCGGGCTTGATGATCGGCAGGATCACCTTTCGGAACACCTGCAGGCGGTTTGCGTAGAGATCGTAACCGGCCTCGACCAGCCGGAAATCCAGCCGCTCGATCGCGGCATAGAGCGGCAGCACCATGAGCGGCAGGTAGACATAGGCCATGCCGATCAGGACGGCCGTATCGGTGTAGAGGATCTGGATTGGCTCGGCGATCAGCCCGAGGCTCATGAGGCTGTTATTGACGATGCCCTCGTTCCGCAGCATCTCGAGAATGGCGAAGGTCCGGATCAGCAGATTGGTCCAGAACGGGATCGTGATCAGGAACAGCCAGAACGTGCGCTGCCTGCCGGACCGGGTGGCGATGAAGTAGGCCGTCGGCAACCCAAGCACGAGCGTGATGAGTGTCGTCGAGAGGGAAAGCCGGACGGAACGCCAGAAAATCGTCAGATGTGCATCGGCCAGTCCGACCGTGTCGTCGAAAATATCGCGGGAAAACAGGATCTGAAACCAGGCATTGAATGACGGCTCCCAAACGACACCGCTGAAATCGCCGGGCTTGAGGAAGGAATAGACCAGCACGATCAAAAGCGGGCCGGAGGCCGCCACCAGCAGAAGCAGGATTGCCGGCAGCGAGAGCAACCAGTTACGCCGGATCCGGCGGTTTGTCGCTTCCGCTTCCAGAGAACGCGGCTGTCCGGCTTCGAGTGTCATGACCCGTCCTCGACAACGCGCAGGCCCCCGGACGCGAAACGAACACCGGCCTGTTCCCCTTTGACGAGGCTCCGGTCGGCTTCCGCCTGTACCCGGGCGACAAGCACACTGCCATCCCCAAGATCGACATGGGCGTGCATGTCCGTGCCGAAATAAACCAGCTCGGTGATCGTCCCCGCCAGAACGCCCTCACCCGCCGGATCGAGCTCAACCTGCTCCGGCCTGATCGAGACGGTGACTTTGCTGCCCGTCACCAGATCGTCCGGCACAACGGCAGGCACCTTATTGCCATTAGCCAACGTCACCATGCCAACTTCAGCCACCTCGGCAGGCAGGAAGTTGGACTCGCCGATGAAGTCAGCCACGAAACGGTTTGTCGGCGCGTTGTATATATCGCGTGGCGCGCCGATCTGCTGAATGCGGCCCGCACTCATGACCGCGATCCGGTCGGACATCGTCAGCGCTTCTTCCTGATCGTGCGTGACGAAGATGAAGGTGATGCCCGTCTCCATTTGCATCCGTTTCAGCTCGATCTGCATCTGCTTCCGCAGCTTCAGGTCGAGCGCGGACAAAGGCTCATCGAGCAGCAGCACGGACGGTTTCGGCGCCAGCGCACGGGCCAGCGCAACACGCTGCTGCTGGCCGCCGGAAAGCTGGCTGGGATAGCGATGTGCCATCTCCTCCATGCGTACCAGAGCCAGAACCTCGTCAACCGCGTGCGTGATCTCTTTCTTTGTCTTGCCCAGCATCTCCAAGCCGAAGCCAACATTCTGAGCCACGGTCAGGTGCGGGAAGAGCGCATAGCTCTGGAACACCGTATTGACCGGCCGCTTGAAGGGCGGATCTGTCGTAATGTCCACGCCCTCCAGCACGATGCTGCCGAAAGTCGGGGTCTCGAAACCGGCGATCAGCCGCAGCAGCGTGGTCTTGCCGCATCCGGACGGGCCGAGCAGCGTGAAAAATTCGTTGGTCTTGATGTCGACCGACACATCGTCGAGCGCGCGCAGTCCGCCGGATAGAGATCCGAAGACCTTCGTAATCGACTGCGCGGAAACCGCTATGTCACTCATTCACCCTGCTCCCCTCACCGGCACGCATCCCTGCGAGCGGTGGGCGTTTGTGAAACCACGGCTGCGCACGCTCCAGCTCGGCGCAAATTCCCATCAGGAGTTCGTCCGCCCCGAACGGAGCGGCCAGATGCACGCCGATGGGCAACCCCGCGCGCGACCAGGCAAGTGGAACAGAAGCTGCCGGCTGACCCGTGGCATTGAAGGAGGCAGTGTAAGGCGAATATGCAAACACGCCGTCTGGGCCGAGCCGGTAGTCGAGATAACTCTTCCGGTCATGGGAAAACCGCCCGACCCTGGCAGGAGGTTCCGCCAGTGTCGGGCTGACCAGCAGATCGAACCGGTCGAAAAAGACCGCCATCTGCCGACCGTACTCATGCACAGTTTCCAGCGCATCGAGATAGCCCGCGCCGGATATCGTCGCAGCAAACTCACAGGCACTGCGCGAGACTGGCTCGAGATCGTCCGGCAGGAGGTCCCGGCCGAGCCGCTTCAGTTTGTGCTGCACCCCGAGAGCGGTGCCGCAGGCCACGATCTCTGTCCAGGCCTGCATCATACCCGCGGTATCCGCTTCCGGACGGGCGATCTCGACGTGATGCCCCATATCCGAAAGCAGCGCCGCTGCCGCTTCCGCTGCTGCCGCACATTCCGGATCAACCGGTTCGCCATCAAGTGTCGTTGTACACAGCGCCACCCGAAGACCCTTTCGGCTCGTCTCCAAGGCATCCATGAAAGTTCCTTCCAGAGGCGGCGCCACATAGGGCGCCCCCAGATCCGTGCCGCAGCAAATGTCGAGCAACAGCGCATTGTCCCGCACAGACCGGGTCAGGAACCCTTCAATGGCCATCCCGCCCCAGCCCTCACCCGACGCCGGCCCGTCAGGTAACCGTGCACGCGTCGGCTTGAAGCCAAACAAGCCGCAGCTTGAGGCTGGAATACGAATGGACCCGCCTCCGTCCGAGCCATGTGCAGCGGGAACGATGCCCGCCGACACGGCAGCTCCGGAGCCGCCGGAAGACCCGCCCGGCGTATGATCGGTATTCCAGGGATTACGCGTCGGCCCGCCATAAACGGCGGCTTCTGTCGCACAGCCGATACCGCCTTCCGGCGACGTGGTGCGGCCGAACACCACCAGACCGGCCGCGAGCAGTCTCTCGACCAGGTTGGAATTGTAGAAATAGGTCGTGTTCTTCAGAAGCCTGGAGCCATTGTTCCCCGGAAAACCAATAGCCTCCGCCCCAAGATCCTTGAGCAGAAATGGAACACCCGAGAGCGGCCCTTTCGGGACGCCCGCCTTGATTGTCTCCCGCGCCCGGTCGGCCTGGACCTGAGTGACCGCGTTCAGTTGCGGATTAAGCGCATCAACCCGCGCGAGTGCGGTGGAAAGTGCCTCGTCGGGGCTGAAATCCCCCACGGCAATCCCCTGGGCGAGCCCGGTTGCATCAAAGTCATCATAATCGGGCAGAACCTGCACTCTCGCCGTCTCCGCTATCATAGCAACAGGCAAGCCAGCCGAACCTGCTGTTTAAACTGTTAACTAAGAAGGGCCCACGCACAACGGCCATTCTGCTGCCGGAGGGGGCTATGAAGATACCCGGTGGAGACAATTCCGGAATATGCAAGGCTCTGCTTCGCTTCTTGCGCGGCCATGCCGCACTCAAGTGGATTAAGAGCTTTGTTGACGCCAGCAGGTTTCGAGTTGTTGAGGTAGTTATTCGGGAGTTCCGTTCAATGACCCCAGCCCTGCCCACCTGCTTCTATACTTCCAAGCAACAAAAAACGGCCCAGCCTGGAGTGGCTAAGCCGTTGATATATTGTTTAGTTTGGTTGCGGGGGTAGGATTTGAACCTACGACCTTCAGGTTATGAGCCTGACGAGCTACCGGGCTGCTCCACCCCGCGCCATGGGTGTGATTGATTTGCATTGTGGAGGTTAAGATTTTTGTCTTGTTCGTAGATGACCTGGCGGCGACCTACTCTCCCACGCCTTAAGACGCAGTACCATTGGCGCGGAGGGTTTTCACGGCCGAGTTCGGAATGGGATCGGGTGCGGGCCCCTCGCCATGACCACCAGGTCATCTACGAGCAAG